>JBNJKC010000015.1:0-216 GCA_051750845.1 Pseudomonadota bacterium | reverse complement strand
TTGCCGAAACTTTACGCAGTCAGTAAAAAAACAGTTAAAAAGGCATTAAAAGCGCTTGACGGGGCGAGTTAAATCTCTAAAATGCGCTCCACGTTCGAGGCAGGCAACGAAGCCGCCGAAAACCTAAGTTTTCTAAAAAATCTTTTTTCAAAAAAGTATTGACGGAAAACACACGGTGTGTAGAATACGCACCTCTCGCAGCCAAGGTTGCTGAGA
>JBNJKC010000014.1:0-233 GCA_051750845.1 Pseudomonadota bacterium | reverse complement strand
ATGTCTAAAGAAAAATTTGAACGTTCGAAGCCGCACGTAAACGTCGGCACCATTGGTCACGTTGACCACGGTAAAACTACACTGACTGCTGCTATCACAACAGTTTTGGCAAAAGTTTATGGTGGTGCGGCGAAAGACTTCGCAGCCATCGATAACGCGCCAGAAGAGAAAGAGCGTGGTATTACGATTTCAACGTCACACGTTGAGTATGACACGCCGACCCGTCACTACGC
>JBNJKC010000013.1:0-257 GCA_051750845.1 Pseudomonadota bacterium | reverse complement strand
AATTTGAACGATGGCTGCGTTGTTCGGGTATTCGCATACTGATGTATGCTTCACACCCTCTCGCCTTGCCCTCCTTCAAATTCCCTTGTCAGGGTTGCCGCGATGCTGAACAGAGGGTTTCCCCGATGTCAGCACGCGCAGCATGAAGCTTCGGGAGCAAGGCGCACGTTGAGTGATTGAAGGAGCATACCTCGATGGTATGTGACTGATTGAACGAATCGCGCAACGCAGCTATCGAAACTTCAGGCAAGCATTCG
>JBNJKC010000012.1:0-660 GCA_051750845.1 Pseudomonadota bacterium | reverse complement strand
CCTTCGGGAACACTGAGACAGGTGCTGCATGGCTGTCGTCAGCTCGTGTTGTGAGATGTTGGGTTAAGTCCCGCAACGAGCGCAACCCTTATCCTTAGTTGCCAGCACATAATGGTGGGAACTCTGGGGAGACTGCCGGTGACAAACCGGAGGAAGGTGGGGACGACGTCAAGTCATCATGGCCCTTACGGGATGGGCTACACACGTGCTACAATGGCGCATACAAAGGGCAGCAAGCCAGCGATGGTTAGCGAATCTCATAAAGTGCGTCGTAGTCCGGATCGGAGTCTGCAACTCGACTCCGTGAAGTCGGAATCGCTAGTAATCGTGGATCAGAATGCCACGGTGAATACGTTCCCGGGCCTTGTACACACCGCCCGTCACACCATGGGAGTGGGCTGCACCAGAAGTGGTTAGTTTAACCTTCGGGAGAACGATCACCACGGTGTGGTTCATGACTGGGGTGAAGTCGTAACAAGGTAGCCGTAGGGGAACCTGCGGCTGGATCACCTCCTTACAAAACAGCTTACGGAAGTGAGTGTCCACACAGTTTGCAGGCTTGATATGAAAAGAGAAGAAAACTGGGTCTGTAGCTCAGCTGGTTAGAGCGCACCCCTGATAAGGGTGAGGTCGGCAGTTCAAGTCTGCCCAGACCCACCA
>JBNJKC010000011.1:0-828 GCA_051750845.1 Pseudomonadota bacterium | reverse complement strand
GGGGCCATAGCTCAGCTGGGAGAGCGCCTGCCTTGCACGCAGGAGGTCAGCGGTTCGATCCCGCTTGGCTCCACCATTTCTTCTCTTGTAACCGTTAGCGTTAAACACTCTTTAAGAAGAGTCTTTACCGGTAACTTAGTGTTACGTGCTCTTTAACAACATGAAAAGCTGATTGTAATATTAAAAGTAAGAAATGCCACTCTACTTGAACAAACTGATTTGGTAGAGGCGTATCGAACTTGTGTACAGCGAGAACAAACAATCTTGGTCATGTATGCCAGACACCTTCGGGTTGTATGGTTAAGTGACTAAGCGTACACGGTGGATGCCTAGGCAGTTGGAGGCGATGAAGGACGTACTAACTTGCGATAAGCCATGATAAGCCAGTAAGAGGCACTTGAGTCATGGATTTCCGAATGGGGAAACCCACTCTGTTTACAGAGTATCCGGCACTGAATCAATAGGTGCCAGGAAGCGAACCCGGAGAACTGAAACATCTAAGTACCCGGAGGAAAAGAAATCAACCGAGATTTCCCCAGTAGCGGCGAGCGAACGGGAAGCAGCCCTTAAGCTTAACTTGTGCTAACAGAATCCGATGGGAAGCGGAGCCACAGACGGTGAGAGCCCGGTATGTGACGGTGCAGGATAAGTGAAATCGAGTAGGTCGGGACACGTGATATCCTGACTGAATATGGGGGGACCATCCTCCAAGGCTAAATACTCCCAACTGACCGATAGTGAACCAGTACCGTGAGGGAAAGGCGAAAAGAACCCCGGCGAGGGGAGTGAAACAGAACCTGAAACCGTGTACGTACAAGCAGTAGGAGC
>JBNJKC010000010.1:0-930 GCA_051750845.1 Pseudomonadota bacterium | reverse complement strand
GTGACTGCGTACCTTTTGTATAATGGGTCAGCGACTTATATTCTGTAGCAAGGTTAACCGTATAGGGAAGCCGTAGGGAAACCGAGTCTTAACTGGGCGTTGAGTTGCAGGGTATAGACCCGAAACCGGGCGATCTAACCATGAGCAGGTTGAAGATTGAGTAACATCAATTGGAGGACCGAACCCACTTATGTTGAAAAATGAGGGGATGACTTGTGGCTAGGAGTGAAAGGCTAATCAAGCCCGGAGATAGCTGGTTCTCCCCGAAATCTATTTAGGTAGAGCCTCGGACGAACACCATTGGGGGTAGAGCACTGTTTGGGCTAGGGGGTCATCCCGACTTACCAACCCCATGCAAACTCCGAATACCAATGAGTGCTATCCGGGAGACACACGGCGGGTGCTAACGTCCGTCGTGAAGAGGGAAACAACCCAGACCGCCAGCTAAGGTCCCGAAGTTATGGCTCAGTGGGAAACGATGTGGGAAGGCAGAGACAGCTAGGAGGTTGGCTTAGAAGCAGCCATCCTTTAAAGAAAGCGTAATAGCTCACTAGTCGAGTCGGCCTGCGCGGAAGATGTAACGGGGCTAAGCCATACACCGAAGCTGCGGCTGCATACTTATGTATGCGGGGTAGGGGAGCGTTCTGTAAGTGGGCGAAGGTGGTTCGAGAGGACTGCTGGACATATCAGAAGTGCGAATGCTGACATGAGTAACGATAATGGGAGTGAAAAACTCCCACGCCGGAAGACCAAGGTTTCCTATCCCATGCTAATCAGGGTAGGGTAAGTCGGCCCCTAAGGCGAGGCGGAAACGCGTAGTCGATGGAAAACAGGTTAATATTCCTGTACCGGTGTTCATTGCGATGGGGGGACGGAGAAGGCTAGGTGAGCCGGGCGTTGGTAGTCCCGGTGAAAGTGCGTAGGCTGAGG
>JBNJKC010000009.1:0-1004 GCA_051750845.1 Pseudomonadota bacterium | reverse complement strand
CAGGCATAAAAAAGCCCGGCCAAAGCCGGGCTCTTAAAATCAACAGGACAGCATTAGTCCATGATTTTTGATACAACGCCTGCACCTACGGTACGGCCACCCTCACGGATAGCGAAACGCAGACCTTCGTCCATTGCGATTGGAGCAATCAGCTCAACAACAAACTTCAGGTTATCACCTGGCATAACCATTTCTACGCCTTCCGGCAATTCTACAGCACCAGTGACGTCCGTTGTACGGAAGTAGAACTGTGGACGGTAGCCTTTGAAGAATGGCGTATGACGGCCACCTTCGTCTTTGCTCAGTACATAAACTTCTGCTTCGAACTTAGTATGCGGAGTGATAGTACCTGGCTTCGCCAATACCTGACCACGCTCTACTTCGTCACGCTTCGTACCACGCAACAACGCACCGATGTTCTCACCTGCACGACCTTCGTCAAGCAGCTTACGGAACATTTCTACACCAGTAACCGTGGTCTTCGTGGTGTCTTTCATACCAACGATTTCACACTCGTCACCTGTACGTACGATACCGCGCTCAACACGACCCGTTACAACGGTACCACGACCTGAAATCGAGAATACGTCTTCGATTGGCATGATGAACGGCTTGTCGATGTCACGCTCTGGCTCTGGGATGTATGAATCCAATGCGTCAGCTAGTTCAACAATTTTCTTCGCCCAGTCTTCGTCGCCTTCCAGCGCTTTAAGTGCTGAGCCCTGAATCACTGGTAAGTCGTCGCCAGGGAAGTCATATTCTGACAACAGCTCACGAACTTCCATTTCTACCAGCTCTAACAGCTCTTCATCGTCTACCATGTCACATTTGTTCATGAATACTACGATGTAAGGAACACCAACCTGACGTGAAAGCAGGATGTGCTCACGAGTCTGTGGCATTGGGCCGTCTGTTGCTGCTACAACCAAAATAGCACCGTCCATCTGCGCCGCACCGGTGATCATGTTTTTAACATAGTCAGCGTGCCCTGGGCAGTCTACGTG
>JBNJKC010000007.1:0-1640 GCA_051750845.1 Pseudomonadota bacterium | reverse complement strand
AGTCTGGCGGTGACCTACTCTCGCATGGGGAGACCCCACACTACCATCGGCGCTGGTGTGTTTCACTGCTGAGTTCGGAAAGGATTCAGGTGGTGCCACACCGCTATGGCCGCCAGACATAAACTGTCACAACATGTAAAAACTGACTGCTTTTTAAGTAAAAGCCACTCTGTTGAATTCACTATCTCACCTGATGTGAACATCAGGCTACTTATTCGGTAAAGTCGCTCGCTTGTGCGTAACGTTCCAAACACCTTGGGTGTTGTATGGTTAAGTCTCACGGGCAATTAGTACGGGTTAGCTCAACGCATTACTACGCTTCCACACCCCGCCTATCAACGTTGTCGTCTTCAACAACCCTTCAGAGCACTCTAAGTGCTAGTGAGAGCTTATCTCGAGGCTCGCTTCCCGCTTAGATGCTTTCAGCGGTTATCGATTCCGAACGTAGCTACCGGGCAATGCCATTGGCATGACAACCCGAACACCAGCGGTTCGTCCACTCCGGTCCTCTCGTACTAGGAGCAGCTCCTCTCAACTCTCAAACGCCCACGGCAGATAGGGACCGAACTGTCTCACGACGTTCTAAACCCAGCTCGCGTACCACTTTAAATGGCGAACAGCCATACCCTTGGGACCGACTTCAGCCCCAGGATGTGATGAGCCGACATCGAGGTGCCAAACACCGCCGTCGATATGAACTCTTGGGCGGTATCAGCCTGTTATCCCCGGAGTACCTTTTATCCGTTGAGCGATGGCCCTTCCATTCAGAACCACCGGATCACTATGACCTACTTTCGTATCTGCTCGACGTGTCTGTCTCGCAGTTAAGCTGGCTTCTGCCATTGCACTAACCGTACGATGTCCGACCGTACTTAGCCAACCTTCGTGCTCCTCCGTTACTCTTTGGGAGGAGACCGCCCCAGTCAAACTACCCACCAGGCACTGTCCACAACCCCGATTAGGGGCCAATGTTAGAACATCAAACATACAAGGGTGGTATTTCAAGGGTGGCTCCACGTCAACTGGCGCCAACGTTTCAAAGCCTCCCACCTATCCTACACATGTAGGTTCAATGTTCAGTGCCAAGCTGTAGTAAAGGTTCACGGGGTCTTTCCGTCTAGCCGCGGGTACACAGCATCTTCACTGCGATTTCAATTTCACTGAGTCTCGGGTGGAGACAGCGTGGCCATGGTTACACCATTCGTGCAGGTCGGAACTTACCCGACAAGGAATTTCGCTACCTTAGGACCGTTATAGTTACGGCCGCCGTTTACCGGGGCTTCGATCAAGAGCTTCGTCCGAAAACTAACCCCATCAATTAACCTTCCGGCACCGGGCAGGTGTCACACCGTATACGTCCACTTTCGTGTTAGCACAGTGCTGTGTTTTTAATAAACAGTCCCAGCCACCTGGTCACTGCGACCACCGCCAGCTCAGGACGCGAAGTCCTTCACCAACAGTGGCGTACCTTCTCCCGAAGTTACGGTACTATTTTGCCTAGTTCCTTCACCCGAGTTCTCTCAAGCGCCTTAGTATTCTCTACCTGACCACCTGTGTCGGTTTGGGGTACGGTCAATGTTCATCTGAAGCTTAGAGGCTTTTCCCGGAAGCATGGCATCAATGACTTCGCACCCTTAGGT
>JBNJKC010000006.1:0-15516 GCA_051750845.1 Pseudomonadota bacterium | reverse complement strand
TAAAAGCCGACATGCGTGTCGGCTGGGCTTGCGTCAAAAACCATAATAGGTATAATACCGCGTCCAATCCTGCACCAATTGTAGGGTAGGCAAATTTAGGGGCGTAGTTCCAATTGGTAGAACAGCGGTCTCCAAAACCGACGGTTGGGGGTTCGAATCCCTCCGCCCCTGCCAGATTTTATTGATTCAAAGCGAAGACCGGTCGCAACTAGGATTAAAGAATGAGCGCAAATAACGAGACGCAGAGCAGTTCGTTGAACAGTTTGAAATGGATAATCGCAATCGCCCTTTTAGTTGTTGCTATTGGCGGTAATCACTATTACACAGAAGAAGTGTCGGTTTTATATCGCGCTATTGCTGTGGTTATTTTAGTGGCCTTAGCAGGTTTCTTTGCGAGCACGACGACCAAAGGAAGAACCTTCCTGTCGTTTGCTAAAGAAAGCCGCACCGAAGTAAGAAAGGTTGTTTGGCCATCGCGTCAGGAAGCAACTCAGACAACGCTTATAGTTATTGTTGCCACTGTTATTGTAGCACTTATTCTTTGGGGCCTTGATGGTATCCTGGTTCGTGTGGTTGGCTTCTTAACCGGATTGGAGATTTAACCATGAGCGATAAGAAACGTTGGTACGTCGTACAAGCTTTTTCCGGTTATGAGGCACGTGTTGCCGAGTCTCTGAAAGAACATATCAAAATGCATGGTATGGAAGACAAATTCGGTGAAATTCTTGTACCGAAAGAAGAAGTGGTTGAAATGCGCGGCGGTGTTCGTCGCAAAAGCGAGCGTAAATTCTTCCCAGGTTACGTTTTGGTCGAAATGGACATGGACGAAGATGCCTGGCACTTAATTAAAAGCGTACCTCGCGTACTTGGTTTTATCGGTGGCAGCAGTGACCGTCCAACCCCTATCTCAAAGAAAGAAGCTGACGCAATTCTGGATCGCTTACAAGATTCTGCAGACAAGCCTAAGCCTAAGACCTTGTTCGAGCCGGGCGAAGTGGTTCGCGTAAACGACGGACCTTTTGCTGACTTTAACGGTACGGTTGAAGAGGTTGATTACGAGAAAAGCCGCGTGACGGTCTCCGTTTCAATTTTCGGCCGCGCGACACCAGTTGAACTCGAGTTTGGTCAAATAGAAAAAGCTTGATCAAAAAAGCAGCAAGACAATGATTGATCTATGGCGCGAAGTCACTTATAATTCGCGTCCTTTTTTAACGGGAAGCCGTTAGAGTAACTTTCCTCTGAAAAGTTACGAGGCGTTAAACCCACAACAGAGGTAATTATCATGGCGAAGAAAGTATCGGCCATTATCAAATTACAGGTAGCTGCTGGTTCAGCTAACCCGTCACCGCCAGTTGGTCCAGCATTGGGTCAGCACGGTGTGAACATCATGGAATTCTGTAAAGCGTTCAACGCGCAAACCGATAACCTTGAAAAAGGTGCACCGGTTCCTGTTGAAATTACAGTATTCGAAGACCGTTCATTCACATTTATTACTAAAACACCTCCTGCGTCTTTCTTATTGAAGAAAGCGGCTGGTATCAAAAGTGGTTCAGGCGAGCCAAACACCAAGAAAGTTGGTACGGTAACTCGCGCGCAATTAGAAGAAATTGCTAAGACTAAAGAACCTGACTTGACTGCTGCCGACATGGACGCAGCTGTACGCACTATCGCCGGCTCTGCTCGTGCGATGGGCTTGAACGTGGAGGGCTAATCAATGGCTAAATTAACAAAACGCGCTCGTATGATCGCAGAGAAAGTTGAAGCCCGTGATTACGATGTGAATGAAGCTATCACTCTGTTAAAAGAGTTAGCAACAGCAAAATTCACTGAAAGTGTTGATGTCGCAGTAAACTTAGGCATCGATGCTCGTAAATCTGACCAAAACGTTCGTGGTGCTACTGTACTGCCAAACGGTACTGGTCGTGATGTTCGCGTAGCTGTATTCACTTCAGGTGACAATGCAGAGAAAGCGAAAGAAGCCGGTGCTGACATCGTTGGTATGGAAGACCTGGCAGAACAAGTTAAGAAAGGCGAGATGAACTTCGACGTGGTCGTAGCTTCGCCTGACGCAATGCGCGTTGTCGGTCAATTAGGTCAAATCTTAGGTCCACGCGGCCTGATGCCTAACCCGAAAACAGGCACTGTAACACCTGACGTAGCAACAGCGGTTAAAAATGCTAAAGCAGGTCAGGTTCGCTATCGCAACGACAAAAACGGTATTGTTCATGCAACAATCGGCCGTGTTGATTTCGATAACGACAAATTGAAAGAAAACCTTGAAGCCTTGTTGGCAGCTCTTAAGAAAGCTAAGCCTTCATCAGCTAAAGGTGTTTACTTAAAACGCATCAGCTTGTCTACAACGATGGGCGCTGGTGTAAGCATTGACCAGGCAACTGTAGCAGCGGTTTAATTTGCTTCAGTTAGGTTAATGTAATGGTTTATGGGTTGGAGCTGCCGTGGCGTTGCTAAGTTGCAACAAAGCAAGGCTCCCGTCCAAGACCGTAGGTGTACCGCGAGTATCCCGGAATATTGGGTAGTGGCACTTAATTTCCTACGCAGATGGTGATATCCGACTCAGGCTCTCTGGGTAGAGAATCACCGTGACAACGCGGTGGGTTTTATCCCACCTAATTGTAACGAGGGACTTCGGTCCCAAATTGAAAACGAGGTGATATCAGTGGCAATTGGTTTAGCCGGAAAGAAAGCCATCGTTAAGGAAGTTAACGACGTTGCTTCAAATGCGCTAGCCGTCACCGTTGCTGAATATCGAGGCATCGAAGTAGCCGATATGACTGCGCTGCGTAAGAAAGCTCGCGAGCAGGGTATTTTCGTTAAAGTTGTACGAAATACTCTGGCAAGACGCGCTTTTGAAGGCACACAGTTTGACGACATGGGCGATGCACTTAAAGGACCTCTTGTTTATGGGTTTTCTATGGACGCACCGGGCGCTTCAGCTCGTTTGTTCAAAGATTTCGCAAAAGAAAACAAGAACTTGCAAGTGACAGCTCTGTCAATCGGTAATGGCATCATGGGTCCAGAAAAATTGGACGCAGTTGCTTCACTTCCGACTCGTGACGAAGCATTGGCTAAATTGCTCGCCACCTTCAAAGAACCGGTTAGCAAATTCGTTAAAACAGTTAACGAAGTACCTAGCAAGTTCGTTAGAACGTTGGCAGCAATTAAAGACGCTAAATAATACGTTGGTTTTTTTAACCATTTTTTTGTAATTATAAACCCAGGAGTTTAGAGTAATGGCTCTGACTAAAGACGACATCTTAAACGCGATCGCTGAAATGCCAGTAATGGAACTGGTTGAACTGATCGAAGCAGCTGAAGAAAAATTCGGCGTTGACGCATCTGCAGCAGTAGCAGTAGCTGCTCCAGCAGCAGGCGGCGAAGCAGCAGCTGAAGAAAAAACTGAATTTGACGTAGTACTGAAAGCAGCTGGCGCAAACAAAGTTTCCGCTATCAAAGCTGTTCGCGGCGCAACTGGCCTTGGCTTGAAAGAAGCTAAAGCTATGGTTGAGTCTGCACCAGTAGCAGTCAAAGAAGGTGTAAGCAAAGACGAAGCTGAAGAGCTGAAAAAGCAGCTTGAAGAAGCTGGTGCGGAAGTTGAAGTTAAGTAATTTCACTTTTGTACGACATATGGCCTTTTAGGCCTTGGGCTGGTGGTTAATTAACCACCAGCCTTTTTGCGCTGTATCGCTTGTATCATTTTGCCCGACGTTGGATACAGATTAGCGAAAAAAGATAACAACGGGATCGACAGATAAAAGATTAATCTGTTTTTAACCATCGAACCACTCGTTGGTTAGGGTCATCAATCAGCTAGCTGAGGAACCCCATGGCGTACTCCTACTCTGAAAAAAAACGTATTCGTAAGGATTTCGGTAAACGACCTCAGGTCTTAGAAGTTCCTTATTTGCTGTCTATGCAGCTTGATTCATTTAAGAAATTTATTGAAGTCGATCCAGAAGCCAATAATGGTCTGGAAGCGGCTTTTCGTTCGGTTTTTCCTATTGCCAGCTATTCTGGTAATGCGGAACTGCAGTACGTCAGTTATCACATGGGTGAGCCGGCGTTTGACGTTGAAGAATGTCAAATCCGTGGTATTACCTACTCAGCACCATTGCGTGTGAAACTGCGTCTGGTGCTGTTTGATAAAGAAGCAGCTGCCGGTACAGTTAAAGACATTAAAGAACAAGAAGTGTACATGGGCGAAATTCCGTTAATGACAGAAAACGGAACCTTCGTTATCAATGGCACAGAGCGAGTTATCGTTTCTCAGCTCCACCGTTCACCTGGTGTGTTCTTTGATCACGATAAAGGTAAATCTCACTCGTCAGGTAAAGTCCTGTATAACGCGCGTGTTATTCCTTACCGTGGCTCTTGGTTAGATTTTGAATTTGATCCTAAAGACAACGTTTTTGTACGTATCGACCGTCGTCGTAAATTACCGGCGTCTATTATTCTTCGTGCACTGGAATACAGCACTGAAGAAATCCTCGATATGTTCTTCGACACTACGTACTTCGAGATCCTTAAAACTAAGGTGAAGATGCAGTTAGTGCCTGAGCGTCTGCGTGGCGAAACCGCCAAGTTTGACATTAAAGGTGCTGAAGGCGAAGTCTTGGTCGAAAAAGGCCGTCGTATTACCGCACGCCATATTCGCCAGTTGGAACAGCTGGGCATTAAAGAAATGGAAGTGCCGGCAGAATACATGGTCGGAAAAGTATTAGCGAAAGACTATGCGGACAAGAAAACCGGCGAAGTTGTTGGCCATGCTAACGATGTGCTGACTCTTGAGCTTATCGCTGAGCTTAGCGAAGCGGGTATTAAGAAAATTGAAACGCTATTCGTAAATGATTTGGACCATGGTCCATACATGAGCGAAACGTTGCGCGTAGATTCCAGTAACAACCGCTTAGAAGCGTTAGTTGAAATCTATCGCATGATGCGTCCGGGCGAGCCACCAACGCGTGAAGCTGCAGAAACTCTGTTTGATAACTTGTTCTTCAGCGAAGAACGCTACGACTTATCAACAGTCGGTCGCATGAAGTTTAATCGTCGTTTAGGTCGTGATGACTTAAGTGGTGATAATACGTTATCCAGAGAAGACATCGTTGATGTCATGAAAAAGCTCATCGAGATCCGTAATGGTTTAGATGAAGTTGATGACATTGATCACTTGGGTAACCGCCGTATCCGTTCAGTCGGTGAAATGGCAGAAAACCAATTCCGTGTTGGTTTGGTTCGTGTAGAACGTGCAGTAAAAGAACGCTTGTCGCTGGGTGATTTAGATAACACCATGCCACAAGATCTTATCAACGCGAAACCTATTAGTGCCGCGGTTAAAGAGTTCTTTGGCTCAAGCCAGTTGTCGCAGTTCATGGACCAAAACAACCCATTGTCAGAAGTGACGCACAAACGTCGTATCTCTGCTTTAGGCCCGGGTGGTTTGACTCGTGAACGTGCCGGTTTCGAAGTTCGTGACGTACACCCAACGCACTATGGTCGTTTGTGTCCAATCGAAACGCCGGAAGGCCCGAACATCGGTCTAATCAACTCGTTGTCAACGTTCTCGCGCACCAACGAATACGGCTTTTTAGAAACGCCTTATCGTCGCATTGAGAACGGTGTTGTCACTGACGATGTGAATTATTTGTCGGCTATCGAAGAAGGCAATTACGTCATCGCACAGGCGAACGTAGGGCTGAACGATAAAGGCGAATTGACGGAAGACTTAGTACCTTGTCGTCATAAAAACGAATTTACGCTGATGAGTAAAGAGCAGGTTCAGTACATGGACGTTGCACCTCAGCAAATCGTTTCTATTGCTGCAAGTATGATCCCGTTCCTTGAACACGATGATGCTAACCGAGCGCTGATGGGCTCGAACATGCAACGTCAGGCCGTACCAACACTGCGCGCTGATAAGCCGTTAGTCGGTACAGGCATCGAACGCACTATCGCTGTTGACTCCGGTGTGACCGTTGTTGCTAAGCGTGGCGGTGTGGTCGATTACGTTGACGCCAGTCGTATCGTTGTAAAAGTTAACGAAGAAGAGATGGTTCCGGGTGAAGCGGGCATCGACATTTATAACCTGACCAAATACACGCGTTCGAACCAGAACACTTGTATTAACCAAAAACCTACCGTGAACCCAGGTGAACCTGTGACTCGCGGTGACGTTTTAGCTGACGGTCCGTCAACTGACTTAGGTGAATTAGCACTGGGTCAGAACATGCGTGTGGCCTTCATGCCTTGGAACGGTTATAACTTCGAGGATTCGATTCTGATTTCTGAGCGCGTAGCGCAAGAAGATCGGATGACGACCATCCATATTCAAGAATTAAACTGTGTCGCTCGTGATACCAAGTTGGGTGCTGAGGAAATTACCTCTGATATACCAAACGTTGGTGAATCTGCATTAGGCAAGCTGGATGAATCTGGTGTTGTTTATGTCGGTGCAGAAGTTAACGGTGGCGACATTCTGGTTGGTAAAGTAACACCTAAAGGTGAAACTCAGTTAACACCGGAAGAGAAACTCTTGCGAGCTATCTTCGGTGAGAAAGCGTCTGATGTTAAAGACAGCTCACTGCGTGTTCCAAATGGTGTTAACGGTACTGTTATTGACGTGCAAGTATTCACTCGTGACGGCGTAGAAAAAGATAAGCGTGCGGTAGCGATTGAAGAAATGCAGCTGGCTAAGGTTAAGAAAGACCTGACAGAAGAATTTAAGATTCTTGAAGAAGGTATTTACAACCGTGCTCGTAACCTGTTGCTAAGCAATGGCTTTGATGAAGCCAAGTTAGCAAGTGTGGACCGTGCAAGCTGGTTAACTCAAGACTTAGGTAACGAAGACGCTCAGGCTCAACTTGAGCAGATTGCTGAGCAGTATCAGCAAATTCGAGACGACTTCGACACTAAGTTTGAGACTAAGCGTCGCAAGATCACTCAAGGCGATGATTTAGCGCCGGGTGTTCTGAAAATCGTTAAAGTTTACTTAGCAGTCCGTCGTAGCATTCAGCCTGGTGATAAGCTGGCTGGCCGTCACGGTAACAAAGGTGTTATCTCAACTATCATTCCTGTGGAAGACATGCCGCACGATGATGAAGGTAACCCGGTAGATATCGTATTGAATCCGTTGGGTGTACCTTCGCGGATGAACATCGGTCAGATTCTGGAAACGCACTTAGGTATGGCTGCGCGCGGTATCGGTAGCAAGATTGATAAGATGCTGAAACAACAGCGTGCTATCAAAGAATTGCGTGATTTCTTACAGCAAGTGTATGACTTAGGCGAATGTCGCCAGAAAGTCGACATTAGTGAGTTTTCTGATGATGAAGTCATGCGCTTAGCCGGTAACTTGAAAGCGGGTCTGCCGACTGCTACACCAGTATTTGATGGTGCAGTGGAAGAAGAAATTAAAGCATTGTTGAAGCTGGCAGACTTACCTGAATCAGGTCAGATTCGGTTATTCGACGGCCGTACCGGTGATAAATTTGAACGTGACGTAACGGTTGGTTACATGTACATGCTCAAATTGAACCACTTGGTCGACGATAAGATGCACGCACGTTCAACTGGCTCGTACAGCTTGGTTACTCAACAACCACTGGGCGGTAAAGCTCAGTTTGGTGGTCAGCGCTTCGGTGAGATGGAAGTGTGGGCACTGGAAGCATATGGTGCGGCTTATACCTTGCAAGAAATGTTGACAGTTAAGTCGGACGACGTGAACGGTCGTACGAAGATGTACAAGAACATTGTCGACAACAACTTGCAGATGGAAGCGGGTATGCCGGAATCCTTCAACGTATTGTTGAAAGAAATCCGCTCGCTGGGCATCAATATCGAGCTAGAACAGAACTAAGACGCTGTTGCTGGAATAAATTGGGGGAGTGCTTGCGCTCCCCGTAGGTTGAACTCCGACAGGAGATAAATCGTGAAAGACTTGCTGAAGCTTTTAAAGCCGACGAATCAGGCAGAAGAGTTTGATGGTATACGCATCGCTCTTTCGTCTCCAGATATGATCCGTAGTTGGTCATACGGTGAGGTGAAAAAACCTGAGACTATTAATTACCGTACCTTCAAACCTGAACGTGATGGTTTGTTCTGTGCTCGTATTTTTGGTCCGGTAAAAGACTATGAGTGCTTGTGTGGTAAATACAAGCGCCTGAAACACCGTGGTGTTATTTGTGAGAAGTGTGGCGTAGAAGTCACCTTGACCAAAGTACGCCGTGAGCGCATGGGTCACATTGAACTGGCCAGCCCGGTTGCGCATATCTGGTTCCTTAAGTCATTACCTTCGCGTATTGGTTTAATGCTGGATATGACGCTGCGTGACATCGAGCGTGTACTTTACTTTGAATCTTACGTTGTAACTGAAGGTGGTTTAACGTCTCTGGAGCAGGGTCAAATTCTGACAGAAGACGAATATTTAGACGCACTTGAAGAACACGGTGATGAATTTGACGCGAAAATGGGTGCAGAAGCCGTTCTGGATCTATTACGTGCTGTGGATATCGACGGCGATATTCAGAAATTGCGCGAAGAGTTACCTGAGACTAATTCAGAAACTAAACGCAAGAAAATAAGCAAACGACTGAAGTTACTGGAAGCTTTCCAGGTATCAGGCAACAAGCCTGAGTGGATGATCTTAAAAGTACTTCCAATCCTGCCACCAGACTTGCGTCCGTTGGTACCTTTGGATGGCGGTCGTTTTGCGACTTCGGATCTTAACGACTTATACCGTCGCGTTATTAACCGTAACAACCGTCTGAAGCGTTTATTAGACCTTGCTGCACCAGATATTATTGTGCGCAACGAAAAACGTATGCTTCAGGAAGCGGTTGATGCGTTGTTAGATAACGGCCGTCGTGGTCGTGCTATTACCGGTTCTAACAAGCGTCCTCTGAAATCTTTGGCAGACATGATCAAAGGTAAACAGGGTCGTTTCCGTCAGAACTTGCTGGGTAAACGTGTTGATTACTCAGGCCGTTCGGTTATTACCGTTGGTCCTAAGTTACGCCTGCACCAGTGTGGTTTACCTAAGAAGATGGCTCTGGAACTGTTTAAGCCGTTCATCTACGGTAAATTGGAGCGTCGTGGTTTGGCGACAACCATTAAAGCAGCGAAGAAAATGGTTGAGCGCGAAACAGCAGAAGTTTGGGACGTACTTGATGAAGTCATCAAAGAACACCCGGTACTGCTTAACCGTGCACCGACACTTCACCGTTTGGGTATCCAGGCGTTTGAACCGGTACTGATTGAAGGCAAAGCTATTCAATTGCATCCATTGGTCTGTGCGGCTTATAACGCCGACTTTGACGGTGACCAAATGGCTGTGCACTTGCCACTGACGCTAGAAGCGCAGTTAGAAGCACGTGCGTTGATGATGTCTACCAACAACGTACTGTCACCAGCAAGTGGCGATCCAATCATCGTTCCTTCGCAGGACGTTGTCCTTGGTCTTTATTACATGACCAAAGAAAAAATCAACGGCAAAGGCGAAGGCATGATTTTCAAAGATCCGAACGAGGTTGAAAAAGCCTATCGCACGGGTCAAGTCGAGTTACACAGTCGCGTTAAAGTGCGTATCACGGATACCACCATTGATGAAGACGGTAACCGTACAACTAAAACAGAATTGCGCGATACCACCTGTGGCCGTGCCATTTTGTCACTGATTATGCCGGAAGGTCTGTCTTTTGAACTGATCAACCAGGCCATGGGTAAGAAGCCAATTGGTCGTATGCTGAATACGGCATACCGTGACCTTGGTTTGAAAGACACGGTTATTTTTGCCGACCAAATCATGTATACCGGTTTTCATTACGCAATGGTCTCAGGTGCATCTGTCGGTATCAATGACATGGTTATCCCTGAAGCGAAGAAAGAAATTGTTTCTGCAGCAGAAGATGAAGTTGCAGAAATTCAGGAACAGTTCGAATCAGGCCTGGTAACTGCTGGTGAGAAATACAACAAAGTTATCGATATTTGGTCAACCGCTAACGAGAAAGTCTCGAAAGCGATGATGGATAACCTGTCGAAAGAAATCGTTAAAAATAAAGACGGTGAAGACGAAGAACAAGCGTCATTTAACTCGGTCTTTATGATGGCGGATTCAGGCGCTCGTGGTAGCCCCGCACAGATTCGTCAGTTGGCTGGTATGCGTGGCTTGATGGCTAAGCCAGATGGCTCAATCATCGAAACGCCAATCGTGGCTAACTTCCGTGAAGGTTTGAACGTACTTCAGTACTTCATCTCTACGCACGGTGCACGTAAAGGTTTGGCCGATACGGCACTGAAGACTGCGAACTCAGGTTACCTGACTCGTCGTCTGGTTGACGTATCACAAGACGTTGTGATCATGGAAGAAGACTGTGGCACCTACGAAGGTCTTTACATGAAACCGCTGATTGAAGGCGGTGACGTGGTAGAGCCATTGCGTGAGCGCGTACTGGGTCGAGTACTTTGCGAGCCGGTAATGAAGCCAGGCAGCGAAGAAGAGTTGCTTCCAAGAAACACATTACTTGATGAGAAAATGTGTGACTTGTTAGAAGAGAACTCTATCGACGAAGTTAAGGTTCGTTCGGTTATTACCTGTGATACAGACTTTGGTGTTTGTTCGCACTGTTATGGTCGTGACTTGGCTCGTGGCCACATGGTTAACCAGGGTGAAGCGGTTGGTGTTATCGCAGCACAGTCTATCGGTGAGCCGGGTACACAGTTAACCATGCGTACCTTCCACATCGGTGGTGCGGCATCTCGTGCAACAGCTGAAAATAACATTCAGGTGAAAAACCCAGGCTCTATCAAACTTCACAACGCTAAGTGGGTTGTAAACAGCGATAAAGCACACGTTATTACATCACGTTCAACCGAGCTAACGCTGATTGACGAGTATGGCCGTGAGCGCGAGCGTTACAAAGTACCTTACGGTGCGGTTCTGAAGAAAGGTGAAGGCGATTCAGTAGACGGCGGCGAAACCGTCGCTAACTGGGACCCGCACACGCACCCAATCATTACCGAGGTAGAAGGTCGCATCAAGTTTGTTGATTTGATTGATGGCGTCACTATGACACGTCAAACGGATGAGCTGACAGGCCTTTCAAGCATCGTTGTACTGGAAACTGGTCAACGTACCAGTGCCGGTAAAGACATGCGTCCAATGGTTAAGTTGGTTGATGCTAAAGGCAACGACGTTAACATCGCAGGTACTGACATTCCGGCGCAATACTTCTTGCCGGGTAACGCTATAATCAACCTGGAAGATAATTCTGAGGTTAGAATTGGTGATACCTTAGCGCGTATTCCACAGGAAGGTTCTAAGACTCGTGATATTACCGGTGGTCTGCCACGAGTTGCTGACTTGTTCGAAGCGCGTAAGCCAAAAGAACCAGCTATTCTTGCAGAGAAAACAGGTACAGTTTCCTTCGGTAAAGAAACCAAAGGTAAGCGTCGCTTATTGATCACCCCGACAGATGGTGGCGATCAGCACGAAGAGATGATTCCGAAGTGGCGTCAGCTGAATGTGTTTGAAGGTGAGCAAGTGACTAAAGGTGAAGTTATCGCCGATGGTCCTGAAGCGCCGCATGATATCTTACGCCTACGTGGTGTTAGCGCTGTGGCTAACTATATCGTTAACGAAGTACAGGAAGTTTATCGCCTTCAGGGTGTAAAAATTAACGATAAGCACATTGAAACTATTGTTCGTCAAATGCTGCGTAAAGCCCTTATTTTACGTGCTGGCGATACTAACTTGCTGGAAGGCGAGATGGTTGAAATGTCAGAAGTGTTAGCCGCTAACGCGAAAGCGGAAGCGGATGGTAAGAAACCGGCAACATTTGAACGACAGTTGTTGGGTATTACCAAGGCATCGTTGTCGACTGAATCGTTTATTTCAGCGGCTTCGTTCCAGGAAACAACGCGTGTTCTTACCGAAGCAGCAGTTGGCGGTAAGAAAGACAGCTTACGTGGACTGAAAGAAAACGTAATTGTTGGTCGTCTGATTCCTGCGGGTACAGGTTACTCATATCACAAAGAACGCATGCAGCGTCGACTGGATGAACTGAATGTTGATATCGAGCCAACCATGACTGCAGAGCAGGCAGAGCAACAACTTGCGGATGCCTTAAATGCTGGAAATAGTTCTGCAGGTGATGATTCTGCAGAATAATTAGCGAACGTTTTTAACGTTCGTGTACAGAAGCCGGTACTGTAAAAGTGCCGGCTTCTTTTGTATAGCCTTGACAGGCGAAAATATGACCATTAGAATTTCCGCTCCCGATTTTCGGGATCCGACTTTCAGTGGTCGGAAGAAAGCGATTTTTCACGCTCTATACACGTGGTAAAAAGCGACATCAACTAAACTAGGAGTAATGAATGGCAACAGTTAATCAGCTGGTGCGTAAAGGCCGTCAAAAGCCCGTTGTGAAAAGCAACGTTCCGGCTCTTGAAGCGTGCCCTCAAAAACGCGGTGTATGTACCCGTGTTTACACAACTACGCCAAAGAAACCGAACTCTGCAATGCGTAAAGTTTGCCGTGTTCGTTTAACTAACGGTTACGAAGTTTCTTCGTACATTGGTGGCGAAGGTCACAACTTACAAGAACACTCAGTCGTACTAATTCGTGGCGGTCGTGTAAAAGACTTGCCAGGTGTGCGTTATCACACAGTACGCGGAGCACTTGACTGCTCTGGTGTTAATGACCGTAAACAAGGTCGTTCTAAGTACGGCGCGAAGCGGCCTAAATCTTAACGGTTCTCCGTTAGTAAGGCCAAACTGTCGTACGTTTTGGGTAAAACCCTGAATTAATCGGAGAATATTGAGATGCCAAGAAGACGCGTCATAGGTCAACGTAAAATCCTTCCAGATCCTAAGTTCGGATCAGAATTGTTGGCCAAATTTATCAATGTCGTCATGGTTGACGGCAAGAAAGCAGTCGCTGAAAAAATTATTTACGGTGCACTGGATATCCTGGCAGAGAAGTCAGGTAAAGAACACCTGGAAGTCTTTGATACAGCACTAGAAAACGTTCGCCCTACGGTCGAGGTTAAATCTCGTCGTGTTGGTGGTTCTACGTATCAGGTTCCGGTTGAAGTTCGTCCGGTTCGTCGTAACGCACTGGCTATGCGCTGGTTAGTTGATGCAGCGCGCACCCGTGGTGAAAAATCTATGTCGCAGCGTCTGGCAGCTGAAATGCTAGATGCATCGGAAAACAAAGGGTCAGCTGTGAAGAAACGTGAAGACGTTCACCGCATGGCAGAAGCAAACAAAGCGTTTGCTCACTATCGCTGGTAATTCACAGTTAACCTAGAAGGAGTTTATTGTGGCTCGTAAGACTTCCATTGAGCGCTATCGTAATATCGGTATTTGTGCTCACGTAGACGCCGGTAAAACAACCACAACTGAACGTGTGTTGTTTTATACAGGCTTGTCTCACAAAATTGGTGAGGTGCACGATGGTGCAGCCACCATGGACTGGATGGAGCAAGAACAAGAGCGTGGTATCACTATCACGTCGGCAGCTACCACCTGTTTCTGGCAGGGTATGGACAAGCAGTTCCCTGAGCATCGTGTAAACATCATCGATACTCCTGGACACGTTGACTTCACTATCGAAGTTGAACGTTCTCTGCGTGTTCTTGACGGTGCTGTTGTTGTACTTTGTGCATCATCTGGTGTCCAGCCTCAAACTGAAACAGTTTGGCGTCAGGCAAACAAATATGAAGTACCGCGCATGGTATTCGTCAACAAGATGGACCGTGCAGGCGCAGACTTCTTATCTGTTGTTCACCAAATGAAAACGCGTTTGGCAGCTCAGGCTGTTCCAATGCAACTACCAGTAGGCGCAGAAGACAACTTCCGCGGCGTTGTGGACTTAGTTAAAATGAAGTTCATCAACTGGAGCGAAGAAGACATGGGTACTTCATTCACTTATGAAGATATCCCTGCCGAGATGGTTGATGAATGTGAAAAATATCACGCTGAGTTAGTAGAAGCTGCGGCTGAAGCTAACGAAGAGTTGATGAACAAATACCTGGAAGAAGGTGAGTTAACTGAAGACGAAATCAAGCAAGGCTTGCGTATTCGTACTCTGGCTAACGACATCTGCTTGGTTGCTTGTGGTTCTGCGTTCAAAAACAAAGGTGTTCAGGCTGTGCTTGACGCTGTTATTGAATACTTGCCGTCACCAACAGAAGTTAAGCCTATCACTGGTATTTTGGATGACGAATCTGAAGGCGTACGTAAGTCGTCTGATGAAGAGCCATTCTCAGCTCTGGCATTTAAAATTGCGACTGACCCATTTGTTGGTACCTTGACGTTCGTTCGCGTTTACTCTGGTGTATTGAACCAGGGCGACGGTGTTGTTAACCCAGTTAAGAACAAAAAAGAACGCGTTGGCCGTATGGTACAGATGCACTCAAACAGCCGTGAAGAGATCAAAGAAGTTCGCGCTGGTGACATCGCGGCACTGATTGGTCTTAAAGACGTTACTACTGGTGACACGCTGTGTGATCCAAGCAACAAAATCACACTTGAGCGTATGGAATTCCCTGAACCGGTTATCTCGGTTGCAGTAGAGCCGAAAACAAAAGCTGACCAGGAAAAAATGGGTATTGCTTTAGGTAAATTGGCTGCAGAAGATCCATCGTTCCGTGTTAAGACTGACGAAGAATCTGGCCAGACAATCATCTCTGGTATGGGTGAACTTCACCTGGATATCATCGTTGACCGTATGAAGCGTGAATTCAAGGTTGAATGTAACGTAGGTCAGCCTCAGGTTGCTTATCGTGAAGCTATTCGCGACGCGGTAGAAATCGAAGGCAAATTCGTACGTCAGTCAGGTGGTCGTGGTCAGTTCGGTCACGTTTGGTTGAAACTTGAACCAATGACTATCGAAGAAGACGATAACGGCGATGATGTTACTTACAAGTTCGTTAACGAAATTGTTGGTGGTGTTGTACCGAAAGAATACATCCCTGCAGTAGACAAGGGTATCCAAGAACAGATGCAACAAGGCGTCTTGGCTGGCTATCCTGTATTGGGTGTTAAAGCGACGTTGTATGATGGTTCATACCACGATGTCGACTCTTCTGAAATGGCATTTAAAATTGCTGGTAGCATGGCCTTCAAAAAAGGTGCATTACAAGCTAACCCAGCGCTATTAGAGCCAATGATGAAAGTTGAAGTTATCACTCCGGAAGAATCTATGGGTGATGTCGTTGGTGACTTAAACCGTCGTCGCGGTCTTATCGAAGGTATGGAAGAAGCTCCAGGTGGCTTGAAAGCGGTTAATGCTCAAGTACCACTTTCAGAGATGTTCGGTTATGCGACAGACTTGCGTTCACAGACGCAGGGTCGTGCATCGTACTCTATGGAGTTCCTGAAGTACGCTGAAGCACCAAACAACATTGCTGAAAAAGTAATGGCTGAGCGTAACGCTAAATAAGTAAGGTCTGGTCCGGTTCTTTCGAGGCCGGGCTTTTAACTTAAGTTTGAGGATATATC
>JBNJKC010000005.1:0-317291 GCA_051750845.1 Pseudomonadota bacterium | reverse complement strand
ATGTGATCAAATCCAACAAAAATAAAGAGCATTGGCACATGAATCCGTTGATGCGTAAAATAGAACCCTTCCTAATTACTGGCAAATACGGCGCAACCTCATAATGACATACAAACGAATCGACACATCTGAATACCCACAACAACTCGCACAAAAGGCTGACAGAGTAAGGGAGATGTTTCGTCCTTTCCGTATTAATGAGATTGAAGTATTTGAATCACCCGCCAGCCACTACCGAATGCGTGCCGAATTCCGAGTCTGGCACGAAGGGGACGACCTGTATTACATTATGTTTAATCCTGAGACGCGTGAGAAAATCCGTATGGATGAATTCATGCCAGGGAGCCGACTTATTAATGAGCTAATGAAAGAGCTCATTGGCTTATTGAGACCGAATGATGTTTTACGCCGCAAACTGTTTCAAGTAGATTTCCTGACAACCACCACTGGTGAAGCCGTTATTTCTTTGCTCTACCACCGCCCTTTGGACAATGAATGGGAGCAAGAGGCCGTTCAGCTTCGCGAGGCTCTGAACTCTATAGCTAAGGTTGAGGTTATAGGAAGAGCCCGTAAGCAAAAACGTGTGCTGTATAAAGAAAGCGTCACTGAAGAAGTTAAGGTTGATGGAAAGACCTATCTTTCTCTACAAACCGAGAACAGCTTCACTCAGCCAAATGCCATCATCAATCAGAAAATGATCAGTTGGGCTAAACACCACTCTGGCCGCAATTCTGATGACCTATTGGAGCTCTACTGCGGTAATGGTAACTTCACCCTACCTCTGGCAGAAAACTTTAATCGTGTATTAGCTACTGAAATTAGCAAAAGTTCTGTGGCAGCGGCTCGCGAAAATGCAGAGTTGAACGATATTAACAATGTCACTGTTGTACGCATGTCAGCTGAAGAGTTTAGCGCGGCTCTAAGTGGTGAGCTTGAGTCAAAGCGAGCGGCTGACGCAGATATTCACAATTTTGACTGCAAAACGGTGTTGGTCGATCCGCCCAGGGCCGGGTTAGATAAAGACACCTTAAAGCTGGTTTCTCAGTACCAGAGGATCATTTATATTTCCTGCAACCCAAGTACGTTAATAGACAACATTAAGGCGATATCGGCTACTCATAAGGTCACTGCGGCAGCAATGTTTGATCAATTTCCTTATACCGATCACATTGAAACAGGCGTGGTTTTAGAAAAGCACAACTAGTTTTGAGCAGGCTCTTCAGCAAGAGCAGAAAAGTTGAGCTTACGGTTTAAGCGCAGATTCGATACATGAGCGTAAATGATCAGCCCTGCACCGAAGAGAATAATAATGGGCTCACCCCAGTGGCCTAGAATATCCCGTTGAGAATAAATAACGGCACCTAAAAGTAACAATGACAAAAGGTGCCATTTGCCGTGCTTACGCGCGCCACTAATCAACGACCAGAGTCCCACAACAACGCTAAGCCCAAGGATAGTGTTTTCTAACGCATCTTCACCGATAAAGGCCAAACCCGCCATTGCTAATAGCGGCAGAATAACAGGCAGCAGTAGGCAGTGAATCGCACACAATGTGGTGATCCAGATTCCTGCTTTATCCAAGTTTTTGGATTTTCCTGCTGACATACTTGGCAATACCCTCTTCGCAAACGCTTACTTGTTATATTATAACATACGGAAAGAATTACCAAGGGAGATCATAAAAAAATTGTTTCTAACTAACGGAGACTTAAGCTGTATCGATAGAAAAAGGCAGAACTTCACTTATTGTTTTTGCCCCACATGTAATCATCAAAAGGCGGTCAAATCCTAAAGCGACACCGGCACAGTCAGGTAAGCCAGAGTCTAAAGCGGCAAGTAAGCGAGTGTCTTCGGGTTGAACCTCTCGCCCGTGTTTTTCCCGCCACGCATTATCTTTTTTGAAACGGACACGTTGTTCAGTTGCATCCGAGAGTTCGTGATAGCCATTAGCCAACTCCACCCCTCGGTAATAAAACTCGAACCGGCGTGCGACACGTGCGTCGCTCCTGTCGATTCTAGCTAAAGCGGCCTGTGACTGTGGAAACTCGGTAACACAAACGGGTCTATTGTCAGGGAACTGATTTTCAATAAGCTCTGAAAAAGCCACTTGTAGAATGGTGTCTTCGTCTGTTTCTTTTGACATCCACTCTGACAAAGACGGACGTTCAATCAGGAGTCGCCGTATTTTATCCACACCGACACTGCCCAGTGGATCAACACCCAGATACTCAACAAAAGCTTGTTGGTAAGTGATCACTCTAGTTTCCGGTGCGTCGCATAGCTCAGTCAGCAACTCAGAAACCTCTGCTATAAGCTGAATATCATCGTAACCAACCCGATACCACTCAAGCAAGGTAAACTCCGGGTTGTGAAAACGGCCTATTTCATCATCGCGAACCACATGGCCTAACTGAAAAATATCTTGCTCATAAGCAGCAAGAATGCGCTTCATTGCGTATTCCGGTGATGTTTGAAGATACAGGTGTTTACTGCCTGAGGACAATGGGTGTTTGAACTCGGTTGTCAGATTATTCAGGTGACAGTCTGTGACACCGAACTGGGATAAAAGATGAGTATCGACTTCGGTTATCTGTCGTTCGTGAAAAAACTGGCGGACTTGTCGCATTAACTCAGCGCGTTTAACAAGCACTGACCAGTCTGCTGTCGGCCGCCAGTTCATCGACATCTTCGGTTACTTTTGCACTCGGGAAACGTATTCACCTGAGCGCGTATCAACTTTAATAACTTCGCCAATTTGCACAAATAAAGGCACGCGAACAACAGCACCTGTGCTTAAAGTCGCAGGCTTACCACCAGTACCAGCCGTATCACCTTTCAAGCCCGGGTCGGTTTCGGTAATTTCTAGCTCAACGAAATTTGGTGGCTGAACGTTAATAGGTTTACCTTCCCATAGGGTCAAGGTACAAACATCTTGTTCGACAAGCCATTTTTCCGCTTCACCTACCGCCTTTGCATCGGCCGGTACCTGTTCAAAGGTTTCGTTATTCATGAAGTGCCAGAACTCACCATCGTTATATAAGTACGATAACTCAAGCTCGATAACGTCGGCGCCCTCAACGGACTCTCCAGATTTAAACGTCTTTTCGACCACCTTGCCACTAATCAACTTACGAATTTTTACACGGTTAAAGGCCTGTCCTTTACCCGGCTTAACCATTTCGTTTTCAACGATGGAGCAAGGCTCACCATCCTGCATGATTTTTAAACCGCCTTTGAATTCACTAGTGCTGTAGTTCGCCATAACGAGACTTTCCTTTGTAAATACCTGATGATTTGCGCGCAATAATAAAACAAATAGCGACTTTTTTCAGGTAAAATATACGCTATTTGCAGCAGCTACGGAGGCGAAGTGTCCGAGTCAGCGTATCCCATTTCTCTAAACGACCGCCCAGACTGGCAGTTCGAACTAAAGCAAGCCTACACCAAGCCCGAGGATTTGCTGCGTGCACTTGATTTGGAGCCTTCATTATTCTTAGGTGACATCAAAGCAAGAGAGTTGTTCTCCATGCGAGTCCCTAAGCCTTTTGTTGCACAAATGAGAGCTGGTGACAGCAACGACCCTTTGCTACTACAAGTGCTCCCGTTACGCAACGAGTTTGACTCAGCCCCCGGTTACAGCACCGACCCATTGCAGGAACAGCAAGGACCGGTAGAAGGGCTACTGCACAAGTATAAAAGTCGTGTGCTACTGATACTGCAGGGGGGGTGCGCCGTAAACTGTCGTTACTGCTTCCGACGTCATTTTCCTTATGACGAGCTAACCTTCAGTAAACGGCAATTATCAGACACACTGAATTACATTAAAGACAACCCAGAAATCAATGAAGTCATTCTAAGTGGCGGCGATCCATTAATGGCAAGTGACAAACGGCTTAGAGACCTCATTAGAGAGTTTGAGCTTTTGCCACAACTTACCCGCTTACGCATTCATAGTCGATTGCCAGTTGTGATACCCTCCCGCTTGACGAGTGGGCTGAAAGATTTGCTCAGTGAGAGTCGTTTTAAAAGCGTTTTAGTTCTGCATGTGAACCACGCTAACGAAGTTTCAGAAACGTTAACTCACACCTTAAAAGAATGGCACCACGCCGGTATACACTTATTAAACCAAAGCGTTTTGCTAAATGGTGTGAATGACAATATAAAAGCACTTACTCAGCTAAGTGAGAAGTTATTTGATGCCAGTGTTTTGCCCTATTACTTACATCAACTGGATAAGGTAGAAGGCGCCAGCCATTTCGCAGTCGGCGATGATAAAGCTCAGGCGTTGTGGCAACAAATGACATACGAGTTACCGGGATTCCTGATCCCCCGCCTTGTACGCGAGCAGGCGGGGGAGCTTAGTAAAACAGCTATCATGCCGGATGGCACCAATGAATCAACAAAGGATAAATTATGAGCGACAACCTGGAAAGTGTAGAAGCTAAACTGCAAGAACATCTCCAACAACTTTATCGCCAAGTTATTGATGCAGACCAATACCTTGACGATCTGCGTCAACAAGGCAAAGCCAAATTCCAGGGTGTATTCGCAGAACAAACTGTATTTGAAAGCAAAGGCAACCGGTTTCAGCCATACCTAAACGAGATTGTTGCTAACTTTGAAAAGTGGCAACAAGACAAAGAAAACGAACAACAGCTGCAACTACTGGTACAACAATTACAGTTGATGACCGAAACTCTTGCTCGCCTTAAAACTATTCGTCAGGCTGGTTAAGTAACGTTTCTTCAAACCAGTCTGTTAGCATTTCTTCTTCGAAATACAGATCATTGCGACGTACTCTCGACGCCAGGCCATCGTAGTTAAAACTCATGTTTTTCACATTTGCCTGGCCTTCCTTTAAAACTTCCCCTGTACTGCTAACTAAGCGGTAATCGAATTCCATTCTGGGGAAGTCTATTTCGCGAACAATACGGACGAAATTGGAACTTGAGCGTCCAAACGTAGGCTCAAGACGACCGGTTAGGTCAACATCCGTTACTGTAATTTCCAGCTTTTGCTCTTCAGGCAGTTTTTCGGCCAAACTTTGAAAGTGCTCAGTCAGGTTGTCCATTACCTTTTGCTGATAGCGATCTTTCAGGCCATCCGCAGGTCGAATATCTGTGTAACTATCAACATCCTTCCACGAAACCTCAACCGTTCCGGCTAACGCCGAAAAACTGAAAGCTAATAAAACTGTTCCTAATATACCTTGAACACGCATGCTAATTTCCCTCCCATACTATCGCCAAGGACACTACCACTCGGTTAGAGTACTATTTTACGAAAAAATTCCATAAAAAAAGGGAGCCGCAGTGGCTCCCTTCTTTAAACGAGCTTTGGGCGCATCACATCATGCCGCCCATACCGCCCATTCCACCCATGTCACCGCCAGGCATACCGCCTGCGTTGTCATCCTGTGGAATGTCAGCAATCATCGCTTCAGTGGTGATCATCAGTGCGCCAACAGAAGCTGCGAACTGCAGTGCTGAACGAGTGACTTTGGTTGGATCCAAAATACCCATTTCCAGCATATCGCCATAAGTGTCATTACCAGCGTTGTAACCGTAGTTTCCTTCACCACCGCGAACACTGTTAGCAACCACAGAACCTTCAGCACCGGCATTCATCGCGATTTGACGCAAAGGAGCTTCCATTGCACGTAATGCCAGACGAATACCAACGTTCTGATCTTCGTTGTCACCGCGTAACTCGTGCAGTTTGCTTGCCGCACGAACCAGAGCAACACCACCACCAGGCACAACGCCTTCTTCAACAGCGGCACGGGTTGCATGCAACGCATCTTCAACGCGCGCTTTCTTCTCTTTCATTTCCATTTCGGTAGCAGCGCCGACTTTAATCACCGCAACACCGCCAGCTAACTTAGCCAAACGCTCTTGCAGTTTTTCACGGTCGTAGTCAGACGTTGTGTCTTCCATTTGCTGCTTGATTTGGTTAACTCGACCTTCGATAGCAGTGTCATCACCGTTACCATCAACGACAGTCGTGTTGTCTTTAGTAATGACAACGCGCTTCGCGGTACCTAAGTCTTCCAGCTGAGTTTTCTCCAGCTCCATCCCAATTTCTTCAGAAACCACAGTACCGCCAGTCAGAACAGCAATGTCCTGCAGCATCGCTTTACGGCGGTCACCAAAGCCCGGCGCTTTAACCGCTGCAACTTTCACGATACCACGCATGTTGTTCACAACCAGGGTTGCCAGCGCTTCGCCTTCAACATCTTCAGCAATAATAAGCAGAGGTTTACCGGCTTTAGAAACACCTTCTAATACCGGCAGTAATTCGCGGATATTAGAAATTTTCTTGTCAATCAGAAGAATGAACGGGTTGTCTAATTCAACCGAACCACTTTCCTGGTTGTTAATGAAGTAAGGAGACAGGTAGCCACGGTCAAACTGCATACCTTCAACCACATCCAGTTCGTCGGTTAACGCCTGACCTTCTTCAACCGTAATAACACCTTCCTGACCCACTTTGTCCATTGCCTGAGCAATGATTTCACCAATAGTGTAATCCGCGTTGGCAGAAATAGTCGCTACCTGAGCAATGGCTTTGCTGTCGGCGCAAGGCTGAGAAATTTTCTTCAACTCTTCAACTGCGGCAATAACGGCTTTGTCGATACCGCGCTTAAGATCCATTGGATTCATACCCGCAGCAACAGACTTCAAACCTTCATTTACAATTGCCTGAGCCAGAACTGTTGCAGTGGTAGTACCGTCACCCGCTTCGTCGTTCGCCTTGGACGCCACTTCTTTAACCATCTGCGCGCCCATGTTTTCGAACTTGTCTTCCAGTTCAATTTCTTTCGCGACAGAAACACCGTCTTTGGTGATAACTGGTGCGCCAAACGATTTATCTAATACAACGTTACGGCCTTTTGGACCCAGAGTAACTTTTACTGAGTCAGCAAGAACATTTACGCCTTTCAGCATTTTTTGACGTGCTGTGTTACCAAACTTGACTTCTTTAGCTGCCATTTTTGCTTTCCTCTTAAATGCGTTTATTCGGTTGTGCTAATAAGCGATTCAGACGTCTTATTCTTCAATTGCCAGAATGTCGCTTTCGCTCATGATCAAATACTCTTCACCATCGATTTTCTCGGTTTTTACACCGTAGCCTTCGCTGAACAGCACTTTATCACCGGCTTTTACGTCAAGCGCACGCACTTCACCGTTATCCAGAATACGGCCTTTGCCAACCGCTACGACTTCACCGCGCGTTGACTTTTCTGCCGCAGAACCAGTCAGAACAATGCCGCCAGCCGATTTTGCTTCGACTTCAATGCGTTTGATAATGACTCGATCGTGTAAAGGACGAAGTTTCATTGTTGATAACTCCTCAACCTATTGTTGTTAGTGGTTAATACCCCTAAGGGGCGGATAAATATATGTGTGCTCATTAAATGGGGGAGGAATTTTTGTTATCAAGGGGGAAGCGCAAAAAATTTTATGGTAATTTGCCAAACTCACTGGCGCTATAAGGAGGTTCTATGACTCAGCAACCCAAATTGATTTTATGCACCACCGACAGTCATTCTTCTGCGGCACAACTGGCTCGTAATTTAGTTGAGAAAAAGCTCGTCGCCTGCGTCAATATAGTGCCTAATATGACATCGGTTTACTCCTGGCAAGGGCAAATACATGAAGACCAGGAGTGGCTTATGCTGATAAAATCAACTGATGAGCGCTTCGAGGATATAAAAGACTTTGTCAGTGCGAATCACCCATACGACTCTCCAGAGTTAATCAGTATTAACATAGAAGACGGATTACCCGATTACCTGACGTGGATACAGGATTCAGTCAAATGATAAAACGGCTCATCTCATGCCTGACATTTTTTACCTTAGCGCTGACCTTGATGGCGCCAACTGCTCATGGTGTTCAGTCTAATCCTTTTCAGCAACAGAACGAGTTTTTACCGGTAGACCAGGCTTTTGATTTTGATAGCGAAATTGACGGCGACAAAATCACCGTCAGTTGGGCCATCGCCCCGGAATACTATCTGTATCAACATCGGTTCAAGGTAGTGCCTTCAAATGCTACAGCGCAAGCACCTCAACTTCCGGAGGGGGAGTCTCATACGGACGAGTTTTTTGGCGAGTCGGTTGTTTACCGTGACTACGTTGAATGGTCTTTTACTCTGGACCCATTTTTTTCCGGTGACAGTATTACCATACTCTACCAGGGTTGTGCCGATGCAGGACTTTGTTACCCACCAACAGAAAAGCAAATAGAACTACCTACAAGTGGTGGTAACACCGATATTTCAAAGCAAGCAGAAAACACTGGTAACAACCTTTTCGGGATAGAAGACCAACACTTAATTATCACTTTACTGTTATTTTTTGCCCTGGGTATTGGTCTGGCCTTTACTCCCTGCGTCTTTCCCATGTACCCCATCTTATCCGGAGTGGTTTTAGGCAACCGTGAACGCACCTGGAAAAATACGCTTTGGCTTTCTTTTATCTACGTACAGGGTATGGCCATTACCTATTCTTTATTAGGTTTGGTCGTCGCCTCAGCAGGTATGCAGTATCAGGCTTATTTTCAGCACCCGGCCGTGCTTATTGTTCTTGCGGTTCTGTTTGCGCTCTTTGCTCTCAGTATGCTGGGTGCCTATACCCTGCAACTGCCCATTAGCTGGCAGTCAAAACTACAAAGCCTAAGTGGTCAGCAGAGCGGCGGAAATGTTGTTGGTGTCTTTATTATTGGAGCTATTTCAGGCCTGGTTGCATCGCCTTGCACCACAGCTCCTCTCTCAGGCGCTTTGCTTTTTATTGCGCAATCGGGAGACATTGTTAACGGGGCAGCAATTCTCTATGCACTGAGTCTGGGTATGGGTGTTCCTTTAATATTGTTCGGGTTGAGCGGAGGAAAACTTCTGCCCAAAGCCGGGGCATGGATGGTGGTGGTAAAACAGTTTTTCGGCTGGTTACTCTTAGCTGTCAGTTTATTTTTAGTAGAACGATTACTCCCTACCAGCATCAGTATGTGGTTGTGGATTTTCTATTTCATTCTCGCGGCAGTATCACTGGCAGTAGCAATCAGCCAGTCAATCCGGACAGCAACCAAAGTCACTGTAATCATTTTATTAGCGGCTATGGCTACCGCAGGAAGCTATTGGCAGGTCAATAAAGCGCAGTTAGAACAGCAAAGCCATGGTTTGTTTACCCAAGTAAATAGCGTTAACGAGATACAGCAACAAGTCGAAAATAGCGACGGCTGGGTTATGCTGGATCTCTACGCGGACTGGTGCGTAGCCTGCAAAGAGTTTGAACAGTACACCTTCTCGGACACTGGGGTTCAGGCTCAATTCGAGCAATTTAGACTGATTCAGGCCGACGTTACTCGCAATAATGCGCAAGATGTCGAGATTCTAAGCCGCTACCAGGTAATGGGATTACCCACAATTTTGTTCTTTGACCCTGAAGGCAAAGAACGAGCTGAGTACCGGGTTACCGGTTATATGAACGCTGAAGAGTTTAAAAAGCACCTGGAAAAGATAGTTTCCGAGTAAACTTGTGCCTAAATGCGCTGATAAGACCAGTAAAGTGCTGCAATCTTGCTTTTTTTCCCTATAATACTGTTGTTATAGGAACCCAAACTGAAAGTTATGGTCAGTTTTAATAGTTACCGTAACTTCACAGCAGATGGCGGCACAATGGCAGAACGTTTTAAAATATTGGTGCTAAATGGCCCTAACCTAAACTTACTTGGGCAACGTGAGCCAGAGGTCTATGGCAATCAAAGCCTGGATGGCATCGCTCAGTCATTAGACTCTATTGCCCAAAAACAATCAGCTTCGCTGGATTTCAGGCAGTCAAATGCTGAACATCAGTTAATTGACTGGATCCAACAAGCTGCCAAGGATTCTGTCGATTATATCGTGATCAATCCAGCAGCGTACGCTCACACCAGCATTGCGCTGCGTGATGCCCTGCTAGCTGTGCAAATCCCTTTTATTGAAGTACACCTTTCTAATATTTATCGCCGGGAAAGCTTCCGCCACCATTCGTATTTAGCGGACGTGGCTGACGGCGTTATCTGCGGGCTCGGCGCTCGTGGCTACGAATACGCATTACAAGCAGCTTTAAACATATTGAATAACACAGATAACTAAAGGTAGACGTTAGCATGGATATCCGAAAAATTAAGAAACTGATTGAGCTCGTTGAAGAATCTGGCGTTGCTGAACTGGAAATAACCGAAGGTGAAGAATCTGTTCGGATTAACCGTTACAGTGCGCAACCTGCACCGATGCAGTATGCGCCACAGCCTCAACAGGCACCTCAGCAAGCCCCTGCGGCACCAACAAGCCAGCCAGCACCTTCAGCCGAGCCAGCCAGCGAAGAAGTTAGCGGCCATGTTGTTCGTTCCCCTATGGTTGGAACTTTCTATGAAGCGCCATCGCCCGATGCCAAACCATTTGTCACTGTAGGTTCTCGTGTTAATGCTGGCGAAACACTGTGCATTATTGAAGCTATGAAAATGATGAACCAAATTGAAGCTGACAAGTCCGGTGTCGTTAAGCAAATTTTAGTAGACAACGAAGAGCCAGTTGAATTTGATCAGCCTCTGTTTGTCATTGAATAAAGTAACCGCAGGAATTTGTCATGTTAGATAAAGTGGTCATTGCCAACCGTGGCGAAATTGCACTGCGCATACTGCGAGCTTGTAAAGAGCTCGGCATTAAAACAGTGGCAGTTCATTCAACGGTTGATAGAAATTTAAAACACGTTTTACTTGCTGACGAAGCTATTTGTATCGGTAAAGCGCCAGCAAATGAAAGCTACCTGAACATCCCTCGTATTATTAGCGCAGCTGAAATTACTGATGCTGCGGCCATTCATCCGGGTTATGGCTTTCTTGCTGAAAACGCCGACTTTGCCGAGCAGGTTGAACAGTCCGGTTTCATCTTTGTTGGGCCAACACCTGATCTCATTCGCCTTATGGGTGATAAAGTTTCAGCCATTAAAGCAATGAAGAAAACCGGAGTTCCCTGCGTACCAGGCTCCGATGGCCCGCTGGACGATGATGACGAGCGTAACATGAAGCTTGCCAAGCGCATCGGCTACCCTATTATTATTAAAGCAGCGGGCGGTGGCGGTGGTCGCGGTATGCGAGTTGTACGAAACGAAAGCGAGTTGCTCAGCTCTATTAGTATGACTCAGAACGAAGCTCGTGCAGCGTTCGGCAACCCTGTTGTTTATATGGAAAAATTCCTTGAGAACCCTCGCCATGTCGAAATCCAGGTTCTGGCCGACGGTCAGGGTAACGCCATTCATTTAGGTGAACGTGACTGCTCTATGCAACGTCGCCACCAGAAAGTTGTTGAAGAAGCGCCAGCTCCCGGTATTACTCCGGAGATGCGCAAGTTCATTGGCGAGCGTTGTGCTAAAGCTTGTGTAGAGCTGGGTTACCGCGGTGCTGGTACGTTTGAGTTTCTGTATGAAAACGGCGAATTTTACTTCATTGAAATGAACACGCGTATTCAAGTTGAGCACCCGGTTACTGAAATGGTCACTGGTATCGACTTAATTAAAGAGCAACTGCGCATAGCAGCAGGCCGCCAACTATCAATTAGTCAGGAAGATGTCGTTATTCGCGGTCATGCGGTTGAGTGCCGTATTAATGCGGAAGACCCGGATACTTTTACACCATCACCCGGTACCATTACTCGTTTCCATTCCCCGGGCGGCTTTGGTGTTCGTTGGGACTCACACGTTTACGCGGATTACAAAGTACCGCCTAACTATGACTCCATGATAGGTAAGCTGATTACTTACGGCGAGAACCGCGATATTGCTATAGCGCGTATGCGTAATGCTTTGAGTGAATTGATCATCGAGAGCATTAAAACGAACATTCCTCTGCAAAAATCGATTATGGCAGACGAAAACTTCCAGCACGGTGGTACCAATATTCACTACCTTGAGAAAAAGCTTGGTTTGGGTGGGCATTAATTAATGCCCTGGATACAACTGACTCTTTCTTGTAGTGAAGAGCATGCTCCCCAAGTGGGTGACATGCTCATGGCTAATGGCGCTCAGGCGGTTACATACCGTGACGGCGCCGATACACCCATTTTTGAACCACGCCCCGGCGACGTTATATTGTGGGAACACACTTTAGCTACGGGCTTGTTTGACGCCGAAGCTGATATAAAAGCTATTATTGCCAACCTGAAACAGTCCAACGTTTTCGACAGCGACTTGCAATACAAAGTCGACCCATTGGAAGACAAAGACTGGGAGCGCGAGTGGATGGATAACTTCCATCCTATTCGTTTTGGCGAAAGCTTGTGGATTTGTCCCAGCTGGCGGGAAGTGCCGCAGCCGGATGCCGTTAATATTTTGCTCGACCCCGGCATGGCTTTTGGCACCGGAACACACCCGACAACCGCGATGTGTTTACGTTGGTTAGATGCAAATCCCCCCACGGGAAAAACCGTTGTCGACTTTGGTTGCGGATCCGGAATTCTCGGCATTGCCGCGTTACTATTTGACGCTAAGCATGTCATTGGTATCGATATTGACCAACAAGCCCTGATTGCGACAAAAGACAACGCCGAACGTAACAAGGTTGGTGATAAATTCAGTCTTTATCTGCCGACTCAGCAACCTAATACTCAGGTTGATTTGGTTCTGGCCAACGTTCTTGCCGGCCCGTTACGTGAACTTGCCGATACGATACTTGCCTTTGTTGCACCAGGAGGACAATTAGTCTTATCCGGTATATTGGAGCGGCAAATAGAAGGGGTTATTGAAGCTTATCAACCTCAGATCAAATTCGATACTCCGACTATAGACGGCGACTGGGCAATGCTCAGCGGCACTCGGGTTGGTTAACAAGCGTCCGCTTTGTCAATAGTAAAAAATGAAAAAAAGACCCAAATTGAGTAATAAATAGCCTTTTCTTTATTGCGCAAATTCCCTAAAATTCCTCACCCTTTCGCTGCGTAGTTTTTAACCGATGCGGATTGGCCCATATCAACTCGACAATCAGGTCATATTAGCTCCCATGGCTGGAGTTACTGACCAGCCGTTCCGCCAGCTGTGTTACAGCACGGGGGCTGGCCTTACAGTATCAGAGATGCTGTCCAGTAACCCAAAGGTATGGCAGACCGATAAATCCAGGCAACGCATGGATCATTCGGGGGAGCTTGGCATTCGTGTCGTGCAAATAGCAGGCTCTGAACCAGAGCTAATGGCTGAAGCAGCACGGGTTAATGTCAGTATGGGCGCGCAGATTATTGACATTAATATGGGCTGCCCGGCGAAAAAGGTGAATAAGAAAATGGCTGGCTCGGCGCTCATGCAGCACCCTGAGTTAGTTGAAGAGATACTGACAGCGGTCGTTAAAGCTGTCGACGTTCCGGTAACGCTAAAGACAAGAACCGGCTGGGATCCTGAACATAAAAACGGTATTGATATAGCGCAGTTAGCAGAACGCTGTGGTATTCAGTCACTTGCTATTCACGGCCGTACTCGCGCCTGCATGTATAAAGGTAATGCAGAATACGACACGATAAAAGCAATTAAGAACGCCGTTTCGATTCCAGTTGTCGCTAACGGCGATATTCGTACACCGTTACAGGCAAAACAGGTTCTTGAGTATACCGGAGCAGATGCCATTATGATTGGTCGTAGCGCGCAGGGTAATCCCTGGCTGTTTAGAGAAATTGCTTACTTTCTTCAAACAGGCGAGGAACTTCAACCGCCGTCGCTAACCGAAGTGGCTGAGACCGTCATTCATCACGTTGGTAAATTGCACGAATTTTACGGCAGTTACCAGGGTGTCAGAATCGCCAGGAAACACGTTGGTTGGTATTTAAAAGAAAAAGCCAGCAATGATGAATTCAGGCAAACATTTAATCGTCTTGAGGATGCCGAAGCGCAACTTAAGGCACTCGAAGATTATTTTGTCACTGTAGAGAAGAGATAAGCGTATTATGTTTGATCAAAACCCTAGTCGTGAAAACGTATCTCCCCTGACCACTATCGGCAATAACGCACAGCCAAAGCCATTGCGTGACTCCGTGAAGCAAGCGCTGAATAGCTTTCTGCGCCAGCTAGACGGTCAGGACCCTGAAGAATTGTACGAGCTGGTGTTGTCCGAGGTGGAGGCGCCGCTACTAGAAGAAGTCATGACTTATACCCGGGGTAATCAAACCCGCGCCGCAACCATGTTAGGTATTAACCGCGGCACTTTACGCAAGAAGCTGAAAAAATACGGCATGAATTAAGAGTTTTTTTGGGCGCCTTTTGGCGCCCTTTTTTTATTGACCTCCCCGTAATTTAACTGAGTTATAGAAAGGCAAAACAATGGAAACCCGTCCAATCCAACGCGCTTTAATCAGTGTTTCTGATAAAACCGGTATTGTTGAATTCGCTCAATCTCTGGCAAACAAAGGCATTGAAATTCTCTCTACAGGTGGCACGGCCAAGCTACTTCGCGATTCAGGCATAACCGTTATTGACGTTTCTGAGCATACCGGCCAGGAAGAGATTATGGGCGGGCGCGTAAAAACTCTGCACCCGAAAGTTCACGGGGGCATTTTAGGTCGCCGCGATATCGATCAGGCAGTCATGCAAGAGCAGAATATTGCGCCTATCGATATGGTTGTGGTTAACCTGTACCCCTTTGCTGAAACTGTAGCCAAAGAAGGTTGTACGTTAGAGGACGCAATAGAGAATATCGATATTGGTGGCCCGACTATGGTTCGGGCGGCAGCCAAAAATCACAACGACGTAACCATTGTTGTAAATGCCAATGACTACCAACGTGTGCTTGCTGAACTTGAGGAACAGGGCGGAGTCAGCCACAGCACCCGTTTTGACTTAGCGGTCGCGGCATTCGAACACACAGCCCAGTACGATGGCATGATTGCAAATTACCTTGGTAAGCAACTGAGTGAAAATGACTTTGCACGTACATTAAACCTGCAGGTATCGAAAAAGCAGGACTTGCGCTACGGTGAAAACTCACACCAGTCAGCAGCATTTTATACCGAACGTAACGCGCCCTCAGGTACGGTTTCCAGCGCTACGCAAATTCAGGGAAAAGCCTTGTCCTTTAACAATATTGCCGACACTGACGCGGCGCTAGAATGCGTAAAAAGCTTTGCTGAGCCGGCCTGCGTTATTGTTAAGCATGCAAACCCTTGCGGTGTCGCAATAGGTGAATCGATTGCCGATGCTTATGATCGTGCCTTTAAGACCGACCCAACTTCCGCATTCGGTGGCATTATTGCTTTCAACCGTGAGTTGGATGAAGCAACAGCAACGGCCATCGTCGAGCGCCAGTTTGTTGAGGTTATTATCGCGCCGAGTGTCAGCGAAAAAGCCAAAGCTGCGGTTGCCGGCAAAAAGAACGTTCGTTTATTAGAATGCGGTGAGAGGGAAGAAACCAGCACCCAGCTAGACTACAAGCGTGTTAATGGCGGTTTATTAGTACAAGATACCGACAACCAGGACTTTAACCCGGAAGAATTAAAAGTAGTCACTGAAAAGCAGCCAACAGAAGCACAGATGACCGACTTACTATTCTGCTGGAAAGTCGCTAAGTTTGTTAAGTCGAATGCCATTGTTTATGCCAAAGACGGCATGACAGTAGGTGTCGGCGCAGGCCAAATGAGCCGCGTTTACAGTGCGAAAATTGCCGGCATAAAAGCAGCCGACGAAAACCTTAGTGTACCAGGTTCAGTTATGGCCTCTGATGCTTTCTTCCCGTTCAGAGATGGTATTGATGCCGCTGCCGAAGCAGGCATCAGTGCTATCATTCAGCCGGGAGGATCTATCCGTGACGAAGAGATCATCGCCGCGGCTAATGAACACGGTATCGCGATGGTATTCACCGGCATGAGACATTTCCGCCACTAAGCAACTTGACCCGTGAGCGTAGCATTGCGTCCGTAACGTTTGGGGGCTAGTCTTATAGACAAGCTCCTAACTCTACAGGTGATAGCATGAGAAAATTAGTAACATCCGTTTCTGTCATAGCATTAGCAGGTGCCCTTAGCGCCTGCTCTCCAGCCCCCGAGGCGGACTCTTTACAGGCAGCGGTCGACCATGAATCCCGCACCGATAAATACGCTGCTCGCGATGAATTCCGTAACCCAAAAGAAACTCTGGAGTTTTTTGAGCTAGAGCCGACTATGACGGTAGTGGAAATCTGGCCAGGTGGTGGTTGGTATACTGAAATACTGGCACCCTATCTGGCAGATGAAGGACAGCTTTACGCTGCACACTTCCCGGAAGATTCCGGTAGCGATTACTACCAACGTTCACTTGAGAATTTCAAAGAAAAGTTAACCACTAACCCGCTCTATGGCAATGTCATTTTAACCGAGTTTGCTCCGGGTAAAGACACTGATCTGGCACCCGCCCGTAGCGCTGATCGTGTACTGACGTTCCGCAACCTTCACAACTGGTATATGCAAGAAGGTGAAGAAGGCGTCGTTCAGGCGTTCCGTCAGTTTTATCAAACGCTGAAACCTAATGGCATGCTGGGTATCGTTGACCATCGCCTGCCCGAGTCAAAAGATGCTGAAGCTTTTAAAGACTCTGGCTATGTAAAAGAAAGCTGGGTAATTGATTTAGCTGAACAGGCCGGTTTCGAATTTGTGGCTAGTGCCGAAATCAACGCAAACCCTAAAGATACAGCTGATCACCCTAAAGGGGTCTGGACTTTGCCTCCAACTCTGACGCTGGGTGAGGAAAACAGAGAAAAGTATGAAGCCATTGGTGAAAGTGATCGCTTCACCTTGAAGTTTCGCAAACCCGTTACAGACTAAAGGACAGAACTAACCTTATGAAAGTATTGGTCGTTGGCGGCGGAGGCCGTGAGCACGCTCTGGCGTGGAAAGCAGCACAATCACAGCAAGTCGAGTGCGTATATGTTGCCCCGGGCAACGCAGGTACAGAGCGTGAGCCAAATCTGACAAATGTGGCCATTAGCGCCGAAGACATTGAAGGTTTGCTTAGCTTTGCCAAAAGTGAGGGTGTTGAACTGACCATTGTTGGTCCAGAAGCACCTTTGGTTGCGGGTATTGTTGATCGCTTCAGTGAAGCAGGACTCGCCGCCTTCGGCCCCACAGCTAAAGCGGCACAGTTAGAAGGCTCTAAAGCTTTCAGTAAAGACTTTCTGCAGCGCCACAATATACCCACCGCCGACTACCAAAACTTTACAGAGGTTGAGGCTGCCAAAGCCTATGTCGCTGAAAAAGGCGTTCCTATTGTCATAAAGGCAGACGGCCTTGCAGCTGGAAAGGGCGTTATTATAGCCGAAAGTCAGCAGCAGGCAGATGCCGCTATCGACGACATGCTGGCCGGTAACCGTTTCGGCGATGCCGGGCATCGCGTCGTTATTGAGGAATTTTTACGCGGTGAAGAAGCCTCTTTTATTGTTATGGTGGACGGCGAACACGCGGTACCTTTTGCGTCAAGCCAGGACCATAAAGCACGTGATAATGGCGATAAAGGACCTAACACAGGTGGGATGGGCGCTTATTCGCCGGCTCCGGTGGTGTCACCAAGCATACATGAATGGGTTATGCAGCACGTCATTAAACCAACTGTCGATGGAATGGCTGCAGAAGGAGCGCCTTATAGAGGATTTCTCTATGCCGGTTTAATGATTGCAGATGACGGTACTGCGAAAGTTCTGGAATACAACTGCCGCTTTGGTGATCCTGAAACTCAGCCCATTATGATGCGCTTAAAGTCTGATCTGGTCGAGCTTTGCCAGCAGGCAATTGAAGGCAAACTTAATCAGGCGCCTATCGACTTTGACGAGCGTGCTGCAGTTGGTGTGGTTATGGCTGCCGGAGGGTACCCTGAAAGTTACAATAAAGGGGATATCATTCAAGGCCTTCCTGAACAAGCTTCTGAAAACCAGAAGGTGTTCCACGCGGGTACTAAAATGGATAACGGCAATGTGGTGACAAGTGGTGGTCGGGTTCTATGTTGTACAGCCCTGGGTAAAACCGTTACTGAGGCTCAACAACTTGCCTATCAGTTGGTTGATAAAATTAACTGGAATAATGCCTATTATCGCACCGATATCGCACACCGTGCGATAAAACGCGAAAGCTAAATACACACCTCCTGTCATTACATTGTCATAAAAGCTTATTAAGCTCTTATCTCTGTTGTGACGGGAGGTCTCATGTCAGGGTGTGATTTAACGAAAGAGCTATTAACCCTTATTCAGGAAAAGCAACTTTACCCTCTATTTCAACCCGTTATGGACACTTCCCGCGGGATTGTTATTGGCCATGAAGCGCTTATTCGCGGCCCCAAGGGACACCCTCTCGAATATCCAGATAGTTTATTCTCTCTCGCCAGCAAAGTGAAATTATTATCAGAGCTGGAGCTTGCATGTCGTTCTGCTGCAATGCAGGCGTTTCAAAAGAACTCTATGCAGGGTAAACTTTTTCTCAATGTGAATCCGAATGTTCTGCAGGATGACTCTCACCCGCATGGGTCGACACTACGTCTGTCCCAACAATTTGACATATCACCAGAACAAATTGTTATTGAAATTTCGGAACGCTACCCAATTGAAGATACCGAAAATTTAAAACACGCCATTATTCACTATCAGAAACTTGGTTTTATGATAGCTATTGACGATTTAGGCGCCGGTTATTCCGGGCTCAAACTCTGGTCGGAATTACATCCTGACTATGTCAAAATTGATCGTTACTTTATTCATTCTATTGAAAAATCTTCGGTCAAAAGAGAGTTCGTACAAAGTATTCTATCGTTGGCCGCCAGTCTGCGCACAAAAGTTATTGTGGAAGGTATTGAAACGTTTGATGAACTGGAACAACTTCAGGCTATGGGAGTGAATTATTGTCAAGGGTTCCTGCTTGGCAGACCGGAGCTTTTCCCTATAGTGGAGGTTCCCACAACACTGTTACTGCCTCATCATCATGTTGCATTAAACTATCAAAGTACTATCGCCAGTGTGGTCGATACAGTTCATTGTGTACCAGCTCATACTCGCTCATCTGAAGTACTTGATACCTTTACACAGGATAAAACATTATCTTCCTTACCTGTTATTCATGAGCAAAAAGTCGCTGGGATTATTCGAAGAGAGAAGATCATGGAATTCTTTTCGGGCTCTTATGGTCACGCACTCTACGCCAACAAACCTGTTTCTTACATTATGGATGATCGCCCTCTTTCCGTTGACTGCCAAACATCGCTGGAGGAAGTTAGTCAGTTAATTACCGATAATGATGAAGTCGATATTTATCAGCACATTATTGTGACTAAAAAAGATGTTTACTACGGTGTAGCATCCATTAAAAATTTATTACGCAGAATAACCGAATTAAAAGTTACCAACGCACGCCACGCTAACCCTTTAACTCAACTTCCGGGGAACGTAGCTATAAACCAAGTTATAGAAGACCAGCTTTTCAGAGCCCGTTCGTTTCAAGTGGCCTACTTTGATTTGAACCATTTTAAGCCTTTTAACGATATTTACGGTTACGAACAAGGCGATCAGATTATTAAATGGTTAGCACAGATACTACAAAAACACTTATTCAGGCATGGCCATTTTATCGGTCACATTGGCGGAGACGACTTTGTTGCTATTTTCAAAGACACCGGTAAAAAACAAACCGAAGAGCAATGTAATAAAATTATCAAAGATTTTGAGCAGGACATTACTCGATTCTATCATCAGGAGCACATTGACTTAGGGGGAATAAAAGCATTATCCCGTAACGGGAAACTGGCTTTCTACCCATTACTAAGTCTTGCTATTGGTGTGGTTCAGCCTGATCCCTCGGAAGGTTTATCACATCACGATGTTGCACTGTTAGCCAGTGAAGCGAAAAAAGAAGCTAAACAAACTGACGGCAGCCATTGCTACATGTGCCACCGCCAAAAACCCAGACGTTTACGTCAGGTCAATCTTCAACAATCAGATCATCTTCAGTATCAGACGCTGAGCTAAATGAATCATCAGCAAATTTACCGCGCCCGTACATACTGGCGACTTTTGGCCGATGTATACGTGCCTGATATTTTGCCCATACTTTTTCTACAGACGTCGCAGGGGCTTGTTCCCCTCGGCAGGCAGCTAGTAACTCAATATCTTCTTGTAGAACAGGTTCAAACTCCCCCGACAACATCGCCGTAATAAGACAGCCGAAATGAGTCAAAGCATCGCTTTCGCGAATAGAGAAATCGCCTGAGCGAGAAAAGCCATAAGGGTAGTTGCGGAAATCGTTAAACGGTTTCTTTAACAATAATTCACGGGTCATCTTGGTCATGTGTAAGCCCTTCCTACAGACTAAAACCGAACAAAAAGTCTGTCGCTGTATACGACAAAGACGATATAGAGCGATATCGAGCTTTTGTCAATGAAAATTTTTGTAAAATGCCTTTTAACGACTCCCTTAAGCACCTATAACTTAGCCGTGTGTAATAGATTATGTCACTTTACTTCAAGTGGTTTCGTAAATATGAAGGAAGAGCACTATGAATAAATTAATGTTAACGACACTAGCTACCGCTACGTTAGGGCTAGTTGCATGCGGGGGCTCTGACAGCGATGACAATAATGATACCGCTCAATTCTCTCTGGGCATTAGTGATGCCCCGGTCGACAACGCTGAATCCGTTGTTGCCTGCTTTAACGCGGTCGAACTTACCGGTAATGGTGATGAGCCTCACACTTTCACCGTCGGTGAGGACATCGAAGCTCCTGAAGAAAATGACCTTTGTACCGACGAAGACGGCCAACCTATTGCAAATACCATCGGCATCGACTTGTTAGAGTTCACGGGTAACGACTCAATGGTTTTTCTTGAAAACGCAGAAATTGATGCCGGCCAGTACGGCCAGTTGAGACTGGTAATGGCCGAAGGCTCTTACATCATGACAGACACCGACGATGATGGTGAAGCTGAGAAAGTTGCCGTACAAGTCCCTTCAAACGAATTGAAATTAGACGGCTTTGTTGCCGATGCCGGCGGAAACCTCAACTTTACCGCTGAGTTTGATTTGCGCCACGCCATGACTAACCCAGTCGGTCAGGACCACTACATCCTTAAGCCTCGCGGCGTTCGTCTGGTTGATAATGCTGCCGTTGGTCACCTGAAAGGTACTGTCGCGGAAGGTGCGTTGCTCTTTAACGACACCTGTACTGTCGCACCAGAAGACACAGAAGAGCCTGTGGCTTATGTTTATCTCTACGAAGGCAGTGACCTTGATGAAACAACTCTGGCTGATAACGGCGGTTCGGAAGAAAACGAGCCTTATGCCAGCACGGCTGTTTATTTTGATGGGGTAGACACCTATGACTTCTCAATTGGCTTCGTTGCAGCAGGAGACTATACAGCTGCGCTTACCTGTAATGGTGAGGACGATCCGGAAGCCGATGATGACGTAAACTTTTTCTTAACCGAGAACGTCACTATTGAAGAATCGAGCGAGCCACAAGAATTAGAGTTTATTGGTGCAGCTAACGAATAAAGGCATTCTATAGTTTTGGCTACAGGGACGTAGCCTTCCTCTTACCAAAAACCAAATGCTGACCCCAAACTTCTACCACTGAGTAGTACCGAAATTAAAAAGATGATTGCAGCAAGCATATTTTGCAAACCAGAGTTACGGTACTTGCCTAGCATCGAACTCTGACAAAGCCACCACAAAAATCCGACAATAACTGGCAGTAAAATCCCATTGGCAACCTGAGCAAACCAAATAACCGTTACAGGCTTTATGCCAACGCTTGAAATAACAATGCCTATTAGCAAAATCGATAGCCAAACAGTTCTGAAAGCTCTGCTCCGTAAATTAACTGACCAACCCATAATGCCGCATAATGCGTAAGCGCTGGCTAAAGGCGCAGTTGTCGCAGATGAAATACCAGCAGCGAATAACCCGATTGCCATTAAGTAAGTAGCCCCATCACCAAAAAGTGGGCGCAGCGATCCGGCTAGATCTCCCGCACTTTCAATTGTCACTTGCTGGCCAAAGAACGCTGAAGCTGCGGTGGCAACTATAGCCATAGAAATGAGGCCGCCAAACGGTATTGAAAGAAAAAGGTCACGACGGGCAGCTGAAATGTCATCCGGAGATTGCCACTTTTTAGACACACTAGAGGCATGCAGGAAAATATTATACGGAACTACCGTCGTACCAATTAACGCAACCACAGTGAGTGTCGCTCCGGTAGGTAATGAAAACCCAAAGGTACCCTTGAATACAGCGCTCCAGTCCGGATCCGTTAATAGAAAAGTTCCGACAAAGGCTACGCTCATTAGCAGAACCATTCCGATCAGGGTCTTTTCTATCACCCGGGCATTACCTGACCAAAGTATCAGTAGCGCAATAACACCAATGATAAGCGCCCAGGCATTACTCAACCAATCGTCAAGTATTGGTACCGGCCCGAGTAGCTCACCTGCTCCTAAACTAGCTCCAGACAGGTTTCCGCCCTGATAGACGCTATTACCAATAGCAATAGCACTAAAAATAAGGATTAAGGCCAACCAGCGAAGCCAGCCAGAGGTAAGATTATTACGGATGTTTTCGCCAAGCCCGGCTTGTGTCACCAAACCAATGCGAGCAGACATTTCCTGAAGAATAACGCAGGCAACAATAGAGAACAGTAAAGCCCAAAGCAGTGCGTAACCAAAATTTGCTCCGGCCAGCGACGCTGTAACAACGGTACCGGGTCCAATAAAAGCCGCGGCTACTAGCGCACCAGGTCCAAACTGAGAGAGTTTCAACATAACCTAAACAGATTTTCCAGCGGATTGAGGACCTTCAATGGTCACCATTGAAATCCAATTTTTGTTCAGTGCTTCGGATAAGTCCGATTCGAGCACCGAGCGAGCCGTGTCGTATTCAACATATAAGTCGGTAACGCCACAGGCTCTATTACGCCCGTGAGCTTTGCCTGTGTAAAGTGCCATGTCAGCAACCTGAAGAACCTTTTCCCAATCCATCTCTTGTTCCGGTATGTCAGCAAAAGGCAGACGAATAAAACCTATAGTGGTTGTTACAAAAATTTCCTGTCCTTCGTAAAAAATCGGCTCTTTTGCTATCGCTTCCAAAATTCTTTCGCTCATTTCTTCCAGATCAGCACTGCTTACGTTACGCACAAGGAAAAGAAATTCCTCTCCGCCCCAACGGATCAGTTTATCGCTTGCACGACACTCTTTTTGTAAACGTTGACTGATTTCAATCAATACTTTATCACCGGCCGCGTGCCCATATTTGTCATTAATGCGTTTAAAAAAGTCGATATCAAGCAGAATAAGGCCATCGGAATGGGTCGCCGCTTCGCGTCTCTCACCATGCTGTTTACGCGCTTCCATTTCTTCCTGAAGAGCACGGCGGTTCCACAAGCCAGTAAGAGGGTCTCTACGTGACTGGTCAGCCAACAAGTTATTAGCTTCTTTTAATCTTAAGTTGGCGCGTCGGGCTTTGCGGTACATGAGAAAAACAAACAAAGCGGCTAATACAGCAACAATTCCAAGTAGTAACCAAATTATATTTCGCTGTTCGTTAATTTCCAGTAACTGCTGTTTAAGTTCATTCTGGCGTTCCAGCAATTCTATTTGCTGTTCTTTATCTTTGCTTTCATAGAGCTGCTGCAAATTAGCCAGGTTTTGCTGCTGATCACTTTGGTAAAGCTCTTCCATCAGTTCCATTTGCTGCTTAAGAGTTTCAGCCTGATTTTGGTGTTGTCCGGCAAACTCATAGGCTTCGGCAAGCTCGCCAAGTAAGCCTTCAACCTCGGTTTTTATACCTTCTTCACGGTAAAACTCAACCGCTTCACGCATTTCTTTAAAGCCCGCTTCGGTATTCCCCTGATACACATCAATAAAACCCAAATTAAAATGGATAGTCTGTGCCATCCAGATATCTTCGACTTCTTCGGCTAGCTCCAGGGCTTCTCGTAAATGACTACGAGCTTCCTCCCACTGCTCTTCATACATGTAGTGGTCGCCAAAGTTATTTAAAATAACGGGTAGTAAATATTCGCGCTCATCATTAAGCGCTGCGTCATAAGCCTTTCTTAGAGAAATAAGAGAAGTTTCTCTCTCGTCCATACCAGCTTCAACATAAGACTTATGCAGGTAAAAATCCGGCAAATCATATTCCAGCTGGTTTTGCTTAGCGCTTTGAATCGCCTTATTAATTGTCTTTAACGACCCTTCCCAGTTTTTCAACTCAGACTGAATAATCGCAATTGAGTAGTCCAAATATTGTTGACGGATGGGCGTTCTTTCGTTGTCCGTTTCGTTGACTGCATCCTGAGCCAGTAACAAGTGACGTAAAGCATCATCGTAACGGTTCCAGTCAGCGTAAATACGAGAGATTAAGTTATGAGCGTAATAACGAACACGAGGCATGCGCGCATTAGCCAGTGGAATTTCAACGTCGCTTATTAGCAAAAAGGCTTCGCCTTGCTTACCGTCAGCCTGAAGCAATTCAACCTGAGTAGCGCGAGCTTCAGCTTTAACATCAGCCAACTCGCTGTTTTCGGCAAGTGCTAATAACTCATCAATTTTTTCAAAGGCTAACTCTGTCTCTCCTTCATAGTAGTACCAGAAGGCCTCATAACTCTTTGCTCTTGCTCTTGTAGCAACCGGTGTTTGAGAGGAAACCTTATCTAAAATATCAAACAAAATGGCTTTCGATTCACCTTCCTCAGCGCCCAAAGTGCTAAGGTATTCATCCAACTGCTCCTCCATCGCCATATCAACCGGAACACCGTTAATATTTTCTGTCGAGGGCTGAGCTGATACGGACCCAAAGCTTACCAACAGAAAAAACGCTGAAGCGGCTAAGCAATAGTTAACCCATTTCTTATTTTTATTATTCATGGGAGCGAGTCCGTTCAATGATTAATTAACGACCAAGTTTATCTCAATTTGAATGATTGCACAAAGCTAATCACTGAGGTAAAACAACAGTATGGTGACGACAAAATTAGACTGGTCAAAGATACTTAAATCGGGGCAAAGAATTTTCATTGGCTCCCACGCAGCGGTCCCAACCGCGCTTATTGATGACCTGATAGAAAACGCAAAGAACCTGCATGATATTGAAATTGTGCAGTTAATGACGCTGTCCGACAATAAATGGGCCGGACCGCAATACCAGCAGCTGTTTAAGGTCAATACCTTTTTCATTGGTGGCGATACCGTAAGAACCGCGGTAAATGAAGGCCGTGCGGATTATACTCCCAGCTTTATTTCCGATATTCCCAATCTGTTTAATAACGGTATTCTGCCATTAGATGCTGCTTTAATTATGGTTAGTCCCGCGGACAAATACGGCTACCATTCAATGGGGGTTTCAGTCGATGTGGTAGCCGCTGCAGCTAAATCTGCCAAGACGGTTATCGCTCAGGTGAACCCTAATATGCCGGTCACTTACGGGCAGTCTTTTCTGCACACGAATCAAATTAATTACTTTTGGGAACATGCAGCCCCTCTGCCCGAGCTACCGCCACCCAGTCTGGAAGACAGCAAAATCATCGAGCGGATCGGCCAGTACATAGCACTGCTCGTTGACAATGGCTCTACGCTTCAAATTGGTGTCGGCACCATTTGTGCCGCGGCGCTGCGTTACTTAAGCAATCATAAAGACCTGGGTATTCACAGCGAGCTTATTACTGACGACGTCATGCATTTAATGCTTAAAGGGGTCATTAACAACCGTAAAAAGACCTTTCACCCGAACAAAATTGTGACCAGCTTTTGCATAGGCTCAAAAGCCCTATATGACTTTGTTGACCACAATCCACACGTTGGTTTTTATCCAAGTGAATATGTAAACTCACCGGCAAACGTTGCTCGTAATGACAAATTAATAGCAATTAACAGTGCCATTGAGGTGGATTTAACCGGCCAAATTGTGTCGGACTCCATCGGTCACCAGTTTTACAGTGGTATTGGCGGACAAGTTGATTTCAGCCGCGGGGCATCTTTAAGCAAAGGCGGGAAGCCTGTTATTGCACTACCTTCGACAACGCAGGATGGCAAAGTATCACGCATTGTTCCATTCATTCGGGAAGGTGCCGGAGTAGTTACAACTCGCGGACACGTGCACTATGTCGTCACCGAATTTGGCGTCGCGTCATTGCGGGGGAAAAGTATTCGCGAGCGGGCTATGGAATTAATTCGCGTTGCTCACCCTAAATTCCGTAGTCATCTGTTGCAGGAAGTTCGCAAACACTATTGGGTTCCCCACTATCAGCAGCAAACGCCTGTAGACGTCCCGGAACTAGGAGATATTGGCTTTAAAAAGCTCAAAATTAATAATGAATCTTTTGATCTAAGACCACTTTATCCATCGGACGAACGCCGGCTGCAAGAGTTCTTTTATTCTCATACGAAAGAAACCCTGCAACTACGTTACAACGCCGTCCCCACGACGATGACCCGGGAAAAATCCTGTACTTTGGTTAGTGTTGACCAGTCTAAAGATCTTGCCTTGTGTATTGTGCATCAGAAAGGCTCTGCGGTTCAGATTCAGGCGGTTGGGCGTTACTACTACATCGAGTCGCAAAATAGTTGCGAGGTCGCTTTTGTGACCCGCGAGAAATACCAGGGGCGCGGCATGGCAGGTATGCTTTTAGATGAAATGATCCGTATAGCCCGAGAGCGGGGCCTGGACAGTATGCAAGCCTATGTTCTGGCCGCCAATAAACCGATGCTGAGTGTGTTTGAACGGGGCGGCTTTAAGCGCCTGCCAAGTGAAGAACCCGATGAAGTGTTGCTCAAACTCGACCTTAAAGAAGGTAGTGAATAAATTATGTCGATAGTCGTATTCAGTCACGATGACTGCCTCAAACACATACCCAACGAGCAACACCCAGAGTGCCCTGCCCGTATTGAAGCAATAAATGACCAACTGATTCGCTCCGGGCTCGATTTCGTTCTCATACGAAAAGAAGCAACAGAAGCCCCCTGGGAAGCTATTCAGGCGGCGCACTCGCAAGCACATATTGATTTTATTTGTTCGGAAATGCCGGAGTACGACCATGAATGGATAGACCCGGACACCTTAGTGACACCCGGTAGTTTAACCGCTGCATTGAAAGCAGCCGGCAGCGCCATCAATGCCGTTGACGATGTCATGACAACACTCAACAAACAGGCTTTTTGTGCCGTTCGGCCACCGGGTCACCACGCCACACGCACGAAAGCCATGGGCTTTTGTTTATTCAACAACATTGCTATTGCGGCGTATCACGCCATTGAAAAGCACGGGCTTGATCGAGTCGCTATTGTCGATTTTGACGTGCATCACGGCAACGGTACCGAGGATATTGTTCAGGACGATGACCGTATTCTGTTTTGTTCGTCGTTCCAGCAGGCGTTCTACCCATTTACCGGCGAAGACAACAGCGCCAGCAACATTCACAATGTACCACTGCCTGCTGGTTGCAAGGGTGAGCAGTGGCAGAAAGCGGTTTCTGAAAAATGGTTCAATGCACTCGACGAATTCCAACCTCAGTTAGTGCTTATTTCCGCAGGGTTTGACGGCCATGCAGAAGACGACATGTCACAGTTTTTGCTGAAAGAAGAAGACTACCACTGGATAAGCGTTAAGCTGAAAGAAATTGCCGACAAACATTGTGACGGTCGTATCGTATCTACGCTCGAAGGCGGGTATAATCTCAGCGCTTTAGGCCGCAGTGTTGTTGCGCATTTAAAAGGCTTACTCTAATTAACTAGCGCCTGCAACAACTCACCTCCATTCGTAAAAACATTTATAAAAAAGAGTCGAATATTATGGGATTAGTTCTTAAGCTTGTGGCGGGTATAGTCGCCGGTATTCTCATTGGGTTATACATGCCAGAGTGGGTCAGCCAGCTGCTGTTGACCTTTAAAGCTCTGTTCGGTCAGTTGTTATTCTTCACTATCCCTTTGCTTATTTTGTTCTTCATTACCAGTGGTATTGCCAGCTTACCAAGCAACTCCGGAAAAATGCTGGGTAAAACCTTAGGTATTGCTTATGCCTCTACCGTTATCGCAGGTATTGTTGCGTTTTTCGCTGCCAGCATTGTCGTGCCCTGGCTTACCACCGATGCTCAGAGTGTTTCTACAGAAGCCAAAGCCACTATTGAGCCCTTTATTGAGCTGTCGGTTCCACCGCTGATGGAAGTGATGTCAGCATTGGTTTTAGCTTTCATCTTCGGGCTGGGCATTGCCAGTACCAAAGCAGAAAATCTGAAAAAACTGTCGGATCAAGGCCGTGACATTATCGAACTGCTACTGGTTAAAGTCATTATTCCATTACTACCGCTGTATATTGCCGGTATCTTTGCTGAAATGGCTGTTGCAGGTACAGTATTTGACACCCTGAAAACCTTTGGCGTCATTCTGATACTCGCCGTTGCCCTGCATTGGGTTTACATCACCTCTATGTACATTATGGCAGGTATAAAAACCGGTCGTTCACCGCTGTTTTTAATCAAAAATATGCTGCCAGCGTATTTTACCGCGCTAGGTACTATGTCCAGCGCCGCAACTATTCCAGTCACCCTGCAAAGCGTGCGCAAAAATAAAGTCGATAACGACGTTGCCAACTTTACCGTGCCACTTTGTGCCACTGTTCACTTAGCTGGTTCCACTATTACCATTGTCAGTTGTGCGGTCGCTGTTATGGTGCTGCATAATTCACTGGCCATTCCCGGCTTCTTTACCATGCTGCCATTTATTTTAATGTTAGGCATTGTCATGTTAGCCGCACCGGGTGTGCCTGGCGGCGCCGTTATGTCGGCAGTTGGCCTGTTAGGTTCCATGCTGGGTTTCGGCGAAACCGCTGTCGCCTTAATGATAGCTCTGTACATGGCACAAGACAGCTTCGGTACCGCCTGTAATATTACAGGTGATGGTGCTATCGCTATGTTTGTGGATAGTTCAAAGAAGAGTTAGCGAACGAATTTTGCAGGCATCTAGTCGCTGGTACGTATTAAATCCAATTTAGCCGTACTAGCGATTAAAACTTGGAGCGGGAAACGAGATTCGAACTCGCGACCCCAACCTTGGCAAGGTTGTGCTCTACCAGCTGAGCTATTCCCGCGTATTGGTACTTTTTACAGTATTTCTGGAAAGTCTGACGTTGGAGCGGGAAACGAGATTCGAACTCGCGACCCCAACCTTGGCAAGGTTGTGCTCTACCAGCTGAGCTATTCCCGCTTCGTCAGTGCGGCGTGTATTCTACTGATACCACCGATAAGGTCAATAGTTTTTGCGCCGCAATTGGTTTATTTGCTGAAAAAATGTTCCCGGTAGTGCTGTAATTCCGCAATAGACTCGCGAATATCAGCCAAAGCTTCATGCGCACCCGACTTTTTGAAACTATTAACAACCTCCGGTTGCCAGCGTTTTGCCAACTCTTTTAACGTACTGACATCCAGGTTGCGATAATGGAAAAATGCTTCGAGTTCAGGCATGTGTTTCGCTAAAAAACGGCGGTCCTGGCAAATACTATTACCGCACATAGGAGACACCCCGGCATCAACGTATTGTTTTAAAAACTCAATAGTTTCTGCTGCTGCTTTCTTTTCGTCGTACTGGCTTTCCTTTATTCGCTCAACCAAGCCTGATCCGGTATGCGTTTTGACATTCCAGTCATCCATTCTGTCCAGGTACTTTTGGGGTTGGTGAATAGCAATAACAGGCCCTTCCGCCAAGGTGTTCAACTGCGCATCAGTAACAATGGTTGCTACCTCAATAATGTGATGCTCTTCCGGCACCAGCCCGGTCATTTCAAGGTCAATCCAAATTAGGCGTTGTTTCTTATCGTCTTCTGTCATTACCCTGCTCTCTTAATGCAATTTGTTGTATGATAGCGTCATTTCCAGCACGACAACAGGTTACAGGCTTGGTAAAACGCAGACGTCTGAACAAAGGCCAGCAACGCCGGGTATCAGCCAACCAAAAGAAACGGCTGAAGAACACCGATATTGAGTGGACAGATAATCAACTCAATGCGCCGGAAGCCGGGCGCGTTATCAGCCGATTTGGGCAGCATGCGGACATTCGGGATGCCGAAGGCAATACCTACCGCTGCCATATACGCCGAGTTGTAGATAGCCTGGTGTGCGGCGACAGCGTTCTCTGGTCCAGATCAAGTGCAGAACAACAAGGTATGCAGGGTGTGGTCGTTGCTGTTCAGGACAGACATAGCCTGCTGTCCCGTCCTGATTACTACGACGGATTAAAACCTGTTGCCGCGAACATTGATCAAATCTTCGTTATTTCCAGCGTACTCCCCAGCTTCTCATCACAAATTATCGATCGCTACTTAGTCGCCTGCGAAGACATTGGAATAGAGCCCGTTATTGTACTGAATAAGGCTGATTTGCTGCCCGAAATTGACGAGACCGAACGTCGATATATTGAGCAAAGGCTGAAAGACTACGAAAGCATCGGTTACAAAGTACTAAACGTCAGCAGTGCAACTCAGAGCGGGCTGGATGCTTTGCAGGAGATGCTGAAAGACCATATTTCGATTGTTGTCGGTCAGTCCGGAGTCGGTAAGTCATCGCTGGTAAACCAGCTGTTACCAGACGTGAACGCCGACACAAATTTAGTGTCAGATAACTCTGGATTAGGACAGCACACAACGACGGTTGCAACCTGGTATGACTTAAAGGAAGGCGGCGCCCTTATTGACTCACCCGGCATCCGGGAGTTTTCGTTATGGCATCTTGAACCTGAGAGAGTCGCCTGGTGCTATGTCGACTTCCGTGACTACTTAGGTGGCTGCAAATTCCGCGACTGTAAGCACGGCGATGATCCGGGCTGCGCATTGCAAGAGGCTGTAGGTAACAATCAATTGCATGACTGGCGTCTTTCTAATTATCATCGCATTATTGAGACGATGAAAACACAAAAGCCCAGTCGGGCAATTCGAGGTAAATAACTGTGGCTAAGACCGATAAAGTCAAAATCTTCTTCCAGCATGTCATGCCTAAGCATTTAATTTCCCGCTTGATGGGAAAGTTTGCCGCTGCACGTGCCGGATGGTTCACACAGATTTTTATCCGCTGGTTTATTCGGCAGTATAAAATTGACATGAGTGAAGCCATTCACGAGTCACCTAAGGCTTATAAGACCTTTAATGAATTCTTTACCCGACATCTAAAACCAGAACTTAGACCGTTAGAAGCAAAAGATGATGAGTTAGCACACCCGGTCGACGGTGCCGTCAGCCAGTTAGGCGACATTGAGGACGGACGCATTTTTCAAGCAAAAGGACACGACTACTCGTTACAAGAGTTATTAGGTGGCAACGAACAAGACGCCAAGCCTTTTGTAAACGGTAAGTTCGCAACCATTTATCTGGCACCGAAAGATTACCACCGCATTCATATGCCTTGCGACGGCGTTCTGAAAAAGATGATTTACGTGCCGGGTGACTTATATTCAGTAAACCCGTTAACCGCGGCTAATGTACCGAACCTATTCGCCCGTAACGAGCGCGTTGTTGCTATTTTTGATACCGAAGTCGGCCCCATATCGATGGTATTGGTCGGCGCAACTATCGTCGCCAGTATCGGCACGGTTTGGTCAGGCACTGTCACGCCGCCTACCGGAGGTCGTATTCAGAGCTGGTCTTATCCAACGTCGGGCCACTCAGCTATACACCTCAAAAAAGGTGAAGAAATGGGCCATTTCAAACTCGGCTCAACCGTAGTGTTAACTTTTACCGAAAACTCGATTGAATTTGATGACGAGCTTAAGCCTCTTTCTACCACGCGCATGGGAGAAGCTATGGCAGAGATAAAAGAGAGCGACGATTGATTTTATGGGCACACCGAGGGGCCAGTTATGAAGCCCCGGAGAATACGCTTGCCGCTTTCTCGCGGGCCATGGATAGCGGCGTACACGGCATTGAACTGGACGTTTACGCCATAGACGGTGAACGTTTTGTGTTTCACGACCGATACCTGGAACGCCTGACGGCCACCCCCGGCCGATTAAAAGACTTAACCGCTGAGCAGATAAAACATCTGAAAGTGTTTGGTCAACAGTCTATACCCACCTTGCGCGAAGCACTGGCTCATATTAACGGACATTGTCACGTAAATATTGAGCTTAAAGGTGATATGCCCACCAAAGAACTTCTGCTTGATATTGATTACGCTCTACAGCACGCCAATTTCAAACCTGAACAACTCTTGGTTTCATCTTTTAACCACCACTGGTTGCAACGGCTTAAAAAGCGGCGCCCTGAAATTAAAATTGGCGCTTTGAGTGCCAGTTGCCCATTGAGCTATTGTCAGTTCGCAGAGGAGCTACAGGCTTTCTCAGCCCACTTTGCGGTAGACTTTGTGACACCTGAACTGGTTGAGGATGGTCATCGTAGAGGCTTACAAGTTTATGTCTACACAGTAGACGGCCAACACGATATCGAAGAGCTGCACGCAATGGGTGTGGACGGCATTTTCACTAACCACCCTAACTACGCACAAAATGTCGTTGCCGGCCTAACCACTGCCGGCAACGAACCTATTCTTTATTATTAGCTTAGCGGACCATCAGCTATGATGGTCCGGGTACTCTTCCTGCAACGACTCCAGCTTACGAGTAATAGCCATTGGTGAGCTAGTGTTTCTAGCCAGTGCTATGTACAGAGCGGGAATGACGAATAACGTCAGGAAAGCAGCCACTGCAACACCTGCAAAAATAACCGTACCAATGACCATTCGACTTTCCGCTCCAGGTCCCGACCCAAGAATTAGCGGCATTGCACTCATTAAGGTTGTGAACGCCGTCATTACAATGGGCCGTAACCGTTGTTGAGCAGCTTTAAGTACAGCCTCTTTAAACTCCATACCGGAGTCGCGCAACTGGTTCGCAAACTCAACAATAAGAATACCGTTTTTCGCAGCCAGACCTATTAGCATCACAATACCAATCTGGCTGTAGATATTGATACTCATACCCGTTATGTACAGTGCTAATAAGGCACCTACGATAGCCATAGGCACGGCCAGCATAATAACCAGCGGGTGAATAAAGCTTTCGAACTGCGCTGCCAGAACCAGGAAGGTGATCACCAATGCAAGACCGAAAACAAAGATGATTGAGTTGCCACTTTCCTTATAAAGTTGCGACTCACCTTTATAGTCAATAGAAACATCTTCCGGAAGCTTCTCTTGCACAACCCCTTCCAGATAGCTCAAGGCTTCGCCCAACGAGTAACCCTCTGCAAGGTTCGCTTCAATAGTCACACTGCGCATACGGTTATAACGATTCAGTCGGGCTGACGTGGCTTGCTCGGTAATAGTCACCAGGTTTGACAACGGAATCAATTCGTCACTTTTGCGTGAACGGACGTAAATGTTGTCTATGGCACTTGGGCTGCGATAATCAGCTTTTTCACCTTCCAGCATTACGTCATATTCTTCGCCGCGGTCAAGGTAAGTGGTTACTCGCCTTTGACCCAGCACCGACTGTAGCGTAATACCGATATCCTGTACGGAAACACCCAGATCTGCCGCACTGGCTTCATCAACCTGAATCAGTAACTGCGGCAGCGTTTCCTTATAGTCACTGTCGAGGTTCTGTAAGCCTGGATTGGTCGATGCCTCTTCAATCACAATGTCACGAAATTCTGCCAGTCTCTCATAGGTATTACCTTGCAGCACAAACTGCACCGGCCGTCCACCGCCTCCGCTTATACCGCTGCGCATAAAGGCGAAAGCCTGAACGCCCACGACCGAATCCAACTGCGAGCGCATTTCTTCCATTAAATCAAAGCTTGACCATTCTCGCTCATCGAAAGGAACGGCACCGACAATAGCAATACCTGCGCTACCGCCCCAACCCGGAGCCCGAACAATTAGGCGATCGATTTTCCCTTCATCAATATAAGGCAGCAGAATTTGCTCAATTTCGTCCATATGTCGGGAGCTCGACTCAAAACTGGCCCCCTCGGCACTGCGCACCTGAATATAGAACGTGCCGCGGTCTTCCGGCGGCGCAAACTCCTGCGGTATAAAACTGAATAATCCAAAGGCAACGACGCCGGACATAACAACCAGTACGACGGCCATCAGCGGTCGCTTTACGCTCTTTTCGAGCACATTGCGATAGCCTCTTTCAAGCCAGTTAAAGGTCGCATCAAAGGCTCTGCCGAATTTACTGGTTCGTTCCTTTTTGCTTAAGACCTTAGAGCTCAGCATTGGCGTCAGAGTCAACGCTGCGATACTGGAAAAAGCGACAGCGGCCGCTATAGCTATAGCAAACTCGGTAAAGAGTTTACCGATATTTCCTTCCAGGAAGGCCAGTGGCACAAACACTGAGATCAATACCAGTGTAGTTGCTATGACAGCAAAACCAACCTCACGGGCCCCCCGGTAAGCCGCCAGAATAGGAGGCTCGCCTTCTTCTATGCGGCGATAAATATTCTCCAGCACAACAATAGAGTCATCAACGACTAGGCCAATTGCTAATACCAGCGCCAACAAGGTCAGTAAGTTGATAGAAAAGCCCAGAGCAAACAAAACCATGTAGGAAGCAATAATGGCAACAGGTACAGTCAACGCCGGTACTATGGTGGCTCTTATGTTCCCTAAGAACAGATAAATAACCACAATAACCAGCGCCATCGCCACGGCCAGGGTGTTATAGACCTCATCAACGGAGCCCTGAATAAATATCGAGGAGTCATAACTGGGTGCCAGATACATGGTTTCCGGCAACGTTTCCTGAATTTTTCTCATCTCCCGGTGAACGTTCTTCACAACGTCCAGAGTGTTACCTTTCGACTGCTTAATGACACCAACACCGACCATGTTAACCCCGTTCCCACGGAAATCGGTTTTGTCATCTTCAGCACCCAATTCTACCCGGGCAACCTCACCCAGGCGCACTAAATAACCATCGTCGCCCTGTCGTATCACCAGGTTTTTGAAGTCTTCCGGCGATAGATAAGCGCGCGCCATACGAACCGAGAATTCTCTGTCGGTTGACTCGACTTCACCCGCCGGAAGCTCAACGTTTTCTTCACGCAAACGGCTGACGATGTCGGTTACCGTCACCTGCCGTGCCGCCATAGCATCACGGTCCAGCCAGACGCGCATGGCATAACGGCGGTCACCACCAATGACCACCCGAGCAACGCCATCGGCGACTGACAGACGGTCTACGATGTATCGCTCCGCATAGTCAGTCAGCTCGAGAATCGACATGCTTTCGCTACGAAGGTTATACCAGACAATGGTGCTCTCATCGCTTGAAGCTTTTGAAACCTCAGGGGGGTCAGCCTCTTCGGGTAGATTATCAAGTACCCGGGACACACGCTCACGAACGTCGTTAGAAGCGGCATCAATGTCGCGAGTCAGATTAAATTCAATACTGATACTGGAGCGGCCGTTGCGGCTGCTGGAACTAATGTTTTTAATACCTTCTATGCCACTAATGCGGTCTTCGACCAGCTGCGTTACCTGAGTTTCTACAACTTCGGCCGAGGCTCCGGGGTAGTCTGTATCAATAGAAACTATGGGGCGATCAATATCCGGGTACTCGCGCAACGGCAGCATGGTAAAAGCCACGATACCGAAAACCACCAGCAGAATATTCAGTACGGTTGCAAAAACCGGACGTTTTACAGAAAGGTCAGACAACAACATAACTTAACCTCCCTGCACAGAAACAGGTACACCGTCACGAAGGCGAACAATACCTTCTATAATGACTTTTTCTCCCGGCTTAAGGCCGTCAGTAATTTCTACGATTCCCGGCTTACGACGGCCAATGGTCACTTCTTTTTGGCGCGCCCGGTTATCCGGGGTTAACACGTACACATATTGTCTGTTTTGAATTGGAATAAGGGCTTTTTCAGGAAGTAATAAGGCTTCGTCAATACTCCGCAATAGCGTGATCTGGAGTAACATTCCCGGACGCAGGCGTTCATCATCATTATCAATTTTAGCGCGCACTTTCACGGAACGAGTCACGGGGTCAACGCGCGAATCAATACTGGAAATACGTCCGACAAACTGTTCGCCCGGATAAGCCCGGCTGCGGGCAATCACTTCCTGGTCAACGGCAATACTGGCGAAGTAACGCTCGGGAACACTAAAATCAACTTTAATGGGCTTGATGTCATCCAGTGTTGTAAACACATCGCCGGGGCTGACTAATGAGCCTGCACTAATTTCACGAATACCGACACGACCTGAAAACGGCGCATAAATTTTCATTTCGCGTAGTGTCGCTTCAGCCACTTCTAAATCAGCCTGCAGACCGTTAACGCGTACTTGTTGCTCGTCGAATTGTTGTTGCGATGCGGCATTACCGCGGCGCAGTTCACTCACCCGCTCAAGCTGACGTTTGGCTTCATCTAAACTGAACTTAAGCTGCTGCACGCGGGCAACTTCTTTGCGAGCATTCAACTCAGCAAGCAATTGTCCCTGCTCAACTAAGTCGCCGCTTTCAAAATAAATTTTTTCAACAACATCCTGAGTTTGCGCGGTAATACGAACCGTTTCATTGGCCATGGCGGTGCCAAGTGCTTCGATGGTATCGCGGAACTCACTAATTTCGGCGGTTTGAATTTTTACCGGGACAGTCTGTTCCTTGCCTTCTTCAACCTTTTCTTCAGGAGGGAACCCAAACAGATACACGGCTGCCGCGATCAAAATAACGACAACAATAGTGATAGGGTTTATCCAGGAACGTTTCGCCATGTTTACCTCTAAGTTCAAAATACAACGCTTTTAACATAGACCATTGTACGCAAAACACCGCCCGAAAGGCGGTGCACTTAACGAGGATTATAGCGGTTTAATCGCAAATTCAGTCGTTTGAATGAAACGCAGGGCTGTATTTGTGAATGGCGTTAATAAAGGCAGCGGCGTGTTCCGGATCGACCTCAGGGTGAATTCCATGACCCAAGTTGAAGACATGACCGGTACCTGAGCCATAGCTTTGCAGAATCGTTTGTACCTCTTCCTCTATTCGCTCTGGTTTTGCATAAAGCACACTGGGGTCCATATTGCCCTGCAGGGCAACTTGCCCGCCGACGCGTCCTCTGGCATCACCTAAATCCGTTGTCCAGTCTACACCCAGCGCATCTGCGCCACTGGCAGCCATAGCTTCCAGCCATTGCCCACCATTTTTAGTAAACAGGGTAACGGGCACTTTGCGTCCATCGGCTTCTCGCGTAAGACCCGACACAATTTTTTCCATGTAAGCCAGAGAGAATGCTTTGTAGTCGCGCGGAGACAGCACACCGCCCCACGTGTCGAATATCATGACCGATTGTGCGCCTGCGGCGATTTGTGCATTAAGGTACTGAGTCACGGACTCAGCCAGCACGTTCAGCAAGGTATGCATGGCTTCAGGGTCAGCAAACATTAGCTGCTTCACTTTAGAAAAGTTCTTGGTACTTCCGCCTTCAACCATATAGGTCGCCAGTGTCCACGGGCTGCCAGAGAAACCAATAAGCGGCACACTGCCATTCAGCTCACGACGAATAGCGCGCACAGCATCCATCACGTAACCTAACTCATCTTCCATATCGGGTACGGCCAGGTTTTTAATGGCGGCCATACTGCGTACCGGATCCTTAAACTTGGGCCCCTCACCTGTTTCGAAATATAAGCCCAGACCCATAGCATCGGGAATCGTCAGAATATCACTGAAGAGTATGGCAGCATCCAGGTCGAACCGACGCAACGGTTGCATGGTCACTTCACAGGCAAGCTCAGTATTGCGGCATAATGACATAAAGTCGCCAGCCTGCGCGCGCACCTCTTTATACTCAGGTAAATAGCGTCCAGCCTGACGCATCATCCAGACGGGAGTGCGATCAACGGGTTGTTTTGCTAATGCACGAAGGTAACGATCATTTTTAAGCGCCGGAGCGGTCATAGTGAATCCAATTATTTATCAACATCAATGCCCGGTATTTTATCAGTCCGCAGGCATTGGCTCCATGAAAACTTGTGCTTACCTCTTTTGAGAGAGATCAATCAAAGTTCTTGCTATAGTTCCTTCGGGAGGGATCATAGGCAGATTATCGAAAGCAAACCAGTCTCCGGTAATCAGTTCGTGTGGGTCAATATGCAGCTCACCTTCTGTCCATTCGGCGGTAAACCCCATCATCAGTGAATGAGGGAAAGACCAGGGCTGGCTCAAATGGTATTGAATGTTCTTAACGCGAATTCCGGCTTCTTCATAAACTTCTCGCTCTAATGCCTGCTCCAGGCTCTCGCCCGCCTCAACAAAGCCCGCGAGAATGGAATGCAGTCCGGCTTTATGCCGCTTGCCCTGAGCCAACAAAATTTTATCGTCTTTACGAATGGCGACAATAATGCACGGCGACACTCTGGGGTAACAGCGGTGCTGGCATTGGTTACAGTGCATTGCCAGTTCCCATTCAATGGTCTGCATACGCGCACCGCAACGGCCGCAGAAGCGATGGGTATTCAGAAAGTCACTGAACTGGCGTGCTCTGCCAGCCATTGCAAACTTCTCCATGTCATCTACAGCAAGCAACTGTCTTAACGGTGCAAACTCGCCTCCTGTAAACTGCTCATCCATGTAGTCTGCCATTACCAGGTAGCAACTGCGTTCGCGCAGTTCACCTATCTCGACAACCCGGTATTCATTCAAATCCGGAAAACCTAGATCTTGTAAACAACCGAATGGCACTTCTCCGGTAATATCTAGAAAAAGGTGATCGGAACTTACAATGAACCACCAGGCAGGTTCATCATCTGCAGGTTTTGAATACAAAGTCGCCATAATAATTCCGCGTATCGAATCCGCTTAGTTTTCTGTAAAATCAGTTGAGTTCTAATGCTTCTGAATTTACATTAGGTACTGAAACTATAAACGGAGAGTATCATGTTAAGCCGTAATGAGCAGGCAAAAAAGCGCTGGGGTGGCGCTCATAAAACTATCGATCTCTGGCTGTCTGAACGCCAGGACTTATTAGTCAATTACTTTAAACTTGCCGCGCTCCCTCCTTATGAAAGCATCCGTCAAGGCTTACCTGATGTTGTCGATATCCGAAATTTCTGCGGCCAACTGGTCGATTATGTCTCAAGCGGTCACTTTGAAATTTATGATCAAATTGTGCGCGAAGCAAGTTCACAGGGACATTCTGTTGATGACTTAGCCGATGAATTGTTCCCTTTAATTTCTGACACGACAGAGATTGCATTAGACTTTAACGATAAATACGGGGATATCAGTTCCACGGATCACTGTGAAACCTTCGATAGAGATTTATCAGCACTGGGTGAAGCGCTTGAGTTAAGAATGGAATTTGAAGATAAACTCCTCAACCATTTAGACGAACATAATTTAATACCCGCCTAAACGCACTTAAAAACAAAAAAGCGCCGGCAAACTCTGCCGGCGCTTTTATCAATCAAGCCGTTTTTACTCTTGCTCTGTATCCAGCTCGTCTTTTTGAACGTTCAGCAATTCAACAGTAAATATCAGTGTTGAATTTGGCGGTATCTGACCACCACCAACTTCGCGTTCACCGTAAGCCAGTTCAGCCGGAATCACGAAGCGATATTTACCGCCTTCTTTCATCAGCTGCAGACCTTCTGTCCAGCCAGGAATAACCCGGTTTAACGGAAATGATGTTGGTTCGCCACGCTCATAGGAACTGTCAAACACCTCACCATTTACCAGCGTACCTTCATAGTGAACTTCAACCATGTCGGTTTCTGAAGGACTGACGCCATCGCCTTCTTCCAGCACTTCATACTGAAGACCTGAGTCGGTTGTTTGCACGCCTTCTTTCTTCGCGTTTTCAGCTAAGTAAGCTTTGCCTTCTTCTTCTGACTTTTTGCCTAAAACGTTCTGGCGCTGTTCCATTACTTCCTGACGCATTGCATTTAGAATCTCTTCTGCTTCTTCGTCACTCAGTTGTGGGTCACCTTTTATCGCATCAACAAAACCAGCAATAACAATGTCACGTTCAAGCATATAATCGGCTTCTTCCTGACGCTCCAGGTTACGCGCAATAAAGCCGCCGACAGAAGAGCCTAAAGCGTACGCCTGCTTATCTTTTTCATCCGTTAACTCAGTTTCATTAGCCGGAAATTTTTCTTGTGAACAAGCGGTCAACGCCAGCGCGATGGCTGAGATAGCTAACGGCTTCATCAGTTGTTTCATCGTTTTCTCCAATTATCGTCTTGCATCCTTTCGGACTATGCCATAATAGTGTTATGTAACAGACCCATACTACACAACCATAAGGAACTTGCCTATGCCTTTTCTCAAGCTGTGCAGTGCGCTCATGCTGCTCATTGCCATGGCAGGTTGCCAACCATCACCAGAGAAAATAAATAAAGCAGTTCATGCGGAAAATGGAACCTACGCCGCTGATATAGCTGATGATGGCAGTTTCAGTCTGGTCTCTACAGATGAAACCGGGTTGCTGCTTTGGCCACGCTACGCCACCAATGCAAAGTATCAGTGGCAACATAATGAAAGTGAAGTTTCGCAAATTATCGATGTTGATATCAGCGCAGACGGCGCAGTAGCAGTTGCTGCCTCTCGTAAAGAGTTCTCCATGTGGGACATTGAAGGCGGCGAAAATTTAGGATTCTGGAAGATAGGTTCCGGGGGAATACAAAAGCTGGTCGTCAGCAAAAAGGGCGGGACAGTCGTGCTGGGCAAGCGCGATGGCACACAGGTTGCCTTTAACCCCGCCTCAGGCCGGCGCATTGAATTTTATGGCCATACAGAAACCATTAATGCACTGGATATTTCTCCCAACGGTTTTTATGTACTCAGTGGCTCCAATGACCACTCAGCCATACTATGGGATACCCGTAGCGGACAAATTGTCCACCGCTGGCCGCTAGACGGACGCACCACACAGGTTGCTCTGCACCCCGATGGACACTTCGCATTTATTGCAGACGCCACCGATAACGCCGTTATCCGAGCTTTACCCGATGGAAAAACGGTTTCCAATCTGAAATTCATGGAGCGTCATAAAATTTTTAGCGCCGCGCGCTTTAGCGCATCCGGTGATTATCTCCTTACCGGGTCACCATCACGTCAAATTGCAATCTGGGACACAGCGACAGGAAAACAACTTTCGCATTGGCGAGTAGACTTACGCGACGGCGGCCGCCCAAGCAACGCTTCTGTGTTATCTGTCGTCTTCGATGAAGAAGAGCAAATGGTTATTAGTGAAAGTTCTGCCGGCCTCGCCGAGTGGTGGAATATCGATTTAACAGGTAGTAAAGAATGACAATAGAAAAAATTGAAGGGCAACTGAATAACCTGGAAATGCAACTCACCTTTCAGGAAGACACCATCAACTCATTAAACAAACTGGTTACCGAACAAACTCAACAAATGACTGAAATGCAAAAGCAGATTCGGTGGCTGGGCAAGCGCCTGAAACAAATGCAGGAGAATCAGTCAACTGACTCCGATCCGGCTGCTGAACCTCCGCCTCCCCACTATTAAAGTCGTCGAGTTTACCTTGACCTTGGGAAAGCAGGTCAGTATAACAACTGTTCTTATTTAGTTTGCGAGAATGTTATGTCATCGAAGCACCCGATAATTGCCGTTACCGGTTCATCAGGAGCAGGAACTACCACAACCGGCCAGGCGGTACGCCACATCTTTCGCTCGTTAGATGTCAGCGCAGCCTTTGTGGAAGGCGACAGTTTTCACCGCTATTCTCGCCCCGAAATGGATTTGGCCATTCGAAAGGCGCAAGAGCAAGGACGACATATCAGTTACTTCGGTGCTGAAGCCAACGACTTCGACCGTCTGGAGTCTTTATTTCGTTCATACTCGCAAACCGGTAACGGTAAAGTTCGTCGTTACTTACACAGCTTTGACGATGCCGTGCCTTATAACCAGATGCCCGGCACGTTTACCCCATGGGAAGAGCTTCCTGAGAGCACCGATGCCTTATTCTACGAAGGCTTACATGGCGGTGTTTGTGGTAGCGGTTACGATGTCGCGCAGTATGTCGACCTACTGATAGGTATGGTACCCATTGTTAACCTGGAATGGATCCAGAAACTGATTCGTGACACATCTGAGCGCGGTCATTCACGTGAAGCGGTAACGACCAGTATTGTGCGTGGCATGGAAGATTACATTCACCATATTGTGCCGCAATTCTCACGAACTCATATTAACTTTCAGCGGGTTCCCACTGTCGATACCTCAAACCCGTTTAGCGCAAAAGATATACCGTCGCTGGATGAGAGCTTTGTTGTCATACGCTTTCGCGGCATTAAAAACGTCGACTTCCCGTATTATCTGCAAATGATAGACGGCTCATTTATGTCGAGAACCAACACCCTGGTTGTGCCCGGCGGCAAAATGGCGTTAGCTATGGAACTGATTTTAACGCCGCTTATTGAGCAAATTATGGAAAGGAAAAACCAAGTGCGGCGTCAGGTAGACTGGATATCAAGTAAGTAACTACTCGCTAACCAGCCAGCGGCTGTGAAAATTCGCACCTTTGTCCTGAGCTAATGTTTTGCATAATAAAGGCAGTAACTGCTCACTGTCCTGGACAACACCATAAGGCGGATTCACCCAAAGAAAACCACAACCATGTAGGCCTTTACGTTCATCGTTTGTACGTATATTGAGTTCCATTATCATGGTTTTCGGAATGTCCTGCAAAGCGGCAACATCGCGATGAAAGGCCGCTGTTTTCAACTCGTCTTTTATCGGATACCAAACCGCGAAGCTGCCGCTTTTCCAGCGCTTCAAGCCTTGTTTAAGCGCATCAACCACGTCGTCGAATTCACTCATATTTTCAAACGGCGGGTCAATCAGAACCAGGCCCCGCTTTTCAGCCGGGGGTAATTGCGAACGGACCGCTTCATACCCATTCACCGGCGCCAGTACCTGCACCTGTTTATGCCGTCCTAAAGGGGTCTGTTTAAGCGTTTCTGCGTCCTCTTTATGCAATTCACAAACGACCAGCCGGTCGCCTTCGCGCAGAAACTCTGAGGTTAACACGGGCGACCCCGGGTAATAACGCAAACTCTCACTGCCTGGGTTAAGACCACTGACAATTCGTAAATACTGTTTTGCTAAGGGCTCATCTGCCGCTTGCTCAGCAAAGCGCACAATACCTTGTTCGGCTTCTGCCGTTCTAACAGCTTCGTCACCTTGTAAATCGTAATAGCCAATACCACCATGAGTATCCAGTACAAAATATGGCTTGTTCTTCTGCTGAAAGTACTCAAGTGCACGGGCCTGCAGCAAATGTTTAAAAACATCCGCAAAGTTGCCCGCGTGAAAAATGTGTCGGTAATTCAAAGGTCAGTCGTCTTTTTGAGGAGATTCAATGCGATAGCTGTGTGTCATTTTAACGGAAGCTTCCAGCATTTTAGCAACAGAACAATATTTATCGGCTGAAAGCTTTACCGCACGCTCAACATGTTTTTCGTTAATGTCTTCACCCACCACAACAAATTCTAAATGAATTTCTGTAAAGACTTTAGGAACAGACTCCGCCCGCTTACCGGATAACTCACAATAACAGCGGTGTAGGTTTTGTTTGGCTTTTTTAAGGATACTGACAACATCAACCGATGCACAACTTCCCGCTGACATCAGCACCATTTCCATTGGGCTTGGTGCATTTCCCGGGCTGTCACCGTCCATAACCACCTGATGGCCACTACCTGATGTAGCCACAAAGGTCATACCATCAACCCAGGCAACCTTCGCGCTCATATTATTTGCTGACATTAGGGGGATCCTTACTGGAATGAATAAAAACTATAACCGGTAACTTTGCAGGCGTTCATCAAAAAGGTTTTTCACCAGGCCGACAAACTCATTAATGAAAGCTTCCTGCTGAGGGGTAGGGTGTGTATCCAGAACCTTAGATAGCACCTCTTCTAAATCATAAACTATAGCGTCGGTTTCACGGACAATATCCAGACGCATTTCCTGGTCAAGCTCGTTTTGCTCAAAAACTGCCATCATGCTTTCTGATAAGCGCTCTTCCATTAAGTCGCGTAAGGTGTAATCGGCTGTTTTTGCGCTATTACCCTGTTCAGTAAAGACTGGTAACTGACCCGTCAGGTACTGGATTAACTCAATATATCCGTCTGTTTCAACTATCATCTGCTTCTCTTTGTCACACGGCCAGGCAACCATTCGCGTTGCCCAGCCGATAAACTAGCACAGATTGTGATTAAAATTTAAGCCCTGGCGCTAAATTCTCAGGTAAACTCATGCTGTCAGCTTCTACTGACGCAACCGGGTACGCACAGTAGTCGGCTGCATAATAGGCGCTGGCACGATGGTTACCACTTGCTCCAATACCGCCAAACGGTGCTGCACTGCTGGCACCCGTAATCGGCTTATTCCAGTTCACAATACCTGCGCGAATATGTTTGAAAAAGTAACGATACGTTTGTTCATCGTCACAAAGCACACCGGCAGACAGACCATAACGCGTGTTGTTCGCTTCTTTGATAGCTTCATCAATATCTTTAAAGCGATACACTTTTAGTAACGGTCCAAAATGCTCTTCATCCGGCAGGTCTTCAACACCAGTAACATCGACTATACCCGGAGTTACAAAACCTTTTTTCGAATCAGCCTGCTTCATACGCACTAATGACTTAGCACCTTTATGCAGCAGTTCATTTTGTGCATCGACCATTTCGCCCGCAGCTTTAGCAGAAATCATTGCACCCATAAACGGCTGAGGGTCAGCTTCATAGTCATCGACCAGAATATTTTCAGTCACTTCAATTAAACGCTCAAGCACTGCACGGCCTTGTTCAGAGTCTTCAATGAACAAACGCCGCGCGCATGTACAACGCTGGCCTGAAGTAATAAAAGCTGACTGTACAATGTTATGAACCGCCGCATCAATATCAGCAACGTTAGTAACCAGCAACGGATTATTACCGCCCATTTCCAACGCGAGAATTTTGTCCGGGCGACCGCCAAACTGTTTGTGCAACAAGTGCCCGGTGTTTGATGAGCCGGTGAAATACAAGCCATCAATTTGAGGGTGTGCCGAGAGTGCTTTGCCGGTTTCAACTTCGCCCTGAACCAGGTTTAAAACGCCAGCTGGAATGCCCGCTTTTTCCCATAACTTAATGGTTTCCTGAGCAACCATTGGGGTTAGTTCGCTTGGCTTAAACACTACCGTGTTACCAGCAATCAGTGCTGGCACAATGTGCCCGTTCGGTAGGTGCCCCGGAAAGTTATAAGGGCCATAAACTGCCACCACACCGTGTGGCTTATGACGAATAAAGGCTTTAGCCCCCGGCATTTCGTTTTCAACGGTGCCGGTACGCTCATGGTAAGCACGCTCAGAAATAGCGACTTTGCCCATCATAGCGCCAACTTCGGTACGGGTTTCCCATACAGGTTTACCGGTTTCTTTTGCCATGACCTGCGCCAGGTGCTCTTTATTTTCTTCCAGTAATTCTGAAAACTTCTTACAAAGAGCTAAGCGCTCTTCCACGCTGCGGCCAGCCCAGTCTGGAAATGCTTTGCGAGCTGCCATTACCGCTTTTTCTACCTGAGCTTCACTGGCGGATTCACCGCTCCAGATAGCTTCGTTACGGGCCGGGTCAATTGACTTAAACAACTGGCCTTCACCTGCTTCCCAACAACCATCGATAAATTGAATACTGTTCGTCATACAAATACTCCTGCTTAGAGTGCAACAATGCGGGCTTCATCGCCGCTTTCTAAATGCATTGCCTGTGCTTGTTCTGTCGTCAATATGAGTTCTTCTGCGCCTTCTGGCAAAGAAAGCTTTGTCGCGCGGAAGTTCTTCAACTGCGTATTACACACAATATGAGGAACTCCCTCACCTTCGGCGACTGAATCGCGTACTGCTACCGGCACTAAACGACTGTTACGCACACTGTTAAGATTACAAACTTCCGCTTCAACCGTTGGGCCGGCATCAAAAATGTCGACAAAACCACGGAAGCGAAAGCCTTCCGACTCAAGTAGCTTAAGCGCCGGACGAGTGTTGTCGTGTACTTTACCTATAACCGCCTGTGCCTCTTTACTCAGTAGATTGGTGTAAATAGGAAAACGCGGCATCAGCTCAGAAATAAAGACTTTATCGCCAATACCACTTAAGTAGTCCGCTTTTGGAAAGTCCATTGAGAAAAAGTTCTCTTCCAGCCAGTTCCAAAATGGCGAATCACCATTCTCATCTGAAACGCCGCGCATTTCCGCTATTACCCAGTCACTGAAGCGTTGCTTAAATTGCGCCAAAAACAACATGCGAAAACGTGACAATGTACGTCCGTTCATGTTGTGCCGGTAGGGCTCTCGCAAAAACAGCGTGCACAACTCGGAAACACCCGTGTAGTCATTACACAGAGTAAGAGTTTCCAGCGCATTATAGATATTGAGCTTCTCTGAATGATGCACAACTTTACCTAATCGGTAATGCCAGAAGGCTTCATTCAAACCCACCGCAGCTTCGATACCACTGACACCTGCAATAGTCCCTGTTTCAGTATCTTCCATAACAAACAGGTAGCTTTCATCACCTGGTGTTTCAACGGTGTCTTTAGCGAAAGCTTTTTGCGCCGCATTAATACGACGCTCCAGCAGCGACTGGTCTACCGGTAAAGAAGTAAAACCATGACCTGACTCAATCGCGCACTGGTATAACGCTTCGTAATCTGACGGCTTAATGGGTCTGATTAGCAACATAAAACAGCCTCAGTTATTGACCGACAACCTGAGCAACCGCTTTTTCAAAGCGCTGCAGGCCTTCTTTTACGTCTTCTTCAGAAATGACTAGTGACGGAGTGAAGCGCACGACATTAGCACCGGCAATTAAAACCATTACCCCATGTTCCTGGCCAGCTAACAGGAAGTCGCGCGCACGTCCTTCGTATTCTTCATTCATTGCCGCGCCAAGCAACAAGCCCTGACCACGAATTTCACTAAACACGTTATATTTTTCGTTAATTGCTGCCAGCTGTTCTTTGAACCACTGTTCGCGTTTCTTTACGCCATCCAGAGTCTCTTTGGTATTTACAATATCAAATACCGCCTCTGACACAGCGCATGCCAGCGGGTTCCCACCGTAAGTACTGCCGTGTGTACCAGGTTTAAGATGCTCTGCGATTTCAGTTGTCGTTAACATAGCGCCAATAGGGAAACCGCCACCCAATGCTTTCGCTGAAGTCAGAATGTCTGGCGTAACACCCAGTTGCTCATAAGCGTACAGGCTACCGGTACGGCCAAAACCCGTTTGTACTTCATCAAAAATGAGTAACGCGTTGTTCTGGTCACAAAGCTCACGTACCGTTTTTACGAACTCAACGTCAGGGCTCACCACGCCACCTTCACCTTGCAGTGGCTCCATCATTACGGCACAGGTATCATCAGAAATCAGCGCTTTTAAAGCATCAACGTTGTTATAGTCAACATGGTCAATAGCGCCGGGTTTTGGCCCAAAGCCGTCAGAGTAAGCGGGCTGACCACCAACGGTTACGGTAAAGAAGGTACGGCCGTGGAAGCCTTTAGTGAAAGCAATGATTTTTTGTTTATGCTCACCGTGCTTTTCAATCGCCCAGCGACGCGCCAGTTTTAATGCCGCTTCGTTGGCTTCAGCGCCTGAATTAGCGTAGTAAACACGATCAGCAAAAGTCGCTTCGGTAAGCTTCTTCGCCAGACGAATTGCCGGCTCGTTAGTAAACACGTTACTTAAATGCCAAAGTTTCTGGCTTTGTTCCTGCAGGGCTGACACCATCGCCGGGTGACAATGACCAAGACAGTTCACAGCAATACCGCCTGCAAAGTCAACGTATTCACGACCTTCTTGATCCCATACCCGGGCGCCTTCGCCCTTTACCGGGATCATTGATGCAGGGTTATAATTCGGAACCATTACGTCATTAAACATTTCACGGTTTACTGTCATATTGTCTGCCATTACTCTCGTCCTTATCGCCTTAGCGAGTTAACAAAGGTGTCAACAAATTCATCTCTTAAAGTAGCCCAATATTATGCCAAAATTTGTTCACTTTGTCTGTGTTAATTCCGTTATAAATCGCTTAAAACGGGGCTTTACGCTTTTCTTGCATCAGATACGAATAGTTATGCTAATGCATGCAAAAAGAATGAATCTTTAGTCATAAATTTTTCTTAAGTCAACTTGTTAAATGGCTTTTAACATTTTACTACGCAAAATTGCGTTGCTTTTTTTCAATGCTTAATTTAGCCTGAAGTTTATTGAGTAAATGCTTGGCGACAGAGAATACTATGGAAAATCAGACCCCAACTCTGGAATCCCCATCGCAACCACAGCTAAAGCTGGCTTACTTACGTCCAGGCGATATGATTGATGTGGAGTTTGCGGCCGCAGCAAAAGTACGCACAAAACTTCAGCTAGTGGGGTTTGATACCGGCAAATACCTCTTATTAAAGCAGCCCAACCCCCGCACCGAAGGGAGCTATTCAGACGTTTTATTTGAAGGTAACCCGGTCATTGTCCGGTTGGTTTTAGAAGGAGAGACCGGCGAGTGTATTGCCTTTAAAACGAAAATTCGGGCAGTAACCAACTTTCCGTTCAGGTTGTTGTATTTAGAATATCCTGAACAAGTTGAAAACCGGGCGCTACGTGCACAAAAGCGAGTACGCACACACATTCCAGTTGATGTCACCGCTGACAACAGTCAATCAAGCACTAAGAAAAAACTCGCCAGCGGTATTATTGTAGACATCTCTTCTGCCGGATGCAGAATCGTTTTTAAAACCACGCCAAATGAAGCCGGGAATGTCACTCATATGAATATTAAGGTTGGCATTGGTTCTGGCGCGCAGAAAGAGTTACTGAGCCTTTCAGGTCAAATTATGAACCAACGCAAAGAGCGAAGCATGATCAGTGTTGGAGTCCGCTTCACTGATGATGAAACCCATATTAATAATGTGTTCGATCACCTGTTGATAGACACAGAATTTGAGTGTTAACACTTTACTCAGGCACAACAATAGGCGGTCGCTTTAAACTAATATTATTTAATCGCGCAATAGTTTCTGCCGTTATCGAGTACTTATTCAACAAGTGTTTACCTTCTTCCAGACTGGCTAAGTCCACTTCTCTTAACATTCTGAATTCACAATAGGCGTTTGCCTGGGCCAAAGCTTGCGCGTACTCAGATTCATTCTCTGCTGCTTTACTTTGGGTGAAAGCCAGTAAATGCTTACTCACTGGAACACGTTTGAGTCCCCAACCTTCAGCAACCAAATAACTGACGTCTTTGTCTTTTTCAAGCATCAAGTCGCGTAGAAAACGTTCATCCGGGGTCAACTTTACAATAGTATTATGCCGCTCAGGTGACTTATCGTTCACACTTTGCATCGCAAACTCACGTTGCACGTCGTCGAATAAGCGCAGATACAGTTTGGTTAACGCTATTTTTCCAAGTTCATGGAACATGCCAATAGTATAAGCAAGTACCGGATCCCGCAGCTTGCGCTCTACCGCAATGTTATGTGCAGCAATAGCCGTCCCCAAAGAATGTTCCCAAATTTTTCGACGGAATAAAGTAAAGGGCTGTGTCGCCGGAGGCAGCCAGTTTTGCATGATGTATGCGGGCGCTAACAATCTAAGATTTTCGGTTCCAACAAAACTCATGGCAACACGTAAGTTATCGATTTTTACCTGCTTGTTGCGATCGATAAAAGGGGGTTGATTCACCGTTCGAAGTAATCCCGTGTGAAACCAGTCCATACCTTGCACCACTGACTCAATGCGGCGCATAGATGCGGCTTTCAAACTCAGGGTATCAAGCAGCTCAGGCAGTTTTTCAGGAAGCGGTATCAGGCGTTCGCGAATGTAATCGCCGTCATCTATCGTTTTCAATGCCCGGTGGTAGATTTCTTCATGCAGTTCGTCAGAAATGCGGTCAGCATAACGTTGGCGCGCCTGGGCCTTACGGTCACGTTCTTCATAGTTCAGACGCTCCACTTCCAGCAGTTGACGTAACTGTTCTTTGTCTTCCTCGTCAGTACCGTCCGCCTTTGAGCGAGCTTTGCGCGCAAACGGAAAACTTATCAAATAGTTGATAAAACGTTTTTCTAAACGCAGGGCCGGGTCATTACTACCGCCTTCCGTCGTACCTGCAAAAAAGTGAAACATATTACCTCTATATTAACTGAACTGCGGCAGCATTATGTTGAATAAACCCAATAAATGCTACTTACTGATTATCGTATATAACGTAAAAAATTCGCTAACAAATGATGGCCTTGAGCTGTCATTACCGACTCCGGGTGGAACTGTACGCCAAATAAAGGTAAGTCCCTATGCCTTATTGCCATAATCTCCAACGCTCCCCGCCCGCTCTCTGTATCGGCATCAATTAAGAAATCTGTTGGCAGACTAGCCGGGCAAACTACCAACGAATGGTAGCGCGTAACTTCCAAAGGATTCTCAATATGCTGGAACAGTCCATTCCCGCTGTGTCGAATAACCGATGTTTTTCCATGCATAACTTTCTCGGCGCGAACAACTTTGGCACCAAAAACCTGAGCTAATGCCTGGTGCCCAAGGCAAACGCCTAGTATTGGAAGTTTCTTCCGGAAGTGTTGAATCGCAGCCAAAGACACTCCTGACTCGTTGGGTGTGCAAGGACCGGGGGATATCACAAGAGCTTTCGGAGAGAGCTCTTCAATGCCCGGAACTGTTATTTCATTGTTACGAAAAACAGAAACGTCTTCCCCCAGTTCACGAAAGTAGCGAGCCAGGTTGTGAGTAAATGAATCAAAATTATCAATTAGGACGATCATGCTACTGAGGCAACCGCTCATTCAGCCAGGTTTTATAGTGTACTGGCCTTGCAAAATAAAAGCCCTGCAATAAATCAGCACCATTTTCACCAAGTAAATTCACTTGCTCAGCGGTTTCTACCCCCTCTGCAACCGAAGAAACCGACAAAGAACGAGCCATGTTTAACATCGCCAATAGCAAGCCCATATGCTTTTCATTTACTTCCGCAAGCTGAACAAACTCTCTGTCTATTTTTAATTCAGTAATTGGTAATTGCTGAATTCTCAATAAATTAGAATAACCCGTACCAAAATCATCAATTGAGAACACAACGCCCAACTCAGCAAGACGGGACATGGTTCGCTGCACTTTTTCGGCATCAGCCAAGAGTAGGTTTTCAGTAATTTCCATCGTCAGTTGACTCAACGGCGCATCATACTCCGCAAAAATCTGCTGTACGGTTTCCACATAATCATTTTGTAGGAACTCAACCGGGCTCACATTAACAGCGATATTGTCATCAAGTCCCTCCGCCTTTAACTTGTTCAGTGTAAAGGCTACCTGCTGCAGTAGTTCTCTGGCCATTGGAATAATAAGCTGTAAGCGTTCTGCTACCGGAATAAACTGAGCCGGGGAAATGAGTTCACCGTTCTCATTACGCCAACGCATTAAAGCTTCTGCGCCACGAATAATTCCCTGGGTATCGACTTTCGACTGCAGCCAACATTCAAATTGCCCTTTACCTAAAGCCGCCCGCAAGGCAACCTCGGTTTTCGCGTCGGCAACCACGGACTCGGATATTTCCGCTTCGTAAACCGCAACTTGGTCACGACCGTTATGACGCGCATTAGAAGTGGCTGTGTCAGCCAGAGACAGCAACCCGGATGCATTTTCGTCGCCGCCACTTAACCCCACGCCAATACTCGCGGTTAAATAGTGCGTCTGAAATTTCGTTCTAAAGGGCTCGCGCAAAGCATCATGCAGTTTCCTGATAACCTCCAGGCCAGCCTGCGTAGATTCCTGCATGACCCCCACCCAAAACCTGTCTCCAAGGTCTCTCGCTATCCAACCCGAGTCTCCAATAGTCTCTCTCAGTCTTTGCGCAATTAACTGAATAACACGGTCACCTTCTTCGTGCCCATGTATGGTGTTCACCCGATTAAAGTAGTCCATATTAACTGCAGCAACGACTATTGGTCGGTTACTCTCCAGGCGTTTCTCGACCAAGTCGAGAAAACGATGGCGATTTGGCAGACCAGTCTGTTCATCAAAGTTTGCTAGATATTCCAGCTTACGGGCGTTTTCTTTTTGCTCAGTGATGTCTCGTATAACGCCAATATATTGAGCTTCTCCGGCGCGGCTAACCTCGGTTACCGCTAAATCGATGGGAAATACTTCACCGTTTTTACACTTACCCTGAACCTCCCGACCAATGCCGATAATACGTGCCCGGCCAGTTTCCTGATAAGCTTCAAGATAACGGTCATGTTCCCTGGCGTAGGGCTCAGGCATCAGCATGCTGACATTATTACCTTTCGCTTCAGCCTCACTGTATCCAAACATCCGTTCCGCCGGAGCACTAAAGTTAGTAATGATACCTTTACTATCAATGGTAATAACGGCATCAATTAAATTATCCAGGGTGCTGCGAAGTGCGCCCGTCTGTTCCTGTAATTGCTGTAGCCGGTATTTTTTTTCGGTTACATCCTGAATCGCACCAAAAAGAACGGTCTCGCCACTGTCCAGTTGCTTAGTCACTCCGGTAATGCTCACCCAATGAATATGACCAGCGGTGTCTTCCAGGCAACTCTCTGCCGACCAGCTTCTATTGAATTCCAGGCTTTGTGCAACAAGCTGCTTTATGTTTTCCCGGTACTCAGGTAAATGAAATTCCATCGCTTTTTCATAGCTAATGGGCTCATTATCGGTTACACCGTGAATCTCTCTTAACTGGCGGCTCCAATATAGGTGTCCCGACGCCGGCTCGTACCAAAAGCTACCAATATTAGCCATGGTTTCGACGCTGGTTAACAACTCTTTTTCGCGCTGCTCCGGAGACTCATTCACCATAATGACTATTATCCTGGGTAAGGTACAAAACCAACCGCTTTATAAACATCCGATAATGTTTTTGCCGACGCTTCACGCGCTTTATCAGCTCCTTGCTTCATAACCTGCTGCAAGAATGCCTGATCATTACGCATTTCGTGATATCGCTGCTGAATAGGCTCAAGCATCGCAACCACGGATTCCGCCACATCAACTTTTAAATGTCCGTACATTTTGTCTTCATATTCCGGTACAAGATCATCTATCGACTTACCTGTAGCTGCGGACATAATGCTGAGTAAGTTTGATACACCGGGCTTTTCTTCCGGGTTAAAGTAAATGCGTGCCTGCTCGTCTGAGTCGGTTACGGCTTTTTTAATTTTTTTCAGAATTTTCTTCGGCTCTTCCAGTAAGCCAACAAAATTATTCGGGTTATCGTCCGACTTTGACATTTTCTTAGTCGGTTCTTGCAACGACATTACCCGCGCACCAACTTTTGGAATCATCGGCTCTGGAATCGTAAAAATATCGCCATACAGATTGTTAAAGCGCTCGGCAACATTACGTGTCATCTCCAGGTGCTGCTTCTGATCATCACCAACCGGCACTTCATTCGCCTGATACAACAGGATGTCTGCAGCCATTAGCGCCGGGTAGGTGAACAAACCCGCATTAATATTATTAGCGTGACGCTGCGACTTGTCTTTAAACTGCGTCATGCGGTTTAGTTCACCCATTTGCGTGTAGCAGTTGAGAACCCAGGCCAGTTGAGTATGTTCAGGAACATGCGACTGAATGAAAACGGTACTTTTCTCAGGGTCCAGGCCACAAGCCAAATACAAAGCCAGACCATCCAGTGTTGCCTGCTGCAGTTTTTCAGGTTCCTGACGCACGGTAATTGCGTGCTGATCAACCAGCATAAACTTGCAGTCGTGGGTATCCTGCATGTTAACCCACTGACGTAATGCGCCAATGTAATTACCAATAGACAACTGCCCTGACGGCTGGCAACCACTTAATACAATTGGTTTAGACATTCTTCTTCCTCTACGAACCTGTTACCGCAGCGATTTCATCGCGCATCGTCTGGATGACACTGGCGTAATCATCCGTATTAAAAATAGCTGAACCCGCCACGAACATATCCGCGCCAGCTTCCGCAATTTCACCTATATTTGAAACCTTAACTCCACCATCCACTTCCAGCCGAATATCGCGCCCGCTTTCACTTATCAGCTTTCGCACGGCCCTTAGCTTATCCAGCGTGGATGGAATAAACGACTGACCACCAAAGCCTGGGTTTACTGACATAAGCAGAATCACATCCACTTTATCCATCACATAATCGAGATAGTGCAGCGGCGTCGCAGGGTTTAAAACCAGACCAGCCTGACAACCATGTTCGTGAATCATCTGCAAAGTACGATCAACGTGATCAGAAGCTTCTGGGTGGAAAGTAATAATAGATGCGCCGGCTTCTGCAAAGTCAGGAATAATCCGATCAACGGGCTTTACCATCAAATGTACATCGATGGGCGCTTTTATACCGTAGTCTCTCAGCGCTTTACAAACCATAGGCCCGATAGTCAGGTTAGGGACATAGTGATTGTCCATAACATCAAAGTGTACAACGTCGGCGCCTGCACTTAATACTGCATCTACCTCTTCACCTAAACGGGCGAAGTCTGCGGACAGTATAGATGGCGCAATTAGTGGTTTCATCGTTCGTTTTCCCGACCTTGATTAAAAAGAGGGCTATTGTAGCAGTTAACCCTGTACAAAAAAATTCGCATTGATGACTAGAATTTTTACAAAATCGCTGATAAATTGGTCAATCTAGATTTTGGAGAGGCTTCATGCGACTACTCACAATTATTACTTCACTGGCATTAGCTGCGTTTACCGCATTTGCTTTGGTGAGCCCGTCGTCTCTTATGGCCCAACAAAATGCTACCCAAAAATGCCAACGACTCATGACTGAGGTTGAGCAAAAGAATAATTCAGCCCAATGTCAGTTAGCCGCAGAACAAGTTACTTGGTTCAGTTGGTTAAAAGGCGACAGCCGCTCGGTACAATTCCACTTTTTCGACTTGGTTGAGCTAATATCAAGCTCAAGCGACAGCAGCAAAAAACGTTACCAAAACGAATACACCGATTAATGTCTGAATCCTCCGATAGCAAAGCACCTAAACTCGGCATTTTTAGTATGGTGGTGAGTGTTCTCGCTGCATTTTTAGGTGTGCAAACCGAAAAAAACCGCCAACGAGACTTCCAGCACGGAAGTCCCAAAGCCTACATCATTATTGGCGTCATTCTGACCATTCTGTTTGTTTTAGGTCTAGTCGGCGTCGTAAATCTAGTCATGGCATCCGCTGCATAGTACTAGGGTGCCGTAGCCTGATGCTATTGCATCAGGTGAGATCTATGAGCTTTAAAGAAAGTCTCAATAATTGGGCATTGGCGCAAGTAGCCATCCCGCACCTGACGTAAATAACGTCAGGCTACGGCGTCCTCATGAAGAGCCCTCATAGCCTCAGCGCCCTAGTGTTATTCAGCCTTGATGCCACTATGACGCAGCAACGGCTCCACGCTAGGCTCACGCCCCCTGAATTCCTGAAATAAGTCAGCAGCTTTACGGCTGCCGCCGCGTTCCAGAATAATTTGCAGAAAATCGCGCCCGGTTGCAGCACTGAAAATGCCTTCTTCTTCAAAGCGTGCGAATGCATCCGACGACAATACTTCTGCCCATTTGTAGCTGTAGTAGCCTGCGGCATAACCACCGGCAAAAATATGACCAAAGCTATGTTGAAAGCGGTTGTATTCCGGAGGAATACGTACAGAAGTTTGCTGACGCACTTCTTCAAGAATTTCACTAATTCGCGCGCCTCTCTTTTCATCAAACTCGTGATGAATGCGCATATCAAACAGCGAAAACTCTAACTGACGCATCATTTGCATAGCCGACTGATAGTTACGCGCCGCCAGCATTTTATCCAGTAACTCCTGCGGTAATGGTTCGCCGGCTTCGTAATGACCAGAAATAAGCGCCAGAGCGTCCGGTTCCCAACACCAATTCTCTAGAAACTGGCTTGGTAACTCTACTGCGTCCCACTCAACGCCATTAATACCGGAAAGGCCTGCCGTATCAACTTGTGTCAGCATGTGATGCAGGCCGTGGCCAAACTCATGGAATAACGTCAGCACTTCATCATGAGTAAAGAGCGCCGGTTTACCACCTACCGGCTTACTGAAGTTACAGGTTAGAAACGCCACGGGATTTTGCAGCTCACCATCGGCGTGAACTCGGCGGCCAACAAAGTCCGCCATCCAGGCACCGCCTCGTTTACCTTGGCGAGCATACAAGTCTAAGTAAAAGCTGCCGCGCAAGTGACCATCGGCGTCGTGAATACGAAAAAAGCGCACGTTGTCATGCCAGGTTTTTACGTCTTTTTGTTCACTCACCGTCATGCCGAATAGGCGCTTAACCACTTCAAACAAGCCATTCAACACCTGCTGTTCAGGAAAGTAAGGACGCAACAATTCATCAGATATAGAGTAACGCTGCTGCTTCAGCTGCTCACTGAAATAAGGCACGTCCCAGGCTTCCATTTTTTCAACGCCCTGCTCTTTGGCAAAAGCTTCCACCTCAGCGTATTCTTCTTTTGCCTGCGGCATAGATTTGTCGGCTAAGTCTTTTACAAAGTCCAGCACCTGCTCTGGTGATTCCGCCATTTTTGTTGCTAACGACATTTCGGCGAAGTCATTAAAGCCAAGCAACTGAGCCATTTCATGACGCAAAGCCAGGGTCTCATCCATAACCGCCGAGTTATCGAATTTACCGCCGTTAGGGCCGGTTTCTGAAGCTCGAGTCACAAAGGCCTGATACATGTCTTTGCGAAGTTCTCTATCTTCGGCGTACAGCATCACAGGTAGGTAGCTCGGAATGTCCAGAGTAAATAACCAGCCTTCTTTTTCCTGATCTTCGGCTGTTTCTTTCGCCGCTTCTTTAATACTGTCGGGCAACCCGGCTAAGCGACTTTCGTCAGTAATTAGACAAGTCCAGGCATGAGTCGCGTCCAGCAAGTTGTTGCTAAAGGTTGAGGATAGATCAGACAGCCGCGACGAAATTTCGGCGTAGCGTTTCTTTTTGTCTGCGGGTAAATCCACACCCGACAAACGAAAATCACGCAAGGTATCGTTAATTAACTTCTGCTGAGCTTCGGTCAGCTCTGCAAATTCGTCACTGTTATGCAGCGTTTCGTAGGCATCAAACAGGCCTTTGTGCTGACCAACATAAGTTGCATAGTCAGACAACAGTGGCAGACAGCTGTCATGTGCTTCACGCAACTCGGGCGTACTGACAACCGAGTTTAAATGCGACACCGGCGCCCATACGTGCTCTAACTTTTCATCGGCGTCGGTTAAAGGTTCAATCAAGCCGTTCCAGCTGAAGTCCCCTCGCGCCAGTACCTCATCAATAGCCTGACGAGCATGCTTTATGCTCTTTTCAACGGCGGGCTGAATGTGCTCAGGTTTAATCTGATCAAAGTCAGGAAGCTGGCTCTGTTCTAATAGCGGATTACGGCTCATTTTTACCTCAATTTTTTCTAAATGCTTACAGTGGATATTGGGGCTTTAGACAAGTCTTCAACCACGCTTATGTGGTTTCCTGCGTTTTTTACGGTATTATCAAATCGTTAATAAATCAGAATAAAGGTAAATGTCATGTCTGACACCTCTTTTCGCTCTTTGCGCTTACTAGCCGGAGTTACGGCCATTATCACCTTAAGCGCCTGTAGTAACCTGGGTGGTACACAACCAGCCGATGAATCGAAGCCGGCCGAAGTTACCGGCAGTAGCCAGCTAACACCTGAAAAGATCTTTGCCAGCGATACCTTTAGCATTGATCGTCCGGCCCCTACGCGGTGGCTGGAGGACGGCTCTGGTTACACCACCCTGGAACAATCTGATTCAGCCGATGGTCGCGATATTGTGCGCTATCATCCGGAGACTAACGAACGCACTGTGTTAGTCAGCGCCGAACAGCTTACACCAAAGGGTAAAGATAAGGCGCTGCATATTGCCGACTACGTCTGGTCTGACGATGGCGATAAAGTGCTTATTTTCACTAATACCAAACGCTCGTGGCGTACTCATACGCTGGGCGACTACTGGGTGCTGAACCGCAGTAATAATGAACTGCGGAAACTTGGTGGTAGTGCACCAGAGTCGACCCTGCAGTTTGCCAAGTTTAATCCGCAGGGCACAAAAGTGGCGTTCGTTATGCAGAACAACATTTACGTGCAGGATCTTCGCAGCTTTACGATTAATGCACTAACCAGTGACGGCAGCGACACCATTGTGAACGGCACCTTTGACTGGGTGAATGAAGAAGAGTTTTTCCTGCGCGACGGCTTTCGCTGGAGCCCGAATGGACGGCACATTGCTTACTGGCAGTTGGATACCGAAGGTACGCCGGTATTCACCATGATCAATAACACCGACGAGCTGTACCCTACGCTAAAAGAATTTCCTTACCCAAAGGTCGGTGAAACCAACGCAGCCATGCGCATAGGCGTTATGCCAGCCAGCGGTGGTAAAACTCAGTGGATGGATATTCCCGGCGATCCGCGCCAGCATTACTTAGTGCGTATGAACTGGGCCGGGAACAGCGAGCAACTGTTAATTCAGCAATTAACCCGCAAACAACACATTAACCGCGCCTTTATCAGCGACATTGAAACCGGTCGTAGTCAGGAACTATTACGAGAAAGCACCGACTCCTGGGCTGAATATGTGGACGACATTCACTTTTTGAATGATGGTCGCGAATTTACCTGGTTAAGCGAACGCAGTGGTTATCGTCATATTTATCGTGTGCAACGCGGCTCTGGCAGAACCACCGCTGTTACCCGCGGAAACTGGGACGTTGTCGACGTGTTGCGTGTGAACGAAGAAAACGGCTGGGTGTATTTTATTGCCTCACCTGAAACGCCATTAGAGCGTTATTTGTTCCGCGCCAGCTTAGATGGCAGTGGCCGTTTAGAACGTCTGACCCCAGGCATGGAAGGTACCCACAGCTACAGTATTTCGCAAGACGCTAAATACGCAGAACATACCTTTCACTCTGTGAGCCAAGTGCCTGTTACTAAAATGATTTCTTTGCCGGACCATAATGTTATTCGTACGGTAGTAGATAACAATGACGTACAACAGGCGGTCGAAAACGTTGAGAAGCAGCCGGTGGAGTTCTTCCGTGTTGAAGCACGTGACGGACTTGAGCTGGATGGCTACATCATGAAGCCAACCGACTTTGACCCGAGCAAAGAATACCCCATTTTGTTCTACGTATACGGCGAACCATGGGGGCAGACTGTGGCTAATAAATGGGGCGGCTCGTTGTATTTGTGGCACACCATGCTGACACAGCAGGGCTATATTGTCGCTTCTATTGATAACCGGGGCACTAAGTCACCACGCGGTTTTGACTGGCGTCGTTCTATTTACAAAAACCTGGGCGTTGTCACAGTACGCGACCAGTACGACGCGCTACAACAGATGCAGGAACGCTGGAGCTTTATTGATGAAAGCCGTGTTGGTATTTGGGGACACAGTGGTGGAGGTTCACAGACCCTGAATGCACTATTCCGCTACCCGGATGCCTACCACATGGGTATGGCGCTGGCACCGGTACCAGATTTAACCTTGTACGACACCATTTATCAGGAGCGTTACTCTGGTTTACTGCCTGAGTCTGCCGAGCGTTATAAAGAAACCTCTGCCATTACTCACGCTGAAAACCTGGAAGGCGACTTACTGTTAGTGCACGGTACAGGTGACGATAACGTGCATTTTCAAGGCAGTGAACGTCTGGTTAACGAACTGGTTAAACACGGTAAGCAGTTTGAGTTTTTTGCTTACCCGAACCGCTCTCATGGTATTTACGAAGGTGAAGGCACCACTTTGCACCTGCGCACCATGATGACCGAGTTCGTTAAAGAACATCTACCTGCTGGTGGTCGTTAAGAACGGTTTTATAAACTGATCTTTCGATTACCACTATCGGTATAAAAAGCATGACAACCCCGTGTCTTTATTTGCAAGATACGGGGTTTTTATTCAAGATATGCGCAGTTTCGAATTAAGCACAGGAGTTAAGCAGTATGAGCAGACATTATGACTATCTTGCAATAGGTGCCGGCAGTGGCGGTATCGCCTCAGCCAACCGCGCGGCTATTCGCGGCGCAAAAGCCGCCGTTATTGAAGCAAAATTCGTTGGCGGTACCTGCGTAAACGTGGGTTGTGTACCTAAGAAAGTCATGTGGTATGGCGCTCATATTGCGGAGGCCATCAAGTATTCACCATCCTATGGCTTTGACCTTGAGCAAAAAGGTTTTGACTGGGCAACCATGGTGCATAATCGTGAAGCCTACATAGAGCGCATTCATGGCGGTTACCACCGCGGTTTTCAGAGTAACGGTGTTGAATTTATTGAAGGCTTCGCCAAGTTTGTTGACCACAAAACCGTGGAAGTAAATGGCGAAAAAATCACTGCTGACCATATTACCATTGCCACCGGCGGACGTCCGATGATCCCTGAAATTCCGGGCGCAGAGCATGGTATCGACTCTGACGGCTTTTTCGCATTAACCGAACAACCTAAAAAAGCGGCTGTTGTTGGCGCTGGTTATATTGCCGTTGAAATTGCCGGCGTGTTCCATGCCCTGGGCACAGACACGCATTTGCTGGTACGTCGTGATCGACCACTGCGTACGTTCGATAAAGACATTACCGACGGTTTGCTCGAGCGCATGAAGCAGGACGGTCCTGAACTTCATACAGAAACCACCGTTCGTGAAGTGGTTAAGCAAGACGATGGTACCTTAACGCTGCACTTTGAAGGCGGCAAAACCATGGACGGCGTGGACTGTCTGGTATGGGCCATAGGCCGTGTGCCATCAACTGACAACATCAACCTGGAATGCACCGGTGTTGAACTGGATAACGATGGCTTTATTAATGTCGATAAGTTTCAGAATACAAACGTACAAGGTATTTACGCCGTTGGTGACAATACCGGCGCCGCCGCGCTAACACCTGTTGCAATAAAGGCTGGACGCTTACTGGCAGAACGCTTGTTTAACAACATGCCGAACGCGCACATGGACTTTACAAACATTCCAACTGTTGTATTCAGCCACCCCACCATTGGTACCGTCGGGCTGAGCGAAGAAGACGCAAAGCTGAAATTCGGTGAAGACAACATTACCGTGTATAAGTCATCGTTCGCTGCAATGTACAATGCTGTAACTCCACACCGCGCCCTCAGCTACTTTAAGCTTGTCTGCCAGGGTAAAGAGGAAAAAGTGGTTGGTATTCACGGCATTGGCGAAGGTATGGATGAAATTTTACAAGGCTTTGCCGTTGCTCTGAAAATGGGTGCGACAAAAGCTGATCTGGACTCGACTGTGGCACTGCATCCGACCAGCGCAGAAGAGTTCGTTACTCTTAAGTGATTGTGTAGAAAAACCACCCCCACAGGTTTCAAGAGCATTTCGAAGGTAACTGACAACGCAAAATTTTCCGGTTGAACGTTGCCTTCATATGCTCAAAAAATTACCTAGCAGATTTAAGGTGCCAAATTAGGGGGCAATCTAAGATTGATAATTAAGAAAGCGGGGGCACAATTAAGTCAAGAACCTTTACCGATGGTTGACTCATTTCTCAACTACACCGCCAAAAACAATTATTTCGGCTCAGCCGAGTTGGGACTCGTATTATTTCTTATCCCTAGTAATCTCTAATAATTCTTTTTGTGTATCTGCTAAGCTCTTAAGTGACTTCATGATTTTGTATAGGCAATATAAAACAAAACCAGAAATGACAATTGGAAGTCCTGATGCAATAAAATAAGCTATAATATTGATGTAGTTATACTCGGTTTCTAAAGCCAACTTTGTCTCCCATTACTTAATAAATGAAGCGATCAATAACATACGCTAGCGTATAACCTGTGGCCACCTAATTAGAGGTTCTATCATGCAGCAAAGGTCAATTAGGTGACAAGAGGATGACGAGGCTCAAACGTAGTTTCAGTTCCCTCTGCGTTGCACAAGCCTGATTCCCTGCAGCGTTTTAGTACCCTGTAGAACTGGTGGCTTAGTGATCACATCTGGTTCAGTGACGCCAAAAAGCTCTCAACTATTGTAGGCAGTTACCTAAGCAACGACTTTACCAACCTGACTCCCATTGTAGACAACGTTTTAGCTCAACAGTTAGCTTCTTTAAGCCAATATATTGATAAAAATTAGTGACTCCAGCCCGCCGCTATTATGGCCATTCCGGTTAAAGTAAAGGCCGCACCTATAGCATCGTAAGTAGACAAGGATGCGCCCTCAACCGCTTTCAGCCAAAGTAACGCTGTTACCACGTAAACACCTCCATAAGCTGCATAAACTCGGCCGCTTTCCGCCGGGTGCAAGGTAAGTAGCCAAGCGAATAACGCCAGACTAATTGCCGCGGGTATCAATAGCCAAATGCTTCCATCTTTTTTCAACCACAGGTAAGGTAAGTAGCAGCCTATAATTTCAGCTAGTGCGGTAATAAAAAAGAGCCCGAGGGTTTTGGCTATTAGCAAAAGGGACATATTCAAAACCTTCATTTAGCAGGAGAATGACATTATGCAGTCTACTATAAGTGAGTTAACTCGTCGGGGCTCACTATTCTTGAGCTTTCTGTTAGTAACTATTGCCTCGCCTTTAAGCTTTGCCGAGGACAAGAATAAACTACAGCAGTCATGTACCTATAACGAAAAAGCAATGATGGAACTGTCTCCTCGCGAATTTGATCAGAACTTCGAAAAAGGGTGGCGAGTAATTGCTAAAAATAGTGACTGCCTGGAGGTCGCAGCCGATCTCATCCATACCTACTATACAACCAATGAGGTTTCTACAGGCGCTAAAAGAACCTTTGTATGGCACGAAGGGCAACTCCGAGCGGAAGTGGGGCAATATCGCCAAGCGATTCACCTAATGGAGCAAGCTGAAAAACCAGCACAAAAAGATATTTCAGGCTGGAATCATTATGTCGCCGCGACCATTGCGTTTTTGCAGTCAGACATGGAAAAACTAAAAAGGCACCGAGAAGAACTCGCCGCGGTTCCAAAGCCAGAAAATTTTAATCCAAAAGACGCGGACGGGAACCCTATCGAAATAGACTGGCCACTTAACTTAAATATTGTGGATAAATTTATCAGTTGTTTCAGCCAACCTTATGCTGAAGTTTACAGCGGATGCACAAAAGAAAGACAACCTTAAACGAACCCCTTTATAGGTTATCTACTACAGCACAAGTTCTCTGACGACTATAAGGAAAGAGCGGCTAAGCCGCTCAACTTCTACATATCATCCGGAATATCCGGTTCCACAAGCTGTGCTAATTGGCTTAATGTTTCCTGCCAACCAAGGTAACAAGCTTCACTGGGGATAACACTCGGTACTCCCTCCTGAACAATACTTAACTCTGTTCCGCAAGACACACTGTTAAGTTCAACCTTAGTTATCATAGTGCCCGACAGGTTTGGATCATCAAATTGATCGGTATAGCTGATTCTTTCATTAGGCACTAACTCGAGATACTCCCCACCAAACGCATGGCTGCTACCCGTAGAAAAGTTCGTGAACGACATTTTGTAAGTGCCACCAACACGAGCATCTAGTCTTTCAACGTTTGCAGTGAAGCCGTGTGGTGGTAGCCACTTGACCAGAGCATCAGAATTTAAAAACGCTTTATAAATGCGCTCAGCCGGCGCTTTAATAACCCGATGTAAACGAATCGTATTCGACATAGTTTTCCTCCATTAGATAAATGAGTAGGTGGCCCCAACTAATCGAATACGCGATTGGAATTTCGACAGAAACTTTGAAATGGGTAAAAACTGGTTGTTAGTAGTTAATGATCATAAACTCACAATCAATAGGCAGCACTTTGTTTTCACTTTTAGTCACCACCAATTTATCCGCTGTTTTCATTCCGGCATAAGTTTTTACCTTAACCTGAGAAAGCTTCAATATCACAGATTCTTCTGTGCCGTTAAAGTTAGCGTAAACTGTGTCAGGCAATACCGACTGATAACTTCCCGTATAAGAAGTAATTTCTTCATCTTCAATATCCAGGCTCACTTCTGTTTTATCTTTAAACCCAAGGATCATGCGTTGACCATTGCAAGTTTCCTCGCTACCGCGCAGTACCGGAGGAAGAACTAATTCTTCAGCATCTCCTCTTATATAAAGCCCAACATTACGCCCTTTGTAATAATGCTTTTGCTGATAAAACTTTTGATAACTTACTGGAGAGTAATCTTTCTGACGAAGAACTTGCTCCAGCTTATCGAAAAATTCCGGGGTTTCATTCGCGGGGTTGGTAGCGACAACAACATCGGGGAATTCTTCCGGAACTCTGACACCAGAGGTTGTTTCTACGGTAAATCCACTTTCAGATAATGCCTTTATAAGTTCTTGCTTATCCTTCTCTGGCACCCTTTCAGTTGTTAAAAATACTGTCGGGGAAACACATCCAGTTATTACCAGCAAAGCCAGTGACGAGATAAATCGTTTCACTTTTAAACATCCTTGTCTTTTCATTAATAAAATTACTCTCACAATCTGTTACAAATTAATCAACAAATAATTAACAGAAACACTTCAATAACACCGTTATCCCTAGGTATGATGTTGCTATAACTTGTTAAAGGAAAATATTGTATGAAAAAGTTACTACTCGCGAGCGCTATTAGCTCCGCCTTATTAGCTGCAGGCTGTAGTCAACCAGCGACCGAAACTAGCACACAGCAAAGTGCTATTGCCGGCGAAGTCATTAAAAGCCCCAACGATCAGCGCGAGTATCGCGTATTAACTCTGGATAACAATATTGAAATCATGTTGGTGTCTGATCCTAATACGGATAAGTCGGCAGCATCGTTAAGTGTCGGTGTCGGCTTACTGCAAGACCCTGAAACACAACAAGGCATGGCGCACTATCTGGAGCATATGCTGTTCCTGGGCACCGAGAAATACCCGGACACTAATGGCTACAGCGAATTTATGAGTAATAACGGTGGTAGTCAGAATGCTTATACCTGGCTGGATATCACCAACTACATGTTTAAAGTCAATAACGATGCCTACGATGAGGGGCTGGATCGTTTCTCGGACTTTTTCAAAGCTCCTAAATTGTATCCTGAATATGTCGACAAAGAGCGTAATGCGGTTAATGCCGAATGGTCTATGCGCCGCGAGATGGACTTTTTTGGGCAGTTCAAGCTGGGCCGACTGCTTTTGGGCGAACACCCGTCTAACCGTTTCCTTATTGGTAATCTGGATAGCTTAAGCGACAAAGAAGGTAGCGAGCTTCATCAAGAAACTGTGGATTTTTATAACCGCTTTTATTCTTCCAATATCATGAAAGTTGCCATGATAAGCAACCGTTCGTTAGAAGAAATGGAAGAACTGGCCCGTAAGCATTTTGCCAGCATTGAAGATGACGGTATTGACGAGCCGGAGGTTACTGCCCAAATCAACTTCGACGATGTCGGCAAAAAACGCATTCACTATGTGCCGAATGAAGATGTTAAACAGCTGAAACTTGAATTCATTATTAACGACAACCAGGACCAGTTTGCGGTTAAACCAAACCGTTATGTCAGCTATTTGCTTGGCTCTGAGATGCCGGGAACACCAGCACAACAACTGAAAGATGCAGGTCTTATCGCCAATTTAAACGCATCGGCGCAACCTACTTTCTACGGCAACTACGGCGTTCTGGCAATTGACGTTGAGCTAACGAATGCAGGTATGCAGCAGCGTGAAGAAATTGTTGCTCTCATTATGCAGTACATTGATAAAGTTCGGGCTGAAGGCGTTGATGAAAAATACTTTAACGAAATTAAAACCAGTCTGAGCAATCGCTTCCGTTTCTTAGAAAAAGGTGACGAATTCAGCTACGTTTCTAACCTGGCTGAAGCCATGCAAAACTTCCCGGCTGAGTACGCTATCAGTGCACCATACGAGTATCAGGAGTTTGACCCTGAAGCCATAAGCTCAGTTCTGTCTCAGCTAACTCCGGAGCATTTGCGTGTTTGGTACATTAGCCAGGATGAACCGCACGACAGTCAGCTCGACTTTTACGAAGGTAAGTACAAAGTTGTCGATATCCCGAACGAAGAAATAGCAAGCTGGGACCAAGCGCCAAAAATGGCGATTAATCTGCCTAAGGTGAATACGCTTTTACCTGAAAACTTTGCCATTAAACAAAATGACGCTTTTGATAAACCCCAAGTGGTTATTGAAGAAAATGGCATTCAGGTATGGCAATACCCAAGTCAGTTATATAACGACCAGCCACGTGGCGTGTTCAACATTCAAATCAATAACTCAGCTCCGCTTGAAAGTGCAAAAGCGAATGTTCTAACCGCTTTATGGCGCGATTTATATGACATGAATATCAGCGCTCTTGATACTGAAGCGAATATTGCCGGAATGAACCTCAACCTTAGCGACAGCACCGGACTCACGCTGACAGTATCGGGTTTTACCGACAAGCAGCCTCAACTACTTGAGCGAGCTATTGATAACTTAAGCTTTACGGTTGAGCAACAAGCCTTTAAGCAAGCGGTTGATCGTTATATAAGAGAGCTTAACAACAAAGGTCAGCAATTCCCTATTTACCAAAGCTTCGATGCATACGGGCAGTTGATCCGCGAAGGTGGGTTTAATCAGGACGAGTTAATTGAAACAGCAGGCTCTGTAACTGCAGAAGACTTATCGAACTACATGGATACCATGCTCAGTAAGAATACCATTCGCATTTTTGCTTTCGGTAACTACGACAAAACAGGGCTTAATGAGTCGGTTAAACGCATAAAAGACAGCTTACCGCAAAATCGCGAAGTAACAGATTTTGAGCAGGCTCAGTTCTGGAAACCTCAACCAGAGCAATCTATTGTGCTGCGCCGTGACTTAGAGGTTGCTGATGTCGCAGTGGTTGACGCACACATTCATCCACAGCCCGGCTTTGAGTCGTTAGCAGCCGGTACGGTATTACAAAGTCACTTCCGTACCGTAGCTTTCGATACGCTGCGTACAGAAGAACAGTTAGCCTACGCAGTTGGTGCCTTTGCCCCAAGCTTAGACCAGTACGCTGGCTTTGGGTTATACATTCAAACCCCTGTGAAGAATGTCGCCGATATGCAGGAACGCTTTGACAGCTTCAAGAAAGAGTACTGGGAAGACCTGCAGGGTATGACTGACGAAGAGTTCAATCAACTTAAGCAAAGCACGCTCATTACCTTGAACGAAACACCAAAGAACCTTAACGAGGAGGTGTCTCCGCTTCTGGCCGATTTGAGACTGCAACGCTTTGAGTTTGATAGCAAAGAGCAACTGATTAAGGCTGTTGAGGGTGTCACATTGGAAAACGCAAAAGCCTTCTATCAGGAAACTCTGTTAAACCCGGATGCTGCCCGTATTTCGGTGCAACTACGCGGCACTAAGTTTGCTGATGAACCATACGCAGATTTGCCGAATCAAACGGTAATTTCTGACCTGGCGGAATTCCAGCAGGAGATGAAAAAGCAGTAATTAACCAATGAGGCAATAGAATGAAGACCTTTATTAAGTGGTTTATTTACTCAACTATTATGGTGGCAGCTTTCTGCCACCATGCTTTACAAGCTAAAGAGTATCAGGAGGAACTGGAAGGCGTATGGCGTGGAGAGCTTGTCCTTCAAGAGGGTGTTAGCATTTCGCTTGGCATTAATATCAGTAACGGCCAGCTAACTCTCGACAGCCCGAATCAAGGCATGTTTGACCACCAACCCACGAAGTTTTCAGTTAAAGATAATAAGATAGAGTTCACCGATACAAGCCTAAGTGCCAGTTATCAGGGTGAACTGAACAATGGCCAGTTAGAGGGCACATTCACACAAGGTAAAAAACGCAGTATTACCCTGCATAAGCTGACTCAGGAAGACAAAGCCCGCCTTACCTACGAAGCAACTTACAAAGGCGATTTGCCCGTCAGTGAAGGCTCCAGTTTACCATTGCAAGTGAATATTGCCGTTGTGCACGGTGGGTATATTGCGACCTTAGACAGTCCGGCTCAGCAGAGCTTTGGTATACCTCTGACCAACGTTCATATTGATAACAACACACTCAGCTTTAAATCACCGATGATTCAGGCGAACTTTAACGGCAAAAAGACAACAAAAGGCTACGAAGGAACTTTCAACCAGGGGCAGGAATTCTCTCTCACCTTAAAAAAAGCCAGCTCGGATGACAAGCAGACCAATGTCCCGGCGCCCGAGTTGGGCGACCACGGTGCGGCGGTGGCCATCATTGAACAAGATGAAATTAAAACCCAGTTTTATGGCGAGCATGATCATAATACACAATACGAAATTGGCTCGGTCACAAAAACTATGGTGGCCTATTTACTGGCCCATGCGGTAGTTAATGAGACTACAACCCTTGATACTCCAGTCAACGAGTTTTGGCCACAGGCTCCGGGCGCAATCACTTTGAGACAACTTGCTACACACCACAGCGGGCTACCCCGCCTTCCTGAAAACTTATTAAGTAAAGCCGACCAGACAGATCCCTACGCTCATTATGGCCAGTCAGAATTGAAAAGCGCTTTGGCTGAGCTCGAGCCAGGTGCCAACAATTACGAATATTCCAACTTCGGGTATGGCTTACTTGCAGAGTCACTCGCCAAGAATGCGGAAAAGACTTTTCCTGAGCTGTTAAATGACGTTGTGTTTGAAACTTTCAGTATGCCGGATACATACGTCGCAACCAGCAAAGAAAATACTCCAGGCTCCTTGTCACAAGGACATAATGTCTTAGGCGACGTAGTACCTCACTGGCATTTTCAGTCTCTGGCCGGCGCCGGAGCTGTTGTTTCTACACTGAGTGATATGGCCAACTACACCAGAGTACTCATGCGCAAAAATGCAGAAGGCGATACCACCGTTGAGCAGTTACTTGCCCCGCAAAAAACCATTGAGGGCTGCTGCCAGCAAGCTTTAGCCTGGCTTATTAGCGAAGACGAAGATGGTAAAGCCTACGCCTGGCACAACGGGCAAACGGCCGGTTTCAGTAGTTTTGTTGGCTTTTATCTTGATGGCTCAAGGGCTGTCGTCGTGCTGAACGCACAATCGATACCGGTAAATGATGAAGCCATAAAACGACTGACCCAGACAGCAGGAAGCAAATAAGTTCAGACCACACCTTGCTCTATCATGGCGTCGGCGACTTTGCGGAAACCCGCAATGTTTGCACCAAGAACTAAGTTAGATGGGTGCCCAAAATCTTCGGCAGTGCGTTTCGCATCCTGATAGATATTCCGCATAATGTCTTTGAGCTTTTCATCCACTTCTTCAAAATCCCAGCGCAACATACTGGCATTTTGCACCATTTCTAACTGACTTGTCGCAACACCGCCGGCATTAGCGGCTTTTCCGGGGCCATATGCGGCGCCACTTTCAATAAAGAGATCAACCGCGGCCTGCGTTGAAGGCATATTCGCGCCTTCCACAATGCATTTACAGCCATTTTCCAAAAGTGACTGCACATCTTTTTCGGTAAGCTCGTTCTGAGTTGCACAGGGGAAAGCTAAGTCGGCTTTATAACGCCAAACCGTATGGCCGTCTTTGGGGTAATCGGCCCGGGGCGTATATTGTGCGTTATTATGAATTTCGAGATACTCTTCCAGCCGCCCCTTTTGCTCTTCTTTAATGCGTTTAACCAGGTCAAGATCAATACCTTGATCATGGTAAATGGTGCCGCTGGAGTCACTGCAGCTTATGGGCTTGGCTCCTAAGTCATACAGCTTTTCCATAGCGTATATAGCAACGTTACCAGAGCCGGAGATCAAACAGCGCTTGCCTTCCAGCGAGTCACCTTTGTCATCCATCATACACTGCGCAAAATAAACAGCACCGTACCCGGTGGCTTCTTTACGGGCATGAGATCCGCCCCACAGCAGGCTTTTACCCGTAAGCACACCCTCAAAACGGTTTGCCAGACGCTTATACTGACCAAATAAGTAACCAATTTCGCGTGAGCCCACGCCAATATCACCAGCAGGAACATCGGTATTAGGCCCAATATGACGATAAAGCTCACTCATAAAAGACTGACAAAACCGCATGATTTCAGCGTCGGACTTTCCTTTAGGGTTAAAGTTGGCACCGCCTTTACCGCCACCAATGGGTAACCCGGTCAGCGCATTCTTAAAAATTTGCTCAAATCCAAGAAACTTAATAATGCCGGCATTTACGCTTGGGTGAAAACGTAAACCACCTTTGTAAGGTCCTAGCGCCGAGTTAAACTCAATTCGGTAGCCTTTATTCACCTGAATATTGCCGTTATCATCCATCCAGGGAACCCGAAACATAATCTGGCGCTCTGGCTCAACCAAGCGTTCAATAATGGAATGCTCACGGTATTTAGGGCGTTCTTCCAGAAGCGGTTCTATCGACTCCAGCACATCTTCTACCGCCTGGTAGAACTCAACTTGAGCGGGACTCGTTTGTTTTAATTTTTCAATGGTTTCTTTTATGTAGCTCATCGGCTTACCTGCTGTTATTTACTGCGTAGTTTGAACGGAATCTATCTATTAATAACGTATACCTGAGAGTTTAGATCGCCCAGATAAAAAAACCCGGAGGAAACCTCCGGGTTAGGTAAACGCTCCAGCAGAGAGACTAGAACGATAAACGTGCGCCTAGATAAAAACGACGAGGTTCAACCCAGTCCACTCCTTCACCAAATGAATAAACGCCATCACCGGCAAATAAGTCTTGCTCGCGTCGCACAGCCTGGTCATCCAGTGCATTGAAGATATCCAGAAAGACCTCTCCTTTATAGCCACCACTGAACTCATGAGTATACTTAACTCGCAAGTCCAGAGTGCCGTATGCCGGAGATTCCTGTGAACCAATAGAGTCTTCAGCTAACCAGTTAGTTTCAACACCGCCGTATTCATAAGCATCGCCCTGTAAAGGTAAGTGGCGTCCATAAATTGACCATGTCTTACTGTAGACCGTACCGGAATTCCAATTATAAACAGCACCAACTTCAATACCGTTATCAAACTTGTAACTACCAAATAACTTCACAAGATGTTCCATGTTACCTGGTTGGTCACCATAAGTTCCCGGCGCGCGAGGGTCTAACCAGACCACATCACCCTGGAAATCGGCATTACTATCTGAGTTCGTATTACCTTGTGCATCGTTGTATGTCCACGAAGCATTAAAGAACCAATTATCTGACGGAGTTCTGTGCTTAGTAAAGGCAACTTGCAGGCCCTGATAGTCACGTTTTCCGCCTTTAAGCGTGCCAATAACGTAGTTAGAGCCCGGGTTCTCCTCATAGCCGAAGTAAGATAACGGTAAATGGAAGTCGGTTCCTTCTAGTTGCTCATTATAAAGACCTAAATCATAGTCTTCTAAGATGTCCTTAGTTGTCCTATCCGTGTAAGTCACTTCTACACTCATATTGTCGGCAATGTTTGTTGCGTAACCGAGCAAAATCTCGTCGGTATAAGGTGTCTTAGTGCTAGGGGCAAAAAATGCGTCTTGTACTTGTTCGCCACCACGAACGCGGTAGGTTAACCAGCGGTCTTCTAAAAAGACCTGTTCATGGCGGACAGGACCAGTCAGGTTACCCGCAAAATCCGTCATATTCGTACGGATCGGATCGTAGTAACGACCGACGAAACCCCATACTTTACTTTTACCATCAATGTCATAAACAACACTAAAGCGCGGCGCAACTTCCCAGCTAAAGTCAGCTATCTCATCACCTTTAGAAGAGTAGTGCTGCCATGTTTCTGCGCGTATGCCCGCATTGACTGTCCACTGATCTATAGTCCAGGTATCCTGAGCAAATACTGTCTTACCTTTCGTCTCCATTTCAACTTGGGCGGTTTGAATTTCATTGTAACGATACACATTAACGTCGCCGGTAGGGTTACCATTAGTCGAGTCAAAAACGACACCGTTTCTGACTTCATCAGGACTGATGGTTCCGTCTCCATTACTGTCATAACGGCTAACATACAGACTCGCATCTTCACTAGAAACCATGCTGTCGATGAGACGATCCAAGTCATCAGCTGACAAACTGATTTCACCAACCCAGTCGCCACCACTTAGGTATTCGTCCATAGTTGTACCGCTATCTCTCGCACCAATAGACGTATATTGAGCACCATCACCGGTTACACGGCTGTCCTGAATATTCTCGTTAACGGTATAAATGAAACCAACTTTAAATTCGTGGGTACCCATATCATAAGTATCCAGAAAGTATTCTAAAGTTGCCTGATACTCATCCTTATTGCGGAAGTTTGTTGAATTAACGCCATATCCGCCTTTATCAGTGTCCGCGTTCGTCGGTTCAAAACCTCCGCCGGTACGGTACGCGACATCATTACTTGTAGAGTTATCTGCCGATAGAGACGAAACTTCACCTTCGTGACTAGCTGCTTTGAGCGTTAGAATAAAGTTGTCCCAGTAACGCGAGTACTCAATCTTATAGTTATCCCCACCTTGTTCCTGGGCTCTATCTCGGTTATTTAATGTGCGGGGATCATCTGAACCACTGATTTCTCTTGGATCATTAAACCAACTAGCCACAAACCGATCATTCGCTGTCGGCTGCCAAGTCAACTTGAAAAAGCCTAAGTCTTGTTCGTCTGTAATAGTACGCAGCTTAGAATCGGTAACTGGATCGGTAACGTCTTCTTCACGCTCTTTTATCTGATACGAACCAAAAAACCATAACTCATCTTCGATAATAGGGCCGCCTAATGTTACGGCGGTGTCGAATGTATCAAAACTATTCTGAGAAAGGTTTTCATTATCTGCAACTAAACTATCATTCTGGAAATAATAGTTAACAGAACCGCTCCACTCGTTCCCCCCAGACTTAGTAATAACCCGGGTAACAAGCCCCTGACCGCCAGCATATTCAGCAGGAATACCACCGGTTAGAATTCTTTGCTCCTGAATAATTTCGGAGTTGATATTAGCCCCAAAGGTTCCCGTTTGGTTATCCGTTACGTCAACACCATCTAGGTAATAGACATTGTCTGATGATGAGCCATACTCACCGCCAATATCAGAGTAATTAACCCCGGACTTAGATGATGGGTTGCCATCGAGGGAAGGCTTTGTGCTTGGCGCTAACTGAAGATAATCCTGGAAGCTACGTGCTGTTGGTAGTGACTCTGTCATATCGAGAGTAACTGATGTACCCGTTGAAGACGATGTGGTATCAATAGTCGACATGGCTGCGCCAGTGACCTGAATCGTCTCCATGTCCCCGCCTTCTCTGGTAAGGGCGTAATTCAATTCAAAAGTCTGGCCAGAAGAAACCCTGATATTGCCCGCTTCAAAGTCTGAGTATCCTTCCTCAACAACTTCGACTTGATACTGTCTTGATGGTTGTAATCCGCCTAAACGAACATAGCCATCTTCATCTGTGTCTGCCGTTCTACTGGCTAGTGTATCTGGTGCGTTGACGCTTACAGTCGCATTAGGAACAGGATTCCCCTGACTGTCAGTGACTTGGATACGCAAAGTTCCTGTATCTTGTGCGTAAGCCGAAGAGGCTACACCTAGTGCAGCAGCTACCGATAATGCGGTTAGCGTTCTTTTAAGTCTTAGCATTGCTCTCTCCTTAAACAAACGCCACTAACAAAAGTGCACGTACTTCTTGTTATTTTTATTTAAACGTTCGATTTTTTGAGCCAAAGCCCAATAAAACGTTAACCTTTTGTATTTAATTTGTCCAATTTCTAACAAAAAGTTATCAAAATAAGGAGAAAGTTATAATTCATCATATAAATGCTATTTTAGAACAACCCGGTTACGCCCCGACTTTTTAGCAGAGTACAGGTTCTCATCGGCTCGTTTTAAAATGCTATCGGGTGTATCGCCGGGGTCTTTTAAAGTAGCTCCTAAGCTGATCGTTATTTTTACGGTTTTTGCTGCATCTTTTTTACCGCGAGCGTCCTTACCTTTGCGTTTGCTGTCAGGTCGCGAGGGCTCCCTTAATTTAAGCGGATAGTTCGCCACTTTGCTGCGCACACTTTCTAATGTACTTTTCAATTTGTCCGGATCACTGTGAGAAAAAACCAGGGTGAACTCTTCGCCGCCATAGCGATACGCTTTAAAACCCCGATGATCTTTCAAAATACTGCCAAGTAATCTTAATACCTGATCACCAACCTCATGCCCGTAACGGTCATTAAACTTCTTAAAGTAATCGACATCGAGCATGCACACCGCGCTGCGTCGGCGTAAATGCTGCAACTGACTGATTAGCGCTCTTCGTTGCGGTAACCCGGTTAACTCATCAATATAAGCCAGCTTCAACATCTGATCTGCCAGCGCCAGTAACAGGCCAATTACCGCCGCAACCGCGGCCCAGGTTGACGCATCCCGATGGTCGACAACCAGCAGAAAAACCATAAATGCAAGCCATGAAACCCAATGACTCCAGGCAAAAGACGATGAGCCTTTATACAACAGGAAAGTTGCCCAAATTCCTCCCATAGCAACAACCCAAAGAAGTAAACCGACAGCAAGTCCACTGTCTTCCCAGTCAGGCAGAGTCAGCAGATCTACTGGACTCAGCGTTGCAACTGCGTTGGCGACAGGCTCCAAAAGCAAAGCTAAGGGAAAAATTCCCACTACAATAGATAGGAGAGCACCTTTTAGCGTTAGTAGGGTTGGCTTTTTTATAAAGGCTAATAATAGTGCGCTTACCGATAACCAAACAGGAAACGCCTGATACAGTTGTGACACTTCTTTATGCGCCAGCGGTTGCTGCAACCCCAGCTGAATGGTTGCATAACTTCCTCCAACCCAGGCGCACCAATAAAACCATTGCCATTGTCGGAAAAAAGCGGCCAGTAAAAATACAATACCCAGGCCGGCCGAAACAGCTCCTGGCACCGGCAGGTGAATTTGCATCAACCATTCAGGATAAAGCCAGGCAACCAAAGCCCAGAGAATTGCCGGTAATGCTGCAATAAATCCCAACTTTAACTCCCCGCAAGTAATCGATCTAAATGATCGGCAAAATTTTTACGATCAACATTGGTTAAAGGCGGAGGCCCCCCTGACTGAATACCACTGCTTCGCATCGTGTCCATAAAGTCTCGTATATTCAGGCGCTGACGAATATTGTCCGGCGTAAATAACTCGCCTCGGGAGCTCAGTGCTTTTGCACCTTTTTCAATAACCTCAGCAGCCAGAGGAATATCACTGGTTATCACCAGGTCGCCGGCTTCACACCGACGAACAATTTCATGATCAGCCACATCAAAACCACTTCCTACCTGAATCATATGGATAAACTTCGATTTTGGTGTCTGAATACGCTGGTTCGCAATTAAATAAAGGTGCAACTGCTTACGCTGCGCCGCTCGAAACAGAATCTCTCTTATAGCCAGAGGGCAGGCATCGGCATCAATAAATAAAGTCATTGCTAATAATCCATGAGTCTATATTAGAGTAAATAGTTCTAAGCCTGTTGCCTCGTAATGCTTTTACTAAGCTACTATTTAGTTGTTACCAATAAAGGTTATCAACAATGACTCCAGGAGTAACTTTATGACATTACGTATTGGCGATACTGCACCAGACTTTACCATTGATACCACCCACGGTTCGATAAAATTTCATGACTGGGCAAAGGGCTCCTGGGTGTTCTTTTTCAGTCACCCGGCTGACTACACACCCGTTTGCACAACCGAAATGGGAAGAACCGCACAGTTGGCCCCTGAGTTTGAAAAACGCAACGTCAAACCACTGGGACTATCAACTGACACTGTTGATGCGCACAAAGGCTGGATTGAGGATGTAAACGACACTCAAAGCACAGTCTTAGAGTTTCCCATTGTTGCCGATAAAAATCTTAAAGTTGCAGAGCTTTATGACATGATCCATCCAAACGAGAGCGCAACCGCTACCGTACGTTCAGTCTTTATTATCGACCCAAATCAGAAAGTCCGGCTGATAATGACTTACCCCATGACGGTAGGCCGTAACTTTAATGAGATTTTACGTGTTATCGATGCTCTGCAAACGACCAACCGTGAAGAAGTTGCCTGCCCGGCGGACTGGGTACCTGGTGACTCAGTTATCATTCGCCCGACAGTAAGCGATGAAGACGCAAAACAGAAATTCCCGCAAGGCTGGAAAGCGCTGCGTCCATACTTACGTCTGACCGATATTAAATAGCTTTAACTTTCGTTTTCGAAAGACTGCTGGCGTTCTGCCCACATGAGCAGTTCGCCCAGCGGCTTCGGTTTACAGAATAAAAAACCCTGCATTAATGGGCACCCGTGTTCAACCAGATAACGGTATTCGTTTTCCGTCTCGACACCTTCAGCAACCGTCTGTATACCAAGGTGCTCGACCATATTTAAAATACCGCCCGTTATTGCGGCGTTATGTCTGTTTTGGTCAATGTTCGCAATAAAACTGCGATCAATCTTCAGTTTATTTACGGGCAGGACATTCAGATAACGCAGACTGGCAAACCCGCTTCCAAAGTCGTCAATAGCAACATCAAGCCCTAAATCGCGCAGTTGCTGTAAAAGCTCCGCAATACGCGGAGTATCGTTAACCAGCACATTCTCTGTTATTTCGACAGTGATCTCACCCGGCTCTATATTAAATTCTTCGAGCACGGACTTGGTTTTACTAATAAAGTCGTCACGATAAAACTGAATGGGGGAAAAGTTCACAGAAACAGTGTGAATACCGTAACGTTTTAATTCACTTAGATCTTGGCAGGCCTGCCTAAGAACCCACTCGCTAATTTGTATAATTTGCCCCGTACGCTCAGCAACCGGAATAAAGTCTGCAGGAGAAACATAGCCTTTAGTTGGGTGGTGCCAACGAATTAAAGCTTCAGCCCCCGAAACTTGCCCTGTACTGGTCATTATGGGTTGATAAAAGAGCTCGAACTGCTTTTTAGTCAGAGCTTCCTGAATTTTTGTCCGCAAGGCAACCTTGTAACCCAGTCCCTCATCGAGTTTTTCGGAGTACCAACACACTGAATTGCCGCCACGCTTTTTCGCTTCATACATTGCGACATCTGCACGCTGCGTCAGCTCCATGGGGTGCTTATATTGAATATCGTTTGCGGCAACGCCAATGGCTGCCGACAAGGAAACTTCAACCTCACCAATACGAAATGACTCTTCGAAAACCGCTAATACTCTCTCACATAAACCATTAATCTGCTCTGCTGCCCCCATGTTTTGAATAACAGCGACGAACTCATCTCCGCCAAAGCGGCAAAGCAAGTTAGGTTCAAGGACAACCTGCTGCAGACGCTGCGCAGTTTCAATTAGCACTTCATCACCAAGGTAGTGACCTAAACTGTCATTTATCGGTTTGAATCCGTCAAGGTCAATAAACAACACAAAAACGGCTTGCTCATTGTCATCAGATACTAACTGCTGCAGCCGCTCCTCCATTGCACTTCGGTTGGCTAGACGCGTTAAACTGTCGTGCGAGGCATAAAAAGCTAAAGCGTCCTCTCGTTGGACCCGTTCAGTAATATCGCTTTGTAACCCGATAAAATGCGTTACTTTATTATTTGCGCCCTTAACCGGTGCTATTAAGAGCTCATTCCAAAACATGCTGCCGTCTTTGCGGTAGTTTCGAATAACGGTTTTTATTTCCCGCTTTTCCTGCAACGCATTTCGAATCTCACGAACAACCTTTGGATCTGTGTCAGGGCCTTGCAATATGTTGCAACTGCGACCTTTCATTTCAGTAAGAGAATAGCCACTCATTTTCTCGAAAGCGGGGTTCACATAAAGCACAGGGTGACCTTTTCTATTGGCCTCACTAATAACAACCCCATTAACACTGGCATGCACGCCACTTTCAAACACTTTAAGCTTAGCTTCGTTGGCTCGGTGCACAGTGATGTCTTTAGCTATACCGTGCACACCGGTAATTTCGCCGTCAATAATAATGGGGATATTCGTTATTGATAAGTCATGCAGATGACCCATTCTGTCCGTAACTTTAATTTCGTACGATTGAGGGGTACCCGTTTTTGCTGCTTCAAAATAAGTTACCGTTCGTTCCCGCTCAGCTTCCGGAACCGCCAGCTCATAATGCTGACCCAACAACTCATCCTCACTAAGCAGTAAAAGCTCACAGACTGCACGATTAACGCTGGTGAAATGCCCTTTTAAATCCAGTGTAAAAACGGCATCGGGGTTATAAGTAAATAAGGAGCGTTGATGTTGCTCTAAACGAACCTGCGCTTTTCGTTGCTCTTCTTGCTCAAGAATTAAAGCAACCAGGTCACGGTTACGTACAATCAGTTCCAGCTCGCGCCCTGTTGGCACTCTCGGCTCGGCAAAGTAGATAGCGAAAGTTCCTATAACTTCACCATCTGCAGATCCAAAAATAGGGTGAGACCAACAAGCCGCTAAACCGTATTGGTTAATTAAAGGCATGAACGCATCAAAGCGCTCATCGTTCCCCATATCGACAGCCAGAACAGGTTCTCCGATGGCGGCTGCGGTGCCGCAACCGCCTGAACCATCAGCAATTTCTAATCCATTTAACTCATTAGAGAAAGAACGGGGTAATGAAGCGGAAGCGACCGTTGATAAGGTTTTATTGTCTTTATTTGCCACCATAATAGAACACATAGCGCCATCAATTTGGGATTCAATTAGGTGACAAATGCCCAGCAGGCGGCTTTCAACATCTCGCTGCTGGGCCAGGGCATTAAACGTATTATAATGGGCCTGGATTAACTGACTTAACCCCTGATACTTCTTGTGCGCTCTTTTACGGACCACGCTGACAAAAACTGTCGCAGTAATCAGGAGCAGAACAACTCCTGTCGCTATTTGACTGTAACTGAGTAAGTTATCTTGCATTAGTCCGCTGCATAATATTTCTGACTTATTTAATTCGCTGCACTCTAAGTCGACGATTTGAACCTTCTCGGCCGAAGAAAAAGGAATTCAACGCGCCACGCTCAATGTAATAGGTATCATCATCGTCCCAGGAAAAGTAACCCCGACTATCAGTTTGCTTCCAAACCTGGCCATTGGTTAGCTCAATTTGCCATTTCTTGTAAGGGTCTTGCTTTTTGCTGGCAACTTCCACTTCCAACCTTTCAATTGTATTGTTTTTACTACCTTTGTGCTCCATACCAAAATTCTGCTCTGAAGCATTGTCGCTCTGCTCGCCTCGTTGCTTAGCCTTAGCTTTCATTTCTTCCGCTTTAGCTTTTCCTCTAGCCTTTTTTTCCTGAGGCTCACCTTGTTGACGCTTGGCCAAATTGTCATAACACACCAACCGCTCCAGTGAGTCTTCAATCGCCGCGCATTGCTTCATTGTTTCCTGTTGCGCTCCGGCTGCACCAGCAATAATAAATAACGTTGCGCCTAGTAGTGTTTTATACATACATCAGTCCTGCTCTAGTTTTTAATAACGTAAAGTAAGAGTATCGCCTTTCTGCGTTAACTCAAATTCTTTCAATGCACTCATACCCAAAAGTATGACATCGCCGTCCATTCCGGGCGTAATAGAAGCGGCAACATTGTTTAATTGAATGTCACCCAGCTGCAAACGATCAATTTCTGTACGGTATGTTATAACACGTCCATTGGCGGTTTGGGACATTCCCTGACGCCCTTTACGAAGCCCGAGTTTTTGCGCTAAGCCTTCCGGGACAGCGACCAGGGTAGCTCCGGTATCTAACAGAAACGTAACCGACTGCCCGTTGACCTTCCCCTGGGCTACGTAATGGCCCATACGGTTTTGTTCCAGCATGACCGTGACTTGCCCGTTGTCTACATGACTTTGAACCTGAGAGTTAGGGTTAAACTGTTGCTGAAGCTTGTCTTCGAAAAACCAAACCAGCATGGCAATAGCAAGTCCCCATGCAATAAACATGAAAGGCTTACCGAATGAATTAGTTCGAGCCACTTTTATCCTTTTACTAATTTTCCGTCACTGTCTTCAACTTTGACATTGACATCAATACCATTACGGACACTCTGAGTGACCACACAAAAGTCCTCAAACTGCTCCAACGCTCTTTCAAGGTGACTCAGCGTTTCCGAGGCATTTCCCAATTTTATATCGACATCCATGCTGACAATACGCCAACGGCCATCAACTCTGTCAAGATGCCCGTTAACTTCGGCACTTACTTTACCCGGTTCGTCTTTAAACTTACGCAAAGCAAACATTAAGCTAGCGGCTAGACAGTTAGCCACTGACGCGGCCAAAATACGTGAGGGATTTGGACCCTGACCTTCTCCTAGCGGCTCTGGTTCATCGGAAACAAGCTCACCATAACGACCAAAGTCGACAAGAAACTTATAATTATCAACCAGTTCCATTGAAACAGAAAATTCTTTTTCCATGCTTCTCTCCTCAGTTATCGTAGGGCAAGCCTTGCTTTTTAACTTCATCAGCTCTTTGCTGTCGCAGCGCAGAAACCTCTTCCACTGACCAACCCTGCAAATTATTCTCAATAAGCTGTGTCAACGCATTAATATGATCACTTTCGGCATTTAGAGCTGAGATATACTCATATCGTTCTCCGCCGCTTTCCATAAAGTATTCGCGGTTCTCCTCTCCAATTTCTTCAACCGTTTCTAAGCAGTCGGAAGAAAAGCCCGGGCAAAATACCTGAACAGACTTAACGCCTTTTCCGGGAAGCGCTTTCATCGTCATATCAGTATACGGTTGTAGCCACTCCTCGCGACCAAAACGCGACTGAAATGTGGTCAAGTATTCGTCCTCGCCAAGTCCCAGACGTTCAGCCAGTAAACGTGAGGTTTTGTAGCACTCACAATGGTAAGGGTCACCATTTTTCAGGTAGCGTAACGGAATACCATGGTAAGAAAAAAGCAGCTTATCAGTACGCCCATACTGCTCCCAGTGTCTCTCTATGCGCTTTGCTGCCGCTTCAATAAAGGGAGGGAAGTCATGGTAATGAGTAATAAAGCGCAGCTCAGGTAACCAGCGTCGCTTAGTGAAGTCTTTTGCCAGGGCATCAAAGGTTGAGGCTGTAGTAGAGGCTGAGTATTGAGGATATAAAGGCAGAACCAGTAATTTCCGTACCCCTTTTTGCATCATATTCTCGACCACATCGCCTAATGCAGGGTTCCCATAACGCATGGCAAAGTCGACAACAATATTGTCGCCCCAAGTTTCTTTAAGTTTTTTCTCAATAGCAGAGGCTTGATCCTGGGTATGAAAAAGCAACGGCGAGCCGCGCTCTGTCCAGACAGTCTCATAAGCCTCGGCTGAACGCTTCGGACGAAAACGAAGAATAACGCCGTTTAATATGAAGTACCAAAGCAGGCGAGGAACCTCAACCACCCTTGGGTCAGACAGGAACTCTTTCAAATAAGGCTTAAGCGCTCTCTTAGTCGGAGCCTCGGGAGTGCCCAGGTTAGTCACCAGCACTCCTATTTTATCTGCCTGTCCGTGAGAGAATACAGGGCTTCCTCGATATTTCATTTTCAGTTACCTTTTAACAGTACGCCTAATGCAAAGTTTACGTAAGTTTTAACGGCTTCGATCCCTATTTGCAAAGAAATAACGCTACACTAAACCGATAAATACTATCGAAATTAATAAATTGACGCGCCAATGACAGAAAATACAAAGACGCAGCAATGGTATCAGAAACTCGCCAGTTCCCCTCATGCTCTGGTACTTCTCTTTTTTCTGTCTGCTATGGAAGCAACTTTACTCCCTATTGCCCTGGAATTAGTGCTAGTGCCTTACATGGTGCTTGAACGCAAACGTATCTGGCTGGTTTCAACAGTAGCCCTGGCAGGCTTTATAGCCGGAGCCATAGGCGGTTATTACATTGGCTTTGCGCTGTTCGACACTGCCGGTGAATGGTTTATCAGCTATTTGTCCCTTCAAGATTATTACCAGGAGTTTCAGGAAACGTTAAAAGAAGACGGCTTTGCTGCCATTTTCTTAGTTGGTGTTACTCCGGTGCCCTTTCAGGTCGCCATGCTCTCTGCAGGCGCGGGGGACTACCCAATGGCGTTGTTTTTGCTAGCGGCGGGTGCAGCGCGCGCTTTACGATATTATGTATTAGCACTTATCGTTTTGTGGTTAGGGCCTTATACTGAGCGCTTATGGGGTAAGTACGCAGGTCCTGTCGCTTGGTCAATTCTGATTCTGGCAGGAACTATGTTATTACTAAAACAATTTCTGTAAGCATTTAAGGTACCAATGTTTCTACTCATTCTTTTTGCCGTTATTGCCATTGGCGTTTCATTCATTTGCTCGGTTTTAGAAGCGGCTCTTTTATCGGTCACACCCAGTTATGTTGCGCAATTGAAAGAGACCAGACCTAAAACCCATCAGCAGTTACGCAAGCTAAAAGATTCTATTGATAAACCCCTCGCGGCAATACTAACACTCAATACCATAGCCCATACAGCCGGAGCAGCAGGTGTTGGCGCTCAAGTCGGAGTGGTTTTCGGTGACGGCTATCTGGGTATTGCTTCAGCCGTTATGACGCTGCTTATTTTGGTGTTATCTGAAATCATACCTAAGACTATCGGGGCTAAATTCTGGCGACCGATTGCACCTTCGCTTCCCCCCATACTTAACTTTATGATTTTATCACTTAAGCCTTTTATCTGGCTTTCTGATCAAATTACAAAACGCATTGGTAGCGGTGAAGCGGACATTGATGTTCGCTCTGAAATTAAAGCCATGGCAACCATTGGTCACGAAGAAGAGGCTTTAGACGATGACGAGCGTCGGGTAATTTTAAACATCCTTGATTTACATGAAATTCGCGTACGCGAAGTTATGACGCCTCGTACAGTATGCGAATCTATTAACCCGGGCTTAAGTATGCTGGAAGTCAGCGAGAAGATCCGAAAGTTACCTTTTTCACGCTACCCGGTCATTGACAGTGAAGAGGAGCCGCAGGGCATCATTTTCCGCAGTGATGTTTTAGATGCCGACGAGTCAGACGTATTAAGTGACATTGTACGCCCCGTCGAGATAGTGACTGAAACCGTGAGCGTTGAAGCGTTAATGAGTCATCTCATTAAAGAACGTCAACATCTGGCTTTGGTTTACGATGAACACGGCAGTTGGCTCGGGCTAATTACTCTGGAAGATATTATCGAAACCATCCTGGGCACCCCCATAATGGATGAAACCGATAACATTGCCAGCTTACGCCGTTATGCTCGCCAGCGCTGGGACAAACGGCTCAAGCGCGACCCAAAGCAGGCGAAGAGCCAACAGGGTAATGATTAACCGAAACAACTGGTCAAAGCGTTGGTTGGTAATTTTCTTCAACCAATGCAGACCAACCCAGGTGCCAACAAAGCCAGCGGCAATCATTGCCAACACTAACGGCAGCCAGTCCTGAAACACAAAACCTGCCATGCCAAAAACCAGCGCTTTAGGGGCATGCTGCATGGTCATCACCGCAGAAAATGTCGCGACGGTTTGCAGCCTTTCGCTAAAACGTGCTTTTACAAAGGCTGCAACGAGCGGCCCTGAAGCCCCAACAAATAGCGATATAAAACCGGTTACCAGACCTCCGCCAACCAAGCCTGCCCGGCCACGAAAGCTTTGCGGCAATTTAGGCCCCCAGGTGAGCCAGATTAAAAACAACGCGATGGTGATTTGCAAAAAATGTGTGGGAAGCTGAACCAGTAATAAACTGCCAATAAAGGTTCCCAGCAAACCAAAAGGTACAAACCAGGCAACGGTAGGCCAGTGAATATGCTTCCATGACAACCCGGTACGGCCCACATTAGACCCCATTTGCACCAGTCCGTGTACCGGTATCACCGCACTACCCGGCAAAACTAATGCCATCATACCGATAAGTACCGCACCGCCACCTGCGCCAGCCACAGCTGTCAATAGTGAAGTTGCGGCCGACAAAAGAACTAAACCAAAAAACAAAGCGTCGTTTACCATGGCTTTACTGCTCCCTCGAACCCTGATTTGCGCTGATCAGGGTCAAAACGGTATAATCCGCGCGATCTACTGATCCGCAATTTAATTAATGGCTCCGGATTTACGTTCCGGACCGCTGAAAAAGGTAACATGATATGTATATTTGTGCGGCATTGTACAAGTTTGTCGAGCTAAACGACTATAAAGAACTCCGCGAACCACTGTATCAAACACTTATTGCAAACGATGTAAAAGGTACTCTTTTGTTAGCCCGCGAGGGTATTAATGGCACTATCTGCGGTACTCGCGAGGGTATTGATAACGTGCTGAATTACTTACGTTCCGACGAACGTTTTGCAGATATTGAACACAAAGAATCGCCCAGCGACGGACAAGCTTTCTACCGCACCAAGGTTAAGCTTAAAAAAGAGATTGTGACTTTGGGCGTTGACTGGGTTGACCCAAAAAGCTCTGTCGGCACTTACGTTGACCCCGACAAATGGAATGACTTAATTGCCAACCCGGAAGTTCTGGTTATCGATACCCGCAACGAGTATGAGTATGCCGTAGGCACATTTAAAGGCGCGGTTAACCCCAAAACAGACACCTTTCGTGAGTTCCCCGAATACGTAAAACAGCACCTTGACCCGGAAAAGCACAAAAAAGTCGCTATGTTCTGCACCGGTGGTATTCGTTGCGAAAAATCGACGGCCTATTTAAAAGAACAGGGGTTTGACGAGGTTTATCATCTTAAAGGTGGCATTCTTAAATACCTGGAAATGATGCCCGAAGAGAAAAGCAGTTGGAATGGCGAATGTTTTGTCTTTGACCAACGAGTCACCGTCAAGCATGGTCTGGAGCCAGGTGAATACGACCAATGTTACGCCTGCCGTATGCCAATAACCGAAGAAGAGATGCAGTCAGAGCACTATCAAAAAGGTGTCAGCTGCCCGCACTGCTACGATAAAACCACAGCCGAACAGAAAGAACGCTTTGCTGAGCGCGAACGCCAAATTCAACTGGCGAAAGCCCGCGGCGAGAAACACATTCGCGACGGTAAAGTCGAAAGCGTCAGTTGATCTAACTCACTGCAATTCCGTAACCCTTATGTAAGCTATAGCTGACAGTTATCGAATTTAACTGTCAGCTTTATCGGTTTTCATCGCTTTCTTTAACTCTATGATTCAACTATGGTTAAAGCATAACGATGACAAAGGAGGGTTTTATGAAACAGTTAAGCGTTATTGGTCTAGACCAGAAAAAAGCAGAAGAGCTTGGTGACAAGCTAAATGAGCTGCTCTCAAACTACCAAGTTTTTTACATGAATGTTCGCGGTTTCCATTGGAACATTAAAGGCGAACGTTTCTTTGAATTGCACGCTAAGTTTGAAGAAACCTACGATGACTTACTGCTGAAAATTGATGAAATCGCAGAGCGTATTCTGACTCTGGGTCAACGTCCTCAGCATGCTTACTCGACGTACATTAAGAACAGCGAAATCGAAGAAGCTAAAGACGTACATGAAGGTCGTGCCTGTGTAGCCAATATTTTGGACAGCTATCAGACTACCATCCGCCTACAGCGTGAAATTCTTGAAATTTCTGACGAAGCTGGAGATGAAGGTACCAATGCACTGATGAGCGACTATATTAAAGAGCAGGAAAAAACGGCGTGGATGCTGACCTCTTATTTAGGTAACTAAACTGTCAGCTTAGCCAATAAAAAAACGCCCCGTTAAAGGGGCGTTTTTGTTTCTGTTGACAGGCAATGCAGCACCTAGAACGTATAGTTCAGACGAGCATAGTAGTAACCACCATTGATACCAAACGGGAAGGTTTCCCAACCGTATTTAAAGCCCGCATCAGAGAATGGTGAACCGGCACTGCCCCACTCATCCGGGTAAGTATCGAACAAGTTATTAGCACCGACACGAACGTTTAAGTTACTGGTAAAGTCATAACCAACAGAAAGGTCGGTTAACCACTTGCCGCCCCACTCATGACGAACACCTGTGAAAGCCTGGCCTTCAACAGCACCGAAGTAATTTAAGGCTAAGTTGACGTTCCAGGCATCTCGAGTCCAGTCACCACTTAACGTCGCTTTTTCACTCGGCTGCCCTTCTTCAAGGCGCAACACTTGCGTATCGTTAAAGATTTGATCGCCCGGAATTAATGAAGAGACCGAATTCACCTGCTCAACATCGGTGTTCATAAAACTCATGGCCGCCGTCAAGTTCAGGTTACCGTCAAACCATTCAGTAGGGTAAGACGCGATAACATCTAGGCCAGTTGTTTTAGTATCAACAGAGTTGGTAAAGAACTGAGCCGCACCCAGGTTGTTCTCTTCCAGAATTTCACCAAATTCAGCGCCAACAGAGGCTGTTAATGACTCGGACAACACAATGCGGTCATCGATATTAATTTGGTAAAAGTCCATGGTCAGGTCAAAGCCGTTATTAAAGCGCTTAATAAGACCTAAACTGATACTTTCTGATGTTTCTTCTTCAAGTGCGTTAATACCAAACTGGCGCGCAACCTCGTCATCGTTAGCAATGGTTCCGGTTTCAACCAATGTTCCGTTAACAATGTTCGTTAAAACCTGACTGTAATAAATTTGCTGCACACCTGGTGCGCGGAAGCCCGTTGCTACCGTTCCTCGAACAGAAAAGTCGTTGTCAATGTCATAACGCGCAGAAAGCTTACCGGAGATGTTGTCACCGGCAATATCGTAGTCTTCATAACGCAAGGCACCGGCTAACAAAAAGTCAGGGGTAACATAATACTCGGCATCGACGTAAGCGCCATAACTGTCACGAGTAGCGTCCACGGCCTGGCTTGGACTAAAGCCGGGGAAGCCCTGTATACCAGCTTCAGCGCCTGCTCCCGATGGGGTTAAGATTTCCACACTGGGATCATTCGTTCGGCCATAAGCCCAGGACACAGGGTCACCCGGGTTGATCTCATAACCGTCCTGGCGCATTTCCAGACCGAAAGCTAAATAAAGCAGTTCATTGGCTATATCAATTGTTCCGTTAAAGTCTAAGTTGAACGTGGTTTGCTCAAACACTAACTCGCCGTCGAAGGCTGACGTAGGCGTTTCACCATATATGCCGCCATCTGGATGCGGCTCATAGTACCAGCTGACGTTCGCTGAGTTCGATGAATTAAAGCCGAATTCATTTTTACCGTATACAACGCTGGCGTCCCATAACCAAGCGTTCGGCAGGTCACCACGAATACCAACCGCCAGAGACTGGTCATCTGCCTCAGTTTCCAGCTTTGGTAAAAAGCCATCCGGGTAAATGGCTTCGATTGTTCTGGGGTGTCCTCTACCACGGAAAAAGCCCGAAGAACCACCATCGCGAGTTGAAACACCACCAAATGCATATAGCTCTGTGGTGTTGCCGAGATTAAAGCCAGAGTTAAACCATGCGTATAAGTTTTCAGAGTCTGCGTCACCAATATGCAGGCGAACCACAGGGTCACCGCTGGGCGACGACCAGTCACCAATCAACGATGCTTCAGCTGGAGAAGCACGATTTGTCATACCACGATCGCGGTACTCTAAGGTACCGTTGAAGAAACCTTTATCAAATTCTTTACCAAAGTTAATTCCAACGGTATTAACTTCGCCATCACCTTCATAGGTTTGTCCAACTTCCGCTGAAATACTTCCACCATCAGAACTTTTCAGTGTAATGTTAATAACACCAGCTATCGCATCAGAACCGTACTGAGCGGCTGCACCGTCACGAAGAATTTCAACACGCTCAACCGCTGTAATAGGAATGGCATTAATATCGTAACCGGCAGAGCCTTTACCAATAGTTTCCTGTACATTCACAAGAGCTTGTTGGTGGCGACGTTTACCATTAACCAATACCAATACCTGATCAGGGTTCAGGCCCCGCAAAGTAGCCGGACGGATAATATCCGAGCCATCAGAGATAGTCGTACTGGAGAAGTTAAAAGACGGCGCACTCATTTGCAGAGCTTTACCTAGCTCTGTCGCACCGGTATTAACCAGTTGCTCAGCAGAAATAATGTCGATAGGTGATGCGGACTCAGTTGCTGTTCGACCGTTCACTCGCGAACCCAGAGTGACAATGCGCTCCATCGATTCGTCTGATTCTGCATTAATGTCTGCCTGTTGTGCAAAACCGGTATTCGGAATTGCCAATGCAGCAGATAGTGAAAGGGCTAAATAACCCAGCTTAAAAGATGCTCTGCTCATAGTTCCGCCTTACTTTTGTTATTTTCGTTTTAAACGCGATCAGCTATTTAACAATTACCGACATTTTCCCTTTTGGGAATATATCAGATGACATAGATCAAAAGTTCGTAAGGAAACTTGAAGATCTTGCACACTGCTTTATATTGATAAGTTGTTAACACAACAAAAGGAAGACTTTATGACTCGTATCGTAGGTATTGTTCTATTAGTTGTTGGTGCTATTTTGCTGTATTTTTCTTATGAAGCCTCTCAGTCTCTGGCTTCTGAAATGTCTGAAATGGCGACAAATGAGCCAACTGACAACACCATTTGGTATTTAATTGGAGGTGTTGCCGCTGTCATTGTTGGTCTCTACGCGGTAATTCGCGGAAAATAACGGATTCGGTTAGCCAGACGTATCAACCCGATACGTCTGGCAATCGCAATGCTGTAAAGGTTGCAATAACGCCTATTCCGGCCAGTACCCACAGGACCGCCGCGACACCGTAAGCAGCGTCAACCCAGCCCAACAGTAAACCAGCTAGAAGCACAACGCCCATTACTGTGTTCGATACTGCGGTCAATTGCGCTCTGTTATCCTGAGTTGCCATATCCACCAAATACGTTTTTCGCCCAACTCTGGCACCATGGTGAGCCACCGCCGAACTAAACAGCAAGGCAGCAGCTACCCATTGCATACCTAGCGCATCGGGAACCCAATAATAAAGCGCCAAAGCTATGCCCATAACCAGAGTCGACATAACGGAAGCGGCAGCCATAACGTGATGACTGGCCGAATCAGACCAACGTCCCCAAAAACGCCCTGCCAGTAAACCTGCAAGTCCACTGGCCAGCATTAAGCTGCCTAAGCTTGTTAGTTCGGCCTCGCCTTCTCGCTGTATCAAAACCACAATGTAAGGAATTGCAAATGCCGCTGCGACTAGTAGCGCACGCGATATAACAAAATGACCAAACTGACGATTCTGCCAAAGCAGCGACATTGATTTTATTGCTTCGGTTAACGCATTGCCGCCGCCTTCTGTTGCCCCTGCAACTTCAGGAATCCCCGCATAAAGGAGTGCGGCAACCACCCATAGCACTACTCCTGTTCCTAGAAGAGCAACAAATAGAGGTCGCTGGCCATCCATCTCCGGAGCAAAAATGATAACGAGTGCAGTGAGTAAGGTCAGCAGCCCGGCAGCCGAAGCAGCGACACCCGACATGCGCCCTCTACGGGTTTTAGACACCGTTTTTCCGGTCACATCTTTGTTGGCTACCGAACAAATGCCTCGTGACAGACTGAACAGCGCCAGCAATATAACAACCGACCAGCCCAGCATATCACCATCTAAGGTCGCTACAGCAAATAACATGGCAAACAGGGACAATGCCTGACCGATACTACCGGCAACCCAGAACCATTTGCGCACCGGTTGTTCACGAAGCTTTTGAGCAACAAAAAGTTGAGGTAATAGGGCTAGTGATTCGCGTAGTGGTACTAACGCACTAATGAATATAGCAGGGGCCCCGAGCGTACTCAGCATCCAGGGTAAAACCAGACGCGCACTGACCAGGCTGTCACCGAGTTTTGTCAGAGTTAACGACAGCAACATCAAAACAAAAGATTGCGGTTGTTCACTGCATGCAGACTCAGGAATGTCTTTGCATACACGAGCATCTTCGTCTTCCGCTAAATAGCCGTAAACGCGCTCGGTCAGTTTCTTATCAGTCATGGCAATAGGTTCACTTTAAGAGGTGTGTCGGAATAAATGCTGCCATACTTTATTCAGCCATTCCACAAACTCGCACCATTGCGCCAAACGTTGTCGATCAATCTGGTAGTGAGTTCGTTTTTCATAATCAGAAAGTAAGCGCTCGGCCATTTCGCTATTTAACTGATTAATTTTTATGGTACTGGCAATATCAAACAGCGGGTTTCCTATGCCAGCGTATTCCCAGTCAATGACTCTCATAGGGTCGGTCATCAAAATATGGTTCATTGATAAGTCGTTATGACACAACACCGGAAAACTAAGCCAGTCATCAAGAACTGAGGCAATGGATTTTAGTTCCCGCCGCATAAGTGATACTGAAGGCGCATCCAGAGCTTGCAGTTGCTGCAAGTAATGCTCAACCCGCTCCGCCATAGACCAGGGGGGGATATCGACACGCACGGAGTGGATTTTGGCCAGCATCTCGGCCAGCACGGTGGCTTTAATTAACGGCGATAAAGTGACTTGCTCTAGTGAAGGAGCTTTGTAATAAGGTTGTAATAGCCAACCCTGCCCCGTATGGTAGTCCAATATTTCCGGAGCTAAAGAACGCTCGGCTAGTTGTTGTTGCAGCGACACTTCCAGTTCTCTGTCAACTGCAAATACTTCCTCATTCCGCCAACGTTTCAATACGCAGTCATCACTGTCCGTTATTAAGCGTAAGGCCTGATTGGACTGCCCGGACGCTAAAAGCTTTATTTCTTCTGGCTTATCTATCACCCAGTTTCGCCCACAGACTTTAACTGAGTGTCATGGCGCCAGCGCCACATGGCGTAAACCACCAGAATAAGGTAAACAACAAAGAGTAAGGCAGTAGCCACAAAGCCTTTACTGGCATACAAATAAACGTAAACACTGTCTATTACCAGCCAATACCACCAGGTTTCATACGCCTTCTTGGTTACCAGCCAGGTAGCCAACAAACTGAAAACCGTTGTATAAGTGTCTAACCACACAGCGTCCGCGTCTGTATAGACAGAGAGAAAATAAGCAATTAGAGCAGCCAGAGGAACTAACCAGGCCCATTGTATAAGGTGCCATCGAAACGGATACTTTGCGCCGTCAGGGCTCTCTTTTACAGCGCTTTGCTGACGCTGCCATTGCCACCAGCCATATCCAGCCAAAGCAATGTATATGGTCTGCAGCAGAGACTCCATATACAGCCTGCCTTGCCAAAACAATACGGCGTAAATAGTACAGCTGACCGCAGCCGCAGCCCAGCACCATTGCCGTTGATGCGCGGCCAGTACCAGATAGCCAAGCGCCAGAACTAGAGCGGTCAGCTCCCAGGGGGAACTGACCATTAGCTGTTCAAGCCAGGACTCAAGCATTCTCCGGCCTTAAATCCTTGTTAATAAACTTACAAACCAGAACATTCGAAGGCACATTTTGAAAAAGCAGTTCCATTTCTTCTCCTAAAATACGCATAACGTCCTGCATCTCACCAAACACCTGCGTGCTCATGGTGTTGGTCAGAACCGTTAACTCTGAATGCTGGTTTAAGCGCTCAATAAAGTCTTTTATGGTATCCAGATAGTTGTCAGCTAAAGGATACAACGACATTTCCACTGAAACTTGCATGTTACCCTCCTTTAAAACGACTTACTGACAGTGACCCCAAAGCGACGGGGCTCACCATACTGCACGTAAGTTTCGGGGACGTATTCTTTACGTGGGTCATTACCAAAATAGAAGCCACGAATTTCATAATCTTCGTCTGCCAAATTACGACCCCACAAACTGATACGCCAGTCCTGATAATGATAGTTCAACGCCAGGTGCAATACCGCCATGCTGTCAGCTTTCTGGTTATGCGAATCGGAGAAGTAGAATTCATCTTTAGCGTCAGCCTGAATCACCCACTGGAAATTTTCACCTACCCAGCCCTCAAGGCCAATGTTGAATTGGTAGTTAGGTGCCTGAGCCTGTTCGCGGCCGGTCATGTCCATACCGTCTTCGGTTACAAAGCCGTCAATTTCGGTTTTTAACCAACTGGCGGAAGCGAAAACAGCCAGCCAATCCGTGAACTGGTTTCGAATTTCGGCTTCCAGGCCATAGCCTGTGCCTTCCGCTGCGTTTTCTATATAACCAACAAATGACTGATCGCGATTCACCCAGCCCTTTAGCTGAACATCATCGCGCCAGTGGTAAAACGCACTAACCCGCGAAGTTAAACGACCATCGGGGCTACTACCTTTAACACCTAACTCAGTACTCCAGAGAATTTCTGGGGCAAAGGTTGCTCGCTCCAGTAAGTAGTTTTCTAACTCTTCCAGGCCCTGATCTTCAGCTTTGCCCAGGGCCTCACCGTTAACACCACCTGCCTTATAACCGCGGGCTACCGTTGCATACAGGTAACTCTCATCGGAAGCTTGGTAACGCAGACTGAAGTTACCGCCAACCATAGTATCTTCTGGTTCAGCGGTGACTCCACGACTGTCCAGATAGTCATTATTATAACGCTCTACCCGTAAGCCTGTTATGGTGCTAACGCGCTCACTCCAGTGCTGGGTCAACTCCCCGTAAAGCGCACTGTGCTCGCTGTCATAATTGCTTTCAAAAATGGCCGGCACGCCTAAATCCCAATTAAAGTAATCGCGGGTTAACTGTACCGACTTATCGTAATAATACATGCCCAGAACCCATTCACTGTCAATGCCAAACAGAGCTTCAGGTTCATCAGAAAGCCAGCGAATTTCGGCAGTTTTATCGTCACGATCGCGGAAGTACGCATCAAAAGAAGAATATTCCCAGCCTGGAGCAATACCTTCGTAGGTCCAGTCTTCATCGTAAGCGTAACCGGTGTCCGCATCCAGCTGGTTAACGGACATTTCCAGTCGACTGTTATCAAAGCCAAGGTAACTCAACTGCAAACGCAGCGCCTGACTTTCTAAACGGTCAAAACCCGGCTCATCAGACAAGGTCTCGCGCGTGTTATCCAGACTGAAAGCATCATAACCATTATCGACATCGTTATAGTGCAGAACCGTCTGCAGCAACCAGTCTTTGCTAAGCTCGGTATCTAGCAGGAAGCGGACACTTAACTCATCACGCTGTTCAGTATCATCCCGGTCCAGGTAAGTATTTTCCATATAGCCGTCTTGCTGAAACTGACTGACTGAGAAACGCGCGTTACCTAATGCCCCCAGGCTACCGCCCATAGCTAAACCGCCCATGGCTTCGGAATAATTTCCCGCCGATAACTGAAACTCACCGTTAAAATCGCTGCTCGGTGCCGTGCTATCAAGCAACAGTAAGCCGGCCATCGCATTCACCCCAAAGCGACCACTTTGCGGACCCCGGAAAACCTCTACCTGATTAATATCGAAAAGCGACGCGGCACTGCCTAGTCCACTGTAATCAATGCCATCAATCAATAAGCCGACAGACGGTGTCACCGGATCAACAAACTGAGAACGCTCGCCGATACCGCGAATTTGAATGAAGCGGGCTGTAGAAGTACCACCTGAGAAATTCACGTTGGCGAAACTGTTCAGGGTGTCCTGTAAATGCTGAGAATGACGCTGCTGCATGGCGTCTTTATCGATAATAGAAACGCTGCTGGTGGTTTCATTTAAAGTGCGGCGGTGAAAGTCACCACTCACTTCGATAATTTCTATGTCTTGCGTATCTTCAGTGTCATTTGCAACATCCGCGAATGCAGGTGACGTGAATAGCGCAGTAGCTATGCTGACTGCCAGGTATGAATGGATTATTTTCATGGATCATTTCCTCAAAACAACAAAGTCAGAAACGATCCGGTAAGGCTGTATTAGACGGGTTTTCTACCATCCCTACGCCAGTATTAACCGGATCAGGTTTTAAGGGTTCGCTAATGCATCTCAGCCGTTGCCGGCACCCCTTGGTAAAGCGGCGTCAGTATAACGCAGCTTATTCGTTAAACAAATTTACTTTCCGTACAATTAAATAAAGGACAAGGCATCGCCGTAAAGATTCTCTAACGGCACGCCTTTAGCCACAAAGTCGTCGCGAATAACGCGCACCATCTCAAAACGTCCGGCCATATAGACTTCACAGTCCGACAAGTTTTTCTGCCTTGCCATAACGGCATGATGAACTAAGCCAATTGAATAAGGCCAGTCACCCGAGGCGTCTTCGACCACCGGATGATAATCGAAATGCTTGTATTGCTCCGCCAGACTTTCCAGTTTTTCATGCAAATACAGGTCGCTTAGGCTTTTTGCCCCCCAATAGAGACTTAGTGGCCGCTCCGGTGACAGACGTAAATGCTGCTGCAAAATAGAATAAGCATAAGAAAACCCTGTACCACCAGCAATTAAAACTGCTGGCTTAGTGTTTTCCTGACGGTAAAAAGCACTACCATCCGGCGCATCGATCTCTAATTCCCCGTCGGCGCGCACTCTATCCAACACTTCCATAGCGTAGCTGTTATCCGGCGTAGCGCCAACATGAAGTAACCACTCACTTTTATCTGAAGGACATGAAGCAATGCTAAAAGGCCGCTTATCTCTTTCGCCCATGACTACCATCAGATATTGGCCTGCTTTAAATTCAACCGGTTGCGGCAATTGCAAACGCACTTCCCAAACAGCGTCCGCTAACTGGCGCGAAATCTCGGCTTTACAGGTCATTTGTTGACTCATTCACGACTCCATAATGTTCAGTTCGTCCCACAGCTCGTCGACACGCTGCTTAACATCTTCACTCATGACAATAGGCTCGCCCCATTCACGGTCGGTTTCGCCTGGCCACTTATTGGTTGCATCCATGCCCATTTTTGATCCAAGACCAGACACCGGAGAGGCAAAGTCGAGATAATCAATTGGCGTGTTCTCAACCAAAATGGTATCGCGTGCCGGATCCATTCGGGTCGTCATAGCCCAGATAACATCTTTCCAGTCTCGTGCATTCACATCGTCGTCGCACACAATCACAAACTTGGTGTACATAAACTGACGAAGGAACGACCAGACACCCATCATTACCCGCTTGGCGTGCCCCGGGTACTGCTTCTTCATAGTGACTACGGCCAAACGATACGAACAGCCTTCCGGAGGCAAATAAAAATCGACAATTTCCGGAAATTGCTTTTGCAACAGAGGAATAAAGACTTCATTCAAGGCCACGCCCAATACCGCGGGCTCATCCGGTGGACGTCCGGTATAGGTGCTGTGGTAAATTGGGTCTTTACGATGAGTAACATGAGTCACCGTGAACACCGGAAACTCATCAACTTCGTTATAATACCCGGTATGGTCGCCATAAGGCCCTTCCGGCGCCATTTCACCCGGCTCTATATAACCTTCCAGAATAATTTCTGCGTGCGCTGGTACTTGTAGTTCATTACTGATGCACTGTGTTACTTCGGTTTTGCTGTCACGCAGCAGACCGGCAAAGGCGTATTCCGATAAGCTGTCCGGTACCGGTGTTACTGCCCCTAAAATGGTCGCAGGATCAGCACCTAAGGCTACCGACACAGGGAACTTTTCACCCGGATGCTGCTGGCACCACTCTTGAAAGTCCAGCGCGCCACCGCGATGCGACAACCAGCGCATAATGAGCTTATTCGGCCCCAAAAGTTGCTGGCGGTAAATGCCTAAGTTCTGGCGCTCTTTATGCGGACCACGAGTAACCGTAAGGCCCCAGGTTACTAAAGGCGCAACATCACCCGGCCAGCAATGCTGGATGGGTAGTTTTTGCAAATCAACGTCGTCACCACTCATCACCACTTGCTGACACGGTGCTTTTTTGATGCTTTTCGGCGACATACTCAGCACTTTTTTATATTTAGGCAGTAAATTCAGTGCGTCACGAAAGCCTTTAGGCGGCTCCGGCTCTTTTAAAAATGCCAGTAACTTACCGACATCGCGTAAAGCGGTCACCGACTCCTGGCCCATACCTAAAGCCACCCGCTCTGGCGTACCAAACAGGTTAGCTAATACTGGCATATCATGGCCTTTCACGTTTTCAAACAATAAAGCAGGCCCTTCGGCTTTTAATGTGCGGTCTGATATTTCGGTAATTTCGAGGTAGGGGTCTATTTCTTGCTGGATACGTTTAAGTTCACCGCGCTCCTCCAGGAGCGCGATGAAATCACGCAAGTCTTGATATTTCATAGATGAATTAGCTGTTGCGTTGACGTTTCATCGATTCGAAGAATTCGTCATTGGTTTTGGTCATCTGCAGACGGTCAATCAAGAATTCCATGGCTTCAACTTCGCCCATTGGGTGCATGATTTTGCGCAGAATCCACATTTTTTGCAGCTCGTCCGGAGTCGTTAGCAACTCTTCGCGGCGCGTACCTGATCGGTTGAAATCGATTGCCGGGAACACACGACGTTCAGCCAGCTTACGATTCAGGTGCAACTCCATGTTACCGGTACCTTTAAACTCTTCGTAGATGACTTCGTCCATCTTCGAACCGGTGTCGATAAGGGCAGTTGCAATAATGGTTAAACTACCACCTTCTTCAACATTACGAGCAGCACCAAAGAAACGCTTCGGCTTATGCAACGCGTTAGCATCCACACCACCGGTTAACACTTTACCGGAGCTTGGAATAACGGTGTTATAAGCACGGGCTAAACGAGTAATTGAATCCAGCAGAATCACCACGTCTTTTTTGTGCTCAACCAGGCGTTTCGCTTTTTCGATAACCATTTCCGCTACTTGAACGTGGCGGCTGGCTGGTTCATCAAAGGTGGAAGCAACTACTTCACCGTGCACCAAACGGTGCATTTCTGTAACTTCTTCCGGACGTTCATCAATCAACAGCACAATCAGTTCTGCATCTGGGTGATTCGCCGCGATAGAAGTCGCAATATTCTGCAGTAGCAAGGTTTTACCAGCTTTAGGTGGCGCGACAATAAGACCGCGCTGGCCTTTACCGATAGGAGCTGACAAGTCCAGTACCCGTGCAGTGATGTCTTCTTTACTGCCGTTACCACGCTCTAAGTGAAAACGCTCTTCCGCGTGTAGCGGCGTTAAGTTTTCAAATAAGATTTTATTGCGGGAGTTTTCAGGCTTGTCGAAGTTAACTTCGCGAATTTTCAGCAGGGCAAAGTAACGTTCACTGTCTTTCGGTGGGCGAATTTTCCCGCCGATAGTGTCACCGGTACGCAGGTTAAAGCGACGAATCTGGCTTGGGGAGACGTAAATATCGTCCGGACCAGCCAGGTAAGACGAGTCGGCTGAACGCAAGAAGCCAAAGCCATCCTGCAAAATTTCCAGCACGCCGCCACCGTGAATGTCTTCACCACTTTTAGCATGCGCTTTTAAAATAGCGAAAATAATATCTTGCTTGCGCAAGCGGGCCATATTCTCAAGGCCCATTGAGTCCGCGAGCTGAACTAGCTCGTTTACGGGTTTGTCTTTAAGTTCTGTTAGATTCATAGGAGGGTTTTCGAGTTATCGATTGAACACAAAGCCTTTTTTAATTTGACTCTAGAAAGTAAAACAATTGGAACTTTCGGAATTCGCGAAGTGCGAAACCAGAAACAGAAGTTTCATTTTAAAACAGGCTAACCGGTGGAGTTGGTGAACCCGTATGAACAGTTAATGAGCAGAAGTTATCACCAAAAAAGCAATCCGTCCAGTTTTCTCAACAAAAACGGCGCATAACGCGCCGCTTTTTGACAATCATTAAATATGCTGCTCAAGGAACTCGGTTAATTGAGCACGTGATAATGCACCCACTTTGGTTCCAACAACTTCACCGCCTTTAAACAACAATAACGTTGGAATGCCACGAATGTTGTACTTAGGTGGTGTTTGTTCATTATGGTCGACATTCAGCTTGCCGATAACCAATTTGTCAGCATATTCGCTGGCAATGTCATCAAGAATAGGCGCTACCATTTTACATGGCCCACACCATTCAGCCCAAAAGTCGACTAATACGGGTTTATCGGAATTAATGACATCAGCATCAAAACTGTCATCACTTAGCTGAACTATTGCGTCACTCATGGTACTCTCCGCTACTTTCTTCGCGTGGAAATATTAGAATAGTATTATTTCTGTTTTTGAATACAAGCGCAAACTGATATGCTTATAACTTATGACTAAAACACATCTTACAGAAACTCGCTTTGCTGATTTGGCGCTTCACCCCAAAATCCAGCAAGCAATATCCAGTGCCGGATTCGAGTATTGTACTCCAATTCAGGCGTTAAGTCTGCCTGTCGCTCTCTCTGAGCGCGATGTTGCTGGCCAAGCCCAGACAGGTACAGGAAAGACCTTGGCATTTCTGCTGGCTACTTTCAACCGCTTAATGCAGAACGAATCGTCTGAAAAAACCGAATCGGGCCCACGCGCACTCATTATGGCTCCTACTCGCGAGCTGGCTATTCAGATAGCGCATGACGCCGATGCCCTCATCGAGCATTGTGGTTTGAAAATGGGTGTTATCTATGGTGGCGAAGGTTACGAAGGTCAAAAAGAGCAGCTAGCCTCACAACCTGACATACTGGTTGGTACCACAGGCCGACTTATCGATTTTTATAAGCAAGGCCTGTTCAGTCTCAACGACATTGAAGTTGTGGTTCTGGATGAAGCCGATCGTATGTTTGATCTTGGCTTTATCGATGACATTCGTTATTTGTTGCAGAAAATGCCGGAGCCTACCAAGCGCTTAAACCTATTATTTTCTGCAACACTGTCTTATCGCGTGCAGGAGCTTGCCTACGAGCACATGAATGCGCCGACTAAACTCGAAATTGAACCTTCGCAAAAAACCGCGACACGGGTAACTGAAGAGCTCTTCTATCCATCCAAGCCAGAGAAATTTCCGTTATTGCTTACGCTGATTGAAGAGGACTGGCCGGATAAAGCCATTGTTTTCGCAAATACCAAGCATGGATGTGAAAAAGTACACGGCTGGCTGGTTGCAAATGAACACCGCGCTGGTCTGCTTACCGGCGATGTCCCGCAGAAAAAACGCTTACGCATTCTGGAAGACTTTGCCGAAGGTAAACTCGACTTTTTAGTCGCAACCGATGTTGCGGCACGTGGTCTGCATATTCCCGAAGTGACGCATGTGTATAACTTCGACCTGCCTGACGACTGCGAAGACTATGTGCATCGTATAGGCCGTACCGGGCGTGCCGGAGCCAGTGGCGCTGCAATAAGCCTGGCGTGCGAAGAGTATGTCTACAACTTGCCGGCTATTGAAGATTATATTGGCCATACAATTCCGGTAACCAAATACGACCCTGACGCTTTATTGTCTGACTTAAGACGCCCTCGTCCTGTACAGCGCCGCCGTCGCCACAACTCCGGCGGAGGCAAGGGTAAGCCTCGTGGTCGTCGCTCAGGACCACCGCGCAACGCGTCGTAATATGCCTGCAAAAAAGCGTAAACTCGCTGCCATCGACATGGGATCCAACAGTTTTCATTTGTTGATGGCAGAAGTTTCTATGAAGGGCTTTTTCCCTAAACCCCGTATTCTGGCCCGCCATAAGCAAAAAGTACGTTTAGCTGACGGACTCGACGAGACTGACAGCATAGACGACCCGGCTATTTCACGCGGTGTCCATTGCCTGAACTTATTTGCAAAAGAGCTTGAACGCTTTCAACCACATGCAATTAAAGCGGTGGCAACCGCTGCTTTGCGTAAAGCCAGTAATCAAGCGCAGCTTCTTGAAAAATTTGAAGCTGTGCTGGGCTCACCCATAGAAATCATTACCGGTGAACGAGAAGCCGAATTAATCTACGCCGGTGTTTGCAGTGCGTCACAATGCAGGGACAAAGTCCTGGTCATCGATATTGGTGGCGCGAGCACTGAAGTTATTGCGGGTAATGGCCCCCGGGCCAACATACTCAATAGTCTTGATATGGGTTGTGTCGTTTTTCAAAATCGCTTCTTTAAGCAGGGTCGCATTGACAGCAAAAGCATTGAGCAAGCGTCACAAACGGCCGAGCAATTAGTTGCTCCATATGCTGATGATTACCAAAAACATGGCTGGTTAAGGGTATTAGGGGCATCTGGTACCTTTCGTGCAATAAGTGAAATTGCGACAGCAGAAGGGCAACAGGTATTAAGCCGAGATTGGTTAGGCCAACTCATTCAGCGCTGTGTTGAACAGGGGCAAGTAGAACGTCTTAATTTTGCCGGTTTAAGGGATGACCGTCGTGCTGTTTTAGTCGGTGGAATCACCATACTGTTTGCCGTGCTGAAAACACTCAACGTCGATAAATTTGAGGTCACTACGGGCGCGCTGCGCGAGGGCCTACTCGCACAGCTTGCCGATGAAATTACAGCTTAACGTTTTTTCTCAGCCAAACTTTCGGCAACCGCTTTTGCAAAATAAGTGAGAATTCCGTCGGCGCCTGCACGCTTAAAGCTCAGCAGACTCTCTTCAATGACATCCTGGCCTAACCAACCATTAGCAATGGCAGCCTGCAACATAGCATATTCACCGCTCACCTGGTAAGCAAAAGTCGGTACACCAAAGTTGTCTTTAACCCGGCGCACAATATCCAAATAAGGCATACCCGGTTTTACCATAACCATGTCAGCACCTTCTTGAATATCCAGAGCGATTTCCTGTAGTGCTTCATCTGAGTTTGCTGGGTCCATCTGATACGTCTTTTTATTGCCACCCTTCAGGTTACCTGCAGAGCCGACAGCATCGCGGAACGGGCCGTAGAACGCGCTGGCGTATTTAGCCGAGTACGCCATAATTTGAGTATTAATAAAGCCTTCAGACTCCAGCGCGCTTCGAATAGCACCAATGCGGCCATCCATCATATCTGACGGCGCAACAACATCAGCACCGGAGCGCGCATGAGACAAGGCCTGCTTAACTAAAATATCGGTGGTAACATCGTTCTGTACATAGCCTCTGTCGTCGATAATCCCGTCCTGACCATGAGTCGTGAAAGGATCCAGGGCAACGTCGGTCATAACACCCAGTTCAGGAAACTGCGCTTTTATCGCTTTTACCGCACGCTGTGCTAATCCATTATCGTCATAAGCAGCCTCTGCCATTTCCGACTTTGCTGATGCCAGCGTGACAGGGAATAACGCGACCATAGGGATACCCAGGCTTACCAGTTCTGCACACTCCTGAAGCAATAGGTCGATACTGACGCGCTCAACACCTGGCATCGAACTGACTTGTTCGCGCTGATTTTCACCTTCCAGCACAAACATAGGATAAATGAGATCATCAACGCTTAATTGGTTTTCCGCCACAAGCCGCCGGCTAAAATCATGACGGCGTAAGCGTCGCAGTCGTCTGCCCGGAAAAGCACCCTGGTTTATCATCTTTGACTCCTGATTAGTTACTGTCCCGCAACTCGGTCGCGGCCTTCATGTTTTGCGGCGTACAATGCGTCATCTGCGGCTTTAAAGAGTTCATCAACGCTATCAAAAATACGTGCACTGGTGGAGATAACGCCAATACTCAAGGTAATTTTAAGCAAGCCGGCATTGGTTTCAAATTCAGTTTCACGAACCTGCTCTAGCAATTGTTTTGCAAAAACTTCCGCTTCCTGTAAATCGGTTTCGGGAAGAATGATCGCAAACTCTTCTCCGCCATAACGGCACACAATATCCGCAGCGCGCTTTGCATGTTTCTGCATTAAACTTGCCAGTTGCTGCAAGATTTGGTCGCCGGCCAAATGACCATGAGTATCGTTAACGGGTTTAAAGTGATCAACATCTATCATTAATAACGCCAGTGGCAATTCACGACGAAGGGTTCGTCTTAATTCACGCTCCAGATGCTGCTGAAAGTAACGACGATTGTAGAGCCCGGTTAACGGATCTTCTGTATTTTTCTGCTCCAGTTCGGTATTCACATCCTGCAGTTCTCGCAAAGCAACTTGCAGCTCAAAGGTCCGTTCATCAACACTTTCTTCCAATTCACGATTATGGCGCTGCTCTGCTTGCAGACGCTCCTTGCGTTGCTCGCTATAGCGCACAGCCAGAACCCAGGACAATAACAGGATTTCAATACCTGAACTTATCATAATGGCGTGACGCTGAATGAACATACTGTCAATAACGCCGAGGTAACCCAGCGAATTAGCAACCACGGACACCAGTAAACTGCACCAGGCTAGAGTGAAAATACGGGCGTAGACAAAACCTTTACGCCACATGTAAGCACCGACAAGTAACAGGAACAAGCAGCCCGGCGCCGCCAGACTCAGTAACACATGAATGCTAATTCTATAGCTGGCAAAAATCGCAATTAACAAACTGATAGCCGACAGAAAAGCCATAACCATCAGACCCCGACCCCATGTGTACCGATAACGCTTAAGCTCAAGTAACTGATAAGCAAATAAGGCAGCGGTTAAGAAGGTTAAACTCCCGAATATGGGAATCCCCTTATCTTGTAAATACAAAGAGTTAGGCCACAGGTAATGAAAGCCTAAACCTTCCAGAGACAGCATGAGTCCGGCAAAAAATAAGGTATAAAGTGAGTAAATCCCAAACACAGACTCACGTGAAGCGATGAAACCAAACAGGTTATAAACCGCCATGCAAAGCAAAACGCCAAAGTAGATCCCTTCGGCTATCCGTCGGTTCATTTGCGTTTCAAAGAAACCGATTTCGGTTCGCACCGCGATAGGCAACCGCATAGAGCTTTGAGTATTAGCTTTTATATAAATCTCACCGTTAGTATTTTCAGATAACGGGACGGCAAACTCTGAAGTCGGTATCGGCCTCTCGCCGAATGGAACCGTGTCACCCATCTGATAGGTTCTTACCCCTTCAGGCTGAATGATATAAATTGTCAGCTCGTCTAATAGCGGATAAGCAATGTGCAGAATACGGTCATAGGGTTTGCTTTCAAGTTGAAAACGAAACCAATATTCGTCAGTGGTATAACCAAAGGATGCCCGGTCAGTCTCCAGCTTTTCCCATTGGCTGCCCGGCAAATTTCGGACTATTTCCAGATCGAGTTTTTGCTCGCTGTGAGTATATTCAATGGCAAGTTCCGACTGGCTTGTCGGTAACAATTGCGCCTGACCTGCAGGTACCAATATGACCAGCATGACTAAAGCTGTCACTAACCACTTCAACACACTCAGCGAGAAAGCTTTAGTCACTTTGTTCTCCCAGTCCGAAAAAGCGCTCGGTGTTTGCGTAGGTTAACTCTGCCAATTTTTGCGTTGATATCTGCAGATGCTTCGCCAAAGTCTCGCCTATAACAGGTAACAACGCAGGCTCATTCATCTTAGGACGAGGTTTAATGCCTCTGGGCAATAAAAACGGCGCATCAGTTTCCAAAACCAATCTGTCGAGTGGTAAATTAGGCAGCGCCGCAACCAACTCCTGATTACGCCGGTCATCACATAACCAACCGGTAATACCAAACCAGTGGCCACGCTCGGCATAGCGTTTCAGTTCATCAGCTCCGCCTGTAAAGCAATGCGTTAAACATAACGTTTTATCAGCACAGTATTGGTTCAGTAGTTCAATTTGTCGATCAATGGCGTCACGCTCATGCAAATACAGCGGTAGGTTAAGCTCATTCGCCAGTTCAATTTGGGCAACGAACACCTCTTCCTGTGCTGAACGAGGAGAATAGTTGCGGTTAAAATCAAGCCCACATTCTCCTATGGCAACGACGCCAGGACGCTGGGCTAACTCTTTTAACTTCTGCTTATAATCTGCCGGGGCTTCACTCGCATCATGTGGATGGATACCCACCGTCATCACCAATTGCTCAGGAAATTGCTGACACAATTTAATTGCCTGTTCAGCCTCATCAATAGAGGTTGATATGATCAATTGCTTCCGCACCTTTGCCTGCTGGGCCCTCTGCATAACGCCCTCCAGGTCCTTAAGCAGTCGCTTATTGGTTAGATTGACGCCCGCATCAAACCACATCGTCCTCTTCCTTTTTGCCCGGTGTATACCAACGGCTGACTTGTAGGCCCAACTCGAACAACATCCACATGGGTATTGCCAATAACGTTTGAGAAATAACATCCGGAGGTGTTAACAGCATTCCGATAGCGAAGGCGCCGACGATAATATAAGGCCGCTTTTTCGCTAACGACTCCCGACTACAGGTTCCCGTCCAAATAAGCAGCATAATGGCAACAGGTGTCTCAAAGGCAATACCAAACGCGATGAAAATCGCTAAAACAAAGTCGAGGTAACGGGATATATCTGTGGCCACAGTGACACCTTCCGGCGCTGCGCCGGTAAAAAACGCCATGGCAACAGGTAAAACCACAAAGTAGGCAAAAGCAATGCCGGCATAAAAAAGCAACGTGCTGGTAGCCAAAAGCGGAATAACTAATCGCTTCTCACGTCCATACAAGCCCGGCGCAATAAACCCCCACACTTGCCATAATAAATAAGGAACCGCCAACGCTAAGGCTACGACCAGAGTTAATTTAAAGGGAGTGAAAAAAGGGGCAGCGACATCTGTCGCTATCATTTGTGTGCCTAACGGCATGTTACTCAACAAAGGTTGCGCAACAAAATGGTAAATGTCATTGGCAAAGTAAGCCAGTGAAGCGAACACCAACAAAATGACCAGTATAGAACGCAGTAACCGGTTTCTCAGTTCAAGTAAGTGGTCTAATAAAGGCGAGTCACTCATTCCGCACCTTTATCCGTGTCCGTTTTTGGCTTGTCTTCAGTTTCAGGCTTTGCTTTTGAATAAGGTCGCTGAACATCGGCTGCCGCGTTTCTTAGTTCGACCAGAGATCGCTGCAGCTCCGGGCTTAAATTTTCCAAGTCCTGACTTTCAGCTTTTTTTAAGTGCTCGTGCAATTCCTTTATGCGCAGTTCATTATCAAGCTCACTTTGCACTTTTTGGGAATATTGCCTGATACCAGATAAGGTTCTCTGAAAGCCGCGAATAGCAGAAGGCAAGCGCTCAGGGCCGAGCACCAACAAGCCAACTATGGCTATAAGCAATAACTCCCAGAAACCAATATCGAACATCTACGACTTCCCGGTTTTATCCGAGTCTGATTTATCGTCATGCTCTTCTTTGTGTTGCAGCGAGTCGTCGTCTTTATCTTTCGCGTCCGCTTCATCGCCCATGGACTTTTTAAAGCCCTTTACCGCATTCCCCAGGTCTGAACCCAGATTGCGAATACGCTTAGTGCCGAACAGCAATACAACAATGACTAACAGTATGAGGAGCTGCCAAGGTGATATACCCATTTTATTTCCTATCGTTTACGTTAAATAAGTTCACTATTTGTCGTTTTAGGCCGGGTCCGCCAGGCCATAATGCCCAGAATAACAGTGACAACCCCGGAGCCAATGGTAACCTCGGATAACTCCGACTGGTTCCAAAGCAATGTCGTACAAATTAAGCCACTGCCGGTTAATACTGTCCAGAACAGCGAGGTTGAGGCCTGCTTCTGAGTTAAAAGCTGTTGTCTGCGCAGTTGCCGTTCTCGTTCATCAATATTGTGTTGCTGGCGTAAGTTTTCATACAGCATCATTGGCATTTCTGGCAACTTTTCAGCCCAGTACGGTGCGTTCTCTTTCACTGACCGGACAATAGCACGCCAGCCCAGCTGCTCATTCATCCAACGTTCGAGAAATGGCTTCGCAGTTTTCCACAAGTCCAGTTCCGGGTACAACTGACGACCTAACCCCTCAATGTACAATAGCGTTTTTTGCAGTAAAACCAACTGCGGCTGCACTTCCATCTCGAAGCGTCGGGCCGTGTTAAATAAATTGATAAGCACATGTCCGAAGGAAATTTCCGCCAACGGCTTCTCAAAAATAGGCTCACAGACGGTTCTTATGGCCGATTCAAACTCTTCGATATTGGTGTGCTTGGGCACCCAGCCTGAATCTACATGCAGCTCAGCAACTTTACGGTAATCACGGTTAAAAAATGCCAAAAAGTTTTCGGCTAAATAGCGCTTATCATCACGGTTAAGCGTTCCGACAATACCAAAATCAATGCCAATATAACGCGGATTTCGCGGATCGTCTTTCGCCACAAAAATATTACCCGGGTGCATGTCAGCGTGAAAAAAGCTGTCGCGAAATACCTGGGTAAAAAAGACCTCAACACCCCGCTCAGCTAACTTCTTCATATCCACGCCACGAGCTTGCAGAGTAGCAATGTCGCTCACCGGAATACCGTCAATACGCTCCATCACCATCACGTTGTGACGACTATAATCACTGTAAACCACCGGAATATAAAGCATGTCTGAGTTTTCAAAGTTACGCTTTAGCTGTATCGCATTACCTGCTTCACGCATTAGGTCCAGCTCATCGAGCAAGGTTTTCCGATATTCTTTAACCACCTCTTTAGGCTTTAAGCGCCGCCCATCCGGTAAGTGATGCGCAGCTACCGACGCCAGAGTTTCCATCAATTCTAAATCTGCATTAATGGTTTCACGAATATCCGGCCGAATAACCTTTATGACAATATCCGTTAACTCACCGTCTCTGTTTTTCAGTTTACCGGTGTGCACCTGAGCAATTGATGCCGATGCTAACGGCGTTGTATCAAAATCAGCAAAGCAGTCATTAATACTCTGTAAACCTAAGGACTTTTCGATAATACGCTGCGCGGCATGGCCGTCGAAAGGAGGTACTTTGTCCTGCAGTCGCGCCAGTTCAATCGCAATATCGGGCGGTAATAGGTCTCGGCGGGTTGAAAGCATTTGACCAAACTTAACCCACACCGGCCCCAGCTCTTCAAGCGCCAGCCTTAAACGCACACCAGCAGGCTTGTCTTTATGCTTATTAGGTAACCAGAACAACGCATGACGACCTAAACGAATGGTCCAGGGCAACCAACGTGCGGGGATGAGATCATCTAACCCATAGCTCAGTAGTGTTTTGGTAATTTTGTAAAAGCGACGCGTCCGCATCATTAACCCTTCTTCTCACGACACTGACGTTCAAGGCGCTCGACTTGAGCCCGCAGCTGTTGTAAATCGGTTTTAAACTGGTCAAATTCATCTCTTACCGGTAATAGTTTTTTCTCTTCGGTCAACACACCATGCACCCAGCGCTGCTGCTGTTGCCATTGTGTTTTCACCTGCTCGCGGCTACGTCGCCAAATCTTACCCAGCCAGTGTGCGGGCACGTCGCCTATGGTCTTCGCCAATTCAGCTTCCCAGTCAACGTCCAACGACTTAAACAAGCTCACCACCTGTTGCGCCAGCATGGGGTCACCATCAATATCCAGTAAATCCGCTTTGATCAGTCGCGTCAGGTTGGCTGTATCCTGAAGCTCAGGCAGTACACCCATTTCTGTTGCAATTCGGCAGTCCACTTCGCTCTCATCCGAAGTACTGAGCTGCACACCGTGGGTGTCCACGCTCACGGTGACTTCAAAAGGCAGTTCTTTCAAATGAAAACGCAGCCGCTTGCCGTCCAGACGCTGCAGACGCTCCACCGACTCCGGATCACGGTGCAGCAGATTATTCGCTACCTTTTCGACCAACAAAGTTGGAATAAGTGGTAATAGCGTCATCAGAACTTATACCCTCGGTGCAGCGCAACCACGCCGCCTGTCATATTCTGGTAATCGACTTTTTCGTACCCGGCAGCGCTCATCATTGACTTCAATGTTTCCTGATCCGGATGCATACGGATAGACTCCGCCAAATATTGGTAGCTGTCAGAGTCGTTAGCAACAACCTGTCCCATTTTTGGTAGAATGTTGAACGAATAGAAGTCATACACCTGGTTCAAAGTAGCCGATACCGGCTTAGAGAACTCAAGAATTAATACGCGTCCACCGGGTTTTAGTACCCGCAGCATAGAACGCAGAGCTTTGTCTTTGTCGGTAACATTACGCAAGCCAAAAGCAATGGTAATAACATCAAAGGTATTGTCATCAAACGGCAGTTCTTCAGCATCCGCCTGCACATAACGAACATTGCCGATAACGCCGCTGTCGCGCAGTTTATCTCGACCCACTTTCAGCATGGCGTCGTTAATATCGGCCAGTACAACCTCGCCCTCAGCACCGACACGGCGTGAGAACTGCGCCGTTAAATCGCCGGTTCCACCGGCAATATCCAATACTTTCATACCGCGGCGGACGCCACTGCAGTCAATGGTGTAACGTTTCCATAAACGGTGAATGCCAAACGACATTAAATCGTTCATGACATCGTATTTTGCCGCTACTGATTGAAAGACATCAGCAACCAGGCTCTTCTTCTGACTGCGGGCAACTTTTTGATACCCGAAATCAATGGATTCTTCGTTTTTATCGTTCATTTAACTATCCCGAACTGATTTTGTACTAGTGTACTTGATGATCACACCTGAGCATAGTGGTCACGACGTGGTAACCAGCGCTCAATTAGCGCCTCAGCGCTTTGTGGGTAGTGCTCTAATACGTGCTGAGCAATATTTTGGGCTTCTGGTATTAACGCTTCATCGCGCTCTAAGTCAGCCACTTTCAATTCGGCTAACCCGGTCTGCCGGTGACCCAACAATTCACCAGGCCCCCTAATTTCCAAATCACGCTGCGCAATCACAAAGCCGTCGTTACTTTCACGTAAAACACCCAGCCGCTGCTGCGCAGTTTGCGACAATGGGCTGTGATACAGCAGCACGCAATGACTGGCAACCGAACCCCGACCAACCCGTCCGCGCAACTGGTGCAACTGAGCCAGGCCCAGGCGCTCCGGGTTCTCAATGATCATTAGCGACGCATTAGGAACATCCACCCCAACCTCTATGACAGTCGTTGCGACCAATAAGTCAATATCGCCGGACTTAAACGCCTGCATCACCTGCTCTTTCTGTTCGTGCTTGAGCCGGCCATGTACCAGCCCAATACTTAAGCCCGGCAGTTGCGCCTGCAAATCGTTGGCGGTGTCTTCTGCCGCCTGACATTCAAGTACATCCGACTCTTCAATAAGCGTACACACCCAATAAGCCTGTCGCCCCTCACTAGCGCAGACCTCACGCACACGTTCCACTATCTGTTCCCGCCGGGTATCCGGAATGGCAACCGTCGTGACCGGTGTCCTGCCTGGCGGTAATTCATCAATTACCGAGGTGGCCAGATCAGCATAAGCCGTCATAGCTAAGGTTCGCGGAATGGGCGTTGCAGTCATGATCAACTGATGAGGATGCACACCGGCCTGAACACCTTTTTCACGTAATTGTAACCGTTGATGCACACCAAAACGGTGCTGTTCGTCAATAATAACCAATGCCAGGCACTGATACTCAACATCCGCCTGAAATAGCGCATGGGTACCAACCAGTAATTGGATATCACCTTGCTTTAACTGTGTCAGTAATTCCTTACGGGACTTACCTTTCGATTTACCACTCAACCAGGCGACATTAATACCAAGTGGCATCAACCACTGGCTAAAGGTAATAGCATGCTGTTCAGACAAAAGCTCGGTTGGTGCCATTAAAGCCACCTGGTATCCGGCTTCAATCGCGGCCAGGGCACTGAGCGCAGCGACCAGAGTCTTGCCCGAGCCAACATCACCCTGCACCAGCCGCATCATTGGCTGCCCTCGGGCCATATCGCTGGTAATTTCTGTTACCACTCTTGCCTGCGCGCCAGTGGGTGAAAACGGTAACTGCTTTAAAAATGCCTCTTGTAACGCGCCATTGCCTTCTATGGTAAAGCCCGCCTGAGCCTGTCGGGACTGGCGTAACTGCAACAAACTTAATTGATGCGCAATGAGTTCTTCCGATGCCAGTCGCTGCTGCGCCGGATGCTCGCCTTGCTCCAACTGCTCCAGAGAAACATCTACCGGCGGCCTGTGCAGGGTTAAAATAGCGTGCTCTAGAGAAAGTTGATGTGGTCTTAAGGTTTCAGGCAACAGTTCAGGTAAAGAACCGGGCTGAAGATACGTTAGTGCCTGCTCGATGATTTTACGCAATAACCCTTGAGTCACACCTTCTGTCATTGGGTAGACCGGTGTCAGGGTCTCCTGCATATTCAATGGCTCACCGGCTTTGACCACACGGTATTCCGGATGGATCATCTCCCAGCCAGTCATGCCACGGCGCACTTCACCAAAAGCTAATAAATGGGTGCCTTGAGCAAATTGTTTCAACTGAGCTGCACTGAACTGGAAAAAGCGCAAACTGATACTGCCGGTTTCGTCGCTGGCCTGACAAATCAGCATGCGCTTACGGCCGTACTTAATATCGGCATGTCGCACGGTGACCAAAACATTGGTTGCCACACCTGCACGCAAATTTGCAACGTCGGTCACTTGGGTACGGTCTTCGTATCGCAGCGGCAGGTGCAACAGTGCATCACTGACAGAGGCTAAGCCCAGCTTGCGTAGCTTAACCGCAACCTTTTCGCCCACACCTTTAAGTACCGTCAGTGGAATGTGCTGCAGTCCTTTTACCGCCACCTTTGCTCCTTATCTTGCACGCATCGCCAGCCACCAGGCTTCGTCAGCGACAATTTGTCCATTTTCATCCAACTCCGGATACGGCATATTCTTGCGCTTGCAAGCCTTAGCATAAATCGGATGACCTCCTTCAAACAGCACTCGGTGCCGTTCTTCGGCACTCACGTGCGTTTTATCGTACAGTCCCGCGAGTTCGCGCTGACGTTGCGCTTCATACAACATCACTGCGCCAGCCACAGAAACATTCAGCGACTGTACCATGCCAACCATAGGAATCATCACATGATGATCAGCAATATCCAGCGCCTCATCGGTTACGCCATATTTTTCCTGACCCAGTAAAATAGCGGTCGGCTTGGTGTAGTCGACCTCGCGGAAGTCCACAGAATGCTCAGACAGGTGAGTCACCACCACCTGCATGCCCTGCCCCTGAGTTGCGTCCAGCGCTTCACCAATGGTTTTATGATTGTGAATTTTGACCCAGTTCTGACTTCCTAAAGCTGTTCCGCCCGACAAACGCGCCTTTTTGGTCAGCCATATCGCGTGCATTTCATGGACACCTATCGCATCTGCTGAGCGAACCACCGCAGATAAATTATGGTTTTTGTGCACGTTCTCCATGACAACGGTCAGGTCTGGCTGGCGTTTATCCAGCATCTGGTTAATTCGTTGATATCGTTCAGGACTCATTGCTTTTTTATAAAAATAGGACTAGATATAAGCAGTATACCCGAGAGAATCGGTCAGAACTAACCCTATGCTTAATCAAGGAAGACAAGAATAACAATGTCGTACTCCTATATTGCTAGGCAACCGATACTAACCAGAGATCAAAAAGTCTATGGCTATGAGCTGCTTTTTCGCGACAGTAGCTCCAACAGCTTTCCTAATATTGACCCAAATGAAGCTACCTCCAAATTACTTCTGGAGCAGCACTTATTAGGTGACATTCAGACACTGTGCATGGGTAAGCAGGCCTTTATCAATTTTCACGCCCGCACTTTGTTAAACGACTTCCCTTCTTTTTTAAATGCCCGAACGGTTTGGGTCGAACTACTGGAAACCGTCGGAGTTGATGCGCCTTTGCTCGAAGCCTGCAACACAACGACGGCTAAAGGCTATCGAATTGCTCTGGACGATCACGACTTTGACGGACAATGGGACCCGGTTATCCCCATGATCAACATGGTCAAAGTTGATATTCAGGAGCAAGGACTGGATCTTGAAGACAAAATACGATTTTTCAAAGATAAAGGGGTTCCCCTGCTAGCTGAGCGAGTCGAAACTCACGACGAGTTTGATCGTTGCCTGGAGTTAGGCTTCGACTATTTTCAGGGTTTCTTCTTTGAGAAACCACAAGTCGTGCAGCAAAAGTCACTGGCACCTAACCGCATTAGTATGCTCACCTTATTATCTGAGGTTCATAAAAAAGAGCTCGACTTAAATACCATACGGCAGATCATCGAGCAGGACTTGTCGCTGACTTACAGCTTACTGAAACTGGTTAACAGCGCGCTTTACGGCGGCCGTAAGAAAATAGAAAACATTCAGCACGCTTTAGTCTATTTAGGCGACGCCGAAATTCGCCGCTTTGTTACCCTGGTGGTGTTAGCTAATGTCTCAGCAGGGCAACCTGAAGAACTGACTATTAAGTCAGTTACCCGGGCGCGTTTTATGGAGTTAGTCACGGTCCAAATTCTCAATGAAAAACACCGCTCCAGCGCTTTTCTAGCCGGTATGCTTTCGTTACTTGATATCATACTGGGGGTATCGATGGACGATGTCCTCAAGCAACTTCCACTTTCTTCGGAAATAACGAAAGCCCTGAAAAGCCGCGAGGGTGTCTGGGGTTATCTACTGCAAATGACGGAGCTTTATGAGCGCGGCGAATGGAATGCTCTGGATAAGCACCCTTTAAAACAAAAGTTAAACGGCACCGATATTGGTCAGCTTTATATTGATGCCAGCCAATGGTGCCGTTTAGCGCTATTTTGAACCTTAACCTATAAGCTTACGCGATACCTCATAGATGTCCGTCCGACGGTCTTTTTTATTCGTTACAGACCCCTCGTGATGCAAATAACGCAGCTCATCCAGGTTTAAGTCTGAGAACATCAGCATTTCGGTGTTCGGTGTAGTTTCCGACATAATCGCGTCATGCGGGAAGGCAAAGTCCGACGGCGAGAATACGGCCGACTGGGCATATTGCACATCCAGACTTTCTACTTCAGGTAAGTTGCCGACACTGCCGCAGATGACCACGTAGCATTCATTCTCTACAGCACGAGCCTGAGCACAATGGCGCACACGCAAATAGGCATTACGGGTATCCGTCCAGAACGGAACAAAGAGAATTTCCAGTCCCTCGTCTGCCATTATGCGGCCTAATTCCGGGAACTCCACGTCATAACAAATCAGGATTCCAATGCGTCCGGCGTCGGTATCGAAAACTTTGACTTCGTTGCCACCTTCAATAACCCAGTCGCGCTTTTCGTGAGGGGTAATATGCAACTTGTATTGCTCCTCCACAGAACCATCGCGACGGCATAAATACGACACGTTATAAATGCTGTCGCCATCCTGAAGCGGCATAGAGCCCGTAATAATGTTGACGTTGTAGCTAACCGCCATTTGCGACATTTCACGCTTGAACAGCTCAGTATATCCCGCCAGAAAACGAATCGCGTCCATCTGCTGGCTCTGATCAGTCAGGCCCATTAACGGTGCATTGAAAAACTCCGGAAAGACTGCAAAGTCACTTTGGTAACCCGACAGAGCATCAACAAAGTACTCTACTTGCTTCAGCAGCTCTTCTACCGATTCAACGGAACGCATTTGCCACTGCACAGCGCCTACGCGAACGTTTTGAATACGGGTTGTCAGAATGTTGTCCGATGGCTCGTAGAGAAAGTTATTCCACTCCAGTAAAGTAGCAAAGCCGCGAGACCTTTCGTCTTCAGGTAAATACTTCCCAAGCAGGCGTTTTACACTAAAGTCGTTGGCCAATTGAAAGGTCAGAATTGGGTCGTAAATTTCACGCCTCTGCACCTTATCCAGATATTGGCTCGGCGTCAGTTCGTTAGAGTACTTGTGGTAGTTAACAATGCGGCCACCGGCTAAAATGGCCCTTAAATTGGCCTGACGACAAAGCTCTTTGCGCGCATCGTACAAACGACGACCCAGTCTGTAACCCCGGTATTCAGGGTGAATTAAAACGTCCAGACCGTAGAGCGCGTCACCTTTTTTATTATTCAAAATCGCTTCTCTGTGACCAATTAAATCGTCGTAGGTGTGGGGGTTAGAGAACTTGGTGTACTCAACCTTAACCGTCAACGCTACCCCGACAATGCGCCCGTTGTCCTCCAGGCAAAACTGGCCTTCGGAGAAGTCTTTTATCAATTTCTCTATCGTAAACTGGCTCCAGGAACCGCCTATATCTCTATAGACAGCGTCCATCAGAGCTTTTAACTGTTCGTAATCTTCCAACCGCAAATTTCGTATTTGCAAATGCAGTTCATCGGGGCTCATTATCTCTATCCTGATCTAAAACAACTTTACCGACAGTCTACACGTAATTGGAATAAGGTTGCATCAGGATAATTAGCTGTATAAACTTCTGGACGTCCAAATAAAAATAAAAGGCTGACACATGACAGATGCTTCGCCACAACCGGCTAGCGCTAAAGCGCTGTTACCTCTAGCGTTATTCTTAGTTTTGTTCTTAGGAACAGGGCTGTACTTTCAAAGCGAAGGCGTGGAGTACGCGTTTTATCAATTGCCCAGCCCGGTGGCCATTTTACCAGCAATAGTGCTGGGTATACTGCTCAGCAAACAGGCTTTTGAAGAACGCATTGAAACTTTCGTGGGTGGTGTCGGCGACAACAACATCATTACCATGTGTTTAATTTATTTATTGGCCGGCGCCTTTTCCACGGTAGCAGAAGCAACTGGCGGTGTAGACGCCATGGTAGCTTTAGGTTTAAACATTATCCCTCCATCGTTTCTGTTACCCGGACTATTCATCATAGCGGGCGTTATTTCTACAGCTATGGGCACCTCAATGGGTACGCTGGCCGCGCTGGCTCCGGTCGTTCTGGGTATTGGTGAAGCAACCGATATTAGTCTGCCATTGCTGGCCGGAGTGCTTGTTAGCGGTGCGATGTTTGGTGACAACTTATCGATCATCTCTGACACCACCATTGCCGCCACCCGCACCCAGGGCTGTACCATGCGGGATAAATTCCGTGCGAACCTTAAAATTGCGATACCAGCGGCTATTTTTACGGTTATTTGGCTGATTACTTACGATACCAGTCAGGTGCCTTTGGAGATCCCGGAAGCTAACCTATGGCTATCGCTGCCTTACTTCGCCATTATTGTATTGGCGGTAATGGGGCTTAACGTTTTTGCCGTACTGGGCCTTGGTATTGTTTTAGCTGCCGCTTTTGGCATGTTCACCGTCGGCTATGAATGGGTCACTTTCAGTCAGGATATTTACGAAGGCTTTGGCAGCATGCAGGAAATTTTCTTGCTGTCATTACTCATTGGTGGTTTATCGGCATTAATTCGCCAGCAGGGTGGACTGGCTTTCTTAGCCGCTTTTGTCGAAAGTACCGCCAACAAAGTGAGTAAACACAAACAACGTGCTTCTGCTATTGGGGTTGCCGCACTGACCGCTCTGACGAACTTCTGTGTCGCCAACAACACGGTCAGCATTCTATTAGCCGGAGAGGTCAGCAAGCGTCTGGCAAAAGTGGGAAATTTAGCGCCACGCCAAAGCGCCAGCTTACTGGACATTTTTGCCTGCGTAGTACAGGGCGCATTACCTTATGGAGCGCAAGCATTATTAATGGGCGCCAGCTTTAAAATTTCACCTTTGTCGGTCAGTCTGCATACGGGGTATTGCTTTATTCTGGCAGCCGTGGCTATTGCCATTATCATCTGGCGCCGCCCTCTGGAGGACAGAGAGCCGACGCCAGCATCGGCTTAATTAATTAGTGCTGGGCAGCTCCAGAATACCGTCAATTTCAATCTGCGCGCCTTTCGGTAACTGTTTTACGCCGATAGCCGCGCGAGCCGGATATGGCTGTCTGAAGTGTTTTGCCATCACTTCGTTCACAATAGCGAATTGGCCCAGGTCAGTCAGATAAATCTGCAGTTTGACCATATCCTGTAATTCGGCACCGGAGGCTTCACAGACTGCTGTCAGGTTTTTAAACACCTGCTCAGCCTGAGCAGTAAAGTCTTCACTGACCAACTCCATGGTTTCAGGAACCAAAGGTATTTGGCCGGAAAGATACACGGTGGTACCAATTTTTACCGCTTGCGAATAAGTGCCGATAGCAGCAGGCGCATTATCCGTTGAAATAATTACTTTAGACATATTACTTCCTTAAGCGCGTCACGCGCTGGACATCCGGCATTTTACGAATATGACGTATCACGTCCGCTAAATGCTTACGGTTTTTTATGGTTAAAGCCACATCAATGAAATAAATGTTGGCATCAATTTCTTCGGTCTGCAGACCATCAATATTACAACCCGTGGTGGCAATTGACGAGGTTAACTTGGCCAGCACCCCCTGATTGTTAACAATTTCAATGCGAATCTCTGAAATAAACTCAGCTTCAGGTTTATTATCCCACTCAACCGGGAAGTAACGACCTGGATCGTCCTCGTGTCCACGTACGTTCTTGCATTCGCGTCGATGAATAACCAAACCTTTACCCGGACTGACATGCGCAATAATGTCATCGCCCGGAATAGGCCGGCAGCACTTCGCGAAGCTCACCAGCAGGCCTTCGGCCCCTTTAATCGAGAGGCTTTTTTGCGATGCGTTGTCGTCTTTTATTGGCTGTAAATCGCCCAATAAACGCTTCGCAATAGCAATCGACATCATGTTACCCAACCCAATTTGCTTTAATAAATTCTCGCGGGTATCAATTTTTGTTTCCTGCAACACACGGGTAAATTCCGACTCTGGAATTTCGTCATAACTGACCTGACCCAGTGCGGAGCGAAGTAAGCGCTCACCTAACTGTTGCGCTTCATCAGCTTCCTGGCTTTTCAGGTACTGACGAATTTTCGCTCGTGCTTTGCCGGTTACAACAAAGTTCAACCAGGCAATATTAGGACGCGAGTTCGGCGCTGTTTTTATCTCAACCGTTTGCCCGGTTTCTAACGGCTTACTCAATGAGTAGGTGCGATGATTAACCCTGGCGCCAATGCACGTATTACCAATATCGGTGTGCACCGCATAAGCAAAGTCTACGGCGGTAGCGCCCTGAGGTAATTCGGTAATACGCCCGTCAGGGCTGAATACGTATATCTCATCGGGGAATAGATCAGATTTGACGCTTTCAATAAATTCAAAAGAGTTACCGGCACTTTGCTGCAGCTCTAACAGGCTCTGCATCCACTTGCGTGCTCGCACCTGAGCCGTAGTACTGGAGTCATCAGACTTTTTATACATCCAATGCGCCGCTACACCCCGGTCGGCCATAAGATCCATCTCTTCGGTGCGGATCTGAATTTCGACCGGTACGCCGTGTGGGCCTTTTAAAGAGGTATGCAACGACTGATAGCCATTTGACTTAGGAATTGCGATGTAATCTTTAAACCGCGTTTCAATGGGTTTATACAAATTGTGCAGCGCACCAAGAACCCGATAGCAGGTATCCACACTGTCCACAATGACGCGGAAAGCGTAGATGTCCATGACCTGTTCAAACTTAACTTCTTTGGCCTGCATTTTTCGGTAAATACTGTGCAGATGCTTTTCACGGCCGGATACCCGCGCTTTAATATTATTGCCTTCAAGCCGGGAGTTAATTTCACTCTGTACACGCTCAGTAAACTCGCGTCGATTACCGCGTGCCCGTTTAACTTCCGATTCCAGCAACCTTCCACGCCAGGGGTACAGCGCCCAAAAACCCAGTTGCTCCAACTCATTTTTAATATCGTGCATACCCAGGCGATGGGCTAAAGGAGCATAAATTTCCAAGGTTTCTCGGGCAATGCGGCGGCGTTTGTCGGGGCGGAGGTGTTGAATGGTGCGCATGTTATGGGTGCGGTCAGCCAATTTAATCAGAATAACCCGAATATCCTGCACCATCGCCATAATCATCTTGCGATAGTTTTCGGCCTGGGCCTCTTCTTTAGAGTCAAACTGAAGTTTATCCAATTTAGAAACCCCTTCGACCAGACTGGCAACGGTCGCGCCAAAGCGCTCGGCAAGGTCTTCCCGGCTGGTTTCGGTATCTTCAATCACATCATGCAGTAAGGCAGCCATGAGTGTTTCACAATCCAGCTTCATATCCGCAAGCAGGCTGGCTACGGCAACCGGGTGAGTAATATAGGGCTCACCACTGCTGCGTTTTTGCGAACTATGGGCTTCGTTTGCTACAACAAAGGCATCACGAATACGCTCCACCTGCTCAGACGGAAGATACTCACTAACTTGAGCCTTTAAGCCTTCAAATAAGTACACCAGATAACTCCCCGGGTCACACCGGACTTATGAATATACTTTCAGAATAAGGGGATTTGATAGAATTGCCAACGGCATTGATGCCGTTGGCGAATAGAAATTTTTATTCGATACCGCGCAGCGCATCTACGGCGCGCAGTTCTTCAGCGTCTTGCTGCTTTTGAGCGGCCTGATCTTCAATGTCCAGACGTTCGTTATCGATAAGACCTTGCTCTATTTCACGCAAAGCAATAACAGTTGGCTTTTCGTTCTTTGTTTCAACTAATGGCTCTTTACCATTAGCCAACTGACGCGCGCGGCGTGAAGCTAACAAAATTAAATCAAAACGGTTACCAACACGGTCTACAGCATCTTCTACAGTTACGCGAGCCATGGTTTTACTCCAAATAAAGCGTGAGTCGTATTTTTCGAAAGGCTAAGAATTATACGGAATTAAGCCCTATGATCCAAGCAATTCCTTCAATACCTTCGAATATCTTACTTGTTGGTGCGGCATTTTATGCCGCTGGGCAAAAACAATATGCTCCAGCGACGCCAGAGTATTATCAAAGTCATCGTTTACCAGTAAGTAGTCAAACTCATGATAATGCGACATTTCTGCCTGAGCTTTTGCCATACGCTCGGCAATAACCTCATCGGAATCCTGACCTCGAAAACGCAACCTTTCCTCCAGAATTTCCAAGCTGGAGGGAACAATAAAAACCGAACGCACTTCAGGGTGGTGCTCACGAACTTGCTGAGCGCCCTGCCAGTCAATATCGAGGAAAACATCTTTGCCCTCAGCCAATAAAGACTCGACGACTTTACGAGAGGTACCATAATAATTGCCAAACACGCGCGCCCATTCATAGAACTCACCCGCATCAATACGCTGTTCAAACTCGTCAGTATTGAGAAAGTGGTAGTGGACACCCTGGACTTCCCCCGGGCGCGGAGCGCGCGTGGTTGATGATACAGATACCTGCATGGATTGATCTGGGTGTTTTTCCAACAAAGCCCGTATCAGGCTCGACTTGCCTGCGCCACTGGGGGCCGCAATGATAAACAAATTCCCTAACACCGGAGACGCGGTCATAACGGGTTCTCTTTTTAAGAAACGGACGATCACTGTTGGCGCGAAATAATAACACGGTTTCACACCGCGATGAAAATTGAGTAAAGTATGACTTTTACGCAGCAGCGGTATTAATTTGCAGACTTCATCAGCGCCTGTGGCGAAACCATCAAAATTCCCCCTACTTTTCGGCCTGTTGGTTCTGGTATTGCTGGGGCTCAACCTACGACCGCTGCTAACCTCGGTAGGACCTCTTACCGAAGAACTACAAACCATTACCAAGCTGTCTTTTAGTGAAGTTTCGCTTCTGACCACACTGCCCATTTTAATGATTGGTTTAATGGCTTTATTTGCCGGCCGGGTAACTACAGCGTTAGGTTATAAGCAGGGAATAGGTCTTGGTCTGCTTGTGCTTTGCGTAGGCCTGGTAGCACGCTTATTTGAGCCGACCAACGTGAGCTTGATTAGTAGTGCTCTGGTTGGTGGTATTGGTATTGCTTTGCTTCATATCGTGATTCCTGAGCTGACCAAGCAAAAATATCTGAACCGCTTAGGCATGGTCACCGGCCTTTGGTCTGCTGCACTGATGGGCGGTGCTGCACTAGGTGCTGTTGCCACTCCCTGGGCTGCAAACTTACTACCTGAACGATTCCAGGCTCTGGGAAGCTGGTCCCTGTTGGCCTTACTGGTACTCGTCATTTGGTATCTCCCTTTTAACCGGGTTCCGGTAGCCAGTATCCCTCCAAGACACTTACTATTACGTGCTCATCGTTATCCACGGGCGTGGCTGCTCGGTATTTACTTTGCCTTAGTCAATGCAGGTTATGCAGGGTTCATTGCCTGGATAGCGCCTTTTTATGCAGAGTTTGACTGGCCAGCACAAAAAGCAGGAAATTTATTGGCACTGTTTTCTTTAGTTCAGGTTATTGGCGCTCTACTGTTGCCAGCTTTATCCCGAACACAAGACAGACGCTTTTGGTTAATGGCAGCGGTTATCACCCAAATGGTGGGGTTTGCCGGACTCAGTTGGTTTCCGACAGCGGCTCCCTGGCTATGGTCCGCTCTGTGCGGTTTTGGTTTAGGTGGTGCTTTCCCGCTGTGCATTGTTATGGCACTGGATCATATCGACAACCCGGTGCAGGCCGGGCGTCTGGTTTCCTTTATGCAGGGTATAGGCTTTATGTTTGCCAGCCTCATGCCGCTTTTAACCGGGTGGTTCAGAGATGTTTCAGGCAACTACACTCTGGGCTGGCAATTACACATTATTGTCGGCTTATTAATTCTGCTTATGACCTGGCGCTTTAACCCCAAAGGTTACAAAGGGTTATTTAACTTGCGGGAATAATTCTCGCAATAATGTCATCGGCCAGACTTTCTAGCTGTTGCTGAGATACACCTCGTCTCGCCATGGTTCGCAACCCAATAATATTCGTTTGCAACAAGCGGGCAAGACGCTCGGGAGACTGCGCCTGACCAATTTCTCCACGCTGTTGAGCCAGTTGGAAAGCGTCAGTAAAGCAGCGCTCAAACTTGTCCAGATAAGCTTTGGCAGGTTCACTAAACGCGCTGTCTTCCGGGGTAAACTCAAGCAGAGTTTTCACTAACATGCACGCTTTCGTTGGCGACTCATTAGACGTCATTACCGCTATATTGCGAAGATACAAACTGATACCCTGCAAAATAGACGATCTTTGAGCCAAGGTTTGTTCAAACTCTTCCGCCGCAAGCGCAGCGTACTTTTCCAGTGTCTCTTTAAATAACGCTTCCTTGTTACCAAAGGCGGCGTAAATACTCCCCGGCCTCATGTCCATTTCTTCTTCAATGTCTTTCATCGAGGTTGCATGATATCCCTTGCGCCAGAAAAGCTTGAGCGCGTTGTTAAGCGCTGTTTCCCGGTGAAATTTAGGCGTTCTGGGCATTTTCTTCATCCTTAATTATTTACCTGAAAGCAAGTATAGACCCGCTCGCTCCTAATTTCACTTTAAGAAGTGTTAAGAATTATGATCCAAAGGTTTCAGTAACGACTATTAACAGAAACATTTTAAATGAGGGCAACACTATGGAAATTGTTCAGTTCGGTTCTGATGATATTGAAAATACTCTGGCAAAGATGTCAGATGATAAATTAAACGACATTGCGTTCGGCGCTATTCAGCTCGACGGCAATGGTAAAATTATTCAGTACAATGCCGCTGAAGGCGACATTACGGGCCGCGATCCAGGTGCTGTTGTTGGTAAAAACTTTTTCAACGAAGTTGCGCCATGTACGAACAGCCCTGAGTTTAAAGGCCGCTTCGATGAAGGCGTTAAAAATGGCAACTTAAACACCATGTTTGAGTACGTTTTTGACTACGAAATGAAGCCTACTAAGGTTAAAGTTCACATGAAAAAAGCCCTGACCGGGGATACCTACTGGGTGTTTGTTAAGCGGCTATAACGTGACAACCTCACTTAATCATCACTTCATTGTTACTGTCATCGGCGATCTTATCGCCGATGAGCTCTCCAGAATGCGCCCATCTGAAAGTGAGCACTGGAAACGCCGTCAGTGGCACGAAGACGATTATTTGATATCAAAAAATCAGGTCACAAAAGACGATGGCGACGAAGCTGTTGCGGTCGATTCACTGGAGAGGCTCGCTCTAGCAGGGCGAGTTGTCCAGTATTTCCACATGGGAGACAGCGGAGTCGAAGATTATCTCTTACGTCGTCACAGCCTGTCCGAGTGGGCAGAAGTGGTGCTTAAGTCACGACAACTTCACTCTCAAAATCTAACAGTAACGACTTCTGGCAGTACCGGACAACCTAAGGCTTGTGAGCACTCATGGAGCACGCTGGTTGAGGAAGCGAATTCGTTTATCCGTATTTTTGATCATGAATATGACATATCGCCTAACAGAGTGGTCGCCTTGGTGCCCAGCCATCATATTTATGGCTTCCTGTTTACTGTGTTATTACCTAATGTCGCGGATATTCCGGTTATAAGAGGGTTCAAAGCCTATAGCCATGTTCGTAATGGCGGCTTGCGTGCCGGCGACATCGTTGTTGGCTTCCCCGAGTTATTGACTCAGCTTTCTACAGAGATTCCGCCACTACCACCGGGAGTGCTTTTTGTTAGCTCAACGGGTCACTGCCCACCAGGTACATTGCATCAACTCTACGCTATGGGAGCTTCAAGGACTGTCGAGGTTTACGGTAGTTCAGAAACAGCAGGTGTGGGTTATCGCAGTGAACCAGAGGACAATTATCGTTTGCTTCCTCGCTGGCACAGCCCCGACAGCAAGTCTCAGTGTATCGTTGACAGGCAGACGCTATTAACCTTTGATTTACCAGATAGCGCCGAATGGAAAAACGACCGTGAATTTCAGATTAAAGGGCGTGTTGATAAAGCAATTTCAATACGGGGAACCAATGTATTTCCCGAGCATGTTGCTGGTTGTTTACGGCAACATCCTGATATTGCTGATGCCACTGTCAGACCACTCAAAGCCGACGAAGGAACAGGCTTAAAAGCGTTTATTGTTTTACAAAGTCATTGTGTTCAAGCCCTAACTGAGCAAAGTCTAAAAAACTGGTTAGGCGAGCGCTTGCTTGCGGCAGAAGTCCCTGAGCACATCAGCTTTGGTAAGCAATTACCGCTTAATGCCATGGGCAAAACTTGTGACTGGGCTATCGATAAACCTTAAGCGATTTAAATTAATGCAGCGCTCTGACTATTACATCGTCAAAGCGAAGATCCGTTACCTGAGAACACTCTAAAGCAATTTTATGCTTTACATCCTGTTGTGTTAACTGCTCTCGAACAGCGTTCAGACACTCATTATTGCGATCAGCGGAGAGAGTCGACATAAGCACAACGATAAGGCCATTCCCTAAACTACCCGGAATATCGTAGTCACGAATGCTATTACGCAATATTTGGCTTGTCGCTTTTAAAGCCGCAACATCATCAGCCACTTTTACAACAAGAACGTAATACTGGTACTCGGAATGCGCCTGAAATAAGCTAAAGCGGCGTTGCAGTGACTGCAGCATAAGGCGCCTATTGTAAAACCCGGTGTGCTCATCGCTACCACCCGTTTGTCTTAACTTCAGCTCAAGTTCTTTGTAGTCGGTAATATTCTGAGTGGTACCAAAAATAATTTCCTGACCATCCTCATTCGTCCGGTAAATACCGGACTCTCGTAACCATCGAATTTCACCGTCTGCTAACATGATGCGATGTTCCACGTCCCGCGCACCAGACTGCTTAACCGCTTCAATGGCTTCAATTAGCGCTTGTCTGTCTTCCGGGTGAGTTTTATCCATAACCAGCGCTAAAGACGGCTTTGTTTTTCCTTTATTCAGGCCATGTAAGTCGTACATAGTATCTGACCATTTGGACAATCCGGTTTTTAAATCCAGTTGCCAATGACCCAGACCACCGACTCGTTCAGCTAACATTAAATTTCGTTGGTTTTCTTCGGCTTTCAATTCCAGCGTTTTTCGCTCGGTAATATCGAGCATTTGCCCATTCCACAAAGTGCTGCCGTCTTCTTGTTGAATGGTTACCGCGTGTCCGTATATCCACGCTTCTTTACCATTTCTAATCACACGGTATTCTTTTATCCAGCGGTATTGATAGCGGGCGGAATCGTGCATACTTTTCAGTACAGACTGTAAATCATCGGGATGGATAATATTGCTGAGTAAATTAATGTCGTTACTCAGCTCCTCTGCCGAACATCCGAAAATAGCTTCCACACCCTGGCTCACATAGTTAAATTTTAGTTCTCCTTCAGGTGAGCGTTCAAGTTGATAAAGAGCACCTGGAACAGCATTTGCCAAGAGCTCTAAATTCACAGGGCTTTTATCAGTATTCATAAGGGCTAAATCACTTTTTATCTACTGCAACAACAGTGTCCATAATACCGCAGTGACCAGAAACTAAACAGTAAATTAATACAAAGTGACCCATTACAAATCTTTCTGAGTAGTCTATATATAAATAAATCTAGAAAAAACAGGAGCTTTTATGTCAGCCGAAAAGAGCAAATGGCATTCCGCTATCTTACTCCCGGTATTTCTTCCTGCTGTAATCGTTATTGCCCTGCTGGTTATAGGCACTTTAAGTGCGCCTGATAAAGCCGGAGAGCTATTCGACTGGACATTAGCAGGCATTACCGACAATTTCGGTTGGTTTTATATGCTGGCGGTCGCACTGTTTCTTATATTCATTATTGGTGTGGCTGTTTCCAATTGGGGCAAGATTAAACTGGGCCCCGACCATTGCGAACCTGAATACAGCTTTACGTCCTGGTTTGCCATGCTATTCTCTGCCGGCTACGGCATTGCTTTGCTCTTCTTCGGTGTTTCTGAGCCCATATTGCATTACGCTGAGCCTCCTGCAGGCGCAGCTGAAACCGTCGGTTCTGCCAAGCAGGCCATGCAAATCGCGTATTTCCATTGGGGTTTCCATATTTGGGCAATTTATGGCCTGGTAGGCCTGGTCTTGGCTTACTTTTCCTTTCGCCACGGGTTACCACTTACCATGCGCTCAACCCTTTACCCGCTTATTGGCGACAGAATAAATGGACCAATTGGGCATACCATAGATACTTTCGCAATTCTCAGCACCATGTTTGGTATTGCAACTACTCTGGGGCTGTCCGTTATTCAAATTAACGCGGGCCTCAATTATCTATGGGAAGATATTCCCGTCGGAACCATGGTTCAGGTTATTTCCATTGGACTCATTACCCTAGCCGCTATTGCCTCAGTGGTAGCCGGTATGGACAAAGGAATAAAACGGTTATCACTGCTTAATATGACCCTGGTTGTCTTCTTGCTTCTGTTTGTTTTCGCCGTCGGACCAACAATCCATATTCTTGAGACTTTCCTGCAAAACACCGGCGCTTATTTAAGTGGCATTGTGGAGCGCACCTTTAACTTGCAAGCCTATGAGCGCAGCGACTGGATTGGTAACTGGACCCTATTCATATTTGGCTGGACCATTGCCTGGGCACCTTTTGTCGGGCTGTTTATTGCTAAAATAAGCCGCGGTCGTACCATTCGCCAGTTTGTTTTCGGGGTCATGCTGGTGCCTACAATATTTACTTTCTTCTGGTTCGCAGTATTTGGCGACACCGCGCTCAACATGATAATGAACGAAGGTTATACAACGTTAATCTCGGAAGTTCAGGACAACCAGGCAGTGGCATTGTTTAAGCTTTACGAAAACCTGCCAATGACCAGCATATTGAGCTTTCTGACCGTACTTTTAATTATCACCTTCTTCGTTACGTCGTCAGACTCCGGCTCCCTCGTCATTGATTCCCTATCCTCCGGTGGCATGATGGAAACGCCTGTATGGCAGCGCGTTTTCTGGGCAAGTACCGAAGGTATTGTTGCAGCAGTACTGCTTGTCGCTGGTGGGCTGGGGGCTCTGCAAACAGCAGCTATTACCAGCGCCTTACCCTTTGCCGTTATCATTTTAATCTCAGCAGTGGGCATGTGGCGTGCCCTGATCATTGAAGGGTACCAGTCCAATAGTCTTCAAAGTCACCGTCATTCTCACCGTCGTGGCGTTAACGAAGGCCCCGACTATTGGAAGAAACGTCTGGCCGGACTGGTCGACTTTCCAACGAAAGAGCCAGTACTGGAGTTTATTAGCGGGCCTGCAACAGAAAGTCTGAAAAACGTTCGTGATGAACTTAAAGGTCAGGACTGGCCTGCCGAGTTCAGAACTGATGAGGAGCACAACCGAATTATCCTCAGTGTTGAACGAAAAGATGATCTCGATTTTGCCTATGAGATTCGTTTAAGAGACTACTTGTTACCAGAGTTTGCCTTAACTAATGACAAAAATAGAGAAATCTACTATCGGGCTGAGGTTTTCCTGAGACAGGGTGGTCAGTCGTATGATCTCTTTGGTTATGAGACAACGGATATCATCAACGACGTCATAAACCAATTTGAGAACTACCTTCATTTTCGTCATCATAGTCCAGGGGTCTTACCCTGGGATCTCGAAAAGCATGACGAGGACTTGAATGACGATCTTGAGACAAAGAAGTAAAAGGCGCGTAAAAGGTCGCTCTGGAGAGCGGCCTTTTAGTGGTCGGACTGTTGATAGTACGAGACATGTGCGAGAATAGCCGTATTATCAGTATGGAGTTTAATGATCACTATGGAACGTGTTGATACACCCACTCAGAAGCTGGCTCCTATGCCGAGTATGCTGCTGCGCTCACTGCTGACCTTGCAACGCAGTGACGAATCTGAGGCTGAATCAGAGACTTTATGCAAAAATTACTCTATTCCTGCGCCTACAGAAAAGCACCTGAGTCGTTATCATCAAGCGTTTAATGGCTTCGTCAGCGATGTCCCTCTAGCCATGCTTTATTGCATTGCTCAACGAGCTCATCTTTCTCAAATGCTGGATGACAGCTTTCCCTGGCCTGCACCGGGTTTAGTGCACGTCAGCAATAAAATCGAACGACATCAGGTTATTTCTGCACAAGCGCCTTTTCAACTGGTCTCAAAAGCCAAAGTCCCTAAGCGTGGCCCTGATGTTTCTCCACGTCGTTTACGTCCACAGTTTGTTGTGGAGTTTTGGCAGAACAACGAAAAAGTTGCAACCTGTTCCAGTGTCTATCAGGTCATGAATGGCAAAAGCCAGGCTCCCTCGAAAAAAGCAGCAACACCAATAAAACCATTTGAGCCTGAGGCTGGCTGGGAAAACATTAGCCATTGGCAATTAGGTAGCGGTATGGGCAGACGTTACGCGAGAATTTCCGGTGACTTTAACCCTATTCACCTGCATCCTCTGGTATCGCGCTGGTTTGGGTTTGAGAAGCCGATTATCCATGGCATGTATATGATGGCAAGAGCTCAGGCTGAGCTTGAAAAGCGCCGGCAAAAGGCTGTTACTTATATTGACGTTAATTTCAAACGACCTGTTATTTTACCGGCCCGGGTGCAGTTATGGGCATCAGAAGAAGAAGATAAAACCAAATACGAAGTAAGAAGCGGCGATCATGTCTCATTAAAATTAGAAGGGTCAGTCCGTTTCGACTGACCCTTACAAGTACTTATTGGTGTTTATAAACCTTACCGTCTTTCATCACAAAACTGACATTTTGCAATAAGGTAACGTCGTCCAGCGGGTTTCCTTTTACAGCCACGATATCAGCTAGCTTACCTTCTTCAATGTGACCAATATCATCATTTTTAAGGAGCTTGGCTGCAATGGAAGTTGCTGACTGAATCGCTTCAGCTTCCGGTACACCTGCTTCTACCATATATTGGAATTCCAACGCGTTATCACCGTGCGCTGATACACCGCTATCTGTACCAAACGCGAAATTAACACCTGCTTTATAGGCTTTTGCAAAAGTGTCCTGAATTTGAGGACCTATTTTGCGCGCTTTCGGTCTGACAACTTCCGGAAAGTAACCATCAATTTCCGCTTTTTCGGCAACGAACTTACCGGCCAGTATAGTCGGTACCAGATAGGTTCCGTGCTCTTTCATAGCGGCGATTACTTCGTCGTCCATATAGGTACCATGCTCTACCGAAGTAATTCCGGCTTTCACTGCCCGCAGCATACCTGCCTTACCATGGGCATGCGCTGCAACATGAAAGTTATAGTCATTGGCAATATCAACCAAGCCTTTTAGTTCTTCATCAGTAAACTGAGGGTTATCGCCGCTGCTGGCCATACTCAAGACACCGCCGGTTGCGGTAATTTTGATAAAGTCAGCACCGTCTTTGTAGTGTTGACGCACAGCTTCGCGAGCATCTGCGGCACTATTAATAACGCCATCTTTAGGTGTCGGGCGCCCCATCAGTTCTTCTTTCCAACCATTTGTCGGGTCAGCGTGGCCACCTGTGGTTGCCAACGATTTTCCGGCTGAATAGATTCTTGGGCCGTCAACCACACCAGCATTTACCGCATTACGTAAAGCAATAGTGACGTTGTCGGAGTCGCCCGGGTTTCTTACGGTCGTAAAGCCAGCTTTCAAGGTTTTCATGCCATAATGTTGAGCTTTCAAAGCAAGATCAGCCGGGTTCTCAGTAAACTGTTTTATATAAGAGTCAGGCCCGGACTGACCATCAAGGTGTACGTGTAAATCAATCAAACCAGGCAGGCAGGTATGCGCGCTTAAATCCGTAACCGAAGCATCGCCACCGGGGGCATTCACTTTAACTGCAGTAATTTTATTGTCAGTGACTTCAATATAGCGCTCACCTGCCAGGCGACCGCTTTCACTGTCAAACACATTTCCGCAATGCAGCCATTCACCCGCCTGAGCTGTGTGTCCCGCTAACGCTACGGTTAACCCTATAGCTATTTTCTTCAACATACTTCCCCCTGATTTTATTTTACTCTTTATGATCTGTGATACTCCGAACCGTTACGAATTGCAACGCCAGCGCTCGCTATTGCGACCAAAGGTTAATCTTTATCGACAGTTACCTGAATTGGGGTTCCCCAAAGCTCTCTAATTTCAGATTCGTGTTTCAACAGCGAAGCTAAGGTGTAATTCGACAGGAAGTTGTAGAAGGTTTCCTTGCCTTGGTTAATTAAGCTTTTCAACTCACAGACAGGAAATATAGCGCATTCGGGCTTATGACAGTCTATCCAGTATTCATCACCTTCCAGCCGCCTAATCACTTTATCAAGACGCACATCGGCAGGGTCAACCGCAAGTAAAAAGCCTCCGTTCTTACCACGGCGAGTCTCTATAAGCCCCTCTTTCCCAAGTTGATGAACAACCTTATTTAGATGGTTTCTTGGCACATTAAATATGCCACTCAATTCATCAATGGTGACTCTTTCATTGTCCTCTTTCGCTGCCAGATACATCAGCACTCGCAAGCCGTAGTCTGTGTATTTTTTTAATTGCATGCGTGCGTCTTACCTTTATCGGGTTTCTTGTTTAAAGACCATTTGACGACCGCCGCGAGTGCTTAAAGTCAGCCGTTCCTTATCGTCAATGTTAACTTGATAAACACGCTCCAGTACATCGCTAAACTCGCGAGACAAAGCGTTGGCTTTATCGCTACAGGCCATTTTCGTACTACCCGTTAAGCGGATCTGTGCAAGCTCCCCCCCCATGTTGTAATGTCCAAAGTAGCGATTGCACCCATTAAAGCCCGCCAGTTGGTTGTCCTCTAAAAATTGGATCGTGGCAGGTTTCGACTGAATTGCGTGTCCCTCAAACTCTGATAATTCCCAACTGACTCCCTGAAGCAACCATTCGCTGTCTCCACCACAACCGGAGTACATCCGGTCAGATTCCTGTAAATCCACCTGGTAAGGATATAAACGGCCACTCATTGAGTCGCGACATAATCTGTCAATAACAATAAGATGTTTATCTGTCGTCGACTCTATACGCCATTCGTAAGGCCGGTCTGATACCACTTGCACCGGTTTTAAATCGATAATGGCTTCGCTCTCAGGGGTTGTTAAGGCCATATGCTGAGGGTTTACTGCCACTTGCCAGAACGGTTCATTGCCTTTAGCGGTAAAATGTTTGGGCAAGGTGCCCTGTTCCACACACAACGGCATGTCCTGGCCACGCCAGGTAATATCCGCTTCGTTACCCTTGCTCCAGAACTCAGTGACTGGTTCCTTATCATTTGAGTAACGGGTACCTGAACCGCTCACCGCTTGTGTCAGCAGTTCTTGTTCAGATCCATAACTTAACAGCAAGCCTTGCTCTTGCTGCAATACACTCAACTCACTCGCACCACATTGGTAAGCAACGGGTGTCTTCTCTGCTGGCGATACCAGTGCACAACCTGACAGCAGAGTTGCAGCGAAAATAGAGAGGCTTCCTTTTACAGTGATACCGGGCATACTTGCTATCCTGTTATTTTTTAACTGTTAAGATAGGATTCTATAGTATGTGCTGGTGATTGCACTAACTCCTCAAACTCATTTTTGGGGATTGGTTTAGAAAAGAGAAACCCCTGACCTTCGTTACATGCCATTTGCACTAACAATTTAGCTTGCTCAGCTGTCTCAATGCCTTCTGCGACAATGGAACATTTAAAATTGTGAGCCATTAACACAATAGTACCTACCAGCTGTTGGTCCGATGAATTATTCACTAAATTCATGACAAAACTGCGATCAATTTTAATCACACTAATTGGTAAGTTCCGCAAATAGGATAACGATGAGTAACCGGTACCAAAATCATCCATTGCTACACTAATTCCCGCTTGCGTTAATATCTCCAGTTCACGTTGAACTTTCTTCAGGTTCTGAATGATGGCAGACTCAGTGATTTCCACTTGTACCTGATTAGGATCGACCTTGTGACGTAGGCAGCATTCCAGAAGATCCGAAGCAAAAGTTCCGGTCACCATCTGTTGCGGAGACACATTTACTGCCAAAACAAAACTGTCATCAACGATGCTCTGCTTACGCCATTTTGCCAGCTGTTTTATCGCATGCTCAGCAACCCAGTCCCCAATCGCTCTGATGTCACCGGTTTGCTCCGCCAATGGGATAAACAATGCCGGCGAGATAAATCCTTTGTCTAAGTGTTGCCATCGAAGTAGTGCCTCTGCGCTGGTTATCTTACCGGTAACCAAGTCGTACTTAGGCTGGTAGAACAACTGAAGATCATCGGCCTCTAACGCTGCTCTTAAGTCATTACGTAAACTAATACGCTCAGCCAAATCACGATGCAACTCGTCAGAGAATAGCCCGACAGGATGCGTCCTTTTCTTTGGTAAAGCCAGGGAAGCCTGACGTATCAGTTCATCCGGCTCTATATTACTGTCCCAAGTAGAGCTTATTCCGGCCCGTGCAGCAATAGTGAAAAGTAACGTTTCGTAATCATGATCGCCACTGGCAACATCAACCAGTCGACGCCCCTTACTCATAAGTTCATCATCTAACTGAGCTTCAAACACAACAACGTATTCCTGTTGTCCCCAGCTGCCAATAAAGCTGCGGGTTGGTGCTTTACTTTGTAATAACAGCGCCAGTTCACGCGTAAATGCTTCAGCCAAAGGGTAACCGTGCAACTGGGCGACTTCTTCAAGTTCATCAATAACCAGAAAAACAACACTACAGCCTTTATCGGAGCGCACCATTGCATTAACTTCCTGCAAAATTGCCCGTCGGTTGGGTAACCCGGTTAGCATGTCCTCAAGAACTAATTCTTCAAGTTCAGCCGAGCGCCTACTTGCAATGGCTTCATAGAATAATGAGGCATCCCGCCTCGCCTGTGACCGATAATGAACCTGAAGAATATTACGCAACCGCTGTAAAATCTCTTCGTTATCAAAGGGTTTGGTCAGGAAGTCTGAGGCGCCAAGTTCAAGTGATCGAACCCTGGTCTCTTTATCGCCCTGAGCTGTCAGCATGACTATCGGCGGAGCTTCATCGCCATAGGCATGTTTCATATGCTCAAGTACTTCAGATCCGTTAAACTCCGGCATTCTGTAATCTAACAGAATAAGATCGGGTTTAAATGAGGCCATCTTTTCATCAATGAGCCTGGGGTTTTGTATCCCTTCAATGTACTGATACCCAGCTTCTTCTAATAATGCAATAAGGAGCTCAATGTTGGTGGAATTATCATCAACAATCAGTACTCTGGCATTAGCAATATCCTTCGCTGACAAAGCATCTCCTTTTATCTTTCGATTCTATTAATCAATTCTTTACGTAACTTTTCTAAAAACCGATGAGTTGGATCAAAAAAACACTAAAACTATTATTGCGAATCATTCTTATTTTAATTATCATTCTCGCCGCCTAATTCATTAAAACTAAAATTACTTTTCAAAAAAGGTAAATCGAGTCCGTTATGAAAAAAACGATCTTAGCTAGCACCATACTCGCAGCTCTGGCTGCTCCGGCTTTAGCAAACACTGCTGTCGATACCGATATCGAGCAAATTAAAATCATTGGCAGTAAAACAGAGGCTCGCGACGTTGCCGGCTCAAGCGCCGTTATTGACGAAGAGCAGATGCGCATTGAGGTTCCAAGCGACATCAACCAACTGATGAAGACCATTCCGGGCATTTACGTACGTGAAGAAGATGGTCAAGGCTTGCGCCCTAACATTGGTATCCGTGCAGCAACAGCAGGTCGTGTCAGCAAGGTGACTCTGCTGGAAGACGGCGTCATGATGGCTCCGGCACCTTATTCAAACCCGGCAGCCTACTACTTCCCGACCACCTTCCGTATGTCATCAGTCGAAGTGTTAAAAGGCGCTCCTTTATTACGTTACGGCCCACAAACAACCGGCGGCGTTTTAAACCTGGTTACAACACCGATTCCAGAAGACTTTAGCGGGCAGGTTCTGACTCAGTTTGGCGAAAACAGCAGCCGTGATATTCACGCTCATGTTGGTGGCACTGAAGGTCAATGGGGCTTTTTATTAGAAACCGTGCAACGCAGCAGCGACGGCTTTAAAGAAATTGACCGTAGCAGTCGCGATGCCGGTTTTGATATTGAGGACTACGTTGCAAAACTGCAGTGGACAGGCGAGCGTCAGAGTCTATTGGCTAAAGTGCAGTACTCCGAAGAAATCTCAAATGAAACCTATCTTGGCCTGACTGACACCGATTTTGCTCAAAATGAAAACCGTCGTTATGGGCTTTCTGAAATTGATCAGATGGACAATTCGCACAAAGGCTACAGCTTAAACTACGCCTTTGAAGCGACTGACAACCTGACTTTCAATGTTTTAGGTTACTACAACGAGTTTGCCCGCAACTGGTTCAAGCTGGACGGCGGTAATGCTTACGTGAGTGCAGCCAATAACGGCGATGCTGATGCTTTGGCTATTTTACACGGCGTGCAGGATGAAGCTGGGTTAAACTACAAAAATAATAACCGCGCCTATGAATCTAAAGGTATTGAAGCCAATGCTCAGTTCGCTTTAGGCACTCACAATTTAGAAGTTGGTGTTCGTGACCATAGCGACGAAATGGACCGGTTCCAACCAGTTGAGATTTATGATCAGGTTAACGGTAGCCTCGTCTACCAAGGCGAAGTAATGCCAACCGGCGGTAACAACCGCTTAGAAGGTGCTGATGCAATCAGCTTCTGGCTGACAGACCAGTGGCAGGCAACAGAAGACCTTAACGTACACTTTGCGCTGCGTTATGAAGACGTCGAGTCCTATCGTAACCAGTTTGCGGATACAGCCCGCGAACAGTTGGACAGCACACGTTCAAACGACAGCGACGAGTGGTTACCGGGTGTTTCCTTCACGTATGACGTAAACGATAATTGGCAGGTTCTGGCTGGCGCGCATAAAGGGTTTTCTCCTTTAGGTGGCGGTGCGAAAGACTTCCAGGAACCGGAAACCAGCAACAATTACGAAGCCGGTGTTCGTTTTAACCAAGGTTCTTTCTTTGCAGAAGCTATTGGTTTCTACAGTGACTTTAGCGACACCACACAGCAATGTTCCATTGCTAACCCTTGTGACAATGGCGCTGAATCAGGCTCTTATGTACTGGGTGAGTCGACGGTAACTGGCCTGGAGTTACAGGCAAGTAACACCTTTGAATTTGGTCAGTTCCTTATGCCGGTTGATGTAGCTTACACCTACACGAAAGGTGAAATCAGCCAGGACAACGCAGTAACTGGCCTAATAGACGGTGATGAACTGAATGATATTCCACATAATACCTTCAGCGTTCGCGTTGCGTTAGATAACAACAAAGGCTGGGTAAACTACGTGGTCGGTAAATACATTGATGAAATGTGTGTTTCTGTTGGCTGTAACCGCGACAACAGCCGTTTCAACAAAACCGAATCACTGTTTGTGACCGACTTTGTCAGCCGTTATGAAGTGGACAGCAACATGGCGGTTTATTTCAAAGTTCAGAACCTGTTTGATCAGCAGAAAATTGTTGCTCGTTCACCACATGGTGCACGTCCAAACAAACCTCAAACAGCATCGCTGGGTGTGGAATACACTTTCTAAAAAACAATCCTTCCCTGGACTTTTTATGGCCCCATTTTTATGGGGCCATTTTTTCTGGGTCACCTTATTGGGCTAAACTAATAAGGTAATCCGCTAACGCGCCCATGCCCGTTTTTTTAACACCCGCTTCACGCTCTGCACTTTGGTTATAATTGGTGTTGGTGTTCACATCGTAAACGTACAGCTCACCTTTCGCGTCTTCAATAAATTCGATGCCGGCCACATCAATATCATTGGCTTTCAAAAAGGCTTCCAGCGCAAAAATAATTTCGTGGTCATTAAAGCGCTGCGTAATAGTGAATTTATTAGGCTGACTGTCCTCAGCAGGTGCTTCGCTGGTTGGACAAAACGCATCGTCCACACTGCACACATCGGCAGGGCATAACTCAAAGCCTTGCTCAGTATTCACATTAACGGCATAAACAAACTTCTGGCCGACAAACTCGCTGCGAGTAATATGCGGCTGCTTTGGCTGAATGTATTCTTGTAAAAGCCAGATGCCATCTAGAGGCTCTTCGTAATCATCGCTATTAATGTAGCTTTTTAAGCCGGCAACATCATCAAACTTAATGACGCCTAAACCTTTACCACCACGGTTAGGTTTTAAAATTAATGGCCATTGGGCAAATTTTTCAGCCGCTTCTGTCAGTAACTCTTTACCCACAACAGCCTGCGTTTTAGGCACATTAAGTCCGGCTTTTTGCAACGCCGCATATTGCGATAACTTACACACCTCCAGCGCAAGTACCCGGGTACCATTAACCACAGTTCGGTTACTGTTTTCCAACCAGGTTAATGCCATGCGAGTCAGTTCCGGTGCAAAGCGATGGCCTCTTGTGTGCGAGGAGGCGCTCATACGGTTATAGTAAACCGCATCTTCCGGCAAATCGGTAAAAGGTACAACACCCGTATCCAAAAACCATTCTTTGGCTTCTACGCCACGCTTTTCAAACTCTGCCCTCAACGGTACCAACCACTCTTCGTTTTCGTGCAGAATAACAATATCTCGCATGTATACCTCTTAACGTCTCAACTGATGTATCAGCAGAACTACGACAATAAAAATGATGCCCGACAACAACACCTGCCACGGCACAAAAACGGCCAATCCAAGACAACTGACCAAACCTATTATGGATACCCACTTCGGCACAAAACGATCACCCTTTGTGACTTTCAGCGCCGCTAAATTCGTGATGCCATAATACACTAAAACGGTGAAGGCACTGAACGACCATGCGGTCTTTATATCACCAATTGCGACCAACACCAGCATGACAATACAAGTTAACCAGGTTGCCGGTGGCGCCGATGTTTGTTGCCCGTCTAAATTGGCAAAGCGCATTGGCAAATCGGCGCGGCGTCCCATGGCCAGAACCACCCGCGATACGCCTAAAATCAAGTTCAATATGACACCGCCCATGGCCACCACCGCACCCAGGGTCACCAGCCACTGTATTGGTCCATCAGGTAGCAAACTCGCCAGAGAGAAGTGTTCAGCCTGAAAGTTCGTTATACTGGGAAACCGCAGCAGAGCCTTACCGACCCCCAAATACAGAAGGGTCACAACCGCCAGAGTTAAAACTACGGCCAGAGGAATAACCCGACGCGGGTTTTCTACTTCTTCACCCATGGTGGCAATACGTCCGTAGCCTGTGTAGGCAACAAAGAGTAAGGCCGAAGCTTGCAATATCTGCCACCACTTAACAGGTGGCTGCTCAACCATCACAGTGGTTTGCTGATGACCTGTAACCATAAATGCCAACAGAGCGATTATGCTAACCGTAATAATGCCCGCATTAACCCAGTTTGTGCGCTTAACGCCGCCCAATACTAATAACGTAAATAGCACCAATACCGCAGCCGCTATCCACTGTGCTGAATATTCCGGTATTGCTGTGGCGTTAGTCACATACCAACCTACAGCTAAGGCGGCAGTCGCGGCTGATGCACTTTTTGCCACCACGAATAAACTACCTGCCGTTACGCCATAGGCTGGTGTCAGGAAACGGTAACCATACTCATAGGTGCCGCCGCTTACCGAGTGTACGGAAGCCAACTGTGCCGAAGACAGGCCATTGCATAAGGCCGTTATCGCCGCAATAAGAATGGCCCATAAAACGGCACCACCGGCAATATCCGCACCAATACCCACACTAACGAACGCACCGGTACCTAAAATGGAACCCAGCCCTAAAACAATGGCACCCGCCAGCGAGGTGGAACGAACCAACTGCTGATTCATGCTATCCCCTTTAATCTTTCGTTGCCGATTCACTCACTTCTCTATTATCTTACAGGGTAAAAGATGAAATGGATGTGACAACCCTTTAATGAAACATTTAGCACTGGGGCCCATAACCGCCCTTATTGTATTGCTCACAACACAGCTGGCAAACATGCCGCTACCCGCAGCGTTGACCTTAAGCACCGTAGTATGGGTGGCTTGGTGGTGGGTAACCGAGTGCATCCCTTTACCTGTCACTTCATTACTGCCTTTTGTATTGCTTCCTACGTTTGGGGTTATCGACACACAAACCGCTGCAGGCGCTTTAGGCGACAATATCATTCTGTTATTTATGGGAGCGTTCATGCTGGCCAAAGCCGTTGAAGCCAGCGGTGTCCATAAACGCATGGCTCTGTCTTTGGTTGCCCGCATTGGTGCTGACAATGGTCGCAAAGTGGTTATTTCCTTTATGGCCGCAACCGCCTTTCTGTCCATGTGGATATCGAACACCGCAGGTGTGCTGGCACTTTTGCCTGTCGCATTAGCATTGGCCGACGCCAGTGACGACGAGAATTTCCAACGAGCTCTGCTGTTAGGCCTGGCCTACGCCGGTTCGCTTGGCGGTATCGCTACTTTAGTAGGAACACCGCCGAACCTGATTTTTGCGTCTATTTACCAAAATATTACCGGCGCTGAGTTCAGTTTTACCCGCTGGCTGGGCATTGGCTTACCTATGGTTCTGCTGGGATTACCCGTGATAGCACTTTGGCTAACGCGTAACGTCAAGTTGTCAAAGCCACTTGAGTTGCCAACAACCAGTGAAATGACAACCTATGAAAAGCGTGTACTCATGGTGTTTGGCGCCGTCGTCATTTTATGGATAACACGTACCGCTCCCTTTGGCGGCTGGACCGGTTTACTGGGTATTGGCAGCCTTAATGACGCGACCGTTGCACTAGCCGGCGTGGTTGCCATGTTCGTTATTCCAACCGGAAAAGTAAAACACGAGAAGCTATTAAACTGGCCGTTAGCAAAAGATATTCCGTGGGGAATTTTATTGCTGTTTGCTGGTGGTATTTGTTTAGCCCGTGGCGTTATGGAAAGTGGGCTCGGCGAAATTATTGGCCAGTCACTTACCGCATTAGGCGTGCTGCCATTATGGTTACTTATTTTTGTGTTAGCACTGACCGTGTCCTTCGTTACAGAAGTCACCTCCAATACCGCAACGGCCACCTTACTGATGCCCATTCTGGCAGCCACGGCAACGGCACTTAAGCTACCTATCGAATTACTCATGATACCTGCGGTTATTGCCTGCAGTTGTGCGTTTTGCATGCCAGTCGCCACACCGCCAAACTCCATTGTTTTTGCCTCTAACCGGGTCACCATAAAAGCCATGGCAAGAGAGGGTGTGGTGCTTAATATTTTGCTCGCCATTGTCACTACGCTGGTGGTACTAATTTTTGTCTAGTGCGTCCACGCCGATGACAGGCTATAATCGCCCGCTTTCATCGCCTTAAAAGGATAAAATATGAGCGACTTCCCAGCCTGTCCGGAGTGTAATTCAAGCTTTACCTACCACGACGGAACTTTACTCATTTGCCCTGAATGCGGACACGAATGGTCCGAAAACGAACCTGAAGCGGCTGACGACGCACCATCTTTTCGTGATTCTAACGGCACGCCACTGGAAGACGGTGACACCGTCACTGTTATTAAAGACCTTAAAATAAAGGGGTCATCTTCAGTAGTTAAGGTTGGCACCAAAGTGAAGAACATTCGCCTTATTGACGGTGATCATGACATTGACTGCAAAATTGACGGCATTGGTGCAATGAAACTGAAATCTGAATTTGTTAAAAAGGTCTAAAATCGGATACCGGAACTTATTATGAAAACGCTATTGGCTGTCTGCCTTGTTCTTTTTTCGTCATTTACTTTCGGAAAAAGTAATGAGCAAACCGTAGTGCTTATTTCAATTGACGGCTTTCGTCATGACTATATTGAAAAGCACGACGCAAAAAATATAGCAAAACTGGCTCAGAGCGGCGTGCGTAGCGAAGGGTTAATACCGGTTTACCCATCAAAAACTTTTCCTAATCACCTGTCTATTATTACGGGACGCTATCCGACCAACCATGGCCTGGTCGATAACAATTTCTACGATACCGAACGCCAGCAAAAATACAGTATGGGCGACGGTTTAGAAGACAGCAGTTGGATAACCGCGTTGCCTTTGTGGAACCTTGCTGAGTTTCAGGGAGTAAAAGCAGCCACTTTCTTCTGGCCTGAATCCGATGCCCGCATTAATGGCCGGACACCCAGTTATTTTTATCATTACAGTCACCCGGTTCCTAACCGCCAGCGGGTAGAGCAAATCATCGACTGGCTCAAGTTACCCGAAAAGGCACGCCCTCGTTTGGTTACCGGCTATTTCTCTGTCGTTGACAGCATGGGGCACCGTTTTGGCCCGGACTCCAAACAAGTAAAAGGGGCCGTTCAGCACATAGACGAACTTATTGGAGAGTTATGGCAAAAATTACAGACAGAAGTGGATGCTTCCGTAAATTTAGTTTTGGTCTCTGATCATGGCATGGCTCCGATATTGGCCGACAGAATGATCGAGGTTGATGAACTGAGCATTGATTCTGATCTGTTTACCGTTGTTAACGCACAAACTCGTTTGCTGATTTACGCTAAAGAAAATACGTCAGAGCAAAACATTGAGTCGCTCCGTCAGCGTTTAGAGCAAACAACAGAACAACCATTTTATATAGAAACAGAGGACGCACTAGCGCAGCGAAACTTTGTCAACAGCCCTCGTGTACCCGCTATCGTGCTGGCCACCGACGCGCCAAACAGCTTTGCTACCCGACCACCAGAGGAACGCTCTGACGGAGGTACTCACGGGTATTACGGCACTCGAAATATGGATGGTCTATTTGTTGCCACCGGTTCAGCATTTAATAAAAGGCAAAAAATTGAGCGTTTTGAAAACATTCATATTTACCCAATGCTAGCGGAATTAATGGGCTTACAGACCCTCACCAAAATTGATGGCCGGGCGGAAGTGCTCCGGCCTATTCTCGCAACTCATTAATCAGCGTCAGGTTGCGGTGTTTTCATAAACACCGCGACTATTGCAGCCGTAATAGCCCCAATGACTAAAGCAAAAATCATTGACTGAACAATGTAACTACCAAGCTGAAAATAGACCTCGGCCTGTTCAGCATTCATTTCGCCTTGAGTCACGGCAAAATTGCTTACATTTTCAAAGTAATTAGGCGAAATAATGACGTGGGTTACCCACTGGCTAATTGGCGTTAAAATAGCGACCACAACAGCAATTATCAGACCACTGACAAAACCTTGCTTCCAGGTCATTGATCCATTCAAATCTTTTTCGCGTTTCTCTCTAAGAGCCAGTACATAAATAGCAATGGCAATAAGTGCAAAGAAGTTGGTGTAGGTTGCGTGGTAGGCAATGTAATTGTCATGCAGGCCAACTAACCTTTCCACTAACATCCATAACAAGCCTGCAATGATGAAAATAATGCCCCATTTTATTTCTGTTTTTCGTTGTTTAAGCATTTTGTACTAACCTTTTGTAAAGATCCCTAAAAACAATAGCGTCATTAGTAGACTATCTGTAATTATAGTCACGTTTTAGACAATTTCCTTCAGGAGGATTCCCGTGGAAATACCCAGCATGCTCTCAATTGTAGCTGCACTATGGGTTGTTCTCGTCATCGTCGGTATTTTTGAGGCCGTCCGTCATTGGGCACTTGTCCGCAGAATCCCCGTTCGGGTTCATGTTAACGGCACTCGTGGTAAAACCAGCGTTACTCGGTTAATCGCTGCGGGGCTACGTAGCGGCGGAAAACGTATCTGTGCAAAAACAACAGGCTCAGCTGCCGCAATTACTGATCCCGAAGGTCGAGAATTCCCTATTTACCGCATTAGCGGCGCGAATATCATTGAACAAATGCGTACCCTGAAAAGAATGGCTGCATTAAAGCCCGAGATTGTGGTTATGGAATGCATGGCACTGCAACCACAGTATCAGTCATTAAGTGAACTGCGGATGGTACGTTCGACGGTTGGCGTTATTACTAACGCGCGCGCTGACCATTTAGATGTAATGGGACCCGGCGAAAACGATGTCGCACTGGCTCTGGCAGGCAGCACCCCGGTTAAAGGTAACCTTTTTACTGCGGAGCGCGACTTACTTGATGTGTTTAAACACTCCTGCCAGGACCGCAAAAGCGAGCTACACGGCGTAACAGAAGAGGAAGTTGGCGCCATTACTGAAGAAACCATGAAGCGCTTTCGTTATGCAGAGCATGCTGAGAATGTTGCGCTGGCACTCAATGTGTGCGAGCACCTGGGCGTCAACAGAGAGAAAGCCTTAGACGGCATGGTTGCCCTAGAGCCAGAAGCGGGCGCGATGCAGGTTCTTCATGTTAATTACTTCAAACGAGAGATTGTTTTCGTCAACGCCTTTGCAGCTAATGACCCGGAGTCTACTGGTCGCATTTGGGAAAGCATGTTGGAAAAATATGGTGAAGACCGACGCAAAATCGTCCTGATTAACTGCCGTGCCGACCGACCACACCGTTCCCAGCAAATGGCCGAAGACGCCGTTAAGTGGAGTCAGGCTGATAAATACCTACTAATGGGCTCCGGCACCTTCATTTTTGTCCGAAATGCCGTGAAATACGGTCTCGACCCGGAGAAATTACTCGTCATGGAAAATGCTCATATGACAGAAATTACAGAAACTATTTTAGAAGAGTCCGGCAGCAGCGCATTGGTTGTCGGCATGTGTAATATTCATGGTGGCGGTGAAGAAGTCGCTCGCTTCTTCCAGAACCGCGCAATCAAGGAGGAAGATCTATGATTGCATTAAATATTCTTGCCGTTGCCATTGGAATTGGCTTGTTCTTTACACTATTACTCACTCAAACCCTGGGCCTGGCCGCAGGTGGCCTGGTAGTACCGGGGTATGTTGCATTGCAATTAACCGACCCGCTAAGTTTAGCTATTACTCTGGTTGCCGCGCTAATTACTTATTTAATCGTCAGAATTATCGCCAGCTTCGCTATTATCTATGGCCGTCGCCAAACCATTATCATGATTCTTACCGGTTATTTAATTGCCGGCTTAATGGACTTATTTCTGGGCAACATTGTTAACTGGGTCGACCTGCAAATGATTGGCGGGGGTGACGATGCTCAGGCGCAAATAGCAACGCTGGAATCCAGCTTTATGATGTCGGTCATGGAAAGCAGCATTATCGGCTACATTATTCCCGGCCTTATTGCCATTTGGTTTGACCGGCAAGGCGTGTTGCAAACCTTATGTGGACTTGCAGTAACCGCGGTACTGGTTCGGCTGGCACTCATTATTATTATGCCCGAATCACTACAAATGTACGAAGCAAGCCAAGCATTTCAGATGCCGGGCTGGTAACAGGAGGACGAATCATGAGTAGTTTTACAAAGATTTATTGGCGTTCTTCGGGAGTACCAACCTGGGGGTTAATTTTTCTTATCGTGCTGTCTGTCATTGTGATGGTTGCAGCAGAAAACGTTAAACAGCGTGACCCTGTTGTTGATAAGAACTACGCAACCATGGTTAACGCTGCAAAAATTATGCGCGAAGGTATGGAAGTACTGAAACCGCTACGCGCTCAAATGGCACCTATTAATCCTGAGTTTGATCCACAACGTTCCGGTTTAGTTGGCTTAGAAAGCAGTTCCGTTACCACCAACCACGGCGGGCGTGAGTCAAAACAAACTACCATTAACCCTAACTGGGCCGCTGTTGCAGTTAAATTGATGGCGGACGCTGGCGTAGAAAAAGGGGATTTAGTCGCGGTGACCGTATCGGGCTCTTTTCCTGCCCTAAACCTTGCCGTTTACTCTGCTATTGAAGCAATGGACGCCGAAGCGGTAATTATTGCATCGGCCTCTTCATCGCAGTGGGGTGCAAACGTACCTAACTTCCTATGGCTGGATATGGAACGTGAGTTGCGCGATGCCGGTGTACTCTCACTAAAGCCTATTTACGCATCAATAGGCGGCATTGAAGACCGTGGTATAGGCATCCCTGAGGAAGGCTTAAACTCAATACGTAATAGCATTGAGAACTCTGACATTAACTTAATTGAGCCAGCTAACTATCAGGAAGCGGTTGCTGACCGTATTGCCATATTCCGTGAACATTCAGCAGACCGCCAGTACAAAGCCTTTCTTAACGTAGGCGGTGGCGCGACCATTGTTGGTCCTCCGGGTATTGACGATATGTTTAAGTCGGGCCTACAAGAAGATGCTCCATCTCGCGCTTTCGCGGTGGATACCGTAATGGGCTACTTCCTGCAGGAAGACATTCCCGGTATTCACTTCATTGGTATTAAAACCATGGCTGAACGACACGGCCTGCCGTTAATGCCTCTGGAAGTTGTTCCTGTTGGTAATGGTGGGATCTATTCAGCCACTATTTATAACCGCTGGTTAGCACTGGGGTTAGGTATAGGCTTATTTGCCATGACCTGGCTTATTGTTCGCTCTGCGCGCATTACAAGTTTGTGGCGTAGAACCGGTGAAAGCGGTAAAGGCACAAAACCGATGGTTTAACAGCTACCAACAAAGGGGGGCACGCCCCCCTCTAATCATCTGACTTACATACTGGCTAATTTAGTGCTAAAACTAACAGTAGTTTATTATCGCTTGTAAGTAGGATCAGAGTATGAACAAAAGGAATATTGTCTGGGCGGTGGTCATTATTGGCATCGCCTTTTTCGTTTATCTTGGTATTAACAAAGAATCGGCTACCTATGAAGGCATTGCCAGCGGCAATGGACGAATAGAAGCTGTTGAAATTAATGTCGCCACGAAAGTTGCCGGGCGCCTTGACAACGTATGGGTTGAAGAAGGTCAATTTGTGCTTACTGGCGACAAACTAGCAAAAATTGATACCACCACGCTGGAAGCGGAACTGCATCAAACTCAAGCACAATTTAAACAAACCCAAAACGCCATTAATACTGCCAAAAGCCGTGTGAATCAGCGACGTGCTGAAAAAGACGCAGCACGGGCCTTATTAAAACAACGAGAGTCTGAGTTAGACCTTGCCAAAAAGCGTCTGGCTCGAGTGCAGAGTTTGTCCCAACAGGGCTCTATGTCGGCCCAGGAGCTGGATGATGCAAAAGCCACTGTTATTAGCGCAGAGTCGGCGGTAGCTGCGGCAAAATCTCAAATTGCTTCCACTGAAGCCGCGATTACCACCGCTATCTCACAGCGAGAGGAAGCCGAATCTGCTGCTGAAGCCGCCAAAGCAACCATCGAGCGTATCCAAATCCAAATTAATGATAGTACCCTTTTGTCTCCCCGTGACGGCCGTGTTCAATACGTAGTATCAAGACCTGGCGAAGTGATTGGGAGTGGCGGGCGAGTAGTTAATATGGTCGATCTGAGCGATGTTTACATGACCTTCTTCTTACCAACACAGACTATTGGAATGATTTCAGTCGGTAGTGAAGTCCGCATTGTATTAGATGCGCTGCCGGACTACCGCATTCCGGCTAATATCAGCTTTATTTCCGACGTTGCTCAATTCACACCTAAAACAGTAGAAACCCAGGAAGAACGCGAAAAATTGATGTTCCGGGTCCGGGCCAGCATTGATAAGAAATTACTGGAACAGCATCTGGAACGGGTAAAGACCGGGCTTCCCGGGGTAGCTTATGTCAAACTTGATGGACAGGACAGTTGGCCTATTGAGCTACAATCGGAGCTTAACTGATGTCAACAGACAATGACTCAGTAATAACACTTAGCGAGATTAATTATCGCTACGGAAAACAACAAGCGCTTGAATCATTATCAATTAACATTCCGCGGGGGCAACTCTGTGGTTTGATTGGCCCCGACGGAGTGGGGAAATCCACCTTACTCTCATTGATTTCCGGAGCACGCGCGCTACAATCCGGTCAATTACACGTTCTCGGTGAGGACTTGAAGAAATCTCGTCAACGTAAACATTTGTATCGCCGTTTGGCCTATATGCCACAAGGGCTTGGCAAAAACCTTTACCCAACTTTATCGGTTGAGGAGAATCTCAGCTTTTTCGCACAATTATTTGGCATTGAAGGTGAACAACGCCGTCAACGCGTTTGTCGTCTGTTAAAGGCTACTCGCTTATGGGAGTTTAAGGATCGTCCTAGTGCCAAATTATCCGGTGGCATGAAGCAAAAACTTGGCCTTTGCTGTGCACTAATACATGAACCTGAGCTGCTTATTCTTGATGAACCCACCACTGGCGTAGATCCTTTGTCCCGACGTCAGTTTTGGCAACTCATTGCTGATATTCGCCAACAGCACCCTGACATGAGCGTTTTAGTCGCTACTGCTTATATGGACGAAGCACAGGGCTTTGACTGGCTGGCCACTATGAATGCAGGAAAGTTATTAGCCGCAGGCTCGCCAGATGAGTTACTTCAGCAAACCTCAACATCCACACTTGAAAAAGCCTATATTAAATTGCTGGGTGCAGAACCCAATCAGGACTTTGATAATATCGCCCGTCTTTCTGTAAAAGAAACATCGGTTGCTATTGAAGCCCAGGATCTGACCATGCAATTTGGTGACTTTACCGCCGTGGATAAAGCAAGTTTTCGCATTAAAAAAGGCGAGATATTCGGCTTCTTAGGTTCTAATGGTTGCGGTAAAACCACCACCATGAAAATGCTGACCGGTTTACTTACCGCAAGCTCGGGTAAGGCCTGGCTCTTTGACCAGCCAATTGAGAGTAACCCTATTGAAACCCGAAAACGAGTAGGCTACATGGCCCAGAGCTTCTCCTTGTATGGAGAATTAACGGTTTACCAAAATTTAAAGCTACATGCTCAGCTATTCGACATTCCTAAAAGCCACTTAGAAGACCAAGTAAAAAGCGTCGCTGAGCAATTTGATTTACAGCGACTTTTTAAGCAATTACCGACCCAGCTCCCTGTGGGGGAACGGCAGAGATTATCTTTAGCAGTTGCAATGATCCACCAACCAGAAATATTAATACTGGATGAACCAACTTCGGGCGTTGACCCTGTTGCGCGGGATCACTTCTGGCAAATTCTGCTAAAACTATCGCGTGATCATGGTGTAACCATATTTATCTCAACGCACTTTATGAATGAAGCCGAGCGCTGTGATCGCATATCCTTGATGCATGCGGGGAAAGTTTTAATAACCGATACTCCAGAAGCCATTACAAAAAACCGCGATAGTGATTCACTGGAAGATGCCTTCGTCAATTATTTAGAAGAGGCGTCTGCTTCTCATCACTCGCAACAATCACCGCAGGAACCTTCAGAACTGCAGCATAATGAAAAACTAAAACTCAGTCACGGTTTCAGCATTAAGCGACTACTCAGCATCAGTCACCGCGAAACCCTGGAGCTTATCCGCGACCCGGTGCGCTTAGTGATGGCCTTAGTTGGTAGCGTTATTCTGATGTTTGTTTTGGGTTACGGCATTAATATGGACGTTGATGAGGTTGATTTCGCGGTATTAGACCGTGACCAGACCAGTACCAGCCGGGACTATATTTTAAGCTTATCGGGTTCTCGTTACTTTAATGAAAGAACACCCCTGACAAGCTATGAACAAGTTGACGATGCCTTAAAATCTGGAGAGATTAGCTTAGCTATAGAAATACCCAGCGGGTTTGCCCGTGATATGCAGCGTGGAGAGAACGTCAGTATAGGAGCGTGGATTGACGGTGCAATGCCAATGCGCGCGGAAACCGCGCAAGGGTACATTCAGGGCATGCATATTGACTGGTTGCAAAAACAGCAACAGCAGTTAAATAGCCAGCTAACAAAGCCAACGACGGTCGATATAGCATCGAGATATCGCTATAACCCTGATGTTAAAAGCTTGCCAGCCATGGTTCCTGCCGTCATTCCACTGTTGTTAATGCTTTTCCCGTCCATATTAACGTCACTGTCTGTAGTGAGAGAGAAAGAACTGGGCTCTATTACGAATTTTTATGTCACCCCAACTCGCAAAAGTGAATTTTTTATTGGTAAGCAACTACCCTATGTCGCTCTCGCAATGGCTAACTTCTTAATATTGGTTGCTCAGGCGTTGTTTATTTTCAACATAGAACTCACCGGAAGTTTTCTGGCTTTTTCACTAGCAACCTTCCTCTATGTTCTTTGCGCAACATCGCTTGGACTTATTATGTCGGCCTTTCTCAACAGCCAAATTGCCGCACTTTTTGGTACGGCACTTGCCACCATTCTGCCCGCATCCCAATTCTCGGGCATGATCACGCCGGTGACCTCACTCGAGGGCCTTGCCAAGATTATCGGCGAAATTTATCCGACAACTTACTATATGATTGTCAGTCGAGGCGTGTTTTCGAAGGCTCTGTCGTTTAATGAACTGCAGGTCATGTTAGCCGGGCTCAGCATCGCTGCCATTCTTTTCATTACCATTGGTATTAGCTTAGTAAGGAAACAGGAGCAATAAATGCGATCAACTAAAAACATTGCTCATTTAGGCGTTAAGGAACTCATTAGCTTGTCGCGTGACCCTATGTTACTGCTATTTATTATGCTGGCTTTTACCGTATTTGTTTATACCGCGTCGTCTGCCACACCGCAAACCCTTTATAAAACGCCTATAGCTGTTATCGACAATGACCGTTCCCAGCTTTCCAACCAACTGATCAACAGCTTCTTAATGCCTTACTTTTTGCCGCCGGAAGCTGTTTCGGCTCAAGAAGCAGATCAGCTTATGGACGAAGGGCGCTACACCTTTATTCTCGATATTCCTGAAGGGCTGCAGCGTGATTTGCTAAGTGGTGAACAGCCTCAGCTACAGCTCATTGTTGACGCCACCCGCATGAGTCAGGCCTTTACTGGTAACGGTTACATTCAATCTATTATTAATCGTGAAGTCAGTTCCTTTACGCAGTCCGACACTCAGTTACCTATCGACATAGCCGTAAGGGCACAGTTTAACCCGGAGCTCGATAGCGGATGGTTCAGTGCCATTATGGAATTGATTAACCAAATTACGATGTTGTCGATTATCTTAACCGGCGCAGCTCTGATAAAAGAACGGGAACACGGCACCATTGAACACCTTATGGTAATGCCGGTCACCCCTTTTCAAATTATGGTCAGCAAGGTTTGGGCTATGGCCTTAGTAGTATTAGTTGCCTCTGCGTTTTCACTCACTGTGATAATTAAACAGGCGCTTGCTATACCTACCAGCGGTTCATTAACACTGTTCTTATTCGGTACTGCTCTGCACCTTTTTGCCACCACCTCTATTGGCATTTTCTTAGGAACCTATGCCCGCTCTATGCCTCAGTTCGGGTTACTGTTTTTGCTGATTATTATGCCAATGCAGATACTCTCCGGCGGCATGACACCTTTTGACAGTATGCCTGCTGCAGTTCAGGCTGTGATGTACTTTGCTCCTACATCTCACTTTACCGAATTTGGTCAAAGCATCTTATTCCGTGGTGCCGGGTTAGAAATTGTTTGGCCACAGCTACTTGCACTAAGCGGTATTGGTGCCTTATTCTTTTGGGTTTCCTGGCGCCACTTTCACGAGCGATTAGCGGACATGGCGTGAACCATTTTTTAAGTCATAGCAGTGACAAATTGCCTGCCACGCTTCTTCCGCACTATCCACAACCTGGAACAAATCTAAGTCGTATTCTGCAATAGTGCCTTCTTCTACCAGCAAATCGAAATCGATTGCCCGACGCCAAAACTCAGAGCCCACCAAAACGATAGGTACAGGTTCTGATTTTTTAGTTTGTACCAGAGTTAAGGTTTCGAATAACTCGTCGAGCGTTCCGAAGCCACCAGGGAAAGCAACTAGCGCGCGGGCTCGTTGCAGAAAGTGCATTTTTCGAATAGCAAAATAATGAAACTGGAAGCAGTATTCGGGTGTGATATATGGGTTCGGGCGTTGCTCATGAGGCAGTACAATATTCAACCCGATACTTTCGCCTCCGGCTTCCATCGCACCCCGGTTTGCAGCCTCCATGATGCCGGGGCCACCGCCACTGACGATCATCAGGTTTTCTTCATCGTGCTTCAGGTTATGCTCAGTCGCAATACGCGAAAAATCCATTGCCTGCTGATAATAAGCACTATTTTTTAATGCCCGCTGAGCGCGCTTTAAATTGCCTCTTAAGCTGTCGTTATCCTGGTCTTCTGCTAATGCGTGCTCGGCCATGCGGACATCGTGCTCCGCCTGTTCCGGGGATAAAAATCGTGCACTACCAAAAACGACAATGGTTGCGTCTACCTGATGCTTCTCCAGCGTTAACTGAGGTTTTAAATACTCCAGTTGCAAGCGTACCGCACGCAAGTCGTCCTGCAATAAAAACTCATGGTCGGCAAATGCCAGCTTATACGAGCCTTGCCCTTCTATCTTGGCAATAGATTCTTCAGACTGTTTCGCCGAAATTAAACGACGTCGATGCAACTCATTTTCTTTCATGGGAAGTCCGTATGCATGGGATTAATGGTAACCAATAACGGCTAGTTTATCTTAAATACAGGGCAAAGCCTTTTGAATTATTCTCTCTCCAATTGCATAGAGACCATGCCATTATTCTCGCCCACCTCTTGAAATCCCAAATCTTTATAAAGTAACCGTGCAGGCGTATTTTCAGGGTATACATTCAATGTAATAAACCTGACTTGCTCCTGCGCCCAGGCATTTTTCATTAATGCTTTTACAAACAACCGACCCAACCCTTTGCCTCTAACTTTCGGGTTAACAATAAGACAGGCTATGTGAATACCATTCTCGACTTTTTCATAAGCCTGGGCAAAACCAACCAGCTCTTCATTCTGATAAAACGCAAAAGTCCCGCGTTCGTTGCCTTTAATTTGTTGCCAGATAGCCTCTGCCGGACTGCCATACCGAACTTTATCGCCAAACCACAGCCGGAACTCGGCAGCATTCTCAGGCCAGGTCAGCGCCACTTTTAACTCGTTGATTTCAGCTTTCTTTAACATCGCTCTTTGTCTTAATAATGGGTTCTCAACGTAAATTATCACAGAAGAAAACCTAACGTCGCGTTAGTTCGCTAACTAAGGTAATGTAAGGCCAATAAAAAATAACCTCCTATAAGATGCAATTAACGGCACCATGCTAAGCAATACCAAGCTGCACCAGAAACTGGCCTTACCTTTAATTATTCTCTCTCAATTACTGGGCACGTCCTTGTGGTTCAGCATTAACGGTGTTTGGCTTCCTTTATCAGCAGAACAACAACTCACTGAGTCAGACTTAGGCGCTCTAACTCTGGCCGTGCAGCTGGGCTTTATTATCGGCACTCTGACACTGGCATTAACCGGGCTGGCGGATCGTTACCAGGCCAGCCAAATCTTCCTGTTTTCAAGCATGGTTGGTGCAGCCGTTAATGGACTCTTTATCCTTACCGTTGATATCGCCAGCATCGCCTGGTTGCTGCGCTTTTTAACCGGGCTGTGCTTAGCCGGAATTTACCCAATGGGAATGAAACTGGTGATATCCTGGGTGCCCCGCTATGCAGGCAGTGCACTTGCCTGGTTACTGGCCATGCTGACTCTGGGCACGGCTTTGCCCCACCTCATGCGCGGCATAACGCTGGATTTTTCCTGGCAGATCCCACTACTGGCATCTTCGCTACTGGCATTGCTTGGAGGCCTGTTAGTAGGGTGGCTCGGCAGCGGCCCTCACTTACCGGCAACAGCTTCAGCTCATACGTTGCGCTCTGGTTTACGCGCATTAACACGCCCTAAATTCAGAGCCGTTGCTGTCGGCTACTTCGGTCACTGCTGGGAGCTATACGCGTTCTGGATGTTAACACCATTGCTGGTATTGCAACCTTTAACCGCTCTCAACCTGCCTTTAAGCGCAGTACCCTGGATGGCCTTTTTCATTATTGCTATTGGCAGTCTGGGCTGTATTGGCGGTGGCTTACTGACCAAAAGCCTGGCAGGGCTAACCGTTGCCAGACTGGCATTATTCAGTTCTGGGATCATTTGTTTGCTGTACCCTTTAATGACAGAACTTCCCGCCTGGATACTTTTGGGTTTATTGCTGTTGTGGGGTCTTACGGTTATTGCCGACTCTCCGCAATTTTCAGCGCTGGCCGCTCATTTTGCGCCAAAAGAAAATGTTGGTTCTGCACTGGCCATAATGAATGCCATTGGGTTTTCATTAACCCTACCGGCTATATGGCTAACCAGTAATTTGTGGTCTATACATAACGAATGGGTTATCTGGCTTTTGCTGCCGGGGCCAGTCATTGGTTTATGGGCAATGCGCAAGCTATCAGCATAGAGAAGACATCATGGCCACTAAAATTAAAGATCAGCGTATTTATAAGTACGGCGTTATCACTATTGTTTGTGTCGTTGCCGCTCTGGCACTTATTTTTATTATTGGACGCTTAGGGTAAAGTTAGTACTCACCAACTTTTTACTCACCCTGAAGCGTGAGAATCAGGGTGCGCGCGCCGCCATGGTCACGATGCTCGCAAAGATAAATACCCTGCCAGGTTCCAAGGTTCAAACGGCCATTAGTCACCGGAGCCGTCAAGCTACTACCCAGAATGCTCGATTTTAAATGCGCTGGCATATCGTCCGGCCCCTCAAAAGTATGGCGGTAATAGGGCGCATTCTCTGGCACCATTTCATTAAAATGGCTTTCAAAATCCTCACGCACCGTTGGATCCGCGTTTTCATTAATGGTCAGTGACGCCGATGTGTGTCGAATAAACACATGCAACAGTCCCACCTGAACCGGCCCAAGCTGCGATAAAGCCTGCTCAACCTCGCTGGTAATAAGATGAAAACCTCGCGACCGAGCCCGTAACTGAAGTTCCGTTTGTTTGATAAGCATTTGTAAACCTGTTTGCTGTACATGAAAGCTTGCCATATGCTTACAGCATATCGAAAACAACGGCATAACTTAAAGGAATGATACCAATGCGATACTTACTGATCGTTTTTACTCTTTTATTCAGCATCACAAGTTTAGCTCAAGAAAGTGTCGAAGAAGCCACGACGAAAGCCGTAAAAGCATTTTTGTATGGCGCCAGCATTAATTCACCAAAAGCTCACGATCGGTTCTGGGCAGAGGAGCTCACCTATACCAGCTCCAGCGGGAACCGCTTTGGTAAAGACCACCTTATGTCCGGCATGGAAAACGCCAAAGCTAAAGACCCTGAAGAAGTAGAAGTTTGGTACGAGGCCGAAGACATTGAAGTAAAGCAGTTCGGCGATACCGTGGTATTTAATTTCACGTTAACCGCCGAAGAAGAAGGAAAAGTGACAAAATACTATTACAATACCGGTGTTTTAATTGAGCGTGACAGACGCTGGCAAGCCGTCAACTGGAACGCAACTGAAGTCCCTGAATAAAGCCAATAGCCACCGGAGGTAAAGAATGGCAAGAGCACACGCATTACATATTTTGGTAGAAACCAAAGACGAAGCCGAAAAGCTAAAAGAGCAACTTGCGCAGGGCGCTAAGTTTGCAGAGTTAGCACGTAAACACTCACTTTGCCCCTCCGGCAAAAAAGGCGGCGATTTAGGCGAGTTTAACCGCGGCCAGATGGTTCCTGCTTTTGACAAAGTCGTGTTCGGAAAGCCCACTCTTGAAGTGCACGGGCCGGTCAAAACTCAATTCGGCTGGCACTTAATCAAGACTCTGTCTCGCAGTTAGCAAACCGCTTTTATTCTTGCTTATCAACCGGGTCGGCGTCCTCTTTACCGGGCTCGACATAAATAGCGATGCCTTCTCCGGTTTTATCGGTCAGTCCAAACGCTTTACCCACACTGACACCAAAACCAACGTTGCCAGAGTAGCCTCCGGCACCGGTTCCCACATAAACGGAATTACCTTCTTTATCACCCGTTTTTTCAAGTAAAACCCCATTTGCGCCTACCTTCGCCGCCTCTTCTTTCAAACGTTTCAAAACCGCCTCTACTTTAGCCTGCTCACCAAAGCTCCAGGAAGAGTCACTGGTCGCTTCTATTAACGCAATTTCTTCGTAGCTTTCCGGTTTTTCTAAGTACACCTTAACCTGCTCAACCGGAATTTCAGGGCGAGCATCCCCAATAAGTACTGAGGAAGAAGGCGATGCACAGCCTGCCAATAACAGCATGCCGCTTAAAACCAAACCAGAATAAAATGTATGTCGCATAACGCCACTCTCAGTTTAAATCGCTTACTTAACGAATAGCACAGAAGTGGCGACTTCACTCAACTCTTTCAATATCTTTAAGGAACCGTAAAATAGAAGAGATTAAGCATACCAACTGAACGGAGCGCTTTTTGTCTGATATTGACCTGATTAGCCGCCATTTCTTAGCACTGTACTTTCTCTTTATTGCGGTTCATTACGCAAGCACTGCTATTGGACTTTCAAAACGCACCGAACAAAGTCACATTCAGTATGGAAAAAAAGGCAGTGCTACCTGGTGGATAAGACAGGTCTTTAACCTTTTTCGTGGAGCTATTTTAGTTGTTTGTATTGCCCGGGTCTTTTTCCCTGTAGACCCCTGGCTGGGCATTATCGCACCACTTTATAACCCCTGGGTTCTTTCCATTGGCATGGTCACTATGCTGGTCTCTCTGGGAATGGTGAGCTACAACCATGCTTACATGAGACAAGACTGGCGCTCGGGTATAGATCCCGATAAAAACCGGGCTTTGCTGACAGAAGGACCTTTTTCACGCTCCCGAAACCCTATATTTTTAGCCATTATGCTGGGACAAATTGGTCTATTTTTGGCGCTGCCCAGCCTGTTTACGCTCATCTGCCTGGCAACGGGAGTGGCTATGATATGGCTGCAAGCGGTAAAAGAAGAACAGGCGCTGAGTGAGCTTTACGGTGACAAATACCTTCAGTACAAGGCCGAGGTGCCACGTTGGTTTTGAGTTCGTTAAGTTGTGCTGTGGGATGAAGTTAAGACAATATCATCGCAGCTCGCAACCACCGTATTTCTCCCATCGGCTTTTGCCTTGTAAAGATTTTTATCGGCCATGTGTAACAAAGTTTCAGCGGTATCCTTTTTATCGCAACCCGATACTGTTGCAGTACCAATACTGACGGTCACATTAATGCCATCCAGTAGGGTCTGGTTATTGAGCCTTTCTACAATCCGGTTCGCAATATTTGCCGCCTTATCACCATCAGTATCAGGACAAATAATTAAGAATTCTTCACCACCCCAGCGACCTACTAAGTCTCCTTCCCGGGTTGTCTCTTTCATTATTTTGCCAATCGCCACCAATACTTTATCACCCGCGATGTGGCCATATTCATCATTAATGCGTTTGAAATGATCGACATCCAGCAACAATATCGATGTAGGTTTTGAGTCACGCTTCGAAGAGGCCAGTAACCTCTTTAAGCTATTATCTATATGCAGGCGGTTGAAAATACCCGTTAAAGGATCTGTTATTGAGGTCTTCTGCAGTTGCTCATAAGCCTCACGCCTTGAGCGTTCATAATAACGAAATAGAAAAACCTGTGCGGTTGCCACTTCCACAAAATTAAAAAGAGCCCCTAAACTTAAGTTTCCCGGAATACCAAGACCCAACAGTTGATACAAAAACCAGCCGCAATAAGCAAATACCAGTCCCGTCACCCAGGTACCAGCGGTTGGCCCCAATAAGAAAAAGGCAATCGGCGGTAAAATCGTAACCCACAGCAACGAATAGTTTCGTCCTTCAGCCAAATGAATAAAAGCTAACAGGACGAAAACCAAAGTTAGAGTCACTATCCACCCAGCCACTTTGAAATTACCACCACGGCTAACGTAAAAGTAGATAGCAGCGGCTAAAACAAAGCCGGAGAAGTCGTATATCGCAATATCGGCAGAATCAAAAAGCGTAATATTCAGCAAGCCAATTAAGCCGGAATAAACCAGCATGATCAGCAAAACGCTATATATCAGTGACACCTGATGATACCTGGGATCATCAGTGCCAATGGTCGGGTGGTATTTACGCCAATATTTCATAAGTCGCTTTTTCTGCTTTTTTCTTATGCTAGCGCGGTTTCATAGTGATTGGAACTTGTATGATCACAGGTTACTTATGTAGCAGCTTCCATTAAGATGGCTATAATTCCAGAAAAAACCGGGCAAACTCATGAACAAAGCTGCATTTGCAGAACTCGCCGAGTATATGGATCTTCTGCTCGATGCTATTTGCGTCGTTGACCAGCAGCACCGGTTTAGTTACTTAAGCCCTGGCGCTCAGCGCGTATTTGGTTATACCCCGGACGAAATGATGAGTCGTTCAATGTTCGACTTCATTCACCCTGACGACCATCAGGCAACCATGGCTATAGCACAGAAAATAAATTCAGGTGACCAAGTGGTGCATTTCGAAAACCGTTATATACGTAAAGACGGCTCCGTTGCACACATACTTTGGTCAGCTCGCTGGTCAGAGCGTGATCAAAGGCGAGTTGGCGTTGCCCGCGATATTTCTGAACAAAAGCGTCTGGAGCACGACCGCGAAAGCTTGATTGCTCGCCTTGAGCACATGGCACTGACTGATCCCTTAACGCAATTGCCTAATCGCGCTTTGTTCTATGACAGAGTCAGTACAGCCCAAAAACGGGCTACACGAGACGGCACAGGTTTAGGTCTTCTGTATCTGGATCTCGATAAGTTCAAGGTCATTAATGATGAGTACGGCCACGCCACAGGCGATAAACTGCTAAAAGAAGTTGCCCAACGCATGGCTTCTGCAGTCCGCGCAACCGACACTGTGGCTCGACTGGGTGGCGATGAATTCGTGGTGCTTATTGATGCCGTTCCCTCAACAGACGAAGGTATAACTACTGTACGTGCTGTCGCAGAAAAAATCCGGCTAGCAATGCAAGCACCGTTGCAACTGCCCCATGGTGAAGAAGTCGTTACCTGCAGTATGGGTATGGCCTTGTGGCCACAGCATGGTGACACCGCAGACACGCTAATAAGTCAGGCTGATGAAGCTATGTACCGAGCTAAAAGGAAAGGCGGGAATCAATTAAGTGAGTAGTTGATATAAAAACGCACCACCTTGCTAAGGGTGGTGCGCTGAATAGAACACGACTATTGCCGTTTTAAAGCTTACTTCTAAGAGCTTTTCGTCTCACTAATGTAATCGTCAACGAATTGCTCCAGAATGTTCAGCGGTACTGGACCACTGCCAAGCACAACGTCATGGAACTCACGGATATCAAACTTATCGCCAAGTTCCGATTTCGCTTTTTCGCGTAATTCCAGGATTTTGTTCATACCAATTTTGTAAGCCGTTGCCTGGCTTGGCATGACAATGTGGCGCTCCACCATTTTCACAGCGTCAGACTTTGCGTTCGGTGTATTGGTCACGTAGAAATCGATACCTTCTTCCCGAGTCCATTTCTTGTCATGAATACCCGTATCAACAACTAAGCGAACAGCACGCCATAACTCCATCGCTAAACGACCAAAGTCAGAGTACGGGTCTTTATACAGACCAATCTCTTTTGGCAGCTTCTCGGTGTAAAGTCCCCAACCTTCGCTGTAAGCGGTGTAACGGCCAAAGCGGCGGAACTTAGGAATGCCTTCCAACTCTTGCTGAATCGCAATTTGCATATGATGGCCGGGAAGTCCTTCGTGGTACGCCAGCGCTTCCATCTGATACGTCGGCATGGCCTCCATGTCATACAAGTTGGCGTAGTATGTACCCGGGCGTTTACCATCCATCGACGGCTGCTGATAAAACGCCTTACCCGCAGACTTCTCACGGAAAGGTTCTACCGCTTTTACAATCAAATCAGCTTTAGGCTTTTTGATAAAGAGCTCATCCAAACGCTCACGCATGTTATCGATGTAAGCCGTTGCTTCATCCAGATAACGTTTACGACCTTCTTCGGTGTTCGGGTAAACAAACTCTTCGCTACTGCGCATATGGACGAAGAATTCTTGAAGCGTACCTTCAAAGCCCACTTCTTCCATAATGCCACGCATTTCTTCATGAATACGCTCCACTTCACTTAAACCAATTTCATGAATTTCTTCTGCGGTTAGGTCAGTCGTCGTGGTGCGCTTCAACGCATTATTGTAAAACGCTTCACCGTCCGGGAATTTCCAGGCACCGTCTTTGGTCGTAGCTTGCTCCGCAATCCCTTCTACCGCAGTAATTAAGTCTTCATAGGCAGGCTTAACCGACTCCAGCATGGCCTTTTTAGCGGAATCTAACAGCTCTTCACGCTGGCTTTCTTCAATATCCAGACTATCCAGCTTTTTCGAAAAATCTTCCCATAACGCACTGGGTTCACCGTCATCGAACGGCGCGCCGGTAATGATATTTTTGCTGTCACTAATTACGTACGGGTAAACAAATTTCGGCGCGATAATGCCTTTTTCGGCACGCAGTTCCAGATTCTCTGCTAGCTGATCAAATAACCCCGGTAAGCCATTTAAACGAGCAATGTAATCTTCCGCATCGTCTACTTCGCTAATACCGTGCTGGTTAATCAGCAACGAAGCAACACTGGAATGCATGCCAAACATCTGGTTAACCGGATAATTGTGATGACGCCATTTAAAGTCAGCAATATCGTTTTCCAGCTTCTGCTTCATCAGCATCCAGCTTATTTTAGTCTGCTCATTCAGCTTTGACTCATCAATAGCCTTCACTTGCTCTAAATGTTTCTTCTGAAGCGCTAAGTCTTCCTGAGACTGCTCTTCAGAAATATCGTCCCATTTATCCTGGTCTTCTTTAATTCCAAGGTAAGACTGATACATTGGGCTGCGCATGACATTTTCCATAAAAATATCTTCGAACAGCTTATTCGCCTTTTCAGATTCGGTTTGTTCCGCATTCTGAGTGGTATTTTCAGTCGTCGCCGTTTGAGATTCGGCAGTTGCCGTCGTCGCTTCTTCTTTCGAAGCATCAGAGCATGCGGTTGTCATTAGCACCAGCGAGACAGCCAGTGCAATTTTCTTATATTCAAACATGTGTGTTCTCTCCTGTTGTTTCATCAACTTGATAGCGTGTACAGCACAGGATGTCAATGAAGAGACGACGGCAGGGGTGATTGCTACGCCCAAACGTCTGCAGCAACAACCCAATGAAAACGTACGGAATAACTCGGGCACATTAGCGAGATAACCTATTGCGCAGGAAAGTAATAAACGCGGCGGATGAGGCTATTACTAAACTCGTAAATCGCCAAACTTTTCTGCGACCTCAGCTCACCCTTTTGTCGCCAACTTGCCTCTTCTATTGTACTAACACGATTTCCCAATACAGTTATGTCAGTTAGTTCACTTTGACACGACGCGCAAGATTTAAAATATCCACCCATCGCTTTAATGAGCTCAGTTTTGCCGCTGGTTTCAACCGCTATTCTGTCACCATTTACCGACAGCCATTGAATATCATCGGTTACATACTGTGACATTAGCTCCGCATCGTGCGCATTAAACGCGGCAACGAATTGCTTAACTTTCTCAGAGCGCTCGGAAGCCGCCAGGCTGGGAGTCGATAAGACAAGGCAAACGAACATGAAGCAGTAAGCTAAATGGCGCATGGGCAATCCTGTTTCAGTTACTGCAGTGTATGTTCCCGGCACGCTTCAATTTGTGCAGCAGGCAAGGGCTCACCTATTACAGGCTCAAGTGCAAACTGCACTTTTGGAATCAACGCCTGAAATTCGGCAAGTAATACATCCTTGCTTACCTTCTCGTTAAACACAAGCGTCACCTTTAAACTTTGCGGAAAGCGCTGATAATCCACTTCATGCGTGAGCCAAATAAAGCCTTCATGCTCAAACTTTGCCGCTTCGCACACCTGAGTCAGCTCGCGGATGATCTCCCGCTCTAGTTTTCTATCCGTTTTTCGCATACAAATCCCCTTCATGGCTTTCTAATCACAGGATAACCTATAACAACCAAATTAAGACAGAACACCACCGCGTTTGACCCGCCTATTCAGCTAGCTATACTCATTTTATAAATCGTAGTAAGGGGCATTGGTATTTGTTAAACCCTGATAACTGGACGTTATTTCAAGGGCTGGCAGTATTTGGGCTTTGCGCTCTGGTTATTGCTATTGCCGGTACCCGCATTACGCGTATTGTCGACCAGCTTGCCGATCGTACCGGTATAGGTGAAGCCGCTGCAGGTGCAGTCTTACTTGGCGGCACAACTTCCATTGGCGGCTCCGTGTTGTCTGTTACCGCAGCGTGGAACGGTAATGCAGAGCTGGCAATGAGTAATGCGTTGGGTGGCATTGCCGTACAAACGTTCTTTCTGGCAGTGGCCGATATGGTGTACCGACGCGCTAACCTTGAGCATGCCGCGGCGTCTGTTCCGAACATGATGCAAAACGCACTGCTTATCGTACTGCTCTCGCTTATTCTTATCACTCCGTTTTTACCTAATGTGACAATATGGGGTTTACACCCAGTCACGCCGCTACTTTTTATTGTTTATATCTACGGTATTCACCTCGTGAACGGGGCGCACGATGCCCCCATGTGGGCTCCCAGGCAAACTCATGAAACCCGTGAAGATAAGCCGGATGACATAAACCGTATGCCGTCAATGGTAAGGCTTAGCAGTGAGTTTTTTGTACTGTTCGTCGTGCTTGGTTTTGCCGGTTATATGCTGGAGCCTTCAGCAACCGTTATTGCCGCAGAGACCGGGCTAACCCAAACCATAGTGGGCGTTATGCTCACCGCCATTAGCACGTCAATTCCTGAACTGGTCACTTCCATCGCAGCCGTTCGGCGTGGCGCATTGACCCTGGCTGTCGGCGGTATTATCGGTGGCAATGCATTTGATACCTTATTTACCGCCGCATCGGATATTGCCTACCGCGACGGATCGATTTATCACACCATGACTGACGGTACGTTATTCTGGGTGTGCTTGACGCTGTTAATGTCGGCCATTTTGATCATGGGTCTCATTCGACGTGAGCGCGAAGGCCCCGGACGTATTGGTCTGGAAAGCGTGCTTGTTACAGTGCTTTACCTTGGTGGGGTGTGGTTGTTGTTAAGCTAGATTAAAGAAAGATTATGGGGATACAAGTTACTCTGAATCGAGGCTTTTTATTGATTCAAAGTAGGTATAGTCCCCAGCTACTAGAAACCGCTAACCGCATTACTATCCTGCATCATCAACTTCATTAAACGTGGGTTTACAAAGAGCTTCTCCTTGCCTGAAGCTTTTTCTTGTAGAACACCAATATCGACCAACTGTTTTAGATAAGTTGAAGCGGTTTGACGTTTGGCAATATCGCGCTCAACCAAATTACTTATCCGGCAATAGGGCTGTTCAAAGATAAGCTGAACAAGCTCGTAGCTGTATATTTTAGGAAGTTGCCCCCGTATATACTCTGTCGTGCTCTCCATCAGCGCTTTAACAGCTGCAATTTTCTCGCAAGTCCATTTTGCTGTTTTTTCGACACCTTTCAGCATAAATAATAGCCACGCTTCCCAGCGCTGTTCTCGAGTAACGTCATTGAGCAGACGGTAGTAATCTTGTTTGTTATGGACAATAAAACGACTCAAATAAAGTATGGGTAAGGTTAACAACTCCTGCTCAATAAGATACAAAACATTCAGGATACGACCGCATCGTCCATTACCATCATAAAAAGGATGGATGGCTTCGAACTGGTAGTGGCTCACCGCCATTTTTATCAGTGGATCAAGGTCTTCTTCGTCATGTAGAAAACGTTCCCAGTTGGTTAAAAGATCGCGAATGACGTCTTCTCCTGCTGGTGGCGTGTATATAACCTCTCCCGTCGTTTGATTACCGATAATGGTGCCGGGAACCTTGCGGATATCCATCTCTGCATTCTTCAACGTGCTGCAAATTTCAATCGCGGTTGCTGTACAAAGTGGCTTTTTACCTAATTGTTTAAACCCCTGATGTAAAGCGGTTCGGTAACGTAATGCTTCTTTCGTCGCATGATCTGCACCTTTATCTTCCTGAGCATACTGAAAAAGCCGATCGGTCGTGGTGACGATGTTTTCAATTTCAGAACTGTCTTTTGCTTCAAGTAACGGAAGCAAATTAATCAACATGCTTTGGTTAGGTATTAGCTCTCCGGCTTTTTTTAACTCAGCCAATGAGGCGCGAGCCGCAATACACGCTTTAAGTACAGGCCTTGTCTCAAGCGTATCTTCAGCTGGAGGCAGTAACGGTAATTGATTGTAGGGTTGCTCAGCGTGCCAATTCATATTTAAATTTCCATAAAATATCGACATAAAGCCTATTTAGAAGCAGTTTATGTCGTTTATATCGACATGACAACATAATGCGTCGATATTTCCCTATTATTTCGACATGAATCGCAGAGGTGTTGATAGAATCGACATATAACCGTTATATGTCGATAAAACGCTTAATTTTCGACATAAAACCTAAAAACCCCGGCTCGACAACACTTACCGGGCTCCTTTTAACCCACAACTGCAAACCGTTTTAGACGGGGAGGCATCTACTCTAGGTTTTGGATCTGCTCTCTCATTTGCTCTATCAAAACCTTCAACTCCACAGCAGCAGCGGTAATTTCAGAGTTAATAGACTTAGAGGCCAGAGTGTTTGCTTCGCGGTTAAACTCTTGCATCATAAAGTCCAGGCGGCGTCCGCAGGGGCCGCCTTTTTTCAATATCTTACGGGCTTCTTCCACATGGGCGTCTAAGCGATCGAGCTCTTCGGCTACGTCAGTTTTCTGCGCCAGCATGACCATTTCCTGTTCAACGCGTTGCGGGTCAAGCTCGACTTTGGCTTCTTCAAAGCGGGTTAGTAAGCGCTCACGTTGCCAGGCCATAACTTCTGGCATGCGTTCACGCACAAAGGCCACCTGTGTGCTCACACCGTCCAGGCGCTCTTGCAACATTTTATCAATGGCTGCACCTTCGCTTTTGCGGTTCTCGATAAAATCGTTGGTGGTCTTTTCCAGGGCGGCCAGAACGTCTTTTTGCAGCTCGTCCATGTCCTGGTCCTGAGCAGCTACGACGCCAGGCCATTTTAGAACATCAATAGGGTTTAACTGACCCGCCGCGGAGTGCTGGCTGACCCATTTTGCGCTGGCGATCACACTTTTTGCCAAGTCTTCGTTAATCGACAAAGCGCTTTGCTGAGCTTCGTCTACCTGCAGGCTCAGCTTGCACTCAACTTTGCCGCGCTGCAGCTTTTTACGAAACTGTTCACGCAATGAATTTTCCAACGAACGGAAGGTTTCCGGTAAACGAAAGTAAGTTTCCAGATAACGTTGGTTAACTGAACGAATTTCCCAAACTGCGGTGCCCCAGTCGGCTTTTTGCTCGTAACGAGCATAACCGGTCATACTTTGAATCATGTCGGTTCCTTTAAAACGAATCGTTTCTGTTACCGCTTAGCGTGCTTTTCACGGTTCTTTTGTTTCTGTTCTGCGTTCTTTTTCATCATTATGTACACGGCACCGCGGCCGCCATGGGGTCTCTGCGCGCTATGAAACGCCAGTACCGGTGCCAGCTCGCGCAGCCATTTATTCACATAGCTTTTAATCAACGCCGGGTGCGGTTTTGTATGCTTACCCATACCGTGAATGATTAAAGCCGTACGTACTCCGGCTGCATGGCAATCTTTCACAAAATTAAACAATGCCGTGCGCGCTTCTGCCAAAGTATGGTGGTGCAAATTCAGGCTGGCTTCCATGCTGTAACGACCTTGCTTCAGGCGCTTGAACACACCAGCCTGTACACCGTCGCGATGAAACTCAATAACATCATCCGGCTCGACTAAATCCACATACTCGGTCGATAAAAAGTTTTCGTTTTCAGCCTGCTCAGCTTCCGCAGCGCGGCGACGTTCTTTTTGCGCCAGCGTCGGTTCAAAAGCCTGCTTAATATCGGCAACTTCTTCGCCCGCCAACGGCGTTACGTCAGTCATTTCCTGACGAAACAGCTCAAATTCTTCATCATCTGAACGCGACATACTGCCTCCCGTCCATATTTTTCTACTCGGTCTAGTGTAATACGTTGCTGCGCGAATCGCGATCCATTAATCGTCCAATTCTGCTACAATTGCGCTCAATTTATACATTGCGACATTCACTCAGTAAGGAGATGACATGCGTCCAAGTGGCCGTACGGCACAACAAATTCGACCGGTAACCATTACCCGTAACTTTACCAGACACGCAGAGGGCTCGGTTTTAATTGAGTTTGGCGAAACCAAAGTGCTTTGTAATGCTTCGGTAGAAAGAGGCGTTCCGCGCTTTTTAAAAGGTAAAGGCCAGGGCTGGGTTACCGCTGAATACAGCATGTTACCACGCGCAACTCATACCCGTTCTGCCCGCGAAGCTTCCCGCGGTAAGCAAGGCGGTCGTACCTTAGAAATTCAGCGTTTAATTGGCCGTTCACTGCGTACCTGCATTGATATGAACGCTCTGGGTGAACACACCATTACTATCGACTGTGACGTGATTCAGGCCGACGGTGGCACACGTACCGCGTCTATTACCGGTGCTTGTGTTGCGTTAGTTGACGCGCTGAACTGGATGCGTGCACAAGGTATGGTCAAAGTGAACCCGTTAAAAGAAATGGTCGCGGCAATTTCAGTCGGTATTTTAGATGGCGAACCGGTCAGCGATCTGGAATACATTGAAGACTCAAAAGCCGATACCGACATGAACATTGTCATGACAGAAGCTGGCAAGTTTATCGAAATTCAGGGCACAGCCGAGGGCGAGGCCTTTAGTTTTGACGAAATGAACAGCCTGGTCGAAATGGCGCGTCACAGCATTCGCGAGTTAATTGATATTCAGAAACAAGCGTTAGCGTAAGCTCCAGTATAAAAGTAAACAAGGAATAAACAGGCAATGAAGGCGTATCAAAAAGAGTTTATTGAGTTTGCCATAGAGCGTGGCGTATTAAAGTTTGGTGAATTTACCTTAAAGTCCGGCCGCACCAGTCCGTACTTTTTTAATGCAGGGCTTTTTAATAAAGGTTCTGACTTAGCCCGCTTAGGCCGCTTTTATGCCGCCGCGCTGGTCGACTCCGGTATCGATTTTGATGTGCTTTTTGGTCCGGCTTACAAAGGCATTCCAATTGCCACCGCTACAGCAGTTGCCTTATATGACCACCATCAGCAGGACACCCCTTATTGCTTTAACCGTAAAGAAAAGAAAGATCACGGAGAAGGCGGTAACTTGGTGGGCTCAGCGCTGGAAGGCAAAGTGATGCTGGTAGATGACGTGATCACCGCAGGCACGGCTATTCGCGAAGCCATGGACATTGTCGAAGCCAACGGCGCGGAATTATCCGGCGTGTTGATTGCTCTCGACCGTCAGGAAAAAGGCAAAGGCGAGTTATCAGCCATTCAGGAAGTTGAGCGCGACTTTAACGCTCAAGTGGTTAGCATTGTGAGCTTAAACGATGTGATCAACTTTTTGAAAGATGACGACACCTTTAAAGAATACCTACCCAAAGTTGAAGCTTATCGCGCCGAATTCGGCGTCGCCTGATACGTATTTGCGTAGCCTGACGTTTACGTCAGGTCCGATATTTCACCTGACATGAATGTCAGGCTACCAAGAAAACGGCAATAAGTGATTGTCCCCTTTCCTGAAAGTGTGTGGCGCCAAGGACGGCGCCACACAAGCCCCCAGGGATGGGTTCACGGCGTCTTTCAGGTGAGGGGATAATCACCAGCCGTTTTCATTCGCCGCCAACCGTTACAGCTGCTCCTGTGGCTGCCAGGCAATACCAATACTGCCATTTATAACCTGACACTCACCACCTGAAGACTGTACCCGGCTGGACTCTCCGCGCTGTGCAATTAAGCGGTAGTCCTTATTCAACAAGCTGACCTGCTTACGCTCACCACACAGAATGCGCATAGAATCTATCAAGCCACGGTCAGACAAAAAGTTTGTGGTAGGCTCGGTTTGCACCACGTCATCACCTTCAGCAAATTCTGCGGTTTGCAGGCCATAAGGTGAAATCACACCCGAAGCACCAGCAACCAGGTAATGGAAAGTACCAGCTACTGCGCTATCGGTTCCCTGTGCATCTTCGACAAAGAAAACACCCCGCTCGCCAATAATGTCAAAGGCGCCGGTTTCAAGGTTGACTTCCATAGCTGTGTTTTCATCAATGCCAATAGACAAAGGCGTTGAGCTTGCCGCGGCTAGGCGCATTAAGCGACCCTGGCGGCCGCGCTCAGAAAAGTGAGTATCTAAGGTTGCGTAATGGAACAGGCTCAAGCCGCCTAACGGATGGTAAGTCAGGCTATCCGGTCCGACATTGGGCGGACAGGTAGTATCTAAGTCACAGCCAAACGGTGGTGGATCAGAAGCAATCGCTCCTTCTTTTATCGCCTGAGCGGTTGTACCGTTGGAGATCATCGGCTTAGAGGTCATGACCGCCGTGCCCGCGCTGGTGCCACCAACAACCACTTCTTTTTGTTGAACAGCAGCAATAATCGTTTTCAGCACATCGCCAGGCTGATTATTCGCCTTCACAAAGGTCGAACGAGTTAAGTTCTGATCGCCACCATTAAAAAACAGTCCGTCGGCCTTAGCTATCATTTCTGCGGCTGCATCAGAGTCTTTGCAAAACGCGACCTGCTCTTTATAACGGTCTCTGTGCACGCGGTCACGCTCGTAGGCACCCAGTTCTTCCCGCTGAATTTTTGCCAGCTCATCGCAACGGCCTTCACGTTGAGCTTTGACTAACGCCGAATCCAAAGGCAACCAACGCGCTTCAGCTCCCAACTGCTCAAATACACTGCTGTAAAAGTCGATAGCATCATAAGGGTTACGTGATGCAGAGGTCAGAAAATAAATGACCGGTTTCTGATCATCGCCGACAACAGACTGAGCCATTTCAACAAAGCGCTGAAAAATCGCTTTCGATTCACCTTTCAGGTTTTCATCCAAATTAACGACTTCGCGGGCAGAGTCAGGAACAGGAAGCTCAATCAAATCGATAATCCGGTTCCATTCCGCGTCTGACAATGCGTTATAAAGCTGCTGGGTTGCGCGACGGGTAAATTCACGCAGAAAAACACGCTCAGGAACAATGTCTTCTTTTAAACGTTCATGAATCAATTCCAGCGCATCAGCAACTTTTTTGCGAGTTTCTTCACGGTAAGTTGGCCAAACTGATTCTGCCGTTGCTTTGGAGCGAAACTTTTTTGACAGATTGAGGTATCTGTCAGTGCGCATGGTGTCCTTATCTATCCAGTCAACATCGTCGCAATTGTCCGACGCGAAACTGGAACAAGCCTCTAATCCGCCGCCGGCTAATAACAAGTGACGAAAGTTTTTATCTTCTTCAGCACTTACAGACGCCACCAGAACCGGCGCGCAAATAGCAACAAAAACCTTGGAAAACAACCGTTTGACCATAAACAAAACCCCTAGTAACCAGCCACTCGTTCCGTCCGGCTATGATATTTGACTAAATTGACAGCTTGCAACGCTAGTGCTATTCCTATGCCACTGTCAAATTTAAGACAGCAAATTATTAGGATAATTATAACCGTTATGCTAAAAAAAGCTTATCAACTAACCAACTATCACTACGATAGTTTCTACCTTTCGGAGTGGTTCGACGAGTAGGCCACGGTAGCCAGTTCGGTTACTGCGGCGAGTGCACCACTGCCTCCCCCGCTAAAGCTCTCTTACGAGCAATATGCATGAGCCTTTGTGTGTCAATAAGACACGACTCGTGACATAAGTCCCGTTTACACGGGGAAATCTCAAAAATTAGAAAACCACAAAGGAGATTCCTATGTCCAAGTGGAGCCTATTGATCCCATTAGCGGGTCTTACCCTTTCGCCTGTCGCACTTGCAATGCAGCAAGCGAATACTGAAAGCGAACAACAAGAACAAGCTCAAATCGACGAAAATATCCAAGTCACCGGATCGCGCCTAAAAGGCGTGGATATGGAAGGCGCAAACCCCGTTCAAATTTTCAGTCAGGAAGATTTGAACCAGCGCGGACACATTAGCATTGGCTCGTTTTTGAAAGATTTACCACAAGCCGCCACCGCCGGTACCTTTACAGAGAACGGCGGGGTTGGCGGAGCAGATGGTGCACCGGCAGGTTCTGCCGGTGTCAGTTTGCGCGGGTTGGGCAGTAGCTCAACACTGGTTTTGGTTAACGGCCGTCGTGTTAATGTTAGCTCTTTCGCCAATGGTGCAGACTCTTTCGTCAATGTGAACAACATTCCCATGTCAGCAATTGAGCGAATTGAAGTCCTGACCGATGGAGCCTCGTCTATCTATGGCTCTGACGCTATTGCCGGGGTTATCAACTTTATTATGCGCAAAGACTTCGAAGGCCATGAAGTTTCTTTGATGTATGGAGATGACACCGATTCTGCGGATGGTAGCCGTTATAACGCCACTTACGTTGGCGGCTTTAATACTAAAAACAGTAACACTACGGTCATTCTTGATTATGTAAGTCAGAACTCTGTTTTTAACTCCGATCGTCCAATTGACGTGACCTTTGAATCGAGTACCTTTGTTGATATCGACGGCACGGAATACGCTGAACCTTACTGTAACGACGGCACAGCAGTAGCTAGTGAGCGCTGCAATTACGACTATGTCATCCAAAGAGTTATTCAGCCAGACTTCGATAATTTTGGAGCAACGGTCAATCATTTTTATCAACTGGACGATCACACCGAATTTTTTGCCGAGGCCATGTTTCAGCGTAATGAGGGACACGCCTATGACTCCGGAGCGGCTTTCTCTGCAAATATCCCCGGCGATTCGCCTATAGTGCCAGAATGGGCAAGTGAGATTAACGAGGCTGATGGTTCTACAGATCCAATATATATCAGCTCACGCTTCCCCGATCGTCGTACTCAGGAATACACCGACACCTCATACCGTATACTGGCGGGACTGCGCGGTGAAATTGGTTTCTGGAGCTGGGAGACAGCTGCCAGTTACGGCAAGTCAGAGAGCGAGATTTTACACACCGCTGGCTTTTATTCAGTAGACGCTGTTGATGAAGCAATTGCCGAAGGACGCTTCGACCCTTTTAACTTAGGTCGCAACAACGATGCCAGCACTCTTGCTGATTTACGGACTCTGGCACCAAGAAACGGCGAATCGGAGCTGTTTTCTATTGATTTCAACATTTCGGGTGATTTATTTGAAATGCCTGCAGGTTATGTGAAGTCTGTTTTTGGTGGTGAATACCGCCGTGAAGAGTTATTTGATGAACCCGCGGCTATTGCAGCTAATAACGGTGTTTTTGCACTCGGTGCAAGCCAGGCCGAGGCTGACCGAAGTCAGTATGCTTTTTATGGCGAGTTCCACCTGCCACTTACTCAGTCAATAGATGCGATCGCGGCTTTACGCTATGACCATTACAGTGACTTTGGTGGTGATGTGAACCCTAAGCTGTCCCTACGCTGGCGCGCAACGGATGACCTTATTCTGAGAGCTTCGGCCAGCACCGGATTCCGGGCACCATCTTTAACTCAGTTGGGTGCAGGGACTTCTTTATCTGCAGCTTACATCAACTGTACGCCAGATGACCCTTATGTTTCTTTATGCGGCACTTCAGGCAACGAGCAAGGAGAGCTTGAACTGGATCAGGAAACCTTAGGTAATCTGGATCTCGAGGCTGAGAAGTCGGTTGCATATAACATGGGCGTTTCCTGGAATATTACTGACGCCTGGCAGTTTACAGCTGACTACTGGCGCTACGACCATGAGGACATTGTTGATATTGATGCCAATACCACTTTGGACGCCTGCGTTGCAGGAACTTCACCAGTGGTGAATGACGAAAGCGAGCTGAATAACGAGTTCGGTTGCGTAGTCAATGCTGAAGGAGACTTGGTTTTCTTGCGCACCGGCTATTTTAATGTCGGTGAACAGAAAACCGATGGTGTTGATATTCGAACAGACTATAGCCTTAGCTCGACTAAATATGGCAAGTTCAACTTCTACGCCAGTGGTACGCGCACATTTAGTTATGAGCGTAAACTGACCGCCGATTCAGAAGCCGAAGATTTGCTAGGTCGCTTAAGTGGTGCAGCAGAAATTGCCCGTCCTGAATTTGTCGCCGATTTTGGCGTCGAGTGGCAATTTTCTGATTACGATGCCAACTTAAATGGTCACTATGTCAGCAGTCTGGGTGACGGTGACTTTAAGTTCGGCGGTAATGAAACCGTTGATGCCTGGTTAACCTGGAATGCCAGTGTCGGTTACCAGTTAAACGACAACCATCGTTTCTTGTTAACCGTGCGTAACTTGCTGGACGAAGAGCCTCCCTATGCGTCGTCACCGACCAATGGGTATGCCTCCTCAGTTCATGACTGGTTAGGCCGTCAGGTATCGTTGCGTTATACCGCTAACTTTTAACAGGCTTACAACGCAGTATGAAACTACAAAAACAATCGATGGCCATGCCCGATGCGCTGGTCATCCTGTTCTTTGTTGGTGTTCTGGCAGCACTCGCCGCTTGGTGGGTGCCTGCTGGATCTTATGAAACACAAACCGTTACGCGCAGCGTTAATGGTGAAACCCAACAACGTTCAGTTATTATTCCTGAAAGTTTTCGTTACGCAGATGATGAGAGCTTTCAACGACCTCTTTTCGCAGAGGGCGGTGAAATCGGCCTGGCTAATGTTCCTTTCGAAGGGCTGGTTTCCGGCTCTAAATGGGGGGCCGCAATTGGCGTCATCGCATTTATTTTAGTGGTTGGCGGTGCGTTTGGAATGATCCTGAAAACAACCTCAATTGAGCGTGGCATTCTAGCACTCATTGAAAAAACGCGGCATTTTGAACTGCTTTTTCTAACCTCTATGTTTCTGGCCTTCTCACTCAGCGGTGCCATTTTTGGCATGGGCGAGGAAGCCATCGCATTCTGTCTGGTGCTGTTACCAGTCATGCGATCGCTGGGTTATGACGCGGTTACTACGGTTCTTACCACATACGTAGCAACCCAAATTGGTTTTGCTACCTCCTGGATGAACCCTTTTAGTGTCGCCATTGCACAAGGCATTGCTGAAGTCCCTCTACTCTCCGGCAGTGGTTTCAGAATCATACTCTGGTGTGTTTTTACCCTGTTTGGCCTGCAGTTTACGTTACGTTATGCCAGACGAATTAAGCAGCCAGTCATCAATGAACGAGAGCCTCAATCTGTCTCAGATAAACCTTTTCGGCCTGTCGATACAGCCATTTTATTAATGTTTTTAATCGGTTTAGGCTGGGTTATCTGGGGAGTAACCCAGCGTCAGTATTATATCCCGGAAATTGCTGCCCAGTTCTTTGTCATGGGTCTGACATGCGGCCTAATCGCTGTTATTGGCAGACGTTTATCGGCAAACGATCTTGCTCAATCTTTTAATCAGGGAGCAAAAGATTTACTCCCCGCTGCATTAATTGTCGGTTTTGCTAAAGGTATTGTTTTATTGCTTGGTGGAGATGATGCAACCACGCCTTCCGTTCTAAATACGGTATTGCACACCGCAGGGAATACAATCGGTGAGTTTTCAACGGTTGTTTCAGCATCGCTGATGTTGATGTTTCAGTCCGTTTTTAACTTCTTTATTGCCTCGGGTTCAGGTCAAGCGGCGTTAACCATGCCTTTAATGGCACCGCTTTCAGACTTAGTTGGAGTCAGTCGGCAAACCGCGGTACTCGCATTCCAACTGGGCGACGGCCTGACTAACATTATTATCCCGACCTCCGCATCTCTTATTGGCTGTCTTGGTGCAGTCAAGTTAGACTGGGGTGCTTGGGTGAAGATTATCTGGAAGTTTCAACTCGGTCTAATGCTCATGTCATTGGCTGCTATGATCCTCGCTGTAACCATAGGATTTTCATAAAATGCTCAAACTTATTAAGAACGCCGAAGTCTGGTCTCCGGAATATTTAGGCCGACAGGACGTATTAATAGCGGACGGTCGTATTGCCGCCATAAATACTGACATTGATTTAAGTACCCAGAATATCGACGTTCAAATTATAGATGCCACTGGCCTATGGCTAATGCCTGGCTTTGTTGACCCGCTTGCTCATTTTAACGGCGGTGGTGGTGAAGGTGGCTTTCATACCAGAACACCCGATATGCCAATAACGGATGCTTTTAGTGCCGGTATTACTACTATGGTTTCCGGGTTAGGTACTGATGCCTCCACCCGTTCCTTAATGGATATGCTGGCAAAAGCACGGGGGCTAGAAAATGAAGGCCTTAGCACCTTCTGTTACACCGGCTCCTACGAGTACCCGATTAAAACAGTAAGTGGCTCCGTGCGAGATGACTTAATTTTAATCGATAAGTTTATTGGTGTTGGTGAAGTTGCTATTGCTGACAAGCGCGGTTCTCAAATAACTCCCCACGAACTGGCGCGGCTGGCTGCAGATGCAAAGGTAGGTGGTTTATTATCCGGAAAGTCCGGTATTGTCTTTTTGCATGTTGGTGACGAACCATCCATGCTTAGTGTCGCAGAGCACGCTTGCGCCGATTTTGATGTTACTACTAACCAGTTCTATCCAACCCATATCAACCGTCATCGGCAGCTAATGGAGAGTGCGGTAAGGTTTGCCCAGCAAGGTGCCATCCTTGATTTAACCACATCAACAACACCAGAGCTGCTGGCAGCCGGAGAGATTGCAGCGGCCGATGCTCTTGGTGAACTACTGGAGCTGGGAGTAGATGACAACCACATTAGTTTTAGTACCGACTGTAATGCCAGCCTGCCTGACTTTGATAAAACCGGTAAGCTGCGTGGACTTAAAGTGGGCAGAGCACAAAGCTTATTAGAGTCGGTTCAGCAGGCATTGGCAAAGGGTATACCAACCACAAAAGTACTGAAAGCGGCAGGCACCAACGCTGCCAGCCGCCTAAAGCTGTCGCGCAAAGGGCATATAGCTGTCGGTGCCGATGCCGATATCTTATTAATGAATCAGGAAGACCGATCCATAACCTATGTAATAGCCAAGGGTAAAATGGTTGTTGAGCTTGGTAAGCCATTGAAATTTAGTGAGTTTCAGGGGTCGTGACGGGCCTCTGAACACTGCTATACTAAACCTTCTTTAACGATATAAGATCTCACTTTTTGTTATGAAGTCATCGTTGCGCCTTTGCGTGTTGCTATTATTGTTTGGTTTAATACCCACAACCAGTCTCGCGATCGCACAGGAGAAACTGGTCTTCCGTGCGCCTGACGAAGGCCCTTTTACGCAATACGTAACGGCAGTTCTTGAAGAAGCTTATGCCAAACTGGATATTAAGCTTGAATATATTGAACTCCCTCGCGCTCGTGGTGAGCAGCTCGCTACGGAAGGCACCATTGCCGGAGAGCTTGGAAGGACAGCCATGCTAGAGAACAAGCGTCGCGACCTTCGCCGTATTCCATTTCCATTATTTACTTTCGACATCATAGCTGTCGCTGATAGGCGCGATTGCGGTTATTGCCCCTTGTCAGAGATAGAAAGTCTGGCATACGTCGATGGTATGGACTCCATCACTGAAGTGGTTGAAAGCCTTCCTAAAAAGCCGTCCATCGTAACGCCTATTGATATCGAGCAAGTGCTTAAGTTGCTTGAATCCGGACGCATTCAGTTTGCTTTTATGGGGGACTTCCAATTTCAAAGTTCGGAATTAAGCGATAACCCGCACTTTATTACCCACAAGCTGTCCACCGAAACTGGCTTCCATTATCTAAACGAAGAACACGCCCGGCTTATTCCTCAACTCACTTATCAGCTACAAGAAATGCATGAAAATGGTCGTATGAAAGTGCTTCGTGAAAAGTATGGAATAAGACCCGAGCCCCCGCTGGAGCCTATTAAGCGTCCGGAGCAACTGACGGTTGTTGGCGCCATACACACCGGCTTACTGAATGCCGACGGCACCGGTAAACTTTGGCAAGTAGCAAAGTCGACTTTCCCAATGTTTACTTCTCAACTCAATACCGTTGTCAGTAGCTGGCAACGCAGTATTCAGCTAATCCAGGAAGGCCGTGCTGATGCCCTTATCGGCGTTCGTCCGGATCAGAAGATAGAGAATATTATTCTGTCAAAATACCATGTCGCTTACGACGACAGTGTTTTTCTCTTTACTCTGGAAGAGCCCAACGAAGGCCCTATTTGCATTTCTGGCCCTCGTTTTATGCAAAATCTGGTGGATACCCAGCGCCCTTTTTATCGCGCATCAAACTCTCTTGATTGTTTTGCGTTGCTCGATATGGAAAGGGTTAGTGCGGTTGTGGACTACAAAGATAACCTGCCAGACTGGACAGAGCAGCCTTACAAAAAGCAAAAGTTATCTGATCCTCTGCCACTGTTTGTGGCGTTTTCAGACACCCCAAGAGGTCGTTCATTAAGAAACTTATTCGATACGGCCCTGGCTCAGCAAAGCCCCAAATAACCAGAGCGAAATAAATTAGCAGGCCCCTTTGAAATCATTTTGCCGCCAGGCTTCATAGGCAAAAATAGCAACAGAATTTGACAGATTAAGACTGCGACTGCTGTCTGCCATAGGCAGCCTCAACCAGTTTTCTTCTGGAAAGGTTTCCAGCACTTCCATAGGTAACCCACGGGTTTCGGGGCCAAAAAGCAGGACATCACCCGCTTCATAACTTACCTCAGCATAGCTTGTCTTACCTTTTGTCGTGCAGGCAAATATACGATTAACTTCCGTATTCTCTAAAAAGCTTTGCCAGTCTTTATGAATTTTCACAGAAGCCAGGTCGTGGTAATCCAACCCCGCGCGCCGAACCTTTTTCTCATCCAGCTCAAAACCCAGAGGTTCTATCAAGTGCAGGGACATACCGGTATTCGCCGCCAGACGAATCACATTACCCGTATTAGGGGGTATTTCAGGCTCAAACAGTACGAGGTGTAACATGGTCGTTTTCATCGCTTCAGTAAAAGCGGTAGAATAGCAGAATATTTTTTAGAAATGTGTACCGGTGCTGTGGCAAATCAGAAAAATTACCAACAAAATTACGCTTTTTGGGTGCGTCTGGCCAGCACGGCATCCGTTGTTGTTGCAGTAACCCTCATTAGCATCAAGCTTTTCGCCTGGTTTCAGACCGAATCGGCCAGTATGCTTGCCTCTCTGACAGACTCTATTCTGGACAGTGGCGCCTCAATTTTTAGTTTTTTCGCTATTCGCTACGCGCTGCAGCCCGCAGATGAAGAACACCGCTTTGGTCATGGTAAGGCGGAGTCTCTCGCCGCTCTGGCACAAAGCGCATTTATTGCCGGCTCCAGCATGCTGCTCATCTTTCACAGTGTGCAGCAATTTATGCAGGGCGGCAGCGTTCCTAAAGTCGGTTATGGTATCGCTGTTTCTGCTATCGCAATTGTCATCACCTTTGTGCTTATTGTTATTCAGCGCATGGCCATTCGGCATACCAACTCTCAGGCCGTACAAGCCGACAACCTTCATTATCAGTCGGACATACTGCTGAACTTAGCCGTTATTGTTGCCTTAATTCTTAGCAGTTATGGCTGGCTCTGGGCCGACAGTATTTTTGCCATTGGTATTGCCGTTTATTTAATTATTGGCGCTGTTCGCATTGGCTGGGACGCCTTTCAGGCACTAATGGACAGAGAGCTTTCCGAGGACTTACAGGAGCAAATTGGCAATATCACTATGGCGGTGGATGGTGTCAGAGGCTTTCACGGTTTGCGCACGCGAGAAGCCGGCCCGGTTCGCTTTATTCAATTACACATTGAACTGGCTAATGAGTTATCGTTATTGCGCGCCCACGCCATAGCTGACGATGTTGAGGCTCAGCTTATGAAAGCCTTCCCGGGAGCAGACATCATCGTGCATATGGATCCTGAAATTGTCGCGGTAGTGGAAGGCTCACTTAAGCGCTAGAGAGCTCTCGGGTCTCTTCAATAATGGCATCCAGCACCGGCTGACGAAACCTGTCCGTTTCCATCATCAGTTCGTGCGATGCTCCTTCAATGGTTTCAAACCGAAAGTGCTCGCGGGTAACTGCCGCAACGACTTTTCTCTGCCCGGTAGCAGAGACAACCTGGTCATTACCAGCCTGAAATAATATGACCGGAATGTGGACATCACTCGCCAGTTGCTGTGCCTTCATGGCTGCACTAACCGCTTCGTAAAGCCAGTTAAAAGTTGGCCCGCCCAGCTGCACCTCAGCGACATTATCGTATGTTCTGCGAAAAGCTTGGTAACGCTGTTTACTGTGAGTGAGAACGTTCTCTTCAAAGGGTACAGCCTGGTAGTCACCCATACCAAAAAAATACCAGGGCTTCGCTAAATACCGGTTAATACATGCGCCTATGGAAACTACCCAGCGCGCAAACCAGTAGGGAACTTTACCAGTTTCAATAGAGAACATGGGGGCGGATAAAATCAGCTTATTGTAAGTATGGGTGTAAGTCGCACAGTAAATTGTCGCAATGGTGCCACCCATTGAATGCGCAAATAAGGTTTTAGGAACATTACCAAATAGAGTTGTTAGTCGGTCAGTAAAATCTGAGAAGTCGCGCACAAAATCGTTGAAGTCGTCGACATGTCCCTGATGATAATTATGTGTTAATCGCGCCGATAAACCCTGGCCTCGATGGTCCAGCGCAGCAACGGAAAAGCCTTGTTGAGCCAACTCCCAAAACAGTTCCTGATACTTAAGTGCGGACTCTATCCGGCCGGGAGCAATAACCACCAATGGTGCATCAGCGCTATATTTATAGTAAGCGAAATGCAATTGGATACCGTCGAATGCCGCGAAATACTCAGAAATAACCTGCTGTTCCCAGAAGGGTTCAACCTGAGTTTTGAAAAACTCCACCCACTCAGGGGTATCATCTGCGGGGCGCTGGTGTTGTTTATCGGGTTGCTTCATGTAATTTGTTCAGGCTGACTTTTAGGTAAGTCTAACACGACTTCCAGTCCTCCTTCAGAGTGATTACTGGCTTTTAATTCGCCTCCTAAAACCGCTGCTGCGCGATGGCTCAAAGCCAGCCCCAGACCAACTCCGGCCTTATGATGACGTGCCGGATCGCCGCGGTAAAATGGTACGAAAAGCTTGTCTAATGTACTTTCATCCACACCCGGGCCATGGTCACGAATGCGGATGCGGCACCCTTCGCCATAATCATCATAAGAAAGCTCGACTTTATCGTCAGTGTAATGCAGCGCATTACGGACAATATTTTCCAGCACCAGCCGCAGCAACTCAGGGTCAGTATCAATAATTGGCCAGTCATCGCCTTGTTGCACCAGGCGTCCACTAACCTCTGGACTCTGATAGCACATATCACCAATAAGCTGTTGCACCAACTCACCGCTGTCCAGGCTTTCATGATTGAGCTCTACCAGACCGTTCTCTAACCGAGATAATGACAAAATACGCTCAATTATGACGCTGAGACGCTCTGTATCGCGACGCAGTTGCTGCCAGTTTGGGTCTTCCTCATTGCAATCGGTTAAATCAAGGGCAACCTGCATACGTGCCATCGGTGAGCGTAGCTCATGAGATACGTCACTCAGTAAGCGCCTCTGTGCATCGCGCGTTGTCGCTAAATCGACTGCACCCTGAGAAAGCGCACGCGCCAATTCACCGATTTCGTCGCCGCGTTTGGGTAACCGTTTTAGCTCAGGAGTTGCACTACCGTCTGCCACCTCGCGCATAGCCAGGATCATTCGTCGTATCGGGCGGATCAACCAAATGCCCAGTAAAACCGCAAGCAAACCGCTCCCCACCAGCAAGGTGAGTAAACGAGCCCGCGTTGATTCTCTCTCCAACTGCTCACGGTTAACTTGCTCATCAATACCCAAGGGTTTAGTGACCAATATTTTATTACCCTCCAATTCAAACGGGCCCATTAGCAAACGTTCGTCCAGGGGAATTTGTTGAGGTGAGGTTTGGCCAAGCATACGCAACAACGTAGACCCGTGACTAACCCGTAGCATTTCGTCCATCAACAACTTTTCACTGCCTTCCACGGATAACTGAGCAGCAACGCGGTAGTCGCCAGCTATTAGCCGACCAGGTTGCAAAGATTGGAAAGTTAAAGCATCGCTGAGTAGCGGTTGCAGAGTTTGATAAATTTCCGGCTCCAGCGGCTTTAATTCTGCTTTCGGTTTATTCCAAACCGCTAACAAATAGCCGCTGGCCGCTGTGACCGACAGCAACGCCCAGAAAATAAAAAGCAACCTTAGGGCCAGCGATCGATACCACCGCGTACGCCGGTTTCTCATAAGCTCGCGATCAGTCGATAGCCACGGCCGCGAATGGTTTGAATACGATCCGGTTTAGTCGGAAACTTTTTACGGATGTTACTGATATGGACATCCAGGCTGCGATCAAAAGGCTCCATTTTACGTCCCAGTGCCGCAACCGATAATTGATCTTTACTCACCATTTGACCTGCTTGCTGCATTAAACAGCGCAAAATATCGAATTCAGTTGGTGTCAGTATCAGTTCAGCATCGTCGCATTTCACTTCCGTTGTGGCCGGATCTAATACAATACCGCAAACGTTCAGGCTTTCGTTTTGCATAGTGGTGTTAGGTGTACGACGTAGCAAAGCTTTCACTCTGGCGACCAGTTCACGCGGGTTAAAAGGTTTTGGAAGGTAATCATCTGCACCCAGCTCCAGACCCATAACACGATCATCGTCATCACCGCGGGCAGTCAACATGAGCACAGCGGTATCGCGATGTTGCTGGCGTAAACGCTGTAACAGCTGCATGCCATCAATACCGGGTAACATGACGTCCAGCAAAATAAGCTCATAGTCACCGTTAAGTGCTTTGTCGAGACCGTTCACGCCATCTTCGGCAACACTTAAATCTACGGATTCACGTTTAAACAATTCTGTCAGCATGACAGACATTTCAGTATCGTCATCAATGAGTAGTACGGAATGTCTCATAACTTACTGTTCTCTCCAGAAATAAATCCATGATCCAAAATGCCGGGGATGGATACGACCCCCTTTACATAACTTTTACTTTAGCAGAGTTTTCAGTTTTCGCGTTAAGGTGTTTCGGCCCCAGCCCAGCCATATCGCTGCTTTTTGCTTATGTCCGGAAAAACGCTTTAAAGCAGTTTGCAAAGCAATTTTTTCCAACTGATGCTGATAACTTTGAAAAATATCCTGAGCTTCTAACGGGTGTTTTTCCAGTTCTCTTTCGAGCCAATGCTGCCAGGTAAGTTCCCCACTAAATTTTTCAGGTTCTGATTCGGCTGGCAAGAGAATGTCTTCCGGCAAGTCATTAACGCCAATATGCTGCCCGGGCGCCATAACGGTTAGCCAGCGGCAGGTATTTTCCAGTTGTCTCACATTACCAGGCCAGGAATAGTCCATTAACTTGCTAAGTGTTTCATTTAACAAAGTTTTTGGTGTTACATTCAACTCTTCAGCGGACTTTTTCAGAAAGTGCTTCGCCAGGGTGGCAATATCTTCGGTTCGTTCCCGCAAAGGTGGTAAGCGCAACCGGATAACATTAAGTCGATGATACAAGTCGTCACGGAATTGCCCTTCATCAACTAAAAGCTCCAGCTCTCTATGTGTCGCTGCAATAACGCGAACATCGACTTTAGCTGGCTGGTGTGCTCCTACTGGATAAAACTGCCCCTCAGCCAAAACTCGTAATAAACGTGTCTGAACCTGTAATGGCATGTCACCAATTTCATCCAGAAACAAAGTGCCTCCATCGGCTTGCTGAAAACGCCCCACACGCTTTCTGTCAGCTCCGGTAAAGGCACCCCGTTCATGCCCGAACAACTCCGATTCAATCAAATCAGCCGGTATGGCCGCCATGTTAAGTGCAATAAAAGGCTTTTCTGCGCGTGGACTGTGTTTATGCAAAGCTCGTGCAACGACTTCTTTGCCGGTTCCGGTTTCACCAGTCAGCAAGACGCTGACACTGGAACTCGACAGCCGGCCAATGGCGCGGAAAACGTCCTGCATGGGCGGCGCCTCACCGATAAGCTCCGGAACGCTATTATCAATAGATTCATTAGCCGTGGTTTCGCTCTGCCTTGCATGTTGCAGCGCTCGATCCACTGCGGTTATCGCTTCATCAATATCGAAAGGCTTTGCCAGATACTCAAACGCCCCACCCTGAAAAGCTTTTACCGTGGTTTCAAGGTCTGAATGCGCTGTCATTACGACAACTGGCAATTGTGGCTGTTCATGGCCTAACTTTTCAAGCACGGCCAGGCCGTCTTCGCCGGGCATACGGATATCCGTCAACACCACAGTCGGTGCATCGGTTTTTAATGCAGAAAAAAAGTCCTCTCCGTTAGCAAAACTGCGAACATGATAGCGACTGTCGGCAAAAGCTTTTTCCAGCACCCAACGAATTGAGTCATCGTCATCAATGATCCATAACTGAGCATTAGTGGTCATCCATCACCTCGTTACCATTGTCTGCAGTAAGGTACGGCAAATAAACCGAGAATCGGGTTTTACCCGGATTTGAGTCAAATTCAATTTTACCCTTATGTTGATGCACTAGGTTTTGCGCCAATGAAAGACCCAGTCCGGTCCCTTCTGCACGCCCACTAATTAAAGGGTAAAATAATGTATCGCGTAGTTCCGGCGGTATGCCTGGCCCGTTATCGGTAAGTGTCACAACCGCACATTGCCGATAGCGCAGGCCAAACAGCGTCAACTGATGCTCGACCCGGGTTTTAATCACAATAGTGCCGGCACCGGACATAGCTTGCGCCGCATTCTGAGCAATATTCAGGAACACTTGCTCACAAGCTTCCGGCACCACTCGAATATCCGGTAAAGAAGGATCATAGTCCCTAATCAGTTTAAGTGAATCACCATATTCATACGTTAGTGTCCGAACCACACGCTCCAGCACTTCGTGAATATTGGTCGCCTTTGACTCACCGCGCTTTGTTGGCCCTAACAGCCTGTCCACCAGGTACCGTAAACGATCAGACTGACTGATAATCAAGTCGGTATACTCGGTCAACTTCTCATCGGGAAGCTGTCTTGCCAGTAGCTGTGCAGCGCCTCGCAAGCCACCTAACGGGTTCTTTATTTCGTGAGCCATGCCCCGTAATAAATGCTGCGTCGCAAATAATTGATTACGTTGCTGATCTTCCTGGTTTATGCGCCGCAACTGGTCAACTTGTTTTAGTTCCAGCAACAATGCCCGGCCAAATGCCTGATCGACCGTCTGAATACTGGTTTCCACGCGAATATCGTGACCAGAATGCAGTGCAAAATGCACTTCCGCATTCAGCACTGTTTGCTCACTGTTCAGGCATTCTATTAAAGTTTCCGACGCCAGCGAACAATGATAAAACGCCGCGCTAAACGGCTCACCCAACAAGCGCTTGGCGCTGTGATCCAGTAAAGATTCAGCGGATGAGTTGACGTAGCGAATGGTCAGGCGGTCATCGAGGATGAGTATGCCTGTGAGTAATTGGTTAAGTAGCGCGTTGTTATTCACGAAGGCAGGGAAGGTTATGCACCGTATTGGTGCAATCGGGCAAGGCTAAAAGCCTCACCCGATAATTCGCCATTAAACGCTGTAGTACATATCGAATTCTACCGGGTGGGTAGTCTTCTTCAATGTCTCTACTTCGTTGTACTTAAGATCGATGTACGCATCAATCATGTCGTCGTCCATCACGCCACCTTGCTTCAGGAAGTCGCGGTCTTTATCCAGCGCATCCAGGGCCATTTCTAGCGAATGACAAACAGTCGGGATGTCTTTCGCTTCTTCAGGAGGCAGATTGTATAAATCCTTGTCCATTGCATCGCCCGGATGGATCTTGTTGCGAATACCGTCAAGGCCAGCCATTAACAATGCAGTAAAGGCCAAGTATGGGTTGGCACTTGGGTCAGGGAAGCGGACTTCAATACGGCGACCTTTCGCGCTGGAAACCAATGGAATACGAATAGAAGCGGAGCGGTTACGAGCTGAATAAGCCAGCATGACCGGTGCTTCAAAACCAGGAACCAGACGCTTGTAAGAGTTGGTCGATGCGTTAGCAAAGGCGTTAATGGCACGTGCGTGCTTGATAATACCGCCAATGTAATACAACGCTGTTTCGCTAAGACCCGCGTATTGGTCACCGGCAAATAAGTTTTCGCCACCTTTAGCCAACGACATATGCACGTGCATACCAGAGCCGTTATCACCAACTAATGGCTTCGGCATAAAGGTTGCGGTCATGCCATACGAATGTGCAACGTTGTGCACAACATACTTATAAACCTGCAACTCATCGGCTTTTTTAGTCAGACTGTTAAAGCGCGTTGCAACTTCGTTCTGACCTGCGGTTGCTACTTCGTGATGATGGGCTTCAACGACCATGCCCATGTCTTCCATAACCAAGCTCATGGTGCCACGAATGTCGTGTGCTGAATCAACCGGAGGTACCGGGAAGTAACCGCCTTTTACGCCAGGACGGTGAGCCAGGTTACCTTCTGAATATTCACGACCAGAGTTCCACTTCGCTTCTTCAGCATCAATTTTGTAGAACGAACCACTCATATCGGTGTGGAAACGAACGTCATTGAACAGGAAGAACTCGGGTTCCGGACCAAAATAGGCGTCGTCGGCAATGCCTGATGAGCGCAGAAAATCTTCTGCACGCTTCGCAATTGAACGAGGATCACGGCTGTAGCCTTGCATAGTTTCAGGCTCAAGAATATCACAACGGACATTCAGGGTAATTTCATCAGTAAACGGATCCAGAACGGCAGACTCATTGTCGGGCATTAGTACCATGTCCGATTCGTTAATGCCTTTCCAGCCGGAAATAGATGAACCGTCAAACATTTTGCCTTCTTCAAAGAAGTCTTCATCGATTTGCGACACCGGAATAGTGACGTGTTGCTCTTTACCTTTGGTGTCGGTAAAGCGTAAGTCGACGAATTTTACGTCGTGTTCTTTAATGGTATCGAAAATCTTATTAGCTGACATGTTGTCCTCCGTAGACAGCGTCTAAAAATACAGCCTAAGTATAGCAAAGCCTGTGCCAACTGAATTTTATCTTTGTATTCATTAGGTTAAGTTAAATCCAGTTTTCTTTTAAAACTTAATATGCACCAGTATAGCGCATTTCGCACATTTTTGGTGCAAAACGAAACGAAAGAAAAAGAAAATATAACGAACAAAAAACAATCAGGTCTTTCTTAATCTAACTCAAACAGGTAGAATACGCCGCTATTTTTCATAAAACCCCTTGCCCGGGTCTGACCCGGACAACTACAGGCAGTTCTTAATGACAATTCAGGTATTTGATATAGAAAAACTTCGTAACATCGCGATCATCGCGCACGTTGACCATGGTAAAACCACCCTAGTTGACAAGTTGTTGCAACAATCCGGTACTTTAGAAAGCCGCGGTGAGCTCGAAGAGCGTATTATGGATTCCAACGATCTTGAAAAAGAGCGTGGCATCACTATTCTTGCCAAAAATACAGCGGTTAACTGGCAAGATTACCGCATTAACATTCTGGATACTCCAGGACACGCCGACTTTGGCGGCGAAGTTGAGCGCGTACTTTCTATGGCGGATTCTGTATTGTTAGTGGTTGACGCGGTTGACGGCCCTATGCCTCAAACCCGATTCGTCACTCAGAAAGCCTTCTCTCACGGTTTGAACCCTATTGTTGTTATTAACAAAATTGACCGTCCTGGTGCTCGCCCAGACTGGGTTATGGATCAGGTCTTCGACTTGTTTGACAACCTGGGCGCTACAGACGAGCAGCTAGACTTTCCTATTGTTTATGCGTCAGCACTTAATGGCTGGGCGTCATTGGACGTAGACGACCAAGATGGCGACATGACGCCATTGTTCGAAACTATTGTTAACCAGGTAAGTCACCCGGACGCTGACCCTGAAGGTGACCTGCAAATGCAGGTGTCACAGCTGGACTACTCAAGTTACTTGGGCGTTATCGGTATCGGTCGTGTTACCCGTGGTAGTGTTAAAGTTAACCAACCAGTTACTATTGTTGGTGCTGACGGCAAAGAACGCAGCGGCAAAATTGGTAAAGTCTTTAGCTACTTGGGTCTGGACCGCATTGAAGCAGACAAAGCAGCAGCAGGCGACATTTGCGCTATTACTGGTCTGGGCGAACTTAAGATCTCTGACACCGTTTGTGCGGTTGGTAAAGCCGAGGCCATGAAACCACTGACGGTTGACGAGCCAACGGTAACTATGACCTTCCAGGTAAACACCTCACCTTTCGCAGGTAAAGAAGGCAAGTTTGTTACCTCTCGCCAGATTCTTGAGCGTCTGCAGCAAGAACTGGTTCACAACGTAGCCTTGCGTGTTGAAGAAACTGATAACCCGGACCGTTTCCGCGTATCAGGTCGTGGTGAGCTTCACTTAGGTGTTCTTATCGAGAACATGCGCCGTGAAGGTTTTGAATTAGCCGTTTCTCGTCCGGAAGTTATCATCAAATACGAAGATGATAAGAAAATGGAACCTTATGAAACTCTGACGGTTGATATTGAAGAGCAGCATCAGGGTGCTGTTATGGAAAAATTAGGCTTGCGTAAAGCCGAAATGACCAACATGACACCAGATGGTAAAGGTCGCGTTCGCGTCGACTTTGAAGTACCAAGCCGTGGTTTGATTGGCTTCCAGACAGAGTTTATGACATTAACCTCTGGTACTGGCCTGATGTACCACACTTTTGACCACTACGGCCCGCATAAAGGCGGTACCATTGGTCAGCGTGTTAACGGTGTACTGATTTCTAATGCGCAGGGTAAAGCCCTGACTTATTCACTGTTTAACCTGCAGGAACGCGGTAAGTTATTTGCATCGCACGGTGATGAAGTTTATGAAGGCCAGATCATCGGTATTCATAATCGTTCAAACGACCTGACAGTAAACTGTCTGAAAGGTAAACAGCTAACCAACGTTCGTGCATCTGGTACTGATGAAGCGCAAACGCTTAGTACGCCTATTCGTTTAACACTGGAACAGGCGCTTGAGTTCATTAACGATGACGAACTGGTTGAAGTAACACCACAATCTATTCGCATCCGTAAGCGTGCGCTGACAGAAAACGATCGTAAACGTTTAGGTCGTGAACCGAAAAACGGTTAATTAGTTTTAGTTAGATAGTAAAAAGCCCACTTCATAGTGGGCTTTTTTGTTTCCTATTACCTAGGCAATTTTCATCCTTTTACCGACAATAAGTCCGGTTGAGGCAACACAAAATAGAAAATAGAAAAGAAGTGAAAGACACTGCCTGCTAATACAAACAAATGCCAAATAGCATGATGGTAAGGTAGCGTTTTCCAGACATAAAAAATAACACCAAAAGTGTATGCCAGACCGCCTGCAACCAGTAACATCAAGCCTCCGGCGTCCACATTATCAAGCATGGGTTTAATCGCTATAAGCGCCATCCAGCCCATGCCAAGGTACAAGCTTAACGACAGCCCCTTTATTGGTTTTTTCATCCCAAGTTCAAGAATCACACCTACGAGCGCTATACCCCAGGCAACACCCAGCAGTGTCCAACCCCAGGGGCCGCGCAAATTAATTAGCGCAAAAGGGGTATAGGTACCAGCAATCAAAACATAAATAGCTGCATGATCAAGCTTCTGAAACATCGCTTTGACCCTTGGCCAGGGAAACGCATGGTAAAGTGTGGATGCGGTATACAACAGAATAAGGCTTGCACCGTAGACGCTCACCGCGACAACATGGAAAGCATCACCGTGAGTTGAGGTCCACACCAACATAACAACCAAAGCAACAATGCTTAAAACGGCACCCACGCCATGAGTTAGCGCGTGGGCAACTTCTTCCATTGCCGTATAGGCATTATGTCGACTCATCCTCTCTCCAGCCCAGGGGTTTCATACCCTTTACTGATATTTTTAAGTGCCCGTATAAACTGGTCGTATTGTCTTTCGTTGTCATAATCTAAATGATACGAGTTATGAAACTGCAATGTGAGTTTAACTCCGTGGCCTTCCAAAAATACGGTATACCCATCGTGGTCAGTATAAGCTTCAATTCCCTCTAAATAGTGACGCCCCTGACGAGCCTCACCATGAGTGTGGATTTTTTCGTACGCATCCAACATCAGTTTGTTATCAAGTTCGTTTTTCATCACACACCTCAGTGTCTGTTAATAAATAACTAAATGTATACCCTTATTATTAAGGCCGAAGTCCCATTCCACAACCGCTTTTACCTAATTGTTTCGAAAACCTTGTATTAGAATATACATACATTGATGCATGATTAAACAAAAGCCGTTATAATAATGAACGAATGTTAAGAAACTGGAGCCCCAAATGGTTCGACGCACAAAAGAAGACGCAATGGAGACCCGCGCCAAATTATTAGATGCTGCTGAAGCTTTATTCAGTGAGAACGGTGTGACCCATACGTCTATGATGCAAGTGGCTGAAAAAGCAGGTGTCACTCGCGGTGCTATCTATCATCACTTTGAGAACAAAATGGATCTCATTGAATCACTGATGGGACGCGTCAAACTCCCCATTGATGAAATGCGTGAGCAAATCGCTGAAGGTTCCGAGTTTGATCCCCTGGTGGAAATTAAAGGACGTTCAAAAGAGTTTATCAGCCGCGTTCAGGAAGACCCTCAAGTACGCTCTCTGGCCAGTATTTTACTGCATAAATGCGAATACATTGACGAAGTAAACCCCATTAAATTGCGGCACGTGAGCGGTCGTAATGAATGCATCTGTGATATTGAAAAGCTTTTTGAAACCGCTATTGAGAAAGGCGACTTAGCAACAACAGTTGATGCCCGAATTGCCGTCATTGGTCTTTTCTCTTTGGTGGACGGACTCATTTACAACTGGTTACTCGCACCAGATTATTTTCCGTTAGTAGAGTACGGTAACCAAGCCATCGACAGTTACATCAATGGCTTAACGCGTTAAGGCTCGTTGCTGTCGCCACGGCGACGACGCCAGCCGCTGTACTTTCGGTGTACGCCACGGGTTAACGATTGGAAAGTATCTTCAAGTAAGTCGACACCAAACAGTACACCGACAATAACCAGCGACAACACAATACCCACGCCGTACATTCCCAGACCCACGGCAATGCCTATAGCCGCCAAAGCCCAGATTGTCGCAGCAGATGTTACACCAACCACGACACCGTCGCGCGCCAGCATGACGCCGGCACCAAGAAAGCCGATACCAGTAATAATTTGACCTATCACTCGCGACGGATCGCCGCCCTCGCTGACAACGGAAGAACCGCCCACCAAAAACAGGTAAGTTCCCAGAATAATCAGTGCCGAAGTTCTTATACCAACAGGTTTACCACGAATTTGTCTTTCCAGACCCACAATAGCACCACACAAAAGTGCGGTGCCTATTCCTTTCCAGGAGTATGGGCCCAGCTCCTGAACGATTTGCCAGTCAATCACTAATCAGTCCTTTCCCTGCTCCAAAAAGCTCTTCAAAAAGCTTTCATCCATTGCGGCAATAGCCTCATCAGTGGCATTAGGACAGCTTGCGCACATAGGAGCCGTCCAGGCTTTCACATTCGCAAGTATGTCGCGCAAATGACTGACGGCACGTAAACCACCTAAACCACCAGGGGAAGCCGCAGCTAATAAAACCGTTTTACCAGACCATGCGCCCATATCAAGCCTTGATACCCAGTCGATGGCATTTTTCACCAAAGGCGACACTGACGAGTTATATTCGGGGCTTACCAAAACCACTTTCGATGCAGATTGGATTTTTTCACCCAGTCTTTTCATTGACTCAGGTACGCCGTCGGCGGCTTCTAAGTCACCATGGTAAATTGGAGCATCCAGCGCGTCAGCATCAACCAGCTCATAGCGAATACCGTGTTTATCCGCCACTTCTGCTAAACGGTGCTTGAGCTTGGTATTGAGCGAATCTTTACGGCGGCTGCCACCAATAAATAAAACAGTCATATCATCTCCTGATCGTTAAGATTGGGAATCTTTCATAGCTTCAATAAAGCGGTTTGATTCAGTTACTGCCGCTTCCATGTCTTTTATTAGTACGGAAATATCGTTTTGCAGATTACTGAACTCGCCGCGAATGGCATCTATCGCCTTGGCGTTCAGGTTATGCTTCAGGTAAAGCACGTTATCCTGCATTTTATCCAGAACCGGCTGCATCTTATCCGCCGCGCGCTCCATAACTCTTAGTAATTCAGCGTAACGCCGTTCGGTTTCACGCAACTGACGCTCGCTTTCGCGACGCATATTATCATTGCTGTACTCACCCAGCTCCTCACTCCATTCGTCGAATAAGTCATTGGCTACTTCATCAACTTCATCAATACGACTGCGGACTTTTTCAGCTGCATCTTTACTGTCTTCGTAATCGTCGCGCAGCGCATTGTATTGTTCTTCCAACTTACCACCGTCAATGTTCAGCATGGAATCCAGACGTTCAAGCGCCGAACGGAACTCCTCCTGCGCATCTGACTGCGAGTCACGAGCGTCATCCACTCTGTCGACTAATATATCGCGTTTTTCTACACCAAACTTTTCCATAGTGCCGTAGTAAGCACTTTGGCAAGCAGACAGCATGAAAACCGCAACAACAGCTAATGTCCATTTACTCATTTGTCACCTCGCGCGGCTTTAATTAAGCGTTCGTCGCGTTTGGTCTGACGGTAATCATGCACGGCTATAATTGCGTGAATAATGGCCACCAGATAAATAACCCCGAGAGCACCGAAAGAAACAATAAAAAGAACCACACCAATAATGGCTATGACCGCATTAAATATTGCCTGAAATATTTTCCCGGTGAAGAGAATTGCAATCGGCGGGAATAAAATCGCTAAAATATATAACATCGTGTTCTCCTTGCACTGCATTGCGCCTCATATCAATTAAGAGACATTCCTTAACGAAAAGCAAATTAAATCAATAAGGTAAAGCTGAGCCGTCCCAGTGCCATAACCCACCGGACTGCTCGGGTTTTAAGTTCTTCACTACTTCGACTATTCGTTCTGCAGACAATTCCGGCGAATACAATTTATCGGCTGAAATACGCTGCTGAAAAGGTTTCGATAAGTCAGTGTCTGTTGTACCCGGGTGTATCGCTGCTACTGCTAATTTTTTATGGGTTCGTTTTAATTCCACAGACGCAGTTTTCAGCAACATATTTAACGCCGCCTTGCTCGACCGATAAGCATACCAACCGCCCAGGTAGTTATCCTCAATGCTGCCCACCTTTGCCGACAACTGCACCCAGAATCTGGTGTTCTTCCGGTCCAGAATTGGCAAAAAAGCTTTTAGCGCTAATAACGGCTTTATCGCATTAACAGAAAACAGCTTGGTCAAGTTGTCCGCCGTAATATCTGCCAACTTCTTTTCTGGAAAAGTTTCTTCATCGTGCAACATACCAATGGCTGAAATGACCCCCGTCAACTGCTTGCCGTCACTTTTGAAGTCACTGGCCCACCCACTCAACAAGTCTTCACTATAGTCCTCAATTTGGAAGTAGGTTATGTTACTTGAATCAAACAACCCGGTTGGAGGTTGACGTGACAACGCAATGATTTCTTCATCCGGAAACTGATTTTGTAACTCCAGTGTTAAGGCGTGGCCTAATCCACCACCGGCACCCAATACCACCATTGCCATTTGCGCTACTCTCTATCATGATAGTTTATACTTCCCTACGTTATCTAAACTGGATTAGCTCATTACGCTATGATGCAACTTGACTGGAAATCGTATTTTGAACATACCTTAGGCTTTCTCAAGTACTTTGGTAAGAGGTTTAACAGTGACAATACGAACATTACCGCTGGTCATTTAACATACGTCAGCATGCTGTCGTTAGTCCCTCTGTTAGTGGTGATGTTTACGGTTTTTTCCGCTTTCCCTATGTTTGAGGAGTTACAGGAAAATCTTGAACAGGCTTTATTCGCCAACTTACTTCCCACTTCGGGCGAGCAACTTGAGCAATACCTGAATGAGTTTGTAACCAACGCCTCGAAAATGACAGCCATTGGCGTTGGCTTTCTGTTTATTGTCGCCATTATGCTCATGTCAGCTATTGATAAAGCACTGAATAATATATGGCGAGACTCCAGCAGCAGGCATTGGCTTGTCTCTTTTGCGGTTTACTGGATGTTGCTTACTCTCGGCCCGGTGCTTATCGGTTCCGGTCTGGCAGCCACTTCTTATTTGATTTCGCTCAGCCAATTTGCTGATGAATATGTTTCCGGTGTACAAAACTTTGTCTTATGGTTCGTACCCATTGTCACCTCCTTTGTATTCTTTGTCCTCATGTATCAGCTGGTCCCCAACCGTCAGGTGAAATTCGGTTATGCCGCCTTTGGAGCGGTTATTGCGGCACTTTTATTTGAACTGAGTAAGCAGCTGTTTTCTCTCTACATTACTTTTTTCCCGACTTATCAGGCCATTTACGGAGCGCTGGCAACCATCCCTCTTCTCATTGTCTGGATCTACCTATCCTGGCTAATTGTACTCATTGGTGCGGTTTTAACCGTCAGTTTAGAGGAATATCAGTTACAGCAGCCTGAGCCGAAGTCTGATTGACCTGCTCCGCATTTTCACCGACCATAGCCGTTCTGTTTTTGAAAGGTATGTACTCATGATTGGACTGATTCAGCGCGTTAGCCGTGCCAAGGTCACCGTTGCTAATGAAATTATCGGCTCCATCGACCACGGGCTATTAGTTTTGTTGGGAGTGGAACATAAAGACGACGAAGCCAGTGCTGACAAATTAGCTCAGCGCATTGCCCATTATCGCGTTTTTAGTGACGCCGAAGACAAAATGAATAACAGTGTCATTGATCAACAAGGCAAAGTGCTGGTTGTTTCTCAGTTCACACTGGCAGCAGATACCCGTAAAGGCCGTCGCCCCAGTTTCTCATCAGCAGCAACTCCCGATCAGGCTCAGCATTTATATCAGGTGTTTTGCGAAAAACTTGCTGCTCAGGGCATAGCGGTAGAAACCGGTCGCTTTGCAGCCGATATGCAGGTTGAGCTGGTCAATGACGGCCCGGTCACATTTGAATTGAAGGTTTAACACCTATGTATCGCGTTATTACTCCGGAAACAGACGAACAACTCGAATGTTATTACTACCTTCGCTGGCGGGTTCTGCGCGAGCCTTTTCAGCGCCCTTTAGGCTCGGAACAAGACGAATACGATCAGGTTGGTCATCACCGAATGGTGGTAAATGAAGCTGAGGAAGCCGTTGCGGTTGGCCGGCTCCATTTTAACAGCCCGGAAGAAGCCCAAATACGCTTTATGGCGGTCGCACCTGAGTACAGAGGGGAAGGTCATGGGGTTGCTATTATCTACGCGCTGGAGCTTGCTGCGCGCCAGGAAGGTGCCACACACGTCGTGATCAACTCCCGCGATAACACCATTGGCTTTTACAAGAAGTGTGGTTACGAAGTGGCAGAAGAAGCCGATACGGTGAATAATCCCATGGCAGAACATCAGTTAAGAAAGTCATTCACTGAGTACAACCGCATTATTTACCGGCCAGAATGGTGCGCCGAGCTGCAAAAAACCTGGCAGGAAGACATTCCCATTTCCGATGCCATGGGTATTAAAATTCATCAGTACACGGGTCGTGTGTTCGAAACCCGCGCGGTTCTCTCCCGAAACATCAACGTACACGGCACCATGTTTGCGGGCAGCATATACTCTCTGGGCACGTTAACCTGCTGGGGGTTGCTGCATTTGCAATTGTTGGAGCGGGAACTGGAAGGGTCCGTCGTACTGGGCGATGGCAACATTCATTACCACAAGCCGGTTACTCAGGAACCTCGGGCAATTGCCCGGCTAAGTGACGTTACCGGTGATTTTTCTGCTTTAAAGCAGGCCAAAAATGCCCGCTTAACGCTAAAAGCACAGATACTTGACGAAGAGCAGCCGGTAGCAGAATTTACCGGCCGCTTCGTAGTTCTTGCAAAACGGGATTAACCCGCCGTAGGTTTAAGCTTCGGACAAAACATGCGGTAGTTTCACTACTGCCGCTAACTCACCATTTTGAATCAGGTCACTGGCCGCCTTAATATCCGGCGCGAAGAAACGATCCTCAGCATAATAGGCTACTTGCTCACGTAAGCAGTTAAATGCTGTCTCAACCGCCGCCGAACCTTTTAAAGGACGACGGAAATCCAGACCTTGTGCCGCTTCCAGCCATTCAATGGCAATGATATCGCTGACGTTTTTCGCAATATCCGTTAGTCGGCGTGCCGCAAAGGTTGCCATCGACACGTGGTCTTCCTGGTTTGCAGAGGTCGGCAGACTATCCACCGACGCCGGATGCGCCAGCGTTTTGTTTTCTGACGCCAATGCCGCAGCGGTAACCTGCGCCAGCATAAAGCCGGAGTTAACCCCACCGTCATTCACCAGAAATGCAGGCAATTTGCTTAAGTTGCTGTCTATGAGCAAGGCACTACGACGCTCAGATAAAGCACCAATTTCGCTGGCTGCAATGGCCAGAATATCAGCAGCCATAGCAACCGGTTCCGCGTGGAAGTTACCACCTGAAATAATGTCCTGCTCTTCGCTGAACACCAGCGGGTTGTCAGTGACACCGTTAGCTTCGCGCACCAAAATACCAGAGGCATGCTCAATTTGATCTAACACAGCACCCATTACCTGAGGCTGACAACGCAGGGAATACGGGTCCTGCACTTTCTCGCAGTCTTCGTGATCTTTGGCAATTTCAGAACTGTCGGTCAGCACATGGCGCAACATTTCAGCGGCTTTAATTTGCCCTGGCTGTCCGCGTACCGCATGTACACGTTCATCAAATGGCGCACGTGAACCCATTGCCGCTTCAACCGAAGTCGCGCCCACCACAATGGCTGCATGGAAGTTACGTTCAATGCGGAACAAGCCTGCCAGGGCCAGTGCGGTTGATGCCTGAGTGCCGTTTAATAAGGCCAAACCTTCTTTCGGAGCCAGTTCAAACGGTTCAATACCCGCTACTTTCAGACCTTCTTCAGCGCTGAGCACCTCGCCGTTATGACGCACAGTACCTTCACCCACTAATGGCAATACCATGTGCGCCAGCGGGGCTAAATCACCCGATGCGCCTACGGAACCTTTTTCCGGTATGCAGGGGTACACTTCAGCGTTAAGTAACTTGATCAGCGCATCAACCAACACCGGACGCACACCTGAAAATCCGCGCGACAAGGAATTTACTTTCAGCAGCAGCATTAAGCGTACAACTGCATCTTCCATTAAATCGCCAGTGCCTGCCGCGTGCGATAACACAATACGACGCTGAAGGTCAGTTAAACGCTCAGGCGGAATACGTGTATTTGCTAACAGCCCAAAGCCGGTATTAATACCGTAAACGACACGCCCCTGCTCCAGTACATCCGCCACGGTTTTCGCCGAAGTCGCAATGTTGTCCTTAGCTTCATCAGACAGCTTTAAGGTCTGGTGCTGATAAAACCAGTCACGCAGTTCACTTAACTGCAGTTGTCCTGGTTGTAATTCAAAATGACTCATGCAACCTCCTTACTTCGTATCCAGCATCGGTAAATCAAGCCCTTGTTCGCGGGCGCAGTTTTTCGCAATATCGTATCCGGCATCGGCATGGCGCATAACGCCCGTACCCGGGTCGTTCCACAGCACCCGGCTTAACCGTTTGTCGGCTTCTTCCGTACCGTCCGCCACAATCACCACACCGGCATGCTGTGAATAACCCATACCCACGCCGCCGCCATGGTGCAGGCTGACCCAGGTCGCGCCACCTGCGGTGTTCAGCAAAGCATTCAGCAGAGGCCAGTCCGATACCGCATCAGAGCCATCCTGCATAGCTTCGGTTTCACGATTGGGGCTGGCAACTGAGCCAGAATCCAGGTGATCGCGACCAATAACCACCGGCGCTTTTAACTCACCGTTTTTAACCATGTCGTTAAACGCGCGGGCAACACGAGCACGGTCTTTCAGGCCAATCCAGCAAATGCGTGATGGCAAGCCCTGGAAACTAATGCGTTCTTTGGCCATATCCAGCCAGTTATGTAAGTGCTCGTTGTCCGGAATCAGCTCTTTGACTTTCTGGTCGGTTTTGTAGATGTCTTCCGGGTCACCGGAAAGCGCTACCCAACGGAACGGGCCAATGCCTTCGCAGAACAGCGGACGGATATAAGCCGGCACAAAGCCCGGAAAATCGAAGGCGTTATCCACACCAACGTCTTTGGCCATTTGACGAATGTTATTGCCGTAATCCAATACCGCGGCGCCTTCTTTCTGGAAGTGCAGCATGGCGCGCACTTGCACTGCCATAGATTCTTTCGCGGCAGTTACCGTGCCGCTGGGGTCGCTTTCCTGCTGCTCTTTGTACTCGTCCAGAGTCCAGCCTTGTGGCAAGTAACCATGCAGAGGATCATGCGCAGACGTTTGGTCAGTCACCACGTCAGGCGTCACACCGCGCTGCTGCAATTCAGAATAAACGTCAGCAGCATTACCCAGTAAGCCCACTGAAATCGCTTCACCGTTTGCCATGGCGTCGTTAATCAGTTTTAACGCATCGTCCAGGTTGGTGGCTTTATGATCCACATAGCCGGTGCGCGAACGGAAATCGATGCGCGACTCATCACACTCCACCGCTAACATACAAAAGCCCGCCATGGTGGCCGCTAACGGCTGAGCGCCGCCCATTCCCCCAAGACCACCAGTAAGTATCCACTTACCTTTGGCATCGCCGTTGAAATGCTGACGCGAAACCGAACCAAAAGTTTCGTAAGTACCCTGCACAATGCCTTGTGAGCCAATGTAAATCCACGAGCCCGCAGTCATTTGGCCATACATCATCAGGCCTTTTTTATCGAGCTCGTTAAAATGCTCCCAGTTTGCCCATTCCGGCACCAGGTTAGAGTTCGCAATCAATACACGAGGCGCGTCTTCATGGGTAGGAAATACACCCACCGGTTTACCTGACTGAATCAAGAGAGACTCGTTAGGCTTCAGGCGCTCTAACGTTTCAATAATTTTGTCATAGCATTCCCAGCTGCGCGCAGCACGCCCAATACCACCATAAACGACCAACGCCTGTGGGTGTTCGGCAACTTCGTCATCCAGATTGTTCATTAGCATCCGCTTTGCAGCTTCTACCTGCCAGTTGCAGGTGGTTATCTCGGTTCCATGAGGTGCGCTTATCTTGCGACTTTTATCCAAACGGGTGAATGACATAACTTACTCCTTAAAGGTTAAATGGCCGCCTAACTTAAAACGAGAGCCAGGGTGGGTCAGTGTGGCAAAGGTGACCACACCGCCTGAACTCCAGGTACGGCGCAAAATTCTGAGACAAGGTTCGTGACGGTCGATATTTAAGTACTGGCATATCGTGCTGACCGGCAGAATGGCTTCAATCTGGTGACTGGCTTCGGTTAGCGGACTGACTACGCATAAATATTCATGCGGAGTCACCTTGCTGTAGTCTTGTTTAAGGTAATCCGGTACCAGTTTCGGGTTCACAAAACGTTCTTCAAGCTGCACTGGCTGGTCATTTTCATAATGGGTTATCAATGAATGAAAAACCGAACTCCCTTCTGCCAGCTCCAATGCTTCGGCAATTTGAGCGCTTGCCGGCTGTTCTTTTAGTAAATGTACTTTGGCGCGGTAATCGTGTCCGCGCGAACGCACTTCATCGGCTATGTTGCGAATGGCCATAAACGAGGTTTGTGACTTAATGGGGGCAACGTAAGTGCCGGATCCCTGCGTCCTTATCACCAAGCCTTCGTCCGCAAGCTCCTGCAACGCTCTGCGAGCCGTCATACGGCTGACCGAGAACTGCGTCGATAATGCGTTTTCCGAACTGACAGGGTGGTTTTCAGGCCACTCACCGGATTCTATCTTCAGATAAATGTGCTGTTTTATCTTTGAGAATTTATTCATCCCGACCCCAACAATGAATGATATGACACGATACTTTTGAAGTATAAAAGTCTAGTTCAGAATAATTGTCTATACAAGTTACTTTTGCTATTCTTTTATCAGAACTCACCTTTAAGGACTGCTATGCAACGTATAGAAAACATCAACGCAGCAACAATGACCAGTGACCAGGGTTATGGCCTGATCCAGGACGCTACAGTCATTATCAATAAAGGAAAGATTGAATTTGTAGGCGCAGCTTTTGACGCACCCGCCACGCCCACGGCGGAAGTCATTGATGGTAACGGCGGTCTTCTGACTCCCGGGTTAATCGACTGCCATACCCATTTGGTATGGGCAGGTTCGCGCGCTAACGAGTTTGCACAGCGGCTACATGGTGCCAGCTATCAGGAGATTGCCGAGCAGGGCGGTGGTATAAAAAGTACAGTGAAAGCCACCCGTGAAGCATCAGCGGAGGAGTTACTGACGCTTTCCTTAGAGCGTGCAGAAGCCCTCATGTCACAGGGCGTCACTACCATTGAAGTGAAGTCTGGTTACGGACTGGATCTGGAGAACGAGCGCAAACAGTTAGCCGTAGCGCGTCAGTTGGCGGAGCAGTTACCGGTGAACATAAAAACGACACTGCTGGCTGCGCACGCGGTACCGCCCGAGTTCATTGATAACGCTGACGGTTATATTGATGAAATTATCCAAAACATTCTGCCGACTCTGGCTAACGAAGGGTTGGTCGATGCCGTAGACGCATTCTGCGAAAGTATCGGTTTCAGCCGTGAGCAAACCGAGAAAGTGTTTAAAGCAGCGAAAGAGTTAGGGCTTCCTATTAAACTTCACGCCGAACAAATCACCAATCAGAAAGGCGCAAAGCTGGCTGCGGATTATCAGGCGTTATCGGCTGATCACCTCGAGCAGTTAGACGAAGAAGGCGTTAAGGCCATGGCTGATAGTGGCACGGTTGCAGTGTTATTGCCCGGCGCATTTTACTTTCTGCGTGACACGCAAAAGCCACCTGTAGAACTTTTGCGTAAGCACGGTGTTCCAATGGCCATTGCTACCGACGCGAACCCGGGCTCATCACCTATTCATAACTTACCGTTAATGCTACAAATGGCGGCTACCTTTTTCCATATGACACCAGAAGAGTGTTTGCGCGGAGTAACGGTTAATGCAGCCAAAGCCTTAGGTGAAGAGAAGCGAGGCGTTATTGCCGAAGGCTGTTACGCAGATTTAGCCCTATGGAGTTGTCAGGACGCCGCGGAGCTGACCTACCAGTTTGGCGTAAACCCGCTAAAAACCTTGTGGTTTAACGGCGTCGCTCACGACCGTGTAAGTAAGCCGTGGTCAACTCGCTAAGCAACTGTCCGCAAATTTTCATGCCTTCATCGAAGCCTGCACTGCATAATGACGGTGCGGCTTCCGCAAGGTGCAGGTAACGAGCTTCACTCACCTCTGCCAGACGCTTAACATACTGAAAGCCCTGCCCAAGACTCAAACCAACATAATTCACCGCACTGGCGGGTACGGCGTTTAGTGCATCAACGTCGACTTCAATACCGAGCGGACGCTGCCAGGACACGGCTTTTGCTACCACTTCGTCCATAACCTCAACAAAAGGACGCTCATACAAGCGGTGCAGCGTATGGTAACGCATGCCGGCATCCTGCAGCTGACGAAGACTACTGGCTGAGTTTTTGCCCTGATGCAAACCAACAATATGATAAAACTCCAGCGCGCCCTCCATATAGGCGTAGCTAAAGCCATTACCAGAATGGCGACCTTCCCGCGGTCGAAAATCTGCATGCGGGTCTAAATTCACTGCTCCACAGGCTTCACCGGTTACTTTATGCAGGCTCTTCAATAGCGGATACGCGTTATTATGGCCACCACCAATAACGATGACTTCAAAGCCTTGCTCGAACAGCGGCGTCAATACTTTTTCCACCCGCGCATCAACCTGTGCGCAAAGCTCGCGTAAAGTCGCTAAATCATGCGCGTTTGAAGCGTCCAGCTCCTCAGCTTTTGCATTCAAATCATCACAGTTAACAGCGCCAATCAGCAGCAATTCATGCGTGGAAAGCAAACCGGTTTTCTGTAGGTTCAAAAAGCTCTTTAGAAAGGACTGCCAGCCATCGTCAGCACCAGCCCGGCCAAGATTAGCGCGCACGCCAATACTTTCAGGAATTCCAACTAAGGCTACGCGCTGCCCCTCTTCCCAGGCCGCGGCCAGACTTTCTTCATAAGTTCCCTGCTCAGAGAGAACCCGAATAGCCTGACCAATCTTTGTTTCATGCTCGCGCACCGTTACCCATTTAGCCGGGTCGGTTAATTCTAAAAAAGAAATCTCATTCATCGTTATTCAATATCTAATGGTTCCGGAGACAAGATCACACCCGTGGTATCAATGTAGAGATGGTCATCGGGTAAAAAGGTGACGCCGCCAAAGTTAACTGGCACATTCACTTCACCCACACCTTCGCTAATTGCACTCACCGGAATAGAAGCTACGCCAAGAATACCAATATCCAGTTCTTCCAGCGCGTCGACTTCTCGCACTGCGCCATAACAGACGATGCCTTCCCAATCGTTATCCATAGCTTGTTCGGCAATAGCAGCGTCAAGCAGAGCCCGGCGCGCCGAGCCACCACCATCAATCAGTAACACTTTGCCGCCACCGTCTGCCGCCACCGTTTCTTCAATGAGTCCTTTGTCTTCGTGACACTTGATGATAACCAGACGACCACCGAAAGAGCTGCGGCCTCCATAAGACTCAAACATGGGCTCAACCACATCGACCATATCGGGGTATAAATCGCAAAGTTCTGAAGTGTTGTATTCCATGATTGTGTTCCTGACGTTGCTATAGCAGTGACTGGCAGTATACCTGCTATCCGGCAAGGACAAAAGTAAGCCCGACAGAGGTAATGAAACCCTTGAATTATAGAATAAAAACCCGTTTAATCTAACTAACTATAATAATAATAAAGTGAATCACTATTTTCATGCCACAGCTTGACCTGATGACAAGTCTGGCAATAGAGACCTTTGCGCACGCCATACAAGCCGTTTTTCTCGTCGGCTTCGCGTCGCTGCTTATGTATTATCACCGTTATTATCAGCGTGACTACTTAAGTTATTGGTCTTTTGCCTGCTTTGCCTTTGGCCCCAGTGAGTTAATTCGGGCTTTCCTTGCAGGTAGCGCAATGGTTGCACCCGAGTCTGCGCTTAACTGGTCTGGTGGCTTGCAAGGCATTGCTTTGACCTTCCAGTATCTGGCAATTTGCTTTATTGCTTTAGGAGCCTTCTGCGCCGTCTTCAATAGCAAACCACAAGAATACTGGCAATATATTGCGTACGCCATTTCACTTATCGGTGGGGTTATCTCCTACTTCTGGCTAGAGCCGACTATCAGTTCTGTTGGCAGTACCCCCAATGCCGGGTTTATGCGCTTTTTAGTAACAGGCGTGGCACTCATTGCTATCGGCTTTTTCATGTGGCGTAGACTGGGTGCAGGTATCGGGCCCAAATTAGTTTCTGGCGGTTTCCTGAGTATCGGCGTCAAAAACTTCCTGGTATTAGCCGGGATATTTTCATTATCCAGCAATGCCATAGACTGGGTTTTGAGCTTCCAGGCTCTGTTAACGGTTATTATCATTGCCGTTGTCATTGTTGGTGTCATTATTTGGCTGTTGGAGTCAGAGCGCAATACCGCAGTGCGTGCCATTCAACGCGCCGAATATCTGCACACTCACGACGCCCTGACAGGGGTTTCTAACCGCGATCAATTAGTCAGTAAAATTCCGTTGTTTATTGAATATTGCCGTAGCAACAATCGCCACTTAACCATTATGTTAATTGGTGTCAGCCGCTTTAAAGTGGTGAACGAAAATATCGGCATTCGCGGCGGTGACCAGGTTCTGAAGGAAATAGCCCGACGCCTGCAAAACTTTAACAAACAACCTCTGACCGTCTCGCGTATTAGTGGTGACGTTTTTGCCATTGCTTTTGATCATTTAAAGAACCGAAGCCTGATACAAGACCTGGCCACAGAACTTCAGGAGGCAGTAACATTGCCTATTGATGTTGGCGAAAAAACCGTAAATATTGCGGTAGGCATTGGAATTTCTCGCTACCCTCAGCACGGTAGCCGATCTGAAGTTTTGCTTAATAAGGCGACCATAGGTTTAACTCAGGCCAAACAGTCGCACCAGCCCACCATAACCTTTTATGAACGTGGTATGGACGAAATGTATTCCTATCTGGTTGATATGGAGCCGGTGCTGCGTAAGGCAATGCAAGAAAATGAATTCACTTTGTACCTTCAACCCCAGTTCGACTTCGATCATCAACAGCTTTGTGGATTTGAAGCGCTGATCCGCTGGCAACACCCTGAACGAGGCTTGCTGAGCCCGGCAGAATTCCTGCCTTACATAGAACAACTCGGCCTTTCTACCGACTTAGATGACTGGGTGTTGAACCAGGCCGCTGCTATTCTTAGCTCCTGGCAACAGAAATTTGGTGTGTGTTGGCCAATTGCAGTAAACCTCTCTGCACCTCAGTTTCAGCATTTCCAGTTGATTGAAAAAATGCAACGGCTGCAGGAAGACTACGGTATATCGCCAGAATGGCTGGAACTGGAAATTACTGAAAATGTCGCTATGTCTGACTTGCACAATGGCATGAGTGTGATTCAACGGTTACGGGAAATGGGTTTTGGTATTTCTATTGACGACTTTGGTACAGGACACTCTTCTCTGGCTTACCTTCGCTCGCTGCCCATCAATAAAATTAAGATTGATCGCAGCTTTGTCAGTGAACTGCAGCAAAACAACAACGATGCGACCATTTTAAAAGCCATGATCCGCTTATCACATGGTTTAGGGAAGCGCGTTATTGCCGAGGGAATTGAAACCGAAGAGCAGCAGGATATGCTACAAAAACTCGGTTGTGACATGATGCAGGGCTATTTCTACTCGCCGCCCATGCGGCTGCAGTTCGCCGAACAATTTATTGAACGCCAAATTCAGAGCAATAAAAAGCCGTTGCCTCCGGGAGAGTTTGCAACGGCTTAGGTTTCTTAGCAATCAGAGCGTTTACAGGATGAAACGGCTTAAGTCTTCGTCCTGTGACAGTTCACCAACATGTTCGTTGACGTAATCTGCGTCTATGGTCAACTTCTCGCCATTATGGTCTGTTGCATGGAAGGAAATTTCTTCCATCAAGCGCTCAAGCACTGTGTGTAGCCGGCGGGCACCGATATTTTCGGTCGTCTCATTCACATGGAATGCAACTTCAGCTATGCGCTGAATGCCGTCTTCGGTAAAGTTAACTTCCACGCCTTCCGTGTTTAGTAACGCATGGTATTGCGTCGTCAGTGAAGCACTCGGTTCTGTCAGAATACGAACAAAGTCTCCGCTGGTCAGCGCTTCCAGCTCTACCCTAATGGGCAGACGACCCTGCAGTTCCGGAATAAGGTCTGACGGCTTGCTCATCTGGAAAGCGCCAGAGGCAATAAACAGAATATGGTCTGTCTTTATCATGCCATGCTTGGTATTCACCGTTGTACCTTCAACCAAAGGCAGTAAGTCGCGCTGCACACCTTCGCGTGAAACGTCCGGTCCGCTGGTATCGCCACGCTTACAGATCTTGTCAATTTCATCTAAAAAGACAATACCGTTCTGTTCAACCGACTCAATGGCCGCTTCTTTTACGTCGTCGGGGTTCAGCAGCTTCGCCGCCTCTTCATCAACCAACTGTTTGTAAGCGTCTTTAATGCGCATTTTGCGCGCCTTGGTCTTGTCATTGCCCATGTTCTGGAACATGTTCTGCAGTTGCGACGTCATCTCTTCCATGCCCGGCGGTGCCATGATTTCAACACCCATTTGTGGCATAGCTAAATCAATTTCAATTTCTTTATCGTCTAACTGACCTTCGCGCAGCTTCTTACGGAATACCTGGCGTGTACCGCGCTCATCTTCATTGCCTGTGTTTTCGCCGTCTTCCTGCTGTTGCTGAGCCCAGCCAGAAGAGGCTTTCTTCGCCGGTGGCAGCAACACATCCAGAATACGCTCTTCTGCCGCTTCCTCGGCGCGATAGCGCACACGCTGCATCATCTCTTCACGAGTTTGTTTCACTGCTACATCGGTCAAGTCTTTAACGATTGACTCAATTTCTTTGCCCACATAGCCAACTTCGGTGAACTTAGTGGCTTCTACTTTAATGAAAGGTGCCTTTGCCAATTTTGCCAGGCGACGGGCTATTTCCGTTTTACCAACACCTGTTGGGCCAATCATTAAAATATTCTTTGGCGTCACTTCCTGCCGCAGTTCATCGTCCAGCTGCATGCGACGCCAGCGATTACGCAAGGCAACGGCAACAGCGCGTTTAGCCTTATCCTGACCAATAATATGTCGGTTTAATTCGTCAACAATTTCTCTTGGGGTCATCTCAGACATCTTATTTTTTCCCCTGCTTCGTTTTGTCTTCAGCAATAGACTCTTCTTCTTCAATGGTCTGGTTGCCGTTGGTGTACACGCAAATATCTCCAGCTATGGTCAGTGCTTTTTGCACTATATCGCGGGCATTTAAGTCGGTGTTTTCCAGTAACGCTCTCGCCGCTGACTGAGCAAAAGGACCACCCGATCCAATGGCTATAAGGTCATTTTCAGGCTGCACGACGTCGCCGTTACCAGTGATGATGAGTGAGGTTTCTTTATCAGCAACCGCCAGCAGAGCCTCTAACCGACGCAAGGCCCGGTCGGTACGCCAGTCTTTTGCCAATTCCACAGCAGCACGCATCAGGTTCCCCTGATGTTGCTCAAGTTTGGATTCAAAACGTTCGAACAGTGTGAAAGCGTCAGCGGTTCCGCCGGCAAAGCCAGCCAGCACTTTATCGTGGTAAAGGCGACGCACTTTACGCGCATTACCTTTCATTACGGTATTACCTAAGGAAACCTGGCCGTCTCCGCCAATTACAACTTTATCGCCGCGGCGAACAGATACGATAGTAGTCAAATCAAGACCCTCTTTTTTGTCTTTGTGACATCAATGACAAGTATTTGAGGGTCTATATTGTGTTTTTCAATGGTGGGTATGGATTAATCGATATTCCAGTTCCAAATTGCGCAACCAAACACCTGATTCCGTTGCAGTTTATGGCGATCACGTTCAGCGTCACGTTTTGTTTCATAAGGCCCCAGAATAACTCGATACCAAAGACCGTTACTGCCGTCCGTTGCTCTAACCTGAGATTCCAAGCCCGCCATCGCAATTTGCGCACGCAGCCTTTCTGCGTCAGCCTGCTGACGAAAAGAACCGCATTGCATAAGCTTCGGTGGGCCCACTTCACGTTCGGGTACATCCACTTCCACTTCTTTGCTTTCCAGCTCTTCAATATAACGCCAGCGCTCGGCCGACTTTTCTGGTAGCAGATCGGCTGGTGGCGGCTGCACATGCGGCTGCTCTACTTCCTCTGACTTACCGCTAATTTGCACCAGAATATAAGTAAATAAAGCGATTAAGCCAATGGCAATAATAACCACGAACCAAGGGACAGCTTTACGTTCACCAACAGGTTTTGCTCCACGTTGCTGCTTCTTATTGCTTCCCTTTTTCTTAGCCGGCTTACGTTTCGGCGATTTTGGCTTACGATTCGCGTAATCCATAGTGCGTTACATCTTCTCCAGGGTTGGAATGCCCAGCAAATCCAGACCTTGCTTCAGCACGTTAGCCGTTAACATCGACAACTTCAGGCGGCTGTTACGAAGGGCTTCATCTTCCTGATTCAAAATAGGGCAGGCTTCGTAAAAACTGGAAAAACGCCCCGCCAGGTCAAACAGATAGCCGCATAAGAAGTGCGGCATGGCTTTATCCTGAACCTGGTGCAGCACTTCGTTAAAACGCACCAGTTGGTTCGCAAGCGCCAGCTCACGTTCGTCGTTCAGAATAATGTCTGCATCACGGTCAAAAGCTGTATCGCCTAATCGATCAAAAATGCTGTTCACACGGGTGTAGGCATAAAGCAGGTAAGGCGCTGTATTACCTTCAAAGGTCAGCATGTGGTTCCAGTCAAAAATGTAGTCACTGGTGCGGTTTTTCGACAAATCGGCATACTTAACCGAGCTAATACCCACCACTTCAGCAACGCGTTTCTGCTGATCATCTGTTAAATCCGTCGTTTTCTGCTGCAGCAACTCTAGAGCGCGGCGTTCAGCTTCATCTAATAAGTCAGCCAGCTTGGTCACACCGCCGTCACGGCTTTTGTAAGGTTTACCGTCTTTACCCATCACGGTACCAAAACCGTAGTGATCAAGCTGTATGTCGCCCTCGACAAAGCCGGCTTTACGCGCCAAGGTAAAAATTTGGTCAAAGTGCAGCGCCTGACGGGCGTCAACAAAGTACATTAAGTGGTCGCCACCTAGTACTTTTTGACGGTATTCAATAGCGGCTAAATCGGTTGTAGCGTAGAGGTAACCACCGCCTTTCTTCTGCACAATAATAGGCAGAGGCTCGCCTTCTTTACCTTTGTATTCTTCCAGGAATACACATTGCGCGCCCTGGTCTTCGGTCAACAGATCTTTCTCGCGCAAATGTTCGATAACGCCTGGCAATTTGTCGTTGTAGGCACTTTCTGCCATGACATCTTCACGGGTCAGCTTAACGCCCAGGCGATCATACACTTCCTGGCAATGACTGAGTGATACATCAATAAACTGGTTCCACAATTTCAGGCAGTACTCGTCGCCCGACTGCAGTTTTACCACCAACTGCCGTGCACGGTCAGCGAATTCTTCGCTTTCGTCAAAACGCTGCTTGGCCGCTTTATAAAAAGTTTCCAGGTTGCTCAGCTCATATTCTGCCGACTGGTTATCCAGCGCTTCCATGTAAGCCAAAAGCATACCGAACTGTGTGCCCCAGTCACCCACATGGTTTTGGCGAACGACTTTATGACCTAAAAACTCGCACACGCGGGACACAGCATCACCAATAATGGCGGAACGCAAATGGCCTACGTGCATTTCTTTTGCCAGGTTAGGCGAAGAGTAATCAATGACAATGGTTTTGCTTTCATCAGCCACATCAACGTTCAGATTGTCACTGTTCAGCATCGCAGTCAGCTGGTCTTTCAGCTGCTCCTGCGAAATGGTGAAGTTAATAAAGCCCGGTCCGGCAATGTCCATTTTCGACAGCAAAGAGTTCTCCGGAACCGCATCAACAATGGCTTCAGCCAGCTGCCGCGGGTTTGATTTTGCAGGCTTTGCTAACATGAGTGCCAGGTTCGTCGCAAAGTCACCGTGCGATTTGTCGCGAGGGCGATCCAACTGAATCTTTACTGGGTGATCCGCAGGGATTTTTCCCTGTGCTTTAAGTTGACCAATGGCTTCGGCCAGTAACTGTTCAAGTTGTTCTTTCATTAATGCGACTACCTGTATGAAAAATCGAAGAGGAAATTCAAAGCGCTTAGTTTAATCGCTACGCCCGATAAAAAAAACCGCTTAGTTGTTAATCAGCTGAAGTCTTGCGGATCAATATCCAGTGACCAACGCACTTTTTTCAATAACGGCAAGGCGTTAATCTGCGGCAGTAAGTGCTCAATTAACTGAAAACGTAGTTTCCGTGACTGACAATGTAACAGCAATTGGTAGCGGTAACGACCGGCTTTACGCTCCATTAGTGCTGGCATTGGCCCCAGTAAAAACGCACCCTCTACCTGCGGCATTAACTGTTGAATTTGAGTCATGGCCTGTACCACAGAGTCTCTATCTGTTGCCTCAGCTCTGAACAGAGCCAAATAAGAGAACGGTGGCAGGTCACTTTGCTGACGTTCAGCTAAAGCTGTCAGCGCGAAATGCGAATAACCGTTGTTGAGTAAATCCTGAATCAGGTCGTGTTCCGGGTGGTGGGTTTGCAACACCACTTTACCGGCTTTGTGTTCACGCCCGGCACGACCGGCCACCTGAGTATAAAGCTGGCCTAAACGCTCTGCTGCCCGAAAGTCAGCACTGTAGAGCGCACCATCGACATCCAGCAGCGCCACTAAAGTCACATTAGGAAAATGATGACCTTTTGCCAGCATCTGCGTACCCACCAGCAACGGATACTCATTGTTGGTGGCTTTTTGCAGATAATCATCTAACTGACCTTTGCGGCGGGTCGAGTCCCGGTCAATGCGCAGCACCCCGCGGCCGGGAAACATCTCTTTCAGACTATGCTCAAGCTGCTCGGTACCCACACCATGGGAAATCATCTGCGGCGAGCCGCAGGAACCACACTGACGCGGTATCCGCTGCTGGCTGCCACAATGGTGGCACTGCAGTTGCTGATGCGTTTTATGCACGGTGTAATAAGCGTCACAACGATGACACTGCGCCAGCCAGCCGCACTCATGGCACATTAGCGCCGGCGCAAACCCCCGGCGGTTGAGAAACAGCAACACCTGGTTGCCACGCTCAATTTCTATCTGAATTTGTTCCTGTAGTGCTTTGGAAATACCGGCTTTTATCGGTTGCTGCTTAAGGTCAATGAGCTCGTGTTTGACCATTTGCGCACCGCCGGCGCGCTGCCCCAGCTTAAGCCAGTGAAAACGCTTGCTGACTGCGTTGTTCAGGGTTTCCAGCGAAGCCGTTGCGCTGCCTAATACCAGTGGTATATTCAGCAGCGCAGCCCGTTTAATGGCAATGTCCCTGGCATGGTAGCGAAAGCCGTCCTGCTGCTTATAGGACAGATCATGTTCTTCATCGACCACGATAAGCCCCAGCTTCTGGCACGGCGTAAACACTGCAGAGCGGGTACCGATAATAATCGCTGCGTGCCCGTGTTTTGCATCCAGCCAAGTATTCAATCGCTCTCTGTCGCTCATACCGGAGTGCAGCATGACCACCGGCGCATCAAAGCGCTCTTTAAAGCGCTGCAAGGTCTGCGGGGTCAGGCCAATTTCAGGCACCAGGACCAAAACCTGTTCACCACGCTCCAGTACCGGTTGCATAGCCTGTAGGTAAACCTCGGTTTTGCCACTGCCGGTAACCCCTTCCAGCAATAGCGTACTGTGCTTCTGTTGCTGGTTAATGGTGGAAACCGCTACCGCCTGCTCGGTATTTAACTCATGGCCCTGCTCTCTTAATACCGAGGACTTCTGCTGCCAGCTTTCTGGCTTTGCCGGCGCCTGCTCGCGTACCTCAATCCAGCCTTTGTCCTGCAGGGTACGAAGTACCGCCGAAGTCACACCTATGTCGGTTAAGTCACTGCGTCTGAGAGGCTGATGTTTGAGCGCCGCCAGCACTTGCTGCTGTCGCGCCGCCCCTTTTAAGTCGTTAATAGACTGAGCAAGGCCCAGGTCAGTCAACGCATAAAAGGTTTCGGTCAGGTATTCCGGCGCATCGCCTTTACGCAATAAAACCGGCAGGCTATTGGCAGCAACATCTCCCAACGAGTGGTGATAATAATCGGCCGACCAGCGAACCAGTTGCCAGATATCATCCGGCCACAGTCGCTGTTCATCCAATACCGAAGCAACCGACTTCAGCTCAAACGTTGGCGGCTCGTCACTTGCTTCGGCAACCACGTAACCAACTAACTGACGCTGGCCAAAAGGCACCCGCACGCGGACTCCCTGCGGCAGCGGCTCAGCACTTTTGCACAGATAATCATAGGTTTGTCGAAGAGGTAGCGGCAGTGCGACTTTATAACGCCGTTCGCTGCCGGTGTTGGCTTGCTTCATGGTTCTATTCTGGAACGCTACCGCACAGAATACAAGGCAGCAGATTCTGCTTGATCACAGGCTCAGGATCACATAAAATGCGCGGCTCTTAATTCATTGATGTTTTTTTGCGCATGGTGTTCGGCTTTGGATCGAATGGCGATGCGGCCCATAACTGAGGTAACCCCATGAAACAAGGTATTCATCCTAAGTACGAGACTTTAAAAGTCAGCTGTTCTTGCGGTCACACGTTCGAAACGCGTTCAACCCGCTCAGAAGATCTTCACCTGGACGTCTGTTCAGAGTGCCACCCGTTCTACACTGGTAAGCAGCGTGTAATGGACACTGGTGGTCGTGTTGACAAATTTAAGAAGCGTTTTGGTGCTCTGGGCAAGAAATAAGCCTAAGAAAACTTATAGAAAACGCTGCTTAACAGCAGATTTTAAGAAAAAGGCGCTAAACAGCGCCTTTTTTTGTGCCTGCTTCTCTAAGCGGCCTATTGTTAAAGAAAAGTTAACTGGTGTACTTTTAAACACCTCAGAAATTTCACTCACCTCATTACCCTCAAAGGCGGAGGTAAGATTTGTTTATTAGCACAAAAGCGATAGACTAATCGGCATTCTGATCACCAGACTCAGGTATCACCGCATGACAGACTTTCGCCAACAGGCACTGGATTACCACCAATACCCGACCCCGGGTAAAATTTCCGTTGAACTCACCACCCCAGCTGAAACCAGTAAAGACTTAGCTCTGGCCTACAGTCCCGGCGTAGCCGAGCCAGTTCGGGAAATCGCGCAAGACCCGGACAACGCATACAAATACACGGCTAAAGGCAACATGGTTGCGGTTATCACCAACGGAACGGCCATTCTCGGTCTGGGTAATTTGGGGCCACTGGCCTCAAAACCGGTCATGGAAGGTAAAGCTCTGCTATTTAAACGGTTTGCCGGCCTCGACTCTATTGATATTGAAGTCAGTCACCGCACTACGCAGGACTTTATCAATACGGTTGCCAACATTGCCGACACTTTTGGCGGCATCAACTTAGAAGACATTAAAGCGCCTGAATGCTTTGAAATTGAGCAGGCCTTAATAGAGCGCTGCAACGTGCCGGTATTCCATGATGATCAGCACGGTACTGCCATTGTTACCGCGGCCGGTATGCTTAACGCACTGGAAATTCAGGGCAAAAAACTGGCCGAATCACGCATTGTTTGTCTCGGTGCCGGCGCAGCAGCAATTGCCTGTATGGAGCTTCTGATTAAATGCGGGGCGCAGCGCGAACACATTTACATGCTCGATTCTAAAGGCGTTATTCACACCCGCCGTGACGACTTAAACGAATACAAGCAACTGTTCGCTAACAATACCGATAAGCGCACGCTAAAAGATGTTATTGAGGGCGCTGATATCTTTGTTGGCGTATCAGGCCCTGACCTGCTCAGCCCCGAAGAGCTTAAACTAATGGCACCGAATCCCGTCATTTTTGCCTGCTCAAACCCTGACCCCGAAATTAAGCCTGAAGTTGCCATGGCTGCACGGGATGACTTAATTATGGGTACTGGCCGCTCGGACTACCCGAACCAGGTGAACAACGTGCTTTGCTTCCCGTTTATGTTCCGCGGAGCATTGGATGTGCGAGCAACAGCTATTAACGATGAAATGAAGGTGGCAGCGGTAGAGGCTATTCGTCAGTTGGCTAAAGAGCCCGTGCCCGATTCCGTGCTAAAAGCTGCCGATGTGAAAGAATTAAACTTCGGCCGCAACTACATTATTCCTAAGCCTATCGACCCACGTTTGTGTCAACGCGTTGCGCGCGCCGTTGCTGAAGCCGCGGTGAAATCCGGCGCGGCGAAAATCGATTTACCAGAAAATTATATGCAGGATTAATCGTCCAATTACATCTGACGTAAACGTCAGGCTACAGGGTGCACGTAGCCTGACATTTATGTCAGGTGAGGTGTTTAATCGTCAAGTTCTTCATCGGTTGGAATGGGCAAGCCCCTGGCTTCCAGCTCTTCCCGCACGGCTTTGGGTATTTTATTGGTGTTGGATTTTTGCAAATCTTCATCTTCGGGCAGCGGCTGACCGGTAAAAGCGTGTAAAAACGCCTCACACAGCAGTTCGCTGTTGGTAGCATGACGCAAATTATTGATTTGGCGACGGGTCCGCTCATCAGTCAGTACTTTTAATACCCGGGTAGGAATTGAGACCGTAACTTTTTTCACCTGCTGACTCTTACGACCATGTTCAGCATAAGGGTAAATGTATTCGCCATTCCATTTCATTGCTATTGCCTGCTATATAACAAAACCACATAAGTTATAATGAATTGTACCCGAATGAACGACCCCGTCAAATTTTATCCGTCTAGATGGCTAAAAGTTGCTGACATTTGTCCGACAATATTTTAGCCTTAGTAGCAGTAACCCAATCCATGCGAGTAGTTAAGGAAGGCGGAATGACAACAACCCAGCTCACAGAAGAGCAAAAGCAGGCCGTTGCCGACAGTGTTCAGGTACACAAGTTTGGCGGAAGCAGTCTTGCCGACGCCTTTTGCTATCGACGTGTGGCCCGCATTGTAACGGAATACGCCGGTGCGAGCGATCTTGTCGTCGTTTCTGCCGCCGGTGATACGACCAATCGCATTCTGGCTATTATAAACGCCAAAGCACAGCCGGGTGATACCGCCAGCATTCTGCTCGATCAGCTGGAGAGTTTTCAGCAAGGGCTTATCACTGAATTATTAAGCGGCGATTTACAACAGCAATTGCTGCAACAATCACAACAAGATTTCACTCGCTGGCGTCGTTGGTTGGCCGGTGATGAAGATATTTCTCATAATGCCGAGTTGCTGTCCTACGGTGAACTTTGGTCCGCGCGCCTATTATCGGCACTACTGCAAAAGCAAGGTACCCGGGCCGACCACATTGATGCCCGCGACTTTTTACTGGCAGCGGATGCCCCGGAGCCCGTCATTCAGGTTGAACATTCCCGTGAAAAGCTATTACTACGGGTTGCACCTCATTCCGGCACCCGCTTTATTGTTACCGGCTTTATTGCCCGTGGCTTAAATGGCGAGAGTTTAACCCTGGGCCGCAACGGCAGTGACTACTCCGCCACACTGGTTGGCAGCTTGCTCGATGCTCGCCAGGTCACCATATGGAAGGACGTTGCCGGTGTTTACTCGGCGGATCCTCGTAAAGTTGAGCGTGTTGTCAGTTTACCCACACTGGACTGGACCGAAGCCGAAGAGCTGGCAAGACTTGGCAGCCCGGTTCTGCACCCAAGAACCTTTCAGCCGGTTGACCGTCAGCGCATGGTCATTTCGGTACGCTCCAGTTTAAAAGTGGAAAATCAGCAAACTCGCATTGGGCAATTCCAGAATACGCAGCCCCGCGGCAAGGTTTTCACGTCGTTGTCTGAAGTCGTTCTGTTTAAGGTTGAGCTTCAGGACAAAGCGTTAGTAAAACGTCTGGACGAACTGGAATTAGAACCGCTGGTCAGTTGGACCGAGCCGGAAAATCATCAGCAGTATCTGGTCTTTCACCAAAACCACTTAGACTACCTGACCGGTTGGCTGGAGAGTCTGGGCGCGGGTGATGCCATCACCCAAATTCGCGGTTATTCCATGGTCGCCATTGTCGGTAACCGTATTCAGGAAACCGACCAGTTCTCGACCTTTAAGCTACAGCTTTCTGAACAAAAAGTGCGGCGTTTTGCCTTAACTCAGAACGGCGATTCTGCCGTAGCTATTTTAGAGCAGAAGCTTGATAACCGTTTGCTGAACCGCCTGCACAGCCAATTGTTTAACTACCGCCGTAGTCTGGGCGTTCTGGTTATTGGTCGCGGCAACATTGGTACAGCCTGGTTAGAGCTGTTCAGACAACAACGCGACCGCATTAACCAGGTGATGGACGTTCGTGTTATTGGCATAGCGAATTCCCGCCGTTTATGGCTGGACTACAACGGCGTTGAACTGACCCAGTGGGCAGATGACTTCGACCGCCTGGCGCGACCTTATGTATTAACCGAACTGCTGCGCGAGCTGCCCAATGCGCCATACGACGAGCTGGTTGTGATTGATTTAACCGATGCCAAACAAGTGGCACAGTTATACCCCAGTCTGTTCGCAAACGGCCTGCATATCATCAGTGCCAACAAACGCGCGGGTTCAGCCGACGAAGCTCTGTACCGCGAAATTCGAACCATTCAGCACGAATACGAGCGCGAGTGGCTTTACAACACCACGGTTGGCGCCGGGCTGCCTTTGAATTACGCCATTAATGACTTACGCAATTCCGGCGACGAAATTCGCAGTATTTCCGGTATTTTCTCCGGAACCATGTCGTGGTTGTTTGAAAATTTTACCAAAGGTGTGGCTTTCAGCTCGCTGGTAAAGGAAGCCAAAGAACGCGGCTACAGCGAACCCGACCCACGCGAGGATCTGTCCTGTCAGGATCTCGTCCGTAAACTGCTGATTCTGGCACGCGAAATTGGCTTAAACCTCGACTGGCAGGACATTCAGGTACAAAGCCTGGTGCCGGAGAACTTACGCGACATACCGCTTAAAGATTTCATGCAGCGTATATCCGAGCTTGATGAGCCCATGGCCGCCATGCTCGACGAAGCCGCCAAAGACGGTAAAGTACCGCGACTACTGGCCAGCTTTACCGTCAGTGATGAGCAGCGGGTTACCGCTCAGGTTGGTATTGAGTACATTCCGGAAGGGGATATGCTGGCAAACTTAATACCCGGCGAAAACATTTTCGTTATCTACACCGACTGGTATTCTGAAATGCCGCTCGTAATAAGTGGTCCCGGCGCGGGTAAACACGTTACCGCAGGCGGTGTTCAGTCCGATCTGAACCAGTTACTGGGTAAACTGGCAGTGGGAGCTTAACGCTCCCACCTATTTTTGTCCTAATGCCTGACTAGAATAAATCGTCGTCATCGTCTTCAAAAATATTGCTGTCTGAGTTGCCATTATCACGGCCATACTCTGTCGGCTCAGTTCCCCGAATGAAGTATTCAAAGCGTGTAGTGTAATCGCTCTTATGCGACAACTTACCACTTTCTAAGTCGATTCGAACATTCACCACGCCTGGTGGAATACCAAACTCACTTGACGGGAACAAGGGTAACGCCTTTTCCATAAACAGGATCCAGCCCGGCAACGCTGTTTTAGCACCAGCCTCACCGCCTGTTATTGACTGCTGACTGGAGTCCACTTCAGGATGCTTTGATGTACGCCCCAGCTTTCTGGAAACATCATCAAAACCTACCCAGACCGTGGTTGACAGGCTAGAAGTAAAGCCCGAAAACCAAGTGTCTCGCACGTCGTTTGTGGTACCAGTTTTACCCGCAATGTTACGACCTACAGCTTCGGTAATGGGTTTCGAGCGTTGAATACGCCAGGAGGTGCCATTCCAGCCGGTGCCATTAGGCCAGCTTCCACCACCCCAGACGGCAGAGTTCATTGCCTGCTCAACCAGAAATGCATTTTGCTCACTGATGACCTGCGGTGCCGGTTTATCGCAGTCGAAACAGGCGCGCGCCGGGTCGGTTTCGTCTAAAACGTTGCCGTCTGCGTCTTCAATGCGTTCAATGAAATAAGGCTCGACCAAAAAGCCACCGTTTGCGAAAGTGGCAAATGCTCTGGCTACCTGCATAGGCGTCATTGAAAGAGAACCCAACGAGAGCGATTCATTTTCAGGAATCTCAGAGCGATCCAATCCAAACTTCGCTAAATGATCCGCCACTTTTTTCACGCCCACTTCGCGGATTAAGCGCACTGAAACCACGTTTTTAGACTTAGCCAGCGCTTTACGCAGGCGAATAGGGCCTTCGTATACTTCAGGCGAGTTTTTGGGGCGCCAGGCAATGCCTGAACCCGGATTCCACTGATTAATAGGAGCATCGTTAACCAAAGTCGCCAGCGTCAATCCTTCTTCAAAGGCTGCTGAATATATTAACGGTTTAATATTAGAACCTACCTGCCGCTCCGCTTGTAATGCCCGGTTATACTGGCTCAGCTGGAAACTGTAGCCACCGACCACAGCGGCTACGGCGCCGTCATCGGGTCTTAGCGACACAATGGCGGAACTCGGTTCAGGAATTTGAGCCAGACGCCATTCACTGCCACCGTTCACCCGGCGCAACCAAATAACGTGCCCGGGCTGCATGATCTCTCCGGCAGTCTCCGGAGGCGGCCCCTGACGCTCTTCGTTCAGGTATTCGCGGGCCCAGTGCATGGCTGCCCAGGGTAACGTAATTTTCCCTTCATCTTTAACCATCACTTCCGCCGACTGCTCACCAATGGCTGTCACCACAGCCGGTGTAACCGCCCCAATAACACGTAATTGTTCAAGGTATTGCCGAATAGCCGGTTCTTCCACCGGTTCCTCTTCTTTCTCTGCGGACCACAACAAGCTGACCGGGCCGCGATAACCATGACGTTCGTCGTAACTGTGCAGGTTATCCCATACGGCCTGACGCGCAGCAAGCTGCACATCACTTCTTATCGTTGTGAAAACCTTGTAGCCTTCATTGTAAGCTTTGTCGTCTCCGTAGCGGTCAACCATTTCCTGACGCACCATCTCCGCCAGGTAAGGCGCATTGACCGTTACTTCCGCCCCGTGACGGCGAGCAGTAACCGGGGCATTAGCGGCTTCTTCAAACTCCGCCTGACTGATTTTGTTTTCATCCAGCATGCGCAACAAAACCACACGACGGCGCGCTTTCGAAGCAATCGGGTTTGAAATTGGGTTTAGGTTTGACGGCGCTTTAGGCAAGCCTGCGATGGTTGCCATCTGTGCCAGGGTCAGGTCTTTTAGCGGCTTACCATAATAAACTTGAGCTGCAGCCCCAACGCCATGAGCGCGATGCCCGAAGGTAATTTTATTCAGGTAAAGCTCCAGAATCTCATCTTTACTTAATAGCTGCTCAATGTGAACTGCAATAAAAGCTTCTTTTATCTTGCGCATCCACGCGCGTTCAAAGGTCAAAAAGAAGTTACGCGCCAGCTGCATGGTAATGGTACTGGCACCTTCCTGAATTTCACCGGTGGTTAACAACACACTAAAAGCACGGACAACACCAATAGGGTCAACACCAAAATGCTGATAAAAACGGCTGTCTTCGGTTGCCAGGAAGGCATCTATAAGAGGTTGTGGTACGTCTTGCAGCTCCACAGGAATACGCCGCTTTTCACCAAACTGTGAGATCAGTTCTCCGTCTGCTGTGAACACCTGCATTGGTGTCTGCAAACGAACATCGCGCAAAGTTTCCACGCTGGGTAATTCTGGCTTTACATAAAAGTAAAGGCTGCCAACCGCTACCCCGCCAAGAACAATACACACCAGCAAGGTGTAGATTAGCCGCTTAAACCACTTCAATTATCTGCTCCATAACTGCATTTTCACTATGCCAGCCTGCTTAAACTGCAAAAACCGACATAAATTAGCTCTTAATTCTTACTGACTATTATGGCGGATTTTTGTTCACAACACTACGCTTGCATCTGGCTTTTCTACAATAAGGATATTGTCTAATGTCATTACTTCGCCAGCAACCACTTGCTGTGCAAATGAATCGTGAAAGTTGTCTGGTTTTACAACTATCGCGACAGGGTCGGCACTTTGTTGTCGATCACTTTTCACAGCAACACAAAGACAGCCTCAACGATAAAGGACTAAAGAAAGATGGCATTGTTTCAGCGCTTGATTACACCGCCACTCATTACCAAAAAATTGCACTGGATAACCGCAGCCAGGTTGAAGAGCAGTTACTGGAAAAGTTACCGCCACAGCTAAAGACCAGCACGGGTATTAGTTACGACTATTTTACCCGGGACAGCGAAGCTGAAGCAGTCATTGGTCAACGCTCAGCTCTGCAAGACTTACTGACATTGTTAGCACCACTGCAAATGCCGGTACAGGTTGTTGAGCCAGCCTATCAGTCTGTTGTACGCGCAACCAATGCCGTACTTCCTTATCTTTGGCCCGACAACGCAATATTTGAAAGCGCAATGCAATGGGCCATTGTCGAACTCCGGCAGCCTCAGTCTATTGTTCTGTATTGCAGAGGCGGTATTTTTCAGCGCTTAGAATACGTCGATACTTTCAATTTACTGTCTCATCTTCTGTCGGCTCAATTGTCCTTTAAGTTCAGCTGGGTTATGACTTTTGGCGACAAGGCGGTTCAGTCGTCGCTTGACCGGCAACTATCGGGGCAACCGCAGCTAACGCACCTAATGCTCTCAACAACCCCCTTTTTCAGAGGCAATCCAGCGCCCATTGTTGCGGCATTAGATAATGAGTTGGTGTTATTAGGTCTGGCCTTACGGGGGTTTAATCAATGGCATCGTTAAATCTCCTGCAATGGCGAGAGCAAAGCTTGTGGCAACGCCACCGCACGTTACATAAAACCGGTATTGCACTTTTCATCACCGTTACCTTTTTCTCTTCACAGTGGGTTATTTCATACAGTGACTATCTGACTCAGTTACAGCAGCAAATCAGTGTGCAAAATCAGAAACTGGCTCAACGCAAAGTTCACCAACAACGTTGGCGGGCCTACAAGCAACAGCAAGAGGCTCAACGTACTTTTACCCAGCGTAAACGCGTGCATAAGCAGAAACTTAACGCATTTTCTGCATTGCTCGACAACACACCAAAAGGCTTCCACCAACGTCAGCTTTCTTTTAGCCATGAACAATTTCGGCTGGAAGCAAGCTACCGTCAGATCCAGGAAGTTGACGATCACTATTTGTGGCTAAACCAACAACTCACTCGTGCTGAATTAAAGCAGCAGTTGTTGCCGCAAAAGCGTGTTTCATTCCATTACTTAAGTAGCCAGCATGAGGGCAGTCGTGGCTAAATCATTACAAAAAGTGCTTCTAGCCTGGGCCATCGCCCTGCTTATTTTTACCCTGCTTGCTGTGCTCATTAGCTATTACTTAACCGCGTATCAGGCAGGGCAGCATAGCAACACCTTGCGGAATCAGTCTCAGCAGCTACAGGCATCTCTTCCTCCAATTCCGGCAGAGGACAGTGTCGACGTACCCGAAACCTCCTTCGTGGATGTTTCGTCTTTATTGACCCAGGCGGCAAAGCAACAAAAGGTAGACTTACATTACCAACAGGATCCAGAACGTTCTGAGCAATGGCTGGTTGGGGTTAATGGCAGCTATCAGCGCGCTGTTCGTTTTGTTGCCTCTGTAATGCAGGCACAACAAGGTGCAACTCTGGCTTTCCCTTTTACTCAAACATTAAAATGGCAGGACACAGACTTAAACAACGGTAAGCTCAGTTGGCAGTTTCTGTGGTTAAACGTTAATGATGAAGCCTCGGCAAGCATTGACGCCGACACGCTGTTTAAAACCAACTTCCCTTCAGTCACTGCCGAGTCACTCCAGTGTTTAGAGCAGCCTGCAATACAAAGTGATATTCAAATCAGTGACTGGTCTTTAATAGAATTACTGGCGACACAAACCTCACCACAAAGAAAAGCTCTGCTACAACTGCCGGACCGCGTAATCACACTTGCAGAGAACAGCTGGATAGAAAACCCACTCATGCATTTGCGTGAAATAAAACACGAGTACGCAGTGTTCGAACGCTGGCAACAATATGCTGGCTGCTGGTCGGCAGAGGCCATCAAACTTCGTTTAACTAAGGACAAGAAACCGCAATGAAGCCAATTAAATTCTCTTTTTGTGTGCTCAGTCTTCTGCTGGTGCTCTGCTCTAAATCTGGTTACGCAATGGAAACTTCCTGGAAGGGCTTGCTGAGCGAAGAACAAAGACAACAGCCTGTCTCGCTCAATACCAATAAAATGCCGCTACGCCAGCTCATACAATTACTGGCCGATCAGCATCAGTTAAATATATTGGTTACCGACCAGGTCAGTGGGGAATCCAGTTTAAAGCTCAGCAAGGTTGCCTGGCAGGATGCTTTCGACACGCTGCTTGCCAGTCATGGCTTAACCGTTCACGCACAAGGTTCCATGCTCCGCATTGATGTCGCAGATGATGCTGTCGTAGACAATAGCCAGCACCGCTCTATTTTGCTGAGTGTAAACTTTGCAAAGGCCAGTGACCTGGCGTCGTTATTAAAAAGTGAACAGCAAAGCTTTTTGTCCCCCAACGGAGCCGTCAGTGTTGATGAGCGCACCAATACCCTCATTGTACGAGACACGCCGGAGCAACTGGCCACCATCCGCCAGTTGGTCAATAACCTGGACGTGCCGGTTAAGCAGGTGCTCATTGAAGCGCGCATGGTCACGGTAAAAGCGAACGTCAGTAAAGAGCTGGGTATTCGCTGGGGCGCGTCGGAGTACGGACTGGATATACCTGAAGACGCAGGGAGCTTTGTTAAAGGTATGCAAGTGGAGTTACCGGCAACAAACCCCGCCGGCACCTTTTCCGCTAACCTGGCCAGACTGAGTGATGACATTTTGCTGGATCTTGAATTAACGGCGCTGGAGCAGGAGAACAAAGCCGAAATTATTACCAGCCCAAAAATTTTCACGTCGAACCAGCAGCCTGCCTATATAGAACAAGGTACCGAGATACCTTACGTAGAAACAGCTGCGCACGGTGCTACTGCGGTGCAATTTAAAAAAGCGGTTATGGGCTTAAGTGTTACCCCGCAAATTACGCCAAATGACCATGTGTTAATGGAGCTCACCATTACCCAGAATACCCGCGGCGACACCATTGCAACACCTACCGGACCAGCCGTTGCCATCGATACTCAGGAAATGTCGACGCGGGTACTGGCGAAAAATGGCGAAACTATCGTCTTAGGGGGTATCTTTCAGGAACATAGCTTGAATGATGACAGTCGCGTCCCCATCTTAGGTTCGCTGCCGTTACTCGGGAATTTGTTCTCTCACCAGCAGCAGCGCGATGAAAAGCGGGAGTTAATGATTTTCGTCACACCAACGATATTGCCCCAAACTTAGTCCAAAAGCCGATTACTATTGCTAAAGTGGGCTCAAGTTGCGATAATCGCGCTTCTTTTCGTTGGGTTGGGGGACGTCTCCAGACACTCCGGATTCGTGAGTTACAGCTAATTTTAACCAATGATGTAAGCAGGAATATGGCTGAGAAACGTAATATTTTTCTTGTTGGGCCCATGGGGGCTGGCAAAAGTACGATTGGCCGTCAAATCGCCAGACAATTACATTTAGAGTTCTTCGACTCAGATTCTGAAATTGAGCGCCGCACAGGGGCTGATATCAGCTGGGTTTTTGAACTTGAAGGTGAAGAAGGCTTTCGTGCACGCGAAGAAAAAGTAATCGAAGAGCTTACCGAGAACATGGGTATTGTCTTAGCGACAGGTGGCGGCTCGGTCATGAGCAAAGAAAGCCGTAACCGTCTGTCGGCTCGGGGTGTTGTTGTGTATTTAAAAACACCTATCGAGAAGCAACTGGCCCGCACCCAGCGCGATAAACGCCGGCCACTCATTGCAGAAGCTGATGACCCGCGTAAAGTGCTGGAGCAACTGGCGCAAGAGCGCAACCCTTTATACGAAGAAATTGCGGACATCACAGTGCAAACCGATGATCAAAGCGCAAAATTCGTCGTTAATGACATTATCGATCAACTCGAGTCGATTAACGGCCTCGGGTAATTAAAGGGAGCTGCGTTCATGGCTGAGGTTAACGTCTCTTTAGGTGAACGCAGCTACACTATCTACATTGGTAACGCCCTGTTATCAAACTACGTAGACAACCTCCCGCATAAACTCAATCAGCAGTTGCTGGTCATCACTAACCCGACCATCAGCCGGCACTATTTAAAACCGCTATTAAGTACGCTTGCCGGTCATCAGGTCGAGGTATTTGAAATGCGTGACGGTGAGCAATTTAAAAGTCTGGACAGCTACGCCGAAGCCATGGATATTCTGATTAACGCTAGCTTTAACCGCGACTGCGGCATTATTGCCTTAGGCGGTGGTGTAGTTGGTGACTTAGCTGGCTTTGTGGCGTCAACATTTCAACGGGGGGTCGACTTTTACCAGATTCCAACCACCCTATTGTCCCAGGTCGATTCTTCCGTGGGTGGAAAAACAGCGGTTAATCACCCCCTGGGAAAAAACCTGATTGGCGCTTTTTATCAGCCCAAATCGGTGGTTATCGACATAGACTGCCTGCAGACGCTGACTGAGCGAGACTACCGCAGCGGCCTGGCCGAGGTGGTTAAGTACGGCGTTATCTACGACGCTGACTTTTTTCAGTGGCTGGAACAGCATACCGCAGAATTAAACCAGAAAGACCCGGTGGCACTCACCTACGCCATTAAGCGCAGCTGCGAAATTAAAGCCGAAGTGATCGCGCTGGATGAGCGTGAGAAAGGGCTGCGGGCATTACTCAATTTAGGTCACACTTTTGGCCATGCCATTGAAGCCGCTACTGAATACGGTGAATGGACACACGGTGAGGCTGTAGCTGCTGGCACTATAATTGCATCTAAGTTGTCAGAAGTGACACAGCGGCTCGATTCGTCAGATTTTCGACGCATCAAAGATTTACTGCTGGCACTTGGCTTGCCAACTAAGGGCCCGCAAATGCCCTGGCAGGATTGGTTAGACTACATGCAGCGCGACAAAAAAGTAAAAGACGGTCAACTGCATTTTGTCCTTCCAGTCGCTATTGGTAAAGCTGAAGTTGTCAGTACCATAGAACATCATACTGTTGCTGCTGTGATCACTGAATGTTGCTAACGCCAACGCGTTATCTCTATTCGGCTGATAAACAGGAACAGACAGATGCAAGCACTTGCAACCACACAACATATTGTTGCCGCGCCGGTAAAAACTAAACCGAGCCAACAGCAGGTTATTGACCAGCTCCATCAGCAATGCCAGCAAAGCGTGTCACTTATTATGCTGCACGGCAAAGAAGGCAGCGGCAAAACCACCATTGCTGAAGTGTTTCTTGAGCAGGCATCAGAATACGCGGAAGTGGCTTTTATCAGCGCCAATGAACGCTCCACCAACGACCGTGTTCGCGCTCAAATACTGAATCAACTGTTCGGTACCATCAGCATTAACGACGAGTCACTAAGTCGTCAGATGCAACGCCAGCGTCCGCTTAACCACGCCATTATTGTTATTGATAACGGTGAATTACTTTCAGAAAGCTTTTTAGCCGAGTGCATTTCCACGGTCGCCCAACTTAGCGCCATTGGCCAGCGCACCAGCATTATCATTACCGGCGACAGCCGTTGGGCTCAGCAACAGCGTCCGGCACCGCATTTGCGCGTACAGGGGCCAACCATGATTGAGGTTCAGCCACTTAATCATGACGAGCAGATCCGCTTTGTGCAGGCCTTACTGCCGGAGAAACAGCGCAGCTTCTGGAACCTGGAGCGCATTCAACAGTTTTTAAATTCCATTCATGGGTTTCCCGGTGAAATTCAGCAGCGTCTGCAGTTAACCTTAACCACTCAGGCAGCCCGCTACCGCGATACCAGTGCCGAAGAGAATACTGACAATAACGACGCCAGCGAACAAAGCAAAGCCAACCGTAAAGCAGAACAGAATAGCCGCCGAAAAATGCGTCTGTGGCCTATTCTTTTAATTGCAGCAATTATTAGCCTGGCCTTTGCCGGTTTTCTGAATAAAGAGCAGCTAACCGCCTACTGGCAACAAGTGAACCCAGAATCAGCGGCATCGGCAGAAACCACGACCGAAGAAGGCGACGCAAATAATGCCACGCCAGCCGCAGATGAAACCGCAACAGAAGCTACCGAACAGACCGCCAGTTTGCCAAGCTTTGAACCGTTAAATGAGCGTTCTTTAGAACTGGTTCCTGCAGAACTGGCCGCCTCTTACCGTAATGCGCTAGGTACATTAAACACCGTAGCCGCCTCTGAAATTACAGAGGGTGAAATTTCACTGGGCTTCATTAAGCAACAACAGCCACAGGAAGCCGAGCCTGTCGGTTCATCTAATGAACCATCCGCAGCTGAAGCCGGTATTCAAACCGTTGTGGCAGAGGCAGAACCGGAAGCTAAAGCGGAACAACCTGCGCCACAACCGCAGCAGTCTCAACCTCAAGCACGCCCGTTTCAAACCCAGTGGGCATTGGATCAGAGCGCCAGTAATTACACGCTGCAAATCAGCATTATTAGCGACCCGCAACTACTGCGCAGCTTCCGTAATGACTATGGCATTGCAGCTAATACTCAAGTTTACCAGCGCGCCGACCAACGGTATGTGGTTATTTTTGGCAGCTACCCCAGCATTGACGAAGCACGTGCAGCCGCCACGCAGTTGCCGTCTGATGTGCAGCAAATGGAACCCTGGGCGAAGTCGTTTGCCAGTGTGCAAAGCGACATTACTAGCCAGTAGCCTGACGAATCACGCAGTCAGCAATTTTCATCCCCCAGCCTTTGGGTTACAATCCCTTGAGGATCCACCAACGGCCGGCGCATGAAGAAGAATCGGGCATTTTTAAAATGGGCAGGCGGTAAGTACTCACTTATCGAGCCGATAACAGCACGCTTGCCGCAAGGTAAAAAGCTCATCGAACCTTTTGTGGGTGCCGGTTCAGTTTTTCTGAATACCGACTACGACAGCTACCTGCTTAACGACATTAATCAGGATCTCATTACCCTGTATCAGTTTGTGAAGCGCCGTCCAAAAACTTTTATTCAGGACGCCCGCAAGCTCTTCGTAGACCGCAATAACCAAGCCGATGCCTACTACGCCCTGCGCGCCGCCTTTAATGCCAGCAGCGACCCTTATTTTCGCTCTCTGCTTTTTTTGTATATGAACCGGCACGGCTACAACGGCCTGTGCCGCTATAACAGCAAAGGCATTTTTAACGTGCCTTTTGGTGACTACCGCAAACCTTACTTCCCGGAAAAGGAACTCGAGCACTTTGCCGAGAAAGCACGCAAAGCCAAGTTTATTTGCCGCCCGTTTGAGCAAGTTTTCCGCCGTGCGCGACAAGGCGATGTGATTTATTGCGACCCGCCCTACGCCCCGCTGGACCAGACTTCAAACTTCACCAGCTACGCCACCGGTGGCTTTGGCCTCACCGACCAGGACGAATTAGCCCGCCGCGCTGTTCAGGTAGCAAAGAAACGACATATTCCGGTACTTATCAGCAACCACGACACCGACCTCACTCGCGCCTTGTACAAGCACGCTGATATCAGCAGCTTGTCGGTTTCGCGCAGCATCAGTCAAAAAGGCGACGGTCGCAAACCCGTCGCCGAGCTGCTCGCCTTGTATGATAGCGAAGTGAATAAAAACAACGTGGTTTCTCTTAATAACTCATTGAAAAAAGTAGGCACATGAACTGGCATTTAAAAGCATTTAACGATCTTTCACTGCACGATCTCTACGACTTACTGAAACTTAGACAAGAAGTGTTCGTGGTGGAGCAAACTTGCCCATACCTGGACGCCGACGGCGCCGATGAACAGGCTTTACATTTGTACGCCCGCAACGAGGCCGACGAGATGGTCGCCTACGCCCGTTTGTATCTGACAACGGCCGACACCGGCTATTCGCGTATTGGCCGGGTAATAACACACGAGAAAGTCCGCCGTCAGAAACTGGGCAGAGAAATCATGCAACGCAGTATCGACTACCTTGAAGAATATGCCCCCAAAGCCCCAATTCGGGTCGGCGCACAGGTTTATCTGCTGAAGTTTTACCAAAGCTTTGGCTTTGAAGCCATTAGCGAAGAATATCTGGAAGACGATATTCCACACATTGATATGCAGCGTAAGGCCGCACAGTGAAAACCACCGTCCGGGTGCCCGTTCTTGCCGGCAGCGATGCTGAAATCGCTGAGGCAAAGGCTATCGCCAGGCGCTGGGGCCTCCCGTCGGAAGCCACGGACAGTGACGTTTTTCAACTTTGGTTGAACGACGGTATATTGGCTCTGCACTGGCTGCAAAGCCCACAAAAAATGTCGCCTTTAGTGGTCGACTTTCATCAGGGCAAGGCGGCCTACCGCGCTCAGAATACACAGTTAAAGAATGAGGCCATTGCTAAAGCCGTTGGTGTTAGTGGGCAGTTTAAGCCATCGGTTGTCGATGGCACCGCCGGCCTGGGGAGGGACGCCTTTGTACTGGCCGGACTAGGCTGTGATGTGCAACTCATTGAACGCCACCCGGTTGTCGCTGCACTGCTCGATAATGGCCTGCACAGAGCCCAGCAAGAAGCCGACTTCATTGGTGAAACTTGCCAGCATATGCATTTAATCGGAACCGACAATTTATATACAGGCAAAGGCTTCGCCCACGAGCCCGACGTGGTTTATTTAGACCCCATGTACCCAAAAACTGGCAAACAAAAAGCACAGGTGAAAAAAGACATGCAAATGTTCCAGCAGTTGGTCGGCAGTGACGACGACGCCGATTCATTGTTAGAACCTGCGCTTACTCGTGCAAAGTTCCGGGTGGTGGTTAAGCGCCCAAACAGCGCACCTTTTCTGGCCGGACGTGAACCAAACAGTCAAATTAAGAGTAAAAAACATCGCTTTGATGTTTACATAAAACGAGGTTTTCATGAGTCAGCAAATTAAAGAAGGCGATAAAATTCCATCAGGTTCACTGACCAGCAAAGGTGATCTTGGCATTCAGAACTACGACCCGGCAGAGATATTCGCCAAAGGCACACACGTACTGTTCTCAGTGCCTGGCGCGTTTACTCCGACCTGTTCGGAGAAACACCTGCCCGGCTACGTAGAACACGCCGAAGCATTAAAAGAAGCAGGTGTTCTGAGCATTAATTGTGTGGCCGTAAACGACGCCTTTGTTATGAAGGCCTGGGGCGAATCTTTAGGGATCGGAGAAAAGGTTCGGTTATTGTCCGATGGCAACGGTGCGTACAACCAGATAATGGGTCTTAGCATGGACACCGGTAACTTCGGTGGCATACGTTCTAAGCGCTACGCCATGATCATTACCGACGGCCAGGTAAAAAGCGTGTTTGTTGAAGAGGACAAGTCCTTTGAAGTGAGCAAAGCCGAGTACGTACTGGAGCAGTTGCAAAAATAATGTCGAACTGGGACGTGATTATTATTGGTGCCGGCGCGGCAGGGCTGCACTGCGCCGCCCATGCTGCACAGCGCGGTAAGTCGGTGCTGGTATTGGATCACGCCAAGCAGGCAGGTAAGAAAATTCTGATTTCCGGCGGTGGTCGCTGCAACTTCACAAATATGTACGCCGGCCCTGAGAACTTTCTATCTTCCAACCCACATTTTTGCAAATCGGCACTCAGCCGCTATACCCAGTGGGATTTCATTGGCCTGGTGGCTGAGTACGGCATTGCCTACCATGAGAAAACCTTAGGCCAGTTGTTTTGCGACGATTCCGCCAAAGACATTGTGCGCATGTTAATGAGCGAATGCGACCGCCACGGGGCCAAGGTGCAATTACGCACCGACATTGTGTCGGTAAACTACGACGACAATTACCGCATTGAAACCAGCCGTGGCGACTATCGGTGCGAGAAGCTGGTCGTTGCCTGTGGCGGGTTATCTATGCCCAAGCTAGGTGCCACCCCGTTGGGGTATCAAATTGCCGAGCAGTTCGGACACTCCATTGTGCCGGTACGTGCTGGTTTAGTGCCTTTTACCCTGCAGGACGACGAAAAGGCCCGCTTTGCCGAGCTTTCCGGTGTGGCCGTACCCGTCAGTGCAGAGGCCCACGACGGCTACTTTCGTGAAGCCATGCTGTTTACTCACCGCGGCGTCAGCGGCCCTGCTATTTTGCAGGTGTCGTCCTACTGGCAGCCCGGCGAAGCCGTGACCATTAACCTGCTGCCCGACCAGGACGCTTTTGAATGGCTAAAAACGCAACAGCAACAACAACCCAAAACCCAGCTTAATACCGTATTGCAGCAACACTTCCCTAAGCGAGTGGTTACCGCACTAGCAGAGCACCACCAATGGCCGCTGAACAACAAACTGGCCGACTCCTCTAACGCACAGTTTCAGGCCATAGCCGATAACCTTAACCGCTGGCAATTAAAACCCAACGGCACCGAAGGCTACCGCACAGCTGAAGTCACCTTAGGCGGAGTGAACGTCGACGAAGTCAGCTCCAAAACCATGGAAAGCCAGAAGCAACCAGGCCTGTACTTCATTGGCGAAGTTTTGGACGTAACCGGCTGGTTGGGAGGCTTTAATTTTCAATGGGCGTGGAGCAGTGGTTTTGCTTGTGGGTCGGAGTTGTGAGCAGTTATAGTAAAGAGACAATGGATACCGTATTGACCCATCTGCTACGTTTCATGGAACCGGACTGCAATTAAGCTAGGAACCAGCGTTTGCGTTAAAAAATTTTCTTTTATATCGGGAAACAGATCCAACTGTTGCTCGCGCATATTTAACCATACTCAAGGGTTTCGTAACCCATAAAAGCGTCTTAAACTGATAACATGAATCATCGGTTTAAGGCGCTTTTATGGGACAAGTCTCAGGCATCCGCTTTGCGCTTACAGGCGCCACACTTATTGCCATAAGCTTTGGTTTAGCTCGTTTCGCCTTCGGTTTGTTTGTCCCGCAAATACGTGCTGACCTAGAGATCAGCGCAAATACAATCGGTGTTATCGCCGCACTTCCCCTTATAAGTTTCGTTTTTATCAGTTTAGTGGCTCCTTTAGTCACCAAATATTTTGGTGCACGTAACACGACAGTGTTATCTGCTTTGTTTAGTGTTTTCGGTCTGGCTACAGTGAGTCAGGCAACTGGTCCCATAAGTCTCGGCTTAGGAGTATTCGCTTGTGGTATATGCACTGGCTTAATGATGCCCGCTTTAACTTCAGCCATGCAGGCTTTGGTCGACCGCTCCATCCACGGACGGGTCAGTTCAGTAATGAATGCTGGCACAAGCATTGGCGTCGCGCTCTCTGTTCCAGCTGTATTATTTTTAGTTGGAGCGTGGCGCTACGCCTATTTATCATTCACGGTAATAGCCGTTATTGGTGTTTTTCTTGCCTGGTATTTAATTCCTTCGGTTTCCAGGCTCACTCCATCAAATGCAACGCCACCACCTAAAATCAAAGCTAAACAATGGTGGCGTCTATTAAAACTATCTTTGTTTGCCTTCGCCATGGGCTTTATTGCTTCAGCTTATTGGACATTTGGGCCGGATTTAGTCACCAATTTGGGCTCATTATCATCCCAACAAAGTGGTTGGTTATGGTTAGCCTTAGGTATTGCAGGTTTGGGTGGCGCTATTATCAGTGATTTGGCCGACAGAAATAACCCGGCGATCACCCACGCACTAATGCTGATGATGCTAACAACCAGTTTGACTCTGTTGGCCGCCAGCCCAAGCCAAATCTATCTTGCCGTGTTTTCAGCTTTGATCTTCGGCTTGGCCTACATGAGTCTGACCGGGCTGTACTTGATGACAGGCATTCGTTTATTGCCGGGCCGCCTTTCAATGGGACCTGTGCTGCCCTTTGTAGCTTGTGCCTTAGGCCAAGCAGCAGGGTCGCCTATTATTGGCTTACTCGTCGGTGAATTTGGCTATACCGAAAGCTTTTCTATTTTTGCAGCGGTGGGCGTTCTTATCGCACTAATATCACCATTTTATCCCGGCCATACTGAACATGAAGGTGATATACCTGAAGAGGAAACCGGTCTTCAAGCAGCGTTTGATCATCAGCTGCAGGATGAGGAAGGCGAGCCTTTAGAAAGCAATAGTGCCGAACAGTGAGGAATTTTTCTGTCAGCCTTGACCGAAGACCTGACCCCGTGCCCCCGCAACGTATGAAGGTGTGCATTAGAGTGACCATATCATCATGTGTAGGCGCTTTGAGGCGTGTAGGCTTGGTGTTAAGATTCAGATATAAAACCCGAACTGTGTTACACTCTCGACCTAGCTTTAGGTGAATTATTTTCTAGGCTTTAGGTTCACAAGCTCCAGTCTTTTCGCATTTACAATCAAAACCTATTCTCCACATCAAAGTACCTGCACATTTCATTCTCGCTTGCAGTAAGAATTGCCAACCACTGTTGGTTCAAACGCTCAAGCACAAGGCAATACCATGAATATGACTTCACTAGGCGTTATTGGCAGCTCTAAAAAGGAAGATGAACGGCGCGTGCCGATACATCCGGATCATTTATCCAGGATCCCCGAAAAAATACGTAAGCAACTCATTTTTGAAACGGGCTATGGAGAACGCTTTGGTATTGATGATGCTGAACTCTCCTCTCAGGTGGGAGGACTGGCATCAAGAGACGAGTTGTTAGAAACCATGAACACCGTTGTTATCGCCAAACCAGTACTTGCCGATTTTGAGCAATTGCGGACCGGCGGCGTACTCTGGGGTTATCCTCATTGCACACAACAACGGGAGGTCACCCAGATTGCCATTGATAGAAAACAGACTTTAATCGCTTTTGAAGATATGTATGTCTGGGGTCCCCAAGGCCAGGTTGGGCGCCATACATTCTATAAAAATAATGAAATGGCGGGATATTGCGGGGTGATCCATGCGCTCCAGCTTAAGGGCATAGACGGCCATTATGGTAATCAGCGTAAAGCGCTTATCTTCAGTTTTGGTGCTGTCAGTCGTGGGGCTATTTATGCACTCAAAGCCCATGGCTTTCGCGATATTACTATCTGCATTCAGCGACCTGATCACGAGGTCCGTGAAGAAGTCCTCGATTGTCATTATGTTTGGTTAAGAGCTGGCGCTGCCGATCAAGCAAGGATGATGGTGGTTGAACATGACGGAACAGAAAGGCCACTGTGTGATTTGATCAGCGAATCGGGGCTCATTATCAATGGCATCTATCAAGACACCAACCACCCTATCGACTTTGTCATCGAACAAGAAAAAGCTTGTCTCAAACCGGGCTGTTTGATTATTGATGTCAGTTGTGACGAAGGTATGGGTTTTTATTTTGCTAAACCAACCACCTTTAAAAATCCCATGTTTCAAGTCGAAAAAGTGGATTACTACGCCGTTGACCATACGCCCAGCTATTTTTGGGAAAGTGCCTCACGCTCAATTTCCGCCGCATTGGTTTTCCATTTACCGGCCATAGCCGCAGGACCGGATGGCTGGCAGCAAAATGAAACCATACGTCGGGCCATCAATATTGATAAAGGCGTCATTCAAAAACCAGATATTCTGGCTTATCAAAACCGCCAACAGGCTTACCCACACCTGCCAACTTAGTGTTCGCTTAGCCGAAATGAATCTCGTAAATGCAATGAGATTTATCTAGACATTAATACAAAATCAAGTGCTTTGAAAAAGCTTAATAGATCCTAGATTTCTTTAGCGCCAAATACCAAAAGCTTTCCCTAACCATGGCACTGGCCTTAGAAGAAATCTAGTCGCTAAGTAACAACTCAAATAGGTAACAGAAATAATAATTGAAGATTCCAGTGTTGCTCCAACCTCAAGAGGAACTAGCCAGTAGGCTAAACATATAATTATGGTTTGATGAAGGATGTACATTGGGAAGATATCTACTGTAAACCTCGCTGGTAAGGAGCTTGGCGAATTCAAATGTTTGAAACTTAATCCCAGAAGCGATGCAATCATAATCATCATGTATGCTGTAATTAGACTATTCTTAATCAAAATGCTCGATGAGACCGCATTTGAGTATTGTAACGAGGTAAAAGTTATTAACGCAGCTGCTAGTAAAACCCAACTTTTAGCCGCGAGGGCCTCCCAAAAAGTAGTCTCTGCTTTACCTAATAGATAGCCAAATAGGAATATGGAGAAGTAATAAGGATGGGCATAAAAGTCATTGTATAGTGCGTGAGTCTCTGGGAAATGGGGCTTAACGACCGACTTCAGAGCTATTACAAAAATGAATAAACAGAAGGCTGCGACGCAAAAGAAGCGCGACGTCAATTTTAAGTCGCTATCGAAAAATACTGTATATAACTTCAATAGCACTACGAGGATCGCGGTATATATCAATAGGTAAGGCAAATACCATAAGTGGTTCCAAGTGAACCCTACATCAGAGCCATCAAATGCACCATCAGGCCAAGTCCCAAAGGTGTAATACTGATATATAAATTCTACAATACCGGGCTCGATACTGCCATTTGACACAGCCTGAATATATGCCTGAATTGGAACAGTGAAAATCATCGCAATCATTAGGGGAAGCATTAGTCTAGTGAAACGGCTTTTTAGAAATTTACTCAAGTTCCGTGTAGGTCTGGCAAGTGATATAGCAACCCCACTTACCAGAAAAATTAGCGGCATACGCCAAGCATTAACGAAGTTCATGACGCCGGGCAGCGCCTCTATCTCATATTCGCTTTTTATATGCCAGTGCCAGCCTGGTACATAAAGCATGCCGCAGTGGTATAAAATAAGTAATGCAAAAGCTAAAACTCTAAGTGAATCGATGTCATATCGTCTTTCATATTTCATGGTGTACGCTCCCGGCTAAATATAATGCTCTGATTATGTCGACGGGAGCACAGAGTGCAGCTTTTACGTGTCAGGCTCAGCGTTTTAGTGATAAAACACACCGTTATGGGATAAAAGGCTCTTATTAGGTAGGAAGCAACGTACTTATGGAACGGGATAGATTTTTCGAGTGGTATTTCAGTCACAAGCGGACAATTGAGATTACTCTTATCAGTTTATTGTTGTTGGTAAATTTTTTCGCGAACGGCTTCACGGCACAGGTTGAAGGCTCGAAGGTTGGCATAGATAGTTGGGAACCATGGCTGTGGGAGCTGACAAGCATACTGAGCATAACTATTTTACTTCCATCACTAGCTTGGCTTTCTGAAAAGTATCCATTGAAATTAGTAAAAATCAGGCACCAAATTATCCTTCATTTTTTTGGCAGTATTATATTCTGCATTGCACACCTAAGCATTATGGTGACACTGCGCCTTCTCATTTATGCATCAATAGGATCGGACTATGACTTCGAATGGCAGGTCACAAGTCTTATTTACGAGTACTCGAAAGATGTAAGGATCTACATTTTCTTCATCCTAGTTTTTAATGCTTACCGTTTCATTATTCGACGTTGGAGGGGTGAAGCAACTGCTTTGTCAAAGCAGCCTGATTACAAGGGCTGCATTAAACAAGAAAAATGGCTTAGTCAGGTCCTCATCAAAATGTTAAACAAAGAGTTTCTAATAGACTTAAATACTGTTCAATTCATTCGTTCGTCGGGAAACTACCAAGAGCTTTATGTTAACTTGCGCGCTTACCCATTTCGTATTACGCAATATGAGTTGTTGGCTCAGCTTGACCCGTTGCTTTTCCGTAAAATCAGTCGCTCGACCATCGTAAACTTGAACTTCATTAAAGGCTTTCATATCAAGCCAGATAAAAAGGGGGCTCTTATACTCAATGATGGTACAGAGCTAACCGTACAAAAGAAGTACATCGACAACCTTCCTGACGAGGTGCGTTATGAAAAGCCTTAGCGCGGCTACAAAGTAGTCATAAGCTGTCAATTCTGAAAGGCTGTGAGCGAGAGGTGGTGCTTGAATTTTCCTTAATGTTGCTTGCTATGCAACACCCCAATATGAAAATTTTATGTATTCAAGGAGGATAACGATGAAGAAAACTCTCGGGATCGCGGTCATTGCTTTTTTAACTGGGTGTGCATCACAAAATTACTCGGATGTGAGTGACAGCCAAGCGGTCATTAATAATCTTAAAGTTTCCGAAGTGGGACTACCTAGAACCGAAAAGCACCAGTTAGATGTAAAGTTTGATTATAGTATCAAGAACTATAAAGCACTTGAGGGTCTATATACATGCTCAGTCTTGTTTGCAACGGGAAAAGGTAAATGGGTGACCCAAACCAAAGGAAACGCTCCTTGCCAAATTGACTCGAAGAGCGGCTCAGTATCAATGAAATGGACTACTCCTTTATCGACGAGTGCGGATTATTCAGATAAAGTATTGAAAAAAATGCAGTTGCCACTCAAATTCCAAGTAGCTATTCATCAAAGAAAGACTAAAAGCAGAGACACTGTCATCGGTATGAGTGAACCTCTCTACCTTGCACCCAAACGATAAGAGCAATGCCGCGTTTTGCTTGGTGCTTAGCGGTCAGTGTTATTCTCCACTCAGTGTGCAAACTTTATTGTCGCTTCACAGATATGACTGTCAGGTAAGAGTGAGGAGAGAAGTAATTGCAAAAATTATCCAATTTCTTCCTGCAAGGCCAGTCAATCATAAAGGCTTCGTGTAAGTTAAGTATAGCCTCATTCTTATCAACAATAGTTTTTGCATTGATACTGGTTCTTGTAGTCTCTGATAAGGCACCTGAGAAGCCTGACGCTTTTAATTTCTCATTTATATTCATAGTGTTAATGCCACTTATCGAAACAATGATAGTGTTTGTCATTATTCTTCTGATACGTTCCCTAACAACGAATCCGACAATGCAAATTTTTGTATGCGCTCTCACATTGTCTGCACTTCATTTTTCATCGGCACCAGGGCACGCTTTCATGGTTTTCATACCCTTCATATTACTTTCTCTGCCGCTGGTTCACTTTTGGGAAAGTCATTGCCTGAGAGGCTTCTCCATTGCATTTTTAGCCCACTCTTTAAACAACACTTTTGTATTTGGTATATCAGAGCTGATGTAGTTGATTATTGGCTGGAACTGGCTGGTTCCGCTTTGTGCCAAATATAGTCATTCGACCCTGGTCACTTATACTCAATAATGTTCAGGTGAGCTGGAACAGTCAGCCAATATCGAATTTCCCTCTGGAGCGGCTTTCCCCTGAGCCTGCTTGTCACGATACATGTCTGCATCTGCCAGTGAAAACAGGCGGTCGATATCATTGGTATCATCAGGATATATCGCCACGCCAATGCTCAAGCCCACTCGGACTTCAGCACCATTATCAAGAATGACCGGCATATCACCAATGCGTGAGAGATTTGCTATCAGCCGCTCCAGGCTTTCTCCTTTTTGTGCACCCTCTAGCAGCAGTACAAATTCGTCACCTCCAATGCGGGCAACGGTATCCGAGCTTCTTGGTAAAGCTTTCAGCTTATTGCTGACAGATATCAATACGTCATCTCCAGCAGAGTGACCGAACGTATCGTTGATTGCCTTGAACTTGTTCAGGTCGACCATCACCAGGGCGAAACTCTCTCCCGAACGTCTAGCCCGAGCCTGTGCTCCTGCAAGCCGATCCTGCAAAAGTTTTCTGTTGGCCAAGCCCGTCAGAACGTCATGGTTGGCCTGTTTTTCCAACAACTGCTGATTCTCCCAAAGTTTGCGGTTGGTCACTTCAAGCTCTCGGGTACGGTCAGCCAGCGCCAGTGAAAGCAGCAGCATCTCCATGGCGGAACCAATCATCAGGGCGTTGGCCGTAAAGCCGTTGGACGGCAGTATTCCGATATTGTGTAGAGCGATAACAAGAACGCCCAGCAGAAAAGACACCCAAGCCAGCACGAAAAATCTGGCACCCGGTTCTTTGCGGTAAAGACTAACGGCGCCCATCGCTAATGCCGCGACCGAAAAAACCAGCGATAAGAGGTTGACGGCTATAGCCGCCATATCATAGAAACCGACTGCAGCTGTCAGGAACGTCAGACCGTAAGCGATGCTGATACAGGGCATAAACCAGCTGAGTTTTAACCGTGCCGGTGTTCCTGCCAGAAAACGGTGCACGAACAATGCACCGAAAATACCCGCTGCAGCGACTCCCCCGGTGGGCGACAAATGTACAAGCCAGGGGGTATCAGGCCATAGAAACTGAGCAGTCAGACCCGAAAGGCCCGCTTGTCCGACGGCGAGACAGGTTATAAAGCCCACATAGGTCAGGTAAAGCACATCTCGCAATGAAAAGAATAGAAAAAGGTTGTAGATCAGTAGCGCGATAAGCAAGCCATAGTAAAGGCCCAGCATGGTATAGGCGTAATGATCGTTATGCCAGAGACCGTCGCCCTGCCATAGCGTTAGCGGAACCGAGAGTGTTCCTTCGGAGCGAACACTGACAAACACGAGGTATTGGCTGGACGCAGACAAAGATAGGGGAAAGACGTGATTACGATGGCTTACAGGTCGCTCAGAAAAAGGCATCAGATCACCCGAACCTTGTTCACTTACCAGTTCACCATCTTTCATCAGGTAAAGACGAACCTTATCAAGCGAGGCATGGCCTACCTCCAGAAATAAATGCTTAGATAGCTGACCTGGCGTTGAAAGATTAAACACTAACCAGATTTCATCGGAGGTCAGGCCGAAGTTAGTTGGCGACTGCTCGACGGTACCTGGCTGGCTGAAATGGCCTTGGCGATAGAGTTTCAGGGCCGTATTGAGAGACAGATCGGATTGCGTGTTCTGATGAATAGATACCAACGGGGATATATCCAGCTGCTCTTGCGCCCCGATGACGATGGGCGTTGAGGCTTGCGCTGCCGTGCTAACGGACGAGCAAAGCATAAGCAGAACCAGTACTCGAATAGTCGATACAACCTGCAGCATTCGAACTCCCCAACCTGCCAGAATGCCGACTGCTAATCCCTTAGCAATACAGTTTATTTGAAGGGGCAGTGTAGCTCAGGCTTCCCCTGATTGCTAGCACACGGGGATGCTCCGAAGGTCTTATCGCGGCTTTCATTTTTCAGAATGAGCGGTCACTGTCCTATTCTTGGGGAAAGGCCATAACGCAGAGATAAGTGTGCCGTGCCTAATTCACCCCTCATAAAACTTACTAATGACAGGGAGGCGAGTAGCCAATTGAACTCACAGCGAAAAACAGACCTTCGGATTTTTTGCCTACTTCGACCAGGAACTTGCCAGCCTGTTATTGGTCAGTGTGGTTGACATCGCTCATTTACTGCATGCTTACCTCGGCAACATTGCTCGTTTTTTATTGTGTTGTGTATTAAAGTTTATTAGCCCTAATTACGTATCGAAAAAATAAGGCTCGATACTGCGGAACCGTTAGAATCAATGTGAGGATACTCAGATTGCTTTTTCTTCCTCTGTAACTAAAAGCCAGCAGTTACCAATTGAACGAGTTACTAAGTGTGCATGCACAATATATAAATCTAAGATTTATTACTGAAGAGGCGAAACCATGATAATTTCAGGGAAAACGTCCATTCCTGCCGCACAGATAAAATCATTGTTGAGCTATGCGATCCTCGCTCCCTCGAGTCACAACACGCAGCCATGGCGGATTGAGATTAATGATAACGTAGTCTCCATGTTTGCTGATAGGACACGAGCTCTCCCTGCCAACGATCCGGACGATAGAGAGCTCACCATAAGCTGTGGCTGCGCTCTAATGAATCTGCGATCGGCGGCTGCTCACGAAGGGGTTGGTGTGACCATAGATATCACACCTGATCCCGGTAATGATGACCTGCTAGCAGTAATCTCATTTAACAAAGAACATTCTTCATCCAAGTTAGAAGCTGGCCTATTTAAATCTATCAGGGAGCGCCGAACCTATCGAAAGCGCTTCGCATTGAAAGACGTACCGACCACTATTCTGGATTCGTTGAGTGCGGCTGTATTGTCAGAGGGGTCCTGGCTCGAAATCATCGAATCGGAAGAGGAGCGTCAGAAGGTGGCCGAGCTTGTTTCAGAAGGCGATTCTATTCAGTGGTCAAACCCCAGTTGGCGAAGAGAACTCGCAGCATGGATGCATCCTCGCCGTCGAGGAGACGGGTTGACGATACCTGGAATCGTTAGGCCCATTGCAAAAATGGTAGTCCGAACTTTTGACATGGGCAACAGAGTGGGTGCAAAGGATAAGCAGCTAGCGGACGAGTCCCCTGTACTTGCTGTTCTCGGCAGCACTGGTGACAATGTCGCGGATTGGTTAGCAACTGGTCAGGCGTTGGAAAAGGTACTGCTATCTGCACACTCACAGGGTCTGCAGGCGTCCTATTTAAATCAGCCTATCCAGGTTTCATCATTACGCCCGAAACTCCAAAACCTATTGACTCAACAGGGGTTTCCGGAAAATGAAATTGACGCGGTGCCGCGTCGCCATCTTGATGAAGTTATTGAATGAGAGCGGAGATTAACGGCTACCTGAAAAGGAAGAGCCACTCAGTGTACAAACTATATTGTCACTTCACAGTTCTCATACCCACTCCAACCTTCAGGGCATTTCCAGTTCTTCAACCATGGCAAGACTTCGTCTGCAGGCATAGGTCTCGCAATACCGTAGCCCTGCCCCAAAATACATCCTAGTTCTAATAGTTTTTTACCTTGCTCGTCAGTTTCAACGCCCTCAGCAATAATGTTAAAACTAAAGGCCTCGGCGAGACCGATAATGCCCTTTACTATGGCAAGGTCGCTCTCATCGGTAAGCATGTCGCGCACAAAGCTTTGGTCAACTTTTAATGTCTGTGCGGGTAGTCGCTTCAGGTAATCTAGCGCTGCAAAGCCGGTTCCAAAGTCATCCAGAGCCACTGTAATACCTAAATTTTTGCATTTCTCCAGTATTGAAGCCGCGATATTAATTTTCCCAATAGCCGCACTTTCCAGAACTTCTATTTCCAGAAACTTCGGTGACACATTGGGGTAGTGACGCAAGTGAGCATTCACTGAGTCCAAAAATTCATCGTCAAGCAATTGTAGCGCATTGATATTGACGCTGACAGGCAACTCGACACCTCGTGAGCACCACTCACTAACTTGCTTCAGAGCGGTATTCAGCACCCAGTTACCCACAGTAATTGAGAACGGGTGTTCTTCAATAGCCGGCAGAAAGTCGCCCGGCGGCACCAAGCCACGTTCAGGATCGCGCCAGCGCAGTAGCGCTTCCACTCCAATCACTTCGCAGGTTCTCATGTTCACTTTCGGTTGATAAAACAGCTCCAACTCATTGTTACTAATAGCCTCTTCCATACGCTTAATTAGCTGAGTTAGCTGTGTTTGCGCATGTTCGCGCTGGGTATCAAACCAGGTAATTCGGTCTCTGCCGTTACGTTTAGCCTGATGTAACGACTGACTGGAGTGGCGTATCAAAGTATCTGCGTCATTATTATCCTGTGGGTAGGCTGTTACCCCCATACTCACCGTAATGTCCATAGTGTAAGAACCCACGGTCACAGTTTCGGACAGCTCCGATTTTATGCGCTCCAGTAACTCATTAACATGCCGCTCAGTTTCGGCACCCTCAACAATCAGCAGAAACTCGTCTCCACTAAGCCGCGCAACGGTATCACCTTCTCGTAAGGCCGCGTTCAAGCGTTTAGCCAGCTTTTCGATGACTTTATCGCCAACGGCATGACCAAATTGAGCATTAATGTTCTTAAAATTATCAACATCGATAGAAGCGACTACCATTATTTCGTCTTTTCGTTTTGCAATGCTTAACGCATGCTCCAAACGGTCACGCGCAAGAAGAATGTTTGGTAGGCCGGTTAGTGCATCGTGGTAAGTCCGGTATTCCAGCTCTCGCTTATGTGCAAAAGTCCGCTCGGTTACATCGGAGCTTATGCCAACAAAGTTTTGCACCTCACCCCGTTTATTTCTAATTGCACTCATCGACGCCAACTCGGCGTAAAACTCCCCATTTTTCCGTCGGTTCCAAAGCTCGCCCTGCCAAAAGCCTTTTTTTATCAGTTCCTGGAACATAGCACGATAAAATGATCGGCCTTGACGCCCAGACTTCAGAAACCTTGGGTTCTTACCCAATACTTCCCGTTTTTTATACCCCGTAATGCGTGTGAACGCCGGGTTCACATCTAAAATTCGGCCTTCGGCGTCAGTAATGGTTATGCGATCCTGTGTATGCTGAAAGACTGAGTCTGCCAATGTAATTTGCTTACGCACATAGCGTAGAATTAACCAGCTTAGAAATAACCCCGTTAATAGCACCAGGGGTGAAATAATGACGTAGCGCCACATTTCATTCGAGGAAGAAACGTACGAATCAGACGCCGTATTTTTAATGGCAGCTATCAAGCGTTCTTCAACACTCTGAACGCTCTCAATTAACTGAGTTTGCTGATTTATCCACGTTTCGGCATCAATATCCTGAAGAATGTCGCTCGGTGTCGAAGCCACTAACAGTTTTTGCCGAAATTCTGTCGTCAACTCTGATAATTCATTAGCGCGTTCTAGTGCAGTCTGACTCTCAAAGCCAACAAGCAAGCTCTTTTGGCGGCCGGTGTTATAAGCCAACTGGCGAATATTGTCCTGACTGATTTTCCCTGTTACCAAAGCTTTACCAACAATAGCCCGCTCTTGCCCAAGTAACTCTCTTAGGCGATTAAGAATAAAATAAGCATTTACTTCACGGGAAAGGCTAACAATAGGTAAATCACTCGCCAGTTCGCTCAACTGGCTATTAGTTTGCTGAATAACACTAGTATAAAACTGAGTGGCCTCCTCTGCAGTAGCGACGTCCTTATCAATACGCTCACGCATGACTGGCAATTGCGCAAGCGCGTCAACCGTTATTTTCAGGCTTTGGTAAAGCGGTTTAGTCGTCGAGTTAATATCCACTGAGTTCAGCTGTTCTTTCAAGTTCGCCAGCTGTTGGCTTGTTTTCTCTCGGCTCTTCGCTAAGCGCGAACGAAACCGTTCTGCACCAGAGTCTGTAATCAATACACTCAAGCCACGCTCGCGCTGTAAAGTCCCAACAAGCTGACCCGCCGCAGTGACTAAAGTGATGTTATCGTTGAGTGCGTCAAGACTTTTTACCGACTGCCGCAACTCCAGGATATTAGAGCCTGACATCCAAATAATCGCGATAACCGGCAGAAACAAAGCAAACGCAAACCGATAAGAAAGCGGTAGCTTATCAAAGAGATCCAAAGCTCTATATGAAATACACTTCTCTCCTAAAAGTTAAACTTCTTTCAATCACCTACTTTTTATAAGTGTATAACAAAACTCACGTGGATGGGTGATCTGAAACGATTCTTTCAGCTATAGTACAAGGAGTCTTAGTAAAGGAGCATTGCGCTTATGAGAAAATGGATCTTGATGATTGCGACAGGAGTTTCCGCTATAGCGGTTAATGTCCAGGCGCAAGAACTCTCAAATATGCAGCAATGCCTGCTGGATAAAATGAACAGCACAGACGCCGACACCACTGTTGCGGATGTCCGGGCCCAGTGCGAGGAAGAGCTTCGCTCCGCCGAAGAAGACGAAGACATTGTTAAAGTCGATGCTATTGAGTCGCCCGGCGCTTTAACTAACCGGATGAAAAGCGAGGAAGTCACACAGTTTGACCCTTACGTTTTAACGCCGCACCGTCGCAACTACTTACTGCCAATTATGACCAGCAACAACATTAATCGAAAGCAGTACGCCGATGTAGATGACTACGAGGAAAATCTTGAAGACTACGAAGCCAAGTTTCAGATCAGCTTTAAAATACCGTTTAATAAAGAAAGCCTGCTTTTTGAAGAAGATAAGCTTTTCTTTGGCTTAACGGTGCAGTCGTGGTGGCAAGTGTATTCCGATGATATTTCCAAGCCGTTCCGTGAAACCAATTACATGCCAGAGATATTTTATGCTGCACCAACGGGTTGGCATCCTTTTGGCACAAATACCGGGGTAAGCTTTGGTGCAGAGCACCTGTCAAATGGCCGTAGTCAGCCTCTTTCACGCAGTTGGAATCGCGTTTATGCCCAGTTTTTTGTTGAAAAAGGCCGTTTTGTTTTCTCGCTAAAACCCTGGATACGCTTACAGGAAAATAGAAAAACCGACCCTATGCAAGCCAGTGGAGATGACAATCCGAACATTACCGACTACGTTGGCGACTATGAATTCACCACCGCGTACAGCGATGGTGATTTTGAGTACATCTTCCGTATTCGTCATGCCATTGATACCGGCAGGGGGTCAGCAGAGCTCAACTGGACCTTCCCTATTGGCGGTAAATTTATAGGCTATACCTCAATATTTACGGGTTACGGAGAGAGTTTGATTGATTACAACCACAAACAGACCCGCTTCGGTATAGGCATAGCCTTAAATAACGTTTTATAACGCTTAAAATGGAAAAACCGGCTGGAGCAAGAGGATGCTCCAGCCGTAACACCGAGGTATTAAGCCATTCCTTTCATCGACTGTAGCGAACGCTCTACCTCGCTGTCACCCGACATTAAGTCAAACGCTTTATGCTCAGTTCCATTTTCGTCAAGGCAGCGACGTAATACGCTGGCGACGTCTTCACGTGGTACAGAACCCGGTGCCAGTGAATCACCAACAACCACTTTACCGGTTGCTTCTTCGTCCGTTAATGCCCCCGGACGAACAATGGTCCAGTTAAGGTTTGTACGCATTAATTCGCGGTCAGCGTAGTGTTTTGCGGCGTAGTACGGAAGTAAGGAGTCGGCCCAGTTTTCCCGGTTGTTGGACTGCCAGGCACTGACCATGACATAACGCTTAACTCCGGCCGCTTCAGCGGCTTCCATGGTTTTTACTGCACCGTCTAAGTCGACCAATAAAGTTTTGTCATCACCAGAATTTCCGCCGGACCCCGCGGTAAAGACCACGGCATCAACACCATTAAACAGTTCCTGCCACTGCGAAACTGGCCCTTCTAAATCACCTAACTTGACGGTAACACCTTGTTGCTGCAAGGCTTTTTTCTGCGCTTCTTTACGCACCACGGCAATTACTTCATGTGTTTTCGACTGCTGCATTTGCTCAACCAAATGCTGACCGATTTTTCCATTCGCTCCAATAATTGCTACTTTCATCATCCACCTCCATGAGTTTTCTCTGTCTGATTCTACGTAACTCTTACGGAGTTTAGATCGCCACTTTACTCACATTTACACGTATCAAAAGGCCTGGAAGCAATATGACAGAGCACTGTCATATGACAGGCTCAAAACTGACGTCACACTGTTTTTCTAACGCTGGTAGCTTTATTCAGCACACGAAGAGTGTATTCTTTAAAACAAATAAAAAGGTGAATCGCAATGAAACAATCTCTGACTGAAAAGCTGTATTTAGCGTATCGTTTTGAATTTGAGCATAATGACCATACTGTTACCGCAAATGCTTCCAGCCTTACGGGTAAAGAAGAGATTCTGGTCGACGGTGTGTCGGTATCAAAAAAACGTAACCTGGGCTTATCCAGTCGCCATCAGTTTCAGGTTGATGGCACTCAGTACGAACTGCGCTTTAACGTGACCGGTTTTCTATTCTGTCGGGTAGAGTGTACTCTGATGACCGACGGCAACGTCATAGAAACCAAAGCTCGTTCCGCTTTCGATAATAAAAAAGTTTTTGTCCGCAACCTTATTCTCTTTTTCCTGGCCGGCATGGCCTTCGGTTATTTAGCTGCCACCATAGCGTTAAAGATAATGGGGTAAGCTATGCAAATTGATGAAGCTAAAGCCATAGAACTGAGGAATAAACGAGGCTGGACACAGCAGCACCTGGCGGATGCCTGCGCAGTCAGCTTACGGACCATACAACGCGTTGAAAAAGACGGCATAGCGTCACAGGAGACCGTTGCAGCCTTGTGCAGTGTGTATGAAATTGAGCGGCAGGTTATCGAAGCAGGCTCTGTCACAAGACCCAAAGGCAGTAACGTAGTAAATCAACAACGTTCCCCGAGCTGGTTAGATGCACTGCCCATGTTAATCACGCTGCTGCTAGGTATGGCTATTGGTATTGGCTTAACACTCTGGCTAACCAACCGCTAATGAAAAACGGGCACAAAAAAAGGCAACCCGAGGGTTGCCCTTTTAGACTTCGAGGCGCGTTATTACAGCGCTACGATGTTCTCAGCCTGAGGACCTTTAGGGCCTTGAGTTACTGCGAACTCAACGCGCTGGCCTTCAGTTAAGGTTTTGAAACCTTCGCTAGCAATAGCACTGAAATGTGCGAAAACGTCTGCGCCGTTTTCACGTTCGATGAAACCGAAGCCTTTTGCTTCGTTAAACCATTTTACTGAACCAGTAATTTTATCAGACATAATATATCTTCCTGTAACTTTTAAGTAAGTGACCGTAAAGGCCGATGATGCGGGTAAAAATAAGAACTTAGAACTACAGGACGATGGTATTAATAATAATAGGTCAACGAAGTGGAGTTTTTTAACTAACTGTCTTTCTATCTATCCGACGCAATGGAGTCTACGCCTATTACACTGTGAGTCAAACGATTTATCACTTTATTTTGATAATAAATTCATACGTCAGTGTCATCCGCCCAGACAACACAGTTACGACCTGCCCGCTTAGCCTTATACAGCGCCTGATCCGCCCTTCTGTAAATGCTGGAAACGTCGTCTTCCAATCGACTTTCGGACGCACCAATACTTACCGTAGGATTAATAATTTCGCCTGAATCCAGCGTAATTACTGTCTCCTCTACCGACTGGCGCACTCTTTCCAGCACTTGCGCCGCGCTATCATGGTCGGCGAAAGCCAATACCACCATAAACTCTTCGCCACCCACCCGGACAACACTGTCGCTGCTACGAACAGCTTCTGACATGGCTCTGGAGCCTGCAATTAGCACTTCATCACCCACATCGTGCCCGTAAGTGTCGTTAATTGCTTTAAAGTGGTCAAAGTCGATAACAGCAACGACACACCCACGTTCGCCGTTATGCCGCATTAAGCTTTGCTCAAGTATTTCCATACCAGCCGAGCGGTTCTTTAGCCCGGTTAACGCATCGGTATAAGCAATAACCGCCATATCATCCCGCTGCCGGATTAGATCCGAACGAACCTGCTGCTCAGCAATGACGGTTTCAACTGCAGTGCCCATCATTCTTACCATTTCTACTTCAAGTTCGCTAAAGGGTTCAGCCCGTCTGTTTTTGCGAGCAAAAGCTAAAATCCCCCAAGGATTATCCTTAATAATAATCGGCGTACCAATGTAAGTCTCCAGACCATAAGTCTGGTAACTGGAGTGATCTTTGAATCGCGGGTCTTCTGAAGCATGATTCGTGTGGATTAAGTTATTTGCCTTAAGTACTACCGAACAATAGGTTGTCGCCAGAGGCAATTGCGTACCGGCAGGGAAATCCATTTTTGCGGTTTGTGCCCATTCAATGGTGTAAGTATCATTTTTTATTGAACTGGCGGTGCCGATATCGACGCCTAAATAGTCCACACCCACTCTCAGCAACTCGTCAATAGAGGCGGGATCAATCCGACGGCCACGTTTATGGACGACTTCATGGATGGTGCGCATAACATCAACCGACGCATAGTAATCGCTTACATCTTCAATAAGTGCGTAAAGACCAATGACCTTATCTTGCTCATCAAATTCAGGCAGGTACCGAATGTCCAAAAAGCATTTACGTCCATTACGGAAAGTAATGACCTCCGAAAACTCTAGTCTCTCACCACTAGCAAACACACGGTCATGATTTGGCTTTACTCGCTGGTAGGATTCGTCACTCAGCACATCGGTTACCGATTTACCCAGCATGTCATCCGGGGTTAAATCAAAAAACGAGGCATAAGCCGTATTCACAAAACGGAAATATCTGTCCTCATCGATATAAGCCACCATCGTTGGCAGCTGTTCAATAATTCTGTGGGTAATACGGTTTGTTGACATAGCGCCTCATCGCTTTAGAACTCACGGATACGAGCCAGCATAACGACTAACTATACTAACGAATAGTGTAGCAAAACATCGCTAACTACTTGGGTAAAGCTGCCTTAAAAAACTCACTACCCTTACGACGTGCAAACTCTATATTTCGTTCCGGAATCGATTCCGGATCATCGTAGTTTTTCAGTGCTTCTTCAATGCTGGCTTCGCGCAACAAGTGTAACGTTGGGTAGGGAGAACGGTTGGTATAATTCGCCGGGTCATCTTGCGGCTCTCCGTCAAAACAATAATCGGGATGAAAATGCGCCAGTTGATAAATACCCTCATAACCCTCTTCAACAAGTAATGCATCCGCAATATCAACCAGAGTCAGAAAGTCATAAAACCCTTCAAACCCGGAAGGAAGAATAAGCAATGAGGTCTCAGTTTCCGGCGTTTTGCCCAGGTGGTTAACTTCGTCCATAAGCTGTTGCAGAACGTCTTGAGGCTTGCGCTGCTCAGCCACCGCATACCGAATACTCTTACGCTCAACTTCCCGGCGCGCAAAAGGGCAGATGTTGTACTTTACAATCAGCTGTTGCACCCAATGACGGGTTTGCTCAATAATCTTAGCTGTATCAGTTGTCATTTTTCGTATCTTTGCCGAAAAGGAAGCCACTTTGCCATGAAATCACTTGAACTCAAAGTACCGCCCGTACTGGTTGTTGTCGTTGTTGCCGGGCTAATGTGGTTAACTGCCCGTTATACGGAAGTTTTTAACCAGTTTTATGTTGGTCAGCGCGCTGCCGCCATTTTTCTACTGGCCTTAGGAGTGTTGTTACCCTTACTGGGCGTTATCAGTTTTCGGCGTGCACAAACGACAGTCGACCCACGAGACCCGACCAAAAGTACAGAGCTGGTCACCACAGGTATTTACCAGCGAACGCGTAACCCAATGTATTTAGGTTTCTTCTTTTTGTTGATGGCCTGGGGAGTTTTCCTGGGTAGTGTGTTTTCTTTGTGGGGTTTAGCGCTGTACGTAGCTTATATGAACCATTTTCAGATTATTCCGGAAGAACGTATTCTGACAGAAACCTTTGGTGAAGCGTATAAAGATTACTGTCAGAAAACCGGCCGTTGGTGGTAGCGCAGCTTAATTTAAAAAAGCTGTCGCCGTTTTAAACTCTGGCCCAGTAGAATGAGGCCCGATAAGCTAAACCAGAGCGCTGTGGTTGCTGCAACAATGTTCAAAAGGCTGTTAAAATCCCGTTCGCCGCTGTAATCCATAAAGTGTAAACGGAACATCCAGTCACTTAACCACCAACTGTTGTTGCGGTGATCAACCACTTCGCCGGAGGCTGCGTCTATATAGGCACGCGTAGCAATGTCGTCGCTGAAGGTCACTCTAAAGCCCTTGCTCTGCCAATCAATAATTTCGTCACTGCCGGTTACGGCATGCACTTGTTCAATAAAGCCTGGGCCGTTGTAGCTTTGCCGAGCCAGTTCAGCTGCCAGCGGTGCCGAAGTTTTCCAGTCTTTTCCTGTGAGTGCATTCACATAATGCTTCTGACCATCGGTTGTTTTAACCACGTACTGGGCGGTACCCGCGACGGAGCGTATTTCCAGACTTTGAATATTTTCAAAACGTTCAATTAAAGCACTTTCCGGGTAATAAACCGGACCTACAGCTTCTTGAGTAACAGGTTGAAAATAGTCGTGAGCCGCCAGCTTCTGGTGACCCAGCCAACTAAAGTATAAGCCGCTAACTAACCATATAAAAACCTGAATAAAAATAACCAGGCTTAACCAACGGTGCAGTTTGCGCATAAATCTCATACTGACCGCCTTCTTCTTTTGCGCGGGCGATAATGAAAGTAAAGCAAGGCAACACCTGTTATCAGGAATAACCCATTCGCTATGCTAAACGCTTTTAACCACCAGGTTTCAATGTCCACCCTGTCCTGATAGTCCATAATGTGAAGCATCCAGAAGAAGTCGAACATTCGCCAGAAATCATGGCGCTTGGTTACCAGCTCACCCGTCGCCGCTGAAAAATATAAAGTAGCGCTGGCCATGTCATTAAAGTCCACTCGCCAAACGGGTAATAAGGCAGGATTCAGCTCACCCGGAGCTTTGTCTTCAATAAAGCTGACCTGGGCTTTGGTCTCTTCACTACCGGTATAGTGTTGCCGGGCTATGTAACCAATGTCCATTCGGTCAAGCTCTATCGGTTCAAGGGACTCAGCCTGAAGCAGCTGGGTGCCCGCCTTACTCTCAACGCTATAAACCGGTTGCAAAGAACCATCTATCCACTGCTGCATTAAGCGGACCGAGGTTGCTTCAGGGTTTTGTTCCAACACCCAGCTTACTGGAGAGTTTAAGGTGTTTTTAGCAATAGGCTGCTCCAGCTCTTTCACCAGATGATTACCGTGAATAAAGCTCAGATCAAAATACACCATGTAGGCGCCGCTAATACTCCACACCACCAGCTGTAAGCCGACAATAAGAGATAACCAGCGATGCCAGACTCGCCATTTTCTTGGGTTCATAAGGGTTATCCGTACCCACTTTTTTATTATTATAAGGCGTTAAAATTATCGGGTTGCCCCGCAAAAGTCAAAGCAGTTGTCTAACCCGCTGCTTTAATTCAGGAATGACTTCTTCTTCAAACCAGGGGTTCCGACGTAACCATAAATTGTTTCGGGGGCTAGGGTGCGGCATTGGCAATAAGCCTGGCCAATAACTCTTCCAGTCTTTTACCCGCTCAGTTAAATTACGCTTTGGTTCCTGTAAATGCCATTGCTGAGCATACTGACCAATAGCCAGCGTCAGCTCTAGGTTGGGTAGTTGCTCTAATAATTTATTACGCCAGGCTGGAGCACACTCCGGGCGTGGTGGCAGGTCACCGGACTTCCCGGTCCCCGGGTAGCAAAGCCCCATAGGAATAATGGCCAGTTTTTCAGCGTCATAGAAAGTCTCTTTATCAATACCCATCCATTGTCGCAGCCTGTCGCCGCTTGGGTCATCGAAAGGTTTTCCGGAGGCGTGTACACGTTTACCGGGGGCTTGACCAGCAACCAAAATACGAGCATTGGGGTTCAACTGAACAACCGGCCTGGCACCTAAAGGTAGTTCAGGCTCACATAAGGTACAGGCTCTTACATCACGCAGTAGTTGTTGCCAGTGCGGCGGTTCTTCCCATTTCATACCCCTGCTCCAACAGCTTTTTGTCCTGAGTAAAACGCCCGACCGGAAAGTCCGCAGGCGGTGCAAGTACAGTCATAGTACAATCCGCCGGCGGATTATCAATGAAGTTAATAGCCTCATTATAAACTACCGAGCGTCTGGCAACCGCATCAAATAAAGCGGGATGATGCTTAAAAAAGCGCTTCATAAAGGTCGGTAGTGGCCGTATTTTTTTCCTGAAGCCACGGGGTTGAGACAAAATAACGGTAATGTCCCGGGCGCCCATTTCATAGGCTTTAATCACCGGAATAGAGTCGGCCACGCCACCGTCTGTCATAGCCGCCCCCCCAACGGTTGGGAAGTCACGGTAAGCCAGAGGAATAGCACAGGACGCCGGAAAGAGTTCGTGCAAGTTATCTGCTGTCACCCGGGTGTAAACCGGCAGACCGGTATCTACGTTGGTGGTAACGACATATAACGGGCGGTTTTGCTCAAGGTAGTGGTGGGTATTCAAAGGCACTTGCTCAAACGAAGCGTGCCATAACCAGCTGACATCGCAAAAGTGACCACCTTTTAAAAATCGCCGCCAGTTAAGAAATTCAGGCTGTCGTGCATGCTGCAAAAGAATCTTTCGATTGCGTCCATGGTCGCCGGCAAGAAAACCAATCAGGTTGGTTGAACCTGCCGACACACCAATCGCAAAATCAAAGTCTGTATGCCCGGCTTCAAGAAAACCGTCCAATACGCCTGCGGCGAAAATGCCGCGCATAGCGCCGCCTTCAACCACTAGTGCTTTTTTACCTTGTTCTTGCGTCATACACCTGCTTATTTCTCAATACTCTCTATTTTTCAATACTCTTTACTTCTCAATAAAGGCTTGCTCAATAACGTAGTCACCCTGACGACGTGATGTTGCCTTTGTGAAACCACGCTCATTCAGTATTGCCATTAAGTCTTGCAGCATAGCGTCATTACCACACAACATAAAGCGGTCATGCTCGGGGTTAATGTCGGGCATACCAATGGTTTTAGTCAAGGTTCCCGATTCCAGCAAGTCAGTAATGCGTTGTTGATGGGCCTCGTCACGGAAGGGCTCCCGGGTAACAGTTGGGTAGTAGATCAGCTTTTCGCGCACCCAGTCACCAAAGTACTCGTTGTTTGGCAGGTCTTCGCCAATTTCCTTTTGATAAGCCAGCTCTGAAACCCAGCGAACACCGTGCACTAGCACAACTTTATCGTACTGCTCATAAATATCAGGGTCTTTGATAACGCTCATAAAAGGCGCCAGTCCAGTTCCAGTACTCAGCAAATACAAATTCTTGCCGGATAGCAGATGCCCGGGCACCAGAGTACCCGTTGGCCGGGTGGACAGCACCACCTCGTCACCCACCTGAATGTGTTGCAGGCGAGACGTCAGAGCGCCATCAGGCACTTTAATGCTGAAAAACTCCAGTTCTTCTTCATGGTTAGCACTGGCAATACTGTAGGCCCTGAGCAAAGGCTTATCTTCCAGCTGCAGACCCATCATCACAAACTGACCGTTTTCAAAGGTGAAACTTGGCTGACGGGTGGTTCTGAAGCTGAATAAGGTATCGTTCCAGTGCCTTACCTGGGTTACTTTTTCCGCAATGATACTTCTCATAACTATTCCTCATTGGCGATTTTGTGCGCATCATAACATAATGACATTAAATCTAAATGAGAATTTTTATCATTAAGTATTGCAAATGAGAATAGTTTCCATATAAGATACCTTCACTGATGTTTGTAAAGGATTAAAAAGTCATGGCTCGACGCTCGAGTAGACGCAAAGGATGGTCATTAAAAGACTGGCATTGGATAAGTTCTGCCGTTTGCCTCATTGGCATGCTGTTGTTTTCAGTTACCGGCATTACGCTTAACCATGCCGGCTGGATAGAGTCTGCACCCAGCGTCGAAAGCCATGAAAGTTCTCTCCCACAAACGGAATTGGCCCGGTTGGTGAATGCGTCAGGGAATGACGTTCTGCCAACTTTTTTTCACCGCTGGTACGAAGATAAGACGCAAAACAGCATCAGTTCAAATGCCGAAATCGAATGGAATGACTACGAGTTGTACGTCGCCATGCCCCGACCTGGCGGGGACAGCTGGTTCAGCGTCGATTTAGCCAGCGGTGCCTTTTATTCTGAAACCACCGATCGCGGCTGGATTGCCTACTTCAATGATCTCCACAAGGCGCGTAATACCGGATTGTTCTGGAGTCTGTTCATTGATGTGTTTGCTATTGCCAGCATTCTGTTCACTGTTACGGGGTTATTACTTTTGAAAAAATACAGCAAAGGGCGAAAGTCCACCTGGCCTTTAGTTCTGGCCGGATTCATCATTCCGTTATTCGCCATTATGGGTTCAGCACATGCCGCTGAAAATGAACTCACAGTGGAAATTCCTCGCTTATCGGTTGCCGAATACCATGCCCCCTACCTGGCGGTATGGCTCGCTAACGAACGTCATCAACGGGTCGTCGACATTGCAGTCTGGTATGACGTAAATCTGAAAGACAACGAAGGCGAGAAGTGGCTTAAAGACATGCGTCAATGGTGGCGACGCAGCGGTCGCATGGCTGACATGCCTATTGATGGCGTATCAGGCGCAACCCGTCGTCCGGGCACTAACCGTGTGGATTTAACGCCTTTAATGGCTCAATTACCGGAACTTGAAGCCGGTCAATATTACTTATATGTAGAAGCCGCTCGTGAGCTTGGAGGTCGTGAAATGTTACGGCTGCCATTGTCTTTACCGATTGAAAACCCAATATCCATCTCAGACACCGGCGAGCATGAGCTTGGTCGTGTGTCATTAAAACTGGAGCCTTAATCATGAAATTATCTTCTGTACTGACCACCAGTCTGGCTGTTCTCACCTTATTCGCCAGCGCCAGCAGTGAAGCCCACCGTGTCTGGATAAAGCCGAGCGCAACCATTGTATCCGGTGACTCGGAATGGATTACTTTTGACGCCGCTATTGCTAATGGCATTTTCTATCCTGACCACTACCCGCTGGGACTGGATCGTGTAAAAGCCATGGCACCCGACGGTTCTGCTGTCACTCTGGAAAACGGGCACAAAGGCAAACTTCGCTCTGTGTTCGATGTTGAACTGGAGAAAGAGGGCACATACACCGTTTACTCCGCCAGCTCAGGCTTATCAGCGCGTTGGGTAGACAACGAAGGTGAACGCCAATATTGGCCGCCGCGTGGTTCACAGAAAACCAATGACGACTTTTATAAAGAAGTGCCCCAGGACGCTAAAGACCTGGAAGTTAGTGAACGTTCACATCGCGTAGAGACTTTTGTTACCTCCGGTGCACCAACCTATGACACTTTGGGTCCAACAGGTAAAGGTCTGGAGCTGGAACCGATCACTCACCCAAATGACTTATACACCGGCGAAAACATTACCTTTAAGTTCAATATCGATGGCGCAGCAGCCGCGGGTACTGAGATTGTCCTGGTAAAAGATGGTGAGCGCTATCGCGACCAGTCACAACCCACCAAACTGAAAACCGACAAGAAAGGTGAGGTCACTTTCACTCTGAATGAGCCGGGTATGTACTGGTTAGAAGCCGAGTACACTGACGAAAATGGAAAAGCCCCGGCAAGTAAACGCCAGGGCTCTTATGTTGCAGTATTAGAAGTATTGCCGATGTAATTAATCGGCTGTAACAGCAGGTGGTTCTTCTAAACGAACCACTCCCAGTGTATTGGCGTCGGTACCGAACCAAATGGAGTCGGTAGTTTCATCATAGAACATATGACGAACGGTACCGCCGCCACTTTCCAGCTCCATCGGCTCTGAAAACTCATGGGTTTCTGTGTCAAAGCCCACCAGTCGGTTTGGCTGCACACCGGTTTCCACAAACCAGACATCGTTGCGCTTATCCACAGCCATGCCATAGGGGCGTGAATTTTCTTCAGCAGGTGCGCGCCAGTCTTTATTCTCACCGCTAACCGGATCATAACTACCAACATACCCTTTGTTGTAATCGATATACCAGATGGTACCGTCGTCAGTCATACCCAGCCGGCGCGGTCGGTTGTCGTTTCTATCCAGCTCTATTTCTTTTAGCTTGCCACTTTCTACGGTCGCCAATTTATTGGTGCCAAAAAGCGTTGCCCAGGGTTTATCATTTTCTACGATTAAACCATAAGGTCTGGCCGAGTCCGTGGGAACGTCCCACAACATGATCTCACCATCGCCGGTCTCCAGAAAACCAATTTGATTACCGCCTTGTACGGTAAACCAAATGTCATCGTTGGAGGTAAAGTCCATGGTATGGCTGTCGCGAGAGCCATCACCCGGCAGTTCAAATTTCTTGATATCACCTGTTGCAGGGTCAATTAACCCAATATGATTCATAAGGTTACCGGCGTACCAGGCTCCGCGGTCATCCACAATAACAGTGTGCGGACCGGCGCCATCCGGTAAATCGTAGCGTTTGAACTCTTCAGTTTGTGGGTTAAAGGTTGCGGCGTAATGACTGCCCTGGCCAACAAACCAGACCGTACCATCGTGCACCCATGGGTCACGCGGACGGGAATCCTCCCATGGAACCTGCCATTCCTGAATTTCGGCGTTCGCCAGCGTACTGTCTTTGTGGGCATCACTTTTTGCCGGCGCACTACTTATTCCCGCCAGACCAATGATTACTGCACTCGTTAAACTTAGGTACTTCATCGTTATGGCCTCCTGAAATAGGTTCGTATGTAAGTATAGACGCTATTGCGTCAAACCCAACACTGTGCAATCTTCAACCTTTAAATACTAAAAACGGTACCTCTTACATGCTGGATCAGTGGCTTATCGGAATCATATTAGTTGCTATGTTGGTGCTCTTTGTCATCGATAAATGGCGTTATGACCTGGTAGCCATGATGGCGCTATTGTCCGCAGCTATTCTTGGTCTGGTGCCAACCGCTGAAGTATTCAGTGGTTTTGGTAACGCCGCGGTGATTACCGTAGCTGCCGTATTAATAATCAGCCAGGCGCTGTGGCGTTCCGGCGTAGTCGATGCCCTTGCCTCAGCCATGAAAAACATTGGCGATAAGCGCTGGATACAAATGATAGCACTCACCTCGGTCACTACAGTCTGCTCGGCTTTTATCAGCAACACCGGCACCATGGCTATAATGATCCCGGTCGCACTTCAACTAGCCCGCGGCAGTGGCAATAACCCCTCCAAAATGCTTATGCCGATGGCGTTTGGTTCCTTACTGGGAGGGGCCATTACTATGGTGGGTACGCCGCCGAATATCATTATTGCCGACATTCGTCGTGAAGCTATGGGTGAGTCCTTCGGTATTTTTGAGTTTACTCCGGTTGGCGTCAGCATCGCCGTAGCTGGCTTGCTCTTTATGTGGCTGTTGAGCCATTGGCTGGTACCGGAAAAAGCCGGTAAATCAAAATCAGAATCTCTTTACGATGTCAGTAGCTATTTAACCGAGTTATATGTACCTGAAGGCTCCAGCTTTGTTGGTGAAACTCTGTATGAGCTGGAAAACCGTAGCGAAGACGACTTTGTTATTGTTGCGCTGCAACGAGGTGACAAGCGCTGGTCAGCACCAGCTCGTTACTTGAGACTAAAATCTGAAGACGTACTGATAGTCGAAGCCAACGCGGAGACTATTCAGCAAGTTATTGACGGTACCGGGCTTGAACTTAATGCCGAAGAAGAAATTGATGACCGTTTCTTAAAATCCGATGACATTACCGTAATAGAGGGAATTATCGGACACGACTCCCGGCTTATCGGGCGCTCTGCCGCCGACATTAAACTGCGCAGCCGCTATGGCATCAATGTGCTTGGCGTAGCCCGCGAAGGCCAAAAACTGGGAACCGCACTGGCCAATATTCGCTTTAAACCCGGCGACGTTTTATTACTGCAGGGAGACGCGGAGATCCTCGATGATGTATTTCAGCGCTTTGGCTGCTTCCCGTTGGCACAGCGCAGCTTGCGCATTGGATCGTCAAAACGGTTAATGTTGCCACTGGGTATTTTTGCTGCCGCGATTACGTCAGCGGCACTCGGTTTCATATCGGTTCCTGTCGCCTTTTCACTGGCAGCAGGCCTTATGGTTATTACCAATATTTTACCGCTACGAGAACTCTACGACGCCATAGACTGGCCAATCATCGTATTATTAGGAGCGACAATACCGCTGGGTTCTGCACTGGAACGCAGCGGAGCAGCGGACACCATTGCTAATGCCGTGCTTTATGTCAGCCAGGGTTCACCGGAATTTGTGGCCGTAGGCTTGCTACTACTGGTCACCATGTTGCTGTCCAATATTGTCAATAATGCCGCAGCAGCCGTACTTATGGCCCCCATTGGTATCAGCATGGCCAGTAGCTTCGGTGCCAGTATGGATCCGTTTTTAATGGCGGTTGCTGTAGGCGCCGCAGTCCCATTCCTGACGCCAATAGGCCACCAATCGAATATTCTGGTAATGGGTCCGGGCGGTTATAGCTTTAGCGATTATTGGCGTCTGGGTCTGCCGCTGTCTCTGCTCGTATCGGTCGTTGCGCTGGTCATGATATTACTGGTGTGGCCGCTGTATTAACCGCGGTCTTTATAAGGCAGGTAAGTTTGCAGTGTTTTCAGGTGTTCGCGTAACGCGGTGCTTTCATCCCGGCAATACTGCTCAATGGCGTCATTAAGGGGAGAGGGCGTAAACCGATAAAATCCTTCACGCAACACCGGCTCAAAGCCGCGATGCAGCTTATGCTCGCCCTGTGCACCGGCGTCAAAGTAACTTAAGCCCTGGTTTATGCAGTACTCAATTCCCTGGTAATAGCAGGCTTCAAAATGCAAGAACTCAAGTTCTTCCTGACAGCCCCAGTAACGCCCGTAAAGCGTGTCTTCACTTTTAAAGCACAATGAAGCCGCCAGCATTTCTTCATTTCTGTACGCAGCGAAAACAACAATATGGTCAGCTAAATGGTCGCCCCAGAGCCTGAACGTAGCCGGAGTTAAATAACCGCCATGACCCGAGCGCTTTAAGTACGTACGCTGGTAAAACAAAATAAATTGATGCCAGAATTCCGCGGTTAACTCACTGCCCTGTAAAGTTCGCATCTGCACGTTTTGCTCTGACACCTTTTGGCGCTCTTTACGTATGGACTTACGCTTGCGCGATACCAGGGCCGTGAGGAAGTCGTTGAAGCAACCGTAATCTCTGTTCTGCCAGAGGAACTGGATATCAAAGCGTTGCCACCAACCTTCTTCTGCCAGTGCTTCGCTTAAATTAGGTTCCACATACAGGCTCTGCAAATTGCTGACATCGTGTTTATGCATCAGCGACGACTCAATAATGGGTAGGACATCACCGGCATTAACACCCTCGGCAGTAGCCAGGCGAGGTCCCTGACACGGGGTAAAAGGTATCGCGTTAACTAGCTTGGGGTAGTACTGAAAACCATAGCGCTCATAGGCTTCAGCAAAAGCCCAGTCAAACAAATACTCGCCATAGGAATGGGTCTTTTTAAACCACGGCATAATAGCAATCAGTGTGTCGCTATTGTCATGTACCGCGACATATTGCGGCAACCAGCCTCGTTGAGGCCCAAGACTACCGCCCTGTTCAAGCGCCAACAGGAAATCATAGCAAGTAAAGGGGTAATCACTCTTAAATAACCGGTTCCAGTCAACCTTAGGTATAGTGGTTATTGTTGAGTGAAAAACGGCTCGCATATGTTAGCTACTTAACCCAAAAACCCGCACCCATACATCGGCTGTCAGCTCTAATAAGCTGAGAGCTTCGATGCGCCCACGGCCTTCAGCGCTGCTACGGTAGAGGTGTGGCGTCATAGTAAGGAGATTTCTAACAGCATCATTATTATTCAACTCAAACTGAAAGATCACACGTTGTTCAGAAGCCAGTTCAAAATCAGAGTCGGTTATCGGCAGCGTCTCATTTTTACTTTTTAGCTCAGAATAAATAATGGCTTTTAGCTCATTTAGGTGATCACCCGTCGGATCAATCATAATCAGCCGCCCGCCGGGCTTTAAAACCCGCTTAAACTCAGCTTCAACAGGAAAACCAAACACGCATAAAAGGGTATCAACACTGTTATCGGACATTGGAATTGTGCTATTAGATGCCACCATCCAGCTCAAACGCTTGTCCCGCTTTGCCGCCGCTTGTACCGCCCATTTGGAGATATCCAGAGCCGCTACACGTAAATCAGTGCCTTTTTGCTCAGCTTGTTCAACCAGGTAACGTAAATAATAGCCTTCGCCGCAACCCGCATCGAGCACCGACTGGTCACCTTCCACCAACACTGTGTCAGCCAAAGCCTGGGCCAGTGGCTGGTAGTGCCCCTGCTCAAGATACTCCCGCCGCGCCTGCACCATGGCCTTGCTGTCGCCCGGATCTTTCGAGCGCTTATTCTGCACCGGCAGTAAATTCACGTACCCCTGTTTCGCCACATCGTAGCTGTGGTTATTATCACAGCGCCAGCTTCGCTCATTTAAGTGCAACGGCTTGCCATCAAGTGGGCAGATAAAATCGGTTAACGGCTGAGTCACATTGGGTCCCGGTTCGCTTGTTCTGTCATCATTCTACGCGGTTTGCCGCTAAAATTCAGACACAAAAAAAGCAGCCCGTGGGCTGCTCTTCATAATTTTTAGCTTACTTAGAAGCTTAGTCCATGCAAATTAAATTGCCTGGATGTTCTCAGCCTGAGGACCTTTAGGACCCTGGGTTACTGAGAAAGAAACGTTCTGGCCTTCAGCTAGCGTTTTGAAACCGTCGCTAACAATCGCGCTAAAGTGAGCAAATACGTCTGCTCCGCCTTTCTGCTCGATAAAACCAAAACCTTTTGCTTCGTTAAACCACTTAACAACACCGTTTACTGTATTAGACATAATAAATATCCTGAAATTTTATAAAATAAGTAATCGCTCCGGGCGTTCCCAGTTGCGATGATCATGCGGGGTAAAAAATGAAGCTTAAAACTACAGGACGAAGATATTACTACTAACAAAACGACGTAAAGGAGTGTTCAACTAACTGTTTCTTATCCAACGCCGACTACTCTACGCACATTCTATATAATGTCAAATAATAGTTTCCATTTATTTTATAAAGCACCTTTATAGTTCTTTATGCCTTTCTGAACACCTGCGCCAGCATACAACGAATAGACCCACCGCCGAGTTCTATGGTCGGAACTGCTATAGGTAATAGCTCAACCCACTGTTCCAGTTGCCGGGTTTGTTCTATTGTCAGTGACCGGTAAGCAGTTTCGGAAATAGCAAGCAGCTTACTGCCGTTAACGTCTAGTTCCAGCACGTTCCCTGCAAAGTTACTTATCTGGTACTCTGTTAGTGGCACTAAGGTTTTGCCCGAATTTTTAACTGAACGAACAAAAGTCTGTTGCTCTTCCTTATTGCGGATCATATCCACAGACGCCATAACAAAGTCACTGCCAACCGCCATAAGCACATTGGTGTGGTACACCGGTTTCCCGTCACTGCTGGTGGCATCAAAAGCAATTGGCTGATAATCCAACTGTTTACACAATTGCTCCAGGGCGTTCTCGTCCATGCGCTTTGAACGGGCACCATAGGCCAATTGATTATCGTGGTCGAAAACCACCGAGCCTGTACCTTCCAGGAAAACTGCTTTTCGTTCTAGTGCGCTAAGGTCGATTGTTTTATCGTACCCATAAGTTTCCTGCAAAAACTCAATAATGTCAGATCGACGTTCCTTACGACGATTATTGCAATACATGGGGTACAGCACCAGCTCTCCGGCATTGTGCGTGCTAAACCAGTTATTCGGGAAGACCGAATCGGGTGTTTCTGTGCTGGAATCTTCAAACAGGTGCACCTTAACGCCTTTACTCTGTAACAGATCTACTGCCTTTGTCACTTCATCGTAAGCCGCCTGAGCAATATTGACTCCTTGCTGTGCTATCGACTGGAAGGCATTATCCGCCATAGTTTCAGGATTAGAGGCGAAGTGGTGCGGGCGCACCATAACAACGGTATCAGACGACTGACTCATGAAATTACAAGGCGTTGCAGAATTTGCGCGCAGTTATAGCAAGTTGCAGATAGCTTAGCAACGGACAAAAGAAAAGGGCAGCACGTAAACACTGCCCTTCATTAACCGGGGAAGCATGTCAGTTCTTACCAGGCGTATTTAACGCTCAGCTCGAAATTACGCTCTGCGCCAAAGAAACCCTGATTATAAAAGTCGATGCTTGAATAGTATTTCTCATCGAATAGGTTGTTTACGTTCAGGCTTAAGTCCCAGTTTTTTGTTAACTCATAACTGGCCATGGCATTCACAACGGAGTAACTGTCTTGATTGAACGTTTCCCCATTTGGCCCCACACCAGGATTTGACACTTCGCTTTGCCAGTTGGCGTTTACACCTAATTTTAACGCATCCGTGGCGGTATAAAGCACACTGGCTTTCAACATATCTTCCGGCAAGTACGGCGCATAATCTGAACCGTCGCGGTCAGTAGATTCATTATGCGTATAGCTGAAGAAAATGTTCAAAGCGTCTGTTGGTTTACCGTTTAGCTCTAACTCATAACCTTCGCTTTCTGCACCATCAACGCCAATAGACGGGAAAAGTGTGGTTCCCGGCAGCGGATCTGTATTATCAGGATCATTGATCGCCAGATTATCTTCCTTAACCTGATACACCGCGAAGCTCGCAGTAAGAGCCTCATTAAAAAAGTCACCTTTAACACCAACTTCTGCGTTAGACCCTTCAATTGGGCCAATTAACTCACCGTTTACGTTAAGAGCGTTCTGAGGCTGAAAAATTTCTGTGTAACTTGCGTAGGTAGAAATAATGTCAGTTACATCGTAAACAAGACCAACATAAGGCGTATTAACACTCGAATTCTCGTAGTCGCTTGTCGCCCAAGGGGACTCAGAGAACGAATCGTAGTTGGTTAAACGATTACCAATAATGGCGGTAAATTCGTCCGTTAAACTAAATTGGGCAGCAGCGTAGACACCTTCCTGGGTATGAGACTCCAGCGTGCTGTAGGCAGGTGTATTACTGAAATTAGGACGAGGCACTCCATTCCCCCAATCAAACAGACCAGGAATCTCAATAGTATCGGTAATACCATAAGATGTTGCGTTAACGTCCTGCTCCGAATAAAGAGCGCCAGCTGTTAGTTGATGCTCGCGACCAAACAGTTCAAAAGGACCCGAAGCTAAAGCACGAAATGACGTTTGCTCTCTATCGGATACATAGTGGTTGGGGGACGCACTCAGACCTTCTCCGGTTTCTTTATTCGGAAAACCAGAAAAGTATAAAAGGTATCCGTCCATTTCACCTTCACGGTGTTCAACATCCATTTGGATATCCCAGCCGTTATCAAATGCGTGTTCTAGCTGCGCAAAGACATTGGTACTTTCCCTGTCCCATCTATTCCAAGGCGAAGCCGTTGTTGTACTCACCGGTAGATCATCCGCCTGAGTGCCGTCATCATAGAATAAGGGTAATGCACCCCACATACTGCCTTTGGGGTTACGCTCGCTATAGTCAGCACCAACTGTCAGGCGGGTTTGAGAGCTCAAATCTGCCGTTACTACGGCGTAAATTTGCGCGTTTTCTTTTTCAGACAAATCCACATAGCTTTCGCCTTCTTCATAAGCTAAAGCCACTCGCCCTTTAATATCGCCATCTTCAGAAAGTGTCTGCGAATGGTCGGCTTCCAGGCGGTAGTTGTCCCATGAACCGACGCCGACACTCGCGTAGCCGCCGTCTTCCGTTTTTGGACGCTTACGAATGAGGTTAATTGCTGCAGAAGGTTCCCCGGCACCAGTTAACAAGCCGGTTGCGCCGCGCACAATTTCCACTCGCTCAAACACCACCGAGTCGGCCAGAGCTTCACTAAAGAAACTGTTATACGCAATGGGTACACCATCGAACTGGAAGTTAGTTACGTCACGACCTCGTGAACGAAAGAAAAAGCGGTCCGTTTCAGCCTGCTGCGCCTGAATACCCGGGGCAAACTGCATAACATCTGCAACAGTATCTAATGCAAAACCGTCAATAAAATCGCGATCGATAACCGAAATTGACTGAGGTGTCTGGCGCAAAGTAAGCGGTAAGCCTGTCGCTGTTGTCGCTCTGTCAAGCGGGCTGCCGGTTACTTTAATGTGTTCAAAAATCTTTTCTTTAGTCTCGGTATTTTGTTCAGCTTGGTCTGAATCTTCTGACTGCACCGCAAACGCAGTAGAAGTTAACAGCACTGATGTTATTGCTGTCGCTAAAAAACTTTTGGCGAATGCCTTCATGAATTGTCTCCCGACTACAGACTGTAAATGCGAATCGTTATCGGTAGTATTGTATTTGATAATTGTTCGTATTTACAATATCATTTCGGAAAATTTTTCAGGGGGCTCAGAATGACGCAACGACAATGGTTTAAATTACACGGATGGTGCTCACTACCTATATGGATATTGTTCTGCTTTATCTGTATTACTGGCACCATTGCTGTCTTTAGTCACGAGCTAACCTGGCTATTTAACGAAAACGCCCGCGCAGTCAACCCTGACGGTCTGCCCGTTCAACCTGTTTCAGAACTTGTTGCTGCGGTTAAAAGCCAGTTCCCAACCGCCAATGTCACTACGGTAATGACTTTCGAGCCTTACCTTATTAATGCTGTTATCTTCTCAGCCGAGAATATTCCGAATGGCATTGCTTACGTAAACCAGTACACCGGCGAAATTCAGGAAGTGAACCAGGGAATTACCTTTATTAACTTTATGCGCTCGTTGCATAGCTGGCTGCTATTCCCCTGGCAAGAAGGCTATAGCGTTGGCTACTATTTAGTTTCGGCCATGTCATTTGTCATGATAGGTGCATTAGTTACCGGGCTGGTTATTTACAAGAAGTTCTGGCGTGCCTACACCCAGCCCAAAGTTCGTGCTAAGCAGGGCAAGAAAACACTATTAACCGACTTACATAAGCACGGCGGTGCCTGGTCTATATGGTTCCTTATTATTATGAGCCTGACTGGCCTCTGGTATTTCACCCAACAAGTGCTTTGGCATGCCGATATCGATATTGAAGAGCATGCACCTTTAGCAGAAGTATCTGACATACCCATGGGTGAAAAAGCACAGCCACCGGTTTCCTTTGAACAAGCTCTGCAAATTGCCGAACAGCGTTTTCCGGATATAAGACCCAGCTTTATTATGATGCCGGAGCACAACCGTGACATGTTCAAAATTATGGGCGGCGGCGACTTTATATTTTACGATCAGTACTCTTATCGGTTAGATATTAACCCGTGGAATGGTGAGATCGCCCGTGCCGTTTCACCGGAAAACATGAATACGCTCCAAACCATTCAGCATATTGTCGACCCCCTACATTACGGCACTATCGGCGGTATTTGGACCAAAGCCATCTGGTTTATTTTTGGCCTTATATTGTCAGCCATGTCCATTACCGGATTTTTAATCTGGGGCTCGCGTACTGTTAAAGCATCGAAAGAGAAACGAGCTGCAGCTCAGGAACAGCTACAAAGCGAGGGGGCTCAGTAATGGCACGTCGCAAAAATACTTTTTGGAACCGTAATAAATTCAAACTCAGCGGCTTAATTCTCATTCTGCCTATTTATTTTTTGTATGAGCAACTGCAGCCGCCTGAATTCCCTCCAGCCTGGGATGAAAAGGCCGTTGGCCCTTTTAGCGTATCCATTCAGCCTTTAGACAATGAGGCACCCTACGCCCATCACGACGACTGGGTAAAGGATTTTTCTGCTTATGTGAATGACGGTGAAGTCAGCAATATCCGCCAGGGATACGTCAATATTGGCGAAGACCCAGTTGCCCTGGAAACCTTGCAAAAAGAGGATGTTGGCATTCTGCATGGCAGTGAGCTTTTGCAACACGTTCACGCTATAGCACCTCAAAATTTCAATTCTCAGCAACGCGTATGGCTAACGCTACAAACCTGGGACGGCGAAGTTCACAGGGCTAATTGGGCACTTCCGGAGCAATGGGTGAAATAGAACTTTAAATACGAATCGTTTTCATTTAAGATTCACCTCAAATTAGACACCTGTTAATTTTTGAGGGGAACAATGAACATTCACAAGACCTTACTGGCGGCTAGCATTCTGGCCGCTTTAACCGCCACCAGCGTCCACGCACAAGAAGAAAACCCGGAAAAGACTCAGGAAGAGATGATGGAAACCATCAAAGTCAGCTCACGCGGACTTATCTCTTACGTTAGCGCTACCGGCGCAAAATCTGACACCCCTATCATTGAAACCCCATTATCGGTTTCAGTTCTGACCGAAACCCGCATTGAAGACTTAGGTGCTGTAACAGTCCAAGACGCCATTGGTTACGTAGCAGGTTTATACAACGGACCTTACGGCGTTGATACCCGCGGCGACTGGGCACAAATTCGCGGTGTATCGCCGGTACAGTACTTAGATGGCCTGAAATCATTATTCGGCTACTACAACAACGTGCGTATTAACCCGTACTCATTAGGTCAAATTGAAATACTGAAAGGGCCAAGCTCGGTTTTATACGGACAAGGCTCAACCGGCGGTATCATCAATTTAGTCAGCAAGCGCCCTCAGGCAGAGACCGAAGGTCAGTTCTGGGCACAATTGGGCAACTATTCACGCAAGCAAGTAGCTGGCGACATTACCGGCGCCTTAAACGATGATGCGTCGTTAACAGGGCGCTTCATTGGCTTATACCGCGACAGCGACACCCAAACCGACTTTGTGCCCGACAACAGCCTGGTACTCAACCCTTCCTTAAGCTGGCACGCTTCTGAAGACACTAAAATTACGTTAATCGGCAATATTCAGCGCAACGAATCAGGCTCAAGTACGCAGTTTTTTCCGTGGCAGGGCACCTTGTTCCCTAACGAGTTTGGTCAAATTGACAGTTCCACCTTTGTGTCGGAGCCAGGCTTCGATAAATACGATACTGAGCAGGACGCGTTAACCGCTATTGTCGAGCACGATATAAACCTGGACTGGAGACTGCGCTTAGCAAGTCGCTACAACGACAGCCATGCCGACTACAACACTATGTATGGTTGGCCACCAGTTTTCGCCGACGACAACCGCACGGTTAACCGCGTTTCTTATTTGTCCCGTGCTGATGCCAGAACCTGGACCAGCGACCTGCAGTTACATGGTTCTGTTATCACTGGCGCTGTTGAGCACGACTTAGTCTTCGGTCTGGACTTTCAAGACTCTTACACCGATAACGACTACGCTTACGGTGCCATGAACCCGCTAGATTTATATGCCCCGGTGTACGGGCAGGCAACAGGCTTACCAACCGAATCCGATGTTGTTGACTATGCCTCTTTAACCAGCCACCAAATGGGTGTGTATGTGCAGGACAACATGCGTATAGACGAAAAATGGCTAGTTTCAGCCGCTTTACGTCGCGACCGCGCAACAAATAACCCTGAAGACGGAAGCGCTACCGATCAATATGCGACAACGGGTCGCCTGGGCTTCATGTATCTTATGGACGGCGGTTTGTCTCCATACCTTAGTTACAGCGAATCTTTCTCACCACTTATTGGCCGAGATGCGTACGAAAATCCTTATGTACCACTAGAAGGCAAACAGTGGGAAGCCGGTATTAAGTATCAGCCTCAGGGTACAGAGCACCTGTTAACCATAGCGGCTTATAAAATTACAGAAGAGAACCGGGCAACCCCGGTGAACGATGCTGATGCGCCAAACCCGGACGGCCAGGTGCAAATAGGCGAAGTTGAAATTGAAGGTGTCGAGTTTGAAGCACAACTCGCCTGGGACTCTCTGGACGTTTACGCCAGCTATGCCTACACCGACGCAGCTATCAGCAAAAGCAACATCCCATCTGAAGTTGGCAAGCCGTTGTCGGCCACTCCTGATCATCAAGCCTCTGTTTGGGGAACTTACCGTCCGGACAACTGGAATGGCTTTAAAATCGGCGCGGGCGTTCGCTATGTAGGAAACACCTCTGACGGCAACGTAGTTTATAACGGCAACCCGCTGTACTTAGAAACACCAAGTTACACCCTGTTTGACGCTATGATTGGTTACGACTGGGATAACTACAGCTTGAGCCTTGATCTGGATAACCTGACAGACCGAACCGTTATTACCTCATGCGGGGCACGCGGCGACTGTTTCTATGGCCAGCAACGCACTGTTATGGCGAACTTCCGTTATAACTTCTGACATTGAGTGAGTTTTAGTTTCACGTGCAGCCCCGGACGCCTTTCTTCCCAGCGTTCGGGGCTTTTTTATGAAGGGTTATTCAGGAGTGTAGTACTCAACACCAATTTGAATACGGTCCCGTCCGTTTTGCAGGCGCCAGCGGTTGGTGTCCCGCAATGAGTAAACACAACCACAATATTCCTGCTGATAAAAACGCTCACGCTTGGCAATTTCTACCATGCGGGCAGAGCCGCCTTTCTTACGCCAGTTGAAGGTCCAGTAATGCAGGCCCGGATAACGCGCAACCGCGCGCTGACCGCAATCGTTTATCTGTTCCATATTCTTCCAGCGTGAAATACCCAGGCAACTGGTAATGGTGTCAAAGCCGTTTTCATGCGCATACAACGCGGTACGCTCAAAACGCATATCAAAGCACACTCTGCAGCGCTCACCGCGTTCCGGTTCCCATTCCAGGCCTTTCACCCGCTCAAACCAGTTTTTGGTGTCATAGTCGCAGTCAATAAAGTCTACACCGAGCTTTTCAGCAAAACGGATATTCTCTTCTTTACGCAGCAAATACTCCTTTTCAGGGTGGATATTTGGGTTATAGAAGAAAATCGTAAACTTAATGCCCGCTTCAGCCATGCGCTCCATTACTTCACCTGAACAAGGTGCGCAGCAAGAGTGCAGCAGCACGTGATCAGAGCCCGTAGGCGTTTCTAAAACAATGGATTCTTTCTTGTTTCTAGCCATAACTCTCTCTTCGCGGCTGAAATTTGTGCGAATTATAACTCAAACAGGCGGGGGTGATCACGTCTTCACCCATTTATCGAAAGAAAAATACAGACACGTGCAAATACCCCAAGGCCCATATTAGGCCTAAGCTACAGCGGCTCATATGTTACAATTTTGTAAAATATTTAAACAATCTTTACATTGCACCCCTTTAAATCGTTTATTTTTTGTTATTAAATGTAACAAATGGCGTCAAACGACGTCATTTCGTGCAGCCAAGTGCCGTATCCCCTGCTGCCTTCTTTAAAAGACTTTTCTACAGTCTTACATAAAAACAAAAAGAGATTACTCAGTTATGAAACAACTTAAGTATCTTACACTGACTGCTTTGGCAGTATCAGTATCATCTGCTTTTGCAAAACCTCCAGACCATTCTCAGGCGCAGCCGTTGTTACAGGCCCAAGAGCAAGTAGAAAGCTCAGCGCCTCAGCGTTACATCATAAAGTTTAAAAATAACGGTAACGCAGTCCAAAAAATGGGCAATCGTGGCCGCTCTGAACTTGCCATATCTCGCGCCAATAACACGGTAAAAAAGGCCGGCGGCAAGGTTAAAGTCAGCATGCGCCACAATCTGGCAGTTGCAGCTGAGCTTAGTGCAAAGCAGAAAAAGCGCCTTGAGAAAAATCCTAACATTGAATACATCGAAATTGACCATAAGCGTCGCTTCATGGCTCAAGACGTTCCTTACGGTATAGGCCAGGTACAAGCTAACTTAGTTGACGACAGCGTTGCCGCGGCATCTGCTGGCGGTAAGAAAGTCTGCGTCATCGACTCTGGCTTAGAGTTGCCGCACGAAGATATGGGTACACAGGGTGGTACTATCACCGGCACAAACGATAGCGGCACCGGCAACTGGCACGACAACGGCGGCCCTCACGGAACGCACGTTGCGGGCACCATTGCTGCTTTAGATAACGGTTTGGGCGTTCGCGGTGTCATTGGTAGTAACCCAAACCTTCACATTGTTAAAGTCTTTAACTCTGACGGTTGGGGTTATTCATCTTCACTGGTTTCAGCCATTGAAACTTGTGCTGATAACGGTGCCGATGTGGTTAACATGAGCTTAGGTGGCAGCGGTTCAAACCAAACCGAAGCCAACGCTATGCAAGACCTTTATAACCAGGGCGTTTTACTTGTAGCCGCCGCTGGTAACGACGGTTCAAGCTATAGCGAAACAGATCCAATGTCTTACCCTGCGTCTTACAACGCTGTTGTTTCAGTTGCGGCAGTAGACAACAATAAAAACCTGGCCTCTTTCTCACAGAAAAACAGCCAGGTTGAAATTGCAGGCCCGGGTGTTGATGTCCTTTCAACTTACCCAGAAGGCACTGGACAGCAAGGTAACTACGGCACTATGAGTGGTACGTCTATGGCGTCACCTCATGTAGCTGGTGTTGCAGCGTTAGTTTGGTCACATCACCCAAGCTGTAGTGCGCAAGAAATCCGCAGTATTCTTAACACAACCGCGCAGGACTTAGGTGCAGCGGGACGTGACGTTAAGTTCGGTTACGGTTTAGCACAAACTAAAGACGCAGTTGACTACATCGACGCTAATGGCTGTGACGGCTCAGGCGGCGGTGGAGATCCAGAGCCACCAACAGATAACGAACTGACAAATGGTCAGACTGTTAGCGACTTGTCAGCTACAACTGGTGATTCACTGTACTACACCTTAGATGTACCAGCCGGTGCAACTGACCTAAGCTTTAGCACGAACGGCGGCTCAGGTGATGCGGATCTTTATGTTCGCTTCGGTTCGCAGCCAACCACCTCAAGCTATGACTGTCGTCCTTACGAGAGCGGTAATACCGAAACCTGTACAATTTCTAACGTACAAGCCGGTACTTACTATGTCATGGTTAATGCGTACTCTAGCTTCTCTGGCGTTAACCTGACTGGTTCGTTCACAGAGCCTAGCACTGGTGGCGGCGGAGGCGACTCTGTTTCAGCTACCGACCTGTCGGGTAACAGTGACGAGTGGACTCACTACTACGTCGACATTCCAGCAGGCATGTCATCACTTGACGTAACAATGTCTGGCGGAAGCGGCGACGCTGACCTTTATGTTCGCCAGGGCAGCCAGCCTACGGAATCTAACTACGAGTGCCGTCCTTACCGTTCAGGTAATGACGAAACTTGTAATATAGACAACCCGGCTGAAGACCGTTGGTACATTAGCCTTAAAGGCTACACTAACTACTCAGGCGTCGACCTGTTAGTTGAATGGGAATAAGTTTATTCTCTAATTGAAACTACTCGTTAAACTCCAAGGGCGCCAATACGGCGCCCTTTTTATGTTCAGTAGATGAATTAAACCTTATCGAATACAGAGCCGGTGTCCGGGCTGAATAATTTACTGTAAAGCTTAGTCGCATAATTATCGGTCATACCCGAAATATAGTCACAAATAACACGCTTTGGGTTCTCTGCGTTTTTATACTTTTGCAGAGTAGAGCCCGGCAACAGTTGCTCTGGGTTTTCGCTCAGTACCTGAAACAACTTCATTATCATCATCTGGCCTTTATACTCCAGAACCTGCACCGAAGAGCTGCGAATAACATGCTTAAACACAAAGTCCTTCAACACTTGCAGAGTATGTTCAATGTGCTCCGGCAACTGGGCCTGAAGATCTAACCATGGCGATTCAAACTGGTTCTGCGCACCGACTTCAATGGCCCCCACAAAATGCCCGACAAGCTTACTAATTGCGTGCTTGCGCGCCCGGCTTTGGCCTGAAAAAAGTGCTTCCGTGTAAAACCGTTCTTTCTGCATAATAACGCTGTTGTCGTTCAGCACAGCAAGTACATCTTCACGCCACTGCTTTTCTGTCACCAAATTCAATGCCAGAGAGTCTTCCAAGTCGTGCACGCCGTACGATATGTCATCTGCCAGTTCCATAATCGAGGTATCAAAGGCTTTATACTGTGCTTTGGTTTTACCATTTTTCTTTTTAGTGGAGCGAAAAGTCGCTTTGTCGTTGGGAGTCAACGGTTCCAGTATCCAGTCCAGCACATCCTGTTCGTCGTCATGAATAGATTTCGGCGGCTTAAAAGTACTTAATTGATCTTCGTCAGACAGTGAGCGAGTACTAACTTCGCTATGCAAAACCGGATATTTAAGCACACCGAGTAAAGTGCGCCGGGTTAAATCCAAACCGTCGTGGTCAGAATACTCACCCAGCTTTGAAATAATACGCAGGGTCTGCCCATTACCTTCAAAACCACCGTCACTGTGCATGTGGTAGTTCAACGCCACTTCACCACCATGCCCGAACGGCGGATGACCAATATCGTGCGCCAGGCAAATGGCTTCAATTTGAAAGTAAGACGGGATGTGTGTCGAAATAGCGTCGTTCTCTGCATACTTTTGCTTTAGCTTCTCACAAATGCCCGAACCAATTTGCGCCACTTCCATAGAGTGCGTTAAGCGCGTGCGGTAAAAGTCACTCTCGCCCACACCCAGCACCTGGGTTTTTGCCTGCAACCGGCGAAACGCCGACGAATGAATAATACGTGCGCGGTCACGCTGGGCATCGCTGTCCGGCGTAGCGGCATTAAAGGTCGTAGTTTTTCCTGAGCGGCGTTGGTGCATAGCAAAATGTCTTCGTTTGTTTGTTCAGTTACTCACAGCAAAACAAATTTTTGCGGGTTTGCCCAGCATAAATGGCACACCCTTTGCTGTTTCTTATCCAAAAGCACCGTTAACGCTCAAATAGTGCGTTAAACAGGCAAGCTTTTGCCACCCGGCAGGCAACTTTTGGTAAGGAGGAGTCATGAACATTAACTCACTAATCAACAGCGTAAGCCATTCAACACCTGCAATGGCTAAAAATGAAACGAATCAAGAGCCGCTTGATAACAAGGCTGACCAGCAAAAAGCGCAAGAAGAGAAAGAGTCGCTAATAGACAAAGCTTATCGCAGCATGCTGCTGAACCGCATGGGTGTCGATACCGAAAAGCTCGAAGAAATTGAAAAGAAAATTGAAGAGCTAGAGAACAGAGATAACCTGACTAAGGATGACAAAGAAAAGCTGGAAAGTCTGATGTCCGCACGCGACCAGCTGTTTGAAGAAGCTATGCGTCGCCAGGCCGAAGGCGGCAATGACGGTAAACAACCCATTAGCCCCGGCGATATTCAAAAAATTATAACCGAGGACTTTAACCCACGGGAAATATCACCTAACGACATGAGCAAGCTGGCAAATCAGTTGTTTGAGGCCGGTGCAATTAGCGCGCAGCAGCGTAACCGTATGGATTTTCATATGGCTAAAACCGACCAGCAAAACACCTTAATGTCAGAACCTGAGCAAATTGACCCGGATGAGCCAATGGACTTTGTGAAGCATTGGCAGGATCGCGTCAAAGCCAACGAGCACTTCGACGCGTCACCACAGGAGAAGGCGTTAGCCCAGGGGGTACTGGACGTGTTGCGGCAAGTCTAATACCGATTACGGAATTTTTCTGCCATTGTTCCTAGAGGTAGCATGATCGCACTGCTCCATGCTTTGTTGTGAGCAGGAGGATCAAGAATTATCATAAGCAAATAGCAGTTGGGCGTCATAGCTGCCGGACAATAGACTAAGTGAGGTTTGCTTTTAAAAACCCGAATCACTCTTCAAAGTCATCCAGATCAGACTTTTTCGCTTCAGCTAAAAGCTTCTCTGCTTCGGCACTAATAGCCTTTAGCCGCGCTGTCGTCGGCCTAAAAAGGGACTCTACTTTAGGGTTACAGGCTTCCAACTGGCGCACCATAGCTTCAAATAACTCAGCACCTACCATGTAACCAGCGGTTTTATTGTGGGAAAGTACCGCCACAGGCTCAGCTTCAAAATACTGGCAGGGGTGCTTGCGCACGTCACTGGCAGATACCGTTTTTTCAGCCAATATAGTTTGTGTGTTCATACTTTACCTCACCACTTTTATACCTATTGACTAAATTATAGCCATAAAAAATACGCAATTACAAACAAAGTAATATACATAAATATGTACAATTTAATTTTCTGTCTGTTTTTTCAAATCACTATTCTGCGCTTCAATTTCACTGATGTATTTTGACTGATGCTGGCTTGCGAGTTGCACGGCTTTATTCGAGGCCTTTAACGCACTCGTGTTGTTGTCATTCATTGAATAAACCGTTGCAAGGCTGTCCCATAAAATTTCGGACTGGTCGAATACTTCAACGCCTTTCTCCAGAATAGCCTGTCCCCAGTCAACTTTGTCTTCATAAGCGGCTTTTAGACCATAGACATTGTACTGGTGAACCGACATAGGAAAATCATAACCCACTGTTTTTTCGTAATCAGCGTAAAACGCCTGCAACTGCTCCAGCGACTTAATTTCGATGTTTGGCACCGCGTTAAACCCACGAAAAACGGATTTAAGCCCCTCTACATTGCCAATTAATGGCGTGCTGTCATGGGTTTCGTTGGGGAACTGCTTTGCTTCCCAATTAAAAGCCGATTCCGGCTTCGCTTCCAGCACGTTCAATAAACGCTCATAGCTCTCGGCCATTTCGTTAGGCTCATTCGCCATACTGACGAACCAACGTACCGCCGGTTTTCCTGCCTCTTGCTCTGCCACTTTTATGTCTTTTATAAGCGCAAAGTCATCCCACCAAAGGCTAGGGCTGACCGATATTGCAGCGTTGATAAAATCTGAATGGTGAGTCGCCAGATAACTGGTGTAGAGCCCTGACAACGAGTGCCCAGTAACCACCGTATAAGGCGACACTCTGTACTTTTTCTGCAACGCTGGCATAAGCTCATCTAGCAAAAACTCGGTGTACTGCTCGGCACCGCCAGAGCGTTCGGCGTAGGCTTCCATTTTTGTGTGAGTAAAACGCTTTAAGCGGTTCCTCGCACTGACCCCGACAACAATCATTTCCGGCACAATAGAAAACGTACTTAGAAAATTAACGTTACCCGCTATGTGCTCAAACTGCGTTGAACCGTCCATAACCAGCAGCACCGGATACTGAAAACTGTCTGAGTGCTGATAGCTTTCCGGCAACGCAACCCGCCCCGTTATCCCTTCATCAAGGAGCTTAGACTTCATAGTGAAGATTTCGGATGCGTGCGCACTGGCAGCGGTGAATAGAACGAGCAGACAGGCAAATGAACGCGTTAGGCTTTTAAAGGAAAGAGGCATGAGATCAGTGAGTTACTGGGTAGTGGGGGTATATTAGAACTATTCTTGAGTGGGGGCAATTGGGGGCTAAGTAAACCTAGGCGCTACGGCAGGTTCTTCCTACCGCAACACACTAAATGCTTGATAAAGCCGAGTTGGGAGTTTATTTTTCAACTCCCAGGTTATATTCATGGGTCGCTCTCCGTGGCTGTCGATAAACGTCACAGGTCCACAAGCTTTGTAGGCTTTTTGCTTATTCTCTCTTACAAATAACTGGAATTGCCAACCATTGGTATCACTCTCAATATAACGACGACCCGTTGGAGTATTTGAAGAAGCGGTATTCTGTGATTGCCAATGGAATTTGTCGCGACTTATCGCATAATCGTTATAGGCAACGCCTTCGTGCAGCGCGTCTGCTTTGTCTAAAGTAACAAAGAGCAGTTCCACTTTCTGATCTTGCAAACGCAATACTCCTGCTTGGAATGGGGCACGATGATCTTCACTTAGAAAACCAACAGCAGTGAGTATTTCGCGTATTTGATAGGACGCATGAAGTTTTAAAACGGTATCTTCTAGTCCGGGCAAGTCGTGGAATACATGGTTTGTTTTGGCATCAAGATATCGCGATAACTGATTTAATTCACCACATGCTTCCAGCTCATCATGCAGTCGCTGAATAAATGCTTTACCACTCCCAACTTGGCTATTTTGCCCATCTATTTGATAGGCCAGCATTTGCGCGTATAGCTTTTCTCGTTGGCTCAGACTAACCGGGTGACTGGGTTCTGATACTCTCTGAATAAACTGCAGATACTCTGGATCATCAATATGCAATAAGCTAATAAAGCGACGACTAAAGTAGGTTTCCACATCATTGCCTTCGCCTTGCAGTAGTTGGGCCGCCCGCTGTAAATTTGTCCATCCCGTTTTGTTACCACTTCCTCGATAAATATCCGTAAGCTCTAACTGTTGTTCCGTTAAAAACTCTGACAGTCCAACTTGGCTGCGACCTTTTATTCTAGCAAAGTGATTGAGTTCTTTTCGAAGCTGATTCCATCTTTGATTTATAGCTTCGCGCAAACTTCCTAAAATAGACTCGCGTGCTTGTTTTTGTAATTGTAAATAACAGCCGCTAGGTAATTTTCCGAAACCATTTTTAACACCATCAAATACTTCGCTTCGAGTTAACCCTGTAATAGCGCCATATAACACATCGAAACGAAATCCTGCTCGGTGTTGGCCGACAAAATCTAGAACTAGGCAACTCTCTTTTTCGGGATGTAAACGCAGCCCGCGTCCAATTTGCTGCTGAAATAAAGTGACACTTTGAGTTGGCCTTAATAACAGAAGCGTATCGACAAAAGGCAAATCGACACCTTCGTTATAAAGATCGACCGTCACAAGGACATTGATTTCCTTGTTAGCCAGCTTTTTAGGCAATGAAACTCGCTCATCTCTAGAGCTTTCACCATAAATCAGCGCAGCAGAGATCCCTGCCTTGTTAAACTGTTGCGTCATGAATCGTGCATGCTCGACATCCACACAAAATGCTAATGCCCTTGATTCACTTACCGTATTAACAACTTCGGACCATGCTCGAATAACATTGCGCGCACGCACGTCATTTTCAGAGAGAATATTATGAAGATCTGTACGTCCATCCCCATTGGCCCAGTTAACATCACGATAGTCTTGTCCATCGTCACAGGCATAATATTCAAATGGAGCCAACAATTGCTGATCAAGCGCATTCCAAAGCCGCATTTGTACTGATGGGGAACCATCTGGACGAGAATCAAAATACGCTAGTACGTTTTTGTTATCCGCACGTTCAGGTGTCGCTGTTAAACCAAGTAGGTATTTCGGCTGCATACGAGACACGACGTCATCAAAACTTTGCGCCGCAATATGGTGGCATTCATCTACAACCACAACTTGCCAATGATTTTCCGGGAAGCGCTCTAAGATTCCTTGCGAACGTAGGCTTTGAATAGTCGCAAATATGTGGTCATACTGTTGAGGCCTATGTCGCCCTGTTAATAGGTCGCCAAAGTTCGAGTCCTTTAATATCTGTCGATAAGTCGTTAATGACTGACTAAGAATTTCTTCTCTATGCGCAACAAATAATAATCGAGGTCTTCCTTTCTCCTGTTCGCAAATTCGGCGGTAATCAAATGCCGCCATGACAGTTTTCCCTGTGCCTGTGGCAGCAACCAACAAATTCTTATAGCGCCCGTGCGCCCTTTCATTATCTAATTGCTCAAGAATATCCGCTTGAAACGGTTTTGGAGTAATATCAAAAAACGTTGTGGTGACATGCTCAAGTGAATACTTGCTGCCAGACTCTCGAATTAAGGCTTGCTCTAATGCATCAACATGCTCGCTATCATTCGGATCATAAGGTTGAAATTCGCCATCTTCCCACAAAGTCTCAAAGTGCGCTTTTGCTCTCGAATAAAGATTCTCCTGCCCTCGCTCGGTGAACTTAACAGTCCACTCTAAGCCGCCCATTAGAGCAGCACCTGACAAATTTGCACTGCCTACATAAGCGCTTCCGAAACCTGTTTTACGTTCAAATATCCAGGCCTTGGCGTGGAGTCGCGTGCGGCGTCCATCAAGAGAAACTCGAACCTCGCAATTAGGAAGATTAGCGAGCATATCCAACGCGTTTTTCTCGGTGGCTCCAATGTATGTCGTGGTAAGTACACGAATCGATGTTTTACTTCTTCCGCTCGCGTCAGTCGCTGTAATTTGCTTTAAAACATCATGAATTTTTCGAACACCAGAAACCGTTATGAAGCTAACTAAAATATCTACATGATTACAGCTTGATAGCTCTGAAATGAGTTCATTAAGTAAAGCGGGGGAATCTTTTCCTGCGGTAAATAACCAAGGCTGAGCCAGACCAATTTGAGGTAATTCTGGCTGTTCACCTTTTCGGTAAAGCGATCGCAGAACTTGAGGAGGAGAGATAAACTCGTCAATAATTTCAGCAGCAGTCTCTTCTTTTAGTGTACTGCGAGCGTGTTGAAGTAACCCGTTTAAAAGCTCAACTTGTTGACTCAGTTTTTCGTTATCAGTTAATTTTTCACCTTCTCCAACTGCCGCTAGCACAAGCGAAAGTTGTTCTGACAATGACTCCACTAAACGTTTATGGCTAACTTCAAGGCTCAGGTTCTCTAAGTCAGAGATGAGATGACCGTCCTGTTCAGATAGCCCATCCTTAACGGCAGAAGTTTGCAACAAGTCATAAATGCCACGGTACAAGCTAGACATTTTTATCTCCTAAACTTACCAGCACTTTACCTACCAAACTCAACCGCTCTTTAGCCCGGGTAATCCCGGTATACAGCAGTTCTTTGCTTAGTACCGGGCTGTCGTGGTCGGGCAGGACCATAACGGTGTGTTTGAATTCGGAGCCTTGAGACTTGTGTACGGTCATGGCATACACGGTTTCTATATGGGTGAGGCGACTGGGTAGTACCCAGCGCACGCCGTTATTTTCAGACTGATTCTGATCGGGAAAGGCGACGCGCAGATGGCCGTGCTCGGGGTCTTTAAAGGTTAGACCGATGTCGCCGTTGTTTAGCTTCAGTCCGTAGTCGTTTTTGGTGACCATAACCGGCCGACCTTCGTACCAGGTGTTGGCGTTTACGCCGAGTATGTCGCCGACTTTTTGGTTAACGGCTTTTACACCCCAGGGGCCTTCGCGCAGGGCGGTCAGGATTTGGAAGTTGTTTAGGTTTTGCAGGGCTTCTTGGGCAATATCGTTGATGTTGTTGGAATCGGTAGTTGTGTCGGCATTGTTCCTGACGTGTAACGTCAGGCTACCCCTGATAAGAGCTTCGAAGGCTGGATCATCTAAGCTGCTGATTTCGTGCAAACTGACGGGGTAATCTTCACCGGCGGTTTTGGCTTTTTCGAGTTCCTGTTTTGTTGCGGTGTTGTCTTGTCGGTTAATGGCGTTAGCCAGGTCGGCAATAGGCCCTTTGAAGCGGTAGCTTTTGCGGAATTTCACGACGTGTTGCAGGCGTTGTTCACCGCTTTCGTCAATTAACTCACGGGGGAAGCCGGGTGTGTCGGCTACTTGCTGCAACCATTGGGCGGTTTCTGTGTGGTAATGGCCTTCGTCGGCGCCTTCACACAGGTTGCCAAGCACGGCGCCGGCTTCTACCGAGGCAAGCTGATCTTTATCGCCAATAAGCACCAGCCGCGCGTTTTTCGGTGTGGCTTTTAGCAGCGCGGTCATCATTTCAATGTCTATCATTGAGGCTTCGTCGACTATCACGACGTCGGTGCGCAGTGGGTTGTCTGCGTGGTGTTTAAAGGCGCGCGAATTCGGTTTTACACCCAGCAAGCGATGCAGGGTTTTACCTTCAGGTTTTATTGAATCTAAGGCGTCTTTCAGGGTAGAGAGCTTTGCATCACCCCGCAGCCTGTTCAGCTCGCCTTCTATTGACTCGGTGAGTCGCGCGGCGGCTTTACCGGTAGGCGCTGCCAGCGATACGCGCAAGGGCGGTAAGCCGAGGAATAAGGTCTGATGCTGCAACGCGGTTAACAGGCGCACTACGGTGTAGGTTTTACCAGTGCCGGGCCCGCCGGTTATGACGCTAAAGCGGTTGCGCACGGTGTTAGCGCAGGCCACCCGCTGCCAGTTAATGTCGTCCGTCTTTTCATTCTCGGCTTGAGCAAACAGCTTAGCCAGAGTGCTTTTCAGCAGGTCATCATTGATAACCGGCCTGTCGCCCATGCGCGCCTGCAAATCACTCTCTATAAAGGCTTCGTATTGCCAGTAACGACGTAAATACAGTTTACCGTCATTTAACACCAGTGGCTGATTGCCTTGGCCGTCGACGTCTACGCAGTGACTTTGGGTTAATGCCGCTTCAACATCGGTACCAAACTGACGGAACAATTCACTAGGGGCAAGGCAGTTTGGTGAATAGCGGTTTTCCGGTGGTAAATTCAGTACGCTTTCGGGCTCATTCTGCAGAGCGTCTATGTCAATGCTGGTATGCCCGCGCCCGGCTTCGTGCGAGGCACAAACAGCGGCCAGTAACACGTCACTGCGCGTTTCTCCTGCTTGCTGCAAAAACTCGACAAAGGCCAGGTCTATTGAGCGTATCCAGCCGGCATCGCGCCACTCACGCAGAGCGTCAAATAAGGTGTTCGAGGTTACTTCTGTCATACCGGCTCCTTATCGGACATGTCCTTACCCGCAAAAATGGCGTCCAGCTGCTCTATTAACTTCCGTGGCGGCCTGTCGCAGAACGCACCACCGGTTTCCGCCCGATGTCCACGCAAGAACAGATACACGGCACCGCCTACATGGGTGTCATAATCGTAGTCGCCGCCTAACCGCGCTTTTAACAAACGATGCAATGCCAGGGTATAAATAACGTATTGCAGGTCATAACGGCTGTGCAGTATTTTCTCGCGCATGGCTTGTTCGGTGTAGGCGTGGTCGTCTTCGCCCAGCCAGTTGGACTTATAATCCGCCACGTAATATTTGCCGTTATGCTCAAACACCAAGTCGATAAAGCCTTTCAGCATGCCGTTCAGCACATTAGGCTCCAGCGCTGGCCGTTCGTGCCCGGGCAGAATGTGTTCGCGAACCAGAGCATCCAGCCTTTGAGCGTTAACCTCGCTGGCACCGAACCAGAATTCCGGCTCAGCTTTGTATTGCTTCAGTACGCTTAAACTAATGCGGTCGCCACTGTCATTAATTGGAAACTGGTTGTGCAAATAAGCATCCAGCCAATGTTCGAGGCTGTTTTGGTGTTCCTGCCAATAAGGGCTGACACAAAAGCCTTGTACCAGCTCTGTACGCTCGGTGGCGTCACCCGCGATTTGCGCAAAGCCCATATTGGCCGACTCTTCCAGTAGGTTATGCAAGAACGTACCCGGCCCCGCGCCTTTGGGTAAGTGATGAATGCTGTCCGGGCTTGGCTCGGCGGCACTGGCGACTTCCGCGTCGTCATCGTCACGTTCATCTAGCAGATTCATTTCGTCGGGCGACTGCGGTGCCTGCACGTTTGTTGTTACGGCGCCTTCGTACTTCAGCGCACTGTAACTGGCCACCCACCAACGCTCCAGCTTACGATCTGCGGGCATGCTACGCGGTGTCAGTTTCGGCGTCTTTTGCTCCTGCTCCAGCGCACGTACCAGTGGCTCGTCGTCTTCCAGTCGCGTTAATTGCGTATGCGGTTCGTGCTGCCAACGTTCGCTGACTTCGTTGTAAAGCTCATCGGTTAATGACTCGCCGCCGTTCAGCAAGTAAAACAGCGGGTTATTGCGATGTTCTTTCACCGCTTCCAGAGCGATAAAAGTCGCGTACTGCGCGCGGGTAACGGCAACGTACATTTTGCGTAAGTCTTCCGCGAGGATCTCATTACTTAAGCGCTGTTTATTGTCGTCGTCTTTTGACCACAGCACCTGTAGCTCGCCGTTTTCATCGTGGTACACCGCCGGTGGTTTTATCCGGTAGGCTTCCGCCTGGGTGTAGGCCACAAAGGGCATAAACACCAGCGGGTACTGCAGGCCTTTTGACTTGTGAATGGTGATAATTTTTATCAGTTCGTCGTCGCTTTCTAAGCGCAGTTGCTGCTCGTCGCTCTGAGTGCGGCTGTTGCTACCAAAGCCGTGGCGTTCGTTCACCTGCTCGGCAAAATGGTTCACCAGCGCCGGAATACCGTCCAGTACCAGGCTCTGTTGTTGCAACAGCTCCGCAATATGCAGCACGTCGGACAGTTGGCGTTCGCCGTGAATACGATCTTCCATTAACTTAGCCGGCACCTGATGGTCATGCAGCAGGCTGTGCAACATGGCCAGTACACCCTGTCGCTGCCACTGGTCGTGATAACTTAAAAACTGCTCTACCCGCTGTTCCCACTCGCGTTCGTGGCTGTGAATATGCTCCAGCTCGCTTAGCGGCAGGCCAAGTAATTGAGTGGCTAAGGCACTGCGTATCAGCGACGGGTCGCGCGGCTCGGCGCAGGCACTCACCAACGCCAGCAGGTCTTTGGCAACGCGCTGCGCAAATACCGATTCCCGATCCGACAAATAAACGCTTTTCAGCCCGCGATCGCTCAGCGCCTTTTTAATGGCATTGGCTTCGTTAAAGTTGTTTACCAGCACCGCAATGTCACTGGTTTTTACGCGTTGTTCGAGCTTGTCGTCACCGTTGTAATAACCGGCCTGGGGGTCATTGAGCAGGGAGGCTATCAGGTTGGCATGATGGTTCGCTGCAGCCCGAAAAAAGTCATTTTTATTGCGTTTTTCTTCGCCGGATACTGACCACAAGAGCGCCGGTGCGGTTTTTAAGTTGCTGGATAACAGGCAATGTTTGAAGGTTCGCTTCAGTCCGTTTGCGCCCACCGGGTTAAAGGGCAGTTGGTTTTCTGCTTCGGTTTTAAACAGGAAAGCACCGCGCGGCAGCTCTTCGGCGCGCTCAAACAGAGCATTAACACCATCCACCATGGCCTGCGACGAACGGAAGTTTCGGGCCAGATTATAATGCCGGCCTTCGGTATCACGCCGGGCTTTTAAATAGGTGTATATATCGGCGTTGCGGAAGCTGTAAATGGCCTGTTTGGGGTCACCAATAAGGAAAATACCGGTGCCCGGATGCGGCTCCGCTAAATTATAAATGCGGTTAAAAATCTCGTATTGAACCGGGTCGGTGTCCTGAAACTCGTCCACCATAGCTACCGGATACTGCTTACGAATAGCGGCCGCTAAGGCTTCACCGCTGGGGCCTTTCAGTGCGTCACGTAAACGGGTGAGCATGTCATCGTGACCCATTTCGGCACGCTGGTTTTGCAGCTCGGCAAAGCGTTTATTCACCCAAAATGCAGCGTGTTGTTTTACTTTAGCTAACTCTTGCTGTTGCTGGACTTTGCTTTGTTTTAGGCGTTCTTCAAGCTGGGTTAACACATACCAGCGATCGTCCATGCCACTGAGTTTGTCATTAGCGAATTTTTCTAGTTCATCACTACGAATACTTTTCGAGTTTGCGGGGCTAGCTTTTAATTCAATTGCTTCAGGATCGTCACACCAGTCAGCAAATACCTGGAAATGATTCAGTTGTCGTTTGGCCGATTTCGCTGCCGATGTCTTTTCGATTAAATCTCGTAAAATAGGCGCAACTTCTTGCTTTATCGCCGCTATTCGTTGCTTGTGTCCGATTTCCGCACCGCTTAATAAGCTTTGTAAGTCTCCCTCAACCGGTGCCTGCCCGCTTTTGCTTAAGCTATAAGTCAAACCTAATAAGGCCTCAGGCGAGGTAAAGTCTTCTAGAAGTTTTTCACTTAACTCGGCATCGGCCGGGTAGATAAACCGGCGGAAATAGTCCTCGGCGGCTTGCAAGCGCAGCTCTTCATTGTCAGTCTCAACATCCTGACTAAACAAGCTCCCGCTGGCAAAGGCGTGCTCTTTTAGCATGGACTGACACCAACCATGGATGGTTTTAACAGCCGCTTCGTCCATCGACTGGGACGCTAAGTCCAATAATCGTGCTAAGTGCTTTAAATTCTGCCCTTTCGCCACGCAGTCGTCGCGTAAGCTTGCTAAAAACGGGTCACTGTCAACCAATTCCGGGTCACGAAAATACGCTGCGGCTTCGGCTAAGCGTGCGCGAATGCGGTCACTCAGCTCTTCTGTCGCAGCTTTGGTAAAAGTCATGACCAAAATATTTTTTGGTACAAGCTCGCGCTCAAACGCTGTGTCCTGCGTACCGTGACCAATTACTAAACGCACATAAAGTGCAGCAATGGTGTAGGTTTTACCGGTACCGGCGCTGGCCTCAATTAAGCGGCTGCTGTTCAGCGGAAAGTTGAGCGGGTTCTCCAAAATATGCGTTGCCGATTGGCTCATGACTTATCCTCCGGCACCATGGTTAAACGCAGCGGATCGTACAGTTCATTCAGAAATCGGCGGAAGTGAGGCGACGTCATAATGGCCTCGTAATTATCGGTAACCCGGCCGCAGTAATCACTTTTTGTCATTATGGCCGGTGTTTTGTGCCCGCCTTCTTCGTATTTCTGTTGGGCCGCCTCATGCGCGAGCGCTTCGTTGTGGTCCTTTTTATCCAAAGTGTTTAGCCAGGTTAAAGCAACATCCAGGTGCATAGGTTGTGGCTGCTGCACCGACAACGCCACCAGTTCAAGCAATTGCTCTAGCTGTTGCAGCGCTAGCTCTGCCGGTATAGCCGCGACCGGCAACTGACAACCGCCTTTGGAAACTATGAGTAAACGGGTGGGTTGCTGCAAATTCAGCAGCATTAAACCGATGTAATACGCACTGATATGTTTCCAGCTACCGTCTTCGACACCGCCTTTTTTAGTATTTTTTGCTATTTTACTCGCCGAGGTTGCCACCCACAGCCGCTCGCCCTGTTCATTGGTGTGTAAGCCAGTAATGGTGTCATCGATAATCAGGCTGTTATGCTCGAAGCCCACTTCAATAGGGAACTCGTTAAACTGGCTGTAACCGGCAATACCCTGCTGATAAGAGCCCAGTATTTTGTCGGCCTGCTCAAGCAGCTCCAGACCATTTTGCTCGGCTATTGCGCCAATACCCAAAGCCCCTTCACGCTTTATACGGTTCAGTTCTTTTAATAGCGAGGCTTCAATACCAGCCCCTCCCAGCAGCGCGCGCTTGCCCGCATCAACCAGTCGCGTGGTCAGCGACCAGCTTTGCAGGTTATCCATGACAAAGGCTTCGCTGTCGTCCAGATCTTCACTGTTGCGGCTAAAATAAGTATCCAGCCGCCAGTTAAAGTACAGTCGCGCCGGCTCTTCAATAAAGCGCTTAATGTCGTTAATGCTCAGGGTGCGTTCCAGTTCGTCGTCCGTGGCAGTCGCCGAGCCCGCGCTGCTAGTAGAAGCCACCGTGCCCTGGTGCGCCTGTGCCCATTCGCTGGCATAAGTGAAGTATTCCGGGTTTTCCTGGTTGAAGTAATACGGGTTAAACGGCTGTAATTTGTGCTCAACGGTCAGGGCCTCAATGTCCACTTCCCAGCCCTGCTGCAAGTGATCTCGCAGTTGCGCCACCAGCACAGACGGCGTGCGCTCGCTGTTGTCTTTAGCACTGTAGCCCACCCAGCTTAAATAAAAACAATCGCGGGCTGATAGCATGGCTTCCAGGAATAAATAGCGGTCATCGTCACGACGGGAGCGGTCACCCGGGCGGTAACGGTCGGTCATTAAATCAAAGTCGACACGGGGTGTTGAACGTGGGTAATCACTTTCGTTCATACCCAGCACACACACGTATTTAAACGGAATGGCCCGCATGGGCATTAAGGTGGCAAAGTTCACCGCCCCTGCCAAAAAGCGTTGGTTCAGGTTCTGCTGGTCAACACGCTCCAGCCAGGCGTCTTTGAATATGGGCAGGCGCAGTTGTGACTCGTTATCCGCTTCTACGCAAATGTCCCGCAGCTGATACAGCTCGTCACCCAGCTTGGCTAACAGTAAGCGGTCACTGTCTTCTTCGGCCTCGAAAAACTGTTCCAGTAGCCACTCGCCCTGAGCCACCCATTCCGGCAGGGTCTGTTCACCCTGCGCATGCTGCCACCATTGTTCCAGCGTTCGCACCACATCTGCCAGGCAGCCCACCAGCGCGGCGCTTAGCCCAGCCACTTCGGTATAGGGCTCTACGTTAGCCCATGGCGAGTCATTTCCTACACCAACTTCGGCCAAATCACCCATAGCGTAACCGGCTATCATGCGTTTTAAGCCGAACCACCAGCTGTTGGTTTCCTCCGCTTCCGGCATATAAAACTGACCGCGCTGCTCGGCATTAAGCCCCCAGCGAGCCCCGGCTTCTTTTACCCAGCGTTTTAACTGCGGCAGATCATCGTCACTCATATCAAAGCGTTGCTGCACCGCCGGAACCGACAGTAGATTGAATAAATCGGTCTGGGTAAAACGCAGCTGATCCACCTGCAGCAGCAGTTCCAGCGCTATCATTAGCGGCCGTTGGTGACGCTCGCCCTGGTCGGCAATGGTGTAAGGAATGGCACGCGCATCGCGTTCACCAAATCGGTTGTGATACCGGCCAAATACGGCATCAATGTAAGGCGCGTAGGTGTTCACGTCCGGCAACATGACCATAATGTCGCGCGGTTTTAAGTCCGGGTCGTTGGCGAAGGCATCCAGCAACTGATCATGCAGCACTTCCAGTTCCCGCTGTGGGCTATGGCAGACGTGAAACTGCAATGACTTATCGGCGGTATTCGGCGCAGGCCAAAGCTCGCGGGTTTCCTGTACCGGTCGCAGGTTTAAAATGTCGTCCTGCAACTGGGCTAGCAAATGGTCCGTGCTATGCGGCTCAAACAGCTCCAGCTTAATGGTGTTAAAGGCTTCCTGTTTGGCCAGGGTTTCGTCGTATAAATCCAGTAAACGGATATAATCCCGACCCTGCTTGCCCCAGGACGCCAGCAACGGATGCGCCAGCTGGTGCAACTCATCATCATTTGGATCGTCCGGCAATTCCGGCTTATGTTTTAAGCGCGAAGAGGCCTTCACGGCCTGCCGCAAAGCCTCTTTACCGTCGACAATATCGGCCCAGTGGTATTGCGATGGGTTATGCACACACAACAGAATTTGGGTATAGCCTTTTATGGCATCCAGTACTTGCAACATTTGCTGTGGCAGCGAGGAAATACCAAACACCACCACCCGTGGCGGTAAGCCTACCGGACGCTCAGTCAGCGCCTGCGCGGTATCAATAAAGCGCTGATGCAGCTCTGCCCGGTTGTTCCAGTAGTCGTCTATACCAATGTCGTTACTGACCGCGCGCCATAACTCCGGCTGCCACAACTGCTCAGCTTCAACCGGCTGCTCTTGCTCCAGCACGTCCTGACCACGCACCCAGTTGTCTAGCCAGTCGGCACGATACACTGCGTACTGATCAAACAAGTCAGCCAGTCGCCCGCTCAACTGATACAGCTTACGGCCGTCGTTGTCGTCGGAGGTATAGTGTTTTAGCGGCGCAAAATGTGGGTTGTGCTCAATAAGCTCGGGCAACAAGCGCATTAACCGCCAGGTTAAGCGGTCTTTATCAAAGGGGGACGTCTTGGGAATGTCGTTGCCGAGAACGGCTCTATAAGCTTTCCACTGAAAACGTGCCGGCAGAGTGACATCTATCATGGCGGCAATGCCACTAGCCTGGGCTAAATTAATTTTAAGCCACTGGGCAATACCGTTACTTTGCACCAGCACAGTTTCCTGCTCCAGCGGCGCCAGCGGGTAGTTTTGCGTGAATGTAACCGCCACATCGGTTAAGTCTTCCAGCCGATGTCCGTGCGCGACAATGAAGCCGGGGGTCAATTCACTCACTCGCTGCTCTCCCTGTAGGGTTACTGTAAGACATCCATCCTAATCAATAGCGAATTATCTTACTAGTTATAGAGCAACTTATCGACGCGCTTATTTAGCCAGTAATTTGTCTTTGGCCTGACGGTTCGCTTTACGCATTTCTGAGAAAGCAGAGTCCTTCTTATAACGACCTTTCTCTACGTGGCGAATGATCGACACATCGTCAATGTTCAATGGTTTTCCGTGCGTACCCAATAACCAGCGGAACGCGCGGTCCTCGTATGTTTTTACCCACCGGTCTTTCGGCTGCTGGTAGCAGTCTATCTGCTCGCAGTAGCCATAACGGCGCGCTGTATCACCATGAACTATTTGCACCGGCCCCGACGCTTTTGAGAAGGTGTGGGTAGTAAAGTCCGCCTGCTGCAAACATTCTTCAACTGAGGTTTCTTTACCATTACACAGCACATCATGCTCTTCGCTCAGTAAAGACGTGCGGGCAACCTGCTCCGGAAATGCCAGAATGCAGGACTCTTTGCGTAACGCCTGTTTTAGACTTGGGAAGGTATTTTCACCAAACAGCAAGTCGCAGTCGGTAAACCAAATCCAGTCGGCTTTGGTTTCTTTGGCGGCTTTATTACGACCTATACCACGGCGCAGCAAGTCGCCTTTGTTGAGCGCAATAAAATTCCATTCAATGTTATCAATGTTTTTCGATTCATACTCTTTAATTAAAGCAACGGTGCCTTTGTCTTCCGGGCAATAAAAGCCGGTCAGCGTTACTTTAAAGTCTTCTGGGGCATTATCCACCAACGACTTCAACTGATACACAAACAAATGCGAATAACTCCAGCAGTGGCTGACAATTTCAATATGCTCAGGTGTGCTGGTCAGGTCTTCAATTTCGGTTGACTCCGGTACATCATATAGCCAACTAGCCGGAACGGGACTGGATACCGCAAATCGCAACATGAATTCTTTACTTTGCTGTAACCAACTTCTTAGTGCCATTCAGTATTACCTCGTATTCGCTTTTTTTGAACGTACTATGGTATTTTCAACACAGGCTACAGAAGAACTGAGTACTTTGTAACCACTCTATAACGGACGAAGGGGTTAGTTGTTAAACCAATGAGTTTAATTAAAGATATTCTGGAACAATTACGTTATCGCTGGTTACGAAAGTATAAATCGCTGGCGGGCTCAAGTCTTAAACGAAATGCCCAGGCGATAACGGAGCTGCAATGGCAGCAGCGCGAAACCTTAATTCAGTCGGAACACGCATTGCCCGGCCAGTTGATAGTGAACCTGACCTCATTCCCCGATCGCTTTGCTAAACTTCACCTGACATTAAAGTCACTATTGTTACAGACAGTAAAAGCGGACAAAGTCATTTTATGGTTGTACCAGGACGATATTGCTAAGCTTCCCCCAAGTGTCACTGTACTGCAAAAATACGGGTTAACTATTGCGCCTGTCAGTACCGACACCCGCTCTTATAAGAAGTTGATTCCGGCACTTAAAAGCTTTTCCGATGCCTTTCATGTGACAGCTGATGATGACATCTATTACCGTCCTAACTGGCTGGCAACATTAGCCAATGCGTATACGGGTAATGATCAGGAAATTCTGTGTTGGCGGGCACATTACCTGCGCCAGACAAAGAGCGGAGAAATAAAACCTTACAGACAATGGTACCCAAAAACAGAAGTCCGGGGCCCCGACCCCCGCCTGTTCTTTACCAGTGGCGCCGGTGTACTTTTCCCGCCGGGTTGCTTTGATAAACGAGTTACTGACCAGGAACTTGCGTCATCGCTGGCACCTTATGCGGATGACTTATGGTGGTACTGGCTAGCCAGCCTGAATAACTGCGTCATTCGCCGGGTGGGCAACAACCCCAAACTCATCAACTGGAAAGGCAGTGGTGGCAGTTCGCTGTGGCAGTTTAATAAGCGCGAAGATGGCGGCAATGACGCACAATTACAGAATTTAATCGCACATTTTGGTCTGCCGCCAACTCTAGAGAAGAAGTAAAAGGATCAGATAATGGAAATTTTTATTGCGGTATTTTTCTTTGCTTTTTCGACCACCATTACGCCGGGCCCCAATAATATTATGATCATGTCCTCGGGCGTGAATTATGGCATTAAGTCGAGCTTGCCGCACTTCCTGGGTATTTGTCTTGGCTTTCCGGCTATGGTGCTGGTAGTAGGGATGGGCTTTGGATCGGTGTTAGAGCAATTTCCACTACTACACCAAATGATTAAAATTGCCGGTACAGTTTATTTGCTTTGGCTGGCTTGGGTAATAGGCTCACAAACCCCTAAGGCCATTGAAAAGGGTGACCGCAAACCATTAACTTTCTGGCAGGCGGTTTTGTTTCAGTGGGTAAACGGCAAAGCCTGGGTTATGGCGACAGGCGCAGTGGCAGCATTTACCACAGTTGCAGGAACACTTTGGTCAGAGGTTATTGAAATAACAGCGGCTTTTCTGGCGGTGGCGTTTCCCTGTGTAGGGGTTTGGCTAATAGCCGGCGCAGGACTGAGGCAATTACTCACCAACCACACGGCACAAAGAATTTTTAATATCTCCATGGCGTTATTGCTGGTCTTTTCTGTCATACCGGTCGTACTGGATATATGGCAGTTTTATTTTAGCTAGGCTTTAGGTTGGCAACATAAAAATAACAATTTACGCTAAACTGACGATATGGTTAACTATTGACCATAAAGGCAATAAGGATGAGTCATGGACGTAAAAACCAAGCAAATATCTTTTGATCAACTCATCTCAGAATTGTCGACTCGCCTGATTAACAGTGAGCCCACGGAAACCTACGAATGTATTGAAGAAGTTATTGCGGCTATTGGCGATTACACAGAGGCAGACCGTTGTTACGTATTTGAGTTTGATGACCATATTAAGCACATGACCAATACCCATGAGTGGGTTCGCGAGGGTCATAAAGCACATATAGATAACTTACAGGCCATTAAAACCGATGATTTACCCTGGTTTTTTAAGGAAATGAGAGAAAACCACGTCTGTATTGTTAATGATGTTCAGACATTGCCGCCTGAAGCGAGTGCAGAAAAAGCAGAGTTTGACCGCGAAGACATAAAATCCGTTATTTGTATTGGTATGGTCGCTAACCAAAACCTGTTGGGTTTTGTCGGCTGCGATATGGTAAAAGCCAAACGCCAATGGCAACCAACGGACATACGTCGCTTAAGCCTGGTTGCCGACATGATAGCCAATACCCTTGAACGCCAACGCACCTATGCAGAACTTATCCACACTCAGCGGGAACTTGAAAAAGCTAACCGTATGCTGCAAGCACAGGTGGCACAAGACGGCTTGACCGGTATCGCCAATCGTCGCGCCTTTGACGAGCGCATTACCAACGAAATTCAACGCGCATCGCGTCACAAAACACCGTTAGCATTGCTGTTAATCGATATTGATCAGTTTAAGCCGTACAACGATCACTATGGCCACTTGCAGGGCGATCAGGCACTAAAATCCGTCGCTGATACCATGTTCGATCAACTACAACGCAATACCGATTTTATAGCGCGCTATGGCGGAGAAGAGTTTGTCGCGGTAATTTCAGCCACCGATGAACAGAAAACCAAGGACAGCATTCAGCAATTACTGGAAGCCGTGCGAAATCTCAAAATAGAGCATGAACAGTCGGAGGTTGCGCCCTATCTAAGTATTAGCATTGGCGGCTACCTGCACACACCTACCGCTGAAGAGAATACCGAGGACTTAATTAGCCGGATGATATCAAAAGCAGACTCAGCACTGTACCGCGCCAAGTCTGATGGTCGTAACCGGGGTTATTTAGATAACTAAATTGAGTTAGGCTTTCTTCTGCTCTTCAACCCACTGGTCAACACGACGTTCCAGAATATGCAACGGCAATGCGCCACCGCCCAGAATGGTGTCGTGGAAGCCTCGGATATCGAACTTATCGCCCAAAGCTTCTTTGGCTTCTTCACGCAGTTCCAGAATGCGGATCATGCCAATTTTATAGGCCGTTGCCTGACCCGGCATAACCAGGTAGCGACGAACTTCTGAACGCACCGCGCCTTCTGCAATTGGCGTGTGCTGCTGGAAGTACTTAACCGCTTCCTCTTCAGTCCAGCCCTTCGCGTGCATGCCGGTATCCACAACCAAACGCACGGCACGCCAAATTTCGGTGGTTAAGCGACCAAAGTCAGAATAAGGGTCTTCATAGGCGCCCATTTCTTTGGCTAACTGCTCTGAATATAAACCCCAGCCTTCGCTGTAAACCGTGAAGCCAGCCTGAGTACGAAACTCCGGTACGGACTCCAGTTCCTGAGCGATAGAAATTTGCATATGGTGACCCGGATTACCTTCATGGTAGGCAATGGCTTCCATCTCATTTTTCGGCATGGAGCTCATATCCGATAAATGCGCGTAGTAAATGCCCGGGCGTTCACCGTCAGGCGAACCAGGGTAATAGTGCTGAGCCGCACCGTCTTGTTCACGGAAAGATTCAACGCGTTTCACCACCAAATCGGCTTTTGGCAAAATACCAAAGTACTCTGGCAGCTTCTCGTTTATGTAAGCCAGATACTCGCGCGAGTCTTCCAGATACATTTCCGCGCCTTCGTCGTTGTTCGGATAAAAGAAGCGCTCGTCGGTACGGATATAATCAAAGAAGTCCTGCAAATCACCGTCAAATTCAACTTTCTCTTTAATCGCGATCATGTCATTGGTCAGGCGCTCGACTTCACTCAGGCCTATCTCATGAATTTCATCAGCGGTTAAGTCAGTCGTGGTGTAGTTGGCTAAGCGGGCGTTATAATAAGCTTCGCCGTTTTCCAGACGATGCACGCCGGTTGCGACTTCGTCAGTGTTTTCAATATCACTTTCCAAAAAGCTGATTAAGGCTTCATAACTTGGGCGGAAACGCTCCAACAGTACTTTACGAACTTCTTTTTCATATTTATCGGCTTGTTCAGCGGATATCGCGTCACTTTCCTGAAGCGTGCTGAGTTTGTTTTTAGCATCTTCAAGTAAGCTTGAGTCGCCTTCTTCATCAAACGGAGCACCTGAAGTCAGGCCTTTCGCCTCTTTAATAACCTGCTCATACGCGAACCGCGGAGCACGAACGCCGTTCTCGACTTGCTCTTTCGCGCGCTGCAATAGTTGCTCAATGGCCGTTGCACCGCCGTTAAGACGAGAAATGTAGGCTTCCATATCTTCCGCATCATCAACCCGGTGAAAGTTAATTAAAAACTGCGGTAAGAAGGTGTGCGCGCCACGCATTTGGTCAAACACGTAATCCATGCCACGGAATTCGGCATTACGCTTCGCCTGCTCGTATTGATATACCCACACGTCGTAAGACGTCTGAGCTTCAAGATTCAGGTTGTCGTAATCAAAGTTCGCTTTAAGCTCTTCAACGGTTCCTTTCAGCCACTCGAGCTGCTTTTTCTCAGCGGCAACGGTCATATCGTCAATGTCACCGTAGCGGTCTTTGCGGCCCAGAAAGGTCATTTGAATGGGGCTTTGCTGAAGTTGCTCTTCGTACTTTTCTTCAAACCACTGGTTCAAACGTTCAGTTTCAGATTGCGAGCTTTGCTCAGTCTGTTTAGGCTGCTCAGCAGCCGTTTGAGAATTTTGGCCAGAATTGTTCTCTTGCGGTTGTCCGCAGGCCGTTAATAAGCCCAAAACAGTCAGGGCAACAATGGAATAACGCATAGCAGTGTCCTTTATTCTTCTTTTGATACAGGAAGAAAAACTATAGCGTGCTTGTTACACTAATGGAAATGCTTAAATTGTAACCGACTGTTTTATGGCGAAACCCAACAAGAAAGGGCCGGTTCGCACTGTGCAGATTTCTTGTCTGCAGTGCAAAACGCCCATATTTAAATATCGCAAGGGTGGCAAAGGCGCTTTGGTAAAATGCTTTATTGAGCGTATTGTTGAAGACCACACCACCAAACCATGCCATTGCCCCGGTTGTGGACAGGAGTTTGCGCGCGAGACAATGATACGTGGCACCCCTGCCTACAAAATTATTGGCGGTAAAGTCCACTCAAAGTAGGTAAATCATGACAAGCTCAATAACGGTAAAAACAAAACAGGCTTACCAGCACGCTGCTGAACAGGCGAGCACTTCCCTTCTGCGCCAACCTCAACCTAGCATGGCGGATGAGCTCAAATTATTGTCAGAACAACTTCAGAGCAATGAAAAAAGAGACGTCTACGGCAGCGGGGCGCTCATTAATGATTTTGAAGACGAGGTTGCAAAGCTGCTGGGTAAACCTGCTGCTTTGTTTTTACCCACGGGAACTCTGGCGCAGCCACTGGCCTTGCGGATACATGCCGACCAACGTCAGCGTAATGGCGTAGCATTACACCCGACGTCACACTTAATGCTGCACGAACAAATGGGCTTTGAAGCCTTGTGGCAGCTTAACGGAACCACCACGGGCTTTGCCGACAAACCAATAACCCTTGATGATTTAAAGTCTGTGCAAACAGACGATCTGGCTGCGGTTTTACTCGAACTGCCCATGCGTGAAATTGGGGGCCAGTTGCCCGACTGGGACGACTTGGTTGCTCAGTCACAATGGGCGCGCCAGCACAATATCGCCATGCACTTAGACGGAGCCCGGCTCTGGCAGGTACCTAGTGCTTATGACTGTTCACTGCCTGAAGTCTGTGAGTTATTTGACTCAGTTTATGTGAGTTTTTATAAAGATCTAGGCGCTATCTCGGGGGCTATTCTGGCGGGTTCAGAGGCCTTCATAGAACAAGCCAAAATCTGGGCTCGCCGAGCCGGTGGTAATATCATTACCCAGTACCCGCAGGTTTTGTCTGCTCGTTACGGCTTAAGAGAAAACTTACCTATAATGCCGGATGCTGTGAACTACGCCAAAGCACTCGGCGACGCACTCAACGAGTTAGAAGCGCTAAAAGTAAACCCGGAAATACCGCAAGCCGCAATGTTTCATCTTCATTTTGCTCTGCCTGCCAATAAGCTCGGAGAGAAAATAACGGACTACGCCAGCAATACAGGGGTCATGCTATTACCGCTGCCAAGAGCAGAAATAAATGGTGAGGCTATTTGTGAGATTTCAATTGGAAGAAACGCCATGTCGCAACCACAAAGCTTTTGGCTGCGACACTTTAAGGCGTTTTTAGAAACACTTTAGGCTTTTAATGGTGCTCTTTGTGATCACCTTCATGGTGTTTGCTGTGCTCGCCTAACACGTGGTTCAGGGTGTCTAAGTAGCTTTTTCCAAAGCCTTTAACACGTTGTTTGTTCATTGCCTCAGAGCCTAAATGCACTTCTTCCAGCGAATTTGCCGCAACGTCCAGCTCTTTACTCAGGCGCGCTAAGGCGACTTCCAGGGTGTATGTCAACTCATGCACTTTCGCCATATCTTCCGCCGGCATGTCGCCTTCAATAATTTCCTGCAACTTCGCATTGTATTTCGTCAGGTTCATAATAGCCTGTTCTAAGTTTTCAGAAGCCTCTGGTTTAAAATGCTGGTAACGCTTCTCGTCATCATTGTCACTGGCTGTAGCGGCTACATTAAAAAGCAGTGCTGCGCCTGCTAGTATCATTGTTAAAGCTTTCATAAAAACCTCTTTAGTTGTTAATGGTTCTCATTATTGTTCAAACGGCCATTTTTTACAAGCTGAATGAATGCGAACCTGATATTCTTAGCTTGATGTATATCAAGGAGTGACGCAATGTTTTCGTGGTTTGAGCGCCGATTAAACCCTTTCCCTACGGAGGAACCCACTCAGGCTCCTACCGGCTTTTTTGCTTTCTGCTGGCATTATACGAAAGGTGCGACCCCCTTTCTTGCGATTACGGCGCTGCTTATGGCCGCGATTGCGGTAGCTGAAGTCTGGTTATTTGGCTTTTTAGGGCAGATTGTCGACTGGCTGGCGGCTCAGGACAAAGAGACCTTATTGAGCGATCAGTTCTGGCCGCTGTTAAGCATGAGCGCGCTAGTTTTGTTAGGCCTGCCTCTGCTGGTCTGGTTCCACTCCTTACTGACCCACCAGACACTGCTTGGCAACTTCCCTATGCGCATCCGCTGGCTGGGTCATCGCTACCTGATGAAGCAATCTATGAGCTACTACCAGGATGAGTTTGCCGGCTGGGTTGCCACTAAGCTGATGCAAACCTCACTTGCCCTGCGTCAGTGCATCATGACCTTTATTGAAATAGTGAACTACGTCGTCGTTTATTTTCTGGGGATGTTTGTCATTATTGGCAGTGCCGACTGGCGAATGATGCTGCCGCTGGCGTGCTGGCTCATTCTCTACGCGCTGCTGCTTCGCTTCTTTGTGCCTAAGTTGGGCAAGGTTTCTGCCGAACAAGCGGATGCTCGTTCCAACATGACCGGCCGCATAGTCGACTCTTACACCAATATACAAACCGTAAAACTGTTTTCACATTCTCAGCGTGAAGCTGCTTTCGCCCACGACGGCATGGATACCTTTTTGGGCACGGTGCACAAGCAAATGCGCCTGGTCACTCAGCTTTATGGTTTTCTTTATTTCATTAACTGCGCACTGCTGTTCAGCTCGGCTGCTACCGCCATTGTGTTGTGGATGGATAACGCCGTAACCCTTGGTGCGGTTGCCGTAGTTATTGGTTTGGTTCTGCGCTTATTTGGTATGTCGCAGATGGTTATGTGGCAAATGTCGACCCTGTTTGAGAGTATTGGTACCGTTCAGGACGGAATAGGCTCTATTGCCGTACCACAACGTATTGTTGATGAACCTAACGCACCGCCTTTAAAAGTGGCGTGCGGCGACATAGCGTTTGATCACGTGCGCTTTCATTATGGCAAAGGGCATGGCGTAATGGACGACTTTAACCTGCACATTAAGCCTGGAGAGAAAGTCGGCATTGTTGGGCGCTCCGGCGCCGGTAAATCAACTCTGGTGAACTTGTTACTGCGTTTTTATGACGTGGAAGGCGGTGAAATTCGTATTGATGATCAGGCCATTCATAAAGTACAGCAGGACAGTCTGCGCGCGAACATTGGTATGGTGACTCAGGACACCTCTTTGCTGCATCGTTCAGTGCGCGACAACATTTTGTATGGTCGTCCGGGAGCCAGTGAAGAGGAACTCATGAATGCGGTGCGCCGCGCTCATTGTGAAGAGTTCATTGCGGACTTAAGTGACAGTAAAGGGCGCACGGGTCTGGATGCTCACGTGGGTGAACGCGGTGTGAAACTCTCCGGCGGCCAGCGCCAGCGCATTGCCATAGCCCGCGTCATGTTAAAAGACGCGCCTATTCTGATTCTGGACGAAGCCACTTCAGCACTTGATTCCGAGGTGGAGAATGCCATTCAGGAAAACCTGTACCAACTGATGCAGGGCAAAACCGTTATTGCCATTGCTCACCGTTTATCAACTATCGCCGCTATGGATAAGCTGGTGGTTATGGACCAGGGTGAGATTATTGAGCAGGGCAGCCACGAACAGCTGCTTGCCCAGGATGGCCTCTACGCTAAATTATGGCGCCATCAGTCGGGTGGTTTTTTAGCAGAAGAAGCTTAATCATCGTCGTCTTCAAAAGCGGCAACCAACGAGCGAAATTCTGTCACTCGGTGTGCAACACTTTGCACATCGTCGGCATTTGCGATTGCAATTTCGTGGGTTTGCTTCGAAGTATCGTTAACCTGATTAATTCCGTTTCTGATTTCTCCAACCGCCTGACTATGCTCTTCGGCCGAGGTCGCTATTTGAATCATTCTATCGCTAATATCTGTGATAGCACCCTGGATAGAGGTCATCTCCTGCTTCGACTGTTCACCAAGCTCACCACATTCTTCCGCCAGTTCACGTTGCTCTGCCATTTGCTGATCCCACTGCTTAATGGCACCTGCCATACCGGTAATGGTTTCATCAATTTCGTCAACGGCTTGCTGGGTGCGCTGAGACAGGTTTCTTACCTCATCTGCAACCACAGAAAAGCCGCGCCCAGATTCACCGGCTCTCGCGGCTTCAATCGCGGCGTTTAAGGCCAGCAAGTTCGTTTGCTCAGCTATTGCGTCTATCTGCTCACTAACACTACGCACCATTTCAGACCGTTGGACTAAGTCTTCTGTCGTATTTGCACTAGCGGATACCTGCTTAACGAGCTCAGTCATTTTATCGGAGGTGTTGCTAATAAATTCTGCCGCCGCGTTAACGGTTTCAGTTGCGTCTTCAGCCGATGAGGAAGATTCACTCGCGTTCGTGGCTATGTCATCAACGGTCGTCGACATTTCCTCCATTGCGGCAGCAATTTGCTCTAATGCAGCCACACCTTTCTGAGACATATCCAGAGTTTGCTCAGAACGCTGTCGAGTGCTACTCAGAGTATCTGATAACGCATCGGTTCCATGTTCCAGACGAGAGACAACGGCGGTCATTGCACTGTCTTTCAATGCCAGCTCATAGAGTAACGCGCCCATAGGCGAGCTATCGGCATAGATACGACGCTGTATAGATGCGTGCTGGCCTTCGAGAGAACTCATTTGCTCTGCGTATTTACCGCCCGGAGCCATTAGGAGGTAAACCATAACCATACCAAGCACCGTCGGCAGCATCGCCCACCAGTTAATAAATCCTGACAAAATAATCAGAAGTACCGCTAAGCTCGCTCCGAGAATTGCACGCATTGAAACATTACGTGTCAGCTTCCCGGACTGGTATAGCTTTTTAGCCTTATCAGAGAGGTATTGAGGAGCATAGGTCATTAACCACTGACTGCCGTTTAGTTTTCCACGCCGGTAAGTACCACGCACGAACACTTCAAACCAAACATCTCGGCCATTAACCTGCAGGGGTAACACGCCTTTCCAGGAGCTTTCATTTTTAACGGCATGGTCTATTTCTGCCAAAACCTTTGCTGGCACGTCGCCTAAAAGCCGCTCTCTGGTACGTCCTTTTAGTTGGTCTTGCGTTTCCTGAAAAAGAGATTGAAAGGCCGGTTTTGCGTCACGAACCGTGTGGTCGCTATTTAATCCAACAACAAAAATAGTGTCATCTTGAATAGACTGGAATTGACTTTCTATTCCCGTACTTTGCATCTTGTTCTCTTTTGGTCGGTTATTTTTCAGCCTATAACATACAGACCTCCGACCTCAAAGCAACGAAAGCGATTAAGAAATAAACAAAAAACAACATTTAATTCCGTAACTTATGACAACCAACAGATGTGTATAAACAACTATTCAACAAATCGCTCGTTAAATTTCCAGAGCTTCATCGGCCTCAACTTTTGCAAATTTCACCCCTAATTCAAGTAAACGACGTTTGCCTCGGGCGGTCATGTCAGTAATAAACTGAAACTGCTGCCTGGGGTCTATCGGGTAGGCTTTTAAGCGGTATTTCGTACCCCAGGGCTGCTCTGCGGCTGTTACCGCTATGGGCTTGCCCAGCTGTAAATACGGGCTGGTCAGCGCCACTTCTTCTAGGGCATCGCGTATTTGATAGGCATCGGCTTCAGGTTGAGTATAAAACTCGGCAATGCACATTAAACTGGGCCCGCCGTTGTTTGCATTATGTATGAGGTTGTCCCACAGCTTGAGGTGTGGTACCCAAATAACGGTGTCATCATTGGTGACCAGCTCGACCGTCCTCATGCCTATGTGGGTAACTTCACCATAACTACCGTCAACTTCTATCCAGTCACCCGGGCGGTAAGGCATCTCATGAATAGCCACCACCCCGGCAATTAAACTACTAACATAGTCTTTTAGTGCAAAACCTATAGCCAGACCCGCAGCACCAAGTGTTGCCACCATGTTCTGCAGCGTTGGCTCAATGATCCGGGGCATGATCATAACCAGAGCAACAACCAGCACCAGTATGCGAATCATTGGCACTAAGGCCAGAATATACAGTCGGCGTTTGCCGTGCAGATGTGAGGCAACCCAGGGTAAAACACGCTGAGTCAGCCAGACGACCGCCAGTGCAAAAACGAAAATCACTGCAATCTCAAAAATCGCAAAGCCGTCCAGCGATTTAAAGAGTCCGGTAACGTCGTCTACTGATCCTGTTTCCATTAATATCTCCCGTTAAAACCGGTCTAACCAAAAGCCCCGGGAGGCCAGCAGTTCTCTGACAACCGGGTAACCGCGCGCAGTGATATACCAAAGCTCTTGCTCAAGCTCTATCAAACCTCGCTGGTGCAGAACCTGTAGCTGAATTTCAAGCTGGCTACCAGGCACTACTGGCAATACCTTAATCAACTGAGCTTTATTCAAGCCTCGGTGTAACAGCAAGGCGTAGCAGATAAAGGCCATGGCATCGTTAATCTCCGACGGTACTGCGGGTGTTTCAAAAGGTCTTTCGCTACTGCGCTGGTAACGATCAGAATAGGCCGCAGCCACCCCTGCGTTGCCGCGGCTTAATGCCGCTAATGCCCGCAGACGGCCATCGCCACAAGCCAAACCAAGCTCCTCTAGCGCCGGCTGATCCAACCCCTGCAAAGTCCACAGTTGGTTTACCGGAACCGGCCAGACCTTTTCCAGAAAGGCCCAGGCCCAGCTATCGCAAACAATAACGCCTTTTCCCGCTTCGCCTGAAAGAACGCTAGAAAAGAACTCACGCACCCACCGCAACCCATTGGTTTGGCGAAGAAAACCGTGTGCTAACTGAGGCATTATCCAGGGCTTATTATCATCGGACTTAGGTACAAATTCAGGCATAGGAGAATCATCCGGGTCGCAAAGTGACTCTCTGTCGGGCAGGTTCATTTCCCTTATACTATGCTTATCAGCCCATTTTTTTACCGTTTCCTCAACACCTGAGTGGGGTGGTGCGATTATCCAGCGTAAGCTGTTATCGTCATCATCTTCCATCCAGTCAGAAAAGCACTCATCCAGAGCTTCTGCCGCAGTATCGAAACTAAGCTCCAGCGCACTCGACTGATCTTCCTCGCTTTCATGATCTTGCTCAGGCGTTATCCACCGAATGAATTTTTGCCACCACTTTTTAACCTTAATAACGGTCGGCACCGCCGGCTTTTCATAATCATCAATCGTAACCCATTGCCAGGTTTTCTTTGGCTCTTCGGCCATTCTGAGGTTCCTTTTCACGGATAAAATAAATTAGTGCTTAACATCGATAATAGAGTGCCCTGAACCAGAGTCCAATGAAAATTTGCAAATAGACTCTTGAAACCAATTTAACCAGTACACATATAGGAGTTAAGGCCGGTGTCTCTGAGAGAGCCGCCTTAAACCGACACATGGTGTGTCACTTGTTTATTCATTTTAAAGTTATTGCTTCTAAGGAGAATGACTATGGCAACTATAGACTTAAGCCCTCTATATCGTAGCAGTGTAGGTTTTGACCGTATGGCATCTTTGCTTGATTCGGCACTACGCTCAGATACTGGTGCAACCGGATATCCTCCCTACAACATTGAACTGGTAGCAGAAAACCAGTACGCCATTACGCTGGCTGTTGCAGGATTTGAAGAGGATGATCTGGAAATTGAAGTAGAGAACGGCGTGCTTCGTGTGACAGGCAAGAAAGCCGAAGAAAACGAAAAACGCGAGTATCTGCACCGCGGCATTGCAAACCGTGCCTTCGAACGTAAGTTCAGCCTGGCTGAACACATTGAGGTCACAGGCGCAGCCTTAAAGAACGGTCTGTTAACGGTCGGCTTGGTGAAGAACATTCCTGAAGCCATGAAGCCAAAACGTATTAACATTGGCAGCTCGACTAAGGACCTGCTGGAAGATCGTTCCAAAAGTAAGGAAAATGCTGCTTAAACTTAAGCACTGGATGAGGGGCGGCAGTTAGCCGCCCTATTTTTCCTGACGTTGCCACTCTACTGGGTGCCCACAGACGAACCCCTGGACATAGTCTACACCCAGCTGAGTGAGCTTAATGCGTGCTTCATCGCTCTCGACACCCACCGCACACACCTCAATGCCAAGCACCTTAGAAACACGAACACAGCTGGCTACCAGCTCTGCATCAACAGCGTCCACCAGCATGTCCTGTACCCAAAAGCGATTGACCTTAATTTGCGTTAACGGCAACTGTCGCATTAAACGAAATGAATTAAAGCCCGTTCCGAACTGATCCAGAGCCGTGCCAACCCCTAACCCTTTAAGATCCTTAAACAGACGGTAGGTCTCATCAAAGTACTTGTCTGCGTCGGGCTCAGCCACTTCAAACATTAATTGTTCGGGCTGGAGCACAGACTGCTTAAGAATTTGCTCAAGAAAACGAATGAAGTCTACGTCTTCCAGACTTTGCGCCGACAAATTTATGTGGCAACGCCAGGTTCGGTTTGCCTGAAACGGTTGTTCGTTAAAGTACTCAATAACTTCGCGAACTAACCAACGGTCGGCTTTACCCATAACACCCGCTCGCAATGCCGACCTCAGGAACTGTTGCGGCGCAATGGCTTCATCAGAGCCCGAGCCGGGCAGCCTAAGCAGTACCTCAAAACAATATTTATCTTCACTTTTAGCGGTACTGATAAGCGGTTGCGAAAACAGTTGCCAGTCTTCTTCTCTTAAGGCCTTTTTCAATCGGGTTTCCCACTCCGCCTCTGCCTGACCAACTAAGCGTTTCTGATCGGCCTCACTGTAGGAATGCACCCGATAGTCACCTTGCTGCATAGCAAGCTGAACGGCCTCTCGCGCTTGTCGCATTAAAGTACTGGCTGCAACGTCTTCATCTGCACTGTAGGAAATACCGGCGTGTGCGGTAAGCTGAAATATGCGCTTATCGCTGCTGAAACGGAATTCACGGCAAAACTGAAGCAAGCGATGAGCCTGTGCAAACGCGGCTTGCTCATCCTCACGGCTTAACAGGGCAATTTCCGTTTCGCTAATACGGGCAACCCGTGCACTTTTCGGAGCTTTTTGCTGAAGCGATAAGGTTAACTGCAATATAGCCTGATCACGCCCATCAGAACCAGCCTGGTCAGCAATAACCTGCAGACCGGTCAGACGAATAATAGTCACACTTGAGGTCTTTTTATTATCCAGCCTGTCTTGTAATAAACGCCGAAATTCCCGCACGTTCAGCAGCCCGGTAACGGCGTCGTGATGCGCCAGGAAATTCAAGTGAACTTCCGCTTCCATCCGTTTAGTAACGTCTGCTATACGCCCGGTATTATCACTGAATAACTCTATATCGAGCCACACTTTACGGCCATCAAGACGCTCAATAGAAACCAGTTGCCGCTGACCATCAATATTAAACCCGTTAGGCCAGTTAGCCCGAATTTGTTCTTCGGAATGCGCCGCGAGAATTTTCATCATTTGCCGGTTAACCTGCTTAATACCGCCGTCAGGATTCACCCGGAACCAACCTTCTCCGGTTCGTTTAAACAGCCGCCATAACCGACGCCGTAAATCTTTTCTATTTTGCTTTAAATGGCTAATACGTTGCATCAGCCGACTAAGCCGATAACGCTCCAATGCCAGCAAAAACATAATAGTGACCAGCGTCAGACCACTATACAAAAGAAGCCCTGAGAGCCCTTCCCAAATTGGATTATAACGAGGAGACACCAGCAACCAGGCGGATAGTACGGTGAGCACCATCAGTGCTGTTTGCCAACGGTGCCCTGACACAGGCTGTTTTTGCAAGCTGCGGCCAACGACAACACCGCCCCAGAGTAGTAGCGCGTTAATTTCCCAGGAAATAAAAGCCAACTGCCAAGGCTTTGAAAGCCACGGCAATAAAATGGTCATTGCAATAGCAATTAACATTACCGAGTAACCAATTCGGTTAAACCTAGACAGCTTGAAACGAAAACGCGACCACTCCCAGATAAACCAACTGAGCGCAACAATCAGTAGCTGGCTAACATAGCCTTTCAAAGCCGCCGCTATGTCTGGCGAGTACGGAGTGAAATAGGTGATCCAAACACCGCTATGCAGCAGCAGGGACAACGTAAATGCTAATGTTAGCGTGCCAAATGCAATTAACAGGCGGCTGCCGAATAGTCTCGCCGAGGTGGCTGCAGCCAGAGCTAATAAAATTAGGATACCAGCATTAACACCCAGCGCAGTTTGTTGTTGCTGCAGGCGTAACTGCAGGTCTCCGGGTTGCCATAAGCTTATGGAAGGCATTTGCTCTGGCCATTGCTGAACCAATACGGCCAGCCAGACAATTTCGTTAGCGGGTATGGTAACGGGCAGCACTTGCTCGTGCGATAAATACTCTCGCTGTAATATGGGCGTTGAAAAACGACTGACCTTTTGGCTTGTTATTTGACCTTCTTTATCCAGTAAATAGACACCAACCTTTTCCAAATAAGGGTCGCCGAACTTAAGATGAAAAGTCAGGGGGGCGTTACTGCGGTTAAACAATGGGATCACGCCCCAGACATTTGGTCGCTCACCGGCGTAATTATGATCCTGCAGTTGTGAAGGACTGAGCCATCGTTGTGGTTCATTCACTGCTATGCTTTCAACAGTTAAACTCTTATCCACGACACGATAGTTCAAATGTTCATTCAGCATGAATCTGGAGGTTTGCGGAGAGACGGTAAGCGGTTCCTGAGCAGCCGCAGACTGGCTTAACCCTAAAGCCAATAATAACCCGACCAGCCAATACCTAAACATAGCCATGCTCCGCTAATTTAGCTTCTACCGCAGGCTCCGGTTCTTCCAGAGCCTGCAGCCAGGCGGCATCGCAAATTTCAGAGTAAAACAACAACCAGTGGCGCTGGTTTATGCTTAAGCGCCAGCAAAACTGGTCGGCCGCCTGCTCTTTTTCGCGGACAGTAGCACCAATGCGCTCACAAAGTTCATTAACCCAAAGCTCAAGTTCAGCTTCCGGTGGTGTACTTTTTAGCGTAATGATGTTGTCTTCCATTGTTACTTTTTACCCGTTAAATAATTGTCGCTCACTGGCCCCGGATAAGAAAGCTTCCACGGCCTGCATAAACTCATTGCCATAACGTGCCAGTTTAACTTCCCCAACACCATTGATTTCTAACATATCTTTGGCTGTTGTGGGATAGTGTACGCACATTTCCACTAATGCAGCGTCACTAAAGACAACGAATGGCGGCACCTGATCGCGGTCGGCAATGTCTTTACGCAACTTACGCAAACGGCGGAACAGAATTTTATTATAATCGCCACGGTCAGTAATCCGGGTTTTGGTTGCGGTTAATTCTATCCTGGGTTTTGCCAACTCCAATGGAGCTTCTCCTTTTAAAACAGGACGAGCAGCATCAGTCAACTGTAATGCCGCAAAGCGTCGAATATCCTGCAAAATGAGTCCGCGGTGAATCAACTGTCGCAATACCGAGAACCAGTGTTCCTGCGTTTCCGACTTACCCAGGCCATAAGTACTTAGCTGATCATGTCCCAGTTCTACAACGCGCTGCGCTTTTGAGCCGCGTAAAACTTCAACCACGTGGTTAATACCAAATTGCTGACCGACCCGATACACACAGCTCAAAGCTTTTTGGGCGTCTTCCAGACCGTCATAGCGTTGCGGCGGGTCCAGGCATAAATCGCAGTTTCCACATTCTTTATCGGAGTATTCATTAAAGTAGTTCAAAACCACCAGTCGACGGCAGGTCTGTGCTTCTGCCATGGCCTGCATTGCTGAAAACTTTTGCGCCTCAACCAAGCGTCGCTGCTCATTTTCCTGCTCTTCTATCATCCGCCGTATCCACTGCGCATCACGCGGGTCATAAAGCATAAGCGCTTCTGCCGGCAGGCCGTCTCGCCCGGCACGCCCGGTTTCCTGGTAGTAAGATTCAACGCTGCGTGGAATATCGAAATGAATAACAAAGCGAATGTTGGGCTTATTAATGCCCATACCAAAGGCCACTGTCGCGACAACAACGTCTATGTCGTCACGCAGAAACTGTCGCAGGGTACTTTCTTTTATTTGATGCTCAATACCGGCATGGTAGGGCGCAGCGCGAACACCAGCTTGTTGTAAGCTTTCAGATAACTCTTCGGTTTTTTTGCGGCTACCGCAATAAATAATACCCGCAGCGCCTTTTTGTTTCTTAACGTAGTCGCGAACCTGCTTCAGCGGCTTATACTTTTCCTGTACCACGTAACGAATATTGGGGCGGTCGAATGAACTACGATGCACCAAAGGTTCGCGCAGACACAGCCGTTCAATAATATCGTGCTGAGTTGCAGAGTCGGCAGTTGCCGTTAATGCCATAAAAGGCACATTGGGCAAATAGTTACGCAGCACCCCCAGTTTTCCGTACTCGGGCCGGAAGTCGTGTCCCCACTGGCTGATACAATGCGCTTCGTCCACCGCAATAAAATTGAGATTTAACGACTGCAAACGCTCAATAAAAGATGGCTGCAAAACTCGTTCAGGACTTACGTACAACAGCTTAATGTCGCCGCTCTGCAGACCTTGCATTGTTGCCATGGAATCTTGTGATGTTACCCCCGAATGCAGCGTTGCTGCTGAAATATCCAGCGCTTTAAGCGCCTCGACCTGATCCTGCATTAGCGACAACAACGGCGAGATAACCAGAGTAAGCCCGTCACCACAAATGGCGGGCAACTGATAACAAAGCGACTTACCGCCGCCAGTTGGCATCAGCACCAGAGAGTCACGCCCCTGCATAGCGGCCTGCATAATATCCTGCTGACCATCGCGAAACTGATGGTAGCCAAAGGTAGACTCAAGCTGCTGCTGAAGCGGATCAAACTGCGTTTTTTCGGCGGTACTGCTGTGCATGGTTATATTGACTTCCCGAGTAACATGCTCTTATTGTAAGCGTCCTGTTCGTTAATCACCATGCCGAAAATGAATACACAAACAATACTGACAAAAGTTTCCGAGTTTATGAACACTCAGGTTCCGTTCCAGGCACTGCTTGGCCTGGAAATTACGGAATTTAACCCTGCTCGTGGTGAAATTCGATTTAAATGGCAAGACCAGCTTATGGGCAATGTACCACAGCGTATGTTGCATGGCGGGGTTACGGCTACGGCACTGGATACCGCCGGAGGACTGGTCGCTATTGCCGGCATGGTCGACAGACTGGAGTCTCCTTCTGAAGCTTATTTAATGGAGCGTCTGAGCCGTTGTGGTACCATTGACCTTCGGGTTGACTACCTCCGTCCGGGCCGCGGCATTGAGTTTATTGCCAGCGCAACCATTATCCGCTCAGGTAACAAAGTGGCGGTAGCTCGGATGGAATTGCACAACGAAGAAGGCACGCACATAGCGTTTGGAACCGGCACGTATCTGGTCGGTTAGCGCAGATTAAAGAAGGATTCCCACTATGTCCGATGACGCAGTTCGGGCGCGGCATGGCGTTTTTTTCGCACTTGCTGCCTATACCTTTTGGGGCATTGCACCGGTTTACTTCAAACTGGTAAAGCAGGTGCCTGCGTTCGAGATACTCTCCCATCGCATTATTTGGGCATTTTTAATGGTGTTTGTGCTGATCGTTGCCATGAAGCGGCTGGATCGCATTCTTCCTATTCTGAAAAGCCGCAAACTGGTTCTGCGTCTGACTCTTGCCACCTGCTTACTGGGCGGCAACTGGTTTTTGTTTATTTGGGCGGTAAACACCGACCATATGCTGGACGCCAGCCTGGGATACTACATTAACCCACTATTAAATGTGGCTATCGGAATGGCTTTCTTCGCCGAGCGTATGCGTCGCTTACAGTTAATTGCAATTGGCATGGCGGTAGTAGGAGTTTCTATTCAGGTTATTACCTTTGGCTCTGTGCCCTGGGTTGCTCTGGCTTTAGCCTCCAGCTTTGCCATTTACGGTGCCATTCGTAAACGTCTGCCGGTAGATTCCATTAGCGGGCTGTGGCTTGAAACGGCTATTTTGCTGCCGGTTATGCTGATTTACCTATTTGGCTTCGCACAGTCAGCCAGTAGTGATTTAACCGCTAACCCGTGGACCTTAAATCTGCTTTTGGTTGCGGCCGGGCTGGTAACAACTATTCCGCTGCTGTGTTTTACTGCTGCAGCACAACGCTTACGTTATGCGACACTGGGATTTTTCCAGTACATTGCGCCAACACTGATGTTCATATTAGCGGTGGTGGTTTACGGTGAGCCTTTAGAAGAAAGTAAGCTGGTCACCTTCATTATTATTTGGAGTGCGCTGGCACTGTACAGTTTCGATTCAATAATACAGCGCCAGCGGGATCGCAAAGCGAAGAAGCGATTAGCTTCAGCTGAGGCTGGCATCCATTGAGATGTCAGCGTTTAACACCTTACTGACTGGGCAACCGTCTTTCGCTTTTTCTGCCAGTTTCTGGAATTTGCTTTCGTCAATATCCGGAATGCTGGCGTTAACCGTTAAGTGAACTTTCGCAATGCTGAAGCCATCTCCGTCTTCCTCTAAAGAGACTTCGGCTTTGGCATCAATACTGTCCGGCTCATAGCCAGATTCTCCCAGCATTAACGAAAACGCCATGGCGTAGCAGCCTGCGTGCGCAGCACCAAGAAGCTCTTCAGGGTTAGTGCCCTTACCGTCTTCAAATCGACTCTTAAATGAGTATTGGGTACTGTCTAAAACACCACTTGGCGTTGAAACAACACCTGAACCTTCTTTTATACTGCCTTTCCACTGTGCATTTGCAGAGCGTTTCATAAAATGCCTCCGACATAGTATGTATGTACTTTAAACATAGTCGAAGAATGCATTTTTTGATCACTACTTTACACTTCAGAAAACGGGATCCAGGCGTGCATACGAAACGACCAGCCATTTACTGCCAACGTTGTCGAAATTGATCTGGACTCTGGATTGCGGTCCGGTTCCTTCGTAGTTCAATACCGTGCCTTCGCCAAATTTCGGATGACGTACCCGCTGGCCTAATGAATAACCCGTTTGCTCAAAGCTTTCGTGGCTGGCGGCATTGTTAAAGCGACCATAACTGCTGGGCTTTTCAACTTTGGTTTGTATGCGCACTTCGTGCAGAGTGTCCGGCGGAATTTCACTAATAAAGCGACTAATTTTGTGAAACAGTTCCTGACCATAAATTCGGCGCTGCTCAGCGTAAGTAAGCACCAACTTTTGCATGGCGCGGGTCATTCCCACGTAGCAAAGTCGCCGCTCCTCTTCCAGCCTTCCGGGTTCATCCATGGACTGCTGAGATGGAAAAAGACCTTCCTCCACACCGGTCATAAACACCAACGGAAACTCCAAACCTTTGGCACTGTGCAGTGTCATGAGTTGCACCGCGTCCTGATATTCATCGGCCTGCTCTTCGCCAGCTTCAAGGGCTGCGTGCGCCAGAAACGCGTTCAGAGGGGTCATATCTTCTTCAGCGTCATCCAGGGTAAAGTTCTCACAAGCCGTAACCAGCTCTTTTAAGTTTTCTACCCGGGTTTCTGCTTTTTCCCCTTTTTCGGCTTCGTACATTGCCATTAAGCCGCTCTTCTTAATGACTTCGTCGCTCAGGCGGCCTAACGAAAACTCTTCCGTTTCATCGTCTAAATTCTCGATAAAGTCCAGAAACGAACCCACCGCATTACGCGCTCGCCCGGCCAACTGCTTTTCGTTGACCATATATTTTGCCGCTTGCCATAAGGACTCTTCGCGTTCACGCGCCGCTTGACGGATCATCTCCAGAGTGCGATTGCCAATCCCCCGGGTTGGTGTATTGATCACCCGCTCAATGGCGGCGTCATCGTCGCGATTACCGAGAATTCGCAAATAGGCCAGTGCGTCTTTTATCTCCTGACGGTCGAAGAAACGTAAGCCGCCATAAATACGATAGGGAATACGTGCGTGCAGCAAGGCTTCTTCTAAAATACGCGATTGTGCGTTACTTCGATACAAAAGAGCCGCATCTTGCAGTGAACCACCCTGATCTCGCCACTCTTCAATACGGGCGACAATGTAGCGGGCTTCATCCATTTCATTGAAGCCGGCATACAGACTAATTGGCTCGCCGTCGTTGCCGTCAGTCCATAAGTCCTTACCCAGACGCCCCGAGTTATTAGAAATAACTGAGTTTGCTGCGCGCAATATGGTGCTGGTTGAACGATAATTTTGCTCCAGGCGAATGGTTTCTGCGCCTTCAAAGTCAGATAAAAACTGATGAATGTTTTCGACTTTAGCACCGCGCCAGCCGTAAATGGACTGATCATCGTCACCCACAATAGTCACGCTGTTTTGTTCGCCAGCCAGTAAGCGCACCCAGGCATATTGTATGGAGTTGGTGTCCTGGAACTCGTCCACCAGAATATGGCGGAAACGGTTTTGGTAATGCTCGCGGACAATCCGGTTATTGCGCAGTAACTCGTGCGCACGCAGCAGAAGTTCGGCAAAGTCGACTAAACCGGCGCGATCACAACTTTCCTGATACAAAGCGTAGATTTCTTTTAAGGTTTGCTCTGTAGGGTCGTAAGTTTCGATGTGCTGCGGGCGCAGGCCTTCATCTTTTTTACCATTGATGTACCACTGCGCTTGTTTAGCCGGCCAACGTTTATCGTCCAGGTTTAAGCTTTTAATTAAGCGTTTAATCAGCCGCTGCTGGTCATCGCTGTCGAGGATCTGAAAGTTCTGCGGCAGCCCGACATCCATGTAGTGCGCACGCAACAGGCGGTGCGCCAGACCATGGAAGGTGCCGATCCACATACCGCGCACTGAACTACCTACCAGTTGCTCAACACGACCACGCATTTCCGCTGCTGCTTTATTGGTAAAGGTAACCGCCAGCACACTAAAAGGAGAGTATTGCCGCTCCTGAATAAGCCAGGCGATACGATGCACTAACACACGGGTTTTGCCACTACCGGCTCCCGCCAGAACCAGCATATGCCCGTCTGTTGCTGACACGGCTTGCTGCTGTCTTTCATTTAAATCTGCCAGAAGCGGGTGTGTACTCATCTGCGGTCACCTAAGTCATTATTGGGAACTGTGTTGCGTTAATGCGCCAGTGTAATAGTGCATCACTGTATAAGCAACCAGTAGTTAATCAGACGCATTAGTCCAGAAGGAGCTGCTGAAGTTGACTCAGGTTATGCAAAGTAACCGTTGGTAATACCGACAAGTGCTCTGCGGTCCCGAGTCCGGAGGTTAACCAGGCCGACTGCCAGCCATGACGCTGCGCGCCAAGAACATCGGAGTAAGGATGATCACCCACGTGTAAAAACTCATGAGGCTGCAAATTAGGCAACTCACGTTGCGCGGTGGCAAACATATCGGGCAAAGGTTTACCACGAATACCGTCTCCGGGCTGAATCACCTGATCGAAGTATTTCGCCAGACCTATTTTTCCAGCGTCGACATTACCATTGCTAAGCGCTATCAGTTTGTAACGCTGCGATAATGCTTCAAGTAACTCAAAACTGTTGTATGGCACCTGAAAGTTACTGCGCTCAGACAAAAACACATCCATTATGGTGTTTGCGGCCTTTGATGCGTCACCAACACCAAACTGTTCTAACCCCAACTCCAGTGTTTTCAGTCGAAGCTTGGTCATATCGCTAGCTAAAGCTTGATCGGTTCGGCTGACTTCGTCACGAAAACGACGCCAGTGGTGCATATCCCACTCAGCGGTTTGCGGAAACTGCTCTGTAATGTAGTTGTGCACGGCTTTCTCTGCGCGCTGCATAACCGGTACGTTGTCGTACAGTGTGTCGTCTAAATCAAAACTAATGACTTTGGGCAAATACCAACGGCGATGAAACTGCATAACGCGTTACTCTCATTGAGTTAAATTTAGGTCGATTTTTTCCGTGCACGCGGATGGGCACTGTCATAAACACTGGCTAAACGCTTAAAATCCAGATGGGTATACACCTGAGTTGTGGATAAGTTAGCGTGTCCTAACATTTCCTGCACAGCACGCAAATCACCACTGGATTCCAGCATGTGAGAGGCAAATGAATGCCGCAGTTTATGCGGATGCAAGTCACCCACTACGCCTTGCTGTTTACCCCAGTAATTCAGCCGCTGCTGCACAGTACGCGGGCTGATACGTTGCAGCCTTTTACTCACAAAGAGTGCTAACTCGGGCTTTTCGTTAAGCCAGGCCTGGCGCACTGACAACCATTTCTTTAAGGCTTTTTCTGCGCAGCGGCCAAAGGGCACAATGCGCGTTTTGCTGCCTTTACCCGTTACTCTTAATTGCATCATACGGTGATCAACGTCATCTCGATCAAGGCTGACCAGCTCCGCCAGACGAATGCCGCTGGCATAAAGCAGCTCCATCATGGCGGCATCGCGAATCGCTAAGTCATCATCTGTGGGTAAATCTAGTAAATGGGAAATACTGTCCACATCGAGGTTTTTGGGTAAACGTTTGGGGATCTTCGGTGCTGATACTGACATGGCGGGGTTGTCGTCCATAGCGTTAGATTCCACCATGAACTGACAAAAAGTGCGCCATGCTGATAGCTTTAAAGCAATACTGCGTTCACCCAGCCCGTTGCGGCGCCAACCTACCAGCAGCCTTTCAATAACAGGGACTCGCAGAGCTTTAGGTTCGGTTATCTTTTGCAGTTCAAGAGCAGCCAGGTCAGCGGCAATAAGGCGCTGATAGTTCTTCAGCGTCAGCTCGGCTAACCCTCGCTCTCCCTGCAGTTGTTGCATCCATTTTTGCTGCCAGTCATGCAGCGTCATGGTTTTTCAGTAGCCCCGGTAACAATGCGCTTAGCAAAGCCTGTAGCTGGTTGATCAATAATTTGTCCATTGCTGGTTCAAAATGGCTGGCATTAGTATTGCCAACCGCAAGCATACCCAGCTCACCGTTGTCGCCTAACAGCAGTAAAGCGACTGAGGCAATGTCTTCGTCCTGGAACAACAGCTTATGCTCTTGCTCGGTTAAACGCCCAAGATAAATAGAGCTGTCGTTAAAACGTTTGCTGAGTAGTTTTTTGTGAGTGTCGGAAGCAAAGCTGTATTGCTCGTCCAGCTCCACCGGGCTGTCAAAAAACTTAAGCGATAAAGCCGGCATTTCCAGCTCATTTTCAAAGGTATTTTCTAATTCTTCCAACACCTGAGTCAGGTTTTGGCAACGCAGCAAACGAACATATAAGTTACTGTAAGCAGCAAAAATAGCCTCGTTACGGCGTGCGTTAATCATCAACTCGGTAATTTCTTCTTCCAGTTGATTCACGCGCAAGCGCAGCTTCTGTTGCTGCCGTTCAATTAACGACACTGCCCCTTTTTCACTGTGCTGGAACTGCAGCTGCGTCAGCAAGTCATCATTTCGTGTGAAAAAGTCAGGGTTCTCTTGCAAGTATTCTCTGATAAGGCTGTCGTCCAGCCGCTCATTTGCCATTATGTTCGATTCGCTACTCATAACACCATTTGTCCATCGTAAATCAATTCCGCGGGGCCGGTCATCTTAACCGGATGCCCTTGTTGCCAGCGAATGAGCAAATCTCCGCCCGGCAGGCTCACTTTTACTCGTTCATTCAGTAAACCTTGTTGAATACCCGCGACAGCTGCAGCACAGGCGCCGCTTCCACAGGCCATGGTTTCACCCACGCCACGTTCAAACACGCGCAGTTTAATTTCATCTGCTGATATTTTCTGCATGAAACCTACATTCACACTTTCCGGAAAGCGCTCGTGTGCAGCTAAGTCAGCCCCAAGAGTTTGAACGGGCGCCGTATCGACGTTATCCACCTCAATAACACAATGCGGATTCCCCAACCCCAGAACACCACACAGGACGGTTTCGTCCTTCACTCGCAGAACGTAAGTCTGTTCCGCTTTTTGTGCTTTAAAAGGCACAGCCGCCGGCTCGAATAAGGGCTCGCCCATATCCACCGTTACTTGTCCGTCTTTTTCTAAATGCAGCACCATTTTGCCAGCTTTGGTACTGACCTTAAGATGGTTCTTATTGCTTAAGCCTTTGGCTTTGACAAACTTTGCGAAACAACGGGCACCGTTACCGCATTGCGCGACTTCGCTGCCATCTGCGTTAAAAATGCGGTAATGGAAATCCAGGTCAGGGTCATAGGGTGGTTCAACGAGCAGCATTTGATCAAAACCAATGCCTGTATGCCGGTCCGCCCAACGGCGAATTTGGTCCGGATTCACATATAAATTCTGGGTGACGTTATCCACCACCATAAAGTCGTTGCCGAGCCCGTGCATTTTTGAAAAATGTAATAACATTTTTATTGGCCTTCCTGGTGTAACAAGTGCTCGCCCCGGACGAGGTCGTTAAAGCTCTCACGTTCGCGGATAAGTGTAGCATTTTCACCAGAGACCAAAACCTCAGGCGGACGGCCACGACTGTTATAATTTGATGCCATGGTGAAGCCATAAGCACCAGCATGTTTAACGATAAGTACATCGCCCTGCTGCACATGCAAATGCCGCGCGTGTCCGAAAAAGTCTCCGGTTTCACACACCGGCCCCACCACATCGTTTAGTTGGTCGCCGCCGCGCTTGTTCTCGTGAGCCGGTAAAATGTCGTGCCATGCCTGATACAAAGACGGACGCAATAAGTCGTTCATGCCGGCGTCTACCAGTACAAAGTTCTTATCGTCTGAGGGTTTAATGTATTCCACTGTGGTTAGCAGAACTCCGGCATCTGCGGTAATAGCACGACCGGGTTCAAGTACCATTGTAATTTGCGGATAACTTTCGGCGAGTTTAACCAGCTCTTTTAAATAAAAGGCTTTATCCAAAGGCTCTTCCGGCTGATAAGCCACACCAAAGCCGCCACCTAAATCCAGATGGGTTAAATTAATACCGTCCTTTTCCAGCTCTGCCACCAGGTTAAACATACGCTGTGCGGCATCCAGAAAAGGTTCCGCTGTCATTATTTGCGAACCTATGTGGCAATCCGCACCAATCAGATTAATGTTGGGTAAGCTATGCGCTTTAAGAAACACCGGCTTAGCCAGCGACATGCTGATGCCAAACTTGTTGGCTTTCATGCCCGTAGCAATGTACGGATGCGTTTTGGCATCAACATCGGGGTTCACTCTTAACGACACGGGCGCCTGTTTGTCCATGGCAGCAGCAATGTCCTGAATGCGCTCAAGCTCTGCCTCGGACTCTACGTTAAAGCAACCAATGCCCGCTTCCAGCGCCATAATGATTTCGTCTTTTGACTTAGCCACACCGGAAAAGACAATATCTTCAGCTTTGCCACCAGCCATGAATACGCGCTGAAGCTCGCCACCGGACACAATATCGAACCCGGCACCGTGCTCAGCCAGCAGCTGTAAAATAGCTAAGTTACTGTTAGCTTTGACCGCGTAGCAAAGTTTGTGAGGCGTTGGCCAGTACTGTTGAAATTCGCGCCAGTTTTTTAAAATCTGACCTTTGGAATAAACATACAAAGGCGAGCTAAAACGCTCGATCAGGCTCTCGGCATCACAGCCTTCAATGTGAAACTGGCCATTTTTATAGTCAATTAACTCACTCATTCTTTATCTTCCGCTGGCGGCTCTGCAGGTGTATTTCGCTCTGGCATAGGCTCAGGCGTCAGTGGTCCTTTCTGACCACAACCAACTAAAGTCATTAAAATGGCTGATAGCACCAGCGTCTTGATTACAATTCGACTAAACATCGCTAAACTATAGGTATTCCGTTTGGGTTTCTCTGGTGCCTATCATCGCACCAGATACCCAAAAAGTCATTAATCGTCGTAAAGGAAAACGAATGACCCAACGCGTTAGAATTGCAACACGCAAAAGCAAGCTGGCTTTATGGCAGGCTGAACACATTCAACAACGCCTTGAGCAACTGCATCCGGGACTTTCGGTCGAGTTAGTTCCCATGTCCACCAAAGGCGATGTCATTCTGGATACCCCGCTGGCAAAAATTGGTGGTAAAGGTCTATTCGTAAAAGAGCTGGAAGTGGCCATGCTGGAAGGGCGTGCGGATATTGCCGTACACAGCATGAAAGACTTACCGGTTGAGTTTCCACCGGGGCTGGAGCTTCACACCATTTGTGAACGTGAAGATCCGCGCGACGCGTTCGTTTCCAACCAATACAAAAACCTTAATGAGCTGCCTGAAGGCGCAGTAGTCGGAACCTGCAGTTTACGGCGCCGTTGCCAGGTAAAAGAGCAGTTTCCGCATCTAGTAATAAAAGACTTACGCGGCAATGTTCAGACGCGTTTACGCAAACTGGATGACGCGGAGTTTGATGCCATTATTCTGGCGGCATCGGGCCTAATTCGGCTGGAGCTGGGCGACCGAATCACCTCTTTTATTCCGGTGGAGCAATCTTTGCCGGCCAATGGTCAAGGTGCACTGGGCATTGAATGCCGTAGCGATGACGATGAAATGAAAGCCTTATTAGCGCCACTGCAATGTCAGGAAACCCGTACACGGGTATTGGCCGAGCGGGCAATGAACCGTGGGCTGGATGGCGGTTGTCAGGTGCCTATTGGTGCTTATGCTGAGCTGGAAGGTGACAACGTCTACTTGCGCGGCCTGGTTGGTGAGCCTGACGGCGGCAAAGTGCTTCGTGATGAAGTGCGTGGGCCTGCGTCTAAAGCCGAGGAATTAGGTTCAGAGCTTGCTGAGCGGTTACTTAAACAGGGTGCAGCAGAAATTTTAAGTGCAGTCTATGACAGTGAATCCAATCACTCATAAAGCCGTTTTGCTGCTGCGTCCGGGCAATATGCCGGACGCCTTCACTCGCCAGTTGCGCGAGACGGGCAGGGAGTGCTTTGTTCACAGCTTTATTGAAATTGAACCCTTGCCTGTGGATAAGCAGCAGCTAACCCGTCTTAAACAACAGCGCTGGGATGGCATTGTTGTTGTCAGCAAAAATGCGGCGCATTATGCTGAAAAAGTCGGCTTTACCGATGTTCCCTCTAAATATTATGCCGTTGGCCCCGGTACGGCTTCGTTTGCTGCTAAGCATTTAAATACGCCCGTAAGTTGCCCTACTTTTATACATCAGTCCGAAGGGTTGCTGGACTTGGCTGAGCTGCAAAAACTGGAACAGCAAAGCTGGTTAATTATTCGGGGTGAGGGCGGACGTGAGTTACTGGCTGATGCGCTACGGGCACGAGGCGCATCCGTTGACTACTGGGAAGTTTACCGCAGAAAACAACTCACATTGAACAACCCCGATCTGATTCAGCAGTGGATAAAATCGGTGGGTACTATAGTAGTTACAAGTGCTGAGCAGCTGGGATACTTTTTGTCATCAATGCCAAACTCGGCAAAGAAATGGCTGGATAATTGTCAGTGGATAGTGCCAAGTCACCGCTTGAAAGGTTTGATTCCTTTTGGACAATCAGACAATATCAAAGTAACAGGCAGTGCAGCGGACGCCATATTAATGAATGCGCTAATAGCGGATGGAAAAACTCATGACTGAAGAGAATAAAGTAGATAACGACGAGTTGCAGAATAATGATCAGAGTAACGAGCAACCCGAAGAAGAGACGCTGACCGCAGAGAAAAGCAGTGGGCGCTTCTTTAAGCGATTAATTTGGCTCGTTATTTTAATTGCTATAGCGGCTGCAGCCTACTGGGGTTACGCTCGCTTTCCCGCTTTATTTAACGCGGACTCTGAGCAGGTTGCAGAGCGGCCTGGACAGGACCCGGTTGACGCGCGATTCAACCAACTGGAACGCTCAGTTGCCAATTTAGAGCAGCAGCTGCAAAGCACCGTTCAGGCGCGGGAACTCGATAAACTGAGTAACACCGATCAACAATTACAACGCGAGTTGACCAATCTACGCCAAAGTCTGGAAGATTTACGCGATGATGTCCGTAAAACGCCGGCAGAAAAAGCAGCTTACTGGCGCTTAGTTGAAGTAAAGCAAACGTTATCAGCCGCAGCACGAATGATGTGGAGTCAGGAAGACTACAAAGCTGCGCTTAGACTTTTAAAACTTGCGGACCAGCAGTTAGTTGGTATCGACAACAGAGACGCTATTCGTACCCGCGAAAAATTAGCAGGGGATATTGAGCGGGTTAATGCTATAGTAGAAGCTGACAACACTGACCTGGCTTTACAGTTAGTCGGGCTTCAGCAACGGGTGGCTGACTTACCGGATAAAGTAAATAACAACCAGCAGCGTCTCAGTTCTGACACTCAGTCCGTTAGTGACGATGTTAACGACTGGCAAACTAACCTGAGTGCTAACTGGCAGTCGTTTCTTGATAACTTTATCCGCATTCAGCCGGTAGAAAGTGACCCGAAGCCTTTGTTAAATGTCACTCAGCGCACTGCAATTAACGAGCGAATTCAGTTAACTTTTACTCTGGCTCAGCAAGCCGCAGTTAAGAACAATGAGCAATTGTGGCAGCGTTATCTTGAACAGTTATCAGAACTTATTATAGAAGTAAAAGGTGATAAAGCGGCCACGCAAGATGTCGTGTCCCGCGTTCAGGCGCTAAGCCGCGAGGACTTTGAACAGCAAAGCCTGGACCAGTTGGAGTCGCTGGACTTCATTGCTCAGACAATTGAGCAGGGAGACGCGTCATGAAATGGATCATTGCGCTGGTTGTTATCATTATCTTAGGAGCCATTATTGGCCCCTTGGCCTCTGGTAACGCGGGTTACGTTTTGGTTCAGTTTGCTGGAGTTGCCATTGAGACAACCGTTGTAGGCCTGTTTGTAGTAACTGTTGTAGCTGTTGCTGTGTTTGCCGTTGTTTGGTCGTTACTGCGTCGACTGCTGAGTAAAACTCGCCAGGGTCGAAAATGGCTGGCCAATCGGAGCGAACGCAAAGCCCAGACAATGTATCAGCAGGGAATTCGTGAGTTACTGAATGACGAACCCAATAAAGCCACCGAGAGCTTTGCTAAAGCCTATAAAAAAGCCCCTGACAATAACCTTGCAGCATTAACTGCCGCAGCCGCCTGTCTTGATAAAGACGCAGGTAAAGCAACCTACTGGCAGGAAGAAGCCGGCAGCTTTTATGAAGACTCCGATACACTCTTACAATTGGTTGTTATTGAGCAACAGGTTAAAGTGAATCCGGCAGAAGCTGACCGAAAAATTCAAAACCTCTTAAAGACAAAACCTCATTCAGCTAACGTATTGAAATTGGCTTACCGCGTATTTAATGCATCTGGAAACTGGCAGCAACTGAAGGACCTTTTACCGGAGCTTCGCCAGGTAACTGACCTTGCGCCTGCCGAGTTCGAACGCCTTGAATATCAGGTGTATTTTGAACGCTTTGTTGCTGAAGGACGTAAAAGTAACGAAATGCTGTACAACGAGTGGCGCAGCTTACCCAGTAAGCAACGTGCTGATGCAACCATTCGCTTAAGTTATGCCGCTGCGTTGAAGCACTTAGGCGATCATGAAATATCTGCAAGAGTGATTCTTAAAGGGCTTAAACGAGGTGACTTAGAGCCGGCTGCGGTAAACTCTCTGCATCTATTTAATGCGAAGTCGGAAAAGCTACTGGAGTTTGTTCAGGCTCAGTTAAAGCAAAACCCAGAGAGTAGCGACTATCTATATGCTCTGGCACAAATTGCGATGGGCAATCAGGACTTCTCGTTAGCGCAACGAGCGTTAAAAAAACTAGCGGAGATTGAACCTAGCAGCCATGTTTATCGTCTTTTAGGCAACGCTTACCACGCGCTTGGCGATAGCCAATTAGCAGCTAACGCCTACAAAGAGGCGTTAGCTCACTAACTAAAGGTTGGTGCTGTGATTATTGGCGTACACCTTCAATAGACAGCATCAACTGTACTTCTTTGGCATCCGGGCCTAAGTTGTAGTCAATTCCATAATCGGCCAGAGTTAAATCTACTTCACCCGCAAAACCGCGACGGAATCCGCCCCACGGGTCTTCACCCGCGCCGACATGCTCAACATCGATAGCGATTTCTTTCGTAACGCCGTTAAGCGTGAATTCGCCATACAGAGTACCTTCATCATCGTCATCCGGCACGTATTTGGTGCTTTTGAATGTCGCGGTTGGATGATCAGACACGCTTAAGAAGTCGTCTCCGCGTAAGTGTTTGTCACGCTCAGCATGGTTTGTATCCACACTGGAAGTATCTATGGTTACATTAACTGATGCATTTTCAGGCGCGTCTTCGTCGTAACTAAAAGAGCCTTCAAAGTCGTTAAAACGACCATATAACCAGCTATAACCTAAGTGGCTGATCTTAAATTGAATAAAGGCGTGTTGACCTTCAATATCAATTTTATAATCTTCTGCCATAGCTGCCGAAGTAAATAATGCGCTACCCGCTACAGCGGCTGCAATTAACGTCTTTTTCATAATCATTTCCTCTTAGTTTTTCCAAACATTCGAATTAGGGTACTGTCTTTATTAATAAAGTGATGTTTCATTGCCGCTAAACCATGACCGCCGGATAAAATCACTAACGCCAACGCGGAATACCAATGCACTTCACCAGCAATGTCTTCTTGTTTAGGTAAGTCGGTAACCACAGCAGGCACCGAAAACCAATCAAAAACGCTGATAGAACTGCCATCTGCGGTGGATATTAAGAAACCGCTGATCATGACCGTAAATAGCAGTAAATAAAGCAACAGATGACCAGACTTAGCACCAACACGTTCTAATCTGCTGCCTAAAGGTTTAGGCTTAGTATTCAATAAAGTCCAGATGACCCGCAGAACGGTTAAAGCAAGTAATACGATACCGAACGACTTATGCCACCAAGGCCCCAGCCGATACCATTCGTCATAATAGGTTAGGGTAAGCATCCACCAACCAAGAGCAAAAAGGCCGACAACCATCAAAGCCGTTAGCCAATGAATGACTATGGTAATAACGCCGTAACCTGTCTGTGTATTTCTAAACATTGCTTTCATCTCTTTCGTTCGTACAAATAGCATCTTAGTACAATTATATGAAATGAATATCAGTAAATATTGCCGTTTATTTTCTAAAAAATAGAAATAAAAGTTTGATTAACTTCCTTAACAACCATTTATTGGAACGTTTTAGACCGTTTATATTCGACATTAATGATACGTTTTATTGAGAATCAGCTATGCTAGCTAGTTGGATTAAAATTAAAAAGGCAGGGTAGCTGACTTGAATACGATAAAGGAACTGCCAAGTGGTGAACATCCAAAACCATCTCTGGAACAAAACTATTTATTGAGTGCCTTGCCGGGCGATGTGAAAAAGCGACTAACTCCTCACCTTGAGCTGGTTTCACTGCCCCTGGGCCGGTGTTTGTATGAATCCGGTGACGAGCAAAAATACGTCTACTTTCCAACAAACTCAATTATCTCATTGGTTTACGTTATGTTTAATGGCGACTCTGCAGAAATATCAGTTGTCGGTAACGAAGGTATACTTGGTACATCTCTTTTTATGGGTGGTGGAAGCACACCAAACCGAGCCATTGTTCAAAGCGCCGGCAGCGCTTATCGACTTCCCGCGCGTATGTTAAAAGAGGAGTTTAAGCTCCATGAGAAACTGCATGATCTGCTATTACGCTATACGCAATCTTTAATGACTCAAATGGCTCAAACGGCGGTATGCAATCGCCACCATACCATTGAACAACAGTTGTGCCGCTGGATACTACTTTCTTTGGATCGTATACCGTCAAATGTTCTGACCATGACTCAAGAACTCATCGCGGATATGCTCGGCGTCAGGCGTGAGGGCGTTTCCGTCGCAGCCGGTAAGCTACAAAAGCTCGGCGTTATAGAATATCACCGAGGAGTAGTTACAGTAACTGACCGGGACAAGTTAGAGGCTTTAAGTTGCGAATGCTACGAGGCGGTAAAAAAAGAGTGTTATCGGTTGCTTCATTATCTTCCCGAAAATTACGACTCAGACGACGAATAAAGCGCATGCCACCTTATTGTATGAATGACATACGCTGAATATAAACGTTTACTCGGGGTAACCAAGAATAATATTTACCCGACGATTATCCTGACGCTCTGACTCTGTAATGTTGTATGTATTACGGCGAGTCCCGCCGAAGCCTTCAACATTAAGACGTGAACTGTCGACTCCAAACTCATCCACTAAATAATCAGCGACACTTTGCGCCCGGGCCCGTGATATTCGTTGTGCTCTATCAGGGCTGGCGTTATCGGTGTGTCCTTCCAGCGTCGCGGTTAAATCTGGGTGTGTTTGCAAGTATTTAGCAACCGTTCCCAGTTGATCGTGATACTTCGGATGAACTTTTGAGTCATTGGTATCAAACTCCAGCTCCATGGCCAGGGTTATTCTGGCTGGCAAGGGCTGCAAACCTTCCATATCAGTCGCACATCCAATAACGGCGTTGATGCGTCGGTTCGTTTGTTTACCAACATCGGTACTGTTGTCCGAAATTGGTTGCGTTTCGCCATAACCCACAGCACTGAGCCTGTTTCGAGCAATATTATGCTCTCTTACTAAGTAATTTACAGCGCTTTGCGCACGCTGCTTAGACAACCGCATATTATCAACTTCGGTGCCGACATCATCGGAGTGTCCTTCAATTAATGCGTTAGTTTCCGGATACTTGTCCAGGAACCGTGCAAGAACCAGCATATGTTCGCGGTTAACCCTTTCAATATCATCCTTCGCTATCTCGAACTGAATTTCCAGAGCACTGCAATATTGCTCTGTTGCCTCAGCACTTTTCACTGGGGCTGGTTGAGTTCGACTTTTCGAAGTATGTGAATAGCCAGAGGCACCAAATCGATAGATGAGGTTAAGTGAGACAAGATCCAAATCCCCCTTGTTACCGACTGCGTCATCCATGTGATATCGCTCCGCCTGAAGCCTTATCGCAAATCGGTCATTCATCTGCAACTGATACCCAACACCAAACTTATAATTAGTATCGTCTTCACTATAGCGCGGAGTAAGAACGTTAACCGCACCCGTACCGACAAAATCTACCGATGCGGTGCCTCTGTGCACCCCAATAACAGCAAACAGTGTTGATCGGCTTGCTACTGGCAATATCCCGAGTAAATCAAGGTTCCACCCACTGAAGTCGAGTTCGCCAGCGAGGCTTCCTTCAGGGTCAGTTGTCACACCGTAATTGAACTTACCAAGGTCAAAGTAACCACCTTCAATCGCAAAGTTCTTATTAAACTGATAGCCAGCAAAAAGTTTGTAGCCAACGTCCTTATCATCGATCTTGAAACCTGTTATCTGATAACCTTGCTCAAACATATTGGCAACAATCTCTTCATCATCAATATGTGATTTTGAGCCACCACCGCCTACACCCAGGTACCATCCATCCTGACTAGCTGCCAAAACAGGAAGCGTCATTCCGGCTAACGCGAGAGCCATAATTGCTTGTGTAATTTTATTCGTTTTCATCTTAATCTCCGCTGAAACCTTGTTGATAGTCATCGTTACTCTGCTGGCACATTTATCACGGTATTAACGACCGTAACGGATGCCCCCAGAGAAAGAGCCCGACCGTCCAGGGTCACAATATTCACGTTTCCTGCGGTAGAGATACTGACGCCCGACTGCGCTATGATAGTGCCCTTCATGGTGCCACCACCGGCCGCATTAATTGTTGCCGAACTACCGACCTGCCAGAAGATATTCTTTGCCTGAGCGCCATTGGCCAGAATAACGCTTTGAGGAAAGTCTGCTCCGGGCCCACCTACGGTAAGTGTAGTGGCCATCTGAAATACCCATACCGCATTTTGATTGCCCTGCGCATCCAGAGTCAGATCACCACCCTGGATACTGAAAGCACCACTTTGCGCTGTATAAATGCCGGGAATTAAGGTCAAGCTGCCCAAGTTATCGTTACCGGGGTCCTGACCTCCTGGCATATTTGCAGGCGTCATAGCTATATAGGCTTCTTCTGCGTCAAGTCTGGCCTCAATGGCAATAGCCTCAGTTACTGCAGTTCCGTCCTGAGGGCAAGCAACTGTAGGTGGAGGAGGGGCGGTAAAGATCTTACCGTTAACCTGCCCTTCATTAAGCGGAGTAATGGTGTACTCACAGCCTGGTTCAGAAACAAAACCGGTTACAACCGTCGATACTGCTGTCGTACCAAGATCGCCGTTAACGACTGTTAGTAAACCTTCATTAGTAACACCTGCCGTTCCACCAAAAGAACCAAATGGCGCAACGGTCTGAAGAGGTACAGGTTCTAAACAGCTTTCAACGGGAGGAATGGTTGTGAACGTCCACACATAGTCTTCCTCCATTTCATTTCCCGGTACTATCAGGTCTTTCACGCCATCCGCTCCGCCTATAAGAGTGGCACGATAGGTGACATTTTCGGCAAGCTGATCTTGAGGTATGAATGTAACGACCGTTCCTGTATCGACATCAATTTCGATAGATTCCGCTACCACGGCGTTCGCCGGGTCATCATCCTCAACCAGGATAAACGTTGAACCATTTACGGTATCTGGGTTTAAGCGTTTGCCTGACGGAATTTCGAAAGTCGCGTTAACACTGGCATTAGGGCAAACAGGAGGCATTCCACCATTTAAAGGATCAGTAGATGCCACTGAAATAGTTTCATCAGGTACTGCCTCTACGGTTGTGAAAGTCCAGATATAATCACTGGCTTCAGCAACCGGAGCCTGGTTTCCAGCTAACTCATTACCGACCACATCGGTTAATGAGCTATCTAGTGTGACTGTATAAACAGCAGATTCTTCCAGAGTCTGCTCTGGTGTAAATACGGCACTTCTTGAACCAAGAACGTAGGATACTTCACCAACAGGAGATACACAGGGCGTTTCACAAGTTACAGTAAAGCTAATGTCTGTGATGGTTGCCGGCAGCATATCTTCAGTGAAGATAGCGGTAATTGCTGTATTCACCGGAACATCTTCGGTTGGACCCGGGCTGGTGGTTAACGGTTCGGTGACAGTGACACGCGGGCGTGTCGTATCAGGCGTCAAACCAGTAGTAAATTGCCAGATGTAGTCACTTGCAGTGCCCTGAGCAGCTTGGTTACCTTCCAGCTCATTGCCCGCTAAATCGGTCACTTCACGACTAACAGTAACGGTGTATGTTGTTTCTGAGTCCAGATCCTGTTCTGGAGTAAATAACACCGTTTTGGACGCCGCATCATAGGAAACGACGCCGCCAGGCGCTACGCATGGTGTTTCGCAGGTAAGAGTGAAACGGGCATCTGTAAATGTTGAAGCTTTCATACTCTCATTAAACACCGCAAAAATAGTGGTGTTTATTGGAACATCTGCTGTAGGGCCAGTTGACGTTGTCATCGGCTTAGTTTTACTAATCCGTGGTAATGTCGTATCCAGTACCGCGGCTGTAGTAAAAGACCATGAATAGGACTCTTCGAGCGAGAGACCGTTACTGCTACCAACAGCATTGTGAATGGTTGCAGTGTACAATGTGGACTCATCAAAGGCATCTGCGTCGTCAGGTGTGAATATCGCAATGGTGCCAGCGTCATTCGTCGTTATTGTACCGGTAGGACTAATACAAGGGTCTGCGCAGTCGAGAGTGAAGTCATTCTCTGTCAATGGTGCAACCGACTGACTGAACTCTGCTGTTATTTGGACTTCCGCAATAACAACGTCTTCTGCATTATTTTCCGGGGTTACGGCAGTTACTGTAGGCGCTAATGCAACATCGCCCGGATTACCTAATATAGGGTCACGACCGCCGTCTCCACAAGCAGCTAAAAAGGCACTGGCAAAAACCAGCATCAGCCATTTGTTTAAACTGATAAAAGTAGATAAATTGAAACGCATTAGATAAGCCCTCTCGGTATAGTTTGTAAACATTTCCGGGCACATCTGAATGATGTACGGTCGGTTATGCCGCCACTATCTTCTTATCTCGGAGAGTCGTCTGTGCGTTACCACACTTATAGTGAGAAATACGTGAGAAATTAATCGCTTGGCTATAAACAGACATAAAAAAACCCCGGCGCGTTAGCACTGGGGTCTTCCTATTTGT
>JBNJKC010000004.1:0-369215 GCA_051750845.1 Pseudomonadota bacterium | reverse complement strand
CTGATAAATAAGCGAAGGGGTGCTTAACTATTGACATTTTGGGCCGAAGAATTAACTATTGATGCAGATACTTAACCGATTAGTCAGTCTATTGAGAATACTCAGATACTGTTCTGTAATTGTTTTAATTGCAATAAGTGGCACTGCTTCAGCAAAAATACCAGTGAAAGTAGCTGCTTACGATTACCCCCCTTATTTCTCAGACGTTCTTGAAACGGATCTGACACGAGAGCTCGTTACGCTATTGAATGAGCATCAGGACAGTTATGAGTTTCAAATCCAGGTTATCCCACCAACGAGTCGTTATGAGGCGCTTAGCGAAGCAGGGTGTTGCGATGTGATATTCTTCGAGTCGCCACTGTGGGGCTGGGATAGGAGGAACATTGGTTACGAAAAGACAATTCCTCTAGTTAGCGGTAAAGAGCGTTTAGTCACTGCAAAAAAAGAGGGACGAACTCAGTCTTTCTTCGATGATTTTGAGGAGAAGACTCTGGGCGGAGTAAAAGGCTACCATTACTTGCTTGGTGGTGAGTTAATTGCTTCAGATGAAGTTAAAGAAAAGTATACCGTTTACTTAGCTGACTCACGAATTATTAACCTACGTATGGTGCTAGGTGGAAGGGTTGATATGACTGTAGTGAATGATGAGTTATTATCGGCGTTAGAGGGTTCAGAGCAAATTAAAGTAGAAAACCTATTACTCTCAGAAAAGGCCAGCCTTGCCTATAACTTGCATATACTTGTCGGTGAAAATAAAAGTATTACAGCAGGAAGTATACAAAGACACTTGAGAGAGTTGGGACGAAAGGGCGAGGTAGATAGGTTATTTAGACGCTTCAATATGGAACGTTTTCAGATTTACCGACCATCGACAATTCGTTAATAAACACTTAAACCCAAGCGGTTAGCAAGCTCCCTGACCATATACATACCGCGCGCACTGTTACCAAAGCTGTTTAATCTTGGGCTCCATGAACAGATAACGCCAAAGTCAGGTACAACAGCAATCATACCACCACCAACACCACTTTTTGCCGGGACACCCACGGTAAAAGCAAACTCACCGCTTTGGTCGTACATGCCGCTGGTTGATAGCAACGCATTAATGCGCTGAGAGTCTCGCTTCGACATAATTTTCTTTTTGGAAAAAGGGCAAATTCCGTCATTTGCGAGAAAAGTAAAGGAGCGAGCGAGGTTTTCGCAGGACATTGTTAATGCGCACTGCCAAAAGTAATGATCAAGCAGTTCATCAACGTCTGCATCAATATTACCAAAGCTTTTCATTAGGTGGGCCAGTGCTGCATTGCGATGGCCATGCTCTTTTTCTGACTGGTGAACGATCTGATCGGCGTACACATTGTCGTTGTCACATAAGGTACGAACCAAGCTTAAAACCGCATTCTTACTGGCTGAGTAACGAGTAACCAACACGTCACTAACGACAATAGCGCCGGCATTGATCATTGGATTACGAGGGATGCCTTTTTCCCATTCCAACTGCACTATCGAGTTAAATGCCTGGCCTGAGGGCTCCATTTTGACTCTGTCCCATAGATCTTCGCCCAAGCGCTCCATGGCCAGCATCAGGCCAAAAATTTTCGAAATGGACTGGATGGAAAACTGCTCGTCAGTATCGCCCACGTTAAATACCTCACCATCAAGAGTGGCAAGGGTAAGTCCGCAGAGCTCAGGGTTGACCTCCGCTAATGCCGGAATGTAGTTAGCAACATGTCCCTCTGTGATCTTCATCGCTTGCTGGTGAATTTCCTCCAGCAAGCTTTTGAGATCATCAGGGGCATGTATCTGTTGCCCACCACTGACGAGATCACGCGTCAAGAGGGTGCTCCGGATGAGTTATAGTCGCTAGACGTTCTTTTAATTCATTGGATAACTTCACAGAACGCTCCTGTTGGTAATCGAAGTAGACCAAGACTGTTTTACCTTTAGCGCAGAGTTTATCTTTTTGCCAAATTTCGCTGGTAATATCAAATGAGCTACCACCTAAACGGCTAACATAAGTCTTAACCGTGACATGACCACCAAAATAAATTGGAAATAAGTAGTCGACCTCAAGCCGGGCAACAATTAAGCTCTGCGTTTCCGGAGACATTTCCCCGAAGAATTCAAAAATAGGCAGGCGGCCAGTTTCGATCCATCCGGGAATAACGGTGTTATTAACGTGCCCAAGGGCATCAGTCTCGTAAAATCGTACTTTAAAGTCTTCCGTTAACATACTGCGTCCTTTTTATGACTGCTTTAGCATCGGTTTCAAGAATCGCGCCGTGTGAGAGCGCTCATTTTCACAGACATCTTCCGGTGTGCCTTCGCACAATATTTCGCCGCCGCCGGAACCGCCTTCCGGGCCCAAATCGACAATCCAGTCAGCGGTCTTTATAACGTCCAGGTTGTGTTCAATAACGACGACTGTGTTGCCGTGGTCACGCAGACGGTGGATAACAGCCAGCAGTTGCTTAATGTCATGGAAATGCAGACCTGTCGTTGGCTCGTCCAAAATGTACAAGGTTTTACCGGTATCTCGCTTGGAGAGCTCACGTGATAATTTAACCCGCTGCGCTTCACCGCCTGAAAGTGTCGTAGCAGACTGACCCAGACGGACATAAGATAAACCAACATCCATTAAGGTTTGAAGTTTACGCGCAATGGCCGGAACCGGGTCGAAGAACTCACGTGCATCCTCTATGGTCATATCCAGCACTTCGTGGATATTCTTGCCTTTGTATTTTACTTCCAGAGTTTCGCGGTTGTAGCGCTGACCCTTACAAATGTCACAAGGGACATAAACGTCCGGTAAAAAATGCATCTCAACCTTAATAACGCCGTCGCCCTGGCAGGCTTCGCAACGTCCGCCGCGAACGTTAAAGCTGAAGCGACCTGGTTTGTAGCCGCGGGCTCGTGACTCCGGAACGCCTGCGAACAGTTCACGAATTGGTGTGAAAATCCCGGTGTAAGTTGCTGGGTTAGAACGTGGTGTCCGGCCTATCGGGCTTTGGTCAATATCCACCACTTTATCCAGCAGTTGCATCCCTTCAACACTTTTGTAAGGGGCTGGCTCACCGGTTGTTGCGCCATTGAGTTCGCGATGCGCAATATGGAATAAAGTATTATTAATCAGCGTTGATTTTCCGGACCCCGATACGCCGGTAACACAGGTCAGAACGCCCAGCGGCAGGTTAAAATCAACGTTCTTCAAGTTATTACCAGTAGCACCACGAATGGTTAGCCTGCGCTCATCGGGTTTATGACGTTCCTGCGGGACTTCTATTTCTTTTCGGCCGGACAGGTAGTCCCCGGTTAGTGAGTCTTTACTTGCGATAATATCTTCGACCTGGCCCTGAGCAATAATTTCGCCGCCGTGTACACCAGCGCCGGGACCAATATCAATAACATGGTCGGACTGGCGAATGGCGTCTTCATCGTGCTCGACCACAATGACGGTGTTACCTAAGTCACGTAAATGCGTCAGAGTGTTTAACAGGCGTTCGTTATCGCGCTGATGCAAGCCAATGCTGGGTTCGTCCAGTACGTACATAACGCCGACTAACCCCGCCCCAATTTGGCTGGCCAGGCGAATACGTTGTGCCTCACCACCGGACAAGGTTTCTGCGCTACGAGACAGGCTTAAATAGTTAAGCCCCACGTTCACCAAAAACCGCAACCGGTCGTTAATTTCTTTCAGAATTTTCTCTGCTATCTGGGCGCGCTGTCCTTCCATACTTAACTGCTGGAAAAATTCAAGTGCGTCGCCAATAGACTGTTCTACAATTTCCGGCAGAGTGGTGCCCTGAATAAACACGTGTCGAGCTTCTGTGCGCAAGCGCGTGCCGCCACAGCTTTTACAAGGTTGCGTTGCAACGTATTTTGACAGCTCGTCGCGCACAGCTTGTGACTCAGTCTCGCGATAACGGCGCTGCATGTTAGGGATAATACCTTCAAAAGCGTGCGCTCTTACGACCTTGTCACCACGGTCATTCATGTAGGTAAATTTGATTTCTTCTTTACCACTGCCGAACAGAATTTTCTCACGAATGTCGTCGGGTAATTGGTTAAACGGCTGCGACAGTTTAAAATCGTAGTGCTTCGCTAACGACTGCAGCATTTGATAATAGTAGAAATTCCGTTTGTCCCAGCCGCGAATTGCGCCACCGGTTAGAGATAACTCTGCATTGACTATGACTTTTTCAGGGTCAAAGAACTGCTCAACACCGAGGCCGTCACAAGTGGTACAGGCACCCGCCGGATTATTAAATGAAAACAGACGAGGTTCCAGCTCCTGCATACTGTAGCCACAATGCGGACAAGCGAAGTTTGCTGAGAACACATCGGCTTCGCCGTCGCCTTCCATAGGTGCAACCAGTGCAGTTCCACCGCTAAGATCCAGTGCGGTTTCAAACGATTCTGCCAGGCGCTGTTCCATACCTTCACGGACTTTAAAGCGATCAACCACCACTTCAATGGTGTGTTTTTTCTGCAGTTCCAGTGTGGGAGGATCGCTCAGGTCACAAATTTCGCCATCAATACGCGCACGGATAAAGCCCTGAAGAGCCAAGTTTTCCAGAACCTTTAAATGCTCGCCTTTACGGTTTTGAATAATAGGCGCCAACAACATGCGTTTCTCGCCTTCCGGCGCGTCCAGCACGTTGTCGACCATTTGCGATATGGTTTGAGCTGCCAGCGGCACATCGTGGGTCGGACAACGGGGTTCGCCCACCCGCGCAAACATGAGGCGCAGATAGTCATAAATTTCAGTAATGGTACCGACGGTTGAACGCGGGTTGTGCGAGGTCGATTTCTGCTCTATTGAAATCGCAGGCGACAAACCCTCGATGCTGTCTACATCGGGTTTTTCCATCAGCGATAAAAACTGACGAGCGTAGGCGGATAAGGATTCAACGTAGCGTCGCTGCCCTTCGGCATACAGCGTATCGAAAGCCAATGACGACTTACCCGAACCGGACAACCCGGTAATCACAATAAGCTTATTGCGAGGAATCGTCAGGTTGAAATTTTTTAAGTTGTGCGTGCGTGCACCGCGTACTTCAATAGTATCCATAATTCCCGTCTGTTGTTCAGTAAATGACTGACGACAAAACGCTATTATCGCACAGTGTTAGGCATCTGGTACAATAGCAGCATCATTTATCATATTACTGACTATGAAGCAGTGAAATGACACCGCAAAAACTGAATAAAACTGAAAAAAAAGCCGCTTTAGCGCTCGCGTCTGTCTTCGGTATACGGATGTTGGGGCTGTTTTTGATCATGCCCGTACTGGCGGTTTATGCACAGGAGTATCCAGACTACTCGCCATTGTGGGTGGGTATTGCTCTTGGTGCATATGGCCTGACCCAGGCGCTTCTGCAAATTCCGTTAGGTATGCTGTCTGATCGTATAGGACGAAAGCCGGTTATTGTAATGGGCCTCCTCGTTTTTGTTGCCGGGAGCGTGGTAGCGGCGCAGGCTGATACCTTATTCGGCGTGTCTGTTGGTCGTGCTCTGCAAGGTCTTGGCGCTATTGCCGCCGCAATATTAGCCCTGGCGGCCGACTTGTCACGTGACGAACAGCGCCCGAAGGTTATGGCCACCATTGGTATGTGTATTGGCCTGGCGTTTGCTGTGTCATTGGTTGCCGGACCCTTGTTGGGCGATGTTATCGGCCTTTCAGGATTGTTCTGGTTTACTGCTGCCAGCGGTGTTTTGGGTATTTTTGTGTTACTGCTAAGTGTGCCGAAAGTTGTTACCACCTCTGCCCGGCGGGAATCTTTGCCGGTGTTATCTGAGCTGGGTGACTTACTTAAACATAAACAATTGTGGTGTCTGAACAGCGGTATTTTTGTGTTGCACGCTATTTTGACCGCCTGGTTTGTGACCTTGCCAACCCAGTTGCAAAATGCAGGCTTTGAAAGTCAAACCCATGCCTGGTTTTATCTACCAACCCTGGCTGCCTCTATTTTGTTTATGGTGCCGATGATCATCCACAGCTCACGCAATAATAATTCGGTGCAATGGCTGCGGTTTTCTATTGTGACCTTAATTGTCTCTTTGCTGATTATTGGTGTGGCCGGGCAGTCCGGGTGGCTGTTAGTCGCTGCATTGGTGATTTTTTTCACCGGCTTTAATTTTATTGAAGCCAGTTTACCTTCATTATTGACCCGTATCGCGCCCGCCGGAAGTAAAGGCAGTGCCAGCGGTATCTATTCAACCGGACAATTTTTAGGTGCATTTGTTGGCGGTGTTGCAGGCGGTTGGGTATTACAAGAGTTTGCGATTTCAGGCGTTGTTGTTTTCTGCCTGATCTTGCTAGTATGTTGGTTACTCATCAGCTTAGTTATGGTTAATCCCGCAGGCGTTACCAGCGTATCGTTATCATTACCCGGACTATCTGAGGACAAGGCGACTAAACTAAGTGAGCGGTTACTTACCGTAACCGGGGTAACCGAAGCAAGATGGATTGAAGAAGATCAGGCAACCTATTTAAAAGTCGATAAAAAACATTATGATGAAAAGGCGGTTAATCAGTTGCTTGAAAAGGCATCGGTCGCCCAATAATTTGAAGCAGTTGTAACGCGCATAAGGAACAGGAGAAAACAATGGCCAGTCGCGGTGTAAATAAAGTCATATTAATTGGTAACCTGGGAGCTGACCCAGAGGTACGCTATACCCAAAACAGCACAGCGATAGCCAACCTGTCGATTGCTACCAGCGAAACCTGGAAAGATAAACAAACGGGTGAACCGCGCGAACAAACAGAATGGCACCGTTGTGTGGCGTATCGTCGTCTGGCAGAAATTGCCGGTGAGTACCTGAAGAAGGGTTCCAAAGTATATGTTGAGGGCCGTTTGCAAACTCGCAAATGGACAGGGCAGGACAATGTAGAACGTTACACAACAGAAGTTGTGATTAACGAAATGCAGATGCTGGATTCTCGTGGTGGGCCTCAGGGTGGATCACAAGGCGCAGCGCCTCAGGGACAGGGTTTTGGTGGCGGTCAGCAAGGTGGTGGTTATGGCGGAGGGCAATCACAGCCGTCGCAGCAGCGTCCCGCACCTCAGTCATCACAACCACAAAGTCAACAGCCACAACAACCACAACAGAAACCGGCAGAACCTGCGCCGTTTTCACCTGACAACGACTTTGATGACGACATTCCCTTTTAGATTGTCGTTAAAAGATGTCAGGTATTAAAAAAGGCTCCTTCTCAGGAGCCTTTTTTATTTTTGCCAGTTTATTTCAGCCCAAACCTCTCAACCACTTTGTCAAAGTACTTGAGGTTTTGTTTGGCATAGTCACGCTTATCCACATAGCGACCCGGGAAGAAGTTTTTCTTAAAGCCATAGGCAACAATATCTTTCAGGCGTTTTAATGAGACATCAAAGTTATCGACAGCCAGTTGATACTCGTTGCTAACCGTTGTGCGTGACACCAAACGGTTGTCGGTACAAATAATTGTGGCCAAACGGTGATCCAGCATGTGCTGGAAGTTGTGGTTTTTAATGTCGCCGATATCTGGGTTGGTTTGCAGATTACTGGTCAGGCACACTTCAACCGCAATACGGCGATCAGCTATATAAGAAGCCAAACTCTCACCATAGGCTTTAGGGTCTTCAATGTTTGGGTCCTGAGTCATTTCAGGAGAAAACAAAGAATAGCCGTGGCCTAGCCTGTCAGCATGGCATTTGGTTAAGGCTTCAAAAATGCTTTCGGCACCATAAGCTTCGCCCGCGTGCACGGTTTTGAGTAAAAAGTTTTCGTGAGCGTATTCATAAACCTCTTTAAACTCACCTGCCGGGTAGCCAATTTCCTGACCCGCAATATCCAGTCCAACAATGGGCATACCTTCTTCATCGCGCATACGAACGCTGGCGCGAACTAAATCCATTGCAGCCGTTTTTATTACCTGCATGGGTTCGAAGTCACGCATTAGCTGAAACATTTGCGTGTAATAGGGGGAGAATCCTTTTTTACCAAACATGCGCATTGCGCAATTGATAATGCCGTATTCAAATGGCGGTTTATCCCCATTTTTTACATCGGCGCTGCTATTGTACTCATTCTTCGCACGTAGAAGACCATCGTTAACTACGTGCATAATGGTATCGAAGGTCACGCCTTTGCTTGGGTCCATCAGCAATTGGGGTGCAAAGCGTACTTCAATGTAATTAACCCCTTCATTTTGGTTGTCGACGGCTAATTCATAAGAGGCCTGCTCCAGGTTTTCTAAGTCACGCAAGGCTGCACAGGTGTATTGAAAACCATTTAGGTACTCACCCAAATTGTTGTAGTGAGACTTAAAAACCAGATCAAATAAACCTTCCTCGGTATAGCTGGGGAGTTCGATATCAGCGCGCTTAGCCATATCAATTAAACTGCTGGCACGGAGGCTTCCGTCTAGGTGCAGGTGCAAGTCAGCTTTAGGAATGGCTTTAATAAATTCGGGGGAATATTGCATAGAGAACTCCTGCCTTAAGGTTGCTTTGTCCCATAATGCCATAAAATCGTGGTAATCTCTGCCAGGATCTAACCACAACAACTTAAAAAAATAGAACAAAATGGCTTCTCTATATTTTACGTATTCGGCAATGAACGCGGGGAAAAGTACCTCGTTGTTGCAAGTGGCTCATAATTACGAAGAACGCGACCAGCATGTGTTATTGATGACACCAGCCTTAGACGACCGTGCTGGTAAAGGGCGAATTGCATCGCGTTTAGGTATTAGCCGTGACGCCGTGTCCTTTACTCACCGAACCGATTTAGCGGCGGTGGTGCGTGCCCGCTATATGCAGCAGCCGGTAGATTGTGTGCTCATTGATGAAGCTCAGTTTTTAAGTGAAGAGCAAGCCTGGCAGCTGTCCAGCCTGGCTGATACCGACAATATCCCGGTGATGTGTTACGGCATTCGGACCGATGCCTTTGGTAATGCATTTCCAGGTAGTGCGGTTTTGTTGGCCATTGCGGATAAATTGGTGGAAATGAAAACCATATGTCACTGCGGGCGCAAAGCCACTATGTCTTTGCGGGTTGATGAAAAAGGCAATGCCGTCCGCATGGGGCAGCAAATTGCGATAGGTGGCAACGATAGGTATGTTTCCTGTTGTCGTAAGCACTGGAAAGAAGCCATGGGGTTGCGCTAAAACGCTCAAATAAAATACAGATTAAAGGTTTTTGCGAAGAAACTTAATGGTATACTGGATTTATAATTTTTAGCCAGAAGTGACTATGCAAAGCTTAACCATTCCAAGACCTGATGACTGGCACCTGCACTTACGTGACGGGGCTATGCTGAAAACAACCGTACCTGCCTCGGCAACTGTGTTTCATCGCACGGTTGTTATGCCAAACCTTGTACCGCCGGTTACCACAGTAAAAGCAGCTTTAGAGTACCGTGCAAGGATTATGGAAGAGGTTCCAGAAGGCGCTAGTTTTAACCCGTTAATGGCTTTGTATCTCACTGCTGAAACCACACCTGAGCAAGTTGCCGAAGCTGCGGCTAATGACCACATTATTGGTTTCAAACTTTACCCATCTGGGGCAACCACAAACTCCGCTGCTGGGGTTAAGTCAGTTGAGGCGCTGGGGTCGGTGTTAGCTGCTATGCAGGAACACGGGGTGCCATTGCTTGTGCATGGCGAAGTGACCGACAGCGATATTGATATTTTTGACCGTGAGCGCGTATTTATTGAGCGCCATCTAATTCCAATTACTGAGCGTTTCCCTAATTTGAAATTGGTGCTGGAACACATTACGACTGCGGACGCCGTTGAGTTTGTTAAAAATGCCAACAGCAATGTTGCAGCAACCATGACTCCGCAGCACTTGCTGATGAACCGGAATGATTTACTCGTTGGTGGAATTCGCCCGCATAATTATTGCCTGCCAATTTTAAAGCGACGCACACACCAACAGGCACTGCAACAAGCTGCACTTTCCGGAAGCCCTAAGTTTTTCCTGGGAACGGACTCGGCTCCACACGTACAGGCGAGTAAAGAAACGGCTTGTGGTTGTGCCGGATGTTACTCGGCGCCCGCTGCTATAGAACTCTACGCTGAGTTTTTTAGCCAGCATAATGCACTGGATAAATTGGCCAACTTTGCCAGTGGTTATGGTGCCGATTTTTATCAATTGCCGCGTAATACAGATACCATTGAACTTGTTCAGCAGGAGTGGACTGTGGCTGATACGGTCGACACAGCAACGGGACCTATGGTGCCTTACTGGGCGGGTTCGAGCTTGCAATGGAAGCTCAAGTATTGAAGTTAAAGCACGACAAATGGGCTATGACGAAAGATATAAACTGCTTGAGCACTATTCTTTTTGTGAGGAGCTGTGCAAAGTTTCTGTTAATATGTATGAAAAAATAATAAAGGATGCTGCTGGGTGTTAGGATTTTCGAAGCAGAAACAAAATGGTCACCGTATTTGCTTTCAGATAACGCAAACCAGCGTCCGTATCCTTATTGCTAAAGGAACCGCCGAGTCACCTGAACTGATTGTTAATGATCATGAGGAAGTAAAGCGTGGCTCACTGATTAAAGAAGCGGATGCATTGCTGAGCAAATATTCACGTTTGTCGCTAAAGCATGCACAGGTCACTTTAGTGTTGGGCACTGACTTGTACGAATCGGTTCAAGTGGACCGGCCTATGCTTGACCCCGAAGAAATAGCTGAGAGTTTAAAGTACAGCCTCAGCGATTTAGTTTCCCTCTCTGGTGAAGAGATCATTGCCGATTACTATGATTTCCCTGAACAACCTTCGGGGCAGGATAAAGTGGTTGCGGTTGCGGCGAACAAAGATGATTTAATGCCCTGGGTTGAGTTATTCAGTGAACACGACCTGAGCTTAACGGATATTGCTATTACCGAACTGACGTTACCCCGGTTGGCCGAAACTCAGAATCACGCTGAGCTCACTCTATATCAAAACCCTGCGGGTAATTACATTGCACAAATTAATACGCCAAAAGGGCTGATGTTTACTCGTCTGCTGCGCGGTGTGACCGATGCTTCTAAATACACAGAGAGCGAAATAGAAGCTGGTGCTTTAGAACCTTTGGCAACAGAGTTACAGCGCTCGGTCGATTATTTCGAAAGTCATTTGCGACAGGCTCCCATTAACCGGATTATTCTCGCCGTAGAGCACATGACGCCGACAGCCCTTGAAAAGAGCCTGGCTGAACTGTTAGCAGTAGAGTGTACTATGTATCAATATCCGCAATGGTCTGCTGACTTACGCGAGGGTGATTACTCCGATCTTGCTGGTTTAGGTGCGTTAGTTGAGGGCGATTTATGAAGCAATGGGTAAACCTGTACCGCAACGAGCTGAAGCCCGTAAAGCAGAGACTCACACTGACTAAGATAAGTTCTGTATTAGGTGTTTGGCTGGCGCTCATGCTCGTTGTGGTTGGTGTTACTCAGTGGGAAAAGGCAACGGTTGTTCAAAAGAACGAGCAATTGTCGGAAACTCTGAATAAACTCAATAACGGCTTGGATAATGATCGCAAGAGAATGTCCCAACGGCAACCTAGTCCTCAGCTTCTGGCGGAGAAAGAGCAATTACAGCAAGAATTGCAGGACGCCAGAAATTTTAGTCAGCAAATTGCCGAGTTTCGGCAAAACCGGTCTTCATCCGTTAGTGAGTTTTTACATGAACTTGCAGATATAACCCCGGAAGACATTTGGTTAACTGATTTTTCAATGTCGGGCGAAAATATCCGTTTACACGGTCAAGCACTAAACAGTGAAGCTTTAGTGCTATGGATGGATAAATTTGGTCAATCGAGCTTACTGGCTAATAAGCGTTTTGCGGTTGTTGAACTTAAGCGCAGTGAGCAGGGTTATCAGCAGTTTTTGCTGCAAAGCGTCAGAAGCAGCGAGGACGAATTAAACGATGAATAATTGGTGGTTACGCGCAGAAGAAACCTTTAACTCTATGCCCGGGCGGCAGCGAGCACTATTGTCGCTGGCTGGCTTTTTAATTATTACGCTGCCACTTGTGAGCTACGTTATCTTCCCAACGCTGGAGCAGAATAAAGTTCTTTCAGCGGATAACCGCCGTATTGCTTCTCAAATAGAGCAGTCTGAGCAATTAGAGCAGAACTTGCAGGCGCAGTTAGCTGACGATATTGATGCTCCGCTCAGGGCTGAAATTAAGCAGTTGAAGCAGCGGTTAACTCAGGCGAAAGGCGACTTTTCGGAAAGCCAGGTTTTATTGCCCGTACAACAACGAAAACATTTTCTAAATAGTGTGTTGCGTCATGTCTCAGAACTGGGTTTGGATAGTCTGGAAGCTAAAGAACCTACTGTCGTATTTGAAACAGGGTCTATTAAACTCTATCAGCATGCTGTTCAAGCGGAATTTACCGGGCGCTTTTTCGCTATATCTGACTTTGTCGATACACTGCAGAAAGAATACCCGAATGTGCAGTGGGCCAGCTTTGACTATCAGGTAGGTGACTACCCGACAGCAAAGGTTACGATAGTCTGGTATCTGCTAAGTACGGATAAGGAGTTTATCAGTGCTTAGAGTAACAGCTTTCTTACTGCTTATGGTTACGGTCTCGGCTTTTTCGCAAGAGCGGGATCCGACTCAACCCCCGTTCACCGTAAGTCAGCCCACAGTGGAAATTGATAGTTGGGCACAGAATATAAAGCTGTCTCAAATTTTTTATTCAGAACAGAGGCAGTCAGCGCGTATTAACGGCGAATGGGTTAAGCCTGGCGAGAATATAGATGGGTTTCGGGTTAGCTCAGTTAACCCAAACAGCGTTATTTTAGAGAAGAACAACGAAAGAGTAGAGATTACTTTGTTTAAGCCGATAAAGCAGAACGAGAAAGGCAACCCGGGGGCAGTACAATGAAAAGAGTTGCAGCAGGAGCGTTATTGTTGGCACTGAGCGGCTGCGCCTATCAACCGAGCTACTCTCCAGATGAAGCCAATAAAGCGATGAAACCGGAAGCTTCTGAGAAGAAAAAAACTGAGGTTAAGAAAGAATTGCCTGCAGAAGTCAGTAACTTCTTAAATCAGACGGCAAATAAGGAACAAGAAGATGGACTCGCCTTACTCGAGGAGCCTCGTTTTGTGCTGCAGGCCGATGATGTTGACGCGCAAGCCTTCTTTTATGGGTTAGCGGCAGACTCTCCTTATAATATTCTGGTACACCCCAATGTCAGTGGTGAAATATCGCTAAGCCTGAAAGACGTAACCTTAGACGAAACGCTGGATGCCGTGCAGGACATGTACGGTTTTGAAGTTCGTCGTTCCGGCCGTACTATTCAGATTTACCCTGCCGGGGTAAGAACTCAGACGTTCTCACTGGATTACCTGTCGCTTCGCCGCTTTGGTATTTCACAGACCGAAATTTCCGGTGGTGGTGTCAGTGAGGAACGTAATCAAGGCTCGCGGAATAACTCCGGAAGCAATAATAATAACAGTCGCTCCCAAGGAAGCTCTCTTTTTGGCAATAACGAAGGTGAGTACAGTCGGGACAGTCAGCAAAGTCAGTTGCAAGGTAATGGCTCCAGTATTAATACCCAGTCAGAAACCGACTTATGGGGAGGTTTGAAGGACGTTATTGAAGGTATTATTGGTGATGGTAATGTGGTGCTGTCGCCGCAGGCGGGTATTGTAAGCGTTACTGCTTCGCCGAGTAAACTTCGTGCTGTTGGTGATTTTATCTCGGTTCTGGAGTCTCGTTTGCAACGTCAGGTTATTCTGGAAGCCCGTATTATTGAGGTGACTCTGAATGACGGCTACCAACAAGGGATAAACTGGAGTGATATGGCCAGCAGCAGCGCCGGTTTTGATGTTGAATTTAACGGCGTGACGCCGAGTAATGCGACTTCGGCTGCTATTGGCGGACTGTTTGGTTTGACCTACGAAGATCCGTCAAATAATTTTTCCGGTATGATAGAAATGCTCCAGACTCAAGGTACGGTGCAGGTTCTTTCGAATCCTCGCGTCAGTGCATCAAATAATCAGAAAGCCGTCATAAAAATTGGTGAAGACGAATACTTCGTTACGGATGTGACCAGTCGTACTGTTTTGAACACCGGTGGTGCTTCATCGTCTGATTCAGACATAGAGTTCACCCCATTTTTCTCAGGTATTTCATTAGACGTCACTCCACAAATTAGTGACGACGGCGAAGTAATTTTGCATGTGCACCCTTCGGTTGTTGAAACCAGCGAGCAAGAAAAAGTTATTACAGTATCAGGTGAAGAGTCTGTACTTCCTCTGGCACGCAGCAACATTCGTGAGTCCGATACCATAGTAAAAGCTCGCAATGGTGAAATTGTTGTGTTGGGTGGTTTAATGCAAACCACAAATTCGGAAGAAGTGGGTAAGGTTCCGTTATTAGGCGATATCCCTTTGCTGGGTGAGCTTTTTACTAATCGTCGTAATCTTCAGGAAAAGAAAGAATTGGTTATATTACTGAAGCCCACGGTAGTCGGTGTTGATACCTGGCGCGATGAACTGAAACGATCACGCGAACTGCTGCAGGAATGGTTCCCGGACATTGAGCAATAGGTAGTATGTATCTATACCATTACGGCTTACGCGAACTGCCTTTTACGATAACGCCGAACACGCAGTTCTACTACGACTTGAAAAGCCACCACGAGGCTTTCGAGGTGGTTCTGACTGCGCTGAAAACCGGCGAGGGCTTTATTAAAATTACCGGAGAAGTGGGAACCGGTAAAACTCTGCTATGCCGACGGTTACTGAACGACATTCCTGACTTTTTTAAAACCGCTTATATCCCTGACTCCTACCTGGATCCGGCTGAGCTGAGGCTGGCCATTGCCCAGGAATTGTCAGTTGAAACCGATCAGTTGACTAATCAGCAACAACTGGCGCGAGCTCTGCAGCAACGTTTGCTGGACATTAATAAAAGCGGGCAGGCGGTCGTTATTTTGATTGATGAGGCGCAGGCGGTACCAGAGGAAAGTCTGGAAGCTTTGCGTTTATTGTCCAACCTGGAAACCGAGCGGCGCAAATTGGTGCATATTATTTTACTCGGACAACCAGAACTCGATGAGCGCTTATCTCAAAAAGCTTTCCGGCAGTTGCGTCAGCGCATTAGTTTTGCGCATAAACTGACTGCCATGAACGTCGATGAGACAGCGGAATACATAGCTCACCGAATGGATGTGGCTGGTTATAAAGGTGCGCCAATTTTTGACTGGAAACTGATAAAAGGCCTGCACCGGAGCAGCCGAGGTGTACCAAGGTTGGTTAATATGCTCTGCCATAAAATGCTGCTATTAGCTTACGGAGAAGGTCGGCGCCAATTGTCTTCAAAAGATTTGAAGCTGGCGGTTAAGGATACCGAGGATACTGAGTCAACTCGCTCTGTTTGGCTACCTGTTACTGTGTCAGCCGGCTTTTTTTTGCTGGCTGCTGCGGCTGTTAGTTATTGGAAAATGGGTGGTTATCTATGAGCGTAATCAATAAAGTCTTGAAGGATCTTGATCGCCGTGGTCAGCAACCCTTTTCAAAAAACGCGGCCAGTAGCGCGGTGGAACGCCGCGGTAGCCATCGTTTTGGGTTGTGGCTGTTAGCTTCACTCATTGTTATTACGCTTATGCTGGTGTTTTTTTGGTGGCAGTCCTCAGATGATGACGTGATGACGGTAACTGAAAGCGAAGCGGCGGACATGCCTTTAGTGCAGGAGCGAGTTGAGCCACTGGTTGACTCGTCTGCATTTACAGTACCCACTGAACGTGCCGATGCAGCAGAGACTAGCTCGCGCCAACAAACTGCAATTAACCAGGATAACCTGGCGTCAATGGCAGTGTCTGAACCCAAAATTGAGGCAAAGCCTGAGCCCGAAAGTAAAGAAACTGAGCCTAAAGCCGTTGAAAAAGAACCTAAATCTCCCCCCAATAAAGGCAGCGAAGACGCTAAGCCAAGCGGTGATTTTAGTAAGCAACCAGTACAACTCTCACCTACTGAGATTGCTGAACAACATATCGAGAAAGCGCAGAAAGCGCAGCAACAGGGGCGGTTAACTTCGGCTGAAGAACATTGGCGTAAAGCGCTAGCTGTAACTCCGGACAATAAAGATGTCAGAAAAAAACTGGCTGCGCTTCAGTTTGGTCGCAACAAAGTATCTCAGGCCCTGACCACTTTAGAGGCGGGGTTTAAACGTGACCCCTCTGACTTTGAGTTTCGTTTATTAAGCGCCCGCATTTTAGAAAAGGAAGCCCGTCCGGCGGGCGCGTTGAGCTTGCTGAAGCAGGCGACACCGAATGCTGCAGACTACCCGGATTATGTTCAGAAACAAGCGCTGTTAGCTCAGAAAGTGGGTGACTATCAGACGGCGGCTAGTGCCTATCAGCGCCTTATTGTGGCTGAACCTACGCAAGGCCGTTGGTATCTGGGTAAAGCCGTAGCTCAGCAGGAATTTGCACCGCAAACAGCTTTAGCCTCATATGAAGAAGCGTTAACGCGAATTACACATGGGCCAACTGTCGAGTTTATTCATCAGCAGATTGCTTTGTTAGAGGCAAATGAGCCGGCAGGTGAACAATGAAGCGTCCACGTCTTAAAATGCGACTGGGTGATTTGCTTGTTCATGAGCAAATCATCACCGAAAACCAACTGCATAAGGCTTTGGAAGAGCAGAATCTCAGCGGCCGAAAGCTAGGAGCAACGCTAACTGATCTAGGTTACATTTCTGAACATCAGTTACTGGAGTTTTTGGCACAGCAATTGAAACTTCCGCTCATTAGTATTTCTGAGCGGAAAATCCCGCCGGAGGCCTTTAAGTTACTGCCTGAGGTTCAGGCTCGCCGCCATCGCGCTTTAGTGATTGAAGCCGATGACAAGGAAGCCCTGGTTGGCATGAGTGACCCGGCCGATTTGTCTTCGATAGACGCGATAAACCAGTTGCTGGCTCCACGTCAGGTTGAGCTGGCGGTTGTCCCGGAGGGTGAGTTGATGCAAGCCTTCGACAACTTGTATCGACGTACGAAGGAAATTGAAACCTTTGCCAGCCAGTTACAAGACGAATACGAAGACACCAGTGAATTTGAACTGGGTCAACTCAGCCTTGATGACGATACAGATGAAGCAACCGTCGCTAAGTTGTTGCAGTCAATCTTTGAAGATGCAGTGCAAGTTCGTGCTTCTGACATTCACATTGAGCCGGACGATCGCAAGCTCCGTATCCGTCAGCGTGTTGACGGTGTGTTGCAGGAAAATGTTCTGGATGAAACCAATATTGCCAATGCGCTGGTGTTGCGCCTTAAATTAATGGCCGGGCTGGATATCTCCGAGCGCCGTCTGCCTCAGGATGGGCGTTTTAATATGAAGATACGCAAACACAACATTGATGTGCGTGTATCTACTATGCCGGTGCAGTATGGCGAGTCGTGCGTACTGCGTTTGCTGGATCAGTCAGCTGGTTTATTGTCTTTAGAGCAAACCGGTATGCCGGACTCAATTCTTAAACGCGTACGTAACCTGATAAAACGGCCGCATGGCATGTTATTGGTAACAGGGCCTACGGGCTCTGGTAAAACGACAACTTTGTATGGCGCACTGAGTGAATTAAATACCGAAGGCAAAAAGGTCATTACGGTTGAAGACCCGGTGGAGTATCGCTTACCGCGCATATCTCAAGTGCAGGTAAACAGTAAAATCGGCCTGGACTTCTCACGCGTGTTGCGTACTACTTTACGTCAGGACCCTGACATTATTATGGTTGGTGAGATGCGTGACCACGAAACCGTGGAAATAGGCTTGCGTGGCTCCATTACCGGCCACCTGGTTTTATCCACCTTGCACACCAATGACGCTATTACCAGTGCCATGCGCTTAATTGATATGGGCGCGCCTCCGTATCTGGTTGCTGCGGCACTACGAGGCATTTTAGCTCAGCGTTTGGTGCGCCGGGTGTGTGACAAGTGCACTGAAGATTACCAGCCAGACGAACCGGAAAGCCAGTGGCTGGAGCATTTGAAAGAAGGTAGCTCCCAGTATTCTTTCAAACGCGGGATCGGTTGTCAGAGCTGTAACCATACCGGATACCGCGGGCGTATTGGTGTGTTTGAGCTGCTTGAAATGAACACCCCCATGATGGATGCGTTACGTGACGGCAATACTCGTGAATTTGCAACTGCGGCTAAAGCGCATCCAGGCTACCAGTCAATGGCGACTGTTGCGCTTGACTATGCGCGGCAAGGCATTACCAGCGTGGATGAAGTGTTATTCCTGGCTGAAAGCGTTGAGGATAGCATCTGATGCAGTTTCGTTATCGCGCCCGGGACAAGTCAGGTCAACTACAGCGAGGCTCAGTTGATGCCAATGATGAACGTAATGCAGCGGACGTGCTGATGCGGCGCGGGTTGGTTCCTTTGTCCATTAACCCAGCCGGCGGGCAGGGCTTTTCGTTACTCAACAGTAGTTTTGGTGAAAGTTTAAAATCGGCTTTTCAGCAGAAAGTCTCATTAGACGAACTGATTATCTTTTGTCGGCAAATGTACTCGCTGACCCATGCCGGTATTCCTATGCTAAGGGCCATTGAGGGTCTTGCCGATACCACACAGAATAAACGCTTGAGGGCAACCCTGAAGGATGTGCATGAACAACTGGAGCGGGGGCGGAATTTATCGACCGCTATGTCCCAGCACAGAGGCGTTTTCCCTCGGCTAGTTATTGCCATTGTGCATGTAGGAGAAAATACTGGACAGCTGGAAGAGTCCTTTCAGCAGCTATCGGTGTATTTAGAAAAAGAACAAGACACCCGTAAACGCATAAAAGCGGCCACACGTTATCCGAGCTTCGTTCTGATAGCTCTGGTTATTGCTATTTTCGTGCTGAATATTTTTGTTATCCCAACCTTCGCGTCCATGTTCAGCCGGTTTAATGTTGAACTCCCCTGGGCAACACGGGCGCTGCTCGGGTCCTCTGAGTTCTTTGTCGGTTATTGGCATGTTCTGTTGCTAGCCATGGTGGGCGGTTCTTTCGGTATTCGCTACTACGTTGGCACAGACAGCGGCCGGTTGAAGTGGGACGGTCTTAAATTAAAAGTTCCTGTTATTGGCTCTATTTTAATGCGTTCGATGTTAGGCCGCTTTGCGCGCAGTTTCTCCGTGATGATTGGTGCCGGAGTTCCACTGACTCAGGCTTTATCTTTGGTGGCTGAGGCTGTAGATAACGCGTGGATGGAAAAACGCATTATAGAAATGCGCAGGGGGATTGAGCGAGGCGAAAATTTGTCACGAGTAGCTCGCCAGTCGGAACTCTTTACTCCGTTAATTTTGCAAATGATATCCGTTGGCGAAGAAACCGGTCGAGTGGATGTGCTGTTGCTGGAAGTTGCTGAATATTATGAACGGGAAACTGATTACGATCTGAAAACATTAACCGCGCGTATTGAGCCGATAATGATAGCTGTGGTCGCGGTGATGGTACTGATTCTTGCGCTGGGAATATTTACCCCAATGTGGGACATGATGAGCGCATACCAGGGGCGCTAATGACACGGGAAACAACGGATGAACGTAAGGGCATTCAACGTTTTCAGAATATTCTGGTGGTATTGCTTTTGTTGATACTGGCTGCGGTGGCGGCCAGAATGGTACTTATTAACGAACCACAAAAGTGGCGTCAGACCGAGTTAGACATTGCGGTATCGCGTTTTATTGACTCGCTTTGGCTGGCGCGTACCGAATGGATGCGCCGCGGGAAGCCAACAGAAGTTGCCTTGCTGAATGAAAGTAGAAAGCAGCAAGTGAAAATAGTAATGAATAGTCAGGGCTGGCCTTCGGTTGAACAAGGCTGCCTGCGCTTATGGCAGCAATTAGGCGGTGAAATACCGACCAGCGCTTTACAGGCCAAAGCAGAGCAAAATAGCTGTTATTACGAAGTTAACCAACAGGCCTGGTTTCGTTATAACGACCGGAAAGGTCAGGTCGTTCAGAAATAACGATAAAGCTGGTGTTAAGTGTTAAGGAAATGTCATAAAATGGATTCTACTGGAGTTTTAGTATGAGAGCTAAAATGAGAAAGCAGCAAGGCTTCACTATTATAGAGCTGATTATCGTGGTGGTTATTCTGGGGTTATTGGCGGCTGCGGCTATCCCCCGGTTTACCGATGTATCGTCAGACGCAGAAGACGCTGCTCTTGAAGGCGTAGCCGGCGGCTTTGCCAGCGCTGTTGGGATTGTTCGGGGTGAATGGGAGCTTAGCGGGCGCCCGAAAGGGAATAGCGGCACGGGTGCTGGTGCCGAGGTGTCTCTGGACCAGATTCTGCTTTACGTTGATGGCAACACCGGATACCCAGTTAGTGGTGACAACGACGCAGCGCACGATGAAAACCTGTTAGCCGAGGACTGTGTGAGTGTTATGCAGTCTATTTTGCAAGGAGCACCAACGGTTACAACCGATTTTAGTAACCTTGAGCAGGTCCGTTATTTTACTTACGTGACACAGGACAGTGCGGCAGGTAATGATATGTGTGTTTATTTTTTAACAAACACCATAAAAAATGAAGCAGACGCGCCATCAGGTGATGATTATCTGGCAGTGGGTAATGCTTTCGTTTATAATCCGCGTAATGGCGGCGTGAGTATTCACAGCAATAACCAATAATTTCTTTACAGAAATAACTTTAAACAACAACTGAGAGTTTTAATTATGCGCAATCAAAAAGGTTTCACTCTGATCGAACTGATCATTGTCATTGTCGTTCTGGGGATTTTGGCAGTAACAGCTGCACCTCAGTTTATTGACTTTTCTAGTGATGCTCGCACATCTACTGTTAAAGGATTGAAAGGAGCACTTCAAGGTGGGGCGCAGACTGTTTATGCTAAAGCTGCGATTGATGATGAATTAGGCAGTACAGGAAGTGTGAATAGCATTTCGACAGTTAACGGTTATCCTGCGGCTACTGAAGCAGGTATTGTTACTGCAGCGAATTTAGATGCAACAAATGTTGATCCTGCTGCTACGGTAACAACAGACTGGGCGTTTTTTGTAGATAGCGGTACCATTTCAATTGCTCCTGGTGATCAAGTACCAGACCCGACAGCGGCCGAGGTGGAAGATATTACCGACACAAACTGTTACGCAACATATTCCGATGCTGCTGATTCTGATACCCCTCCAGAAATTACTATTGTAACGACTGGCTGCTAGTTCTATAGAAGCTCGCAGATCTCACCCTGCGGGCTTCTCTCTTTATAGGTTAACTATGAAGTCCCAAGGCTTCACTCTCATTGAGCTCATCATCATACTGGTTATCATCGGTATTCTGGCGGTGTCCGCAGCGCCTATCATTATTGGTGATGGTGGTATACAAAGTCAGGCGGTGCGTGAGCGTGCCGTCTCTGTTTTAAGAAACATCCAGCTGTCGGCCATGCAGAATACTGACCAATGTGTTGCTTCTGTCATTAATACCGACCGCTTGGGTGCTCCTACTAGTGGTGACTGTAGCAGCGGCCTTAGCTTAAGTGCTGGTGCCACTGAAGAGCCGGATAGAATAAATACCACCAATAATGTGGTGGTAGCTTTGAATGGCGGCAGTTTGCCAATAACCATTATTTTTGATGGTTTAGGTCGTCCCACTGGTAATGCCTGTGCCGCAGGCTGTACTCTAACGTTTTCTGACAACTCAGCCACTCACTCTCTATGTATAGAAAGTGAAGGCTATATCCACCCTTGTTAGGTCGCCCTATGCTGCCTAAATCTCATCGCACTGCTCAAAATGGTTTTACCCTAATAGAAGTTATTATCGGTATCACTGTCATTGCCATTGTGACACTAGTAGTTACTGCTGGCATGGGGCCCTTGTTTCGGCAAACGGTGGATCCCTGGCACCAGGTTCGTGCGACTGAACTAGCACAAAGCATGATGAACGAGATTACCGCGCGTCGTTTTGACGAGAACTCACCCACGGGTAGTGCAGGTTTGCGCTGTGGTGATACGGACGGTCCTCCATGTACGACGTTAACCATTAGCTGTTCGTCAGAATTACCCAATGCAGAAGAGGTGGCAAGAGTCGATTTCGATGATGTAGACGACTATCATTGCCTGTCTCTTTCAGGTGATCTGATATCAAATTCACAGGATCAGGCATTACTGAATGTATACCGCGGTTACAAAGTTGAGGTAAGAGTTACTCCAAGAGACTCATCGGCGACAGGGACTGAGGTAGAGACCGAATTGAAACGTATTGAGGTTTCTGTATCTGCTCCTAATCAAAGTCCAATAGTATTTAATAGCTGGCGGGGTAACTGGTAATGAGAGACCGGCTGCCTACTAGAGGTTTCACCTTAATTGAGCTAGTTATTGTTATTGTTCTGCTGGGTATTGTGGCGACTTTTACCTTTCGTTTTGTTGGCATTGGAGCCGAGATGTTCGTGCAAGGTAATGAGCGTCTACAAACATTGGAGCAGGGCCGTTTTGCTGTTGAACGAATGAGTCGTGAGTTGAAAACGGGTGTTCCGAACAGCGTGAGAACAGTTTCATCCAGCACGGGCGGGCTGCAATGTATTGAATTTGTACCTACGAGAGTCGGGGGACGCTATTTTAGGGGGCCTGGTGGGCAAACGCTGACACTTATTAGTTTCAAACAAGACTGGGAAACTGAGGCCAGCGACCGCGCTTTTATTTATGCTACTCAGTCACCGCAGATCTACAGTATTACTGCCGAACGCTATGTTACGCTGGCGGGGGGGCAGACGCCGGAACCAGATTATGTTACCGAACTGAATTACACTGGGACTATTATAGGAAACTCGCCTCAACGACGTGTATATATTGGTGCCCAGCCAGTAAGTTATTGCCTGCAGGGAACACAGTTATGGCGTTATAGCGACTATGGCTGGCAAGGTGCCCAGCCAACACCCGGAAATGGCCTAGCCAATGGTGTATTAATGGCTGAGCGACTGCACAATACTGACAGCGGTGCGTTGCCTTTTTCGGTCAACGCTGCAAACTTGCAACGTAGCAGTACGGTCACGCTATACTTAGAATTTGTCAGCAACTCAACGGAATCGCTGTTTTTTAACTATGAGGTTAAGGTACCTAATGCGCCGTAGCTCTCAGTCTGGAAGTGCACTTGTGGTTGCGATTTTTGTTATTGTCGCACTGGGTCTGCTGGTCGCAACCTTATCGCGGCTTGTTGTCAGCAGCTCCGATTCAGTGGTTACCGAAGTGCTTGGTGCGCGAGCTTATCAAGCAGCTCAAACGGGTTTGAATATCGCCATGATGGAAGTCTTCCCGCTTAATGAGCCGAGTTTTGATGCTGTTGATGAGTGCGACGACGTAGTGCTGCCAAACCCCATCCAATTTTCGGCGACTGACGACCCTGGGCTGGCACAATGTTCGGTGACGGTTCAATGTCTGGAAACCTCATTTCGCGGTGACACATACTTCGAACTCCGTGCGACAGGGAATTGTAGTGGGGGAAGTTTTCAAGCGTCACGGACAGTGTCCGTTGAGGTCACTGGATTATGATATTTAGACTTTTACTATTTTCAGCATTGTTATGGTTTAATGCGTCTGAAGTTATGGCTCAAGGTGGCAACAAAACTCAGTTTTTACCTGATGATGTCGGTGCAAATAACTCTGACTTTTCTAATTGCAGCAGTACTTTGACTGGCGGTGTTTATTACATCACTTGCAGTAGTAACGTTATTCTTCCCAATGGCAACAATAACTGGGTAGAGCTCAGTGCTACGCCTGTTGTGTTAAGCATATCGGGCGATCTCACCCTAGGTGGTACAGATATTAACACTTTGGGCGACCAAAGTGATTTAACCATTAATGTTTCGGGTAATTTAAATCCTGGTAATAATGGAAATATTATCAATGCGAACATGACCATTGCAGGAAGTATTAATGCAGGTAATAACACCGATATAAGTGGGGGATTAACAATATCAGGTAACGTGAACCTTGGTAACAACAGCTCAATTGAAGGGGAGGTTCAGGTATCAGGAGATCTTAATACCGGCACGAATGTTACGATCAGCGGTAATGTTGACGCTGGCGGAAATATGAATATAGGCCAAAACAATAATATTACCGGTGACATATCGGCCGATACAATAAACGTTAACGGCAGTAACTCGACCATTACTGGCGATGTGCAAGCCGAAAATGATTTAAATAATAACGGAACCATAATCGGCAACGTTAATGTAAATGGTAATTTAAATAACAATGGCACCATAGAAGGTGGCTATGTTAATGCCCCTTGTACAGAAACTAATAGCTGCGGACCTGGCACCATTGATGTAGACCTAACCTGTAACACTGACGATATTGATGAGAATACCAGCGCCTGCGAGCCAGGCGGCGGTGGCTCAGAGATTCATTCATTGCTTTTAACTCATTCAGGCACCGCGCTCACTTGCGAAACCTTTCCGGTGACTGTTACTGCATGCGCTGACGCAAGTTGTACGCCAGCCACACTCTCAAGCGGTGAAGTGGTTGTTGAAATTGGTACACAAAGCATGACGGCAAACTTTAACGATACTTCCTCGACGACTGCCAGCTTCGATTTAACAAGTCCGGGAAGCTATAGCCTGTCAGTTGGTGACGTTACTGGCATTACAACGACGAACTCGCCGCAATTCTCGCCGTCTAATCAGGTAACAGCTGTCGATACTGCTCTGCGCTTTAGCGGAGAACAAACCCAATTATCAGGTGCTGACTTCACCTTGGGTCTTGAAGCTATCCGAACCGATACCGATACCGGCGCTTGCGTCGCCGCATTCAATACTACCAAGGCCGTTGACTTTTCACTCACTTGCGAAGACCCAACAGCTTGTACTGAGTCAGTTAATATTGAGGGGACACCAGTTAACTCAAGTACCGCTGTTGATGTTGATTTTATAAATGGTAGTGGCAGTCTCACGGCAAACTACCCTGATGTAGGACGTATACGTATACAAGCATCTGCGCAAGGGGAAACCACAGCAACACTTACTGGCAGCTCTCAGGCTTTTGTGGTTAAGCCTTATGGTATTGCGTTTGAAGTGCTCGGTGGCATTGCACCTAATAGTGCAGGCAGTGCGGCAAGTTATGCCAATGATGATGTTTTTGAGCGCGCAGGAGAACTGTTTACGGTAAACCTGTCAGCAATCAACGAGAACGGAACTTTAGCTCCGAGTTTTGGGCAGGAGAGCTTAACAGAGACGCTCGAAGTAAAGCCGAATCAACATGAACTACTAGCTCCTTCTGACCAAGGTACAAATACAGCTAATGAGGGTGATCTGACTGTAAACGGTAATCAGATTGCTTTTAGTGAAGTGGGGGTTATTGCCCTTCAGGCGGGGTTAATTGATAGCGATTATTTAGGTGCCGGCGCTATCCCGAATACTACCAGCCAACCCATAGGGCGTTTTATCCCGGCTCGTTTTGAGCAATCCAATGGCGACTTGTTTGGAGCGTGCGGAGCAAATAACTTTTACTATATGGGACAAGAACAAAGGTTTGATGTGCAGCTAAAGGCTGTCAACACAGAGGGTGAGTTGACGCAAAATTATTACGGGGATTTTGCTAAAGGAACTCCCGAATTTTACGGTTTCACTACAGACGATGTGAGTACCGCGACTCAATTAACTCAGTTATCTGGATTTTCAGGTTTTTTGTCATGGGAAAATGGGATCAGCAATTGGCTTGATACTGAGGGGGGAGTTAGTCGGGATCCGACCATTATTGTTGGGCGTCAGGCAGACGGGAGCCCTAGCGGGCACTATCCGAGTTATACGTTGGCCTGGCAAATTAACGACGGCGAACTCGACACGAACGATGATCCACGCTATTTGACCCGTATAGAAAATAGTGTGTTTGATGGTGTGCAAGGTTCTGCGTTAATAGATAGCATTGGGCTTTATTACGGGCGCATCGTGTTAGAAAATACCTTTGGTAGCGAGACTGAACAGTTGCCGGTATTTGCCCGTGTCGAATATTATGTTGACGATACACCAGAGAATACCGAGCCCGGGCGTTTTGTATTAAATGAACAAGACACTTGCACTTTGATTCGTTCACAGCAGTTGACGGATGACGTAAGCGCAACAGACCTTACTGCCGAGAGAATTCCTGCGGAGAATGACGAGGAACAGACCTTTACCTCTGGCCAGTTGTTCAGCCCCAATACTCTATTGTCTGAGCAGTTTGGCTGGATACAGCCTGATGAACAGCAAGGAGTTTTTAAGTTCCAACTGTTATTAGATCTGTCTGAAAATAATCTAAGTTTTCTGCAATTTGACTGGAGTGGCGATAATAGCTTCGATGACAACCCGGAAGCAACGGGTACTTTTGGTATTTATCGTGGCAGTGATCGCCAAATTTACTGGCGTGAAGTAGGCTGGTAGAGTCATTTATGATGAATAATCGACAATTCGATGACAATGCCTCTTGCTCTTTTGTTGACAAGCAAATAGCATAAAGCAGAGTTTAAACGAAAAATGCGCGACGTTGACGAACGTTCAATATTATTACAATAACGATAGCGCGATTACGGCTTTAGCTTTTACGCCGCTTTGTTATTTTTTCAAGCTTGGAATGGGAACATGATGCGATTGGCTCGACTGGCCCTAGTAATGGCCTCTACATTGACATTCGCCTCGACGGCTCTTGCTCAGCAGGAGATGACCGTCGAAGAAATTGCTAACCAAATTTCGACTCTAGAGAGCGACTTTGAAAACTTTTCTGGCACCGTTGATACGCTTCAACAAGAAGAGCGTGAGCTGCGTGAAAAGTTACAAAACTTGCGTGAGCGCAATAACGAGCTGGAGTCAAAGCGCGAGTCGGCTTTAGCGGAAATGAATGACCGCTATCAGCGTTTGGTAGAAGACCCCACAATTGACATTGCTGGCGCTCAGGAAGCTTACAAGCAAGCGGTCATGGCTCACCAACAAAATAAAGCAGACATTAAGGAACAGGTTAGCCTGGTGAATGAAAAAGCACGCGAAGTTGAAGAAGCGCGTGTTAGTAAGCACAGTCTAATTAATGAAATTGAAACCTTGAAAGAGCAACGGACCCTAGCGCGGATTGAACGACTTGAAGATGAGTTTAATCAAACTGGAGATCTTGAAGTTAGCCAATCTATTAGCTGTGATAGAGAAGAAACACTGGGGCAGTGTGAAAATCGCGGAAAGCTAATGGCGAAGCAAAAAGCCTCAAAACAGTATCTCAATACAATCTTAGAAGGTTTAAGTGAAGCATCTCTGGCGCGTGAAAATATTGAAAAAGCCAGCCCGAACGTACAAATTCTTGGTTCAAAAACGATTAGTAATGGCTTCAGTGGTGCCGGCAACTACGGTGTTAAGCTGGCGGTTGAATTGCGTGGGCAGTTACCTAAAAGTCAGGCGTGCACTCTGTTAGGTGTTGATATGCGCTACTGCGCGTCGGAAAATCGTCCGGGGAAGTTGCAAGCGGGTGATGAGGAAACAATTGATAGCTCTGTGATGCACCCGCTAACTATACGCTCCAATGTGTATGATGATGAAGTTATTATTGATGGTGTAAGTTATGGTTCAACACCTTTGGAAGTGATGTTGCCAGGTGGTGAACATGAAATTGAAGTTCTAAAGTATGGTTACTCTGCTTATGCAGAGAGAATCACGCTAAAAGACGCAACCTCTATTAGAGCCGAACTAGAAAAGTCTGAATATTCTTTTACTCGTGGCGAGAAAATTCAAGACATCCTTTTCCGCGATGTTCGGGGTCCGGAGCTAGTCGTTGTTCCTGCCGGAAAGTTTAAAATGGGTGATTTAGTGGGCAATGGTTTGCCGAATGAACGCCCTGCTGAAACGCGTGAAATTCCAACAGCTTTGGGTATTTCAGACACTGAAATAACCGTTGAGCAATTTACCCATTTTGTGAAAGACACAGCGTACGTCACTGATGCCGAGAAAAGAGGCACATGTGCCAGCCTTAGCAATGGCCGTCCTCAGTTTAACGAGAACCTAAGCTGGAAAAATCCGGGCTTCAAGCAGTCAGATAGCTCGCCAGTTGTTTGTGTTAGCTATAATGATGCCAAAGCTTATGCTGATTGGTTAACTCAAAAAAGCGGGTTCCAGTACAGTATTCCGACTGAAGCTGAGTGGGAATACGCAGCGCGCGCCGGTTCTGAAACGGATTTTTGGTGGGGAAATGATGTCGGTTATGGGAAAGCAAATTGCCGTAACTGCGGTACTGATTGGTCAAATACACGTCCGGCTCCTGTTGGCAGTTTTCATCGTAACCCCTGGGGATTATACGATACTGTAGGCAACGTCTGGGAGTGGGCTGAAACCGATGACGGTGTGGTAGTGAAGGGCGGTGCCTGGAACTTTACGCCAAGTTTGGCAAGGGTTTCTACAAAAATGGAACTGCCGTCAGATTTTAACTCGAACTACATTGGATTCCGTGTTGTAAGAGCTCAGTAAGTATTTAATGAGCTTCTTTGCTGTCACTCTGTTAGCTATAAGTAGGGATATACCGCTTCATGTTTAAAAAAATTCGCGGCCTTTTTTCAAACGATCTTTCTATTGACCTTGGAACAGCGAATACGCTTATCTACGTCAAGGACGAAGGTATTGTGTTGAACGAGCCGTCTGTTGTTGCCATTCGCCAGGAACGCTCTGGTGGGCCGAAATCTATTGCCGCCGTTGGTGCAGCAGCCAAGCAAATGCTGGGTCGTACGCCTGGAAACATTCGTGCTATCCGTCCTATGAAAGACGGTGTCATAGCGGACTTTTATGTGTGTGAAAAAATGCTCCAGTTTTTCATTAAACAGGTGCACGATAGTCATTACTTCCGTCCAAGCCCTCGGGTTTTAGTCTGTGTCCCTTGTGGTTCAACTCAAGTTGAACGACGCGCAATTCGTGAGTCAGCATTGGGTGCTGGCGCACGCGAAGTCTATCTTATTGATGAGCCTATGGCCGCCGCAATTGGTGCTGGCTTACCGGTATCCGAAGCGACGGGGTCAATGGTTGTCGATATTGGTGGTGGTACAACCGAAGTTGCCATCATTTCATTAAATGGTGTGGTTTACTCATCATCGGTTCGTATTGGTGGCGACAAATTTGATGAAGCCATCATTAGCTATGTTCGCCGGAATTTCGGCGCATTAATAGGCGACGCGACGGCGGAACGTATCAAGCATGAGATAGGTTCAGCATTCCCGGGCGAAGAGCTAAAAGAAATTGAAGTAAGAGGTCGCAACTTGGCCGAAGGGGTTCCGCGCTCATTTACGCTAAATAGCAATGAAATACTGGAAGCACTGCAGGAACCGCTAATGGGTATTGTCAGTGCTGTTATGGTTGCACTGGAGCAGTCTCCACCAGAACTGGCATCTGACATTTCGGAACGCGGAATGGTTCTGACAGGTGGCGGTGCTCTACTGAAAGACCTTGATCGCCTGCTGGTAGAAGAAACCGGTATTCCAGTAGTTATCGCTGATGATCCTCTCACCTGTGTTGCGCGGGGAGGAGGTAAAGCGTTAGAAATGATAGATTTGCATGGTGGTGATTTATTCAGTTATGAGTAATTCATGAAAACTCTGTTTGCCCGAGGTCCATCCTTGCTTTCCAGGCTAGTGCTCGCACTAGCCTGTTCGTTTCTACTGATTTTTATTGATCATCGCCTGCAAGCGATGAAGCCCGTCCGTCTATTTCTCAATTCGTTAGTGGCTCCAGTGCAGTACTTGGCTATTTTGCCTGAGCAGATACTGGACGGCTTATCTGAATCGGTAAAGACAACCTCTCAGCTCAGTGAAGAAAACAAACGGCTGAAACAGGCGATTCTTGAATTACAGGGGGAGCAACAGCAGCTTCGTTTTCTTCAAAATGAAAATAAACGACTGCGAGAATTGCTGGGGTCTGATGCCCGGGATTCAGCCCGTCGTATGGTTGCCGAAGTTATCGCCGTTGCGTCAGAGCCGTTTTCACAACAGTTGGTCATCAATAAAGGTACCCTGAGTGGTGTCTATGAAGGACAGCCGGTGCTCGACAGCAATGGTATTATAGGCCAGGTGCAGGATGTCGGCGGAAATACAGCCCGCGTTTTATTGTTGTCTGACCAAAGTCACGCCATATCTTTGCGCTCAGAGCGTAACGACATTAGGGTATTAGCACAGGGAACAGGTGATATCGGTCGACTGGAACTTATGTTTATTCCTCACAGCAGTGATTTACAAAAAGGGGATTTACTGATGTCCTCAGGCCTGGGAGGCGTATTCCCTGAGGGCTATCCAGTCGCACGAATCAGCAGTCTTGTAAGAGACGAGTCCTTGCCTTTTGCAACGGTATTCGCTGACCCTGTCAGTGCTCTGGACCGCGTTCGTAATGTGCTTTTGCTATGGCCCAGTGAAGGTGAGCAGCAACCAATTTTCGATGAGGACGAGGAATGATTGTGGTTAAACCCGGGTTTATCACCTTGTTGGTTACATACGTCATTGCGCTTACGCTTATGGTGATGCCGATGCCTGCCGCATTCGACACCTTCCGTCCGGACTGGCCGACTTTAGTCATGTTGTATTGGATAATTGCTCTGCCACACCGGGTTAATATGGGCACAGCGCTGGCTCTCGGTGTGTTAAGTGACATTTTATTAGGCTCTATTGTCGGTGTTCATGCGTTAGGCATGGTGGTGGTGACTTATTTTGCGGCTCGTCATTTTCAGCGTATTCGAAATTTTGCCTTAATTCAGCAGGCGCTGGTCATTGCTTTGCTCATATTTATTAAACGCTTTGTGGTCTTTGAGGCTAACGTATTTTTGCACGACGCTGAATTTACATTGTCCTATTTCTGGCCAGTACTAACATCGGCTGTATTCTGGCTTTGGGTTTTCCCGTTATTACGAAAAGTCCGTCGTCAGTTTGGGGTAGTTTGATGCGTCTTTTGCTTGCCTCGTCGTCGCCAAGGCGCAGAGAGCTGCTGACCTTATTGCACAGGCCTTTCGACTGCTATGTTCCTGAAATTGAAGAACAACGTGGTCAGAACGAAACTGCCATGGACTATGTGACCCGGCTGGCTGAAGAAAAAGCTCAGGCTGTAGCGAAAAAGCAAAACGAACCCTGTCTGGTTATAGGTTCTGATACCTTAATCAGTTTTCAGGGGCAGGTTATGGAAAAACCTGAAAGCTACGAGCATTTCAGCCAAATGATGAAGCAACTGTCAGGGCAGACTCACCAGGTTTTAACCTCTGTCAGTGTCTGCTACTGGAATGGGAGTCGTATTCAGGAACAGGAAACCGCCGTGGTGACCACTCAGGTTGAGTTTGCGGCGCTTGCCAATGAAGAAATAGAAGCATACTGGGAAACCGGAGAGCCCCACGATAAAGCTGCTGGTTATGGTATTCAGGGCTATGGCGGTAAGTTTGTAAAGCGCATTGACGGTAGCTACTTTGCGGTTGTTGGCTTACCTTTATATGAAACGGAGCAACTATTGCGGATGTTCGAAATGGCAGGTGAAGTCGATGAGCGTTGAAGTCTTAATGAATGTGACCCCCACAGAGACTCGTGTTGTGCTTGTTGAAAACGGCATCTTGCAGGAAGTTCATATTGAACGTCAGGCAAAGCGTGGGCTAGTCGGTAATATCTACATGGGCAAGGTGTCCAGGGTGCTGCCGGGTATGCAGGCAGCCTTTATTGATATTGGCCTGGACAAAGCCGCATTTCTACACGCTTCCGATATTGTCGTTCAGGTGGACGGTGATGACCTGCCTCAGCCTGACGAAAAGCCTCAGCAAAAGATTACCGAGTTAGTACACCAGGGGCAGCACATCATGGTGCAGGTGGTGAAAGACCCTCTGGGAACCAAAGGGGCGCGTTTAACAACCGATATAACCCTACCATCAAGGTATTTGGTCTTTATGCCCAAGAGCGACCATGTAGGTGTCTCTCAGCGTATTGAAGAGGGTGAGGAGCGTGAACGTTTACGTCACCTGGCTGAAGACGTCAGTAAGGCTGACGGAAAATTCATTGTACGTACAGCGGCAGAAGGCGCATCGGAACAGTCTTTAAGGGGCGATGCAGACTTTCTTTTCCGGTTGTGGGATAAAATCAAAGCCCGCAAAAAGTCACAACGCAAAGTGGGCATGTTGTACGAAGACCTTAACCTTTCCTGTCGGGTATTGAGAGACTTTGTCGGAGAGGAAATCGAACGCATTAGAGTGGATTCTAAAGTTACCTTTGACACCTTAAAAACTTTCACTCAGGACTTTATTCCGGAATTGACCGGCGTACTCGAGTATTATACCGGTGACCGCCCCATTTTCGATTTGTTTGACGTGGAAAATGAAATGCAGCGCGCGTTGGATCGCAGGGTGGATTTGAAGTCAGGTGGCTCGTTGATTATTGATCAAACCGAAGCTATGACAACGGTAGATATTAATACCGGTGCTTTTGTCGGACACCGTAACCTGGAAGAAACCATCTTTAATACCAATATCGAAGCAACGCAATCTATTGCCCGGCAATTACGCTTGCGGAACCTGGGCGGCATTATCATTATCGACTTCATTGATATGCAGGATGAAGAGCATAAGCGTCGGGTTCTCCATAGTCTGGAGCAGGCACTGGCTAAAGACCGGGCAAAGACGACTATTAATGGCTTTACTTCTCTGGGTTTGGTCGAGATGACCCGTAAGCGCATCAGGGAAAGTCTGGAGCATGTTTTGTGTTCCGAATGCCCGGTTTGTCTTGGACGCGGTAGTATGAAAACCGTCGAAACGGTCTGCTATGAAATTATGCGAGAAATTGTCCGGGTGCACAAAGCCTACGAAGCGGATAAATTCGTTGTTTACGCCTCCGCTCAGGTAAGTGAAGCCTTACTTAATGAAGAATCGCATGCTTTGGCTGAACTTGAGCTCTTCGTTTCGCGTCAAATAAAAATACAAACCGAACCCTTGTATAATCAGGAACAATTCGACGTTGTCATGATGTAAGGCTAATGCGTACTCTGTCGTGGATTTTGAACAAACTCTGGCTAACGCTGGCTATTGTGCTGGTGCTGGTTGCGGTCGGCCTGAGTTTATTGCGCTACAGCCTGCCTTACCTGCCCGATCTAACTGAACCTCTCGAAGAGCAGTTGGAAGCCCGCTTTCAGCAACCCGTGAGCATTAGTGACCTGTCTATGACCTGGACCAGAGAAGGCCCCTCTGTTGTCCTCGATAATCTGGTTTTACTGGAGCGTGAGAAGTCACCGCTGCAAGTGCGCGTCGGTGAAGTCCATGTTGTACTGGATTTTTGGAATACACTGTTGGACAGACAGCTAATTGCTGAGCAGTTTATTCTGGATGACGCACGCATAGCTTTGGATCTGCGAAAATTTTCCGGCCTTGATGAAACCGAAGAATTAAACATAGATTACATTAACCGTTTATTTCTCCAGCAATTAGAGAAGTTTTCACTTAATAATGGCGAATTATTGCTGACCAATCTGCGTGGCGTGACACGTAAAATTGATATTGATCGTCTGTCCTGGACAAACGAAGGTAAAAAACACCAGGGGATAGGTCAATTCAGAATGGAAGACTTTGCCACCAACAGCCTCAATTTTATTATTGATTTACGGGGTGATCGTTGGTCAGAGTTTAACGGTCAATTTTACGTTGATTCACAGAATGTCGATATTAGCCCCTGGTTAGAACAGCAGTTGGGGGATATTGATGTACAAGCCTCGAATGTTAATTTCACCGGCTGGTTAGATGTGCGTAATGGTCAGTTGTTTGAGGGCTTACTCAAGCTAAGAGACAACCGCATCACCTGGCTAGATGCAGGAGCCGATGAGCTCAAATGGCTTCAGCTCCCGGAGGGCGAAATTATTCTAAGGCCGGAAGCTGAAGGATGGCTTATCAACAGCTTACCTATGACAGTGAACACCTCTGTTGGTCAGTTAGACATTCCCCGTATTGCCTGGCAGCAATTGAGCGATGTTCATGATATTAGCATTGATGATATGGATATTGGCGAAGTTGTTGATCTGTTTCCTTTGATTCCTATTGATTTTGAAACCATTGGGTTGATGGCCCTGAATCTTAACGGTAAAGCAAGTTTCAGGTATCGGTTGCACCCGGTTTCAGGCCAGCAGTGGTCTTTGAAAAGTCAAAATTTATCGGCCGACGGTAACGATAACTTGCCAAGCTTTAACGGCCTGGAGTTGGCTGTAAATAGCATCGCAAACCAAGGGTATTGGCGTATCGATGGTCGTAATGTTCGACTTGCAGGTAACAGCTTGTCACCAACGCAGGCCTGGGATATTGATACTTTAAGCTTATCCGGTTCGTGGCTGTTGCAACCCGAACACTGGAAAGTTCGGTTAGAACAGATGGAGTTAGCCAAGGATGATTTTCTTCTGGCTGGCAGTGGGCAGCTTTCTGGTAACGGCACGGCCACACCTCAAGTTGATGCGCTACTGTCAACCCAACAACCTTTTTCTGTATCAACAGCACGGACATTACTCCCCTCAGTTATGGGACAGGGCGTCAAAGATTATCTCACTAATGCCTTAGTCTCCGGTGAGGTTAAAGGTCTTGAAGTATTGTGGCGCGGGCCGGTCAATGAATTTCCGGGCGAGAAGCAGAGTGGCGTTTTCAACGCGCGTGTTGACTTCGATACCCTGACTTACCAGTTTCAACCGAACTGGTTGCCGTTAGAAAACGCACCAATAAAATTAGACTTTCATAACAAAGCTTTGCTGATGTCGGCCGACGCAGGCCATATTAACAAGATTCAGGTGACGCAGGTTGATGCTCAGATTCCTGATTTAACGGATGCGGAGCAAGGCTTACAAGTGCAGGCGAATGTGAATGGTAAGGCTGAATCTCTACTGCCTGTTTTCGAACAATCTCCGCTTAAAAGCGTGACAGAAACCTTATTGCAACTTAACCCTAAAGGTGAGGTTCAGGGCGCTTTTGAATTAGACATCCCTTTTAATGGCTCTCGTGAAGTTGCGGTTGCTGTTAGTGCTCCGCTGGAGGGGGTGGCAATAACCGTTGATGTATTGCAGCAGGACTTTGACATAACGGCTGGGCAATTAACGGTTGAGAACAGTAGAGTCAGCACCGACGGTTTACGTTTAAACTGGTATGGAATGCCAATAAATACCCGGGTGTCTGGTGAGTTAAGTGGTGAGGAGTACCTACTCGACATTACTACGACACTTGACTGGCAAAGCGAACCTTTGTTTGAACAACTCCCGTACCCGCAATGGGAACCGTTTTTTTATGGCGCGGTTAACGGCGAAGCGGACTTGGCTTTGCGTCTTAGTGAGGGAAATGTCGGTGTTGAATTAGAGTCACAGTTTGATTTAACCGGGCTGGAAACCTCGTTGCCCGACCCCTTGCAAAAGGACTTCGGAGAGGGGTGGCAGCTCTCAGTTCGTCTTAATGGAAACAGTGAGCAACTGCGCTTGCGAGCCAACATCGATGATCGCCTTAACTGGGACAGTCGTTGGCAGCCTGGTAGCAACGGATGGCAGCAAGCCATATTGAATGTTGGAGAGGTGTCTTCAGCAAATGATCAGGGAAGCTTTAGCGGATTTGCAGTGAACGCTGAGTTACCTCAAGCGGATATTGGGCAATGGTATTCTGTGCTCTACGCCCTGGGAGAGGGAGCAGGTGTCGATAGCGAAGATCAGAGCGGCGGTGATGGCTGGTTACCTGACTCTATTAGCATTGAAACACCTCAGTTGCGTTGGGGGCAGCAGAAATTTAATCAGGCCGATATTCAGGTATGGCCTGGTGAGTCAGGCTGGCAGGCTCGGGTAGACGCGAGTAACGCCGTGCTAAGCGCGACGATTCCCGAGAATTTTGTGCAGAAAGGTATAAGCATTAGAGCGGATTATTTAGCCTTAAGTACCGATTTTGAATTACCGGGGGAGACGGATAAAACGAATTGGAGCTGGCTTGAAAAGGTCCCCGCATTGAATTTTCTATGCCGTAGCTGCCGTATCGATGAAAAGGACTTAGGTGAGGTGGAGTTGATTCTTAGCCCCCTTGATGACGGCTTCAGTATTGAAAAAATGGCACTTAAAAAGGACAGTGACGAGCTGACACTGACAGGCTTCTGGCGGCATAAAGATGAACAGGGGTTCAGTGCTTTGTCTGGTAGCTTAAATAGCGGAGATCTGGGGGACTTATTACGTGACTACGGGTTAGAAACGGCAATAAGGGACAGCGCGGCGGTTATCGATTTTGACTTGAACTGGCAAGACCATTTACATAAGTTCGAGTGGGAATCACTGAATGGTGAAATTAAATGGGACTTAGAGAAAGGTTATTTGGCCGAAGTGAGTGACGGTGGTGCGCGTTTGTTTTCTATGCTGAGTCTGGACAGCATTTTACGCAAGTTGACGCTGGATTTTCGTGACATCTTCTCTCAGGGAATGTTCTTCACTGATTTAACCGGTAGCGTTCAGGTTGAAGACGGCGTGGCCAATACCAATGATGCACAATTATTAGGTTCTGCCGGCGATATGGAAATTCGGGGTTGGACAGACATGAATACCGGCGAATTAAACTACAATCTGACTTATGCACCTAAAGTTACCTCCAGCCTTCCTATTATCCTGGCATGGATGGTTAACCCACCCAGCGGCCTTGCCGCCTTGTTTATTGACAAGGTACTGCACGACGCTAAAGTCATCTCTCGCTTGCGGTATCAGGTAACCGGAACCATTGATGACCCGGTAGTCGAAGAAATAGAGCGTGACAGCCGCCCTGTTGATTTGCCAGAATTGGAAGAGAACTCAACCGATTCTGAGGCAGATGATGGCACAAGTGCAACTGACGGCGCTGCAGATGAGCAGTCGCCCGGATCCGCAAGATAATCTGACAACTGTCGCTAAGTTATTAGAACGACTTCCGGCTGCACGCCCACAACTGGTGGTGTTGCCGGAGGCGTTTTGTTGTTTCGGTGCTGGTGACCGTGCGCAGCTGGATATGGCTAAAACGTATCAGCACGGTGAAATACAGCGGCAATTGGCTTTATTGGCAAAAACGCATGGTATTTACCTGGTTGCCGGGACCATACCGATAGCGGCAGGTGAGCGATTTTCTGCGGCGTCTTTACTCTTTGGCCCCGACGGTTCTATTGTAAACCGCTACGACAAAATTCATTTATTTGATGTTGATGTCGCAGATAACACCAAACAGTACCGTGAATCAAAGTGGACACAACCCGGCGCTAAAGTGGTCACGGCTGCAACTGACTTAGGTGTGGTTGGTATGTCAGTGTGTTATGATCTGCGCTTTCCAGAATTATTTAGAGCATTGCGTCAGGCGGGCTCCGATATCATTGTTTTACCCTCCGGATTCACCCAGGTTACAGGAAAAGCTCACTGGCATGCGTTGGTTAGAGCTCGCGCTATTGAGCAGCAGGTGTTTATTGTAGCGCCTAACCAAGTCGGACAGCATGATAATGGGCGCGAAACCTATGGGCACTCCATTATTGTTAGCCCCTGGGGCGAAATACTGGTTGAGCAGGAGCAGGGCGAAGGCATTATTTCTGCCAGCGTTGACTTAGCGGATGTTGAATCCATTCGAAAGCAGATGCCGGTGGCGCAACAGAATCAATTTGAGGTTGTACAAAAGACATGACACTAACTGACTACGAACTGTCACAAGACGAAATAAGCAACGCGTTATCAACCCTTTATAGCGGCGATATCGACTTTGCAGACATTTATTTACAACACAGTGTCAATGAGTCCTGGGTGTTGGAAGATGGCATCATTAAGGACGGAGCGTTTCATATAGAAACTGGCATGGGCGTGCGTGCCGTGCAAGGCGAGAAAACCGGTTTTGCGTACGCCGATGAAATTACTTTGAACGCCCTTAAACGTACCAGCGAAGCTGCCCGGGGTATTGCCCGTCAGGGACAAAGTAAAAAAGTTGAGGCGTTGAAGTCAGTGCAGGCTAAGTCGCGTTATGAAGCGCTTAACCCGCTGAGCACCTTATCCGAAGACAAAAAAATTGAATTGCTGAAAAAAGTCGATGCCCATGCACGCGCGCAGGACCCAAGAGTGAGTCAGGTCGTCGTGAGCCTTAGTGGCAGCTACGATGAAGTTCTGGTAGCTGCAACAGACGGTACTCTGGGAACTGATAAGCGACCCTTAATTCGTCTAAATTGCTCTGTCATTACCGAACAAAATGGTCGCCGCGAAAGGGGTAGCGCCGGTGGTGGTGCCCGTGTGGGTTATGAATTTTTCCTCGAAGAAAAAAACGGTAACGCGCGTTGGCAGCGTTTTGCTGAAGAAGCTGTACGCCAGGGGCTAGTTAATTTAGAAGCAAAACCGGCACCTGCGGGCAATATGCCGGTGGTCCTGGGCTCGGGCTGGCCGGGTGTGCTATTACACGAAGCGGTTGGTCACGGCTTAGAAGGCGACTTTAATCGTAAAGGATCATCTGCCTACTCCGGTAAAATTGGTGAGCAAGTGGCTTCACCACTTTGTACTATTGTCGATGACGGCACGCTGAGTGATCGCCGAGGCTCAATGAGTATCGATGACGAAGGCACACCGAGTGGCTACAACGTATTGATTGAAAACGGCGTACTGCGCGGTTACATGCAGGATAAAATGAATGCGCGCTTAATGGGGCAGGCAACGACCGGAAACGGACGCCGCGAAAGCTTCGCTCACTTGCCTATGCCACGAATGACCAATACCTATATGCTGGCCGGTGAACACAGTCCGGAAGAGATTATCGGTAGTGTAAAGAAAGGTATTTACGCGCCTCAGTTCGCGGGTGGTCAGGTAGATATTACTTCAGGACAGTTTGTTTTTTCTGCATCTGAAGCTTATTTAATTGAAGACGGGAAAATAACCACACCATTAAAAGGTGCAACGCTTATAGGTAACGGGCCGGAAGCTATGGCACAGGTGTCTATGGTTGGGAATGATTTATCGCTGGACGAAGGCGTGGGTGTTTGCGGTAAAGACGGGCAAAGTTTACCTGTTGGTGTCGGTCAGCCAACCCTGAAGCTGGATTCAATGACCGTAGGTGGTACGGAATAACCGAACTGCCTGCTGTTAAGCAAGCAGTTCACGTAAATAGACGAAGAGTTGACGAGCGGCAACAGGCGGTTTTTGTTCCGCTTTTTGCTTCTCTGCAAGGCGGATTAACTGACGCAGCTTTTGGCGGTCAGCATGAGGGTGCTCCTCAATAAACTCTTGCAGAGCATCGTCGCCTTCATGCAGCAGCTTATCGCGAGTGGTTTCAATCTCGTGGAAGATAGAAGTCTGCTGCTGATGCGCATTTTTTAGATTATTTAAAGCTTGCTCAATAGGCGCAATATCACGTAAGCGCATGAGCTTGCCAATAAATTGAAGCTGGCGTCGGTAGCCTTCGTGCTTGTTACGAATTTTACGGGCAAGTAAAACGGCATCGCGCAGCTCATCATCCAGTGGCATAGTTGCTAACTGGCTGTCGGTTAAATTGACAAGTTGAGTCCCAAGCTCCTGGCGTTCAGCCATTTCGCGTTTTTTTTGGGACTTGCTGACGAAGTCGTCAGATTGTTCAGGATTTTCGGCTGGGCGTTTGGGCATAAGTTCGATTCATTAGCGCTACAAAGCCGTCAGTTTAGCAGTGAGGAGAGTTTTTTGATAGTACAACTGAGTGACTTACAGGTTCAAATGAAGCAGGTAGAGACTGCGGTAAAAGAAGCACTGCGTCTGGCTGAGGCCAAAGGTGTCAGTTCTGCAGAGTGTTCAATAAGCCACAGTTCAGGTATTTCGGTTGGCACACGCCTGGGTGAAGTTGAAACCGTAGAGTTTAATCAGGACGGTGCGCTGGGTATTAGCGTTTACCGTGGGCACCAGAAAGGTTCGGCGTCAACTACCGACTTGTCCGAGCAAGCAATTAGTGCCGCAGTGGATAAGGCCTGTGATATTGCTCGTTTTACTTCAGCAGACCCTTATAACGGTCTGGCTCCCGCCGAATTTATGGCAACCGACGTACCCGATTTAGATCTATGCCACCCAGGTGATCAAAGTGCCGAGTACGCCATTGAACAGGCCCTGGCTTGCGAAAAGCATGCTCTGAATCTGGACGAGCGCATAGTGAACTCTGACGGTGCACACTATGGCAGTCACACTGGCTTTCGTGTTTATGGAAACAGCCACGGTTTTATCGGTGGCTACCTGCAGTCACGACATAACCTGAGCTGCGTTTTAATCGCCAAAGAAGGTGACAAAATGCAGCGCGACATGAGCTATTCTGTTGCGCGTAAAATGCAGGAGCTTAAATCTGCCGAGAGCGTTGCAGAAGAGGCCGCTGCAGAAACCTTGTCCCGCTTAGGTGCACGCAAAGTACCAACCGCTAAAGTGCCGGTTATTTTCCGGGCAGACATTGCCGGAAGCTTGTTCGGACACTTGGTGAGTGCAATCAGCGGCGGCAATTTGTATCGTAAATCCAGCTTCCTGCTTGATCATCTCGGTAAGCAGGTACTGCCCGAGTGGCTTAATATTCAGGAGAAGCCGCATATTATTGGTGGCCTGGCAAGCTCGCCATTCGATGCAGAAGGTCTGGCAACAAAAGAGCAGAATATTATTACCGACGGCGTTTTACAGACTTACCTGTTAGCCAGTTATGCCGCTCGTAAACTGGGCATGCAGCCAACGGGTCACGCTGGTGGCATCCATAATTGGCGAGTGACACAGCAGGACAATTCTTTAGCACAATTGTGCAAGAAAATGGGCACGGGTTTGCTGGTAACTGAGCTAATGGGCCAGGGCGTGAATATGGTCAACGGCGACTACTCACGTGGCGCTGCCGGCTTTTGGGTTGAAAATGGTGAAATTCAGTACCCGGTAGAAGAAGTAACTATTGCCGGTAACCTAAAAGATATGCTGGCAAATATTGTAGCTATTGGTAGTGACACTGATGAACGCCATGCCCTGCACACAGGCTCGGTGTTGTTAGAGCAAATGAGTGTTGCGGGTAATTAAACTAAAAAGAAATTTAAGACAGTAATAAGGTCGCTGAGCCAAGGAAGGCAAAGATACCGACAACGTCAGTTACGGTAGTCAGGATAACCCCGCCCGCCAGAGCCGGGTCAATATTAAAGCGCTTAAGAACAAGCGGTATGGTAGCACCGGCTAAAGCGGCAGCTACCAGGTTCATCATCATCGCAAAGGCAATAATACCACCGACTAACCAGTCTTGCTTCCACAGTGCTACTACAGCCGCAATCAGCACCGACCAGATAATGCCGTTTAAGAAGCCAATAGCTAATTCTTTACCGATAAGCCATCGGGAGTTACTGGTTCCTATATGGCCGAGAGCCATACCTCGTATCACCAACGTCAGTGTCTGACTACCGGCGATACCACCCATGCTGGGCACGATGGTGTTCAGAATAGCCAGTACCGCCATTTGCGCTAAAATATCTTCAAATAATGAACTGACCATAGCGGCGAGTAAAGCCGTAACTAAGTTCACTGCCAGCCAGACTGTACGGCGTCGGGTACTTTTCAATACCGGAGCGAAGGTATCCTCGTCGTCTTCCAGACCCGCCATGCTCAACATAGAGTGTTGTGCTTCTTCGCGAATAATATCAACCACGTCATCGATGGTAATACGACCGACAAGTTGTTGGTCACTGTCGACAACCGGCGCTGAGACCCAGTCATGGCGTTCGAATAGCTTCGCTACCTCGGTTTCTTCCATATCGACGGGTATGGTCGTAATGTCAGACGACATAATCTCATCAATACGGCGGCTCGGATCAACGGTCAGTAATTGAGTCAGAGATATTTCACCGGTGACCTTTTCATTACGGTCGACAACATAGAGTTTGTCTGTCGCTTCGGGCAGTTCGCCTTTAAGGCGCAAATAACGCAGGACAACATCTATGGTGACGTCTGAGCGTAGGGTAATGGTATCGGTGTTCATGATACCACCCGCGCTGTCTTCGGCGTATGAGAGCGCTGTTTCCGCACGTTCACGGTCGCTCTCGTCCATGGACTTCAGAACTTCCTGATAGACTGGCTCAGGTAAGCCACGCAAAACGTAGGCCAGGTCATCGGTGTCCATGCCTTCGGTGGCGGCAGCAAGATTCTCCGGCGCCATTTGGCGAATAATGTCTTTCTGAACCTCTTCGTTCAGTTCTTCAAGAATTTCACCGTGTTCTTCAACATCGACCAGTTTCCAGACAATGGAACGGCTTTTTGGTGGCGAAGACTCCAACAGCAATGCCACATCGCATGCCGGCATATTATGCAGCATACGGCGTGCAGCAACGAACATACCATCGGACAGCGCGGAGTTAACCTCCTGGATGCGCTGCATGGCATATTCTTTGTCGGACAGTTCCGCGATCATGCTTATTCGTCTTCCTCGAAGCGATCTTCAAATAACGTACTAACGGCATCCAGTGCCGCCTGTGCATCTTTTCCTTCAGCACACACTTCAACAGATTTACCCTGTTGACTGGCCAGCAGCATCAGACACATGACACTGGCGGCATTAACGCATTGTTCGCCTTGTCGCACCGTAATGGTTGAGTCGAACTCTTGTGTTAATTGAGCAAGCTTGGTTGCGGCGCGAGCATGCAGACCCAGTTTATTGCGAATAATTAGGTCTCTGCAAACTTTATCCATTTCGCTTTAACTCCCGGTGCCTGACCTGAACCTTTAAGTCTTTTTGTTCAAAGCGTTCGGCTAACTGCTGAGAAATATAAACCGAACGGTGCTGGCCGCCAGTACAGCCGGTTGCAATAGTCAGATAACTTCGGTTGCTGCGCTGAAAATGTGGCAACCAGGTGTCGAGAAAGTTTTCCAACTGATAGATAAATTTAGTTACTAAAGGTTGTTGGCGAAAAAAGAGTTGGACATCGGTATCCAACCCCGTTAGCAACTTTAGCTCTGGTTGCCAGTGCGGGTTCGGTAAAATTCGCGCATCGAAAACAAAATCGGCGTCTTTGGGTAAGCCGTATTTAAAGCCAAACGACTGAAAGACAATAATGAGCTTTTTATCTGCTCGGCCAAGTACACGCTCAGTAACCTGTTCGCTCAGTTGGTGCAGTGACAAGTCGCTGCTGTCCAGACGCCAGGTGGCACGCTCCATAATAGGTTCAAGCATCTTATGCTCGGTCTGAAGCGCTTCCAGCAACGGCAGTTCTTTTTGCGAGAGTGGGTGTAGTCGACGGGTTTCACCGAAACGTTTTAATAAGGTGTTGTCGTCTGCATCAATGAACAGAATTTCGGGCTCAACGCCTTTAGGCAAAAAATTGAGAGAATCCAACAACTCTTCGGAGTGCTCGGGTAAATTACGAACATCAATGCTAATGGCTATTTTTTGGTATTGCTCGATAACGGCATGGACTAATGTAGGTAACAGGCTTATTGGTAAATTATCAACACAGTAAAAACCTAAATCCTCAAGGACTCGCAACGCGATGGTTTTACCCGAACCTGAGCGACCACTAACAATGATCAGTTGCATGGCGACTGTTCACCTTCGCCAACAAATAATTGATATAAAGCTTTATCAGAATCAGCCTGACGCAATGCGCGGGTGCAGTCTTTCTCATTCATTCGCCTGGCGACTGAAGCCAGTGTCTGCAGATGATTCTCGTGTTCGGATTCTGGTACCAGAAGCGCGAAGATAATATCGACGGGTTGGTTGTCGATAGAATCAAACTCAATAGGCTCATCTAAAGTGAGCAATACCGCCACCGGTTGGTTGGCATTGGGCAACCGGCCATGAGGAATTGCGATACCTAAGCCAATTCCCGTACTGCCTAAACGCTCACGGTTCAATAAGCTCTCAAAAATGTCGTGGCGGGTAATGCCAGACAGCTTAGGAGCTACGATTTGACTAATGGTTTCAAGCAGTCGTTTTTTACTTGCGCCCTCGACTGCACACTTGGTGCAGTCGGGGCTTAACAATTCACTCAGTTGCATGGATTAATGTTGTTTCATTTTTTCTTTGTGTTTAATCACCTGACGGTCTAGCTTATTGATTAAACCGTCGATGGCCGCGTACATATCATCGTGTTTTGCGTCGGCAAAAATCTCGCCGCCATTCACGTGCAGCGTAGCTTCCGCTTTTTGGATCGTTTTTTCAACATTTAGGATGACGTGAACATTAGTAATGTGGTCAAAATGTCGTTCCAGCTTGGCAAATTTTGTGTCTACGTAGTCACGTAAAGCTTCGGTAATATCGATGTGGTGACCGGTCAAATTAATTTGCATAACGTCTTCCTTCTTGCAGTTAACAAAGTTACAAAAGACTTTTGCGTTGGCTCGATGATGGAATGTTTAACGATTCCCGATACTTCGCAATTGTCCTCCTTGCTACTTGGATACCTTGTTCAGCTATCAGTTCAGCAATCTTGCTGTCACTTAACGGTTTACTGCGGTTTTCTGCAGCGACCATCTTCTTAATTAAAGCACGTATTGCAGTGCTTGAACACTCACCACCGCCCTCAGTACTGACATGACTTGAGAAAAAGTATTTTAACTCAAACACGCCCCGCGGACAGTGTAAGTATTTTTGTGTTGTCACCCGCGAAATGGTGCTTTCGTGCATATCCACCGCTTCGGCGACATCGTTTAAAACCATAGGCTTCATGGCTTCCTCGCCATGCTCAAAAAAGCCTTGTTGGCGTTGCACTATGCAATTGGCAACTTTTAGCAAAGTGTCATTGCGACTTTCCAGGCTTTTTATAAACCAACGTGCTTCCTGCGTGTGGTTTTTTATGTACTGGCTGTCTGCTGCTGACTTTGCTGCCTTACTCAAGGCCGCGTATTCTTCATTTACCTTTAATTTAGGTACGCTGTCGGGGTTCAATTCGACCATCCAACGCCCATTTTTTTTTGTCACAGCAACATCAGGAATTACATACTCAACGGGTTGTTGCGCAGCTTGCTCGCCCGGATGGGGGTGAAGCTGCTGAATTAACCGCATGGTTTTACGCAAATCGTCTTCCGAGAGCTTTAATTTACGCTGAATGGTTCGAAAGTCACGACTGCCCAGTAAATCCATATGTTCAGTTACTAAGCATAGAGCAACCTCTTTGTATTCAGTGTCCTCGCTTAGTTGTCGCAACTGAATGGCAAGGCATTCGCTAACGCTGCGCGCTCCCACACCTATTGGGTCGAAGTGCTGAATGCGTTTAAGCACCATACAAACTTCTTCTGCTTCCACCTCGGGCAGGCGCACCGCTTCAATAATTTCATCAACATCGACCATTAGATAGCCGTTGTCGTCTATAGCTTCGATAATGGCTTCAGCTATGGCGGTGTCTTCGTCAGAAAAGTGGGAGAGTTGCATTTGCCAAAGTAAGTGATCTTGCAACGACTCACTGGTGGAACCCTGGTAAACTTCAAAGTCCCCCTCAAAAGATTTACCAGAGGAGGCGGCTCCATTGACCGGTGTGTGACTGGAGTAGGTGTCATCCCAACTGCTATCTACCGGTAATTCGTCCGGCATTTCCTGGGTTTTGATAACGTCTGAGGTTTCTCGTTGGCTGTCGTCCCGCTCTTCTATATTTCGGGGTTCGGAATTGTCAGCTTCGCTGCTGGCATCGCCTTCAACTTCTAACAGTGGATTACTGTCCAGCGCATCCTGAATTTCAGCCTGAAGATCGAGCGAGGAAAGCTGCAGCAGGCGAATGGCCTGTTGAAGTTGTGGTGTCATGGTCAGATGCTGACCAATTTTTAGCTGCAGACTTTGCTTCATAATGACTGTCCCGGTTTCACGTTATAAGGTGAACTGCTCACCGAGGTAAACGTCTTTAACCTGTTGATTCGATAATATACTTTCTGCATCCCCACTGGCAATAAGTTCGCCGTGACTAACGATATAAGCATGTTCACAAACCGATAGAGTTTCACGTACATTATGATCGGTAATCAGTACGCCTATACCGCGTTGCTTTAGATGCTCAATGATTTTTTTGATATCAATAACGGAAATGGGGTCGACACCGGCAAAAGGTTCATCTAATAGAATGAAGGTGGGTTCTGCTGCCAGCGCCCGGGCTATTTCAACCCGCCGGCGCTCACCGCCTGACAGGCTCATCCCCAGACTGTTGGCAATGTGCCCAATATTGAACTCTTCGAGTAAGGCATCGAGCTGCTCTTCTCTGTCATTGTCCGATAACGCTTTGCGAGTCTCTAAAATTGCCATGAGGTTGTCACGCACCGTTAGCTTTCTGAAAATAGAGGCCTCTTGTGGTAGATAACCAATACCTCTGCGTGCCCGCTCATGCATTGGCAGCAAAGTGAGATCGTTATCATCCAGTAAAATTTGGCCTTTATCGCTGTTAACCAATCCGACAATCATATAAAAGGTGGTTGTTTTACCGGCTCCATTAGGTCCTAATAACCCGATAACCTGTCCCTGGCTGACCTCCAGGCTGACGTCTTTAACAACCTGGCGACTTTTATAGCTTTTGGCTAAGTGTTTAACTCTTAAGGTTGCCATATTAAGGGTTCTCGTTATTCTTCTCGTCAGAGTCAGTTTTTGCCTTTGGCGTAAAAATGGTGATTACGCGACTGTCTTCTTCACCGGAACTGGTCGCAGTTATGGTTTGTTTGTCTAAATCATAAGTGATGAGATCACCACTGGAACTGCTGCTACCCTGCGAAATACGTGCTTTCCCGCTAAGCTCCATGCGCTGTTCCGATTGAAAATACGTGATTTTATTCGCCTCTGCGTTTATTTGATTACCATCATCCAGAGTCTGACTGTAAGTGGCAGGAGTGCCTTCTGCAACAAAAGTATCGGCTTGTTCTGCATTCTCACTGGCGGAGGCTTCAAGTCTATCTGCTCTGATTAATAACGATCCCTGACGAATAATAACATTGTCAGTTAAAACTAACCGATTGTTCTTAATATCCAGCTCTTCCTGGCTCGACTCTACTTCCATAGGCTGGCTAAAGTCAGACTTACCCTGAGCCATAACTGCACAAGGCACTAAGACAACAAGGGTAAGGCTACTCAGCAGGCTGGAAAATCGTTTTAACATGTCTTTTTAGCTCCATTCGTTCAGCTTTCAGGTCAGCACTCATTCCGTTACCGCGAATTAGCAGCCGGGGTCCGTGAATGCTCACCGGGTGTTCCGTGCTCATTGATTGGTTTTTCAAATCAACAATCAGGTACTCGGTTAACACTTGCTTAATTCGAGTATCAGGCTCTAAAGCAAGGATTTCAACATCGCGCTCTAAAATCAGAGTTTGATCATCGTAGAAGGTCCCTTGTGCAGAGCTGACCTCCCAAATTTCATCCCCTTGCTCGGAGAATACGGTGTACGTAGGCTGCTCGAGCTCGGTTAAGCCAATTTGATTATAATGTGACATCTTCTCTGACTTGATTTTATGCGCGAGTAAGCCGTCACTTTCAAAAATACGGGTTTCCAAACCAAACGCGGTAAAATCCGGTCGCATCATACGCGTCGCCGTTGCACTACTGCCGTCTGTGTCATCACCGAAAGGGCGCCAGACAAGTAAAAGCCCGGCACCAAATAGCAGAATAAGAATGACAGTAACACGTCGGCTCACACACTGGCTCCTGTTGCCAGATGCAGTTGCCCCTGACTGAGCATGATGAGGTCGCAAACTTCGCGTACCGCTCCGTGTCCGCCGTGACAGCGGGTAATATAATCGGCTTGCTGCTGCACCGACGCATGAGCGTCCTGCACTGCAATACCCAGGCCGGCAGCCTTAATCAGAGCTAAATCTGGAGTATCATCTCCCACGTAGGCAACTTGCTCGGTGCTCAAATTCAGTTTCTTCAGCAGCTCATTAAACGCCGCTGTTTTGTCGTTTTGGCCTTGATAAATAAAGCCAACCTCTAAGTGTTCCATACGGTGTTCGACAATACGTGAGGTCCTGCCGGTTATGACCGCGGTCTCAACACCGGATTTCTTTAACGCTTTCATGCCAAATCCATCACGGGTGTGAAATGCCTTAAGTTCCTCACCGTCATTACCTAAATAAATTCGACCGTCAGAAAAAACGCCATCCACATCCAGAATCAGTAACTTAATTTCGGAAAAACGGCTAAACAGGCTTTTATCGATATCACCGTACCAAGTATTAATACACTCCATTAGAGCACTCCCGCCTGTAGTAAGTCATGCATATTCATTGCTCCGCAAGGTTGGCCATCATCATTAGTGATGATAAGCCCGTTAATTTTGCGGTCCTGCATCAGTTTTAATGCTTCTGCGGCCAGCATGTCTTCATTGGCAGTAATGCAGGAGCGGGTCATAACCTCTGCTATCGGTGTCTTATGGACATCAACGCGGTTATCCAGAATACGACGTAGATCACCGTCAGTGAATATGCCGGCCAGACGCTGGTTGGCATCAACCACTGCGGTCATTCCCAGACCTTTGCGCGACATTTCTAATAAGGCATCACTGATAATAGCGTCAGCCGGAATCACCGGAACCCTGTCGCCTGTGTGCATGACATCGTGCAAACGAAGTAACAAGCGTTTGCCCAACGAGCCGCCCGGGTGAGACAGGGCAAAATCATCGGCGGTAAAGCCGCGGGCGTTTAGCAGAGCGACGGCAAACGCATCACCCATAACCAACGTTGCTGTGGTAGACGCCGTTGGAGCCAAGCCCAGCGGACAGGCTTCTTGTTCAACTGCAATACACACATGGGTATCGGCAAGCCTTGCCAGAGTGGAATCTGGTTTGCCGGTCATTGATATTAAAGGAACGCCAAGGCGTTTTATGACCGGAATAATGTTCAGTACTTCGGCTGTTTCGCCGCTGTTTGATATTGCAATAACCACATCATGGGCGGCAACCATGCCCAAGTCGCCGTGACTGGCTTCGCCCGGATGTACAAAAAAAGCAGGTGTGCCGGTAGAAGCAAGTGTTGCGGCTATTTTTCCACCAATGTGGCCGGACTTACCCATGCCGGTAACGATAACCCGACCTTTGCAGTTAAACAGTGTTTGGCAGGCAGCATCAAAGTTATCATCTAAATATTGGTATAAACCTTCAATTGCTTTCTTTTCGATATCCAGTACCTGTTCGCCCAGTAGCCGAAAATTCTGGGTTACTTGCTTCATTGTCATGCCTCTGGCGTTGTACTTTTGCCCTGTATAATACGTCATTCAATACAACTCTGCCTACCGTACTCAGGTAAATCTTGTATTTTATTGTAAAAATAATTACTATACCAACCAGACGGTTAATAAAGTAACCTTAGGTAAAGCGAAGACGTTATGGTAGAGAAAAAAGGAGCAGGGCGACCCAGTAACAGGGAAATCATTCTGGATGCGGCAGACCAACTGGTCGCGGCAGAAGGCGCTGCACACCTGACGTTTGACGCGTTAAGCCAGGTGACGGGAATAAGTAAAGGCGGGTTGCTTTACCACTTCAAAAGTAAAGACTGCTTATTACAGGCTATGCTCAGACGGCGAGTTGAGAGGTATGAAGCGTTACGTGAATCCTATCATCAACAATTTAGCGATGACCCGAAAGGGGAGTTAAAAAGTATCTTATTAGCGGCTCTTGATACTGATGCCGAATGTTCACGTCTGGGGAGTGGTATGCTGGCAGCCGCCGCAACAAATCCTGAGCTGCTGGGGCCGCTAAAAGAACATGTTGCTGTTACTTTGCAGCGACTTGAGCGTATCGCCGGCAAGAAAGTTGGTAAGACCCTATTCTATGCTGTTCATGGTGTTCGTTTGTTTGAACAGTTAAATTTATGTGATGCCTGCGTGCATGAGCGCGAGGACTTTGCACAATATTTACTGAAACTTGTCGATGAATTGACAGAAATTGAATCGATTCGTTGATAAGATTTGCAACACATTATCGGTATCAGGTTATGCCGAATGCCACTAAAATAATGGCATACAAACTCCTAACAGGAAATTGTCGTGACAAATTTGGTAGAACTTAAGGATCTAACTTTTGCGCATGGAAGCCACCGGGTTTATGACGGCTTGTCGTTGACTGTTCCCAAAGGCAAAATGGTTGCTGTAATGGGTCCCAGCGGAATCGGCAAGACCACGTTACTGCGTCTGATTGGCGGACAGCTTAAGCCTGACAGTGGCAGTATTAAAGTAGCCGGTGAAGAAGTTCCTAAGTTAAAGCGCGACGCACTGTACCAGTTGCGAAAGCGTATGAGTATGTTGTTTCAAAGTGGCGCTCTTTTTACCGATATGTCGGTTTACGAAAACGTGGCATTTCCGTTGCGCGAACATACGGACTTACCCGAAGAAATCATTCGTAGCGTTGTACTAATGAAGCTGGAGGCTGTAGGCCTGCGTGGTGCCCGTCATTTAATGCCTTCAGAGTTATCCGGCGGTATGGCTCGCCGAGCGGCTTTGGCAAGGGCTATAGCATTAGATCCGGACTTAATTTTGTACGATGAACCGTTTGCTGGCCAGGATCCTATTTCTATGGCCGTGATTGTAAAACTCATTAAATCTCTGAATGAATCACTGGGTCTCACGTCTATTGTTGTGTCTCATGACGTAAAAGAAGTTCTGTCTATTGCTGATTACGCCTATGTCATCGCTGATAAGAAGGTGGTTGGTCAGGGCACACCGGACGAATTGCGAGAGAACGACACCGCAATCATCCAGCAGTTTTTAAAAGGTGCACCAGACGGGCCGGTAGCATTCCATTATTCGGACGATGACTTTACGACAGACTTGTTAAGGGGTGAGGCATGATCCAGTTTTTGCAGTCTATCGGGCGACAAGTCTTAGACAGTCTGGCGGGCATTGGATACGCATTGGCCATGTTAATGAGCGCGATTATTGGCAAGCCTCAACCGAGCAAGTCCTGGCCGCTGTTTGTGAAACAAATGTACGTTGTCGGCGTACTGTCAATGCTCATTGTTATTGTCAGTGGCTTGTTTATTGGAATGGTTTTAGGCCTTCAGGGCTATACTATTTTGGTTGATTATGGCGCCGAGCAAAGCTTGGGTCCCATGGTGGCTTTGTCGTTATTGCGTGAGCTGGGACCAGTTGTCACGGGGCTGCTTTTTGCCGGACGTGCCGGCTCTGCGCTAACAGCAGAAATAGGCTTGATGAAAGCAACCGAACAATTGTCGAGTCTGGAGATGATGGCGGTTGACCCGCTGCGCCGAGTTGTTGCTCCGCGCTTCTGGGCTGGCTTGGTCAGTATGCCGTTATTGGCATTGATGTTTTCAGCTGTTGGTATTTATGGTGGCTATCTGGTCGGCTCGGGCTGGCTGGGCGTTGATGAAGGCGCTTTTTGGTCGGTAATGCAGTCAGCGGTTGATTGGAAGGACGACTTACTCAACGGCATCATTAAATCAATAGTATTTGCTTTCGTTGTTACCTGGATAGCTTTATATAAGGGCTATCGTGCAGTACCAACTTCGGCGGGAATCAGTGCCGCGACAACGTCAACTGTAGTGACGGCATCGCTGGCAATCTTAGGGCTCGATTTTATTCTTACAGCTATCATGTTTGGTGGATAACCATGGAATCAAGAAAAACACAGTTATGGGTAGGCGTTTTCGTTGTCGTCGGTATTTTAGCCTTGTTCTTTATTGCATTAAGAGCGGCGAGCGGCACTATGACGACATCAGGTGATACTTATACCTTGTACGCTAAGTTTGACAATATTGGTAGCCTGAAAGTCCGTTCTCCGGTCAAGGTTGGCGGCGTTGTTGTTGGTCGTGTTACCAATATCTCACTATCTGGCGACTATTATGAACCGCGCGTTGAGATGAGTATTAGTAAAGAGTACGACCAGTTTTCTGAAACCAGCACCTTGTCAGTACTGACTTCTGGTCTATTAGGTGAGCAGTATCTCGGACTTGAACCCGGCTTCATTGACGACAGCGTTGATATGCTGGAAGACGGGGACATGATTACAGACACGAAATCCGCGCTTGTACTGGAAAATTTAATAGGCCAGTTCTTGTTTAGTCAGGGTAACGATTAGGTTCTAAGGAGAGCACCATGGCAGTAAATAAATGGATAACAGCAACGTTGACGATGCTCCTGTTTGTCGCGTCGGCATCGGCTGATTTAATACGAAACGATAATCCACATGAATTGCTAAAAGAAGTTGCTGAAACAACTTTTGAACGTATCGCATCGGATAGAGATAAAATCGACGATGATCCTAACTATCTGAAAGAAATCGTCGAAGATGAGATGATGCCTTACGTCGATAGTTTGTATGCTTCTAAGAAAGTATTGGGTCGTTATCTGCGTGATACCACGAAGGAGCAACGAGAGCGTTTCTACCGTGCGTTTTACGACTATTTAGTAGCGACTTATGCGCGCGCATTTACACAATACGATGAGAGTAAGCACAGTGTCAGTTTTGAACCCAACACTGAACTGGCCGACGATGCTCGCTCTGCAGTTGTGCGCACTCGGGTAAAAGAAGAAGGGCGTCCTGAAATTCGTCTGGATTTTCGTATTCGCTATGATTCTGATGAAGAAATCTGGAAAGCTTATGACTTGGTTGTGGAAGGTGTGAGTCTGCTCAACAGTAAGCAAAGTGAAATCTCATCGGTTATTCGTGCTAATGGCATTGATAAAACTATTGAGCTGATTGAGAAGAAAGCTGCTGAACCTATCAAAGCCGATGATGAAGTTGAGAATCCGGCAGAGGGAATTTAATGAGTGCTCAGCAGACAGGTCTAACATCAGTTAAAGTGAGCAGTGATAAAACGCTGGTGTTCAGCGGCTCATTGACTCGCCATAGTGTAGCCAAACTCTGGTCTCAGCGAAAAGGCTGGTCGATTAGCCCAGAAACGAAAGTAGATTTAACGGATGTGGATGTCATCGATACAGCCGGGGTTGCCTTCTTGCTTGAAATTCTTAAGTTAGTAGGTGATGGCAACGGGCCTCTGACGTGTATTGGGGCTTCTGAACAATTAAAACAAATTGCCCGCGTTAGTGGCGTCGAGTCGTTGCTTTCGTTAAGCTAGGCGGCATTACTCAAATTTAAGCTAACGGCAGATAAAAATGAATACTGAAGAATTAAAAACTTTGCTTAATGAAGCACTTTCGCTGGAAGAGCTATTGGTCAAAACCGAAGGTGCCAATGTTGAAATTATCGCTGTCAGTGAAGACTTCAAAGACATGAGCCGGGTTAAGCGTCAGCAAGCCGTGTATGGTCCACTAAACCCCTTAATTGCAGATGGCTCTATCCACGCAGTTTCAATTAAAGCCTACACGCCTGAAGACTGGGCGCGTGATAAAAAATTAATGATGCCATAAGGTTGCTGGTTAGTTGATGGATAAATTTAAAATACGGGGTGGGCAGCCTCTGTCCGGTTCGGTCAAAATCTCCGGTGCAAAAAACGCGGCTTTGCCTATCCTTATGGCGTCGCTTTTGCCTTCCGATAAAGTCATGTTATCCAATGTTCCCGATTTACATGACGTTGATACCACTCTGGAGTTGCTGGATTGCCTTGGCATTTGTCACAGTAGCCTGAACAATAACAGGGTGAGCATCGATCCAACCACACTTAACCATTTTAAAGCGCCCTATGACTTAGTGAAAACGATGCGGGCTTCTATTCTGGTTCTGGGGCCACTATTGGCGAAAACCGGAAAAGCCGAAGTGTCGCTTCCCGGGGGCTGCGCAATAGGAGCCCGCCCCGTTAATCTTCATATTGAAGGTTTACGGAAGATGGGAGCACACATTGATGTTGAAAATGGTTACATTAAGGCATCTGTCGATGGCCGCCTGAGGGGCGCGGAAATTTTATTAGATACCGTTAGTGTCACTGGCACTGAAAACCTGATGATGGCGGCGGTATTGGCAGAAGGCGAAACGGTAATTGAGAATGCGGCTCGTGAGCCCGAGGTTATCGATCTAGCGAACTTTTTAAACAGCCTGGGTGCGAATGTGCGTGACGCTGGTTGCGATACTATTCATATTACGGGTGTGGAAAAATTGCATGGCGGAGAATACAGCGTCATGCCTGATCGTATCGAAACCGGTACTTTTCTGGTTGCTGCATTGGCAACGGGCGGTTCTATACGGTGTGAAAACACTGACCCGGCCAGTCTGGATGCTGTACTGAAAAAACTGGAAGAAGCTGGCGCTGAGGTCGAAAAAGGTGAAGACTGGATCACGCTAAAAAGCCAGGGTCGCCCCAAAGCCGTGAATATTATTACCGCTCCTCATCCGGCTTTTCCTACTGACATGCAAGCCCAGTTTTGTGCATTAAATGCAATTGCAGAGGGCACCGCAGGTATTCGTGAAACGATTTTTGAAAATCGGTTTATGCACATTCCTGAGCTAAGACGTATGGGTGCAAATGTAGAATCAGAAGGCAATACCGCCTTGTGCCATGGCGTAGAAGAGCTAACCGGCGCTGAGGTTATGTGTACTGACCTACGTGCTTCGGCATCGTTAGTTATTGCAGGCCTGGTTGCTACTGGTGAAACCGTTGTCGAGCGTATTTATCATATCGATCGCGGCTACGAGCGCATTGAGAAGAAACTACAGGGTTTAGGTGCTGATATTGAGCGAGTGACGGCTTAGTCGCCGTCTGCTCTTAACGAGGTAGCTCGGCAACGGTTACCGTGGTTGTCATGCGTTTGTTGTCACGGTAAAACTCTACTTCCAATTCGGTACCAGGTTCGCTGTTAGCTACTCTGTCCAGCCCTTCGGAAGCAGTACGAACAGGCTCTCCGTCAATAGCGACCAGAAAGTCATTACGCTGCAGACCAGCTGCCGCTGCCGGGCCTCCCGCTTCGACGTCTGTAATTAAGATCCCTGATAAAGATTGCTCTTCACTGAAGTTCGGGTTAACGCTAATACCAATGAACCCGCGAACAACTTTACCTTCACGAATGAGTGTTTTCATCACTTTACGTGCATTTTCATAGGGCACAGCAAAATAGATCCCTTCACCACCATCGCCAAAAGCTGAGTTGTATCGAGCATTATTAATTCCTATCAACTCTCCGGCTGTATTTACTAAAGCACCACCCGATGCGCCCTGGTTGATAACCGCATCCATTTGAATTAAATCCGAGTAGGAATTACTGACGCCTACACGTCCGCCGCTGGCGCTGATTATCCCTTGAGTTATTGTCTGACCGATGTTGTAGGGGTTACCTATAGCAAGAACAATATCACCAACCCGAATGCGGCGTGTTGACTGAACCGGAATGACAGGAAGGTTGTCGGCATCAATTTTCAGTACGGCCAGATCAGTATAGCGGTCACTGCCAATTAACTGAGCGGCGTAACGACGTCCATCCTGTAAAGCAACTTCAATTTTATCGACATTATCAACGACATGGTGAGCGGTTAAAATATACCCTTGGGAGTCCATGATAACGCCCGAACCCAGGCGCAAGACCCTGGAGGACTGTGGCTGGTAGTATGAACCTTGTACTTCACCCATACTGTATATATTAACTACTGCAGGAGCTGCTTTTCGAACTGCCTGACTAAAAGAAATAACTTCGGAATTGGTTTGTCTTAAAGACTCAGACTGACCCCAGAAAGGCTGAGTTATAATGACAACGGCCGCAACAACCAAGCCTAAACTGACTGACTGAAACAAGAATCGTAAGGTTGAAGAGAGTCGCTGCATACCTGCTTCCGATTAAATTAAGTGGTATCAGCATAGCACTGATACCACCTGTCTGTCACAATCTCAGTTAGCGTTGCGCAACACAATAAAGAGTGAGCTGTTGTCGCGTTTTATATTTAATGCAATAACGCCAGCTTTGTCTTCAATGGCAGCTCGGAGTTCAGCGACTGAACTGACTGCTTGCCGGTTTACACCTTGAATAATATCGCCTTTTTCAAGGCCAATTCGGGCTGCAGGCGAGCGCTCTTCGAGTTCCGACACTTCTATACCCTTGCCCGAATCAGCGGCGACTAGAGTCGCTCCTTCCAGAGCCGGATGGATAGAGGCCGCGGTTACTGAGGTGTCTTGCGCTCCTAAGGTGACGCTGATTGACTGCTCTTCGCCGTCACGAATAATACCAAGTTCGATTGACTTACCTGAGCCTATCGAGCCAACCAGAGCCCCAAGTTCTGAGAACGAGCGAATGGTTTGGTTATCTACTGAGATGATGACATCGCCAGATTCAATACCGGCTTCGGCTGCAGAACTGCCGGGTACTACCTGAGAAACAAAGGCCCCGCGATTAACCGGAATATTCAGTGCCTGAGCGACATCATGGGTCAGGTCGTTACCACGCACGCCCAGAACGCCTCTGCGTACTTCACCGAATTCAATAAGCTGTTGTACCAAGTTATTCATCATGTCTGACGGAATAGCAAAACCGATACCGATATTACCGCCATTGGGGCCAAGTATTGCGGTGTTTATGCCAATTAGCTTGCCGTCTAAGGTGACCAGTGCACCGCCGGAGTTACCACTGTTGATAGCAGCATCGGTCTGGATGAAGTTTTCTAATTCTTCGATACCTAATCCGCCGCGGCCTAATGCACTAACAATACCCGAGGTGACTGTTTGTCCAAGGCCAAATGGGTTGCCAATAGCGACCACGAAATCACCGACACGCAAGTCTGAAGACTGACCGAGCTCGATAGCGGTAAGGTCTTCACCATCTTCAATTTTCAGCAGTGCAACGTCACTGCGCTTATCGGTGCCAATAACTTTTGCGTCAAATTCACGGCCATCTTTTAGGGTAACCAGAATTTCAGTTGCATCGTCAATGACATGGTGATTGGTGACCACATAACCGTTCTTGGCATCAATAATGACACCGGAACCCAGCCCCTGAAACGGATGTTCGCGAACTTGTTCGCGCGGTGCATTAGGCCCAAAGAAAAAACGAAGCGCATCAGGAAGACGTTGTCTGACTTCGCGCTTACCTTTTACGGAAATATTGACAACCGCCGGCGTAACCTCTTCCAGCATAGGCGCGAGAGTAGGCTGCTCGTCGTCATTGCCGAAAAATGGGATACCGGCCTGAGCCGAAGTAATAGGGGTAAAACTAAAAACAAAGAGTAAACTGAATAAAGCTAATACTCGTTTCATGGTTTGAGTGACTCCTTAATCAAGCACCAACAAGCGGTTTGCGAGTTAAGACCGCTTGCTGGTTATATGAGTTCACTCTAAAAGTGTTTCAAGATGTTTTTGAAGACTCTTTTTCTGATTTTTCTTCGTGGCTATTTGAGAATAAGCCACTGGAACCCTCGGTATAGTCGCGTGGAATGTCGTTAGCGCTGTAACTGTCACGACCAGAACGGTGGTCTTTGTTTAGTGAGTTGGCTACACGAAGCTGTTTAAGGGTATCCTCGGCGAAAAAGGGTAAATCGCTTTGAACGTCACCTTTTTCAAGTAATTCGGCACTTTGGCTCAAATAGCTTTGCAGACGCTGTTGTGTGTCGGCCAGTTGTTCAACCATGGCATTTGCCGTTGCGAGGTGTTCGGCAACTTCTCGCTGGTAGTCGGTTAAACGCTGTTGGCTTTGCTGAACTTGCTCTTCAAGGTCACCGGACTGACCTTTTGACTGACTGTAACGAGCTGCGAAAAAGCCAATGATTGCACCGGCAATGACCAACAGAACTCCAATAATCCAACTCATAATTAACTCCTGAACAAGCTGCTACAGCTTCGAATGATTGCTGCGCTTCACCTTCATGGTAACATATTACCTATTAGGATAATCCCAACTGAGGTGAAGTGGTAGTGTCCAAACAGCAAATGTCTCCATTAGAACGTTATCAGTATGATATCGAACACAATGGCTTCTCGGAAGATGAAGCCCAGCTTAATGCCGTTAAACATTTGCAAAGACTGCATGATGAGCTTATTGATTGGCACCATTACCACACCTTATCGGCTTGGCGACGACTTCTAAGCAAAGAGCCTGAACGGCCTCAGGGAATTTATTTCTGGGGTGGTGTGGGCCGCGGTAAAACCTATTTGGTTGATACTTTTTTTGAAAGTTTGCCAATTGAACGTAAATGGCGCATTCACTTCCATCGTTTTATGCATCGAGTCCATAACGAATTAAAAATGCTGGATAAGCAAAGCGATCCTTTACGTATTGTGGCGGACAAGATTGCCGATGAAGCACTAATTGTCTGCTTTGACGAGTTTTTCGTACAGGACATTACCGATGCGATGTTGTTGGGGAAGCTGTTTGAATATTTATTTGAACGGGGTGTGGTGCTGGTTGCCACGTCAAATATTATTCCCGACGACCTTTATAAAAATGGCCTGCAACGAGCACGTTTTATTCCGGCGATCAAACTCATTAAGCAGCATTGTGAAGTAGTGAATGTCGACAGTGGTATCGACTACCGCTTAAGAACACTGACACGAGCTGAAATTTTTCACTCTCCGTTGGACGAACAGGCCGATAAAAACCTGTGGCAATATTTCAAAGAGCTGGCACCGGAATGCAAAGACCGATACGAGTCAGACTGTATTGATATCGAAGGTCGGGATATTGACGTAAGAGCCGAGTGTGACGATGTGGTGTTCTTTGATTTTGCTTCTATTTGTAAAACCGCACGCAGCCAAAATGACTACATGGAAATAGCGCGAATTTATCATGCAGTACTGATCAGCAATGTCGAACAAATGGGTGCGGGGAAAGACGACACCGCCAGACGTTTCATTGCGTTGGTCGATGAGTTTTATGAGCGGCGGGTGAAGCTGATTTTATCTGCAGAAGTGGATATCGAATCGTTATATACCGAAGGCCAGTTAACTTTTGAGTTCCGTCGCTGCGTCAGCCGTTTGCAGGAAATGCAAAGTCAGGAATATCTCGCCATGGCACATAAAGCATAAATTTCAGAAAATGCGTGATCTTTAACCGCATTTTTCCTATAATCCGCGCAGCCCACGTTACAGTCCGTTGTGTTACCTAACGTAATGCAGCGGTCGCAGCAGATAACTAAATGATTTTTATCATTTTTTTATTGTTGTGATTCGCGGGGAAGCCCGGAATTACTGTCCGTGAACTTTTAAAATGTAGGTTTTATACAATGAAAACATTTGTAGCCAAGCCAGAAACGGTAAAACGCGACTGGTACGTAGTAGACGCTGAAGGCAAAACTTTAGGTCGTTTAGCTACTGAAATCGCTCGTCGTTTACGCGGCAAGCATAAGCCTGAGTACACTCCTCACGTTGATACCGGCGACTATATCGTCGTAATTAACGCTGAGAAAGTTGCCGTAACCGGTAACAAAGCTCAGGACAAGATGTACTACTCGCACACTGGATTTCCGGGTGGTATCAAATCAATCAGCTTTGAAAAACTGATTGCTAAGAAACCAGAGATGGTCATTCAGAAAGCGGTGAAAGGTATGTTACCCCGTGGTCCATTGGGTCGTGCCATGTTCCGTAAACTGAAAGTGTACGCAGGTACTGAGCATAACCATATTGCTCAACAACCTAAACAACTGGATATATAATACGGAGCAAGAACACTATGGCAGATAATCAATACTACGGTACTGGTCGTCGCAAAAACTCCACGGCTCGCGTATTTTTGCGTCCTGGTAGCGGCAACATTAAAATTAACAACCGTGAACTGAACGAATACTTCGGTCGTGAAACGGCTCAAATGGTTGTTCGTCAGCCGTTAGAGTTAGTTGAAATGACTGAAAAGTTTGACTTGTACATCACTGTAAGTGGTGGTGGTACTACTGGTCAGGCTGGTGCAATTCGTCACGGTATTACCCGTGCATTAATGCAGTACGACGAAGCTCTACGTAGTCCGCTACGTAAAGAAGGTTACGTTACTCGTGACGCTCGTCAGGTTGAACGTAAGAAAATCGGCTTGCACAAAGCACGTAAACGTCCACAGTTCTCGAAGCGTTAATTCGTCTTCATTTATTGTGGCAAAACCCAGCTTCGGCTGGGTTTTTTTATGTCTGGTAGAAATAGAAATACCGCGATAATAGCGGCTATTAAGCTTGTAAAAAGTGTGTCTTTTCATTATCATCTCAAAGCATTTTCTGTAATCCGCATAAGCGGACAAAGCAGCAGCTAATTCCCGACTTCGCGACAAAGTATCGTGGAGCGTCCAAAACTGGAGAGTAGATGGATGAGCAATGCGCCTGTAGATAAAGGCCGCCGTCGTTTTTTGACTGTCGCAACCTCTGTGGTAGGTGGTGCCGGAGCGGTAGCAGTAGCCGTTCCCTTCATAAGATCATGGAACCCAAGTGCGAAAGCAAAAAACGCGGGTGCGCCCGTAGAAGTGAATATACGCAAGGCTGAACCTGGCCAGCTAGTCCGTGTGAAATGGCGTGGTAACCCTGTCTGGGTTGTTCGTCGTACACCGGAGATGCTTGAAAGTCTGTCTAAAGTTGAAGATAGACTTCGAGATCCAAATTCCGAAGAACCGCAACAGCCTGAATACGCACAGAACCAGCACCGTTCAATCAAAGAAGAATTCTTTGTCGCCGTTGGTATCTGTACTCATTTAGGTTGCTCCCCGTCCTACCTTGAAAAGGGAATGGGCGACCACGTTGATGGCGTTGACTCTGGTTTTTTCTGCCCGTGTCACGGTTCTAAGTTTGATATTGCAGGTCGTGTTTTTGAAAGCGTTCCAGCACCTCTGAACTTAGTCGTGCCACCGCATTATTTTATCGACGAGAACACCATTTTGGTGGGTGAAGATAAGGGGCAAGCATAATGTTTAAGCGATTTGTAGAGTGGATGGATGCCCGCATCCCCATGACAAAAACCTGGAACATCCACCTAGCACAGTATCCAGCTCCGAAAAACTTCAACATGTGGTATGTTTTCGGTTTCTTGGCAACTATTGTATTAATTAACCAAATTCTGACCGGTATTTGGCTTACCATGAACTACGTACCGAGTGCTGAAGGCGCATTTGCTTCGGTCGAGTACATCATGCGTGACGTTGAATACGGCTGGTTATTGCGTTATATGCACTCCACTGGCGCATCAGCGTTTTTCGTTGTGGTCTATCTGCATATGTTCCGCGGTATGATGTACGGTTCCTACCAAAAGCCACGTGAGCTTATCTGGTTGTTTGGTATGTTCATTTTCCTGGTGCTCATGGCCGAAGCCTTCATGGGCTATCTCTTGCCATGGGGACAAATGTCATACTGGGGCGCTCAGGTTATTATCTCCTTGTTCGGTGCTATTCCGATTATTGGTGATGATCTTACCCTGTGGATCCGTGGTGATTACGTCATATCCGGGGCGACACTAAACCGCTTCTTCGCATTGCACGTTATTGCTTTGCCATTAGTTTTGGTTATCTTGGTCTTCTTGCACATCGTTGCTTTACATGAGGTTGGCTCGAACAACCCTGACGGCATCGATACGAAGAAGCCGAAAGGTTCAGTACCAGATGAAGAGAAGCCGAAGTTTAAGTTCCATGAGCGCTTTACCAACAAGAAAGACATTGTTGATTCCATACCGTTTTATCCTTACTACATTATTAAGGACATGTTTGGCTTTGGCGTATTCTTGTTTGTGTTCTGCTACATCATTTTCTTTAACCCGGAAATGGGCGGCTTCTTCCTTGAGCCACCGAACTTTGAACCAGCGAACCCGCTGAAGACACCAGAGCACATAGCTCCGGTATGGTACTTCACTCCGTTCTACGCAATCTTGCGCGCGGTTCCGGATAAGTTATTTGGCGTCATTCTCATGTTTGCTGCCATTGTCTTCCTGGCCTTATTGCCTTGGTTAGACCGTGGTCGAGTGCGTTCGATTCGCTATCGTAGCCTGTTGCATAAGCTAAACTTAACCGTATTTGCTATCAGCTTCGTTGTACTGGGTTATCTGGGGACGCAGCCGGCAACTCCTGTTGCAACGGTGTTCGCACAGATATTTACGTTCCTGTACTTTGCATTCTTCGGGCTGCTCTGGTTCTACAGTAAGCGCGAGAAGACTAAACCGGTACCAGAAAGGGTGACGTCGAAATGAAAAAATTGTTAATCGCTCTTGTAACCTTGGTTCCGTCGCTGGTATTCGCGGCGGGCCCTGAAGTTCCATTGGACAAGGCTGAAGTCGACTTGCACGATAAAGCCTCGCTGCAGCGCGGTGCGCAGTTGTATATGAACTACTGCCTTGGCTGTCACCAACTGGAATACCACCGTTACAACCGTACCTTTGAAGACATTGGTGTCCCACAAGAACTGGGTGAGAAACATCTGCAGTTTACTGGTGATAAAGCCGGTGATCTTATTACCAATAATATGAATTCAGATTCCGCTGCTAATTGGTTTGGTACAGCTGTACCGGATTTAACCAATGTTGCCCGTGTACGCGGTGCGGACTGGATTTATACTTATTTACGCTCATTTTATAAAGATGAAAGTCGCCCATTTGGGGTTAACAACGCAGTATTCCCTAACGTGGGTATGCCGCATGTGCTGGAAGAGCTTCAGGGGCTTCCTGAAAAAACCTACGAAGAGCGTATGATAGACGGCGAAATGAAAGACGTTTACGTTGGTATTAAAACCGACGGAAACGGTCGTCTGTCTGAAAGCGAGTACGACCAAGCGATGTTAGATTTAACAGCGTTCCTGGTATACACCGGTGAACCTATGTTGTTAGAACAACGTCGAATGGGTTGGTTTGTCTTTGGTTTCCTGCTGGTATTCACCATTTTGGCATGGTTACTGAAGAAAGAGTTTTGGAAAGACCTCAAATAATCGAGGCTTATCAGTCTGTTAGACAACGACTTAACAAAGGGTGGCTTGCCACCCTTTTGCCGTTGATATTATCTGGAGAAAGGAATGGCTGTTGCAGCAAATAAACGCTCAGTAATGACGTTATATTCAGGAAAGGATGACTTAAAGAGTCATCAGGTACGTCTGGTGTTAGCTGAGAAAGGTGTTGGTGTCGAAATTACGTATGTGACCGACGAAAGTACGCCGGAGGATCTGTTACAGCTTAACCCGTACCCAGAGGCTACGCCGACTCTTGTTGACCGTGAACTGGTGTTGTATAACGCACAAATTATCATGGAGTATCTTGATGAGCGTTTCCCGCACCCGCCACTGATGCCGGTATACCCAGTTGCCCGTGGTACAAGTCGTCTTATGATGTACCGTATTGAGCGTGACTGGTACAGTCTGGCTGAAAAAATTCAGCAAGGCGATGCACAGGCAAGGCAGGAACTGAAAGAAGGCATACTTTCTTTGGCTCCTATATTTGCCGACACGCCTTACTTCATGAGTGAAGAGTTCAGCTTAGTCGATTGTTATTTAGCACCTCTACTATGGCGTTTGCCGGCTTATGGTATTGACTTAGAGGGGCAAGGCGCAAAAGAGATCAAGCAATATATGGTACGTTTATTTGAACGCAAAACGTTCCAGGACTCTTTAACGGAAGAAGAGAAAGAGCTCGCCCGTCATTAATTTCATCGACGTCGAGGAGTAGTGCTATGACGCCGAAAAGACCTTATCTACTTCGTGGACTTTACGAATGGATTGTTGATAACGATCTGACACCGCACTTGGTTGTTGATGCAACCATTGTCGGCACTGTTGTGCCACAAAACTTTGTGAGTGAAGGTCAGATAGTTCTTAATATTTCACCAACAGCAGTTCAGAACTTACAGTTGGCGGACCATGAGGTGCGTTTTAACGCACGTTTCGGTGGTCAGCCTATGCAGGTTATTGTTCCTATGACGGCGGCATTAGCCATTTATGCCCGTGAAAATGGAGCTGGCGCTATGTTTGAGGCTGAGCCCGAGCTGGATAAAATGCCCGAGCTTGATGAAGAAGAGCAGAGCAGCGCTGAAACTGAACAAAAGTCAGCGAAGAAAAAGCCTAACTTAAAAGTTGTTAAGTAAAAATTTAAAGCACTAACGCTTAATGGTTAGTGCTTTAATGACTCGTTCTACACCGTCGATATTTCTTGCGACCTCAACCGCCGCATCCGCTTCCGCCTGACTAACATGGCCTAACAGGAATACTTCGCCGTTTTCTGTTACCACTTTTATGTTGGTGGCATCTATAGATTTATTATTCGCGAACTTAAGTTTCACTTTACTGGTTATCCAGCTGTCGCCTGCGCGAACCGTTGCAGAAGCTTTTGAGCCAATGCGCAGTTGATTGAAAATTTTATTAATGCCATTGGTATCTTTAATGACATCTTCCGCTCTTCTTTTCAAATTTTCGCTGGGTACCTGGCCAATCAACAGCACGTTGGTATCGTAGCTCACAGCAATCACGCGAGAGTCCTCAAGCTGTTCATCGTTCCCCAGTTTGGCATTGGTTTTCATTTCAATGGTTTGATCGTCTACCTGTGTACCTATAGTGCGCGGGTCGGTTGCTGATGAGATACCAACCGCGGCAGCGCCAACTGCGACAGCCGCGCAACCTTGTAAGGTCAACAAGCTAATAAAAATGAAGGGTAGAGCGAGTTTAGATAAAGTCATATGCGTCAATGCTCCTGAGGGAAGATGGTGTTTTCTATTTGTTCACATAGACCATGGATAATAAACAACTGGGTTTCCAATATGCGAGCCGGGTTCAAACTTGGTACACGCAGTTCTATGTCATTAGCCCCTAATAAACCGGAAACAGAGTCGTTACCCTCTCCGGTTAAAGCGATGATCAGCATATCGCGGCTAATTGCTGTTTCCATAACGGAGGTGAGTTCTTCATTTTCCTGATTATCGGCTATGACTACCAGAATGTCGCTAGCCTGACCTAACGCCGCCAATTGCTTTTGCTTGCCGGCATTCAGAGCCAAGACTGGAAAAGGAGGGCGTTCGAGCTTCATCCCTTCTGTCATAAGGTTGGCAAAATGCTGTGCAACCACCCCTGTTGTTCGGTCTCCGCAGCAAAAAACGCGCTGGCCATTGAGCAGGTTAGCCACTAACAACTCTACCGTGGTTGCCATGTCATCGGTCAGACTCTCAACCGCGGAAATCTGTGTCTGTATGCTCTCTGTGAAAAGCGCTTTAATTAACTCGTCATTCATAATCAGAATGCGTCCTTAAACCATTCAATTTTTGTTGGGTGACCGACTATTGCAATAACGTCAAAACGTATCGCTGCGGTGTGTTCGTCTATATTGTTACTGAGTAAATAGTAACGGGCAGTATGCCTTACACGTTTGCATTGTTGCGGCTTAATTTGCTCAAGTACTGAAGCAAAGTGTTCGTGTTGCCGATACTTAACCTCGCAAAAGACCCAGTAATCTCCGTCTCGGGCTATAATATCAATTTCACCGCCGTCAATGCGGTAATTTTTGCAAATAATTGTAAGGCTATTTTTTTTCAGAAATTCTGCCGACAGTAACTCAGCGTGTTTACCGGTTGCTACTTCCTGCACTATTTGACTCCTTAGCTAAGGCTATTTTCCCCTTAGTAAAGGTAGCCCAGGTAAGTTCACGCTGAACTACTGAGTCATTGATGTGGAGGTTGCCGCTAAGGCCGTTCCAGGTAAGTCCCGGCATACGGCTCATCATTTCCAGGCGTTGTATTAATGACACACTGTCATACCCCATTGCGGCTAACCTTGCTAGTGAAAGTCCCCACCCATTTCGTAGCTCAAGCCACTGAGTTAAAAGCAAATTATTGCCAGCTTGCGACACTAACCAGGGGACATCGGAAAAGATAATACCGTTAAGATCAGAATCTCCTAAACGGTTTTTGAGTTCATGAGTAGCGGAACTGGCGTACACTTGAATAGGTGAAGCAAAAGGTGAAACACTGACATCAATAAAAGGCTTTAACAGACGAGTTTGTTGTAGGTTTCCCGGCAGGTAAATAGCGCTGATATCTCGCCGGCTTCGCTCTTGTTCATCAACAATGATTTTACCAGCTGCAATTTTCACTGCCCGAATGCGCTGCTGACTGTCAGTTAATCCCAGAGAACTTTCGACTGTCGCTTTCATGTCCGCGCGTTCAGAAAAGTAAGAAACCTTTGGGGCTCCCGCCTGTTCATTGTCCCACTTCGATTTAAAGGCATCGACCATTCTACGTCCGTTGGATGTATCGGCCGCGATGATCATAGCACTTCTCGCTCCGGGGAGCTTCTGATTGATACGCTGTGCAGCTTGCCTGGCCTCTGTATCAGGAATTAAGGCAAAAAAAGCGCTGTTAGCCTGATAGTCCGTTGATTCTCTCTCAACCTGGTTTAGAAAAACCTGAGGTACACCACTAGGTGGCTGCTCAGTCCAAAGCGCAACATTCTCTTTTAAAAGAGGACCAATAATACCAACTGCGTTCAGTGATTTTATCTGCTCTTTATGTGCCTCAATGTCACCTTCTTCGCTGTCAACAAAAACCACCTGTACTTGTTTTAATTCTCCTGTGCGAGCAATAATGCCGTCGCGTACGGCCTGGCCTTGTTGTTGGTATTTTCCGGATAAGGGTAATAATACCGCAATGGTTGGTTCTGATATCTTCTCGTCATCACTCCTGGCTTCTGTTCCCTGCCACCTTTCTACCATACCAACAGCTGCGTGCTCACTATAGCTTTGCAGCCATTGGTTTAGGTAAACAGACAGTTGTTCCGGATTTGTCATTGCCTGATGATGGTAGTCAACTAAACGCCACCAACCGGCTAGAGCTAAGTCAGTGGGGCGTTGCTGCGGAAGTTCAGATTGGGTGACCCGGCTGGCGACAGACCATATGGTTTCTGCGCTGGACTGTTCAGCAAAACGTTGAGCGTCGACCTGCCATACCAAAGCCTTCCAGTAGTCCTGCTGCTGATAAGCGGCTTGAGACAGCAGTTGTAAGCTCAAAGAGCGAAACTCGCGTTGGTTAAATTGTGTATAAACGCTCTCCAGCTCATCAATAACCTGAGGCCACTGTTTTTGTTCTGCAGCCCAACGAGCTTTAGCCAGGTGATAGTACTTTTGGCTATGCCGGGTAATTTTCTGCGGGCTTAATTGTGACAATACGGCCACGGCCTGTTGCCATTTGTGTTCATTCTGAAACGCGTTAGCTGCGCGTATTAAAGCGGAGTGTTGCTCGATATCGTTGGCAGCAGTGCGGGCTTCATCTAACCAGTCCTGAGCCGATTTTTCTTCTGTTAAGCTCAAGTCCTGTTCGGTGACATCTGTCGTTTTATCGGGAGCTTCAGTTTTCCGGTCAGGGGCAGACGTACACTGAGTGAGTACCAGTAGTGCCAGTAGAGCTAAAAATACAAATGACTGAGTTCTAAACACTGTAAGGTTCCGCTTTGGTGCCTGTTCGGTGATACTATAAACGGCATTGACGTTGGAAACAAACTGAGACTCATTATGACAGACCCGGGGACCCTTTATATCGTGCCCACGCCTATCGGAAACTTAAGCGATATTACCGAGCGGGCAATAAAGACATTAGCTGATGTAGCAGCCATAGCTGCAGAAGATACGCGGCACACGCGGAAGTTAATGCAGCATTACGGCATACAGAATGACGTATTTGCGCTGCATGAGCATAACGAGACTCAGCGCGCAGATGCGGTTATTGAACGTCTGCAGCAAGGCGACTCTCTGGCATTAGTCAGTGACGCGGGCACACCACTTATTAATGACCCAGGTTATGTGCTGGTACAACGTTGCCGTCAGCATGGCCTGAAGGTGGTAGCTCTGCCGGGAGCTTGTGCCGTGACTGTCGCGTTGTCCGCAGCAGGTTTGCCAACCGACCGCTTTGCCTTTGAAGGCTTTTTGCCTTCCAAACCGCAGCAACGCCGCGCAAAAATCGAAGCGTTAAGAACGGAACCAAGAACCGTTGTTGTTTACGAAAGCCCACACAGAATTTTGCATACTCTGGCCGATATGGACGCCGTGCTGGGACAGGACAGGCAACTGGTGCTTGCGCGTGAACTAACGAAGCAGTTTGAAACCTATTTAAATGGTAGTGCTGCAGAGTTATTGCAGATTTTAACAGACGACAGTAACCAGCAGCGGGGAGAAATGGTGTTATTGATATCACCCCTGCAGCAGGAAACGGAAGTCAATGACGGCCCCGGAGAGGCGGCTCAGCGCACTTTGCTGTTGTTACTGGAGGAGTTGCCGTTAAAGAAAGCTGCCGCTGTAACTGCGAAAATTCATGATGAACGTAAAAATGTGTTGTATCAGTGGGGGCTAGAGAATAAAAACAAAGATTGAGTTAAAGCGTGGCGCAGCGTAGAATCCCCCGCGGAGAGCTGGCCAGACAATCGCCGCCTGTTTACAGGGGGAGGAAAGTCCGGGCTCCATAGGGCAGGGTGCCAGGTAACGCCTGGGCGGCGTAAGCCGACGACTAGTGCAGCAGAGAGTAAACCGCCGATGGCTGCTTGCAGCACAGGTAAGGGTGAAAGGGTGCGGTAAGAGCGCACCGCGCAACTGGTAACAGCTTGCGGCACGGTAAACTCCACCCGGAGCAAGGTCAAATAGGGGTTCTTTGGCGCGGCCCGCGTTGAACCCGGGTAGACTGCTTGAGGGTCAGGGCAACCTGATCACTAGATGAATGATTGTCCACGACAGAACCCGGCTTATCGGCCGGCTCTCCACCTTTATTTCTCTTTTCGACTTCAGAACTGCCATTTTCGCAGAAACTCTAATAACTTATCTAAAGTTAGAGGCTCACTAATAAAGTAACCTTGAGCAAAGTCGCATTGTTGTCGCTGCAATAACTCCCACTGTCGCTTGGTTTCCACGCCTTCAGCAATAACGTCGATATCAAGGGCTCTGGCCACTCGCAGTAAAGCGTCTAATAAAGCAACCTGCACGCGGTCATCAGGTGCCTGGTTTAAAAAGCTTCTGTCTATTTTTATATAATCGACTGGGTAACGCTGCAGGTAATTAATGCTTGAGTAACCGGTACCAAAATCATCAATGGCCAGTTGCACTCCTTGCGAGCGCAGGTAATGCAAAATTTGCAATTGCCGCTGCTTATTGCTCATTAACAATGATTCAGTAATTTCGAAAGTGATACTGTCGGTTGGTATTCCGTGCTGTGTGATGCAAGTCAGCCATTGTTTAGCGACTTCCATATCATTCAGTTCTCGCTCTGAACGGTTAATTGAGACCTCAATAGGGTATCCGGACCTATGAACGGTAACCCAGTCAATACAAGCTTGTTCCAGAACAAATTGCCCAAGCTCGTGAATTAAACCCGTGCGTTCAGCAACCGGAATGAACTCAGCCGGAGAAATGACATTTCCATTTTCATCTTTCCAACGCAGTAAGGCTTCACATTTGGTGATTTTGCCGGAACTAAAATCAACAATAGGCTGATAAACTAGCGAAAACTCATGTCGTTTCAGGCCATCCCGTATTCGGTTGTGAATTGCATTCTGGCGCTCGGTTTGCGCTCTTAGTTCATCATTAAAGAAGTAGTGGGTACGACGCCCCGCGGTTTTTGCGGCGTACATGGCTAAATCGGCATTTTTGAGAAGCTCGGCCGCTTTCATACCGTCTTCAGGGTACAACGCAATACCAATGCTGCAGGTGGTTTGTATTTGGTTCTGACGTAACGTAAAAGGTTCGCTTAAATGGCGGTTAATTTGAGTTGCCACATCATTGATGACTTCATGCGACTTGAAGCGGTTGATCACGACAACAAATTCATCGCCGCCAATACGGGCGATAAAGTCAGAACCCCGCAGTTGACTTCTTAAACGTTCAGCAACCGAAACCAGTAACTCGTCGCCGGCGTCGTGTCCGAGGCTGTCATTAACTTCTTTAAAATGATCAAGGTCGATAAACAGAATGGCAAAATGCTGATCACGGCCGCTTTGAGTTAATTGATTGAGGTAGTCAACAAAGGCTCGACGATTAGGCAAGTCGGTGATTGAATCGAAGTTGGCCTGCCGGTCAATTGTCTTCAGAGCGGTCCGCAAACGGCTCTGTGTTGCGACCAAATTATACATAAAAGCAATCATTAAAAATGAGAGTGTCCAGCCAGCAACTATGATGACCCAATAAATATTATCGCGTTTAGCCCAGCCATTATTTCTCGGCGCAAGAGCCAGTATCCATTGTCCGGAAGATACATCGATTTCAATGGCGACATAGTCTTTTTTCCATACGGATGGGTCACCACGTTCAAATAAATCATCGCTATTTTCATTCTGCTTTTTCAGTGCAACGAGGTAATCATCAACCGAGGTTAAGCCACTACTGATCATTAACTGGTCAATATCAATGACAACTGCAATAACGCCCCATAGCGAGTTATCAATAAAAACCGGAGCCCGCGCAATCAGCGCCCAGCCGCCTTGTACCAATTTGACAGGCCCATCAATAATAATGCTTTTACGCTGAATGGCTTCCTGGACACTTTTAAATTGTTCGGGCGAGGTTCGGTAGTCAAACCCCAGAGCATCCTGATTAGGAGTTAAAGGGTAAAGAAACTCAATAACAAGATTAGGAGCCAGCGCAACATGACGAACAGGAAGGTCATTGTCTATTAGCTCCTGCACTAGTAAACGGTAGCGTTCTGCGGAAATGTCAGGGGAAAGTCTGATTTCAGCCTGTAGCGCACGAGCTGTGGTTAAAGAGGAGTTAATCTGACCTTCTAATGCGGCACGTAGCCGGCCTAAACGCTCAGTGGCAACACGCTTACGTGATTCTATCACTTGCGAGTGTTGATTCTCCGCAAACCAGATAACGCCGGTCACCAGCACGCAAAAGCTTACCAATATGACAAATAAGTAGCGCTTCATTGAGTATCACAGCTAGCCAAAACTGATTTGAGTATCGCATAAAAATCGCACAATCCATAGCAGAAAAACTATTTTGCACGTTGCATCAAGAGCTTAATGTAAATTTCTGTGAAGCCCTGACAAATAAAGAGGTTTTTTCTTGACAGTGGGAAACAGTGACACCTAGACTGTAACATTGTGGGGATTTGTGGATAATAGTGGATCATAATGATCAGGTGGGATCATGTTCCGAGGTGCAACAACATTAAGTCTGGATAGCAAAGGACGTTTGGCCATACCGGCCAAGTACCGTCATGCGTTGTCATTAGACTGTGAAGGCAAAATGGTCTGCACGATTGATATTAAGCAACCGTGCCTTTTGCTGTACCCGCTTCCCGAGTGGCAAATCATAGAACAAAAACTCACTCGATTATCCAGTATGAATCCCGCAGAACGTCGCTTACAGCGGCTTCTGCTAGGTCATGCTGACGACTGTGAAATGGATAAAAACGGTCGTCTGTTACTGTCAGCGCCATTGAGACAACACGCCGGTTTAGAAAAGAAACTGATGCTTGTCGGGCAGCTGAATAAATTTGAAGTTTGGGATGAAGACGCCTGGCATGAACAAGTGGCGCAAGATATGGATGTTGAACGCGAAGGTGACTTTACTCTCAACGAACGACTAGAAGACTTTTCACTATAATGATAACAACGTCACCGCAACACGTTTCGGTGCTACTGGAAGAGTCGATACAAGCATTAGCGACTGATCCTCAAGGCACATATATTGACGCCACATTTGGTCGTGGCGGACATACACGTGCGCTTCTTAGTCAGTTAGGTGACAACGCCCGAGTGATTGCGCTTGATCAGGACCCTGAGGCCATTGCTGCGGCAAAATCCTTCGAAGACGACCCCCGTTTTCAAATTATCCACACTCCTTTCTCAAACCTGCAACAGGTGCTTGATGACTTGCAACTGAATCAGCAAGTGACGGGCATTTTATTTGACCTTGGCGTGTCCTCCCCACAATTGGACGATGCTGAGCGAGGCTTTAGTTTTATGCGTGATGGCCCGTTGGATATGCGGATGGACACCAGCAGCGGCGAGACAGCGGCTGAATGGCTTAATCGTGCAGAAAAAGACGACATCAGCTGGGTCCTCAAAGAGTATGGTGAGGAACGCTTTGCTCGCCGAATTGCCAGCGCTATCGTTATGGATCGAGAGAAAAAGCCTTTTACCCGCACGAAGCAGCTTGCGGAAATGATTGCCCGTGTCAGTCCGGTAAAAGAAAAACATAAACATCCGGCAACGCGCACCTTTCAGGCCATAAGAATTCATATCAACCGAGAGTTAGAGCAAATAGAACAAGCTCTCGAAGCGTCGCTTTCTGGTTTGAAAGAAGACGGACGATTGGTGGTTATCAGCTTCCATAGTCTGGAAGACCGCTTAGTTAAACGCTTTATACGTAAGCACAGCGAAGGAAAACAACTGCCGCCGGGGCTACCGGTAACTGAAGCCGAACGGAATAAAGACAAAGCACTGGAAAAAGTGGGTAAAGCGATTAAGCCGGGCAAGGCAGAGGTTCAGGAAAATCCGCGCTCCCGCAGTTCGGTACTGCGTATTGCCAGGAGGGTTCGCAATGACTAAACAGCGTTACCCAAGCCTGACCAAAATGTTACTGCAAGATCTGCTGCAGCATAAGTGGATAGTGCTGCTGAGCGTGGTGGTTATTGTTAATGCATTAAGCATTGTTTATATCGCGCATTTGAATCGGCAATTAACTGCTGAACGCGACGACTTACTCTCATATCGCGACACTCTGGACAGAGAGTGGCGGCATCTTGTGGTTGAGCAGAACTCGCTGACCGAGCACAGCCGGGTGGAACGTATCGCGCAGGAGCAGCTCGGTATGCGTGACGTCGAGCCAGATCAGGAGGTGCTAGTCTCATGGCAGTGATTCGTCGCAAAAAACGCACAGAGCCAGCTGGCACTCGCTGGCGCTTCTATACCGCAGTATTTTTACTGTTCGGTGTTTTTTCTGTGCTCATTGCACGCGCTGCCTATATCCAGGTGATCAGTCCCGATGCGTTCTCGCTGCAAGGCGATATGCGCAGCTTAAGATCAGCCAGCGTTGCGGTTGAACGAGGAACCATTGTTGATCGCAACGGCAGAGAATTGGCGGTCAGTGTTCCGGTAGAAACCGTATGGGCTGATCCTAAGCGAATAGCAGAAAAAGAAGCCTTAGCAGACGAACGTCGCTGGCAGGCTCTGGCGGAAACCTTCCGCATGAATCGTGACGAACTGGTGAGCAAGGTGGACGATAAGTCAAAACGCTTTGTCTATCTGCAGCGAAAAGTGACCCCATCAGAAGCCGATTACGTGAAGCAATTGAAAATACCGGGTGTGTACTTAAAAACTGAATCTCGGCGCTATTACCCAACGGGTGAAATCAGTGCCCATTTAATTGGGTTGACCGATATCGACGGTGCAGGGCAAGAAGGCCTCGAGCTATTGTATGACGAACACTTAACCGGCACACCGGGCAAACGAGTTTATCGCAAGGACGCGCAAGGGCGGGTTGTTGAAGAAATTAGTCAGACAGACGCACAACAACCAAAACAGCTGACACTGAGTATCGACCAACGTGTTCAGGCAACTGCTTATACCGAACTGAAAAAAGCCGTGCGCTACAATCAGGCAACTTCAGGCTCGGCGGTAGTGCTTAATGTCGAAACCGGTGAAGTTCTGGCTATGGTCAATAGCCCGTCCTTTAACCCTAACAACCGCGCGGAGCTGCAGTCTTTCAGAATGCGCAACCGGGCGGTAACCGACAGCTACGAACCGGGGTCAACGATGAAACCGCTGGTGATTCTCAGCGCGCTCGAGAACGGTCGCCACAAAGCGGGCGACAGCATTGATACCAGCCCGGGCTGGTTGAGAATTGGCGGACGCCGCGTTAGTGACCCACGCAACTATGGCGAACTGTCGTTGACCGAAGTGCTGAAACATTCCTCTAATGTCGGGGTTACTAAAATAGCTCTGGATTTAGGTGTTGAGCCATTATTGCAAACCTATGCCGATGTAGGGTTTGGTAACGATACCGGTATTGCGTTACTGGGTGAAAGTATCGGTATTCTAGGCGATCGTCGGCGCTGGTCTGAATTTGAAATTGCGACGCTCTCATATGGCTACGGACTGTCAGCAACTACCCTGCAACTGGCTAATGCCTATAACATTATTGCAAACGGAGGCTTGAAACGACCGCTCACAATATTCCGTCAGGAGTCACCCTTACCCGCTGAGCAAGTGTTTAATCCCGACAATACTCGTGCTGTCATGCATATGATGGAAGAGGTGGTGCAAGACGGCACGGCGAAGGCAGCTCAGGTTCCGGGGTATCGCGTAGCAGGCAAAACCGGAACGACGCGGAAAACGAAAACCGGTGGTGGTTATGGCGATGAGTATGTCGCTTTGTTTGCCGGTATTGCGCCGGTCAGTGACCCTAAAATTGTTGTTGTGGTTACCATAAATGAACCGGGTACCGATGACTATTACGGCGGTACAGCGGCAGCACCTGTGTTCTCGAAAATCGTGTCCCAGACCATGCGTTTGCTGAATGTAGCGCCAGATAACATTGAAGACACTCAGGTTCGTGCGGCGGGCTTCGGGGGTGAGGAATGATGAAACTGGCTGAGTTGCTCACCATGCTGCCTGCGTCATTCGCTATTCCGGATGTCACTGTCAGCGGAATAAAATTAGATAGCCGACAAGTTGCGAACGGCGACGTATTCGTTGCTATTCCCGGTTATGAAACCGATGGCAGGGCCTATATTGATGCCGCTATAGATGCCGGCGCGGTGGCGGTTATTGCTGAAGCTCCCGGACTTGCGCTGGAGCATCGTCGAGGGGCTGTGGTGGTCGGCTTTAGTGGTGTTCGCGAACACTTGTCACATATTGCAGGCACCTTCTTTGGTCACCCGTCAGAGAAAATGCAGCTGGTTGGTGTAACTGGAACTAACGGCAAAACATCGGTGACTCATATCATGGCTCAGTTGGCAAAGGCTCTGGGCATGGAGGCGGCGGTTATTGGCACCACAGGTAGTGGTCTCATCGGACGTTTGTTGCCTGAACGGCATACGACTCCAGATGCAGTTACCGTACAACACCGACTGGCGACATTACTTGCAGAAGGCGCAGAGCTTGTGGCTATGGAAGTGTCGTCTCACGCTTTGATTCAGCGCCGTGTAGAAGCTCTGCATTTTTCGGCTGCCGCGATTACCAACATCAGCCGTGACCACCTGGATTACCATGGCACCATGGAAAATTACGTAGCAGCAAAACAACGACTCTTTGCCGATTTTGGTGTGCAAAACCGCATAGTTAATGCCGATGATGACACCCTGAGTCAGTGGCACAAAGACGACTTAGCGGATCTATGGATAAGCCTCAATGAGAGCTCGGTAGAACCGTGCCTGCACGCAACAGGGCTTCAGTTCCATGAACAAGGCTCAGTATTTCAGATCAATTGGCAAGGGGAATCCTGCACTGTTGAGACTCCTTTGTTGGGGCGCTTTAACGTTTATAACCTGCTGTGTGCCGTAGCGGTATTATTAAAACTCAACAAACCTCTGGCGGAAATTGGCCAAGCCTGCCGCAATTTGCTACCGGTTCCCGGACGGATGGAAGCTTTTCATAACAAGCAGTCGCCACTGGTCGTGGTTGACTATGCGCATACACCCGACGCTTTACATCAGGTACTAAGTGCTTTGCGGCTGCACTGCAAAGGCCGTTTATGGTGCGTGTTTGGCTGCGGCGGCGACCGTGACCGCGGTAAACGCCCACAAATGGGCAAAGTCGCTGCGGATTACGCCGACGTTGTGGTTATCACAGACGACAACCCAAGAACCGAGCCCGCACAACAGATTATCGAAGACATTCTGACAGGTATTGCGGATAAAGAGCGGGTTAAAGTGTGGCCCGGCCGCCGAGAGGCCGTGATAAAAGCCATGCAGGAAGCAGCGCAAGACGACGTTGTTTTGCTGGCGGGTAAAGGACATGAAGACTATCAGGTTATCGGCACTCAACGTGTGGATTACAACGAAAGAGCAGTCGTGAGTGAATGGCTGCAAGGAGACTGCGCATGATTTCAGTATCACTGGAGTGGATTGCGGAACAGGTGGAAGGCCACCTGGTTGGCTCCGATTGTACAATAGACAAAGTATCAACGGATACGCGAGCGGACTTGCAGGACGCGCTCTTTGTTGCCTTAAAAGGAAAAAACTTTGATGCGCACGACTTCGTTGAGCAAGCTGTAGCCAAAGGTGCCGCAGCCGTTATTTGTGAAAAGCAACAGGACATTGAATGCCGGCAGATTATTGTTGAAAACAGTCGTCATGCACTGGGACGCCTGGGGGCAGCGGTGAAAGCTAAAGTTGCTCCGAGAACTGTCGCGGTTACCGGCAGTAATGGTAAAACCACGGTAAAAGAAATGCTGGCGGCCATTTTATCAATTCGTCATCCGGTACTGGCGACTGAGGGCAACTTTAATAACGACATTGGTGTTCCTCTGACTTTGCTGCGGCTGGAAGAACAACATAAATATGCGGTGGTTGAGCTTGGAGCGAACCATCCGGGAGAAATAAGCTACACCACTAATCTGGCCAAGCCCGACGTGGCTATTTTAAATAACGTAAGTGCAGCGCACGTTGAAGGTTTTGGCAGTTTACACGGCGTAGCTCGTGCAAAAACTGAGATTTTCCGTGGAGTGGGGAGCCAGGGAACGGCTGTTACCCCCCGCGACTCCGAGTTTTACCCATGCTGGGAGCGCGCTTGCACTAATATGAACTGGAAAACCTTTGGTTTAACCGACAGTGCGGACGTGTTCGCCACAGACATCACCCTTAATGGTGAAGGGCACCCGTCATTTACGCTTCATTTAGGTGACCAAACCCGACAACTGGCGTTAAAACTCAGTGGTCAGCATAACGTCTTAAATGCGCTTTCCGCATCGGCTGCGGCCAGCGAATTAGGTATATCTCTGGATGATATTGTGACTGGCTTAGAGCGGGTTCAGCCTGCAAAAGGGCGCTTAACTACCATTAAAGTGAGTGATCACTTACGTATTATTGACGATACTTACAACGCCAGCGTTGCTTCCACCAAAGCCGCTCTCGACTTACTTGGAAGTTACAAGGGTTACCGAATTTTTGTCCTTGGAGACATGGGCGAATTGGGAGCTGATGCAAGAGCCTACCACGAAGAAATTGGTGAGCATGCTATTGGCACCGGTATTGATAATTTATATAGCCTGGGTGTACTCAGCCAAAGTGCCAGTGAAGTTTTTAACGGCAATGGAGGCAAGCACTTTGGAAGCCTGCAGTCCCTGGTTGAATCTGTTTTACAAAGACTTACAGAACAGACAGGTAAACAGCCTGTCACAGTGCTGGTTAAAGGCTCACGCTCCGCACATATGGAGCGCGTTGTTGCAGCAATACAGCAGGCTGTCACAGTTGGTGACAGCACAGAGGAAAAGCACGCATGTTAGTTTGGTTGGCGGAGTACCTAACCCAGTTTGAAAGCGCGTTTAACGTGTTTTCCTACTTGACCTTAAGGGCAATACTGAGCGTTTTAACTGCTTTAGTTTTGTCATTGTGGTTAGGACCAACATTGATTCGCCGTTTGCAACGTCTGCAGATAGGGCAAACGGTACGGGACGATGGCCCCGAAAGTCATTTAAGTAAAACCGGCACACCGACCATGGGCGGTGTCTTGATATTAGCCGCGGTATTGGGTTCATCACTACTCTGGGCCGACCTGGATAACCGCTATGTCTGGGTGGTGTTATTGGTTATCACTGGCTTTGGCATTGTGGGTTTTGTTGATGACTACCGCAAAGTGGTGCGCAAAGACCCGAAAGGCTTAATCGCCAAATGGAAGTACTTCTGGCAGTCGGTTATTGCCAGTATCGCAGCGGTCTACCTCTACTGGAGCAGCACTCAGGGCGCAGAGACGGCGCTAATCGTTCCTTTCTTTAAAGACGTTATGCCGCAACTGGGTATGCTTTATTTGCTTATGGCGTACTTTGTGATTGTTGGTACCAGTAATGCCGTGAATTTAACCGATGGCCTGGACGGTCTGGCAATTATGCCGACCATTATGGTTGCCGCTGCGTTGGGTATTTTTGCTTATGTTTCCGGCAACGTGAACTTCGCTGAATATCTGCAAATTCCTTATTTACCGTTGACTGCCGAATTGTTGGTGGTGTGCACCGCTATCGTTGGTGCCGGTTTGGGCTTTCTATGGTTCAACACATACCCGGCACTGGTATTTATGGGTGATGTAGGCTCTCTGGCCTTAGGCGCAGCGCTTGGCATTATTGCGATATTGGTCCGCCAGGAACTGGTGCTGTTCATTATGGGCGGCGTGTTTGTCATGGAAACGGTTTCTGTGATGCTACAGGTGGGTTCCTACAAACTGCGGGGAAAACGCGTTTTCCGCATGGCGCCAATTCACCACCACTACGAGTTAAAAGGATGGCCTGAGCCACGAGTCATTGTGCGTTTCTGGATATTGTCGTTAATTTTTGTACTGATAGGACTCGCAACCTTGAAGTTGCGTTAAAAAATAATGAAAAAGATAGCCTGGCAGAATATGAAACACATTGTTGTCCTCGGTCTTGGAAAGACCGGGGTTTCTGTGCTGCGCTATTTACAAAATAAAAAGCAAAAGGATAAAAACTTAGCGAATGTTCAGATTCGGGTATTCGATTCGCGCAATAACCCTCCTGGTCTGGACGAGGCGAAACAAATACTGGGCGATGCTGAATTCCTGAATCGTCGCTGGGAGTTAGAAGATACGCTGGCAGCTGACTTAATTATCACAAGCCCGGGCATTGATCTGCGAGAGGAACCTATCGTTTTAGCCAGGGATGCAAATATTCCGGTGGTTGGTGACGTCGAACTTTTTGCACAAGAGTCGAAGTTACCGGTCATTGCAGTAACCGGTTCTAACGGTAAATCCACCGTTACCCGAATGGTTGAGTTTATCGCTCAGAAATGCGGTAAAAATGTGGTTGCCGCTGGCAATATTGGTTTGCCGGTGTTGGAGTTATTGCAGCAGAAAGAGCAGCCTGATGTTGTAATGTTGGAGTTATCCAGCTTCCAGCTGGAATCTGTGAGTAGCTTAAACTTAAAAGCGGCGGCACTTATGAATATTAGTGCCGACCACATGGATCGCTACAGCACGATAGAAGAATACATTAAAGCCAAACAGCGCATATTTGCTAACGCGAAGACCTGGGTACTGAATCGACAGCAGCAGGACAGCTGGCCACATCCAATCACTGGTAAACTGATGAGCTTTGGCGATGATGCTCACCCTAAGCATTTTGGCCTATTGTCCGGCAATGTTGATCGCTCGAGTGGCCCGGTGGCCGTTACCTTCCGCGGTAATGTCGTGCTCCGGGCTGATCAGTTGAAATTGCAGGGCATTCACAACTTGATTAACGTACAGGCCGCTCTGGCTTTGTGTGATGCGATTGGAATTGATGTTGAGCAAGCGGTCGGTGCAGTAAAAGAATTTAACGGTTTACCACACCGTTGTGAGCTGGTCAGCAATGACGGGGGCGTATTCTGGGTTAATGACTCAAAAGCAACCAACATTGGTGCAACGATAGCGGCCGTCGAAGGCCTGCGACCGACCGTTAACGGTCGTTTATTACTTATTGCCGGAGGCAGTGGCAAAGGCGCGGACTTCCGTGAGCTACAGTCGACTCTGGAACGCGTCGATATTTTGCTGACTATAGGCGAAGACGGTCCTCGTATAGGGCAGCTTTTTAATGGTTCGCGTCAGGCTAAGAATTTGCAGCAGGCCGTTGAGCTGGCATCCTCTTTAGTTCAGGCAGGGGACATGGTGTTGCTCTCTCCAGCCTGTGCCAGTTTCGATCAGTTTGATAACTTCGAGCACCGTGGCGAGAGTTTCCGTCAGGCAGTGGAGGCGCTTTATGTCGACAGTGCGTGAAGAACAGCTGAATCTGGAAATACCGGATAGCCAGGCCAGCACCAGGTTACAGCAGCTGTTTGGCTGGTTCCGGGGAACGACTAGTGAGCCACTGTACGACCGGGTGCTGTTTGTTCTTGCCATGTCGTTACTGGCTTTTGGCTTTATTATGGTGACATCTGCCTCGTTGCCAACAGCCGAGCGGCTAACCGGTAATCCCTTTCATTTTGCGATACGTCACGGCGTTTATATTGTTATCAGCTTAGTGATTATGCTGGCGACTTTGAGGGTTCCCACGCAAAGCTGGAATTTACACAGCGGTAAGCTGCTACTTGTTGGTTTGCTGATGTTATTGCTGGTGTTGATTATTGGCCACGAAGTGAATGGCTCACAGCGCTGGATAAAAGTGGGCCCCATAACCATTCAGTCTGCAGAAATGGCTAAATTATTCTTCTGTATTTACATGGCCAGTTATTTGTCCCGTCGTGAAGATGAAGTGCGCGAAGCCGCTAAGGGTTTTATTAAGCCCTTGTTCCTGCTGTTTATTGCGTCAGTGTTGCTGTTGATGCAACCAGACTTCGGTACTGTTGTGGTTCTGTCGGCGACCACTGTCGCTATGTTGTTCCTTGCCGGCGCCCGGTTATGGCAGTTTTTTGCGGTATTTCTTACCTGTGTGTTAGCACTCATTCTTTTGATTATTGTTGAACCTTACCGAATGCAGCGACTATTGACTTTCTTAGAGCCGGAAAAGGATCCTTTCGGTGCCGGTTATCAGTTAATGCAGTCGCTCATCGCGTTCGGACAAGGGCAGTTCAGTGGTGCAGGCCTGGGGAACAGTATTCAGAAGCTTCAGTATCTGCCTGAAGCCCATACCGATTTTATTATGGCAGTCATTGCCGAAGAACTTGGTTTCTTAGGTGTTCTGGCTGTCATTGTTACTGTACTGATGCTGGTTTGGCGGGCATTAGTTATTGGCCGTCGCTGTTTAATGCTGGAACAGCGTTATGGTGGATACCTCGCATACGGTATCGGCGTTTGGTTCAGCATTCAGGCCTTTGTGAATATTGGTGTCGCTTCTGGCGCTCTGCCAACGAAAGGGCTCACACTGCCTATGGTCAGCTATGGCGGCAACAGTCTGATTGTGTCAGCGTTAGCCGTTGGTCTGTTATTGCGGATTGACCATGAGCGCCGCATGAGTGGTCGCAAAGTTGCGCCGCGCGGAGGTGCTGAATGAACCGCGTTCTAATCGCAGCCGCAGGTACCGGCGGACATATTTTCCCGGCTTTAGCCGTGGCTGAAGAAATGCGGGATAACGGCTGGCAAGTCGACTGGCTTGGCACTCAGGAAGGTCGTTTGGAAAGCCGTGTTATTCCGGCGGCAGGCTTTGCGTTGCACAGCATTAGCATGACCGGGGTGCGCGGCCATGGGCTGAAAAGAAAACTTTTAATGCCATTTACTCTGGCGAAAGCAGTTTTACAGTGTCGACGCTTGCTTAAAAAGCTTCATCCGCAGGTGGTTGCCACCTTTGGTGGATACGTTTGTGCCCCAATGGGCTTAGCAGCAAAACTCTGTGGCGTGCCGTTAGTGGTGCATGAACAAAATGCTATACCGGGCATGACCACGCGCTTGCTGGCACCTAAAGCTGATAAAGTCTTGCTTGGCCTGCCTGTTGCTCTGCAGCAATGGAAACGTTACCCGGTGGTGGGTAATCCTTTGCGAAGCGGGTTGTTGAAACAAGCAGCTGAACAGCCAGATAACTCAAAAATGACTGGCGAGTTAAATTTACTGGTGGTTGGCGGCAGTTTAGGGGCGCAGGTATTGAACGAAGCGGTACCGGAGGCCGCCAAAGCTCTAGAGGGTGTAGAGCTTAACGTTGTGCATCAATGCGGTGTGGACCGTGAAGCCGCTACAGAAAAAGCGTATGGGAACGCGCCAGTGCTGAAAAAGCTGACCGTAGTTGAGTTTATTGACGATATGGGCAAAGCCTTTAGCCGGGCTGATCTGGTGATATGCCGTGCAGGCGCTTTAACCATTTCGGAACTGGCTGTCATGGGTGTCGCGTCGATTCTAGTGCCTCTACCCCATGCGGTAGATGACCACCAAACAGCAAATGCGAAAGTCCTGGAAGGCCACGGTGCGGCAGTTTTAGTACCGCAGACCGAAGTTACCAAAGGTGCATTGCAGCAACAGTTAAAACGTTTATTGCATGACAGGCAACAACTGTGGACAATGGCGCGTTTCGCTCGTCAGTGCGCTATGCCAGAGGCAACGCAACGACTAGTGAATGAATGTATGGAATATAAGAAGAGCGATGACTAGCATGACCGCAACCAACGCACAGCCATTTACCATTGTGAACGTACCGGAAATGCGCCGGGTACAGCGAATACACTTCGTTGGTATCGGCGGCGCCGGTATGGCGGGTATTGCGGAAGTTCTGTTGAACCAGGGGTACCAGATATCGGGCTCTGACATCGCTGAGAATGCAAATACCGAGCGTCTGCGTAGCCTGGGAGCGACGGTCGTTTTAGGCCATATGGCCACAAATATTGAAGGCGCCAGTGTGGTTGTGGTATCCAGCGCCATTAAAACCGACAATGCGGAGCTTGTGGCAGCTCACCAGTTACGTGTACCGGTTGTACGCCGTGCTGAAATGCTGGCCGAGCTCATGCGCTTCCGTCACGGTATTGCAGTAGCAGGAACACACGGCAAGACCACAACCACGTCATTGGTTGCCAGTATTTTTGCTGAGGCGGACCGCGATCCAACTTTTGTTATCGGAGGCTTGCTGAACAGCGCAGGCTCTAATGCCCGGTTAGGTAACAGTAAGTACCTGATTGCTGAAGCTGACGAGAGCGACGCATCGTTCCTGCATTTACAGCCGATGGTCGCCATAGTGACCAACATTGAAGCGGACCATATGGACACCTACGAAGGTGACTTCAACAAGTTGTTGGATACCTACGTTGAGTTTCTGCATAACCTACCATTTTATGGCTTAGCGGTTATGTGTGTGGATGATCCTGTGGTAGCCGACTTAATCCCACGGCTGGGTCGTCAGACCATGACCTATGGCTTTAGTGAGGCAGCAGATATTCGAGCTATTAACTATAAGCAAACCGCCAGTGAGAGCTGCTTTACAATTTTACGCAAAGGCCTGCAGCCATTAGATGTCTGCCTTAACCTGCCGGGTAAACACAATGTGCTGAATGCATTAGCAGCGGTAGCAGTAGCCATAGACGAAGGTATTAATGACCAGGCAATTCAGTCGGCATTAAACAAATTTGAAGGCATTGGACGGCGTTTTCAGCATTACGGGAACTTTCCTGTGCCGGGTAAAGAGCAAGGTGAAGTCATGTTAGTGGATGACTACGGTCATCACCCGTCTGAGGTTGCGGCGACCATACAGGCCGCCCGTGAAGGCTGGCCTGAGCGCCGTCTGGTAATGGCATTTCAGCCGCACCGGTATTCACGGACCCGTGACTTATATGAGGATTTCGTCAACGTGCTTTCGCAAGTTGATGTATTGCTGATGCTGGAAGTTTATAGCGCTGGAGAGACACCGATTAGCGGAGCGGACAGCCGTTCTTTATGTCGCTCGATACGACAGCGCGGGCAAATAGACCCTATTTATGTCGCAACAGTAGATGACATGCCGGAAGTGCTGGAATCGGTTCTGGCCGCTGATGACCTGCTGTTAACTCAGGGAGCCGGAAACATTGGCGCGCTGGCGAAGAACATAGCGACGGAGGTGCTGAGCAATGAACGCTGAGACCTTTGGTAAAGTCGCTGTCATGCTGGGCGGTAGCTCGGCCGAGCGCGATGTGTCGTTGAAGTCGGGAATGGCCGTATTAAAAGGTTTAGTGGCTAAAGGTATTGATGCGCACGCGTTTGATCCGGCCGCACATAGCCTGCAAGAACTTGTTGATGATGGCTACGAACGAGTATTTATCGCGTTGCATGGGCGTGGCGGCGAAGATGGGGCTATGCAGGGTGCATTACAAGTGTTGGGAATTCCCTATACCGGTAGTGATGTTCTTGGCTGTGCTCTGGGTATGGATAAGGTGCGTTGCAAGCAAATTTGGCACGCTTTGGGGTTACCGACAGCGAACTGGCGGGTCATTACACAACAAGAAATAGAACAAGTGAACGCCGAAGCACTGTTGTTAGAGCTTGGTGGGCGCGTCATCGTTAAGCCTGCACGTGAAGGCTCATCTATTGGTATGAGCAGTGCAGATAGTGCACAGCGGTTAGCTGCAGCGTTAAAACACGCTGCGCAGTTTGATGATGACATTCTGGTTGAGCAGTGGATTGAAGGCCCTGAATACACCATAGGCCTGCTAGACGGAAATGCTTTACCTGTTATTCGCTTGCAGACACCGCATGAGTTTTACGACTTTGAGGCGAAGTATCAGGCGAATGACACGCAGTACCACTGTCCTGCCGGGTTAACCGATGAAGACGAAGCTAAGCTTCGTAACCTGGCTGAGCGTGCATTTGCAGCTATTGGCGCGAGTGGCTGGGGGCGTATCGATGTTATGCGCAGCGGCAATGGCGACTGGTTTTTACTCGAAGCCAATACCGTTCCGGGCATGACCGAAAAGAGCCTGGTACCTATGGCAGCAAAAGCCGCCGGATTAAGTTTTAACGATTTAGTGGAGCGCATTTTAGCGCAAACACTGGAGCGCTGATGATGGCAGCTGAACAGCGCCTGCGTTCTGTCAATTTTTGGTCGGGTGTGACGGTATTATGCCTGACTATAGCGGGTGCACTGGTTGGTATTTATCAGTTAAACCAGGTGCTTACTGACGAGCAACAAGTGCCGTTAGCTGAACTAAATGTACAAGGCGAGTTGCAGTATACCGCCAACGAAGAGGTCAGAAGGGCCTTAACGTCAGAACCGTTGGGAAGCTTTTTTACTGCAGATGTGAATGAACTAAGACGCCGGGTAGAACAGTTGCCCTGGGTGCAAAAAGTCTCGATTCGCAAAGTCTGGCCTGACAAATTGTCGGTTTATGTGACGGAACACAAACCGGTAGCTATGTGGAATGGTGATCGCCTGATAAATGAGCAAAGCGAGGTTTTTCGGGCGAATATAGAACAAGTTGATACGGCTTTGCCGCAGTTGTTTGGACCGGAAGATGCAGTAGAGGAAACCTGGAAAGAATTTAACCGGGTGCAACAAATGTTGGCAGTTAATGGCTTTCAGGTAAGGGCACTAAGGTTAACAGAACGATTTGCCGTCAGCGTAGTTTTAGCTCAGGGAATTGAAGTGAAACTGGGGCGCGAAGCAACGTTAGAGAGAATTAAACGGTTTATCGATGTGTTTCCCAGCATCGTTGAACATGAAAAAAGTAAAGACAACGAAATCGATACTGTGGATTTACGATATGACACCGGGGCTGCAGTGGCCTGGCGTGAAGCAAAAAGTGAGAGTTAGACGGTTATGTCGAAAACATCGGAACACAATATGGTTGTAGGTCTGGATATAGGCACCAGCAAAGTAACGGCGCTTATTGGCGAATTGCTGCCAGATAATGAGATCAGCGTTGTTGGCGTTGGTACAGCGACCTCGCGTGGCATGGACAAAGGCGGCGTCAATGACCTTAACTTGGTTGTTCAGTCGGTCCAGCGTGCTGTTGACGAAGCTGAACTTATGGCTGACTGTCGCGTGGCATCGGTGTATTTGAACATTTCCGGCCGTCATATTTCCTGTCAGAACGAAAGTGGCATGGTGCCGATTAACGAAGCCGAAGTGACGCAGGACGATGTTGACAGCGTGATTCACGCCGCGCAGTCAGTGCCTATTGCAAAAGAGCGTCGTATTCTACACGTCCTGCCGCAGGAGTATGTCATTGACTCACAGGAAAGCATTCGCAGCCCAATTGGCATGTCGGGTGTTCGCATGGAGTCCAAAGTGCACATTATTACCTGTGCCAATGACATGGCGAAGAACATTATAAAAGCGGTTGAGCGCTGCGGTTTGTCGGTGGATAAACTGATTTTCTCAGCGCTGGCATCCAGTATCTCGGTATTGACCGACGACGAAAAAGACTTAGGCGTGGCGCTGGTCGACTTAGGCGGCGGCACCATTGATATTTGTATTTACGCGGGCGGTGTATTGCGTCATACCGCGGTCATTCCGGCGGCGGGCAATCAGGTCACCAGTGACATTGCCAAAATTTTCCGTACACCGACCAACCACGCGGAAGAAATTAAAACCAAGCACGCTTGTGCGTTACGACAAATGGTCAGTATGGAAGACACCATTGAAGTACCGTCGGTGGGTGGTCGTCCGTCACGGGTGATGTCACGTCATACCTTGTCGGAAGTGGTGGAACCGCGTTATCAGGAATTGTTTGAGCTGGTCAGGGACGAGATCCAGCAAAGCGGGTTAGATGAGCAAATAGCAGCCGGTGTAGTTATTACCGGCGGCAGCGCAAAGATGGAAGGCTGCGTCGACTTTGCTGAAGAAATTTTTCAAATGCCGGTTCGTATCGGCGTTCCTCTGGGCATGAAAGGCCTGCGGGATTACGTCGAAGATCCGGTTTATGCCACAGCGGTGGGACTGTTACGGTATGGGCAGGAAGATGCCGCTGTGTCACAAAAAGAAAGCTCTAAAACTGACGTGATCGGACTTTGGCAAAAAGTGCAGAGTTGGTTCAAAGGTGAGTTTTAACTTGGGGTAGCACGTTAAAAGCAGGTAGGGAGAATTATTATGTTCGAACTGATGGACAATTATGAAAGCGAAGCCGTCATTAAGGTGATCGGCGTCGGTGGTGGCGGCGGAAACGCTGTTCAGCACATGGTAAAAGAATCAATTGAAGGTGTGCAGTTTATCGCAGCCAATACCGATGCGCAGGCTCTGCGTAATCATACGGCGGATGTCACCATTCAATTAGGGCAGGACATCACTAAAGGTCTTGGCGCTGGCGCTAACCCTGAAGTGGGTCGGCAATCGGCAGAAGAGGACCGCGAGAATATCAAAGTCCACTTAGAAGGTGCCGACATGGTCTTTATTGCAGCTGGCATGGGCGGTGGTACCGGAACCGGTGCAGCACCTGTGGTTGCAGAAGTTGCCAAAGAACTGGGTATTCTGACCGTTGCCGTTGTGACCAAGCCTTTCCCGTTTGAAGGGAAAAAGCGCATGGCCGTAGCCGACGAAGGTATTAACGCACTGGCACAAAGTGTCGACTCGTTAATTACCATTCCAAACGAGAAGTTGCTTAAGGTTATGGGTCGTGGAACCAGCCTGCTGGATGCCTTCAGCGCAGCAAACAACGTATTGTTGGGTGCGGTTCAGGGTATTGCCGAGCTGATTACTCGTCCGGGTCTTATCAACGTCGACTTTGCCGACGTTCGTGCGGTCATGAAAGAAATGGGTACGGCCATGATGGGTACCGGTGTTGCCAGCGGTGAAGACCGTGCGCAGGAAGCTGCAGAAATGGCCATTAACAGCCCGTTACTGGAAGACATCGACTTGTCTGGTGCTCGTGGCGTATTAATTAACGTAACGGCCGGTATGGACATGAGCATTGAAGAGCTCGATACCGTCGGTAATACGGTTAAAGCCTTTGCATCAGATAACGCCACAGTGATTGTTGGTACCGTTATCGATACGGAAATGTCCGACGAGCTGCGCGTTACTGTTGTTGCGACAGGCATCGGTGCTGAGCGCAAACCGGATATCTCGTTGGTGAACAATACCAGCCAGGCCGCGCCTAAGCGCGAACCTCAGCAGGCATACCGTAGTAGCGACATAGACCGCGGTGCTGCTGCTCCTCGTTACGACGAGCAGGAAGAAGTTCAAGCGGAGGCAAAAGCTGAACCAAAACGTCAGCCAGCTGCCAAAGCTAAACAGGATAAAGAACTCGATTACCTGGATATTCCGGCATTTTTACGAAAACAGGTCGACTAATTTGGCGTAACTCTGTGTAAGTATGCATAAAATTTGATCGAACCATGACAAATGTCGTATAATATGCGGCCGCTTTGGCGTCAGCTAAGGCGAACCGAATAGAGAAGGTAGGTTAACAAGTACCATGATTAAGCAACGTACGTTACAGCAAGCAATATCAACCACGGGTGTTGGGCTGCACAAAGGCAATAAAGTAAACCTTACTTTACGTCCTGCGCCGGCTAATACTGGTTTGATATTCCGTCGTGTGGACCTTGATCCTGTGGTGGATATTCCAGCACGGGCAGACTGGGTGCGTGATACGCAGCTGTGTACCTGTCTTATCAATGAGGAAAACGTTCGTATCTCTACTGTCGAGCATTTGCTCGCTGCGCTGGCCGGCGTTGGAATTGATAATGCGGTTATCGAAGTCGATTCGCATGAAATTCCAATTATGGACGGCAGCTCGCACCCGTTTGTTTACCTGCTACAAAGCGCGGGCATTGAAGAGCAGTCAGCAGCGAAAAAGTTCATCCGGATCAAACAGCCGGTACGTGTCGAAGACGGTGATAAGTGGGCGGAACTGCTACCCCACGATGGTTTCCGTATCGACTTTGCTATCGACTTTGAACACCCGGCTATTGCAGACACAGGGCAAACGGTCAGTATCGACTTTAGCGCTAATGCCTTTATTAAGGAAATTAGTCGCGCCCGGACCTTTGGCTTCATGAAAGACATTGAGTTTTTACGGGAAAACAATCTGGCACTGGGCGGCAGTTTTGATAACGCTGTTGTGCTGGATGAATTCCGCATTCTGAACAGTGATGGCTTACGTTACGATGATGAATTCGTAAAGCACAAGATGTTGGATGCCATTGGTGACTTGTACATGGGGGGACACAGTATTCTGGGTCACCTGCGTGCTTATAAGTCCGGACATGCGCTGAACAACCAGTTACTTCAGGCTTTATTAGCGCAAGAATCTGCGTGGGAATTTGTGACCTTTGACGGTGAACAGGAAAAAGCGCCTATCGCCTTTTGGTCACCAGCAACAACCACAGCTTAGTCTTTATCGTTGGCGGTAAACTTTGCCGCCAACGCTTTTAACTCCGATTTCAACGGCTCGTTGCAGCCTTCCGCCATTGCCAACAAGCGATCAGCACTGCTTGAATCTTTCTGATTTTTAATACTTTTCTGAAAACTGTTCATTGACGGAGACACCTTAATAGAAAGGCTGTGTACCGGGACCGTCGCATTGTCACGAAAATGCGTTATAATGGCCGCTTGCTGAAGTTTTAGCCGGGTTGCCCAACTACCGTTATCGACTTGAATGATCATTTGACCATCACGGATATTCAGCAATTGGCAGTGTTGGTTGGTGTTTTTATCAACGCATTGTTGAAACAATTGTTGCCAATGCGAAAGTTGGGCGGCAAACTGTGCATAGTGTCGTAATGTTGTCGACAAAGTCCGTTGTCCGGAACGGAGCCATTCTGATGGGGTTTTCGGGTGTCGTGACATAATTGCGTAGTAGGCAAATAATAAGAGAGTTCAGATGAGTTTATCAGTCTTTTATCGAGGCTCCAAAGTACGTTTTCGTATTCGGTTAAGTCGACGTAGGTTTTTCTCCTATGTTGGCATTGCTGCTTTTATTGGACTTGCCAGCTGGCAGCCATGGCAGTATGAGGGGATCGATCCTGAACTGGCGCAAACAAAAATTTCTGAAGAGCAGAAAAAGCTTGTATTACAAGAGCAAGCGTTAAAAGACCTGAAAGAGGATACCCAAAAGCGTTTGGGTGCAATGACCGTATACCTGGGCGAATTAAGAGCCCAAATGCGTCGTCTGGATGCTCTGGGTGAACGTTTAGCTGGCGTTGCCAATTTGGATAACGGCGAGTTTAACTTCAATCAGGAACTGCCCATAGGTGGTCCGGAAATTGAAGTTGCCGAGTTGCCGCAAAGTTCCGGTACAGACGTTGTTCGCGAAATTGAAGATATGCTGTCGCAAATTTCTGACAAACAAAAACAGCTATCACTACTTGAATCTGTGATGATGAATCACCAACTTACTAATGACGCTTATATTGCGGGACGCCCAATCTCAGATGGTTGGTTGTCGTCGCAGTATGGTGTGCGTAAGGACCCTTTTAATGGCACACCAGCCATGCACAAGGGGCTAGACTTTGCCAGTTATAACGAAGAGGTCAAAATTATTGCTACCGGCGCAGGTGTAGTGACCTGGGCGGGTGATCGATACGGTTACGGTATGTTGGTCGAAATTGACCATGGTGGTGGTTTAAAAACACGCTACGGACATAATGATAAGCTGTCGGTATCAGTAGGGGATGTAGTTACCCGTGGCCAGCAAATTGCTGAAATGGGTAGTAGTGGTCGTTCGACAGGCCCGCACGTTCATTACGAAGTTTTGCGTAATGGTCGTCAAATTGACCCTAACCAATTTGTGTATCGCAAAGCTGATTCAAAATAACTCGGTAAATTAATATAGAACGTAGGCGGTACTTCGGTACCGCTTTTGTTGTTCAGGAAAGTAACACAGGATAAATCAATCTCATGCTAGGCAGTCTGTTTCGAAAAGTATTTGGTAGTCGCAACGATCGCATTCTCAAAACCATGCAGAAAGACGTTGAGCGAATTAATTCGCTGGAACCCGAGTTTGAAGCCTTGAGTGATGCCGAGCTGAAAGAGAAGACCACGGAGTTCCGTAAGCGCCTGAACGAAGGTGAGCGCATTGAAAAAATCTTACCAGAAGCTTTTGCTACCGTTCGAGAAGCCAGTAAGCGAGTGTTTGGTATGCGTCATTTTGACGTACAGCTGATTGGCGGCATGGTGCTAAACAACAACCGCATTGCTGAAATGAAAACCGGTGAAGGTAAAACCTTAACTGCAACCCTGCCAGCTTATTTAAATGCGCTGCCCGGTAAAGGTGTTCATATCATTACAGTGAACGACTATCTGGCAAAGCGTGACGCTGAGTTCAACCAGCCATTATTCGACTTTCTGGGGCTAACGGTTGCCTTTAATATTCCTGGCATGGCACCGGAAGATAAAAAAGCGGCTTATCAGGCAGACATTACGTACGGTACCAATAACGAGTTTGGCTTCGATTATCTTCGTGACAACATGGCATTTGCTCCGCAGGACAGAGTCCAGCGTGAATTGAATTATGCTCTGGTCGATGAGGTTGACTCAATTCTAATTGATGAAGCCCGTACACCGCTTATTATTTCCGGACCCGCTGAAGACAGCTCGGAAATGTACCGTAAAATGAATGAACTGGTTCCCCATTTGGTTCGCCAGGAAAAAGAAGATACGGAAGAAGAAAAAGGCGACGGCGACTTCACTATCGATGAAAAAGCTAAGCAGCTGCATTTGACCGAACACGGACAAGAGCATATTGAAGAGCTGTTGAAAGAGAAAGGCATGCTGGAAGCGGACGATTCGCTGTATTCGGCGGCCAACATCAGCTTACTGCACCACATTAACGCCGCATTACGTGCACATCACCTGTTTCAGAAAGACGTTGATTACATCATTAAAGACGACAAAATCGTTATTGTTGATGAGCATACAGGTCGTACTATGGAAGGCCGTCGCTGGTCTGAGGGGCTGCATCAGGCTGTCGAAGCCAAAGAAGGCGTTCCAATTCAGAATGAAAACCAGACCTTAGCTTCTATTACTTTCCAGAATTACTTCCGTTTGTATAACAAACTGGCGGGTATGACCGGTACAGCCGATACCGAAGCGTTTGAGTTCCAGTCGATTTACGGTCTGGAAACTATTGTGTTACCGACCAACAAACCGATGGTTCGTGATGACAGACCGGATTTAATCTACCTGACCACGCTGGAGAAATACGAAGCCATAGCGGAAGACATTGAAGAATGTCGTCGACAGAAGCGTCCGGTACTGGTGGGTACGGTTTCTATCGAAAACTCCGAGTTGCTGTCGCAGTTGCTGAAGAAAAAGAAAATTCCTCACGCCGTGCTGAATGCAAAATTTCACGAGCACGAAGCGGACATCATCGCTCAGGCGGGTCGCCCGGGAACCGTTACCATTGCCACCAATATGGCCGGTCGTGGTACCGATATCGTGCTAGGCGGAAGCTGGATGGCTGAAGTTGAAAAATTGGAAGAGCCGTCCAACGATAAGATTGAGAAGATAAAGCAAGACTGGCAAAAGTTGCACGACGCCGTTATTGAAGCTGGAGGCTTGCACATTATTGGTACTGAGCGTCATGAGTCGCGTCGTATCGATAACCAGTTACGTGGTCGCTCCGGTCGTCAGGGTGACCCGGGCTCGTCGCGTTTTTACCTGTCACTGGAAGATCCTCTGATGCGCATTTTTGCCTCCGATCGTATGGCAACAATGATGAAGCGTTTGGGTATGAAAGAAGGCGAAGCCATTGAACACCCTTGGGTCACGCGAGCCATTGAAAATGCTCAACGTAAAGTGGAAGGCCGTAACTTTGACGTGCGTAAGCAGTTGTTGGAGTACGATGACGTTGCCAATGACCAGCGCAGCGTAGTCTATGAACAGCGAAATGAACTGCTGGATGAAGGCGATATTTCTGAAACTATCGTGGCCATTCGCGAAGATGTTATCAACAGCGTTATCAGCGAGTATGTTCCGCCTCAGTCTCTAGCCGAGCTATGGGACTTAAAAGGTCTGGAAGAGCGCCTGCGAGGTGACTTCCATATCGACGTGCCATTACAAAAGTGGCTGGAAGAGGAAGAGCACTTCCACGAAGAAGTTTTGCGTGAACGCGTTCTGGAAAAGCTGCTTGAGTCCTACCAGGAAAAAGAAGAGATGGTTGGGCCGGAAGTGTTACGCCGTTTTGAAAAGTCTATTATGCTGCAAAGCCTCGACCAACACTGGAAAGAGCACCTGGCGGCAATGGATCACCTGCGTCAGGGGATTCACCTTCGGGGCTATGCACAGAAAAATCCTCAGCAAGAATACAAGAAAGAAGCCTTTGCGCTCTTTACGGAAATGCTGGAGGCATTGAAGCTCGATGTGGTGACCATTTTAAGTAAGGTTAAGGTTCGAGCCCCGGAAGACGTTGACGCTGTTGATGAGCAACGTAAGGCAGCAGATAGTGCTCCTCGTGAGTTTCGTCATGAACAAAGTGGCCCTGCGGCAGAAGAGCCAGCGCAGCAAAACAATGATGACAGACAGGGACAACCCGTTCGTAAAGGCGTAAAAGTGGGTCGTAATGAACCTTGCCCTTGTGGTTCTGGTAAAAAGTATAAACATTGTCACGGTAAACTGTAGGTTACTATGAAAACCGAAGCATCGCCTGCTGTACATGTTGCAGTGGGCGTGATTGAGAATGAACAGGGTGAAATTTTTATCGCCCAACGCCATCCTGAACAACATCAGGGTGGAAAATGGGAGTTTCCGGGCGGCAAAGTTGAAGCCGACGAGAATGTCCAGCAAGCGCTGCAACGCGAGCTAAAAGAAGAGTGTGGTATTGATGTGACCGATATGGCACCACTAACGGTTATCGAGCATCAGTATAAAGATAAACGGGTCTTACTCGATGTCTGGTGGGTACTTGCTTATGATGGTGAAGTGCGTCAGTTAGAAGGTCAGGACTGGTGTTGGGTTGATAAAAACCAACTTGACGCATTTCAGTTTCCTGAAGCTAACCAGCCCATTGTTGAATGCATTATGCAGTCTTTAAACGCCTATTAATAATCCTGTTCGTCGTTGTTGTAATCATCATTAGCAATGACAACAGGCTCGCCAGGAATACTTTTTTCTTCGTTAGCCCATTCACCTAGATCAATCAGTTTACAACGCTCACTGCAAAAGGGGCGGGCGGGTGACTTTTCTGACCATTCAACTTGTTTTTGGCAGGTTGGGCAGTTAACGCTAACACTCATGGACTACACCTTGCGATTTCGAATTCAATGTCTTGAAGGGAGGCTTCATTACTCTCCCCCGGTAAGGGCATGAATCGTACCGTAAAACGCTGTCTGTGCCCACTAATGACGGGATAAATATTGGCCGTGCGGCGAACTTTAATGCGCAACATTGCCAGTAGCTGATCTGAACTTTCCTGTAAGAAACCATTTTGTAGTTGCATGGGAACAAAAACAGATTGCTCGCGTAACAGCGTTAGCTTCAGTGTGATAGCTAACTCCACAACAGCTAACGTATTGCGCCATTCTTCGCATTGTTTGGCTTTGTCTTCAGCGGACTGGCTTAACCAAAGCTGTAGCTGTGGTAATTCAAACAAGCCGCTCATGCCGGGTTGGCTAAAACGTTGTCTGATACTGGCTAGTAGGGCATCGTCTTTAAGTAGCCGCAGGTATTTTGGAATATCCTGTAACTGGTTAAGGCAATGCTCAATTTCCTGAATGGTATTTCGCAATGCTTCGCGGTCAACGTCCGGATGCGCTTCCCACTTCTGCAAGCGTTGTTTATCAAGATCTAAATCTTTACTGAGTTCGGTTCGAATATCAAAGCGTTCCAGTAGCTCGGTAACGGCAAATAATGCATTAAAAAAGGGCTCAGCCTGTTCTTCAAAACACAGTTGACTGGCTTTTAGCTGCTCAAAGCCGTGCTCTAATCGCAAATAGGTTCGCATGCGCTCCTGAAGAGGGTATTCGTAGAAAATGTTGTCGTTATCAGTCGATGCCATGCGATTGCCGATTGGTGAACTCTGTTCCTATAATAGCGTATTACTTTTCCTGTGCAACGGTTGCCGCCAGGTAGCGCTTATGTAACTGAAGTACTTGCTGTTTCAGCTGTTCCAGGTTGCCATCATTGTTTAGCACATCGTTTGCTTTTTTAAGTCGTTCGTCACGACTTAACTGTGCTTTCATAATCGCTTCCACTTCTTCTTTAGGACTGTCATCACGCTGAATAGTTCGTTTTAACTGCAAAGACTCAGGAACGTCAATCACCAGCACTCGCTGGCAGTATTTCTCCAGGCCGTTTTCCAACAACAAGGGCGCTGACAAAATTACGTAGGGAGAGTCGGCTTGTTCAAGCTGACTGATGATCTCTTGTCTTATCGCGGGGTGGAGTAATTTGTTCAGCCATTCCTTTTCCTGAGGGTTAGAGAACACTCTTTGGCGTAACGCCTTGCGGTTAAGCTCACCATCTTCAGTCAATAATTTGTTACCAAAGTGCTCTGTAATTGCCTGCAGGCATGGAGTTCCCGGCATAACAACCTGGCGGGCAACAACATCGGCATCGACAACGGTAATACCCAGTTTTTTAAATTCAGCCGTAGCTGCAGATTTGCCGCTACCAATACCTCCGGTCACACCGACAACATAGGTCATTTTAAACGCCTCCTAGCCAGCGCCAGTAACTAAAAAGTAACTCCGTTCCAAAGAAGTAGCTGAGTATGCCGCCGCCAATTAAAAACGGGCCAAAGGGTATTGGCTGTGACCGACCTTTGCCGCGTATCATGGCTAAACCCACTATGGCACCGCAAACTGAGCTGGCAAGAATGGTCACCGGCAATAAAGTTGCACCGGTAAAAGCGGTAATGCCTGCCAGTAGCTTAAAATCGCCATAACCCATTCCTTCCTTCCCGGTAACAAGTTTGAACGCCCAGTAGATACTCCATAGACTCAGGTATCCTGCTACCGCGCCTATAATGGCGGAGTCAGGTGAGAGTTCACTGGCAGGTGACAATGACCAGAGTAAGGCAATCCAAAGCAGCGGATAAGTTAGCTGATCGGGCAATAGTTGGTGGTTCCAGTCAATAACAAACAGGCAGATGAGCAGCGAAAATACTGTCACACAAACCAGGGCCGGAAGACTAAAACCAAAGTGCCAGGCGACCAGTCCAAAGGCCAGGCAGCTGATAAGCTCAACCAGCCAGTAGGTTAGCGGAATATGGGTCTGGCAGTGGCGACAACGGGCGCGCAAAACCAGGTAACTCAGCAGCGGTATATTGTCGTACCAGGCTATGGAAGTTTTGCATTCAGGGCAGTGTGAGCCGGGAGCGGCGATAGAAAAGCGGTCCTGCTCTTTTAACGGAGTGCCGCTCATTTCCGCACATTCACGCTGCCATTGCCGCTGTAACTGAATGGGTAACCGGCTAATAACAACGTTCAAAAAGCTACCAATAACAGCGCCCAATAAAAGCGCCAACACCAGGGTTGGTATCGATTCAGCAGCGAGGAAGTGTTCCATACTTGTGTTCCTTCGTGGTTAAAATTGCTGCCCCATAGAAAACAGCGGTAAATACATTGCGACCAGCAGAGTGCCTATAATGCCGCCTAAAACCACCATCAGCAAGGGCTCTGCCAGACCAATCAGACGCTCACAGTTTTGTTCAAAGCGTTGCTGGCGAATGTCGGCAAGTGTGGCAAAGGCTTGGTCGATGTTGCCGTTTTGCTCGGCAACTTTAAGAAAGCTTAGTGTACGAGGCTCACCTAAAGGACTTGATCTGAAACTGTCTACCCAGCCGTTTCCCTGCTCTACGCTTTGTTGGACAGAACGTAATGCATGGCGGTGAGGTAGCCAGGTCAGGGAATGCGCGGTGCTGTTAAGAGCCTGACGTGTTTCAATGCCTGCCTTAAGGGCAACAGACAGGCGCTGAAAAAGCTGTTGCAGTTTAATGTCCTCCAGCAACTGCCCGAAAAGAGGTAATTGCGACAGGGTGCGTTGCCAGAATAAAGGGGCTTTTTTCCTGACAATGCATAATAAGGCTGAAACACTCAGAACCAGGCTAAGAAGCGACACAGTTTGCTCATGCAGAAACTCCGAAGCTTTAAGTAAAGTCCCGGTTAGCCACGGAAGTTCCTCTTCACCAAATAACGGTGCAAAACTTGGCAGCACCCAACCCATCATCATGAAACAAACTGCGCAGGCAACCAAAAGCACAATAACCGGATAGCGAAACGCCTTGCTCATTTGCTTTTTGAGCAGCAGTTGGCGTTTTGCAATCTGGTTTAGCTGGTGCAGGGTGTGGGCAAGCTGCCCGGTTTGCTCCGCCCAGGCTATAGCGATGATATCTTCTTCCGGCAACCAGTTTTTGTAAAGCTGCAACGCCCGGCTAAAAGCAAGACCGCGCTCAATACAACGGATGCAGTCTTCAGCCATCCAGCGCAACCCTCTGGATGGGCTCTCGCAGACACTGTGTCGTAATGCTTCAGAAAGTGGTAACCCACTGTTGAGTAAGTCAGATACTTGCTGCAGCAATTCATACCAGAGTAATAGCCGGGGTTTATAGCTTTTCAGTTTGTGGTTCGGCAAGCGTTTTACTTTTTCACTGCTTATTTGGTGCTGCGCTAACAACTGTTTTGCCTGGAGTGCCGAGTCGGCATGAACAACCCCGCACTGCTTACCGGCTTGCCAGTACCAGCAATGATTAACCAGCGTCATAGGCAAACCGCTCCTTTTCACTGCGGTTGATCTGGCCAGCGTCAATGTAATGCTGTAAAGCTTGAGAGAAATCAGGAAGCTGCAATGACTCCAGGTAACGACGCAGATCCGCTGTATTTGGCTTCAGATTAATGAATTTCTCTGCCTGCTCCTGCCAGGGGACGACTTCAAACACCGCCTGGCGCCTACTTTCTCCGGTTGCGGGTAGCGGAAATAACCGTTGACTGACAATAAGCTTGAGTGAACTGCGAATGTCCAGTGGGTTGATACCAAGAGACTGTAAGCGTTTTAAACTATCGAGACAGCTGTTCGTATGCATTGAAGTCAGAACCAGATGCCCAGTCTGCGCTGCCTGAACTGCAATCTTTGCTGTTTCAGAATCCCGAATCTCCCCAATCAGTATGACATCCGGATCCTGCCTTAGCAGAGCTCGGAGAACAGACGCAAAGGTGAGTCCTTGTCGATGATTCACCATCACCTGGCTGCAACCGGGCAGGGGAACTTCAACCGGGTCCTCAACACTGCAGATATTACAACGTTCTGTATCTAACTGGCTTATAGCACTGTATAAGGTAGAGGTTTTGCCGCTACCGGTCGGTCCGGTAACCAAAATTAATCCTTGTGGTTGACTCAAACAACGGGCAAACCATCGGTATTGTGCCTCCAGTAATCCTGTTTGCTGCAGTGGGGTAATACTCTGCGTTGGCTGCAGGCACCTTAGTACCAGCTTTTCACCGCCAATGACGGGGCAACAGCTTAAGCGAAACTCATGTTGGCGTTTATTTTCAGCACGCACCGACAAACGACCGTCTTGTGGCTGACGCAGTTCGGTCAGGTTGAGATTAGCCAGCACCTTAATTCGGGAGTAAACCTGCTGTCCAAAATCCGGGGACAGCACATCTAAGCGAGAGAGTTCACCGGCTAAACGGCCTCTCACAATAATGCCATTATCCTGAGGTTGTATATGAAGGTCTGACAGGCCCTCCGCAGCGCAATATAATAAAAGCTGATCAACGTAATCGACGACAGAGTCGTGGCTTAGTTGAACCCCCGGAAGTCGACCTTCCCCCTGAAGCACCATCACTTTTTTATCGCTGTAAAAGCTCAAAAGTACGGCATCTACCGGTGGGAAACCGGGTTGTTGCACTAATAGCTCCCAGTTTTGAGTGCTGGCAAAAGGCTGCAAACCGTGTTGCTTAAGAAAGGGATCGCCTGTGTTACCTGATATCTGCCTCAGGTGAGTCAGTGAGCAGCGCCCGATAACCGCCATTAGTAGCTTACCTGCCGCTCACAGTTTTGTACCACACTGCGAGGCTCACTATAGTCTGAGCAGGCGATATTCCATTCTAAGTGCGTATTAGCCGCATTGGGTGTCAGTTCAATTTGCAGAGGTTGGTTATTAATACTGACAGAGTTCAGAGTCAGTCGCACCGCAGCCGTCTGTGTCAGGCTCAAATCACTGAGCTCATCAGGCAGTGGTGACGGAACCGCCGGAATGCCCTGGCTTCCGGCCTGGTTGCACTGGTTTAACTGTCCCTCAATTTGCCAACAGAGAGCAACACCCAATTGCAATGGTTGAGCATGAGCCAGCGCCTTACTGACTTTAGCCTGCTGCGTATAGTAAGTATAAGACGGAACCGCAATAGCGGAGAGAATGGCAATGATGGCCACCACGACCATCATTTCAATTAAGCTAAAACCGGCTCTGGGTAAACGGTAAAAGTGTGCATCCTGCATTAGACAGCTCCCTGTTAAAAAACAGCGAAACTGTGGCTTACCCCGGCCAATTAGTAAATTCTATTTCTCTGTAAGTTATTCGCTATCTATTCGTCATACTCTGAAATTCTCATTGATAAATCAATGGCTTGAACATTTTTTGTCAGAGCGCCGGAAGAGATAAAATCCACTCCGGTAGCTGCCAATTCTTGTAAACGCTCATCGGTGATATTACCTGAAACTTCCAGTTTAGCCTGGTGTGACGAATTATTATGGTTCTGCTGCACGGCTTGCTCAATATCGGCGATACTGAAGTTATCCAGCATGATGATGTCAGCTTCTGCAGCTAAAGCCTGTGAGAATTCATCCAGGTTTTCAACTTCAACTTCCACCGTTTTACCCGGGTTCAGTTGTTTTGCTGCTTTAACGGCCTGAGCTATACCACCGCACGCAAAAATGTGATTTTCTTTAATCAGGTAGGCGTCAAATAAACCGATACGGTGGTTCACACCGCCGCCGCAACGTACCGCGTATTTTTGTGCTAACCGCATACCCGGCAAGGTCTTACGTGTATCCAGCAACTGAGTGTTATAGCCATCCAGTAATTTGCTGTACTGGTAAGTTGTGGTGGCCGTTGCTGACAAGGTTTGTAAAAAGTTAAGCGCAGTACGTTCGCCGGTTAGTAAAATGCGGCTTGGTCCTTTCAGGCGACACAGTTCAGTGTTGGCTTTTACCTTATCGCCATCTTTCACCAGCCATTCAATTTCCACCTGCTGACCCATTTGGCGAAACACCTGATCAACCCAGGCACGGCCACAGATAACGGCTTCTTCCCGGGTAATAATGCTGGCACAGGACTGATTCTGTTCAGGAATCAGTTGCGCCGTAATATCAAGACGGGCATCCTCACCGAATAAATCTTCCTTCAGTGCGGCGCTTACACCGTCCTGAATGGCAAGTTGTAGCTCGGGTTGACTCATAGATGGCTTTACCTTTTAGCAGACAATACGGATACTAGGGGGCAAACTTTACCGTTTTGTTGAGCCTGTGAAAAGCGACCCGATAAAAAATCATAAAATAACAACGGCAGTTCAACACCCGTCGCCGCACTACGATGAGCGTCCACAGACCGACGAGATCAGTCTGTTGGTTATTCATTGTATTAGTCTGCCCGAGGGGGAATACGGTACGCCATACGTGCGTCAATTGTTTATGGGCGAGCTGGAAACTGACGCGCACCCGGATTTCTCTATACTCCAGGGGGTGAGAGTATCCGCGCACTGCGTTGTTCGCCGTGACGGTACGCTGGAACAATACGTTCCTTTTGATAAGCGTGCCTGGCATGCTGGTCAGTCACGGTATTGCGGGCGTCGGCGGTGCAACGATTTCAGCATAGGTATTGAACTCGAAGGAACCGATCACACGGCCTATACTGAACAACAGTATCAACAGTTAATCCAGGTAACCAAGGCACTTATTGCCACGTACCCCAAATTAAACCGTCGACGTATTGTCGGCCATCAGGATATCGCTCCGGGCCGAAAAACCGACCCGGGCAGTGAATTTGACTGGCAAACCTATTTAAATGCCTTATAAGGAGTCATGAATGGTCCTCATTGCGTTGCTGATAGCACTAAGCGTTGAGCGTTTGTACCACAGCCCTGCATTTTTACATTGGGCTTTCTATATGGAGCGCTGGCAGCGTTGGAGCTCAGCCCGTCTGCAGGATGAAAAATGGGAAAGCGAGCCCTTACAGCTTGTGCGTTTGTTGATACCGGCATTAGGTGTTGGTCTGTTGGTGGTGTTACTGGATAACCTGATGGTGACTTTTATTGTCAGTATTCTTGCGCTGCTGTTGGCTTTTAACTGCGAACCTGCCAGGAAAAACTACAAGGGATATTTAAAAGCAGCCAACAGGGGAGACGAGCCCAGTGTTATTGAACATCAACAGGCTCTGACCGAATTTGCCGGGCGCCACCAGCCTCAACAAATTAGCGACTCTTTAATCTGGATCAATTACCGACAATATATCGCGGTGATGTTTTACTTTGTGTTGTTTGGCAGCTTTGGCGCCTTGGTTTACGCGACACTCCGCTACGCTGAAACGCAGCAGCGCCAGGATGAATCCGTTAGCCCCTGGCAGCAGCTGTTGTGGTTTGCTGACTGGGTTCCGGTGAGGCTGGCAGCTTTTGGGTTATTGATTGTTGGTCATTTCTCACGGGCACTTCCTGAGTGGTTGCAACAAAGCCTGAACCCGCAGGCAGATCCGGATACGCTTCTGTTTGATGTTGCCAGTAAAGCAGAAGACAACCCACAACACCCGGATGACCGAACCGAACACGCCGCCTGTCAGTTGCGCCTGATGCGCCGGCAACAGATATTTTGGATCTGTGTTATTGCGGTGCTGACATTGACAGGCTGGGTTAGCTAGAGGTAGTACCAGCTGAGAAAAATTTGGGCTCAGCGGTTAAATGATTTAGAATAACCGTATCTTTTGGTCTGACCAATTTACCGTTATGCCAGATTTACCCATAAAACAGACAAAGCTATCCGACACCATTGTGGCGCATCTGGAACAGATGATCGTCGATGGTCGGCTTAGTGCCGGGCAAAAACTACCGGCCGAGCGGCAACTGGCTCAGCAGTTTAATGTTTCACGCCCATCGCTGCGCGAAGCCATTCAAAAATTGGAAGCAAAAGGTGTGTTAGAGCGCAGGCAGGGCGGTGGAACTTACGTTGTGAACAGCATGAATGAGCAACTAACAGAGCCACTGTTTGAGCTATTGGCCAGGCACCCTGAGTCGCAGTTTGATTTGCTTGAATTTCGCCATGCGCTGGAGGGTATATCCTCCTTTTATGCTGCGCTAAGAGGAACCGATGCCGATCTGGATCGCATCTCTGAGAGTATAAAAGGCTTAGGACACAGTCAGAACAGCACTATCGATGAGCAGGTGAATGCCATCGTCGAGTTTTACCACCGTATTGCGGAAGCATCACACAATGTTATTTTGTTGCATGTCATTCAGGGCATGCAGGAATTATTGGCCGAGAATATTCGGCAGAACCTGGAAATATTAGCCGGTCGCGACGACCTGCTGGAAAAACTGAATCAACACCGGCAGCAACTGGTTAGCGCTATTGTTGCAGGTCAACCGGAGCAAGCGCGGGATGCGTGTCACCAACATTTAGCCTATATTGAACAGACATTGTTGGAATTAGGCAAAGAACAGTCACGCATTCAACGTTCGCTACGACGTTCCTGAATTGATAAAAAGGTAAGGAATAGCTATGAGTGAAGAATTAAACAAAGATGTCGATCAGCAGGAAACTCAGGAGTGGCTAGACGCTCTTGAAGGTGTGCTTGAGGCAGAAGGCCCGGAACGAGCGCACTATCTGTTAGAACAGCTGGTCGACAAAGCCCGCCGTAACGGTGCTTATTTACCTTACAAGCCAACGACTGCGTATTTGAACACCATTCCTGCCAGTCAGGAACCAACCATGCCGGGTAACCAGACGCTGGAATCGCGCATTCGTTCAGCCATTCGCTGGAATGCCGCCATGATGGTTTTGCGGGCATCGAAAAAAGGCGAAGAACTGGGCGGGCATTTGGCCAGCTTCGCTTCTTCTGCCATGCTGTACGATGTTGGTTTTAATCATTTTTTCCGCGCACCGAGTGAAGGTGACGGTGGTGACTTCCTGTTTATTCAGGGGCATGTGTCACCTGGTATTTACGGTCGCGCCTTCATTGAGGGACGCTTAACCGAAGAGCAACTCAATAATTTCCGTCAGGAAGTTGATGGTAAAGGTTTACCTTCTTATCCGCATCCACATTTAATGCCTGACTTCTGGCAATTCCCGACGGTTTCTATGGGCTTAGGTCCTATTCAGGCTATCTATTTAGCTCGTTTCCTGAAGTACCTGACCGATCGCGGCATTAAAGACTGCTCAAAGCAGCGTGTTTATTGCTTCTTAGGCGATGGTGAAACCGATGAGCCAGAAAGCTTAGGTGCCATTGGTCTGGCGGCTCGCGAAGAGTTAGATAACCTGACTTTTGTTATCAACTGTAACCTGCAGCGCTTAGACGGCCCTGTCCGTGGTAACGGCAAAATTATTCAGGAATTGGAAGGTAACTTCCACGGTGCTGGCTGGGAAGTGATTAAAGTTATCTGGGGTCGCTACTGGGATCCGCTGTTGTACCGTGACACCGAAGGTAAACTGCAACAGTTAATGGAAGAAACCGTTGACGGTGATTACCAGAACTTTAAAGCGAAAGGCGGCAAGTTCACGCGTGAAAACTTCTTTGGTAAGTACCCTGAAACCGAAGAAATGGTCGCCAACTTGTCTGATGAAGACATCTGGCGCTTAAACCGCGGTGGCCACGATCCGGTAAAAGTGTACTCGGCGTACCACAAAGCGGTGAACACCAAAGGTCGTCCACAGGTTATTTTAGCGAAAACCGTTAAAGGTTATGGCATGGGCGCTGCCGGTGAAGGCAAGAACATTGCGCACCAGGTTAAGAAAATGGATCTGGATGCGGTTAAACATATGCGTGACCGCTTCAACATTCCGTTTAAAGATGACGAATTGGAAGACTTGCCGTACTACAAGTTTGAAGAAGACAGCGATGAAATGAAGTACCTGAACGAGCGTCGCGAAAAGCTTGGTGGCTATATGCCAGTACGAAACCCGGAAACGGATGTGGAACTGGAGTTGCCGGCATTGAAGGCGTTTGATGCCGTGCTGAAAGGTTCAGGGGACCGGGAAATTTCATCGACTATGGCCTTTGTTCGGGTTTTAACAGCGCTGTTGAAAGACAAGAAAATTGGCAAGCGTATTGTGCCAATTATTCCGGACGAAGCCCGTACCTTTGGTATGGAAGGTCTGTTCCGTCAGGTGGGTATTTACTCTCACCATGGCCAGAAATACACACCACAAGATAAAGACCAGGTTGCCTATTATCGTGAAGACCAAAAAGGTCAGGTTATTCAGGAAGGCATTAACGAGCTGGGTGCTATGGCGTCCTGGGTTGCAGCGGGTACCAGCTACTCGTTGAACAACGAACCCATGATTCCGTTCTACATTTATTACTCTATGTTCGGCTTCCAGCGTGTGGGTGATTTAGTCTGGGCAGCAGGCGATAGCCAGACGCGTGGCTTCCTGGTCGGTGGTACCGCCGGTCGAACAACGCTCAATGGTGAAGGTCTGCAGCATCAGGACGGACAGAGCCTGGTCCACTTTGGGACAGTGCCAAACTGCATTAGCTATGACCCAACTTATGGTTATGAAATTGCAGTTATTGTGCACGATGGCCTGAAGCGCATGTTTGGCGATCAGGAAAACGTTTTCTATTACCTCACCGTAATGAATGAAAACTATCATCAGCCAGAAATGCCGGAAGGAGTCGAAGAGGGCATTGTAAAAGGTATTTATGAACTGGACAAAGTGAAAGCCAAGAATAAAGCCAAAGGCGATGTTCAGTTGCTCGGTAGTGGTACTATTTTGCAGCAAGTACGCGAAGCGGCCACAATCTTGTCTGAAGAGTACGACATTAACTCAACGGTTTACAGTGTAACCTCATTTAACGAGCTGGCTCGTGACGGTCTGGATACCGACCGCTGGAACATGCTGAACCCGGAGAAGAAAGAGAAAGAAGCTTACATCACGCAGGCCATGAAAAAAGCGAAAGGACCAGCGGTTGCAGCAACAGACTACATCAAGTTGTATGCTGATCAGGTTCGTGCCTGGGTGCCAACCTCGTACCGCGTGTTGGGTACCGATGGTTTTGGACGCTCTGACAGCCGCGCTAATCTGCGTAAGCATTTTGAGATTAATCCGCAATACATTGTGGTTGCTGCGTTAAAAGAGTTAGCGGACCAAGGTGATATCGATAAGAAAGTGGTAGCGAAAGCTATCAAAGACTACGATATCGACACTGATAAACTCAACCCACGTTTGGCGTAAGGAGGTACTGAGATGGCCGATCAAATCGAACTCAAAGTCCCCGACGTGGGCGGAGAAGAAGTAGAAGTCATTGAAATTCTCGTCAGTGAAGGCGATACCGTTGAACAAGAAGACGGTATTGTGACGGTTGAGAGTGACAAAGCGTCAATGGATATTCCGGCATCTTCAGGCGGTAAAATTGTTGAGCTGAAGGTGAAAGAAGGCGACACCATCAGCGAAGGCGATGTGCTCGCTATTGTTGAAGCTGCCGGCGACTCTGATTCTTCTGATGACGAAGAAGAGAAAGAAGACGAAAAGTCAGAGGAAAAAGAAGACAAGTCTGACGACAAAGACGAGGAAAAGGCGTCTGAATCGAAAGATGACGACAAAGAAGAAGAAGAGAAAGAAGAATCTTCTGAGCCGAAGAAGAAGTCTTCAGGTGAGAGTAAAGTCATTGATGTTGAAGTACCGGACATTGGTGATGAAGAAGACGTCGAAATCATTGAAATTCTGGTTTCTAAAGGCGACTCAGTCTCTGCCGAAGACGGCTTAATTACACTGGAAACCGACAAGGCCACTATGGATGTGCCTTGCCCGGAAGACGGTGAAATTGAAGAAATGCTGGTCAATGTCGGCGATAAAGTGTCGCAGGGCTCTGTCATTGCGAAACTGAAAGTATCCGGTGGCGCTGACAACTCCGAAACTGAAGATAAAGAAGATTCAGCGAAGGAAGAGAAGTCAGAGTCCGGCAAAGAGTCGGATAAAAAGTCTGATGAAAAAGACGACAAAGACCAGAAGAAAGAAAAAGACAGCGGTAGCAGTGCTAAGCCAAGTAGCGAACGCCAGCCGCCGGTGCCCGATCACCCTAGCCAGCGTAGCGACCGCAAAGAAGGTGTTCTTCATGCTTCACCTGCTGTGCGCCGTGTTGCGCGTGAGTTTGGTGTCGACTTGTCGCAAGTCAAAGGTACAGGGCCAAAAGACCGTATACTGAAAGAAGACGTACAAGACTTCGTTAAATACGAATTGTCCCGTCCGAAAGCTGTTGCTGGCTCTACAGGCCAGGGCGGTGGTGGACTGCAGGTGATTGATCCGCCTAAGGTCGACTTCAGCAAGTTCGGTGAAGTGGAAGAGGTTCAACTGTCACGCATTCAGCGTAAATCAGGACCTAACCTGCACCGTAACTGGGTCACTATCCCTCACGTAACACAGTTCGATGAGGCAGATATTACCGAGCTGGAAAACTTCCGTAAGTCAGAAAACGAAGTGGCTAAGAAAAAAGAGCTTGGTTTCAAGATCACGCCATTGGTGTTCATTCTTAAGGCTTGTGCCAAAGCACTGCGCGAATTCCCGACCTTCAACTCTTCGTTGTCGGAGTCAGGCGAATCGTTATACATGAAAAAGTATGTGCACATTGGTATTGCCGTAGATACGCCAAATGGTCTGGTTGTTCCGGTTATTCGCGATGTTGACCAGAAAGGCATTTACGAGCTGTCAGAAGAGCTGGTCGAAATTAGCACGAAAGCACGTGACGGTAAGTTGAAAGCTGCCGATATGCAAGGTGGTTGTTTCTCAATTTCCAGCCTTGGCGGTATTGGTGGTACAGCCTTTACACCAATAGTAAACGCTCCGGACGTTGCCATATTGGGTGTTTCTCGTAACGAGATGAAACCAAAATGGAACGGTAAAGAGTTTGAGCCGCGTCTGACGCTGCCATTGTCGCTGTCTTATGACCATAGGGTGATAGACGGTGCAGAAGCTGCGCGCTTTACGGCTTACTTAAGCGGTGTACTGGGAGATATCCGCAAATTGGTGCTTTAAGCACCAATTTGGACGGGAAATACGAATTAATTCGCGCTACAATAGCGCCAAATTTAGCGTTGACTGACCGCGGCCGGTGGCTCAACTGGCTGTGACAAAAAAGGGGTTAACATGAGCGACAAAATTAAAACTCAGGTAGTTGTATTAGGCGGTGGGCCTGGCGGTTACTCTTCAGCTTTCCGTGCCGCCGACTTGGGCATGGAAGTAACTCTGGTTGAGCGTTACGACACCTTAGGTGGTGTCTGTCTGAACGTGGGTTGTATCCCGTCAAAAGCTTTACTGCACTTAGCTAAACATATTGAAGATGCTAAACATTTAGCCGACGAAGGTATCGATTTTGGCAAACCAAAAATTGATTTAGATAAAATTCGTAAGCACAAAGAAAAAGTAGTCGGTCAGTTAACCGGCGGTCTTGGGCAGATGTCTAAGATGCGCAAAGTCAAAGTTGTAAACGGCTACGGTAAGTTTACGGGCAGCAACACCTTGAAAGTTGAAGGTGACGATGGCGAAACCGAAATAGAATTTGAAAATGCGATTATCGCCGCAGGCTCGCAGGCCATTAAATTACCATTTATTCCACACGATGACGATCGTATCTGGGATTCTACAGACGCTTTAGAGTTGAAAGAAGTGCCTGAAAAGATGCTGCTTTTAGGCGGCGGTATTATTGCACTCGAAATGGGTACGGTTTTCAGCTCGCTCGGTTCTAAAGTCGATGTGGTTGAAATGACCGACCAGTTGGTTCCGGCAGCAGATAAAGACATCATTAAGAACTTTAACAAGCAAATGAAAGGTAAGTTCGAAAGTGTCATGCTGAGCACCAAGGCGACCAACGTAGAGGCCAAAAAAGACGGTATCTATGTAACCTTTGAAGGCGACAAAGCACCAAAAGATCCAGTCAAGTACGATGCGGTTCTGGTTGCGGTAGGGCGCTCTCCAAATGGTAACAAGCTCGATGCAGATAAAGCGGGCGTGAATGTCGATGACCGAGGCTTTATCAAAGCAGATAGCCAGTTGCGCACCAACGTTGACCATATTTTTGCTATTGGCGACATTATTGGTCAGCCAATGTTAGCGCACAAAGCCGTACATGAAGGTCACGTAGCAGCTGAAGTTATTTCGGGTAAGAAGCACTTCTTCGAGCCGAAAGTCATTCCTTCTATCATGTACACAGACCCTGAAGTTGCATGGGCTGGCGTAACTGAAAAAGAAGCGAAAGATCAGGGTATTGAGTACGATGCAGTGACGTTCCCATGGTCAGCTTCAGGCCGTGCTATTGCCTCAAACGCACAGCAAGGCATGACCAAGCTTATTTTTGATAAGAACAACCGGATTATCGGTGGTGCTATGTGTGGTACCAACGCCGGTGAGTTACTTGGCGAAATTTGCCTGGCTATCGAAATGGGCTGTGATGCAGAAGACATCGCTCTGACTGTTCACGCGCACCCAACCTTGCATGAATCTGTTGGCTTAGCTGCAGAACTTCATGAAGGTTCAATTACCGATATGCCGAATCCTAAGGCGAAAAAGAAGAAGTAACATTTTGTTACGATAAATCATCGGTAAAACGGCCGCATTCATCGCGAATGTGGCCGTTTTTTTTGCGCTGAATTTAACAATGCGCTAGTTTAGAGTGGTTAAAATAATGAACACTCAAAGAAAGGGTAACAATCGATGAAAAAATTGACCGCTGTAGCGCTAGGCGTTTCTATGGCATTAACGCTGGGTGCATGTTCACCGCAGCAGGAAGAATCTAAGCAACAAACCCAGCAGGCTGAAGAAGCAAAACAAGAACTGAGTTCTGGTGTTGTATTAGAAAATTTTGATCACAGCGTAAAGCCAGAGAACGATCTGTACCAGTACGTTAATGGCACCTGGATTGATAAAACAGAAATTCCGTCTGATCGCTCATCTGTCGGATCGTTTTTCGATTTACGCCAGCAAAACCAGAAACGTTTACGCGATATCATTGAAAAAGCCGCAGCAGAGAACCCGGAGCCGGGCACTAATGAGCGTAAAATTGGTGACTTTTTCAATGCGTTCATGGACGTAGAAACTTTGAATGAACTGGGTGCTAAGCCCATTCAGAATGACTTAGAAGCCATTCAGGCACTGGAAAACCATGACTCAGTTTCTGAGCACATGGCACGCATGTTCCGTGGTGGTATATCAATTCCATTTGGTTTTTATGTTTACCCAGACGCGAAAGACCCACAAACTAATGCTATGTATGTTTCTCAGTCGGGTTTAGGCCTGCCTGACCGTGACTACTACCTGAAAGACGACGAAAAGTTTCAAGAATTCCGTAACGCTTACGTCGAATACGCAGAAGACATTCTGGGTATGGTTGGTGTAGAGAATGCCGACGAAGCGGCACAGCGTATTCTGGAGTTAGAAACTCAGCTGGCCGAAGTTCAGTGGAGTCGCGTAGAAAGCCGTAATGCGGATAAAACCTATAATAAAAAATCCGCAGATGAAGTGTCCGACATGCTGGCAAACTTTAACTTTAAGCGCTTCATTGAGACGTCTGATTTATCGCATGTTGAGAACATGATCATCCGTCAGCCTTCGTACTTTGAAGACTTTGGTCAGCTATTTAGCAAAGTCGATATACAGGCGTGGAAAGACTACTTAAGTTTTCGTCTGGTTAACGAATACGCCTCTGCACTTAGCGAAGACATCAGCAAGCGTCGCTTTGACTTCTATGGCACAACTTTACGTGGTACCCCAGAGCAGGAGCCTCGCTGGAAACGCGCTGTAGATGCAACAAACAGTGTTTTAGGTGAAGTTTTAGGTCAGGTTTACGTTAAAGAATACTTCCCGCCAGAAGCTAAAGAAAAAATGGAAGGCTTGATTGAGAACCTTCGCGACGCTTATGGTCAGTCAATTCGTAACTTAGAATGGATGACCGAAGAGACCAAAGAAAAAGCCTTAGAAAAGCTTGAAAAATTCGATCCTAAAGTCGGTTACCCAAGTGAATGGCGTGACTACAGTAAGCTCGATATTTCTGCGACAGATTTAGTTGCAAACTATAAGGCTTACGCTGAGTTCAACTACCAGGAAGAAATTGCCAAAATTGGCGGTCCTGTTGACGAAGAAGACTGGGGCATGACACCACAGACGGTTAATGCTTACTACAGTCCTGTACGTAACGAAATCGTATTCCCGGCCGGTATCCTGCAGCCTCCATTCTTTGACATGGATGCTGAAATGGCGGTGAACTACGGTGGTATTGGTGCGGTAATCGGTCACGAAATGGGTCACGGTTTTGATGACCAGGGCTCTAAATACGACGGCGACGGTAACCTGCAAAGCTGGTGGACCGATGCTGACCGTGAAGCGTTCGACGAACGCGGCCAAAAGCTGTCTAAACAGTTCAGTGAGTACGAGCCGATTGAAGGTCTTAATATCAATGGTGATCTGACTCTGGGTGAAAACATTGGTGACCTGGCCGGCCTGACCATTGCGTATGAAGCCTACAAAATGTCATTAGAAGGTGAAGAAGCACCGGTTCTTGACGGCTTTACCGGCGAACAACGTGTGTTCATTGGCTGGGCTCAGGTATGGCGTGGTAAATACCGCGAAGATGCAGTTCGTGAGCAGGTGATGAGCGACCCGCATTCACCAGCAGAGTATCGTGTGAACGGCACCGTGGTTAACGTACCGGCGTTTTACGAAGCCTTCGACATTGAAGAAGGTGACGAATTGTACATTGCACCTGAAAACCGCGTTACTATCTGGTAAGATGCGTATATTAATCATGTAGCCTGATGTTTACATCAGGATCAATATGGAACCTGACATAAATGTCAGGCTACGCTATGAAAACACTAACGGTTATTTTGATAATAGTTGCGGCACTGTTGGTGGGGAGTTTTTCCTCACCAATGGTCCATGCTATGCCTATGTCAGATACCGTTAGTGCTTCATCATCTCATGACATGTCACAACACGACTGTTGCGCTGAAGAAAAAGCAACGTCTTGCAGTGATATGGAAGACAGTTTTTGCCAGCAGTGTGAAAAACATTGCGCAGGTCAACTGGGACTGATGAATCCATTCAAACAACTTTCGCCAGCAGCATCCACTCACGCTGCCGAACCTATCTATTCAAACCTTCCGGTTATTACTGAAACGCTGATACGTCCGCCGAAACACGCAGTTTAAGCCCAATTTTTACGTCTTAAACCGTTTTCGAGGAAATACCATGCGTTATTGGATAGCTCTATTAATCCTGATCCCATTTTTAACTTTGGCTCAGGAACACAATCATTCAGAAGATCAAAAACCGTTCGAGCAGAGCACCGAATATGTGTGCCCTATGCACAGTCAAGTGGTTCGTGACGAGCCGGGAACCTGCCCAATTTGCGGTATGGATCTGGTTAAGAAAGAGCCTAAACAGGACCACTCTGAGCATCAGCAAGGGAGTGAGGCTGCGAGTGAAAAAAGTTTCACCGTACCGCAGTCCAGCCAGCAGGCCATTCGGGTAACCACGGCCAGGGTTCAGCGCAAAGACTTGCAGCCACAGTTAATGGCGCAGGCTCAGGTACGCTGGCAGGAATCTGCACAACGCCATATCCATAGCCGCGCCGAAGGCTGGGTAGAAGAATTACACGCCGACGTTGAAGGTCAGTGGGTAGAAAAAGGCGACAAACTCTACAGCCTGTATGCACCGGACCTGGTTGTGGCACAGGACGACTATCTGCAGCTGCTTGATTCACTCTCGGATATCCGCAACGGTGACAACCAGCAAAGCTTTAAACGCCGTGGCCAGCAACGTTTGCGTTTGCTCGGTATGAACGAAGCGCAGATTAAAGCGCTGGAGCAAGGTGGCGAAACCGAATATGTGGTCGACTATTACGCACCAGAGTCTGGCTATATCACCAGTCTGGATATTCAGGAAGGCATGTACGTGTCTCCCGGGCTTAAGTTACTGACTCTGACGCAGGACAATCAGCTGTGGTTTTTTGCCGACGTTCCGGCGCGTTACAGTAAACAGTTAAAAATCGGGCAAATGGCACATATTTCCTCCGAGCATTTCCCTGGCGGCCACTGGATGAACACCATTGACTACATTTATCCGCAAGTCGACCCGGTCACCCAGACCATCAAAGTCCGTATTCCGGTTAACGATTCCATTGACCGGCTGCGCGAAGGCCTATGGGCAACCGCGCACATTGAACTGGAGCCAGTAAAAGACGCTGTGGTTGTGCCGGTTGCCAGTTTAATTGTTACGGGCATGAATAACCGTGTGGTGGTTAAATCCGGTGAGCGCAAGTTCGAAGTTCGCGAAGTGACTACCGGGCTGCGTGTTGGTACTGAAATTGCCATTGAAGAAGGTCTGCAGGAAGGTGAGTTAGTAGTCACTTCCGGGCAATTCCTTCTGGACTCAGAGGCCAGCTTGCAAGGGCTCGGCCTGGGTAACAGCGACAACGACGCTCCTGCGCCACAACATAACCACTAGGAGGTTTTATGTTAGCTCGTATTATTGAAGCCTCCATACGTAATTCGTGGATGGTGTTACTGCTGTTTGTGGGGTTGGCTTTCTGGGCATTCCAGTCGTTACAGGAAACTAAACTGGATGCGATACCAGATTTATCGGAAGTTCAGGTTATCGTCAAAACCAATTACCCGGGACAAGCTCCGGCGGTAGTGGAAGAGCAGGTGACGTATCCGCTTTCGAGTGTAATGCTGTCCGTACCTAAAGCCACCTCTGTACGCGGGTTTTCGTTCTTTGGCGACTCGTATGTTTACGTTATTTTTGAAGACGGTACCGACCCTTACTGGGCCAGAAGCCGGGTGAACGAGTACCTGGATCAGGCACAAAGCCAGCTTCCGGACCAAGTTCGGCCGGAGTTAGGTCCCGATGCATCCGGTATTGGCTGGGTGTATCAATACGCACTGGTTGATGAGACCAACCAGCGTAACCTGGGTGAGCTAACCCGCCTGCAAAACTGGTTTTTAAAACAGGAACTGCAAAGTGTGCAGGGTGTTGCTGAAATTGCCACCGTTGGGGGTATGGTAGAAACCTACCAGGTCGTAGTGCAGCCGGAAGCTTTGCATCGTTATAACCTTACCCTGAATCAGGTAAAGCAAACCATTCAGCAGGCTAATAACGAAGTGGGCGGCTCTGTGGTTGAAATGGGTGAAGCCGAATACATGGTGCGCGGATTAGGGTATTTGAAAAGTGTCGAAGACATTCGCAAAATTCCCTTGCCGCTTACCTCAGAGCAGCAGGGGACGGTGCTGCTGGAAGAAGTGGCGGATATTCGCATTGGGCCCCAGGTACGCCGCGGCATTACCGAACTGAACGGCGACGGCGAAGTCGTGGGTGGTATTGTGGTCATGCGGCATGGCGAGAATGCCCTACAAACTATTGCCGCCGTTAAAGAAAAACTGGAAGAACTGAAACAGGGCCTGCCCGAGGGCGTTAAGGTAGTTCCGACCTATGACCGCTCAAGCCTTATCCAGGCATCGACAGACAACCTCACCACCAAGCTTATCGAAGAAATGTTCTTTGTTGCTGTGGTGTGCATTTTGTTTCTCTGGCATGCGCGTTCGGCGGTAGTGGCCATTATCAGTTTGCCGCTGTCGGTACTGTTCGCAGTGTGGATAATGAACATGTTGGGCATCAGCGCCAACATTATGAGCCTGGGGGGAATTGCCATTGCTATTGGCGCGTTGGTAGATGCCGCCATTGTCATGATTGAAAACACCCACAAGCATCTGCAAAACTATCAGGAACGGCATCAGATAGTGGCTAAGGGCGCAGCGAGACTGAAAATTGTGAATGAAGCCTGTCGCGAAGTGGGTCCATCCCTGTTCTTCTCGCTACTGGTCATTACTGTCAGTTTCGTTCCGGTATTTGTGCTGCAAGGGCAGCAGGGGCGTTTGTTCGAACCTTTAGCCTATACCAAAACTTTGGCTATGGCCGCCGCCGCAATTATAGCGGTAACACTTATACCGGTACTTATTGCGCTATTAGTTCGAGGGAAAATACCTGCCGAAGAAAAGAACTGGCTGTCGCGCGGTTTAATTGCACTTTACCGGCCACTGCTGGCTTTTACACTTAAGTTTCCTAAAACCATCATTGTGCTGGCCCTTCTTATCACAGCTTCTGCCTGGCACCCGTATAAAGAGCTCAATTACGAGCTGATGCCGCCGCTGCATGAGGGTGACCTCATGTACATGCCGACGACACTACCGGGTATCAGTGTTGAAAGTGCCGGTGAGTTGCTACAGCAAACCGATAAACTCATTGCTGAGCAGCCCGAGGTTGAGCGTGTATTCGGTAAAGTCGGCCGTGCTGATACAGCGACTGATCCGGCACCAATGACTATGATAGAAACCAGTATTACCCTCAAGCCTGAAAGTGAATGGCGTGAAGGAATCACGGTGGACGACATCATTGCTGAGCTGGATGAGCGGGTGCAAATTCCCGGTGTGACCAACGCCTGGGTTCAGCCCATTCGCACCCGCATTGAAATGCTCGCCACCGGTGTTAAAACCCCGTTAGCGATTAAGGTCAGCGGTAGTGACTTTCGTGAAATAGAAAAGTTGGCTACCCGTATTGAAGATACTCTTTCTGAAGAGGAGGCGACGGGGTCGGTCATTGCAGAGCGCTCTGGTGGCGGTCGTTATATTGAAATAGAACCGAAACTGCGTGAAGCGGCCCGTTACGGCATTAGCCAAAGCGACATTCACGATCATATTCAGTACGCCATTGGCGGAGCGAATATTGCGACATCGGTACAGGGCAATGAGCGTTTTCCTATTAACTTGCGCTATCCGCGAGAGCAGCGCGACCATATCGAGAAGCTTAAAACCCTGCCGGTGAAATCGGCCTCCGGACAATGGCTGACGTTATCGGATGTTGCTGACATTCAGGTGACTCAGGGGCCCGCCATGCTGAAAAGTGAAGACGCCCGCTTAAGCAGCTGGGTCTTTATTGAACCTGCGAAAGGCATCACGGTTAGCGACTACATTAATCAAGTCGGCGATGCTATGGCTAAAATGGAGATACCGGTTGGTTACAACTGGAGCTGGACCGGACAATACAAAGCCATGCAACAGGTGGAAAGTGACTTGAAAGAGATCATTCCGCTGACGCTGTTGGTTATTTTATTGTTGCTGTACATGACGTTCCGCTCACTACAGCAGGCACTATTGGTAATCGGCACCCTACCGCTGGCATTAACCGGTAGCTTATGGCTGATTTACCTGCTGGATTACAATCTGTCACTGGCCGTTATTGTCGGCATGATAGCTCTGGCTGGTGTCGCCGCGGAATTCGGCGTGGTGATGTTGTTGTATTTAAACAATGCCTGGAAAGCCGTGGCTTACAATAAAAACCAGTTAAAGGCAGCGGTAGAAGAAGGTGCGTTGCTGCGTGTACGCCCCAAAGCCATGACGGTACTGACTATTATTGTCGGTTTGCTGCCAATTATGCTCGGCGGTGGTGTCGGCAACGAAGTCATGCAGCGCATCGCCGCCCCTATGGTGGGTGGTATGGTATTAGCTCCGCTTATCTCTATGCTGGTTATCCCTGCCGTGTTCTACCTGGCGCGGAAATAAGGCGCCGTAGCCTGACGTTCACGTCAGGTGAGGTGGAAGATAGCGAACGCTGGAGGTTGCAGGAACCATTGAGGAGGACGCCCGTAAATACATCCCTGTAGGGCTTGGGCAGCGCCATCCATGGCGCTGCACACCTCCTCAATGGTCGCCGCAACCGTCAGGTGCGCTCACTATCTGCCATCGCACCTGACATAAATGTCAGGCTACGTGCTTTCCACTACAGCTGCATCAGGCGAAACTTTGCCAGATGGCGTTGGCAGCAGGGCCCGGAGCTCGGTTAGCGGAGCGCACTAAGTGAATCTCCAGGCGTACTTGCTGAATGAAACCGGGTATGCTGATTTCAACCAGCTTGCCTTGCTCAAGTGCGTCGAGGGCAATGTGTTTCGGAATAATGCCCCAGCCAAAGCCCGCCATCAGCAGTTCAAACTGGGTGTTGACCTCGTTCACTCTTATACGTTGCTGGCTGGGCAGACGCAGTACCGAATCCAGATTAATACCAATTTCCAGGTTCTGGGGAACCAGCATAGGCAGCTCTAATAAGTCCTGACGACTTTGAGGCATACGCCCAAACTCATTCATTAACGATGATGACATAGCCACCGTTAACTCAAACGGTGCCACCGGCAAGGTTTCAAAGTCACCGTATTGGCGGAATAATGGTAGCCAGGGGCACAGGGCTAAATCGGCGGTACCGTTATCAATGCGCTTCAGTGCGCGCATTTGTGATTCTCCATCGACGTGCAGTTCGGTGGCGGGGTATTGTTGCTGAATATGCTGAATGCTGGGCACCCAGAGTTTGCTGTCGCAGGTATGGTCATAACACAGGGTCAGCAATGGTTCGGCACCATGCTTCAATTGGTTAGCTAGTGACTGCAGACGTTGCTGCTGGCGCACCACTTCCTCTGCCTGCCGCAGAAAATGGCGACCTTGTTCGGTGAGCTCTAAGCGATAGCCGTCGCGGTTAAACAAGGCAAAGCCTGCGTTTTCTTCCAGCTTTTTTAATGCCATGCTTACAGCCGACTGCGTACGACCGAGTTGCTCTGCGGTTTTTTGCAGACTGCCAAGCTGGGCAACGGTGATCATCATGTGAAGGTGAGATAAATTCATTAAGTTTTACTGATGGTCTTTTTAATTTTAATTCAATATAACTGTAACTATACTTGCGGTAAACTTATTGCCATCAAACGTCCCAGAAAAAAACGGAATTTAAGTCATGCGCTGGTTTAAACTATTCTTAACCGTCGTTGCCGCTGCAACTGTCGTGGCTTGCAGTGAAAAAGCCGAAGTGAATGAAGAACAGCAGGCGCGACCTGCCAGGCTAATGCAGGTAAGTGAAGCCAATGGCCCCCGTCTGCGAGAGTTTCCGGCTGTGGTCGAAGCGGCGAAAGTGGCTCAACTGACTTTCCGTGTAGCAGGTGAAATTATTGAGCTACCGGGCCGGCCTGGTACTGAAGTAAAACAAGGGGAGCTTATTGCTCGTCTGGATCCGACCGACTATCAACTGGCGGTGGACCAGGCAAAAGCCCAGTATGAACTTGCGCTATCACAATATGAACGTAATAAAGTTTTGGTGAGCGAAGGGGTTATGTCTGAAGGACAGTTTGACCAAATTGAGTCAGAGCTTGCTGTTGCAAAATCAAATTACGAAACCGCTAAAGCCAATCTGCGCTACACCGAATTGACCGCGCCTTTTGACGGTGTCATTGCGAACCTGGCGGTGGAGTCTTATGAGAATATTCAGGCTAAGCAGCCCATCGTTACTTTGCAAATCAGCAACGCCATTGATATCAGTATTAATGTGCCGGAAAAGCTTTTTGCCAAGGTAAAAAAACAGACTGACTATCAACCAGAAGTGCGCTTCGACGCAGCGCCGGATTTCACCTATCCGGCCCATTTAAAAGAGTGGGACTCGCAGTCTGACGGTGCCACCAACTCCTACGAAGTGGTGTTCACACTACCTAAACCGCAGGACATCAATGTACTGCCGGGCATGACAGCAACGGTTATTGTCGACATTAATGAGGTGTTGCGCTCTTCTCAAATAGGTATTGTTGTGCCGGCAAAAGCAGTCTTTACCGAAACCAGTGATGCTTCTTACGTCTGGGTGGTCAGCGACGATATGCGTGTACAAAAGCGCAAAGTGAATGTCGGGCCAATGACCAACGATGGACTTACTGTACTGGATGGGCTCGAAGCTGGTGAAACCATAGTGGTGGCCGGTGTTCATCAGCTGAAGGAGAATCAGCAAGTTCGTGAATGGCAACGCGAACGGGGGCTGTAATGAATATTGCGAAGTACAGTATGGAGCGAAAAACCACCAGTTGGATGTTCTTTCTTATTTTGCTGATAGGTGGTTTGGTTGCTCTGACCCAGCTTGGTCGGCTGGAAGACCCTAAGTTCACCATTAAGCAGGCTATGGTTATTACGCCGTACTCCGGAGCCTCGGCGCAGCAGGTGGAAGAAGAAGTGACTTACCGGCTGGAAAACGCCATTCAGGAACTCAGCTACGTCGACCATGTAAAGTCCATTTCTAAGCCGGGCTTATCGCAAATAACGGTAGAGATGAAAAGCATCTATCGGGCTGAACACCTGCGTCAAATTTGGGATGAATTGCGGCGCAAAATTAACGACGCCAAAACCCAGCTTCCGCCCGGAACCGGCGAGCCTATTATTCGCGACGACTTTGCCGACGTGTACGGCGTGATGATGGCCATTACCGGACCAGACTATTCCTATAAAGAGATTGAGCATTACGCCGACTTTTTACGTCGTGAACTGGTGTTAATTGACGGTGTTGGCAAAGTCATGCTGGCCGGCGAGCAACAGGAACAGGTGGTGGTTGAAGTCTCACGTTCACGGCTGGCTAACTTTGGTATTCCGCCCAGCCGTATTGCCGGTTTGCTGCAAACGCAAAATGCGGTGGCGAACGCCGGTCGGGTAACGGTCGACCAAGAAGCGTTACGCATTGCCACCAGTGGCGAATTCGCTAATGTCGAGGACATGGCCAAGCTGGTTATCAGTAACCCGGGAGCTGATCAGCGTATCTATTTGCGGGATGTAGCGAATATTTACCGCGAAACGAAAGATATTCCGGATCATGTGGTGCGTTACAACGGGCAGGCGTCGCTGTGGCTGGCGCTGTCCTTTGCCGACAACGTTAACGTGGTCGAAGTTGGCGAGCGTATTCAAAAGCGGCTGGATGAGCTGGACTATGCCAAACCAATAGGGATGTCAGTAGACCGAATTTATGATCAACCGCATCAGGTCGAAGACTCGGTGAATGACTTCCTGCTGAATCTGGTTGAAGCCGTCGCTATTGTTATTATTGCACTGCTGCTGACCATGGGTTTTCGCAGTGGTTTGCTTATTGGCACTGTATTATTGCTGACGGTTCTGGGCACCTTTATCTTCATGCGGTTGGGCGACATTAACCTGCAACGGGTATCGCTGGGTGCGCTGATTATTGCTCTGGGTATGCTGGTGGATAACGCCATTGTCATTGCCGATGGCATTATGGTTGGTATGCGACGGGGCATGAGTAAAGTGGAAGCCGCGGTTAGTGTGGTGAAGCAAAATCAGTGGCCGTTACTGGGCGCTACCATTATTGGTATTATTGCCTTTGCACCTATTGGCTTATCGTCAGACGCTACTGGTGAGTTTGCCGGAAGCTTATTCTGGGTGCTGCTCATTTCTCTGCTATTAAGCTGGGTGACCGCTCTGACACTCATTCCGTTTTTAGCCGACCGCTTATACTCCGCGAAGGACATTGGTAATGGCGACGAGCAGGACGATGTTTTCTCTCATCCGGTATACCGCGGCTACAAAAAAATGCTGGCGGTTTGTCTGCGGCATCGCATTATCAGCATGGCGGTGATGCTGGCAATGCTGGTCGCGGCGGTGGCTGGGTTCGGACAGGTGAAACAGGCCTTCTTTCCGCCATCGACAACACCACTTTTCTATGTGGATCTCTGGTATCCACAAGGCACCGATATTCGTCATACCGAACAGGACTCAAAGCGTCTGGAAGACTACCTGCTGGATAAAAGCGAAGTGACCTCAGTGGCTACGACCATAGGCCAGGGGGCGCCACGTTTCACCCTGACTTACCTGGTGGAAAAAAGTTACGAGAGCTACGCACAGTTGTTGGTGCGGGTAGAGGACAAAGACAGCATGGATGCGTTAATGCAGGACATTCGTCAGCGTATTCGTGAAGAACACCCGGACGTTGAGGACAAACTGATACGGGTTGAAATTGGTCCGGCAACACCGGCAAAAATTGAAGCTCGTTTCTCTGGGCCTGATATTGATGTATTGCGCCAGTTAAGTAAGAAAGCACAGGCCATTCTGGCCGAAGACGAAGGTGCGGTGAATATTCGCTCCGACTGGCGTCACCCAACTAAACTGCTACGGCCACAATACGACGAAGCGGCTGGTCGTCGCGCCGGTATTACTAAAGAAGACGTGAATAACCTGCTGTTAGCTAACTTTGTAGGCCGACAAATTGGTGTTTATCGTGACGGCACCGACTTGCTGCCAATAGTGCAGCGCGCCCCGGCTGCCGAGCGTGTTGACCTGGACAACTGGCAGGAGCTGCAAATTTACAGCCCGGTGTTCGACCGTTTTGTACCGCTGGCGCAAGTGACCCGCTCGGTTGATGTGACCTGGGAAGACCCGCTCATACTCCGACGTGACCGTAAGCGAACGCTTACTGTTATGGCCGACCATGATCTACTGACCGATGAAACTGCGGCTCAGGTGTTTGAGCGTGTCCGGCCCGAGCTGGAAGCCATTGAGTTGCCGCTGGGCTATGAGCTTACCTGGGGCGGCGAACACGAAGCCTCGGGTAAGGCCGAAAAAGCGCTATTTGGTGCGCTACCAATGGGCTTCTTGATTATGTTTATTATTACTGTGTTGTTATTCAACAGCATCCGCCAGGCCGCGGTGCTCTGGACGACCGTTCCGCTTTCTATTATTGGCGTAACAGTCGGGTTGCTGTTGTTGGATAAGCCTTTTGGTTTTATGGCATTACTCGGTTTTCTGAGTTTGTCCGGCATGCTGATTAAAAACGGCGTGGTGTTGCTGGAGCAGGTCAATGTTGAGCTGGACTCCGGAAAAGAGGCGGTTCAAGCCTTAAGCGATGCCGCAGTCAGTCGTGTGCGTCCGGTTGGAATGGCGGCAGCCACCACCATTTTAGGCATGATACCGCTGCTGTTTGATGACTTCTTTGCCAGCATGGCAACGGTCATCATGTTTGGGCTGGGCTTTGCTACGGTACTGACCCTGTTTGTTGTTCCTGTTATGTACGCCATAGTCCAAAGAGTACCGCGCCCGTAACCCGGGCGCATTCATCCCGTTTATACCCTGAATTAGCTGATTTATAGCCCTGTGTCATGGGAATTTAACAGCAAAATCCGTATAATGCGCCGCACTAGTGAACCGTCTAGAATTCATGCAAGCAAATGAGAGGTAATATCAGTGCTTAAAGAATATCGTCAGCACGTGGAAGAGCGCGCCGCAGAAGGCATCCCTCCGAAGCCATTAAACGCCGAGCAAGTAGCAGACTTAGTGGAATTACTGAAAAATCCCCCAGCAGGCGAGGAAGAATTCCTGGTTGAGCTGCTGGCCGAGCGTGTACCGCCGGGTGTGGATGAAGCTGCCTATGTTAAAGCCGGCTTTTTAAGTGCCGTTGTTAAGGGCGAAATTGAAAGCCCGGTTGTGAGCAAAGAATACGCAGTGAAGCTGCTCGGCAATATGCACGGTGGTTACAACATCGTCACTTTGGTGGAATTGCTGGACGATTCTCAGCTGGCTGAACTGGCCGCTAAAGAACTGAAAGAAACCATCTTAATGTTCGATGCCTTCCACGACGTGGAAGAGAAAATGAAAGCCGGTAATGCACTGGCGAAAGAAGTTGTCGAATCCTGGGCTAACGCCGAATGGTTTACCGGCAGCGACGAACTGGCTAAGTCAATTAAAGCCACTGTTTTTAAAGTGACCGGCGAAACCAATACCGATGACCTGTCTCCGGCACCAGATGCCTGGTCTCGTCCGGACATTCCTTTGCACGCTAAAGCCATGTACAAAATGCCACGCGAAGGCATTACTGATGCAGGCAAGCAAATTGAAGAATTAAAAGAAAAAGGTCACCCGGTTGCTTTCGTTGGCGACGTAGTGGGTACCGGTTCTTCACGTAAATCGGCGACCAACTCAGTACTGTGGAATATCGGCGAAGACATGCCGGGCACACCAAATAAACGTGCCGGCGGCATCTGTATTGGCTCTAAAGTTGCGCCTATTTTCTTCAATACAATGAAAGACGCAGGTGCGTTGGTATTTGAAGCCGACGTCGAAAAAATGAACATGGGTGATATCATCACTATTTACCCATACGAAGGCAAAATCGAGAACGAAGCTGGCGAAGTTATCGCTGAATACGATTATGCGTCTCGTGTCATTTTAGATGAAGTACGTGCCGGTGGCCGTATTAACTTAATCATCGGCCGTGGCCTGACAGAAAAAGCACGTGAGTCTCTGGGCATGGGTCCATCAGACTTGTTCCGTAAGCCAGAGCAACCAGCCGACAGCGGCAAAGGTTTCTCGCTGGCGCAGAAGCTAGTCGGTAAAGCTTGTGGCATGGAAGGTGTTCGTCCGGGCGCATATTGCGAACCGAAGATGACCACCGTGGGGTCTCAGGACACCACAGGGCCTATGACCCGTGACGAGCTAAAAGACCTGGCCTGCCTTGGCTTTAACTCAGACCTGGTTATGCAGTCGTTCTGTCACACCGCCGCTTATCCTAAGCCGGTTGACGTTGAAACTCAGCACACCTTACCTGACTTCATTATGAACCGTGGCGGCGTAAGCTTGCGTCCGGGTGACGGTATCATCCACAGCTGGCTGAACCGTATGTTGTTGCCAGACACTGTTGGTACGGGTGGTGACTCGCATACGCGCTTCCCACTGGGTATTTCATTCCCGGCAGGCTCTGGTCTGGTTGCCTTTGCTGCAGCTACCGGTGTTATGCCTCTGGATATGCCAGAGTCAGTATTGGTGCGTTTCAAAGGTGAAATGCAGCCAGGTATCACTTTACGTGACTTGGTTCATGCCATTCCGGCTTTCGCTATCAAAGAAGGTCACCTGACCGTTGATAAACGCGGCAAGAAAAACATTTTCTCGGGTCGTATCTTAGAAATTGAAGGTCTTGATCACTTAACCGTAGAGCAGGCATTTGAATTGTCTGACGCTTCTGCCGAGCGTTCAGCGGCCGGTTGTACCATCGACCTGTCAGAAGAGTCGGTTGCCGAGTATCTGCGTTCTAACATCACCATGCTGCGTTGGATGATCAACGAAGGCTACGGCGATGCGCGTACGCTGGAACGTCGTGCCCGCAAGATGGAAGAGTGGCTAGAAAACCCAGAGCTGACTCGTGCGGACAAAGACGCTGACTATTCAACAGTTATCGAAATTGACCTGAACGAGATTAAAGAGCCAATCGTTTGTTGCCCGAATGACCCTGATGATGCGAAGTTCCTGAGCGAAGTTGCCGGCGACAACGTGGATGAAGTCTTCATTGGTTCGTGCATGACCAACATTGGTCACTTCCGTGCAGCGGGTAAATTGTTAGAGAAAAACTCTGACCCATTAAATACCCGTTTGTGGATTGCACCACCAACGAAAATGGACAAAGCCCAGCTGGAAACCGAAGGCTACTACGACATATACGAGCGCAACGGTGTTCGTACGGAAATGCCGGGCTGTTCACTGTGTATGGGTAACCAGGCACGGGTAGAACCAGGCGCAACAGTACTGTCTACCTCAACGCGTAACTTCCCGAACCGCTTAGGTGATGGCGCAAACGTTTACCTGACCTCTGCAGAACTTGCCGCTGTCGGTGCTATCGTTGGTCGCCTGCCGACTCCGGAAGAATACCTGGAGTACGCACAGGACATCAATTCGATGGCTGGCGAAGTCTACAAATACCTGAACTTCGACCAGATGGATGCCTTCCGCGACGCAGAAAAAGCGGCCAAGGAAAACATCATCCCAACCATTAACGTGGCTTAATGAGTGCTTAGGTTGCAAGGACTCTTTACGAGGACGCCCGCAAGTACTTCCCTGTAGGGCTTGTGCAGCGCCATCCATGGCGCTGCACACCTCGTTAAGAGTCCTCGCAACCGTTGATCGCACTCATTAGCAACTTATAAAACCGCTTCGGCGTTTTTTTTGTGCCCAATTTGCGTGTGGTCTATTAGTGGTCTATATTTGGTTCGACTTTAAAGGAGGTGAATTATGCAGATAAAAACCATTAGTTACATTAAGCAAAATGCGGCATCACTGAATGTTGAAGAGCCTATTGTGGTCACCCAGGGTGGTAATCCGGTGTATCGCATTGAATCGGAAGCCAGCGCCCGGCAGCGGGACGAAGCTATTGCCACACTTAAGCTGATGAATCTGGCTGAACGGGATATTCGAAACCAGAACGTGCTTTCTGCCAGCGAAGCCAAAGAAAGGTTAGAGCGTGAACTTTCTACAAAGAAGTTTGAGCTTTAGCCATCGCTTATGAACTACGATGTCTATTTAACTGAGCTTAGCTATAAAACACTGGCTACTTTAACTCGCTATATGAAAACCTTTCTTGGGGAAGAAGAAGCCATTCGACTCGGTAAGCAGCTCCTTGATTTCGCAGAAAATAAGCTAGGTGACAACCCTCTGCAATTTCCTGTTTCCCACGAGCTTGAGACATTAGGCATAGTTGATTATCGAGTGGTGCTCGTGGATAACTATAAAATCTTATTTCGCTTAGATGAGAAAGCTCGGGTGAGCTATGTCATGGCCTTTCTACGACAGAAACAGAATACCCAAGAGTTGCTTTATCAAATAACAATTTCCTGAGTGAACAAATCAACTATCAGAAACGGCTAAGAAAGTCAGGTCGGAGTTGAGCTTAAAAGCTAGGCTGATTCAGGCAGTGAATAATGAGTGCGCCGATGGTTATAAGGGCTTTTCAGGAGGTGTGCAGCGCCAAGGATGGCGCTGCTCAAGCCCTACAGGGAAGTACTTGCGGGTGTCCTCCGGAAAAGCCCTTGTAACCTCAGCACTCATGGTTCAATGCCGTTATTTCTGCTCGGCAATCCAGTCGTTGATGTGTTGCTCGAGTACTTTCAGTGGCACACTGCCGTTTTCCAGTACCGCATCGTGGAATTCACGAATGTCGAATTTATCACCTAACTGCTGCTCTGCTTCGCTGCGTAAACGCTTAATGGTCAGTTCGCCCAGCTTGTACGAAAGCGCTTGTGCAGGCCAGGTAATGTAACGGTCAATTTCGGTTTTCACGTTATGCAGCGACAACGCAGTATTGTTGGCCATAAAGTCCATTGCACGTTCACGGCTCCAGCCTTTGGCATGCATACCGGTATCCACCACTAAGCGCGCCGCACGCCACATTTCATAGCTTAAACGGCCAAAGTTGCTATACGGGTCTTCATAAAAACCGGCCTCCAGACCTAAGTACTCAGAGTACAATCCCCAGCCTTCACCAAAAGCGGAAATGTAGGTCTGTTGACGATATTCCGGTAAATCTTCTAGCTCGCCAGCAATGGCGTTTTGTAAATGATGACCCGGTACCGCTTCGTGCAGTGTCAGCGCTTCCATCTGGTAGAGCGGACGACGGTCCAGCGCGTAGGTATTCACCCAATAAAAACCAGCGCGGTCGTCGCGGTTGGTTCCTGAGTAGCGGCCTGTTGTGTATTTCGGAGCTATCTCAGCTGGAACCGGGGCAATGCCATAAGGTTTACGTGGCAGGGTTTTGAAGAGCTTAGGTAGTTCACCATCCATTTTTTTCGCTATCCAGGCTGCGTACTGTAGTAATTCTTCTGCTGTTTCCGGATAGAACTGGTCGTCGGTACGTAAAAACTCGACAAATTCGTCAAAATCACCTTCAAAACCGCTGGCTTCAATGGCTTCCAGCATTTCGCCGCGAATGCGTGCGACTTCCTGCAGACCAATTTCATGAATTTCATCAGCGTTCATATCCAGTGTGGTGTAATGCTTAATACGGTTCTGGTAAAAAGCGTCCCCATTGGGTAGCTCACTGGCGCCAATGCTTTTACGCGCACTTGGTAAATACTCGGTAACCATAAAGGTAAAGTAGTCGTCGTAAGCCGGCATCACCTGATCATCAATAGCGGTTAATGCATCGCCTTTAAGTTGCTCCCACTGTTCGCTATCAACAAAACCCGGTTGTTGCGCAAAAGGAGAGAAATAAACGCTGTCTTTAGCATCCTGCACAATGTAGGCCAGTATGCTTTCTTCAAAACCGGCCATAGCGGCTGCGGGCTGGGTATAACCTTCCTCAATGGCCTTACGCAACCAGTGAGTCTGCTGCTCCATGTAACGAGGAATTGAGCGCAGTTTTGCTATGTAATTCTGGTAGTCTTCAGCCGATGAAAATGACGTGTATGACGGCATAAAAGCTAAAGAGCTGTGAAAACTGCCCTCGGCTGTTAATGGCATATAGTGCGCATTAAAGCGGTATTCATCGACCTTGTTCTTTAAGGTGTAGTGAATCATCGCATGGTTTATCTGGTCATCCCGGCTTAGCTCGTTAAGGTTAACTGCGTTCAGTTGTTCAAGCCATTCAGAGCGTTGTTGGTAACGTTGCTCTAACGCTTCCGGTGACATGTCGGTCAGCTCGGTATCGCTAGACTCATTCAGTCCTTCCCAGATAGTGTCAGCCAACTGATGAAACTCAGCAGCCGGAGTCTGTTGTTGAGCACTGCTACGCTGAGTTTGATTGTCTGCCGTGCTCGCACAGGCAGTCAGTCCAAGCAAACCAAAAATAAGTATCAGATTGCGCATGATTTTTCCTTGCGGTGTCATAACGAATACAGGCATTCTATAATGCCTCGTGCGCTATTTAATGTAAAAGCGAATAGAACGAACACACAAAAATAACAGTTAAACGGGAGAATAGGGTGGATAAAGCTCAGTCAGGAGTCTACGCGGAACCTAATCTGCATGGTCTGACGTTGTTTTGTCATGTCATGAGCGACGACGTTGAAAGTCTACGCCGTAAACTGGCTCGCTTTCCAGCAATTTTACGCGATCTTGACGCCCGCTTCTCAGAAGCCATGTTAACAGGCTTTGTAGGCATAGGCGCCGATTACTGGGACATTCTCTACCCACACAAGCGACCGCTGCATCTGCAAGCTTTTCCTGAACTTTCCGACGGCGACCGGGAAGCACCAAGGCACCCTTATGATCTCATCATTCAAATTCGTTGTGACCGCTTCGACGCCAATTACCTGGCCGGGCGAACAATAATTGAATGGTTCGGTTATGACATTGAAGTGGTCGAACAAATTCGTTCCTTCCGTTATCTGGACGGGCGTGACTTGACCGGTTTTATCGATGCGCCTGACAACCCCCGGGGTATGCGCAAACGTAAGGTGGCATTAGTAGAAGAAAAAGACGATGCCAATTTTGTTGATGGCAGTTACTTATTCGTACAAAAGTTTCGTCACGACTTACGCCGCTGGGACTACCTGGGCCCGGAAAAACAAGAGCAACTCATGGGGCGGGAAAAAGTCTCCGGCGAACGTTTGTCAGAAGCCAAAATTGATGGCATTACACACGCTGCCAAAAGCCGTTTAATTGACAGTAATGAACAGCCTGTTCCTTTGCTGCGGCAGAATATGCCCTGGGGCGACCTGCGCGAACAGGGACTGCTCGCTATGTATTTTAGTCATACACCGAAAATGGTGGTGCAGTGGCTTAAAAATCGATATTACGCCGACGAACAAGGGGCCTACGATCCGTTACTGGATTATTCGCAAGCGGTATCCAACTGTGGCTTTTTTGTTCCTTCAATGCGTTTTATGGAAGACAACAAAGAAGTAGCGGATCACGACGAGGGCAGTACCGCCTGACTGGCGAATAACTCCCGGACCTTCTTCAGAGTAAAGTCGATATCAGCAACCTTAAGTGGTGCAATAAAAATGGTGTCGTCGCCAGCTATCGTACCAAGCACACCTTCTTTTTTACCCACAGAGTCAAGCAAGCGGGCAATCAACTGAGCAGCCCCCGGGCTGGTGCGAATAATTACCATGACATCATTGTGCTGAATATCCAGTACAAGCTGGCTTAATGGTGCCTTAGTGGAAGGTACCGCTAAATCGGGCGGTAAGCAGTAGACCATTTCCTGCTTTGCATTGCGGGTACGAACCGCCCCTTGCTTACTTAACATGCGCGAGACTTTAGACTGGCTAATGTTATCAAAGCCCTCGGCTTTCAAGGCGTTAACAATTTCTCCCTGTGAGCCATAGCGCTCTTCGCGAAGAAGGGTTTTAAAAGCTTCGAGTAACGTGTCTTGCACCATGAGAGAGTTCAATTCCTATACTGGTTACATGCTATAATAGTCTCCAGTGTACTGCATATAGATGCGCTATTCGAGTGCTGAATGTGTACCGCGCAAAGTTGTATTTTTAGTGATATTGGAGTACAGTTTTGCGCCAAATTCTGCATTTTTATGCAGTTAAAATTGACTAACAAAAACGGAGTCTGAGATGAAAGTAGCCGTATTAGGTGCGGCCGGTGGTATCGGCCAGGCATTGTCATTACTTCTGAAAACCCAGTTACCAGCAGGTTCAGAATTATCGCTGTATGACGTTGCGCCAGTAGTTCCAGGTGTAGCGGTTGACTTAAGTCACATCCCTACCGACGTGAAAGTAACAGGCTTCGGTAAAGATGATCTTGCGTCAGCATTAGTTGGCAGCGATATCGTATTAATTCCAGCCGGCGTACCTCGTAAGCCAGGTATGGATCGCTCTGACCTGTTCAACATGAACGCAGGCATCGTTAAAAACTTAGTACAAGGCGTTGCAGACAACTGCCCTGACGCTTGTGTTGGTATCATCACCAACCCGGTAAATACCACAGTACCAATTGCTGCCGAAGTCCTGAAAAAAGCAGGCTGCTACGACAAGCGTAAACTGTTCGGTGTCACCACACTTGACGTTATCCGCTCAGAAGCATTCGTTGGTGAGCTACGTGGTCTGAACCCGGAAAACGTCAACGTACCCGTTATTGGTGGCCACAGCGGCACAACCATTCTGCCATTGCTGTCTCAGGTTGAAGGCGTTGAGTTCACCGAGCAAGAAATTAAAGACTTAACTCACCGTATCCAGAACGCAGGTACTGAAGTTGTCGAAGCCAAAGCCGGCGGTGGTTCAGCAACCCTTTCAATGGGTCAGGCAGCAGCACGTTTTGCGTTGTCATTGCTGAAAGGCCTGCAAGGTCAGGACACCATTGAGTGCACTTACGTAGAAGGCCCTGGCGACAACGCTAAGTTCTTCGCACAGCCAGTACGCTTAGGCAAAAATGGCGCCGAAGAAATTCTGTCTTACGGCAAACTAAGTGCCTTCGAACAAAAATGCATGGACGAAATGCTCGACGGCCTGAAAGGCGACATCCAAAAAGGCATCGACTTCGCCAGCTAAGCTTTCAGCGATCCGCTTTTGAAAATACTGGGGCGGCTATTACAGGAGACGCTACAAGCTCATCCATGAGCGCTCGACGCTCCTGTAATAGCCGCCCCAACATTTCCGCGCTACTTGCTGAAAGTCATGTAGCCTGACGTTCACGTCAGGTCCAATGTTCAAATATCCCACCTGATGTGAACATCAGGCTACCTCCAGATAACCCGCAACGGCTTTTCGCCAATACTGACCATCCCCAATATTTCTCCAAGCCTGCTACGCCACTCGGTCGACTGCCAGGTGGGTTAGGGTGAGCAGGGCTTGTTTGTAGTCGGAGTCCGGGAGCTCGCTTAAAGACTGGCGAGCTTGTTCGGCGGCTTCTAGCGCTTTGTCGCGGGTGTATTGCAAAGCTCCCGTTCGTTCCATAGCGGTTAGCACGGTTTGTAAGTGCTCACGTCCGTCACCTTGCTCAATGGCTTCGCGAATCAGTTTTTGTTCTACGTCGTTTCCGTGCCACATGGCGTACAACAACGGTAGCGTTGGCTTACCTTCCGCTAAATCATCACCGGCATTCTTGCCCATCGATTCGCTGTCCGCGGTGTAATCCAGCAGGTCGTCCACTAACTGAAACGCGGTACCCAGGTAACGACCGTAATCGGCCAGTTGCTGCGTTACTTTTTCGTCTTGTGCAGTTAATACGCCGGCCAGCTCGGTTGCAGCTTCAAACAGCTTGGCGGTTTTACCGTAAATGACATTAAAGTAGCTGGCTTCTGAGGTATCGGGGTCGTTACAGTTCATTAACTGCAGCACTTCACCTTCAGAAATAACGTTGGTGGCATCCGCTAAAATACGCAGTATCCGCAGGGAGTCTAAATCGACCATTAACTGAAAAGCGCGGGTATAAAGGAAGTCACCAACCAGCACGCTGGCTTCATTACCGAACACCGCATTAGCGGTTTTACGTCCGCGGCGCAGTTCCGACTCGTCGACGACATCGTCGTGCAGCAGGGTCGCGGTATGAATAAACTCGATAATTGTCGCAAGTTTGCGGTGATCGTTACCTTCATAACCCAGCGCCCGACACGCTAATATGGCAAGCAGTGGGCGTAAGCGTTTACCACCACTATTGACAATATAGAGGCCTAACTGGTTAATTAGGGCAACATCCGATTGAAGTTGTTCACCTATTAAAGCATTAACGCCAAACATATCGTCTTTGGCTAATGCGTTAATGGACTGCATATCCATCATAGATATCTGTTTATTTACAAAATTTAACGGAAAAGGGATGGTACACTATTTAAGGCGGCGCGGAAACTCAAAGCGCGGCAGATGGCGTAGCCTTTAAGTTCAAATAAAGGGTTGCGATCGCTGGCGGGATTACGTACAATTCGCGCCCTGATTTGAATTTGGATGCCCAATAGGGTTGTGGAGAATAATATGTACGCAGTATTCCAAAGTGGCGGTAAGCAGCACCGTGTGTCTGAAGGCCAAATCGTCCGCCTGGAAAAACTGGAAGCAGCTACCGGTGATGTAGTTGAATTCGACCAGGTTTTGATGGTTTCTGACGGCAACGATGTAAACATCGGTGCTCCGTTCGTATCCGGTGGTAAAGTGAAAGCGGAAGTGATTGATCACGGTCGTGGCGATAAAATTAAAATCGTTAAGTTCCGTCGTCGTAAGCACTCTCGTCGTCAACAAGGCCATCGTCAGTGGTTCACGGAAGTGAAAATCACTGGTATCAACAGCTAATTAAGGAGTAACGACATGGCACATAAAAAGGCTGGTGGTTCTACTAAAAACGGTCGCGACTCAGAGAGTAAACGTCTCGGTGTTAAGCGCTTCGGTGGTGAGTCTGTATTAGCAGGCAACATCCTGGTTCGCCAACGTGGTACTAAGTTCCACGCGGGAGCAAACGTTGGTATCGGTAAAGACCACACATTGTTTGCAACCTCAGAAGGCAAAGTGTCTTTTGAAGTGAAGGGCAGCAAAAACCGTAAATTTGTGAGCGTTATTACTGATTAATAACGTGAACATAAACTGAAAAGTTTCGGTTCTGAAAGCCCTGCCTTACGGCGGGGCTTTTTCATATGTGCTAGAATTTTGCACAGTATTCTCTAAGTGATAAGTAGCAAATTGCGATGAAATTCGTTGATGAAGTAGAAGTCCGCGTAGATGCGGGTGACGGCGGTAATGGTTGTATCAGTTTCCGTCGCGAGAAGTACATTCCCAAAGGTGGTCCCGACGGTGGTGACGGCGGCGATGGTGGTGACGTCTACCTGCAAGCCGATGAAAACCTGAATACCCTTATCGACTATCGTTTTGAGCGCTTCCATAAAGCGGAGCGTGGTCAAAATGGTATGGGTAAAAACTGTACGGGTAAACGCGGTAGCGATATCGTGCTGCCGGTTCCTCCGGGTACTCGCGCTACCGATGTTGACACCGGCGAAGTTCTTGGCGATTTGACTCAGCATGGTCAGCGTTTAATGGTAGCCAAAGGCGGCTTCCATGGTTTAGGTAACACGCGTTTTAAAAGCAGTGTGAACCGTGCTCCCCGACAGAAAACCGATGGTACTCCGGGTGAAGTACGTTCGTTGAAACTCGAACTCATGTTGTTGGCTGACGTGGGCTTATTGGGTATGCCAAACGCAGGTAAATCGACCTTTATTCGTTCGGTTTCAGCGGCGCGACCTAAAGTAGCCGACTACCCTTTTACCACGTTGATACCTAATTTGGGTGTTGTGCGTCCGGCACCACATCAAAGTTTTGTTATTGCAGATATCCCGGGTCTTATCGAAGGTGCGGCTGAAGGCGCTGGTTTGGGTATTCGCTTCCTGAAACACTTAGAACGCTGTCGCTTACTTCTGCATTTGGTGGACTTAGCACCATTTGATGAGACTGACCCTGCGGAGCAGGCACGTATCATCATCAATGAGCTGGAAAAATACAGCCCGAAACTGGCAGAAAAACCTCGCTGGCTGGTTATAAATAAAGTCGACTTGTTGCTGGACGAAGAAGTTCAGGAAAAAGTGGATGAGCTGGTTAAAGCTCTGGACTGGGACGGCCCGGTATTCCAAATTGCGGCGTTAGAAGGTCGCGGCAGTGATGCGCTATGTCGTGAGGTTATCTCTTACCTTGAGACCTTACCGGCACCTAATACGGAACAGCAGGAAGAAGCTGACCCGGTTGAATTTATGTGGGATATCTACCACGAAGAAGTGCTGGAAGAAGAGCAGGATGACGAAGACGACGACGATGATGATGATCACGACGTCGAAGTCATTTATCAGAAGTAGCCTGACATTCATGTCAGGTGAGATACTGGTCCTGACGTAAACGTCAGGCTATGCATTAAGGGTATTGTCGAATGAAAATCTCACTTGTGGTTGCAATGGCAGATAACCGGGTTATCGGCAAAGACAATAAAATGCCATGGCATCTTCCGGATGAGTTGCAGTATTTCAAAAAAATTACTTTGGGTAAGCCAATTGTTATGGGTCGACGAACCTTTGAATCAATTGGCCGACCGCTACCCGGACGCAAAAATATTGTTCTAAGCCGTCGAACGGATCGTTCGGAAAATCAGGACAGTCAGGTCATCTGGGTATCTGGTGTGCAACAAGCTATTGCGGCTGCGGGGCCGGTCGATGAACTTATGGTCATTGGTGGCGGAAAAATTTATGAAAAGTTTTTACCGCTTGCAGACCGTCTATATGTTACTAAAATAGATTTAAATGTTGAGGGCGATACCTACTTTCCCGACTATCTCCAAGTCGCTGAATGGCAAGAGGTAGAGCGGCAAAACTTTGCCGCCGACGAACGTAATTCACATAACTTTAGTACCCTTATTTTCGACAGGAAACGTTAATAAGAAGTTATAAATTCAGTAACTTACAACAATTTTAGGCCATTGCAGCAGGCTTGAGTTCGTAGTATCATCTCTGATGAATTTTTGAACAATCTTGTGATGGGGTTTTACATGAAAGCGATTGTATTAGGCACCTTGATGGCTGCTGTTGCAGCAACAGGCGTAACATTCTCAAAGAGCGCAGAAGCAAACGAGTTGGCTTTGAGCTTGTGCACATACGTACAAGGTGACGACACTATGCGTATGCGTAAAAAACTGCGTGATTCTCGTGTCCGTGTACGTGATATTTACAGCGGCATCCAGTGTAATGGACAAAGCTTACTGCAATTCGCAATGGCGAACGGTTCACAAGAAATTGGCAGCTTCATCGTTGGCCGTCTGTCGGTAGATGAACTGCAGAACTCAGGCGACTACGAGTGGGCTCAGTCTAACGGTCATGGCGGCAGCGCTATTGCTCAGGCAATTAAAGAGCGCGCCGGCTTTTAATTAAAAGGCTTATTCCGTATTTCGAAAACCCGCAAGCGTTGTTTGCGGGTTTTTTTACATCTTCTAACAATTCAACCAGTGACTTACCTTGTAATTTTGCCCCGTTCTCTACGACAATAGATCCGTTACGCAAACAAACGGAATCGTTATGAAACAATGGATGGCACTAGCTTTGCCTTTACTGTTATTGGGTTTAACCCCGCTTAGCAGTTTGGCACAGACAAAAACAACCGAAGCTGCAAGCTGTTACCTTCCCGGCGTGCAGGAACAATTGCATTGTGGAACGGTGTCAGTTCCGGAAAATTATAACCAGCCTGAAGGTAAGCATATTGGTATTTATTACGCCGTTCTGCCGGCAGTTCAGGAAGGCGCCAAGGCCGACCCAATGCTTATTCTGGCAGGAGGGCCGGGACAGGCAGCGACAGAACTTGCGCCAATGATAGCGCGAATGTTTGAGGGTGTACGTCAGAAGCGGGATATTCTTTTAATCGATCAACGTGGCACAGGGAAAAGTCATCCGCTGAAATGTGATATCGAGCGTCCAGATGAACTCATTCGCGCTGACGACGAGCAAGATCTTGCCGAGTTGAGCCGCGAATGCCTGAAGCAGTACCCCGACACTGATACAACGCAATATCACACGGTTAATGCGGTAAAGGATTTCGAACGGGTACGTGAACACTTAGGAATTGAGCAACTGAATTTGTATGGCGGATCATATGGTACCCGGGTAGGGCTGACTTATTTGCGTGAAGCGCCAGGCTCAGTTCGCACCGCCACGTTAGATGCTGTTGCGCCACCGCAGGTTGTTATTGGTCCTTTTGGCCAACATGGGGCGGCTGCATTTGATGCCATGCTAGAAGACTGCACAGAGCAAACAGCCTGCCGCGAGAAGTTTCCAAACCTTGAACAAGAATATTATGAGGTGATGACTGAACTTGAAGCTCAGGATATCTTATTGGAAACACGCGATCCGTTGTCCTTCGAGCCTCTGGAAATCAAGCTGACACCAGGGCGTTTCAGCTCCATTATGCGAGTGGCTTTATATCACCCGAATACTCGTCAACTGTTACCTTATGCTATCCACTCTGCCGCAGCAGGGGACTACCACGCCATTCTTGGACTGATGGGTGGTACCATGTCTCAAAGCAATATTTATTTGGGGTTAATGTTGTCGGTCGTATGTTCTGAAGACCTACCACGAGCCACCCCGAAATTGCTTAAGCAAGACGGCGACAATCAGTTTATTGGCAGCCGTACCGGTGATGCCTTCGTTGATATGTGTGCCGGTTGGCGCTCATCGAGCGTGCCGGGATACTGGTCTGATCCTGTCGTGAGCGACAAACCAGTATTGTTATTATCCGGTGAGTTAGATCCGGTAACACCGCCTGAATGGGGAGAAGTTGCACACCGGACCTTACCCAACAGTAAGCATTTAGTTGCGCCAAACGCGGGCCATACCATTGCCAGCCATACTTGCGCTAATCAGCTTGTTGCGGACTTTATTGAACAGGGCTCAATTGAAAATATAGGTGGCAGTTGCTTAGCTAAGCAGAGTCTTAAGCCTTTCGTACTGAACCAAAATGCAGCGGGGCTTTAAGGGATGATAAACGTAGATGCACTGACAAAAACATTTAAGAATGTGCAAGCGCTGGATTCGCTCTCGTTTCAGGCAAAAGACGGTGAAATTACCGGGCTTCTGGGTCCTAATGGTGCCGGTAAAACCACCTGCTTGCGTATTATTTACGGATTACTTCAGGCCGATACCGGTAAAGCTGAAATTGAAGGTGTCGATGCCAATCAGAACCCAATTGATGCGCGTCGTAACCTGGGCATATTCCCCGATAAATTCGGCCTCTACGAACGTTTGACGGTGCGTGAGCAAGTGGCTTATTTTGCCGGACTTCACGGTCTTACCGGTAGCAAACAAAAACAAGCTGTTGAACAAGTTATCGAAAAGCTCGATATCAAAGAATTGGCTGACAGACGTACCGCCGGTTTTTCGCAAGGTCAGAGAATGAAAGTAGCGCTGGCACAGGCACTGGTACATAGCCCGAAGCACTTGATTCTTGATGAGCCCAGCCGCGGACTGGACGTAATGAGTACCCGTATTTTACGAGACGTGCTGCGCGAGCAACGCGCTCAAGGTACCTGCATTCTGTTTTCCAGCCACGTAATGCAGGAAGTTGCTGCACTTTGTGACCGGGTGGTGGTTATGGCAAACGGCAAAGTTGCCGCAGAAGGAACCCCACAGGAGCTGTGCGACATGACAGGCGAACCTCAACTGGAAGATGCTTTCGTGAAAATAATTGGTACCGACGAGGGGATAGCAGCCTGATGAGTGCATTAACCTCTGTATGGAAAAAAGAGTTTCGCGACGCAATTCGTGACAAACGCTCCGTTCTGGCAGCAATGTCTTATGCTTTTTTCGGACCATTGTTAATGGCCGTGGCGTTCTTTTTTCTGATAACGCAACTGACCGATAAAGCCGACATTGAAATCACCATTGAAGGCGAAGAAAACGCACCACAGCTGATTGATTTTCTTAACGAACGTGGCGTAGTCCAGAAGCAGGGCGAGTGGGCAAAAACCGAAACACCTATAGTCCTTACTTTGCCTGAAGACTGGCAGGAAAGCGTTAGCAAAGCAGAGCCGGTAGAAGTGACTTTACGGGCAGACTGGTCTGCGCAAAAACAGCAAACCGACATTAAGCGAGTAGAGCAGGCAGTTCAGGCCTATTCAAGCCAAATAGCCGCATACCGTTTAACACTGCGCGGCGTCGACCCACGTGTGATTCAACCGGTACAATTGCAGAAGCAGGACCTGGCAACCCGTGGCTCAAAGGCGGCATTGATTATGGGCAGTGTGCTGGTCTTTATTATTTTGTCCGTGTTCTGGTCCGGCATGAACGTCGCCATAGACATTAGTGCAGGTGAACGCGAACGTAACTCACTGGAGTTTCTGCTGAGTCAGCCGCTAAGTACCTGGGATATCGTTACCGGTAAAGCACTGACCGCAACAACTTTCTCTTTGTTTGGGGCAATACTGTCACTGGTACTCATACCCATTATTTTTGCCTACGTTCCATTACACGAAATTGGCATGAACGTGAATTTCAGTGTGGGCATGATGGTATTAATGTTCATCTTACTGGTGCCACTAGCCCTGTTCGCCACAGCGCTGCAGCTATTTGTGTCATTCCGGGCCAAGAACTTCAAAGAAGCACAAACCTACATCAGCTTCTTGCTGATCATTCCAATGGCGGCTTCTTTTGGTGTGGAATTCGCACGCCTTAAAAACCCAATCCTCTACTACCTCCCGCTAACCGGTCAGCATCAGGCCTTTCTGTCACTGATACGCGGCGAGAACGTAAACGTAATGGGAACCGTAATCAGCGCAATTGCCACTCTGGCAGCCGCACTGCTGCTCATGAAATACATAGCCCGAATGCTCAAAAGCGAAAAAATCGTCTTCGGCCTGTAGCGGAGCTGAATAGCGAGCGCTGAGGTTACAAGGGCCATTGTGGAGGACGCCCGTAAATACATCCCTGTAGGGCTTGGGCAGCGCCATCCATGGCGCTGCACACCTCCACAATAGCCCTATGTAACCGTTGGCGCGCTCACTATCTCCCGCCTCAGATAAAAGCCAACTTAATCCGTTATGAGAGCGGCAAAAGGGGCAGGTTGTTCACTTGTGAGCGTTACGAGTGTTGAAGGCCTCTGGAGTAGCCTGATGCTATTGCATCAGGTGAGATAGTTGAGCACCTCACCTGACGTAGAACGTCAGGCTACCAAATCTCCGTCACAGAGGCCTTCAACGCTCAAGCGAAACACGTGAACAGGCTGTCCCGGCTCAGTCGCGCAGGCGGCCGTAGTGGTAGTAGAGCCATTGGCCCAGGCGGCGGAAGCGCGGTAGTGGGAAGGGCTTTAGTTGAGACTGGTAGTAAGGCAGCTCGGGCAGGGGCTGTTCCATGGCGGCTTCTGCCAGTCGCTGGCCGGCCAGGGCGGTAAAGCTGACACCGGCGCCGCAGTAACCCATGCTGGCGTAGATATTGTCTTTCACTTTGCCTACTCGCGGGTAATCGTCCAGTGACACGCTGACCCAGCCACTCCAAAAGTGTTCCCACTTGTTTATATCCCGCAGTTGCGGAAAGGTTTGGTGCAGAGCCGTCAGCAGGCGTTTAGCATAAACGGGGTCGGCGGCACTTTTGCCCTGTATGGCACCGCGGCCGCCAAACAATAAGCGGTTATCCGGTAGTAGACGAAAGTAATACTTAAGAATGCGAGTATCCATTATGGCGTACTGGGGTGACAGCTTAATGCTCTCAACCTGTTCTTTACTCAGAGGTGGGGTGGTAATAATGCTTGAGAGCACGGGTAACGAGCGACTGGCAAGCTCCGGCAATAATTGCCCTGAGGTATAGCCGTTAGAGCAAACTAACAGCTTACGGGCGCGTACAGCGCCCTTTGCGGTTTGCAGATACACGCCTTTGCCGCCAAGCGACACCGCTTTTGTTACCGGGCAGTGCTCCACTAACTGCGCACCGGCGGCAGCGGCCCGTCGGGCCGTTGCTGCCGCCAATAGCATAGGGTTAAGAGCAAAGCAGTCGGTGAAGCGTAATGCCGCATGGGCTTGCGGGCTGGAAACAAGGTTTTTCAGTTGTTCTTGAGTCAGCCATTCCACCGGCTGGTTAAACTGCCTGAGCTGTTCATATTGTTGCTTTAACGGACCAATGGCGCCAGGTTTGTGCGCTATTTTCAGATAACCACCGTTCTGACGCTGACATTGTTGAGGGCATTCCTGTACGGTTTGCTCAACCAGCTGCAGCGCTTTCTGGTGTTCGGCGGCAATGCCGTGCGCAATTTCAGTGCCCAGGCGTTCAGCCCAGGCTGACAAGCCCAGTCGACCGGTACTTTTCATCACAAAGCCAGCATTACGCGAGGAGCAGCCCCAGGCCAGTTGGTTGGCTTCAAAGACTGCAACAGAGCGTCCGCTTTCAGCCAGAACCCGGGCTGCGTTTAACCCCGTGTACCCAGCTCCAATAACAGCAAACTCCACTTCCTCCGGCGCATCCACACACTTCGGAAAATCGGCCTGCGTATGCTGCTGCCAATAACTCGGCTCAGGAGCATCATGAGGCCCCGGAGGCGCATTAACCAAAGGATCATACATAATCACCACCTATCAAAGCAGAGAAGGACAGGTCATTCACTTGCTTCGCTTGAGCATTGAAGGCCTCTGTGGCGGAGATTAGGTAGCCTGACGTTCTACGTCAGGTGAGGTGTTCGACTATCTCACCTGATGCAATAGCATCAGGCTACCACAGAGGCCTTCAACACTCGTAACGCTCTCAAGTGAATAACCTGTCCTTCTAGCATATCCATGTTTACGATAAATTGCTGCGATTACGTGAGGTGCCGGGTAGTGAGCGCGCCCGACGGTTGCAATGGGCTATTGTGGAGGTGTGCAGCGCCATGGATGGCGCTGCCCAAGCCCTACAGGGATGTATTCATGGGCGTCCTCCACTATAGCTCATGCAACCTCAGCGCTCGCTATTCGACACCTTACGTATCGAACTTCAGCAGCATTTCGCCGGCGTCGCAGTAGCAGGTGCCGTCGCACACCGGGCAGTAGTAGCCGTCTTCTACTGAGGCTTTGTACCAGCGCTTTTCATGCTGTTTAATCATTTCTCCGCCGCAGCGGGTGAAGTATTCATAGGCGCTGTTATTGGGGCTTTGCATCCAAATATGCGCTAAGCCACCCTGGCAGCCCAGCTCTTTGGCTGAAGCTATGCTGCGATACAGCAACTCTTTGCCTATGCCTAAGCCTCGTGCCTTTTCCGATACGGCTGCGCATTTAAAGTAGCACAGTTTGTCGGCCGGAATTGGCCAGGCGTCAGGGGTGCAAAAATCATCAATGGGCCATTGGCCGGGGGCCAGGGTAATTCGTATACCTAAAGGTGTATCGCCGCGCAGAGCTATCCAGTTCAACTGTACGTTACCAATGGTACCGCCGGCTAAATACTGCTGAAAACTGTCTTCGTTCAGGTAGTTGTCACCATGAACTTCGTTGGCCAGATCAATAACGGCCGCCATATCGGCAGCCGTTATTTGACGATAAATGATATCGCTCATTAGTAGCGGTACTCGTCAGTCTTGAACGGACCTTCTGCATTAACGTGAATGTAGTTGGCCTGATCCGCTGTCAGCTTAGTGATAACACCACCAAAGCCCTGCACCATGTAACGTGCCACTTCTTCGTCCAGTTGCTTCGGCAGCACTTCTACGCGCAGGTACTCTTTCTGCTGCTGAGCGTCCATGTCCGAAAACTTCTGTTCAAACAAGTGAATCTGCGCCAGTACCTGGTTAGCAAAAGAACCATCCATAATACGGCTTGGGTGACCGGTTGCGTTACCTAAATTCACCAGGCGGCCCTCGGCCAGCAGAATCAGGTAGTCGTTATCATCGTCGGAGCGATAAATTTTGTGTACCTGTGGCTTAATTTCTTCCCAGCGCCAGTTTTTGCGCATAAAGGCCGTGTCAATTTCGTTATCGAAGTGACCAATGTTACAAACCAGGGCGGTAGGCTTAAGTGCCGCCAGCATGTAACGGTCACAAACGTCCATATTACCGGTTGTGGTCACAATCAGGTCGATATTGCCCAGCAAGTCTTTGTTAATGTTCTCGCCGTTACCTTTATTGTCGCCGCCAAGGTATGGAGAAACCACTTCAAAGCCGTCCATGCAGGCCTGCATAGCACAAATTGGGTCAATTTCGCTGATCTTAACAATCATGCCTTCCTGACGCAGGCTTGCGGCAGAACCTTTACCCACATCGCCGTAACCAACAACCAGAGCCTTTTTACCTGACAATAAGTGGTCAGTTGAGCGCTTAATGGCGTCGTTCAGCGAGTGGCGGCAACCGTATTTGTTGTCATTTTTTGACTTCGTTACGGCGTCGTTCACGTTAATGGCCGGAACTTTCAGCGTGCCTTTTTCCAGCATATCCAGCAGACGGTGAACGCCGGTGGTGGTTTCTTCGGTAATGCCGTGCATTTTATCGAGCATTTCCGGGAATTCGTCGTGGATCATCAGGGTTAAATCACCGCCGTCATCCAGAATCATGTTGGCATCCCACAGCTCGCCGTCTTTGTGGCAAGTTTGCTTTAAGCACCAGTCGTATTCTTCTTCAGTTTCGCCTTTCCAGGCAAATACCGGAACACCGGCAGCGGCCATAGCGGCAGCAGCGTGGTCCTGAGTAGAGAAAATATTACACGACGACCAACGTACTTCTGCGCCCAGTTCAAGCAATGTTTCAATCAACACCGCTGTTTGAATGGTCATATGGATACAACCAATAATGCGGGCACCGGCCAGTGGTTTGCTCTCAGCGTATTTACGGCGGATAGTCATCAGCGCCGGCATTTCGGATTCAGCAATCGCAATTTCCTTGCGACCCCATTCCGCTAAGCTAATATCTGCAACTTTGTAGTCTTGCGAATTTTCTACATTCATAGCGACTCTCTTTTTCAGTGATCTTGTCGGTGAACTTGTAATTAGTTCAGGCGGTTTGAGCCTTCATAACACGCTCAATTAACTGCTGTTGACGCTCTTTATCCAGTCGAGCACCAAATTCGGTAACCAGTTCAGCGGCTGCGTGGCTGGCCAGACGGCCTGCGTCTTCTAACGGCATATCACGGGTTAAACCATATAGCATAGCACCTGCGAACATATCGCCGGCACCGTTGGTATCAATAGCTTTAACCGGTACACCAGGAATGTGAACCTGACGCTCACGGTTAGCAATTACGGCACCGTCTTTGCCCAGAGTAATTGCAACCGTGTCGGCCTGCTTTAGTAATACGCTTAAAGCCGCCTGAGGATCGTCCTTACCGGTTAATAATTCTGCTTCCTCACGGTTACAGAACATTAAATCGACACCACCCTCAAGAATTTCATCAATGCCGTCACGGAAAAACTTCACCATTGCCGGGTCAGAGCAAGTCATAACCAATTTGGTGTTGTTATCGCGCGCCACTTTTTTTGCATGCTGAATAGCACCACGGGCAATTTCCGAGGTAATTAAATAACCTTCAATATAAAGGTAATTTGCTGCTGCAATCGCATCGTCATCAATTTCAACCGTGGACAAGTCAGCAGTGATACCCAGATGAGTACGCATAGTGCGCTCTGCATCAGGGGTAACCATGACCAGACAACGACCGGTGATACCCGGGTTTTGCTGCTTTTTAAGGCTGGTTTCAATACCCACTTGTTCTAAGTCCTGACGGTAAAACATACCGGCTTCATCGTCTGCAACTTTACAACAATAGTAAGCTTTTCCGCCAAACTGAGCAAAAGCCACCAGCGAGTTAGCGGCTGAGCCACCCCCACACTGCTTTTTTAATTCACCCAGTTCGCTGAGCTCGGCAATCAGAGTATTTTGAGCGTCTTCGTCAATCAGCTCCATCATGCCTTTTTTCAAATTGTGCTTTTGGAGGAAGCCATCAGTGACCTCAAACTCCTGATCCACCAGCGCATTGCCAATGCCGATTACATCAATGGTTTTCATAGTATTAAATAGTTGCCTTATTAGGGCGCGTAGTATACCCGATGAGTCGGTCAGGGTCGATAAATGAACAGAGCAAAAAACGCAATAACCAGACAAGCAACGAAAAAGATTTGCCATTGCCTTTGCCAGCGCTGCGCCCGGGGCAATAACAACTCTGCCGGACGGCCGTCAAAACGCTGTCGCGCAATACGAACTCCCTGAACTTGTATAGGTCCGCCTAAGCTTACCCGGTGACAATAACTGAAGCTTTGCAACCAACTGAGCAGCACCGTCGGGAACAGTGGGTTACGGTTTAGCGACTGCAGTTTGGGTTTATTTGGCTGAAACAGCGCCATAAAGCGCGCTGCCAGCGACAGGAAAAACGAGGGGAAAAAATGGCTTATGGTGTATAACCAGTGAGTTGCCAGGCCAAAGTGACGGTAGCGGGCCTGAGCAATGGGCCATATCTGAGTCAATTCATAGACAGTACGCACACCAAGCGCAGCTAAAGGGCCGCCAATAAACCAAAAGAATAAAGGGGTAAAACGGTGCTCTAAAATACTGGCGGCACGTAATTCCAGACTGGTTTTTGCAATGCCGTGTTCACTGAGTAAGTCACAGTCGCGCCAGGTTATGCGGCTTAGCCAGGCGCGGGCGGCATTTTTACGACCACGTTGTAAGTGGCTGTCTGCCAGGCGCACGGCATGAGTAACGGGTTGCTGACGTAAACTGACCAATAAGATAAGCCAGCCAATGGCAAGTTCCACTTCGGCACCGGCAAAAACAATAGCCGCTGGCAGCAGCACCAGCAGCGACATGGTTAACCAGGCCAGAAAACCGGCAATACGCTGTTGGCTCACCGGGCGTCCGGGTTTATTAACCTTGCCGCTCATGTAGGAAGCCATTAGCCGCAAAACGGCAAGCGGATGCCATTGTTCAGGCCAGGGAAACCAACGCTCTGCCAGCAATGCGAGCAGAGCGAGAGTCACAGGGGATAACAGAATGTCGTTTAAAAGCTCCGTGTTCATGCAGCTATACTGCCACGGACCCGGTTAAGCGGCAATCGGCTGGTTGTCTTTGTCTCTATTGGTTGGTACCGCAGCGCGCACATGCTCGGCCTGACGAATTTTGCCGTGAATGTAGTCGTGCAGTTCAGCCACCCGGTAGCCAGGCTTGGCTTTAAAGCGCAGGAACGGCAAACCGGCTGCAGCCAGAGTGTTCTTCAGGAATAAGTTACGTTTCTGCTGATTCAGCGACGACTGTCCGGGCTCCAGCTCAATTGCAGCTTTTACCTGCATGGTGTGAATGTCGCACAGTACATAGTCAAGAATACGCTGACTGGCTTTGTTGAGCGCATCTTTACGGGCGGTTGCCGACAAGCCGGAACGCACGGTAACAATGTCGCTTAAACGGACTTTAGTGAAAATACGGAAATCATCGCCGACCGATTTTTCCAGCAGCGTCAAAAACTGATCTTCCTGAGCTGTACACAGGGTCGTATCTTTCAGTTTATAAGGGTAGGGGACGTAGTTTTCGGACATTCGGCTGGCAATAACGGCCACCGCAATTAATACAACAACAAACAACAACAAGATAATTTCCATTTTCACACCTCATCAGAAAATTGACGCTCTATGAGGTGTGAAGCAAAAGCTGTGCCACTAATGGCTGCTTATGGAATTTATTTAAACCCGGTTATGAGGAGTAACCGCCCGGAATACCTTTGGTGGTCACACTGACGGCATCGTGCGCGTGCAATGACTCGTAGTGGTTAACTCGTAACCAGAAGTCACGGAAGTGCGACATTTGATTCAACTGGTGTTGTAAGCGACGCGAAGCGTCTTCACAGAACATCAGATTTTGTCCGTTCAAACGGGCAAACTCTTGCTCATCTTCGCGTTTCACTGCAGCCTGAACCGGAGTCTTAAGCGCATCTTCAACAGCATCAATTAATTCCACAATAGGGAAATCGGTAACGCTCTCGCTAAATGCCACTTTAACTTCAGCAATTGAACGCTGGCTGTGCGGCGTAGCGACAATACCTTCGGTTGAGCCTAACCATTCGTGCAGGGTGGCCGCATCAACTTGTTCCTGACCTGCAAACTTGGCATTAAAGGCGTCCTGAATTAACTGGCGCGCTAACGCAGCTGAGCACGGGCAAGTTGAAGAATAAGGCACCTCAACAGACAGTTCCAGCTTCAGTTTTCCTGCATCGTAGCGACCCGTTAAGCTCACCGGGTAAGCTTTCCAGCCCTGCTTTTTGCTTATCAGCGACTTGCGGCGTAAGTGGTAGTCAAAATCAAACTTAATGAAGGCCTGATCACTAATGTCTTTATGGCTTTCGATAAAGTCATTCAGCAGTTGCTTCAAAGTATCATGACTGAGCTCACCGTCGGTCGAGAGTTTGTCCAGCAATAAATACAAGCGAGACATATGGATACCCTTGGTTTTCGGGTTTTTCAGGTTGACGAAAGCTTCCACTTTAGCGGCCACAGGGCGCTCTGGTACGCCGGCTGCGGCTACCATAAGTGGAACTTCAATGTTGCTCATGCCAACCCAATCGAGGGCTCCCTCTGTCTGGGCCTGCGTTTGGTTGGCTACGTCGGGCATAACTGTTGGCATTCGTTGTGAACTCCAAGTCTCGTGAATATTGTCCGGCCAGGTTGATCTTGATCAAGTTGGCTCAGTCTAAAGTCGGGCATTATATCGCAGAATTTAACCAGGTGACACCGATTGCCCTAATCGATTCTGTCTGTGCACTGTGCACAGTGGTTGACTCAAAACAGGAATACGCCGAGGATAGGGTTTTGGATTGATGGAGCACATAAAAATGGCAGAAAAATCGGATATCGATACCGAACTGTTACAACAATACCTTGACACTCTGGGCGCCGAGGGCATAAAAGCAACCCTTACAACCTTTGACGGTATTATTCAAAGCTATGCTAAGTTACTGCATCAGGCAGCCAAAGAGCGCAACGAAGACGAGTTACGCAAACAAGCACACAAAGTTAAAGGTGCCTGCAGTTCGGTCGGTTTAACGGCTCTGTCAAAGACAATGGAAAGGGTAGAGAAAGAAGACTGGGACTGGCCAGTTGCAGAACGTATGTTAATAGAATGGGCCGATGCGGTCATTCCGCACCGGCAGCAAATTGACGCCTGGTTAGCGAAGCATCACTGAGCTTGCTGATCAACCTCACCAATAAAACGATAACCTTCACCATGGATGGTGGTAATAAGGTTTGGCGTTTCCGGGTGTGACTCGAAATGGCGACGAATGCGGCGAATAGCAACGTCAACTGTACGGTCATTCGGGCGAAGTTCTCGGTCCAGCATGCGTTTGACCAGTGTTTCACGGTCAAGAATACGGCCCGGGTTCGATAAAAACAGCTCTAACGCACGGTATTCACTTTTCGGCAGACGGAACATCTGATTTTCCGGTGAATACAGGCAGCGACTGTCGCTGTTTAAACGCCAACCGTGGAACTGGAATTCAACACTGTTGTTTTCAACCGGGTTGCTTGAGCGCGAAGCTTCAATGCGACGGCATAGGTTGCGTACGCGAATAGTAAGCTCTTTCGGGTTGTAAGGCTTAATGAGGTAGTCATCAGCACCCAGTTCAAGAGCCAACAAGCGATCATCCTCGCTGTCGCGGCCGGTTAAGAAAATTAAGCCAATGTTGTCGCTTTCGCGTAATGACTCGGCAAGTTCCAGACCATTTTTGCCTGGCAGGTTAACGTCCATAATTACGACATCAACACGTTCCTGACGCATGATGTTTTCCATTTGCAGGCCATCAGCAGCATCAAAAACTTCGTAGCCTTCTTGTTGGAATAGACGGGTGAGAGTCTGGCGAGTAACAACTTCGTCTTCAACAATCAATATTCTGGCATTCATAAGCGTTGATTTTCCCGGAAAGTTCGTCGCTGTGCGTACGGTGTTGAACTTATATTTATAAAAGTTATGACGTTACATTATGACTTTTGTTTGAGATTTTTCAAGCATTGCTGACTAAAGTGACGGGAAAACGAACAATAAACTCCACCCCGTTCTTTTCTTCACTAAAGAAGTGAATGTTGCCGCCTAATACCTGAGTCACCAGGTTATAAACTAAATGCAGCCCTAAACCACTACCGCCGGAACCCCGTTTGGTGGTGACGAATGGATCAAATATTTTACGGCGGATATCGCTCGGTACGCCTTTACCGTTATCGCTGTAAACCATCTCCAGTTCATTGTCGTTCTGCATGCTAAAGGTAATATCAATTTGCCCGTGGTCATAGCCGTCAAAAGCGTGGATCATGGAGTTCACAATAAGGTTTATGAGTACCTGGTTCAGTGGTCCCGCTTTAGCGCGTACGGTTAGATTTTCCGGATAAGAAATTCGAATTGGGAATTTTTCCGGGTCCAGGCGTCGTGGTTTAACAGAAATAAGAACATCGTTCATAAACGACGGAATATGAATGTCGCGGTCCACTTCCGATGACTGGTCAACGGCCACTTGCTTAAAGCTGGTCACTAAGTCGGCGGCGCGGCCTAAGTTACGATAAATAATTTGCAGGTTTTCGTCGCAATCACTTAAAAAGCGCTCAAATTCAGACGTTGAAATGCGTTTTTCGTCAAACTTTTCCCGCATAACGGTCAGTTTGTCCTGCAGCAGGGTCGAGGCAGTTACCGATAAACCAATGGGTGTATTAACTTCGTGTGCAATACCGGCAACCATATCGCCCAGTGACGCCATTTTTTCAGACTCCACCAGTTGTCCCTGATACTGGTGCAACTGCTCCAGCGTTTTTAACAGTTCGCTGTTAGACTCTTTCAGTGCCTGAGTACGCTGCGTTACCTGACGTTCCAGCTCGGTATTTAACTGACTGGCCTCTTCCTCAGCACGGCGCTGACGACTTATATGCTGCTGCACTCTATCCAGCATGGTATTAAAGGCATGAGCCATCATATCAAATTCTACCAGCTGTGAGGGCGCCAGGCGCAGTGAGTAGTTCTTGTCTCTGGCTACCTGAGAAATGACATCAACGACAGAGTCGAGCGGCGTCACAATGGTTTTTCTTAAACGCAGAGTCACTAACCAACAAAGCAGTAGCGTCAGCACAAATACTACCGCGGCTATGGCAATAGAACGCCACATAAATAAACGGGCCTGCTCCAGTGAACCGCGCAGGTAAACATAACCTATCACTTCGCCATCCAGCACCACAGGCTGGGACACTTCTATGTAGTCGTCCTGAATTTGTGGTGTGGTCAGTTGGTCAAGCTTTGAAAAACGAGCCGGAATGGGTGCCAGGCCCTGTTTGTTGTAGCTGGAGAAAAAGGTCAGTTCGTTACTGGTTTCATCCAGTTTGTAGACATGAACGTGCTGAATAAAGTCAGTGTTTTGCAGTGAGTTTAGTCGTTGCTTTTCGGTTGCGTTGTCATTAAATACCAAACTACTGGCGGCATTGCCGGCAACTATGCGGGCATACGAAAGCGACTGCTCATGCAGCGATTCCTCATACTGAGCAACCTGGCTAACAATATTGATGGTAAAACCGACAAGAAGCGCGAAGCTGGTGACCAACAACACGATATAAATCAGTATGCGCTTCAGTGAAATAGTATGCATTCAGTCTACGGCTCAGTCTCTGAAAAAATTATTTGTATATTAATGTTAGCAAAGCGTTAACAAAAAAGGCATTGATTAAACAATAAAATTGGTTATTTATCGATAAGTTGCATGGTAAACACGGTAGCGACCATCATCGGCAATTGTATCACAGTGCATAAAAGCCGATTCAATAACCTCGGGCCAGGGCAGAAACCGGTTTGCCACAACTCTTAAAATACCTTGTTTATTAAGGTGTTGCTTTGCATCTTTGATAAATTGTCGGGCAATTTCATAATCGGTTTTCTGCCCAGTATGAAAGGGCGGGTTGCTGATTATAAAATCGAACTGTCCGGCGTCTTCTGGTATCCCGTCGGCTAAACGCAATTCAACATTTATTGCCTCTTTTTCCAACGTCATTCTGCTGGCAGCAATGGCAATAGGACTCACGTCACAAGCCATAAGTTCAGTGGTCAGCGATGAAATTTGTTGTGCAATAACACCGGCTCCGCAGGCAAAGTCCAGGCCTCGCCCCTTGGGAAGATCCTTAATATGTTGCAGCAGGAGCAAGGTGGCAGGATCGATATGCTCACGGCTGAAAACACCCGGCAAGGTGACAAAAGACTTCTGCTGGTTATCCAGTTCATAAGTCAGAGTTTTAGCATAGCTGGCCAGGGGGGCTGGCTGATGAGCCAGTTGATTCCTTGCGCTGGAAAACAGTAAACAGTGGTTAGCTGAGGCCAGCTTCTGTGCTGGTTGTAACCAGCCAGGCAGTTTTTTCATTAACGGCTGAATGCCGGAACGTTTCTCACCAGCAAACCACACTGGGGTGCTGGTCGGTAATAACGCCAGTTGTTCTAATAAATAATGGTTAAGTTCTTTTTCTTTGGCTACCAGCATTAACACGCCGTCGTAAGCGGTTAAATCGGGTGCCTGAGCCTGACAAAAAGCGTTGTGGCCGGTAGCTTCCCAGGCATCGGCATGTCCGGCATGAAAGCACCAGGCCGAGCTATTGTCCAGGTCTGCCAGCTCTGCACCGCCGGGGTGAATTACTAACAGAGAACCATAAGTCCAGGGTTGGGAAGACTGTCTCCCAAGCATAGAAAAAATTGCAGATGACATAGTAGTTACCGCTTAGACCAGACTGTCTACTCGTAGTTGTTTGTCCTGAAGTAAGAACATTGTACCATTGCGATGTTCTTTTATGCGCAGGCTTTTTTCTTTAAAAATAAACAAAATGCCGGGGAACACTTCTTTACTGACCATAGTACGTAGTACCGGGTGGTTCTCAAAAGCTTCCAATACAGAATCGATGCTGGTGCGAGTAGTAACAATGCGGGCTTTGAGTTTACGCAGTTCACCTTTTAGTTTGGTCTCGTACTCAAGCTTTTTTGTGCCGTCTTCCAGCGTCTGGCAACGGTCCAGCCCCTGTTGCACAACTTTTATTCGTGCCAGGGTTTTAGCCAACACGCCACGCATATTTTTTAAGTGTTCCAGCGACTGTGGGTCAACCGGCGGTAGCGACCAGTATACACGCGTTTTGGTTCCGGCCGGCGCCCCTAACTGCCCACAATAAATGTGATCACAGGTTTCAATGGTGCCGCCTATCAATTTACCGCGGGCGTTGCGGCCCTCACCACCAATAGCCAGTTGGCCCTTGGTTATGACATGACAATGAGTCAGCTGTTTGTCGGTATGTACGCCATTTTGCGAGTCTAAACAGGAGTATTGGGCGTAGGCGCACCAAATGGAGCCACCCGCCACCAGCTTGGTGGAAACGTCGGGTATCCAGTCATCGGCGTCTTCGTCATGCTCTGCGGTTTCCCCGGAATTCAACAGACGACCAATGCAACCTTTACGCACCGTTATGTTGCCGTCCGCGTACAGTTCAGCTGAATCGACATAACCACCTACGGTAATATCACCTGAGCAAGTGACCTTCATGCCTTCGCTGACGTTACCACTGACAATCACGCTGCCTTTAAACTTAACGTGGCCGGTTGAGACATCCACATTGTTTAACTGCATCACATCGTCAACTTGTACGCTGTTATCGTTAAAGCTTGGCATGCCGGTACGGTCGGCAAGAATTAAATTGCTGTCTGTCTCACTGATCCGGGTACCTTCACCGGGTTTAAAGTCACGATCCTCGCCGTCATGAGCTTCTAATTCCTGACCAAAAACGGTAAAACCCGGACGGCCTTTACTGGGCGGGATCTTTTGCAGTAACGGCTGGTCAGGGTCAACAGTAACCTGAGCGCCTAAATCGCGCATGTCGGCGGTACCGTCTTCACGTAGCTGAGGTTTCAGCACACGCTTGCGCGCATCGTCAGCTAGTGGTTTAAATTTGGCGTTACTGCCATTAATGGGGTATTTACCCTTTGCGACAGTAACAGAAAGCTCGGCGCCCGGAGGTGCCTCTTTGGTGTGCTCTACCAGGGCTTCAATAGCCTTGCGCTGAATACCAGAAGTCACTTTTTTTTCTTTCAGCTTAGCAATGATGCTTTCCTGAGTCAGTGCCTTACCGCCAAAGCCAACAATGGCACTGGCTGTTACTTTCATATCGTCGTCACTGACTTGTAAATTCAGGTCGGCATCGAAAATTTCGGCAATAGTCACCTGAAAGGGAATGCTGCTATTGCTGTCTTTACTGTAGTGCTGGGCGTACTTTGTGGCGGTCTGCGCCATCATTTGCGGGTCGAGCAGTTTCGCAGCCGAAAATTCAGAAGCCTGCCAAGCCTTCTGCAACTGCTCTTTTTTGACCTCTGACGGAGAAGTGCCAGCATCGATAATGATGTACACATCTCTTTCAGAGACCCGGAAACTGACCGGACTGGACATAGGGCGCCTGTTTTCTAACCATTGTTGTTATTATTTTTATCGGCTACTTTAACGAATATTAAATAATTTTTGTATTAATTTTAATCGGCTGAGTTAAGCTCGTTACAGTAACTTTCTATCTGGCCGTTGACCAAAGCTAAGTTCGTGTTGACTTGTATAATTGCTTCAGCCCTTTCGTCATCGTTTTTCTCTTGCCATTTTATAAAAAGTTGTGCAGCCATTTTGCTTAAAGGCGTTGCGCCAATAGTGGCACTCAAACTTTTTAAGGTATGAAACTGCAAACGGGCTGCTTCAACATCCTCTAATAATACTCTGGCGTCAAGCAGGGGACGAAACTGATCCAGATAACAGACCAGCACTGCCCGATACAATTCTTTTTCGCCGTCACAATGGCGCAGGCCCTGATTAAAATTAATCTCTGCTAAATTACTGCTCATAAGGTTTGTTTTCATACACCTCAGTAAAAGAACCCACACTTTCGGTCGCATTTGACATAGTATCTTTATCAAATTGCGCCACATTGAATAAGGCTTCGCCCTCATTAGCTACCGGAATATTGCTGCAGCCTATGATAATACCACGCACCGGAGATTCAACTTCATCGCCTTCGCCACCGTGAGGGCTGACGCTTAACGCTAATACTTGCTGCTTCTGAATGGTTTGACCCAGCTCAACTTTTGGAATAATAAGGCCATCCCGTTCTGCCCGAACCCAGGTGGAACGACGTGCAATAACGGGGGTAACACGGCGCCCGCGGCGTCGGCCTTTCATTATTTTCAGGTGCTTCATAACATTCTGTACGCCAATGACACCGGCACTTATCGAGGCTTCATCAAAACGCAGTGCTTCACCGGCTTCGTATAAAATCAACGGAATGTTCAGCTCGTTGGCGAAAGACCGTAATGAACCATCGCGTTCTTTGGAATGGAGAATAACCGGGGTGCTAAAGGCTTTTGCCATTGCCAGCGCCTGCTCGTTTTCAACATCCACGCGAATTTGCGGCAGGTTGCTGCGGTTAATGGCACCGGTATGTAAATCCACAATATGAGTGGACTTTTTTACCAGCTCTTCGCTGAACAAATAGGCCATACGGCTGCCCATTGCACCGCGCTCGGAGCCCGGGAAACAACGGTTTAAGTCGCGTCGGTCGGGCAGGTAGCGGGACTGCTGGATAAAACCAAATAAGTTCACAATAGGCACTACCACCAGCGTACCGCTGAGTTCGCGCGCGTCTACGGTGTTTATTAAACGTCGGCAAACTTCAATTCCATTCAGTTCGTCGCCATGAATGGCGGCGCTAACCAGTAAGACCGGACCAGGCTTAGTGCCGTGAAACACATCAATACGTAAATCCAGCGGCGCGTCGTTGTATAAACGCAGCGCCGGCAGCGTAACGTGCTGATGCGAACCGGGCTCTACACATTGCCCGCCAATTTCAAAGCGCTTCATTCTAGCCGCGCCCTTTAGTACGGGTTTTATGGGCTTTGGCATTTTTCTCAAGAAAGCTGATAATTTGCCCGGCAACGTCTTTATCCGTTGCCTGCTCAATGCCTTCCAGGCCGGGTGACGAGTTAACTTCCATCACTAACGGACCATGGTTAGAGCGCAAGATATCCACGCCGGCCACATTCAGACCCATGGTTTTAGCCGCTTTAACGGCCGTTGCGCGCTCTGCTGGTGTCAGTTTTATCAGCGAAGCGCTACCGCCGCGGTGCAGGTTAGAGCGAAATTCACCGGCTTTTGCCTGGCGCTTCATAGCAGCAATTACTTTGTCGCCAATAACCAGACAACGAATGTCAGCGCCTCCCGCTTCTTTAATGTATTCCTGCACCATAAAGTGAGACTGCAGACCCATAAAGGCTTCAATCACACTTTCTGCCGCCTGACGGGTTTCAGCCAGAACCACACCAATACCCTGAGTGCCTTCCAGCAATTTGATAACCAGCGGCGCACCGCCGACCATATCAATTAAGTCCGGAATGTCCTGTGGCTGACTGGCAAACCCGGTGGTCGGCAGGCCAATACCCTTACGCGATAAAAGCTGCAGAGAGCGTAATTTATCGCGGCTACGGGAAATTGCCACAGACTCATTTAACGGGTAGCTGCCAATCATTTCGAACTGGCGCAAAACTGCGGTGCCGTAAAAAGTGACAGACGCACCAATACGGGGGATCACGCAGTCATAAACGGGCAACTCTTTTCCGTGTTTGTGAATCGACGATTCGCGCGCGTTGATGTCCATGTAACATCTCAATGGATTAAGTACATCAACCTCGTGGCCACGCTGTTCAGCGGCTTCCACCAAACGGCGCGTTGAATAAAGCGCCGAGTTACGCGATAAAATCGCAATTCTCATTGTTGTTCTCCTAATAAGTGAGAGGCCTGCGGGTCGACGATGAAATGTCCGCGCATGGCTTGTCGGCCTAATAACATTCGAAATTTCATGGTGTCTCTGTTAGTTAACGTCAGTTCCACCAGCTCGTCAAATGTACCCAGTTGTAAACGTGTTCGGATCACATAACGGGTCTCGGTATGGCCACCTGAGTCGGTTACATCGCGTTTATCAAATATTGGTGCTTCGCAAATTTGCTCACGCAGGGAGTCTTGTTCCGGGTGCATATAAATGCGCAGCCACTCTTCTCCATCGCGCTCAAAAGGCTCGAGTTTAAATGCGTGCAAACACGAAGTTTTCGCGCCAGTATCAACTTTCATATGAATTGGGTTAATATTGAGTTCAGGAAGTACTCCCCACTCTTGCCAGCCAATTGTTGTCATTGTGCTACCTTGTAAAAACTGTTGAATGCTTAATACAGTATTCTGGCAAAAACGCAATTTTTATTGATCGATAGTCACAGTTTTTACGTTTTTTCTCAAACCTGATACTTTAATCGAGTATGAGCTATACAACTTATTTGAGGATAGTTTATGTCTGCTTGCCCAACCTGTAACTGCCGCAAACCTCTTGGGTTTGGTATTAAAATGGCGTTTCAGCCAATTGTAGACATCTCCAGTAAAACGGTGTTTGCCTACGAAGCTTTAGTGCGGGGCGAAAACGGTGAAGGCGCAGGCCGGATACTGGGGCAGGTGACTGAAGACAATAAATACACCTTTGATCAAAGCTGTCGGGTGAAAGCTATTGAAACGGCTTCGCGCATTAAATTGCCGGGCAATTTGAGCATTAATTTTATGCCTAATGCCATTTATGAGCCCGAAACTTGTTTGGCGAAAACCTTAGAAACGGCTAAAAGAACCAACTTTAACCGCAACAACATCATTTTTGAGGTGACAGAGCAGGAGCAAGTGGTCAGTCAGCAGTTTCTGGTGGAAGTGTTTGAAGCTTACCGCAAAGAAGGCTTTAGAACGGCCATTGACGACTTTGGTGCCGGTTATGCCGGACTCAATTTGTTAGCTGACTTTCAACCCGACATTCTGAAAATTGATATGAAGCTTATTCGTGACGTTAACGAAAATAAAGTGAAACAAACCCTGGTTCGCTCTATTCAGCAAATTGGCGAAGAACTGGGTATACAGCTCATTGCCGAAGGCATTGAAACCGAAAACGAATACAAATACCTGCGCGACAGCGGAATTACCCTAATGCAGGGGTATTATTTTCAAAAGCCCATGCTGGAAGCCATTCAGGACGTTAATTTTCCATGATTATGTAACGTCCGCATCCCGCGTTGCCTGTAATTTTTGCAAGTGTGCTTTAAAGTCATAAATGTCGCGGTCCAGCGCCGCAGAGCTTACGTATAAGTCGTAGCCAAGTAGCTCCCGCATTTGCTCCATGCGTTTACCGAATACACCAATAAGCCCTTTGTAAACCTTGCCATTGGGGCTGATGTAGCTGTCCGGAATATCAAAGTAGGGCGTGTAATCTTCCCTGTCCGGAGCCTGATGCCGCAGCGCCATAGTCAGCAACTGACGTTGTTCAAATAATAACGCAGAGGCTAAGCGTGGTGAAATGTCGTCCAGAACCTCCTCTACGTGGTAAAGCCGGAAGCCAATAAAAGGAGCGTCTTCCAGTTCCATAACCCGGTTCACCCGTGGTACGTCGTAGCGAATAATGTTTTCCCAGCGTATCTCCCACTGACCGCGACGGTGCAAATAGCGAATGCCCTCGGGGGTTATTATCAGCGACACCGGCGGCTCTATCAGTTTACCTATGCCCAGCAGCATGAGTATGCCGGACGCTGCACCCAGAACCACAGAAAGGCCAATAGGAATATCGTCACGAATAAGATGCAGAAACACCAACAGTGCAAACAGCAATACTGCTAACCCACAAAAGGTCAGGGCGTTGCGTCGGGCCTGAGGGCTGACATCAAATTGCATAGTTCCTCCTAAGCTGACGAGCATCTCACCTGACATAAATGTCAGGCTACGTCATTGTTTACGTAAACATCCGCTGCAATATTCTGCGGGTAAACTCTTTCTTCAAATAAAAGCCTCTTGGGCGTACTTCAATTATAGTACCGTCCGGGCCAATCGCATCCGTTAAGGCAGAGCCATCCGCTGCTTTAGGCCGAATTTGCATCGCTTCACCCTGGCGTGCAGTTATGTTTTCTACCTGGCCTAAAGCTATGCGATCCATGTGCTCTTCCCAGTCGTTACGCAGCAGCGCTTCTTCCTCGGTGCTCGGTATCCATAAAAAGGCACTGCCCACCACGCGTTCCGCCAAAGGTACCTCGCGGCGGCCATCAATGGGTAGCCACAACACCTGTTGCAATTTATTTCGTACGTTAGAAGTGGCCCATTGGACTCCCTGAATATTCACCAGCGGAGCCGTGCACACAAAGGTCGTTTCCAAAGGTTCGCCTTCGGGGGTTACCGGCAGGGTTTTGAGCTCTACGCCAAGTTCCGGGAAGTCCTGCGTTGGCTTAGAACCTGCGGTAGCGCCCAGCTGCAGCTCTAATAATTGCCCAACCCAGCCCTTGTCGCGGCGCAAATCTTTAGGCACCTGCAAGCCGGTTTCTGCAGCCAGCTCCGCAAAAGAACGGCCTGCTAAAGCGGCGGCGCGCTGAAACAGTTCATCAATGGATTGAGGGCGTTGTGGCTTGTGGGTCATGACTTAATTCTTCGTAAATAGTGAATCAGCATTTGCCCGCAACCGGGCTTTATGGAAGAATCCACTGTAACAGAGAATAATTGAGGATGCTCGCGTGATAGATGCAGAAGGATTCCGGGCAAACGTAGGAATCGTCATCTGTAACGGGCATGGGCAGGTATTTTGGGCTCGTCGAATCAACCAGCAGAGCTGGCAATTCCCGCAAGGCGGAATTCACGAAGGCGAGACCCCTGAGCAGGCAATGTACCGCGAACTCTACGAAGAGGTCGGGTTAAAGCCAGAGCAGGTTGAAATTCTGTACACCAGCCGTCAATGGTTGCGTTATCGCTTACCAAAGCGCTTGATTCGACGTGAACAACGGCCCATGTGTGTTGGACAAAAGCAAAAGTGGTTTTTGTTGCGACTAAAATGTCGTGAAGAAGACGTAGATGTTTTACATTCAGGTCATCCTGAATTTGATGGCTGGCGCTGGGTCAGTTATTGGTACCCGGTGCGGCAGGTCGTATCCTTCAAGCGCGATGTTTACCGTCGGGTGATGAAAGAGTTTGCCTCACACGCTATGCCATTTCGTGCTTCGGGAGGGCGTCAGCACAGACGCAAACGATAAACATGATGCTGGTCACACTGCAAAGGATAGTAGAGGGCGTAAACAAAGCACCTGATTTCAGCATGGCGTTAAGCACCATGGTGGGGCAGGTGCGCGAAGCCTTAGAAACCGACAGTTGCAGTGTGTTTTTGGCCGACAACGACCAAAAGCAGTTTGTTATGGCCGCCAGTGACGGTCTGCGGGCCGAAGACGGCAACCCGGTGCGGGTCGATTTTGGTGAAGGTATTATCAGTTTAGCGGCGCAGCGTGAAGAGCCGCTGAACATTGCGGACGCCAGCATGCATCCCGCCAACAAAAAACTCAGCGATACCAACGAAAGCATTTACCGGGGCTTGTTAGCTGCACCCATTATTCATCGCCGTAAAGTATTGGGTATTGTTGTGGTTCACCAAAGTGTGGCCCGCAGTTTCAGTCGCGAAGAAGAAGCTTTCATCGTTACCCTGGCGGCACAGCTGGCAGCGGTTATCGCACACGCCGACGCCAAAGGTCTGCTGGTCAGTGAACACTCTCCATGGATACACAGCCTGCGGGGGCTTCCGGGCTCAGCCGGTGTTGCTGTGGGTGAGGCTTATGTGTCACGACCAGAAGCCCGCTTAGACGAAGTAACGCCGCGTCGCTCGGACAAACCCATTCATGAAATTCGTAAATTTCGTCAGGCCGTAGCCCGCACCCGTGCCGACTTAAAAGAATTGTCTATGCGCATGGCCGGGCAGGTACCCGATGACACCCTGGCCATATTCGATGTGTATCAGGGCATGCTCGATGCCGCCAGTATGGGCGATGCTGTCGAGAACATGATCAAAGAGGGCTGGCGCGCGCAAACGGCATTAAAATATGTGGTCGAGCAGTTTGTGGCGCAATTTGAGGCGTTAGAAGACTCCTACCTGCAGGAACGCGCAACCGACGTTCGCGACATAGGCCAGCGCGTGCTGCTTCACCTGCAAAACCGTCAGCGTAAACGCAAGCCGCTGCCCGACACCTTTATTCTGATAGCCGACGAAGTTACCGCCTCAATGCTGGCGGAGCTTCCGCGCGAGCAAATTGCCGGTATTATTTCGTTAAACGGTTCCAGCAACTCGCACGCCGCTATTATGGCGCGCAGCATGAACATTCCTGCGGTGCTGGGTGTCGATGACATAGAGCTGCACTTTTTCTCCGACAAACTGCTGGCGGTAGACGGCTACACCGGCGAAATTTACATTGACCCACCAGCGCAAGTCTTAGCCGAGTTCCACCAGTTGGCGGAAGAAGAGCAAGAGCTGCGCGACATTGTTGCCGAGCACAGTCATTTACCGGCTGAAACTCAGGACGGACAGCGCATTAGCCTGCATCTGAACTTAGGGCTGGATGTTACCCACGACTACTTAAAAACGCTGAACATAGACGGCGTAGGGCTGTATCGCTCAGAAATTCCGTTCATGATGCGCGACCAACTGCCTACCGAGGACGAGCAAACCGAAATGTATCAGGAAGTGCTGGAGCAGTTTCCTGACCAGCCGGTGGTCATGCGCACACTGGATGTGGGTGGCGACAAGCCGCTGCCGTATTTTCCGCTAAAAGAAGACAACCCTTTTCTGGGCTGGCGTGGCATACGTTTAACGCTGGACCATCCGGAAATTTTCCTGATTCAAATTCGCGCTATGCTGCGCGCCAGTATTGGCAAAAGCAATTTGCGCATTTTACTGCCCATGATAACCAGTACCAGCGAAGTAGACGAAGCTTCGCGACTTATCAAGCAGGCGTATTTTGAAGTGGCCGAAGAGCAGGGCTGCGAAGTGGGTGTTAACCTGTTCCAGCCGCAATTGGGTGTCATGATAGAAGTACCGGCGGCTATTTATCAGTTGCCGGCCATGGCCAGTAAAGTCGACTTTTTCTCAGTAGGCAGCAACGACTTAACCCAGTACTTGCTGGCGGTGGATCGTAACAACCGCCGGGTAGCTAACCTTTATGATGCCTACCACCCGGCGGTACTCGCCAGCCTGGATGAAATAGCCCGGCGCTGTGAAGAAATTGGTAAGCCGGTGAGTGTCTGTGGTGAGCTGGCCGGTGATCCGGGCGGTGCGTTATTGCTGGTTGCTATGGGTTACCGGCAGCTCAGTATGAACAGTTACAACGTCGATCGGGTACGCTGGATACTACGCAATGTGCGCTCCAGCACGCTGAATGTGATGCTGGCAAAAGCGTTACAGGCGCGTAACCCGGATCAAATTCGTAAAATGATAGCCGACAAGATGGAAAGCATGGGACTTGGCGGCTTTGTCAGGGCGGGCAAATAAGCATGCTACTGACTACCTGGCTTTGGTGTATTGGCGGCGGCGCAGTAGCCGGCTTGTTAGCCGGTATGCTCGGCATTGGTGGTGGTTTAATTATTGTGCCACTACTTATTTACTTGCTGCCGCTTATTGGTGTGCCACCAGAGCTGGTCGTGCCCAGCGCCATTGCCACCAGCCTTGCAACCATTTGTATGACTACTGCCAGTGCTTCACGCGCTCATGCAAAGCACGGGTTAATGGAAAACTTCTGGCTTATTCGGGTGTTGCCGGGGTTATCTTTAGGCGCTATGACTGGCGCGTTTTTGGTGACCATTATTGACCCCGACTGGTTAAAACGTATTTTCTCTATTGTATTAATTGCGCTGGCCATTCGTATGCTGTTTCCGCAGAAAACCGGCGAGCCATTAACCTCGGTATCTAAGCGTTTAGTGGCTTTAGGCAGTTACGTTATTGGTACTATTTCCGGCCTCGTTGGTATTGGTGGCGGCGCGCTTACCGTCCCCTTTTTAACTCGTATGAGACTGCCCGTGCGTCAGGCCATTGCTATTTCGTCGCTGGGCAGCTTTATCATAGGCTGTAGCTCGGTCATTATGTTTATTTTAAATGGCTGGTTGTCAGGCCGTGAAACAGGTGCCTTCGGTCTAATCAACATACCAGCCTGGCTGGGCATTTCTGTGGCCTCCGTGTTATTCGCTCCGCTGGGTGCTAAACTGGCGCACAAATTACCGGTAAAACAGCTGCAGCGAGTATTTGCAGCCTTTCTTATTCTGGTTGCCATACAACTTATTTTTAATTAACCATAAAGCAGGGAGTACAAGCAGTGCCGTCAAATGACTATTGGCAGTTTCCCGCCATTGATCCTGTTATTTTCAGTATTGGGTTTATCGACATTCGCTGGTACGGCCTGGCGTACTTAGCCGCTTTTGCCTTTGCCTATTTCTGGGGCATGCGTCAGACCGAAAAAGACCCAAACTGGAGCAAAGAACAGTTCAGCGACTTGCTGTTCTGGGGCTTTATTGGCGTTATTGTTGGTGGCCGTGTCGGTTATACGCTGTTTTATCAGTTCGAACACTTTGTCAGTAATCCGCTGTATTTGTTCTATATACACGAGGGCGGCATGTCCTTCCACGGCGGTTTACTGGGTGTTATTGCGGCTATGTACCTTTATGCCCGCAAAAAACAACGCTCATTCCTGCAGGTTGGCGACTTTGTTGCGCCGTTAGTGCCTATGGGCCTGTTTTTCGGACGCATTGGTAACTTTATTAACGGCGAACTTTGGGGTCGTGCAGCCGAAGTACCCTGGGCAATGTACTTCCCCAGCGGCGGGCCGGTACCGCGGCACCCTTCGCAGCTTTACGAAGCGCTATTAGAAGGGCTGCTATTGTTTGCCGTTATTATCTGGTATCAGCGCAAACCTCGCGGTGTTGGTGCGGTCAGTGGCTTGTTCCTGTTAGGCTACGGCGTTGCCCGATTCATTGTCGAGTTCTTCCGCGAACCCGATGCGCATTTAGGCCTGCTGTCTCTGGGCATGTCCATGGGCCAATGGCTGACTCTGCCAATGATCATTTTGGGTATTATTCTGATGGTTCGTGCCAAGCCCCGCGCTTAAAACGGGGCTTGGGGGACACGGCTGTTGGGTCACATGTTTCGCTTGAGCGCCCCTCAACACTCGTAGGGGCGTAGCCTGACGTTCACGTCAGGTGAGATGCCTTTCCTGACGTAAACGTCAGGCTACATCAACCAATACGCATTTTTCCTACAAAACAATAGAATTGACCGTTTCCGAGTTATGGCTATTAATTACCGGCATGACTCGTGTACGCAGATATTATGAAGGTGGGTGGTATTTCTTTACCGTCTGCACCCACAAAAGACAAAAAGTACTAACGCGGCCCGATGTTTTGGCTGCGTTACGCAGTGCCGTGAAAGAAACCATGCGTACTCACCCGTTTGAAATAGAGGCGTGGGTGGTAATGCCCGATCATCTGCATTGCGTATTGAGAATAATGGACACTAATGTTCCGGTTCGATGGTCTAAAATTAAGGCGTTAACCTCTAAATCATTACCGGAGTTCTCACCTAAAAATTACAACACGCACTATAAGAATAAAAGCAGGCAAAAACGTCAGCTAAGTAGCCTATGGCAAAAAGGATACTGGGAACACACAATTCGTAACGAAAAAGAGCTTTATAAGTACTTGCTTTATTGTTGCTACAACCCGGTAAAACACCGTTACGTTTCAAATGCCACCGAGTGGCCTTATTCAACTTTGAATCGATATCTACGCAACAGGCGCTACCCACCAGACTGGGCACACATCAACGAATCCTGGGTAGATAGTAACCTCGCTGCGTATGATCCATGATGTAGCCTGACATTCATGTCAGGTGGGATACCGTTCCTGACGTAAACGTCAGGCTACACCGCTATACCGCAAATGGGTATTTTATTGGCTCGTGGCATTCGTAGCCACTGGCCGTGAAGTCATCCTTGCTAACCCAGGTTTCAATATCTTCAAGAGACTTAATTTCGGGGTTAATATGTAGCTGCGGCGACGGAAAAGGCTCCCGTTTCAGCTGAACATCACGCATGAGTTCTAGCTGGTTTTCATAAATGTGAGCGTTCACTATCTTGTGGTAGGCCTTGCCCGGTTTGTGCCCGGTAATCTGTGCCACCAAAGCCAGCAAAACAAAGCACTGAATTTGGTTAAAGTTGAGCCCCAGCGGTACATCGCAGCTGCGTTGGTATGAGGTTAGGTAAAGGGTGTCACCTAACAGCGAAAAGTTGTGGGTATGCATGCAGGGGCGCAAACAGCCTAACTCAAATTCGCCCGGGTTATAGAAGGTCACTATTTCACCGCGATCATCAATGCCTTTTGCCAGGTTATTAACCACTTTTTTCAACTGATCTAAATGGCTGCCATCCGGTTTTTGCCATGAGCGACCCTGTACCCCGTAAACGCGGCCCATGTCATCTTCACCTTGGCGGTTCGGGTTATTCAGCCATGCCTGGTTTTCATTGGCATTGGCGTCCCAGGTTTTGCAGCCAATATCGCGAAACTGAGCCGCGCTGTCGTAGCCACGCAAATAGCCCAGAAGCTCAGCAATGGCTGACTTGTAATAGCTCTTTCGGGTGGTAATGAGTGGGAATTGGTTGTTGGCAACGTCGTACTCTAAGTCGGCGTTTATAACCGTTAGGCAGTTAATGCCTGTGCGTCCATTTTTAACCCAAACACCTTCGTCGACAATGCGTTGGCACAGCTCTAAGTATTGTTTCATTTTTTATATAAAATTGTGTTGTGCGTAATGTTTTATATCGTACCTGATGCAATGGCATCAGGCTACAGCTTATGGTTCACAGCCTTGGCACTGAGCCGAAGTCCGGCGGGAGCAAGCAGTTTTTCAACGATAGATAAACGCGGATCGGTCTTGCCTTTTTCAATGTCGCGCAATGTTCTATCGGCCACCCCAAGAAATTTCGCGTAATGAGCCTGATTCATCCCGTATAATTCCGTTCTAATTCTCTTAATTGCAGCTCCGAGAGAGATATCGCCACTAGCCAATGCCTCTTCTATATCTTTTATTATCGCTCTGCGCTCTTCTATTGATAAATTATCCATTGTGTACACCGAAATTTGCTAATTTATTTTCAAGGTTGTTAAAACCAATGGCAGGGAACTCCAGTATTTCGCGAGGACAACCATGCTGCTCTAATAAAACAGGAACACCAATTAACTTTTCCGCTAAGCTGTTCAGGAACGCCATCAACTCATCAGGTTTGCAATACTCTGTAAGCTCTTTAACCACGTTATCAAAGCGAACTATGCCGCCTTCTTCACAATCTTTTCCCCACTTAAATAAACGGGTTACCATTTCTGGGTCGGCTTTCATCGGCGCAAAGTCGTAAATAGGGGCAAATTGAATATCACCCTCTAATTTTAAAAATGAGATATTACGCCCGTGGTTGTCTGAATTTCCGAAAGCTAAATTCAATAAATCTCTTGCCAGATACTGTTTAGCAAACTCCTGGCTCGACATCTGGGTGGTGGCTTTTATTTTATTCCAGATGTTCTCCATGACAAAAAAGTGATCCTGGTAACTGCCGGGTCCCGCATTAATCATCGAATAGATACTTTCAACGCCAACCTTGGTTGCTATTGAGTTGTCAACTTGAACATCAAACCGTGGAAGCCAAAGGCTTACTTGAGATTCATGCTCCATCGTCATCATGCCAGACACATTAATTGTCTCAATGCTGGTACCTTCCAGTATCTTGCTCAGCACCTGATAAAAGACACCTTCCGCGCGAAGAATATTATTGTCTCTGGCAGAGCGGGCATTCCGGGCAAACTTGGTCAGGTAGGGTGTTGCAGAAAGCCGTTTACCGGCAAAGTCACCATCAATATAGACCTCATTATTTTCAACCATAAGCAGCAGTTTGGGAGCAACACCACCAGCCCCCGTAGCACCACCTACAGCTGCCCCCTGTTCATTTGCGTACTCCAGAAAACCGTGTTGTAACTGTGCAACATCATTAATGGAAAAGCGCTGCGTGTTATGAGCGTTCAGTTGCGAAGTGGCTTCTTTAATACGCAGGTTACCAATGGGGGACATGCAGGCGTGGGTTAGTAACGCATAATTCTGCTCAAACTCGCTACGTCTACTGACATTGAGGTAATTAAGCCACCAGTCCCGAGACTTCCCTACCGGCAGCAAATCGTCAAGTAATGCAGGCCAGCTTTCGTAATCGAACGGTGTCATCGTGACGGGGGCATTAACACTACAAGCCCAGCAGTCTGTCATGCCGTAGCTGTGCACGTCCTTAATGTATTGTGGAAGATAAGCTAAGGTAACACCACTTGCCATCTGTTCACCGGCAAAGCTGATGTTGGCAGCGTCCCACCATTTTCCTTCGTTAAATAGCTGAAGTGTTACGTTTTTCATTAATATCCGGCAGTTTGTTGCTGTAATTTGGTAAGAATAGCTTATAAATCGGAATCAATCTACCGTAAGTTTATTGTTTATCGATCTTTTTCGGAATCAAACTGCTGTAGTCTGAGGTTCACATACATGGCGTCAGACTGCACCATAGGTTAAACTAGGGGCATGTTTTTAACGGCCGGGAATTTCAATCTATGACGCTAAAAGTCACGTTGTGCGATGACTCGAAAATGGCGCGGAAACAGCTGTTACGCACGCTGCCGGATGACTGGGACGCTGAGGTGCACCAGGCGCAGCACGGTGAGCAAGCGCTTACTTGTGTGCGTGAAGGGCGTGCTGAAATCCTGTTTCTGGATTTGAATATGCCCATAAAAGACGGCTACGAAACCCTGCAGGCAATAAAAGAAGAGCAGTTAGAAACCCTGGTTATTGTGGTGTCCGGTGACATACAGCCAGAGGCGCAAAAGCGCGTGCAGTCTTTGGGTGCCATGGCGTTTGTGAAAAAGCCAATGAAAGCCGAAGACGTGCAGACCCTGTTACAGCAGTTCGGTCTTTACCAGCCCGCTGGTGGTCAATTAAAAGTAGCCGACCAACAAACCCAGGCTCCGTCTAATCCGCTGGATGTGTACCGCGAGGTTTCAAACGTTGCCATGGGCCAGGCCGGTGATCACTTAGCCCGGGTGCTGGATACCTTTATTGAACTGCCGGTGCCTAACGTCAACTTCATTGCCCCTTCTGAACTGCACATGGCCATAGAGTCCATCGACGCCAAACAGCAAGTCGCGGCGGTCAGTCAGGGTTTTTCCGGCAGTGGTATATTAGGTGAGGCTTTAACGCTTTTTAATGAAGCGGCTATTGACGACATTGGTAAATTATTAGGTGCGAAGCTGGGTGAAAGCGGCTCGGTGAAGCAGCAACGCATTGAGTCGTTAATGGACGTGGCTTCTATTTTATCGTCTGCCTGCTTAAACGGTTTAGGTCAGCAGTTGCATGTGGAGTTCGCAGCGTCGCAGCCAGTATTACTGGGTGAGAACCAGTCCATGCAAGAATTACTGAAGCATGGAGAAAAACGCTGGCAGAAAATTCTGGCCATAGAAATTGGCTATCAGCTGCCGGAACACAAACTGGCTTTTGACCTCTTACTGCTGTTTCCGGCCGACGCCGTAAAAATTCTGGACCAACAGTTAGCGCACTGGCTGCAAAGCGAAGAGGATGACCAATGATAGACGATATGGACGAGCTGCACAGCAAACTGAGCATTTTGGGCGCCATTGACGTGGGCATTGTGGTGGTCGATAACGACAACAACATTCAGATGTGGAACGAGTTTATGCAGAACCACAGCGGCCTGCGCCCGAGTGAAGTGCGCGACAAAAATTTATTTCACTGCTGCCCGGGTATCGACCAGGCCTGGTTCCAGCGTAAAATTGACCGCGTGCGGCAATTAAACTCGCGGGTGTTTATTACCTGGCAACAGCGTCCTTATGTGTTTCGTTTTCGCCACAGCCGACCCATAAGCGGGCAGAGCGAGTGGATGTACCAAAACGTGACCCTAATTCCGCTTAAGAACCCGCGTGGTGAAGTTCATCAGGTGGGCATTATTATCTACGATGTGAGTGAACAACCCAGTCATGAGTGAAGTACCCGATCAGCGCTTTGGTGGTGTCAGCCGTGTTTACGGGCAGCAGGCGCTCAACCATTTTCAGCAGTTACATATTGTGGTCGCCGGGCTTGGCGGTGTTGGCTCCTGGGCAGTGGAAGCACTTGCGCGCACCGGCATTGGCAAGCTGACACTCATTGATTTAGACGATGTGTGCACCACCAACATTAACCGTCAGTTACCGGCTACTGACGACACCATTGGCCAATTAAAAACCGAGGTACTGGCACAACGGGTGAAAAGTATTAACCCCAGCTGCGAAGTAAAGGTTATTGATGACTTTTTGCTGCCGGAAAACTTTGAAGAGTACCTAACCGGCGCCGATGCCGTGCTCGACGCCGTTGACAGCGTAAACACCAAAGCGGCGTTAGTGGCCTGGTGCAAACGCCGTAAGCTGCGCTTGGTGGTGTGCGGTGGTGCCGGCGGGCAGATAGACCCGGGCATGATCCGCGTGGGCGACTTAGCCAAAGCCAAGCAAGACCCTTTACTGGCTAAAGTTCGTTCACAATTGCGCCGCGACTACGGCTTTTCCAAGAACCCCAAGCGCAAATGGGGCGTCGACTGTGTTTATTCTGAAGAGCAGTTGCGCTATCCGGTTATCTCCGGTGAGTTAGAAGGCGAAGTCACACTGCAAAAGCCAGGCTCGGGCTCCATGCGCATGGACTGCAGCTCCGGCTTTGGCGCCGCCATGGTGGTCACCTGCAGCTTCGCCATGCAAGCCACTGCTACGTTATTGAGGCGATTGAGCCCGTAGCCTGACGTTTACGTCAGGAACGGCATCCAACCTGACATGAATGTCAGGCTACAACCCGCAGCTTCAGGGTTTTGGCTACCTGGTACAGGCCGTTGCTGCGCGAGGGGCTTAGGGCGTTGTCCAGGCCTTCGGCGCGGTAGAAAGCATCAATGTCAAAGGCGGCTATTTCCGCTGCCGGGCAGCCGTCCAGCCTTTGCTGCAGCAGCGCCAGTAAGCCGCGCACAATGCGCGATTCGGAATCAAAGCGAATGACCACCGATTGTGGGTCAGAAGTATCCAGCCACAGCCATACCTTCGCCTCGCAGCCACCCACCAGATGATCGTCATCACGACATTCTGCCGGATATTCTGGTAGACTTTTGGCTTGTTGAACTAAGTGACGAAAAAGCTGTTCCCAGCTGGTCATGTAAACTCTCCCTTACGGCAATAGAGTTTTATTCTCCCATAACTTGTGAGATCGACGCCAGTCTAGGATAATGACAGCACAATAAAGACCAACATTCAGAACATTCCAGAAAAAGGAAGACAACATGAAGATACTTGTCGCGGTTAAGCGCGTCATTGACTACAACGTCAAGGTGCGTGTTAAACCAGATCAGTCCGATGTCGATTTGGCTAACGTCAAAATGGCACTTAACCCATTCTGCGAAATTGCTGTAGAAGAAGCCGTACGCTTGAAAGAAGCGGGCACTGCAGACGAAGTCGTTGTAGTTTCTATTGGCCCTAAAGCGGTTCAGGAGCAGTTACGTACTGCGCTGGCACTCGGTGCTGACCGTGCCATTCAGGTTGAAACCGACGACATGCCAGACTCTTTATCTGCCGCCAAAATTCTAAAAGGCGTGGTAGAGAAAGAAGGGCCGGACATGGTCATTCTGGGTAAACAGTCTATCGACTCAGACAACAACCAGACCGGTCAGATGCTGGGTGCCTTAACCGGTATGCCACAGGGTACTTTCGCGTCTAAAGTGGAAGTAGGCGACGGCTTTGTTAATGTCACCCGTGAAATTGACGGCGGTCTGCAAACGGTTAAATTGAACCTGCCGGCTGTTGTGACGACCGATTTGCGCCTGAACGAGCCGCGCTACGCATCACTGCCAAACATTATGAAAGCCAAGCGTAAGCCGTTGGACACCACAACCCCGGACGAACTGGGTGTGGAAGTTAAGCGTACTATCAAGCTGCTGAAAGTGGAAACGCCTGCTGAACGTAGCGCCGGTGTGAAAGTAGCTGACGTAGATGAGCTGGTCGACAAACTGAAAAACGAGGCGAAAGTATTATGAGCATCTTAGTGGTAGCAGAACACGACAATAACGACGTTGACGCTTCAACGTTAAAAACGTTAGCCGCTGCGCAGAAAATCGGTGGCGACATCGAGGTACTGGTTGCCGGTAAAGGGTGCTCAACCGTTGCTGAAAATGTGGCAAAAGCCGACGGCGTGAAAAAAGTCATTTTGGCAGACAACGAAGCTTACGAGCATCAGTTGGCCGAAAACATCAGCGAACTGGTCGCCGACTTAGGTAAAAACTACAGTCACATTCTGGCTCCGGCCACCACCACCGGCAAAAACTTCATGCCGCGTGTAGCTGCGCTGTTAGACGTTGCCCAGGTTTCTGACATTCTTTCAGTAGAAAGCGAAGACACCTTTAAGCGTCCTATCTACGCGGGTAACGCCATTGCCACTGTGCAGTCAGAAGACAAAATTAAAGTTATTACCGTTCGTGCAACGGCGTTCGACGCTGTCGCAGCAGAAGGCGGTAGCGGCGAAGTTGAAAACATCGACGCCGTATTCAACAACGACAAGTCAGAATTTGTTGGCGAGCAGCTGGCAGAGTCTGAACGTCCTGACCTGACCTCAGCAGAAATCGTTATTTCTGGCGGTCGTGGTATGCAAAATGGCGAAAACTTCCACCTGCTGGAAGACGTAGCTGACAAACTGGGCGCTGCAGTAGGTGCATCACGTGCCGCGGTAGACGCTGGTTTTGTGCCAAACGACATGCAGGTTGGTCAAACCGGTAAAATTGTTGCTCCGCAGCTTTATATTGCGGTTGGCATCAGTGGTGCTATCCAGCACTTAGCCGGTATGAAAGACTCTAAAGTTATTGTTGCCATCAACAAAGACGAAGAAGCCCCAATCTTTCAGGTGGCGGACTACGGTTTAGTCGCCGATTTGTTCGACGTCCTGCCGGAACTTAATAGTAAATTGTAATTTTTGCTTCTCTGCAGATTCGCTACTGGCGCTCCATTTTTAGCGTCAGTAGCGACATTTTCCCGCATTTTTTCCAACAACTTGTTATATTTTCGTGTTCATACACTTGCATATTTTTAACTCATCGGACATGATTCAGACATAACCGCCAAACAAGTTTAAAGGATTAGGTGGCTCACAATGAAAAGAAGAACAACTATGCTAAAAAAACTTCCTCTGGCTACGGCCATTGCACTGAGCTTTGCGGCATCAGGCCAGGCTGCTGACTTCGAAGTCGGCGATTACCAAATTAAATTCGACTCTATTCTGTCATACGGCGCTGCATGGCGTATGGAAGATCAGGCCAACCACCTGATGCATCCGGGTAACCGTGACGGCGGAACAGCACAGTCAAGCGTCGGTGACGACGGTAACCTGAACTTTGATAAAGGTGACTTAGTATCATCTGTATTTAAAGGCGTACACGACTTAAGCATCGACGGCGGTAGCCACGGCGCCTTTATTCGTTTCAACTATTGGTACGATCACGTTGTTTCTGAAGAGAACATGGCGCACGGTCACCCGGGTAATAACTACTACCCGGACACCAAACTGAACGACAGCGTATTCGATGATTACTCACAAGGTAAAGGTGTTGAATTACTGGATGCCTTTGTCTACGCCAACTTTGAATTAGGCGATATGCCAACCAGCGTTCGTTTAGGGCGTCAGGTATTAAGCTGGGGTGAGAGTACTTTCGTTTTCAACGGTATTAACGACATTAACCCGCTGGATGTAAACGCGGCACGTCGTCCGGGCGCAGAAATTAAAGAAGCCCTGTTACCGGTTGGCATGTTGAGCACCAGCATTGGCTTAACCAACACATTAAACTTAGAAGCTTTCTACCAGTACGAGTGGGACAACACTAAGCTGGACGGTTGTGGTACTTACTTCTCAAGTGTTGATATCATTGGCGGTCCGGGCTGCGGCAAAGTCACACTGAACCCACAGTTAGTACCGGGTGATCCTGACAGCTACCTAAGTGACTTCGAGTCAGTACAATCAGGCGCTTATATTGGCAGCAACCCAATGCTGGAAGCTTCAGACAGCGGCCAATGGGGCGCTAACCTGCGTTACTACTCAATGGACTTAGACACAGAATTTGGTGTTTATTACCTTAACCTGCACAACAATACGCCAATTATTTCGGCCTACAACTGGACAGTGGACCCGCGTCCATTCCAGGAAGCGGCAGGCGCAGCTGGTCAACAACCAGGCTACACTTGGTCAACACCTAATGGCTATCCGGTAGACGGACCTCGTCTGGTTATTGAATACCCGGAAGACACTCAAGTTTATGGTTTCAGCTTTAGCACCAATTTAGGCTTATGGTCGGTTGCGGGTGAATACAGCTACCGCGATGGTATGCCGGTACAAATTAACACCACCGAAATTTTAACCGCCGGTTTGCGTCCAAACGTGCCAAGCACCTTTGCTGACCGCGTTAACAATGCCGAACTGGGTGAGTTAGCTAACGGTTATGACCGCTTAGACGTCAGCCAGGCACAGTTAAGCTTTGTGCGCTTTGTTGACCGTCTTTGGGGTTCGGATCGCATGACCTTTGTGGGTGAAATTGCGACCAACCAGGTACACGACCTGCCAGGTCTGAACGAACAACGCTACGGTCGCTTACCGCTGTATGGTAAGTGCCTAAGTGCAGAAGATACCGGCGCATCGGCCGATATGAACTGCGACGGTTTTGTCACTTCAAACTCGTGGGGCTACCGTACCCGCTTCCAGTTTGAGTATCAGGACCTATGGCAGGGCTGGGGTTTAACGCCTGTGGTTCAGTTTAACCACGACGTTAGCGGTTACTCTCCAAACAGCAACTTTATTGAAGACCGTAAGTCGCTGGGCGTTAATTTAGTAGCGGACTACCTGTCGACTTACAAAGTGAGCCTGGGCTACACCACCTTCACCGGCGGTGACTACGATGCGACCACTGACCGTGACTATGCGTCAGTTAGCTTCTCTTACGCGTTCTAATACATTGATTCACACCGTGAATCACGATAAAACCGTCTCTACCGAGGCGGTTTTTTATTTTCCGGGAGAACAACAATGAAGAAGTGGATAATTGCGGCAGCCGCACTGGCCTTGTCAGGCACAGCAGCAGCCCAGGAAAAGTTTGAATTAGAAGACGTATTCACGCTGGAATACGCATCCTCGCCGACCATCCACCCCAGCGGTGAATGGACAGTGTTTGTGCGTCAGTCCATGGACATTAACAACGACCGTAAAGTAGGCCGTTTATGGGCAAGCCTGCCCGACGGCGACATTCGGCCGTTAACCGGCGAGCAGGGCAGCGAAAGCCAGCCAGTCTGGTCACCAAGTGGTGATCGCTTAGCCTATGTCTCAACTGAAACCGGTTCACCACAGGTGCATATCTACTGGGTAGATTCAGGTGACAGCGCGGTTGTTACACAGCTGACTCAAGCACCGTCAGGCTTAAGCTGGTCACCCGACGGCAGCCAAATTGCTTTTTCTATGTTCACGCCTAAGTCAAAGCCGGCTCCGGTCAGCTTACCGGGCAAACCCGAAGGCGCTAACTGGACTGAAGCACCTAAGTACGTCGACAAAGACAACTACCGTTTTGATGGTGGTGGTTACGCAAAAGACGGCCATCAGCAAATTTACGTTATGCCCGCAACCGGTGGTTCGCCACGTCAGCTAACTGACGACGAATTCAACCACGGTGGACAGCTTTCCTGGTCACCGGACAGCAAACACATTTTCTTTTCGGCTAACCGTCGCGATGACGCTTTCCGCCAGCCTGTTAACAGCGAAATTTATCGTCTGACACTGAGCAGCAAAGAAATTTCAGCCGTTACCGACCGTGACGGGCCCGATGGCTCGCCAAAAGTGTCGCCAAACGGTGAAAAAATTGCTTTCACCGGTTATGACGACACCAAAATGAGCTTTCAGGCGACAAAACTGTACGTGATGAACCTGGACGGCTCCGGTGTGGAAGTGCTGACCGAAGACTTAGATCGCGGTGTTACCGGCTTTGAGTGGGACACCGACAGCCAGGGCCTTTACTTTAGCTACGACGATGAAGGCGTTGGCCAGCTGGCGCGTACTACCTTAAACGGTGAGCACACCAAACTGACCGATCGCGTTGGTGGTTTGTCTTACAGCCGGCCTTATGGCGGTGGTGACTTCAGTGTTGCCAAAGGTGATCGTATTGCCTTTACCATCTCTAACCCCATGCGTCCGGCAGAGCTGGCCTTGTGGGACAGCGGTGACGTTCAGCAGCTAACGCGCTTGAACGAAGACGCATTAGGCCATAAGCAATTAGCCAAAGTGGAAGAAATTAACTACAAGTCCAGCGTCGACGGTATCAACCTGCAGGGCTGGATAGCCTACCCACCAGGCTTTGATAAAGACAAAGAATACCCGCTTATGCTGGAAATTCACGGTGGTCCGCACACTAACTACGGTCCGCGTTTTGCCGCCGAAGTTCAGTTGTTTGCTGCAGCCGGCTACGTGGTGCTTTATACCAACCCTCGCGGCAGCACCAGCTACGGCTCGGACTTTGCTAATGAAATTCATCACAACTACCCAAGCCACGACTACAACGACTTAATGGACGGCGTAGACGCGGTTATCGACAAAGGCTTTATTAACGAAGACGAGCTGTTTGTCACCGGTGGTAGTGGCGGTGGTGTGTTAACCGCGTGGATAGTCGGTCATACCGACCGCTTTAAAGCTGCGGTTGTGGCTAAGCCGGTTATTAACTGGTACAGCTTTGTGCTAACCGCCGATATGTACAACTTCTTCTATCAGTACTGGTTCCCGGGTCTGCCATGGGAGAATATGGAACATTACATGAAGTATTCGCCTATCAGCTACGTAGGTAATGTGACTACGCCAACCATGCTGCTGACCGGTGAAAACGACTACAGAACGCCAATGTCGGAAACCGAGCAGTATTATCAGGCACTGAAACTGGAAGGTGTGGAGACCGCCATGGTACGCATTCAGGACTCAGGCCACGGTATTTACGCGCGGCCCAGCAACTTAATGAACAAAGTTGCTTATATCTTGCATTGGTTCGAGAAATATCGTTAGGGGCTAATGCTCTGACTTCTCAACATCGTCGCCGCGCTTACGTCGGTAAGCGCGCTCATAAAGCTTGGCTTCGGTCAGGAAAAAATGAAACGCGTCGATGTTGGCTTTAATAAAGCCGCGCCATCCGGCTAAAAACATGCGGCGAATAAAGTAGAACTTAATGAACATCAGCGGGAATATCAGCAGCACGCGTACCAGGCTGCAGTGACGCCCGCGCTCTTCCCGTTGTTTAGCCTTTAGCAACGAGTATTTGTTCAGCTTGTCCATATAACCATGCGCTGAATCGTAACCGTAGTGTTTAACGTCAATAGGCAAGTGCGCCAGTGGCGGCTCTACCTCAATATGCTCATGCACCTTGGTCGACTTATTCCACTGCGATTTTGACTTGCGGTACACCCTGCGGAAGCGATGATGCCGATGGTAAGGCAGCGAATGGCCCATAAAAATGTCGTCGTGCGCCAGGTAAATACCGTTAATATCACCTTTGGCAATACGTTGTTGTATTTGCTCAAAAGCGCCTTCCGGCAGTACTTCGTCGCCGTCCAGGTTAATCACCCAGTCGTTGCGGCATTGCTCTAAAGCAAAGGCCTTTTGTCTGGCGTAACCTAACCAGTCCTGATGAATTATGCGGGCACCGTACTTTTCGGCAATGCTGAGTGTGTCATCGGTTGAGCCCGAATCCACCAGTACAATTTCATCAGCGCCTTTTACACTGGCCAATACTTCGTCCAGATGGCGACCTTCGTTTAACGTAATTAAGTAAACACTGACTTTAGGTAACTGACTTTGCTCAGACATGGGTAACCTTGCGCATCTTTAGTTGAGAATCAGGATCATATCGTTTTATCATACAAAAACAATAACAACGGAAACACCTATATGCCCTGGAGCGATCTCCTAGCGGAAGAAAAGCAAAAGCCGTATTTTCAAGAACTGTGGCAGCGTGTTGAACAGGCGCGTCAGCAAAGCGTGGTGTACCCACCAAAAGAGGACGTGTTCAACGCACTAAAGCTGACCGACCCCGAAAACATTAAAGTGGTTATTTTAGGGCAGGACCCATACCACGGACCGGGGCAGGCACATGGTTTAAGTTTTTCAGTGCCCGAAGGCGTTAAGTTTCCGCCCTCGCTGCGCAATATGTTCAAAGCCATAGCCATAGACTACCCCGACACCGTTTTGCCAAAGCACGGCGATTTAACCAGTTGGGCAGAGCAGGGTGTGTTGCTATTGAATACCGTACTGACCGTAGAGCAGGGCAAAGCACACAGTCACGCCAGCTGGGGCTGGGAAACCTTTACCGATACCGTTATTAGTAAAGTGTCTGAGGCCACCGAGCATGTGGTGTTTTTGCTATGGGGCTCGCACGCACAAAAGAAAATACCACTAATAGACGGCAACAAGCATTGCATACTAACAGCACCACACCCGTCGCCCTTGTCAGCGCACCGGGGCTTTTTCGACGCCAACCATTTTCGTAAAGCCAACGATTATTTGCAGCAACATGGGCGACAGCCTATTCGGTGGGCGTGATGCTGGGGCGCGTCGCCTGACACCAAACACGTAGCCTGACATTCATGTCAGGTGAGATAGTTTCCCTGACACTTTAATCTACAATTTTCCGTTATTTACTTTTCATATGGACGATCAGAAACTTTCAATTGGACGCAGCAAAAGCTGATCCTGTTGGCTTTGTAAAAAGTTTGCCTGAGAAAACTATATTAGATGAAATTCAGCGCGTTCCTGAACTCTTTCTCTCATTAAAAGATAGCGTAGACGCTAATAGGGTACCTGGTCGGTTTATTTTAACGGGATCTGCCAATGTTCTACTCTTACCTCAGTTGTCCGACTCTCTTGCTGGAAGAATGGAAATTATACACCTAAGACCGCTAGCTCAGTGCGAAATTACAGGCCAAAAACCTAACTTTCTGGCGTCTCTATTTTCCGAAAGCTTACTTTCCGCTGTCACTAATAAAAAAACTGAGTCTCTGGGAAGCTCACTGGCCGATATCCTTGTCAAAGGAGGCTACCCCGCAGCGATTCAAAGAAAAACAGCTAAACGTCGCAATGCTTGGTATAGAGATTACATTACAACTATTTTACAAAGAGATATTAAGGACTTAGCGAACATTAGAAACGTGAACTTGTTGCCAAAGCTGCTCTCGCTGGCCGCTTCACAAACAGGCCGGCTGTTTAACTCTAGTGAGCTAGCATCTCCATTTTCTATCAGTCGCCCGACGGTTCGTGAATACCTGGCCTTACTTGAGCAAATATTTCTTATTGAGGAATTATCCCCCTGGCACAGCGATCGAATTAGCCGCCTTATAAAAACCCCAAAGTTGCATCTATCGGATACCGGGCTTGCTAGTTCACTACTGGGGGTAAATGCTGACGAGCTTTGGAAAGACAAAGAATTATTGGGACAATTACTGGAAACTTTCATTTATCAGGAGCTTAGAAAACATGCGAGTTGGTATGATGAGGATCTGAAGTTCTACCACTTCAGGAACAAGGACAAAGTGGAAGTTGATATTATCATTGAGAAAGGCCGTTTAAAGGCAGGTATAGAAGTAAAAGCGGCAGCAACTGTAAAGCAGTCAGACTTCAAAGGTCTGATTAGACTTAAAGATGCCTGTAAGGGGGACTTCGTTGGTGGGATTGTTTTTTACGACGGGGAGCAAGTCCTGCCTTTTGGTGACAAACTCTACGCTGTTCCAATATCCCATCTGATGTGAACATCAGGTTACGTCCACCCCATACCGCTCGCGAATCTTGGCCGCCAACGCCAAGCGTGCATCGGCTTCCCCATGAATTAACCGTATACGCTTTACCGGCTCTTCGGTGGCGTCAATAAAGTCCAGCAGCTCCTGCTGGTCGGCGTGAGCAGAGTAGCCGCCCAGGGTATAAATGCCCGCTTTAATCCAAATGCGTTGATGGTCTAACTCCACATAACCGCCTTTAGGGCCGTAAGTCTGAATATCACGGCCCGGCGTACCTGCCGCCTGATACCCCACAAAAAGCACATCGGTGCGCGGGTCGGGCAGCAAAGCTTTTAAGTAATTAAGCATACGTCCACCGGTACACATACCACTGGCGGCAATTACAATGCAGGGGTCACCACTGCTTTGCAGGTAATTCACAATGCGCTCGTGTTCGCTGTGTTCATCCACCGTCAGCAGGCGGTCAAAATTAAGCGGGTGGCGGTCTTCATCCAAACGTTTATGGGCGTCCTCGTCCCATAAGTCCTTCATTGCGCGGTACTGCTTAGTAAACTGCGCTGCCAGCGGGGAGTCCAGAATGACCGTCATTTTGTCCCAAAGGGGGTCTTTCGTGCCGGTTTTCGCCTCTTCTTCACGCGCCCGGTGAATAACATCTTCCAGCTCGTACAAAAGCTCCTGAGTACGGCCAATACTAAAGGCCGGAATTAAAATGGTGCCTTTATTTTCAACGCAGCGCTCAACGACTGATTTTAGCCGCTGAGCACGGTTAACCCGCGACTCATGGTTTTTGTCGCCGTATGTGCTTTCCAGCAACAGAAAGTCGGCGCGCTCCAGCGGTGTTGGGTCTGGCAGCAGTGGCGTGTTTTTACAACCTAAGTCACCCGAGAACACCACGCGGTAGTGAGTATTCACGTTTTCAATTTCAACATAAGAAGAACCCAGAATATGGCCCGCCTGACGAAAGCGCAGTTTAAAAGGCTCAGCAGCAAATTCTACAGGTAGTTCAAGCCACTGGTCATAAGCAACGGGGCTTAGCTGGCGACGCAGCCGGGCAATTACCGCGTCGATAATCTCAGCGTTACGGGTTAAACCAACTTTTAAGGCGTCCTCAATAACTAGTGGCAGCAACAGCGCAGTGGCTTTGGTGCAATAAATGGGGCCGGTGAAGCCCGCAATAAGCAACCAGGGTATACGACCCACGTGGTCAATGTGGCAGTGAGTTACGACCAGGGCTTGCACCTTGCTTATGTCAAAGTCTATTTCCTGAGCACTCGCATCGGCGCCTGACCCCGAAGTCTCCGCCCCCTGAAACAACCCGCAGTCAATAAGCAGTGAGTGGTTACTGTCTAACAAAAGCTCGTGGCACGAGCCGGTAACCCCTTCAAACGCCCCATGGTGAATTACGTCCATGTTTTTGGTTCCTTTCGTCATATCTGTTTATAACCTGATGTCTCTGTAGCCTGACATTCATGTCAGGTGAGGTATCGCTCCTGACGTAAACGTCAGGCTACATAATCCGTTTGCGCAGGCCGGCTAATGCCAGCAGCATCAGCAACAGGTAACCTACGGAGCCTCCGCTGGAGCTGTTATCTGAGCTACCAGAGCCTTCACTGTCAGCGGCAATGACTCTGAAGCTAACCTCGTCTGACGCGGTTTCCCCCTCACTGTCAGAAACCGTCACACGAAAACGAAAGCTGCCAGTTTTATCAGTATCAATCGTTAAGGTATCGCTGGTACCTCCGGTGACTGACAAACTCGTTCCGCTAATCTGTTGCCAGGAGAACTCAGAAAGGGTTTCATCCGGGTCATCAGCAATTGCTTTTAAAGTAACGCTGGTGCCAACCTCAACGGATAAGCTACTGGCTTCTATTTCGACAGTAGGCGGTTGATTGTCGGTAACCTCTGCCTTGTAAGCAAAGCCAACGCCGGAGCCGTAAACATCTTCTACCCAGGGCTTTATAGTGTACTCACCCGGAGCATCCACGGTAATTTCAGTCGTTTTTTCAGTTGTGGTACTAAACTGAACATTTCCCGGACCGTCGGCTGACCAGCTAATAGTGTCAACCGGGTTGCGGCCCTCAACTAAAGTAAAGCCAAGAGAAAATGCTTCACCAACACGAAGTACACCGTCTGGTTCAATAATTTCTTCAATTTTTACGGGTAAGTTTTCAACCACGTCAAAAGGCAGTATCTCTTTAGCTGTGTTTCCATCAACATCTGAAACTGACAACTCTGCCTGGTATTCTCCGGTTTCCAGCTCCCCCAGATTAATGGTCGTTGATAAGTCACTCCAGTCGCTGTAACTGGTGGTAAAGGTTTGTACTTCGCCTCCGGGGTAAAACAAGTCCAGCTTGAAAGTGCTCAGGTCAAGGTTGCTATCATTATCCTGAGTAGCTACTTTTACTTTCACCTCGTTGCCAGACCCGCTTACCGGATTAATAACCTCAAGCTCGGTGAAGTAAGGTTTACCTTCAGTGGAAATTGCCATTAACGGTAAAGTCACATCCGGTGTGTCTTCATGGTCAAAGCGTGCTGTCACTTCCCAGCGTTGGTTACTGGCAAGATCAGGAACCTCGCCGGTTAGCTGAACACTGTATGTATAGCCGCCAGTGCTATTGCCACTGTCTTCTTCCTGTAGCTGGTAGCTAAAGTTATTGACCTTAAGCTCGCTGGTTTGTTCAAGCACCGGCGTGACGCCGAAGGGAACATGGTGAAGAATAGCCTCCAGCTCAAAGTCGCTTCCGGCATCAATACTCTTACCCAGGGTAAAATAGCCGGATGCCGGCGGTGCCAGATAAGCCGACTCCTCTATCCAGACAACTGATGAAACTGTCTGCGGACCATAACGCTTGTCGAATACCGTCAGTGGCAGATGGTAGGCGTTGCGCAAATCATCGGCACCCATTTGTGAGGCTATTTTATCTAACGAGGTTTTTAAAGTAAGGGAAAGCGTGCGCTCATAACCGATGCCATATACAGAGTAATCAAACCACTCTTCGGCTTCAGCCGTAGCTGTGTCGGTAGCGGGTCGCTGTAGTTCAGGGTCGTAGCGTAGGGCTAAGCCTATGTCCTCGTTACTCATCGTGTTATCAGCCACTAGCAAAGTGATCTCTGCGTTGTTGCCGGTTCTTGTCATTTTAACGGCGTTTTCTGCAACCAAAAGGTAATCTTCTGCGGAGACATTCGCTTGATACTCGGCCAGAAGTGCATAACCGGTAAAGCCCAGTTCATCGGTATTTTCGCCATAAAAACAAAGTGGAATATCCCAGTCCTCAAGTGGAATAGTCAGCACTTGTTGTGTGCCAAGTTCTTGCGCATCGGCAAGTGACTGAGGGTTAATGTAACTGTTTGTCGAGCAGTTGCTTCCCGCAACCCGAATAGTATCGACACGGAATATTTGAGGATCCAGTTCGATAACACCATTATTCACTTGTGCTTTGACTGGATAATAATCATGACGAAAACGCATTAAACTTGCTGAAGGCAAGGTTATAGAGGCCGCCGATGAAGCATCTGCAGCGTCTACTTCAGCCGCATCTTTCCCCGCCGGAGTGTCACCAATAAAAACCGCCGGATTAGAATAGATGTTTTCGTCGTAGCAGGTACCGCCATCGTCTGACTCGTCACGATCGCAACTGCGGGAGTAGGCCATGGTGGTGTAAAACTGATTATTCTCAGGAATGTAGCCATAAGGAATATGAAAATCCAACGCTGTGCCGCCACCTTGGGAGTCGTTAGTCAGTGTTTTCCGGTCGTGTGCAAGCCCTAAATTATGACCGAGTTCATGCGCATAAGTACTGTTGTCAAGGCAACGGAAGTTGGAGTAAGCCGTATAATAGTCCGGTGCAATACTGGTTACCTGGTTGTCACTATTAATAGAGCTGGCGGTCCAGGCTTGTCCGCAAACCTTACCGTCATTTATACCAATAAAGTGAACTGTATCGGCGTTGTAACGGTCTAGCAGCCGTCCCATTTTGCCATTGGAAACTAATTCATCCAGTATGTTCCCGCTGTCCATTTTTGGAAAGCTGGTATTAACGGTGTCCAGTTCAATGGTGTGAACACCTGCAATATTGTGAGTGTAGGCAAGACCAGAGCGCTGAAAAATACTGTCGGTCTGAGCGTCTACCTGTTCTATGGTTGCGTCAAACTTCGAACTAAAACCAATTTCAGCGCGTAAACCTGCTTCACCGGGTACCCGTGGGTCAATCAAAATCAAAGTACTTACAGTGCCGTCGTTTTCAAACGGCGGAAAATCTGGCGGCTCAGGCGATAGCATGACCGATGAATCAGGTTGGCCTTTCGGTTTTACGCTTAAATGGGGTAAATCGAAAGCGTTGTCTTCGGTATTGTCATCTAACCCCGGTACTTTAAACGGCTCACTGATACGTTCAGGAATAGCGGTAATGCGTGTCTGACCGTCTTTTTCAACAATTCTGACAGGTTGCTGCCCGGGCAATGACAGCACACTGACAATACGGTCCTGTTGGTAATGCACATACCCCAGATTAAAAGAGCGGCCCGTATCGCTGGCCAATGTTTGTAAGCGGTACATGCCTTTGTCGGGTTGGCTGTCGGCTGCGACCTCCATGTTAAATTGCTTGCCGTTAACTTGTGTGCTGACTACCTGTCCGGGTTGTAGCCGGCCCCCTGGCGCCTCACTGGAAAACAGCGGCGTACTGATAGTGGCAAACTTCTCGGTGTTTGCTGCTTGAGTCAGGTCGATGGTTTGCCCGGCGATAGCCGGCAGTGAAGCTGCGCTAAGCAAGCTAAAAGCGAGAGCCTGGTGGCGAAAGAGAGACCAGCTCGGCATATTAATATCCTTATTATTTACTATTGAACTGTTATTTTATTGTTAACCGGCTTAATGGGCAAGTGTTGTGTTTATACATAATTTGATGTTTCCAGCGTAGTCTGGTGTTCACCCCGTAGCCTGACATTCATGTCAGGCATCATCTCATCAGGCTACACATAACCTTCGGCCAGTGTTAATATTCGGCGGTTATTTATGGACAAATGGATGTACGATGAAAATAGCTGTTGCGGGAACCGGGTATGTAGGCCTGTCGAATGCGGTATTACTGGCTCAGCATAATAGTGTTGTGGCTGTAGATATTGTGGAAGAAAAGGTTGCGAAAATTAACGCAAAGCAGTCTCCTATTGTGGATGCTGAAATTCAGCACTTTCTTAAAAACGAACCACTAAACCTGACAGCAACCACCAATGCCAAAGAGGCTTATCAAAACGCTGACTTTGTTATCATTGCTACCCCAACAGACTATGACCCACAAACTAATTATTTTAATACATCGACGGTAGAAGCCGTTGCTAAACAAGTTATGGCGCTTAACCCTAATGCGGTTATGATCATTAAGTCGACCATTCCGGTGGGCTTTACGCAAAAAATGAAGGATGAACTGGGCACTAAAAACATTATTTTCTCGCCTGAGTTTTTGCGTGAAGGAAAAGCCCTGCATGACAACCTGTACCCGTCGCGGATTATTGTCGGCGAGCGTTCAGAACGAGCCGAAACCTTCGCGAACCTTCTAAAGCAGGGCGCTAAAAAGCAGGACGTAGAGACCCTGTTTACCGAAAGCACCGAGGCAGAAGCCATTAAGCTGTTCGCCAACACCTACTTAGCTATGCGGGTTGCGTACTTTAATGAGCTGGACACCTATGCCGAAGTACACGGCCTGGATACCCGTCAAATTATTGAAGGCGTAGGCTTAGATCCGCGCATTGGTTCGCATTACAATAACCCGAGCTTCGGTTATGGTGGTTACTGCTTACCTAAAGACACAAAACAGCTACTGGCCAATTATCAGAATGTACCGCAAACTCTAATTAAAGCCATTGTGGAAGCAAACAGCACCCGCAAGGACTTTATTGCTAAAGCCATTATTAAAAAGCAGCCAAAAGTGGTGGGTATTTACCGCCTGGTAATGAAGTCGGGCTCAGATAACTTTCGCGCTTCAGCCATTCAGGGCATTATGAAGCGGATAAAAGCCAAAGGCATAGAAGTGATTGTCTATGAACCTGAGCTAAAAGAGCCACTCTTTTATAATTCCAAAGTTGTGACTAACTTAGATGAGTTCAAAGACCAGGCCGAAGTCATTGTTTCTAACCGCTTTGTTGATGAACTGAACGACGTAAAAGAAAAAGTGTATACCCGGGACTTATTTAACAGCGACTCATAAGCAGGCTGAACTTGTCCTCGACGCCAATTGTCATAAAGCGCGACCCTCTGGTATTATCGAAAGCCTTACAAAGAGGTACATAAAGATGATGAAGAAAAGAAGTTCGGAAGCGAAAAACAAGGGCTTTACCCTTATTGAGCTGCTGATTGTTATTGTTATTTTGGGGCTGCTGGCCTCGTTAGTTGCGCCACAAATGTTTTCGAAAGTTGACTCGTCGCGTATACAAACTGCACAGACCCAAATTCAAATGCTGGAAACCGCAATAAAAACCTATCGAATTGATATGGGACGTTTTCCTGAAAGCTTGCAGGAACTGCGTGAGTCCGATGACGAAATGTGGGACGGCCCCTATTTACCAAAGGAAGTACCTAACGACCCCTGGGGTAACCCTTATTTATACGAGCGTCAGGACAACCGAAACTTCACACTGAAGTCCTTAGGCCCCGACGGCAAAGAGGGTGGTGAAGGTGACAATGCGGACATTACAGGTTAATAAACAATAATGAATCCACAGCAACTGCTCACCGATGACATTGGCGTACCAGTAGAAGAGGTGCAAAAAGCGGCTCTTTATCAGTCCCGTAATGGTGGACGGCTGGAACAAATTCTGGTCAATATGGGAACCCTGTCGACGGAGCAGTTGCCACGTTATTACAGCCGTTTATATGAATTGAAGCTGTTGCCTGAGCCTCTTCCTGAACAGCTTGAAATAGACTCGCTCAGTGCCACGCTAAAACACGATCTTCTCAGTAACGACCTGTTGCCGCTGCGCTTTGACAGCGAAGCAGAATATATTGAGTTAATTACGGTTAACCCTTCATCATCGAAGGTAAACGACTGTCTTTCGCAATTGCCGTTTAGGTTTGACGTATTTGTTGCATCCGAGGGTCAGTATGAGCAATTGCAAAAGCTGCTGAATAATGACTCAGAAGAAAGCGATGTTGTTGACTTAAGCCTGGTCGAAGAAGACCGCCTGAAAGAGCTGGCAACAGAAGCACCGACGGTAAACTTACTCAATAACCTCATTGCCCGGGGTCTGCGCCGCCGTGCATCAGACATGCATATTGAGCCGTATCATGGCAGTGGCCGTGTGCGTTACCGAATTGACGGGGTTTTGCAGGAAGCCGACACCATAGCCAACCGGTTATTATTGCCGGTGGTTACGCGTTTAAAGCTGTTGTCAAAAATGGATATTGCTGAAAAACGTCGCCCGCAGGACGGTAAAATTGAACTGCGTATTGACGGTCGCGATGTTGATATCCGTGTGTCGGCACTGCCGGTGGCAGACGGCGAAAGCATTGTTATGCGTTTCCTGTTACAGGACTCTTTGTCTTACGACGTTGCAAAGCTCGGTATAGAGCAGGACATTGAACGCGAGCTGCTAAGAGATATTCAGTCTACTTCGGGTGTTGTTTTGCTGACAGGCCCGACAGGCTCCGGTAAAACCACCAGTCTGTATTCGTTTTTGCAGCGCAGGAATGAACCCGGCGTAAAAATTATTACCATTGAAGACCCGGTAGAGTATCAGCTGGAAGGCGTTAATCAGGTGCACGTGCAACCCGAAATTGGTTATAACTTTGCGTCAGCACTGCGTAGCGTTGTTCGTCAGGACCCGGACGTGATCATGGTGGGGGAAATTCGTGACAGCGAAACCGCTTCTATTGCTTTACAGTCAGCCCTAACGGGTCACCTGGTTTTCAGTACGCTGCATACGAACGACGCCGCCAGCGCTTATACTCGTTTGCTCGACTTAGGTGTCGAAGAGTTTCTGCTGTCAGCTGCGGTTAAGTCCATTGTTGCCCAGCGACTGGTCAGAAAGCTTTGCCCGCACTGCTCTGTAGAAGACAAACACGCTGAACAGCAAGTTCAGTCAATGAAAGTTGATTGGTTATTTGAGCAACTGCCCGAAGGTGAACTGCCGGCGTTTAAAAAAGCGGTTGGTTGCGACAAGTGCGCTAACACAGGTTACCAGGGGCGAATTGCGGTTATTGAATACCTGCGGTGTGACGACGAGCTAAGAGAGCTCATTGGTCATTCTGATTTTTTAAGAGCGGTTAAAAAACTGAACCGGGGACGCGGTTATAGAACGCTGTTTGAAGACGGCTTACTCAAGGTTATTCGTGGCGTTACCACATTGGATGAAGTGACAAGGGTAACCGGGTAATGGCACGGTTTGATTACACGGCTTATAACCAGTCCGGGGTCAGGCAGTCGGCATCGTTATCGGGTGCATCAGAAGACGAAGTGAGAGCGCAGCTGGAAGACCAGGGCCTTATCGTTGTTAGCATTGACCCTGCCAGTGAGCAAACCGACGTACTCAGCTTGCTCAGTTCAAACCGCCTTAATGCTAAAGATATCGAGTTTTTTACCTCAGAAATTGCACTGCTGCTGCAGTCCGGGCTGAGAGTGGAGCGTGGCTTACGCATTTTACTGAATAATGTTGAGCGTAAACCCCTGCGCGAGCTTATTGAAACCGTACTGAATGACTTAAAAAAAGGTACGGCGTTGTCGGAAAGCCTCAGTCAGTTCAGTGCGTTCGACAACCTGTATATTAGCTTAATAAAAATAGCGGAAGAAACCGGCGAAATGACCTCAACCTTTCAGCGTCTGTCAGATGAGCTGAAATACCAATTGCAGTTGTCCGGAAAAATTAAGCAGGCGCTGGTTTACCCGGCGGTTATTTTAACCGTGTGCATTCTGGCCATTCTCTTTATCTTTAACTTTGTCGTACCCAACTTAACCAGCTTATTCAGCGACGAGCAAAACTTACCGCTTTATACCGAGTTACTATTATCCACCAGTGCTTTCATGCAAAGTTACCAATGGTTTCTAATTGGTGGCGTGGCGGTACTCACTTTTGGCTTGTACCAAAATCGTGATAAGCCCTCTGTACAAAGCTTCTTACTGTGGATAAAAGAAAACGCCCCTTTGTTAAAGTCGTCCAACCTTTTGGTTGAGCGTATCCGCTTTAATTCGGCGTTAGCAACCATGTTGTCGTCCGGCGTTGCCATTGATAAAGCCCTGAGACTGGCCATGGAAACCATCAAAACCCAAAGCCTGCGCTATGAAGTACGAACCGCAATAGAGCAGATAACCAAAGGCGGTGGGCTGGCTCAAAGTCTGGGCGAAACGCGCTTGTACCCACCTTATTTTGCGTCTTTGCTCAGTATTGGTGAAGAGTCAGGGCAGCTGGAAAAGGTATTTACCGAAATAGCCGAGCGCTCGCGACAAAACTTTTACGACTGGGTAACGCGCTTTACCAGTTTGCTGGAGCCACTGTTAATTCTTGCCATGGGCGCTATTGTCGGTAGCGTTGTGGTCATTATGATGTTGAGTATTTCTGCTGTTACCGACATGGAGCTTTAAACATGACAAAGCGGGCTCATGGTTTTACCTTAGTAGAACTGCTTGTTGTCATGGTCATTATGGGTTCAGTGCTGGCGCTGGTGGGGCCTTTAACGGTTAATCAACTGGATAAAGTTGAACGTACGGGGCAAAGAGAAGAACTGCTGCGTTATGTTCAGCAAACTCAATTTAATGCTATTACGTTTCGGCGCTCCTATCATATTGAATTATCCGGGCAATGGTTTCGCCTGTACCGCGGGCGTGAAGAAAAAGCTATCATCGAAAAACAGTTTGAACTCTTACACTTCCCTCAGCAGCAAATTTCAGTCAACGCGAACGGCTTTTGGCAGCAGAGTGCTCTGAGGTGGCAGGAAGGCAAGCGTGATCACCAGCAGGAGCTTATTAACCATGGCGTAGTTGATAACAGAGGTGCGCTATGACACAGCAACGAGGTTTTACCCTAATTGAAGTGCTGGTTGCAGCTACCATACTGTTTTTAGTGGTCACTACCGCTATGGTCAGCTTTCAAACGGCAATGGAAGGGACACAAAAAGCCAGTCGATTTTTACAGTTGACTAAAGTCATTGAACCGGTAAAACAGAATATAAAGCAACATTTGCTGGAGCTCGGTAAGGGGCAACTTCAGGCTAAATATCAGGGGGAGCAGCATTTAGCGGCTGTAAACGTAAGCTGGGAGGCAACACAGGTAGAGTCAGCACCACCGCCAGAACGTTTTGACCCCAACAGAGAAATGTTCACTCAGTATAAAAAACGATATTACCTATACCTTGTAGAGCTGACTTTAACTCAGGGTGATTTAACACGTCAGTTTGAATATGAGCAACTGGTTTGGCAGGAACGACTGGAGGTTCAGCAGTGAAGAACCTTCAGCGTGGTTTCACTTTAATAGAGCTACTCATTACTTTGGCTATTCTAAGCTTGGTTTTATTTTCGGGAACCTATGCTTACCAGTTTATGAATGACAACTGGCAACGAAATAAAGTCAGTTATCAAAATACATTAACAGAACTGCAGTCGTGGCGAATTGTCACAACTGCGCTGAAAAATACGGCCCCAAAATTAGTGAAAGAAGAGACAAAAGTGGGCTTTTATTTTTTGGGAAGGGAGAACGGCTTTACCGCCTATACCAATGTTTCTGTGCAGCAGCCAGACTACCCCGCTGTTTATCGCTTAATTATTGAACCGTCGGAAAAGCACTCTGGCGACTGGCAGCTTGTTTATGAAGAAGCCCCGCTGACTAATACGTTGCTAGAAGAACCAGAGCAAACATTACCATTTAACTACCGTGTGGTATTAATGGACACGGTCTCCAATATCAGCCTTTCCTATTACGGATGGGAGAATGCTTCTCAACGTATAATGGCTCAGTCAGAATTTGCTAACCAAGTGACAAGCCCTGAATGGTATCGAGAGTATGATGGCTTTAGCAGAAACCAACACCCAACGTTAATTAAAGTTTTTATTGATGAGTTTGAATGGACCATAGCCGTTCCGGACCGTGGTACCGAAATGCAGCAACAAATGGCTCCTGACGATGTGTAACTCAAATAAAGAACAGGGTATAGCCCTGGTTCAGGTGCTATTAATAACCGGGGTCATCAGCATTTTGCTGATAAGCTTGGTTAAATTATCTCAGCAACAGCTGAATCAGGCGCGCACCATTGAGCAGGCAGTAAAACAAGATCTCGCGTTAACTACCGCCATGAATCGTGTTCAGTATCGGTTGCTGACAGAGAACTGGTCAGGCTCAGACTGGCGATTTTACGGCAGCCCTCATTCCTACGGTGACATGACCTTGACACTGCAAAGCACAAGTGGACTGGTAAACTTATTCTATGACGGCAAAAATTTAACTCGGTTACTTGAGCATAATGGTGTATCCACGGGTAGAGCTAACCGACTGACAAAACAGCTTATGGATTGGCAAAAAGGCGATGAAGAGGATGGGCGGCATTTACCTATTCAGCACATCCGGGAGCTGGAATTTATCGGAGAGTGGACTTTAGATGACGTTAAAGCCATTGAACCCTATGTTCACAGTTACCCTACCGTTATGTTTAATGCATCTTATAGTCCTGACGAACTATTGCCTATTATACTGACCGACACCCAGGCTGCTTTAATTTCGAAACTCAGGCAAAAAGCAGACTATACCAACAGAGACTTTGAAAGAGTTTCCGGCATAGAACCTGATGAGTTCACGCCTCAGTCTCCGGGCCCTATTATCAGAATTAATCTAGTAACAGCTTCTGAGCAGCGATTAATGGTTGACGTAGCCATACGTCCCTATGACAATGTTCCGCTTATGTTTTACCAAAGTAGCAGAGCGGCGTCAGAAAGGTCCGGCAACGAATGAAGAAAAAAAATACACAGCCACTAAAGCAACAGTTGATACGAAAACTGGCGTCGCGCTGGTGGTATTTTTTTGATGGTAAAAACTGGTTTAATGCTCAGGGTAAGAAACTCTCCAATGCGCCTAAGGGCTTTGTCATTGTCGTTCTTGCGCGTCATTGTTATCGTTCGCAGCAAAGCACATGGCCCATTAAGTCAAGCCGGGAACTTAAGCAGGTTTTAAAGCAAAAGCAGCCAGCGAGCCTGCATTGGGTCAAAGCCTACAATAATAACCAGCGAGTGGTTAACAGTATTAATATTGATGCGGCTACGCAAGCGCAGCTTAATAACGCCCAATGCATTATTCCTGAACACTGGCTGGTTAATAAGGCGCAAAAGAACAACAGTTTTTGGCAGTTGGAGACTCCGGCCGGCAGCTGGTTTAGTGCAAAGCAAGGCTCTGAGCACAATCACAGTGTATTAGCGGGCGTGATAAAAAGCGCGGCAACCGCCAAAGCGTCGCTCGGCGTTGCCGATGACCTTCATACTGAAACCCTGACCTGGGACGACTACCATCAGCGTCTGGTAGACGCAATGCCGGGCCTGACACCGGGGCAATGGCAGTCTGTATGGAAACCAGCCGGCAAACAGCGTACCGAGCTTAACTGGAAGGCAATAGGCCTGACCTTAGCGTCGGTAGTCGGTTTATACGCGGTGTTGTCAACCGGCTATTTATATTATCTGGATTACTCAAGAACCCAGCAGCTACAGGCTTTTGGAGAGCAAGTCGATGAACGCTTGCAGGAACGTTCTCAAATGCAGCGCTCGGTGAACCGAATTCGGGCACTCAGTCAATTGTCAGCGGACCAGGAGCAACTGTTAGCAAACTGGAACCTAATTGGTTTTTTGTATCTGAACCAGGTAGAAATTACCCGTATGGATAGTCAGCTTGATCAGCTGGAAATTACCGGGCGCGCAGAAAGTGCTACTGACATAGCAGAGAAGTTAACTCAGTTAGACAGTGTCAGTTCGGTTACCTTTTCATCGCCGGTCAGGCGCAGCCAGAATCAGGAAGTTTTCACTCTGGAAGTAAAACTGGAGGCAAGTGGTGGCTAAATCCAGTTTTTCAGCAAGTCAAAAAAAAGCCTTGTTATGGGTTGTCGCGATACTTTTAGGTATCCGTTTTGTTTTGGTCCCTTTAATGGACTACCAAAACCAGTTAAAAGAAAATATTAGCCTGGAGTCGCGTCAGTTAGAAAGAGCATTAGCGTTACTGAATAATGAACAACAAGGTGTATCTGCGGAGCAGGCGAACGCCGATTTAAAAGAGCTTGAAAGCCGTTTGCCTTTGCATGAGTCGGTTAACCAGTTTCGTTTAAGTATGCAGCAGCAACTTGAGCAGCTGGCAAAAAAACAGCAGGCAAATATTCAGGTTTTTGACTGGCTTACACATAGTACAGCGCAAGACGGGTATTTACAGACGCACCAGGGGCAAATTGAAATTGAAGGGGCTATTACCGATATTGCGCGCTTTCAGCTTGACGCTCTGAGCCAGTGGTATAGTGTGCAATGGATCGAGTTTAGTATACGTCCCATGCGCGGTACCAGCCAAAGAGGCGAATTGCGAGTTCCTAATGTCCGGGCGACCATATTATTCGAGGTTTCAGGCATAAAGCCCGGCGAAAAGGTCAATAGCGGAGAATAATAATGAACCGTTTTTCTATTATAAAGCAGCCGCAAGTTTGGCTTCCTGCACTTGTTGCAATCTGCGTTACAGCTTATGACTTTGCCACGCGTATTTATGCTCCTCTTAATGCCGGCCAGACGAATCGGGCCGACTGGAGCTATGTCGTCGCTGAATCTGCTGCAAAAGCAGAGCTGCCGAAGTCATTACAGTCGTGGATGAGTGCTTCAAACCGCGAAGCTAAAGCAGCATCACAGGAAAGCGAAAAGCAAGGCGTACCAGATATGCCAGGCAGCGAAAGGTTAGGTAATATTAATGCCCGCGTACGGGCTATATTTACCGGCACAGAGGAATTAGCCATAGTGGAAGTCCAGCAACCGGATGAACCACCCCAAACCAAAGTATTGAGGGAGCGTGATCATCTTGGGCCTTATATTATTAGCCAAATTACTAACCAGTTTATTGTATTAGGGCTAAGTGAAGAAGCTCAGGCCGACGCAGTGGAGTCAGACATAGAGCTCGATGATCCGCTTCACTTATATGTATTTGAACCCAGTAAGAAAAACCGTTAGGAAAAGCAGAATGTGTCAACGTTCAATAAAGTTTAGTTTCGTCCTTTTTATGGCCTTGTTAGCTGCGGGGTGCGCGCAAACTTCCCGTGAGTATAAGGTTGACCCCGGACGGATGGAAACCAGCAACTCTGGGGCATTGAAGCAAAGTGACCAAGCTGAACAAACTAACAATACCGGACAGTCGCCCTCTAAGCGCATGACAAAGTTGTCGCCGTTGGTTATGGATGAAACCAAGCTGCAGCGTTCAGCCGATACAGCATTGCTGTTTCCCGACACCGATAAACAACAGATGACAGCAAAAGAGTTGCCTCTTAATGAGTTTATTCAAACGGTGTTCGGTGAGGTTTTAGGGGTAAATTACATACTGGGCGATAATATCAGCGGAAAAGAAAGTTCCGTTACCCTCAATGTCGATGAAGCAATATCGTCACGACGTTTGTTTTTACTGGCCTCAGAATTGCTGGATGAAAAGAGCATTAGCGTTAATGAAAGGGACGGTATTTTTTACGTTACTGAAAAAAACGAGCGGGGCCGCAATGAACCGGTAATAGGCACAGGGCGCACACGTTCCGACATACCCGATACAATAAAGCCCATTCTACAGATTATTCCGCTTCGCTATGGCATTACCATAAGTATTGAGAGAACCCTTAGAAGCTTGGTTAATGCCAAGATTACTGCAGACATGTCGCAAAACGCATTGTTTGTTGAGGGTCCCCGGAGTGAAATTATTCGGGTGATTGACTTAGTGAGTTTACTGGATGTCCCATCGCACCGGGGCAAGTACGTTGGGTTACTTGAGTTAACTTATGTAAGTACCGAAGAGTTTGTCGAAAAAATTACAAGCCTGCTGGAGGCCGAAGGCATACAGGCCTCAACCCGCAGCAGCCAGGGTGACGCTTTATTAATGATACCTATTCAGCAAATTGGCGCTATTGCGTTGTTTGCCGGCGACCAGTTTCTGTTAGAAAGAGCGGAATACTGGGCGGACACTATTGACAAGCCCAGTAAAGGCACAGAAAAACGCTATTATATGTACCACCCGCGTTACGCGCGTGCCAGTGACTTAGGGCAGTCGGTAGCGCCGCTTATTGGTGGTAACACCGAAACAGGCGGCAACTCATCGCGTGACACCCAGTCAGCGCAGCAGGGCGAGCGGCCAGTAGCCGGCTCAAGGCCGCGTGACAATAATTCTGGCTCTGAGGAGGCGTCGAACCTGAGTGTCAGTAACGATAATATTCGCATGACGGTCGATGAGCGCTCTAACAGTTTAATTTTTTACACAACAGGGCCTGAGTATCAGTCGCTGATTCCTATTGTGGAACGGTTAGACGTTATGCCAAAGCAAATATTGCTGGACGCAACCATAGCCGAAGTCACTTTAACCGACGAGTTTGAACAGGGCTTTGAATTTGCCATGCGCAACGGCAGTTTTGGTTACGGTACGTTGGGCGCGTTTGGGGTTGATGGTATAAGCGGTTTTCAAATGAACTGGTCCGAAGGCGTTGAGCAAATTATTGGCCGCCTGTCGGCCACAACCAGTTTAGTGAATGTGTTGTCGAACCCCACTTTAGTGGTGCGTGACGGCGTCACCGCCAGTATTAGTGTGGGTAATGACATTCCGACCATAGGCGCCACAACGTCGAACCCGTTAGAGTCGGACCGACAAACCACTGTGGTTAACTATCGAAAAACCGGTGTTAATTTAAAAGTTACCCCAACCATTAACGCTCAGGGGTTAGTGGTTTTGGAAATTGATCAGGAAATTTCTAACACCGCTGAAACCGGGCCCAGCATTCAGGGGTCGCCTTCTATTTTTGAGCGCTCTATTACAACAGAAGTGTTAGCACAAAGTGGGCAAACCATTTTGCTGGGTGGGTTAATTTCAGAGAACAGTAGCAACAGTGACTCTCGTGTACCGGGCCTGGGCAGCCTGCCCCTTATTGGTAACTTATTTTCCAGTAAAAGTGACAGCACGGAAAAAACCGAATTGGTTATATTTATTACCCCAAGGGTAATAGACAGCGTTGATCAGTGGACTGAAATACGGGCGCGCATTCAAGAGGGCTTGACAAACTTGAAGCTGGCAGACTAGATTAACCCTTGCAGGGAATGAATGTGCGCTGTTGAAGTTTTGCTTCCTTAATAAAGCTACAACAGAACGAACACTGGACGTACGACTTTTGTCGATAATAAAAACGAAATGGGCAACATGTCATTGACATGTCATAATGCTCAAGTACAATCACGATGATGCCGTAAAAAACGGTTGTTTTTTTGGTGTTAAACAAAGAAGGGAATAGGGCATGAAGCCCGACATTCTCAATTTCTAGAAATTGGAGAACAAGCATGACGAACATGTTTAAAAAAACTTTAATCGCTGCAGCTTTAACGAGCATGAGCTCAGCTGCTTTAGCGGTAGACATTCAAACTGCCGCTGGCGATGATGGCGACGGTAATCCGAACGCATTTTCATATTCAGCACAAGGTGTTGCTGCAATTGCCAATGGTGAATTGAACACTAACGCAGCTACAGTTGTATTCGTATTAGGCGCATCTTATGCAGAAAACGATGTTATTCGCATCAAAGTGAGCGGCGGCGATATCGATACAGCAGCATCTAATCCTCAGCTAGCTGCTGCAGCTGGTACTGGTGCAGCGACAACTGCTGATATCGGTTTCCTATCGTACGACGGTGATGAGCTAATCTTCCGTGTTGCTTCTATTCCAGATCAACTGGGCGCTGACAACGAACTGACACTTTCTGGTCTAGTTTTAGACTCTGAAACAGTAACAGATTCAGTTTCTGTAGAGTACTCAGCTGAAACTAACAGTGGCCTTCCAATTGATAACACTGGAACTACAGCCGCTCAGGTTATTAGCATCGACGAACAGTTCGAAGCAGCTGTAGATACAGCATTTGATGCAACAATTGATGTAGGCTCTCAACGCTTACAGTTTGATGCTGCCCCATTAACTCAGGATTCTTTAACTCTTGAGCTGACTAATAACGGCGGAGAGTTAGAAGTTACTCCAGCAGAAATCGTTCATACAATTTATGGTGATTTCTCAGGTTTAGTTGATGACAACGGTGATGCTCTTACAGCTGGCGCCTTTGTTACTGCAGCTCCTGCTGGCGCAGATGCCGATCCAGATACATTTGCTGGTTATGAGTTTGCTGAAGATATGCAGTCAGTATCTTTCGTTCAAACGGTTAATACTGAAGTTGCTGAACAAGCAGTTGTGACTTTTGATGTTGACGGTGGTGCAGGCGCTGCGGCTGAGGCTATCTCTACTCAAACATTCACAGCTGACGTTCAATTTACTGATGGTGCAGATCCAGCAGAAGTTTTTGCTGAATTTGAAGGTGTTGATGCTGGCGAGTGGACTCTAAACGGTGCAGAAGCTTACATCCCGTACATGCCTTACGGTGCTAACATCAGCCAGGTTCTTTACGTCACTAACAACGGTACGCAAACTGGTGACATCACTGTTGATATCCGTGATGAAGCTGGCGAGTTGACTTCTAACGTAGTTGTTGGTCAAGCAGCACCTGGTACTACTAAGATCACCAGCGACGTTCTGGCTGCAGTTGAAGCTGCAACTGGTAAAACTCTGGATCCACAAAACGCGAACGGTTCTGAGAAAGTTTCTCTGAACATCGTAGTTAACGCTCCTGAAGACGACGTTGAAGTATACTCTGCGTACAACGTTGGCGGCAGCGACCGTGGCTTAGTAATCAACAGCTCTAACAAATAATTTAGTTTAAGCTGAATAAAAAGCGCTCTTCGGAGCGCTTTTTTTATGCCTGTAGTAAAACATCAAAACAATAAAAGTTCGGTGGCTTAATGGCTTAATTCCCATTAACATACCCTCCATGCGCTCAACATTCATTCGCCAGGTATTAGTCGTTGCTTCCGGTACTGCCGGTGCGCAAATTCTGACTATGCTGTTTTCACCCCTTATTACCCGTTTATATGGGCCCGAGGCTTTTGGTCTTTTGGGTACCTTTCAGGCGTTGGTGCTGGTGCTTATTCCTGCGGCAGCCTTGTCGTACCCTATTGCGGTGGTGTTACCCAAAAACGATGGTGAAGCCTCGGGGTTAATGAAGCTGTCATTGTTCAGTACTGTGGTTATGAGCGTACTGGCTTTACTGCTGTTACTGGTTGGTGGTGGCTGGCTGTTGCAGGCACTGAATATGCAGGAACTCGGCGGTTTTATTTTTTTGGTGCCGCTGGCTATGTTGTTTGCAGGCGGGCTACAGATAATAAAGCAGTGGGTTATTCGTAAACAGCTGTTCAGTGCATTGGCACGTACAACTTTTACTCAGTCGTTATTAGTTAACAGCTTAAAAACCGGCGCGGGCTTCATTAACCCATTGGCGGCGGTACTGGTGGTCTTAGCCACGCTGGCGCACTGCTTTCATGCCGCAGTGTTATGGCTTAATTTAAAGCCGGAACAAAAACCCGGTGGCAGCCATTTGCCATTAAAGCAGTTAGCGTATCGCTACAGAGACTTTCCCTTTTTCCGGGCACCACAACAAGTGGTGAATGCGTTGTCGCAAAGTACCCCGGTGTTGTTTTTAGCGGCTTTTTTTGGTCCGGCGGCGGCAGGGTTTTACACGCTGACTAAAACCGTTATGGCCCTGCCTGCCGCGCTACTGGCAAAGTCGGTCGGCGACGTATTTTTCCCCCGTATTACCCAGGCGGTTCACAATAACGAGCCGGTACAAAAACTACTGACTAAAGCCACCCTGGCGCTGGCGGCGCTGGGCCTGGTGCCTTTTGCGGTTATTGCCGCTTTTGGGCCCTGGTTATTTGCACTGGTATTCGGCCAGGAATGGCACGTAGCCGGAGAGTACGCCCGCTGGATGTCTCTATGGCTTTACTTTGCCTTTTTAAACCGCCCGGCAGTTGCTGCTATTCCTGCGCTGGGTGTGCAGGGCTGGTTCCTGTTTTACGAGGTAAGCTCCCTGTTGCTGCGCATAGCGGCTATTGCTTTAGCGTACTGGTTATATAATGATGACTTACTGGCTATTATTGCCTTCAGTGTGGCTGGCATGCTGCTGAATATACTGCTTATAACCGCGGTTTGGATAAAGGCAGGCAAAGGAAGGAACATAACATGAGCTCACCGTCGTACTGGATGCTGGCGGACACCGAAGTACCGCTGGCCTGGGACCACTCCCGCATTGACACCTTTTCAAGTTACTTTAAACATGCCTTGTTGTTTAATGAAAAGCTGATGCTGTCGGACGCGCAGGCAGTTAATTGCATGAACTTCCGCCGTTTAGTCACACAGGACAACGACTTTCGGCAGGTGCTGGACAAAGACATTTTGTCGGTGGCTGTACGGGCGCCTGAAACGGCCCCTCAGGGGCACCGGCTGACAACCGTTCGGGACGCTTTTGTCAAAGAAGGAAAGCAGCGCACGGACATTGACAGCGAGTTTATTAATAATACCGACTTAGATTTAATTAACGAAAAGTGCGACGTTAAACTCTACAACTATGAGCAGCTGCGTGACAATTACACACAAGGTGTTCTGCAAGTATTTCACTTACCGCATGTGGTTGAAAAAATAGGCCATGACGGCCACAGCCGCATTGTTGATTTACTGCAGGCGGAAACGGAACGCAATAACGGTTTGGGTCGCATTTTCTTGCAGGACGGGCTGGGGAAAATTCTTCGCCGCGAAGGGCATGAGCAACTTTGGCAGCAGCATCAGTCTTTAATTAATAAACTGTCAGACGCTCCTTATGTTACCGGCATTCCTATGGTAATGGAGGCCGCGCCGGTTTACTCACCGATACACCAGGAAGCCTTTGACTTAATTACCGGCCACTCGGGTGAGCAGCAGGAACAATTGGAAAAAGGTAAGATCCTCGACTTACAAACCGGGTTGCGGCTGAGCACTTATGAGCATGCGTTAGCGAAGCTGTCGGTTGAGGATGTTTTTTATTTGCGCTCAACCAAAGAATTCAGAACCTATCAGAAATTAAGCCAGTCAGTAGTCACTACTGAGAAACAGCTCGATGATGTTATTGACGCGCTGGGCGATTACCAACGCCTTATTGATCATATTATTATTCGCCGGCACCTTGGCAAACAACAAAGCCTCCATGAGCGTGTGCACCGCAAGCTGCAAATGCTAACCAAAGTAAGCCAGGAAACAGGAGCCTTTTCACTCGGCCTGGCTCTGGGGACGGATATTCTGACCAGTGGCTCACTGACTATGGCAAACTTTTTTGTCAGCCATGCGTTAGACAAATATAACGAGAATGAAGAACGCGCCCGGGACAGAAACAGCCACCGCCTGATGACCGAGTTAAAGCGCTCAGGCAAGGATCAGCAAATAGCCGCCGAGCGTAAATTTAAAGATGTATCAGAAACCGTGTACACCTCGGTTTCTTAGGTTGCGTTAGGCCTGGCTGGCAAGCAGTGCGGCGTATAAGGTGATAGGGTCATCCAGGCTGTCGTTAGTAAGTAGCTGACGGCATTGCTCCGGGTCAAAAAAAGCCACCTGGTCAATAGCTTCAGACACCTCAGCGGTGCTTTTTGAGGTCGGCGCGCCGGGTTCTATAACCGCCTTAAACACGTAAGTGGTGTTGCCTTTTTCATTCAGCGTGTGCAGAGGTTTCAGTTGCTTTGCGGAGTAGCCGGTTTCTTCATAAAGCTCTTTTTGGGCACTCTGCTCTGGTGACAGTTCGGCCTCACCAAAGCCTTTGGGAATTTCCCAGTGCCAGCTGCGCGTTTCGTGACGAAAGGTGCGAATTAAAAGTAAACGGCCATTATGGTCAAAAGGAATAACCATGACGCCATACGGCGCATTCCAGCAAAAACGAAGGTACTCACCCGTTGCGCCGGAAGGGAATTTGACTTTGTCGTTAAACAACGTAGCGTATTTGTTTTCAAATACCGGAACCTCTTCCAGTATTTCAATTTCTCCCAGACGGTAATCGCCAGGGTAGGTCGGTATTTTTTTCATTTAAAAAGCCAAATAAAAATTTGGTATTGATAATAACGAATTACAGGGATAAGAAAAGTGTTGGGGCTCTCAGTGATGAAAAATTATAAATTGATAGGTTTGAAGTTGCTTTTGCTCATATCGGTAGTGGGTTGTGGGGGGGCTACTAACGAACAGAATAAGGTCGAGAATAGATTAACAATATCGGAACAGAAAATAGCAAATATTGAAATTGAGCCTTTAGGGGATTTTGGGAGTTGGTATTTTTTGGGAGATTATGGAGATGGGGTTCCCGGTTACTCAGGGGGGGTAGCTACATACAGCGCACATCATACGCCTATTGCTATTCATCATAACGGCATTAGTTACTATCTGTTTTCAGATAACACCGAAGGTGGCTTGAAAATAAAACTGAAACGAAATAATGAAAATGCGGTTTTGATTGATCATCTGCGTTACATTGACCCTCACCGCAATGCGAGCCTGTCAATTGATGATGATGGTTATATTTACGTATACATTTCAGCACGGGGCAATAATGAACCCAGCCTGACGTACCGTAGCAAGGAGCCTGAGTCATTAAGGTTTGAACAACTTGAACAAAGTACTTTTGCGTACCCTCAGCCATGGCATGTTGAGGGTGAACAGGTGGTGCTGTTTTCTAATTACGAAGTAGCGGAAAACCTTGCCGGTAAGCTAAGAACACTTTACGTAAACAGCCCCGAGTGTTCTCAAAAACTGGTTGAAGGTGGTCATTACCAAGTCAGTTATTACGACGGTAACCGGTTATTCAGCTTTTATAACTGGACGCCCGAGGGTCGGGTAACCACACGCCACAATTTGTATTACATAGAGTCGTCAGACGGAGGTTGTACCTGGCAAAATGCCGGACGGCAGGCGCTAGAGCTTCCGTTAAATGAAGACAGCGAACACGCGTTGCTTTACAAAACACAGCCAGAAAACCTTTACCCGGTAGACGCTTATGTGCTCAATGGAGAACCGGCGGCGTTATTTATTCAGTCAGAAAATGCAAGCCCAAGGCGCGGGCCTTATGACCTTTACGTTTGGCGCAACGGTGTTAAAGAGTTTGTCACACAAGTTGGGCATCAGTACAACACCGGCTTTATGTATGAAGAGAATGGTCGCGAGTTTATAGTGACTCCAACTCTGGGGCTGAAAGACTTTGCAGGTGGTCGCATTGGCCTGTTTGAAAGAGTGGATGGTGAATGGGTATTGGCTGATGAAATTAATGACGGCGGTAACTATAACTACATTCGCCGTGTTTATAACGGTGGCGGCGAAGCTATTTTAACCGAAGCAGCAAGCGACAAAGAGTCCCCGGCATTGTTGTATCGTTTACGTTTGGAACTCAAGACATCCCCATAAATTTCTTGTAGAATGCGTTGGCAACAGAACACCGCTAAGGATAAGCCATGTCGCCCAACAACACGACAAACGATGAAATAGAACTGAGAGACTTAGTCGCTGCTTTATGGCAGGGCAAGTGGTGGATCATTGCCAGTGGATTCATTGCGGCCGTGCTGTCAGTCATTATTGCGTTGAGCTTACCCAATGTGTACCGGGCTGAAATAACCGCGGCGCCTTCCGATGAAGCGCAAGGCGGTGGTTTGTCGGGTATTGCCGGGCAAATGGGTGGCCTTGCTTCGTTGGCGGGTGTGAACCTGGGTGGTTCGCAGGTTGATAAAGCGACGATTGCCGTTGAGGTATTGCGCTCACGCCGGTTTATTGGCGACTTTATTGAACGCCACGACATAAAAGTGCCACTTATGGCCTCAGAAGAGTGGAAACTGTCGACAGACACACTGGTTTTGAATAGTGAACTCTATGACGCCGAACGCGGTGAGTGGGTGCGCGAAGTCGACCCGCCTAAAACGCCGGAACCGACTCAGTGGGAAGCCACCAAACAATTTTTAAATGACCATTTGTTTGTGGAGCGAGATCAGCAAACCGGTATTTTGCGTGTGGCGGTAGAGCACCATTCGCCTAAGCTGGCGGCTCAGTGGGTTAGCTGGTTAATGGCGGACTTAAACGACTATATGCGTCAGCGCGACGTGTCCGAGGCCGAAGCCAGCATTCAGTATTTAGAAAACGAGCTGGAAAGCACCCGTTTAGCCAGTATGCAGGAAGTGTTCGCACAGCTTATTGAGCAACAGCTGCAAACCATGATGCTGGCGAATGTGCGTGAAGAGTATATGTTCTCTACCGTTGACCCGGCCATGGTGCCGGAAGACAGAGCCAAGCCCAGCCGTGCGCTTATTGCTATTGCCGGTACTTTGTTAGGCGGTGTGCTGGGTATAACCATTGCTCTGGTGCGCTACTTTTGGCGTAACTCTAACGCTTCTGCAACCTCTTAAAGCGACACTCAAATGAAGTCTTTACTACGCAAGTTGTTGACGCGTCAGCTGGTTCGCTCGTTGAAGCGTTTGCTTGAGCGTACCGACAAGCGGTTATTGTGGTTATTTTCCCGTAGCGGCTTTTTAAGCAGCTTATATTACCTGTTGTTTAGCCGTCAGTTTGACCGTGAACACAAAGCGGTGTTGCAGGGGCGTTTGCGTTACTGGCAGTCGCTAAAGCAAATGGGCAAAAGCTCGGCGTTGCTGCGCCGTAATACCCACCGGCTGGAAAAAGGGCTTATTATGCAGCCCCGCCGCCCGGTGTTTGCTGAAGGCTATATAATGGAAACTGTTAAATGCTTTCGTACGGCAATGGCAACCGAGCACTTATGCGCCGAGGAAAAGCAATGGGCTACTGACGTACTGCGCGAGTACTTTTCGGTCGTGGACGAAACCCCGGCTGTGGCGAAAGCAAAAGCCTTGTTTGAACAAGTAAGCCGGGAGCTGGAAAACAAAAGCGCCATACCCAAAGCTCAAAAGCTTTACCCGCAGCCAGCGGTGACCACAGAACAACTGCAGCAGTTATTTACCCGCCGACGCTCGGTGCGCTGGTTTTTACAACAGCCCGTAGACAATGCCGACATTCGCAAAGCCGTGAATTTAGCAAGCCTGGCGCCTTCAGCCTGTAACCGCCAGCCTTATGAGTTTTACCTGGTGAACGATGCCGAACGCGCCCCCGATATTGCTAAATGCGCTATGGGGACTGTGGGCTTTGCCGAGAATATTCCCTGCATTATTGCGGTAGTGGGTAATTTAGAAGCCTACCCGGCTGAGCGTGACAGACACTGTATTTACATTGACGGTTCACTGGCGGCCATGCAACTTATGCTGGCACTTGAAACTCTGGGCTTGTCCAGTTGCCCTATTAACTGGCCGGACATAGAGTCGCGCGAACGCATGTTGTCGCGCAAGTTAAAGCTGGACTACCAGCAACGTCCAATTATGCTGATAGCGGTAGGCTATGCTGACCCGGAAGGCGGTGTGCCGCACTCGCAGAAAAAAGGCGATGCTGTGCTTGTGAATGACGTTTTGCTGAACGATGTGGTAAAGGCTGTTAATAAGGATATAACCCCGAATGCTCATTGAAATTAAAGGCGTACAGTTTGTTAATAAAGGCGCGGAGCTCATGCTTCACGCCGTGCTGGAACAGGTACAGAACTTTTGGCCGGAGGCCGACATTGTGCTGGCACCCAATGCGTACTCGCCGTATACCGAGCGAGCGCGCATGGGCGCTTACCAGAAAATGAACTGGCGCATTAACCGCTTTGACTTTAACGGGTTGCAGTATCTGTTGCCGGCTAAGCTGCGTGCCTATATGAAACGTAAATGGGGCATAGTGACCGAAGCCGATGTGAATGTACTGCTGGATGCATCCGGCTTTGCTTACGGCGACCAGTGGAGCCCGATTAAAACCGCGCACTTAGCGCGTGAGCTAAAACGCTTTGCTAAGCACAATAAAGCCTTTGTTTTTCTGCCGCAGGCGCTGGGACCCTTTACCCGCAGCGCGGATGTAAAACATTTAAAAGCGCAGTTGCCTAAAGCGGCCTTAATTTGTGCCCGCGAGTCGGACAGTTACCGCTATGTTGCCGACGTTATTGGTGACAGTGCGCGTTTACACCAGTTTCCTGACTTTACCAACCTGGTCAGCCCCCTTGTGCCGGACTACTTTACCAACGGCGACAAGAAAGTGCTGATAATACCTAACAGCAACATGGTGGGTGAGCGTAACAACCACCAGCCAAAATGGCGCGAAAACTATTTGCGCGTGTTGCTGGACGCGGTTTCCGTTATTCGCGAGCAGGGCCTGCAGCCTGTGCTGTTAAACCACGAAGGCAAAGGCGACGGTGACTTATGCCAGCAAATAAAAGCGCAAAGCCCCGACGGCGACAGCATTGAATACATTCAGGAGTCGCACCCGTTAAAAGTAAAAGGCATTATTGGCCAGAGCTACGCGGTTATTTGTTCGCGTTTTCATGGTTGTGTCAGCGCCCTAAGCCAGGGCACGCCGTGCTTAGGTACCAGCTGGAGCCATAAATACGAACGTTTATTTGACGAATACCACCGCAGCGAGTTTCTGATAACCCCGGAAATAACCCGCGAGCAACTGCAGCAAAGCTTAGAGCAGGCCGTTAGCAGCAAAGACGAAAGCAACTACCAACAGGCTATTGCCGACTATAAAGACCAGGCCCGCGCCATGTGGCAGGCGGTAGAACAGGCGGTGCGGGAGGGCACTTGAAGTCTTTATCGGCATTAGGGCGCATACCTGCGGCTAGTATTATTGCCTGGCCAGCCATTATTGTGGTTGGCTTTATGTTTTTGTACGCCTTTCCTCTTGTCGGTCCGGTACACTCGGCTATTTTGGTGGCATTGCTGTCACCATTACTGTTGTTAACGCACCCTAAAGCTATTACTTACTTCCTGCAGTTAATTCGCCATAAGGTGGTTGTATCTGCACTGGTTATGTATCTGCTGGTTATTGTTTTGTCACTGGCTGTTCCTGCTTTTAAGGGAACCTACGATGTCAGCATAGTCCCGACACTGATCAACAACTTTGCGTCTGTTGTGGTCGCTCTAATTCTGGCAATTGTTCTGTATTTACGGGCCCGGGAACACGATGTCAGTAAGCTTTTTAGTTATTTATTGATTTTGCAAACAGTCATTATTTTGCTAATGCTCCTTATGCCTGATTTACGTGAGGCCATACAGGCGCACACTATGAACGCTGAGCTACAAAAACGAATGGCCGTTTATAACAATGTCCGGGGAATGGGACTGTCGGGCTCTTTAGCATTTGGACTGGCTGTCTCTATGGGGACGCTTGGTTTTTTCCTGCACTACTGGTTTGCCTTTAAAGCGCGAAATTTACCTGCATTAATTAAGCTAGGGTTGTTTGTACTCACCTTTGTTGCTTCTATAAGTGCTGGGCGAACAGCGGTTCTTGGGTTTGCTTTGGGCTTTGTATTCTATTTGCACGCGTACCGGCCTTTTCAATTTCTCAAGTTATCGACCAAATACTTTATTATCAGTGCGCTATTTATAACTGCGGGGTTGATTTATATCTTGAGTGACCCGGAGCTTGCGCAAATTGCATACTTTTACTCTCGTTATGCATTCCAGTTTGTATACAGCTACATGTCCGGTCAGGGCTTCTACATTAGCTCTCTTGAGGGCTTGTACAATATGTATTTTATTCCCCCTAATGAAAACTGGTGGTTTGGGGACGGCCGGTACATGGGCTTTGACGGTAACTATTATATGCACACCGATGCCGGCTATATGCGGTTTGTCCTCTTTTTCGGTGTTGTAGGCAGCTTGCTCATGTATTTAGGTTATATCTGGATTGCGCTGCGAACCTATTTTTCGATAAAAGGCAAAGTAGTCGCTCCCGGGCTTACCTTGCTTGGGCTGGTTTTTATGGGGTTTGTTTTTCACTACAAAGGCGAGGTTGTTTCATTTAACGTCGGTTTTATGAAGATATTTTTCCTCTACTGTTTTTATCAGTTAGTGCATGTCACCTATTTAAAACGGAACGGGGAAGCCTGACATGCCAAGCCCCTTAGTCACCGTTTACATGCCAACACATAACCGACAAGATCTGCTAAAGCGCGCAGTAAGTTCTGTACTGGCGCAAACCTACCAGCCCATACAGCTGATTGTGGTTGACGATGGTTCTCAGGACAGCACACCGGAGTATCTTGCGCAGATGCAGGACGCCGGTAAATTAACCTTTTTACGTAATGAAACGCCCATGGGTGCCTGCCATGCCAGAAATCGTGCGCTTGAGGCCGCTAGTGGCGAATTTATTACGGGCATGGATGATGACGACGCTTTAAAGCCTGAACGCGTAGCGCGGCTGGTAGAGTGCTTTATGTCGGGCCATTATGCCTGTGTCACATCCAGCATTGTCGAACATACGCAGCATGGGCGTATTGGCCGCCCGCATGACACCGGCGTTACCACGTTGGATCAGTTACTGCACCATAATCGCCTGGGTAATCAGGTATTAACCAAAACCAGCTACCTACGCGAAATAGGCGGTTTCGACGAGCAAATGCCGGCGTTTCAGGACTATGACACCTGGGTGCGGCTGCTGGAGCGTTTCGGGCCAGCCTACAAATTGCCACACCTGGATTATATTTGGTACACCGACCACGAAAGCGAGCGCATTACTAAGTCGCCGGAAAAGCGTTTGCGTGCGTTGCTGCGGTTTGAACAAAAACACGAACAGTTAATGAGCGCATCGCACAAAAAGTCGATGCGGTTAATGCACTACAAACTTTCGGGTGAACGTTTTGGTTTAGGCGCAATGCTGTCGACACTCAACTGGCAGAATAAAAAGTCTGCCGTACTGCTTTATATGAACCAGAACTTACCGGCGTTAAAGCGCTGGCTGAATCAGTTAAGAGCCAGGGGCGTAAAATGAGTCATAAACGTGTACTGCTGCTGGCCGGTTTGTCGAGTATTCATACCATTCGCTGGGCTAACGTGTTGGCAGAGCAGGGTTATGACGTACACCTGGTGTCTCAGCAATCGGCTATCGATGCCCTGGACGAACGTGTGACCCTGTATAAACGACCCGACCGTGGCAGTTTGGGGTACTTTCTGATGGTACCTTTTGTGCGAAAGCTGATTAAAACGCTGAAACCAGCGGTTATTAATGCGCATTATGCCAGCGGCTACGGCACAACGGCGCGTTTAAGCGGCGCGCCTTTTATGTTGTCGGTGTGGGGCAGCGACGTGTATAAGTTTCCCTACCGCAGTAAGTTGCATCATTATTTAGTGCGTAAAAATATCATGGCCGCGACGCTGGTTGCCTCAACCAGTCAGGCTATGGCTAACCAGATACGGTTGGTGGCACCAAAGGTTAAACGACTGGTTCTGACGCCTTTTGGGGTGGATATGTCGGTGTTTACGCCCGCTCAGCCCTCTCAGAAAGCACCGGCCGGGCCGCTTGTTATTGGCACCGTTAAGGGCCTTGCGCCGTTGTATGGCGTGGATATACTGATACGCGCGTTTGCCGCTGCCAAAAAGCAACGACCGAATGTGCCTTTGCAACTGAGAATAGTCGGCGACGGTCCGTTAAAAGCAGAGCTTGAACACTTGGTACAAAAGCAGGGTATTGCTAAAATCACCGACTTTGTGGGGCGGGTACCGCATTCACAGGTACCGGATCAGTTGCGCCAGCTAGACGTGTACGTAGCACTGAGCCGCAGTGAGAGCTTCGGCGTAGCGGTGCTTGAAGCCTCGGCCTGCGGTGTGCCGGTGTTGGTTTCCAATGTTGGTGGGCTGCCCGAGGTGGTCAGGCCGGGTGAAACCGGACATACGGTGCCGGGTGACAATGTCGATGCTGCAACCGAGGCGCTGCTCGACTTAATAGACAGTAAAACTTTACGTAAGGAAATGGGCGCCGCCGGTGTCCGTTTTGTACAAGAACATTACAGCTGGCCAGTTTGCGTGGACAAGTTTTGTCAGGCATTAGCAGAGCAACAGCGGTTACAGCAGTCAGGGAAGCAGTAAAGCACAATGAAAGTCATTTATTTGCATCAGTACTTTAATACACCGGCCATGAAAGGCGGTACGCGCTCTTATGAAATGGCACGACGCATGGTTGCCCATGGGCATGAAGTGCACATGATTACTACGCGCCGAGACAATAAGGGTACGCCGGGTGAGTGGACGGTAGAGAGCATTGATGGTATTACGGTGTACTGGCTGTCCGTGCCTTATCATAACGGTATGTCTTACGGTGAACGCATAAAGGCATTTTTTCAGTTTGCCATGAAAGCCGGCATGAAAGCCGTAGAGGTGGGTGGTGACATTATTTACGCGACCAGCACCCCTCTGACCGTTGCCATTCCGGCCGTTAAAGCGAAAAAGAAACTAAAAATACCCATGGTGTTTGAAGTGCGCGACTTGTGGCCGGAGCTTCCTATTGCTATGGGGGCTTTGAAGTCTCCGTTAACGAAATATGCGGCGCGTAAGCTGGAGCGTTATGCTTATTTTAATGCTGAGCATGTGGTCGGGTTGTCGCCGGGAATGAGTGAAGGCGTTGCTAAAACGGGGTATTCGCCGGAGCACATAACCACTATTCCTAACAGTTGTGACCTGGATGTATTTGATGTGCCGCGTAGCGCCGGTGACAGCTTCCGGGCCGAACGCTCGTGGCTGGGCGACAAGCCTCTGGTGCTGTATGCGGGGACTATGGGACACATTAATGGTGTTGCCTGGCTGGCAGAACTGGCGGCTAAGGTTAAGCCGCTGAACCCCGACGTGCGGTTTTTGGTTCTGGGCGAAGGCGTTGACGAAGCAAAAGTACGTGAAAGGGCAAAGGCTCTGGGGGTCTACGAGGACAACTTCTTTATGGAAGGACGTATTGCTAAACAGGAAGTACCCAAAGCACTGCAGGCTGCCGATGTTTGTACTTCGTTGTTTGTGCCCTTGAAAGAAATGGAAGCAAACAGTGCAAATAAATTTTTTGATGCATTAGCTGCCGGAAGGCCTGTTGCTATTAATTATGGTGGGTGGCAAAAAGAATTAATCGAGAAGTATGATGTGGGTTTAGCTTTAAAAGGGGACGATATAGAAGGTAGCGCTCATGAGCTTGTGTCGCTTATTAATGACACGAGTAGACTCAATACTTTAGGTGTAAACGCTCGCCGGTTAGGAGAAAAACGCTTTTCACGGGAGACTCTCGCAAGTAGCCTAATCCATATTTTATCTAACGTGGTATCTCATAAAAAATGATTGGTTACAGGCATTTTGAAAGCCATTCTATAGATTGGCGATATCATCAGGGGGCTGTCTTGCCACTTACTCTTCCTCACAACATGGGAAGTTTTAGTGTTAGTGATGCAAAAAGTCTTTTAAAAAAAACAAATGCGTTTTTTATTAGGTGGGAGTCGTCATTTGATTCGGTTCATGAAACACCCTGGTGGCATATCATTAAAAGCGATAATGAGCATATTGAAGAGCTTAGCTCAAATACCCGAAGTAAGGTTCGTAGGGGATTAAAAAAATACAGCTGTTATGTCATTGAAAGAGAACGAGTCATTTCGGAGGGTTACGAAGTTTATGAGGAAGCTTATAAACGGTATGACACTTTTGAAAATAGACTGTCCCGTGAAGCTTTTAAAGAAGCTATCGTAAGCTTGCCCCGGCAGACCGAGTTCTTTGGTGTCATAGAGAAGGAGTCTGACAAACTAGTGGCGTTTAGTGAGAACTATGTTGATAACGGAGCCTGTTTTTATCTAACAATCTGGTTTAGCCCTGAGCATTTGCGTAAATACTCTTCATACGCACTATTTCACGAAATGAATAAGTTTTACTTGAACGAGAGGAAGCTCAATTACGTCTCTGATGGCGCCCGCAGTATTAACCATGACACGAATATACATGACTTTCTAATCAGCAAGTTTGGTTTTAGAAAAGCCTACGCCAAATTGAATATAGTCTACAGTCCTTTTGTGAAGCTAATTACTGTACTTTTGTATCCTTTTAAAAACGCAATAAAAAAGGTACCGATAAGTTTCTCAAAGAAGCTATCTGTGCTACTTGAGCAAGAACGCATTCGCCGAGCCTGTATAAAATGACACAGAAAAATTTACGAAAAAGCTTTTTGGTGAAGACTGCCCGGTTATTACAAAAATTGCCATTAAAGCTTTTTCGTTTTCTTGAGTGGCCCTGGGTCGCTAATAGCAAGCCTGATAATGCAAGAGTGCTAATACTCCTGGCGGTGCCGAGAAGTGGTTCAACCTTGACCTACCAGGCATTAATTCATCGTTATAACTTTCAGTATTTAAGCAATTTAGGCAATCTTTTTTATCAGCTTCCCTTGGTTGGTGGGAAGGTATCCAGAGTTAAATGCAAAGGATACAGTTCGAGCTTCCATTCTCAGCAAGGCTTTGTGCCGGGTCTTTGCGGCCCGTCTGAAGGGCTTATATTTTGGAAATACTGGGCAGGGATTGGCTTAAAAGATTCTGAAATGGTAGAGGGTAGTGCAAAGCAACAGAAGAGAATGCGCTTTTTAGCAAAAGTTTTTTCAAGGCTTACCAATGGGAGAAAACCTATTGTTACAGGGTACCTGGGTCACTCTTTGAACTTTGAAAGGCTTAAGAAAGTTTTACCAAGTGCTATTCCTGTGCGCTTGGTTAGAGACCCAGTTGACAACGCATTATCTATCCTGAACTGCATGACGCAAGATACTCAGTGGTTTTCAGTGTGCCCCAAAGAGTGCAGTAACTATGAAAGAAGCGATAGACTTGAAAGGGTTGCTGCTCAAGTGTACTGGTTAAATAAAAGACTCGATAACTCCCTTAATGGTGAAGAGGTGGTTATTCATTATGAAGAGCTTTGCAAGTCGCCGGATGAGACCCTGCAGAAAGTCGCGTTGGCGTGTAAAAGTTTTGGATGGACAGTAGAGGCAGAGCGGCTACTCCCTGAAACTTTTAAAATAAAGCCATCAGCAATGAGCGAGGGGAGTGATTCTAAAATGTTACATGCACTGATTAAGCAGCTTGAAAGCACACATGGCCGATTAAAATATAACTCTTTACTGAATAAGTAATACAGCTAGCAAACTATAGGGAGCCGTAGCGTGTTGAGCCCAGGGCAGTCACTTTTGAAAAGACTATTTGACGTAACTTTTTCTCTTATAGGTCTCGTCGCATTTAGTTGGTTAATTCTATTAGCTTGGCTTGCAGCATCTATTGACACTCGGTCTAATGGTTTTTTCATACAAACTCGGGTCGGTCAGTTCGGCCGACTGTTCAACGTCGTTAAAATTAAAACTATGCGGCCGGTTAAGGGCGCTGATACGACAATAACAAAGCGTGGAGACCCCAGAATTACAAAGCTGGGCGCGTTTTTCAGAAAGTATAAAGTTGATGAGCTGCCTCAGCTTTGGAATGTGTTACTTGGGGAAATGAGTTTTGTAGGACCAAGACCCGACGTTCCTGGCTATGCAGATAAGCTAGATGGTGAACAACGTAAAGTTTTACAGCTTAAGCCTGGTATAACGGGCCCTGCAACTCTAAAGTATCGCAATGAAGAGGAGTTGCTGTCAGAGGCTGATGATCCCATAAAGTACAATGATGAGATCATATTTCCTGATAAGGTTAAAATTAATATTGAGTATATGGAAACCTGGAGTTTTTCTAAGGATATTAAATATATTTTAGAAACCACAATTGGGTAGCTTTCTGTGTTGAATATCGGTTCTTCCCTGACAGGATACAGCGCGGATTACGCGGTACTGTTTCAATAACAACCAGTCATGGTAAGCTCCTTATCGTTAGTGGCTAATAACTCAGTCTTATAAAATGGGAAACCAATGATTAGCGAAGAGAAGTTAACGCATTTAAAGGCGTTGGAATATGAATCCATTCATATTTTCCGCGAAGTGGCGGCAGAGTTTGATAATCCAGTCATGCTGTATTCGGTAGGTAAAGATTCTTCCGTTTTATTGCATTTGGCACGTAAAGCTTTTGCACCAGGAAAAATCCCGTTCCCGCTTATGCATGTGAACACTACTTGGAAATTCCGTGAAATGATAGAGTTTCGCGACCGCATAGCGCAGAAGTATGACTTAGAGCTGCTCGAGCATATTAATGCGGAAGGTGTTGAGAAGGGTATTGGTCCCTTTAGCCATGGTAGTGCGCTACATACTGACGTTATGAAAACCCAGGCGCTGAAGCAGGCGCTGAACAAATACCAGTTTGATGCCGCTTTTGGTGGCGCTCGCCGTGACGAAGAAAAGTCTCGTGCAAAAGAGCGTGTGTACTCATTTCGCGATAAAAACCACCGTTGGGATCCCAAAAACCAGCGTCCGGAGCTGTGGAATATTTTTAACGGCAAGGTGAACAAAGGCGAAAGCATTCGTGTGTTCCCGTTGTCTAACTGGACAGAGCTGGATATTTGGCAGTACATCTATTTAGAGAATATCGACATTCCTTCACTATATTTTGCTAAAGAACGTCCTGTGGTTAAGCGCGACGGAACTCTAATTATGGTGGACGATGATCGCATGCCGTTAGAGCAAGGCGAAACGCCAGAAATGAAGATGGTGCGTTTCCGTACGTTAGGGTGTTATCCGCTGACAGGTGCTGTTGAGTCAGAGGCTGCGACTCTCCCGGAAATTATCCAGGAAATGTTGCTGACAACCACTTCGGAGCGTCAGGGCCGGGTGATTGATCATGACAGTTCTGGCTCCATGGAAAAGAAAAAAATGGAGGGCTACTTTTAATGTCACACGCCAGCCCATTAATTGAACAAGATATACTCGCTTACTTAAAACAGCATGAAAGCAAAGAGCTGTTGCGCTTTATTACCTGCGGCAGCGTTGATGACGGAAAAAGCACTCTAATTGGCCGTTTGTTGCACGACAGCAAAATGATTTTTGAGGACCAGTTAGCCGCCATCACCGCCGACAGTAAAAAGATGGGTACTACGGGTGACGAGGTTGATTTAGCCTTACTGGTCGATGGCCTGCAATCTGAGCGTGAACAAGGCATTACCATAGACGTTGCCTACCGTTATTTTTCGACCGACAAGCGTAAGTTTATTATTGCTGACACGCCAGGGCATGAGCAGTACACGCGTAACATGGCAACTGGCGCGTCGACGTGCGACGTTGCGGTTATTCTGGTTGACGCCAGCAAAGGTGTGCAAACTCAGACGCGTCGCCACAGCTTTATTTGCTCACTTCTCGGTATTAAGCACGTCATTGTGGCTGTGAATAAAATGGACTTAGTGGATTACTCACAAGATGTGTATAAGCAAATACAAGCCGACTACTTAGACATGGCCGGTTCGCTGGACATTCCCGACATTCGATTTGTGCCTATTTCGGCGCTTAAAGGCGATAATGTGGTGAATACCAGTGAAAAGCTAAGCTGGTTTCGGGGCTCGACACTGATGCAATACCTGGAAAACATGGAAGTGCAGCGCGGCGCGAACAACTCAGAGTTTCGCTTCCCGGTTCAGTATGTGAACCGTCCGAACTCTGACTTCCGCGGTTTTTCCGGCACGATAGCCTCTGGTAAAATTGCCGTGGGAGACACGGTGCGAGTGTTGCCGTCGGGTAAAATCTCGACCATTAAGTCTATTGTCACCTTTGAAGGTGAGTATCAGTCGATTAAAGCGCCGGCGGCAGTAACGCTGACGTTGAATGACGAAATCGACATTAGCCGTGGCGATATGATCGTCAAAAAAGACGAGTTGCCAAATGTCTCTTCACGTTTTCGGGCCAAACTGGTTTGGATGAACGAAGAAGCGATGCAAGCGCATCATGAGTATTACTTAAAGTTCAACAGTAAGTTGACGACGGGCGAAGTCGAAAACATTCAGCACCGTATTGATGTAAACACTTTCGAAGAGCACAAGGCGGGTGAGCTGGTGCTTAACGAAATTGGACAGGTGGATGTGCGCGTCACTGAGAAGGTCATGTTCGATGACTATCAAAGCAACCCTAAAACGGGTGCTTTTATTGTTATTGACCGCATGACCAACATGACCGTTGGTGCGGGCATGATTGAGCAGGCACTTTCAGATTCGGGTGACGGTGAGACACAAAAACACGAATATAGTGAGTTCGAGCTGGAACTGAACGCATTGATTCGTAAGCATTTTCCACACTGGGAAGCGAAAGATCTGCTTAAGTAACCTGTTGAAACCACAACGTAGCCTGATGCTATTGCATCAGGATCGGTGCTTGAATATTCTGATATAGCACCTGACGTAATAACGTCAGGCTACATGCATGGAGCTTAAATGACAGTAGCTGGCATAGCGCTAATTTTGCTTATGTTGCTAATGGTAGCGTTATTGATTCGCTATCAAGAGCGCTCTGCTATGATCTTCTCCGGCGCTATGCTAGTGACTGTTGCCAGTGGCTGGGTCTCGAAAGAGGATTTATTGGCGAATGCAGCCAACCCAGGCCTTGCCACATTGGTTATGCTCGTGCTTATTTCCTTTGCACTGGAAAAAACAAGTTTACTGAGAACGCTGTCGCGTTACCTGTTCAGTCGGTCAAACGCCATGACCACATGGCGAGTCATGGGCTTAAGCGCACTGGCGTCGTCGGTTCTTAATAATACGGCGGTGGTTGCAGCTCTATTAAATTCGGTGCGCCGCAACCGTTTTATTCCCGCCTCTAAACTTCTCATTCCTTTGTCGTATGCCGCTATTATGGGGGGCACACTGACGCTGATAGGTACGTCTACCAACCTTATCGTGAACAGTTTGTTTGCCGAAACTGGGCACGACGGTTTTGCGTTTTTTGATTTCACGCTTGTTGGTGCTGGCGTACTTGGCGCAGGCTTGCTGGTACTCTTCGTGGTCAGTCGTTTTTTACCGAATCTCCCTGAAGCGGATGAAGGGAGGCGCGACTACTTTGTTGAAGCTGAGCTTGAGGATAACTCACCCTTAGTTAGCCAAACCGTTGAAGCTGCGGGGTTACGCCATTTAGAAGACTTGTTCTTAGCAGAACTTCATCGCGACGGTGAAATTAAACGCCCAGTGACACGTTATGATGTGCTGCAGGCGGGCGACAAGCTGATTTTCTCGGGAGACGTAGGCAAGGTTAAAGTGTTGAATCAGTTTCCGGGTTTATCTCTTTTTGCTGAGCAAAAAGGGTTGGAAACACACGAGCTTACCGAAGTGGTGATAAAGTCCGAGTCAGTATTGTGCGGACAAACTTTAAAAGAAAGTGGCTTTCGGGCACGTTTTGACGCAGCTGTGGTTGCGATTCGACGCGAAGGTGGACGCATTAACGGTCGTCTGGGGTCTGTGCGCATGCGTGCCGGCGATATTTTACTCTTAGCCACCGGTCCTGATTTCGCAGCGCGTACCAACCTGACTAAAAACTTTTTTGTGCTAAGCGGCGTACGACCGGAGAACATGTTAAGCGGCTGGCGGGAAAAACTGACCCTGTGGGGCTTTGTGGCCATGATAGGCACAACCGTAGCCACAGGCTCGTCGTTGTTCTTAGGCGTGTTGTTCTTGTTAGCAGCGTTGATCGTCACAGACTGTTTGCGTCTTAATGAAATAAAGCGTCGTTTCCCTGTCGAGATATGGCTGATAGTGACCAGTGCATTGTGTCTGGCTACTGCTATGCATAGCACTGGAGTTGCAACCGCAATTGGTGATTTCGCGGCAAGCTCATTGTTGGGTAATGGCGTTTACTTGACGTTTGCCGGTGTGTTTTTACTCACTTACCTGTTAACCGAGCTGGTGACTAACAATGCTGCGGCGGCCTTGATGTTTCCGGTAGCTTATTCACTGTCACTCGGTATGGGCGTTGACCCCTTCCCAATGGCAATGGGCGTCGCCTTCGCGGCATCAGCAAGTTTCATTACCCCTTATGGCTACCAGACCAATTTAATGGTCTTTAATGCCGCGCAATATCGGCTCAAACACTTTCTACTCGCTGGTCTCCCTATTGCTATTACCTATGTTGCTATGAGCCTGTGGCTTATTCCTTTGGTGTTTCCGTTTTAATGCCCCATCCTGTAGAATTCTTCCATAACTTATTGAGTGACATAAGTAATGACAGAAAACATAGTCTGGCAATTTGCGAGCAGCCAGAGTTACATCTAAAGATCGGTGAAATGACGATAGAAGAATCCGCAAAGCAAGTGATGCAGTACGAAACCAATAAATACTTTGCCAAATGCGACACTCTGGTCGCTGTTAATGAATGAGGCTGTAGCAGTATGTTGAATACCCCATTTTCTCCGTGGCCCAGTTTTACTGAAGAAGAAGCGGATAAAGTCAAAGAAGTGTTGTTGTCCAATAAGGTGAATTACTGGACGGGGACCGAAGGTCGCGACTTTGAGAAAGAGTTTGCCGCCTGGTGCGGTGCTCAGCACGCTGTAGCGCTGGGCAACGGAACTTTAGCGCTGGATTTAGCCCTAAAAGCATTAGATGTAGGCCCGGGTGACGAAGTTATTGTCACTCCGCGTACGTTTTTGGCGTCGGTGTCGTCGGTAGTGAATGCCGGGGCAACGCCGGTGTTTGCCGATGTCGACATAGAAACGCAAAATATAGAAGCGCATACCATACAGCCGCTTATTACCGAAAAAACTAAGGCTGTTGTTGTGGTTCATTTAGCGGGGCGTCCGGCCGATATGGACCCGCTTATGGCGTTGTCAGAGCAGCACGGTTTTTACGTTATTGAAGACTGTGCGCAGGCGCATGGGGCTTTATATAAAGGTTATTCTGTTGGAGCCACTGGGCATGTGGGTTGTTGGTCTTTTTGTCAGGACAAAATTATGACCACCGGCGGCGAAGGCGGCATGGTGACCACGAACGACGAAAACCTTTGGCGTAAAATGTGGTCTTATAAAGACCACGGCAAAAGCTATGAAGCGGTTTATGAAAGAGAGCATCCGCCGGGGTTTCGCTGGCTGCATGAGAATTTTGGCACCAATTGGCGAATGACCGAAATGCAGGCGGCTATTGGCCGCATACAGTTGACAAGGATGCCCGAGTGGAGCGTTATACGGGAACGCAACGCTGAAGCTATTACCGCTGTGTGCAATAAATTTGAGCTGGTGCGCACACCAAAGTTGCCAAATTTTATACAACATGCGCATTATAAGCACTATTGCTTTATTAAGCCCGAAGAACTGGCTGAGTGCTGGACACGTGACCGCATTGTTTCAGAAATTAATGGCTTGGGTGTGCCGTGTATGCAGGGCTCTTGTTCTGAGGTGTATTTAGAAAAAGCCTTTGAGGGTTGTGGTTTTGCACCCGGGCAGCGGTTGCCTGTTGCTAAAGAGCTGGGTGAAACCAGTTTGATGTTTTTGGTACACCCAACATTAACGGAAGCAGAAATTGAAAAAACCTGCCAGGCGATTCAGCAGGTCCTGTCGAAAGCTCAGAAAACGTTGTCGTAGCCTGACGCAATAGCGTCAGGCTATCGTAGCTTTTTAGTGAGTTAGCTTATAAAATGATTCAATTATTCAAGCGCATAAAACGCATAAAGGGGAAGAACTTTGGTTTCTTGGAAATCTTTCTTGTCGGGTATTTTACTAACAGTAGCTGTTGCAGTTTTAGGTAGCCCAGCGGCTGCAAATGCGCAGAACATGCCAAGTCAGGCTCAAATGGAGCAGCTAAAAAGCTTACCCAGAGCACAGCAAGAAGCGTTGGCCCGGCAGTTTGGTATTGACCCAAGCATGCTCGATAACCTTGACCAAATGGGAATGAACCAGCAACAGCAGGGACAAGACGGGCAGCAAGAAAATATTGTCTTTCCACGGGGTACCGAGTTTGATTCTGAGGGTGACCCGGTTATTCCTAAAAACTTAGAAAATCAATTTATTCGGGAAGAAGATCAGATTAAACCTTTTGGTTATGATTTTTTTGCTGGCGAACCACGGTCTTTCAATCCGACGAATTACGCTCCTGTACCTGCTAATTACTTGTTAGGGGTTGGCGACAAGCTCACGGTTCAGTTGTTTGGTAAAGAAAACAAAAAACATGAATTAGAAGTGAGCCGCGAGGGCTCTGTCACTATTCCCGGTCTTAATCCTCTGCAAGTTGCCGGCTTGACCTATCAACTGGCTCAGGAGTACATAAGAAACCAAGTCAGCGATCGTATGATAGGTGTGCAGGCGGCTGTGTCACTGGGTGAGCTGCGTTCCATTCAGGTGGTGTTGGCAGGTGAAGCTTATAAGCCCGGCACTTACACTATTAGCGCATTATCGACCTTGACTCAGGCACTCTACTTAGCGGGCGGCATGTCAGATATTGCATCACTTCGTTCCATTCGATTAATGCGGGCCGGAGAAGTTATTTCAGATTTCGATTTGTATGACCTGCTGTTAGAAGGTGACGCGTCGGCTGACCGTATGTTGCAAAGTGGCGATGTCATTTTTATTCCGGCACGCGGAGAAATGGTGACGGTAAAAGGAGAGGTAAAGCGCCCGGCAATTTACGAGCTGAAAGGTGATGAAACCTTAGAGGATGTTTTGGCTTTTGCCGGTGGTTCTGCCGATGACGCGTATTTGCAGTCTGTTCAGTTGCAGCGGGTACGAGATGGAAAGCGTGTTATTAGCACTTTGGATTTAACTGAGCAGTCTGATTTAGCACTTCAGGTTCGCGGGGGGGATGTACTCAGCCTGCAGGCGGTTTCAGAGTCGTTAGATGACAGTATTTTGTTAGTGGGGGCAGTAAGCCGGCCCGGTAACTATGAATGGCGTGAGGGAATGCAGATAAATGATGTGCTGCGCCGTACCCGCCACGACTTATTGGAGCAGGCTGACTTAGATTACGGCTTAATTGTTCGTGAAAAGAACCGCCAGGGTGATTTAAGTTTACTCCAGTTTAATGTGGCTGAAGCAATAGCCGGTGTGGAAGGAGAGAATCACGTATTAAAGGATCGTGATCAACTGGTTATTTTCAGCCGTTACCAGACTAAAACAGAAGAAAAGCAGCAGCTTTCTCGTTTTACTCTGACTGAGCAGGAGCGCGAACAGGAAGAGCGCGAAAAGTTACTGAAAGAATACCGTATGGCATTTTTGCAGGACTTAGTGAATGAAAAGTTAACGGATGAAGAGGAAGAGCAAGCGCGCAGGCAGAACACTCAGGCAGCACCATTGTCGGAGCTATTTGGTTCGCCTGATGAAGAGGATGTTGAAGTAGAAGAGAGTGAGTTAGCGCTATATTCCAGAGATAAATTACTGGAACCTATCATGCAGAAGTTACAGCGCCAACGTAGCTACGAAGGGTCAACGCCGCTGGTTTATATCGCTGGCGAAGTTAATCATCCGGGAGTTTACCCGTTAACCGAAAATGCAACGGTTAGCCGCCTGGTTGATGCTGGTGGTGGTGTTAAAGATTCTGCTTATCTGAAGCGAGCAGAAATAACGCGGTTTAACTTTGCTGACGAAACTGCCCAGACAGAATATATAAATGTGCCGTTGAAAGAGGTATTGGCTGGTGAGCTAGATAAGCCGATTGAAGGGCGCGACCGTTTAAATGTATTAAGCATTCCTGAATGGCAGAATACTTATGAAGTGACTTTAAACGGTGAGGTTCGTTTTCCGGGAACATACGCGATAAAACGGGGTGAAACCTTAACAAAACTGATAGATCGCGCTGGTGGATTCACTGATCACGCCTTTATTGAAGGGGCTGTTTTCACGCGTGAAGAGTTGCGTAAGCAAGAGAAAGAAAGGAAAAAACTGTTAGCACAAGAGCTCCAGCGTGAAGTCGCAGGAAATATGCTGACAGGCACCGGGGAAAGTCGAGTTTCCTATAATGAAATGCGGACTTTGCTGGCAGATTTACTCGCTGCCGAGCCTGTAGGACGTCTTATAATGGATCTGCCCGAAGTGCTTAAGCATGGTGGTTCTTACGACATTCAGCTGAAAGATGGTGACACCCTGCATGTACCTTCGCGTAGTGATTCTGTCAGTATCCTGGGCGAAGTGCAGATGGCGACATCTTATCGTTATAACCCTGATTTGTCGGTGGAAGAGTACATCTCACGCAGTGGTGGACTGAAAGAAAAAGCTGACGAAGAGCGCATTTATATTGTAAAGGCTAATGGTACGATTCACCCGTACGAAGGTTCCAGCAGCTGGTTTGGCTTTAGTGGGGGAACCCATTTAGGCCCGGGGGATGCTATTGTTGTTCCTATGGACACAACCTATACCGAAAACCTGGAGCTCTGGTCGCAGGTAACAACCATTTTATATAACACTGCGGTTGCTGTTGCGGCTATAAATGGTATTTAGATTAACTTAGTAAAACTAAGTAAAGGTGTTGCTTTTATCGCAGGTAGAACATACTATTAAAAGTGCTGTTAACTGGAGTGTTTTCAGTCACAGCGATACATGTATCAAATCTCTGGAGTGAGGTTCTATTATGAAGAGTTTAGCATTAGTAGCTATTGCAGCTTTAGGCTTGGCCGCTACGCCAGCCATGGCTCAAGAAGGCGCGGCTGGTAGTTCAGCATCAAGCGCAGGTATTGGAAATTTATCAACTCAAGCATGGGTTTTTGCAGGTGTTGCAGCTGCAGCAACTGTCGCTGTTATTTCTGACAGCTCATCAAATCCTGAAGATGAAACTCCGGGACCAGGACCAGGACCAGGTCCAGGACCAGGAACTGGTACAGAAACTACGACTGGCACCGGCACTGTTACAACAACTCAATAATTGTAGACAGTTTAAAGCGATGTAGTGAAGCGCTTCGCTACCATGCTTTATTAAATGTTGTGATAAAATACCGCCGTTGGGCGGTATTTTTTTGGCTAAAGAAGAGAGCGTTCATGGGTATTCGAAGTTGCTTATTGTTTTTGTTACTGACGATAGTATCAGGCTGTACAGCGGTTACTGGAGAGGTAAAAGAAACTATCAAGTTTGCTCTCAAAGAACCTAAGGATGCCAAACTGTCTGCCGATGAAATACGTTCTTTTCCCTACACCTCGCTTTATGCTACATGGAAAGATGAAGCCCGAACGCTGATAGTCCTTGGTTATGTTAATAAACCCGATGACTGGCATTTTATTAGCGCGGGAAAAGAAACCCTGGTTGTTCGTAATGGGCGGGTTATTCGCACACAAGACCTCAATGACAATTTACTGGCAATTTCAAACCTCAATAAAGACCCTTTAACATGCCTTATGACTGAACCCGACAACTGCCAAAGGCGCTGGGAAAGAGAGTACGATTACAAAATTGACGGGCGCACAATAAGTCGTAAGGTAAATTCTGAATTTTACGTCCGCGAACGAAAAACGTTAAATTTACCATTTGGCGAAGTCAGAACCACTTTAATTGAAGAAAAAGGTCGGTTTTTATTGACTAATGAAACGTTCACTAATCGGTTTTGGATAGAAAATGACGGCCATGTGGTCAAAAGTGAACAGCACGTATTTCCTGGTGAAAACTCGTCTCTAACCTTAACTCAGGTGACCTGGATAGGTCGTGACTACTCTGAAGAAACAGCCGAAAGAGCTCGTCCATGAAAAAAAATTGGTTATTCTCCGTTTTGGCGGTGTTGGTTTTCAGCATAACGCCAGCAAAAGCAAATATTCAAAAAATTCAATTCGAAGGGCCTGTTCGTTTGCAACAGGCATTATCTGCTATTGAACAGCAAGGGCTGCTTAAAAATACGTACTGGCCAACAGCAAGGCTGATAAAAACGGACGAGCAAAGCGACGTTGAAAGAAAAAAACAGCAGGTGTTGGCGCAACTGAGTGAGTTGGAGAACTATTGGCGTAGCCGTAAGGAAAATGACAAAGCTTTAGCTGCAGCACGAGTTTATTCTCAAGTTAAGAATTGGCGTCTGGGCAAACAATACTGGGGTTCAATAAGTATTGAGCAGGCGCGTCAAGAATTAGCATCTAACCCTCTATTACCGGCGGGGCAATATGAGCTGTTGGTATCGGAACGACCGCAATTTGTTTACTTATTTGGCCTGGTAAATGAACCGGGCGAGTACCAGTTTTATCCGGGAAAAACAGTCGTAAATTGGTTAAACAGTGTTGATGAAACGTCATCACTGCTTGCTGGGCACAATAAGACAACGGCGTTAAAAATTAACGTTGACAGTGAAATTGAAACTCGCTGGGCTTACTTTGAGCAAGATGATACCGAACTCACGCCTGGAGATATTTTGTGGCTGGGGTTTGAGCCGAACCAGTTACCGGCTAGGTTTGAATCACTGAATAACGATATTCGCGGGTTGCTTAAACACTTTGTTGCGAATGAATCTGCCGGGTCGGAAAGGGAGGCTTCGTTACGACAGGTAAACGTTGAGCCGACTTCTGACAGGCACTGGTCCCGGCTGGATTTATCGCCGACCTACAGCGACTATGGCTCGGTTGGTTTGCTACAAAACCCAACAGCCCGTATGGCTGAAGAAGGTGAGTTAGCGATTACTTATGCCGATATGGATGAGTATCGTCGTTATACTGTTAATTTGCAGCTATTACCCTGGCTGGAAACTACGGCTTTTTATACTCAAATACCGAATCGGCTATACAGTAATTTTCCGGGCTTCAGCGGGGACAATATTCTGACGGATAAAGGTTTTGATGTAAAAGCCCGTTTGTGGAAAGAGAGTTACTGGTTACCAGAAGTTAGTGTTGGTTTAAGAGACTTAGCCGGTACCGGTCTGTTTGATGCTGAATACATTGTTGCGAATAAACGGCTGGGCCCGGTTGACTTTAGTTTGGGGCTTGGCTTTGGACGTATTGGCAGCTATGACGATGTATCGAACCCAATTTGTGAAGTGTCGACAGAGTACTGCGAAAGAAAAGGCGGCTTCAGCGGCGGCGGAGGACAGTTGGAGTATGACCAGTGGTTTACCGGGCCAGCCGCATTTTTTGGCGGCGTCGAGTACCAGACCCCCTGGGAACCGTTAACGTTAAAAGCTGAATATGAAGGCAACGACTACTCTATTGATAAAGCCGGTGTTCCAATAAAAGTGGACAGTCGCTGGAATTTTGGTGCGAACTACAAAGTGACAGATTGGTTTGACGTGCAGTTCAGTTACGAAAGAGGTAACACCTTCGTTTTTAACTTTAGTTTGCGAACCAACTTCAACAAAATGAATCAGGTAAAAAATACACCTGACAAGACACCTGCTCAGGCACCTAAAAACAACTCTTTAAAAACAGTTGACTGGACCGAGATGCGCAATGAACTCTGGCGACAGGGGGCATTTAATGGAGCCCGTTTTGCCGCAACAGACGATGAAGTCACTATGTATGCCTACCATTACCGTTTTCGCAATAGTGACGAAGCTTATGACAGAGCGGCCAGAGTGCTGGCCGCAGAGCTTCCTGAGTCGGTGAAAACTTATAATATAGTTAACCAGGTGCTCTTTGACCCAAGCGTCAATACGAAAGTAGAAGCCGAAGAGTTTAAGCGCCGAATTCGTAATGAAGACCCCGGAAAGCCTGTTGATGATACCGATGACTTATTTACGCGGGTATACCCGGATGAGAGGCCAGTCAGTGATAGTGATGAGTGGAAGTTAAACCCGGACTACCGTTTTAGCAACAGTTATGGATTAAAACCGTTTTTCACTCAGGACTTTGGCAGCCCGGAAAATTTTCATACTTATCAGTTAGGGGTTTATGCTTTTGGGCGTCGCTGGCTGACAACCGACCTGGAACTTTTTGCCGAAGCCGGCTTTAATCTGGCTAATAATTATGACGAATTTAACTTCATCGGCGGTGGTCCCGATCAGTTGCCAAAAGTGAGAACTCAGGTACGCCGTTATGTTCAAAACGATATTTGGCTGGACTCTGCGCAGTTAACTTATCATAAGCGTTTAGGCCAAGACTGGTTTGCGGCGGCTTACGCAGGCTATTTAGAACGTATGTTTGGTGGTGCGGGTGCAGAAGTACTGTATCGGCCTATTGATAGCCCCTGGGCGTTTGGCGCACATGTTAACCGCGTTAAGCAGCGGAACTTTACCGGCGGTACTGGTTTTATTGACTATGAAGTAACTACTGGGTTTGTCAGTGCTTACTATCAAATGCCATGGCTTTCAGATAGTTTGTTGCAGTTGGATTTTGGACAGTTTCTGGCTGGGGATAAAGGAGTTAATGTTACTTTCCAGAAGCGATTTGACAGTGGGGTAACCGCTGGCGCATTTGCGGCTTTTACTGATGTATCGTCTGAGGAATATGGAGAAGGTAGTTTTACTAAAGGTTTCTTTATCAGTATTCCGTTTGACTTAATGAGCGTTAGGAACACTCGAGAGCGTGTTGGGTTTTCTTGGATACCGCTGTCGCGCAACGGTGGTCAGCAACTTCTTCGCAGAGTGCGGCTGTATGACTATACTGATGACAGATCGCCCTTTTATAACCGCTGAAAAAGGATTTTATTTTGAAACCATTTAAGTTATTGATGCAGTTACCACGCAATATTAAGCGCGGCATCGGATTGTGCGTGGATATTGGATCGATGACTGTGGCAATGTTTGCTGCCTATTTATTAAGCTTTGATGCAATAGTGCCACTGCGCTGGTCGCAATGGCTTATTTTAGGCGGATTGGTTTTATGCCTTACTTTATTTGCTTTTACCCGGTTCGGTTTATACCGGGCGGTAGTTCGCTATGTGGGTTTTAAAGTATTAAGTCTGGTTTTTTTGACCGTTGTTCTCAGTGGTGCTTTATTGTTCATTGGCGCACTTTGGATGGGTATTGAGCTGCCCGTATCAGCCATTGTGAATTATGTCCTTATTGCTTTTTGGTTAACTGGTGGAAGTCGCCTCATTGTCAGGGAAGCGTACCAACGGGCGATGAGTCGTAAGAAAGACCGGGTTATTATTTATGGCGCAGGCTCGGCGGGCCGTCAGTTGGCTCAAGCGCTGGCTAATGGCGATGACTTTCATCCGGTGATGTTTGTCGACGACGATGCGGCTCTGCAACAGACGTCAGTTTTGGGGTTAAAAGTGGTTAGCCCTGAAGATATAAACCACGTAATTCGCGAACTGGATATCCAGCGTATTTTATTAGCTTTGCCCGGTACGCCGCGCTCACGACGCCGCCAAATTCTTGAGGTTTTAGAAAGCTTACCAGTAAAAGTACAGACCGTACCAGGCATGGCGGATATGGTGAATGGTGATCTTTCTATTGATCAGTTGCAGGACGTAAAAGTGGAAGACCTGCTGGGTCGGGACCCTGTTGTTCCAGTACCTCAATTAATGGAAAAGCATATTACCGGGCAAACTGTTTTGGTAACTGGCGCGGGTGGCTCTATAGGCGCAGAATTATGTCGTCAGATACTTAAGCAGCGGCCTAAAACGTTGGTGCTTTACGAGCTTTCGGAATTTGCGTTGTATGCTATTGAGCGTGAACTCACCCAAATTTGTCTGCAGCATGGCATTGGTGCGGAAATTATTCCCGTAATTGGTACGGTTCAGCGCCGTAATCGTATAGAAACCGTTCTGAGGGCCTTTACCGTTGATACGGTTTACCATGCGGCTGCTTACAAGCACGTTCCTCTGGTTGAATACAATATGGTGGAAGGTGTCCGCAATAATGTGTTCGGTACATGGCACACGGCGGAAGCGGCAATTTCGGCGGGAGTTAAGCAGTTTGTTTTAATTTCCACGGATAAAGCTGTTCGTCCGACAAATGTAATGGGGACAACCAAGCGTTTGTCTGAGTTGGTTTTGCAGGGGCTTGCGAAGCGTCAGGCGAGTACTCGTTTTTCTATGGTCCGATTTGGTAATGTGCTGGGTTCTTCAGGTTCTGTGGTGCCTTTATTTAAAGAGCAAATAGAGCAAGGTGGCCCGGTAACTGTAACTCATCCCGATATTACACGCTTTTTTATGACCATACCGGAAGCGGCTCAATTGGTGATTCAGGCTGGTACTATGGGGCATTCCGGTTCTGTGTTTGTGCTGGATATGGGGGACTCGGTTAAAATTGTAGACTTAGCCCGTAAAATGATCCGGTTGTCAGGGCTTGAAGAGAAAACGAGTAAGAACCCTCATGGTGACATCGAAATTGAATTTACGGGTTTACGACCTGGTGAAAAGTTATACGAGGAACTGCTTATTGGTGACAATGTAGAAGCCAGTGACCACCCTCGTATACTTAGGGCGAATGAACAAGCGTTAAGCTGGGATGAAATGGAAAGACTACTAACGTTGTTAGATGATGCCTGCCAGCGTTTTGCTATTGATGAGTTGCGGCAGTTATTGCTGGATGCGCCAACTGGATATACGCCGCTTGATGACCATATTTGTGATGTTATCTGGAATAAACACCGGGCTTGCAGTGACGAGGAAGATGTAGCCTGACGTTTACGTCAGGAACGAGCTCTGACCCGACGAAAACGTCAGGCTACGAACTCCGGGCCATGAAGTAATGGATGAGAAGATGATAAAAAACGGACCTTATTTAGCCTTAGACGTACACTACCAAAAACTTTCGGTGAGTGAGCTTATCGAGGCTGTCGGCGAACGTTTGCCAGAACGCTTTGAAGAATACCGCCAGCAATTATGCCGGGGGGAGTATCACAATAAAAGTGAAAACCGACCCGTTACTCATGTGCTCAGCCGTTCAATTCATGCCGTAGCCAAACAGAGCAACCGAAAGACGCGATTTGTTGGCACGGTGCAAAAGCTTCGCTCAGGGCGTTGGTTAGGTGCTACCGGAAAACCCATTACCGATGTTGTAAATATTGGTGTTGGTGGTTCCGATTTAGGGCCCCAGATGGGGGCTTTTGCTTTGCGGGAGTTTGCTAATGATGCCGCATTGCATGGTTTACAGGTACACTTTGTGTCTTCTATGGACGGCGGTCAATTATACGCCGTGTTACCCATTGTCGACCCCGAAACGACATTATTTATTATTTCTTCTAAGTCCTTTAGCACAGTCGATACCTTTGCCAATGTCGATACGGTTCGGCAGTGGATAAAGCCAGCGTTAACTGAGTCGCAGTGGCTGGAAAGCCATGTTATTGGGGTATCTGCAAATGCGCAGGCTATGACAGACTATGGTATTCCCCCTGCGCAGCAGTTTACCTTTGCTGAAGGCGTAGGTGGTCGCTTCTCATTGTGGTCAGCCATAGGGTTGAGCATAGCTTTAACCACCGGGGTTCGTCCGTTCGAGCGTATGCTTGAAGGAGCCCGGGCAATGGACGAACATTTTTTAAATGCACCGCTTGAGGAAAACCTACCGGTATTGTTGGCTCTTTATGGTGTTTATAACCGTGAACAGCTGGGTATAAATAACTTAGCTATTTTGCCTTACGATGGGCGTTTACGCATGCTGCCCAACTACCTACAGCAGTTGGATATGGAAAGTAACGGTAAGCAGGTTACGGCGGATAATGAAGCTATTGACTACCCAACAAGCCCTGTCATCTGGGGCGGGTTTGGGCCAAATGGACAGCACGCGTTTTTTCAGCATTTGCACCAAGGGTATGATGAGTTTACCGCGGACTTTGTGGTCGTACTAAAGCGCGAGGCCCCCGGGTTTTCAGATGCTACTCGCGAAGGGCTGGCTGAGCAACAACGTTTAGCTGTAGCCAATTGTCTGGCTCACCGCCGGTTAATGTGGGAAGGGAGTGAAAATGAAGACTCACCACGTGATAATTATCCAGGCGGTCACTCATCCAATTTACTCATTATGGACGAGCTGACGCCCGAAAGCTTTGGTTCGTTAATTGCGGCCTATGAGCACAAAGTTTTCACTCAGGGGGTTATTTGGAATTTGAACAGTTTTGACCAACCTGGCGTGGAAAAGGGTAAAAAAATAGCCATGGATGTACTTCGTGTGCTGGGTGGCGAGAGTGACGAGTCGTTTGACCAAAGCACGGATGCCGTTATTCAGCGTATGCGATGACTTGACGCCCGGGTGATGTGACCTGGCGATTACGTTTGGTTCCATATTGTTCCTGACGTAAACGTCAGGCTATGCTGCCTTCTTAAAGCGAATACAGACTCAGTTTCGTTAACATTTAGTTACAAATTCCGATTACATAAGATTAACAACCTCGTTATAGTGTTGTCCCTGTTAAGGGAACAATAAAAAATGAGGTAAAAATGCCAATTAAACAATTTAAATTAACGGCATTATCAGCTGCTGTTGTAATGGGTTTAGCAGCCTGTGGCGGTAGTGATGATAATTATGCACCAACGGTTTCAGCGGAAGTTGCCGCTGAAGGTACCCAGTGGGCACCTATGACCGGTCAGGTAACTGCCACGGATCCTAACGGTGACCAAGTCACTTATTCTGCATCGGTTGTTGCACCAGAAGATGCTAGTGCCCCCGGTACTGTAGAAATTGACAGCAGCGGCGCGTTCACTTATACACCGATGCGCGCTGAAACAGCGACTATCGAAATTACTGTCAGTGATGGCGAATTAAGCACCACACAAACCGTCACTATTGAAGGTTCCGCAATTAGTGGTGACCCGCTGGCTTACCAGCAGTGGCACTTAAATAATACGGGCCAGAAGGCTTACACTCAGACACAAGCTGCGCTTGATTTCTTAGTGAATAACTATGGCTGGACCGAAGAAGATGCACGTGCTGCGTTCTTTGACGAAAGCATTTACGTAGCGGGCGAAGACATGAACGTTGTTGGCGCTCATGCGCAAGGCGCGTTTGGTCAGGGTATGATGGTTGGCGTTGTCGATTCAGGTTTGGAAATTGGACACCCGGATTTGCAAGCTAATATCGCACCAAACATGTCGTTGAACTTTGATCCTAGTGCAACCGACAAAATGGACCCGACGAATACCTTAACGAACCGCGGAGACCACGGTACTTCGGTAGCGGGTCTAATTGCTGCGGTAGCGGGTAATGAGATAGGCGGCCGTGGTGTTGCGCCTCAGGCAAAAGTTTTTGGTACTAACTACTTAGGCGGTAACGTTTCTCAAAACGACTTGAACTCTGCACTGAGTCATGGTTTGCCGGGTAGTGGAGTTTCTGAGAGCGATCCATTAATTGCTTACAACCGCAGTTATGGTATTTCTTATCCTGCGGCTTTGTACACTTACCCAACTGACGAAGCCTTTGAAAGATACGTTGCAACCGACTTACGTAACGGTCTTGGTGCTATTAACGTTAAGTCTGCCGGTAACTCATTTAACGGCGGCGCAACCGGGCTGTGTAACGTGAATGGCTCTATCAGTGAAGGCTTAACGTGTCTGAACGGTAATATGGACCCTTCAAACGCTAACTTCTATACCACGACAATTGCGGCAGTTAATTCTGACGGCGGACATACAAGTTACTCGACAGCTGGTTCTAACACGTTTGTTTCTGCACCAGCAGGCGAGTATGGTGAATTTGCACCGGCAATGGTAACGACTGACCAGTCAACTTGTTTGCAAGGCTATAGCAGCTTCCCTTCCCAGGATGCTCTCGATACTCTGGCCGGAGCGCCGGGCTATTTTGAAGCATTCAGAAACTTTAATGCGCCTGGTCACGAAGAAAACCCAAGCTGTCATTTTACCAGTACCTTTAACGGAACTTCTTCTGCTGCGCCAAACACCTCGGGTGTTGTTGCTCTTATTGGTTCGGCTAACCCGGCATTAAGTGCACGTGAAATTCGCCATGCTATGGCGAGCACTGCGGACCAGGTTGATGCTGAAGACGCCGGTGTTGTACTGGCTGTTAACGGCGGTGAATTTGTTGCCGACCCAGGCTGGGTTGAGAACGGTGCTGGCTATGCATTCAACCTGAAGTACGGCTTTGGTCGCGTTAACGCTGGCGCTGCTGTTGCTATGGCAAAAGGTATGGATGCCGGCGCTATGGGTGAGTTGATTGAGACTGAGTGGATGGATGTTTCTCCTGAAACCGCAGTAGATGTGCCTGACAATAATGCTGATGGCGCGAGCTACAGCTTTACTGTTGAAGAAGACATGACGTTGGAAGGTTTACAGTTCGCTTTAACAGTGAGTAATGCTGACTTTAACGGTTCGGGCTGTTCTTTCTACAGCACCGCAGGTTCTGACTTAGCGGTTGAAGTTACTTCTCCTGCAGGTACTACAACTCAGTTACTGTCTGGTCGTCAGGAAATCATTCTGGGCGCTAACGGTCAATGTAGCCCTTACATTCTTGAAGATACCGTCTTACTGGCAAATGCATTTTATGGTGAAAGCCTTGCTGGTGAGTGGACAGTACGCTTAGTCGACACCAATGGCGATGACTTGAACCTAAACGGTACGCCGGTATCTAACAATACAGTACCTTCCGTTTTAGAAGCCGTTAACGTACGTGCGTTCGGTCATTAATAGGAGCAAAGAATATGAGTTTAATGAAAGCACTATTAACCGTGGCCGTGAGCGGCGCAATTGCGGTATCGGCCACAGCGCAGGAAGTTCCTGTACCAATGAAAAAACAACAGCCTGCTGTTAAGCAGTTGCCACAGTTGGACGCAGAGCGTGATTACCAACAGTATAGTTTCACTAAATTGCCGGAGTCGACTGATGCGTCAGCGGAAGGTGATGATGTGTTATTAGCTGGTACTGAAATGGTTAACCGTATTACCGGTGAGAAAGCCTATGTATCTGGCGTGGTTACCGTATTGACTAAAAACGTTGATGCGGATGCTTTAGCGTCTCAGTTTGGCTTGACGGTTGAGCGCGTATACTCACGCTTAAACCTGGCTATGTTGAAAGCGCCGGAAGGCACTAACATGCTGAAGCTGCGTGATGAATTGCGTGGCGTAAACGGTGTAAACAGCATTAAAGTCGAGATTGTGGAAAACCTTCGCAAGCCTCATACACTTTAAACGCTGGCACGAAATAAAACCGCATCCGACTATTGTCGGGTGCGGTTTTTTGGATCTTAGCTGTAAAACCTATATAATTGTAAAGAATCGTAAAGTTAGATGTCTTGTGATTTAAGACGCATTTTGAAGGAGATTTTCACTCAAAAAAACTGGGAGAACCCATGTTTAAGTATAATAAGTTGAGCTCTGCTATCTTTATAGCATTAGCTGCTTCTTCGTCAGCAGTTGCGCAAGAACAAAATGCGCAGCAAGAAGAGGCAGAAACATCTAAGCAAATCGAAACCATCAATGTCACCGCAACTAAGCGTACGACGAATATCCAGCAAACGCCAACCGCCGTGCAAGCGTTAAGTTCCCGCGATTTAAAAGAACAAAACATCGGAAACTTTGACGACTACGCACAGTATGTACCGAATGTTACTTCGAGTGGCCGAGGGCCCGGGCAGAACGACGTGTTTATTCGCGGTATGTCCATTCAGCCTATTACTGTCATGCTTTCAGGTGCACAGGGTACAATGCCAAATGTGGCTCTGTACGTTGACGAGCAGCCGGTTACCGCTCCCGGGCGTAACCTCGATGTTTATGCAACTGACTTACAGCGCATAGAAGTGTTACCCGGACCGCAAGGCACACTATTTGGTGCAAGCTCGCAGGCAGGTACCATTCGTTACATCACTAAAAAGCCAGTTTTAGGCGCGTTCGAAGCGGGTTTTACAACCGGCTTTGAAACCATGGCTGAAGGTGAAATGAGTAGCTCCGCCGAGGGTTATATTAATATCCCGGTGACCAACGACTTAGCTGTCCGTGGTGCATTTTATAACGTAAACCGTGGCGGTTATATCGATAACGTGGCTGGTGAGTTCTCTATCGACCCCAACAACCCGAACTACCGTCCAATGGATCCGTCCATGGAAGCCCTGGTAGATGACGGAACCGAATTCACCAGTGCGTTTAACACCCACCTGGCGGAAGAAGACTTTAACGACAGTTACTACAAAGGTTTCCGTCTTAGTGCTAAGTACTTGATTAACAATGACTGGGAACTGTTGTTGCAACATCAGGCACAGGATTTAGGCGCTGATGGTGTTTTTGACTACGACCCGGATGTGGGTGACTTGGATGTTGAACGTTATTACCCTGACGAGTTGGAAGACAGTTTCGACCTGACCACCTGGACATTAGATGGTCGTTTGGGCGCACTGGAAGTGCTGTACACCGGTGGCTACCTAAACCGCGAGATTGAACAGTCAGTTGATTATACGGGTTACAACACCTCGGGTACCTTCATCGTTTATTACACCTGTAATTATGGCGATGATGGCATGGCAGAAAACTGTGTCGATCCAACCAAGGGCTTTAAAGGCTACCAGGAACACAGTCGTTTCACGCAGGAAGCTCGTATTAACTATGACTTCAATGATAACGCACGCATAACTGCGGGTGTGTTCTACGATGACTTTGAAATTAATACTCAGGACGATTACGTTTACTTCTCTAACCCTGAAGAGTTAGGGTTTGTGCCGAATGCACCAATGGAAGGCGTGTATGCCAATAACCCGAATACGCGTCCACCGCGTGTTGGTTTCTTCAACGATATTACCCGTACTGAAGAACAAATTGCGGCCTTTGGTGAGTTCACTTACGACTTCACTGAGCAGTGGTCTGCTACGATTGGTTTGCGTTGGTACGACATGGAGTCGGACTTTTATGGCCAGTCCAGCTTTGCCTCAAAAGGCACCGATGGCGATGCCGGACGTGACTACAATTCAACCGCAGGCCATACTGATGAGCCGCTGGAGCAGGATGACATAATTCCGAAGTTCACAGTGAGCTATCAGTACACACCGAACACCTTGTTCTTCGCTACGTATTCCGAAGGTTTCCGCCCGGGCGGCTTTAACCGCGCCGGTGGTCAGGGCACGGAAGAAACTGGTGTAGTTAACACGGTTTATGAGTCGGATGAAGTGGTCAACTACGAGTTTGGCTGGAAATCACTGATGCTGGATAACTCATTGCGTTGGAATGGTAATGCGTACTTTGTTGAGTGGAACGACATGCAAATTACGCGTCTGGATACCGATATTTCAATTCTGACCTTTGTTGATAACGCAGCAGACTCAGAAATTCGTGGTCTGGAGACGGACTTCACCTGGCGTATGACCGACAACTTTACCTTCAGTGGTGCTTTGTCGTACAACGACACTGAGTTGACTCGTACCGGTCAGGGCATTGTCCGTACTTTGCCGATTGGCTCTGAGCTGCCACTGACACCAAAAGTACAGGGTAACCTTCGTGGCCGCTATACCTGGACGCTTGAGAATAACTGGGATGCCTTTGCTCAAGTCGGCTGGATTTACGCGGGCGAGACTTACCCGTCACTGGTTGCTGCTGAAGTTGAACAGGCAGGTGGTAAGCAAGACTCGTACAATATCGGTAATGCCTCAATTGGTGTGATGAAAGATCAGTGGAGCGCTAAGCTTTACATCAAAAATATCACCGATGAGCGTGCTCAGTTGTATACCAACACGCAAGACGATATCTTGAGAACGACAACCAATCGTCCTAGGTCAATCGGCTTGTCAGTATCTTACTCATTTTATTGATAAGATAATTTGAATACAGGGGGCCTTTATTGGCCCCTTTTTTCATTGTGAGGGAATAACGGTCGTTATGGATCACATAAAAAAACTCTTGGCGCAGAGTCAATTTGAACAAGCGCTTAAGCTGTTGCAGCAAGAGCGTGATGCTTTGTCAGGCGATGCAGAAAAAGAGTCGCTGTATTATGAAGCAGTAGCTTATCGTTATTTAGGTCAGCTGCAGCAAGCGCAACAAACTTTGCATGCGTTGCTTACCAAATGGCCTGAATACGGCCGCGCATTGCAGGAGCTGGCGCACACTCTGAAAGCTCAGGGTAAAGACGAAGAAGCGTTAAGTCATTATTACCAGGCCATTCGATTAAACCCGGCGTTACATGCCAGCTGGGCAACTGCCGCTAAGTTAGAAGCTGGCAATAATAATACGGAGCAGGCACAGCGTAACCAACAGCAAGCTGATTTTTTGCTGCGTCAGCCAAAACCGGTACTGGCGGCACTGAACCTTTACCACGAAGGTAAATATTATAAAGCTGAGAAAATCTGCCGCGCGTTTTTGCAACGTAACCCGCACCATATTGAAGCGATGAGAACTCTGGCGAATATTGGTGCCCAGCTGGACGTAATGAACGATGCGGAGTTTTTGTTAGAAAGCGTACTGGTATTAGAGCCAGACTATGACTTAGCCAAGTTTGATTACATTAAAGTGCTGCAACGTCGGCAGAAACACAGCGATGCTTATAAGCACGCGAAAGAGCTGTTTGAAAAAGAACCGGATAACCCTCTGTACAAGGCACTGTTTGCGAATTTATCGGCCGCATTAGATTACGATGAACAAGCACTGCGGCTTTACGATGAGCTAATTAACGAACAAAAAAATGAGGATATCGCCGGAATCTATGTTGCTAAAGGGCATTTACTGAAAGCTATTGGCCGACAGCAGGACGCGGTAGAGAGTTATCAGAGTGCGTATAAGGAACGTGCTGATTTTGGTGATGCCTACTGGAGTTTGGCCAACCTGAAAACTTATGAATTTAGTGACAGCGAAGTTGATTTGATGCAGCGCGCGGCTGAGGATTCTAAGACGCATTTAAATGACCGTATTCACTTTTGTTTTGCCTTGGGTAAAGCCTTTGAGCAGCGGGGCAATTATGTAAAGAGCTTTGATTTTTATAAGCAGGGCAATGACTTAAAACGCGAGTCCAGTAACTTTAAACCCGAGGTTTTATCGCAGCGTATTGAGGCCCAGCGAGATTACTTTACGGAAGAAAAAGTGAAGCAGTTTCCAACTGTGTCACTTAAGGCAGAGGCGACGCCCATATTCATCGTCGGCTTGCCGCGTGCCGGCTCGACTTTGGTTGAGCAGATACTGGCAGCGCACTCTAAAATTGAAGGTACGTTAGAGTTACCGAATATTCCGGCAATTGCACACGGTTTGAATGGACGCCAGGTGCAGTCAGAAAAGCCCAAATACCCTTACGTGCTGGATGAGTTAACCGCGGAAAAATTGGAGAAGCTTGGACAGCGCTACCTGAGTGAAACGGAAATTTACAGAACCGGCGCCCCGTTTTTTACCGATAAAATGCCGAATAATTTCCGTCATATTGGACTGATTAAAGCGCTGCTTCCTGACGCGAAGATTATTGATGCCCGGCGAAACCCGATGGACTGCTGCTTTAGTGCCTACAAGCAGTTATTTGCCGAAGGGCAGGAGTTCAGTTATGGCCTGGATATGCTGGCGGATTACTACCGAGATTACGTAGAGCTTATGGCGCATTGGCAGCGTGTATACCCCGGTGCGATTCATACGGTGGTTCATGAGCAGTTGGTGGACGACCCGGAAGCTGAAGTTAAAGCGCTGTTTGAATACCTGGAGTTACCGCTGGAGCCTCAGTGCCTGCAGTCGCATAAAGCTGAGCGCCGGGTTAAAACGGCCAGTTCTGAGCAGGTGCGGCAACCGATTAATGCAAAAGGCATTGGCCAGTGGCGGAAGTTTGAAGCGCAGTTGAAGCCGCTGCAGGATGCTCTGGGACTGTCTTTGATTGAAAAGTGGGAGCGGTGGTAGCCCGACGTTTACGTCAGGAACGGTATCTTTTAGCCAGTCCTATGGAGCGGCTATGCAGGCTATGTCGGATTTGACTGCTGCTGCCGGTGGTACTGGGCTGTTGGTTGGTCTCATTAAAACGCAACGCTTGCTGAAGCATTGACTCGTCCCATTGCAAGCCGCAATAGTCAGTGACTGCGGTTAAAGTTTTACTGGGCTGAGTCACCAGCTGTTCGTAAGTCAGTCGATGAATGTCATTGCCGGTTTTTTCATACGCCTCGTTGCATAATTCCTCTACTGCATGTCGGTATCTGCGTATTTCCTGCCTGTCGTAAGACCACGGGTACGCCTGATTAAACAGATGCTTCAACAACGCCAGCTCATGGTCTCCGGCGTCTCGCTGCAGATAGATAATGCGTGCCTGCGGTAAGGCCCGGCGAATAAAACCAATGTTTAAGTAATTCAGAGGGAGTTTATCGATAACCCACGAATGCTGAGGTAATTGGGCTAAATAGTCTCTGCCTAATTGCAGCCAGTCGATGTTATCAGCATAGCTGACCAACTCAGCTTTAGTTCTGGGGCGCGACTTTGGTCCGTTGGCGTTTACGTAGGCATGTTGTAATGCACGGCCCAACAGTTGTGGGAAGTAGGGCAGCTCTCCGGCTGCATGTACGGCGGAATCGCAGGCAAGCATGCGTTCAAGCAAGGTTGACCCTGCTCTGGGTAAACTGATGATAAAAATTGGAGTGGGTTGGCCATGGTTTTCTGGGTGAGATGGCTTGGATGTGGGGGCTGTAACGGCTCGTTTTAAAGCTGTCAGCGTTGCCAGATCATCGTTTACGTCATAATTAATGTGACGGCGTTTTAATGCGGCCCCGGCTTCCAGATGCTCTCTCGCTTTTGAAAAATTCTCACAATCTTCGTATTCTTTGCAAAGTGCATAGTGCAGCTCGACCCGTTGCCTGGGGCTGGCATTGGCCGGTAGTTGCTGTAATGCATTGGTAAGCGCGTCGAGGTGATTATTACTCGGGTTCCAACGGCGCAGTTGGCTGCGCATTAGCCAGGCACTGCTGTCGGCAGGGGTTAAACCGATGACTTTATCCAATAATGCCTGAGCCTGGTCCAGATCTCCCATGATCCGAGCCAGACTGGCATAGTTGTATAATAAGGTGCTGTTGTCTGGCGCTAACGCCACCGCTTGCTGATACAGCCGCTGCGCGGTGGCGTAATCGCCGCATGCAGTATATTGCAATGCGGCGTCGGCCAATTGCTTTAGCTTACCAACCAAGTTGGTAGCTGACACTGAGTCCGACCGTGCGTGGTTGACTGATGTATTGTTTCGAACCGTTGCCATAAAAGTTCTCGGCCGGGTCGGTGCCCATATAGTCTTCTGACAACACCCCGGTGACCCCTTCTTCGTTAAAGATATTTTTAACGTACAGCGTAATGGTCCATTTATCGGCTTGCAATGCCGTGCTGGCATTGGTTATCGAGAAACCGGGCAATTCAACGTCGAAGGTTGGGTTATTACCCAGCGCATTGCGTGATTCCGACTGGTAATAACTATTGAGATTACTGACCAGATACCAACCGCCATCAAGCTCCATGGAATGGTTTAGCCCGGCACTGATGGTATGCTCTGCCATACTTGGCAATTGCGCACCGCGCTCTGCGTACAAGTAGCTATCGGGGTTCTCTGCGGTTCCTGACGGTACCATTAAGTCGGAGCTAAGCTCGGCATCCACAAAGGCATAACCAAAGTTGTATTTTAAGCTGCTGGTCAGGTATCCGTTCAGTTCTAGCTCTATCCCCTGCGTACGGGCATCGTCGCCGTTAACTGCAGCATAGAAGCCCCAGTTTGGTGTCGCGATGTTCAGTTGCGGGTCGTCCCAGTCCATCATAAACACAGACGCTGAGTAATTATGGCGTTTGACTGAACCTTTAATGCCCGACTCATAGTTCATGACGCTGTCCGGCGCATAACGCAAATACTCTGGGTTTTCGGCAAAGCCACCACTGATGGGAACCGCACTTGTTCCGCCGCGACGATACCCTTCAGATACCGTGGCATACCACATCATATCGTCGTTAATATCGTACGATGCATTCACTTTAAATAGGGTGCCGCTGTCGTCAAAGTTAGAGTCGACATTGGCAGGGCCCGGGTATAACGGCAGATCGATCACGGTGTCATTACTGATGTCGTTGTCAAAGCGACGCAGGCCTATGGTGGTTGCGAATCTGTCGTTAACGTTCCAGGTTAACTCGCCGTACACGGAAACTTCCTTGAGGTCTCGGTTATCGCGGTAATAAAAATCCTGATCGCCTAATACACCGCCCCAACTGGCAAGCGTGTCATCAAAACCACTGGCTTCAGCCCAGGTGCTAAAACCAGGCATTAAGCTGTCCTGACCCGAGGCGGTGTCTTTATCCATGTAAAAAGCGCCGACAATCCAGTCAAAAGTTTGGGTGCCGTTGGAGACCAGGCGAAGCTCTTGCGTGGTACCGCTGTCTTCATAAAATCGCTCGGCGATGGCCAATGGACGCGGGCTGCCGCCATAAAACCAGTCAAACCAATTGTTCTGAGCATAAAAGCCGGTGTTGTCGCTGGTAGAGCTGCCTTCATGATCATAATCTGAGCTGGTTGATGACAAGGTGGCAAAGCCTAAGTCCCATTCCAGTTCTAATGAAGTGACGCTAACGTCGCGTTCCGAGGGCTCTCTATGTACCGCACCGTTCTCGTAATCACCGTATTGCTGTTCGTTACCGCTGACAAAATTTGTGCCTGTGGTGACTTGGCGGCGACCGCCTATGTCGTCGGTTTGATAATGGTGGCTTAACAGCGCCGAGAATTCAGTGTTGGGCTGCCACAGCAGGCTGATACGGCCATAGTCAATATCCACCGTATTGGCGTCTTCGATGCTGCGGAAAAGTGGACGGCCGTTGGCGATATCCCCGTCTGTGGCCTGTGGCTCGCCTGCGCTGTTTAATTGATACACATTGGGGTAATCGACGATACCATCGTTATCGATTTTACCGAAAAAAGCCCGCGCTGCTACGGTATCGCCCAGTGGTTGATTGACCAGCACATCGTAGTTTTTATTAATGCCATCTGAGCCATCGGTTTGACTTACTCCGCCACTGACCTTGGCATAGCCACCGTATAAGTCCGGGCGGTTAAGGGTGTAGCGCACGGTACCAGCCAACGCACCGGAACCGTATAAGGTACCCTGTGGACCACGCAGTATTTCTACCGCGTTAATATCTTTAAGGATAAAGTTAGCGTACAACGGGGTGTCATTAACGTAAGTACTTACGGTTGGGGCGGCGTTTAAAGCAAAATCACCGTTGCCGGCTGAATCAACATTCATGCCCCGGATAACGATGTTGTTAATGACGCCAGAGTTACGATAGCCGCGGTCGACGACGGTAATTCCCGGAACTTGACGCATGACATCAACAGAATCAACAATTTGCTTTTCTTCCAGCTCGTCGCCTGAAATTGCTGATAGGTTGTACGGAATTTCATTAACCGTACGTTCCCGACGCGTGGCCGTTACCGTAATGCGTTCTGGTTGCTCTTGGTTCTGTTCTGCTTGCGCTTCGTTGTTGCCGGCGCTGTCCTGTTGCGCTGACGCAGGCAGGCTCATAAATAGCGCCGAGCTGACGGCGATAGCGAGTGGTGCAAGTGTAAAGTTATTATTTTTCATCAGGATACCCCTGTTGCTATTATGCATTGTTCTTGTTGTTTTGTGGTACTTTTGGCTTGCTCAAAGACCCTAACTGGTCCAGAGCCGCTGAGCGTTCACCTTGGTACTGCGGAAACTCCAGTGGGTGGTCGCGAAAACTTTTTAACGGTTGACCGAGACTATGCCAGCCGCGCTCGCGGACGCGACGCAGATAGTTCAGATCTAAGTCGGTAACAATAATTTCTTCGTTATCACCGGCTCGATGTATTACCTCGCCGCCGGGACCTGCGATGATGGACTTACCGTTACCCAGCGGCGCGGCGGAATTGATGTCGATCATATAGCATTGATTAGTAGCGGCACTGGCCCGGGCGATGGCCGTTTCGGTGTCTCGGTCGATGGTATTGGTAAGAGTTGGGTGCAGAATGATTTCAGCCCCTTGCCATACTAAAGAGCGAATGGTTTCGGGAAACCACATGTCGTAGCAAATTGATAAGCCAAACTCACCGACACCGGGAACGGTAAATGTGACGGCTTGTTCGCCGGCACTAATGCCTTCTTCATATGGCAGGAAGGGATACATTTTACGGTAGCGGCAGACAACATGGCCGGCGGGGTTAAATACGCTGGCGGTATTGTAAATATGATCGCCGTCACGCTCGAACATAGAGCCATTACACAGCCAAACCTCGGCTTGCTTGGCCAAGTTCTGGAATTGCTCTTCGGTTGCACTTGGGAAAACACTGGCATGCCGGGGGGCAGGGCCAAAAGTGGCAAGCTCGGGTAACAGGATCATCTCAACATTTGGGTAACGCCGTTTGGTCGCTAACACCTGCTGCTCGATTTGTTTAAAATTATTTTCGCTGGCAGACAGGCTGAGTTGTAAGCCGGCAATACTAAATACTGACATTCAACGCTCCGCTGATTAAGGTGGTTATCACTTTAGGCGGGGTGGTTGTGATCCAGTAGAGCCAGTTGTGGGAAAAATCAGGTGCCAGATCGGAGTCGGTAGAAAGCGGAGTCTACCAATTTGCCATCACGCACCCAGTTGATGCGGTTGTTATTCAGGTAAATATCAAAGCCCAGTGTCTCGCCATAAGACCAACTGCGCCACTGTCGGTACCAACGATCGCCCTCTAGCCACCATTGCCCTTTATCCTGGCGTTCGTCCTGATAACCTTCCCAGCCGTTCATGCGGCCTTCTTTATAGAGTGCGATGTGATAAGGGTCACCAAATACGGTTTGCCCGATAAATTCAACGCGGCTCATGGTGTCACGCAATTGTTCACCGGTAACGCGTTCACCCCATGGATCATTGCTGGTCGCTTGCTCGGAACTCTGGTCCCATTGACGCATGATCTGTGCTAATAGCTGTACGCCTTCGCGAATTTTTTCGGTGGGAATACTGGATACTCCCAGGCGGAAGTAATGTTGTGGTGCGTCGCTGCCGCCAAAAAATCGTTCCACGGGTTCGAGCAGTACGCCATGCTTAGCGGCCTCGGTAGCGAACTCCTGACTGTCCAGATTATCAGGCCCTTTTATCCAGCAGGTACTGCCACCCATGGTACGCGAGGTGACAATGCGGGTGGATAAATAGTGATTGAGGGCTTCGCGCATTTCCTGCCAGCGCTCTGCCATTTCCTGATTCAATTTGCGCAGTGCTTGATCGTAATAGCCTAACGATAAGAATAGCCCCATGACCCGCTGGTTATTCGCCGGTGGATGCCGTGAAATTAATGTGCGCAGTTTTCGTGCCTGTCGAATGAGTGGGGCGGGCGCTACCATAAAACCTAAGCGCAAGCCCGGTGCTAACACTTTGGAGAAACTGGACACGTAAACGACCCGGCCGTCGGTATCTAAGCTTTTTATTGCAGGGTGTGGTTGCGACATAAAATTGCTTTCGCTGGCGTAGTCGTCTTCTATGATGATCATGTCGTTGTCTTTTGCGCGTTGCAGCAGCTGTTCGCGTCGCGCCAGTGGCATGGTAACGGCTGTGGGCATTTGGTGGCTGGGGGTCACATAGACTAAGTCGCTGTGCTCCGGTACTTGTTCTGCGACAAGTCCCTGTTCATCAACATCAGCCAAATGAACAGGACTGTATGCTTGTTGCGCCAGTTTTCGAATGCCCGGATAGCCAGGTTCCTCGACGGTTAACAGGGTTTGGTTATTGAGCAATAAGCGTGACAGCAAGTACAGACCGTGTTGTGACCCCAGGGTTACCATTATCTCGTCGGGTTTGGCGAAAATACCACGACGGGGCAGTACTTTTGTGCGGATTTCCTCCGCCAGCAGGGGGTCATCATCGTGGCCGCTGTCTGACGCCCAGGTTTTAATTTCGCTGACGTTCAGGCTGAGCTTTGAGCACTCACGCCACTGCTGTACCGGGAATAAGCTGGGATCGAACTGCCCATCAATAAACGGATAAGGGTACTGTTGCCAGTTATGCGGGTAAGGCTGGCTGAGCTTGTCCAGACGCAGGGTGTTCATACGTGTTTGCCAGCGCTGCTCAACATCCACTGAGCTACTGTCGTCATTTTGGTGCATTGGGTCGCTGGCGTGCTGTTCAAATAAATCGTCGCGTACGTAGATACCACTACGTTCGCGACTGATGAGATAACCTTCTTCGATAAGTTGTTCGTAGGCGTTGACTACCGTATTGCGGGCAATACTCAGCTGCTCAGCCAGTTTACGTGACGAGGGCATTTTGCCGCCGCACGCAAAATGCCCCGTGTTAATGGCGTGGATAAGTTTTTGGATCAGCTGCTGCTGTAAATTGGCAGTGCTGCTGTTATCTAAAACAAAAAGCGGTTGCATCATGCTCCGCAGTTTATGGTGGTTTGTTAGGGATTGTCCAGCGCTTCGCGACCTTTACGATCCAGCAACCACGATGGGTATATTGTGCTCAGTGCCGCAATAATCAACAACACCACAGCCACGTTAATGAGCATCTCGTAATTTCCACCTTCAACAATTAGCGCAGCAAACAGGGGGCCGGAAGCCAGCCCCAGTTTGGAAGCAAAACCGGCCAGTGCAGCCATTTGACCCGCCTTGTCAAATTCGCTGCAAACTCCTAGCAAATAGGCGATAGAGAATGCCCAGGTCATCCCCACAGCAATGTTAGCGATCCAGAATACCAGAGGATTAAAGCTGTAATGCAGTGCAAAGGTTGCCGCGGCGGTAACAAAAATCCCCAGCATAATGGGCATGGTTCGCCCCCATTTAGTGGCCAGTAAAATGACCGCTAATGAGCCCAGAATTCCCATCCAGGCGGATATGCCTAAAGCCGGGGAAATGGTGCTTAAGGTTAACCCCGCTTGTTCGGCTAAGTCGATGATGTAGGCGTACAGCGCCATGTTGGCAGCCTGAAATAAAAATACCGCAAATATTGAGGCGCTCAGGGGGCCTTTTTCTACTGGAGCAATGATGGCGTCTGGATCCCGAACCTGAACGGGGTAGTCTGGTAAAAAGAAAACCATTATCAGTGCCGCGGAGCTGAAAGCAATTAAGGTAAAGAATAGAATCCAGCTGCCTAACTCGGGGACTAATGGTGGTAATGCCCACACGCCTATACCACCCAGTCCAAATTGCACCAGCAACAGCATGCCAAAGGTTTTATGCACGAATTCGGTGCGCGCAATAACCGCAAAGCTGACACCAACCAGCAGACCACCAATGCCGCCGTGAAGCGCTCTGAGCATCATCATTGTGAGCTCTTTGGTGACGAGCATGGAAATGAAGTCTACGCTGATAAGTAGTAGCAATAAGGCGATGCAAACGGGTTTCCAGCTAATGCGACGGATAATAAAAACAGCCAATAGTGCGCCGACAGCGGCGCCGTAGATGTTGAGTGAGCCGACCAGGCCTGCGTCTTTGTTGGAAAAGCCTAACCCAGTGATCAGGCCTGACACGAGCGCCGGCATAATATTGACGTAAAACAAGCCCGCGGTTGCTAAAAAGGCGAGCATGACGCGAGCGGCGGTTCCGTTAGCGGCGACTGAAGTGGGCATGATAGTCCTTTTATTGTTATTTTCTCGTTGGCATTAGTTGTACTACCGGTACGCTTAAGGGTTAAGCGCCAGATTGTTTGTTTTCATGGTGCCAGTTGTTGTTGCCAACGCCAAAAGTCCTGCAACACGGGGGCAAAACGGTGGTCGTGTTGATCGCTGACCAGGTAATACAAGTATTGTTGATCTAGAAACACCACCATGATGCCACCGTAGCCGCTTAAAAACGGGATCCAGCGTTTGCTGCTGGGTTCCTGCCAAAACCAAATACTGTGTCTGTAACGCAGGTTGTTGTGGCCTGGCACTGGTGTAGCAGCGTCCGGGTTATCCAGTATCTCGGCAAAGCCTAATTGGTCTGGATCCATACGAACATAGCTGGCCAATTTAACTAGGTCGCTGCTGAGCAGGCTTAGTCCATAGCCTCCCCAGACTTGCCGCTGACCATCGGATGTGTGATTGATGCTGTAGGCCAATGGCGACAGCTGCAGCGGTTCCCAGATGCTGTCATACAGCAACTGATCTAAATGACCTAAGCCGTGTTTTTGCATATAGGCTTGCATTGCACTACTCAATAGATAACTGGCAGTGCTTTGATAGACCATAGCGGGGGATTGCTTGCCGCCGTTCGTTTTATCCGGAAACTGACAGGCGTAGGCAATTTTGTCAGAATGCGATTCTGCTAAAAAGAATTGATTGATCATGTCCTCGGCACTTTCGTCGGCTTTATGAACTTGACTGTCGTAGTGTCCGGTTCTCATGTTTAATGCCTGCGTCCAGGTTACTGATTTCCAGCTGGCTTGCTGACATTCCGGCACCCAGGCACCAATGCTTTGTTGGTTCATATTTGTCTCGTTATGCTTTTTTAACCACAAGGCGGCATTGGCGGTAATGAAGGTTTTGCTGAGCGAATAAGCCGGAATAGCAACGTTGCCCTGATTGTTGTAGTGCGTTTCGATGTGGCCGTCTTTGTCCAGTTTTGCCCAGCCATAGACGGTGGGTGCTTCTGCGTTATCGAGCTGAGGTGGCTGCGGCTGCCACGGGGCTTGTTCAATCGGCTTTGGTAAATGACCCGCAGCTTTTTTTTTTACCGTTACTTTGCCTTGCCATTCCAGGGATTGATAGGCGCAGGTGTTACTGTCAATTTGATAGCTGGCCTGCTGGGGCTTTTGAGTCAGCGGCTGGCGCAGTTGGACGTGCCCATAATGTAAACAGTCGGCATTGTATTCGCGCAGCACAAAAGGTAATCGTTTATCGGTGCCTTGCAGTAAGGCAAAAGAGAAGGGTTGTTCAGTGACGAACCCCCGCCGGGCTGGTAATACCTCGCCTTGTTGAGTGACGGTCACCGGAATGTCGATGACTGGTAATTGCGGCCTGTCAAATTGCAGCTGTAAAGCCACGATAGAGCTCAGTATTAGCATGACTCTGCTCCTGCATTAATTTGTTTAAACGCTGACAACGCTAATGCAACTTTGTCTTCTTCTCGCGGTTGCGAGCGGCTAACAAAGTACTGCCGGAACGGGTATTGATAGGTTTTGGGCTTGAGATAGCGAAGCTGGCCGCGCAACTTATACGGCTGAGCAATAGCGTCCGGTAAAAAGCCAATGTAGGCACCGGACAGGATTAAGCTTAAGCGGGTGTCAAACTGGTATGCACGCGCACTGGCTGTTAGATCACGCAACAGTTCGCGTCCTTCGGGGTTAATGTTAACTCCGGGATGCACAGCTTCATGTTGCTGCAGAATATCGGCGGTTAGACGATCGTCGGCTTGTTCGAATAGTGGATGATTTTCGGCACAGCATAAATAAATGGGAGTGCTAAAGGCTTCCTGATAGGACAGCCCCTCAATACGCCGATAGCCCGGTAATAAGCCGATATGGGCCTGATTTTTTAACAGTGCCACTTCAATTTGCTGTAATGGCAAAAGATCTAAGTGTATCTGCAGCTCTGGTGCTTGCTGTTTTATGCTGCAGATGGCCTGAGCAATATGCTGTTGTCGCATACTGTCGAGTTGGTCAGCGGCCAGAATAATTAACTCTCCCGACAAACGCTGATTGATTTGAGCCAGTTTCTGGCGGAACTCCTGGTGTGCTTCAGACAATTTAAGCAGTGCGCTGAAAACAGTTTGCCCTTCTTTGGTGAGTGAAAACCCTTGCCGGCCACGATGACATAACTTTAATCCCAGGCGGGTTTCTAAACTGCCCATGTGGATGCTGATGGTTGAGCGACTGATGCCCAGCTCTGATTCGGCAGCGCTAAAGCCACCACAATCTACGACTGAGCGGAACACGTGTAAGAGTTTTAAGTCGCTGTCGGTCAATTCGCGGTTTAACCAGTTGTTGGCCATAGATACTCGCAATGTTTAATTTTTTTAAAACTATAAGTTGATACGTTGAAATTTAAAAGGGTTAATTTGCTTGCTTAAATAGCGTTCATCAATTGTCAGACAGGATGGAGCTTAACCGTTGATTGAAACGTTACGCCGCGAGGCGATCATCAACCAGGCCATAAAGAATGGTTTATTGCCTTCTGCCAGGGTATCGGCAGCACTGGCTAATGAACGCTTTTCCGCAGCATCGTTTGTGGTTAATAACCCGGCAACGGATGAAGCTTTAGCTTATGTGGAACAACAATCTGCGAGTGATACCGAGGCGGCTATTAATAGTGCCAAAGCTGCTCAGTGCGAGTGGGCCAAACGTAGCTCTCGTGAGCGTGCAGGGATCTTGCGGAGCTGGGCACAAGCCTTGCTTGACCAGCAAGAGCAGCTGGCGCAATTACTGAACTTAGAGCAAGGCAAACCGATGCACGAAGCCATAGGAGAGATTGCTTACGGAGCTTCTTACATTGAGTGGTTTGCTGAAGAGGCCGTTCGTACCTATGGCACCACAATACCATCGCCCACAGATGGTCAGCCCCTTTTGGTGGTAAAAAAGCCGGTGGGTGTGGTAAGTGCCATTACCCCCTGGAATTTTCCGAACGCGATGTTAGCGCGTAAGGCAGCGGCGGCTTTAGCGGCAGGTTGTGCCATGGTGGCTAAGCCAGCGGCAGAAACGCCCTTGTCGGCGTTGGCCCTGCAGCAGTTAGCTGTTAAGGCCGGCATCCCGGCAGAGATATTCCAGGTTGTCGTTGGAACCGAGTCGGCGTCCATTGGCAGGGTGCTAACGCAACACCCTGCAGTGGCAAAATTTACGTTTACCGGTTCAACCGCGGTGGGACGCACGTTGGCTGCTCAATGCAGTAGCACGGTTAAACGCTTGTCGTTAGAGCTTGGCGGTAATGCACCATTTATCGTGTTTGCTGATGCGGATTTGGAGCAAGCAGTGGAGGGGCTGCTGTTAGCCAAGTTCCGTAACGGTGGTCAGACCTGCGTTTGCGCGAATCGTATCTTGGTTGCTGATGAGGTGTATGACGAGTTTGCCCAGCGGTTGCAGCAACGATTGGCGACGCTGCAGTTAGGCCCGATGATTCACGCTAAAGCAGCCGGGAAGATTGCTTCTCTTGTGCGAGAGGCTCAGCAGCAAGGTGCTCGATTAATGGAGCAAGAGGACTATTTTGCTGATGGGGCGTGGCTTAAACCAGCGGTGTTAACTGATGTTACTGAGTCGATGGCTATTTTTAATTGCGAGATTTTTGGGCCCGTTGCTCCGTTAGTGCGCTTTAACGATGAAAACGAGGCCATTGAGCTGGCTAATGCTACTGAGTATGGCCTGGCCAGTTATGTTTATAGCCAAAACCATGGCCGGTTATGGCGCGTGGCTGAGGGGCTGGAGTTTGGCATGGTCGGTATGAATGATGCTGCTATTTCTAACGCAGCCGCTCCGTTTGGCGGTATTAAGCAAAGTGGTTACGGACGTGAAGGCTCTAGTTACGGGCTGGATGATTATATGTACATTAAATATTTACGTGTGGGTGGTTTATGAGTGGATTAAACGCAGAATTACAACAACGCAAAATGGCGAGTATGGCTCGGGGCCAGGGCAACGTCTATCCAATTTATGTAGCCAAGGCCAAGAACGCTGAAGTGTGGGATGTAGAGGGTAACCGTTACATCGATTTAGGCACCGGCATTGCGGTGTGTAACACGGGGCACAGCCACCCTCGGGTACTAGCGGCAGTACAAGCCCAGTTGCAGGATTTTTCACACACTTGCGTGATGGTCAATCCTTATGAGGAGGCGGTAGAGCTGGCAGAGAGGTTGACGCGTCTGGCGCCGGGACCGAGTGTGAAAAAGGCGTTATTCGTGACTACGGGTGCTGAAGCCGTGGAAAATTGTGTCAAAATTGCCCGCGCATCTACTGGTCGCCGGGGAGTCATTTCCTTTACTGGAGGCTTCCATGGTCGTACTAATTTGACCATGGGGCTCACCGGTAAAGTCGCTCCGTATAAACATTTGTTTGGTCCCTTTGCGGGCGATATTTATCATGCGCCGTTCCCATTAGCGGCACATGGAGTGACTGAAGAGCACGCAATAAATGGGCTTACTGCAATTTTTAAAGCCTGCATTGACCCTTCGGATGTTGCGGCGATTATTATTGAACCGGTGCAAGGTGAAGGTGGTTTTTACCCAGCACCACCCAGCTTTATGCGGTACCTACGGAAACTATGCGATGAACACGGAATTTTGCTGATTTGTGATGAGATTCAGACTGGGTTTGCCCGAACCGGCAAACTTTTTGCCACTGAGTATAGTGACATTGAACCGGACTTGATGACCATGGCGAAAGGCATTGCCGGTGGTTTTCCGTTGGCTGCTGTTGTGGGGAAAGCGGAGATTATGGATGCGCCCTTACCGGGGGGATTAGGCGGTACCTATGGCGGTTCGCCAGTGGCGTGCGCGGCAGCGCTTGAAGTGCTGAATATTATTGACAGTGAAAAGCTGGCTGAGCGAGCACAATGGATTGGTGGGGTGTTTGAGCAGCGGCTCCGGAAACTGCAAAGCGAGTTTCCTGAGCAAATTCTGGAGATACGTTGTCATGGCGCTATGGTCGCATTGGAATTAGTACAGGATGGCAATGCGAATGAACCGAATACGGTGTTGACTCAGGCGCTTATAAAAGCAGCTCCCGAGCATGCGCTAATATTACTGGCCTGCGGCTATTACGGGAATGTTATCCGCTTTTTACCGGCACTTACCATCGAGGAAACGATACTGGATGAAGCCTTAGATCGTTTTGAAGCTTTATTCCGTCGGTGTTTGTAGCTCTCATAAGTGAGTGCTATCCAGGCAATGTGATCAGGCTACGCAATGTTCTCAGTTTACGGTACAATTCGGGCATCACTTTTTGAATGAAACTACCAATGGCCGATAACATTGTCTGGCATGACGCCGCTGTGTCGCATGAAGACCGTATAAAACAGAAAAAACACCAACCCGCTTTACTTTGGTACACGGGCTTAAGCGGTTCGGGTAAGTCGACTATTGCTAACGCGGTAGACCGTAAGTTGTTTGAACTCGGCTGTCATACCTACCTGCTGGACGGCGATAACGTACGCCACGGCCTGAATAAAGATCTGGGCTTTAATGACACCGACCGGGTGGAAAACATTCGCCGTATTACTGAAGTCAGCTGCCTGTTTCTGGATGCGGGATTGATTGTGGGCACCGCGTTTATTTCGCCCTTTATTGCTGACCGGGCACAAGCTCGTGAGTTAGCAGGCGAAGGCTTTATTGAAGTGTTTGTGGATACACCTTTGGAAATTTGCGAGCAGCGCGACCCTAAAGGTTTGTATAAAAAGGCTCGTGCAGGTGATATTCCGCACTTTACCGGTATATCGTCACCTTATGAGGCACCTGAACAGCCTGAAGTGCATTTAAAAACCGATGAAATGGACATTGAACAAGCCGCTGAGCAAGTGGTGCAGTATTTAAAGGATAACGGGATTATTTATGCTTAACGAACTGAAGAAAATTGCCCGCGACGCTGGCGCAGCCATTATGGAAGTGTATGAAAGCGACGACTTTGATGTGCAGCAAAAAGGCGACGACAGCCCGCTGACTAAAGCGGACTTAGCCGCGCACAATGTGATTTGTGATGGCCTGCGTGCGCTTGAAACTCAGTACCCCATTATTTCGGAAGAGTCGTCAGACATTAGCTGGGAGCAGCGTAAGCATTGGTGCCGTTATTGGTTGGTTGATCCGTTAGATGGCACGAAAGAATTTATTAAGCGCAATGGCGAGTTCACGGTAAACATTGCCTTAATTGAAAAGGGTGTACCTATTATGGGTGTGGTTTACGCGCCGTTACTGGATGCCATGTACACCGGTGAGCGTGACCGGGGCGCATTTTTAAATGACAAAGCCATTTCAGTCGCGACCAAAGAACCTGATACTTTGCGGGTTGTAGGATCGCGTTCTCACCCCTCGCAGGAAACCATCGACTGGCTGGATGCGTTAGGCAAGCCCTACGAAATGGTACCTATGGGCAGCTCGCTGAAAATTTGCCTGGTGGCTGAAGGTAAAGCGGATATCTACCCGCGCTTAGGCCCAACGTGCGAGTGGGATACCGCTGCAGCCCATGCGGTATTAAGTGCAGCGGGTGGGCAGGTAACTACTGTTGCCGGCGACCCGCTGCTGTATAACCAAAAAGAGGATTACCTCAATCCGTATTTCATAGCCCGATAAGGTAGCCTGACGTTTACGTCAGGTACGATATCTCACCTGACACAAGTGTCAGGCTACAGGGTTACACCGGCGATATTATTGGCACACTTCTGTAAATGCAATGTGCGAGCTTTGATGTGTTCAATTAGCTGCGCGATATAGTCTTTTTCTTCTGCCGAAATAAGCTTTTGTTGCTCAAGCTCTTTTGACAGGTCCTGGGTGCTGATTACATGAAGGACTTTAGCCGATAATTCACGCAGTGATTGGGCCACCAGTGGGCGTTTTAAGCCACAACTCTCTGCAAAGTCTGCAAGCTGGTAGGCGTGTATATGGTCAGGCTCAAACTCATCACCTACTGCCATAGCCAGCGCTTGTTTAAACTGCGGGAACATGGCGACGTTAACTAAATCGTAGCTTGGCGTGAAGCTACAACTGTTGCGACCCCAGAAAAATGATACGTTTTTAGCGTGGCTGTCGTAGTTGCTGATCATCAGGTTAAATAGCTGCCATTGCAAAAGTTGCATGGTATTTTGAGCCGGGCTAGGTGAGGCCTGGCAAAAGCTAAAAAGCCCTGTGAGGCTGGCGCCATCGCGAATATGTTTTACGTCGCGACTGTCACCAAAATTGCGTTCGTATTTGTAGTCGCGGGGAAGATCCAGTGCCTGGCATCCGTCGATAATATGACGCCGCAATACTTTTTCTGCGTTAGTGTGGTAATGCCTGTCAAAGCGCTTGACCAGAAGAGCGGGAAATTTGTCAAAGCGTTTAAATTCTGTTTCTGCGGTTGGCAAGCCCGAAAGCGTAGCCAGCTGCATGCAAATGAATTCGTTTAGCACTAAATGTGGCAAATTTGCTTTTTCAAACTTAAGAATGTGGGTTGATGATAAGGTACCGTCGCCAAAACCCATTTGACCATCAGGACTGATATAAACGTTAAGCTTGTCTTGCACACCAGCAACGCTTAAACGCGGCTTGTCGTCCCAGTGCAGCAGTCCAAAGTCTTCCTTTTGCTCAAGTCGCTCTATGAGCTCGTTGTGTGGAACTTCACGGAATATGGGCTGGGAAGGAATTTCCTGATTAGTGAATGCAAAGGCTCCGGATACATCCTGACCCAGAGCTAAAGCCTGAGCAAAGACATTCTTTTCGCTGACGCCAAGGTTTTGTGCAAGTAGCTCTCTGGCTTTTCCTTCGGGGAGTAAATTATCCAGATAGTTATAGACACTAGCCGGTGTATGAGAGCCCTCTAGAGAAAGTGAAGGCGAGATAGGGAAGCCGTTTCCTTTCCAGTGTTGTTGGTACTCTATAACCGGAAGTTTGGTTACTTCACTAAGACCGATATGACCAACAACGTTTTCTCCGTAGCGGATATTAACGGAATGCAGCATTTACACCCACTCCTCGGCTGAAGTGTCTGACTCTACTGTTAATTGAATACCCAGGCCTTGTAGCACAGAAAAGGCCGCTGCCAGAGTGGTGTTGGGGTTGCCACGCTCAAGACGCGACAAGGTATTGACGCCAACGCCGCACAATGCAGCACAGTCACGAAGTTTAAGCTTCATTCCTGTACGCTTAGCTTTAATAAGCTGACCTAATAGTTCTGGGCAGGTTATTGCAGGTACATTAGGCGCTTCCGTTGCTTTAACGCGTTTAGGCATACCACCCTCCTTTTATTCACCGATTTAAGTGATTATAGGTAGTTTTTGGTGTTTATCAATATAAATTAACTGGTATCGGTTATTAATTGCATTAATGTAGGCTTGAGTTTATATAGTCACCTAATAAAGTGATTATATTAATGTAAAAGAAGTCCCTTTAGTGGATAAATATCAGCCGCGTGCATACACTGGGAAGTATTGATATTTAATACAATCATTTAGTACGAAGGGAGACGACTTAATGAAATTATTCATAGCTTTAACAACAATGCTGTTTTTAGCTGGCTGCAGCAGCGCCCAGTCAGCGTCGGATGAGCCGGTGACCATGGCCGACATAAAGAGCTTAATTGGCACACCTACGGCGCAGAGCATTGAAAGCTGTAAAGTGTTGCCTGTGGGCAAAAAGGCTTGCGGTGGCCCGGAAGGCTATGTGGTTTACAGCAGCGAAACCGTGACGGATGAAAGCGCAGTGCTAGATGCTATTCACCGCTATAACGAAAAAGCCAAAGAAGATGCCAAAACGGGTTATTCAACTTGCGAGCACATACCTGAGCCTGAACCAGAATTAAAAGGCGGCGTTTGCTGGATACCGTAACGCGATGTAGCCTGACATTCATGTCAGGTGAGATATCGTTCCTGACGTAAACGTCAGGCTACGAAATCAAGACGTCAATCTTCTTGCATTCAATGCGCTAAACGGGTAAAATCCACCCGCAACATGAATCCAGTCACGGAGTGTTGCACATGCTGCGAATTGCCCAAGAAGCCTTGACCTTTGACGACGTTTTGCTCGTTCCCGGTCATTCCGAAGTTCTCCCCCATACCGCTGATTTACGCACGCAATTAACGCGTGGAATTACCCTGAATGTCCCGCTGGTTTCGGCCGCGATGGATACCGTTACTGAATCGGCACTGGCTATTGCATTGGCGCAGGAAGGCGGCCTTGGCTTTATCCACAAAAACATGACTGCAGAGCAACAAGCCGCGCACGTTCGTAAAGTGAAAAAATACGAAAGTGGCATGGTCTCTGACCCGGTTACTGTACAACCCACAACCACCATTGGTGAAATTAAACAACTGACTGCCGAGCACGGCTTTCAGGGTTTTCCTGTGGTTGAAGGCAATGGCGATTTAGTCGGTATTGTTACCGGCCGTGACACGCGTTTTGAAGACGATGACAGCAAAGAAATACGCCACGTAATGACAGGTAATGACCGCCTGGTCACTGTGCATGAAACTGCAGAAAGTGAAGAAATACTGCAGCTTATGCACAAATATCGCATTGAAAAAATTCTTGTTGTGGATGACGCGCACAAGCTGAAGGGTATGATCACCCTGAAAGACTTTGAAAAAGCCGAAAATAAACCGAACGCCTGTAAAGACGAGCTAGGTTCACTGCGCGTAGGTGCAGCAGTAGGCGTTGGCGCCGGTACAGAAGAGCGTATTCAGTTACTGGTTGAAGCGGGCGTTGATGTACTGCTTATTGATACCTCGCACGGGCACTCGCAGGGCGTTCTGGATCGTGTTAAGCAAACTCGTAAAGACTACCCTGATTTACAAATTATTGCCGGTAACGTAGCAACGGCCGCAGGCGCTAAGGCACTGGTTGAAGCGGGCGTTGACGCTGTAAAAGTGGGTATTGGCCCGGGTTCAATTTGTACCACACGTATTGTTACCGGTTGTGGTGTACCGCAAATTAGCGCTATTAGTGACGCTGTTGATGCCATTAAAGGCTCTGGCGTACCGATTATTGCCGATGGTGGTATTCGTTTTTCAGGAGATATTGCTAAAGCTCTGGCCGCCGGCGCGCATTGTGTGATGGTGGGTAGCATGCTGGCTGGTACTGAAGAGTCGCCGGGTGAAGTTGAGCTTTACCAGGGGCGTTATTACAAATCATACCGCGGTATGGGCAGCCTGGGCGCAATGAACCAGCGCAATGGATCGTCTGACCGTTACTTCCAGAAAAGTGATGAAGCCGACAAGTTGGTGCCGGAAGGTATTGAAGGACGCATAGCTTATAAAGGGCCTATTTCTGCCATTATTCACCAGCAAATGGGCGGGTTGCGTTCAGCTATGGGCTTAACCGGTTGTCCGACAATTGAAGATATGCGCACCAAGCCGCAGTTTGTGAAAGTCACTGCCGCCGGCATGGGCGAATCACACGTACACGATGTGCACATTACCAAAGAAGCACCGAATTACCGTAGTTCATAATTTGATTGACGTAGCCTGACGTTTACGTCAGGAACGATATAGCACCTGACATAAATGTCAGGCTACTAACAGGATGACTAATGACTAGAGATATCCACGATCACCGAATATTGATTTTAGATTTCGGCTCTCAGTACACGCAACTGATTGCCCGCCGTATTCGCGAAATTGGCGTTTACTGTGAGCTTTGGGCCTGGGATGTTGATGAAGCCGATATTCGGGACTTCGCGCCTAAAGGCATTATTTTATCCGGTGGTCCGGAAAGTGTTGCAGAAGAAGGCTCACCACGTGCGCCAGAGTATGTCTTTAATGCGGGTGTACCGGTATTTGGTATTTGCTACGGCATGCAAACCATGGCACACCAGTTGGGCGGCTCTGTGCAATGCTCGCTGGAGCGTGAATTTGGTTACGCGCAAATTGAGCTGGTAGAGCAAAGCCCGCTGTTTAAAGCCATTGAAGACGCTGTGTCTGAGTCTGGCGCGCCATTACTGGATGTATGGATGAGCCACGGTGATAAAGTGGAAGTGATTCCGGAAGGTTTCCACACCGTAGCGAAAACCTCTTATTGCCCGTATGCCGCAATGGCTGACGAAGAACGCCAATTTTATGGTGTGCAGTTCCACCCGGAAGTGACCCATACGCGTCAGGGCATGCGTATGCTGGAGCATTTTGTCAGCGATATCTGTGGCTGTGAGAAGCAATGGACACCGGCAAAAATCATTGATGACGCTATTGAGCGTATTCGTGAACAGGTGGGTAGTGACAAGGTTATTCTTGGTTTGTCGGGCGGTGTCGATTCGTCGGTAACGGCCATGCTGTTGCACCGGGCTATTGGTGACCAGTTAACCTGTGTGTTTGTGGATAATGGCTTGCTGCGCCTGAATGAGGCCGAGCAGGTGATGGAAATGTTTGGCGACCACTATGGTCTGAACATTTTACCAATACGTGCAGAAGACCGTTTTTTAGATGCGTTAGCGGGCGAGAACGACCCGGAGAAAAAGCGTAAGATTATTGGTAATACCTTCATTGAAATTTTTGATGAAGAAGCCGGTAAACTGACCGAAGTAGACTGGCTGGCGCAGGGCACTATTTATCCGGATGTTATTGAGTCTGCGGGTTCTAAAACCGGTAAAGCGCACGTCATTAAATCGCACCACAACGTAGGTGGTTTACCAGCCGACATGAAGTTAGGCCTGGTTGAGCCACTGCGTGAGCTGTTTAAAGACGAAGTGCGTAAAATTGGGCTTGAGTTAGGCTTACCTTACAACATGCTATACCGTCATCCGTTTCCGGGACCAGGTTTGGGTGTTCGGGTTCTGGGTGAAATTAAGAAAGAGTACTGCGACTTACTGCGCCGTGCCGATGCAATTTTCATTGAAGAGCTGCATAACGCGGACTGGTACAACAAAGTCAGCCAGGCTTTTGCGGTATTCCTGCCGGTACGTTCGGTTGGGGTTATGGGTGATCAGCGTAAATACGACTGGGTTATTGCTATACGTGCAGTAGAAACCATCGACTTTATGACTGCGCGCTGGGCACACCTGCCGTATGAGTTGTTAGAGAAGGTATCGAACCGGATTATTAATGAAGTGAACGGAATTTCCCGTGTAACTTATGATATTTCGGGCAAACCACCCGCCACCATTGAGTGGGAATAATATCCCACCTGACATAAATGTCAGGCTACGTGATCGCTGTAGCCTGACGTTCACGTCAGGTGAAAGATCCGACCTGACATAAATGTCAGGCTACTCTTAGAAGTTGTAAGTCACGCCAAGGTGAACTTCGTTGTCTATGCTGTTGAAGTTTCCGCGGAAACCGGCGTCAGCAGAGAACTGTTCAGTAAAGGCGTAGCGTAAACGTGCGCCTACTGATGCGAAGCCGTCTAAGCCCCAGTCATAGCCTGCATCCACAATAGCTGTCGTTTGCTGGCTGAGTTTGGTCATAGCACCAATACCGGCATAAGCGCTGGTGTCGTCGCCGTATTCAAAGTCATAGTGGCTAACACCGCCTTTTAAGAAGGTATTGAACTGTTTGCCAGCACCCATGTCCAGGAAGTACTTAGCGCCAGCGCGAAGTGAGTAGTCACCCATGTCGGTTAGCTGAACTTCGCCGACCCAGTTAGGGGCGATGGTGGTGGAGCCTTCGACGTAGAAGTCGGAGTCGTAGAAATCGGAAAAGCCACCGCTGATGTAGTTCAGATTGTCAGCCTGAGTGGCTGCTGAAAACACAAACGAACTGCTTGCGAGTAACGCTGTTGATAGTATGAGCTTTTTCATAGTTTACCTCCTTGGATACAATAACTTCATTATGGCACCTAAGGAGGATTCCAACAGCCCTTCAACTGTAAAGGTTCAGTAAAATAAAGGGCTGTAGCCTGATATTGATATCAGGTGAGATATGGTTTCTGACGTAAATATCAGGCTACTTCACAATATCCAGCCAAACCAAACGGTGGTCGGAAGAGGCGCTGCGCTTATTCATTAGCTGGCTGCCGGGTTCATCATCGACAGGCCAGAACACGCCGGCGTCTTTTACAATTAAGTCGTCCGAGGGCAGCACGTAGTCAACGCGCTTACGCCAGGCGGCGGTATGGTACTGCGAATTGCCGTTATTGGGAGAGTGCTGCTGTCCGCCCTGGCTTTGTGGCTTTACGTCATTAACCCGGGGGTGGTCCAGTAGCTGTTCAATGGCACCGTTTACGCCACCGGAACCGGCTTCAGCGTTCATGTCACCCAAAATAACAAAGCTTTCGTTCTCGCTAAGTCCGCCACGCACGCCATTGTCGTCGTAAAGGTAGTTGTCACTGCCAGGCGTGAGGTAATCGGCAAACAAGCGGATTTCATCGAAGTTACGCATACCATTGCTGTTTTCCGGGCCGTCGAAAGCCGGTGGTACAGGGTGCGCCGCTAAAAGATGAATAACTCTGTCGCCCACTTTTACCGGGACATCCCAGTGTGATTTAGAGCTTAACGGGTACTGCGCCATTATTTCATCGGAGTACCACTGCTCCTTGGTCGGCTGTTCCTGTTCATTCATGACGTAAGGAATGTGACGTCCGGGCATGTCTTTCCACAAAAAGTGCTGAAAGGTACGTGCTTTATCGGTTAACAAAGGGTACTTCGACAGTATGACCATACCGTACTGACCGGGATACCAGCCAAAGCCCCAGGCATCTATGCCGGTACCTTCTTTTTTACCGTCACGGTTTAAATCAAAAGGCGAGGGCACGCCGGTGTTTACCGGAGCAGTATAAGCGTAAGGGTATTCAATGGCTTGTTGACCATTTTGCGAAACCGCTAAATAGTCTTTTTGAAAGACGTTAACGCCAACTTCAGGGGCAAGGTAGTCAAACTCGTTCAGCAGCACAATGTCAGGACGTACGCGCTGAAGAATTTCAGCAATACCTCGTATTTGCTCGTGACCCTGCTGCAGTATTTCCGGTAATGGCGAGCTGTCTAATGTCGGTAGTTCATTTTCACTGAGATAATTAGACGCATCCATACTGACATTAAAGGTTGCAACCCTTATTGTTTCAGGTTCATTTTTACCGGAGCCTGCTGTGGCATAAAAAGAGGTGGGAATCATAAAGCCAACGAATGTTAAAAATACAAAAAACCGCATAAAGCCCATGGAATAACCGTTAGAGAGCAGCCTAAGACAACTGAAGAGAATAAAGGTTCCCGAATGACTAGGCAAGGGCAAAGATTTTGATTAAAATATGTCACATATCTGACACATAAATGTCTTAGAAGTGTAATGAATTCAGCCGCATCCCATACAGCTCCGACCTCTTGCCGTACTTTTGACTTTTATCAGGTCATGAGCTTTCCGGTAATGAACCAGCTATTGTGCCGCGGCTCGTCATCGAATACTAAGCGAACGAGCAATTTCCCCTTTCTGTCTTCGCAAAAAAGTTCCTTCGCTTCTCCAGTTTTTTTTCAAACTTTTCACGAAATTGTCACAAATGAGCTTTACCCTCGTCTGTGCTTAAAAACCCAAAACCAAAACCGGGAAGAACAAAACTATGTTTAACTCCACTTTCAAGCGCACAGCTGTCGCAGCTGCTATCGCTTTTGGCCTTAGCGGTGTCGCTATTGCGCAAGATACATCGTCAGTTGTCCGTGGTAACGTTGTTACTGCATCTGGCGACGTTGCGGCAAACGCACGTGTTGAAATTATTCACATTCCAACCGGAACTCGCTCAGTTGCGACAACCAACGAGTCTGGTGCTTTCTCAAACTCTGGTTTGCGAGTCGGTGGTCCTTACCTTATTGTTATTGAAGGTGAAAATGGCCGTAAAGTATACGAAGACGTGTACTTAACGCTGGGCGAATCTTACCGCATTAATGCTGAGCTTGAATCAACCGACATGGAACGTATCGAAGTTTCTGGTGCGGCGATTTTAGGTGGTGAAAACCGCGGTAGCAGCAGCTTCTTCGGCGAAGACGATATTGCTAACACCCCAACTTTTAACCGTGACTTAAAAGAAGTAGCACGTTTAAACCCGTACGTTAACTTGTTGTCAGGTAGCGAAGCGCCAATGAGCATTGGTGGTTCTAACCCGCGTTTCAACTCTATCTCAATTGATGGTGTTGGCGTAAACGACGACTTTGGTCTTAACGGTAACGGTTACCCAACGCAGCGTTCACCTATCTCAATTGATGCGGTAGAGCAGGTTGCAGTTGATATGGCACCGTTTGACGCTTCTCAGGGCGGTTTCTCTGGTGGTCGTATTAACGCGGTCACTAAATCAGGTTCTAACGAATTCCACGGCTCATTAACTTACGAGCGCATGAGCGACGCATGGGCAGGTGACCCGGAAAACCCTGAAAGTGGTAACGAAGTTCCATTGGATTACGAACGTGATACATACAGTATTGCGGTTGGCGGTCCAATCATTAAAGACAAGCTGTTCTTCTTCGTTAACTACGAAAACGCACAAGAGCCGGCACAAATTGAGTACGGTCCTGCAGGCGCTGGCGCACCGAACGACAGCAACGTGACTCAGGAAGAGTACAACCGTATTCGCGAAATTGCACAAACTCAGTACGGCTTCGATGTTGGTAACTGGGACACTGTCCGTGATACCGAAAACGACAACTTGCTGGTTAAGCTGGACTGGAACGTTAACTACGATCACCGTATTGCGTTAACTTATAACCGCACTGAAGGTAACAACCTGCGTGGCGTTAGTAGTAGCCAGAACTCTTTAAACCTGGACACTAACTGGTATGACTACCAGCAAAACATGGATCTGTTCCGTTTGTCCTGGTTTGCTGACTGGAGTGGTGACCTTTCAAGTGAAATGTATGTCAGCCACAAAGCGGTCGAAGCCATTTCTGGTTTGGTAACCAAAGACTTTGGTGACGTGAGCGTCCGTACTGAAAATGGCACTCTTAACTTTGGTCCTGACTCAAACCGTCACGCTAACCAGCTAGAAAACGACAACTTCAAAATTGGCGCGAAATTCGATTACCTGGTCGGCGACCATGAAATTGAGTTCGGTGGTGAGTATGACAGCGTTGACGTATATAATGTGTTTGTGCGTAACTCTTTAGGTTCTTGGTCATACGAGTCAATTGATGACTTTGAAGCAGGTACTGCCGATGAGTTCTTCTACGAGAACGCTTACACCAACAACGCTACTGACGCAGCCGCTAACTTTGAGTTAGGCATGCTGAACTTGTACGTACAGGACAACTGGTACCTGAACGATACAATGGAATTAGGTCTGGGTGTTCGTTACGAAACCTACATGGTTGACGACAAGCCAACATTAAACGAAAACTTTGTTGACCGTTATGGCTACAGCAACCAGGAAAACTTAGACGGTAAAGGCATTTTCTTACCGCGCGTTGATTTCAAATGGTTCGCTACTGACGACATGGTCGTTCGTGCCGGATTCGGTCGCTTCTCTGGTGGTCGTCCAAATGTCTGGATCTCAAACTCGTTCTCAAACGACGGCTATACGCTGGTACAGTTTGACCGCGACCAGGTATCAGAAGATCAGTACCTGGAAAACCAAAACCCTGCGCAAATTCCGCAAGCGGTATTGGACAGCATGGAAGCCGGCGACGGTGACACTAACAGCATCGACCCTAACTACGACATTCCGTCTGACTGGATTGCACGTGTAGGTGTTGACTACCGTTTCGATATTCCTAGTGTTGGCGATAACTTCCAGGCAACTGCTGAAGTTACTCGTAAGTGGATGACAGACAACAGCCAGTGGGTTGATATCTCACGCTGTGTTGCTGATGAAACTGCAGCAGGCATCAACATTTATGAGCCGTGCGACCCAACTGCACCAAGCGGTCATTATGACTTGCAGCTGACTAACGAAGACAAAACTGGTAAAGCATGGTTGTTAACAACTTCATTGTCTAAAGCTTGGGATAGCGGCTTTAACGCGTACGCTGCTTACACCTTCCAGGACATCGAAGAAGGTAACCCGGGTACGTCGTCTACTGCGACTTCAAACTACCAGTACAACATTGTTCGTGACCGTAACCAGGCATTGCTGGGCACTGCTGACTACCAGGTTGAGCACAGCCTGAAAATTGCATTAGGTTACAGCACTGAGTTTGTTAGCGGTTACGCGTCTAAGTTTAACTTATTCTTTAACCGTCGCTCAGGTACTGCGTTCAGTTACACCATGGGTATGTATAACGATGGCGACTTCGGTGACCAGCCATACTTCCAGGGTGGTGGCTCTTACCTGCCATACATCCCAACTGGCGCGGATGACCCTGCATTCAGCCCTGAAAGCCCGTTGTCCTACGAAGAAGCTATGGCTTACTTCCGTGACGCTGGTTTAGAGCAGTACGCAGGTGGCTTTGCACCGAAAGGTACAGGTCGTTCACCTTGGGTGACTAACCTGGACTTCCAGTTCCAGCAAGAAGTTCCTGGCTTCTCAGAAGACCATAAAGGTATCTTCTACATTACCGTTAATAACCTGTTGAACCTTATCGACAGCTCAAAAGGTGAAGTATTGCGTCAGCAGTACACTAACCAGTCGGTTGTAGACTTTGCCGGCCTTGATGACCAGGGTCGTTACATGTACGCCGAGTCATTCTTTGGTTATAACGACTGGAGTATCTTCGAAGCTGAAGAGTCTGCATGGCGCTTGAAGTTGGGTGTTAAATACACCTTCTAATTTAGCGTATAGCGCCAAAGGCGCTGACATGAAAAGAGCTAAAAGCCGCGCCCTGAGCGCGGCTTTTTTTTTGGGGCAAAGTTCACAGATTTGTCACAAATACGCTATACCTTTATTGGGAATTAAAACCCAAAACGAACAGGGAAGAATACACTATGTTTAACGCGACTTTTAAGCGCACTGCCGTAGCGGCTGCCATAGCAATGGGGTTGGCGGCTACAGCCGTGGCGCAGGAAACTTCTTCAAGCTTGCGTGGTGTTGTTACCACTGAGTCAGGGCAGGTAGTTTCAAATGCAACCATTCAGTTACGTGATGAGCGTACAGGCAGTGTCAAAAACTTACGCTCGAACGAGCAGGGGACATTCTCTTCACGCGGCTTACCGGTTGGCGGTCCGTACACTCTGGTGGTGGAAGGCCCTGAAGGGCGTAGTCAGGTTGTTGAAGATGTTTACCTAACCTTAGGTGATTCACAGAATGTGAATGTGATGCTGGAACGCCAGGAGGATATGGAACGCCTGAGTGTTACCGGCTCTATGACCTCTAATGCACTTTATGGCAGCAACAGTCCGGCAGCGAACTTTAATTTAGAAGATTTAGAAAATGCACCGGCTGCAAACCGTGACTTGAAAGATGTGGTGCGCATTGACCCGCGTATTTACATTAACGAAACCAATGCCGGCGACATTCAGTGCGGTGGTGCTAACCCACGTTTTAACAGCCTGACCGTTGACGGCGTTCGTATGAACGACAATTTTGGCCTGAATAGCAGCGGCTACCCGACAGAACGTATGCCGTTCTCTTATGACTCGATTGAGCAGGTAGCGGTTGAATTTGCGCCATTTGACGTTCAGTACGGTGGCTTTACCGCCTGTAACATTAATGCCGTAACCAAAACCGGCGACAACGAGATGTTTGGCGGTGTGTTCTACGACTACACCAACGACTCTCTGCAGGGCGATGAGCTGGAAGGCGACCAAATTAACATTGGCGACTTTAGTGAGAAACGCTATGGCTTTAATGTTGGCGGTGCTTTCATTGAAGATAAGCTGTTCTTCTTTACTTCTTACGAGAAGCTGGAAGGCTCTGACACCTTTGACCGCGGCCCGGAAGGCTCTGGTGCAGCAACGGAAGTGGCGGGTGTCACTCAGGCTGACGTTGAGCGCATTGCCGACATTGCACAGAATATTTATGGCTATAACCCGGGTGGATTCCCGGCGAGCTTACCGGTAGAAGACGAAAAGTTCCTGGCCAAGCTGGACTGGTATATCAGTGATGCTCACCGTGCGTCATTAACCTACAATTACAACGATGGCTACTCTATTGCAGAGTCTGACGGTGACTCTGACGAGCTGGAATTCTCTAATCACTTTTATGAGCGTGGCTCTAAGTTCACCTCTTATGTTGGTGAGTTATATTCTGACTGGAGTGATAACTTCTCGACAGAAGCGCGCGTGGGTTATTCGGAGCTGGATGCCCGTGTAAGCCCTTTGGGTGGTACCGACTTTGGTGAAGTTCAGATTGGTGTTAACGACGCGACTGTGTATTTAGGTGCGGATGACTCTCGTCATGCCAACAAACTGAAATACGACACCACGTTCTTTAAACTGAAAGGTACTTACCTGCTGGGCGACCACGTTATTTCCGCGGGTATTGAGCGTGAAGAGTACGACGTGTTTAACCTCTTTGTGCAGGAAGCAGAGGGCGAATATCGCTTCGGTTCTATCGATGACTTTGAAGCGGGCACACCGTTTGCGGCTATTTATGAGAGTGCCGCGGGTACCAACAACCCTCAGGACGCTGCTGCTGAATTTGCTTACGCGGTTAACACGGCATACGTTCAGGACGAATATTACTACGCACCAATGGATATCACCTTCACCTACGGCTTGCGTTACGACTGGTATACCAGCGATGACTACCCGGTGAACAACCCATTAACTCAGGAGCTTTATGGGTTCTCTAATCAGCAAAACATGGACGGTCAGGACTTACTGCAACCGCGCTTTGGTTTTAACTGGTTTGTTAACCCTGACTTAGAAGTTCGCGGTGGTGTTGGTTTGTACTCTGGCGGCAACCCCAATGTGTGGATCTCCAACAACTACTCGAACAATGGCGTGACTCAGTACCAGGCCTTCCGGAATTTCTCTGGAGAGTCGTTATTTGATGTACCGCATACTGGCGACGGCAACCCAATTTTTGACGTTCCTCAGGAAATGTACGACGAAGTGGCTAACGCCAGCGGTCAGGGCCCGATTAACACAATGGACCCTAACTTCGAGCTACCGAAAGAGTGGAAATACGCATTAGGCGCAACTTATACTCTGCCGGATAACTACATTTTGATGGCGGACTTCTTATACACCGATAAGAAAGATGCGGCGATTATTTATAACCTGGGTCTGGAGACGGTTGATACGGCACCGGATGGACGTCCAATTTTTGATGAGATGTCGACTGACGGGCGTGACCAGGGCGACGACTTTCTGCTGACGAACGTTGACGGTGATTCCGGTTCACAAACTACGGTTTCGCTGGCGTTAAGTAAGTCGCATGACTTTGGTCTGGACTGGACTTTTGGCTACGCCTATAACAAGGCAGAGGACGTTAACCCAATGACCAGTTCTGTGTCGTTCTCTAACTACACGAACCTGGCAACGGCTAATGCTCAGAACCCGGGTGTTGCGACCTCTAACTACGAGATACCGCATCGCTTTACTTTTAAAGCGAACTACACCAAAGAGTTCTTCGATGGTTACAACACAGTGGTGACCTTATTCGGTACACGCAACAAAGGCCGTCCGTTCTCCTATACCATGACCGATGGTGCCTTTGGTGATATCGCCTACCAGGGCCGTAGTTTACTGTACGTGCCAACGGGCCTGGACGATCCAAACTTTGCGATTGGCACTGACGGCGACGGTAACCCATTTGAAACGGCTGCATTCTTCGATTTTCTGGAAGAGTCAGGCTTGAGCAAGTACGCGGGTGGTATTGCGCCACGCAACGAGTTCAACAGCAAATGGTGGACCAAAGTTGATTTGCGTGTTGAACAGGAGCTTCCGGGCTTTATGGACGACCACAAAGCGTCTGCGTTCTTCGTCATTGAAAACTTAGGTAATATGCTGAATGACGAATGGGGCGTACTTTATGAAGCGAGCTTCCCACGTGCGGTTACTGTGGCTGACGTTGAAATTAACGATGCCGGTCAGTATCAGTACAACTCGTTCCGGGACATTAGCAATGTTCAGTCTCGTGCCGGTGCGCCTTCGCTCTGGTCTGTACGTTTAGGCGTAGAATACAAATTCTGATTGTTTGACGCCGAATGAATAAACCGCCGCTGGTATTGCCCGCGGCGGTTTATTATTTTAATCTCCCTTTACCAAACACTAATTAGCTGACCCAATGGAACTGAGCTGGACCAGTCTTTTACCTTCCTTGCTGGCAATTGTATTTGCCATTGTTACCCGAAAAGTCCTGCTGGCGCTTATTGGCGGTATTATTCTCGCCAATATTTTGTTGTTCTGGCCGGCTCCGGAGAACATAGCCTACGGTACGCTGAACAGCACCTGGGACACCCTTATTGACCCCAGTAATATGCTGGTGTGGTTTTTTACTCTGGGCATTGGTGCTTTATTCGGGGTATTGGAAAACGGTGGTACCTTTAAACAATTTGTACTCAAGTTAGAGCGTAAACAGTGGATTGAAAGCAAACGCCGGGCGCGTTTAATGACCTGGATTCTGGGCGTTATTGTGTTTATTGAGTCTAATGTGACCATTATGATTTCGGGCACAACCTCACGACCTATTTATGACCGGCTGGGTATTGCACGTGAAAAGCTGGCGTATATTGTTGACTCAACCTGTGCGGCCATTTGTATTCTGATACCTTTAAATGCCTGGGGTGCGTTTAACCTGACGCTGATATCTAACCAGGGTGTTGAACAGCCACTACTGGTTTTTATTCAGTCTATTGCCTTTAACTTCTATGCCATTTTTGCGGTGTTGCTGGCGCTGTTTGTGGCGTTGTTCGACTGGAACATTGGCCCAATGAAGGCTTTTGAAAAGAACGCAATGCCGGATCAGGTTTCGCAAAACACCTGGGGTGACGGGCCGGATGAAGAGGCCAGCTTCGGTAAAGGCACGGCGGTGGTAATGACCAGCCTTATCTCGTTGGTGGTGATGGTACCTGTCATGCTATTGATAACCGGAAACGGTGTGCTGGTGGACGGCGATGGCACCTTAAGTGTGTTTATTGCTATTTATGTGGCGTTGGGCATTGCGGTTGCCGGCACTTTAATGACGCAACCGGTAAGTCTTATGGACGTTGGGCGCTATCTGTTAAAAGGGGCGTGGAATATTTTGCCGTTGGCGATTATTTTGTGGTTGTCGATTGCGCTGGGTGGTTTAACCCGTGACTTAGGTACCGGCGAGTTCCTTGCTGCTGCATTAGACGGTTCAGTGCAATTATGGATGCTGCTACCGCTGATTTTTGTGTTGTCTGCTATTACCGGGTTTTCTATTGGCTCCAGTTGGGGAACCTTTGCCATTATGTTGCCACTGGCCATTCCGCTGGCAATGACACTGGGCTTACCGCCTGCGCCTTTTATTGCGGCGGCAATTTCCGGCGGCATTTTTGGTGACCATGCGTCGCCCATTTCAGATACCACCATTATTGCGTCGATGGCCTCGGGCGTTGAGCATATTGATCATGTTCGCACGCAACTACCGTATGCGTTGCTGGCCGGGCTGGGCGCAACCGTGGCTTATGCAATAACGGGTATGCTTATTTAGCGTTGACCTTGGCAGACTTGCGGCGGGCGCGGAAAAAGCGTCGTAAAATATCGCCGCATTCTTCTGCCAGTACGCCGCTTTGAACCTCAACTTTGTGGTTCATCGATGCGTGATTAATGACATCAATTGCGGTGCCGGTAGCGCCGGTACGCGGGTCAGTGGCGCCAAAGACTAAACGCTTAACACGTGCATGGGTTATCAGACCGGCACACATGGCGCAGGGCTCTAAAGTGACGTACAGAGTCGAGTTGACCAACCGATAGTTATCGATAGCCTGACCTGCTGCGCGAATAGCCTTAGCCTCGGCATGGGCGGAAGGGTCGGATAAAGAAATTACCTGATTGTAACCTTCGCCAACAATTTTACCGTCCATGACCAACACCGCGCCAACGGGCACTTCGTCTGCTTTTTGCGCTTGTTCAGCAAGCTCTAATGCTCGCTGCATGTAGATTTCATCGGTTGTCATGGCGGCGATTTTAGCGCAGGATATTACCCAGTACCAGAACAACAATCCGCACTTATGCAGGAGAGAACAATGAAAAAGCTCGTTATTAGCTTGATGCTGGCCAGTAGCCTTGGCTTTAGCGCACAAGCGGCGGCGCAACAGTCGCCGGTAAAAGTCAGCAGTGATTTAGAAGCTCAGGTGATTGAATGGCGCCGCCATCTTCATGCTAATCCTGAACTTAGCAACCGTGAATTCGAAACCGCAAAAATGGTGGCTGAGCATTTACGCTCTCTGGGCATGGAAGTGGAAACGGGTGTGGCGCATACCGGTGTTGTGGGCATGCTTAAAGGTGGCAAACCCGGCCCTACCATTGCACTGCGTGCCGATATGGATGCACTGCCGGTTACTGAACAAACCGACGTGCCTTTTAAGTCGACGGTAAAGTCTGAGTATCGCGGTAACGAAGTGGGTGTTATGCACGCCTGCGGACACGATACTCACGTAGCTATGTTAATGGGCGCTGCCGAAAAACTGACTGAAATGAAAGACGAGTTGGCCGGTAACGTGATGTTTATTTTCCAGCCGGCAGAAGAAGGCGCGCCTGAAGGTGAAGAGGGCGGTGCTGAACTGATGCTGGAAGAAGGCCTGTTTGCGGACAACAAGCCCGAGAAGGTTTTTGGTATTCATGTTTGGGCAGGCTTTCCGACAGGTCATGTGGGTTATCGCAAAGGCCCGTTGATGGCTTCTTCTGACCAGTTTGAAATTAAAGTGAAAGGTAAGCAGGCGCATGGCTCGACTCCTTGGGCGGGTGTGGATCCTATTGTGACTTCTGCGCAAATTATTAATAACGCACAAACCATCATCAGCCGTCAGACTAATATTACCAAGGCACCTGCGGTATTGTCCTTTGGTATTGTTGAAGGTGGTGTACGTAATAACATCATTCCCGATGAAGTGACCTTAATTGGTACTATCCGCAACTTTGACATGGATATTCGTTCGGATATTCACGATAAACTGAAGCTTACTGCAGAAAAAACCGCCGAAGCTAATGGTGCAGAAGCCCATGTGCACGTAGACCTGGGTTACCCGGTAACCAGCAACGACGCAGACTTAGTTGAGCAGATGCTGCCAGTGACTAAAGCGGTTGCCGGTGCCGATAAAGTGCAGGAAGTGCCGTTAGTAACCGGCGCGGAAGACTTTTCATATTATGCACTGGAAGTACCGGGCATGTTTGTATTCTTAGGTGTTACGCCTCCAGAGCGTGATATGGCCAATGAGCCCAGTAACCATTCGCCGCACTTCTATGCCGACGAAGACGCGCTGAAAACCGGTACTGAGCTTTATGTGAATTGGGCGCTGGAATCACTCTAATATGCCGAAGTCTGCAGTATCGCTGTTCGTTTTTTTGCTGCTTGCCGTTAGCTTAATAACGGCCTGCAGTCCTCAAACCCGCCCCGATGCCATGACCGTTGTTAAGGAACGTCAGGTATTGCGGGTGGGAACCTTAATGAACCCCACCAGCTATTATTTTGATCATGACCGCGAACAGGGTTTTGAATACGACTTAGCGAAACGCTTTGCTGATCGCCTGGGCGTTGAGCTTGAAATGGTGCCGCGGTTTGATGTGAATGATCTCTTCACTATGCTGCGTCGTGGCGAAATCGACATTGTCGCTGCCGGGATTGACCGCACGTCGACACGGTCACGTCTGTTTCGTTTTGGCCCTCCGTACGATGTGATTAGCCAGAAAGTGGTGTTTAAGCAGGGCTCGCGGCAACGTCCACGTGACTTGCAGCAAATTACCGATGGCGAAATTGTGGTGGTGGAAGGCAGTTCACACCACGAGTTTCTGAAAAGCTTAGGCGACAGCATTCCTACCCTGAACTGGCGCGCAACCCGTGACCATGATGCGGTAGAGCTGCTGCAAATGGTCATTAATGAAGAGATTGACTACACCATAACCGACAGCACGGCGCTGGATATTCAACGACGCTTCCACCCGGATTTAAGCGTGGCCTTTACCGTAAAACATGATCAGGACATTGCCTGGGCTCTGCCTCAAGGTGATGACGATTCGCTGTTTTCAGCCGTGGTGGAATACTTTGGTGAAATTCGCGCAAGCGGCCGGCTGGCGCACATTAAAGAGCAGCACTTTGGTCACGTAAAACAATTCAATTATGTGACCACCAGCCTGTTTATTGAGGCTGTAGATAGAATATTACCGATTTACAAAGAAACCTTTAAAGAGCATTCCGGTTCGCTTGACTGGCGCCTGCTGGCGGCAATTTCTTATCAGGAATCACTGTGGAACCCACGTGCTGTATCACCTACCGGGGTTAGGGGCATGATGATGTTAACCCTGCCTACAGCTAAGGCTATGGGGGTTAAAAGCCGATTGAATGCAGAGCAGAGTATTCGCGGTGGTGCCCGTTATTTAGAGCGCATGTTGAACCGGGTTCCGGCAAGAATTCCGCAACCGGACAGAACCTGGTTCGCATTAGCTGCGTATAATATAGGGTTCGGGCATTTAGAAGATGCGCGAATAATAACAGAGCGTCAGGGTGGAAACCCGGACCGTTGGGTTGATGTGAAGAAGCGCTTACCCCTGCTCCGGCAAAAACAATTTTATCGTCATACCCGCTATGGCTTTGCGCGCGGAGATGAACCGGTAACTTATGTTGGAAACATTCGTCGTTTTTACGACACACTAAAATATCTGGATGAGCAAGGACGGCTGTAGCCTGACGTTTACGTCAGGAACAATATCTCACCTGACATCAATGTCAGGCTACTACAAAGATAGGTATTTAAAATGAAGAAGATAATCGCTGCGGCAGTAATGGCATTCACACCGATGTTTGCCGCAGCTCAAAGTTTGGGTGACAGTATTGAACTGTCTGTAGAAGACCAAATTATAGAAGCGACGCTTGCCGAGCGTTTGTCTTCCGCTAACAGTTACCGGCTGACGTTTGAGAACGCATCGGGTGACACTCAGCACCTGGGTTTTTTGCATCAGCGTGGTGGCAATCAGCTTATCTCAATTACCCATCCGCAGCTCGGCTCTGTCAGTATTCGCCGGGTGAATGGTAAAACCGTTACAGAGAATACGAACCTGCCGCCGGCCGAGCCTAAGCGCCGGTTCACTGAGCCTCAGGCGGCGTTGAGCCTGAATGCCCGTGCTTTACCCCCAAAATCGTACTCTGTAGACACATCACCTCCACCGGTAGAAGATGTGCAAGTATTTGATGACTCACTCGATGTGTTGTTTGTGTCTGACGACCGTTTAGTCAGTTATGCCGAAGAGAACAATTACGATTTGGAATTGGCTATTCAAAGTGCGGTAGACACCAGCAATAGTATATTTCAACGCTCCAGTGTCCCGGTGACAATGACTGTTGCCGGAATAGAGCCTTTTCGCCCGGAAAGCACCACAGATTTCCCCAATGAAAACCCGGATCCTTTATTGGATGAGCTTATCGACGACCAAAGAATGGTCCGTTTAATTGATCGTTATAAAGCTGACGTGGTGCATTTCGTCGGAGCTGATAACCCGGACGTATGTGGACTTGCTTTTAGAGCTTCGGATTTTAGTACCAGTGATAACCGGGTGAGCTTTGTTAGTGGGGGAGCCAATGCCGGGTATACGGCATTAAGTTGCATGGGAGCTGGTACCGTTGCCCACGAAGTGGGTCATAACTTCGGCCTGCGTCACGATCGTTACACATTGGCTGATAACTCCAGTGGTGGAGAAGGTGACCAGGAAGACTTCCATATTCCTTATGGCTTTATTGATGAGCAGGGACGTTTTTATACGACCATGTCATATGGTTCTGTGTGTCGTAGCGAATTCAGTGAAGGCGAGTGTGTCAGTGAAGCTGCATACTCAAGTCCGGACTTAGTTGATGAAAACTATGGTGTGCCACTGGGTAAAGCGGCTTCTGAAATTAATGCAGCCGATGCCAGCCTGGCGGCTCAGCGCAGCAGTATTATTTGGGCAAATAACAGTTCACGTACCAATATTGACGGTATGCAAGTTGAGCGCATCGGGAATGATTCTCTGACGTTCAGTTGGCCGCGCGTTGAGGGAACCGACAAGTATGTTATTGGTGCCGGAGCTTGTGAACAGTACACCGGTATCTCACAGCAAGCGTTGTTAGATGATGCCGGTGTGACGAATAATACCGCTAGCTACACCGCGAGCTCTCTTCCTGACAGCATTTGTGTCATTGCAGTTGAAGAAGTTAACGCTAATGCCGCACGTTGGCGCTTTGTGAGTAACGCCAGTTTTAGCGGTGACTATACGGATGCAGCGGCTGATTATTTATTGGTTGATGACAATGTCTTAAGCCTTGTAGAGGCAGGTGATGAAGCTGTTATCGGCGTTAAACTGTCCGATCCAGAAACAGCAAATGAGTCCATTCAGCTGGCCCTGCCCGTGACAGCCAGCGGCACCGACGTAAGTCAGCAAATTGGTATCGACAATGCGGCTGAGTGGTTCAGCTGGGAAGTCATTGGTGATAGTAGCGTCAGAGTTATGACAATAACTTTAAAACAGTCGCTTGCTGACATTAGCGCAGGGTTAGACAAAGACAATGTGCATAATCCGTATCACCTGCCTTTGAAAGTGGTGAATACCGATGCGCCTGACTTCTCTGTTTCCACTGGGGTTTGGATAGATCCATCCAGCACGACAGGCGGGTCTGCCCAGGTGTTTATTAGTCAGGGAGAGAGTATTGGCGAGCTGATGGCCGTAAACTCTGCCGTGAGTGTTTATAATGTCCCTAATGACGTTGTTATCAGCGTGGAAGAACCGGAAGGTTTCATTTCAGATTTTAGCGCCACAGAGATTGAACCTGAAGTTGAAGGTGAGCGTCGAATTCAGCTGTCGGGTGATACACCAATGGTCGATGAGGCTTTATCCGTACCGTTACGCGTTGATTTTAGTGACGGCAGCGAGAGTATAACGGTCTCACTGACTGTTGAACCAAGAGCAATTGCTCCAAGTATTAGCGGTTTCCGGGCCAGTAATACTGTAGAGGGCCAAACAGTGACTTTAACGGCTACTGTGACTGACGCCGACGATAACCTGGAGACATCCAGTATTGAGGTTGTCCGGGTAAATAGCGATGGCAGCGAAACCGAAGTTTCTAATGTCAGCATAACTGGCGATACGGTTACGGCGTCTGTTGGAAGCTTGTCTGCTGGTCAGTACCAATATCGACTGAGTGCAAGTGACACTGAAGGTAACAGCGAGAGTGACAGTGTTAACTTCACGGTAAGTGCAGCGCCGTCAGAAAGCAGCAGTGGCGGACACGGCGGTTGGTTGGTTTTATTGGGGCTTATCGCTCTGGGGCTACGCAAATTAAGACGATAAGCCAATTGACAGAGCCAGTCTTATCAGGCAGTTTAACGTAAAAATAACAATATGGAGAAACAAATGGAATTTCGCCACGGTGGTTTTTGGCTGCGTTTTATTGCCGCAATTATTGATGCGATTATTACCCAGGTCGGGTTGATGCTTATTGGTGGCATTCTTGGCATTTTTATTGGTATTTTTATGGGCGCGGCCGGTTCCTCAATGCAAGAAATGGAAATGGCTGTGGGTGCTGTAAGTTATACTATAGGACTTATTGGCCAATGGTTATATTTCACCATTTTCGAAATTTCAGGCTGGCAGGCGACGCCAGGTAAGAAAGTGCTTGGTCTGAAAGTGACGGACATGGAAGGTCAGCAAATTGGTTTTGCTCAGGCAAACATTCGTTACTGGTCTAAGATTATTTCTGCGCTGATTCTGTTAATTGGTTTTATCATGATAGCCTTTACCGAGAAGAAACAAGGCTTGCACGATATTTTTGCTAAAACCTTAGTCATTAAAGATAAGCCTGCATAAAATCATTGCATAAAACTGAGGCGGCAAGGTAAGCTGAACAGGTCTTTCAACGCAATAAAGGCCTAAGTCTATGCAAGCCAAACGCCTCAGACGTGAAAACAATGAACGCCGCCGCGCGGTTATCCGCAAGCGCAGACAGCGTATTATCGATCGCCGCGAAAAGTGGTTTCGCATAGTGAACCGCGAAGGTACAGCCAAAGTCGAGTAGCCTGACGTTTACGTCAGGAGCGGTATATCACCTGACATAAATGTCAGGCTACAAACGTCAGGTTCGATATTCCACCTGACATAAATGTCAGGCTACTGTATAATCTGCCAGCAAAAATCGCCCAGCTTTGGAGACCTTGCTTGTGGAAATCTACCGCGGTGCACCTGCCTTATCAGCCTTCAAAACAACGAAGCAACTTGAACAACTGAAACAGGCAGGAATTCCTGTCAAAGAGCTTTATGCCGAGTATCAGCACTTTGTTGATTTGCATAATGAACTTAGTGACGAACACCGTTCAGTATTGGTACAACTACTGAAGTACGGTCCTGAAATGCCGGCACACGAGCCACAAGGTGCTCTGGTATTGGTCACTCCCCGCATTGGTACCATTTCTCCCTGGGCTTCAAAGGCCACCGATATTGCACACAACTGTGGTTTAAAAAGCATTCACCGCGTTGAGCGTGGTGTGGCTTTCTATTTGCAGGGCGACTTATCGGCTGAAGAACTGAAGCAAGCGGCAGCACTGTTGCATGATCGTATGACCGAAAGTGTTTTGTACGATATGAACGACGCGCAGCAGCTATTCCGCTCACAGGAACCGCAGCCCTTGTCTTCGGTGGACATTCTGGCAGGCGGCCGTGAAGCATTGGCACAGGCAAATATCAGTTTAGGTCTGGCACTGGCCGATGACGAAATTGATTACCTGGTAGAAAATTTCCGTAAACTGGATCGTAACCCGAATGACATTGAGCTTTATATGTTTGCCCAGGCAAACTCTGAGCACTGTCGCCACAAGATTTTTAACGCCGACTGGACCATAGACGGCGCGGAACAGCCCAAGTCGCTGTTCAAAATGATTAAAAACACCTTTGAAACCACACCGGACTACGTGTTGTCGGCTTACAAAGATAACGCCGCCGTTATGGAAGGTCATGAAGCCGGGCGTTTCTACCCGCAGCCGGACAGCATGAGCTATGGCTACAGCCACGAGCCGGTGCATATTCTGATGAAGGTGGAAACTCATAACCACCCAACCGCTATTTCTCCTTATCCGGGCGCTGCAACCGGCTCGGGCGGCGAAATTCGCGATGAAGGCGCTACCGGTGTCGGCTCTAAACCCAAAGCCGGTTTGGTTGGTTTCAGCGTTTCTAACCTGAATATTCCTGGCTTTAAGCAGCCATGGGAAGAGAACTACGGCAAACCAGCGCGTATTGTTTCGGCGCTGGATATTATGCTGGAAGGCCCATTAGGCGGCGCAGCCTTTAATAATGAATTTGGTCGCCCGGCTCTGACCGGTTACTTCCGTACCTACGAGCAAACAGTAGACAGCCACAATGGGCGTGAGACCCGCGGTTACCATAAGCCAATTATGATTGCCGGTGGTTTGGGTAACATTCGTGAAGCTCATGTACAAAAAGGTGACATTCCGGTTGGTGCTAAGTTAGTCGTTTTAGGCGGCCCGGCAATGAACATTGGTTTAGGTGGTGGCGCGGCATCTTCTATGGCGTCGGGCGAGTCGACCGAAGATTTAGACTTTGCCTCAGTGCAGCGTGAAAACCCGGAAATGGAACGCCGTTGTCAGGAAGTGATTGACCGCTGTTGGCAGTTAGGTGCCGATAACCCCATTGCCTTTATTCACGACGTGGGTGCTGGTGGTTTGTCGAATGCGATGCCGGAACTGGTCAGTGACGGTGGTCGAGGTGGCCGCTTTGAACTGCGCGAGATACCAAACGATGAACCGGGCATGACACCTTTGGAAATTTGGTGCAACGAGTCGCAGGAACGTTACGTTATTGCTATTGCACCGGAAAACATGGCGCGTTTTGAAGCCTTGTGTGAGCGCGAGCGTGCAGAATACGCGGTTATTGGTGAAGCTACTGAAGAGCTCACCATTTTACTGAACGACGCCAAGTTCTCGAATCAGCCAATTGATTTGTCGCTGGACGTACTGTTAGGCAAGCCACCGAAGATGCACCGCGACGTGGCCCGCTTGCAGGCAGAAGGTACGCCACTGCACCTGGAAGCGGCTGACTTGAATGACGCCGCTGACCGTTTACTGCGCTTACCGGCTATTGCCGAGAAAACCTTCTTAATTACCATTGGTGATCGCAGCGTGACCGGCTTGGTTGCCCGTGACCAGATGGTGGGCCCGTGGCAGGTACCGGTTGCTGACGTTGCGGTAACCGCAGCCAGTTATGACAGCTACCATGGTGAAGCTATGGCCATGGGCGAGCGCACGCCGCTGGCGTTATTGAACTTTGGCGCTTCGGCACGGATGGCGGTGGCAGAGTCTCTGACCAACATTGCCGCTGCTGACATTGGCGATTTAAAACGGATTAAATTATCCGCTAACTGGATGTGCGCCGCCGGCCACCCGGGTGAAGACGCCGGTTTGTACGAGGCCGTTAAAGCCGTAGGTGAAGAGCTGTGTCCTGAGCTGGGCATCACCATTCCGGTGGGTAAAGACTCTATGTCTATGAAAACTCAGTGGCAGCAGGACGGCGAAGACAAAGCCGTGACTGCGCCAATGAGTCTGGTGATTACGGCGTTTGGCCGGGTTAATGATATTCGTGCGACCTTAACGCCGCAGTTGCGCACCGACAAAGGTCAGTCGCACCTGGTACTGATTGATTTAGGTAAAGGCCAGAACCGTTTAGGTGGTTCAGCACTGGCGCAGGTATACCAGCAGCTGGGGCAACATACGCCGGACTTAGACGACACTGAAGCCTTTAAAGCCTTCTTTAACACCACACAGCAGTTGGTAACCGAAGGACGTTTACTGGCCTACCACGACCGTTCTGACGGCGGATTATTCGCCACCGTAGCGGAAATGGCATTTGCCGGAAACTGTGGCGCGAAAGTGACACTGGACGAGTTAGGCGAAGACAATTTAGCGGCTCTGTTTAATGAAGAGCTGGGGGCTGTCATTCAGGTCAGCGATGAGCAGTATCAGCAAGTGATGGATGCTTACAGAGAGGCTGGCTTAGGTGACTGCGTTAAACGCATTGGTGAACCAACACATGAAGATGCCATTGCGTTTACCCGTAATGGGAATGATGTTCTGGCACAGAGCCGCACACACTGGCGTACGGTGTGGGCAGAAACCACGCATCATATGCAGCGTTTACGTGACAACCCGGTGTGCGCTGACGAAGAGTTTCGTCTTAAGCAACGCGCAGACAATCCGGGCTTACAGGCCGACTTAACCTTTGACCCTGCAGAAGATATTGCGGCGCCTTATATTGCCAAAGGTGTAGCGCCTAAAGTGGCGATTCTGCGTGAGCAGGGCGTAAACTCGCACTACGAAATGGCAGCAGCCTTTGACCGCGCGGGTTTTGAAGCGGTGGATGTTCACATGAGTGACATTTTAGCGGGGCGGGTGTCGTTAGAAGATATGCAGGCGCTGGCCGCTTGTGGTGGCTTCTCGTACGGTGACGTATTAGGCGCCGGTGAGGGCTGGGCGAAGTCTATTTTATTTAACGACCGTGCGCGCGAGCAGTTTGAAGCTTTCTTTAAGCGTAACGATACGCTGGCACTGGGTGTGTGTAACGGCTGTCAGATGTTATCCACGCTCAAGCAGCTAATTCCGGGGGCTGAGCACTGGCCGCGTTTTGTGACTAACCGCAGTGAGCGTTTTGAAGCGCGCTTCAGCCTGGTGGAAGTGCAGGAATCTCAGTCGGTTTTTTTAGGTGACATGGCTGGCTCGCGTATGCCAATTGCGGTGTCTCATGGTGAAGGCCGTGCTGAATTTGCCAACCCTCAGCAGCAGTCGCAGTTAGAGCAAAGTGGTCAGGTCGCGTTGCGTTACATTGATAACTGGGGCGAAGTGGCTGAGCAGTATCCGGCTAACCCGAATGGTTCACCGAAAGGCATTACGGCGGTAACCAGTGACGATGGTCGTGTGACGGCAATGATGCCACACCCTGAGCGTGTGTTCCGTACCGTAGCCAACAGCTGGCACCCGGATGAATGGGGCGAAGACAGCCCGTGGATGCGCATGTTCCGCAACGCCCGTAAGCACCTCGGGTAAACGGCTGGGTTGCGGAATGTAGCCTGACGTTTACGTCAGGAACGATATCCCACCTGACATGAATGTCAGGTTACAACACCACCGTGTTTTTATGCGGTGGGTCGGCTGCTAAGGTTTTGCGCAGGGCAATTTCGTAGCTGGGCTTCAGGTGGGTTACCCAAAGCTCAGCGGGTTGTTGTTCCAGGCTGTTCAGGGCGCTTTGCAGTAAGCCCGGGGTCATGTGTTTGGTTTTTTCTGCTACCTGCAGTAACTCGTCGGGAAAAGAGCATTCCAGCATGAGAGTGTCAATATGGCCTAAGCGGTTAAGCTGCTCGGTCAGTTGCTTGCCGGCAATGGTATCGGCAGGAAAGACAAAATGCTTGCCCTGACTTTTTACGCTGTATCCCACTGTCGGCACGCTGTGCTCTACGGCAAAGGCTTTAATTTCAATACCTTCAAGCTCTATGCACTCACCCGGGTGAATTTCTTTAAACTTTAGTATCGGTTCTGGCCCTTCTGTCATGTTGCTGAGTTCAGGCCAGATATCGCCGTTAAAAATGTTATTCTTCAGTTTTTCCAGAGTATGAGTCTGTGCGTATACAGTGACGGGTAAGTGCTCACTTCCGTACTGGTTACTTAAGAAGGTAGGAAGCGCCGCTATGTGATCCATGTGTGAATGGGTCAAGAACACATGCCGAATCTGGTGCATTTGTGCCAGGCTGAGTTGATTCAGACCGGTACCGGCGTCAATCACAATGTTATGATTGAGCTGAATACAGGTTGAACCGCCTTTGTTGTCGCCGCTGAGTCCGCCGCTGCAGCCAAGCACTTGAATATTCACAATCTGTTCCCATCTTGGTTTACACTGTAGTGAAAGATTATCACATTAATACAGCCGAGGAGGCTACATGCAAAACGCACCCACGAAAAGCTCTCCAGTGATGCCGCAATTAATTATTCTGACCTTGTTTTGGGTTGGCCTGCAGTTGGTGGCAACCTGGGTAAAAGACGACTTTTCTCATGTCAGCCAGTACATCAGCGAAATTAATGCCACCGGCAGCACGGCGGCGGGCGCTTTTGGCTGGGTGGGTTTTATTCCGCTGGCGATGATCTCCTTTGGTGTGTTGTTAACTGCGCGCCCGCATTTACGGGTAAAAGGCATTAGCCACCTCGGTTGGAGCTTATTATTTTTCTACCCGGTAGCTTATCTTGGTGCTGCGCTGGCACCTTGTGATTTAGGTTGCCCGGCAGAGGGTTCAAGCTCTCAGGCATTGCATAACATTATCAGCATAGTCAGTTACTTTGGCTTTGCGTTGGGTACCTTATTACTCACCTTTACACCAAGGACCACCTGGCCGGTGCGTTGCGCGTTTGTCCTGCTGTCAGTGATTATTGCCTTAGGCTTTGTATTGATGATTAATCCAGAGCTGGCAGAGGTGCGAGGTGCCATGCAACGTTATGTTGAATTGGCGCAACTGGTGGTGTTCTGGTTGTTGCTGTGGCTGAAGCCGGAAGAAGCCAACGGAGGCAGTGATGAGTAATTCCGTTCGTTTAAGTATTGAAGGCATGAGCTGTGCGTCCTGCGTTGGGCGTGTCGATAAAGCGCTTAATGGTCTGGATGGTGTTGAAGATGCCTCGGTTAACCTGGCGTCGGACAGTGCCGAAGTGACATATTCTGAGAAGCTTTCTGTCGATGATCTGATTAAGGCGGTGAAAGGTGCAGGTTACGAGGCGCACGAAGTGCTTGACCGCGATAAGCAAATGCGCGAGCAACGTGAGCAACAGGCAAAGGAGATGCGCACCTTAAAACGCCAGTTGTGGCTTTCCACTTTGCTGACGTTGCCGGTGTTTCTACTGGCTATGGGCAACCATATGGTGCCGGTGTTTTCTGAGTGGGTGTATAATTCACTGGGCTTACAAACCAGCTGGTGGATACAGTTAGTGCTTACTACCGTGGTATTGGCTGTTCCCGGCGCACGCTTTTATAAATTGGGAGTTCCTGCGTTAGTGCGTGGGGCACCGGACATGAACTCTTTGGTGGCACTGGGCGCTACAGCTGCCTGGGGTTACTCCGTAGTGGCAACTATTATTCCGTCCTGGCTACCGAGCGAGTCAGTGAACGTTTACTTCGAAGCGTCTGCGGTTATTGTCACGCTTATTCTGGCCGGACGCTTTATGGAAGCGCGTGCCAAAAGTCATACCTCAGATGCCATTCAGCGACTCATGAGCCTGCAAAGCAAAATCGCCCGGGTAGTGCGTGACGGTGAAGTGACCGAAGTGGATATTGCTGAGTTGGGCAAAGGCGATGAAATTGAAGTGCGCCCGGGCGAGCGTATTGCCTTAGATGGTGAGGTTTCTTCCGGTGACAGCTACGTGAACGAAGCCATGATAACCGGTGAGCCTGAGCCGGTGCATAAAGAAAAAGGTGACAAAGTGGTTGGCGGTACCCTGAACGAAAAAGGGACGTTGCGCTTTAAAGTGACGGCGACCGGTGAAGGAACCGTGCTGGCGCAGATCATACGTATGGTTGAGCAGGCTCAGGGCAGTAAGCTGCCCATTCAGGATACGGTTAACCGTATTACCCTGTGGTTTGTGCCGGCGGTGATGCTGGTGGCGCTGCTGACCTTTGTGGTGTGGTACTTTGCGGCCAGTGAGTCAGCACTTACTTTTGCGCTGGTTAACGCGGTTGCTGTGTTAATAATTGCCTGCCCTTGCGCCATGGGGCTGGCAACGCCTACGTCTATTATGGTGGGCACAGGTCGTGGTGCTGAAATGGGCGTGTTGTTCCGTCAGGGCAGTGCTTTGCAGGCGTTGCAGCAGTCTAAAGGCGTTATTTTTGATAAAACCGGTACGCTGACAGAAGGCAAGCCGACCATTACCGACTGGCTTACCCTGAGTGACTTTGAGAAAAAAGAGGTGCTGACATTAGCAGCCTCGGTTGAAGCTAAGTCAGAACACCCCACCGCAGAAGCTTTGGTGAACTATGCGAAAGAGCAGGACTTAAAAGTCTCTGAGCCGGATACCTTTGAGGCCATTTCAGGTTTGGGCGTTACGGGTAAAGTCGATGGAAAAACGCTTTATATTGGCACCAGCGAGCTGATGCAGGACAACGATATTGCGCTTGATAACGAGCCTGATGACGCGAAAAGCTGGTCTGAAAGTGGCCGCACACCGATTTATGTGGCGGTGGATGGCAAGCTGGCAGCGGTATTTACTCAGGATGACCCGATTAAATCCAGCGCCAAAGAGTTGATTAAGCGCCTGCACGATGACGGCCTGAAAACCGCTATGGTCACAGGGGATGCCGAGTCCACCGCAAAACGCATTGCTAAAGAACTGGGTATTGATGAGGTGGTCGCTAACGTAAAACCCGATGGCAAAGTGGATGCCGTTAAGCGCCTGAAAAAAGAATGGGGCCAGGTCATATTTGTGGGTGACGGTATTAACGACGCGCCGGCATTAGCCTCTGCAGACGTTGGTTTTGCTATTGGTACCGGTACCGACGTAGCTATTGAATCCGCCGATGTGGTGTTAATGTCCGACAATCTTACCGTGGTGCAGCAGTCGTTTGCTTTGTCAGAGGCGACCATGCGTAATATTCATCAGAATTTATTCTGGGCTTTTGCCTATAATACCGCGTTGATACCGGTTGCGGCGGGTGTGCTGTACCCGTTTTTCGGTATTTTGCTGTCGCCAATGCTGGCGGCCGGCGCCATGGCGCTTTCCAGTGTATTTGTCATAACCAACGCGCTGCGTCTTAAAACGGTAAGCCTGGAGAAGTAACGGAAATGAAAGTCGGAGTTTTTGATAGCGGTGTCGGAGGTTTAACCGTAGCGCGTTCGTTGCAGCAAAGTGGTTGTTTCAGCGAGCTGCTGTATTACGGAGACACCGCGCGGGTGCCTTACGGTAGCAAGGACAGCAATACGGTGACTCGCTACGCACTGGAAGCGGTGGAATTTTTTAACGGTGCCGATGTGGATTGCCTGGTGGTGGCCTGTAACACCGTGAGTGTGACCGCTCTGGAGCAAATGCAGAAGTTCTCTAATAAGCCGGTGTACGGGGTGCTGGAGCCTGGTGTGATGGCTTTGGAACAACTGCAGGGTATTGATACCAGCGCCCGGGTACTGGTTATTGCTACGCGCTCGACCATAAATTCCGGCGCCTATCAGCAGCAGATACAGGCTTTAGGTTATAACCGGGTAGACGCTATGCCCACACCGTTGTTTGTGCCTATTGTCGAAGAAGAACTTTATGACGGGCCGATACTGCAGGAAACCTTTAAACATTATTTCAGCAAGCTTGAAAAGCCCGATGTAGTGCTGCTGGGCTGTACCCATTTCCCGCTTATTGCCGAGAGCATTTCGACTTATTTCAATGGCGCCAAAACCATCCATTCCGGCGAAGCCATGCTGGCCTGGTTAAAGCAGCACCTGGACTTAAGCGCCCAGTTTGAAAGCACACCACTGCACATCATAGCCACCGAAAACGTCGACGCCGTCAAACGCACAGCCACCCGCTGGGGCCTGAAACTTTAACCCCAGGAACAGGCTTTGCCGGCAATTCGGCTGAGAAAAGAACTCGTGGCTTGAGGAGACGCTGCAAGTTCATCCATGAACGCTTGACGAAGGCCATCCATGGCCTTCGACACTCCTCAAGCCACGAGTTCTTTCCTTTATCGCCTTTTGCCGCCAAAGCCTGTCCCTGGGATTAACTTCCTATCTAAGATATTTGTGCCAGATGAAAATGTGGGGTAGCGAGTGCGCTAAAAGGTTAGCGGTGGGGCTTTGGAGGTGTGCAGCGCCATGGATGGCGCTGCTCAAGCCCTACAGGGATGTATTTACGGGCGTCCTCCAAAGTCCCACTGCTAACCTCAGCGCTCGCGTTTTCCTCGATATCTCACCTGACATAAATGTCAGGCTACGTTAAACTAAGCACCACTTTGGCTTACAGGAGTTTGTACTTATGCCGCAGACGCAGCGTCCGCTTTATATTCCCTATTCTGGTCCTAACTTGTTGGAAACCCCGTTACTGAATAAGGGCAGTGCCTTCAGTCGGGAAGAGCGTGCCGCGTTTAACCTGACCGGTTTGCTGCCGCCTCGCTACGAGAGCATTGAAGAGCAGGCCGAGCGTGCTTACATGCAGTACCGGAGCTTTGAAACGCCCATTAACAAGCATATTTATCTGCGTGCCATTCAGGACAACAACGAAACTCTGTTCTATCGCTTATTGACGGATCATCTGGAAGAGATGATGCCAATTATTTACACCCCGACCGTGGGTGATGCCTGTGAGAAGTTTTCTGATATTTACCGCAGCTCACGCGGTTTGTTCATTTCTTATTCAGAGCGTGACCAACTGGACGATATTCTGCGCAATGCCACTAAGCAGAAGGTGAAAGTCATTGTTGTCACTGACGGCGAACGCATTCTGGGCTTAGGTGACCAGGGAATTGGGGGCATGGGTATCCCGATTGGTAAGCTGTCGTTGTATACCGCTTGTGGAGGCATTAGCCCGGCGTATACGTTGCCGGTGATGCTGGATGTCGGCACCAATAATGAAAAATTGCTGGAAGACCCAATGTATATGGGTGCCCGGCATAAGCGTATTGGTCAGGAAGAGTACGACGAGTTTCTCGACAAATTCATCAAGGCGGTTACCAAGCGTTGGCCTGGCGTGATGCTGCAGTTTGAGGACTTTGCTCAGCCTAATGCCATGCCTTTGCTGCGTCGTTATCGCGATGAAGTCTGCTGCTTTAATGATGATATTCAGGGCACTGCGTCTGTGACTGTGGGCACCTTGCTGGCGGCGTGTCGACAAAAAGGCAAAAAGCTCAGCGAACAAAAAGTCGTGTTTGTGGGGGCAGGTTCAGCCGGTTGTGGTATTGCCGAGCAGGTAATGATTCAAATGACTGCCGAGGGCTTAACCGAAGAGCAGGCGAAGAAACAGATATTTATGGTCGATCGCTTCGGTCTGGTGATGGACACTATGGACGGGCTGCGCGATTTCCAGCAGGCATTGGCGCAAAAGACCGCTGACCTCGTTGACTGGGAATACAGTGGCGATTATCCGTCGTTGCTGGACGTAATGCATTGTGCTGAGCCGGATATTTTAATTGGTGTTTCTGGTAAGGCAGGCTTGTTTACCGAGCAAGTTGTGTCGACTATGGCAAAAAATGTTGATCGCCCCATTATTTTCCCACTGAGTAACCCGTCGAAGCATGTGGAAGCGCACCCCGCGGATGTACTGAAGTGGAGTGAAGGTAAAGCCATTGTTGCTACCGGTAGCCCTTTCGGTGAAGTTGAATATAACGGCCGTTTGTATCCGATAGCTCAGTGCAACAACAGTTATATCTTCCCGGGCATTGGTCTTGGAGTGTTATCGGTTAAGTCGCAACGGGTCAGCGATGAAATGCTGCGTGTGGCAAGTAAGACGTTAGCGGCAGCTTCACCCAGTGCCAATGGTAAAGGCCAGGAATTACTGCCGGCTTTCAACGACCTGACGCAGTTGAGTAAAGACATTGCTTTTGCGGTGGGTAAAGTGGCTCAGCAGGAAGGTCTGGCGCTGGAAATTGATGACGATACGCTGCGTGAGCGCATCGACAACAATTTCTGGAAGCCCGAATACCGATTCTATAAGCGCGTCAGCATTTAAGCGTGTGCGCTGTCGATGGCCTGCTGTAAGTCTGAAAGCAGGTCCTCGGCGTTTTCAATTCCTACCGATAAGCGCAGCAAATCTAAGGGGACTGGTGTATCTGGCCCTTCAATACTGGCACGGTGCTCAATCAAGCTCTCCACGCCACCTAATGATGTAGCCCGGTGCCATAGCTGAGTTTTTGCGGCAACAGCAATGGCCGCTTTCTCACCACCTGCCAGACGAATAGATAACATACCGCCAAAGCCGCCCTGCATTTGCTTAACTGCAATATCATGACCGGCAAAGCTTTTTAAACCCGGATACAGCACTTCGGTGACTTGTGGGTGCTGCTCCAGTTGTTCGGCAATATGCTGCGCACTTTGGCAACTTTCCCTTACTCGTAAAAACAGAGTTCGCATGCCGCGTAACAGTTGTGCTGCATCTTGTGGTCCCGGAACCGCTCCGTACTGCGCACGAATGGCAACCAGGCGTTTCCAGAAGTCGTTATCTTCGCGGGTAGCCAGAGCGCCCGAGATAACATCGGAGTGACCGTTGAGGTATTTGGTGGCGGAATGCATGACAATATCCGCACCGAGATCCAGCGGTTTAGTCAACAAAGGGGTTGCTACCGTGGAATCTACCGCCAGCAGAGCGCCGCAGTTGCGTGCTATATCAGCTACAATGGCAATGTCGGTTACTGTCCACAAAGGGTTGCCCGGAGTTTCCAGCCAAATGAGCGTGGGGGCTTTTTCTGAAATGGCATGGCGTAATTCATCCAGGTTAGAGGTATCGATAAAGCGAACGTTCAGTCCGCTATCAACCCCAAAGGTTTGCAGCCATTTGCGCAAAGCCCAGTACATGACTTTTGGGGCTATGACTGAGTCTCCGGGCTTTAATGCCTGAAAAACCGTGGTTGCAGCAGCCATGCCGGAGGCAAATAAACGCGCATCGGCAGCATTTTCCAGCTCGGCTAATAGCTTTTCTGCAGGGCGGTAAGTTGGGTTGTCAGCTCGTGAGTACACTCGACCAGTACGATATTGATTATCCTCATCGCGCAGATAAGTCGTTGATGTGTATACTGGAGGGATAATTACGCCATTTTCGTTGTCAGAGTGACTACCACCCTGAGCAAGGAGTGATTGCGGCGAACAAGGAGGTTTCGTCATATAAATTCTCGTTAAAGTAATCTCAATGCGAGATATCACGTATAAGGAAGAAATCATTTCATACTAACCGAAGAGGTATTGCAATGCGTTACATAATTTCAGCGCTATTGGGTTCGATGTTGTTTGTCGCAAACGCCGCACAAGCTAACGAATGTGAGCTCACTATAGATAGCAATGACAACATGAGGTTTGATACAAAAGAGATGTCCGTGCCAGCGAGCTGCGACGAAGTGACAGTGACGTTGACCCATTCAGGTAAACTGGATAAGAAAGTCATGGGTCATAACTGGGTTCTGAGTGAAGCTGGTGATATGCAGTCAGTTGTTCAGCAGGGCATGTCTGCGGGTATGGAAAGTCAGTATGTACCAGACTCAGACGCAGTTATTGCGGCAACCGATGTGATTGGCGGTGGTGAAGAAACGTCAGTGACGTTTTCTACTGAAGGTATGAGTGCAGACACTGATTATAAATTCTACTGCACCTTCCCTGGCCATTCAGCCATTATGCAAGGCAGCTTTGCGATTAAAGAGTAATTTCTGCGGATCTGCGCTATTGCTTATTGATTAATACAAACTGCAGCCCCCGTGGCTGCAGTTTTTTTGGAGCACTAATTGACCGTTATGAAGTCTTTACTCATTGCTTTATTGTTCGTTCTGTCACTGCAAGGTGGATACAGCCAGGCTCAGGAGTTTGGGCCACGCGAAGCTTTGGTTATTGCGGAGCCTGTAACTTTTGAGCGTGAACGTAACCGGGTTGAAGCCGTTGGTACGGCTGAAGCGGTTCGTTCTATTACCATTTATCCGGCGGTTGGTGACCGAGTGGTTGCAGTGAACTTTAAGCCGGGCGATAAAGTTGAAAAAGACCAGTTGCTGGTTGAGCTGGATGCCCGTCGACAGCAAGTAGCAGTAGAACAGGCACAGATTAATTTGCGCGACGCAGAACGCACGGTAGAGCGCTTACGAGCCAGCCGGGAGCAAGGTGCTGTGCCGCAGTCAGAGCTTGATAATGCGAGATTATTAAGAGATTTAGCCCGCGTTGAATTAGATAACGCCAAAATTGAATTAGAAGACCGTTTTATTCGTGCACCTTTTGAAGGAATTATTGGTATTACAGACGTTGAGGTGGGCGACCGTATTGATGAACAAACCGCTATTGCCACTTTAGATGATCGTTCGACCTTATTAATTGATTTTCGCATTCCTGAAGCGGCGGTTTCGTTACTGCAGGATGGCGCTGAATTGCAGGTTCAGCCATGGCGATATTCAGGTACACCTGTAACGGCGGAAATTATTGAACTTGATTCGCGCATTAATGCGACGACTCGTATGTACCGGGCTCGCGCAAAAATCAGTAATGACAGTGACGACTTTTTACCAGGTACAAGCTTTAGAACCGCAATAGAATTGGCCGGTGAAGAGTTCGCTTCGGTTCCGGAAGCTGCTTTGTCCTGGGGCGTGAATAATCCTTTTGTCTGGGTTGTGGAAGACGATAAAGCCTCACGCATTGAGGTACAAATTGAGCAGCGCCTGGCCGGACGAGTGCTGGTTTCAGGTAATATTCAGCGTGATGATTTACTCATCGTTGAAGGGGTACAAAGCCTTCGTGAGGGACAACCTGTTGTGTTTGATCGGGCCACTCTCGACACGCAGGAGGCTTCTGAATAATGTCTGACCAGCAGATGAATAACCAACAGGACGCGAATGACTTACCTTCGGTGTCGATTCGCCGTCCAGTACTGATTGTTGTTCTTAACGTTCTTATCGCCATAGCGGGTATTGCCGCTTTAATGGGCGTTGAAGTTCGTGAGCTGCCGGACGTTGACAGACCTGTTGTCGGGGTGAGCGCAACCTTGCCGGGCGGCGCTCCAGAAACCGTTGATGCTGAGGTGACCAGTATATTAGAAGGTGCTGCTGCGCGAGTTTCCGGCGTCGAGTCCATACGTTCGTCGAGTGAAGAGAACAGCGCCCGTATTTCTATTGAATTCAGACCCGGTGTCGACTTAGACGTTGTAGCCGCGGAAGTACGCGAGGCGGTTAATCAGATACGGCGTGAATTGCCGGACGATGTAGAGCAAATAAACGTCCGTAAAGCTGACAACGATGCGCGTTCGGTACTGGACTTAGCTGTTAGCAGCGAGACTTTGACTCAGGAAGAGCTGACTCGGCGACTGGAAACCGATTTGTCACCGGAGTTTTTGGCGATAGATGGCGTCGCGGATGTCCGTTTAAATGGTGACCGTGAACGAGTCTTACGAGTTGATCTCGACCCTCTTAAATTAGTGAGTTTTGGTTTATCGGTCACCGATGTTGCCGATGCTTTACGTTTAGCCCCTTTCGATGTGCCTGCCGGTAGCTTGCGCTCAACTGATCAGCGTTTGATTATACGGGCTGACGCAACGGCGATTACCGAAGAGCAGGTGGAAAACATCATTGTTCGTGATGACACGCGTGTCGGTGATGTCGCTCAAGCTTATTTTGCGCCTGCGGATGCGGGGAGTTTTGTTCGTCTGGATGGCAAGCCGGTTATCGGTTTGGGCGTGATACGTCAGGCTGGCTCTAATACCATTGAAATTTCTGATCAGGCACTTGCCGTGCTTGAACGTCTGCGTGACCGGTTCCCGGATATGGAGATGCGTATTACTAATGATGATGCGCAGTTTATCCGTAAGTCTGTTGCTGAAGTAGTTACCACGCTGGCAATTACTATTGCTTTAGTTGTCGCTACTTTATGGGTGTTTATTGGTTCATTCAGGGCGACTATTATTCCGGCATTCTCCATTCCGGTTGCGTTGTTCGGTGCTGTAGCGGCGATATGGCTGATGGGCTTTTCCATTAATATTCTGACTTTGTTGGCGCTGGTTCTGGCTACCGGACTGATTGTTGACGATGCCATTGTTGTTACCGAGAACATTCAGCGACGTCGGAGTATGGGACTGGGTAGTCGTGCGGCAGCTGTATTAGCAACACGGGAAGTTTTCTTTGCGGTTGTTGCGACCACGGCGGTGTTGGTGGCGGTGTTTGTGCCAATAGCCTTTTTACCGTCAACGGCAGGCCGACTGTTCCGGGAGTTTGGTGGTGTGCTGGCGGCGGCTGTGGTCATTTCTTCTTTTGTTGCCCTGTCTTTAGTGCCGGCGTTCACTGCACGTTTGCCAAAGTCGGCGGGGCAGAATAACCGCTTTGCCAAAATTGGCCATGTGTTCAAGCGGTTTTATAAACGGACGCTGCACAAAGCGCTCGACTTTAGCTGGGTGATAGTGATTTTGTCACTGTTGTCGGCTGGCGGTGGCGCCTTGCTGTATAACCAGATTGACAGTGAACTGATGCCCAACGAAGACCGTGGCTCGGTCAGAGTATTCTCTCGTGGACCCGATGGTGTTGGCCTTAAGTTCATGGACAGGCAGGCGCGTAAGTTAGAAGAGATTTTGCTTGAGTACAAAGAAAGCGGTGATATCGAATCAATTTACACGGTGGTGGGTCAGTGGGACCCCAATCTGGTGTTTATTACCGCTAACCTGAAGCCCTGGGATGAACGGGATATTAGCCAGCAGGAAATCATTAATAACATTCGGGAACCGCTTAGTCAGGTGCCGGGCGCGCCGGGACGAGCTTTCGGCGACAACAGTCTGAATTTACGAGGTCAGGGCGGCGGCCTTGAAATGGCGATTACCGGCGAGAACTATGATGAGATATTTAAAGTTGCTCGTGAATTTACAGCGGTTATAAAAGAGCGTATGCCGGAGCTCGGTGATCCTAATGTCTCTTATCAGCCGACTCAGCCTCAGTTGCGGGTAAAAATTGACCGTCGACGCGCCGCGGAGCTTGGGGTTTCACTTAACGATATTTCTTCGACTTTACGCGCTGCGATTAACGGTGACGACGTTGCTGATTTGAACGTTGGCGACCAACAAATTCCGGTGATGCTGCGTACGCGGAACAACCTTATCCAGTCTCCTCAGGATATGCAAAACCTGTATGTGTCTTCCAGCAGCGGTGACTTAGTGCCGATATCCAGTGTTTCAGAGATTGTCGAAGAGGGTGTATCTGCAGAGCTTGAGCGACAGGCTCAGCGTCGCGCAATAGAAATAGACGCAGATTTACCAGAAGACCTTCCTATGTCGGAGGCGGTAGAGCAACTGCGCGCTATTTCTGACGAGGTGCTGCCCGATAGCATGGGGCTGGTGTTCTTAGGCGAAGCTGCAACCTTTGAGGATACTTCGCAAGAAATTGCCATGACCTATATTCTGGCATTTTTGATTGTGCTGTTGGTTCTGGCTGCGCAGTTTGAGTCATTAAACAGTGCGGTAGTGGTTATGCTGACGGTTCCGTTTGGTATTGCCGCAGCTATTTATGCCTTGTTCCTGACTGGCACATCAATGAACATTTATTCGCAAATTGGTCTGGTAATGCTAATAGGCCTGTTGGCGAAAAACTCGGTGTTGTTGGTTGAGTTTGCTGACCAACTGCGAGACCGGGGACTGGAAGTTCGTGAAGCGATAGAAGAAGCTTCATTGATCCGTCTACGTCCTATTATGATGACTCTGGTTTCGACTATTCTGGGCGGGCTACCGTTAATTCTGTCTTCTGGTGCCGGTGCGGAAGCCCGTAACTCTATTGGTTGGGTGGTCTTTGGCGGTTTAGGTTTGGCGACACTGTTTACGTTGTATCTGACTCCGGTACTTTACTTGTGGTTAGCGCGCTTTACCAAACCTCGCGCCGATGAGTCTGCTCGCCTGGAAAGTGAAATGCAGCAGGCCAGAGAAAGCGGCCATTAATGCGAACTGTGAGTAGTAACCCAGTGCTGGATGTTCCAGCGCTGGCGTAGTTTGTCTAGTTGACCGTTGTCTTCAAGATGCTGTAAAGCTCGGTTTATATGGCCTAAAAGCTCTGTGTTGTTGGCTTTTACAGCAAAACTGACGGGAATTCTGATTTGAGGCTGCCACAGAATACGTATGTTAACGCCTATTTCATCAGCAAGGTATAAACCGACTTTTTCGGGCATAATAACGGCTTCAACTTCACCAACAGCAAGTTGAGTCATGGCTTTTTTTTTCGAATCGGCCTGCTGAATTCTAATGGCATTATGCAAGCCCAGGTCTTTTAAATGCTGTTCCAATACAGAGTGACGATCGCCACTAATACGCTTGCCCACCAGTTTGCGAACCGACTCCGGACTGCTTTCCTGATCAAGCACAAACAGAGTCGCCAGGCGGTGATAATAAGGTTGGCTAAAATCGAAGTAAGCTTGTCGTGCCTCGGTGGCTTCCATACCAATAGCCAGATCCAGCTCGCCGTAACGAAGTAGGCTGACGACGTTGTCCCAGTCATACTGATAAAGGTTTAAATCTTTTTCCAGGTAGTTGAAAACGGCATGAACAACGTCAACATCAAAGCCTGCAGGCTCTCCTTCCTGACTAAACTGAAAAGGCGGGTAGCCTGTTGCCATGCCAGCTTCTTCAGCCTGGCTGTCAGCCACAGCGGTAAAGCTTAATGACGCGGCAGCAAAGAAGGTTGGTAGCAGCCGCATTTAAGAATCGATAACCCTAAGTTTGGTGCGAATGTAGTCAGCGTGACTGATATAAAGTAAGTCAGCAAGTTTGCGCAACATACTTTCCTCATGTGGATCGAGTGTACTATCAGCGTAGGCAATGGCCCACAAATTTTCCAGTAATTCAACGCGTTGTTCGTAGCTAATGGCTTTTAACTGCGCCGTGAAATCGTGCAGCGATGAAGCTTCCTGTACTGCCTGAACGGCTTCTTTAATTGCGTTGTCAGCTTGCGCACCAGTAATACCGTATTCGTGCTCAAGTTCATTCAATAAGTGCTCATGCTCTTCATCGGAAAGTTCGCCATCGGCCAGACTAATTTCTGTCATCAAAACCAGGGACAGAAAGGCGTCGTTTGAAAGACCCTCTACCTGGTGCATGTTGGCCTGTTCAGCGGGTGTCGTTTGTTGAAAAAAGTTTTGCAGAGCTTTGAGCATACAACAATCCTATTTGGCTAAATCGGGTAAGAAAAAGGAAAACTCGGTGCCTTTACCAGGCGTTGATTGGACAGAAATTTCGCCTTTGAGTTTCCGGGTAACCAGATTATAAACAATGGATAAGCCTAACCCTGAACCACCTGTCTGTCGTGATGTGGTGAAAAAGGGGTCGAAGATATTTTTAATGGTTTCGCTGTCCATACCTTTGCCGTTGTCTTGAAAGTAAAAAAGAACACCTTCGTCTTTCGGTTTTGTTTTAATCTCTATTTGATGCTTTTCATCGGGTTCGGCAAAAGCATGATCGTTGGTATTACTGACCAGATTAGTCACAATTTGTGCTAATGCGCCCTGGTAAGTACTTAAAACAATGTTGTCGTCACAGTCGATGGTGATGCTGACGCGTTTCTTTTTTACCACGGGTTTGAGACTGAGAATTAGCGCGTGCAGGTAATCGTTAAGCTGGCAGTTAACCAGTTCAAAACTGGACTGATCAACCGCGGTTTTCTTAAAGTTTTGAATCAGGGTTGCGGCACGTTCAAGGTTACTGTTTAGTAACTGGTAAGCTTCATAAGTATCGCTGATAAAGGTTTGCAATTGTTTGCGTGAAATTGAGCCGTTACTAAAGCCTTGATCCAGCTTTTTAAGACGATGTTCACAATGAGTTACGGCGGTAACTGAAACACCCAGGGGTGTATTGACCTCGTGCGCAACGCCGGCAACTAGCTTACCTAACGCCGCCATTTTTTCGGTTTCAATTAACCGCTCCTGAGCCTGCTTAAAGTTGTCCAGCGCTTTGGTTAATGACTCTGTGCGCTCCGCTACCATGCTTTCCAGCTGTTCATTCTGGCGAATAAGCAGCGCTTCAAATCGTTCACGCTCGGAAGCGCTGACCGCTCGGCCATAGATATCGGCCAGCATGCCGACAAAGGCGACTTCATCGGAAGTCCAGAGGCGTGAAGGTTTGCGGCTCTCACAGCACATAACGCCTATCATTTCACCTTTATGACGTAAGGGAACATCGAGCATGCCGTATACACCGGTTTCTTCCAGGTAGCCGTTGCTGAGTTCAACTGTAGCCGGATGGTTGCGGGCATCGTTGGCGATAATGGTCCGCTCAGTCATTAACACCTGAAAATAAGAAGGAAGCTCGGATTTACGCAGTACCGGGGCTTCGGTATCTTGTTTTTTTTCATCAATAAGCTTAGCGGCGGTCATGCTCTGCTTGTCCGGTTGCAATAACCAAATACTGACTCGGGTAATATCCAGCCCTTTTAACGCTGACATCAAGATCAGTTCAGACGCTTTCTCCAGGTCGCCGCCGTCAATGTCCGGTGACTTAGATACATCGAGAAGGATATTTTCTAAAGCTTCGTTCATATTCAATCCGTCTTCTGAATATTTACTCACTATAACCCACTGACTTTTAATGTCCATTAACCGACCATAACTCCCCATTTAACGTTAGCTACTGGACTTTTGGATCTTAACTGCCTACAAAGGTAAGACATTTTTAATGAGGCAATACCATGAAAAAGACAACATTAACCTTAGCGGTCGCATCGCTTTTAAGCTTGGCACCGGTGAGCATGGCACAAGAACAAACCCAGGGCTGGGATGTCAGTAACCCACAGGGCGAATTTAAAGACATTGATATTTCGGTGAATTCCGGCACCTGGATGAATGTGGATGTCAGCCCGGACGGCGACTACATTGTTTTTGATTTACTGGGTGACATTTATCGCATGCCGTTTGGCGGCGGCGAAGCTGAAAAACTTATGGGCGGTATAGCCTGGCACATGCAGCCGGTTTATTCGCCAAATGGACGCTACATTGCCTTTACCTCGGATCAGGGCGGTGGCGATAATATCTGGGTGATGGATGCCGATGGCAGCAATGTGCGTGCCGTTACCGAAGAAACTTTCCGTTTGTTAAACAGCCCGGCCTGGAGTCCTGACAGTGAATTTCTGGTTGCGCGTAAGCACTATACTGCCAGCCGTTCGTTAGGCGCGGGTGAAGTCTGGATGTACCACCGCAGTGGTGGCTCGGGTGTGCAGTTAACTGAACGTCCTAACGACCAGAAAGATTTAGGTGAACCGGCGTTTTCACCGGACGGTAAATACATCTATTTTTCGCAGGATGACACACCGGGCAAGACCTTCCACTACAGCAAAGACTCGCTGGAGGGCATTTACACCATTAAGCGTTTTGAGCGCGAGAGCGGTGAAATTGAAACTCTGATAAGTGGTGCTGGTGGCGCAATTCGTCCGACACCGTCACCCGATGGGCGTTATCTGGCTTACATTAAGCGTGAAGACTTTGACAGCGTGCTGTACGTGCTGGACCTGAAGACCGGCGAACACAAGCGTGTTTATGGGAAGATGGAACGCGACATGCAGGAAACCTGGGCTATTCATGGTGTTTACCCGACCATGGACTGGACACCAGATTCTAAGCAATTAGTGTTCTGGGCCGGTGGTCATATTCAGAAGCTGAATATTGATGACGGTAACGCGCGCATTATTCCGTTTAAAGTCGAAACCGAAAAGAAAGTACAGCATGCATTGCGCTTTAAGCAAAACGTTGAAGCTGACGAATTTGATGTAAAAATGCTGCGTATGGCGCAAGTATCGCCGCAGGGTGACGCGGTGATTTACGAAGCTCTGGGTAGCTTGTATCAGCGTTCACTGCCTAATGGTGAGCCGCAGCGTTTAACCAATAGCGAAGACTTTGAATTGTACCCGCAATACTCACGTGATGGTGAAAGCGTCGTATTTGTTCGTTGGAATGATGAAGAGCAGGCTCAGGTTATTGTTCGCGACATTAGCTCTGGTGATGAGCAGGTTCTGAATACCGGACAAGGTAACTTTGTTGAGCCCACGTTCTCCCCGGACGGTAAACACGTGGTTTACCGCAAAGTACGTGGTGGTTACTTAATTTCCGATAAGTTTGGTCTGGAAAACGGTATTTATCGCGTTGCGGTGTCAGACAATGCAGAACCAGAGCAAATAGCAGAAAGCGGACGTTTGCCTCAATACGGAGCCCGTAATGACCGGGTTTATCTGATGACACCGGGTGCTAAACCAACCTTGAGTGTTATCGATTTACGCACGCTGGAGCAGCGCGAGTTGTATCAGTCGGAGTTAGCAACGGAGTTCCGTGTGTCTCCGGACGGTAAGCAACTGGCTTTTGCTGAACGCTTTAAAGTTTTCGTGACGCCTTTAGTTGAGCGCGGCAGCGTTATCAACGTGGGACCGGGTGATAAACAAATGCCCGTTGAACAGTTGTCAGTCCGTGCCGGTGAAAACCTGTCCTGGACGGCAAACAGTGACCAGATTTACTGGACATTGGGGCCGGAACTTTACCATACGTCGGTGGCTGAAGCCTTTAATGCTGACACTGAAAGCGACACCCTGAAAGTAGAAAATGGCCAGAACATTGGTTTTGAACATGACGCCATGGTACCGGATACAACCGTTGCCTTTGTGGGTGGCCAGGTCATTACCATGAATGGTGATACCGTTTATGAGCAGGGTACTGTGGTAGTGCGCAATAATAAAATTGTGGCGGTTGGCTCTGAAGCTGAAGTTAATGTGCCTTCTGGCGCTGAAGTTATTGATACCAGTGGTAAAACCGTCATGCCGGGCTTATTCGATGCGCACGCGCATGGTGGTCAGGGTCAGGCGGAAATTATCCCGCAGCAGAACTGGGGACAGTACGCGAACCTGGCATTTGGTGTGACCTCAATTCACGATCCGTCTAACGACACGACCGAGTTCTTTGCGGCCTCAGAGCTGCAAAAAGCGGGCAGAATTGCAGCACCACGACTGTTCTCAACTGGTACCATCTTATACGGCGCCAATGGCCCGGGTTACACCTCGCATGTGGATAGCTTAGAAGACGCTAAATTCCATTTAGAGCGTCTGAAAAAAGTGGGTGCGTTTTCCGTGAAGAGTTATAACCAGCCACGCCGTAACCAGCGTCAGCAAGTGGTTGAAGCCGGGCGGGAACTGGAAATGATGGTGGTACCTGAGGGTGGCTCTTTGCTGCAGCACAATTTAACCATGATTATGGACGGCCACACCACGGTGGAGCACTCACTGCCGGTAGCCAATATCTACGATGATATTCGTCAGTTATGGCAGCAAAGTGACGTGGCTTATACACCAACCCTGGGCGTGGCTTATGGCGGTATCTGGGGTGAGAATTACTGGTATGCGGAAACCGATGTGTGGAAGCATCCCAAACTGACTCAGTATGTCCCCATGGACTTTTTAGTGGGTAAGGCGATGCGCCGTGAAAAGGCACCGCATAACCACTACAACCACTTTAATAATGCGGAAGTGGCTACTGAGCTGCAGGACTTAGGTGTTGACGTACTTTCTGGTGCTCACGGCCAGCGTGAAGGTTTAGCGCAACACTGGGAAATCTGGATGATGGCGCAGGGTGGTATGGAACCGCTGGAAGCACTGCGCACGACAACCATTGATCCGGCTAAAGTTTTTGGCATGGACCACGCGCTGGGCTCGCTGGAAGAAGGTAAACTGGCGGATATTATCGTCATTGACGGTGATCCGCTGGAGAATATCCGCGATACCGATAAAGTGACTCACACTATGGTTAATGGCGTACTGTATGACGCTACCACCATGGATCGCTTGTTGCCGGAACCACGCAAGCGTAAGGGCTTTTTCTGGGAAGAATAAGCCCGTATTAAGAAAGCTACGAAGCTGCCGCGGTTTCGGCGACCACTTGTCGGAACCAGCGGTGGCCTGCATCGTGCTGTAACAGCGGTGACCAGATCATGGTCAGAGTTAACCCCGGTATTTCAAACGGCGGGGTTTTCATGACCAGTTGACTGTCCTGTGAATACAGTTCAGCGGCCCGTGTTGGCAAGGTAGCAATCAGCCCCTGGCGTGCCAGATACATCGCAACATGATAATTACGGGTAAACACCTTAATTTTCCGGCGTTTGCCCAGTTTATCTAAAGCGTCGTCGACCCAGCCGAGTTTTTGTACGTCATGCGGATCCATCCCTACACCCACACCAAAGCCAGTTTTACTCACCCAGACGTGCTGAGCCTTTAAGTAATTGTCCAGAGTGTAATCTTCCAGCAAGGGGTGATCTTTGCGGATCAAACAGGAGAATTCGTCACTCCACAAATTCTTTTGATGAAACGACTGCGGTAACTGCTCAAAACGGTTAATGGCTAAATCCACCTTGCCGTTCTCCACGTCGTGAAAGCTGATGTCGCTGGGGGTCATGATATCCAGTGACACATTCGGTGCCTGCTCATCGAGCTTTTCCAGCAGCTTCGGCATGAGTGTCGAGGCGGCATAGTCGGATGCCATAATACGAAAGACCTGATCGCTGGTCGGCGCGTCAAACTCACGCACCGGCTGAATCATTTCCTCAACCGAGTACAATACACCGCGCAGGGCTTCCTGCATGTCCAGCGCACGTTGGGTCGGCACCATGCCTTCGCTGGTGCGCACTAAAATAGGGTCATTCAGCAGGTTGCGTAAACGCTTCAGGCCGTTGCTCATGGCGGGTTGGGTGATATTGAGTTGCGCTGCTGCACGGGTAACGTTCTTCTCCCGCAGCAGAACATCCAGGTAGACCAGCAGGTTCAAATCAATGTCTTTGATGGTATTCATAGCTATCCAGAATAAGTGGAATATTAAAAATCTATCGGGATTATAAATAGGGTGAATGTATAACGCCAGTCTTGTTTCTGTCATTATTGGTGATTAACTTGATTCAGTTAGAGAGTCGTTGTGACCGGTTTAGCGGATGAAAGAGCATGACAATTAACCCCGAGACCCTGGCAAAAAGTATTCTGGATGGCTTTCATAGCCACTACCGGCGTTTTCAGGCGTTGACTCAGGGCGCACGTGAACGTTTCTTACAGCGTGACTGGACAGCGGTCGTGTCGGCAGCCTCAGAGCGTATTCATTATTACGATCATCAGGTGGGCACAACGGCGAAAAAAGTCGAGCGGCGTGTGGGGAATGAGCTTGATGAAAGCCTGTGGCGGGCAACCCGGCAACGTTACCAACAACTGCTGAAGTTCCACCCGCAGGCGGAGCTTGCCGAGACTTTTTACAACTCGGTGTTTTGCCGGGTGTTCGACCGTGCCTACTTTAATAACGACTACATTTTTGTGGAAACCGTGCTGGCGAACCACATTCCGGTGCCGGTAGAGAACGAATGCCACTCTTACTTTCCGGTGGTTGACGGACTGGAGGGAACACTGACTCGTGTGTTTGAGGATATTGGGCTGGGCGGTGAATTTGAAAGCTTTGAAAATGATATTGAACAGCTGCGCGATAAGTTCTTTGAACGTGCAACCGAAACCGATATTGAGGCCCACAACCTGCGCATAGATGTTTTGAAGTCCCCGTTTTACCGAAACAAAGCCGCGTATATTGTCGGACGTGTGGTGACTGAAAATAATCATTACCCTTTTATTGTACCGGTGCTGATTAATTCGCAGGGCAAGCTCTACGTGGATGCCTTTATTACCCGGTCGGACCGCATGGCGACTATTTTTGGTTTTGCCCGTTCGTATTTTATGATTGAAACCGAGGCGCCTTCTGCTTTAGTGCGGTTTTTAAAGGATTTAATGCCGCACAAAACCCTGGCAGAGCTCTATTCATCGGTGGGTTTTCATAAGCAGGGCAAAACCGAATTCTACCGGGAGTTTTTACACCATTTGCGCCGTACAGATGACCAATTGTCTGCGGCCCCGGGTGTTAAAGGCATGGTTATGACGGTGTTTACGCTGCCGTCTTTTCCTTATGTGTTTAAAGTCATTAAAGACCGGCTGGGTGGTACCAAGGAGTTTGGCCGCCAGACGGTTATTGACCGTTACCGCATGGTTAAGCGGCATGACCGGGTAGGGCGTATGGCCGATACTCTGGAATTTGTCGATGTGGCATTACCGCTTAAACGTATATCCGCCGACTTGCTGGAGGAGTTTAAGCAAACCATTAGCAATTCTATTTCGATAGAGGGTGAGACTTTGGTGATTCACCAGTTGTTTGTTGAGCGCCGAATGACGCCGCTGAATTTGTACTTAGAATACGCCAATGACGAAGAAATAGATGCGGCGATGGACGACTACGGTCGGGCGTTAAAAGAAATGATGGCGGCGAATATTTTCCCCGGCGACATGCTGCTCAAAAACTTTGGTGTCACACGCCATAAACGTGTGGTGTTTTATGACTATGACGAAGTGCGGTATTTAACCGATATGAGCTTCCGACGCTTACCGGATAACGACTGGGAAGTTTCTTATGCGCCGGATGATGTCTTTCCGCAGCAGCTGGCGCAATTTGCGGTGCCACAAGCGAAATACCGCGACAGGCTATTGAAGCGTCATCCTGAATTGACTGACCCGGCGTACTGGTGCCGCGTACAAAAAAACATCCGCAAGGGTGAGCTTACGGATGTCTTTCCTTATGATGCTGACTTGCGCTTTACGCGGAGGTTTTAAACTGGTCTTCCTCGGTTGAGCCTTTCAATGCGGTAACTGAGGATAGCCCGCCCTGAATAACGTTGGTCAGCTCGTCAAAGTAACCGGTACCGACTTCCTGCTGGTGCGCCACAAAGGTGTAGCCTTTATCTGCTGCGTCAAACTCCTGTTGCTGCAGTTTAACGTAGGCAGACATGTCGTTGCGCGCATAGTCATGCGCCAGTTCAAACATGTGGTACCACATATTGTGCACACCGGCCAACGTAATAAACTGGAACTTGTAACCCATTGCGGCAAGCTCGCGCTGGAACTTAGCTATGGTGTCGTCGTCCAGATTACGTTTCCAGTTAAACGATGGCGAACAGTTATAGGCCAACAGTTTACCCGGATACTTGGCGTGAACGGCTTCCGCAAACTGACGGGCTTCGTCTAAATCGGGTTTAGCCGTTTCACACCAGATAAGGTCGGCAAACGGGGCATAGGCTAAGCCGCGTGAAATAGCTTGTTCAATACCCGGCTTCACTCGATAGAAACCTTCGGCAGTGCGCTCACCAGTAATGAAGGGTTTATCGTTCGGGTCAAAGTCAGAGGTCAGCAAGTCGGCTGCGTTTGCGTCGGTACGGGCGACAATCAGTGTTGGTGTACCGGCAACATCGGCGGCTAAGCGCGCGGCTGAAAGCTTTTGTACTGCTTCCTGTGTTGGTACCAGTACTTTGCCACCCATGTGGCCGCATTTTTTCACTGAAGCCAGCTGGTCTTCAAAATGCACGCCGGCAGCACCGGCCTGGATCATGCGTTTCATCAGTTCGTAAGCATTCAGCACGCCACCAAAACCCGCTTCAGCGTCGGCAACAATCGGCGCAAAGTAGTCAACGTAGTTGTCGTCTTCCGGCGTGACACCTTTTGACCACTGAATCTGATCAGCACGGGCGAACGAGTTGTTAATACGTTCGACTACGGTTGGCACCGAATCTACCGGATATAATGACTGGTCCGGGTACATGCTGCAGGCTGAGTTATTATCGGCGGCTACTTGCCAGCCCGAAAGATAAATGGCCTGTAGGCCCGCTTTAACCTGCTGTACCGCCTGGCCACCGGTTAAAGCACCCAGAGCATTGACGTAGTCTTTGCCGAATTTTTCCTGTGCTTTGCCGTGAATCAGTTGCCAGAGTTTATCGGCGCCATTGCGGGCATAGGTGTATTCCGGCTGCACGCTACCACGCAGGCGCACCACGTCTTCGGCGCTGTAAGGGCGTTCAACACCTTTCCAGCGCGAGTCGGCGTCCCACTGTTTCTGTAGTTCTTTAACTTGTTGCGCGAATGAAAGATTTTGGGCTGTCATAAATAATGTCCTTGTTGTTCTTTAATTGTTGCGAATTTTATTGTTATTTCAGTTGTTGATAGCCGGGCAGGGTCAGAAAGTCGACCAGCTCGTCGGCTGTAGTAATTTCTTCCAGCAGGTTCAGAGCCTGGGAAAAGGGTTCACTGTTCCAGCGCTGTTCACCGACTTCGTTTTTCACCACTTCGGCTTCTTCCTGCAGATATTGTCGGAACAACTCTTTGGTGACCGGGGTGTTGTCGGACAGGGTTTTGCCGTGGCGGATCCACTGCCAGATTGAGGTACGCGAAATTTCAGCGGTGGCGGCGTCTTCCATCAAGCCGTAGATGGGAACGCAGCCTTTGCCGTTCAGCCAGGACGCAATGTATTGCAGCGACACCCGAATGTTGGTGCGCATGCCGGCTTCGGTGCGCTCGCCGTCACAGGGTTGTAGCAGTAAGGCCTGATCAATCGGCGTGTCATTCTCACGCAGTACGTGAAGCTGGTTGTCGCCTTCAATGCCGTCGACAAAAATTTCGCGTACGGTATCAGCAAGCCCGGGGTGGGCAATCCAGGTGCCGTCGTGGCCATTGTCACGCTCCATGGTTTTGTCGGCGTGAACTTTGGCGAGGATCTTCTCATTCTCGGCCGAATCTTTGCTGGGAATAAAGGCTGCCATGCCACCCATTGCCAAAGCGCCGTGCTGGTGGCAAGTTTTCACTAACAAACGCGAATAGGCATTAAGAAAAGGCTTGTCCATGCTGACCACCTGACGGTCAGGAAGAACTCGTTCGGCGTGTTCTTTCAGGGTTTTGATGTAACTGAAAATGTAGTCCCAGCGTCCACAGTTAAGAGCGGCAATGTGGTCTTTCATGGCGTGCAATATTTCGTGCATTTGAAACACCGCAGGCAGGGTTTCAATCAGTATGGTGGCGCGGATGGTGCTGGTTTTCAGGTTGAATTTTTTCTCGGTGAAGTGAAAAACATCGGCCCACCATTTGGCTTCGTCGCTGTGCTCCAGCTTTGGCAGGTAGTAATACACACCAGAACCTTTCTGCAGCCGCTGTTGATAATTCAGCAGGAAGTACAGTGCAAAATCCATCAAAGTACCGGGAATTGGCTGACCATTACGCTGTACGTGTTTCTCTGGTAGGTGCAGACCGCGAACTCGTGCAATGAGTAATGCCGGATCAGGGCCGACTTCATAGTGTTTGCCACTGTTGGGGTCGGTGTATGTCATGCCGCCAATGTTGGCGTCGCGCAGGTTAATTTGGCCATTGACCATACCGTCCCAGGTAGGTGACTGGGAATCTTCAAAGTCGGCCATGTAGCAGTCGACATTGGCATTCAGCGCGTTGATGACCATTTTGCGGTCCACCGGCCCGGTAATTTCTAAGCGGCGTTTTTTCAAATCGGCCGGCAGTTCGGCAATGCGCCAGTTTCCCTCACGGATGTCTTGAGTTGCAGCGTCAAAATCAGGTAGCTGGCCCTGGTCAAATTGCGCCTGACGTTGCCGGCGCTTCTTTAACAGCGACTCCAATTGAGGCTGAAAAGTATCAACAAGTTCAGCGAGAAAGGCCTGGTTCTCGTCATTGAACAGTACTTTTGCCTGATCATTCAGCGGTTGACTGAAATTAAAAAGATTGTTCATTTTTAAATCCGTTGTTATGGGTTTGTTAACACGGATTAATATTAGTTGCTGGTCTAACCATTAGTCTAATTTATGCGGTTGATTAGCAGTATTCAGGATGGTTATTTTGGTTGGTGAGATTCTGTGGCTAAAATTCGAACGGGGCCAAAGCGGCCCCGTTCATCTTTATCGGTGAAATGTGGTTACAGTCTGAAAGCTCTAACCAGTTCACTTAAGTCAACTGCAAGTCGTGATAACTCTTTGCTTGATGCGCTGGTTTGTTCAGCACCTGATGCGGTCGAGTTCGATAAGTCACGAATACTGACTAAGTTTTTATCAACGTCACGTGACACATTAGCCTGCTCCTCTGCGGCACTGGCAATGGACGTGTTGTGGTTATTGATTTCACTGACAGCTGTAGCAATTAACTGTAGAGCTTCGCCAGCACCACGGGCCACATCCAGAGTTTTAGTGGCACGTTCTAAGCTTTGGTCCATAGTGGTGACTGAACGGTCACTGGACTCGTTAATGGCTTTGACCATATCTTCAATCTCAACCGTGGACTGCTGCGTTTTGTGTGCCAGTGAACGAACTTCGTCGGCAACTACCGCAAAGCCGCGGCCCGATTCTCCGGCACGCGCAGCCTCTATTGCCGCGTTTAGTGCCAGTAAGTTTGTCTGCTCAGCAATACCGCGAATAACCTCAAGTACCTTGGTAATACCTTTTACTTTTTCCGCGAGTTCGGTAACGCTACCGGATGAGTCGCCAATTTCCTGTGAGAGCTCTTCAATAGCACGCACCGTTTCACGTACACGTTCGTCACCATGCTGAGCTTGTTTATTAGCCTCTTCCGAAGCCTCAGAAGCGTTCTGAGCATCTTGTGCGACGGTCTCAACTGCGGTGGTCAATTCGGTGACTGCGGTTGCTGCCTGTTCCAGCTCTTCCGACTGCTGCTGAATGGTGCGCGTTGACTCGTCGGTAACCGAGCTTAACTCTTCAGATGTAGATGCCAGCTGCTCTGAAGACTCCGAAATAGTGCTCATGGACTCACGCAGCTGGTTGCGCATAGTTTTTAACTGATGCAGCAACTGTGCGGGCTCGTCTTTACCTTCAATTTCAATTGTCTGGCTTAAGTCACGCGAGGCAATAATTTTGGCAAAATCTACGGCACCTCCGATAGGTTTAACGATGCTTCTGGTCAGAACCACGGCAAATAACGCTAACAAAACAACCACAATGACTAATGCGATAATCACCATGGTATTGGCAGCAGCTGAAACGGCATTAGCTTCGTCGGAAGCCTCTTCAATTAAGGTCATCTCTCTGGCTAAAAGCTCATCGAGTTTTGTCGAGATTTTTTGGGTCAGCGGTAAAATACTGTTTTCACGTATTGAGTCTATGGCATCAGAAAGCCCGGCATTAACTAACTGTCCGAACTGATCATTCAGCTTCCAGTATTCCTCGTCTAACGCCATGTATTCATTGAAGAGCTTGCGAGCCTGAGGGTCTTGAATCATTTTTTCGTATTCGTTCTGATTTCGCTTCAAGTCGGCGATAGCGTCATTAAGGCTCTGTTGGTATCTTTCCAACCGAGTTTCGTCATCGATATAAGTTGCGACGTGAGCAGAGTGGATACGTACACGCAGGAACTCTCGATCCAGATCATTAACGTTATCAACAGCAGGAACTTGTTCTTCGCTAATGAGGTTAAGCTGAGTCTCAATGGCCCCCATGCGGTTGAGTGCAAAAATACCCAAAATGAGGGTCAGTATTCCAATCAGTCCGAAAGCCGCACTTGCGCGAAAACCTATGGAGAGCTGTCTTATCATGTGATAATCCTTTGTTGTACCAAACTTGTTTTTTACTACTGGCAGATTTGATGTGACTCAAATCTAAGACATAGCTTTGTTATCGGCGGCTACTGCGAAAAACAAAACTCTTTTAGTAAATTTTTTAGTTTTTCTTGAGTAGGTTTTATAGAATCAACCGATAAATATTCATCTGGCTGGTGCGCCTGCCGAATGGAGCCCGGACCCATCACCAGCGTTTGGCACCCGAGTGCCTGCAGGAAAGGCGCTTCAGTGCAGTAGTTTACCGCCTCAGCTTTGCTTTGCGATACTTTTTCGGCGAGCTGCACCAGAGCTGAGTCGGTTGCTTGTTGGAATGCCGGCACAGGATGGTGTAGTGATATGAGCTCAACACAACCGGGGTAACGTGCCTGAATACTCCCGGTCGCTTTATGCAGGTGAGCATAAAGTTCGTCGACGGATAAACCCGGCAGCGGGCGAATGTCCAGATGCAGCTCACAACAGCCACAAATACGGTTGGCATTATCGCCGCCATGAATGTGGCCAAAGTTCATGGTTGGTTGTGGTACCGTAAAGCTTAAATCTGAATATTTATGCTTAAACTCTTCTTTTAATTTCAGCAATGCAGAAATGACTTCGTGCATCAGCTCTATGGCGTTAATACCTAATGCAGGATCGGAGCTGTGACCCGAGCGTCCGGTAATGCGAATGACCTCACTCATGTGGCCTTTATGGGCATATACGGGACGCATATCGGTGGGTTCACCAATGACACAATAGTCGGGCTTGAGGTTAGCAAAGCGGCTCACTTCACGGGCTCCGTTCATGGTGGTTTCTTCATCGGCGGTAGCCAGAACCATAATGGGTTTGCTTTGTTGGCTGGCATCCAGTTCATTCAAAACTTGCATGACAAAGGCGAAAAAGCCTTTCATATCAATGCTGCCAAGCCCGTACCAACGGTTATCCTGTTCGGTGAGTTTAAAGGGATCAAAGTTCCAGCGACTGGCGTCGTAAGGTACCGTGTCGGTATGGCCGGACAGCAGTAAACCGCCACTTCCGGCACCACGCCGAGCCAGTAAATTGTATTTTCCCTGTTGGCTATTCAGCTCGTTGATTTCGCAGTCAAACCCAAGCAGTTCTAGCCATTCAGCTAATAAATGAATGACTTTCTGGTTGCTCTGATCCCATTTAGGGTCGGTCGCACTGATGGAGGGCTGAGCAATGAGCTGCTGGTACATAGAGAAAAAAGACGGCAAAGAACGGGCGGCTACCATAGTTTATCCTTGATATAATTATTCACTATTATTGCATAAGTATATTTATTCGGTTATTCTGCATTTTTACTCAGGAACAGCAACAGGTTTTTGTCGCATGCAGTATCAACCAGCGCCGTCACATTCAGTCGCTATTATCGGAGCCAGCGGTTATGTTGGTGCCGAGCTTAGCCGTTTAGTGCAGCAAAACCCGGCGCTTAGCCTTTTTGGTTGCTATGTGTCTGAGCATAGCAGTGATGCTGGTGCCTTGTTGAGTGATTTGTATCCACAATATTCACATTGTTTAAAAACTCCCCTGCAAGGTCTGACGCATAACGAGAAATCCAGCATTAAACACCAGGCAGATACAGTGTTTTTATGCACGGAGCATAGTATCAGTGTTGCACTGGCACCTGAGTTTCTGGAGGCCGGTTTAAAGGTGATTGATCTGTCCGGTGGTTTCCGCTTAGAGGCTGCTGAAGATTATCCGCGTTTTTATGGATTTGAGCACAAGCAGGCTCATTGGCTTCGCCAGGCTGTTTATGGTCTTGCTGAATGGTATCCGCAGGAGATAGCGGCAGCTCAGTTAGTTGCGGTACCTGGCTGTTACCCGACAGCCAGCTTAATGGCATTACTTCCGCTAAAAAAATCCGGTTTACTCAAAAACAGCAAAGTCATTATTAATGCGGTGTCCGGAGTGACTGGGGCAGGACGTAAAGCGTCTGTTGCTACTCAGGGCGCGGAGCTTTCTTTGCAGGCGTACGGTCTGTTTGAGCATCGGCATACGCCGGAAATAGCACAGCAGTTGCAACACGAAGTGTTGTTTACGCCCCATTTGGCACAATTCCCCCGCGGCATTTTGGCCACTCTGTACGCCGAGCTTAACGACGATACCAGCGATGCTGACTTAACGAGCGCTTATCAATGCTATGAAGAACAACCCTTAGTGCGCTTCAAGAAGCAGGCGCGCCCGGCCATTAAGGACGTTACCCATCAGCCGTTTGTGGATATCGGCTGGCACCGGCAAGGCAACCAACTGATAGTACTGTCAGCTATTGATAATTTGCTGAAAGGCGCGGCAAGTCAGGCTATCCAGTGCATTAACCTGCAGCTGGGGTTGCCCGTTGAGGAGGGCTTGCTATGAGAGTGATAAAGGTTGGCGGCAGCCTGTTAGAACAACCACAAGCCTTAAGTTCGCTGTTTCAGTCACTGAAACAAAACGATGATGAAACCTTGTTGGTGCACGGTGGCGGATCCCTGGTGCAGCAGTGGCTGGCAACAGCCGGTTTGAACAGCGTAAAGCAGAACGGCTTAAGAATCAGTCCGGAGCAGCACATGCCTTATATTGTCGGCGGCCTGGCAGGTGCGGCAAACAAGACCTTAATGAAGCATGCTATTGCCGCGGGCTTAAAACCTATAGGTCTTACGCTTTATGAAGCGGGCGTTAATTGTATTCAGCAGTCTGAAAGCTTAGGTCAGGTCGGTATTTGTCAGGTTCCGGAGGGCGAGGCTTTTCCAGCGCTTATTTCTGACTTACTGGCGCATGGCTGCGTTCCGCTTATTAGCTCTATTGGTTTTGGTGATAAAGGTGAGTGGTTTAACGTCAATGCGGATGATGCAGCGGTCGCCGTTGCTGCAACTTACCAAGCCGAGCTGTTATTTCTGACCGATGTTGAAGCGGTGCTGGACGGCAGTGGAAACCCCTTAAGTCATCTCAATTCAGATTCGATTCAGGAACTAATCCAGGCCGGCGTCATTAAAGACGGCATGCTGGTGAAAGTACGTGGTGCGCTGGACGCCGCAAAGCGCTTACGACGATGTGTGCGAATAGGCAGTTGGAATTTAATGAATAACCCCTTTTCAGGCACACAGATTAGTGAGTAAGTATGATGAAACATTGTTTATCCGGGCTGGAGCTTTCTCCGGCTGACACCTTACAGTTATTGGCTTTAGCGCAAGCGCAAAAAGCGTTCCCCGAAAAATATCAACGTACGCTGTCAGGCAAAAGCGTGGTTACCTTATTTGAAAAACCAAGCTTACGTACGCGGCTGTCTTTTGACATTGGTTTGCAGAAGCTGGGTGGTCATGCCGTGTATCTGAACGAGCAGGGACAGGGCATGGGCGTGCGGGAAACCGTTGCAGACTATGCCCGTAACCTCTCCTGTTGGGCAGATGCCATTGTCGCCCGGGTTATGTCGCACAGTACGTTAGAAGAGCTGTGCAGGCACGCCTCGGTACCTGTGGTGAACAGCTTGTGCGACCGCTTTCATCCTTGTCAGGCACTGGCGGACTTTTTAACGCTGCAAGAGCAGTACGGCAATGTGCAGGGACTAAAGCTGGTTTACCTAGGCGACGGTAATAATGTGTCGCAGTCGCTGATGCTAACTGCTGCGACAGTAGGCACCGACTGCACCATTGTTTGTCCGAAAGGCTATGAGCCCAATGCTGACCTTGTGAAAAAAGCGAAGGCTTTGGCGAAGAAGAGCGGCGCTAACATTGTGGTGACGCATGATATTGCTGCGGTGGCAGATGCCGATGCGCTCTACACCGACACCTGGGTGTCTATGGGCGATGATCAACCTCTGGATGCAGTACGCGAGATTTTCCATCCCTATCAAATTAACGCGCAGCTGGTTAAGCACAGTGGTGCCACTTCGGTGCTGCACTGTCAGCCGGCGCATCGCGGCTATGAAATTACTTCCGATGTTATGGACGGCCCGCTGTCCCGCTGTTTTCAGCAGGCAGAAAACCGTCTTTACGCACAGAACGCTTTATTAACCTTGTTATTAAACCCAACGGCAGCAGTACTGCCAGAATCTATGGAGAAAGCCTCATGAGTCACGTGAAGAAAGTTGTATTGGCCTATTCTGGCGGTCTGGACACATCGGCCATTGTGCCCTGGTTAAAGGAAAATTATGGCTGCGAAGTGGTGGCTTTTGTTGCTGACGTTGGGCAGGGCGCAGAGGAGCTGGAAGGCGTGGAAGAAAAAGCCAAAGCGTCCGGTGCGTCCGAATGCCACGTGGTTGATTTAAAAGACGAGTTTGTGAAGAGCTACGTGTACCCAACACTCAAAACCGGAGCAATTTACGAAGGCACTTATTTATTGGGTACGGCTATGGCGCGTCCGATTATTGCCAAAGCTCAGGTTGAAGTGGCCCGCAAAGTGGGCGCGGATGCGCTGGCGCATGGCTGTACCGGTAAAGGTAACGATCAGGTGCGGTTTGAGTCCTGCTACGCCGCCTTAGCACCCGACTTACAAGTAATTGCGCCGTGGCGGGAGTGGGAGCTCAGCAGCCGGGAGTCGTTGCTGGACTATTTGGCGGAGCGGGATATTCCGTGCTCCGCTTCGGCGACGAAAATTTACAGCCGGGACGCCAATGCCTGGCACATTTCGCACGAAGGCGGCGAACTGGAAGACCCCTGGTGCGAACCTACCGACAAAGTCTGGACCCTGATCGCGTCACCCGAACAGGCACCGGATAAGCCGGAATATGTTTCAGTTCAGGTCGTGAACGGCGAAATTACGGCGGTGAATGACAAAGCAATGTCGCCTTTTGAAAGCCTGAATGTGTTGAATGACATTGCTGCTAAGCATGGTGTCGGGCGGGTGGATATTGTCGAAAACCGTCTGGTGGGCATGAAAAGCCGGGGTTGCTACGAGACTCCGGGCGGTACTGTCATGATGGCCGCTTTGCAGGCTATTGATGAGTTGGTACTGGATAAAACCAGCCGCAGCTGGAAAGCTCAGTTGAGCGAGCAGTTCGCACAGTTGTTGTACGATGGGCGCTGGTTTACCCCGTTGCAGCAGTCGGTGATGGCGGCAGCGGAGTCACTGTGTTCGACTGCCAGCGGCGACGTGGTGCTGAAGCTGTATAAAGGCTCAGTGACTGCGGTTCAGAAACGTTCACCGAATAGCTTATACAGCGAAGACTTTGCGACCTTTGGTGCGGACGAAGTCTATAACCAGGCGCACGCCGAAGGCTTTATTCGGTTGTTCTCTCTTCCCAGCCGGATAGCGGCGTTACAGAAGCAGCAGAAGGGGTAGATTATGGCGCTATGGGGTGGACGTTTTGCGGCAGGACCCGATGTCGCATTTCAGCAGTTTAATGACTCGTTGCCTTTTGACTATGTGTTAGCTGAGCAGGATATAACCGGCTCTAAAGCCTGGGCGAATGCGCTGCACAAGGTGGGCGTGTTAAACCGTAATGAATGTCAGCAGTTACAGCAGGCATTGAATGAACTGCTCAGTGAAGTGCGCGAATACCCTGCGGCAGTTGCTGTCGGCGGCGACGAGGATATTCACTCCTTTGTCGAAGCGGCACTGATAGCCAAAGTGGGTGATTTAGCCAAAAAGCTGCATACCGGGCGTAGCCGTAACGATCAGGTCGCTACCGATTTACGCTTGTGGTGCCGGGAACAGGCGGGTGTTCTGCAGCAGTCTTTAAAGCAGACACAGCAGGCATTAATTGATTTAGCAGAGCGCGAGCAGGGTACGGTCATACCCGGCTACACGCACCTGCAACGGGCGCAACCGGTATTGCTGGCGCACTGGTGTCTGGCCTATGTTGAAATGCTCCAGCGTGATAGTGAGCGCTTACAAAATGCAACAGAGCGGCTCAATAAAAGCCCGCTGGGATGTGGCGCATTGGCGGGCACAGCTTATGCCATTGATCGCGAAGCCATTGCCAGCGAGCTGGGTTTCAGTGAAGCGACTCGTAATAGTCTGGATTCAGTATCTGACCGTGATTTTGTAGTTGAGCTGTTAAGCACCGCGTCGCTCTCGATGCTGCATTTGTCGCGCTTAGCGGAAGATCTTATTTTCTACAATTCCGGTGAGGCGGGCTTTATTGAACTGGCCGATAACGTGACCTCGGGTTCTTCGCTCATGCCGCAGAAGAAAAACCCCGATGCACTGGAATTGGTGCGGGGTAAAAGCGGACGGGTAGTGGGTTCATTAACCGGCTTAATGATGACCTTAAAAGCTTTGCCACTGGCTTACAACAAAGACATGCAGGAAGACAAAGAAGGTTTGTTCGATGCCTTTACCACCTGGCAGGCGTCATTGGCTATGGTGACTTCCAGCCTGCAGGGGTTAACCGTCAACCATGAGGTTTGCCGCAAAGCCGCGCAGGGCGGCTATGCTAATGCTACTGAGCTGGCCGATTACCTGGTCGCGAAAGGTGTTCCTTTCCGGCAGGCACATCACAATGTTGGCGAGCTGGTACAACAGGCCATTCAAGCGAAAAAGCCGTTAGAAGACATGCCACTGGAAGCCTTTCAGGCGGTAGTTCCTGTTATTGAACAGGACGTTTATGACTGGCTAACGCTCGATGCTTTGCTGAAAAAACGTTGTGCCCTGGGCGGCACCTCGCCGCAGCGGGTGAATGAAGAGTTAAAAGCGGCACAGCAGCAACAGCGAATCCAGGTGCGCGATGCCAACCTGGGTGATATTGGTGCCATTTTAGATTTAGTTCAGCATTGGGCCGGGGCGGGGGAAAATTTACCGCGGGCAAAAGACGACATAGTGCACTCTATTAACGAATTTGCGGTGACAGAAGTGAACGGCAAAGTCATGGGCTGCGCGTCTTTGTATATTTATACCACAGGCCTGGCGGAAATTCGGTCGCTGGGTGTTCATCCGCATACGGAGGTGCGCGGTCAGGGCCGTATGCTGGTGGCTTACTTGCTAAGAAAAGCGCGCTTACTGCAGCTAAACCGAGTGATTGTACTGACCCGGGTGCCGGACTTTTTTGAGCAGCAGGGCTTTAGCCACTGCTCTAAAGACACCTTACCGGAAAAGGTCATGAAAGACTGTGACATTTGCCCAAGGCTGGCCAACTGCGACGAATTAGCCATGGAATACCACCTTGAGCAACCGAACGAACAATTAATTTTCCGCTCGGGTTGCTAGGAAAAGACGCTAGTACAGGGTTGTTATCCAGCGTTCTTCGTTAATGAAGGACCAACTCCAGTCTTTCCATTTGTCACTCAGGCCCTTGGTTTTAGCCTCATCAAGGGTCATTCCCTGCTGCTTCATGGTGTCGACTTCGGCTTTGGTTTCTTTCATCATAGTAAGAAAAGCACGATAGTCTTCTTTGCTGGCTAAAGGCCCGTGGCCGGGAATAATGACCGTGTCGTCGGTAATACGATCCAATAAGTCTTCGACATTGGCAATATAGCCGTCAACATCGCCGCCACTTTTTAAGTCAATAAACGGGAAACGTTTATTGAAGAATAAGTCGCCCGGGTGCAGTACGTTAGCGTCTTTAAACCAGACGGCACTGTCGCCGTCAGTGTGTCCGGCCGGTAAGTGGAACACGTAAATGGTGTCATTGTTAAAATGGAAGGTGATACCTGAGTCAAAAGTAACTGCTGGTAACCCCATTTCGGCAAAGCTGTCGTCGTTGCTCAAACGCTCGCGCACATTGTCATGCGCAAAAATGGTCGAACTTTGGTTATTGGCAAACCACATATTTGAGCCGACATGGTCGCCGTGAAAGTGAGTGTTCAGAATATAATGAACCTCTTCACCGCTTAACTCTTGAATTTTTTCCGCAATACGCTCTGCTACCTGAGTGTATTGGTCATCGACCAGAAACACACCATCGTCGCCTGACGACATCAGCATATTGCCGCCGGCCCCGGTCAGCATATAAATATTGTCCGCTACTTCATTATGTTCAATGGTCACATCTTCGAAACGGTCAGCCGCAGCTGGTAAAGCAAAGGCTGCCAATAATCCGCTGATTAAAAGTTTACGCATGGGGTCTTCCTCGTTTGTGTTTTTATTACTGATATAGGTTACTTATTCAACAAGCGCAAAGATCAAAAGAGAAAACTTAGGTTACCGAATGGTGAATATTTTGTGACACTTTTGTGTTGTCACAATCTTGTCATGCAAGCGTCTTAGTCTTCTCCCGACTTAAATCATAACTGGACAACATCCAAGTCAGGAGAACTCAATGAAATTTAATACTTTATTCAAAATCTCTGCAGTAACTGCCGCTCTATTCTTAGCCGGTTGCGGCGGCGATATTAATGTAACCCCAACAGTTAACAACGACTCTGGTTCAGACAGCGGTTCTGGTTCAGATGGCGGCGGTGCTGATGGTGGTGGCGATTCAGGAAGCGGTGCTGATTGCGCAAGCTATGGCGATGTTCAAGGTTCGTATGACGGTCAGGACTGTACTTACGATACGGACTTCGCAAGTGCGACTATCGAAATTGACGAAGACATTACTTTTGAAGAATTACCTGATGGTGGTGTTCACGTTTTTGAAGGCGCGCTGCAAATTGGTGAAGATTGTGATACCACGACAGATTGTGAAATTAATCAGAATGGTCCGGTCATGACCGTTGAACCTGGTGCGACATTAGCCTTTACCTCTGGTGAAGCCATTGTTCAGGTTGCCCGTGGCGCGCAGTTAAATGCGATTGGGACTTTTGACAAGCCAATTACGTTTACCTCAGCTAACGCATTTGATCGTCTGAACGTAACAGGTGATGCACCACGTTTCGCTGACTGGGGTGGTATCATCATCAACGGTAACGGACAAACAAACCAGTGTACTAATGCGCAACGCGCTGCTGACACTTGTAACATTGAGTCAGAAGGTATTGTTAGCTACTACGGTGGTAACGATAACGCTGATGACAGCGGTTCAATGAAATACGTTAAAATTTGGTACGCAGGTTCAGGTCCTCGCGAAGGTGGTGACGGTGATGACCTTAACTCGTTAACTCTGAATGCTGTTGGTTCTGGTTCATCTTATGAATTTCTTCATATTCACCAGGGCTATGATGACGGCGTTGAGTTCTTTGGCGGTGCGGCCAACATTAAAAACATTGTTTTCACCGACAACCAGGACGATTCAGTAGATATGGATGCGGGCTGGCAGGGCAAAGCCCAATTCCTGTTCATTAAACACGGTACGGTTGATGTTGACGGAAATACTGTCGGTATGGGTAACGGCGGTTTTGAAGCCGACGGTGAGAAAAATAACGGTCCAGATTACGATGACGTTCCTCCTTCAGCTCCAACTATTGCTAACGTCACTGTTATTACTACCGACTTAAAGTCTGAGCGTGATAATGCTCCTTCAATTGCAACTAAATTTGACGATAACTTCCAGGGTCAAATGTATAACGTTCTGAAAATTAAAGAGAATGGTACTGCTGACGACGGTTGCATCTTCTTTACTACGGATGGTGAAGCAGGTGTTGATAATGGCGAACTGGACTTCTACAACTCAGTTTTAGCTTGTACTAACAACTTCGTGAATACGGGTGATAACACCTTCGCAGATGGTGAAACTTATTCATCCTGGTATCCGAACGACGGTGCAAACGAAGTTCTTGATGGCTCTGCAACGGTTCTGAATGATGACGGTATCTCTACGGATATGTCCTCTTCTATCACTATCGCAGCGAATGATTTAACTGAATTAAACGATGACTTCTTTACTCCGGTTGATTTCATCGGCGCATTGTCTGACGACGATACAAGTTCTGAGTGGTATCAGTGGGTTGAGACTGCTGTAGCTGCTGCTGACGCGGACTAATTTGAGTTGGAATGCGAATGAATAGGCGCAACGGTGTTGCGCCTATTTTCCGATTTTATTGCAGGAGTTGGTTATGAAAAATCAATACAAACTCAAACCTGTTGCTTTAGCGGTTGGATTAGGGTTGTTTGCCTCTGCGCCAGCAGTTTTGGCTCAGCAAGCTGATGAAGCTGAAATTGAGCGTGAATCGACGATTGAAGAAGTTGTTACTACCGGCAGTCGTTTGCAGGGTAGTGCAGCTGCTGTTGTTGAAGAGCGTAAGAATCAGGCTTTTGTGGCTGATATCCTGGGCGCTGAGCAGTTATCTCGTTCTGGCGACAGCGACGCGGCATCGGCCTTACGTCGGGTAACCGGTTTAACACTGGTTGATGGTAAATTTATTTATGTACGTGGCCTCGGTGAGCGTTATTCAAGTGCCCGCATCAATGGAGCTAGTATACCGAGTCCGGATTTAACCCGTAACGTGGTTCCGCTGGATATTATCCCTTCAACCATTATTGAAAGTATGGCTGTACAAAAGGTGTTTTCACCTTCAATGCCTGCGGCTTTTGGTGGTGGTAACATTGATATCCGTACGCGCTCTTTACCTGATGATTTTGTCTTTAGTGTTGAAGCGGGCGTTGGCATGAATAGCAACGCAGACGAAGGTTATACCTATAACCGCGACGACAGCGGTATCCCGGCAGGCATTCAAGACGCGATTGGCCGCTACCAGGGCGACTTTAGCTTGCGTAACATTATTAATACCGATGGTCTGACTGGTGCTGGAAACAGTGCGGGTAATCAGGCTCGTGCAATTAATGCCTCGCTAGCTAAGCAGTTACCACGTGATATGGTACTTAAGAAAGAGTCGTTAGATCCGAACATGGACTTAAAAGCGACCTTAGGTAATAGCTTTGATGAGTCATTTTTTGGTGGAACCATAGGCGTATTAGCAGCTGCGTCTTATGACAACAACTGGGACTATTCTGAACGCCAGAATGCGGTTATCAGTAACAACGCCACAGCCGATTGTTCAACCTCTCTGGAAACGGTAGAAGACATCTCTAAGTCTTGTTACAACACCTTTTCAGAAACCTCAGTAACGACAGAGACAGAGCGTCTGAACGGTTTTTTCACCGCAGGCTATGAACTGGATACGCACAGTGTCAGTTATACCAAAATTTATCTTGAAGATTCAGAAGACGAATCGGAATTTGGTATCAAGCAAAGCCCGAACGGCAGTAACCTGAAAACCATTGTCGGAACGGGTCTTGCGAACCGTGAACATGAGTTTAAATATGAAGAGCGTGTATTGGATGTGGATCAGTTCCGCGGACAACATACCTTCATGGATTACTGGGGAATTGGTTTTGACTGGCAGTACACTGAGTCAAAAGCCGAAACAGATATTCCTACGGAAGTTTCGTACCGTTTTGATGATAGATATGACGCTGACGGTAACTTTACAGAAACTCGCGTAACCGGTGACGATAACCGTGCTGTTTTCCAGTTTGTCGATATGGAAGATAACGTTAAGTCTTACGGTGGTAATTTCTCATTGCCAATTATGCTGTCAGGTATAGAACTTGAGTTAAAAGCAGGCTATGACTTTGTTGATAAAGCCCGTTATTACAATACCAGTAGCTTTAGTTTAGATAATGGGTCCGGTTCGGGTTTTTCTGTTCTTGATGATTTAGATGGCGAACTTGGGTTAACGGGTTATCTTACTGATGACGTTATTGACGAAAACAACTTTCGCCTTAACTTCCGCGAACCTAGTGCACCAAATGCGGATGACTACCTGGCCGCTCAGAAAATTGATGCCTATTACGGTGAGTTCGACGCGATATTCGATAACACCTGGCGTGTAAGTGGTGGTGTTCGTTATGAAGACTTTAAACAGGTTTCTCTGGCAACATCGAGCTTGATCTTTAGTGAGCAGGATTTAAATAACTACTTTAACCCTGAGCGCGTGGTTGAGAGCACGATTGCGGAAGACGATCTCTATACGGCTTTATCTCTAACCTACATGGCCAGTGATAATTACCAGCTTCGTTTTGGTTACGGCGAAACCGTGGTTCGCCCCGATTTGCGTGAAACTGTACCTGTTGCCTATTACGATCCGGTAACGGATATTCGTACCTTCGGAAGGGCTGGTTTAGAAAGCAGTGACTTGCGTAACTACGATGCACGGTTTGAGTACTATGCTGATAATGGTGACAACTACACTGTTGCAGCGTTCTACAAGGACATAGAAGACCCAATTGAGTCGATACTTCAGGTAGGTGATGAAGAGTATACTCTGAGCTATGTAAACGGTGAATCTGCTGAAGTCTATGGCGTTGAGTTTGAGTGGCTGCACGATTTAGGCTACCTGGCGAACGGTTTCTTTACCTCGGGTAACTTAACCTGGAGTGACTCTGAAGCGTCGATTGATCCGGCGTTGGCGGGTAACTTAACCAACCGGACTAAACGTATGACCGGTCACTCTGAATACGTTGCCAACTTCCAGTTGAACTACGACTCAGCTAACGGTGAACATGCCACCTCGTTGGTCTATAACGTGTTTGGTGAGCGTATTATAGCGGCTGGTATCGGTGGACGTGAGGATGCTTTTGAGCAACCATTCCATTCACTGGACCTGGTTTATAACTATTATCCGAGCTTTAACTCTAAAATCGGCTTCAAGGTGAAAAACATTCTTGGAGAAGATCAGGAAGTGACTCAGTCGGATATCCTAGTTCGCAGCAAAGAAGTTGGAACCGAAATTAGCTTAAGTTACAGCTACGAGTTCTAATTTGGGGTAGCCTGACATTTATGTCAGGTTCAATATCCCTCCTGACGTGAACGTCAGGCTACATCGGCGTAGCCTGACGTTTTTTATGCTCGAGCCGATATCGATTCCGATGGGCACGTCATTACGTCATCTTTATCTCTAGCGGCTTCAGCGTATCTAAATGTACATCTCTTTGTGGAAAGGCGATGGTGATATTATTCTCGGCGAATATCTTATCGACTTTAAAGCGTATGTCGGACTGCACACGACGAATATCCATCGGCGCTTCAACTTCTGTCCAGAACAGTAAGTTGAAGGTTAAGCTGTTATCACCAAAGTCATCAAAGAAGACCTCAAAAGGCAGGCGTTGAACAATTTTTTCGTGTTGGCTGGCGGCTTCCAGCATTAATTCGCGAACTTTGTCGATAGGCGAACCATAGGCCACCCCAACGGTCACTGTGCTGCGTATTTCTGTAGATACCAGGGTCCAGTTCACCACGCGCTGTTCCAGGAAGTAGCTGTTTGGAACCAGTACATGCACACCATCGAAGCGTTTGATGCGAACACAGCGGTTGCCAATTTCTTCAATGCGACCACGTTCGTTTTCCAGCTCGACTATGTCGCCAATGCGAATAGGGCGCTCGGCAACCAAAATCATGCCGGAAATCAGGTTGTTCAACAGGTTCTGGGCACCAAAACCGACACCAATGGCTAATGCACCACCTAACACCGCGAATATAGTAATGGGGATGCCTGCAACGGGCAGGGCGATTAAGACAATGAGCACGTAAGCCAGGAATGAGAACAGCTTTCTAAAGGCATAAATGGTGTTCTGAGAAGTGTGGCCGGACTTCAGAGCCCGTTTGACCAGACTGGAGCCAACCCAGCGTATAACAATAACGCCAACAATGATCAGGGTGATGGCAATAATCACCTGACTGAGGTATATCTGGGCATCGCCGGTTTTCCAAAGCTCGGTATTCCAAATATCACTTAAACTTGTGGAGACATCTGTCCAGGACATTTGCATAGTCTATTTATCCATTAGTGAATCTTTCTTTGTAATTTACGCGAAAAACACGTACATTGCGCGCTCAATTTTTACCCTATAGTCCTGGATGTTGAATACGTGATTTCTGCTGCAAATATCACCATGCAATTTGGTGCAAAGCCTCTTTTTGAAAATATTTCTGTTAAATTCGGCAATGGCAACCGTTACGGCCTGATAGGTGCTAATGGCTGCGGTAAGTCGACCTTTATGCGCATTTTAAGTGGTGAGCAGGAGCCTTCCTCCGGCAATGTGTCGCTGGAGCCGAATATTCGCATTGGTAAGTTGCGGCAGGATCAGTTCGCCTACGAAGAGTACAGCGTGGTCGACGCCGTTATTATGGGGCATGAAGAACTGTGGGCGGTTAAAGAAGAGCGCGACCGTATATACAGCAGTGGCGAAATGAGTGAAGAAGACGGCATGCGTGTAGCCGATTTGGAAACCGAATTTGCCGAAATGGATGGCTACACAGCCGAATCCCGTGCTGGCGAGCTACTGTTGGGCTTAGGTATACCGGTAGAGCAACACTTTGGCTTAATGTCGGCGCTGGCACCGGGTGTGAAAATTCGGGTGTTACTGGCGCAGGTTCTGTTTTCTGAGCCGGATATTATGTTGCTGGACGAACCGACCAACAACCTGGACATTAATACCATTCGTTGGCTGGAAGACGTGTTGGCGGAAAAACAAAGCACCATGATCATTATCTCGCACGACCGTCACTTTCTGAACACGGTGTGTACGCACATGGCTGATATTGATTACGGTGAGTTGCGCGTATACCCGGGTAACTATGACGAATACATGTTTGCTGCTACCCAAGCGCGTGAACAGTTGATGAGCGATAACGCTAAGAAGAAAGAGAAAATTGCGGAGCTGCAGAGCTTTGTCAGTCGTTTCTCTGCGAATGCATCTAAAGCCAAGCAGGCAACCTCACGTCAGCGCCAAATGGAAAAAATTCAGCTGGACGAAGTTAAAGCGTCCAGCCGGGTTAATCCCTACATCCGTTTTACCCAGGAAAAGAAACTTTACCGATTAGCGCTTGAAACCGAAAACGTGCGTAAGAGTTTCGAAGACGAAGCGGTCTTAAAAGGTCTGAGTACCTCGATAGAAGTGGGCGAGAAAGTCGCGATTATTGGTGCCAACGGTATTGGTAAAACGACTTTGCTGAAATGCCTGATGGGCGAGTACACGCCAGACTCAGGCTGCATAAAATGGTCTGAAAATGCGGCGATAGGTTACTACGCGCAGGATCACGCGCATTGGTTTAAGCAGGAAATGACCGTTTACGAGTGGATGTATCAGTGGAAGAAACCAGGCGATGACGAGCAAGCCATTCGTGGCGTTTTGGGTCGTATGCTGTTTTCTTCAGACGACATTCAAAAGCCGGTATCGATTTTATCCGGTGGTGAAAAAGGGCGGATGATTTTCGGTAAACTGATTTTGCAGCGCCCGAACATCCTGGTGATGGATGAACCGACGAACCATTTGGATATGGAATCGATAGAGTCGCTGAATTTGGCGCTGGAGCAGTTTGAAGGCACTTTGTTGTTTGTCAGTCACGACCGCGAGTTCGTGTCGACTCTGGCTACTCGTATTATCGAAATTACCGACAAAGGCTTACGTGACTTTGCCGGTAGTTACGATGAGTATCTGGCGCAGTTGGCTGCCGCTTAACGCTGCACCATTTTCTGGGCGCTCTTGACCAGTTCGTCAGGATCGCCCATACGCTCTGGCTTTGTTACGCCGCGCTGGCAGGCAGGACGCTCGCTAATGGTGTTCATCCAGCGCTTCAGATTTTCCAGACCGTCAAGGCTGACACCAGACCAGTCGTGGGTACGCACCCAGCACCAGTTAGCAATGTCCGCTAACGAAAAGTTATCGCCCGCTAAGTATTCAGACTCGCCTAAACGTGTGTTCAGCACTTCAAACAGCCGGCGGCTTTCGTTCTGGTAACGTTCAATGGCTGAAGGCAATTTCTCCGGGAAATACCGATAAAAAACGTTGGCCTGACCCATCATGGGTCCAATGCCACCCATTTGAAACATCAGCCATTGGATCATGCGTGAACGTTCCTTCGGGTCTTTAGGGTTCAGCTTGTCGTAAGTTTCCGCCAGGTACAGCATAATGGCACCGGACTCAAACACCGCGAAATCGTCGTTATTTTTATCGACAATAACCGGAATGCGCCCGTTGGGGTTCATTTTGAGAAAGTCAGGGCGTTTTTGCTCGTCGTCCTGCAATTGAACGTGATGGAGATTATAGTCCAGCCCCATTTCTTCTAATGTGACCGTCGCTTTATAACCGTTGGGTGTTGCTGACGTATAGAGTTCAATCATATGTATCCCTTAAACCTTCGATGAGTCACGTTCTTTCATACGCTCATACCAGGCTTTTAGATTAGGCCAGCGTTCATCGACACGCAGTTGAATCACCTTGGCAAAGTCGACTGTGCAAAAAGCATTAATGTCGGCAATGGTAAAACGTTCCAACGCGATGAATTGATGGTCGGCTAAATGCTTTTCCAGAAAGTCGAAGAAGGTCAGGGTTGCTGCGTGATTTGCCTCGCCCCATTCTTTTATGGGTGTCATTTTGTGTTTGAAGTAGTCGGTGGTGTGCTGAAAACACATGCCAATTGGGGTAAATAAATAGAAATCTATCCAGCGTGTCCATTGTTCGATAATGGCTTGCTCTTTGGCAGTATTGCCTAGTAAGGCCTCCGATTCCGGGAAGGCAGCTTCAAAATACCGGCAAATGGCCATGGTTTCGCCAATGCAAGTGCCGTTGTCGAGTTCCAGTACCGGCACTTTCTTCATTGGGTTCTTGCGTTCAAATTCCGGTGTTAAGTTTTCACCTTTGGATAGGTCAAGTTCAACGCAGTTGACCTTGTCCAGTAGCCCTTTTTCCGCAAGAAACATCCGAACCCGACGAGGGTTGGGCGCTTTTGCCATTTCATAGAGTTTCATTGAGCTAACTCTCCATTAAATTGAGTGTTAGCTCTAATTTACTCCGACTTTAACGAGATTGAAAGGTGCCCTTCAAGCTGTTCGCAAAGGCAACAAACTTCTCTTTTATGGTGCGTTTCACTTTCACCTCGACAGAACCAAGCACCTGAAAGCCTTCAATGCGTATATGTGGTGCCTGCTTTAAGTTGCCCATAGACGGGGCTTTATTCTCTGTGGAGCCAAGAATGCTAAAGACGTTGGTGCTAATGGTGATTTCTTCAGGCACAAAAATTTCAAGACTTGAAAGGCCGCCTATAATTTTTATAGTAACGTCCGGGTGTTGAAATATGGCATCGGTAAAGTCGAGTTCTACAGAGCCTAGCAGAGAATAGATGGTGATTTCGCGCGGAACCGTCCATACGCCACAGCGTTCATTAGAGGACAGTATAGAGACAACGTTTTCCGTCGGTTGAACACGTCCCTCGCCGTAATGTGGCGAAAACTGCTGCTCTTTCATACTGTCGTATGAGGTATCGGGCTTCAGCTCCAGGTCCTCTACCAATTCAGCAAGCTGGCTATGTAACGTTGCGTCCATGGCTTGATCCAGCCGGCGTTCAAAGGCTTCAGCCGACAGCTCACCGTGGCTGTAATTCATCACCAGCTGGTCGATGGTTTCTTCCCGGACTTTTTCTATTGGGCGATCTTCAAACTTTACACTCATAATGCTTCCTTGTTGTTCTTATCTTCTTATTATGGACAACAAAGCAATTCTTAGGCCAGAAATAATTAACTTAATAATCAGATACTTAAAACTTCAAGCAAAACGGAGGTTTGTGCTTGTGACCAAATGTTGGGAAGAACGACCAATTTACACGAGAGCAGTTGATCTTCTGTGAGTTATTAACTTAACTAAAATTCAGGAAAATCAGGCTATTTCAGACGGATACGACCATGAATAAACTCCCTTTTGTTGTTGATGCCCATACCCACCTTTTCAATGCCCGTTATGTGCCATTGCAGGGAATTCTCGAGAGTTGGGGTATTTGGAAGCTTCCGGCAAAGTTAATCAGTAAACTGGCGTATTCACTCACTGCCAGCTCTACATTACAAGAGCGGCTGGAGTCATTTTCAGTAACTACTAAAAAAGGCGCCACAGAAAAAATCTGCAACGAGTTTGCTCACCTGGTTTGTATTGAAATAGAGCATTACTTGCTGGAAGAGTTACAGGAAGAGGGCAGTAGCACGCCGGAGTTAGCCGAAGCCTACCAGGAGAAATTCATTAACAGTGAGCTGTACTCGGTCCTGAGAGAAATACATCAGTATTACGGTGACAGCGAATCGGCCCGGGAACTGGAGCTAAATTACATTAAAACAAAACTAACCTTCAAAGCAGAACCCCACGCTCAGGATAAAATATCGGGCTGGTTCTCCGGCATTCATAAAATGATTGAGCGAATGCTGCGTAAGTCTCTGGAGTTTTTGGAAAATGCCGCGGACAAAATAGATTTTGTATTAAATATGCTGCGCAGTGAGGTCGGGATACTTAAGCGGTTAAAAGGCTATTACGACAACTTTTCGGAAAGCTATCTGCTTTTTCATTACATGATGGATATGGCGCACCCGTTTGGCGACAACCCTAAGTATGAGTTTTATGATCAGCAGTTAGAGCGCATGACGGCGTTGGAAAATTATTCAGACGGAATTATCCTGGGGTTCTCTGCCTTTGACCCTTTGCGATTTGTTTCTCAGACTGCCACCGAACGCGTGCTTCAAGATGCCATAGAGCGGTCGTTAGAGCACGGCAAAGCGGGATTTAAGTTTTACCCTCCCATGGGTTACAAGCCCGCGGGCAACGAGCCTCCGGTTGAACGAGTTGTTGATTATTTTCTGGATTTTTGTGTGACCCATTCTATTCCGATTTTTACTCACTGTACCCCGGAAGGCTTTCAAGCCTATAAAGGCTCCGGATTAAATTCAGACCCGGATTACTGGGAGCAGGCGCTGACAAAAAGTGAGCAACGGAAAACAATGAGGCTCTGTTTTGGCCATGCCGGTGGTGGAAAGCGCAAAGTGCATGGGCGCTGGGTTAAAGGTTGGCTGTCGGAAGCGGAAGACGAATGGAGTGATCCGAATAACTATGCCCGTAAAGTTGTCGAGTTGTGCCGGCGTTACCCGCATGTTTATTGCGACTTGTCTTACTTACATGAAATTGTCGGCAGTAAAAAAGCACAGGCGAGCCTGGCCAGGCGGCTTGAAATTGAGCTAACGCGTGAAGCGACCGCAGACAAACCTTTTAAGCTGGCTGACAAAATGATGTACGGCAGCGACTGGCATATGGTGTCTATGGTCAATGACATTGATGTTTATTTTGGGCAAATAAAGGACATTTTCGAAAAGGAGAAAATGCAGCCTTTTGCCGATAGGTTCTATTTTAAAAATGCGCTGAAGTACGTTGATTTAGAAGCTTATATTAAACGTGCGGAGAATGTATTTAATGCGAATTACGTTGCTCGACTAAAGAATGTCGTCGGCTTGCTTTAAATTTTTAACGGGCTATGATGGATTCAGTTGTTAAGAGGACATCATGTTTAAGTCTAACTATTCAATACAGAGTACCGCTCTCACCTTTCCAAATTAAGCCGGACGCGCCTTAAGCGTCCGGCAAGTCTGTCTGTTATTCCCTTTAAATAATTTGTGTTCAGTTCGGTTGGAGATAAAGCCGTGCTTAAGCGTGCATTCAGGTTCTGTAAAACCTCGGTTTGTCCGTCAAACCCAATTTTTCAGGAAGCGGGGCAGCAAATGCTGATAGACCCCGTAGAGCTCAGTATTTTGTTGAATAGACTTGAGTTCAGTGAGTCAAAAGAAGCCTTAATTGAAAAACGCATTCGAGTCGGAGCTTCGGTTGTCCTGCGTAATGTAAAAACAATGGAACAGGTAAGGGTTAGGTTGGTTCCGCCAGAGTTAGCGGATACTGATAACTACCTGGTGTCTTTTATTTCCCCCTTAGGCTCTACGTTGCTTGGTCTTCGCGTAGGCGACATAGCAACAGTTATTGTTAAAGGTATATCAATAAAGTGGGAGGTTCTGACGGTAAATCAGAATCGACTCGCATCTGTTGATGCTTAGCCGGAATTCAAAGGAGGGTAGTGCCTTGGAGTAACTTAGTTGTGCAATGTGTCGATTAATTTAAACATTTGAACAGATAAGGTGAATCCAATGAGTAAAGAAAAACAGAAGAAAAAACCGCAGTTAACGTTGAAAGAAAAACGAAAAGAAAAGAAGAAAAAGAAACTTGAAGAGTAAACTTAAAGGGCTCTCCGGAGCCCTTTTTTTATGAGAGAGAATTATGAATACTAGACCTAAGATTGTTATTTCGTGTGTCGATATGGCCGTAATTGAACATCATTTAGATGAGACCAGTTTACCCCGGGAGTTTTTGGATGAGTTAGAGGTTGAGCTGGCCCGTGCTAAAATTGTTGAGCCAAATGTCATGCCCGCCGACGTTGCTTGTCTGAATCGGCAAGTGACCTTTAAGGTTTTAGAAACGGGGAAAGTGTTTACAAAAACTCTGACTGCGCCTGATCAGGTGGATAAATATGAAGACAGTTTATCGGTTTTTGCTCCTTTGGGAGCAGCACTTATTGGTCTTTCCGTAGGGCAGTCTATTCAATGGAAAACCAACCGCGGCCTACAGTCAGTTGAAATTATTCATGTAGCCAAGTAGGTAATCGACGAATCGATACAGAGTTCGTTCAGGTGGCACAATTAATAAGAGGAGTGTTTTATGACGCATGGTGTGGGAATTGCGCGAGCTGAGGAAGCCCTCAATGCTTTGGAGAATATGACCGAAGGTGTTCAACCTATTAAACTGGAAGAATACCAACAGCGCATTGCCAGAGCGCAGGCACTGATGCAGGAGCAAGGCATTAGCGCTATGTATTTAAATGCAGGTACTAACCTGGAATATTTCACAGGCTTAAAGTGGTACCCCAGTGAGCGATTGGTCGGCGCTGTTCTTCCGGTTAAGGGAAATGTCACCTTAATAGCGCCCGCATTTGAAGTTGGCTCATTAACTCAGGCAATGATACTGCCCATGGATACGGTTTTGTGGGACGAGCACGAATCACCCTACGAACGGTTGTTGGCGTTTTTAACTGAGCATTTTTCTGATGGTTATAAGCTGGCATTGGATGAATCCACACCTTACAGCGTGGTGGCAAAGCTGGAAGAGCGCAAACCAGCCGAAACAATGTGCGACGCAAAGGTCATTACCGCTGCCTGCAGGATGCATAAATCTCCTACCGAACTGGCATTAATTCAGGCCGCAATGGATATGACCATGGCTGTGCACAGAGCCACCGGCGCCATGCTTAACGAAGGCGTAACTGCGTCTGAAGTCAGAGCTTTTATCGACGAAGCGCATCGCAAAGTGGGAGCGTCCGGTTCGTTTTTCTGTATTGTGTTATTTGGTAAGGGCACCAGCTACCCACACGGCGTTAATTACGAGCAGCGCTTAGAGAAAGACGACTGGGTGCTTATTGATACCGGTTGTAAGTTGCACGGGTATCACTCTGATATTACCCGTACTTACCCCTTTGGCAACGCGACTGAAGAGCAAGAGCAATTTTGGCAGTACGAACGTGACTTACAGCAGGCAGCTTTTGATGCGGCTCGTATCGGTAAAACCTGCGAATCTGTTGATGACGCGGTTCGCGCTAAACTGAAAGAACTGGGTTTAAAGGCGGACTATCAGTTACCGGGTGTGCCGCACAGAACAGGGCACGGCATTGGTATGGATTTACATGAATGGCCGTATTTAGTCGGTGGGGACAAGACCTCATTAGCGCCGGGAATGTGCTTCAGCAATGAACCTATGGTAATTAACCCGGAGAAGTTCGGTGTGCGCCTGGAAGATCACTTCTATATGTCGGAAGAGGGAGCTTTTTGGTTTACCGAGCCGTCGCGTTCAGTGGATGACCCGTTCAACCTTCTTTGATTTTATGAGCATGGAATCTGAGTTTCAGATCGGACTCCATGCTAAAAGTTGATTATCTTTTGCTCACCCGGTTACGGCCACTATTTTTACTCACGTAAAGTGCTTTGTCTGCGCCTTCAATTAATTCTGAAACTCCAGTTTTTGAAGAGACGTCTTTCGAACAGATGCAGCCGGCAGAGAGAGTACAGCAGAAAACTTTACTCTCCGAGGAAAACTCCATTTCGCTAAATACTTTTCTGATATCGTCGGTAATACGGAAAGCTTCGTTGCCGTTAGTGTTTGGTAAAATGATCATGAATTCCTCACCACCATAGCGGCCAACGATATCTGTTTTTCGAAATCTGTGACGCAATAAGGTGGCAAGTGAAGCGATGACAGTATCACCGGTAGCGTGGCCGTAGGTATCATTGACCCGTTTAAAATGGTCAATGTCCAGCATCACAATGGATAGCATGCCCCCGTCCCGGCGAGCTCTTTCAAGTTCACGTGTCGCATGCTCTTTGATGGCCGCATGCTTTAAAAGGCCGGTTAATCCGTCTTTACTAATTAACTGTTCGAGCGTTCTTGCCCGTTGCACCCTGGAGCGAATTGAGGAAATGAGGCGCTTGTGTGATATAGGTTTCGATAAAAAATCATCAGCATCAAACAATAGTGCTTCTGTCTGCTTTTCGATATCTCTTTCGGCTGACAGATATACAATGGGAAGGCTTTCAAACTGAACATGCTGTCGTATTAACAAAGCAATATCAATGCCTGAATAATCAGGCATTTCCATATCAAGTAAAATCAACTCGGGTCTAAATTCGGCCAGCTCCGGGATGATATTTTTAATGTTATCAAGAACCTTGACCTGCATTCCCTCAGCCTCTAGCTCAATCTTTATGAATGAGCATAGCTCTTTGTCGTCATCAATTAGCATGACACGAGGAGGCTTAAACTCCTGCCTGGCTAAAACAGCCTCCAAATGACTTATTAATTCGGACAAACTAACCGGCTTTTTTAGAAAGCTGATTGCCCTGGTTTTAGCTGCCTTCATTCTCTGGTGAAAACCGTCATCTTCGGAGAGCATGATGAGCCTTCTTGGTGGTTCACTCACTTCGTTTAAAACGGTATCAATGTCTGAAATTGCATTAAAATCTTCACCATCTAAATCAATAATAATGGCGTCAGGCCAGCCTTCCTCTTTAGCTACTTTAAGCGCCTGCTCTAATTCAAACGTCTGAATTTTAAAGTTAAAGCTTATCAGCTGCTTTGAAAACTGAGCTTCTAATTGCTTGTCTTCTTCGATTAGCCAAACTGTCCCATCGTGTTTGTGCTTAATGGTTTCGTTTTTTTCGGCTGAGGCACCAGAGTTGTCTATCGCCAGCTCAGTAGCTGAGCCTGAGTCAAGAATGCTGACTTGATTCAATAATTGACAGAATTGTGGAATTTCCCGGCGAATAGCTTGCACGAGAGACGTTTCATTTTGCTCACTTATAAGAGTCTTCAATACTTCGTCGATACGGCGCGCTTCCGTACTGGCTTCGTTAAAGCCAAAGGTGCCAGCTGATCCACTAATTGAATGCAAAATGCGGTGCAGGCTATCAGCTGTTTGTTTTGCGTTGCCAATGCTTAACTGGTCTACAAGTGATTGTAGCTTGCTCCCGTCTGATACTAAGCGTTCTTTGTATTGATTTTGGATAGCCTGAATTTCAGGTGCAAGCTTTGCGAAGGGGGTAGTATCACTCATTCATTCGGCTCCAGATGTCTTTGAGCTGAGTAGGCAAAGTCATGGGGTCAAAGGGTTTTGAAATCACATCTTCTGCCCCAAGCTCTTTCAGTTCTTCAATTTCAGAGTTCAGCACTTTGGCCGTAAAGAAGACAACAGGGGTATCATTTAGCAGATCTTTTTCCTGCAGCTGTTTTAATGTGTTAGGGCCATCTAAATCGGGCATCATTACATCAAGCAAAACGATGTCGGGTTTAAAGCCCGAAATTTGATCTATGGCTTCGCGCCCAGACGAGCAGATAAGTGATGTAAACCCACCAACTTTCTCCAGTGAAAGTTTTGCTATTGCCTGGATGTCAGGTTCATCATCGACCAATAAAACACGTTTCAAATCAGACATCGGGACTCCTGTCTTTATCTTTAGAAAGTTTGTCAATTAGGCCGACAAACTTGGAGCGGGTAAAAGTTGCCTTACTCATAATCGCATCAACATTTGCCATATTCTCAGGAGCTGTATCGTAATCAGATGTTACGATAACCTGAATGTCATTGTTAACCTTTTTAGCGATATCAACCAGCTCCCAACCAGAACCATCTGGTAAAGCAATATCTAACACCAGGAAGTCGTAGTTTTGCGATAACAGCTTTTGTTTAGCTTGCCGAATAGTACGTGCGGTGTCGACTTCATACGTATCTTTGAGTATAGCGGTAATTACCGTAGAGAAGTCGTCATAATCTTCCACATGTAATACGTTTGCTCTCGCGGGAGAATGAGGCTCATAGTTTAGACGGTTTGCTTGCTTGCCAAGCTTGGTATCTTCATGCATTGTGCTGTCATTAGTTACTATCGGTAATAAAACCCAAAATCGTGTTTTTTCACCAGGAACTGACTCAAAGCCAATGTTTCCGCCCATTTTCTCTATAATGGTTTTTGTAATAGCGAGTCCAAGCCCAGTACCACCTTTACTTCGGGAGTCAGAAGACTCGGCTTGTGCGAAAGGCTCAAAAACTCTGTTTTTAAAGACTTCTGGTATTCCGGGTCCACGGTCGATAACCTCGACCAAGGCGTTACCTTCAACTATTGAGGTGTCTACTTTAATTTCTCCGTCATTCGGGGAGAATTTTGCGGCGTTAGACAGCAGGTTGGCCATGACTTGCATGAACCTCAGCTCATCAACTGCGATATGGACATTCGCTGAAATGTCTCGGTCTAACAGGATTTTTGCTTGATGCTGTGCTGCGTAGCCTTGGTTTTCTGCAATGGCTTTTTGAACCAAAGACTTAAGTGAATACTCCTTAATTTGGAACGAAAGACTGCCTGATGACAGTTTTTCGATATCCAGTAAGTCATTAATCAACAATGTTAATCGTTTACTATTTCGTTTAGCCAGTTGCAGCACATGTTTAGCTTCTTCGGACAAAGTCTCGGCCTCTAGTGACATGAGTGAGAGTGATCCCGATATAACGGATAAAGGCGTTCGCAATTCATGACTCACCGTCGACAAAAACTGAGACTTTAATTTTTCGGCTTGCTCAGCGGCCTCTTTTGCGAACACCAGTGAGGAAATGTCGTGCATGGCTCCTAACATGGATTCCGGAACCCCCGCATTATCACATTGAATGATTGCATGGCCTTTCATCCAGCGAAGCTCCTCATTGTCCGCTCTGATAATGCGAAACGTTGTTTCAAGAGGGAGGGGAACTTCAATAAACGGCTCGGCATTGGTCGCTTTACGTTCTAGCTTCTTCAATAGCTCGTTAAACTCGTGCTTCTCTTCATGGTAAAATACCGACTCGATACTGTGGTAGCTGTGTTTAAAATCTTGGCTCTTCACACCCGTTAGTGAATGCATTTGCCCGTTCCAGAGCATTTCCCGGGTCTTTAAGTTGAGTTCCCAAACACCGATATTCGCAACTTGAGTGGCTGACTCAAGTCGTTCTTTGAGCTCTTTTAATGCACGTTGGTCGTTGACTTGTTGGCTTATATCGCTCGCTAAGCCCAGGTAACCAACCGCGTTACCATCGTTGTCAAACTCTTTGGTAACAATAACTTCGACGGGGATTCGTCCCCCCGATTTTGTGGTATAAGTCCAACTGTCTTTCTCTGAGCCTTCGATATCAGGGATAGCAGTAAACACAGCAAACCCTGAAATATTCCGGCCTAATTGTTTACTGAGTTTTAGGCCTTTAGCTTCAACCTCTTCTGGGTCATGAAAAATAGCCGGGGTTTCTTTATGAACAACCTCAGCTGAAGAGTATCCAAGCATTCGTTCTGCACCGCGGTTAAACACATTAATAAGGCCATTTTTATCCGTTGCTATTATGGCCGTTTCACTTGCCGCGTTGAGCACATGGTAGAGTTTACTGTTGACGTCGCTCAGCTCTTTTGTCCGGGATTCAACTTCCGTGGACAGAGAGTTGAGCAGTTTTTGTTGGTAGAAGTGCCGGGTTAAATAGAAAAAACCGAGTACTCCAAGAAAGGAGAGCCCCCAAACTCCGGTGCGGACGAGCCAAAAGTTGGGTGAAATCTCCTCTGTTTCAATAGCAAGCAGCCAATATCCTCCAGGAATATCGACCCGTGTGGTCGTTGATGCCGCATTAAAAGTAGATGAGGTCCCCCAAAAAATGCCCGCAGAGGGGCTATTACTTTTGTTTCCGTGCTTTATAGCGACTTTGGCGGCTGTGCCGGATTCAGCGACTTCATCCATGAGAGATTGAAATAAGCTTTCAGCGTCGATGACAGCACTGATCAGCCCCCAGTACTCGCCGCCAATATATAACGGAGCGCGATAAATGAGTCCTAAGTCTCCTTGTACTAACTCCAGAGGACCATGCAGTCTTGCTCTTTTTGACTCAATGGTTTCTTTAATTTCTGGCCATTGGGATGCTAAACTTTCATATTTTATCCCCAATGCTGCTTCATTTCCTTCAATAGGCATGACCCAGCGAAGTTCATTATCAGGTGCAATACCAATATTTCTAAAGAAAGGGCTGAACGAGTAGACCTGCTCCAGCATTGAATTAATTTCTGCAGGAACGACATTCCCTTTCCGAGCAACGACGTAAGCCTCGATACCGTGTGTTAAAAACGTGGCACCATGAAGTTCAGTCTCAAGTTGTGATTTAAGCCTTATAGCGAGTTCTGCTGCATTACGGTCACGCTCTGCTTGCTGTTTGTTGCGGTACTCATGAATAAAATACTCAGTGAGAGCAATAATGCTGACAAATAAAATTCCGGCAATTAACTTCAGCCAGTTTGCGCCTTCGGCGGAGAGCTTATAATGTTTCATTCGCCCACCTCAGAGTGGCCATCAGACCTAGGCAGTAATATAAAGAACTCTGTCCCGTTCGCATTTGTATTAAAGCTTATGCTGCCCCCTAAACGATCCATGATCTCTTTCGAGATAGATAAGCCAAGGCCGGTTCCCCCTGTGGCTCTTGTGTTGGTTGAATTGGCCTGGGCGAACTTTTCAAACACCCGTGGTTGAAACTCCTCAGGAATGCCATCGCCTTTGTCTTTTACTGCAATACGAACAAACTCACCCTGAGCCTCAGCGTTTATTTGCACGGCCTCACCTTTTGGCGAGAACTTAACCGCATTTGAAATTAGGTTGGTCATGACTTGCTCGAACCGTTGAGTGTCGACATAAATAGACAGTGAAGGGTCGATAGGAGTCTGCTCTAAAACAACTTGAAATCGCTCGGCATACGTTTTGTTTCGCTTGGTTATATCTGCCAGAAGAGAGTTAATAGCGACCTTTTCAAAATGCATTTCCATTCTACCCGCAAGCAGCTTTTCCAGGTCCAAAATGTCATTAATGAGCAAGTTCATGCGTACACTGTTCTTTTTAGCCACTTCTATCATCTCGACTGCCGCTGAGGGTAAATCGCCACAAGTGTTGCCAAGCAATAAATCTAACGCACCAGTAATAGATGTTATGGGGGTACGGAGTTCATGGCTCACTGTCGAGACAAAAGCGTTTTTAATTTCTTCGTTACGCTTTCTCTCAGAAATATCTTCAATAATCGACCAGATCAACTTTCGACCATTGTCATCGTATACGACCATGCCGTTTAGCAACACCGGATAACGGCTGCCATCCTTACGGATATACTCTTTCTCAAAAGGTCCATAACGGCCTGTGTTTGCTAAAGCTTCTAAATGTTCAAGCTCTGCTTCTTCATAGTCACGAGGCGTGATATCCCAATAGCTTAAAGAGATGAACTCTTCGCGCGTATATCCTGTGGGAGCAAGCAGGGCGTCATTCAAGTCAATAAATTTTCCTGTTTCGTAATCGTTTAAGGCAATACCAATTGGAGACAACTTAAATAGGCCTCGTAAGCGACTCTCACTATTCTCGATAGCTTCATTTTTTTGCTTAAATTCCAGCGTGGAGGAAACCCAGCGCGCAAGAAGACTCAAAAATTGTTTTTCAGTTTCTTTGAAGGGTCTTTCCCGGGCTGTAGCGGAAGAAAAGTTGAGTGTTCCAAAGTGGCAACCATTTACTTCAATGGGCAAACCTATATAGGATTCAAGGCCGAAAGTTTCGTAGCAGGGATGTTGACGATATTTGGATGACGCCATGTTGTGAATAGCGACTGTTTTCCCCTCGGACATAACAATTTCACAGTAAGTTTCATTCAGAAGGAAAGTTTGCCCTGTGGCTAATCCGGCTTCCTTTGGGGCACTAAAAGCGATAATCTCATATTCTTTTTTATCTATTCTGCTCACTATACCGAGTTCTAAATTTAGATAAGAACAGGCGAGCTCCAGACCTCGATTAATACGTTTTAGCGGGTACTCAGGAGAAAGTGAGGCTATTTGGTTAAGTGCCTTGAATGCCGCGAGCTGGTTCTCCAATTCTTGCTGATTTCTTTTTTCCTGTGTTATGTCCAGGATAAACCCATCGAAGTATTCAACTTGACCAGCCTTCGTTTTTACCGCTCTGCCTTTTTCCTGAGCCCATCGAATGCTGCCATCACGATGTAAAATTCTATACTCTAGTAACCACTCGTTGCTCTTTTCAATGGCATTTTCAACTTCTGACTCCAATCGTTTTTTGTCAGCCGGGTGAATGACACTGTCATAGCTGCGGGCTTTGTTTTGAATAAAGTCGCTTGCCGGGTAGCCCGACAACGGATCAATTTTGTCGCTCATGTACAACATGGTCCAGTGTTCGTCGTACAGACAACGGTAGGTTACACCCGGAATGTTGTTAACTAACGAACGGAACTGAGCTTCACTGGCTTTTAATGCTTGTTGGCTTTTCACTTCTGGAGTTATGTCGCGAACAGCAAAAACATACTGAATGTCGTCCCCGCTAACCAGGGGCGCCCCATTTACTGAAACCGCTTTCCATTCGCCGTTAGGCCAGTGAATCGCATGTTGTACGTCAGCAACAGGCTGACCTGTTCGGCGCACAACTGCAAATGGAAGTTCTTCAGGAGGGAAAAATGAACCATCGAGCTGAGTGATTTGCCAACGGGGGTCATCAAAGGTCGCGTTGGTTTTATCTGGCGCATCCTGAGCTTTTAACCCTAAGACATTTATTGCTTCGGTATTTGCATAAGTGAATTTGCCTTCTGCATCAAGAACAAAAAAGGCGACCACATTACTATTAATGACTTTTTCGAGAAATTCTCTCTGTGACTCTACTTGTATTTCAGCTTGTTTTTGTCTGGTGATATCCTCATGAGTGCCTGAAATAAGAAGTGGTTCACCACTTTGAGTTTTAGAAACTAAACGCCCCCTGTCATGAACCCAGACCCAGTGACCATCTTTATGACGCATTCTTGCTTCAAAGTCGTAAAATTCAGTATCGCCGCGAAAGTGTTGCTCTAATAATTCACCGGATTTTTCTAAATCATCAGGATGTGCCAGCGACATCCAGGTGTCGATCGATATGGGTTCAAGCTCTGAAAGTGTATAACCGACAATATTCGCCCAGCGTTCATTAAAAACGGTTTCTCCGGTTTGAACATTCCACTCCCAGGTCCCGACATTGGTTCCTTCCAAAATTGATTGAAGCCGCTGTTCATTTTTCGACGAACGCCGAAGATTTTGTGTTTGCTTTATTTCGTCTTGCACGGTCTGGGCAACGTCTTCTAAGACCTGTTTTTCGCTATCAGAAAGTTGCCGGGGACGGGTATCGATCACACACAAGGTGCCTATGCGGTGACCATCTGAGCTTTGAATTGGACATCCGGCATAAAATCGAATTTTAGGATCGTTAATAACTAGAGGGTTATCTGCAAAGCGCTCATCCTCCAAAGTGTTACTGACTTCAAATATTCTGTCTTTGAGGATAGTGTATGCACAAAAAGCAAAGTCTCGATGCGTTTCCAGCGCCGAAAGCCCCTGCTTTGATTTAAACCACTGGCGGTGCTCATCCACAAGAGAAATAAGGACTATTGGAGCGTTAAGAGCCTGTTGTACAATGCGCGATAAGCGATCAAACCGCTCCTCAGGAGGGGAGTCTAATAACTCTGTTTCCTGAAGAGCCTTTAGGCGTTCGGCGTCATTGTCCGGTAGATCAGCTGATCTCATCTAAACGCTCCTGTGCTCTTAGCTTATAGAACCTCATACTAGAAATTTTGAGGTTAATCTGCAATCAAATTAAAACTGTCTGAATTTAATTAACGTATCAATTACAGTAACGGTTCTATTATTTTTGATAAAACCTCTAGCCAGAGTAAAATATTGTTTCTTGCGCGACCGACTCATCAGACTCTTCCGGGCTTTCTATAACAGTTAAAATTGAAAAATTTCGTTGGCATGACTTACGCCACACTTGGGCAACTTGGCACGTTCAGAATGGAACAAGTTTGAATGAGCTAATGGAGCTTGGTGGTTGGTCAAGTTATGAGATGGTTTTGAGATACGCACATATGGCAGGGGATCATCTGAAGAGTGTCGCGTGTCACGTTGATGGCACAATTTTGACACAAAATCAGAAACAAAAAAGCCCCGCTGTTTCCAGCGAGGCCTTGCAATATCGGAGGCGGAATCGAACCACCGACACGAGGATTTTCAAGCGGGTATTCGGTTACTTTTAGCTATTAAATTACTTTAAAATCAACCGGTTGCGGCGTTCGTTCCGATTTCAATTGTACCAATAGCCAGTCATTTAGTCTGGTTTTGGTACAAAATTGGGACATAAATAACCTTCTAAGTCTCTATTATGTTTTTATTCCCTCTCGTAAAATTTCAAAGTAATCTAGATCATTGCTTTCTACAGAAAATAAGACGATTTTTTGACCTGTAGGGTCAACGAACCCTAATACTTTTTTAGAATAGTCTGAAGAAAGAGATAGAAGGTTATTAGGGCTCTCAGGGTTTGAATTTTCGTATGTACCTTCTAGCGAAGCCCCTGTTACTTTTCCACAAAGCTTTATTACTTCGTTATCACTAATCCGAAACTCTAGTTTTAAATTTTCGTTATCTACACTTTCTATTTTTTGTTTCTTCTCTTTTAGACACCACGTTCCGATAAAACTCTCTTTTGAACCTTTATATTTTTGCTCTACGTATATTCTAGAATGTTTCTGTGCTTTCTCTGCTTTTACTTTGAGCTCTTCGAAAGAGTGTCTATCTTCTTCTTTTTTCTCTTCTATGCGTGCTAAAAGTTTATGGACATTTTTGTGAGGATCATCGAACTCTAAAGCTTTCTTCGCTAGTTCTTTTGCCTCGATGTAAAACCCTACCTCAAGTAGTTGATAGCCCTTATTAGCCATGGCTAGAGTAACATCCAGCTTTTCAGCTATAGAGTAGTTGTCATATGCGAGGGTCTCTAATCTATTTTTATTCAAGGTTACCGCCAAATTATTAAACGCCATTCCGTAATCTTGATGAATATTTACTAGAGTAAGATAGTTGATGAGACTGAGGTGTTCTGTAAATTGGGATTTGGTTTTCCCTGTATAATCATACGCGGCAGAGAATAATAAGTGCGAATCATCAAATGATTGACTAGCAGCCTTATCTAAGCATATCGAGGCTTCAACGTTATTTCCCATCTCGCTATGAGTTTTTGCTAATCCTTGGAAAAGGAGCTTTAATACTTCTTTTTCTTTTGTTGCTTTTATCGATTCGGATAAGGTTTCAATAGCTAACGGGTACTGTTCTAATTGGTTATATAATCTTGATAACTCTAAGCTACATTTAGCTTTTGGCTGCTCTTCGGAAAGCTCCTGAAAGCATGAGCGACAAAGCTCTAAAGCTTCATTTATCTGGTTGCTTTTGGTTAAGCAGTCACTAAGGTAGCTAAGTGTTTGAACTTTTAATCCTTCATCGCTAATTTCTGGTACCAGTTCCTTCAGATCTTTAATGTATTTGAAGTGAGAACCGTAGTAATTAGAGTAGTAAAAATAAATTGCTTTTACCCGTTGGCGAGCGACAAGTGTATCCTCTGATTGCAGTAAACGCTCATAGATCACTTCAGCTTGCTCGAAGTCCTTATCGATTAAAGCACCAAGTAATTTATGTAAAGGCTCCTGCTCATCACTTACAGGGTCTTTTTCTTGTGGTTCGTCGTCGGTTTGTGCTTGCTCTTCTTTTTTCAGCTCTTGCTGTTCTATACTTTCCCTGCTGGCTTTATCATCTTTGTTGAAGGTGAGCTTGGTTCCTTCAGACTTAAAGCTGAAATTTTTTAACGTAATTATTAGGTTAGCTAGTGGCTTCCTCAGTATGATAGCGACTACGATAATAGTTAAATACCCAAAATTATCGTTGACTAAGCCTAAGAACTCATTTAATGCGTCTGCGGATGTTTTCATATTCTTTCCAACTATGGAATTTCAACTAAGTTACTTAGTAAATTATTTTAACTGTTGTTTCTCTTGTGCCAGAGAAACAATGCTTTGTAGCATTTGATTTTGCTCTTCTCTTTTTATATAAGTCTGCTCTATTACGAACTCTATGAGCTTGGTTAACATTTCCGCTTCGTGTGGTTCTACTTCGATTATCGTGTTTACATCACGCTCCATATGAGCTCCTATGTTGCCCACCTGACGGACTGCGTTGATAGCATCCCAGATTTGTTTATCAATATTGTTTTTAATTGCTTCGATTTCACGATATAGATTCTTTTCATTTACTTGCCAAAAGTCTCTTATAATACCTTGCAAGCATCTTCTAAGTAGAGTTGCTGAAGCTTTGGGACTTAATGAAACTATCTTACATGCTTCTTCGTAATCATTTTTTATTTGTTCTGGCACGTAGTCTGGGAAGGATAACGCTAATGAGTTCGGTCTGAGTCTCCACTTTTCGCCTGTGCTGGCACCTTTGTACCTACCACCAGCTCCCTTTTCAGATTTGAACATTTCTGTCTCAATGAATATTTCTTTACACTCTTGGTTAGGGCATGTGATCGCTGTGGTTTCTAAAATAAATAGTTCACCTAGCTTACTTGCTTTATGTACAAAGTGAGTGTCTTTGAAATAGTTGCTTGTTGTTATTGTTGACTTGTGTTCGCAGAAAGGGCAGTTCCAGTTGAATGACATAATTATTCCTGTTGCCTATTTTTACAAATTAACTCATAGTTCAGATGCTTAGTCAAAAGTTATAGGTAAAGGTTATTGGTTTAGTTTCATGGATAACATTAAAGAAGCTTACAGTTACTACTCTGAAGCTCGACAAGCTTCGAGTGAATATTTTTCTTTGGCTGCCGGAAGTGGTTTGGAGAGATGCTCTCCACTTATAAAACCTTGGTATCTTTTCTATGAGCTAGACTTAGCTATTTTCAACTCTGTAATGACCGAAATAATGGGAATTCGTGAAGAGATAAACTCACTAACTAACCCTTCCTTGGAAGAGTTAATTAAGTTACTGGAAAAAGGTACTAATAATTTACAAAGTGTTCTAGATGAACTTGAGTGTTCAGAGCAAAGTGATAAATCTGATGTGATTTTCATGATACAGCTTATTCACACCATAGGTTTCAACCACAAAGCTATCGAACAACGACACAGAACGATAAACGAGATGCTGGAGGTTGTTCGATTGGATAATGAGCATTCCGAAAGAGCTCTTCTAGAGGCTGTTTATACTGACCGAACAACACTTGCCTGCCCTACTATACAGAACAAAATAATGCTGGCTCAGTTTGCTGAAGATAACTCCTTTATGGATAAGCTCACTAAAGCCGTCACTAGGACAAAGCCAGCTAGGAAAGAAAGAGCTTATGACCCATTACGTTACATGTTAGAGGTTATGGCCGAGACAAGGGTAAATAATAGAGTTAGTACTAAAGAGCTAGCGGACGCATGTGAAAGGCTGGGGCTTTTCACTGACGGTAAAGATCCAATAGCAGCGATAGCTAAGTTTAATCAGAAGAGAAACAAAGTTAAAAAGGAATCGAAATCGTAATTTCGCTTCCTCGAACTATCTAAAGCCATGTAGAAAATAAGTAACCTCATTCACAACCTAATGGGGTTACTACTATGTCAAAACATGACAAACAAACGAAAACTGAAGACGCCGCAAGCATGCATGCATACGAGCGAAGCCGGAGGGATGCTGGTTGCGGTGTCAGCCAAGAAGCTCAAAATGAAGTGGGTGCGTCCCCTTGTAACACAGCACCCCCTAAATACAATTTCATCACGGTTTTTAATCAGGGCGTTGATAGCCTTTACCTGTCTTATGCCGGAAGCCTTTCTATCGCTCGCTGTGAAGAACTGGCGAGTTTAAAAGGTTCGGCTCAATCCAGTTTACCCGATGAAAAAGCAGAGGCTCATTTCAGCCTGTGTGGGCTTGATTTCGCTGTTGAACGATTTGGGAGTAAAACACATGCTTATATCATCAAAAACCGACTGTTCCGTATTCGCATAGCCAGTTCAAGAGCTTCAAGCGCGCCAGTTGCCTACGTTGAAATATCCAGTGAGTTATTAACCGTAAGCGGTTTTGAGGCTGCTTTGGGCTTGTCAGACTCCTTAGTGGCTGAGTTGGTTGGTAAACCTTGCTTCCCTCGAATTAGTCGCGTGGATATCTGCGTTGATTTCTCCTGTGATATTGACTGGTCATTTTTCAAAGACAATCAATGGTGTTGTCGTTCAGGTAGAAAAGCCATTTATCACGAGAGAGAAAAGCTAACAGGTTTTACCTTTGGCGCAGGTGGTGAGTTTTCTGCTCGGCTGTATGACAAAACCGAAGAAATAAAAAACAGTAAGAAAGACTTCTTTAACGATATTTGGCGCGAAAGTGGTTGGGATGGTGAAACAACCATTTGGCGATTAGAGTTCCAGCTTCGACAAGCACCAGTAAAAGAGTTTGGGCTACTTGAGCCTAATGAGTTCATGGATAATATCAATGCTGTTTGGGAGTATGCGGCAGGAAAGTGGCTTAACCTGAGGTACGACAATGGCGATAAAAACCGTTCTCGGTGGCCTCTAGCCCTTGTTTGGGAAGATCTTGCCAGTGTTCGCTTTAACCTGAAGAACCCACCTCCTGCAAAGCGGCTTTCCGTTGAATCGGTTCCCAATAGGGAATGGCTCATTATTTATAATCTGGGCGGCTTAACGAGTTATATGGCTGCTAATGGTATTGATGATATTGAACATGCCTTTAATCGCTTTATGGCTGACGCTGACGAGTTCTTTAAGGAAACACGACGACAGGACTTTTCTTCGGCGCTTGATTACATCGATGCGAAGTTAGAAGAAAAACGGACTCGGTTCTGTATGCCTCGTAAACACGGCAAGGAGCAGGGGGATGAATAATGAAAACCTACTCCTTAGAAGAAGCGGCAAAGTTCCTTTGTATATCGGAGTCATGGCTTGGAGAACTTGCCAGAGGCAGAAAGATAAAAGCGGTAAAGCCAGGCAAACGATGGGTGTTTTTAGAAAAAGACCTTGTCGATTATTTAGACGCTTTGTATTCTCTTGGTGTGAACACGCCGCAACAAGGTTGTGATGAGGAGGATTCATCATGGCATTGTACAAACGTGGACACATCTGGTGGACTCGCTTCACGGCACCGAACGGAGAGCGCATATACCGCTCTTCTGGGACTGCGGACAAAAAGCGAGCGCAAGAGTACGAAGACAGCCTGAAAAGCGAAGCTTGGAGGGTTTATAAACTGGGAGAAAAGTCACGAAGAACATGGCGAGAGTTAGTTGTTCGTTGGCTTACTGATAGGCAGGATAAACGAGACCACAGTAAAGACGTTGGTAAGTTAAAGAGGTTGGATAAGTATTTCGGTGATCTTTATCTGGACGAAATAGATCGAGCTTTGATTGAAACCGTAAAGATAGAGATTCGAGCACAATCTTCAGCCTCTACAACAAACCGATATTTAGCCCTTATACGAGCCATGTTACGCATGGCTCGTGATGAATGGGAGTGGGTCGATAAAATTCCTGCGGTGAAATTATATCAGGAACCTAGAAAGCGTATTCGGTGGTTGCAACACCATGAAGCAGAGCGGCTGATAAAAGAATTACCGCGACACCTGAGTTTAATGGCTCGTTTTTCGTTAGCGACAGGACTACGCCAAGCTAATGTGAGCTATTTACGATGGGATCAAGTGGATTTGGAGCGAGGTTTTGCTTGGATTCACCCTGATCAGTCTAAGTCGGGTAAGGCAATCAGTGTTCCGCTGAATAATAACGCCATAGCTGTTTTACGGGAAGTTGAGGGTGAGAACCCGACTTACTGTTTTGTTTATCAAGGTAATCCAGTAGAGAGGACTTCCACAAAGGCTTGGCATGCAGCCCTGAAACGCGCTGGAATTGAAAATTTTCGTTGGCACGACTTACGCCATACATGGGCGAGTTGGCACGTTCAAAGAGGCACTAGCTTACAAGAGTTACAAGAGCTTGGCGGTTGGTCTTCTTATGAGATGGTACTGCGTTATGCTCATCTTGCTGGTCAGCATTTAAAGCGTGTTGCTAGCAACATTGATGGGACAAGTGGTACAAATCTGGGACAATTGGGGAAACAAAAAAGCCCCGCTGTTTCCAGCGAGGCCTTGCAATACGTGGTGCCCGGAGGCGGAATCGAACCACCGACACGAGGATTTTCAATCCTCTGCTCTACCGACTGAGCTATCCGGGCAACGGCGTGTATTAAACGTTTTTTTCGGTTTCGAGTCAACCGCTTTTCGTTGCTTTTTTACTGTTTGCTCAGTAATTGCGCACTACACGCCTGTTTTGGTGAATTATTCAACACGTAAGTAGGTGCTTCCGGCTAAACAGTGCTCGTAAAAGTTTGTCCAGCGGACACCTTCACGTGGCGCCAGTGAGCCTTTTCGTACCTGACGGTCAATTTGTTTCTTCACAGTTTTGGCCATGTACTCGGTATTGTACTGCATGGTTTGTAGTACTTTTTCGGCTGATGTTCCCGGTACCACTTCTTCAATATAGAAGTCGCCGGGTTCATCGTCGTGGCAATACACGTGCACTTCGGTTAGGCGGCCAAACAGGTTGTGCATGTCGCCCATAACGTCCTGGTAGGCGCCGGTGAGGAATAAACCCACGTGGTAGTCTTCACCTTTGCGCAAATTATGCATCGGAATGTTATCGCTAATTTCGGTGCCTTCAATGTATTTACTGAGCTTACCGTCACTATCGCAGGTAATGTCGGCGATAGAACAGCGCACTTTGGGCTGCTCGTTCAGACGCGAAATAGGCACGATAGGCAGCACTTGCCCAATGGCCCAGGTATCGGCGGCTGACTGAAAGACCGAAAAGTTACACAGGTACTGGCTGGCGAGCATGTCTTCTAATTCTTCCAGCTCCTGAATAACGTAACTGTCTTTATCCAGCGAGTGATGAATGTCGGTAAGTATTTGCCAGTACATGGTGTCCAGCTTGGCCATTTCATTGAGCGATAATATGCCCAGCTTAAAGGCTTCGTAGGCATTCTGTTTATAGCCGGCTGCGTCGTTATAACGCTCCTGAGGGTGGAACTGGTCGCCGGAGCTGTGTAGTTCGCGCATGTTCTTAACCAGAATGTGTTCGTTCTCGCTGGCGCTGATATCGAACTGTGTACCCGCCGGTTTCATTTCACCAACAATATTGGTGACGACGCAGCTGTGGTGAGCGGTCATCGCCCGGCCACTTTCACTGACTAAGTTAGGGTGGGGCACTTGTTCCAGATCGCAAATTTGTTTCACGCCCCAGACAACATCAGCTACGTATTCTTCTGTGGAGTAATTGCGCGAGGAATCGCTGGTGGTGCTGGTACCATCGTAATCGATGCCTAGACCGCCGCCGATATCCAGGTATTCTAAAGGCACACCTTCCTGAACTAATTTGGCGTACAAACGCGCGCCTTCGTTGACGGCTTCTTTAATTTTACGAATATCGGACAGCTGGCTACCAATGTGGAAATGCAGCAGCTTGGCACAGTGCAACATGTCTTCTTCGCGCAGCCGTTCAATAACATTCAGAATTTCGGCAATACTTAAACCAAACTTAGCGCGGTCGCCGCTGGAGCCTGCCCACTTACCGGAGCTTTTTACCATCATTTTTGAGCGCAGACCAATCATGGGTTCAACGCCCATTTGTTTCGCCAGCGGAATCAGCATTTCCAGTTCACTGAACTTTTCAATAACGATGATCATTTTGCGTTTTAGCTGACGACCTAGCAGTGCCAGCGTCAGGTAGTCTTTGTCTTTGTAGCCATTGAGAATGGTCAGCGCGTCCGGGTTTTCGTTGTACGCCATTACGGCCATCAGCTCCGGCTTAGATCCAGCCTCAAGGCCATAGTTATAAGGTTCACCTGCGTCCATGATTTCTTCAACCACTTCGCGCATTTGGTTGACTTTAATTGGAAATACACCGCAATACTGTCCCTGATAATTGGCGTCGGCTATTAGCTTACCGAAGGTTTCGTTAATGATCTCAACCTGCGAACGCAGAATGTCGTGAAAGCGGATAACGGCCGGAAACTGAATGCCTTCCGAAATAATTTCATCCACTACTTCCTTCATATCAATGGTGACATCCGGCAGGCGGTGGTTGGGACGAATTTGAATATTGCCGTTTTCGCCAATGGAAAAATACCCCGCACCCCAACGATTAACGCCGTACAGCTCTTCTGCTTGATCGATATTCCAGTCTGACATCTCAGGCTCCCGACTGTTGTAATACGAGTAATAATTCGCGCACAATTTTGGCGGCGAACACGTCGGAATTGCCGGTCGGATCTATTTGCGGTGACAACTCAACCACATCAGCACCCACCAGGTTTTTCTGGCGTAGTAGCTTCATCAGGCTAACAAAGGAATGGAAGTCTTCACCGCCCGGTTCAGGAGTTCCTGTGCCAGGTAAAAAAGAAGGATCGAAATAATCGAGATCCAGCGTCAGGTAAACCGGACGGTCCTTAGCAATAGCTTCCACACTGTCGAGAAAGTCTTTACGTGAGCTGCGGATGGTTTTGTGTTCTTTCATCCACTGGTACTCGTCGCGTGTACCGGAGCGAATGCCGTACTGAATCAACTGGTGGCCGGGACCAAAGTGATCGACCGAACGACGAATAATGGACGCGTGTGAATAATGGTAACCAAGGAAGCCATCGCGTAAATCAGCGTGTGCATCCAGATGCAGCAACACCATATCGGGGTATTGTCGCAGGTACTTCACAATAGGCGCATAAGAAATAGAATGTTCACCGCCTAAGGTCAGCAGTTTAATTTTTTCCTGAGCCAGGTCGACTGAATCAAATATCGCGTTAAAGTCATGAACCGCGTGATGCCATTGTTTCTCTTCGTCGTCATCGAAGCCCAGCCGCAGATTGCCTAAGTCGTAGAAGCTTTGATCTTCTAAATCGGCGTCAAGGTACGGCGAGTAAGACTCAATGTCTTCAGAAACCGCGCGTAAACCGTCGGGTCCTTCTCTAGTGCCTTTACGAAAACAGGCGGTACCATCAAAACCAAACCCAAGAATGTGGGTATGTCCCGGGTGTAAATCGGTGCTGTGATCTGCGCCGAAAAATGGGCGGCTCGGGTCATTTAATGGTACGGGTAGTGGCATCGCGGGCATTGTTGTTGCAGACCTCTCTTACTTTGTCGATTTGCTGCGATCTTTTTTGATCGGATTAAACAGACTTTGTTGAATATTAATTAACTCTTCGCTCAATTTTTTACGTTGAGTCCAGGTGGCAGCGAACGGTGTTTCGCTGAGTTCGTTCGCGGAAACACCAGCCATAACGCCAGTTTTCTGTTGCCGGACTAACTCAACAGCGTGCACACCCAGACGAGTACCTAAAATACGATCCATTGCCGTAGGGCGTCCGCCGCGCTGAACGTGGCCGAGTAAACACGGACGACAGGGTAAGTTAAGACGATCTTCTAACTGTTCCGCAAGTCGAACTGCACCGCCGGGCCATTGGTTTTCACACAACACCATAACGTAGCTGGAGTCTCCGCGTACGCGCTGCACAGACTCAATGTGCTTAACCAAAGCCGCTACGGTTAAGGGCTTATCTTTTTGTAACTCAGGCAGAATCATTCGCTCGGCACCACTTGCCATAGCACTGCTAATACCAATATAACCGGCGTTGCGGCCCATGACTTCGACAATGAAGACGCGATCCATGGCCTCGGCGGTATCCCGGATTTTATCCAGCGCATCCATGGCAGTTTCTACTGCCGTGTCATAGCCAATAGTGTTATCCGTGCCAAAGAGATCATTATCGATGGTGCCGGGGATGCCTATAATGGGACCTTCCCAAAAGTTGGCTAAATGCTCAGCACCGCGAAATGAACCGTCGCCGCCAATCACAATAAAGGCGTCAATTTGATGTGCATCCAGGTTCGTTGCCGCTTCGCGCGCACCGTCTTCGGTTCTGAAACGCTCGCTGCGGGCACTTTTAATAATAGTGCCCGAATACTGCAATATGTGTTCAACGTCTTTGCGATCTAACTTTACAAAGTCGTTATTCAAGAGTCCTTCATAGCCATGGCGAAAGCCCATGACCTCGATACCATAGTTTTCCGCGGCCAGAACAACGGCTCGGATAGCGGCATTCATGCCCGGGGCATCGCCACCACTGGTTATAATGGCAATGCGGTTTATTGTGTTAGCAGATGACACAATCTCTACTCCTTGATAATGTCGTATGCCTAGCTTAAACGACCTGCAGGCCGTGACCAAGAGGAAATTTCATGAGCACTGATGTTGTACGTTTTGATTATTCAGAATTATCGGACTGGGCGCGCACTTGTCTGACCGAGGCAGGGGCTTCGGGGGAGGTCGCGCGCAATGTAAGTTATTACCTGTTGGAAGGCGATTTACTGGGTTTTAGTACCCATGGTTTAATCCGCCTGTTGAATAATTGCCAATGGTTGCGTGACGGCAAGAGCCTGGCAAAAGGGCAGCCAGTGGTATTAAGCGAGCGTGCTGCGGCTGCTAACTGGGACGCGCAATTTTTACCGGGACCCTATGTTATGCCGCAGGCTATTGATGCGGCCTGTAAAATGGCTCAACAAGCCGGTACCGGAACTGTGGTTGTAAGACGCAGCCAGCATGTAGCTTCATTAGCCGCTTATTTGACCATAGCCACGGAGCAAGGGTTGGTGGTGAGCCTTATGTGTTCAACCCCCGGGCAACGTGCTGTAGCACCGTTTGGTGGTAAAGAAGCGGTATTTTCTCCCAACCCTTTTGCAGTGGGCGTACCCAGTTCCGGCGATCCACTGTTATTTGATATCAGCTTTTCGATGACCGCTGCCGGAAAAGTGCGTCAGGCAAAAGCCAACGGCACAAAGCTGCCTTACAAAGCATTGATCAAACCCGATGGCGAATGGACCGATGACCCGTTAACTTTTTTCGACTCGCCGGGTAGCTCGATAGCGCCGCTGGGTGGAGAGCAGTTAGGTTATAAAGGCTATGGCCTGACTCTGTTCAGTGAGATTTGGTCCATGGCGTTAAGCCAGTATGGTCGCAGGCAGGGCGCCGACGACGGTGATGCGAACTCGGTCTGGATACAAGTGATTGACCCGGAAGCCTTTGGGGATAAGCAGGCGTTTTTACAGCAGGTTGATGACTTGTTGGACGATAGTCGGAAAAGCGCGGCGGCCAACCCTGAGCAGCCGGTGCGTATTCCGGGAGAAGCGGCTCAGCAACGCAAACGTGAGCAATTGCAGCAGGGTGTCCATTACAGCAGCGCAACGTTAAAGGTTCTGCAACGCTGCGCTGAGTTTTGTGGGGTTGAATTACCTAAGGCTGTAAGCGAGTAATACGCCAGCTAGCGCCGTCTTTGCTGTACAGGTAGCGGTCATGCAAACGATGCTGACCGCCTTGCCAGAACTCAAATTGCTGTGGCTCGACGCAATACCCTCCCCAGTGTTCAGGGCGCGGCACTTCGGTATTCTCATATTCGCGCAGTAGCGACTGATAGTGGCTTTCCAATACATCGCGGCTTTCTACCGGGCGGCTTTGCTGCGAAGCAAAGGCGGCTACCTGACTTTCTTTAGGGCGAGAATGGAAGTAGCGGTCGTTATCTTCACTATCCAGCGGGATAGCGCTGCCGGTAATGCTAATCTGCCGTTCCAGCGGAAGCCAGGCAAAGTGCAGATTGACCTGCGAGTTGGTGCTTATATCCTGGCCTTTTTGGCTGTTTTTATTGGTATAAAACCGGAAGCCTTTATGGTCATAGCCTTTCAATAAAACAATACGCTGACTTGGTACACGTTCATTATTGACCGTTGCCACCGTCATGGCGGTAGGATCGCTCAATAAGCCGCTGTCTATAGCTTGCTGCATCCATAGTTCAAATTGTTTGACCGGGTCTGAGTTCAGTTGCTCCCGGTGCAAACTGCCTAACCCGTACTCTCTGCGCATTGCTTGTAAATCCATGACCGCTCCTTAAGGACGTTGGGAAGGTCCCGTTTTCAGTTTCCAATCCGGTTGTTATATTACTTTCTATCCAGATAACGCTGTCGTATTTTTTCCATCGCATCCAGATTATCCAGCATAAGCCCGACCAGTTCAGGGTCGAAGAATTTGCCGCTGTGTTGCAAAAGATAATCTGCAGCGTCTTTAGATTCTTTGGCATCACGATAATTGCGTTGCGTGCGCAGTGCATCAAAATGGCTGGCAATGGTCATTATACGGGCATAAAGGTCAATGTCTTTGCCTGACTTCTGACTCGGAAAGCCCGAGCCATCCCAACGCTCATGGATATCCTGTGCTATAGCCGCTGCAATTTTCGCAACAGCGGTATCGGTTTGGCGTAAGTAATCATGCCCCTGAATCACTTTCTGCATGATTTCTTCATAGTCGTGAATACTCAAGACATCGGCACGCTGAGCAAGTTCTATTTGCACTGATACTTTGCCTATATCGTAGACCGATGCAGCCTGTTTTAAAGCTTCCGCCTGTTCGTGCGTTGCGCCGGCAAAAATAGCCAGTTGCCCGGCCATTTCGGCTGAGCGCTTAACATGATGGCTGATTTCATCGATGGAGTGTTTTTCAATGGCTTCTCCAACGCAGTAAAGCAGTTCACGTTGAGCCTCTCGCTCGTTCTCAGTGGCCTGCAGGTTATCAATAGCAATGGAGCTATTATTCACAAAAAGGCCCAATAAGTTTTGATCAAGCTCAGATAAGTCACGGACACCGCGAATGAAAAGTAAATACTGACGAGAACTGCTGGTTTTATAAAGACCGTAGTAATTATTGTCGACAATACGGAAATCGACATTCTGCGAACTTTGCTGCATTGGGCGTACGATATTCCAGTCAATTTCGCTTTTGACGGGTTGTCCTGCGGCACCTTCGTATTCTCCGGTGCCACCGATAATTTCAAAGGGTTCACTGGTATCCGAGCTGGCGGTTAGTGCGTCAATTCGGCAATACATAGCATCGTCAGACAAGGTAATTAGGGCCACAAGCTGCTCCAGTATCCCTTGACATAAACCGTGCATTGAACGGGCCGAAAACACCTCTGCCGATGCGTTAATGACTTTTTCCAAACCTCGCTTGTTGCGTTCAATGGCTTTTAAGTCGCGGTAAGCGCGAAGGCACGAGTACATGAGAGTGACCAGTTTGCGATAAGTCAGCTCGGTTTTTTCTTTGTAATCATCAATGTCGTAACGCGCAATCACGTCTTCTTCTGGTGCCTGACCCGGTTGTCCGGTACGCAGAACAATACGGATTAACCGGTTCTTTCGGGTTTCTCTCACCCATTGTGCGACATCTAAGCCGGCGTGGTCAGTTTCCATAACCACATCCAGCAGCATCATGGCGATGTCGGTGTTTTCCTGCAAAAACGCAATAGCGTCTTTACCTGAGTAAACAGAATGGAACTCTAGTGGACGGCCATCAAGCTTAAATTCGCCCAGTGCCATTTTGGTGATGGTATGAATTTCCTCATCGTCATCCACAATCAACACATGATAAGGCTCGCAAACCTCTTCAACGGCCACATCAGCTTCGTCTTCAGAAAACAGAAAATCATCGTTCATGATGCTGCTACTCCATTAATAAACGCGTTCGCCTGCAACGTAGGTCTGCTCAACTTGAGTCTGCCAAATTTGGCTGGCATCGACGGCAAAAGGGTCCTGCTCCAGCACAATAAAGTCAGCCCATTTACCGGGTTCAAGTGAACCGAGCGATTTTTCCTGCCAGGCACTGTAGGCGGCATCAATAGTAAATGAACGCAAAGCCTGTTCAAGACTCATTTTTTCTTCGGCATACCAGCCACCAGAAGGCATGTTATCGCGGTCCTGGCGAGTAACGGCTGCGTGCAGGCCGTAGAAGGGGTTCGCTAATTCAACCGGGAAGTCAGACCCTGCGGCAATAACTGTACCTTCATCCAGCAATGTCTGCCATGCGTAGGCTCCGGCCATACGTTCAGAACCCAGACGATCCTCCGCCATATTTTTGTCGCTGGTAGCGTGAGTAGGTTGCATAGAGGCAATCAGGTTAAGTTTGGTAAAACGTTTCAGGTCATCCGGGTGCACAATTTGTGCGTGTTCAATGCGATTACGTAAGTTTCGGCCACCGAGTTCATTATAGACTTCGGCCAGATTATCCAGAACGATACGGTTAGCCCGGTCGCCAATGGCATGGGTATTTATTTGAAAACCGTGCGGGATGATCAGTTGATAGAGATCCTGAATTTTCTTCTCTGACGTCACCATCAGTCCGTGGTTGTCGTGGTCATCGCTGTAAGGCTCTATCAAGGCTGCTCCGCGGCTTCCGAGTGCACCGTCGGCGTAGATTTTAACGCTGCGGATAGCCAATTTCTGATCCCGGGTTTCGTAGGGCCCTTCAGCCAGAATTTGAGCGAGCTTTGGCTCCGTAGCGGCAATCATGCCGTAAACCCGAAGCGGCATGCGCCCCTGGTTATGCAGACCTTTGTAAATGGAAATCTCGTCAGAATTAATGCCCGCATCGTGGACGCTGGTAATGCCAAGTTTAACCAAGTGCTGAAAAGCCAGTTCGTATGCGGCCCGTTGCTGTTGTAGCGAAGGTTCAGGAATAATTTCCTCGACCAGCTGCATCGCATTATCGACAAGAACACCTGTTGGGTTACCTTGCTCGTCACGGACAATTTCACCGCCTTCAGGAGAGACGGTATCTTTATCAATACCCGCACGGCGCAGTGCTTCGCTGTTTGCCCAGCCTGCGTGGGCGTCGACGCGCATCAGCCAGACGGGACGGTCACTGACAACTTCATCAAGGTTGGCTGCGCTGGGGAAGACTTTATTCTTCCACTGTTCCTGGTTCCAGCCCCGGCCGGTAATCCATTCTATTTCCTGCTGTTCTTTGGCGTAGCTACGCACTTTTTGAACAGCGTCAGAAACGGATTCCGTATCGCGCAAATCCACCTGTAGAAGACTGTTGCCCAAACTTTGGATATGGCCATGGGCGTCAGTTAACCCAGGGAGTACAGTTTTACCATTCATATCGACCGTACTATCTATATCAGCAAAGCGTTGTGCTAGAGTCTCGCCGCCTATAGCCTGAATCTTTCCATTTTCCACCAACATGGTTGAGAACTCCTGTAATACAGCGTTCTCTCCGGCGGGGCTGGTCAGGGTGTAGCCCTTCATGTTGGTATATAAGGTGTCGGCGATGGCTGAAGCTGATAAGCCCAAGCTTATAACCAGGCAGGTAATACGTCGCATTGTAATTTAACTCCGTGACAAATAATTTAGGCAACACTATAGCGTTTTTACTGTACAACCGCCTAGGTGTTGCCGGAAGTTTTTGTTAACTAAGTTAACATGGCATTCAGGATGCTGTTAGATAACCGTAAAAAACTTGCCGTCTGTTATAATTTAGGTATGCTAAAAGTTAATTGAATAGGCATTATTTTGGATTTCAGGATGAAAGTTCTAATTATTGATCCGCAGTTTTTTATGCGCGCTGGTCTTATACAAATTCTTACCAACTATGCGAATCAACCTTCAATTTACGAGGCTGATTCGTTTGAGATTGCGGAAAGTTATTTAGCAGCTGATGATTATGATCTGATTTTTTTAGAAATGGATCTGCCGGACGCTGAAATCCGCCCAGCTCTGCAACGCTTGAAGAAAGTTGCGCCGCGTACGCATATCGTCTTGTTTACGCGACCACGTTCCATCTCCGAAGTACGCCAGGTACTGGCGGCAGGGGTTCGTAGCTACTTGCCGAAAGACAGTTCAGCTGAACAGGCAAAGCTGGCGATCCGCGCCTTGTTAAATGGTGATCGTTATATTCCTGATGACCCGCATCTGAATGAACCTCGTGATAAATCCAGCGGTGCGGAAAGTTTTCTGTCGCCACGCCAATTGGAAATTATGCAATTATTGGCGCAGGGCTTATCGAATAAAGAGATAGCCAATATTCTGGGTATTACGGAAGGCACCATTCGTGTGCACTTATCGGCAATATTCAAGGCCATAAAAGTATCAAACCGTACAGAAGCAACGCTTTGGTATTTATTAAGACAGAAAAAGTTAGTCGACTAAGCTTTGATTTATGTCACTGAACCGTTTGATCTCTGAGCTGGAAAAACATCAACACGCACCAACCGAATTGTGGGATCCGCCGTATTGCGGCGAGATTCCCATTCATATTGCAGCTAATGGTGATTGGTTCTATCAGGGCAGTCAGATAAAACGTCAGGCTTTGGTTAAGCTGTTTGCATCGGTCCTGGTGGTTGAGGGCGACGACTACTTTTTAGTAACACCTGCTGAAAAAGTTAAAATTACTGTTGAAGATACACCTTTTATTGTCGTCGACTGGGAGCAAAAGGAAGAAGATGGTGAGCAATTATTGCTGTTAACCACCAATATCGGTGATACTCTGGTATTAAGTTCTGAACATCCGCTCACAATGAAAGAGGGTATTCCTTATATTGTGATGCAAAGAGGATTGACAGCAAGAGTACATCGCAATGTATTCTATCAGTGGGTTTCACACGCAGAGTCACGAACTGTCGATGGACAGGAGCAGTGGTATCTTTCGAGTGCGGGTGAAACGTTTGTGTTAGGAAATGTGAAATAGGACGTTGCGGTAAACTCGTCTATGACAAAAACAAGAACAGTCTACCTGGTTGAACAGCAACCAGAGCGTCGTCAGCATTTTGAAACGGTATTAACCTTTATTGGTGAAACCGTTGAAGTCATATCTCCTTCGGACACTCTTAAACTCTCTGCAACTGATGCTCTTTGTGTCATTGCCGGCAATGGCGTTGATAACCTGAAGGAGCTGGCCGCCGATTCGCCACACCTTCCTTTTATTTGTGCGAACACAGAACAACATCAGGCATTACAGAAAGCTAATGTAATTGGTCCTTTGGAGGACTCCTTCGACTACGCCAGTTTGTCGAATATGCTGCATTACTGTCAGGCGTATCATCAGCAGATGCCAGTTAAGCCAGCGAGAACACGACACCCCGGCAGTGGGAAACTGGAGCAGACTTTAATTGGTAATGGCCGCACCATGAAACATGTGCGCCAGTTAATCGAGCAAGTGGCGGTAAGTGATGCCAACGTTCTTATTCTGGGAGAGTCAGGAACCGGTAAAGAGGTTGTTGCCCGCGGCATTCATGATTTATCGGAACGCAATAAGGGACCTTTTGTGCCTGTTAACTGCGGCGCCATTCCCGGAGATTTACTAGAAAGTGAATTGTTCGGACATGAGAAAGGGGCTTTTACCGGGGCAATAGGCGCGCGCAAAGGGCGTTTTGAACTGGCTCAGGGAGGAACGCTCTTTCTGGATGAAATTGGTGATATGCCAATGCCAATGCAGGTGAAACTGCTACGAGTTTTACAGGAACGAACCTTTGAGCGTGTGGGTGGCAGTAAAAGTATTGTTGCCGACGTACGAGTTGTTGCAGCAACCCACCGTGAGCTTGAACAGATGATCATTGACGGTAAATTCCGCGAGGATTTGTATTACCGCCTGAACGTCTTCCCGATTGAAATGCCTGCATTACGTGAGCGCCAGGAAGATGTGCCGCTGTTATTACAGGAACTGACCCAGCGTTTTAAAAAGGAGCGTGGTGTGGGCGTGCGCTTTACGGAAAGGGCACTGGAGTCGCTTTCTTATCATCGTTGGCCGGGGAACGTACGCGAACTGACTAACTTGATTGAGCGCTTGACCATTATGCACCCTGACAGCCTGGTGGATGTTCCTGACTTACCGCCGAAATATCAGCATGTTGAGCACAGTGCCCCAAGCCCCGATTACCCGGAAGAAATGCTGGAGCGTGAAGCGCTTAGCGCCATTTTTAATGAGTCGGACGATGACAACGACGATGCGCAGGCTGCACCAGCTAATGACAGCTCTGAATTACCGGATGATGGCGTTAATTTAAAAGACATGCTGACAGAAATAGAAACCGGAATGATCGCCCAGGCACTGGAAAAATCGGACTGGGTAGTGGCTAAGGCAGCTGAGTTACTTAGCATGCGGCGTACGACTCTGGTTGAGAAGATGAAAAAGTACGGAATTCAAAAAGATTAAAGGCAAGTGTCAGTCTTTTGACAACAAATAATAACCCAACCAACTGAAAAACAAAGAAATTATACTGGCATCCATTTTGCATTAACCTCTCCATAGTCGTTAATTGGAGATGTCAGTATGGCCACTTATCATCAAATTATTGATGCCATGCCAAACGCCGTAATTTTACTGGACAGTCATGGGCTTGTGGATTATTGCAATGACAACGCAACGGGGCTTCTGGGTCATCCGTTGAAAGGTTACCTATGGCGCGAGTTAGTCAGCGAGCTGTTTGCTCCTAAAGCTGATGACTGGCACGAAGTGTCTCTGCGTAACGGGCGCCGGGTCAGGCTGGATACTTCGGTTGTGAATGAAAAACCGGGGCAGCTTATTGTCTTAACGGACTTAACTGAAACCCGCCGCCTGCAAAACCGCATTAGTCATCTGCAGCGGTTATCCTCTATGGGGAAGATGGTTGCTTCTCTGGCACATCAAATAAGGACTCCTCTTTCTGCCGCGATTCTTTATGCGCAGAATCTTAAACAGGGCACGATTTCCCCGGTGAAGCAGCAACGCTTTTCCGCAAAATTGCTTTCCCGGTTGCATTCATTAGAGCAGCAGGTCAACGACATGTTGTTGTTTGCTAAAAGTGGGGAGCAACCCATGCTGGATGATCTCAGCACCCACAGCCTAATTGAGCAAGTACTTACAAATACGGAAAACTATGCTGAGCAACACCAGGTAAAAATTAATTGCATAGACTCAACTTCCGGAGCGGTATTGCGGGCAAATCAAACCGCATTAGTCGGGGCGATACAAAACCTGATTAACAACGCCATTGATGCCAGCCAGCCGGGACAAGAGGTTTTAGTAAAGACCGATGCCGATAAAGACAGTTGGAGAGTTTCGGTCATTGATGCAGGCTGCGGCATTCCTGAAGAAAGACAGGACAATGTCTTCACCCCATTTTTTACGGAAAAGTCCAATGGTACAGGTTTAGGACTGGCGGTTGTACAAACAGTCATTAAGGCACATAGCGGGCGTATTGACTGGGAGAGCCAGCCGGCTAAAGGCAGTCGTTTCACCTTGTCTTTGCCGGTGCATCAGTGGTCAGAAAATCGATTGAGCGAGGTGCGTTATGGCTGAGCGACAAGTACTGGTTGTTGAAGATGATGTTTCTTTGCGTGAGGCAATTATCGATACTTTGGAGTTGGCTGACTGCCAGTGTCTGGAAGCTGCCAATGGTGAAGAGGCTCTGTTAATACTGAAAAAAGAGCCGGTAGCTTTAGTCATTAGTGACGTCCAAATGCCGGGTATTGATGGTTTGCAACTGTTGCGCAGTATGAACAACCAGCAGTACGACATTCCGCTTATTATGATGACCGCCTTTGCTAAGGTGGATGATGCTGTCGTTGCTATGCGCGAGGGTGCTGTCGACTACCTGACTAAGCCTTTTTCGATAGAAAAGCTGCAGACTTTGGTACAACGTTATTTGCCGGACGGTGCCATTAACGACATTGAACCGGTTGCCGAGGAAGAGTCGAGCCAGGCTATTCTGAATATGGCCCGCAAAGTAGCTTCCAGCGATGCCAGCGTAATGGTTACCGGGCCAAGTGGTACCGGTAAAGAAGTGCTGGCGCGCTATATTCACCAGCATTCTGATCGTGCGAATGGCCCCTTTGTGGCGATTAACTGTGCAGCAATACCCGAAAATATGCTCGAATCCATGCTATTTGGGTATGAAAAAGGGGCCTTTACTGGTGCGAATCAGTCGTCTCCCGGTAAGTTTGAACTAGCTCAGGGTGGCACGCTGCTACTGGACGAAGTCACTGAAATGGCTATGCATTTGCAGGCAAAATTATTACGGGTTATTCAGGAGCGTCAGGTAGAACGACTGGGCTCGCGTAAAACCATTCAGCTCGATGTTCGTTTAATTGCGACTTCAAACCGCGACTTGCAGCAAGCGGTACGCGAAGGGCAGTTGCGGGAAGATCTCATGTATCGGCTTAATGTGTTTCCGTTGCACTGGAAGTCTTTGCGTGAACGGCCTGCGGATATTGTTCCTTTAGCTGAAAACTTATTGCAGCGACACAAGCAACGTTCCGGCATTAAAACACCTGTCATTTTTTCGGCAGCTGCTCTGAAACAATTACAGGCGTATTCCTGGCCGGGTAATGTGCGTGAACTGGAAAATGTCGTACAACGAGCGCTTGTTCTGCATCGTGGTGATGAGATTCAGCCCGATGATTTAATGCTGGAACTGAATGAGGTGGCTGAATCGGCGAGTGTTTTCCCGGAACAAGTGAATACGGCTGATGATAAATCGGAAAACCTGGATGAGTCGCTTTTTCATCAAGAGTACCAAATTATCAAAGAAGCTCTGCAACGCCACCAGGGTAAACGGCAACCCGTTGCTGATGAACTAGGCATTAGTCCGCGTACACTACGTTATAAACTGGCGAAGATTCGTGAGCAGGGGCTTACCCTGACAGGCTCTTAACGCTATTTAAAATAATCCTATCTGCACTATTAGCCCTGTTCCTCAGGGCTTTTCTTTACACAATCTTATAAGTTGGCATTTTGTTTGCATAGTTAACCTTAAATAGAGTCAGTGATGAATTTTTGACGGGGTTAATCATGAAAGTGGAAGCAAACGCACTTTACCAACAGTTACAGTCTATGGCGACGCAGGCTTCTCAGCGTGACCAGCCTACGAATGTGAACGCCCTGCAAGGCAATACTGCTCAGGCAGACTTTTCCAATATGCTGAAAAATGCAATGGATAACGTTAACGAACTGCAACAAACCTCAGGCGATTTGAAAACACGCATGGAGCTTGGTGACCCGAATGTCACATTGGAGCAAACCATGATAGCCAGCCAAAAAGCGGGCATCGCGTTTGAGGCAACGGTTCAGGTACGCAACAAAGTTGTTGATGCGTACAAAGAAATTATGTCAATGCCGGTATAACCGCAGCAGCACTGGAGATATGAGTCGTGGCTGAATCAACAGACCTAATGGTACAAGATACCGATTTACCTGACAGCAACAGAGCAGGCAATGAAGACGGCGGTGAAAAGACCAGCATTATGACCATGCTGGGCAATTTTGACATGCTGCGTCAGGTCATTGTGGTATTGGCTCTGGCTATTTGTGTGGCCATTGCTGTATTCATTATGTTGTGGGCGCAGGAGTCAACCTACCGTCCGTTAGGACAGTTGGAAACTCAAGAGTTGATCAGCACGCTGGATTATATGGATGCCAACGGTATTGAATACCAGGTTGAAGGTAATACGGTTTCAGTGCCGGAAGAAAACTACGATGCTATTAAGTTGCAACTGACCCGTGCTGGTGTTGATTACGGTAACTCGACCAATAACGGCTCTGAAATCTTAATGAGCGAACCGGGCTTTGGTGTTAGCCAACGTCTGGAACGTGAACGCCTCATTCATTCCCGCGAAGTTCAGCTGGCTCGGGCCATTGAAGAAATTAAGCAAGTGTCGGGAGCTCGGGTGCTGCTTGCTGTTCCAAAAGAAAATGTCTTTGCCCGCCGTGAAAAGCAACCGAAAGCATCGGTGATGCTGAATGTACGTGGCGGAACCTCGTTAAGTGAAGAAGAAGTCGCCTCCATTGTCGATATGGTCGCATCGTCGGTAACCGGCCTGAATACAGAGCACGTTACCGTAACCGACCAGGCCGGACGTTTGCTCAACTCAGGCTCACAAAGTGCGCTGGCCGCAAAAAGCTCGCGTGAGTACCAAATTGAGCAAAAACGTGAAAAAGAATATCTGGAAAAAATAGACAGTATTTTGATTCCTGTGCTGGGTTATGACAATTATACCGCACAGGTTGATGTAACCATGGACTTCACTCAGCGTGAAGAAACTCAGCGTCAGTTTAACCCGGACATGCCGGCAATTCGTAGTGAAATGACGGTCGAGAACCGCTCTGTCGGCAGCGCAATTGGTGGTATTCCTGGTGCATTAACGAATCAACCGCCGCTTGACTCTGACATTCCGGAAGAAGCCGGTGCAGGAGCTGCTGGCGGCGGTGCTAATGGCAGCAGCCACCGTGAAGCAACTCGTAACTATGAGCTCGACAACTCGGTAACTTATACCCGTAACCAAACCGGTACTATCAAGCGTTTGAGTGTTTCCGTTGCGGTTAACCATGAAGCGGTAGCCGGAGAATCGGGTGAAGGCGAAACTCAGTCGCGTAGTGCAGAAGAAATGGCGAATATTCGTCGTTTGCTGCAAGGTGGTTTAGGTTTTGATATTAACCGTGGCGACAGTATTGAAGTTGTTTCAGTACCTTTTGCACAACTGCCTGACTTAGGCGCCGAAGAAACGCCGGTATGGGACGAGCCTTGGTTCTGGCGTGCTTTCCGTCTGGTGATGGGCGCTTTGGTTATCATGGTATTGATTTTGGCGGTGGTTCGTCCGATGCTGAAGAAACTGATGAATCCTGAATCTGGTGTTGAAGATGATGCTGAAGCTTTCCTTGATGAGGAATCAATGGGCGATGAAACCATTGATCTGTTATCCTCACAATTTGATGAGAGTGCGGTAGGGTTCGGTGCGGATGGCAGCCTGCAATTACCGGATCTGCACAAAGATGAAGACTTGCTGAAAGCAGTGAGGGCGTTGGTTGCCAATGAGCCTGAACTGTCCTCACAAGTGGTTAAAGCGTGGTTGAACGAAGATGCCTGATCAAGATATAAAAACGAAGCGTGGCAAGGTCGAGTTTGATGTCGATACTTTAGAAGGTGTCGAGAAAGCGGCTATTTTGCTACTCAGCTTATCGGAAGAAGACGCAGCCCAGATACTCAAGCACCTGGAACCTAAGCAGGTTCAGAAAGTGGGTATGGCAATGGCGAGTCTGGAAGATTTTAATCAGGACAAGGTCAATGCCGTGCATCATCTCTTCCTGGAAGAAATTCAGAAGTTCACCAATATTGGCTTTAAGAGCGAAGAGTTTGTGCGTAAAGCACTGACCTCAGCTCTGGGTGAAGACAAAGCCGGTAATCTGATTGAGCAGATTGTCATGGGCGGTGGTTCAAAAGGTCTGGACTCATTGAAGTGGATGGATTCCAAACAGGTTGCGACTATTATTCGTAATGAACACCCGCAAATTCAGACTATTGTTCTGTCTTATCTGGACCCTGAGCAAAGTGCCGAGATTATGGCGCAGTTCCCGGACAAAGTGCGTCTGGATTTAATGATGCGTATTGCCAACCTGGAAGAAGTTCAGCCGGCTGCTTTGCAGGAACTGAACGAAATTATGGAAAAACAGTTCGCCGGTCAGGCTGGTGCTCAGGCAGCGAAGATGGGCGGTCTGAAAGCAGCAGCAAATATCATGAACTACCTGGATACCAATATCGAAGGTCAGTTGATGGATTCTATCCGCGAGCAAGACGAAGAAATGAGCCAGAACATTCAGGATCTGATGTTTGTGTTCGAGAACCTGGTGGATGTCGACGACCGTGGTATCCAGACCTTGCTGCGTGAAGTTGAAGGCGAAGTTCTGCAGAAAGCCATGAAAGGTGCCGATGACGAAGTTCAGGAAAAAATCTTTAAGAATATGTCCAAACGTGCCGGCGACATGCTGCGTGATGACCTTGAAGCCATGGGACCAATCCGTATTAGCGATGTAGAAGCGGCGCAGAAAGATATTCTTGCTGCGGCCCGTCGTCTGGCTGACGCAGGTGAAATTATGCTTGGCGGCGGTGGCGGTGACGAATTCTTATAAGGGCATAACGCATAATGACCGATGATAAAGACGTAACACATCGTTGGGATTTACCTGACATGACATCTGAAGAGCTCAAGCAGGGCTCTCAGGTGAATGCGTTAAATAAACCCCGCCGCTGGCAATATGAACCACCCGAAGCCGATGACGAGCAAGAGGAAGAGCTGAAACCTCTGACTGCCGAGCAGTTGGAAGAAATTCGTCAGGCTGCACGCGAAGAAGGCCATAAAGAAGGCTTTGATGAAGGCCGAAGTGAAGGTCTGAAAAAAGGTTATGATGAGGGCTATGAAGCTGGCAAAAAAGAAGGCTTTGAGGCTGGTCATGAGCAGGGTGTTGAAGCTGGCAAAGAAGCCATGAATGAGCAACAACAGCAGTTGGAAACTCTTTTACAGAGCTTATCCCACCCCAACGAGCGTATTACTGAAGCGGTGCAGGATGAACTGATTGAAATGGTAACCGAGCTGACAAGAGTCATTTGTCTGAATGTTGCTGAGAACTCTCAGGAATTGGTTGTCAACGCAGTACGAGAGGCAATTGCGGTTCTGCCGGTAACGGATCAGCGCGTAATTATTCATTTAAATGAAGAAGATTTAGCGCTATTGCAAAACGTATACAGTGAAGACGAGCTGAAGGAAAAAGGCTGGTTACTGAATAAAGATGAGTTACTGGAACGTGGCGGCTGCCGCGTGACAACCGAAAGCTCCACGATTGATTACAGTCTGAGCAGTCGTATGGAAGATGTTTTCTCCAAAGTAAAAGGTTAACCCATGAGTGCTTCTGAACGCCTGGTTGAACAGTTACGCAAAAAGCGGGAGCGCATTCAGAAGCCGTCCGTCGCGGTGTCAGGCTATTTAACTCGTGTGGTCGGTTTGATGTTCGAAGCCGTTGGCTGTCGTGCTCCAGTCGGTTCGAGTGTTGCGGTAGAAGCTGACAGTGGCGACATTGAAGCTGAAGTGGTGGGGTTTGAAGGTAATATCAGTTACCTGATGCCAACCGAGGATGCTCACGGTGTCATACCAGGTGCCAGAGTCCGTCCGTTAAACCGAAAAAATCAATTACCGCTGGGTATGGAGCTGCTGGGACGAGTTATCGATGCCCGCGGTGAACCTCTGGATGGCAAAGGTCCTATTTTCTCTGACGGTAAGACTTACCGCAGCAAACCAATGAATCCGTTAAATCGTCGTCAGGTTAAACAGCCTCTGGATGTGGGAGTTACCGCAATCAACGCTTGTTTAACCGTGGGTCAGGGCCAGCGAATGGGCTTGTTTGCCGGGAGTGGTGTCGGTAAGAGTGTGTTGCTGGGCATGATGACGCGGGGAACAACGGCCGACGTCATTGTTGTTGGTCTGATAGGTGAACGTGGCCGCGAAGTAAAAGAGTTTATTGAAGAAATTTTAGGTGAAGAAGGGCGTGAGAAAGCCGTGGTCGTTGCGGCACCTGCTGACCAGTCGCCACTTATTCGTTTGCGTGGCTGTGAAACCGCGTCTCAGGTTGCCGAGTACTTTCGCGATCAGGGGCTGAACGTTCTACTGTTGATGGATTCGTTGACTCGTTACGCCATGGCACAGCGTGAAATTGCACTGGCGGTTGGCGAACCACCGGCGACAAAAGGATATCCGCCTTCTGTTTTCGCTAAACTGCCGGCTTTGGTTGAACGAGCGGGGAATGGCGGTGACGGGCAGGGTTCGGTTACTGCTTTTTATACGGTCTTAACTGAAGGTGATGACTTGCAGGATCCCATTGCGGATTCGGCTCGGGCAATACTGGACGGACACATTGTATTAAACCGCGAATTGGCGGACAGCGGTCACTATCCGGCAATAGATGTTGAAGCCTCTATTAGTCGTGTTATGCCGCAAGTGGTTTCAGAAGAGCATATGCAACAGGCCATTAAGGTAAGGCAGTGGTATTCGCATTATCGGCGCAATCGCGACTTGATTTCTATTGGCGCTTATACGCGCGGAAGCGATCCGGCTATTGACCAGGCTATTGCAATGCAGCCGCGCGTGAATCAATTCTTACAACAGAAGATGCAGCAGATTGTCAGCTACGATGAGAGCTTGTTATTGCTTAACCAGTTAGTTAATCCAAATCAAAAACAGTCGTCAGCCGGAGGCGCATAAGTTATGGCGGAGTTGGCGCAGTTGCAGATGCTACTGGAGTTAGAACAAAGACGCGAAGATAAAGCTGTTCAGGATTTCGCACAGGTTCAGCAACAGGTGCAGGAACAACAGATGCGTCTGGATGGTATGTCAAAATATCGACTCGACTATTTAAATCAACTGCAACAACGGGGACAAGGCGGTATTGCCTCTATCCAGGTTGGTCAGTACCACGCGTTTGTCGGCAAGCTGGATGAAGGTGTTGAACAGTTACATCACGAGGTTGTTAAGCTGCAACAGGTGCTGCAACAACGAAAAGAACGTTGGCTGGCGCAACGACGTAAGCGCGAGTCGGTTGATTTTCTGATTAAGGAACGCAGAAAACGCGAACAAATAGCCCAGGCTCGGAAAGAGCAAAAGAACCTGGATGACTTCAGTAGTCAGCGTTTTATCCGTGACAGAAAATAGTTGGAACAAAAATTGCTTGATTATTGACGAGAAAATTAAGCAAAGCGTCAATAAGCACTTAATTCAGGAAAAATACTATGCAACAGCTGCTCAATTTAACCGAATCTGCCGATAACTTTGCCCGTATGGGTAAAGGGAAAGAGCTATCAGTGAAAAACGCTGAAGGCGAAAGCAGTGAGTTCTCTCGTTTGATGATCAAGCAAAATTCCGGCGATAAAGAGCTGCAACAATTGGCCGCAAAAATAGAAGCGCACCAGGCTGCGAACGGCAACTCTAAAGGTAGTGAAATTGACCGTAAAAATGTCGGGGAACCAGTTACAAGAAACCTATGGGAACTGTTGCAACAAATGCAGCAGGAAACCGCGGATATTAAAGTTGAAGACAAGGCGGCTGTCATTGGTGAAATTGAAGTGGAGCTTGACAGTGGCGAGCTGGAATTAAATGGCGAGTTGGAATTAAGTGATAAAGAGCTGTCAAAAATGCTGCAGGCCCTGTTAGCTAAGCTAGATAAAGCGAGTGCTGAGAAGTCGGCGGACGGTGAGAGTAGCGAGAAAGTAATGACGGACGCTGAGCGGCAGAAGTTTGCCGATCAATTGCTGGCCGGCATGACGGATAAAGATAAGCAAGCGTTACAATCAAAATTGCAGCAGATGATACAAGCCGTTGAACAGGGTAAAGACGCCATTGAAACGGTAGAAGATGCGGGTAAGTTTATTGTTGACTTACTGAAGCCTATGTTGCCGAAGGCCGATGCAGATAGGTTATTGGAAGGTAATGAAAAGGCGCTGACTCAGGCGTTGAACCAGGCAGCCGAGCAAGCTGTTGCACAGCAGCCCGTGGATAAAGGAACAACGAAGCCACAAAGCTCGGAAGACCTACTCACCATACTGAAACAGTTGGAGCAGCAGGTTTCGGCACAAAAGTCCAAAGGCGAGAATAGTGAATTGAGCCTGACGGAACAGAAAAAATTACAGCAATTTACCGCTGAGCTACGTCAGCTTTTAGCTGGTCAGAATAACGACACTGATAAGTCTCAGGCGTTAAGTAAAGAGCAGGCGGCCAAAGCAGAACCGCTTTTGGCAGAAATAAGACAACTATTAAAAGGTCGCACTGGGCATAGTGAAAAAGCAGCGGAACCGATAAAGGTAGCCGAACAGGCAAAAGGCACAGAGCCTGTTATTACAGCGACTAACTCTAAGGCTGGTAAAGAAAAAGCTGAGGCTGGCGATACGGCTATTAAGGGCAATGACAGCAAACAGCCTGCGAGCAAAGCCGATAGTTTAGCCAACGCGATGGATGTCGATACTAAGTTACCGGACTCAGCTCAACAAAATCAGGTATTCAGGAACAACACTGACGCACTTGCTGATGCCAACGCGGCCCGCGCAATACAAGGTCAAATGGTGTCTACTACACAAGGTACCGTAGCGGCTAATGAGTCAAGCCAGAGTAATACTTTGCAGGCTTTGCAGCGTCCTCTGGACTTGCAGCAGACAGAAGCATCGCAAAAATTACAGGAACGCATCAATATTATGATGAGCCGCAATATTCAGCGTGCAGACATACGTCTGGATCCGCCCGAACTTGGCAGTGTTCAGATTCGCGTTAATATGAGCGGAGAGCAAGCTTCGGTGCAGTTTCAGGTACAAAGTGCACAAGCCAGGGATGCGATAGAAACGGCAATGCCGCGTCTGCGTGAGATGTTAGAACAACAGGGCATCGACTTAGCAGACACTCAGGTAGGCGAGCAAAGTAAAGAAGGCGAGCGCACTGCCGGTGGCCAGGGTGGTTCAGCTGAAGAATCGGAAGACTGGGCAGTAGAGGGCGAAATTGCTCTGGATGAAGGCAGAGTTCTTGCCGACGGCCAAGTCGATTTCTATGTTTGAAACGGTATAACTAAAGCAACGATCAAGCTATAGTAACTGTTATTAGACGGTGATACAGGACATAACGCATGGCAGAAGATAAAAACAATAACGAAGAAGAACAAACCGAAGAAAAAGCTGGCGGTAAAAAGAAGAAGCTTATTCTGTCCGGCATTATCGGTATTGTTTTAATCGTGACTGTCGTGCTCGTTCTTTGGTTATTTGGCGGCTCGTCGTCTTCGGATGAACCGGCGGCAACCGCAAGTGGCTCGCCAGCACCGTCTTCGTCGTCGCGACCGGAAGTTGGTAATGCGCTCTATGTGGGTATGCCTCGGGCGTTTGTCTTCATTGTTCCGGGTGATTCACGTGAACGAACCGTGCAAATTAAAGCACAACTTATGGTTCGCGGTGAGGAAAATGAAGAGCTGGCGAAAAAGCATATTCCGTTAATTGAAGGAACCTTGCACGAGGTGTTTTCTTCGTCAACAGCGGACAGGTTAAAGACAGCCGAGGGCAAAGGTCAACTGCGGGAGTTAGCACTAACCGAAGTGCGCTCTGCGCTTGAAGAAGTGACCGGGAAGCCGGTTGTGGAACAGGTTTTATTTACCAGCTTGGTAATGCAATAAGTGAGCTATTATGGCGGTGAGTGACTTACTATCTCAAGACGAAATTGACGCGCTGTTGCATGGCGTCGATGACGTTGAGGAAGAGGATACAGAGAAACAGTCCGCTTCTGCGGATGCGCTCGATTATGACTTTTCATCGCAAGATAGAATTGTCCGTGGTCGTATGCCAACGCTGGAAATTGTTAATGAGCGTTTTGCCCGTCATATGCGGGTCAGTTTATTTAACATGATGCGGCGTACAGCAGAAGTGTCGATTAACGGCGTGCAGATGATTAAATTTGGTGAGTACGTGCATACCTTGTTCGTACCAACCAGTTTAAACATGGTGCGTTTTCGCCCGTTAAAAGGGACTGCGTTGATCACCATGGAGGCGCGTCTGGTCTTTATTTTGGTGGATAACTTTTTTGGTGGTGACGGACGCTACCACGCAAAAATTGAAGGGCGTGAATTTACGCCTACTGAACGCCGCATTATCCAAATGTTGCTTAAGCTTGTCTTTGAAGACTACAAAGAAGCCTGGGCACCGGTAATGGATGTTGGCTTTGAGTATCTGGATTCTGAAGTGAATCCGGCCATGGCAAATATAGTGAGTCCGACTGAGGTTATTGTCATTAGCTCTTTCCATATTGAGCTGGACGGTGGCGGTGGTGACTTCCATATTGCTTTGCCTTACTCAATGCTGGAGCCCATTCGTGAGTTGCTGGATGCTGGTGTGCAGTCGGATAAAGAAGATACCGATATGCGCTGGAGTAAGGCGCTGCGTGACGAAATTATGGATGTTCCGGTAGAAATGATTGCCAAACTGGCGCAAACCGAAATGTCCTTGCGAGAAGTGATGGAACTGCGGGAAGGGGATGTTATTCCACTTGAGCTACCGGATGATTTAACCGTGCTCATTGAGGACTTACCGACCTTCCACGCAAAAATGGGACGTTCAAGAGACAACGTTGCTCTGAAAATTTCAGAGAAAATTAAACGTCCGGAAACGGTTAAGTCTGATATTCATATGTTGACGCGTGGTGGCCGCCGTATAGGTGGTGACGCCGAGCTGCAACAGTTAGAAGAAGACATTGATTTATAATAATTGCTGCTTGAGAAAGTGAGGTTGCAACATGAGTAACGATGATAAAGATATGGATGACTGGGAAGCAGCAATGGCTGAACAGGCAGCTGCTGAAGACGAAGAAGGCGGAGAATCTGAAACGAATGAAGGTGGCGGGGAAGCGTCAAGTCATTCGGGTATGGATAACGTGCAAACCGCCGAGTTGGAAGAGCTTAGTGAAGATAAGCCTGTAACCGAGGAAGAAAAGCGCAAGCTCGATGCGATTCTTGATATTCCGGTCACCATTTCAATGGAAGTTGGCCGTAGCCAAATTAGCATTCGAAACTTGCTGCAATTGAACCAGGGCTCTGTGGTTGAGCTGGAACGTGTTGCCGGCGAACCCCTGGATGTTTTGGTTAATGGCACCTTGATTGCGCACGGCGAGGTGGTTGTTGTTAATGATAAATTCGGGATACGCTTAACCGATGTTATTAGTCAGATTGAACGTATTCGTAAGCTTCGCTAGTTTGCTGCTCCTTCCTTCTGCAGCATACGCTCAGGCAGAAGAGAAAGCCGGCATTATCTCAGGCAATGACATAGGCGCCATGGTTTTGGCGCTTTTTGCCGTTTTAGTGGTAATAGTTGTGTTGGCTTCACTTTTAAAGCGCTTTAACCTGAAGTTTCAGGGCGCGTCTGGTATGAAAGTATTGAGTAGCGTATCTTTAGGAACAAAAGAGCGGTTAGTGATTGTTGAAGTGGGTGGGCAAAAATTGTTGCTTGGTGTTACCCAACAACGCATAGACTGTTTAAAAGAACTCCCGAGCGATATCAACCTGGAAGGAAAAGAAGAACAATGAACCGCTGGTTGTGGCTTAGTATTTTAACCCTTTTGTGTTTGCTGCCGGAACAGGCATTTGCCTGGCAGGATATCTCCGCTGTTACGGTGAAAACAAATCCGGATGGAAGTGAAGAGTATTCAGTAACACTGCAAATTCTGGCAATAATGACGGCACTGACCTTCATTCCTGCCATGGTCATAATGATGACCTCGTTCACCCGAATTATTATTGTTTTGGCTATTTTGCGTCAGGCAATTGGTCTGCAGCAATCGCCTTCTAACCAGGTGTTGCTGGGTATCGCGTTATTTCTCAGCTTCTTTATTATGACGCCGGTACTGAACGAAATAAATGACAAAGCGCTACAACCGTACTTAAATGAAGAGATACAGTCGATGGAGGCTGTCGACAGAGCAAAGGCTCCAGTAAAAGCGTTTATGCTGGCGCAGACGCGGTTAACTGATTTAGAAACTTTTGTAGAAATTTCGGGAACAGAAGGCGTGGAAGAGCCGGAGGATGTGCCCATGTCGGTGCTTATTCCGTCTTTTATTACCTCAGAGCTAAAAACGGCCTTTCAAATAGGTTTCATGCTTTTTATTCCGTTTTTGATCATTGACCTGGTGGTGGCCAGTGTTCTCATGGCCATGGGGATGATGATGTTGTCACCCATGATTGTCTCTCTCCCCTTCAAGCTCATGTTGTTTGTACTGGTTGATGGCTGGAGTTTAACCATGAGTACCCTGGCCGGAAGTTTCGGGGTCTAGGAGGCATTATGTCACCAGAAATGTTTCTCGATATTTTCCAGGAAGCCTTAAAGACAATTGTCATTATGGTGGCGTTCATTATCGTGCCGGGACTGTTGGTTGGTCTGGTCGTTGCCGTTTTCCAGGCGGCTACGTCAATTAACGAACAAACATTAAGTTTCTTACCGCGACTATTAGTCACTCTTGCTGTTATTGGTCTTGGCGGACATTTTCTGACAGAGACGGTGATGGACTTCACCATAGAGATGTTTAACCGGATACCCGAAGTGGTCGGCTGATGGATCTGGTAACCTCTGTTGTGCTCGAGTGGTTGGAGCAACACCTGTGGCCTTTGACCCGGGTGTCTTCAATGATAATGAGCATGGCACTTTTCTCAGGCACCATTGTTAACTCCCGCATTAAGATCTTCTTATCTTTAGCTATTATTCTTGCAGTATCACCTGCCCTGCCGGAGGTTAATGCCGGTGTTGAAATGATGTCGGTCGGCGGTTTTGTGGTAACGGCTCAACAAGTTGTCATTGGTGTTGCTCTGGGCTTGCTCTCTATTCTGTTTCTGCAAACCTTTGTTTTAGGTGGACAGATCATTGCGATGCAGATTGGTCTGGGTTTTGCGTCTATGGTCGACCCAACCAACGGCCAACAGGTGCCGGTTATTGCGCAATTCTTTTTAATGCTGGCCAGTTTGGTTTTTCTGGCATTCGATGGCCATCTGTTAATGATTCATATGGTGGTTGCCAGCTTTGATGCGATACCGGTTGGCATGTCAGGGCTTGATGCCGATGCCTTATTTGCTGTGGCGGAGTGGGGCGTTTATATGTTCTCTGCAGCGTTAACGGCAATGCTTTCCGGTGTCATCGCTCTGCTGCTAATTAACCTAAGCTTTGGTGTCATGACTCGTGCTGCACCCCAGTTGAACATATTTGCGATTGGTTTCCCTATTACCATGGTCAGTGGGCTTGTGGTGATTTGGCTGACAATGGGCGGTTTTATTTTTCATTTCGAGAATCAGTGGGCACGCGTGGTACAGACCATGTGTGAAATACTGGGTAGTCAATGCGCTTAAACCGACTTTCTCTGACAAAGGGTAATAAGTATGGCTGAAACTGATCAGGAACGTACTGAAGACCCCACGGAGCGACGAAAACAGCAGGCCCGTGAAAAAGGGCAAATTGCTCGTTCAAAAGAGATGGGAACCGCCTTTGTGTTGGTTAGTGCAGCGGTAGCTTTCTTTTGGTTTGGCGGTGCGCTGTATCGGGGCGTGCGCAATGTCTTTGAGACTATGTTCACCATTGACAGACAACAAGCCTTCGATACCACCAAAATTTATGAAGCCTTTGCGATAGCTTTTGGCGAGGTGATGTGGCCAATCTTGACCATTTTTGCTTTTATTGTCGTTTTTACTTTTTTTGGAAACAGCTGGCTTGGCGGTATTAACTTCTCTACTCAGGCAATGGCACCGAAGTTTAATCGAATGAGCCCGCTGAATGGCTTTAAGCGAATGTTTGGTGTTCAGGCCCTGGTCGAGCTGGTAAAAGCCATTGCTAAGTTTATGGTGGTTGCGGTTTCCGCGTACTTCTTATTGAAGTGGCAGTTTGTCGACATTTTGCAAATGTCTATGGGTCAAATGCCGACCATGATCGGCAATGCCTTGGATACGCTCTTATGGATGTTCTTACTGCTGTCTTGCTCAATGTTTTTGATTGTGGTTATTGACGCGCCTTTTCAGCTCTGGAAGCACAACAAAGACCTGCGAATGAGCAAGCAGGAGGTTAAAGACGAACATAAAGACACAGAAGGGAGTCCCGAAGTTAAAGGTCGTATTCGCCGTCTGCAGATGGAGATGGCGAACCGTCGGATGATGCAGGAAGTTCCCAAAGCGGATGTTGTGGTAACTAACCCGACGCACTATGCGGTCGCGTTAAAATATGAAGACGGAGGAGCACAGGCACCAGTCCTGTTGGCGAAAGGAACCGATGAAACTGCAGCAAAAATCCGTGAAATTGCTCTGGAATACGAGATTCCCCTGGTTGCTTCACCGGGACTTGCCCGCTCAATTTATCACACCACTGAACTTGACAAAGAAATACCCAAAGGCCTGTTTGTGGCCGTGGCGCAAATTCTGGCTTATGTCTATCAGTTACGGATGTTTAAGCAAGGCCAGGCTAAGCGTCCTAAGAAGCCACCAACCGATAAAGACATTCCGGATGACCTGCGCTATTAATCCATAATTTGCGCGTTGGGGCGGGCTGCTATATCATTCCGCCCCATTCGGGCCGATATCGGCAATGGCAAATTTGGACTGAGCAGTTATGGCAAAACTTTCATTGTGCATGGCACAGCTGGACTTTACGGTTGGCGCCATTCACAACAACACCGCCTTAATTCTTAAAACTATACGAGAACAGGGCGAGCAACATGACATTATTGTCTTTCCTGAGCTGGCTATTACAGGTTATCCACCAGAAGACCTGCTGTTTCGGGAAGACTTACATCAGGCAGTCGACAATGCGGTTGAGCAAATCAGTGCGGCAGCGTCTGACTGTGTTGTCATCGTCGGTCATCCTCAGGCTATAGGTGGTGAGCTATTTAATGCGATGTCGGTTTTACATCGTGGTGAATGTTTACTGCGATATTTTAAACAACGCCTGCCAAACTATGGTGTTTTCGATGAGCAGCGCTACTTCATTCCGGGGCATCAGAGCCATGTGTTCGAATGGCAGGGTGTCCGTGTCGGTCTGCAAATTTGTGAAGATCTTTGGCATCCGCAACCGCTACAGCAATTGCTGGATGACGATATCGACCTTGTGCTGTCAATTAACGCTTCGCCGTATGAGCTTAACAAGCATGAACAGCGTCTGGGCGTACTGAAACAGCGTGTTGCCGAGGCTGGTAAACCCATTTTATACCTGAATAACTGCGGTGCTCAGGATGAGCTTGTATTTGACGGGCATTCTTTGGTTATGGACGCAGAAGGTGAGTTGGTCGCTGAGTTGCCACATTGCCAAATGACCACAGCAACCGTGGTTTACGAAGATAATCAGGTTGTATGCAGCGGGTTTGAAGCTCAGGCTGAGCAGAATGATCTGGCCCACGTATACGACGCGTTGGTATTAGCTGTGCGTGATTACGTCACTAAAAACGGGTTTTCCGGCGTGGCTCTTGGTTTGTCGGGCGGTATTGACTCAGCACTAACGCTGGCAATTGCCAGTGATGCTTTAGGCGCCGATAAAGTTCATACCGTAATGATGCCGTTTCGTTATACCTCGGATATGAGCCTGGAAGACGCAGAGCTGCAGGCTAAAACCCTGGGTGTTCGTTATGATGTCGTACCGATTGAGCCTATGTTTGACGAGTTCATGAATCAGCTGTCGCCGTTATTCGGTGAAACTGAAACCGATACGACAGAAGAAAATTTACAGTCGCGTTGCCGTGGTGTATTGCTTATGGCTCTGTCGAATAAGACTGGTTCGCTTGTGTTAGCAACGGGCAATAAAAGCGAAATGGCTGTGGGTTATGCGACCTTATACGGCGATATGTGCGGCGGTTTTGCGCCAATTAAAGACATTCCAAAATTATTGGTTTATCAGTTGGCTGAGTTTAGAAATAGTCGCGGCTCGTGCATCCCGCAACGTGTCATCGACAGGCCTCCTTCGGCTGAATTAGCACCAGACCAGGTCGATTCTGATTCTTTACCCGACTATAGCGATTTAGATCGCATTCTGGCATTGTATGTAGAGAGAGACTGGTCGGTAACCGACATTGTTACGGCTGGGTTTGCAGAAGATGATGTGCGTCGGGTTATTCGCTTAGTGGATCTAAACGAGTATAAACGTCGGCAATCTGCAGTTGGCCCTAAAGTGACACCTCGTAACTTTGGTAAAGATCGTCGTTACCCTATTACCAGTCACTATCGCCATGAATTACAGCGACAAGGTCAATAGGACAAACACTGATGAAAAAAGTTGAAGCCATTATTAAGCCGTTTAAATTGGACGATGTGCGTGAAGCGTTGTCCGAGGTTGGAATTGCTGGTATGACGGTATCAGAGGTAAAAGGCTTTGGTCGTCAAAAAGGTCACACCGAGCTTTATCGGGGGGCTGAGTATATGGTTGATTTCCTGCCCAAAGTAAAACTGGAAGTTGTGGTTGCCGACAGCGAAGTTGAGCGCTGTATTGAGGCGATAATGGAAACAGCTCAGACCGGTAAAATTGGTGATGGCAAAATTTTTATTACCGATATTGAACGGGTTATTCGTATTCGGACCGGCGAGGAAAACGAAGACGCGGTATAAATTACCGCGTCGACTGAATCGCTAAAATTAGCGAGCTGAAACTAACTGATTATTAGGGAAGTTAGCTCGCAATACTTTCATTGCGTCTTCACGTAATTCTGGCAACTCAAGCTGATCGTAACTTTCTACCATAATGGCTAATGCGTTTTCTACTTCCGGGGTGTCCGAGAAGTGTTCTAATACATAACGTCCGCGGTTAGCCGCTGCTAAATAAGCCTGACGTTCCATGTAATATTGGGCAATAGCCAATTCTTTCTTAGCTAAACGACTTTTTAATGCAATTAGGCGTTGTTTAGCGTCTGCTGCATATTCACTATCCGGATACTTGCGGATGAGTTCAGCAAAATCTTTAAACGCTTCCTGGGCCATCGAAGAATCACGATCGGAACGATCAACACCTGCGAGTTCGTGTATCGCATTATGTTCCGCTCTCTGGTTTACCAGTCCGCGCATGTAAAGCGCGTAATCCACATCTTTATGGTTTGGATTGAGACTAATAAAGCGGTCGATAGCGGCCAGTGCTTCATCAGTATTATCTAACTTGTAGTGTAGATAGATAAGATCTAACTGAATTTGATGAGCGAAAGGACCAAAAGGATAACGGCGATTAAGGTTCGACAATTGTTCTTGTGCCAAATTTAAGTTGCCGTTGGACATGCTCTCCTGAGCCTGGTCATACATAGCTTCTATTTGTGTTTTTGACACCTGTTCTTCTTCTGATTGACTTGAGCAACCAGCTAACATTAACCCCAGAACCGATGATAAAACGACGTTTCGGCCTAACTTATTACTAAACATATTATGAAGGATTCCCTTTATTTTTTTGGCGCTGCACCGGCAAACCGTTACACTAGCATATTCTTGCATTCTAACGCAGCCGTAAAGGCTTTGACAGTCGAAACCCAATATATGAACAAAAGCATTGAATTAGAAGCCATTGTTACCGAGTCTCTGGCTGGAAAAAGATTAGACCAGGCACTTGCAGAGTTGTTCCCCGACTACTCCCGGTCAAGGCTAAAAAGCTGGATAACCGATGGAAAAGTGACCGTTGACACTAAAGTTGTCGAAAAACCGCGAGAAAAAGTGGTTGCCGGTACCTTAGTTGCTGTCGACGCTGAAATTGAAAGTGAAGAGCGGCACGAAGCCCAACCGGTAGAACTGGATATTGTTTATGAAGATGAGGATATCCTGGTTATCAACAAACCGGCAGGGCTTGTTGTTCACCCCGGTGCCGGCGCACCGGACAGAACCTTATTAAACGGGTTGCTGCACTATGATCCGCAACTCGATTTAGTGCCACGTGCGGGAATTATTCATCGCTTAGATAAAGATACCACCGGACTTATGGTGGTAGCGCGTAACGTACCGGCACAGACTCAATTAGTGTCAATGATGCAGGCCCGGGAAATCACTCGTGAGTACGAGGCCGTTTGTAACGGCGTTATGACGGCCGGTGGTATGGTTGATGAACCTATTGGACGGCATCCGACAAAACGTACGCATATGGCAGTCGTGCAGTCCGGAAAGCCGGCGGTTACTCATTATCGTGTGTTGGACCGTTATAGAGCACATACGTTATTGCGTTTGCGTCTAGAGTCAGGTCGAACTCACCAAATTCGTGTGCATATGGCGCATATCCGGCATCCCTTAGTCGGTGATTTAACCTATGGTGGCCGGCCGCGCCCGCCGAAACAGGCAGAAGATCGTCTATTGCAAACCTTGCGAGGGTTTAACCGCCAGGCCTTACATGCGGCATCGCTGGGTCTGCACCACCCAATTACCGGTGACTGGCTGGAATTTAATGTTCCGCGACCCACAGATTTTCAATATTTGATTGAAGAGTTGCGAATTGATAATGAACGCTTCAAATCGGCATGAAGCTATTTTAACTCCGGACTGGAAACTGCCGCCGAACATTCATGCGGCAGTGACAACTAAAGAGTTTGGCAATTTAGCTGTTCATGTGGGAGACGACCCGGCTGCTGTTCTGCTGCGTCGCCGAAAACTGCAACGTTTACTCAAACTGCCCGCCGCAGTTACCTGGCTGCAGCAACAACATACCAATAGGGTTCTGCGTTGGCCTTTTAAATCAGCGGTTGCTGATGCGGCTTACAGTAATTCACCTAAGAGCGTCTGCGCTGTGCTAACAGCAGACTGTTTGCCTATTCTTTGTTGTTCAGATGACGGAAAGGAAACTGCAGCAGTGCACGCCGGCTGGCGTGGTTTAGCCAACGGAGTAGTACAAAATGCGTTGGCAAGTTTTAAAACCCCGGCGGCTAACATTCGCATTTGGATAGGACCGTCTATCGGCGCGACGGCCTTTGAAGTTGGAGATGACGTACGAGATACTTTCGTTGCACGTCATTCATCTAATGCGGAATATTTTCTTTCATACTCTGGTAAGTGGTTAGCCGACTTAGCCTCAATCGCAGAGGCAGAGTGTTTGCGCATGGGAGTAAAAAATATTACCAAAAGCTCCGAATGCACCGTCCACAACAACACAAGCTGGTATTCGTGGCGTAGGGACAAAGCTGCAGCAAGATTTGCGTCAATTATTTGGCGAAATTAATTTTAATCACTTGAAAATGCGCAAAAAGTACCCACATTTAACTTAACGAAAGAATTAAGTGAGGAAGTACCGATGCGACACGATAAATTTACCAGTAAGTTTCAGATGGCAATTGCTGATGCTCAGTCAATTGCTCTGGGACGCGATCATCAATTTATAGAACCCGTCCATTTAATGCAGGCGCTGTTGGATCAAAACGGTGGCTCAGTTCGCCCTTTATTTACGATGCTGGGTGTGGACATTCCCCAGTTCAGAGCAAGCTTGTCAAAAGCCCTGGATGCTTTACCTCAGGTTGAGGGCACAGGCGGTGACGTTCAGTTATCGCAGAATACCGCTCAGCTTCTGAATCTGTGCGATAAATACGCGCAGAAACGAAGTGATTCATACATTTCGTCCGAGCTGTTTTTGCTGGCCGCAACGGAAGACAAAGGGAAGTTGGGTGATATTTTCCGTCAGCAGGGCATAAAACGTGATGCGCTGGAAAAAGCCATTAACGATATTCGCGATGGCGAAAAAGTGGATGACCCTAATGCCGAAGACAAACGCCAGGCACTGGATAAGTACACCATTGATTTAACCGAACGTGCAGAGCAGGGCAAGCTTGACCCTGTTATTGGTCGTGATGAAGAAATTCGCCGGACTATTCAGGTATTGCAGCGCCGTACTAAAAACAACCCGGTTCTTATTGGTGAGCCGGGTGTTGGTAAAACCGCAATTGTAGAAGGACTGGCACAGCGCATCGTCAACGGTGAAGTGCCTGAAGGCTTAAAGCATAAACGAGTATTGTCTCTGGATTTAGGAGCTTTGTTAGCGGGTGCTAAATTTCGCGGTGAGTTTGAAGAGCGGCTCAAAGCTGTATTAACCGAGCTTTCTAAAGAAGAAGGCCGCATCATTCTGTTTATTGACGAGATGCACACCATGGTTGGTGCCGGTAAAGCCGATGGCGCTATGGATGCAGGTAATATGCTGAAGCCGGCCTTGGCGCGTGGCGAACTGCACTGTGTTGGCGCTACTACGCTGGATGAATACCGTCAGTATATTGAAAAAGATGCAGCACTTGAACGACGCTTCCAGAAAGTTCTGGTGGAAGAACCGAACGTGGAAGACACCATTGCTATTTTACGTGGTTTGAAAGAGCGCTACGAACTACACCATTCGGTGGAAATTACAGACCCGGCTATTGTGGCCGCGGCGTCTTTATCCCACCGTTATATCAGTGACCGTAAACTGCCGGATAAAGCCATCGACTTAATTGACGAGGCAGCATCAAGTATTCGTATGCAAATTGATTCTAAGCCGGAGGATTTGGATCGTCTGGAGCGCCGGATTATTCAGTTGAAGCTTGAACGTCAGGCGTTACAGAAAGAAAAAGATGATGCCAGCAAGAAACGCCTGGAAATTCTGCACGACGAGCTTGATGAACAAGAACGTAAATACGAAGAACTGGAAGAGGTCTGGAATACAGAGAAAGCGGCCGTACAAGGTACCCAGCATATTAAAGCTCAGTTAGAACAGGCTCGTACCGATATGGATATTGCTCGTCGCGCCGGTGACTTAAATCGTATGTCTGAACTTCAGTATGGTCGTATTCCTGAACTCGAACGACAGCTGGATTTAGCCTTGCAGGCAGAAATGCAGGATATGAGCTTGCTCAAAAACCGTGTTACTGAAGAAGAAATTGCTGACGTATTGTCACGGTGGACCGGAATTCCGGTTAACAGAATGCTCGAAGGTGAGCGTGAAAAGCTGCTACACATGGAAGAACAAATACACAGCCGGGTAGTAGGTCAGAATGAAGCCGTAGATGCAGTTTCTAATGCTATTCGTCGTTCTCGCGCGGGGCTTGGGGATCCAAACCGTCCTATTGGTTCATTCCTATTCCTTGGTCCAACCGGTGTGGGTAAAACAGAATTGTCTAAGGCTTTAGCGAACTTCATGTTTGATACTGACCATGCGATGGTACGTATTGATATGTCCGAGTTTATGGAGAAGCACTCGGTTGCTCGTCTGGTTGGTGCGCCTCCTGGCTATGTTGGCTACGAAGAAGGTGGCTACTTAACCGAGGCAGTGCGGCGTAAACCTTATTCGGTAATTTTGCTCGACGAAATTGAGAAGGCTCACCCAGATGTCTTTAATATCTTATTGCAGGTATTGGACGATGGCCGCTTAACCGATGGGCAAGGGCGCACGGTCGACTTCAAAAACACCGTTATTATTATGACCTCTAACCTGGGTTCCGATTTAATTCAGGAGCATGCCAAAGAGCATACTTATGAGCAGATGAAGGCGGAAGTAATGGAAGTCCTGGCGCATCATTTCCGTCCAGAGTTCATTAACCGCGTGGATGAAACCGTTGTTTTCCATCCGCTTGGGGAAAGTGAAATACGCTCTATTGCAGAGTTCCAGTTGCAGCTTCTTTATAAGCGACTGGAAGAAAAAGAGTACCAACTGGAATTGGATGATGATGCTTTATCTCATCTGGCAAGAACCGGGTTCGATCCTGTCTTCGGTGCACGGCCTCTGAAACGTGCGATTCAGCATGAATTGGAAAACCCGTTAGCACAGAAAATCTTGTCAGGGGAACTTGAGCCTGCTAAACCGATCAAAGTAAGTGTTGAAAATGAGCGGTTAGTGATCACGCAATAACAATACAGGGCTTCGGGCATTTCCTGTTCGAAGCCCTAATGTGATAACCTGACTACTTTCATATTAGTGACTAAAGAGTGCTTTATACATGAGTAATGACAGCTCAAATACCAGTGGTAAGAGCCGCGGTATCTATTTACTGCCAAACTTATTTACAACTGCAGGCCTGTTTTCGGGCTTCTATGCCATTGTTGCGTCAATGAACGACCGCTTTATTGAAGCGGCTGTAGCCATTTTTATCGCAATGGTTTTTGATGGGCTGGACGGCCGGGTTGCAAGAATGACCAACACGGAGAGCGACTTCGGTGCTGAGTTCGATAGTATGGCCGATATTGTATCCTTTGGTATGGCACCTGCTTTGGTCATGTATAATTATGCATTGGCGGACCTTGGTAAAATTGGCTGGCTAGCGGCATTTATTTTTGTGGCTGGTGGAGCACTGCGGTTGGCGCGCTTTAATACAAACTTAGGCTCTTCTGATAAAAACTTTTTTCAGGGGCTGGCGATACCCAGTGCCGCGGCTATTGTCGCAGGGTTAGTATGGGTAGGTTCTGAGTACGGTGTTGAAGGAAGCGACATGGGCGGCTTCGCTGCCGTTGTCACCATTTGCGCGGGTCTATTGATGGTAACCAACTTCCGTTACCACTCTTTTAAAGACGTTGACTGGAAAGGTAAAGTTTCGTTTTTAGTCATATTGGTCATTGTACTGGCGTTCGTAATCGTTGCTACACAACCATCATTAGTGTTGTTCTCGATATTCTTTATCTATGCCTTATCAGGCCCGGTACTAACCATAAAGAATGTGAAGAAGTTAAAGTTAGGACACGTTGTTGGTGATGACGACGATGATGATGCGGACTTTAATGATAATAAAGAGACCAAAAAAGATACAGAAAAAGCAGAGAAAGACGATTAAAGAACCAAACTGGTGAAGTTCTGAGCAAACGATCAGTGTCGTCAAAAAAAGATCTTGAAAGGCTCGGAGAGATCACTATAATTCGCCGCCGTTGTCATGAGTTATCCGAAAGGGATTCAGGCAACGGCGTTTTGTTTCAACCGGGCTGAAAAAGCTGAAAAAATGGGTTGACGAAACGACTGGGAAGTGTAGAATACGCCTCCCTGCTTCGAAAGAAGC
>JBNJKC010000003.1:0-382959 GCA_051750845.1 Pseudomonadota bacterium | reverse complement strand
GATCAGGAGCTTACTATTCCACCGGATGCAATAGCATCAGGCTACTATAACTTTTGCTTATATCTAAGGTTTTTCCAGACTGAACCAAATCGCTGATCTCCTGCTATATTCATTGTATAACCATAAGGGAGAGCAGTATGAAACGTTTTAATGCGATAACACTTGCGTTGGCAAGTTCATTCCTGGTAACACCGATTGCGTCTGCGCAACAAGGTACTGAAGCTGAGAGTGTGGAAGAAGTCATTCAGGTCGTGGGTTCCCGATTATCCATGCGTACAGCGACAGATGGTGCTGCGCCGGTAGATATTATTAGTGGCGAAGACTTAGCTGCAACGGGCATTACGGAAACAGCGAAGGCGCTTCAATACGCCGTACCAAGTTTCAATTACCCTTCATCATCAGTTACTGATGGTACGGACGCCGTTCGGCCGGCTTCATTAAGAGGGCTTTCACCTGATCATACGCTGGTACTTATTAACGGTAAGCGACGCCATAGCTCAGCTTTGGTGCATCTAAACGGCACGACCGGACGCGGCAGTTCGAATGTAGACTTAAATGCGATTCCTATTGCGGCGATTAAGCGCATCGAGGTTTTAAGAGATGGAGCGGCAGCTCTGTACGGTTCTGATGCCATAGCGGGTGTCATTAATATCGTATTAAAAGACAACGACAGTGGCGGCAGTGCAAACTTTCAAGCTGGCCAGACGCATAAAGGCGATGGTGAGCAATGGAAACTTTCTGCAAGCTCCGGATTTTCTATAGGCGATGACGGCGCTTTTACGTTATCAGGAGAGCTACATCACAAGAATAGAACAAATCGAGCAGGCAATGATCCGCGTCAACAATACCCTGAACTGCCAAGCGGTGAACTTGATCCTCGAGAAGCGACTTTTGATAGACAGAGCTTCCACGTTGGTGACGCTGAGTATGAAAATGCGGCATTGTTTGCCAATCTAGACATCGGCATAGGCGAAGGAAACTTTTACGCTTTTGGTGGTGTTAGTGATCGCACTTCAGAATCTGGCGCCTTCTACCGTCGTGCATTACAAAGCAATACCTTAACCGAAATTTACCCTGACGGATTTTTGCCAATTTTAGCTCCGGACGTAAATGACTATTCTGCTTATGCTGGATACGAATGGGCTGCGGGCGAGTGGACACTGGATTTCAGCGGTGGTTATGGTTTCAGCAAATTCCAGTACAACGTTGAAAACTCTTTGAATGCATCTTTGGGTCCTGACTTAACACCAACTTCTTTTGAGGCCGGAACACTAGAAAACAGTGAAGCGAACCTGACATTTGATGCTCAGCGCTTCATTCCTTTTACCAATAACTCCGAGCTTTCTCTCGCCATGGGAATTAGTTACCGTGAAAACTCCTATGAAGTCATTGCCGGCGATGAAGCCTCTTACATCAATGGTGGCTACCAGGATCGTCCAGGCGGAAGCCAGGGCTTCACAGGATTTACCCCTGAATCGGGGGTTGATGAATCGCGGGATAATGTTGGTATATATGTAGAAGCTGAAAACCAACTCACTACCGACTTTATGTGGGGAGCAGCGATTCGCCATGAAGATTACTCCGACTTTGGTAACAACACCAGTTGGAAGCTCTCCGGACGATATGATTTGACGGACAGAGTTGCGGTCCGTGGTGCCATTAACACAGGCTTCCGGGCGCCAAGTGTTCAGCAACTTTACTTTACTAATATTTCCACGCTGTTTGTTGATCGCGGCGATGGACTGGAGCCCGAGCAGTCAGGAACATTTAATAACATTAGCCCGGTGACTCAAGCGTTAGGAATTGGCGACTTACAACCTGAGGAATCTGAAAGCGTTAGTCTGGGAATGGTTTGGAACGGCTATGATGGACTCGCGATCACGGTAGATGCGTTCCAAATAGAAATTGAAGACCGCATTATTCTGTCAGGCGATGTTTCACCGGTAGATTCACCTGCGGTTGAAGAAGCATTAGCGACAACATCTGCTGAAAACGCCCGATTCTTTTTGAATGCTGTGGACACAACGACTAAGGGGTTGGATATTGTTGCCAGTAAAACCTTTGGTGTCGGCGTTTATGGCGATCTGAAAGCACAGTTGGCGTATGGTTATAATAATACGGAAATAGACTCTATTAACTTACCACAATTGCTGGACGGTTTAGACGATGTTCTGTTTGATAGTGATGAGCAAATAAGAATGACGCGATCGACACCCGATCATTCAGGCTCAATAGGTTTAACGCATACGAAAGGAAAATGGACCAGTAACGTCCAGTTTAGTTATTTTGGGAATTACTCCATTGGTTACACTAGTGGTACTGAAACTTACGGACCGAACTGGATAACAGACGTTACCGTTAATTATCAATGGAATGATGCGTTAGCCCTAAGAGTAGGAGCTCAGAACCTATTTAGTGAGTACCCTGATGAACGTGCAGAAGGTAATCAGTTTAATGGTATTTTTAAATACCCATTAACCAACTCACCTATTGGTTTTAACGGTGGGTATTTTTACTCAGAAGTTGAATATAAATTCTAGTTTTTTGATTAAGACGAATATTAGTAAAAACCGCCAAATATTGGCGGTTTTTTTATACCAGCTTCCAAGGCTTATTTTTAACTAATTGAAAATATTGAATTAAATAGTTGGCACGGTAGTTGTAGCTGTATCAATAAATCTTTTTTAATAGTTAGTTACTGAGGTTATGGTCATGTCAAATCGAAGCTTTGGTTGGTTATTGGTTTTATCTATTGTTGGACTGCTGTTTTTTGCGGAGGAAATATTTTCTGTTTTTGGAATGGCAATAGGATCTGTAATTGAAATATCGGTTTCTTTACTGGTGAGTCTGTTCTTTGTTGGTCTGGTGTTTTTTATCGTTGCAACTGTATTTGGTAGTGTGCTTCTCGGTATTGGGGCAGCATTTGTCGCGCTGTTACTTAGCGGCATAGGCTTATTCTGGCCTCTTATTCTTTGTGTTTTGGTTCTTTACTTTATTTTTCGTAAGCCAAAGGTTTCTAGAACAGGCTAATCACGTGTACTATAAGCCTTTAGTTATATAAAGAGGCTAACGCAATGCTGAAAATAATTGTTGCCGTCATGTGCTGCTTACCGGCTTTTGTTTTTGCAGATTCTTTAACTGTTACCGGTGGATGGGCTCGTGCCAGTATACCGGGAACTGAAAACGGGGCCGCTTATGCAACATTTAAAAACGCAGGAAATGAAGCCATAAACATAACCCATGTCAGTTCAGATGTTAGTCGCGTGGCAGAAGTGCATCGGCATGTTATGTCTGGTGATGTGATGAAAATGGAAGCTGTCGAATCCCTATCTCTTGATCCTAATGAAATTATCAAGTTCCAGCCTGGTGGCTATCATTTTATGTTGTTTGGACTCAATGCTCCGTTAAAAGCAGAAGAGCGTTTTTCTCTGACGTTGCATTTTGAATCAGGCTCAAGCCAAGAAATAGAAATTTTAGTTAAATAATCAAAGCTTCAAATTTTATAGGAATTGATATGTACAAAAGAACCTTAGTGTTGGCAGCTGCATTAGCGGTAGCTCCGGGTAGTGTATTAGCCGACACCATTTTCGGTGTTTATGCCGGTGGCCAAATTTGGAACGCTGATAATGAAGGGCAATATACAGTTGGTTCTAATTTAATAGAACCTAATTTCGAAAATGACATTCACAACAGCTATTACATAGCACTTGAGCATCCAGTCCCATTAATTCCTAATATTAAAATCAGAGAAAACTCTATAAAAGTTAGTGGTGGCTACGGAGAAAACGACTTCAGTCATAGAGATTACATTTTATACTACGAAATTTTCGATAATGATTTAGTGTCTTTCGATATTGGTATAAACGCAATGGACTTTGATGGCACTTTGCGAACCGAAGTAAGCAATACTTTTGGTCGTCAGGATTTTTCTGTTGTTGTGCCAACAGCCTACGTGGCAGCAAGAGTGGGAATACCCGCTACCGACTGGACGTTCTTTGCTGATGCCAGTGCGCTTAGTGTGAAAGACAGTAAAGTTCAGGATGCTCAAATTGGTATGGAATATCGTTTGGTGGAAAATTTAGCGATCGATATAAACCTCAACGCAGGCTACCGCCATTCGGTTGTAGAGCTGGATGATGTTGATGAAATTTATTCAGACGTCACCTTTAAAGGTCCATTTTTTGGGGTAGAAGTACATTTTTAATCGATTAATTAGGCTATTCTAAGCTTGCAGGCCATCCGTTATATAAGCTAGATTGTTATATGTTTGTAACTTCTTATTAATGGATGGCCTTCGGATGGTCAGTAGTCAAGACGAACCTCTATTTCTTCACGATGATGACGAAATAATTCAGTCGGAATACAGTAAAGGTTTCTGGAAGATCCTGATTGTCGATGATGATCAGGAAATTCATGCAGTGACTAAGATGGCTTTAGCCGATGTTGTTATTTGTGGCCGCCAGCTTGAGTTCCATCATGCTTACAGTGGCAATGAAGCGCTGGACCGCTTAGCCGAGCATGATGATATTGCCATGGTGCTGCTCGATGTCGTAATGGAAACCGACAACGCCGGCCTGAAAGTGGCACAAGCCATTAGAGAGCAGCTTGGTAATGATGAGATTCGGATTGTTTTGCGTACGGGTCAACCGGGTTATGCGCCGGAAGAAAGTGTCGTAAAGAATTATGATATTAATGATTACAAAACTAAAACGGAATTAACCCGAAGCCGTTTATTAACCACCGTATTTTCCGCCGTTCGTTCCTATCAGCAACTCTGCACAATTAATGAAAACCGCCGTGGTTTGAGAAAAATTATTCATTCAGCTTCAAACCTTATGGAAAAGCATTCCATTGTGAATTTTTCTGAAGGTGTTGTTACGCAAATTGCGTCTTTGCTCGGGTTGAGTGCAGAAGGCATTGTCGGTGCCAGAGCCCCCCATAAAGATAACGAAATTTTAGTGCTAGGTGCCGCAGGACATTTTGCAGATAGTATTAGTAAGAGCTTATCAACGCTGAATTCAGACGAAATTGAGAAGAGCGTCAGACAGTGCTTGAATGAACAACGTCATATTCATACAGAGGATGCCACTGTTTTCTTCATTGATGGGCAGGTGCATCAAGCTGCAGCCTATATAGAAACAAAAAACATCGTAGCGGAATATGATCAAGAACTACTGGAAGTCTTTCTCGCTAATATTGCTGTTGGCTTTGAGAATGCCAACTTGTTTGAAGAGTTACGAACAGCAGCTTATCTTGACTCGTTAACTGGTATTCCTAATCGGGCTGAGTTTACACGCAACCTTCAAGCTTTGTCGGAAAAGCCTGACAAAGACAAAATGATTGCGGTTATCGACATTGATCATTTTTCTGATGTAAACGATGGTTTAGGCCAGGATGTAGGGAATTTGCTTCTTCGCTCGGTGGCTTTGCGTCTGACCGATCAGCTTGGCAGTAATGTGTTTGTATCCCGTATTTCCGCTGACGTTTTTGGTATTTTTGGTCCGGCAGATATTGTCACACCCAATGCTTTTAATGAACTTTTTTCTTTACCTTTTAGAGCCGGCGAGCATTACATCCCATTGCGCGTTACCTGTGGCTTTGCATCGGGAGCCAACCCTGAAAGGGTTAATGGCAAAGGACTATTGAAGCAAGTTTATATTGCCTTAAAAAATGCGAAGAATAACTCTTTCGATCGTTACAACTACTATCAACCCTCGATGGAGCAAGACACCCAACGTCGACTTCATCTGGTACGCCGATTACGTGCGGATTTTGCTAACAGAAAACTGGAAGTCTGGTATCAGCCTCAAGTGGAGTTAACAACCAAAAAAGTTATAGGGGTAGAAGCGCTACTACGTTGGCCTCAAAGCGATGGCTCCTTTATTTCTCCGGCAGAGTTCATACCTCTCGCTGAATACTCAGGGCTTATTGTAGAAATTGGCTCCTGGGTTATTGAAGAGGCTTGCCGACAAATCAATGCATTTGACGAAATTGGTCTGCCACAGTTAAGAGTTGCCGTTAACGTATCGGTACCTCAATTTCGTAAACGCGATTTTCCCGAACTTGTTGAAAAGCAAATTGAAAAATGGGGAATTGACCCGAAACGAATTGAACTAGAAATTACCGAAAGTATCGTAATGGAAGATCCTGACCTGGTAGCTGATATTTTAAGACGATTAAAGCAGCAAGGTATTCAGGTTGCCATTGACGATTTCGGTGTTGGCTTCTCGTCGCTAAGCTATCTTCAGAAACTGCCGCTTGACCGAATTAAGATAGACAAAACTTTTGTAAATAACTCAGCTCAGGCGAGTGGACAAATCATCATCGAAACTATTGTCGATATGGCAGGTCGTTTGGGGTTGAATGTTTTAGCTGAAGGAATTGAAGAGCAGAGTCAGTTGGATTACTTTTTAGGGTTAGAGTGTGCCGAGGGGCAAGGTTATTTCTTTGCCAAACCTATGCCCGCGGATCAATTAATTAGCTTGCTGCAAAAGCAAATGAGTTACTCTTAATTGTAAACCTCAACGCTATCAGCTTCCATTTGATAGCCAACAACGGCAAGATCACCTTCTTTGCGCTCGACTTTGATAGTGCCTTCTATCCACACAGCATCATAAGTGTCCTCATACGGAACACCTTCTTCGTATTGAACGTGAATAATTTGATTAGGTGGTGGTGGCGGCACATGAATGCAGGCACCGAAATAAGGGACCAATAAAAACTCAGTGACCTTATCGGCATCACCTTCTAATTGAACAACATACCCAGGAATACGAACTTTTTTTCCGTCCAGCGACTCGACTACCGGGGCGTCCAGGTTAGTCTGCCGATCTTCTTCAGGGTTAGCATCATAATAAGATTGAGGCTTAACCGGAGGCGGCGTAAAACCTTCGGGTATTAAATCTTTCCAGCCAATTTTTTCCGCAGCCGCGAACGCGGGAAGGGTTAGCATTAATAATACAACCGCTAATAGCTTCTTCATATTTTCACCGTAAGTCCGTCTGCAAGAGATTGGCGATAAGCTCGCCAGGCCGGAATTAAACTTAACATAAAGCCGACAACAATCACGAGTGCTATACGCCACCATTCACTAGCACTAGGCCAGGTGGTGCTGAGTATTAATCCTGTCTGAGATTGAATAACGCCGGCTAATGACCACTGCAGACCATAAAGCAGAAATAAGCCGGAAAAAGCACCAACGACAGTCAATAACAGAGCCTCACTGAGCAACAGCCCGAATATGGTTCCAGGGCCAGCTCCAACTGCTCTTAAGACCGCCATTTCGCGGCGGCGTTCCCTTAAACTGGCCAACATAATTGTCAGCATGCCTAATAAGCCAATAAGTACGACCATTGCGGAAATTACTGTTAAAGCCTGCTCAAAGACTCGCAGCGTTTTCCAGAGTTCTTGCAAAGTCATACCCGGTAAAAGAGCCGTTAAAGGCTCCTTTTCATAAGTATTTATCTGGCGCTGTAAGCGCAAGGCCAGAGGCTTTGCTTTTAAGCCGAGCAGGGCTGCACTGATGCTCTCTGCCGGGGCTTCATTGTGGTGGTCGTGGCCAGAATGCTCATGCTCACCGCTGTGAATCATTTCAAGGCTGTGCAATGTAACCAATACTGCTTGATCGACCGGAGTTCCGGTTCGTTGCAGTATGCCAGTAACGGTAAGGGGGTGTTGGTCATGCTCGCTGAAACTAATGCCACCGCTGCCATGGGCAATAATAATGTCATCACCAATGGCTTTAGATAGTTTGTCGGCAGCATCAGCTCCTAGTACGACTTCTTCATCTGAAGAAAAAGCACTACCTTGAGAAAATTCCAGAGCCTGCTTGTTGCCGTACTTAAAATGCTCAAAGTAGGCATTGGTTGTTGCAACAACGGGCAAGCCTTGGACGCTGTCACCTAACGACATGGGTATTGCCCAGCTTACTTCCGGGCGTTTACGAATATCTTCGAAGCTTTCCCAGCTCATGTTGTTGGTCATGCTGCCAATATGGAAGACCGAAGACAGTAATAATTGTGTCTGTCCGGTTCGGGCTCCAATAATTAAGTCCGTACCAGAAACCGTATTAGCGAAATGACTTTGCACTTGTTCGCGAACCCGTTCTACAGCTAACAGTAAGGTAACGCTGACGGCAATAGCAATAACTGTTAGAAGAACGCTTGCGCGTCTGTTCATTAAGCTTTTAATGGCCAGGCGGATCATGGTTGAGCTCCTGCCTGATTGAGTTGGTTAAGCTCAACATGCCTATCAAAATAGGATGATAATGCGGCGTCATGAGTGACAAAAATAACCGTAGTGTTATTTTGGCTACTGAGCTCAAGCAATAATTGAATAAACGTATCCCGGTGCGCGGCATCGAGTGCCGAGGTCGGTTCATCCGCTATAAGGAGCTTAGGAGCACCCAACAAGGCCCGTGCCGCCGCAACGCGTTGTTGCTGACCAACACTCAAGGTATGAGCCGCTTGCTCAATTTGTTCGGAAGATAACCCTAAGCGCTGTAGCATTTCAGTTGCGGTAGCTTCAGCAGATTTGCCTTGTTTTGCGATACGTTGCTGCCTTTTCTTTGAAAATTGACAGGCGAGCAGCGCATTATCTAAAGCAGATAAATAGGGCAGCAAATTGAATTGCTGAAAAATATAGCCAATGTTGTCGGCACGATAACGGTCTCGCTGTCTGCCGGACAAACTGGAAAAAGCGGTTTCAAATAGGTTTAAAGAACCACTTTGTGGGGTATTAATGCCGGCCAACAGCGATAGTAGTGTTGATTTACCACTACCGCTGGGGCCGCGCAGCAGCACCGTTTCACCTTGTTTTATCTGCCAGGCAGGAATATCCAGGGTGGGCTGTTGTCCAGACCATGAAAAGAGTAACTTTTCTATGCTGACAGCATGCATTACGTCGGTGCTACTGCTCACTCTAAACTAAGACTTTTTTGCGCGCTCAAAAGAAGACACAATTTCTTCTTTTGCGGCAGCTGCATCAGCCCAGCCGTCGACCTTAACCCACTTGCCTTTTTCAAGCTCTTTGTAACGCTCGAAGAAGTGAGTAATTTGTGCTTTAAGCAGCTCTGGCAAGTCATCAATGTCGTTGATGTGGTCGTATTCTTTGGTCAGTTTACTCACCGGAACCGCAATTACTTTTGCATCTTCACCAGACTCGTCAGTCATTTTCAATACGCCAACTGGGCGGCATTTGATGACAGAACCTGCCTGCAGAGGGTATGGAGTAGGCACTAACACATCAACCGGGTCGCCATCTAATGACAAGGTTTCGTTAACGAAACCGTAGTTCGCCGGGTAGAACATTGGTGTCGACATAAAGCGGTCAACCCAAAGTGTACCAGTGTCTTTATCGACTTCGTATTTGATCGGATCAGCGTTTGCCGGGATCTCGATAATAACGTTAACTTCTTCAGGCATATTGGCGCCTGCGGTGACGTTTCCTAAGCTCATAGTACTTCCTGCTGTATGTATAAAATAAAAGTTACTGCGCGATTATAACGGTTGGACCTACTCACGCAATAGTCGCGCAATATCGATATTAGTCTAATAAGGTTTCGGGTGCTTACTGTGGTACTCCATACACATATCCACTTCGTTTGCTGACCCCATAACCACAGATACTCTCTGGTGAATATGCTCCGGCACAATCTCCATTAAGCGACGATAGCCGTCAGTTGCTTTACCGCCGGCTTTTTCAACCAGCATAGACATTGGCGCAACTTCATATAAAAGGCGCAATTTAAAAGGCTTGTCGGGATTACGGGCATCCCAGGGGTAAGTGAACAATCCGCCGCGCGAAATCACACGGTGTACGTCGGAAACCATAGCGGCGTTCCAGCGCATATTAAAATTCTTGCCGCGAGGACCTTCTTCGCCGTCGAGCAAGTCACTAATATAGGCGCGAATAGGATCGGCCCAGTGACGGCGGTTCGACATATTAATCGCAAACTCTTTGGTGTCTTTTGGAATTTCTGCTTTTTCGTGAGTAAGTAAAAACTCACCAACGGTTTGGTCCAGAGTGTAAATGCGTACAGCTTTGCCCGTGGTCATTACCAACATGGTAGCCGGTCCATACAAAATATAGCCTGCTGCTACCTGAGCTTTGCCTGGCTGTAAAAACATGTTTTCGCTGGTTTCTTCACCTTCGGGCTTGCGCAGAATAGAGAAAATGGTACCAACACCACCATTTATATCGATGTTAGAGCTGCCATCCAAGGGGTCAAAGGCAACCAAATAGTGTCCTGAATTTGGGCTTTCGACAATGGAGTCTTCTTCTTCAGAAGCAATGGCATGTACGTTAGGTGATTCCAGCAACAGAGTTTTTAACAGCTGATTTGCAACAACATCGAGTTTTTTCTGTTTCTCGCCCTGAATGTTTTCATCCAGTGTTGAGCCTAATACACCGGCTAATGCGCCTTGGTGCAGACGGAAAGAGATTTCCTTGGCTGCAATTTGAATGGTGTTAATAACAGAGATAAGCGATTCACTGGTTTGATCCGCTCTCAGTGTTGGTAATAAACGTTTCATGAAAGTTCCTGCAGCTCTGGTTGTTGGATGCTTACAAATGTATGTTCAGAGAGCGCAAATGATACCTTATTTTTTGGTAAAAATCCTGCTTGTCAGCGATGACGGTGGTACACTTTCGATATTTTTTAAACGAACGGGTTTGGATAACGCATGCACATTCATATCATCGGGATTTGCGGTACTTTTATGGGGGGCGTCGCCGCTATAGCACAGCAATTGGGATACCGTGTCACCGGGTCTGATGCTCAAGTTTACCCGCCTATGAGTACGCAGTTGGAAAATCTCGGTATTGAATTAATGCAGGGGTATTCGCATAACAACTTAAAGCCGCGCCCCGATATCGTGGTTATTGGTAACGCGCTAAGCCGTGGTAACGATGAAGTGGAAGCGGTTTTACGTGAGCGTATTCCCTATGTTTCAGGGGCTCAATGGCTGCATGATAATGTACTGACTCAGCGTTGGGTGCTGGCGGTTGCCGGGACGCATGGAAAAACCACAACAGCCAGTATGCTAAGCTGGATTTTACAAGATAACGGCTTTGATCCCGGCTTTATGATTGGTGGCGTACCGGGAAATTTTCCTGTGAGTGCACGCCTAACCGATTCCAACTTCTTTGTCATTGAAGCGGACGAGTACGATACGGCCTTCTTCGATAAGCGCTCTAAATTTGTTCACTACGCGCCTGATACTTTGATTCTTAATAACCTTGAGTTCGATCATGCCGACATCTTCCCCGATTTAGCGGCTATTCAGCGGCAATTTGCGCATTTACTGCGGGTGGTTCCCGATACCGGACAAGTGATTTTACCCAGCAACGATGCCGCTCTGGAAGCGGTTGTTGAGCAAGGCTGCTGGAGTCCGGTTGTACGTGTCGGAGAGCAGGGCGAATGGCAGGCTAAACTGCTTAAAGCTGACGGTACTGAATTTGAAGTGCAATACCAGGGCAAGTGTCTCGCACGGGTTAGCTGGAATTTACTGGGGACTCATAATGTTAATAACGCCATGATGGCTGTTATTGCTGCAGCTCATGTTGGTATTAAAGCCGAGCAAAGTGCACAGGCCCTGACCCGGTTTAAAAGTCCGAAACGGCGCATGGAATTACTGGGCGAATATAGCGGTATAAAGGTCTTTGATGATTTTGCCCATCACCCCAGTGCGATTAAGACAACCGTATCTGGCTTGCGAGAGCATCAACCAAAGAACCGTATTATTGCCGTACTGGAACCCAGATCAAATACTATGAAAATGGGGGTTCACAGCGATACTCTGGCTGAAGCGTTGAATGATGCTGATGATATTTTTGTGCTTCAGCCTGAAGGACTAAAATGGCGACTGGCCGAAAAAATGCCAAACGCGCATGTATTTGAGTCCACAGATGATTTACTGGCGGGGTTGCTAACCGAAGTAAACGCTGGGGATTCTGTGCTCATTATGAGTAACGGAAGTTTCGATGGTTTGCACCAGCGTTTCCTTAAAGCACTGCAAGAACTGGATGACACAGGAGCCGAGTAATGAAAAACGACAATAGAATCACTGTTGCGATAACCGGCGCCTCGGGTGCCCCTTATGCCCTGCGTTTGCTACAATGCTTGCTTGATCAAGATCAACAGGTACTGTTGCTGATTTCAAGTGCCGCGCGAGTGGTGCTGGCAACAGAGCAGAATATGCAAATTCCGGCAGCCCCTGAAAAAGCAGCAGCCATGTTGTGTGAGCACTTTTCGGTGGGTGCAGAACAGCTCAAAGTATACGGCAAAGAAGAGTGGTTTTCGCCGGTTGCATCTGGTTCAGCGGCGCCTGCCAAAATGGTGGTTTGTCCATGCTCAACCAGCACCTTGTCTGCCATTGCTCATGGCAGCAGCAACACGTTGATCGAGCGGGCAGCCGATGTCGTAATGAAGGAGCGCGGACAGCTTATTTTGGTGCCGAGAGAGTCGCCGCTCTCAACGATTCATTTACAGAATATGCTGCAACTCAGTCAGCAGGGCGTGACCATAATGCCGGCAGCGCCAGGCTTTTATCATCAACCCGAAAGTATTGATGATTTAATTGATTTTATGGTGGCCAGAGTTTTAGACCATTTAGGCCTTGAGCAGCGTTTAGTTAGCCGCTGGGGCTATGGAAAGGAGTCATAAAGAGGTTTATGAAAGCTTTAGAAATTGAAGACTTACGCAAAACATACCGGGGTGGCTTTGAAGCCCTGAAGGGTATTAATTTGGTGGTCGAAGAGGGCGATTTCTATGCTCTGCTGGGTCCTAATGGTGCCGGCAAGTCGACCACTATTGGCATTATTTCTTCGCTGGTTAATAAGACTTCAGGCACGATAAAAGTATTTGGTTACGATCTGGATACACAACTTACCGACTTAAAACGTCAAATTGGCCTGGTACCTCAAGAATTTAATTTCAACCAATTTGAAACAGTGCATCAGATAGTGGTGAATCAAGCGGGCTATTACGGTGTGCCTCGCGCGCTAGCCAAAGAACGCTCAGAAAAATACCTTAAACAACTTGGGCTGTGGGATAAGCGCAATGAGCCATCGCGGTCGCTTTCCGGTGGTATGAAGCGACGTCTGATGATTGCCAGGGCGTTATTGCACGAACCGAAACTGTTGATTCTGGACGAACCGACAGCGGGTGTTGATATTGAGCTTAGGCGTTCAATGTGGGACTACCTGACAAAAATAAATCAACAAGGCATTACGATCATTTTGACCACGCATTATTTAGAAGAGGCGGAAACTCTGTGTCGTAATATAGGCATCATTGATAGTGGTCGTATTATTGAAGATACCTCAATGAAGCGTTTGCTGGCGCAGTTAAGTCGGGAGACCTTTGTGTTGGACTTAGCTCCTGGCCACAACGGCGCTGAGATTAAGGACTTTAAGCATCTCTGGAAAGACGAGCACACGCTAGAAGTTGAGGTAGATAAGGATGCCGGATTGAACGCGGTATTCGAGCAGCTTTCAGCACAAAAAGTAAAAGTATTATCGATGCGTAATAAAGCGAACCGTTTAGAGGAGCTGTTTGTGTCTATGGTAGAGCAAGGGCGTCAGCAGGAGGAAGCGAAATGAGCCACTCCGCTGCTAACTTTATCGCGTTAAAAACTATCTGGATAAAAGAGTGCACCCGCTTTCTTCGTATTTGGGTACAAACTCTGGTACCGCCTGCTATCACCATGACTTTATATTTTGTCATCTTCGGTAGTATTGTCGGTGAACGTATAGGTGAAATGAGTGGCGTGGGCTATATGGAGTTTATTGTGCCCGGACTCATCATGATGTCCGTCATTACCAATTCTTATTCTAATGTGGCGTCGTCTTTCTTTAGCGCTAAGTTTCAGCGCAATATTGAAGAGATGTTGGTGTCGCCGGTGCCAACCGCCGTTATTATTGCCGGTTATGTTGGTGGTGGTATGGCACGCGCTCTGATTGTCGCGGTTATCGTCACCTGTGTGTCTTTTTTATTTGCGGACATCCAAATTGCCCATATTGGTTATGTCATATTAACGGTGATTTTAACCTCCACCTTATTCTGTCTGGGCGGACTGATTAATGCTGTTTACGGTAAAACTTTTGACGATATTTCCATTGTGCCGACGTTCGTTTTAACGCCACTTACCTATTTAGGCGGGGTGTTTTATTCAGTCAGCTTGTTGCCTGAATTCTGGCAAAAAGTTTCTATGGCAAACCCGGTACTGTATATGGTCAATGGTTTCCGTTATGGCTTCTTAGGTCAATCTGATGTGGGCATTGGTGTTGCTATAGCCGTTTTGGTTGGCTTCAACATCCTGTTCTTTGCCGCGGCTTATTATATTCTGGACAAAGGCATAGGAATTCGGTCCTGATGCAGCAGGCAAGACCGGTTACAACGAATCAAAATGGCCCGCACGAAGATACCGAAGCGGTGGTTCGTCGTCATTTGCAAAGCGAGTTTCTGAAGCCGATTCAGGATCATAACCAGCAGGCGTTTGATGAAATCAACGCACAAGTTGAAAGCTGGGGCGGGCCAATTATTCTCGACTCTTGTTGTGGCGTTGGAGAAAGTACCGCAAAACTGGCAGAACTTAACCCTCAGACAATGGTTATTGGTGTCGATAAATCGGCGCACCGGGTAGAACGGCACAGCCACTACCAGACGGGCGATAAGGGTCAGCGTTACTGGGTTGTAAGGGCTGACCTGAATGACTTCTGGCGACTGGCTAATCAGGCGAATTGGCAGCCACAGCAGCATTGCATTTTATATCCCAACCCCTGGCCTAAATCTGCTCACTTATCGCGTCGTTGGCATGGCAGCCCGGTATGGAAAGACGTTGTTGCGTTGGGCGGCAAACTTCAGATGCGTTCAAACTGGAGCCTGTACTTGCTTGAAGTGGCTCAGGCACTTAAGGTGAGCGGATACCATGCCGATATTTCGTTATTGCCGGATGACGCAGACCCGATAACACCGTTTGAACGTAAATATAAAAACAGTGGCCAGGCATTATGGCAACTGCATGCGAACTTATCTAAGGAGTCTTGATTGAGCCCTAAAAATGACATAGCGGAAGTCAGCCAGGAATCTCTGTATCGTATATTCACCATACCGGAGGCTCCCGACTCGACGCTGGGTAAAATCGAAAAGCATCTTTCAGAAAACCTGATGGGGTTTTTGGGTGAGCACATTGTTGCCCGCGAGAAGCCTTTGCAGGAAATTGAGAGAGACTTCGATAAATCACAGATCCCGGAAGAGCCTCAATTTGTCTCTGACCATACCGAGTTTTTGTTAGATAAGTTGGTTGCACATTCTGTACACACAGCATCGCCCCGCTTTATTGGTCATATGACATCGGCATTGCCGTATTTTCTTCTGCCATTAGCCAAACTGATGGTCGGGCTAAATCAGAATCTGGTAAAAATTGAAACATCCAAGGCCTTTACGCCTTTAGAGCGTAACGTTATCGGCATGCTGCATCATTTGGTTTATCAACAGGATGCGCCGTTCTATAACCGCTGGATGCACAGCGCCCAGCATTCTTTGGGGGCGTTTTGTTCGGGCGGGACCATCGCCAATATGACAGCGCTCTGGGTTGCCCGTAACCGCTTGTTGCAGGCTGACGGCGATTTTGCCGGCATTGCAGCAGATGGACTGGCCGCAGGTCTTCAGCATTATGGCTACTCGAAGTTAACGGTGGTGGTGTCCGAGCGGGGGCACTATTCACTGAGCAAAGCAGCTGATGTGCTCGGTATTGGTCGTAAGAACTTAGTTTCAGTGGCAACGGACAGTGATAACCGCATTCGCATTGATGAGTTGCGTAAGACCTGTGAACAGATTGCCAAAGAGGGTGGCAAGGTGCTGGCGCTGGTTGGTGTTGCCGGTACAACGGAAACAGGGCACATTGACCCGCTAGACGACATGGCAACGGTTGCCGAAGAAGTGGATGCTCACTTTCATGTGGATGCTGCCTGGGGCGGGGCGACGTTATTGTCTGAACAGCACCGTCCGTTACTGGCTGGTATTGAACGGGCAGACAGTGTCACTATTGATGCCCACAAACAAATGTATGTGCCTATGGGCGCGGGTTTGGTCTTGTTTAAGAGCCCGTCTTTGGTTAAATCCATAGAGCATCACGCGGAATATATTATTCGTCAGGGCTCTAAGGATTTGGGCTCGCATTCAATGGAAGGTTCGCGAGCGGGCATGGCGATGATGGTATTCTCGGCCATGCACGTTATTGGACGCCGGGGTTATGAATTACTGATTAATAACAGCATTGATAAAGCGCGTTATTTCTCACAACTCATTGCAGAGCAGAATGATTTTGAAGTGATTACAGAGCCGGAGCTTTGTATTTTAACGTACCGTTTTGTTCCGGCTAAAGTGAAAGCGGCTCTAGAAAAGGCAACGCCTGAGCAACTGGCGCGGTTGACCCCTCATTTGAACGCCCTTACCCGCTATATTCAAAAGCGACAGCGGGAAAGTGGCCAATCTTTTGTGTCGCGTACCAAATTAACACCGAGTCAATATCACCATGAGCCAACAGTGGTGTTTCGTGTGGTTCTGGCTAATCCGTTAACAACGGATGAGATGCTGCAGGAAGTTCTGGATGAGCAGCGTCAAATTGCCTCAAAAGCGACCAGTTTGCGGGGCGCACTGCATACCGAAATGCGTGAACTCGGTATGCTTACTTAGCTTTGGTGTTGGAAACCCGCAGGTTATCAATCAGTCGTGTTTTTCCTATAAAGGCAGCTGCCAGGATCACCCACTCAGGGTCCTCGGCTGTCGCTTCCTGTAAGTCTTTTGCATTACGAACGCTGAAGTAGTCGGGAACAAAGCCGGCTTTACTTAAATCTTCTTTGGCTGCTTTTTCCAGTTCGGGAAAGTTAGTATTTACACCCAGCTCAGCTTTGGTTTTCTGGAGAGTCCGGTAAAGTTCGGCTGCCTGTTGCTTCTGTTCAGGCGATAAATAACCGTTGCGAGAGCTCATCGCTAAGCCACTGGTTTCGCGCTGGGTTGGGGCGCCCAGAACTTCAACCGGTAAGCTTAAGTCCTGTGCCATTAAACGAATGACCTGCAATTGCTGATAGTCTTTCTCACCAAATACGGCCAATTGCGGCTGCACCATATTGAAGAGTTTGCAGACAATGGTCGCAACTCCGGTGAAATGCCCGGGCCGACTTGCTCCGCAGAGAATGTCACTGATACCCGGCACCTGAATACGAGTTTGTTTGTCCAGACCTCTGGGGTAAACGTCACTGACCTGTGGCGTAAAGACGGCGGAAACACCAAGGGCATCCAATGCCTGACAGTCGGCTTCTAAGGTGCGGGGGTAGCTGTCGAGATCTTCGTTTGCTCCAAATTGCATGGGGTTCACAAAAATACTAACGACAACGTTATCGCAACGCTCCAGCGCTGTTTTTACCAGATGCAGGTGTCCATCGTGCAGGTTACCCATGGTCGGTACCAGGGCAACTTCCGATTGTTGCTGGCGCCACTTCCGAAGCTCAGCCAGTGACTTAAGTATTCTCATTTGTAACTGTGCTCTGACGTTGGAAATTCGCCTGAACGTACCTGTTCTGCAAATGAGCGAAAGGCATCGGCAAGAGATCCGCCCTGACCCAGGAAGTCTTTAGCGAACTTAGGTAAGTAGTCGCTGTTCATGCCCAGCATGTCGTGCATGACCAGAATCTGACCGTCGGTATCAGCACCTGCACCAATACCAATTGTTGGAATGGATAGCTGCTCAGTAATGCGCTTGCCAAGTGAAGCGGGGACGCACTCCAGAACAAGCAACTGGGCGCCGGCTTTTTCAAGTGCTAGTGCCTGGTTGAGAGTATCATCAGCTTGTTGCTGCTCTTTACCTTGCACTTTATAGCCACCCAGAACATTTACCGATTGCGGCAATAAACCCAGGTGAGCACAAACCGGAATGCCGCGAGTTTTTAAACCTTCAATAGTCTCGACTAACCACTGCCCACCTTCTAACTTAACCATGTTGGCACCGGCCTGCATTAAGCGGGCAGCAACCTCGTAGGTTTGCTCGGGGGTGCTGTAAGTCATGAAGGGCATATCGGCTATAACAAAGGCGTCGCTGGCGCCACGACGAACACACTGCGTATGGTAAACCATATCGTCGGTGGTGACTGGTACAGTTGAATCCCTGCCCTGTACAACATTACCCAGAGAGTCACCGACCAAAATAAAGTCGACGCCCTGTTCGGTCATGAGCTTGGCAAAGCTTGAATCGTATGCGGTCAGGGAGCTTATCTTGGTCCCTTCTTTTTTCATTTTCTGTAACGTTGCAATGCTGGTCTTGGTTGTTGCCATAACGCACCTTCAGCAGTATTAGATTATTATGTCAGACGAACAGATTATCACGTCTAAGCCGTCTTCGGTAAGTGCCTCTGTCTGTTGCTTAACGGTATTTCCGTTTGGAAGAAGCTTGTCCGGCGCTATTTCGGCTAAAGGGAAAAGGACAAAGTTACGTTCGCATAAGCCTGGGTGGGGAACTTTCAATTGCTCGGAATGATGCTGTTGATCACCGAACAGTAGCAAATCAAGATCCAGCGTGCGTTCTCCCCAATGTCTGACACGCTTGCGACCAAATACATCTTCAATATTGTGCAAGGCCTGCAGAAGTTCTGCTGCTGTTAATTCAGTCGTTACCGAGCAAACGGCATTAACGTAGTCCGGTTGATCCTGAGGGCCCATTGGCTTACTGCCGTAAAGAGATGAATAGGCTAATAATTGCCAGCGCGAGTCCTCGTTCAGAGCCTTTAACGCCGACAGAAGATTGTCTGTCGGCTGGCCCAGATTACTACCTAATGCAATAAAGGCTTTATGTTGCGTCATTGCCTTTATTTTCCTGAGGCTTACGGCGCGGCCCCCGGCGTCTGCGAGGTTTGCGTCGTCCGGTTCCGGGGCCTGGCTTTGAAGCTTTTAGTTGAGCCGGGTTCTCTTGTGCTTTGCTCCAGTGGGCTGCAAGTTCAGACAGTTTTTTGTCACCGTTTTCAGCAAATGAACGCAGCAAAAGAAAGTCGTAAGCGGCACGGAAGCGCTTGTGTTCCAGTACCTTCATGGCACGAACGCCTTTAGTCACATTCAGCCGGCGCTGTAACTGCCAGATATCTCTGGCTGGTAAGCTAAAGCGCTTAGGCAGTGAAACGCGTTGTGACTGTCTGTGAATAACGTCAGCCGCTGCAACATTCAGGGCATCCATTGGCGGCAAACCGCCTTCGTTCTCAAGTTGTTCGCGACGGGCCTGTAGCGGCCACCATAAGAGCACTGCAATTAAATAAGCGGGTGTTACGCGTTGCTCTTCGGCAATACGCTTATCGGTGTCTTTAAAGGCTTTCAGCATCATCTGGTAAGGTGCGGCCTGCTCATCTGCTAAATAATCTTTCAGCATTGGGAAGAGCTGTTGAAACAGGCCAAACTCCACCATCATAAGAAAATTTGCTTCCGCTTTACCCGACATGAACATCTTCAGAAACTCGTCAAATAAACGAGCCGGAGGAATGTTGATTAATAACGGCGAAAGCTCTTTTAGTGGACCGCTGACAGAGTTATCCATCTGCATGTTGAGCTTGGTGGCAAAGCGCACCGCACGGAGCATTCGTACCGGATCTTCACGGTAACGCACTTCCGGGTCGCCAATCATGCGTAATATGCCAGCGTTAATATCACTAACGCCGTTAGCAAAATCATAAATAGCGAAATCAGCAATATTGTAATAGAGCGCGTTGGAAGTAAAGTCGCGACGTTCCGCGTCTTCTTCTATAGTGCCGTAAACGTTGTCGCGTACCAACTGACCGTGTTCATCTTGATCCGCTGTCCGGTTCTTCTTATTTTCTTCCTGAGGGCTGTCACCATGATGGCCGCGAAAAGTTGCAACTTCTATTACTTCACGCCCGAACACCACATGAGCCAGACGAAAGCGACGCCCAATTAAGCGACAGTTGCGAAACAAGGACTTTATCTGCTCAGGTGTGGCATTAGTGGTAACGTCAAAATCTTTTGGCTCCAGGCCGAGCAGGATATCGCGGATACAGCCGCCAACAAGATAAGCTTCAAAACCGCTGTTGTGCAGGCGGTAAAGAACCTTTAAGGCGTTCTTACTGATATCGTTACGAGATACGGGGTGTTTATCCCTTGGAATAACTTGTAATTTGGGTAAACGGCTGGAGTCTTGCTCCGCCGTTTTACTGGAAAAGGCGCGCTTTGCCAGTGCTTTAATTCGCTTAATAATGGTGGTTCTCCCTTACCATTTTTTTATTTAGAGTGAGTCGCTGTTTGGATATTGTACCGTTAACAACCAACGATATGCCACTTTTTGCGCCAACTTTGCAGCGCCTCCTGCAAAATGTTGGTCACTGAGCTTGCATGCAACTCCGGCTCAAGCTGAATACCCAAATAGTCGAGCGCCATTAGCAGGTTACTGCTGGCGTGACCTGACTCAATTGAGGGCGCGTGATTTTGCTTACTCAGTTTCAGACCCCTGTCATTAGTTACCAGAGGCAAATGCATCATTCTGGGTTGCTTACCGGTAAAGTGTTGCCATAAGGTAAGTTGCCAATAGCTGGGTGTTATCAAGTCACTTCCCCGGACAATGTGGGTAACGCCCTGCTCAATATCATCAACTACGACAGCGAGTTGGTATGCATACAAACCATCCCGACGTTTCAGCACGAAATCTTCACTAACAGAGGGTGAATGGTCAGAGAGTAATCCGTGGGCTCGGTCATTAAACTCAGTTATCGGAGAGTTATTTACAAAGCGCAGAGCATAAGGAGTTGTGCGCGGTTGGCGGTTGCGGCAGTATCCATCGTAATGGTCATTACGAGCTCGAATAACCCGACGGCTGCAGTCACACTGGTAGAGAAGATTGGCTTTTTGTAACTGCTCTAACTGCAATTGATAAGTTGAGTCACGCTGGCTTTGGTATAAAACCGGGCCGTCCCACTCTAAACCATGGGACTCCAACTGAGCTAAAATGGTATCGGCCGCCCCGGGAATCGCTCTTGGCTTATCGACATCTTCGATACGAACCAGCCATTCTCCCCGATGGGCTTTGGCATCTAAGTAACTACCGACGGCAGCAACTAATGACCCCAGATGCAAAGGCCCTGAAGGTGTTGGCGCAAAACGGCCACGATACATGAGCCGTTAGGCTCCGGTCATTTGTTTCTCTTTGATTTCGGCCAGCGTTTTACAGTCAACGCACTGGTCAGCCGTAGGCCGAGCTTCTAAACGGCGAATACCAATTTCAATACCGCAAGAGTCGCAAAAGCCAAAATCGTCGTCTTCGATTTTCTGTAATGTCTTTTCAATCTTTTTGATCAATTTACGTTCGCGGTCACGAGTACGTAGCTCGATACTGAACTCTTCTTCCTGAGCAGCGCGGTCTACCGGGTCAGGGAAGTTTGCTGCTTCATCTTTCATGTGATGCACGGTACGATCAACTTCCTGACGTAATTGACGACGCCATTCTTCCAGAATACGACGAAAATGCGAGCGCTGCGCATCGTTCATGTACTCTTCGCCCTGTTTCTCCTGATACGGCTCCAGGCCGGCTATCGCCAGGATGCCATGGGTTTTCTTATCCTTGCCTTGAGGCATCATGGATCTCCTACATTCTCTATTAAAGAGTGCTTTAAAAGCGTGCGTTTAAAAAAAGGACGCTACGTATACCAGAAAGGATTGGGCTTGGCAACGTTATTAGCATCAATTTTATTGCTTAAAATCCCCAGTGTGCTGAGTTTCAAAGGGTTACGGGGACTGGTCTCTCCAGTTTAATTTCTTGCGGCGTGATAATACATTTCACGGCGTAGAACTCAACTCCTTCAGACATTGCTTGTTTACAGAGTTCAGCGTACTTAGGATCAATATGCTTTGCTGGCGAAACGGCTTCGATTCCCTGGTGCATCACCATATAAAGTTGTATGGCACGATGGCCATCACTGACCATTTGCATGAGTTCATTGAGGTGTTTGTGAGCCCTTTTGCTAACGGCGTCCGGGAAGTAACCGCACTTGTCATCGGCTAAGGTGACACTTTTCACTTCAATAAAACATTCTTGACTGTTTTCATCTATTCCCCACCAATCGATACGGCTTTTTTCCCTGCCATAGCGCTGTTCGGGTTTCAGTTCTTGCCACTGGCTGAGTTCAGGCACAAGCTTTGCCTGCAATAACTCGCCAGCCATGCGGTTGGCGTGCTGCGTATTGACCACAATCATCTCGCCCTTACTGTTTTGGGCTAGCTCCCAGGTCAGTGAGTATTTACGTTTAGGGTTATCGGAAACACTGCACCAGGCTGTAAAGCCAGGCTCGGCACAGCCCGTCATAGCACCGGTATTAGGACAATGCGCGGTGGTGATATCACCCTGCCCAAAATCAATGTCGGCTAAAAAGCGTTTGTACCTTTTTTGCAAAACTCCCTGGCGCAGGGGCTTGTTAAATTGCATCAGAGACCTCATAACTCTAGTATAAACAGACAGCAAATTATCGGGAGAGGTACAGAATGTCCAGCGCACTCGCAATCTATTTAACTCAGGAAGCCCCCGCAAGTTATTGGAACCCAAAATCAAACTTAGTCTTTGGTGAAAATAAAGCACAAATCGTCTTAGTTGAAGATGAAGCTGAAAACTTGCGGCGTATTCAGAAAGCAGGCCGGACTCTGGACAATACCGGAGCAGTAACTATTGAAGCTGCTGGCAGTGACTGGAACCTGGAGCGTCAGTGGGCATTATCGCAAGGCTTTACGTCAACTCTGTCGACTAATCAGGTTATCTGGAATAAAACCGATGAGCCTGCCGCTAAAGAGCTTGATGCCATGCGTGAAGCGACTCGCTTCAGTCGCGAACTGACCAATTTGTCAGCGGAAGAAATTTACCCTGAAAGTCTGGCGAACCGGGTAACCGAGCACTTTAAAGCTCTGGCACCGGATGCTGTCAGCGTGGAATTTATAAAAGGCGAAGCGTTGAAAGATGCAGGCTGGATGGGAATTTACACGGTAGGTCGTGCCAGTCAGCATGCACCGGGGTTACTGGTGTTGGATTACAACCCAACCGGTGATGACAATGCGCCGGTCGAAACGGCCCTTATTGGTAAAGGAATTACTTATGACAGTGGTGGCTACAGCATTAAGCCCAGCGAAGGTATGTTGTCGATGAAATGCGACATGGGTGGTGCAGCAACAGTATCCGGTGCATTGTCACTGGCTATACGCCGTGGTTTAAATAAGCGGGTGAAGCTGCTGCTCTGCTGCGCTGAAAACATGATTGACGGCCGTGCATACAAACTGGGTGACATTATTCGCTATAAAAACGGCCTGACAGTTGAAGTTGTTAATACGGACGCAGAAGGTCGTCTGGTGCTGGCCGATGGCTTACAGGCCGCGGGTGAGTTTGGTGCTAAACAGATTATTGATGCGGCTACACTTACCGGTGCAGCGCAAATGGCGGTTGGTAATGAATACAACGCGCTGTTTAGTGTGGATGAGGCTGCTGCCACTAAAGCTCTGGCCAATGCCGATAAAGAAAATGAGCTGTTGTGGCGTTTGCCATTGGCTCCGTGGCACAGCGAAAACTGCCCGTCAGCGTTTGCTGATACGGCTAACAGCCGCCCACAAAAAGGCGGTGGTGCCGGTGGTGCCAGTAATGCCGCAGGCTTTTTACTGCGCTTTGCACCCAATAAAGGTCAGGGTTGGCTGCACTTTGATTTAGCGGGTGCATACCAAAAATCGGCCACTTCTATGTGGGCGACAGGCGCAACCGCTGCCGGTGTGCGTACCATAGCAGCAACCGTACAAGGTGATTAATTTGGCATGACCTTGCCAATTGAAAGTGTGCTGCCGGAGCTGGCGAAAGCCTTTCCGGCAGCACGTGTCGTTATTGAGGCACCGCCCGGTGCCGGTAAATCAACACAACTTCCGCTATTTCTGTTGCAGCAGGGTATTGCCGATGACGGTCTTATCGTCATGCTGCAGCCGCGGCGTGTTGCTGCACTGAATATTGCTCATTATTTGGCTAAGCAGTTGGGCGAGTCGGTGGGTGAGCAGGTCGGTTACACGGTGCGCGGCGACAGCAAGCGCAGTAAGGCAACTAAGTTACTCATTATTACGGAAGGCGTGTTGGTGCGATGGCTACAGGACGATCCTGAGCTTAGCGGCATTGGCACACTGATCTTTGATGAATTCCACGAACGCAATTTGCACAGTGACTTGAGCCTGGCGCTGGTTATTGATGCCCTGCCACTGCGCCCGGATTTGAATCTGCTGATTATGTCAGCCACCTTACCGGCAGAAAACTTGAAACTCTGGCTGGAAAACTACTGCGATCAGGTTCAGGTTTTACGTAGTGAAGGACGCAGTTATCCGGTTGAATACCATTATCGCCCCCCTTCCCATATTACTAAGTGGCTATCTGAATTGCCTAACGTCGTGGTTGAGGCCTTTGCTGCTGCCGAAAAAGGCGTTTTGGTTTTTCTGCCCGGTGTTTACGAAATACAAAAAGTGGCGACGGAACTGAGCCAGAGGCTTAAGCTGGGAACGCCTATTTTGCCATTGCACGGTCGTATTCCTTTGCAGCAACAACGGCAGGTATTAGATGCCTCTGAGCAGAAGCGTATAATTCTGGCAACAAACATTGCGGAAACAAGCTTAACGCTGGATGGTATTGATGTGGTTGTTGACAGTGGTCGCGAGCGTCGGGCTCAGTATCTGCCGCAGTACGGTTTAAGTCAGTTGGTGACTCAACGCATTGCCAAAGCATCGGCGACACAACGTGCTGGCCGTGCGAGCCGTCAGCAGGCCGGGCAATGTTTTCGTCTGTGGTCGCGCTCCGATGAGCATGGTTTTGCAGAGTACGCCCCGGCGGATGTGGGGACACAGGATTTATCGGCCTTAATGCTGGATGTTCTGCGCTGGGGCACTCAGGTGAATCAGCTGGCTTGGTTTTCTCAGCCTGAGCCGGGTCATTGCGCTGCAGCTATCGACTTTTTAACCAGTACTGGTCTGTTGGAGCATGGGCAGTTAACGCGCAAAGCGCAGCAACTGGAACTCGGTGGCTCTGATCCCAGAGTATTACTTGTGGCTAATGCTGCGAAACAATTGTCTGAAAAACAGCAGGCGGCTATGGCTTGTACTCTGGCAACGATTGAAGAGCCGCAAAGCAGCATTAAGTCGGTTGATCTGGTGGAGCGAACCCGGGCGCATTTCCAGCAGCGTAATCAGTTTGCTTTGTGGCAGCAGCGCTGGCGCTATTGGCTTAATTACTTTGGGCTCACGGATTCGTCCGGGAGCCATGAAAAGATTGGTGACGACGGGCTTAGCGAAGCTTTGCTGCAGGGTTACCCCGACCGCGTGGCAAAGTTTGATGCCACCAGAGGTGACTTTCAGCTAGCTTGTGGCGGACGGGTTAGTGGTGACAGTAACCGCCTTAAACAGCCGTCCTGGGCCGTTATTTTTGACGTGACCTTCCATGAGCAAAGTAACCTGGGACGCAGTCGCTGCCTGTTGCCGATTGACGACATCACGCCACTTTTAAAAAAGGCCGGCATTGCACCGCAAATTAGCCAGACGAGCGAGTGGTTCGGTGAAAAGCAACAGTTGCGGCAAATAACTCGTGAAAAGTTAGGCACTATAGTGCTGAGCGAGAAAGTCAGTAATGCTGCTGTGAATGATGAGCAAAAGGCACAAGCCTTCTGTTTGTGGCTGCGGGAGAATGATCTGGACAGACTAAACTGGAGCAGACGGTCACAGCAGCTACAGCGACGAATACACTGGCTACAGCAAGTTGGTGGGGAGCTGCTCTCTTATGATATGACCACAGAGGGCTTACTAAGCACCCTGGAGCAATGGGCCGTGCCTTACTGGACGAACGTTCGGTCATTAAAACAGCTGCAACAATGGGATCCTTATGAGGCCTTATGCTATTTTCTCGACTACTCAGAACTGCAACGTCTTAATTCGGCTTGTCCTGAATGGTGGCAAACTCCGACAGAACGTAAAGTGTTTATAAATTATCTGGACGACACCCCCCGGGTTGAGGTCAAATTGCAGGAAATGTTTGGTGTTTCTGAGTCACCCAAAATTATCGATAATCGACAAATTGTAACCGTTGATCTTCTCTCGCCGGCTGGCCGGTTGTTGCAGCGAACCAATGACCTTTCCAGCTTTTGGCAGAACGCTTACGCCGATGTGCGTAAAGAAATGCGTGGCCGCTATCCTAAGCACCCATGGCCGGAAGACCCATTGAATGCAACCGCAACGTTTAAAACCAAAAGGCAGCAGCAGTGATTAAAAGTCGGTGGTTTCAATACCTATTCTGGACAAGCTTTAAGATAGGACTGGTACTTATCGCTGTAATTGGTCTTTACGCGATTTATCTGGATGCCAGTTTATCCCGTCATTTTAGTAATGACCGCTATCAGGCACCGGCATTAGTTTACGCCGGTGAGGTGACGCTAGAAAAGAATCACCCTATGCGTTTACAAAGGTTAGTCGATATTCTGGAACGAGTGGGCTACCAGCGCAACAGCAACACTGAACAGTCGGGTTCTTATTCGGTGGGCGAAAGCAATGTCATGGTGCATCGTCGGCCTTTTGATTTTTCAGACGGGCCGCAAATGGCTCAACGAGTGCAGGTAAACTTTCGTGGCGAGCGCATTGAGTCGTTGAAAAGCTGGCCTAGTGGTCGGGAGTTAGAAAGCTTACGACTGGAACCTGAGCTGATAGGTCGTATTAGCACTTTGAGTAAAGAAGATCGTTTGTTAGTTGGTCTGGAGGTCGTTCCTAACTTACTCATTGAAACTTTGCTGAAAGTTGAAGATCAAGAATTTTATCATCATCAGGGAGTGTCACCCTGGTCTATTCTGCGCGCACTGGTTGCCAACGTTAAAGCAGGCAGAACGGTGCAGGGTGGCTCGACACTTACTCAACAACTGGTTAAAAATATTTATCTGACCAGAGAGCAAACATTATGGCGTAAGTTTCATGAAGCCATGATGTCGCTGGTTATTGATTACCGCTTTGATAAGAACACAATTCTAGAGACCTACCTGAACGAGGTTTATTTTGGTCAGGATGGCAGCAATGCCATTCATGGTATTGGGCTTGCTAGTCAGTTCTACTTTGGTAAGCAGGTTCAGGAACTTAACCCGAGCGAAATTGCATTAATGGTGGGGATGATAAAGGGACCTTCCTATTATGACCCCAGACGCTTCCCTGAGCGTGCTCGTCAGCGCCGGGACACGGTGCTTAAGGTGATGTTTGAAAATGATTTAGTCGGTAAAGACAACTTCATTGCTGCTGTTGAGCAGGAGCTCGACGTTAAAGAGAGCCGACGATTGGTTGAGCACCCATACCCACACTATATGGATTTGGTGCGGCGTGAAATGAAGCGCATTGTTTTACCGGAAGACTGGCAGGACACCGGGTTAAAGATCTTTACCCACCTTCAGGTAGATACTCAAAATGCAGTCCAACGCTCGTTGGCAAAAAAGCTGATGGCGGAAGGCGAAGATGAGAAATTAGAAGGCGCTATGGTGGTAGCTGATTATCGTCGCGGGACGGTTAATGCGTTGGCAGGGGGACGCTTGAGTCAGGCAATAGGTTATAATCGCGCGTTATTAGCCTTAAGGCCCATTGGCTCATTAATGAAACCAATTATTTATGCTGCAGCTATGCAGGATTCTAACGTAGGTTTAAATACTCCGGTGGCTGATGAGCCCGTTACCCTGTCCGATAAGAATGGCAAAGAATGGCAGCCGCTGAATTACGACGAAGAATTTAGTGGCAGCTTATTGCTTTATGATGCGCTTGTGCAGTCGCGAAACCTGCCTGCAGTCAGGGTTGGCATGGAAGTCGGTATAGACCAGTTAGTGAGTTACTTACGCGATTTAGGCGTGACAACACCGTTGCAGGCTTACCCGTCATTGACGTTGGGCTCTGCTTCGCTATCTCCCATGGCGGTCGCGCGAATATACAGTGCGCTGATGAACGACGGTCATTACCAGCCTTTAGCGGCGGTGTCTTCAATTACCACTCATCAGGGCGAAGTCTTATACCGCCGTCAGGAGCCTGAGCAGAAGAAGGTATTTGACCAAAGCGTTTCCTATTTGACTCGTTATGGTTTGCACGGCGTGGTCGCTGAAGGCACCGCCAGCCGCCTTCAGAGTGCGCTGGCCGGACAGATTGTTGGTGGCAAAACGGGTACCACGAATGACTACCGTGACAGTTGGTTTGTCGCTGTTGACGGAGAACAAGTTGTGACTGTCTGGTTAGGGCGTGATGACAATCAACCTGTTGGTCTGACAGGAAGTAGTGGAGCGTTAAAAGTTGCAGCCGACTTCTATGGGTATCTGCCGCCGCTGAGCATGGCGCTGGATGTACCCGAGCCTTTGCTTATGCAGAACTTTCACCCAACCACGGGGCAGAGAATTCCGGAGGATTGTAATAATGGTCGTAAACTACCGGCAGAGGAAATCAGGCTTCCCGAGGATATTACCTGTGACGGTAATATCCGCGAGAAAAACTGGTGGGAGCGTTTGTTTGGTGGTTAATCGGCTAGCAACTAAAGCAATTTAGCGAAAGCTTTTTCAGCCGCATCTAAGGTCTGCTGAATGTCTTCTTCACTGTGTGCCGCAGACATAAAGCCGCCTTCGAAGGCAGACGGTGCCAAATACACACCTTGCTCTAACATGGCGTGATAGAAGGTTTTAAAATGCTCCATGTTGCACTGGGTCGCTTGAGCAAAGGTTGTGACTTCAGGTTCTTCGGTAAAGAAGAAACCAAACATGGAGCCCGCACGGCTAGTGGTCATAGGAACACCTGCACGGTCTGCACGTTCCTGTAAGCCGTTAAGCAAAGTATCAACCCGCTGATAAAGCTGGTCGTATAACCCTGGTGTTGATAATTGTTGTAAAGCCGCCAAGCCAGCAGCCATAGCAACAGGGTTACCCGATAACGTACCCGCCTGATAAACAGGGCCGACCGGAGCAATGTAGTCCATCACTTCTTTCTTGCCGCCAAAGGCGCCAACCGGCATACCGCCGCCGATAACTTTACCCAGAGTAGTAAGGTCAGGTTTTATATTGTAACGTTCCTGAGCACCGCCTGGTGCCACACGGAAACCGGTCATGACTTCGTCAAAAATTAATACCGAACCGTGGTCGTCACAAATGCTCCGTAAACCTTCCAGAAAGCCCTCAACCGGTGGAATACAGTTCATGTTTCCGGCGACAGGTTCAACAATAATACAGGCAATTTCGTCACCCATTTCAGCAAAAACTTGTTTCACTGATTCAATATCATTGTAGTTCACGGTTAAGGTGTGTTTGGCAAAGTCTTCAGGAATGCCGGGCGAATTAGGCACACCCAGAGTCAAGGCACCTGAACCGGCTTTAACCAGCAAAGAGTCAGCATGACCGTGGTAGTTACCTTCAAACTTCAGAATTTTATCCCGGCCGGTATAGCCTCGTGCCAGACGAATAGCGGTCATGGTCGCTTCTGTGCCGGAATTCACCATACGCACCTTCTCAATTGAAGGCACAATTTTGCGGATAGTTTCCGCCATAGTGATTTCAACTTCTGTCGGTGTTCCGAAACTTAAGCCTCGCTTGGCGGCCTGCAGAGTCGCCTCTAAAACGGCCGGATGGTTGTGGCCCAGAATCATAGGTCCCCAGGAGCCAACATAGTCTATGTAACGTTTGCCGTCGGCATCGAACATATAAGCGCCGTCAGCGCGCTCAAAGAAGATGGGTGTACCACCAACGCCATTAAAAGCGCGAACTGGCGAGTTAACGCCGCCAGGAATACTGATTTGTGCTTGAGTGTATAATTCTTCTGAGCGACTCATGTCGTAACTCCCTTCATATGATTGGCTCTTTACTGTTGGCTTTTCTCGCTGTACCAGTTGACTTCACATTGGTGTTTATCAACCTGGTCAACGACCCCAAGTGTTAATGCAAACAGAGCCATACGAATTAATACGCCGTTGTCTGCCTGGCGGAAAATAGCCAGGTTGGGGTTTTGGTTTAAATCATTATCCAGTTCATTTGCCTCGGCACGAGAGTCTCGTGGCAGAGGGTGCATGATGACGGTATTGGGTTTGTAGTGCTTAGTGTATATATCCTGGTTTAAACGAAACTTACCGCGATACTGATCAGCGTCTTCCGGGCTGGCAAAGCGTTCTTGCTGAATGCGAGTCTGATAGACGATGTCAGCGTCGACAATACCGTCGACTTTTTCTGTGACAGTGACACGGTGACCTGCGTTCTCCAGCGTATCTAATACGGAGCCCGGCATAGAAAGTTCACGTGGCGAAATTAAAGTGAACTTAATATTTTTGTACATTGATAGCAGCGTGGATAGAGAGTGAACTGTACGCCCGTATTTTAAATCGCCAATCATGCAAATGTGCATGTTATCAATGCTTTGCTGATGGTATGCCAGCTCTTTTTGAATGGTATAAAGATCCAGTAGTGCTTGCGTGGGGTGCTCGTTTGCTCCGTCACCGCCGTTAATGACAGGTACCCGGCTGCCCTCGGCAAACTCTCTTACTGAACCAGATTTTGGGTGACGCATAGCTATAACGTCACTGTAACTGCTTAGTACACGGGCGGTGTCGTAAAGCGACTCGCCCTTGGCTATTGCGGAACTCTCCATCCCGGTGGTTTCTCGTACTTCGCCCCCTAACAGGTTGAACGCAGTACCAAAGCTGACCCGGGTACGGGTAGATGGTTCAAAAAACAGGTTGCCGAGAATAGCACCGTCGAGAACGCGGGTGCGTGTTTTGCGCCTTGCATAAGGTTGCATCTTGTCAGCAACAGAGAAAATATAATCAATGCTGTCGCGATCGAACTGGTTTACAGAAAGAATATTGGAGCCGGTGAAATTCATCTTTAGGTGCGCCTCTGCCGCAGAATGTCACTGGGCGCACACTATAGCAAATCATCCGGCACAAGAGAATCTAATAAGGCTTAACCACGGCTAAAATTATGATCGCGAACAGTGCCAGTACCGGGAGCTCGTTAAATACACGATAAAATCGATGACTACGGCGGTTATTACCGGTTTTAAAGTCTTTAAGCAGTTTAAAGCAGTAGCCGTGATAAATATAAAGCAATAGTACCAGCACCAGCTTAGTGTGCATCCAGCCACTGGCGGCAAACCAGGCTGAACCATAAGCAAAAATCAGCACAACGCCGAAAATGAGGGTAAGAATAGCGAAAGGTGTGACAAAATACAGCAGTCGCCTTTCCATTATGCAGAGCTGCTCGTCGACTGCTGGCTTTGCATTCATTGCGTGATAAACAAACAAGCGTGGTAAATAAAAAATGCCAGCGAACCAGGCAACCATAAAGGCAATGTGCAGGGCTTTAACCCATAGTATCCACGTCATGCGAGCTCTCTCTGTAAGGCTTTACGGACTATTTCCCAGGTGACAATTCCACAAGGTTGTCCGTCATCTGTTTCATAAACAAATACGGCGCCTCGTCTTTGTTGGCCTATTTCATCATAAACTTCAGCCAAAGTAGAGGTTACCCGAATTCCTTTTATTGGGGTATAACTCAGGCTCGGGCTGTCACCGGCATTAATATCATAGGATACCAGTCGATAAAGGGCTTGGTTTTCTTCATCGACGGACATAACGATAACGCTTTTCGCCTGCGCTGATTCCAATGCGTCCACCAGTTCATTTTGAGTCGGCTCAAGCAGGAGTTTAAAGTCTGTTTCCATAACGTTTTCAACGCCCGTTTTCTGCAGAGCAACATGCACGGGCGCGAGTTGATAGGGCAGATTCTGAAGGTCAAGCTGGGCGATAAAAATCGATTTAGATTTGAGCAACTGACTGGATATCAGATAAGCGGGTACAATGACCAGCATTGCCGGAATAATAATCTCAACGCTTCGGGACAGTTCAACGATAGCCAGAAGAGCAGCCATGGGCGCGTGGATGCACGCCGCTAAAATACCTGCCATACCTAATAAAATGAAGCTGTCGAAAGAGAGGTCCTGCTGAACTCCCAGACCGTTTACAGCTCCCACAAATACCGCTGCGATAATTGCGCCGATACCAAACACAGCACCGATTAAACCGCCGGGTATACCCATACCTAATGCAATCGCAGAGGCAAAGAGTTTGGCAAGCAGCAAGGTGACCAGTAATGATATTTGGCCTTGATGGTTCAGTACCTGTTCAATGGCGGTAAGCCCCGGGCCTAAACTGGTGGGTATAATCACGGCCAGCATGGCGGTGATAAGCCCGGCAAATAATAACCGGGTAAACAACGACATGTCCTTGACGGTTTCCATGACATCCAGCATAAGCTTTTTAAACAGTACGCCGACTAACCCAAGAACAACACCAAGCAATACCACCCAGGGCAGTTGCGTGGTCGGAATGTCCTGCGCCGATAAAACCGCTAATTCGGAGGCGACGCCAAAAATTTCCTCGGTGATAAGCGAGCCGGCAACCGCCGAAAGCATAACCGGGATGAACACATGAACTTTATATTCCCGGAGCACCACTTCCATAACCAGAACCATAGCGGCTAATGGGGTATTAAAAGACGCAGCAATTGCTGCGGCAATACCGCAGGCCGCAAGGGTACGAACGGCATTCTTCGGTGCGTCGAAATGAAACCCAAGCCAGGTTGCAGCCGCAGCGCCTAAATGCACGGCAGGCCCTTCACGGCCAACGCTGAAGCCAGAAACCAGGGCAATAATACCGCCGAAGAACTGATTCACGGTGCTTCGCCAGGGCAGCATACCGTAGTGCTGCTTCATGCGATGAATAACGTAAGGTATCCCCATTCGAACATGCTTTGACCCTGAAAGTCTGAACAGGACATAAATCATGACAGCAGCAATAATCGGGAGTAAAAAGCGGTAAGTAGTTGGTAAAGGCTGTTGCCAATAGCTGTCATTACCGACAAGATAGGCGCCTTGCTCTATGGCGAACCGAAAACCGGCAATCATGAGTGCTGCCAAAATACCGCCGGCCAGGCCCATTAAACAAATTGCGATAGTAGTAGAGGGCGTCGCCAGTTGTTTTCGCAGTTGTTGCCTAAGTACGGAGCTAGTGGCCATTTGAAATACGATCCTTACCTTAAACCGTGGGATGACGCTTGCATATTTATCAATAACATATCAGCATAAACGCTTGATGGAAATGAGCTGGAAGTTATGAAGCCCTATTTTAACCTGAAATACTGGCAACAGCGCTGGGGAGCTTTCCCGGTATTTTTAGTAATGATCCTGGTTGCTGTTCTGGTTGTCTACCTGGCGTATTTAGCTGGTGTATGGCACGCGCAGGCGTTAAAGGAAGAAGTTGCTGAACAGGAAGAACAGTTAGATCAGCTGTATCAGCGACTAGAACAAATGGAATATCAGCGACATGTGCTGCAGGTTGAATTGGACATTGAACGTTCGGCTAACCAAAGTCTGCAGGACGAGTTGTCCGCACTGCAAAATGATAATTATGGGTTACGGCGCGATTTAGCTTTCTATCAGAAAATTATGGCGCCGGAGTTGCAGGAGAGTGGGGTTACCATTGACTCGCTGACTGTCACCGCGAACCGTTCTGAAAATCATTTCCACTTTTCTCTTGCGCTATTGCAGATAGAACAGCGTCGCAGTTTCGTTCAGGGTAATGTGACGGTGGAACTTGTAGGACGTGTCGATGGTAAGAAAAAGCGTTACGATCTATTAGAGTTGGCGAATATTGGCAAAGACGATCGCAGTTTTTCAATGCGCTATTTTTCTTTGTATGAGGGCGATTTTTTCATGCCTGAAGGGCTAGCGCCGGAACGTGTTGAGGTTAAGGTGCAGCTAACTAAGGGCGGAAAAGGAACCTTAGAACGGGCGTTTTTCTGGAAAGAAATTAGTCGTGGAGATGCCAACCCGGGTGTCCGCAGTGACGGCGATACTTGACCAAAATACTCAGGTAAGAGAAAATAGCCGTAGAGTTCAACGAAGGTAGAGAAATCATGAGCAGTGCAGCAGAGCAGGCAATGCCGATTGAGTTCACTGAACAAGCGGCAAGTAAAGTGGGTAAGCTGATTGCTGAAGAAGAAAACCCAAATTTGAAGTTGCGTGTGTACGTAACCGGAGGCGGATGTTCTGGCTTCCAGTATGGTTTTACCTTTGATGAAAAGAAAAACCCGGGTGATATGGAAATAGAGAAAGATGGCGTCACTCTGTTAGTCGACCCTATGAGTTTACAATACCTGATGGGTGGTGTGGTCAGTTACGAAGAGGGGCTGCAGGGCTCTCGCTTTTTTGTTGATAACCCTAATGCAACCACGACCTGCGGTTGTGGGTCCAGCTTTTCTATTTAACGCCTGTCCCAATAGACTTGAGCGGCTGAAAGTTTGCGCTTTTTCCGCTAGAATAACCTCACAATTTTTTGTGAGGTTTTTTTATGAGCGCGTACGCAGAACACATCAAGACAGTATGTAGCCGCTTTGATAAAGCGTTAGAAGACAATCAGCTTGAATCCGTTTTGGTTTACTCGGGGCAACCCCGTGTTGATTTTCTTGATGATAACGCGCCACCGTATCGTGTTAACCCTCTGTTTAAGTATTGGGTTCCGGTCACAGAAAGCCCTAAAAGTGCGATCTTTTATCGCAAAGGCAGTCAGCGTCCTACTGTGTACTTGTTTCAGGCTCGTGACTTCTGGCACGCACCCGTTAATGTTCCGGAAGAAGAATGGCAGCAGTACGTTGATTTAAAAATTATCGACGACTTAAGCATGCTGACTGAAGATTTAGGCAGCGATTTAGAGCAAGCAGCCTTTATTGGAGAAGACTTCGCCCAACCAGTCAGTGACTGGAAAGTGAAAGCTCGCAACCCACAGGCACTAATTGACCACCTACATTTCCACCGCGCGATAAAAACCGAATGGGAAGTGGAAAATCTACGCGAAGCGAACCGTCTGGCGGCAAAAGCTCATGTTGCAGCCAAAGAAGCATTCTTTGCGGGTAAAAGTGAGCTGGAAATACATCATGCATATTTGGGGGCTATCGACTTTCGCGAGTCAGAAGTGCCGTACAACAGCATTGTTGCTTTGAACAGCCACTCCGCAATTTTGCACTATGATGTTTACGACACGGTTCCGCCTAAGCAAATTCGTTCGTTCTTGATTGATGCTGGGGCACGGTATCGCGGTTATTGCTCTGATATAACCCGTTCTTACGCTTATGAAGAAGGTTTCTACGCAGACTTGGTTGAAGCCATGGATAAGGCTCAGCAGGAGCTATTAAGCGAAATTAAGCCAGGCGTGAATTATTACGATCTGCATGTGTCAATGCATCTGAAAGTTGCTCAAATTTTAAGTGACTTTGAGTTTATTAAAGGTGATGCACAAAGCATTTACGACAAAGGTTACACCAGTGCCTTTATGCCGCACGGACTGGGTCACTTTATTGGCTTACAGGTGCATGACGTTGGTGGCTTCCTGAAAGACGATAACGGTGACAGCTACGAGCGTAGCGAGCGTCATCCCTTCTTGCGTTTACTGCGAAATATTGAAGTTGGTCAGGTCTTTACTATTGAGCCTGGCTTATACGTGGTCGATCAGCTACTGGAAGAGCACAAAGACAGTGTTGATATCAACTGGGACAAGGTGGATGAATTGCGTCCATACGGCGGTGTGCGTATTGAAGACAGTATAGTGGTTGGGGCTGATGGTAATGAAAACCTGACCCGCGACGCGTTTAAAGAATTGGGTGCTGAATAATAAGTCTATTGATGTAGAACTTTGGCACCTAAAACAACCGGGTGACTGGCTCCTGTAACTTCAGGCTGGTTACCCGGTTTTTTATGCTCATAGCACCAGCCTAGCCAGGCAAAGGCCATTGCTTCAACCCATTGTGGGTCAATGCCCAGGGTCTCTGTAGTATTGCATTCAGCTGGCGCCAGTTGCTCTGCAAAGCGTTCCATGAGTAACGGGTTATTTGTGCCGCCGCCGCAAAAATAAACGGCGTCTGGTTGCTGTGGCAGCGTTTTCAGAGCATCTTTGACAGTTATAGCCGTAAGTTCAACTAAGGTGCGTTGGACATCTTCGAACGAAAACTGTGCTTTCTCTAATAGAGGGTTAAGCCAGTTTAGATTGAACTCTTCCCGGCCAGTGCTTTTGGGGGCAGGTTTTGAAAAGAACGGGTGCTGGAGCAACTGCTCTAACAGTGCAGTCTGAACCTCACCTGCGCGAGCAAACTGCGCGTCTTTGTCGAAACTTTCATTCGGGTAATGCTCCTGAACCCATTGGTCCAGCAAGGTATTGGCAGGGCCTGTATCAAAGCCGAGTACCTGGCCTTCTGGACCTAACCAGGTGACATTGGCGATACCGCCTAAATTAATGACAGCGATACTTTTCTTCTGATGCGCAAACACCTGCTTGTGAAAAGCCGGAACCAGTGGGGCTCCCTGACCACCGGCTGCAATGTCTTTGCGCCGGAAATCATAAATGACATCGATACCTGTGCTAACTGCCATGCGGGCAGGGTCGCCAATCTGACAGGTATAAGGTGTTTTAAAACTCGGTTTATGGCGCACGGTTTGACCGTGACTGGCAATTGCGGTGATGTTCTCTGGTGTCAGTCGGGTTTTTACTAAAAGCGCTCTCACGGCTTGAGTGCAGTGTTCAGAAAAGGCAACGTCTAGACTTGCCAGTTCATCGGCAAGCCAGTTGTCTGTATGACTAATGCTAAGTAAACGAGAGCGGAGTTGTTGGGGTATTGCCAGAGAGTGACAGGCTTCCAGTTTAACCTGGCCTTGAGCGTCTATCTGGACTAATGCCGCGTCAACAGCATCCATACTGGTGCCCGACATGAGTCCGATAAAACGCTGAGGCATTATCGCATCGCCAGATAAACGCGCTTGTTGTCGTTGAGTATTGCCATAACCTGATCCGCATGCTGACGGAAAGACGGAAGTTCTGACTCAGCCAGCGACTTGGCTTTTGGCAGCTCAACGGTACGCGGATTACGATGCACGCCGTCGACAAGGAATTCATAGTGTAAATGAGCGCCGGTAACGCGACCTGTTGCTCCGACACGTCCAATGACCTGACCCTGTTTAACTCTGTCGCCATTTTTTACGTGTTTGCGACTAAGATGCAGGTATTTGGTAACGTAGCGCTCACCATGTTGAACAAAAATGTAATTCCCGTTTAACGAGGTATAACCTGCGGCAATGACTTTACCATCGCCTGAAGACATCACCGGCGTTCCTGTAGAAGCCGCGTAATCAATGCCATTATGCGGGCGTACTCTACCGGTAACCGGGTGCAAGCGACGAGGATTAAAGCTCGAGCTGATGTAGGTGAAATTTACCGGCGAACGCAGGAAAGTTTTGCGCATGGCACGCCCATTCGGTGTGTAATATTGACCGTTGTCGTGCAAAATAGCCTGGAAGTTTTCATCCCGGTTAACAAATTCTGCTGCTAAAATTTTGCCGTAACCGACAAACTCGCCGTCGACATAGTGAGTTTCATAGAGCACGCTAAACTCATCGTTCTTGCGTAAATCTAAAGCAAAGTCGATATCCCAACCAAAAATATCAGCAATGCGCATAATTTGGTTGTCAGTCAGCCCTGAATCTATGCCTGCGTTCCAGAAGCTTGAATCAATAACCGCGTGAGTAAATTCGGTACGAACCTCGACTTCTTTGGTTTCTACCTCTGCAACAAAGTTGTCACTTTGACGAGTAATGAGAAGAGTTTCGGTATCATTGATTTGATGTGCCAGCTGAACCAGCTCGCCTTCACTGTCAGTTGCAAAGCGCAATAAGTCGCCCGGATGAACTTTACGCAAGTACTTAGCTTCTTCACCAGATTCGGTAACGCGATACAGCTGTTGAGCGCTAAAGCCCACTTTGCTGAATATCTTGGCCAGGCTGTCGCCGGACTTAACTTGATAGGTTTGCCAGGTGAGCTCGGAATTCTCAGAATTTTCATCGGATTTTGATTGCTCAAACGCCAGCTCCAACTGATAGCGTTTTCCTGGCATTAACTGTTCCGCTGGCGTACTGTTCTTAGAAGCAGTGGCCGGTTCTGACGGAATGATCAGTAATAGCAGAAGAGCAACGCTGATCGCACTGATCAGAATTTTATGAGAATGCGGAAGTTGCAGGAACATCCGCTGAATTTGGGTGACAGATTTCAATGTCATATTTTAGCGCACTTCACTTTCTTTATTGTGATTATCCAGTAAACATTTGTCAGCAAACACGGGGATTACCGCACCTGTTTACGACCACGGAATAACCTTATGGTTTCGAGGATAATACGAAAAAATGAAGAATACCAGATTATTGAGCTTAAAACAGTGTTAATAATCGCGTAAAATGGCTGGTTTATCAGTTTTTACAGTTGGAGATGAGGATGAAAACCGAAGTGGCGGAAGCTATTGCCGAGATTACTCGCGGTGCCGAAGAAGTTTTACTCGAGCAGGAACTGGCTGAGAAATTAGCGAGTGGTAAGCCACTAATAGTGAAAGCTGGCTTTGATCCAACTGCCCCGGATCTGCACTTAGGACACACGGTCTTAATTAACAAATTGAGAGTTTTTCAGGACTTTGGCCACAAAGTGGTGTTCCTGATTGGAGACTTTACCGGCATGATAGGCGACCCTACAGGAAAAAATGTCACCCGAAAGCCGCTGACCACTGAACAGGTTATTGCTAACGCCGAAACCTATAAAGAACAGGTTTTTAAGATTCTGGATCCCGCTAAAACGGAAATTCGCTTTAACTCTGAGTGGATGTCGAAAATGGGGGCAGCCGATATGATTAAGCTAGCTGCCCGTCAGACGGTCGCGCGTATGTTAGAACGTGATGACTTTAAAAAGCGCTACCAGAACAATCAGTCTATTGCGATTCATGAGTTTCTGTACCCGTTAGTACAGGGCTGGGATTCAGTTGAGCTAAAGGCGGATGTTGAGCTTGGTGGTACCGATCAGCGTTTTAACCTGCTAATGGGGCGGGAGCTGCAAAAAGAAGAAGGGCAGCGTCCACAGACTGTCATCATGACGCCCTTACTGGAAGGTCTGGATGGCGTTCAGAAAATGTCGAAATCATTAAACAACTACATTGGCATTACCGAATCAGCTAATGACATGTTTGGTAAAATCATGTCGGTATCTGATGAGCTGATGTGGCGTTACTTCCAGTTGCTTAGCTTCCGTTCCATAACGGAAATTGATGAGTTAAAGGCAGCAGTAGCCGATGGAAAAAACCCGCGCGATGTAAAAGTACTGTTGGCGAAAGAAATTATTGCACGCTTCCACTCTGAAGAAGACGCAGAAAAAGCCGAACAGGATTTTATTCAGCGCTTCCAGAAAAATGCATTACCGGATGATATTCCTGAAAAGACGGTGCAAGTTGGAACCGAGGGAATGGCAATAGGTAATGTGCTAAAAGAAGCGGGCTTAGTTCAGTCAACCTCTGAAGCGTTGCGGATGATAAAGCAAAATGCCGTTAAAGTAGATGGTGAGAAGTTCAGCGATTCGCGTTATGTGTGCACTGAGAAGGATTCAGGGGTCTATCAGGTAGGCAAGCGTCGCTTCGCAAAACTTAACTTAACGGCTTAATCGCCCGAGGGTTCAGACAATAAAAAAGGTGCCAATTGGCACCTTTTTTTGTTCTCGTGCTTTTAGACTCTGAAGCTCTTGATTGAATCCTGCAGTTCATCAGCCAGTTTAGCCACTTCGTTAGACGCCTGAGCGGTTTGCTTCGAACCAGAAGCGGTTTGCTCTGCAATAGAAACAATAGCTTCAAGACGCTCGCTGATATCGTGTGCGGTACTGCTCTGTTCTTTCGCTGCGTTTGCAATATGGTTACTGCTGTCAGACGCCTGATGGACAGACTCAGTAATTGACTGCAGTGCCTGGGCGGCTTCATCTGACTGTTGAACACTTAGTTCAGCTTGTTCGCGGCCCTTATTCATTACACTAACAGCGCGTTGAGAGTCGTTCTGCAAGCTTTCAATCATGTCCTGAATTTCTTCGGTCGACTCCTGAGTACGGCTGGCCAGGGTACGAACTTCATCAGCGACAACTGCGAAGCCCCGACCTTGTTCACCAGCTCGAGCGGCCTCAATAGCAGCGTTCAGGGCAAGCAAGTTGGTCTGATCTGCGATGCCGCGAATAACATCTAAAATACCGCCAATGTTTTTACTGTTCTCTGATAACTGATCGATAACCTCTGAGGCACTCTGAATTTCGCGAGCCAGCCCTTCGATAGTGGTACGGTTTTTATCTGAAATTTCCCGTACGCGCTTGGCTTCATCATCAGAGTGCTGAATTTCCTGCAGCGCCTGATCAGCACCATCGGCCATTTCGCTCGCAGTGTTATTCATTTCCTGCGTGGCTGTTGCTACCTGCTCAATCTGACGGCGTTGCTCATCAATTGCATTCGTTGTTTCGTCAGAGACATTTGAGGACTGCTCTGCTGCGGTTGCTAACTGAGTCGCGCGGTTAGCGATACCTTCAATGAGTTTACGTAAGTTACCGGTCAGTTTGTTCGTGTTTGATGCCAGTTCACCAAACTCATCCTGAGCATTATAGTCGACTCGCTCAGTCAGGTTACCGTCTGCCATAATATTCAGCATATGGTTAACACGGGATAAAGGCTGGCTGATACTGCGTACGGTATACCAGGAAATCAGGATGGCCAGCGCAATTGAAACAATAGTAATAATACTGTTTATCCAACTGCTGGTCGAAATTGAGTCTGTCACAGAAACTCGTGTATCTTCAGCAATGCCGCGAACAGCACCCTGCAATTCATCGGCTTCTGTCATTAACTTATTCAACTGGGTTTGTGAGCTATTCAGTGAGCTTTCCGCATCTACGCGAAGTTGCTGACGACGAATGACATTCGCAGGGTAAGAGCCACTGCCCTGAAGACTGTCCAGAGCATTGCGAACGGTTGTAATTGCATCATCAACCATTGTTTCTGCGTTGCCTGCAGGCTCACTGTCTAACGCCTCGAGGCGAGGGCGGATGCTGTCAATGTTGATATCAATTTCGCTGCGAATAACTTCGGCACTGTCTAGCTTGTTGGCTTTGTTTAAGTCATACATCAGGGTGATAAGGCTAGAGAGCGAGGACTCAACATTACTGGCTTCGCGGGAAATAACGTCGTTGTTAGACATATCCATGGTGTCTAACAGCATAATAGCAGCGTCATCGATATTGAATGCAATTTCATCCAGCTGAGAAGCTGTGACAGTTTGAAGTTCCAGGTACTCGCGTTGCTGATTGAACAAGCGGTCGATTAAATCGACATACTGTTGTGAGTCTTTCTCAATAGCTTCAATTCGTTCGCCCTGACCGGCGCCCTGAATCAATCGATTGAGTTCGTTCAGCGAAGAAAAAAGCGAGCTACGGGATGCTTCAAACTCTTTTCGGTGAGCATCGACCTGGCTAACTTTTTCATCGTAGAAAGTTTCTAATTGCACGCTACCCAATTCAAGAATATCGACTTTAACGGCAGCAACTTCATTGAGCGCGGGCACGGCTTGGTCGTTGAGATTATCAACCGATGAGCCAATGCTGTTGATATTAAACAACGAGCTTAAGCTAATGATGAGTAACAGCAATGTAATGATGGCAAAACCACCAATGACTCGCATGGCAACAGTAATTTTCATGAAACTTTCCTCAGCACTGCATGATTATTATCATTTCCCGGACAAAGCCGGTTGATGAAAGAATGTCTTACTTTCAACGTTATATAACGTCATATGCTGACCCCAGACACAGCCTGTATCGAGCGCTATTACATCTTGACGTCGGGTTTCACCCATTAACGCAGCCCAGTGCCCAAATATTACGCGATTATCGGATTCAGGCCAAAAGTTAAACCACGGTTTAAGCGAATCCTGCGATGAACTTTGATACGGATTATCTTTTTTAGAAAATTCGAGTTCACCATCCGGGCTGCAGTAACGCATTCTGGTAAATGCGTTCACTATAAAACGGTATCGGTCGAATCCTTGTAGACTTGAGTCCCATTTTTCAGGAGTGTTGCCAAATAGTTCGCGCATGAAGCTCTCAAACTGAGTACCGACAAGAACATTTTCGACTTCGTTAGCGTATTGAACTGCTTCTTCCAGCTTCCACCAGGGGTAAATTCCGGCATGAGCTATGACCGCCTCATGACTTTTTAGCTGTTGCAGCAAGGGCTGCTGACGCAGCCAGTCAAGCCAACTGAACCGTTCGCTATCAGCAAGTAAGGTATCGAGCTTATCTTTCGGGTTTGGCTTGCGGTAGCCGAGTAGTACAGCCATTAAGTTTAAGTCGTGGTTGCCTAATACCGTATGCACCGAACTGCTGTTTTGATAGAAGAACTTGAGTGCATCACGAGATTCCGGGCCGCGTGCAACAATATCGCCAACGCACCATAGAGAGTCGTTTGTTGGGTTAAAACTGACTTTGGTTAGCAGAGCTTCAAGTTCGCGGAAGCAGCCTTGAATATCTCCAACAATGTAATGGCTCATAGTTAATGAATAATATTAGGAATAGCCAACCGGAATGACGGAATCGGTGTTTTAAACTGCTCACCCTGGCCATCTATCATCAAATAATGACCTTCCATAGTACCAATAGGTGTTGCCAGTACCGTACCGCTCGTATAGCTAAAAGACTCTCCCGCCTCAAGCTTTGGCTGTTGGCCGACAACACCGTCACCAGCTACCCGGGTGATCTTATTATCGGCATCAGTAATTCGCCATTCACGGGCAAGCAATTGCACCAACTGACTGGATTCATTGGTTATGGTTATCGTATAAGAAAACACGTACTGACCGGCATCAGGGTTTGACTGCGCCGCTAAATATTGCGTTTTTACATCAATTTGAATTTTACTGACTGTCATTCTTTTCCGCTTGTTCAGTGAGCCAGTCCGATATTCTGCAGTAGTCATCTACCGATAACGTTTCTGGTCTCGCGCCGGGGTTAATGCCAAGCGTTTCGAGTTGCTCTGCAGGAACCAGCTGTTTTAGGTTGTTACGTATTGTTTTACGGCGTTGATTGAATGCTGTCAAACATAAGCTGTGTAGCTGAGCCTTGTCTTTCACCGGGTGAGGGCTGTCTTTGTATGGCTCTAAACGAACGACGGAAGACTCAACTTTAGGCGGCGGTGTAAAAGCTGAAGGTGGCACCGAAACTACCGGTGTTACTCTGCAGGCTTGTTGCACGCCGACACTGATTCGACCATAGCTTTTTGAACCCGGCTCTGCAGCCAGACGATCCACAACTTCTTTCTGCAACATAAAGTGCATGTCTTGCAAATGTTCAGCAAACTTTAGCAGGTGAAAAATCAAAGGCGTCGAAATATTATAAGGCAAATTGCCAAATACTCTTGCCGGAGCTTCCTCTGCAAACTGGCTAAAGTCGATGCTTAATGCATCTCCCTGTATCACTTCCAGTTTGGGACTTAAAAAAGGGTGGTGCTGAAGACGCTCAACCAGATCACGGTCAATTTCAATGACTTTCAGGTGACCGGCGCGATCGACTGTCGGCTCGGTTAAAGCCGCGAGCCCCGGACCAATTTCAATGAGGTTTTCACCAGCTTGAGGATTAATTGCATCAACTATCTGTTCAATAATGTGGTCATCGTTCAGAAAGTTTTGACCGAACCGCTTACGTGCCCGATGCCCCAGATGGGTTTTGCTCCCGCCCTGGTGTTTACTCCCACTTTGGTTTTTACTCATAGTACGCTGCTCTTGCCATATCGATAGCGGTTTTCATTGCCAGTCGACAACTACCGTCATTTATTTTACCTGTTCCAGCCAGTTCAAGGGCTGTACCGTGATCTACAGAGGTTCGTATATAAGGTAGCCCCAGGGTTATATTTACTGCTTGCCCGAAGCCCTTATATTTTAGCACGGGAAGGCCCTGGTCGTGATACATAGCAACTACTGCACTGGCGTCTTCCAGGTATTTCGGTTGAAAGATGGTGTCCGCGGGGTAGGGACCATGTAAGTTCAGACCCTGTTGTTTGAGCTGCTCTATAACGGGAGATATAGTTTCGATCTCTTCACGGCCCAAGTGTCCGGACTCTCCGGCGTGAGGGTTTAAACCACAAACCAGAATTTTTGGGGAAGACTCACCAAATTTTTTGCTCAGGTCGTTGTGCAGAATCGTTAAAATGTTGGTCAGACGCTCTTTTGTCACTGCTTTTGCAACATAAGCTAAAGGAATATGAGTAGTTACCAAAGCAACACGCAAGCCCTCGGTGGCCAGCATCATGACGACGTCATTGCAGTTGGCTTCGTGGGCTAAAAACTCTGTGTGTCCTGAAAACGCAACGCCTGCCTGGTTAATCACGCCCTTATGCACAGGACCGGTGACAATGGCATCAAACTCGCCTGACAGGTTGCCATCGGAGGCTCGTTTTAAACAGTCGACTACGTAATGACCGTTAGAGACGGATAGCTCACCGGCAGTGACTTCTTCGCATAGAGGGATGTGCTCAACCCATAAATGTCCTGGTTGATGTTCCGGTACGTCCTCGCCTTTACGGTATCGATGCAAAGTAATGGGCAGGTTGAGCTGTTCAGCTCGCTGCTTTAATAAGTTTTTGTCGGCACAGACAATCACAGCAGCCGGCCAGGGCTGCTGTGCAATTTTTATAATCAAATCCGGGCCTATTCCTGCTGGTTCACCCGGTGTAAAAACAAGTGTCGGTAGACTCACTCAGCAACTCTTCTGACATAGGCCTGATCACGTTTTTCTTGCAGCCAGTTATCCAACTCTTCACGGAATTTCCGACTGAAAAGCATTTGATAAGCTCGTTCTTGTTTGCTTTCTTCTGTGGCGTCCTGCGTTCTGCGTTCAGTAACTTCCACTATGTGCCAGCCAAACTGAGTACGGAAAGGCTCGCTTATGGTGTTTGCTTCAATGGTTTCAACTTTTTGCTTGAATTCTGGCGCGTATTTGTCAGGGCGTGCCCAGCCTAAATCACCGCCGCGTGAGGCTGAACCTGGATCCGCTGAATGCTCTCGAGCAAGTTCAGCAAAAGTTTTTTCGCCATTAGTAATTTGCTCACGATAGTTGTTGAGCATTTCTTGTGCTCTTTTGTCCGACAAGATAACCGATGGTTTTATTAAAATGTGTCGAGCTTTGACTTCCTGGACTTCTACAGTTTGTTCGCCACGTTTATCCTGAACTTTCAGAATGTGAAAGCCAATACCACTGCGAATAGGGCCAACAACGTCGCCAACGGACTTACCATCAACGGCTTCAGCAAATAATGTCGGCATACTGTTCGCTGTCATCCAGCCCATATCGCCACCTTCTAATGCTGCAGAACCTGATGAAGAGCGCACAGCCAGGTCAGAAAAGTCCCGACCTTTTTCAAGAAGGCTTAACACAGCACCTGCCCGCTCTTTAGCCTTTTCAAGTTCAGCTTGCGAGGCATCGGAGTCAGCGGCGATTAATATTTGAGCCAGGTGGTATTCTTCTTGAACTTCTTGATTATTATCAATTAGCTTTACCAGGTTATTTATTTCCTGAGGCGTAATTGAAACTCGTTGTCGTACCGCAGCTCGTTGAACTTGTTGAATAACAATTTCATTACGGACGTTCTCGCGATACGAAGCCCAGCTCATGCCGTTATTAACCATCTCTTCGCGCAGTTCAGCAACAGTTATATTTTGATTGTTCGCGATGTCGTTAATGGCTTGCTCTAGTTGACCGTCATCAACCTCTATGCCCATGCGGTCAGCCATCTGAAGCTGAATTTCCTGTAATATTAAACGTTCAATTGCCTGGGTTTCCAAAACATCATCGGAAGGGGCATTGCCATTATTAAAGTTCTGACTGTTCTTTACTTGCCGCACCAGATGATCAATTTGGCTTTGCAGAACCACGCCTTCGTCAACAATAACGACGACACGATCCAGAATCTGTTGAGCCTGAACGCTATTATTCAGCAAAAAGGACGATGCTATCAGCACTGCTGCTGAACAAAACATTGCAATTTTTTTCATTATACCTACCACTAGTTACTGAGATAAAAAGGACGGCGGTAGCCGTACGTACTTTTCTCAAGCATGTTAATTAGACCACTGCTATCAGAAGCTAATCCACTGATAATAAATTGTATACTAATGCCGTTGTCAAACTGTGTGTCACCGTTTATCTGGTTCGCACTAAATGCTGGCTCAAGATCACGGTTTATACGTCGGTAAGCGCTAACTCGTAACGCCCAGCAACAACTGCTGTATTGGACGCCCACCATAGCATCATTTAAACGGTCATGTGTGAGATCGTAAAAGACATTTGCTGCCACTTGCCAACGCGAACTGGCTGACCAAACTGCTTGTGTTCCAACCTGCTCAATATCGTTATTCAAAATGTTTGTTGCTGTGCGGTGGCTCACTTGTATCAGGTTCGAATCGTCTTTGCGAAACTCTACCGCGGTCTGACTCTTACGGGTGCTGTTAAGTTCCGTATCGTATTGAATTGAGCTGCGTAATGACCAGTTCTCATCAACCGCCCAGTTTATGTCAGCCACCCACTCACTGTTACTGGACGTTGTGGTTTCTTCATTAGCGGCGAATAGCTGTGTGCGGCTGTCATCAATGTTGTATATTTGACCAAGACTGGCGCGTAGCATTTCACGTTCATTCTGAGTGAACAAGCTGCTACTGATTCCGTAAGTTACCTGGTTGGCCTCTGCTATACGGTCCAGACCTGAAAATCGACGGCTACGGAATAAACCATGATAGTCGTCCTGTAACAGTGAGGTGTCGTAAATACCGATGTCTTGTTGGTTTTCATAAGGCACGTAAAGGTATTGAATTTGCGGTGATAACGTTTGACGGTATTGCTCACTGCCAATTTCAACAGACCTTTCGAGGTGCATACGAGCTCTGACCCGCGCTCTTGGCAAGGTTCGGGTGACGTTATCTGCAATTGTACTATCCGGACTCTCCTGCCAGTAGCGCGTGTAAAGATAAGACAGTTCCGCTTCGGTATCGAAGGCCGGTTTTTCATAGCGATACTTTAGGCTAGGCTCAATATGGGCGCGAGTGGCGTACTCACGGGATTGATCCTGGTTCTGAAAGTAAGTCAGCTCGTTATAGATACCCACACTGAAACCATTAATAGTCTTTGCACTATAGTTCACGCTCAATTGCGGAAGTGTCCGATAGGGGCTTCGATAATCTCCTATCAGCTCATAGTCTTCGGTTCGAAGTTGGGCTGTCCAGCTATCGTTATCATAGTCCAGCTGTGCGACACGGTATAAATGAGTATCGGCTCTGCCAGCGAAGTCACTGCCAAAGTCGTTTAAATAATTGTCGTCGCTAATTTCGGTTGCATCAAGATAAAAACTTAAGTCTGGGTTAATTTGCGCTGCATGCTGAACATGCCAAAGGTAACGTTTTTTATTTTCGATGCGAGTATCGTCATTACCTAAATACTCTAAATTGAATTGTCCGGCATTTTGCTCAAACAGATAGCGATACTCGCCTTTTAACATGGTGCCGCGTTCGGACATATAGACTGGCGCTATGGTGGCATCCATATTCGGTGCAATATTAAAGTAATAAGGTATCTCTACTTCAAAGCCACTGTTAGATGATGAATCGAACGTTGGATACAGCAGCCCGGTTTTTCTCGCCTCACTTATAGGGAAGTTAAAGTAAGGCAAGTAAAGAATGGGCACATCGAATAGCTCGAAACGGGCATGCCAGGCTTCCCCGAAGTCACTGGTTTCATTAATTTGAATACGCTGTGCGCGTAATTGCCAGGCCGGTGAATCTCCGGGACAGGTGGTAAAGCTTGAATCTTGCAGCAGTACTTCTTGTCGCGATAACGAGAGAAGTTCAGCATGGCCCCGGGCATTATGATCCTGCAGACGATAGTCGCTATTATAAAGCTCTGCTCTATCTTCATTTAGGTCGAGATATAAAGAATCACCCTTGACGTTAAGGTAGCCGTCACTAAAGGTAATACCTTCAGAGGCAAAAATTTCTCCTTTTTGCTGGTCGACAGTCGCTTTTGATGTGGAGAGCCATTGTTCATCACGGTGAATGATAACATTACCGGTAAAATACGCCTTTTCATCTGCAAAAATTTTGGCGCTGCGTGATTCAACCCCAATGGTGCCTGCTTCAGTTTGCTGCAGTTGCACTGAGCCAATCACATTTTCTGCGAGCGGGGAAGCCTCACAAGCCATGCCTTGTTGCACGTTTTGATTTTGTAAAGCCGCTAGCGCATTGCCAGTGAACGACAGTAGCATCAGCGGAGTAATAAATCTTAGCAGCAATTGAATCTTCCGTTCGTTGTTATTAAATGCATTTATTCTGTTTTGCAGCGCGAGGGTATAATAAAGCAATTTTGTTTGTTTCGCTATTTGGTACACTGCTAGTTTTAAGGCTTTGCGACAAAATTTGGTGGAGGATAATTTGGAAGACAAACGAGAAGTGGCTCTGCAGGCTTGGTGCGAAGCCCAGACCGGGGTTCCCCAGCCGACTTTAGAGGTTGTGTCCGGCGATGCCAGTTTCCGTCGTTATTTTCGGGCAACTAACGGCAAGGAAAGCCTGATAGCGGTTGACTGTCCACCGGAAAAAGAACCCATGGAACCTTTTCTGGCGGTTGCACAAGCTTACGCTGATGCTGGCGTTACTGTGCCTGAAATTATCGCAGCCGATACCGAGCAAGGTTTCATGTTGCAGTCAGATTTTGGCCAGATTTTGTTGCTCAGTAAATTGCATCCCCGCAATGCCCGGCAGTATTACCAGCAAGCTTTAGCTGCTTTGCCGAATATCATGTCAGTACGCAGCACAGAGTTAGGTGAACTGCCTACGTTCGACACTGACTTACTCAAACGCGAGTTGTCGTTATTTAAGGACTGGCTACTCCAAACCCACTTAAACCTTAACTGGAATAGTGAAGACCAGGAAGTTTGGCAGCAGTTCAGCCAGCAACTTATTGATAATGCGCTGGAACAGCCTCAGGTCGGGGTGCACAGAGACTACCATTCACGTAATTTAATGCTGCTGGATGACGACAGCATTGGGGTTATTGATTTTCAGGATGCTGTGCTGGGGCCGATCACCTACGATGCAGTCTCGCTATTACGAGACTGCTATATTGAATGGCCAGATGAATGGGTGGCTGAACTGGGTGAGGGCTTGCGGCAAAAGCTTGTCGAGTCAAATCATTTGGCGGCTCAGATTGAGCCTAAGCAATGGCAGAATTGGTTCGACTGGATGGGCTTACAGCGTCACACTAAAGCCGCAGGCATCTTTGCCCGCTTGGCTCATCGCGATCATAAACCGGGTTACTTACAGGATGTGCCCAGAACCTTGGGTTATTTACAGCGAGTAAGCGCTAACTATTCACAGTTGTCAGATTATAACCAATGGTTGGAAAAACGTGTCATACCGGCCTGGAAGGAAGCAAAGTGAAAGCAATGATCTTAGCCGCTGGCCGAGGCAATCGCATGCGGCCGTTAACCGATAATCAACCTAAACCATTGTTACCTATAGCTGGTAAGCCGTTGTTGGCTTATCACTTAGAAAAGCTGGCGGACGCTGGTGTGAATGAGGTTGTCATTAATCATGCCTGGCACGGTGAGAAAATTGAGAACTTTGTTGGTGACGGCAGTCAGTGGGGGCTGCAGGTTTCTTTTTCTGCGGAACCGGAAGGTGGACTGGAAACCGCTGGTGGCATTATTCAAGCCTTACCTTTGTTAGGTGATGAGCCGTTCTGGGTTATCAACGGAGATATTTGGACCGACTGGGACTACCGTGATCTGCCCACCCGACTGGAAACGGAACAATTGGCGCATTTGATCATGGTTAAGAACCCTGTTCATCACCCTGATGGCGACTTTGTCATAGAAAATGGTCTGTTGGTTAATGACGGAGATGATCGTAAGACGTTTTCCGGTATTGGCTTATACCGAAAAGAGCTACTGGAGCCGTACCCTCAGGGTAAGCAGCCGCTTAAAACCTTCTTTGACCGGGCAATAAGTCAAAAAAGGTTAGCAGCAAGCTACTGGGATGGGCTCTGGACTGACGTGGGGACCCCGGAGCGGCTGCATCAACTTAACCAGCAGTTGGAGAAATAACATGGTTTGGGGAAAAGTAATAGGAGCCTTGGCTGGTTTTGCATTTATGAAATGGCCGGGCGCTATTTTAGGGGTCTTGATTGGCCATTGGTTTGATCGGGGAATGGCTCAGGACTTTTCCCAAAAAGGTGCCTGGGGACGTTTTTTATACGGCGCAGAGAAAGCCGCCGGAGACGCCAACTTCATTTACACCTTGTTTGCTGTAATGGGTCATGTTGCCAAGGCAAAAGGAAAAGTAACAACCAGTGACATTGCTCAGGCGCAGGAGCTTATGCGGCGCTTGAACCTAAGCTCTGACGCCACTCGCGAAGCGCAGGAAGCGTTCAGAGAAGGAAAAGAACCGACATTTCCTTTGCAGCAGGTCATGAAAGACTTTAGTGCGTCCTTTTACGGTAACCGGGATGTCTTGCAGCTTTTCATGGAGCAGTTAATTGGTCTGGCATTAAATGACGGGATTTTGGAAAAATCGGAACATGAAGTGCTGGTTAACGTCGCTAAGTCTCTCGGCTTTACGCGCTTTCAGCTAGATCAGTGGTTGATGATGGAAAAAGCAGCCTTTCGTTTTCATCAGCACCGCCGACAGCAGCATCAACAACAGCGTAAAACAACCAGTCAGGATGAAATTAACAACGCGTATGAAGTGCTTGGCGTGACTGCTCAGAACAGTAATGCTGAAATTAAAAAAGCCTATCGTAAACTCATGGCCCGACATCATCCGGACAAGTTGGCATCGAAAGGTCTACCTGAAGAAGTCATGAAACAGGCTCAGCAACGGGCGCAGGATATTCAGGCGGCTTATGAAAAAATCAAAGAGAAGCGGGATATTCGTTAAGAGGTTGCTGCTAAAAGCCGTGAAACTCAAGCCAGCCTTTAATGGTTGAGGTTAACTCACGCTGCCCGTCATTACCGGAATTGACCAGCTGCCGCTGACGGTACGCCGGATGTTGATATTTATTGGCCAGCTTTTTACGCAGTTGCCAGTGCTGGCTTATCCATTGATTACTCTCAGCACTGCGAATATCCAGAACGGGCAACTGTGATTGACTAATACGGTCGGTAAGCGCACGGTTATACTGAAATTGCGGAACATAAGCATTAATCAGGACGATAGCATCCGGCATTATCGACGGGTCATTTTCTAACAGTCGCAAAGTAATATCCGCTGTAATACCTTCAACCACCCACACCGAGAAACCCGGGCGGCTTAGGGTCTCATCCAGAAGCAGTGTCATGCGTTGTTGCAACGCGCCGACCAGAGGCTCGAAGACCTCTTCATTAGCTGCTTCAGGAAAGTGTGTGGCGCTGGCGGGGGTCTGCAGGTTATCCGTGCGTATGTCATTTTCCGGCGGAGTAAGCGCCCAGGTGGTCCAGCCAAAATCGGGTGCGCTTTCATAAACCGGGCGAATATAGAAAGACTGCAGCGGATGATAATGCCAGTCGGGTAAAAGCACGATTTGACCACGTTCAAAAGCCTGCAGGTACTCTTTCTTTAAAACCAAATAGCGTTGGTCGTCATTACCGGACAACCAGTGTAGCTGGTCTTGCGGTAAATAACGTTGTAAGTCGTCCTGGCTGACTGCGGGGCTGATACACAATGCCGCGAGTAGCAATAATGAATAATGCTTCATGCAGCTTATATCGGCCACACTGGCATCAGCTTGAGTGCAAAGTATTAAAACGGAACAGGACTATGGAAGGCTATTGGTTGCTCGGTTTGTGGGTGCGTTACGCAAAGATATTCAGCATGCAGCAATAAGCGTTCAGCGGCAGAAAACGCTTCGCTGTGCGCATAGAATTTATCGCCTAATATCGGGCAGCCAATGGCTTGCATATGAACTCTAAGCTGATGTGATCGACCAGTATGAGGTGTTAGTTCAATACGACTACAGCTGCCGTCAAATTCACTCACCCGATAGAAGGTAGTACTTGCCTTGCCGGTGACAAAATCCATGTGCTGGCGCGGGCGGTTCGGCCAGTCGCAGGAAAGCGGAAGTTCGATTTCGCCCTGAGAGGCAGGCGGTTGTCCCCATACCTTCGCAATGTATTTTTTGTGGGTTGTGCGGTCCTGAAATTGTCTGTTCAGGTGGCTTTGGGCGGCTTTGGTTTTTGCCAGTAACAAAATACCTGAGGTGGCCATATCCAACCGATGAACCACTCTAATTTCCGGGTGTACGCGCTGCAGTCGAGTATAAGTTGAATCTTTATGCTCTGGTCGCTTTCCCGGAACACTCAGTAATCCGCTGGGTTTATCAACCACCAACAACTGAGCGTCCTCATAAATGACCTGAAGAAAGGGCGTTGTTGGTGGCTGGTAGTGAAGCAGCGTCATTAATGGTTGTTCACCAGAATGCGGACCGCCTGTAACGACAACTGCGGGCTTTCCAGTGCCGCTGTAATCTGCTCTTCGCGCCAGTTTATAGCTTCTATTTCACTGCTGCGTACCGACGGATTTTTCTTCTGCAAGTCGAGCAGGCGCTGGCGTTCATGCTGCAGTGCAGCTATTGCTTCCTGTTTTACCTTTTCCAACTGCTTTTGTTGCCAGTTGCGCGCTTGCTGCTGTCCTGACTGAATAAGCTTTTGAGCGGCGTCTCTTAGCTGGCGCAATATCTGACGGGCGGTTTTCTTATCAATAAAGTTAGACTGCTGGTCCAGTAGCTCGCGCGATACTTTGGCAGAGAGCTCCTGACCCTGGCCATTGAACAGCAGACGCAAGCTCTGCAGTGGGCAAAACTCCTGCAGAGCCGCAGCTTTAGGCGCAGGCACTATGCTGGCAAAGTCTAATTCAAGAAACCAGCTACCAGCCGGAATTGCAGGGTTTTTCAACTCAGCGACACAAGTACTGCCGAAGTCGTCTGCGGTTAACAGTTCTAGCGCGGCTTGCACCATAGGATGATCCCAGCTTAGGAAGTCAGTATCTTCAAAGTTAAGTGCAGTAATCCGGTCAAAAGTAACGGTGACACCGTCATCCGGTAACCCCGGCAAACTGCCAACACGCATGTGTTCACCCGGGCGAATAAACCAGCGCTCTTCATCCAGCACTTCGTTGTTAACACCAAAACGGTCAAAGAAGGCAATCATGAAATCGGCCAGCGTATCGGTATCGCTGTCGCTATGAATTTGCTCTATGATTTTCTCTGCGGTTTCCGGGCGACAAGCATTGAGTGCCTGAAGTTTGTCCTGACCTTCTCGGTTGCGCTCCAGCCAGGTTTTGTGCAGTTCTTTTGTCTGTTCCAGCAACTTGACACTTAACGGCTGCTGTTCAGCAATAGCCTGCTCAATTTCAGCGCCGAAAGCATCATACAGTTTACGGCCTATCGCATTACACTCAGTGAATGCGTTCATTCCCTGCTCATACCATGGCAGCAGTATAGCTTCGGCAGAACCTCTGCAGTAAGGCAGGTAAATGTCAATGTCCTGTTGCTGGCCAATACGGTCTAAGCGACCAATACGCTGTTCCAGCAAGTCGGGGTTGGTTGGTAAGTCGAATAAAATCAGTTGATGCACGAACTGAAAATTGCGGCCTTCACTGCCAATTTCTGAACACAGTAAGATAGGGCTGCCGTCTTCTTCGCTGGCAAAAAAGGCAGCAGAACGGTCTCGTTCGGTTAACGTCATTCCTTCATGAAAGGTTGCCGCATGCACACCAGCGAGTACGCGCAGAGCTTCGGATAAGTCCAGCACTTGCTCCGCGGTTTTACAGATTAGCAGCGCCTTTTCTGACCGGTTTTGCTTAATGTGCTCCAGTAACCAGTCAATACGCGGATCTTCCATCCACCAGGGCATGTCTTCATCGGGTTCGCACTCATCCAGTTCTACCGGATGAAAATGGCGCTCAGGGAAGCCGCCGATATCGGCTCGACGATTACGGAACATAACCCGGCCTGTGCCGTGTTTATCGAGTAAGTCATCAAGTTTGGCCGAGTCAGTCACCGACTCAGCTTGTTCCGCTAACTCTTTGTAGTGAGCCTGTTCTTCCTGAAAACTGGCAAAGTCGGAGAACCTGTCCGGGTCCAGTAACTGCAGTCGCTGGAAATGCCCCTCGGCACCTTCCTGCTCTGGCGTAGCCGTCAGTAGCAGCAAACTGGGTACAGCTTCGCATAGGTTTTTAACGGCGCTAAATTCAGGGGCGTCGGGTTGCAGATGATGGGCTTCATCAATAATCAGCAGATCAAATTCCGCATCGAGCAACGCCTCATTCCAGCGCGACTCATGCATAAACCGACTACTGATAATAATGTGTTGTTCAGTCAGAAAGGGGTTTTCACTGTCGGCTTCAGCCTGCTCACAACGTTCATCATCAAACAGGGTAAAGTTCAGTGCAAAGCGGCGACGTAGCTCCACTAACCATTGGTGCATAAGAGACTCGGGTACAACAATGAGTGCGCGCTGCGAGCGTCCGGTTGTCAGTCGGCGTTTAATGATCATGCCGGCTTCAATAGTCTTTCCCAGACCGACTTCGTCGGCCAAAAGGACGCGTGGGTGGTAACGGTCAGCAACTGTCTTAGCAATATACAGCTGATGTGGCAGCAAATGGGTACGGACGCCTAATAAGCCAGCCACCTCGCTTGCCTGGTGATGAGCCAAATGCTCGCCAGCCTCACAGCGCAATTGATACATATCGAGCCGGTCGGCCTGACCGGCAAGCAAACGGGTTAATGCCGGGTTACTGTCAACTTGATGCGAGAGCTGAGTTTCAGGAACAACAACCGACTCCTGATTGTCATCGCGTACCCCGTGGTAAGTCACAATACCCTGTGACTCAGTCAGTTCCTGAATAGTGAAGCTCCAGCCGTCGGCGTGCTTACCTTGCTGTTGAACTTGCAACTGATAACGAGCCAGAGGCGCTTCCTGAGCAGAGTAAAGTCGTACTTCACCGGTGGCAGGGAACATCACAGTTAAGTGACGCCCCTCGGCCTGAGTTATCATACCTAGCCCTAATTCGGTCTCAGTTTCACTGAGGTAACGCTGTCCAACTCTAAACTCGCTCACTACACACTCCCGCATGCCATTTTCTAAGGCCGCAATGGTACTTAATTCAGTCACCAATTCCGAGGAAAAATTTCTTTCTGTAACCGTTATGTCATGAATTTTAGGCTAAGCTGTAAGAAAAGAATAATCACAGCAAAGGTATGCGCTAATGACTAAAAACACCGGCAAGTTCTTTATCCTGGATACCAATATTCTTCTGCACGACCCGCTCGCCTTCCTAAATTTTGATGAACACAACGTAATTATTCCTATGGTGGTTCTGGAGGAACTCGATAAGATCAAAGATCGAAATAAGGACGTCAGCCGGGAAGCCCGGGTGGCTATTCGCTCCTTAGAAGAGGTGTTAAAAGAAGCAACGCCAGAGGAAATTGTTGCTGGAGTGCCCTTAAGCAGAGTGCATGGCGAGCATACAGCGAATGGAACCCTGGCTATTTTCCCGGATTATCAGTTGGAGCAAACCGAGTCGATGCTGTCGTTAGCGGAAAACGACCACCGGATTATTCAGGCTGCTCTGGAAATTCAGCGCGAGCGTGCCCCCGCCGGGGTGGTGCTGGTAACCAAAGACATCAATATGCGTCTGAAAGCCAAAGGCGCGGGCATGAAATTCGTTGAAGATTATCGTACCGACCAGCTTATTGATGACATCCGATTGCTGACTAAAGGCTTCTATAAATTTGAAGGGGACTTTTGGTCGCGGGTGGGTGAAGTTAAAACTCAACAGGAAGGTCGGGATGCTTATCACACCGTAAGCCGAGACTTACTGCCGCAAATTTTTGCCAATGAATACATTATTGACTCAACAGGCAGCTTTGCCGCCCGGGTAGAGGAGTACGACAACGAAACCGTTACTTTAATGGATTTGAGCGTAGAGCGCATGATGTCTTACGGCGCCTGGGGTGTTCATCCTAAGAATATCTATCAGGCAATGGCGTTGCATGCACTGCTTGATACCAGCATGGATATGGTCATTCTGACCGGCCCGGCTGGCAGCGGTAAAACTTTCCTGGCCTTGTCAGCCGCCTTGCAAATGGTGGTAGAGCAGGGAGTTTATGAGAAAGTTATTGTGACTCGTAACACCCCGGAAATTGCGGAGTCAATTGGCTATTTGCCGGGCACGGAAGAGGAAAAAATGGCGCCCTGGTTATCGGCAATAACAGACTCACTGGAGGCTTTGCATAAACACGATGAAAGCATGGAGTCGAGCCTGAACTACATTATGAAAAAAGCCAATATTCAGTTTAAGTCACTCAACTTTATGCGTGGACGCAGCATACAGAACGCCATAGTCATATTAGATGAAGCGCAGAATTTAACGGCGTCTCAATTGAAAACCTTAATAACGCGTTGTGGCGAAAATACTAAGCTGGTGGTATCAGGTAATTTGGCACAAATTGACAGTTATTATTTAACGGCTGTGACTTCAGGTTTAACTTATATTGTTGAGCGCTTTAAAGACTACCCCGGTAGTGCGACAGTGAACTTAAATGGGGTAGTGCGTAGTCCGTTAGCTAAGTTCGCAGAAGAGCACTTGTGATCAGTTAATTGGCACAACCGTGTATTGTTCAGTGTTAACTTGAAACTCTGTTTCTCCTCCAACCTGGCCCAAAGGCATTGCCGCCGGGCCAGTAACATCTACTAATACGTAATTCACGCCGTCGTGTTTAACGCTAATGTCGTTGTCTCGTCGGCTAATGGATATACCAAAAACCGCATGGTTGGGTAGGTAAACTATTGCCATTTTAGGGGTTTCAATAATTTCTTTTATTACCGAGCTCATTAACGTGACTTTGCTGTCGCAGTCGCCCTGATTATAGTAGAGCAGCTGGTTAGGGGGCACGAAGCCATCTCCGCGGCTATCCAGCTTACTGTTCAAGTCGTTATAAGGGATTTGCTGAATAAAGCTGGCGATATAATTGATGTAATTGCGCTGTGTGTTGTTGCCCAACTGCTCTCCAATAGCTTGTATTAAAGGACGCAATACGGATGTCATTTCGTTGGCAATAGCCGGATGGTCGGGAATAATACCCTGTTCACCCGGAGGCAGAGTAAGCTGACGATAAAAGTTGGCCTCTAAATAATCGCTCCAGCGTTCATCGTAGTATTCACGTAAACGCCTTTTGTACTCATTCAGCTGCGCTTGTTTTTCCTGGGTTCTGCTATTGGCGGTGACTAGCTCTACCGACTGTTGACGAGGTGTGAGGCGTGCCTGAATACCTTGCCATTGCTGCTGTCGAATATAGCGGTTCAACTGGTGGGTAAGCTCGCGCTGACTGCGTTCCAGATTAAATCCGCGATAACGCTTTAAAGGTTGCAGAAACTCTCTTTTATTAACCCGGAAGTTAAAGGATTGCTGACTGTCATTAAAGTCACGCCATTGATAAGAAAAGGCTAACTGGCCGTCATCGGTTTGGTTAAGGTTAAAAAAGTTTTGGCTATTTGCTGTTAGAGGAAGAATAAAGAGTAACCAGATAACAGCACAGATTTTATGTGTCACTCTGATTACTCCTGTTGCCCCTTAAAACTTCATTTCAGTAATAGGGCTGTCTTCGAATTTAAGGTCTACTTGATACTCAATGCCGCCGGCGCGAACGAAAAAATAAGTCTTTTCTTTCTTAAAGACTTCTTGCAGGGAAACAAGCCTTAAGCCTGGGCGACGCTCAGCAGGTAAGTCTGTAAACTCGACTGAACCCCGCGAAACCAGTATGTTTTGGTAACGAGGACCAGTAATTAAAAGCAGTTTCTTATTTTCGTCTTTCAGTAGAATGGTATTACCCGTTACTGAATAGGGTTCTTCATTACCAAACAAAGCCAGCTCCTGTCGTGTCAACTTATTACTGAGGACACTATAACGAATTATCGGTTTTTGGCAAATAACCGTTCAGAAAATCTTCAACAATTATTAACGCCGCTTGACTGTCGACAAGTCCTTTCTCCAACTTTCGGAAACCGCCTTCGGCAAATAAGCTTTCGCGCGCGGCGGTTGAAGTCAGCCTTTCGTCCTGAAAAGTAACAGGTAAACCAAAACGCCCATGAAGTCGGTTACCAAATTTTCTGGCTCGTTGCGTCAAGGGTTGCTCAGTGCCGTCCATATTCAAAGGCAGGCCAACGACCAGTTGCTCTGGTTGCCATTCTGCAAACAGCTTTTCAATAAGCTGCCAGTCGGGGATGCCTTCTTTTGCCTTTAGCGCAGTTAATGGCGAAGCTGTTGCGGTAACGGTTTGCCCAACAGCAACACCAATGCTTTTGGTACCAAAATCAAAGCCAATAACCGTACTCATGCGTGGCCGACATCCGGTCCCAGCTGCCACACATCAAAACCAAGCTGCTCTGTGGCTTTTTGCCAGCGCTCACTCGCTGGTGTATTAAACAACAGGTCAGGGTCTGCCGGAATCGCGAGCCAGGAGTTTTCGCCCAGTTCTTCTTCTAACTGCCCGGCTTCCCAGCCAGCGTAGCCTAAGGTTAGTAAAAACTGTGGCGGAGCTGCTGACGAACCTAAGGCTTCCAAAATATCCCGCGAGGTTGTGACCATGATGTCATCGCTCAGTTTCTGACTGGCACGCCAGTTATCCTGAGGCGGGTGAATTACAAAACCGCGTTCACGACCAACGGGGCCACCCTGGTAAACATTGCCCTGCAAGTGTTGGTTATTTTCCGGGTAAACAATTTCCAGCTTATCCAGCAGCGAGGTAACGCTTAAATCTGCAGGCTGATTAATTACCAGCCCCATTGCACCTTCTTCATTATGCTCACAGATGTAGGTCACGGTCCGTTTAAACATCGGATCGTTCAGCATGGGTGTTGCTATCAAAAAATGATTCTGCAAATTGTTCATCGATTCACCGACTCCTTAACGATAATCTTTAACAAGGATATGGGGGCGTCTCATAGAAATTCAATTCAACTTCTCTTCAATTGCCTGGAAGACCATCCCGGCAATATTAATATCGTAGGCGTCTTCAATTTCACGCATACAGGTTGGACTGGTGACGTTAATTTCCGTAATGCGGTCGCCAATGACGTCCAGCCCAACGATAATGAGCCCTCGTTTTTTCAATTCAGGTGCGACCTTACGGGCCAGAGCCCAGTCACTGTCGGATAAAGGCTGAGCTCGTCCGCTGCCCCCGGCGGCAAGGTTTCCGCGAGTTTCCCCGGCGCTGGGAATACGCGCTAAAGAATAAGGTACTGGTTCGCCATTAATGATCAGAATACGTTTATCGCCGTCTTTAATCTCAGGCAGGTATTTTTGCACCATGGCGTAGCGCTGCCCTTTTTCGGTCAGGGTTTCAATAATAACGCCCAGGTTGTTGCCGTCTGCTCCAACTTTAAATATTGAAGCTCCGCCCATGCCATCCAGCGGTTTTAGAATCACATCTCCGTGTTTTTTATGAAACGCTTTAATTACATCCGCTCTGGAACTCACCAACGTGTCAGCAATAGAGTCAGCAAACCAAGAGGTAAAGAGTTTCTCATTGCAGTCGCGCAGGCTTTGCGGTTTATTCACCACCAGGCTACCGCGCTGCTCGGCCAGTTCCAGAATTTGTGTGGCGTATAAGAACTCGCTGTCAAAGGGCGGATCTTTACGCATCATAATGACATCAAAGTCTTCAAGCGGGCGGTACTGGCTGTCACTTAAGCGGTAAAAATCGCTTTTTTGATCCTGAACACGAACTTCCCGAGCAAAGGCCATAGGTTGACCGTTATCAATAACTAAGTCGCCCATTTCCAGATAAAAACATTGATAGCCGCGAGCTTGAGCTTCCAGCAGCAAACGGAAACTGGTGTCTTTTTCTGTTTTTACGGTGGCGATTGGGTCCATCACCATTGCTAACTTCTTCATGTAAACTCCTTTAACCTAGGTCGCCAAACTGATATTGCACGGTTGTGAGCGCCGATAGCGCGGCGGTTTCTGTTCTTAACACGCGAGGACCTAAACGCATTGGGTTAAACCCTTGCTGTTCAGCTGCACTGACTTCTTCGTCGGTAAACCCACCTTCGGGCCCAATCAGTAATTGTATACCTTTGTCGGCGTGTTCAAATGACGAAAGCGGTTTTGTCGCTGTCGGGTCTAAAGTCAGACGAAGTCCGGAAAATGTGCTTTCAATAAAGTCCCCTAATTGCTGAGCTGGTTTAACTTCGGGAACCACACTGCGACCACATTGCTCACACGCCGAGCGCACAATTTTTTGCCATTGTTGCTGCTTCTTTTCGAGCCTGTCGCCGCTTAGTTTAACGCCGCAGCGTTCACTAAACAGGGGGGTAATTTCGGTAACGCCCAGTTCGACTGACTTTTGCAGAACAAAGTCCATGCGGTCACCACGTGAAATGACCTGTGCAAGGTGAACGCTGACAGGAGACTCCGAATCATTTGCCTTGCTGTCGGTTGCAATAAAATGCGCAGACTTTTTTTGAACCGAGGTTATGGTCGCCTCGTAGTCTTGTCCGTCACCGTTGAATAAAACAATGTTATCACCTACGTTCAAGCGCAATACTTTGATCAGATGCTGGAATGCATCCGCACTCAATTCGGTTTCAGTTTGTAAGCTTACAGGAGCGGGGTGATAAATCCGCGGTACTCGCATGTCGTCAGCCTTATTCGGACTTTTAGACGTCCAGAAGTAGAAAAAAACAGAGTGATCGGTTACATTATGCAACCAGTATTGAGTGATTTCATCAAAATAAAGGAATAGTGGGCATATGTCACGTCACCTGTTTACCTCAGAGTCAGTGTCCGAAGGGCATCCGGACAAAATTGCCGACCAGATATCCGACGCGGTTTTAGACGCAATTTTAGCAAAAGACCCTAAAGCCCGTGTAGCCTGTGAAACCTATGTAAAAACCGGTATGGTGCTGGTTGGCGGCGAAATTTCAACAAAGGCCTGGGTTGATGTTGAAGACCTGGCCCGGCAAACCGTAAAAGACATTGGTTACCGGCATTCTGATATGGGGTTTGACGGCGCATCGTGTGCAGTACTGAACGCTATAGGTAAACAAAGTGGCGATATTAACCAGGGCGTTGATCGTGCTCACCCTGAAGAGCAGGGCGCAGGTGATCAGGGCTTGATGTTTGGCTATGCTTCAAATGAAACGTCAGTTTTAATGCCGGCACCGATTACTTATGCACACCGTGTTATGCAGCGTCAGTCGGAAGTGCGAAATAACGGCACGCTGGACTGGTTACGCCCGGACGCCAAAAGTCAGCTGACGTTTGTTTACGAAAACGGCAAGCCGGTCGCTATTGATACCGTTGTTTTATCGACTCAGCACAGGGAAGATATCACACAGGAAACTCTGCGCGAAGCCATTATGGAAGAAGTCATAAAGCCGGTATTACCCGAGCAGTGGATTTCAAAAGATACCCAGTTTCATATCAACCCAACCGGGCGTTTCGTCGTCGGTGGTCCTATGGGTGACTGCGGGCTTACCGGCCGTAAGATTATTGTTGATACTTATGGTGGCATGGCCCGTCATGGTGGCGGTGCATTTTCTGGTAAAGATCCATCAAAAGTTGACCGCAGCGCGGCTTATGCGGCGCGTTATGTCGCTAAAAACCTGGTCGCTGCCGGTTTAGCCGAGCGTTGTGAATTGCAAATTTCTTACGCCATTGGTGTTGCTGAACCTACCTCTATTAGCATTGATACCTTTGGTACATCTAAGCACTCAGAAGAGCAGTTAATTGCGCTGGTGCGTCGTCATTTTGATTTACGTCCTTATGGGTTAATTAAAATGCTCGACCTGGAACGTCCTATCTATAAGCAGACTGCGGCATACGGGCATTTTGGTCGTGATAACCTGCCGTGGGAAGAAACGGATAAAGCCGCAGATTTACAGGCTGATATTTAAACAGTATTTTAGCTATAAATTTGCTTGTACCCCCTGAAATGTGGAGAATACGCGCATCGCAAGTTGCTCTTCATCTTCCAGGGGGTTTTTCATGTCAGAACGTCAATATCTCGCCAATGCCATCCGTGCACTCAGTATGGATGCGGTTCAGAAAGCTAAGTCCGGCCACCCGGGAGCGCCCATGGGTATGGCGGATATCGCTGAAGTGCTATGGCGTGACTACCTGAAACACAACCCTAATAATCCGGGCTGGGCTGACCGCGACCGCTTTGTTTTATCAAACGGGCACGGTTCAATGCTGATTTACTCGCTGTTACACCTGTCGGGTTATGACCTTAGTATTGATGATTTAAAGCAATTCCGTCAGTTAGGCTCAAAAACCCCGGGTCACCCTGAATATGGTTATACCCCTGGTGTGGAAACCACCACCGGGCCGCTGGGCCAGGGGCTTGCAAATGCGGTAGGTATGGCACTGGCCGAGAAAGTATTGGCAGCGCAGTTTAACCGTGAAAACCATGAAATTGTTGACCACCACACCTACACCTTTTTGGGTGACGGCTGCTTAATGGAAGGCATCTCTCACGAAGCTTGTTCACTGGCAGGCACCTTAGGTTTAGGCAAACTCATCGCGTTTTACGATGACAACGGGATTTCCATTGACGGCGAAGTTGAAGGCTGGTTTACCGACGATACAGCAAAGCGCTTTGAATCTTATGGCTGGCACGTAATAAATAAAGTGGATGGACACGACTCAGCTGCCATAACCCGTGCGATTGACGAAGCTCGTACTAACGAAGATAAACCGACTCTGATTATTTGCAAAACTGTGATTGGTTATGGCGCACCGAACAAACAAGGTTCTGAAAGCTGCCATGGTGCCCCCCTGGGTGATGACGAAATTGCAGCAGCGCGCAAACAGTTGAACTGGCCACACGAAGCCTTTGAAGTGCCGGCCGATGTTTACCAAAAATGGTCTGCGGTCGATAAAGGCGCAGCGGTTGAGTCTTCGTGGAATAAGCGTTGGGTGGCGTACGAGCAGGAATACCCGCAACTGGCAAAAGAATTGAAGCGTCGTTTGAATGGAGAACTTCCGGAAAACTTCGAAAACACGGTGCACAACTATGCTAAGCAGCTACAAAGTAGCCCAGAAGCTATAGCTACGCGTAAAGCATCACAGAATGTACTGAATGAGTTTGGTCCTAAATTACCTGAGCTATTAGGTGGTTCTGCCGACTTGGCCGGTTCCAACCTAACTTTATGGAAGGACGCAAAAGGCATTACTGCGGATGACGCCAGTGGCAACTATGTGTTTTATGGCGTTCGCGAGTTTGGTATGTCTGCCATTATGAACGGTGTAACCCTGCATGGCGGTTTTAAAGCCTATGGCGCAACCTTCCTGATGTTTATGGAATATGCCCGCAACGCAGTACGTATGTCGGCGCTTATGAAGCAGCCCAGCATCTTTGTTTACACCCATGACTCTATTGGTTTGGGCGAGGACGGGCCAACCCATCAGGCGGTAGAGCAACTGGCCAACTTACGTCAAACCCCGAATTTACAGTGCTGGCGCCCGTGTGACCCGGTTGAAACTGCCGTTGCCTGGGGAGCGGCAGTACAAAGCAGCAAAACGCCATCGGCTTTAGTATTCAGCCGTCAGGGCATGCAACAGCAGGAGCGCAATGAAGATCAGCTAACCAATATTGCCCGTGGTGGCTACGTGCTAAAAGACTGTGAAGGTGAGCCTGAAGTCATTTTAATTGCTACTGGTTCTGAAGTTGATTTAGCGGTTGAAGCTTTTGAACAACTGTCAGAAAAAAGTCATAAGGTGCGCGTTGTTTCTATGCCATCAACCAATGTTTTTGATATTCAGGATTCTGAGTACAAAGAGTCTGTGCTGCCATCAAACGTTACTCGTCGTGTTGCAATTGAAGCTGGTATTGCGGACTTCTGGTACAAGTACATTGGTCTTAACGGCGAAGTTGTCGGCATGACCACCTTTGGCGAATCAGCGCCTGCCGGAGATTTATATAAACACTTTGGTATTACCACAGAAAATACTGTGGCTGCCGCTAAACGTTTGCTGGGAGCGTAAATGAGCAAACCGGCTCGTATTGCAATTAATGGTTTTGGCCGAATTGGTCGCAGTTTTTTGCGTGCTTTGTATGAAAATGGTTATCGCGACAGTGTGCAGGTGGTTCTGATTAATGAACCGGCAGCATCTGAAGCAATAGCACATTTACTTAAATACGACTCAAGCCATGGCCGGTTTGGAAAAAAGGTGACGCAGTCTGCTGACACTCTAACCGTTGCTGGTGACGCCATTACTTTAACGCATCAGACCGAGATTGAAGCTGTTGACTGGCGTGCAAACGAAGTTGACTTTGTGGTTGATTGTACCGGGGTATTTGGCAGCCAGGCTGACGGGCAGCTCTATCTAAAACAAGGGGTGAAGCGCGTGCTGTATTCTCACCCCGGCAAGCCGGACGTTGATTTCACCGCCATTTATGGGGTGAACGAAAAAGAGTTAACCGCCGAGCATAAAGTGGTGTCGAACGGTTCCTGCACAACGAACTGTATTGTGCCGGTGATAAAAGTGCTGGATGACACCTTCGGTATTGATTCAGGTGCCATTACCACCATTCATTCAGCTATGCATGACCAGCAGGTTATTGATGCTTATCATCCGGACTTAAGGCGCACCCGTGCCGCCGGACGCTCTATTATTCCGGTAGATACCCGCCTGGCGCGAGGCATTGAACGTATACTGCCGCACTTAGAAGGGCGTTTTGAGGCTATAGCGGTGCGAGTGCCGACCACAAACGTCACCGCCATGGACTTAAGTGTTACGTTAAACAGCGATGCCACAATAGAGCAAATCAATCAGGTTTTGCGCGAGCAGAGCGAGCAGCAACTATCGGGTATACTGGACTATACTGAAGAACCTTTAGTTTCAATAGATTTTAACCATGACCCACATTCTTCGATTGTCGATGGTACGCAAACCCGAGTCAGCCACAAGCGGCTGGTTAAGTTGTTGTGCTGGTGTGACAACGAATGGGGCTTTGCTAACCGTTTGCTGGATACAGCAAAGACGATGGCTGAACAAATAGAACATTAAGTTTAGAGAGGATACCGCATGTCTGTCATTGCTATGACCGATTTGGATTTAAAGAACAAACGCGTACTCATCCGGGAAGATTTAAACGTTCCGGTCAAAAACGGAAAAGTCACTTCCGATGCGCGTTTAAAAGCAGCAATGCCAAGTATTCAGCAAGCGTTAGAAGCTGGGGCTAAAGTGATGGTGATGTCTCATCTTGGTCGCCCAACCGAAGGTGAATACGACGAGCAGTTCTCCATGCAGCCGGTTGTTGATTACCTAAAAGGTGCGCTGGATTGCCCTGTCCGCCTGTGTAAAGACTACCTGGATGGTGTTGAAGTTAATGCCGGAGAACTGGTAGTTTTTGAAAACGTTCGTTTTAATGTGGGCGAAAAGAAAAATGACGACGAGCTTGCTAAAAAGTTAGCCAGCTTGTGTGATGTTTATGTGATGGACGCTTTTGGCACCGCACATCGTGCTCAGGCCTCTACTCATGGTGTCGCTAAATATGCACCAGTTGCTTGCGCAGGACCTTTGCTGGCCGGCGAGCTAGAAGCATTAGGCAAAGCACTGGAAAACCCGAAGCGCCCGTTGGTGGCGATTGTCGGTGGTTCAAAAGTTTCGACGAAACTTACCGTATTAGAGTCATTATCTGGTGTTGTCGACCAGTTAATTGTGGGCGGCGGTATTGCTAATACCTTTGTTGCTGCCGCAGGCCATAAGGTTGGTAAGTCATTATACGAAGCGGACTTAACTGACGAAGCCAACCGTTTAATGGCGCAGGCGAAAGCCAAAGGCGGTGACATTCCATTACCGGTGGATGTGGTAACAGGTAAAGAATTCAGCGCAGAGGCTAAAGCGGAAACGAAAGCCGTTAACACCGTTGCAGATGACGACATGATTTTTGATATTGGCCCGGAAACAGCAGAGAAGCTAGCCGCTATGCTGAAAAACGCCGGAACCATTGTCTGGAACGGGCCGGTCGGTGTTTTTGAATTTGAACAGTTTGGCGAGGGTACAAAAACCATAGCCAATGCAATTGCACAAAGTGATGCGTTTTCTATTGCCGGGGGTGGTGACACCTTAGCGGCGATTGATCAATACGGTATCGCTGATAAGATAAGTTATATTTCAACAGGTGGCGGAGCGTTCCTGGAATTCCTGGAAGGTAAAACATTACCAGCCGTTGCGATTTTACAAGAACGGGCTAAAGACGCCTGAACATAAGTTTTAAATAAGGAGTATTTTTATGGCCCTGGTGTCATTACGACAGTTACTCGATCATGCTGCTGAGCATGATTACGGTGTCCCGGCGTTTAACGTCAACAACCTTGAGCAGATGCGCGCAATTATGCAAGCTGCTGATGCAACCGACAGCCCGGTTATCGTGCAGGCTTCTGCTGGCGCTCGTAAATATGCCGGTGCTCCTTTCCTGCGCCACTTAATTCAGGCCGCTGTTGAAGAATGGCCACATATTCCTGTGGTTGTGCATCAGGACCACGGTACCTCTCCGGCGGTATGTCAGCGCTCTATTCAACTGGGCTTCAGCTCTGTGATGATGGACGGCTCTTTGCTCGAGGACGGCAAAACGCCAGCAGAGTACGACTATAACGTAAAAGTGACCAAGCAAACCGTTGAAATGGCGCATGCGTGTGGTGTTTCTGTTGAAGGTGAGCTGGGTTGTCTTGGTTCACTGGAAACCGGTGAAGCGGGTGAAGAAGATGGTGTTGGTGCTGAGGGTAAATTGTCGCATGAACAGCTGCTGACAGACCCTGAAGAAGCGGCTGAATTTGTGAAAGCTACAAATGTAGATGCACTCGCTATTGCTTGTGGTACGTCACACGGCGCATACAAGTTTACTCGCCCACCAACTGGCGATATTTTAGCCATTGATCGCATTAAAGAGATTCATCGTCGCATTCCGGGTACACACTTGGTTATGCATGGTTCATCATCTGTACCGCAAGAGTGGCTTAAAATTATTAATGAATTTGGTGGCGAGATTCCGGAAACTTACGGTGTGCCAGTAGAGCAAATTCAGGAAGGTATTAAGCACGGTGTTCGCAAAGTAAACATTGATACCGATTTACGCTTGGCTTCAACCGGTGCTATTCGCCGGCATTTGGCGGAAAACCCGTCAAACTTTGACCCGCGTAAGTTTTTTGCAGCAGCGACAACAGCAATGGAAGATATTTGCCGTGCGCGCTATGAAGCCTTTGGTTGTGCTGGTATGGCGAGTAAGATTAAGCCCATTAACCTGGAATCAATGTTTCAACGCTATGAAAATGGCGAATTAGACGCCATTGTTAAGTAACGAAGTACTTTATAAAAGACACAATTAACGAGGTTAGTGTGCGATTTCCTTTATTATTCGCTAGTTTGTTTTTACCTGTTGTAGCGAGTGCTCAGACATTTATGTTTGACGATGCTGATGACATTGACACAGAAACGGTGGAAGAGTGGGAGGCGAGTGCTGAGTTTGGCTTGCTTTACACTTCCGGTAATACCGAAACAGAAAGCCTGAAAGGTAAGTTTAATGCATCGCGTGATATTCAAAACTGGCGCCATAAGGGTGTTTTTGACTATTACACTGCTGAGCGGGAAGATCAAGAAACTGGAGAGAGTGAAAAAACGGCGGATCGTATGTTTATATCCGCTCAGAGTAACTACAAGTTTGATCCCGATAGCCGCGACTCGTTGTTTGTTTTCGGTTCTTATGAAGAAGATGAGTTTAGCGGTTTTGAATATCAGGCAACCGTAGCAACAGGTTACGGTGCTCGTTACCGCTACGATGAAGACATCTACGCTGACTACGAAATTGGTCCTGGTTATTCACGCACCAAACCGGTTCAGGTTGAAGGCGAACCGCTAGTGGAATCAGAAGGCTCTATGATTTTGCGTCTGGCGGGTGGTTTGAACTGGAAAATTAGTGAAAATTCACGTTTTAATGCTTTGATATCATCGGAAATTGGCGAAGATAATACTAAGAGCAAAGCTGAGCTCTCGGTATCGGCGAACATTAATAGCTCTTTGGCTATGAAGTTCTCTATCGGTGCTAATCATAACTCTCAGGTTGCTGAAGAAAGCATCGAGAAGCTAGATACCGAAACCGCAGTCACTTTAGTTTACTCTTTCTAAAGTTTTTTAGCTGTTAGCTAAAGGCCGCACTTCATAATGAAGCGCGGCCTTTTTTCATTAAGCTGTCATAAAACCGTCTTAAACTGACGCAGTATCCTCAACTGGGCTGGTTTATGCGCGTTTCAACTTTTAGTCGTGTCTCTTCCTTTTCTTTACTGGGTCTGTCGCTTTTGTTTTTGTCAGTGCTCGTATGGGCTAATAATCAGTTACAGCAATTTGAACGGCAACAGAATGTTTATTCATCCATAAAAGAGAAGTTAATGGTTGAGGTGGTAACTGAGCTCAGTGGTTATTTGCAATCTGGTAATGCGCTTTTATTGAATGAGGCAGAGAAATCAGTTAACGAGGTTAATGCGCAGCTCGATAAACTGGATTTAGCATCCATCTCCGTTATGCAAGAACAACTGGATATTATCCGAAGTCGAATTTCCGAAGACTACCGAGCTATAGGTAAATTGTCTGGTCATGAAGCTGCTTTACTGGTGAATGCAGAGCGGTCTTTGTTTAACGAGTTATCACGCTTATTTGACTACGTACAAAAAGGGAGTAGCAATAACGCAGTTGCTGCAGAACGTTATCAAAGTATCGGTAGTGATTTAGTGTTATTGATTGCTGACCTGGTGCACACACGGGAACGCTTATCGAGCGGTGAGGCGGAAGAGCAAACGCTTAACCAGGTACTTAATGCCATGCAAAAAGAAATCGGTCGATTGCAACAGCTACCCGAACTGGGTGTAAAAGAAGAATTACCCGACCAGTCAATGATGCTGGTGGCAAGAGAAGCGAAAGAGCTGGGTCCGAAGATCATCTCAGAAATGAATAGCTTGATTAAGCGTTACCCACAAGAGCTCTCTTCCACTTTAGAGCTCATTCAGTCACGTCGCCAGGCTTTTGCTTCAATATCGGATGATATCGCCAATATTCAATCCTTAGCAGTAGAAGTAGAGCAGGAGCTTTTACAACACCAGCAAGCTAACTTGATACAGATAAAGCTGAGTCTCATGACATTAGTAGCTGTGCTATTGGTGTTTTCAGTACTGAATTTTGCTCTATTAAAAAGCATGGTTCTGACACCTTTAAGAAGCTTGCGTGATGCGATGGAAACTTTGCTGGTCAAACAAGAGCTCAATTATTTGCCAAATGCTGATCGCGACACTGAGATGGCTGAAATTGCGCAATTTTTTAACGGCATACTGAAGCAAACCCAGCGTCGCGATGAAGAAAAGTCTGAGCAAATGACGGTAGTCAATGAAGCACTAAAGCGAGTAATACATGAGTTACAGCAAATTGTTCAGTCATCTGCCAATACACAGACGTCAGCGTCGACGACTATCGATGGGATAGCCGAGCTAAGCCAGTTAACCGAAGAATTAAACCAGTGTACCAACACGTTGGAAAAGAATGCGCTGGATACGCAAGACTCAATGAAGCTGAGCCGTCAACACACTCTTAAGCTGAGAGATGCCTCAGAACGCAATGAAAAGGCAATAAAAGCTGCAGAGCAATCGGCTGCGGAACTCGATATTTCGGTTAAAGAGGTTAAAGACGCGCTATCAATTATTTCCGGTATAGCTGATCAGACTAACTTACTGGCATTGAACGCAGCTATTGAAGCTGCCAGAGCGGGAGAACAAGGCCGTGGTTTTGCTGTGGTTGCTGATGAAGTTAGGCAATTGGCGCAAAAAACTCAGTCCTCACTTGGAGGAATAAAGGATTCTTTAAGTCAATTAACCGAAGCGTCGCTGTCGATCGAAGATGGCTATCGGGAAATTGCTGAAGCCAGTGCGTCTCAGCAACAATTCGTGGAGCACTTAGTGAAAACGTCAAACGCGGTGTCTGCTCAGGCTGAGGCTTCGACAGAAGAGGCGAAAGAATCATTCAGACTAGCAGAGCAACAAACAGAAAAGGTAGACGGGTTTTCAAATCAGTTAAAGCTGTTGGTGGATGAAATGGATAATGCTTACCAGTTACTAAGGCAGGTAGAGGCGCAAGTTAATACTCAAAGAATCGAAATAGAACGAGCGTTCAGCTCATGAGCAATTAATTAAATCTTACGGTTCCCTTTATCTTTAGATTTCGCTAACATTCGCCGCAGCTAACATCGGCTGAAAAAATCGGATAATGTTATGTCAGTGAACTCATTTCTTGGCGTATTTGCTAAGTCGCCAATCAAACCGATGATTGAGCACATGGATGAAGTGCACCGCTGCGCCTATGCGCTGAAAGATTTCTTTAAAGCGGTTTATTCAAAGGACTGGCAGAGTGCAGAAGTCGCTCGCGCAACCATCGTAAAACACGAATCAACCGCGGATGACATGAAGCGTAAAATCCGCCTGAACCTTCCTAGTGGCTTATTTATGCCTGTAGAACGAGCCGACTTACTTGAGCTTGTTTCTCAGCAGGATAAAATTGCTAACAAAGCCAAAGACATCTCTGGTCTGGTTACGGGTCGTGAATTGAGTATTCCTGAGTCATTAGTTAAAGACTTTGATGCGTACTTAAGTCGTTGTCTGGATGCTACAGATAAGGCTCGCGAAACCATTGGTGAATTTGACGACTTGCTGGAGACTGGCTTTAAAGGCCGCGAACGCGATCTTGTCGACAATTTCATTGCTGAACTTGACGCAATTGAAGCCGATACTGATCAACTTCAAATTAAACTACGTCAGGACTTGCGTGAAGTTGAGCTCGAAATGAACCCTGTAGATGTGATGTTCTTGTACCGTATTCTGGATTGGGTTGGCGATTTGGCCGACTTGGCTGAGCGAGTGGGTGCACGTTTCGAACTGATGCTAGCGCGCGTCTAAGCGGAGTCTGATTTATGGATATTATTTCTAGCTACAGCCTCCTGCTTATCGGGATGGCAGCGGTTTTTGGTTTCTTCATGGCCTGGGGTATTGGTGCAAATGACGTAGCAAATGCCATGGGCACATCGGTTGGCTCTAAAGCTCTGACGATAAAGCAAGCAATTGTTATTGCTATGATTTTTGAGTTTGCCGGCGCTTACCTGGCCGGTGGAGAAGTCACTTCAACCATCCGCAAAGGTATTATCGACTCTGGTTACTTCATTGATCAGCCAGAACTACTCGTATTTGGTATGATTTCAGCCTTGTTAGCTGCCGGTTTTTGGCTGCTGATAGCTTCTTATCTTGGCTGGCCGGTATCAACCACACACTCCATTATTGGTGCCATTGTTGGCTTCTCCGCCGTGGGCGTTAGCATGGAGTCGGTTCAGTGGATGAAAGTTGGAGGTGTCGTTGGAAGCTGGGTTGTCACCCCCGCCATCTCCGGGTTTATTGCTTACCTCATATTTATGAGTGCCCAGAAGCTTATCTTTGACCGCTCTAATCCTTTAGCAATGGCTAAGCGCTATGTGCCTTACTACATGGGGCTAGCCGGCTTCGTACTGTCGCTGGTCACCATCAAAAAAGGCCTTAAGCATGTTGGCCTGGATCTCGGCAGCATTGAAGGTTACTTATGGGCTCTTGGGATTGCTGCATTGGTCTTTGCTATTGGGAAAATGGCAATTGGTCGTCTTAAGTTTAATCCTTCCGACGACAAAGACATGCACTACACTAACGTGGAAAAAGTTTTTGCGGTATTAATGGTTGTAACCGCCTGTGCTATGGCTTTTGCTCACGGCTCAAACGACGTTGCTAACGCTATTGGACCATTGGCTGCTGTAGTGAGTGTGGTTACCAGCGGCGGTGACATTGGCAGTAAAGCGCAGTTAGCCTGGTGGGTCTTACCGCTGGGTGCTATTGGTATTGTTGCGGGTCTGGCCATGCTGGGTAAACGCGTCATTGCCACCATTGGTAACGGCATTACGCATTTAACCCCAAGCCGAGGTTTTGCGGCGGAACTCGCTGCTGCTTCAACCGTGGTTCTGGCGTCAGGTACCGGGTTACCCATATCAACCACACAAACGTTGGTCGGTGCGGTATTGGGTGTTGGCATGGCACGTGGTATCGCTGCCCTGAACCTTGGTGTTGTTCGCAACATCGTTATTTCATGGGTCGTTACCTTGCCAGCGGGTGCCATTATGTCCATCATCTTCTTCTACATTCTGAAAGCCATTTTCGGTGTAGCTTAAGCTTGCGATAAACGGACAGCCTGTAACAGTGACAGGCTGTCCACTTTCCAGTAAAATCCGCGCTTCATTACATCTCGCAATTGCAGCACGGACATGTCAGATACCAATCATTCTTCTTTAAAAGTCAGCGACTTTTCATTTGAGTTACCCGATGAGCTCATAGCCCGCTACCCGCAGGAGCAGCGCAGTGCAAGCCGGCTTCTGTCGGTGAATGCCAATGAGAACATCATTGCTCACAAACACTTCAAGAATATCGTTGATGAGCTAAACGCCGGTGACTTACTGGTGTTTAACGATACCCGGGTTATTCCGGCTCGTTTGCTGGGTGAGAAAGTCTCCGGCGGTAAAGTTGAAGTGTTAGTTGAACGTTTGCTGGACGACCACCGTGTACTGGCTCATGTTCGCGCTAATCGTGCGCCCAAGGCGGGTGCTGAGCTGCTGTTAGAAGGTCACGTAAAAGTGACCATGCTGGCTCGCCACGACGCTCTTTTCGAACTGAAATTTGAACATGACGAAACGGTGTTAGAGTTGCTGGAACATTACGGGCACATGCCATTGCCACCTTATATTGACCGTCCGGATGAAAGCTCTGACAAAGAGCGCTACCAAACCGTTTATAATCGCGAGCCGGGCGCCGTTGCAGCACCAACGGCAGGCCTGCACTTTGATGACGAAATTTTGCAGCAGTTGCGAGATAAAGGCGTGAAGTTTGCCTATGTCACCTTGCACGTAGGCGCCGGAACCTTCCAGCCGGTGCGAGTTGAAGACATTAACGATCATGTGATGCACAGTGAGTACGCCAAAGTCAGTGCAGAAACCTGTAATGCTATTAAGCAAACCAAAGCTTCGGGCGGCCGGGTGATTGCGGTTGGCACGACCTCTGTTCGCTCGCTCGAGTCAGCTGCGCAGGCGTCAGCGTCAGGAGACATTGAACCGTTTTTTGATGACACCGATATTTTTATCTTTCCGGGTTATGAATTTAAAGTTGTCGACAGTTTGATAACCAATTTTCATTTGCCTGAGTCCACACTCATTATGCTGGTTTCAGCATTTGCGGGTCGTGATTTGATTATGAAGGCTTATAATGAGGCCATAAAAGAGCGCTATCGATTCTTTAGCTACGGCGATGCCATGCTCTTACAGCGCTAAATTTAATACACTGAAGTGAATACTTATGACAATGAAATTTGAACTAGATAAAACCAGTGGTCGCGCGCGTCGCGGACGTATGGTATTTGAACGCGGAACCGTAGAAACGCCGGCATTTATGCCTGTTGGGACTTTAGGTACGGTAAAAGGCATGACACCAGAGGAAGTGAAAGAAACCGGCGCACAAATCTGCCTGGGCAATACCTTTCATTTAATGCTGCGTCCGGGTACGCAAATTATCCAACAGCACGGCGACTTGCATGACTTCATGAACTGGGATAAACCTATTTTGACCGACTCAGGTGGCTTTCAGGTTTTCAGTCTGGGTGAACTTCGTAAAATTACCGAAGAGGGCGTGACTTTCCGCTCGCCAATTAACGGTGAGAAAATTCTGTTAACGCCTGAAAAGTCTATGCAGGTTCAGCGCGAGCTGGGTTCCGATATTGTCATGATATTTGACGAATGCACACCTTTCCCTGCTACTCAGGCAGAAGCGCGTAGTTCAATGGAGCTTTCGCTGCGTTGGGCCGAACGTTCTAAGCAAGAGCACGGTGACAATAAGGCGGCGCTGTTTGGAATTATTCAGGGTGGTATGTACGAAGAATTGCGTGATATCTCTCTAAAAGGTCTGACCGATATTGGGTTTGACGGTTATGCTATTGGAGGCTTGTCTGTAGGCGAACCAAAAGAAGATATGATGCGCATTTTAGAGCACACTGCGCCGCAAATGCCTGAGCAAAAACCCCGCTACTTAATGGGCGTGGGTAAACCAGAAGATTTAGTAGAAGCAGTGCGTCGCGGTATTGATATGTTCGACTGTGTTATGCCAACCCGCAATGCCCGTAATGGCCATTTGTTTATCAGTTCGGGTGTGGTGAAAATTCGTAACGCTGTGCACCGCACAGATACCTCACCGTTAGATGAAAACTGTGATTGCTACACTTGTAAAAACTATTCCCGAGCGTATTTGCATCACTTAGATCGCACTAACGAGATGCTCGGTTCGCGTCTGAACACCATTCATAACTTACGTTTTTACCAAAAAGTGATGAGTGACATGCGTGATGCCTTAGACGCGGGAACTTTTAATGAATTCGTAGAAGAGTTTTATCGATTAAGAGATCAGTCAGTACCGCCACTCGACTGATATTGGCTTATTTGACGATATAATTTTTGGTAGCGGTCAACATCCGGTTGACTGTTGATCGCTGCTTTAGCGGATTTCGATGCTGAGTCCGCCCACTGTTCTACCAGGTGAGGCTGTTCACTATTAAGCTTCGCTAAGCCTAAATACATTCTTGCTCTCAAATAGTAGGCTCCCGGTTTATCTTCATAATTTTCAGGTTCACCCAACTCATTAACAGCATTGAGTAACATAGTGGTAATTTGGGCCTGACTATAAATACGCTCCGAGTTTAAGATAAAGTTTGCCCGCTCAACATGATATTGAAGCTTGTCAGGGTTATTGCTAATAGCATCGTCAAAATGCGTCAAAGCCAGCTCAGCCTGCTCTGTTGCCTGCTGAAAATACCCATCGTTAACTAAGTGTCTGGAATAATGAGCAAAAACAACAGCGTGCGCATACTGATTTTTGTCGGTTGAGTAACTCTTAAAGAGAAAAGTGTTTGTTGGTTCGCGCATGAACACAAACATAAGCAGTACGATAACCAGAACGGCTGCATTGGCAGCACCAAGCTTCAAGAAACGTTGCTTCAACTTGTAGCGATGGCACCAGGTGTTCAGGGCTTTTTGAAAATCTCTACAGTTGCGAAAATTGGAATTCGGCTCCAGCGAAAGTGCCCGTTTTATAATTTCTCCCAGCCCCGAAGGAAGCCGGTTGCGCTGTACGACTGAGTTTTGAAAAAACGGCTCGGGCTTCATTCCTGTTAACAAGAACAAAAGCAGCGCACTTAACTGATAAATATCTCGTTGAATGGTTAGCGGAGAGCTAGGAGCTGCAATGCTCAGGTCAACTAGTGCAACATTATTGCGGTGTTCTTTCGTAGCTTCCGCAGAGGAGCGGATCATAATATTATGAGGATTAATGTCGTTGTGCGCGTATCCGGCTTCGTGCATACGGCAAACGGCATCCACTAGAGATGTGGTAACACCTATAGCTTCGTTAGTCGACATACTGCCCTTAGCTTTACTAAGGGGCTCACCTTCAATGTACTCTAAGACCATAAATAACGACGACGAGGAAACCTCGGGCTCACCAATGTCAAATACCCGGCACAATGCAGGGTGGTTAACGCTGGATAAAAGGCGAGCTTCATTTACTAGTCTATGGCGACTGACAATAGAAGGAGAACGCGCAAACTTAATTGCGACATCTCGTTTTAAGCGTTGGTCGTAAGCTTTATAGACCAGACCACTGCCACCATGCCCCAATAACTTTATGCACTGATATCGTGCCGGTATTGGGTAAGGAAATGTTTTGTCCGGATGTGCTTCAGCCAAATTCGTATCCTTACTGGTTAAGCGCAAATCCAGTCTAACTATGACTATCATCAAACAACAGGTTTTGAGTGACTAGTCATCATTAACTTGAGGTTTGACGTCAATTGACATCAATTAAAAATAATCTCGCCAGTGCTTAAAAAATAACAGATATAAGCTATGATGAGTTTCATAAAAAAATAATAAAGCAGGGGTTAGCACTGATGCAGGAAGACAGTGATGTTTTAGCAAGCAGTGGATTCAGGCAATCTGTTGAAGTCCAGATTAAGAACAATGACAGCTATACGCGCTTAAATATGACGCTAGTGGGGCAACAGCATCCAGACTACCTTATTCTGGAGCTGTCCCGGCAGTACTGTTGGCAGGATACTTTGCCTCTTTTGGTTGCTGATAAAACTATCGGATTAAAGACGGTTTCTCCACAAGGCGAACAGATAACTGGCGTTGTCGATGTGCTTCATATCACACAGTACCCACAAAAGTTGTTGTTTGTCAGTTATCCGAGAGAGGCTGACGTGCAAGTATTACGTTCGTCTCCAAGAATAGCAGTAAACTGCGACGCAACACTGCAATTGAAGCTGAACGCTAAATTCGGAGATCCTCTGCCTGGCAAGGTGGTCGACATTTCAGATAAGGGAATAGCTTTTAACTATCGCGGAACCTCCCCCATTAACGCAACTGAAATGGCTCACCTTAAGGCTGAGGTGAAAGTTAAAACTGCCCCGCAGGCAGTTGTTTTTTCGGAGCTTTTGGTGAGAAGTCTTAAGTCTGTCGGCCCACAGCTTTGGCAATTAGGGCTGGCGTATAAAGAAAAACCAAATAATTTACAGGATTTAGTCAGTACACTCTTACTCGAGTCCACGCCAGTCCGCGAGCTGCTTAGCGATAATGACTCTGGTTGGGATGCATCGGATAACACTTTACAAGGCGATTCTGAGTCGGTACAATTCAGCACCAATTGAACCCGTAGTGGTTAATTTTTAACCGAAACAGATAATTTATCCGAGGTGATTTTTTAATGCCAGTCGTTAAAGTGAAAGAAAACGAGCCGTTTGACGTAGCTTTGCGTCGCTTTAAGCGCTCTTGTGAAAAAGCAGGTGTTCTGTCTGAAGTTCGTCGTCGCGAGCACTATGAAAAGCCGACTTCAGAGCGTAAGCGCAAGAAAGCTGCTGCGGTAAAGCGTCACGCGAAAAAACTGTCTCGTGAAAACGCTCGTCGTACTCGTCTTTACTAAGACATTACTTACGACAATTTGAGTGTTCACTTTTTCGTAAAGTGCTGAAAGCCGTGACTGTATTGTCGCGGCTTTCGTGTTTCTGCTACTTTATTGTTTGCGCGAATTCATGCTTTTCAAATTTTAATATTGAGACAATATGGCAGGCTTGATCCCCAAAAGCTTTATTCATGATTTGCTTGAACGAGCAGACATTGTCGAGATAGTAGATAGCCGTGTGCCGCTGAAAAAAGCCGGCAAAAATCATCAGGCCTGTTGCCCTTTTCATAACGAGAAGACCCCCTCATTTACGGTTAGCCAGGACAAGCAGTTTTATCATTGCTTTGGTTGTGGCCAGCATGGCAACGCCATTGACTTTCTTATGGAGTTTGACGGCTTAAACTTTCCCGATGCAGTCGAAGAGCTGGCGGGAATCATGGGTGTTGAAGTGCCGCGCGAGCAGGCGGAAAACCCAGAGCTGGCGCAAAAGAAACAACAGCAAGTGCGGGACGATGCAGAGCTGATGAGCAAAACGGCCCGCTTTTTCCAGCACCAACTGAAACATCATGAAAGTTCTGAACGGGTTATCAATTACCTAAAAGGTCGTGGGTTAAGTGGTGAAACGGTAAAACGGTTTCAAATTGGTTATGCGCCAGATGCCTGGGACAGCTTGCTGAGTACGTTCGGTAGTTCGGCGCCGCAAAGGCAGCAGTTATTAGAGCTGAAGCTCATTAATCGTAATGAGAAAGGGCGGCATTATGATTTCTTCCGTGACCGGGTTATGTTTCCTATTCATGACAGACGCGGGCGAGTTGTTGGTTTTGGCGGACGGATTATTGACGGCGACGGACCTAAGTACCTGAACTCGCCGGAAACCCGCCTGTTTCACAAAGGTAGTGAGTTATACGGATACTGGCATATGCAGCAGGCCGTAAGGAAACCAGAACAGGTTTGTATTGTCGAAGGGTATATGGACGTCGTGGCTTTGTCCGAAGCGGGCATTCATTACGCTGTTGCGTCTTTGGGTACGGCCACTACCAGTGAACAATTACAGCGTTTATTCCGTACTAGTGGCAGAATTGTTTGTTGTTACGACGGCGACCGTGCTGGTCGGGATGCAGCCTGGCGTGCATTAGAAAATGCATTGCCGCTATTGCGTGATGGACTGGATATGGCGTTCTTGTTCTTGCCTGAAGGTGAAGACCCGGACTCTGTCGTGCGGGAACATGGCTCAGAAGCTTTTGAACAGCAATTGAAACGAGCGACACCTTTCACCGAGTACTTTTTCGAGCATTTAGAAGCGGATATCAATATTGCTACAGACGCAGGGCGTTCACAATTGCTGAGTATTGCTAAACCATTAATAGAAAAAGTCGCGAGTGACTATTACCGCGATACTTTAATGCAACGGTTGGCAGAAAAGCTTCGCCGTGAAACCTCACAACTGGAACGTCATTTTGATAAGCCTCAGCGTCAGTCCCGGCCGAAAGAAAGCGTTAAAATGACACCGTTACGTAAAGCGATAGCTTTGCTGGTTCAATACCCTCAGCTAGCGCAGTCAATTCCGGTTAGAGAAGAACTGAGGGAGTTGCAAGTTAACGGTATCGATTTACTTATCGCATTGCATAAACAATGCGCAGAACGAGCTATGACGACAGCGCAGGTTTTAGAAGGGTGGCGTGATACCGAGTATTACCAGCCTTTACAGAAGTTGGCGTTATGGCAGCATCAGCTCGACGAAGACAATGTTGAGCAAGAATTTAACGATATATTTATTTATCTTATTGACCAATATGTGGAACAGCGTGCAAACGCGCTATTAAAAAAAGAGCAGAAAGGGGCTTTAACCCGGGTTGAACGTCAAGAATATCAGACGCTCATTCAGTACTTAAGTAAGGCAAGATAGTACATCCCGGTGCGTCTTACGCTAGCTTAAAAATCAGTATTCTGTTATACTGTTTGGTCATTTTGGATACTCTACATTCACAGTCACAGGTGGAACGTCTGTATGCAGCAGAATCGGCAATCGCAACTTAAGGTCCTTATTGCGAAAGGCAAAGAGCAAGGGTTTTTGACATTTGCTGAAGTCAACGACCATTTACCGCAAGAAATTGTTGATTCCGATCAGGTTGAAGACATTATTCGCATGATCAACGACATGGGGATCCGCGTTTTTGAAAGCGCGCCCGATGCCGACGATCTGATGATGGCAGAAAGTGCTGCTGATGAAGACGCTGCCGAAGAGGCCGCTCAGGCGCTGGCCTCTGTTGACGGTGAAATTGGTCGTACGACCGACCCTGTACGTATGTATATGCGTGAAATGGGCACGGTTGAGCTACTGACCCGTGAAGGCGAAATTGACATTGCCAAGCGTATTGAAGAAGGCATTAACCAGGTTCAGTGTTCTGTTGCTGAGTATCCTGAAGCCATTAACTTCCTGCTTGAGCAATGGGACTCCTACGAAGCCGAAGAGCTGCGCTTAACCGATATCATTTCCGGATTCATTGACCCTGACGAAGTAGACGAAGCTCCTGTGGCAGCTACTCACGTTGGTTCTGAGCTTCCAACCGAGGAGTTGGAAGATGAAGACGACGATGAAGATGACGATGAAGAAGAAACCGATACCGGTATTGATCCGGAATTTGCACGCAGCAAATTCAATGCGCTTCGTGAACAATATGAAGCAACCCGTCAGGCTATTGCAAAGCATGGTCGTGATGGTGCCGACGCCCGCGTTGAAATTGACAAGCTCAGCGACTTATTCAAACAGTTCCGCTTAGTCCCTAAACAGTTTGACCGTCTGGTTAAAGACATGCGTGCCATGATGCAGCGTGTGCGCGTTCAGGAACGCATTATTATGAAGCTAAGCGTTGAGCAGGGCGGAATGCCTAAACGCAACTTTATGAAAGCTTTTGCGACTCATGAAAATAACTTGGCCTGGGTTGATAAAGAGATAGACTCAGGTGCAGGCTACGCTGGCACATTGAAAGAAGTTCGAGGCGAAATTGAACGCTGCGTCAACAAGTTAGTTGATGTGGAAAAAGAGACCGGCTTAACCATTGGTAAAGTAAAAGACATAAACCGTCGTATGTCTATTGGTGAGGCTAAAGCCCGCCGTGCGAAAAAAGAAATGGTTGAAGCGAACCTGCGTTTGGTTATCTCTATTGCTAAAAAATACACCAACCGTGGCTTACAGTTCCTGGACTTAATTCAGGAAGGTAACATTGGTTTGATGAAAGCGGTGGATAAATTCGAATATCGCCGTGGTTATAAGTTCTCAACTTATGCTACTTGGTGGATCCGTCAGGCTATTACTCGTTCTATCGCGGACCAGGCTCGTACTATTCGTATACCGGTCCACATGATAGAAACCATTAATAAGCTTAACCGCATTTCACGCCAGATGCTGCAGGAAATGGGGCGTGAGCCTCTGCCGGAAGAGCTGGCCGAGCGCATGATGATGCCGGAAGACAAAATCCGTAAGGTATTAAAAATTGCGAAAGAACCAATTTCGATGGAAACTCCAATTGGTGACGACGAAGATTCGCACCTGGGTGACTTTATCGAAGACAATACGCTGGATCTTCCTATTGATTCAGCAACGTCAGAAAGCTTGCGTAACTCGGTTCGTGACGTACTTGGCGGCTTAACAGCTCGTGAAGCAAAAGTATTGCGTATGCGCTTTGGTATTGATATGAATACAGACCATACTTTAGAAGAAGTTGGTAAGCAGTTTGATGTAACTCGTGAACGAATTCGTCAAATTGAAGCCAAAGCATTAAGAAAGCTTCGCCATCCAAGTCGCTCTGAGCAGCTTAAATCGTTCTTGGATGAGTAAGATATTCTCTGACACAGGAGGCAGCATGGGTAACAACCGTGACAATTGGCCGAAACGCATTATTGACTCTCATTTGCACATTTATGATGAAGAGTTTCCGCTAATTGAAAACCAAGGTCATATCCCTGAGCCTTTTTATATTGATGACTATCGGAATTTAGTACGTGGCCTACCTATAGAAGGCGGTGTCATTGTGTCTGGTTCTTTCCAGGGCTTCGAGCAACGCTATTTAAAAGCGGCGCTGGAAAACCTGGGAGGTAACTTTGTTGGTGTGACACAGTTACCAGGTTCAGTTAGCGATGAAAAAATTCAGCAACTGAATGAGCATGGTATTTGCGGCGTACGCGTTAACTTAAAACGCGGCGTTCATCGTGACATTGAAGGTATTGTCGAGTTTGGTAAGCGTATTTGGGACTTAGCTGGCTGGCATTTGGAAATTTACGTCGATAGCCGCGAGCTTGACGACATGGTGCCTACCTTACTTAAGTTACCTAAACTGAGTGTAGACCACTTAGGTATGGCAAAGTCAGGGTTGTCTCAGGTTCGTCGTTTAGCTGAAGGTGGCGTAAAAATTAAAGCCAGTGGCTTTGGTCGTACCGAAGTTAACGTAGAAGACGCCATTAAGACACTGAATAAGACCAACCCGGATGCCTTGATGTTTGGTACCGATTTACCGGGTACGCGCAGTACTCGCTCATTTGAACCCTCTGACATTACCACTATTGTGAATGCACTGGACGACGATGAAGCGGTTGATAAGGTGTTTTATCAGAATGCCCGAAATTTCTACAAATTACCTTAGTAAAAGAGAGTGAGGTAGGTGCAGTCTCTCTCTTCCCACACAAAACATAACCGCTGGCTGGCTATTGCAATGATTGCAGTAGCCGTTGGCGGTTTACTTGTTGCGTTCTGGTTTTCTGCGGGCGAGACATTGCAGCGTAATCAAACGCTAATGGGCAAAGCCTGTAAAAATGCACAGCTTGCTGTCGACAGCCTTTACCCTGAATCGGAGTCGCCTCAGCAGCAAGTAACTAATCCCGATTTAATGCATCAGGCACTGGATGAAGCAATAGCCAATGTCGATGGAGTGGAAGGCGGCTTTTGGCATACAGCCCAAGGGTTTATAGGCTTTTCATTACCGACAAACGGTGGTGACAGCACAGACGTCGGGATTCGTAACGACGATGTTCCTATTGTTCGTTCTGCTGTGCAGCGTTCTTTAGAGCAGCAAAGAGACATTGTCTCTGTTCAGTCTAACGAGCAAGTTGCGACCGTAGTGGCGGCCTGTCCCGAGAAGAATCACTACAACCTGGGTATTTGGCTGAAAAAGCGTGTCCAGTTTGTACCACCTAACTTTACTATTATTGTCAGCGCCTTGTTTGTGGTGCTCGCCATTATTGGCGGCGTTTTAATCGTGCGCGAGTCTGTCTTTAACCGCAACTGGCATTCAGAGCGTGATCGCATTGTTGCACAAGCAGAAGACAGCTCTCAGGCGGTTTCTGTTACCACCGAAATTCCGGAAATTCAGCCATTGCTACTGTTGTTGTATCAGGCACGACAGCAAATTCAGTCTAAAGAGCGCGAATTAAGCCAGCAAATGAACAAAGTTATTATGGCTAATCAAAAGACGTTGATTGGTCGTATTGCACGTTCTATGACAGCGCTTGCGATGACTGAGCTTGAAGAAATAAAGCGTAAGTTACCAAAAGCAAACGCTGACGATATTAAAGAAAGGGTGTTACAGCTGACAGAGCTGTTCAGCTCTTTTGAGAGAGTTACCGAAGGTGCCGGGAACAGTAAGCCAACGTCCATTGATGCCGAAGACTTTCTCCAGGAGCTGTCCGACTACCATGAAAGCGCCGGGAATGTTAAAGACATTACGCTTACAGCAATAGCTGAAAAAGGTCTTAAATTTGAAGCAGAGCCCTTATTACTGCGTTTTGCACTGGACTACCTGATACGGCATATCATAACCTTTGTGCCTGCCAATTCAGAAATTATGCTGCAGGCAACGGCCGAAGAAAACTTCGTAAAAATTGCTATTAGTGACGAAAGTGCTGGTATAGAGAATAAAAACAAACATTTGCTGTTTCATGCCGATGAGCTTGCACCGACCCAATACGGTATAGGGCTTAAGGTAGTGCGTGATACACTGCGGAATCAAAATGGCGATATCAACTACGAAAAAGTCGACAAAACTTCGCGATTTAACGTGCTGATACCCATGACAAAAGCGTAAAAACTTCGTATAATCTGCGCCGCTTTACAGCTTCCAATCAAAAATGGCCCCTTAGCTCAGTGGTTAGAGCACCCGACTCATAATCGGTTGGTCCGCAGTTCAAATCTGCGAGGGGCCACCATTTTTAAAGGCTTTCAGCCGAAGTTTTCACTAACGTAAGCTCCTATTTCTTACTTGTGTAGCAAATATGTAGCAGTTTACCGTCAAAACTTTCTTTTCTACCGATACTCCGTTATATTGTTTATTCCTTTACGCGGATTTGTGTCAGGCGCTTCGCTTGACCGTTACTTATTGACAAGCGTTTGAGGCGCATAGTCACAGTCCTCACTCGCTTAGCTCGTTCGGCCTGCAACTATGCGCGCCTTTTAGGTAAAGGAAAAAGACGCCCTAATGGGCGTCTTTTATTTGCGTTTGTTAAAACAATAAAATGACAATGAATGGAATCTAACCAGCACACAGCTTTCTTTAATCAATTCATTAAAGAGTTTCGAGATGGTATCGCCAAAGTCGACTTTGACAATACGAAGGTGAGACTTGATGATGATGAAGGGCATCGTTTGTTTCTCTGTGGTGGTGAGATCTCTAATCGGGTTGAGAGCCGCAGCCGCAGTCCGTTAATGTCTATGCGCGATCTAATCTATAAACTCTTTATTGAAAAATACCAACCAGAACAGCTTGTACTAGCTGAAACAAAAGCAAATAATTCAATTTATAGAAATCAAAGCATTAGTTTACTTGAGTTTGAAAAGATCATTTCCCAGTTTTCAACTGCTGTCTTAGTAGTTCTTGAGAGTGTGGGCTCGTTTGTGGAAATAGGCTCATTTACTTCACTCGAGGCTTTGAAAGAAAAGCTGTACACATTAATCGATGATAAATACTCTACTCATACTAGCTTCTTGGTCGAGGGCCCTCTACGAGAGCTCGAAAATGACAGAAAGCATGTATTGGATTACAGATTTTCAGATAGCAATCCAGAGAAGAGGGACAGGGCTTTGGTAGCTATAGCAAAATCTGAAGTAATTGATGACGAAATGTACGCTCTTATAGAAAAAACTAGAGTGAATAGAAAACAAACTGAATCGTTTTCTAAGGACAACCATTTTCATTACATGCTCTTGGTTAGCAACGTTATAGAGGCCACTTGCCCTTTAAAGCTAAGAGAAATTCATAGCCTTATAGCAGCCATTGGTGTTGAAGTGAAAGAGTCTTTTCTCGAAGTTTTACTACAACTCTCTCAAGATTTTGGTCTTCTAAAAAGACGAACATTGGGCGGAGTTCAGGGGCAAGCTTATTACTGTTCAACAAAGCCTTATGCCAAAGTATATTTGGCAGGCCGAAAACTATCTGATGGTCGCAAACTAAAATTTCAATTAGATGATTTTGGAATTCAAACTTTAGATTGGCTGAGCAATAAATACTCTGTGGCTGAAAAGCATAGAAGACACTTAAAAAGTGAGGAATTAGATGACTGACTTTATCTCTCACTTATCAAAGAAAACCGGTGTTCCGAAAGCTAGACTTATTCAGTTTATCTCTACGGCTCATCATAGATATAAGGTTTTCTTTATCGAAAAACGTCAAGGAGGTAAGCGAAAGATTGCTCAGCCTTCAAGAGGATTGAAAACAGTACAGAGACACGCGATTCAAATGCTCGGGTTAAAGTCTCTGCATCACCCTTCTGCGATGGCTTATGTCAGCGGTGTCTCGATTAAGGAAAACGCTGATAGGCACTGTCGTAATGCTTATATGTTAAAAATGGACTTTAAAAACTTTTTCCCAAGTATAAAGCCGCAGGATTTCCTTGACCGTCTTGAACTAATAAAAGATTTTGAATTGGGCTCTATTTCTAGGGCTGAAAAAATTCTCATTGCGCGTTTATTTTTCTTCCTTCCTGCAAGAGGTGATGAGTTAGAACTAAGTATTGGTGCCCCATCATCACCAGATATCTCAAACTTTGTAATGCGGGAATTTGATGAGGAGCTTTCTAACTTTTGCTCGTTACTAGGCGTCACATATACTCGTTACGCAGACGATCTGGTATTTAGTTGTTCGGAAAAAGGAGTACTACATCAAGTTCAAAATTATATCCATGAACGGTGCAATGAGAATCAAAGCCCTAATCTCACTGTAAATACCGATAAAACTGTAAACACTTCAAAAAAACACAATAGGCATGTTACAGGATTAACAATTACAAACGATGCTAAGTTATCACTTGGTCGTGAAAGAAAAAGAAATTTGAGCAGCGCGGTACATCACTACAGCTTATCAAAACTTTCAGATAATAGAGCAGCTGTAATAGCAGGCTGGCTTCGCTTTGCTCTCCATGTCGAACCTAGCTTCGTTACACGCCTAAGAGAAAAGTATAGTGATGACGTTGTTGAGAATCTCCTACAAGAAAACTCTGGCAAAAGAACATTCAAGCGTTAATTTCCGTACAGTTATTCCCAGTACTCCAAGTGGAGCCGATTAATCGACTCCTAAAGACACAGGCCGCCATGTATGAAAGCGAGTTTTTAAGCGTTCGTTACCCGCTTTTAAACCAGTTAATTTTCTGCTTACGTTGCAGTCGTACTTGGTCGATTTAATCTCGCCCGTTTCTACGTCCACTTCAATTTCATAATCTAGTTTTAGCTTCTGGTCCTTGCGCTTTATGAACAATCCGCCCATTGCCTCGATGTAGCCGCACCAATCGCCCTTATCTGCGGCCTGTCGTGGAACCTCAAAAGGAGAGTCTTCAGGTTGTTCGTGACGTACTCGGCGTAATTCTCTATAAGGGGAAACAGGCGGGCCGCCTTGCTGTTGAAACTGACGAATTGACCAACAAGAGGCCCATGCTTCTACGTGCATTACGGTGATGTTAACTGATTCGCCATAAGTACCCGTTTCAAGGTGCGCGCCGTCTATGTTTTTAGCAACGTACTTGGCGATATAGCCCGATGCACTGCCCCTAGATTTGTCAATGCGCGTAATATCACAGCGGTTTTCTTGTGCTCCTGACTCGTCTCCGTCTTCAAGTAAGGCGTAATGCCGGAATATACGGGAGAAGGCTTCAACTTGGCTAGGCGGTAAAAAGACCAGTAGATGCCAATGTGGGGTTCCATCATGCTGAGGTTCAACAACCCTCATTCCGTATATCATAATATCGTCACGGTTCAGTTTAGCGCGAGTGCGGGCCCATACGTTTGTTAAATAACTCTGAGCTCGCTTTGGAGTTGAACCCATCCATTTAGGGTTAGCCATGCCTGATTTCGCGTAGTTGTTGTGATATTTAGACGGGCAAGTGAGTGTTAGAAATAAAGCTTCGTGATTTAGCTTATCAGCATGATTCTCAAAGCCACGAATGCGAGTCATCATTTCATGTCGTCTGTTTACAGGATTAGCAACGGTTGTTTGAGAAATATCGAACAGTGATATTCGCTCTCCGTTCTCATTCTCAAGAAAATTGTTCTTTAAGAATTCCTGCTCCATGGCCTTTTCAGTTTGTCGTGCTCTTGCTGTTAAACTGCTGCAATAAATGTCGCGGTTTTTCGACACTATATTCAAGTTGATAGCCGTATTTTCTCGGGCTTGTTTCAACTTCGTTTTTATACGGCGTGTCCACCACTTTGCGTCAGTCATTCTTCTTATACAGCCTTCCACGGTAACCGTTGAATTAGGTTTTGGTGGCTCGAGGTTAAGGCTTCTCGTATAAGAGGCCATCCTCGTATACAGCTTTTCGGTATTTTGCCGTTTTTCCGTATAAGGGATTTTCTTGCCGGATTTTCCCGTATAGGTATAAGAGTTATTTTTCATCATCCGTAAACAGTTTTCAGACTGTTGATTTGCCCATAAACGTATATCGGATTGATCAGCGTTCAGGTTCTTTACGAAAGTCGGTACATCAGAAAATATCCTGTCGCTCAATTCCCGTATAAATATATTACGCTCACTAATGGTTGGGTATTTGAAATAGGCTCTACGTAACCTTGTGCTAAATTCCTGCGGAAGCTTGTATAAGTAATAAGCAAAATATTCGATACTTCCAATATCAAATTTTTCAATGTCGTCTGCTAATTCAGGATAAAGCAATGAGTAATGTTTTTTCTGAGCGTCATTTAGCATGGTGAAACTCCCTCGGTAGCAGATACGAGCAAGCAACAAACGCCGTATATTTTCCGCGTTTCAGTTTCAATCAGCCCCTTTTCCTTGAGAGAAACTAACGCTTTTCGGTCACAGCTTGGCAGTTCATCTAATGCCATGACTGCACCCATAGAAGGAACTAAGTCAATGCAGATATGGAGCGGTTTCCCGTCCCGTAAATAGTTCAGCAGTGCTTTTTGGTCATCGGATAACTTAGTCATGGCGAACCTCCAGTTCCGTTAAATTGGAAGCGCGACAAAAGCTGTTAAGCCAAGCGTCTAGGTCTTCTTTGAGGTAGCGGATAGTTCGCCCAATTTTAATGAAAGGCGGGGCAGGTTTGCGTTTACCAATTTGCCCATCCATGCGTGACTGACGCAAGTATGAGCGGCTCATTCCGATATATTCGGATGCTTCTATTTCTGAAAATGCACGTTTCTCAACGTTCATGGTTGTCACCTCATTGTTTATGAATGCACAGTGAGGTTAGCGTGGTGATTTAAAGGAATGAGACTTTCAGTGAAACTATGAGACTTTCCGTGAAAAATAATTGTTTACAGCAATTTTGACGAGAGCAAGCCGATTTGCAGCGGTTCTGTATGTGCAAGGAACTACTCTTCTTTCTTTCAGCCAAAACAGTTTATCAATATCAAAATCTTGAATTAGGTGATCGACATCGTAAGAGCGTAGTTCGTTCTCATGGTCTTCTTTTAATTTGGACCATAGGATTTTCATGGGGTCTTTGGGATGAGCCGCTAATAGCCGAAACAGAATGATATTAAGCGGATCAGTCGGTGCGTCAGTTTCTTTTATTAAATGAATAATCTCTTGTTCGCTAAGAGATTCCCAACCAGCTAACTGCTCGCTGACTGTCAGTGAAGTTTCATTAAGAGCCTCTTGGAGTTTATCGACTTCAACAAACAAATCGAACCGAGTAATTTTGTACCCTTTACTCGACAGCCTTTTCGGACTATCTAGCCCACCTGTGTTTTCATTATTCGTTTTCTTAGCCAATAACTGAGTGAGTAAGTCAGCTAATGAGTTAAGGTCTGGGGCTACAGTAGGCTCCAAAAGTAGTTCAACCGATTTTTGTTTTGCTGTCTCAAAGTCAGTACCTTCCCAGTCGTCAAGGCCGTCAATAGCGTCAATGTCGTCGTAGGGAAATTCAGGATTCCACTCAGCCAACTCTGAAGCTCTAACTCGTATTCGTTTAATGGTTGATTCACCTTTCCTAATGACATTTTCGGCTACTTTACTGGAGATAGGAGCCAGTGTATTAACTGAGGCTGTAGCCATCCCTACGAATTCATTTGGAAATGCAAGTCTTCGAGCGATAGCCGAGTTTGTTTTGATATTGGCGAAAAGCACTATTTTTCCTTGCTCAACCAACGTGAGAAGATCGGCTAAGCTGGCGATACTGGTAATGTTTTTACTTTCGATCCTTTGCAAGCGCATTCTAAACCCCGGTAGTATATGTAGCTATTGTTTCATATTAATGAATTAACTGTTTATGGCTTTCGAAATCTGACCCGAACGAACTTAGGGGGTAAGTGTTCATGGTAATCCTTTCTCAGCAATAATTTTAGTTTGTTGTTGTGTTGCGCATTTAACTTGTTTAATGTCAGTTGGATGCTTTGAAGTAATAATTGGCACTATTCTCTCCGGAGTAGGTGTGAAGCTATATACACTTTTATTTGTTTGAGGGCTAGATAGTCCTAATATTCTCTCAGAAATAGTAAGGAAGGCTAATGAGCGTCGCTTCTCAGGAGTTTAAACGTCGAATTATTTTTTTAGTAGTTTTGGCTTTTTTTACAGTCTTTGCAATGAGTGAAGCGGTAAGCGCTTTTGGGTTTGTCGGTTTTTATGTAACTGCGGGGTTGGTGCTGTTTACGATGTTTGTTGGAGCTCGTTTTTTGAAAGCTTACGGCAAGGAGATTAGCGAAAGTAGTGGTTGGGGGGTTGATTTACTCCGCTTTTTTTTCGTTACACTGGCAACCTTAGGAGTAGTTTTTCTGCTGTTCCTTATCGCCATATTTGCTTTTGCAAACGCTTAAGTTTAGTCGACCAACTGTTAAATGAAGTTAATTTTGAGAATTTTATTTGTCTAAATCGAGCGAAGAATTTTGTAGTTATGTGATCAGTAATGAGACGGCCCTCGCTTTATGCTCAGGTGCTAAATGAGCATACCGTAAAGTCATTTTAATATCAGCATGACCCAAGAGTTCACGAACTGTATTCAAATCAACTCCCGCCATGACAAGCTTACTAGCGAAGTGGTGGCGTAGATCGTGGAATCTGAACTCGTGAATGTTGGCGTCATCAAGTACTTTCAGGAAGCCTTTTTTAATGTCGGTTAAAGGTTCTTTTTCTTTGCCATGAAAAACGAACTGGCTTTGACTGACTTTCTGCCATTCTTCTAGAACAGTCATAGCTGTTTTATTCAGTGGCAAAATACGAGACTTACCGGATTTAGCATTGTCAGCTTTTACCGCGAGCGTTTTACTTTGAAAGTCTATGTCGGACCATTTCAGTTGAAAGATTTCACCGCGTCGCATTCCCGTATTCATAGCAAGTAAAACTATTGGCTCTAAGTGGTCAGCAAACATTTGGCCTCGTAAACTGTCGGTTTCTTCGTAGCCGCGAATTCTTCTATGCTCGTTTGCGCTGTCTCTGGCGAGTTTGATTTGCTCATCACGTTCACGAAGTTTTCCTAACAGATTAGCTTCTTCATCTTTGGTCAGGTAACGCAATCGCGTGTTGTCGGTCTTTAGTGTTTTAACCTTATTCAGGTCGTGGGAGCTAATTAGGTTCCATTCAACAGCGCGGCTCATTGCTCCTTTTAACGAGTTTACGTAATGGTTAACCGTAGCTTTGGTAACGTTGGATTTAATCTTCTTGTTTCGCCACTGTTCTACTTTATGAGCTTTGATTTCTGACAGGGGGAGTTTCAGAAAGTCAGGGAAGCCAGATTTAATAGTTTTTATGATGCGCTGTGCTGTTTTAGCGTTCTTTGCATTAAGCCAAGGCTCGTAGTGTTCGTTTAGGTATTTTTCGAGTTGATTAGCCCGTTCGCGCTCGGCTTCAACCTTTTGCTTTTTCTTCTCTTCCTGAATGTCTGTACCCTTTGTTACTTCACCTGCTTTTATTCGAGCCAGTTCTCTGGCTTCAGCAGGTGTGATTTTTCCATGAGTACCAAGCCGATAATTTACCTGCTTTCCGTCCTTGCGATAGTAAAGGTAGTAAGAGACACTTCCTTTGTTTGTTATACGAGCGTGAAAGCCACTGATCTCTGTATCGTTAAGACGCTGATCAGCAGGTGTCAGTTTTTTGATTGAAGCGTTCGTGATTTTGGCTCGTATAGCCATTGAAATTTCCCATGTAGCAAATATGTAGCAAAATGATTGTGCTACATGGGATCGCAGTGAACAAGAGTAAACAATCGAAATTTATTTAAGCAAATGAAATTAAAAGATATTTTGTTTTCATTTGTTCTTCTCTGTTCACTGAAATATAACGATAAAACTCTCTCATAATCGGTTGGTCCCCAGTTCAAATCTGGGAGGGGCCACCACCTATATAAAGGCTTTACGTAGAGTAGCTATTTACGTGGAGTTGGCCGGTTAGCTTTTGACACTCAGTAGGCGGTTTTTCAAATCATTTTCATACCCTACCGGTGGTAATTGACTATTGGAACTATGCTGGCGTTTTGAGTTATAAAACATTTCAACGTCGTCAAATACGTCACTGACGAGCTTTATTTAATACTCCTAATTTTCTTGTTTATAAGTAGCCAGATAGAAATGGAACTGACCGGTTTCATCGGCTTGGCCCCCGAAGTGATAGCCCCATTGTTGAACGTGTTGGTAATCTCTATAGATACGATAGGCTTCGTCGTAAGACTCCGCTTTACCACGCATAAGACAGATACGGATACGACATTCAAATTCGCCAACGTAGATATTTTTAAGACGTTCAGACTGCATCAATTCTTGCACTTCCTGTTCCATGGTTATTCCCCACTCACTGACGCCATTTTCGTTAGTAAATCTGCGTATCGCCCTTGGGTACTTGATATCCGTGTGTGCTACTTCTGAGTAAACGTCATTAAAGTAATGAGGGTACTCAACAGATAGTTCGTCAATGCTTTTTTCATCTTGCGAGTCGGCTTCTAATGGAGTGAAGTTACCTTTTTCTTGAGGTGTAGTTTTTTGTTTTGCTTTAGTCAGTTTATTAATAACCTCAGGAGCGGTGAGGATGGTAGTTGTATTTTTTAATGAGCTCGAATGTTGTTCAGGCTGCGTTCCGAAAGAAGACGATGCGTTATGTTCATGCGAATCGAGGGATTGAAATTTGCCGATCAAATAGCCAACACTACCAACTGTTAAAATAACTGAAGCAATAACAAGTTTTTTCATACAATCCCTTATTAGTATTTGATCACCAGTCAATCAATAATACCTATAAGTTGCAAAGTAAACGCAAATGCGGACAAGGCTATATAGCCATAAAAAAATCCCATTAGATGACGGTAAATGAAACTTCTCCCCATTTTTTTCCTGGTATGTGCTAAGTAGGCCCAAACACCAAGGCCGACAGTAACTAACAACGTACGAAATATAATATCCTTGATGATAATTGGAGCTTCCATAAGTCCTCCTTGTCCTTAGAAAGTAAGCAATATCACGAGATAGGTTAAATAAGCTTCACCCAATTACTTTTTACCTTATCAGCCAAAACATTCATTACATGAACTCATGCCAGTTTTCTGCTCTTTACCGCAGATATTGATCTGTATCGTCAATGTCGCCAGCTATGGTTATTCAATAACGAGCTAAAAGTAGTACCATGCCAGCACGTTATTGAAAACCAGGTGAGTACAATGTCAGCCGATATAAATAGCCGCTACGGGCTAAACCCTGCACACAGCGAAGTCGTAGAGGCATGCGAGATTATAGCGCCGTGTAAGGCCTGATTGCCTGCACGGTAACTTTAATGTTTCTTAACCCCACGCGTGTTGATGCGGTTATTGAGGATATGCAGTCGCATACCCTACCCGGTGGTTACAACTTAATTGTTGGTACCATGCATAATGGCGCGCAACTTCAGTTTGCAACCCTGTTAGCGCGTAAACCGAGCAAATAAAACACATAAAGCTACGGCAGTTTTATTAAGGAGTCATCATGAAACTTCGTCAGAAAGTAGGCTATGCAGGTTTAACGTTAGCCGCCGTTGGTTTGTCTTTAAGTACTTTAGCGGCGGATCCTGTTACCCCTAAACTTACGGATAAGCTCAGTCGGCTGCTACAACAAGAGATGCGTTCAGTTCAATCGGCAATGGCCTCAATTCATGTTTCCATGGTTACGGGTGAGCATGAGCAGGTAGCGACCAATGCTCAGCAAATACACGACAGTTTTATAATGAAACAGGCTTTGACTGAACAGGACAGAAAAGACTTAATGTCGGCGGTTCCAGAAGGCTTCGTAAAGCTGGATAAAGATTTTCACCGACTAGCCGTAGGGCTGGCTGACGCCGCGAAGGACAAAGATACTCAAAAGCAATATGAACTTTATAACGAAATGACGGGTAGCTGTATTGCTTGTCATAGTCGGTATGTATCAGATCGTTTTGATGGGTTAGCAGAACAGTAAATTTGGATTAGCTTCGTCTCGGTTGATAAAAAATTATAGGAGGATAATTGTCTGTGTTAGCTGACGAGGAGTGTATCCGTACTAATTCAATACAGATAGAACCAAGTAAATATTCCTTTAAATTCTTATATATTCCTGTTTTTATGCCTTAAGGAATAGTGAAGAATAAAGTGGAACCCTCATATAAGGAATAAGGATATGATACTTGGAGAGCTCCTCAAACAACGTCGTATTGAACTGGATCTTAGTCAGTCAGAGTTGGCTGAGCAAGTAGGTATTGAACAGTCTTACTTATCAAAACTAGAAAGTGATCGGTCACTCCCGTCAGATGACGTATTGAGCGCGTGGCTTAGCGCACTAGAACTGACATTGACCCAAGTGGTACAGCAGTTTGATCCAAGTTATCTGCAAGGACGCTTGCGACAGATTCCATCCATTGACGCTTACCTGCTAGAACAAACCGCGAACTATCGGCGACAACGTCGAGGGTGGCTAGTTATTTGCGGATTGCTCGTCGCGCTGTCGTTGCCTACTTTTTACAGTGGTTACACCAAAGTTATTTTTCCCGAACTAAATTATAAATACATGTCACCAGGCATTTTAATGCTTGGTGAAAACCCCAATTACTTTCGCAATTGGAACGATACGGTTTCGGATCTAGAGTCATTGGAAAAACTTTCAATACGGATGGCTGAGCGCTCAAACCCTGACATCATGATACTCGACGAATATCGTGGAAGACAATTTACGGTGCCTGCTCCCGAGGCCGATAACCCAGATTACAAACGCACTTACTATTCTGACGGAACCATTGAGCAGCCACGAATGATCAACGGCATTTTGCAAGCGTTAGGCTTGTTTTTGGCGATGTGTGGAGTGATTGGTATTGCACTTGAGCGTCGTCTTCTCAATAAATAAGTTATGAGATACTGAGTTGTGATAATCTCAGATAAAACAGAATGAACAGGAAGCAATCCGTGAAACAATCAAATCCTTATCTCAGCTCATTAGCCTTGCTGCTGTTAGCATCTCTATCGCTAAACGTAATGGCGCAAACAACTGAATCAGAAAGTGACGAAAAACCTGTTCCTGATCCAACCGAGTTTGTTTCCGAGCATACCGGCTCTTTTAACGGAGAACGCATTGATTATCGGGTGACTGCCGGCGAGACGTACCTGCAAAATGCTGAGGGCGAGCCAACGGCTAGCATTTTCTCTTTTGATTATATTGCAGAGGATGATAGAAATCGTCCGGTGACGTTTGTCTGGAACGGTGGGCCTGGCTCGTCGTCGAACTGGTTGCATATGGGCGGTTATGGTCCAAAACGTATTGTCGTGCCCAGTGACGCAGAGCATCCAGGCGTTGCGCCTTATACCATAAAAGAGGCACCTGAAACCATTCTTGACGTTACCGACATGGTGTTTGTGGATCCGGTCGGTACGGGCTTCTCACGCGCTGTTGGCAAGGGTGAAAAAGAAGACTTTTGGGGGCTGACGGAAGACGCAGATTCCATGGCTGCTTTTATTGCCCAGTGGCTAACCGAAAACAACCGCTGGAACTCGCCGGTGTTTTTGTTGGGTGAGAGCTTTGGTACTACCCGGGCTGCTGCTGTTGCTAAGGTACTGCTCGATGACTACGTGATTAATGTTAACGGTATTGTGTTTGTGTCTCAGGCGCTCGATTATCAGGGCTCTACCCCGTATGTCGATGACAATATCATTTCCTACATTACTTATATTCCGACCATGGCTGCCACGGCGTGGTATCACGGCAAAGTAGATAACTCGGGTGACTTTGAGGCTTTTATTCAGCAAAGTCGTGAGTTCGCAACACAAGAACTGCTTCCTGCGTTGTTTGAAGGCAATTTGCTTAGTGATGAAAAGAGAGCTGAGTTAGTCAGCAAACTGCAAGGCTTTACCGGCTTGAGCAAAGAGTATATTGAGCGCGTTGACTTGCGTATTAATGCGTTTCGTTTTGCTAAAGAGCTGCGGCGCGACGAAGGTATTGCCGTAGGCCTGCTCGATAGCCGTTACACCAAAGACGAACGCGACGATGTTGCCGCAAGCCCGCGTGAAGATGCTGCTCGTGCTATTTCACCAGCCTATAAGGCATCGCTGATGCACTACATGCGCAGTGAATTAGGAATTGATTGGAACCGCAAATATTTGAACCCGGCTGACCCGGAGCTCTCTGACAAATGGCGCTGGAGCCCTCGGCCTGAAGGCCAAACATGGGAGCCTCATTACGTGAATACGGCTCCGGATTTGGCAACGGTTCTGCGCAGTAACCCAGCGCTAAAAGTTATGGTGGGCTCTGGTTACTATGATCTGGTTACCCCATTTTTTGACGCTGAGTACACCCTTAACCGCCATGGCATCGCACGTGACGATATTATCTATCACTACTATCACGGCGGCCACATGATGTATGTGCATGAACCAGCGCGAAAGGCCTTACTGGAAGATACCCGACAGTTTATTCAGAGGCAGACTAAAACAACGGAATAACTACTACGGATTGGATATTAGGGATAATAATGAAAAACACTTTGAAGATACTGGGGATATTGGTGTTTGGTGTGGTTGCCTATTTACTTGGGAAGAACCAGGTGTTTGAAACCGAAAAAACAATTAACTATGAGGCCTCAGCTGCTGCAAACACAGATACGCAAACGCAAAGTGAAACTCGTATAGAACCAACCACAGAACAGGAAAAGTCAGCACCCAAACCCCGTGATGATTTGGATGGCGAGAGCCCTGACCTAACCTCTCAAAGTGAATCAGATGATTCTGTTGAGGCGCTATATCCACATTATTTTGAAAATGATTTTGAGTCACTTGCCAGGAAAAGTGATTTATACGTAAGCGCTGTGAAGTCGCTTACCGACGAGAACGGTATGAGTACATGGGGAAAATCACGTCTTAATTTACTGAAAGATGCAATCGGCAAAAGATCTAATTTGATGACAAGTAGTGAATTGGATTGCCGAATTTCTACCTGTTTGTTGACGGGATACACTCGCGATTTAGAGTCTTTAAATAGTACTTTTGAAGAAGTAATAGAGGCGGAAGAGTGGGGTGTGCATATGAACTACAAAACACTAGACGACGGTAACCTCGTGTTTTTTATTGCTCTGTATGACTAAGAGTGTTTTTGGTTAGAAAAGTACAGGACAAAACCTGTAAATTTTATTCGAGAGGGCTAAGTTTAAAACTCTAAGACTTAAAGATCACTAGCCAGAAAAACCTGATTACGACCCGACTGCTTACCTCTATACAGCGCCTTATCGGCTCGGTTAAAGAGCTTGGTCCAGTTATCTCCGGACTGCACTTCCGCCACGCCTAATGTCACTGTCACAAAAATATCGTCACCATTTTTCGAGAATTTATGTGCTGAAATGGTTGTGCGTAGCTTCTCTGCTACTGCAGCGGCGTCAGCCTGGTCGGTTTCCGGAAGCAGGGCTGCAAATTCTTCGCCGCCAATGCGGGCGGCGGTGTCGTGAGAACGAACCGCATTTTTAAGTAGCGATGCAATTTTTATGATCACTTGATCCCCAAAGGGGTGTCCGTAAGAGTCATTGCAGTTTTTAAAGTGGTCGATATCAAGAATGATAAGGCTTAAAGGACGGCCGTTTCGCTTTGCGCGTGACAGTTCTTTATCCACTTGCTCTGTAAAGTAACCTCGGTTGTATATTCCGGTCATTCTGTCGGTCGATGACTTTTTCAGAAGCTCCAGTTCTAATGTTTTCTGTTGTGTAATGTCTCTGAAGGTACCAATTAATGTGTAGCCGTCGTCCTGCAGCTCAGCAAATTCCTCTACCCAAATATAATGGCCGTCAGCATGTTGCATGCGGTGTTGAATTTGAACTTTATTGTTGTCAGGGGTGAGTATTTCTAGCGACTTAACATCTTCTCGGTCATCTGGGTGAACTAAACTGTTAAAGCGCTCTATCGACGTGTTGGAACTGGTTCTCTCTAGCCCCAATAGCTCTCTAACCATTGTAGAGCGGTAAAGTTCTCTGGTTTTTAAATTCGCTTGCCAGTGACCAACGCGACCAACTTGCTGGGCCCGTTTCAATTCATCGTTTGTCCGCTGTAACTCAAGCTCTAATGATTTTTTGTCGGTGTTATCAATAAAAAGTCCGTTCCAAATAAGGTTATCTTCTACCTGTTTGTCCGGTACCGCACGTCCCCATATCCAAAGCACTTTGTGCTCAACCATAACGCGAAACTCAAACTGCCATGGGGTGAGCTTGTTGCTGGCATCCTCCAGGCTTTCAATAAGAGGTTCCAGGTCGTCTGGGTGTACTTTATTAAAAAAATCCTCTGCAGAGTCGGTTAAATCGCTGGGTGATATATCAAACAGTTTTTTGGCGTGAGCACTAATTAGCGGAAACGAAATGTCAGAGCGATTAACGAATCTCAGTTGGTATAAGACGCCGGGAAGAATGTAGCTCAGTTGACGAAGTTGTTCCCGGGTTTTAACCAAGTCTTCAATAACTGTAATGGTGCCGACAAACTGGTCGGGGTGGTGAGTCGATGACGAATGCTTTCTGATTAGGTCTTCGACCCAGAGGTAGCCTTCAGTCTGGTGCTTAAACCGATACTGACGTCGTAGCAACCCTTTAAAGCCGGTCTGTTGCCAACGGGAGAACTGGTCATTAGCAATGCTTATATCATCGGGGTGTACATTGCCATACCACCAGTCTTCAAGGTTATCTATCGTTGATCTTGGGTAGCCCAAAGAACGTTCAACGTCGTTAGAAATAAAAGCAGTTTCAGCCGCGCCGTTTTCTGATGATATAGGTGTTCTGAAAACGATGGACGGGATATCGTCAACGATAGCCTGAAACTCATCAATGGCATCGAGTGGGTCTGTTCCGGCAATAAGGCTGTTTTGAATCAAATGCTTACTCTGCTACTTTAGAATATTCTGAAAATTGTACAATTTACAAACAACGATCTTATCCCTTGCCGATACCTTTGTATACTATGCCAGAGGGAGTAGTCTACTTTGCTCTGGCTGCATGCAATTTCTTATAGCTCTCTATAAGGCGTAAGTGTCTGTCCAGACCTTTCAGTTGCATATTGGTTGGCTCCAAACCGTGGAAGCGCATAGTACCTTTAACAGAGTCTATAACGGCTTCAATGGTCTCTTTGCCGTACATGCGGCCTAAGTTGTAGCGGTAGTCTTCCAGTTCCAGCTCTTCGTCCAGAGTAATTTCCAACACTGCTTCAACGGCGCGATAAAACAGGGTGCGCTCAACAGTGTTGTCGTTGAACTGGAGGAACATTTCCACATATTCGAAGGCGTCGTCATGGCGTTGCAGTGCAAGGTAAATAAGCAGCTTTAACTCAAGAATGGTTAGCTGACCCCAAACCGTGTTTTCATCAAACTCAATGCCAATCAGGGTGATAATATCCATGTAGTTATCAAGCTGACTGTCTTCCAGACGCTCAACTAAGTCTTCTAGCTGGTCATCGGTTAAGCGGTGCAGGTTGAGAATGTCTTCTCGGTATTGCAGGGCAATATTGGTGTTGTCCCAAATAAGGTCTTCCACGGGGTAAACTTCCGAATAGCCCGGTACCAGAATACGACATACCGGCGCGCCTAAATCTTCATGCACGGCTACGTAAGCTTCTTTGCCCATGTCCTGCAAAATACCAAACAGTGTATCGGCTTCTTCCTGGTTAGAGCCGCTGAAGTCCCACTCAACAAACTCAATGTCGGACTTAGCGCTAAAGAAGCGCCAGGACACAACGCCCGATGAATCAATAAAGTGCTCAACAAAGTTGTTCGGTTCGGTCACGGCCATTGAATTAAAGGTTGGTGCCGGTAGGTCGTTTAAACCTTCAAAGCTACGGCCCTGCAGTAACTCGGTCAGGCTGCGCTCCAGTGCCACTTCAAATCTAGGGTGCGCACCAAACGAAGCAAAAACGCCACCGGTTCGTGGGTTCATTAAGGTGACACAGGCCACTGGGAACTGTCCGCCAAGCGAAGCGTCCTTGACCAGAACTGGGTAGCCTTGTTCTTCTAAGGCTTTTATCCCTTCCAGAATATTCGGGTACTTGTTAAGCACCTCTTGCGGCACATCCGGCAGGGCAATTTCTTCTTCAATAATTTGCTTTTTAACGGCGCGCTCAAAAATCTCTGATAAACACTGAACCTGTGCCTCAGGCAAAGTGTTACCCGCACTCATACCGTTACTTAAATACAGGTTTTCAATTAAGTTTGACGGAAAATAGACCGTCTCACCGTCGGAGTGACGCGTGAACGGCAAGGACACAATACCGCGGTCAGCACGGCCTGAGTTGGTGTCAATTAAGTGTGAACCACGCAGTTCGCCTTCCGGGTCATAAAGCTCACGACAATATTCGTCCAGAATTTCGGTGGGCAGCTCGTCGTTTGCGCCGGGCTTAAACCATTTTTCGTTGGGGTAGTGAACAAACTCAGCGTTTGCTATTTCTTCGCCAAAGTATTGGTCGTTATAAAAGAAGTTACAGCTTAAGCGTTCAATAAACTCGCCAAGTGCGGAGCATAGTGCGCTTTCTTTGGTGGCGCCTTTACCGTTGGTAAAACACATAGGGGAGGCGGCATCGCGAATATGCAGCGACCAGACATGCGGGACGATATTACGCCAGGAGGATATTTCTATCTTCATGCCTAAGTCCGCCAGTATGGCTGTCATATTGGCAATGGTTTGCTCCAGCGGTAAGTCTTTACCTTCAATATAGGTTCTGCTGTCGCTGTCAGGGCGTATGGTCAGTAACGCCTGAGCGTCCTGGGTAATGCTTTCAACGGCTTCAACGTCAAACTCCAGATCATTTTCTATAACGCGCTTAACGGCGCAACGCTCAGCTGCCCGAATAATGGCTTTGCGATCCTTCTCGGAAACATCGGCCGGTAACTCAACCTGAATTTTGAACAGCTGCTTGTAGCGGTCTTCCGGGTCGACAACGTTGTTTTGTGAAATACGGATATTCTCGGTTGGAATATCGCGGGCGTCGCAATACAGGCGAATAAAGTGCGCCGCGCACATAACGGAAGACGCCAGAAAGTAGTCAAAAGGACCGGGGGCAGAGCCATCGCCTTTGTATCGAATAGGCTGATCCGAAATAACCGTGAAGTCATCGAATTTCGCCTCAAGGCGCATATTGTCGAGAAAATTTACATTGATTTCCATTTAGGGGGCACCGCGGTTGATAAGTTGACTGCTGTCAGCGAGCAATAGGTGCCATTATCCCATTTTTTTACCTATTGATCATTATCCGCGTAGCCGCTGCCAATGGCACTGAAAGGCAATTTCAGGCCAAGCTCAGGAACTTGTATGGCTATCCAGGCCGGAAAGGTGTTGCTGTTAGGTCCCGGGAGCACTTCGTATTGGTCCGCCCAGGGGTAACGGGAAGCCGCTTCGTCAATGCGCGAGATCATGCCGGCGGCCTGCGCTCCCGATACTGAAAGTATTTTTTCGGGTTCGGCACCATACCAGTAGCGGTCAGGGGTTGCTGTCTGGTAAACGCGCAGTGCCGGGCGCCCATGCTCCACACCCCAGCCCACGACTTCGTATACGGTATATTCACTGGCATTTTCCGGCTTCACTGCCAGCCAGGTATGAACGGCAAACCAGCCTCGCCAGCCAAAGGCATCGGCGGCATAGGCTTCTATGACGGCTTGTTTTTCAATTTCAGGGTCAGGCGCGATACCAGCGGGTTCTCTGGACGCATCTCGCCAGTCTCCTGATGAACATCCAAAAAGAAAGAGGGCAGTCAATGCCGCCGTTACTATCCTGACCATATTGCTATACCTGCTTAAAAAATACCTGTTACTTCTACTTGAAAATTAACACAAAGGTTCACCCCCGCCTATTGTGGGCATAACTTTTGCTGTCAGTTTTTAATTTATGTATAATTTCAACATAATAATTACAACTCACCTCTATAAATGAAAGGACTACTATGAATAAGAAAGGATTCTTCGGCGGGGTCAGTATTGCCGTTGTCGCTGCTGCTTTAATTGGCCCTCGCTTTGCCGGCTCTCAAGTTGAAGACACATTGAAACAGCATGTCGAGGCATTAAATAATGTGCCCACCTATACAGCGCAAGTTGTGTCATTCGACAGAGGCTGGTTTGGTTCGACGGCTACTGTTGAGCTGGGTTTTGATATGGGCGGCGCTTTTCCGGAAGCTGAACAACTTGAAGAGCTTTCTTTTGAAGTGGTTATTGATGTTCAGCACGGCCCTGTTCTTACTCAGTTTTCTCCGGGCCTTGGCCTGGCCTCACTTGAAGCCAGTACCCAAGATGAAGGCTTGCGTGAGTTTCTGGACTGGGAAGATGAAGCCCCTTTTTATCATATGGTTGGCTCTGTCGGCTTTTCTGGCAGCTTTAGCTACAGTGACTCCATTTCTTCATTTACCTTAGTATCAAATGACGCGCTACAGCAGGTTTCAGTGTCCCGCTACGAAGGTAGTGGAGGTATTGCGTCAAACAACTTCAGTTATGAGGGTGTATTAGATGGCGCTGAAGTTCTTATGGAAGGACAAGCTGTCAGTGTTGGTGAGATGAAGCTAAGCACTGAAACGGAAGGCGACCTGATGAGTATTTTGCAAGGTGGGCTTTATGAAAGCGAGATGTCGATGAAGCTCGAGAAGGTTACAGCGCGCGAGCCTGATGACGTCGATTTGTTTCATTTAGAAGAGCTTGATGTCGAGTTTATCAGCGCATTTAGCGATGATGAAAAAAGCATGAATGTGGATATGAACTATTCAGTTAAGTCATTGCAGTTTGATGAAACGAGTCTTGATAATATTATTTTAAACATGGCATTTAATAATCTGGATACCGAGTTTTTGCGGGCCTACAATCAAATCATGCAAAATGCTTATGCTCAGAGTCCAGATGAGCTCGAAGCCGCAACTGAGCATATGGTAAAAGACAATTTACCGCAGTTACTGAAGTCAGAGCCTGAGTTTGTTATTAGCGAGTTTAGCGGTGAAATGGATCCGGGCAACTTTGAAGGTAACATGTCAGCTAAATTGGTTGGTGTGGCTCAGGTACCTGATAATTTGGGTAATATTCAGTTCTGGCTTTCGAGTTTGATTGCCGACGCGTCGCTTGCTGTTGATAAACCCTTATTAAAGTGGATTTCTGAACAACAGGTGTTATCAACAATGCGCGTGCAATATCCGGGGGCTGATGAGGCCGAAATGCAGAAAATGGCTGAGCAGCAGGCGCCAAGGATGATCAACATGTATTTACAGCAAGGCTTACTTACGGAAACTGAAGACGACTACCGCAGTGAGTTCGAAATGGAAGGCGGTGAGGCTATGCTCAATGGTCAGAAAATTCCGTTAGGAAATATGATGTAAACCAAGGCCGTTCCGGAAAAAGCCTCAACTGAGTGAGCTTAGTTGAGGCTTCTTTGTTTTAGGTGACGGTATTACGCTGTTGCCAGCGCGGATCCAGATGCTCCTTTTCTGCTAATACTTGCCGCAACTGTTCGGCTGCCTGCCAAATGTCTTCGAAGCCGTTATACAATGGGGTGAACCCAAAGCGAATGTAGTTAGGTGCACGGAAGTCAGCAACAACGCCTCGTTGAATCAAAGCCTGACAGAGGCCATAAGCATGCTCGTAGTGGTAAGACAGTTGGCTGCCTCGTTCGCTTCTTTGCTCTGGAAAAATAGGCTGCAGTAAGTCATCAAGGTCATGGGTCTTTAGTAACTGGTGAAACACATCCGACAGTTGTAGCGACTTTTCTCTTAGCTGTTCTAAGTTAACGCCGTTAAAGACATCCAGCGCGGCGTCCACTGCCGCCATAGCGAGAACCGAAGGCGTTCCGGTCAGCATTTGTTGTATACCCTTTGCCGGTTTGTACTCCGGTGAAAAGTCAAAGGGTCGGGCGTGACCAAACCAGCCGCTTAACGGCTGGCTCATGGCATTGTGGTGCCGCTTTGCTGCATAGATAAAAGCCGGGGCACCGGGCCCTCCGTTCAGGTATTTGTAGGTGCAGCCGACCGCAAAATCTACTTGCCAGTCATCCAGATAAACGGGCATAGCGCCGGCACTGTGTGCTAAATCCAGAATAACCAGGGCGCCGTTCTCATGCGCATTGGCGACCAACTGCTTTGCGTCAAGACGTCGGCCTGTCCGAAAGTTGACTTCGGTTGCCAGCACCAGAGCGGTTTTGCTGTTTATGTGCTGTTCAAGCTCGCTTTCATCAACCAGTTTCAGCTGGCAACGGTGCTGCCCCAAAAATTGAGAAACACCCTGAACCATATATAAGTCGGTAGGGAAGTTGTCTTTTGTCGACAGCACAACAGTGCGCTCCGGGTCCTGAGCCTGAACTATGGTCAGTGCAGCGGTTAGTGCTTTGAATAAATTGACCGATATTGAGTCGCAGCAAATGGTTTGTTCTGGTTCTGCCCCTGTCAAGTGCGCGATTTTTTCACCCACGGTTTGGGGTAAGCTTACCCAGTTATGGTCGTTCCAGCTATTGATAAGATCTTGCGACCATTGTTGTTTTATAACATCCTGCAAACGAGCTTCCGTTGCTTTGGTCATTGCTCCTAAAGAATTACCGTCCAAATAGATTTTATTCTCGGGTAACTGAAATTGCTCGCGGTGTTTTGCGAAGGGGTCAATGCTGTCGAGTTCTTGTATGTCTGTCAGGTTCACGGATTCAGCTCTTTGTTCAGGCGTTTAATAATGGCTTTCCATGCGCTTGAGTGCGGGTGTATCAGGTCAAAATGGCCTACACCTTCCAATATTTCAGTTTCTAAGTCAATATTCTGAGTTTGGCTCAGTGGCACAATACGGTCGGCATTACCTTGTATTAACCAGGTGTTATTGTGTAGCTTCTGTGTTTGGGGGCTAGCCTTCTGGTAATCACCTGGGTCGTTGTAGGCGGTTTTCATTAAGTGCAAAGCTGCGCGGTTACAACTACCTTCGGTTTGCGTGTAACTGACCATGTCGGTAATGGCAGCAAGGCCAATCACAGCTTCAACGTTAGCCGATGCAGGTGTGTCATTTGCAGTGGACAGCAATGCAAGATGCCCGCCTGCGGAGTGTCCCATAACAGCGCTCGGTCGGCCATTAAGTTTTTTTCCAATAAAGTTGATAGCGGCTTTTACGTCATTTAAGCTCGCTGGCCAGTCTCCACCTTCTTCACCTAAACGACGATACTCAATTGACCAGACATTAAAGCCAGTGTTTCTCAGCGCATTACTGGCCGGGTTGGTGTGAGTGATGTCATAGTCTTTTAGCCAGCAGCCACCGTGAATAAAAATGACATTAGCGGCCGTGTCGGACTTTTTTGACGCATTCCAGTATTGAATAAACTGAGAGGAATGAGGTCCGTAACTGTAGGTGTTATCGGGGCTACCAGAAGGCAGTTCGAGCACGGACTGGAAAGACACTTGTTGCAACGAATTGTCACCGGCAAAGGCATGAGAAAAAGCCAGGCTGAAAATAACAAGCCCGCAGGCCGCCAGTTTTGGAGAAAGCTTTATCAAGTAATACCACCTGTCTTAATGTTTTCAAATATAAAGGCATGAAGACCATACAAGCATTTAAAAGGCGGCTCAACAAAATTGACAGATTAGCAACAAATGCGTCATTTATTCGTCATCGTATCGTCAACTGACCTCAGTACATTAACCCCGCGTTAACCATCCACATTAAGGTTTTAAGGGTTATGACTACTCATAAGAAAACATCGGCATTACCGTTTCCAACAAATAAAGTATTAAACTCTGTCGTTGCAGCGCTTTGTGCGTTAAGTGCGCCAGTTGCTTTTGCGCAACAGGACACCTCAGATGAACTTGAGCGAATTGAAGTTACTGCACAAAAACGTGTGCAGTCTATTAACGACGTGCCTGCCAGTATCAGCGCGTTTGAAGGAAGCCGCCTGGATGAACTGGGCTTAAACGAGCTGGATATGATTTCAGACCTGACTCCGGGTTTGGTTATTCAGGAACAAAGCCCGAACAACCCCGGCTTTGTTATTCGCGGTATTACCTCAGACAGCGGTTCTGCTCAGGCATCTCCACGGGTATCGGTTTATTACAACGGAGTGGATGTATCACGCTCACGTGGCTCCTACTTTGAATTGTTCGATATCGAACGTGTCGAGGTGGTTAAAGGCCCGCAGGCAACGCTATTCGGTACGGCTGCATCGGTTGGCGCTATCAGTGTTATAACCCGTAAGCCAGAAGCGGATTTTTCTGCTGAAATTAGCGCGGGCGCGGGCAATGAATCTCAGAAACGGCTGGGTGGTTTCATTAACGGCGGCAGTGACTTAGTTAGCGGACGCCTGGCGTTCAGTTACCGTGAACGTGACGGATTTATTGAGAATATTGCGCCGGGTCAGGACGACATGAACGGTATTGACAGAAAAGCCTTACGTGGTTCGCTTCGTTTTCAGCCCAGCGATGCGGTGATCGCTGACTTAATTTACAGTTATGAGAAAAACGAAGATACCGGAACCTCATTTAAAAATGGTATTTTCGCACCAACCGGCGGCGACACCAGCCCTTACAGTTTTGTTGAAATGACCGGTAGCCCTTACTCGGCCTCGGTATTAGGTCGTGAAAAATTGGGTCTGGACAGAACCGTCGATGATATTAATTTAACCGTAGACTGGACCATTAGTCCGCGGCTGAGCTTTACCTCGGTGAGTGGTTACCGCAGCTTCGATTCACTGGAAGTGTTTGATGCAGATGGCACCCAGGCATGGTTCCTGGAGTTTGGTGAAGATGCCGAAGGTGACCAGTTCAGTCAGGAATTTCGCTTTAACTACGCCGGCGATAATCTCTTAACTCTGTGGGGAATCAATTACTTTACAGAAGACGGCAGCCAGCGCGTACCGTTTAGCACAGAAGAATCTATTTTCTTAAACTGCGCCGGTGCTTTGCCCAGTGGTTTGCCTTGTATTAATGCCGATGGTTCGGTTAATCAGTTAACGCCGGTATTAACGGGGGGCGCTTTGCAGGAGATTCCATATGCAGGCGAGTTTACGAACTTTGGCGACAACGAGTCCTGGTCTGCATTTGTCGATTTAACTTACCAGTTAAACGATAAAACCGAAGTTGCTGCAGGTATTCGTTATGTTTCAGAAGATCGCGAAAGTGGCTTTGCTGCGACTATGCCGAACAGCCAGTTGCTGCCTTTGTTGGGTCTGCCAACACAAGCGTTGCTGCCGACCGTTTCAACTGACGGAGAAGTTTTTTCTGCAAGCAACAGTTCAGACGCCTGGTTGCCTCGCTTTAATATTATTTACAAGCTGAACGACGACAACAACTGGTTTGCTACGGTTTCAAAAGGTCGTCGCTCAGAAGTTGTTGATGTGAGCTCGACTCTTGGCGCAGACGGTGAAGCCGCGGGTGATTTTGGTTTAATTCCGGCAGAAGTTATCTGGAACTACGAAACCGGCCTTAAAGGAAACTTAACGGAAAAACGTGTGCGCTATTCGGCGTCGGTGTTTTATCAGGACTATTCAGACTTTCAGGTGACTCTGCAGGATGACTCGGGTAACTTTTACACCGCAAACGCAGGTTCTGCGACAAACTTTGGTGTTGAAACTGAAATTAATGCGAATGTAGGCGCAGGCATTGAGCTCTTTGGTCACCTGGCGTATCTGGATGCCAAAATTGATGACGACAGCACCAACGGCAGCTTAGCCGGAAACCGCTTCCGTCTTCAGCCTGAATGGACTTCAAGCCTTGGGGTTATATACGAGGCGGCGCTTTCTAGCCAATACGCATTGCGCGGCTCTGTGGTCGGAACCTACCGGTCTGAAGTATTCTTTGAACCAGAAAATGCGCCGGTAGCTGGCCTGGATATCAGTCAGGACTCTGTTACTTTAGTGAATGCGGCGCTGGGTCTTTATAATGACTCTGCCGACTGGAGTCTGGCGCTGAAAGCGACCAACTTATTCGACAAAGAATACTTGGTTGATGCCGGGAATACGGGCGGAAGCTTTGGTAACCCAACCTTTATTTCAGGTCCACCGCGTTTATTCTATTTAGAGTTTACCAAGAAGTTTGGTATGTAAATTTACGCTAAAAGAGAAAAGGGAACCTGTATATCGGTTCCCTTTTTCATTTAAACCGTTTGAGATTAACTTCCCGTGTAGCGTGCTCTGTGCTTATTCACTACCCGATAGTCTTTACTTCGAATCGTGTCCACGAACACCCACTCCGCTTCTACCGCGTCCTCGGATGCAAACAGGTTCATATAACCGCGCTGATGCAGGTTCGTATATTTTAGATCCTCGATAAGGGTAGGTAGTGCTTTGGCGAGCTGGTCTGCGGCTTTTGTGTCCAGACTTAGGTAAGATTCCATTCCTGGTGATGACACCGAAGGCGTTGCAAACTCAACTCCAATATGGGCACCATCAGAACTGCGCAGCTCGCTGTGCCAGGCGTTGTGAGTGTCTCCGGCAATAACCACCAGTTGTTTTTTGGCTTTTTGCGCCGCCCGGTACAGCATTTCCCGTTCAATGGGGTAACCGTCCCATGCATCAAGGTTGTAGGGCGTAACCTGAGTGACCATCGTCCGTTGCTGTGGCGTTAACTCCTCACCATTTTGCAGGCGCTTTTTAAGCTCTGCTATTTGTAACAGCAGTGGTGTGACTTTACTGCGGTCACCGGCTTCGAACGCAGCGGCGGGGAAGTTCATTTTCCCCATAAGCAACTGTTGTCCCAAAACTTGCCAGCGCGCTGAGCTGTTATTCAGTTTATCAACCAGCCACTGTAACTGCTTCTTTCCCATGATACTGCGGTCAGAAGACATGTCTTGCTGGAATTTTTGGGTATTGAACTTCCCGCTCTCCGCGTCGCGGTAATCGTCATAGTTGAGTTGTTTGTCGCGCCCGATAATGCGGGTATCCAGCATGATCAAATCAACTAAGTCACCGAATTTAAAGTCCCGGTAAATAGTGAGGTTGGCTTCACCCTGTGGCGGACGAATAGGAAGCCATTCATAGTACGCCTGAACCGCTGCTGCTCGTCTTTCGATAAAGCTGCCTTCATCTTCCTGGTGGTTTTCTGCGCCGTTTTTCCAGGTGTCATTACTAATTTCGTGGTCATCCCACACGGCAATAAAAGGGGCGTGTGCGTGCAGTGCCTGTAACCCTTTGTCGGTGCGGTAAAGCGCGTAGCGGCGACGGTAGTCGGTCAGGGTAAAGAGTTCGGTATTGTTGTTGTCGGGTAAGCCCCGGCCTATTTCTTGTGAACCGTCGGTGGCGTAACCGCCTGCGCCATACTCATAAATGTAGTCACCTAAATGAATGACCGCATCAATAGAGTCATCCTTTGCGGCTTCCGAGTATGGGTTAAAGTAACCGGCGGGATAATTAGAGCAGGAGAAAACCGCAAACTTCAGTGGCCTTAAGCCGGACTCAGGAAGTGTTTGTGTTTTGCCAAAAGAACTTTTGCTGTCCTTACCTAAAAAACGGTAGTAGTAACGCTGGTTTGGCGATAATTGGGTAACGTCCACTTTTACTGTGTAGTCACGACTGGCGCCTGTCGTGGCTGTTCCGGAGCGAATGATATTTGAAAAGTTTTCATCGGCGGCCAGTTCCCAGCCCAGCGTTACTTGTTTTTCTGCGCTATTCTCCGGCACAGCGCGAGTCCACAACAAAATGGCGTTTGAGGTAGGATCGCCACTGGCTACGCCGTGGTCAAACTTGACGGAGCTGCGCTCACTGGCTTTACCAATACTTGCACAGCTCTGTAATGCTGTCGATACGGTGACTGCTGCGCCCGTTGCTGCAAATAGTTTCAGAAAGTCACGTCGGTTAAATTGTTTCACTGTTTTACTCCATGCATTTTTGCCCAGAGTAAAAGAAATTACTCCGCAAACATGAAGACTTAATGACAGTAAAGCTTTAGTTCCGTCTTAACTTATTCACCATCAATTTGGGGTTTAAATTCAAGCGTTTGTACCGCTGAGCGAACGTCCTGCCCTGAGGTTTCCTGGAAAACCTGCAAATCAAATTGTGGCAGTATCGCAAACAGGTGATCAAAAATATCGGATTGTATGCCTTCGTAGATTTCCCATGCTGTGTCATTGCTAAAGCAATAGATTTCAATAGGTAACCCCTGAGGGCCAGGATTCAGTTGCCTTACCATTAATGTCAGCCCTTTATGAACGTCTGGTCTGTTGCTGAGGTACTGTTTTACGTAAGCGCGGAAGGTTCCAATATTTGTTACCTGTCGGCCATTAATTGGGTCAGCCCCGGTTTGCTCAAGGCTTGAGTTCCACTCTGAAATATCTTTCTCTTTTTGCGCCAGGTAGTCGCTCAGCAATGAGAAACGCTTGAGCTTTTTCTTTTGCTCGTCGGACAAAAAATGAATGCTGTTCTGGTCAATATACAAGGCGCGTTTTATACGGCGTCCGCCACTTTCCTGCATACCGCGCCAGTTTTTAAAAGACTCAGATATAAGGCGTTTGGTCGGGATATTGGTGATGGTTTTATCCCAGTTCTGTACCCTTACCGTATGCAGTGCGATATCAATGACATCGCCATCGGCATTTAGCTGTGGCATTTCTATCCAGTCGCCAACCCGAATCATGTCGTTAGAGGAAAGCTGAATGCTGGCAACCAGCGACAGTATCGTGTCCTGAAACACCAACATAGCAACGGCACCCATAGCACCAATTCCTGAAAGCAGGATAACTGGCGAGCGGTCGAGTAATGACGCTATGATGAGAATGGCCGCGACAACGTAAACCACAATTTTTGCTATTTGCAGATAACCTTTAATCGGCTTTTCATGCGCGTCGGGCTGACGGTTGTATATTTCATTTACGCTGGTCATGGCAGCGCTGAATGACCGCGCCAGAGTCAGTATTAAGTAAGCAATACTGATATTACGTATGACTGTGGTGAGGTTTTCGGGTAGGTCGGGTACCAGATAAATACCGGCGGACAGTACCAAAGCAGGAACAACCTGAGCCAGACGGTGTACAATAACCCGAATGCCAATGCCTGGGTCACTGCCTAACTCTGTTTGTGACAGCAGCCGCGAAACACCACGTAGTAAAATTTGTTGAGTGATGAGCTGGGATATCCAAACGGCAATTGCCAGAATAACACAGGCACTAATGGTATAAGCCCAGGGTTGGGAGGCCGCCCAATCATGAAACCACTGAGGGTAATCCAGTTCCATCATAGTTTTTGTTCCACCGCTGCTTTTAAGTCCTTTCTAAAGCCTAAAATGAACACAACTTCCGCCACCACGAATAAGGGACCAATTGCTAAACCCATAATGTCATCAACAAAAGCGGGTTTTCTGCCTTCAAAATAATGGCCAATGAACTGAAAAATCCAGCCGACTACAAACAGACCAATGCTCCAACTAAGCCACAGTGTTGTTGGTAAAGCTGCAATGTCTCGACCAACGGCTAAAGACAGCCATAACAGCACGGTCATGAGTAGCCCAAGCTTAATATCGAGCCGAATGTAAAAAATAACGGCTGCTAAAACAACCAGGCTGGCCGGGGTGATCAGCAGATAATCCAAAGGTAGCGCAGGTCGCGATAAGAGGCTAATGATACCAACAACAATCATAGGAATACCGACAATGTGGGTTGCCACATTCTTTCGGTTACGATGATAAGCCGCATATTGTGCTAAGTGATCAACGATGTTTTTCATAGGTTTTGCCGGTTGGTGTCAAAATAGAAGGTTAGATTGCTACGCGTGGGGTTTGATGTCAATTTGTGTTTCGGAACCATTAAAAAAAGTGCGACAAATTGTCTCGGGAAAATACCTATAGAACTTTTAGTGATAAGCTTATAATCTAATGTGGATTTGTCTATTTTAGGAGTGCCGTATGTCTGCCAGTAAACTTATTTTAAAGTTTTTTATCATTTTTATCGCATTTTCCGCTACGACAAGTTTAGCTTCCGATAATAAAACTTACGAAACAGCTGCAAAAAAACTGCAACAACGTCTGGGTAAAGTACTGATGAGTACGATCCAAAGTGACGGGCATATTGCGGCTATTGATGTGTGTAATGAGCAGGCGCCAGAAATTGCAAGTACCGTTGGTGAGGAGCTTGGTCTGGTAGTGAGTCGTACAGCATTAAAAGTTCGTAATCCGGATAACAAGCCCAGCGCTGAGCAAAAACGAGTATTGGAAGACTTTGAGTACTTGTGGGAGAGGAATAAAGGCAAGCCACCCAGTACTACTTACATGGGTAGTGATGGCCATGAGGTATGGATGAAAGCCATAGTAATGCAACCACAATGCGCCGCTTGCCATGGTAATTCGGTTGCTCCTGAGCTTAAAAGAGCAATTAATGAACGCTATCCAAATGACCAGGCTACGGGCTTTGAAGTGGGAGAAATTCGTGGTGCTTTTGTTGTTAGATCAAAGAATAAGATGAAATAACCATTGATTTTATATGGTTATTATTTAAGCTAGAATCAGTATACCTAACCAGGAGATCATGCCATGGAGCTTGACCCACTATTACTTTCGCGAATCCAGTTCGCGTTTGTTGTATCTTTTCATGCGATTTTTCCAGTGTTTACCATTGGGCTTGCTTCTTATATTGCGGTAATTTATGGGCTTGCCTTTAAAACGAATGATCCTAAATGGGAGCGATTAGGCGCTTTCTGGACACAGGTTTTTGCTGTTGTTTTTGGCATGGGTGTGGTGTCCGGTATCGTCATGTCATTTCAGTTTGGTACGAACTGGAGTAACTTCTCCCTCGCGACAGCAAATTTTCTGGGACCGGTATTAAGTTACGAAGTCGTAACTGCGTTTTTCCTGGAGGCTGCGTTCTTGGGGGTATTACTTTTTGGTCGAGGAAAAGTACCTAATGGCGTCCATTTTTTTGCTGCGCTGATGGTTTCTATCGGGACCTTTATTTCGTCTTTCTGGATTTTGTCCGCTAACAGTTGGATGCAGACGCCCGGAGGGGTAGAAGTTCGCGACGGGATTTATCATGTTGTCAGTTGGGCCGATGCTATTTTTAATGACTCGTTCTGGTATCGGTTCGCGCATATGGCGCTTGCATCTTTCCTAACGGGCGGGTTTGTGGTTGCCGGAGTTAGCGCTTGGTTTTTAATCCAGAAACGTGACACCGAACTGCACCGGAAGGCCTTATCTATGACCTTATGGCTGTTGCTGTTTCTGACACCTTTACAAGTGTTTATTGGTGATTTACACGGGCTTAATACTCTTAAACATCAGCCGACTAAAGTTGCTGCAATGGAAGGTAACTGGGAAACGCAGAAAGGTGCTCCGTTGTTACTGTTTGCTATTCCCGATCAAGAACAGCAGATGAATCATTTTGAAGTGGGTATTCCCAAACTGGCTAGTTATATTCTGACTCATGACTGGGACGGCGAAATACCCGGCGTTAAGGAACAGCCGCCAGAGCTGCAACCCAATGTTCCTATTGTATTCTGGTCATTCAGAATTATGGTTGCCATGGGTCTTTTGATGGTGCTGGTTGCAGTGATTGGTCTTTTCCTACGGCGTAAGCAGGCATATATGAACAGCCGCTGGTACCTGCAGACATTACGGTTAATGACTTTAAGTCCTTTCATTGCTGTACTGGCAGGCTGGTTTGTGACTGAGGTGGGTCGGGCTCCTTACGTAATTTACGGTCAAATGACTCATGCAGAAGGCCTTACACCATCACTTACGGGAGGTATGGCATTGTTTACGCTTATTGGTTACTTCCTGGTTTATGCCTGTGTATTTGCCGCCGGAGCCTACTATTTAACTCGTGTAATTCGAGGTGGAACCGAAGGTACTGAGCAGCATGAGGACGATAAACATCGCCCGAAACGCCCTCTGTCAGCCGCTGACGCTAGCTTTGATTAAGGATAGTAATCATGAGTGAACCAATTTTTGACTTAACTTATATATGGGCCGGAATCATTGCTTTTGGTGTCATCATGTATGTATTGATGGATGGCTTTGATTTAGGTCAGGGGATTTTATTCATGTTTGCTCCAAGTGAACATGACCGTGACATTATGATGAACTCGGTTGCACCAGTTTGGGACGGCAATGAAACTTGGCTGGTATTAGGTGGGGCAGGGCTTCTGGCAGCCTTCCCCCTAGTTTATACCATTTTCTTGCCGGCTTTATATATTGGCGTATTCTTGTTGCTGGCCGGGCTTATTTTCCGTGGTGTCGCTTTTGAGTTTCGATTTAAAGCGCACACTTCAAAGTACTTGTGGAACTGGTCTTTTGCGATAGGCTCAACGGTTGCCTCTTTTGCGCAAGGAGCGGTAGTGGGCGCTTACATTCAAGGTTTTGAAACCGAGAATATGCGCTACGTTGGCGGCGCTCTTGATTGGCTGACTCCGTTTACCGTTCTAACCGGGCTGGGATTGGTTGCGGGCTACGCACTATTGGGAGCAACCTGGTTGATTATGAAGTCCGAAGGAGAAACTCAGCAATGGGCTTACCGATTAGTTAAGCCACTGCTAGCTTCGGTGTTAATTATTTTCGGCATCATTAGTGTGTGGACGCCCTTCGTTGACCCGTTTGTGGCAGAGCGCTGGTTTAGCGACTTTACGCCAATCTGGTTACTGCCGATATTGGGGCTAGCCTGCGCTTACTGGATTTTTAATGCGATTAACAAGAAGCGTGAAGGCACTCCATTTGTCGCCACCATGGGTTTGTTCATTTTTACTTATCTGGGGCTATTGGCCAGTAAATGGCCTTACGTAGTTCCACCGAGTTATACCTTAGCTGATGCGGCGTCAGCGCATGAGTCGCAGCTATTCTTATTACTGGGGCTACTGTTTGTTATTCCCATTGTTCTGGTTTATACGGCTTGGACTTATTGGATATTCCGGGGTAAGGTCAAAGCCGACCAGGGTTATCATTAAGGCTCAAATTAGTGAGTGCTAAACTCAGTCCAGAATTAAAGGCCGCTTCACTTTATCTGAAAGAGTTAGCGGTCAAGGTAAAACGCCCCATTCAGTGGGCGTTTTTGTTTGGTTTACTGAAAACTTTTGCGGTAGTTGTGCAACTTGGTTGCATTGCTTATATCGCTCAGTTGGTATTGGCTGAAAATCAGTCAGGGGTAAGCTTAACCTATGTCGGGGTTGGTTTAATTGTCAGTACCTTATTAAGAGTCAGTAGCCCGTACTGGCAACAAGATTTTCTGCAACAAGCAACCTTTCAGGCTACTCAAACCGCGCGCAAGCAATTGTTTCAACGTTGGCGTCAGCAAACTTGTGCAGGCATGCCGCCAAGTGCTGCCGATGGTGCATTGCAGCTGGAGCCTGTAGAAGCACTAAAAGGCTATTTTAACCGATATTTGGTGCAGCAGTATTTGGTGGTCTTCTCACCATTGGTCATATTAATCACCTGTTTTTATATTAACCCACTGGTAGGCCTTTTGCTTTTGTTCAGCGGACCGGTCATACCTTTATTTATGGCTTTGGTAGGAATTGGTGCTGAGCGTTTGAGTCAAAAACACGCGCAGCAAACTCATGCCCTCAGTCGGATATTTACTGATAAACTGCGTAATCTTGCAACTATTCAGCTGTTCGATGCAGGCGATGAGGCGCTTTCAGATGTTGCTACTGCCGGCGAGGAGTATAGGCAGGCGACAATGTCGACCTTAAAGGTTGCTTTCCTCTCTTCTGCAGTGCTGGAGTTTTTTTCTAGTGTCGCTATTGCTGGTGTGGCCCTCTATGTTGGTTTTGGCTTATTGGGCTACATTAGCTGGTTCGGAGCCGATGAGCTGACACTGTTCAGTGGATTGTTCATGTTGCTATTAGCGCCTGAGTATTTTGCTCCTTTACGTCAGTTTGCGCAGAGTTATCATGATCGCGCCGCTGCTATTGGTGCTGCAAGCTTGCTGGCGGAGCCTTCTATGGCTGAGCCTTTAAAAGAAGCAGGAGCCATGCATCAGCCAACGCTGTCTGAGTCTTCTAATGCAGCAATTCATTGGCAAAACTTGTCGGTTCAGTTAACGCCCAAATCGGTACTTCTGTATCCTGATACCGATATCAGCGCGGGAACTTTAACTGTTTTGAGTGGCCCTTCAGGCAGCGGGAAAAGCACCTTAATTAAAGTTCTTCTTGGTCAACAGCCGTATTCAGGCACACTCGAACTGCATGAGAGCTTTGGCAAAGAGTGCGTTGCTTACTTTGCTCAGCAACCTTTTTTAACCGCAAGCTCCATTCGCAACAATGTAAATCAGTATCAAACGCATGCTGATGCCGACATCATTGATGTATTTGAGCAATTAAACCTGGGGACGTTGTTAGAGCAGTTATCCGAGGGGTTAGATACACGCCTTGGTGAGAGAGGCGTGGGTTTGTCCGGAGGTGAGCGACGTCGGGTTGCACTGGCTCGTTGTATGCTGTCCGGGCGAGGTTTAATTGTTGCTGATGAACCGACAGAGAATTTAGATGAGGTTTCAGCAGAAGCGATTAGGCAGACGTTGAAGCGAATGACCCAAAATGGCGTGACGGTTATAGCCGCTAGTCACGACCCCAAGTTAAAAAATGCAGCTGATAAGTGTGTGACTATAGCCGCTACAGAGGGTGCGTCATGATAAAAAGAGACTGGCGCCAGCTGAAGCCCTGGTTAATGCAACTTAGCAGTTACCGAATACAACTGGTTATAGGCATTGCATTAGCCTTAGCGACAGCGTTATTCGGAATTGGTTTGCTGTCGCTGTCAGGTTGGTTTATTACTGCCGCAGCGTTATATGTCGGGTTCGATATTTATACCCCCGGTGGGGGAATACGCTTTTTCGCTGTAGCTCGCACTGTGAGCCGTTACTTTGAGCGGCTGTTGAACCACGATTTAGTGCTGAAGCTACAGGCGCGCTGGCGGGTTGCTTTGTTTCGTTTATTGCAGAAAACGCCGCTGCATAAAACTCTGAGTTTCCGCGTTTCTGACACCGTGCAGCAACTGACGCGAAATTTGAATGCAATGGATAACCTGCTTATCCGGTTGGTTATGCCGGCACTGGTTTTTATTCTGGCAAGCTTACTGCTGTTGGTTTTCTGGTCTTTCTATAATACCTGGCTGAGCCTGGTTTTGGTGTCTGGCGCGCTAGCGACAGGTTGTTGCGCGTGGAGACTGGCGGTCAAGAGCCGTAAGCTGGCAGTTAAGTCTTTACGCCACCAACAACGCTTGCGCGATAACGCCATGAACTTCGCCGACTCGGTGACAGAGCTCAGTGCCTGGGGTTGTTATGACCAGCAAACAGCAAAAGTGCTAAAAAAGTCACAGACGCTGGAGCAGTTAGAAATAGAACAGTTACAACTGCAACAGCGGACGCAATGGATTACTGATGTTATCGCTCAACTAGTAGCTCTGCTGGTTCTGGTATTAGCTCTGGTTCAGTTTAAGCACGGCCAGATAGGCGCCGCAGAAGTGATCATGCTGGCTCTGTCAGCTTTTGCCTGGCAGGAACTGGCAAGCGAGCTGCCTATGCAATGGGCTGGTTACGGCAATACACTGGCGGCGGGAAGGCGTTTATTAGAGTCAAAAACAGGCAAGCAGCCGGGCGAATCGCGCCGTTCGGAAAAGCCTGAAAGCAAAGGCCAAGCTACCGCCGTTACTATTCAAATTAATGAACTCACGGTCTGGCGTCAGCAACGACCGCTTTTTGAAAACCTGAACATAAGCTTTGAACCGGGATTAGTGCATTGGGTTGAGGGCGCATCGGGAATTGGCAAAAGCACTCTGGCTGAAGTTTTAATGGGGCTGTATCCCCACAATTGGGTGCAAGGTGAGATAACGACACAACCCGACGTTTGCTTGCGAAATGAAGCCAGTTATTTAACTCAGGAAACTGAGATATTCGATGCTTCAGTTCGTAATAACTTAAATCCGAAATGCTTGTTTTTGCCGGAGAGGCAGTATTGGAAGGTGTTAAAGCTGGTGTATCTGGATGAAAAAATTGCGTCCTTAGCAGACAGGCTAGATACTCGGATAGGCCCTCGGGGGGTACAGCTATCCGGTGGGCAACTGCGTAGGCTGGCGCTGGCACGAGTGCTGTTGCAGGATAAACCGGTGGTTATTCTGGACGAGCCATTTGCGGGTATTGAGCGCGATTTAGTTAAAGACATACTGGAACGACTGGTTACTGAAACAGAGGACAAAACATGGATTATTATTAGTCATGTAAGTGTCGACGAAATCAACGCCGAAATTCCGGTAGGCCAACGTCTTATTTTATAGAAAGCAATAAAGAACTGCTGGTAACTACTAGATAGTAGTTACCAACAGTTGAAAATCTGATAGTTACTTTTTCTTTTCTTTAAAATCACAAGCCTCCGGCGCAGACTGAGGCTCTGGTTTATGAGTTAAATGCTTCGGAGCCGCTAGCCACTCTTTTCCCTTAAGCATTAGATCCCAGTAGATCCAGGGCAGCATCTTTTCTTTAAGAAACCATGCAAGCCTTGAGGGTTGGGTACCGTTGACCAGCCATTGGGGTAAGGTTGGTTGTAATTTACCACCATAACCGAATTCGGCCAGTACAATTTTGCCACGTTCTACTGTTAGTGGACATGATCCGTAACCTTCATAAACGGCCGTTGGCGGACTACCCGCGAGCGTTGAGATAATATTCTCGGCTACCACAGGGGCTTGTTTGCGCACGGCAGCAGCAGTTTTTGCATTGGGTGAATTAGACACATCCCCGACAGCAAATATATTTCCATAGCGCTTGTGTTGCAGCGTTTCGGGGCTTACATCGACCCAGCCTGCAGCATCGGCTATGGAGCTTGAAGCAATAACATCAGGTGCAGTTTGTGGCGGGCAGACGTGCAGCATATCAAAGGACTTAACCACTTCTTTGAGATTGCCTTCGACGTCGGTAACCTCAAATGTGGCTTGCTGATTCGGTCCATCAACCTTAACCAACTTGTTCTGGAAGGCGAGGCTAATGTTGTACTTTTCTACATATTTCTCTAGAGCCGGGACATAGTCTTTGACCCCAAAAAGTGCGGCACCTGCGGTACAGAATTCGACAGAAATATCTTTTAGAACTTCACTGCGATGCCATTCGTCACAAGACAAATACATGGCTTTTTGTGGCGCTCCGGCACATTTAATGGGCATTGGAGGTTGTGTAAATAAAGCTGTCCCCGATTTTAACGACTGCACAAGTTCCCAAGTGTATGGTGCCAAATCAAAGCGATAGTTGGAGGTAACTCCATTCTTGCCAAGGCTTTCACGCAGGCCGGGTATAGCGTCCCAGTCAAGCTTAAGTCCTGTAGCTACAACTAATGACCGATATCCAAGTATATCGCCGTTTTCTAACACGACTTGCTGTTGCTCTGGAATAAACTGGCTTAAAGCAGTCTGATACCATGTGGCTTGTTTTGGCATAACTGAGTTCATTGGGCGTTGTGTTTGTTCTGGCTCAAAAACGCCGCCCCCGACCAATGTCCAGCCAGGTTGATAATAATGAGCTTGATTGGGTTCGATAATAGCGATATCCAGGCTTGGTTGACGTTTTAATAAGCTTGCAGCGACGGCTTGCCCCCCAGCACCACCGCCCACTATGACGACGCTGTGATAAATTGATCGCTTTGAAGTCGAGTGTGGCTGTTGGTTTCTCTCTTCTAGGCGAGAAAGTTGCCCGTTAAGGTCATAACCAGCCTGCTGAGCGATATTAAGAATAGCTTTCGGAGGGGTGAAGTGAGCTTCTGCGAGAGCCCACAAAGTGCAAGAACGAGTTCCTGTTCGGCAGTAGGCCAGTATGGGGCCCTGAACTTTTTTTATAAGGGATTGAAACTCTGTAACGTCGCTATCTGTAATTTGCCCGGAAAGGACAGGTAAATGTTCAAACGCGAGTCCATTTTCCTCGGCTGCCAGACGGATTGCTTCGGAGTTTATCTGATCCTCACTTTCATTGTCAGGCCGATTGCAAATAATGGTTTTAAAACCCTTTGAGGCAGCAACCCCAACATCTTCCGGAGTAATTTGAGGAGAAACACTGATAAATGGGCTAAGGTTACGAATATCCATAAGTAGTCTCCCCCTTAAAAAAGGTTTAAAGGAATTTTTAAGTAGCGCTGGTTGTTATCTTCGGCGGGTGGCAGCTGGCCAGCTCTCATATTCACTTGAACGGAAGGCAAAATAAGGCGAGGCATGTCTAAAGTAGCATCACGCTCAGTACGCATTTTTACAAATTCGTCTTCTGTTTTACCAGCGCCAACGTGAATATTGTTTTTCTTTTCTTCACCAACAGTGGTTTCAAATGCGTAGTGGTTGCGATCCGGCGCTTTATAGTCGTGACACATGTATAGTCGGGTTTTATCAGGTAACTCGAACACTTTCTGAATTGAGCGATATAATGTTTTTGCGTCGCCACCGGGGAAGTCACAGCGTGCGGTGCCATAGTCTGGCATAAAGAGTGTATCACCCACAAAAGCAGCATCACCTATAACATAAGTGAGGCAGGCTGGAGTATGACCAGGAGTGTGTAGTACGTGAGCTTTCAGGTTTCCGATAGTAAAGTTATCTCCATCGGCAAATAAGTGGTCGAACTGGCTGCCGTCGCGTGCAAATTCAGTGCCTGCATTGAATGCTTTACCAAACGTATCCTGAACCGTCTTTATGTGTTCACCAATACCCAGCTTAGCCCCTGTTTTTTCTTGCAAGTAAGGGGCTGCGGATAAATGATCTGCATGAACGTGGGTCTCTAGAATCCAGTCAACGATCAACTTATTATCATCAATGTATTTAAGAATACTTTCTGCTGAACGGGTATCTGTACGGCCTGATGCATAATCAAAGTCAAGTACCGAGTCGATGATGGCGCAGTAATCCGAGCTTGGGTCTCTGACGACGTAACTGTAGGTGTTAGTCGGTTCATCGAAAAAGTGTTTAACTAATGGTTTTTGATCCTGTGACATATCTCTAGCCTCTATGAATGCTTGCTTATTCTAATAAGTGATAAGTATATAACTTTTAGTTCAAGATACTCGTTTTGATGACTGCGATCAAATAACAATCAGTTATAAATATTCTATCTATTAGAACTAATTCATTAATCTAAAATATCGATTAAAGCAATCGTTGCTAAGATCCCCTCACTTCGCTTGCTAGAATGCCTTTTTGTTATATGCTTATAACCAAATTAAAGGAGGTGCATATGACAAGCATTATTCGTAAAAGTCCATCAACCGGCAAAAAGTCCCCTGATGTATGGGGTATTTATGAAAAAGATACCGGCTCAGTGCAGTATATTGTTGCTGATCCGGCGACCAAGAAAGCCGCTTTAATTGATGTGGTACAAAACTTTGATCCCCGCAGTGCCCGCTCATCCTATGAAAGCGCTGACGAAGTTCTGAAGCTAGCAAAAGATAATGAATTAACCATCGAGTGGGTATTGGACACTCACCCACACGCGGATCATTTGATGGCTTCACATTATTTGAAAGAAAAAACTGGAGCCCCGAATGCTATAGGTGAAAAGACTTGTGCTATAGCCAAGCTTTGGAGTGACTATTACAACGTTTCTGGCCTGTTCGATCCTCGCAAAGACTTTGATCACCTTTTCGAGGAAGGGGACAGCTTCAAAATCGGGGACCTGAAGGTGGAAGTTTGGTTATCACCAGGACACACATTAGGTTCAATTACTTATATTGTCGGTGATGCGGCTTTTGTTCACGACACCTTTATGTATCCGGATAGCGGCACATCCCGGGCTGACTTTCCGGGAGGCTCCTCGAAGGAACTATGGGATTCTTTGCAACGGATCTTAAGCTTACCAGACAATACCCGACTTTTTGTTGGACATGACTACGGCAAAGGTGGGCGCGAAGCACAATGGGAAGCAACTGTTGCACAACACAAAGAATCGAATGTCCATTTGTCAGGCAGCGTGAAAGAAGAGGAATACCGCAAAGTCCGCGATGAGCGTGACGCGACACTCGCATTACCGGACAGAATGTTACACGCGCTGCAGGTTAATCTGCGAGCAGGTAAATTACCACCGACTGAGAATGATGGAGAGCATTACTTCAAAATTCCAGCGAATAAATTTTAACTAACAACTTTTTTCAAAGAGAGGAAAACACAATGAGTTTACGTATAGGTAGTATTGCACCGAACTTCACTATTGAAACAACAACCGGAACCATTGATTTTCATGAATGGGCAAAAGGGTCATGGACGTTTTTCTTTAGTCATCCGGCGGATTACACCCCGGTATGTACTACTGAAATGGGACGCACTGCTCAACTGGCTCCTGAATTTGCTAAGCGCAATGTGAAGCCTTTAGGCCTTTCAACGGATACAGTGGACGAGCATCTGGGCTGGATAAAAGACGTTAACGAAACTCAAAATACCGTATTAGAGTTTCCGATTGTCGCAGATAAAGACAAAAAGGTTGCTGAGCTATACGACATGATTCACCCAGACGAGGATGACAACGCCGCTATTCGTTCAGTATATATTATCGATCCGGATTTAAAGATTCGTTTGACGATGACATATCCCATGACAGTCGGTCGTAATTTTGAGGAAATTTTGCGCGTAATTGATGCTCTGCAGACCACCGATAAACATGAAGTTGCGTGCCCGGCCGATTGGGAACCAGGTAAGTCAGTAATCATTCGTCCGAGTGTCTCTGATGAAGAAGCGAAAGTTAAGTTCCCGCAAGGTTGGGATACGCTTCGTTCTTACTTGCGCTTAACCGATCTGGACAAATAACGACCAAGTTAAAGTGTGATGAGATTTCGAAAGGTCGCGTGTGAACGCGGCCTTTTTTTGTAATTCAAATTGGTTATAATGATATTCTTTTATGGAATATAAAGAGGGGTAGAAAATGCTGCTCGCGATACTGGGTGCTGTAGTTATTGGTTTGAGCTTAGGGCTATTTGGCTCTGGAGGTTCCATTCTGACTGTCCCGGTACTGATGTACTTAGTGGACATGCCTGCTGGAGAGTCCATTGCATCTTCTTTGTTAATTGTTGCTGGTATCAGTTTATTTGGGTCGATTTCTTACATTCGTCGTAAGAATGTCAGTTGGCGGCACTTTTGGGTATTTGGTATTCCAGGAATGGTAGGTACTTATGGTGGAGCATGGTTAGGAACTTTGGTCGATAGTCGTTGGCAATTGCTGACCTTCTCTTTGTTAATGATTGTCGCCGCTGGATTGATGTGGAGAAGCAAGCCAAAACCACCGGCTCATGTTTATTCGATGAATTATGCAAAGGTAACTTTAGAAGGCTTTGTTGTTGGTATTATTACTGGTTTTGTCGGTGTCGGCGGGGGGTTTCTGATTGTTCCGGCACTGGTTCTGTTGGCCGGTCTGTCTATGCCCGTTGCTATTGGTACAAGCTTGCTAATTATTGTTATTAAATCTATTGCGGGCTTCTTTAAATATTATGCGGTGATGTCATCAAACGATGTTCAATTCGACTGGTTAATCATTGGTATTATGATCCTCGGTGGTGTTTTTGGTAGTGCTTTTGGCTCAAAAATTGGTCGTAGCTTACCTAAAGAGCGGCTACAAAAGGGGTTTGCAGTGTTTCTGGTTTTAATGGGCATTTTTGTAATCGTAAAGTCAGTGATTTAAAAATTATTTATCCTAATGACTACCTATACGAAAGATTACTGTTGCAGGCGAGCGAATGCTCGCCTGACTTTGCTACCAAGGTCGTAGTGCACCAACATAAAGTTTCATAGAAACTGTTCGATAAATATACATGGTTTGTTGCGTTGTTTACGCCTTATGGAAGCGAAAAAATGTCCACAGTTGATGTGAAACCACCTATATTAATAACGGTGTTAGCCATAGTTGCCAGCTTAATCGTTACCTCTTTTGTGCCCTGGCTTTGGCTTCAGCTGTGCCTGCAGTCTTTATTATTCATTGGCTTAAGCGGTTTTTACCTTAACTACTTGCGACGGGCCCAGGTTTCTGTCCATGAGCCTGAAGAAACGGACGACAGCACCGATCATCTTGCCGAAAACTCCGGGAAGAATGCTATTGCAACGGCTGAACTCAGTTTTGCAATTACCCGTTTTAAGACCGTACTAGCAGATATTGTAGAGCGCCTGGAAGAAAGCGTAGATAACTCGTCCCGGGTGAGTGAGCGAGCTCAGGGGATAGAGACTTTCTCTTCGGAAGTTGCGGTTGCTGCCGAGCAAACTAAACAAATCAGTCATGAAGGCAGAGAAAGAATAAAGCAGCTGACACACGAAATTGATTTAGTTGTGTCAGACAGCCGGGAAAGTGCGGAAGCCGTTAAAGGCCTGCAGGAGAAAGCCAGCGATATTCGCAAAGTGACTCAGGTTATTGACAGCATTGCTGAACAAACCAACTTGCTGGCGCTTAATGCGTCAATAGAATCGGCTCGTGCCGGCGAGCATGGCAGAGGCTTTGCGGTCGTTGCCGATGAAGTGCGAACGCTGGCGGGAAGAACCTCCGATGCTACCGTAGAAGTCAGTAACCTGGTAGAAGCGATTCACACTGAAACCACTACCGCTGTCAAAAATATTGAGCATTTATCAAGGCACATCGAACAGCAGTCTGAGACAACCGCAGGCATTGTTGAGCAGCTGGCTAGTATTGTTGAGCAAGCAGAGACGGTCGAGCAACAACTGCAGAAAATAACTGCATTAATGGGGGAAAACGCTCAGGATCTCTCTCGTAACGGAGAGCTACTGCACTCGGTTAATTCAGACCTGTCGGAACAATATCAGCAACTTGATGATGTCAGCGGTCAGGCAGAGCAACTGGAAATGCAGTCGGAGCAATTGTTTGCGCACTTAGTCGAAAATGATGCCGATGCAGAGCATAGAGTTATTTATAAAGCCGCCACTGATGCGGCACAGCAAATTGAACAGCGTTTAGAACAGGCACTTGAACAGGGTGAACTGACATCCTCTGAGTTGTTCTCAAAAAACTATGAACCCGTTCCAGGGACGGATCCGGTAAAATACAAAACCGCTTATACAGAGTTTTTCGATAGTGTACTGCCTGCTATTCAGGAACCGATTCTGAAGCGTCACGAACATATTGTCTACGCTATCGCGACTGACCCGAATGGATACGTTGCCCGACACAATGACGCCTTTAATAAACCATTAACCGGGGATCCAAACAAGGACTTGGTAGGCAACCGTTCACGTCGGTTGTTTAATGATAAAACCGGTGCACGTTGCGGAGCTCATACGCAAGCGTTATTGTTACAGACGTATAAGCGCGACACGGGGGAGGTCATGCACGATTTATCGGTACCTGTCTATGTGAATGGAAAGCATTGGGGAGGCTTCCGTATCGGCTACAAACCTTTGTAAATAGTAGCCTGACATTCATGTCAGGTGAGATATTTCCCTGACGAAAACGTCAGGCTACGTCAAGGCTGAGTTGTATGTCACACGATACCATTGCGATTAATAAAGAGCGTCAGGATTTAAGTGGGCTGGAAGCGGTCTGGCTATTTGGCTATGGGTCACTCATTTATAAAGTTGACTTTCCTTATCTGGAAAGGGCGCCCGCCTCTATTAAAGGGTGGTCTCGACGTTTCTGGCAAGGCTCTCACGACCATCGTGGTACGCCGGAAGCTCCGGGTAGAGTGCTCACCTTAATTGAAACGCCGGGTGAGGTTTGTACTGGTATGGCATATAAAGTGTCGCCGGATGTATTTGAGCATTTGGATCATCGCGAGAAAAACGGCTATTTACGTTTTACCACTGCAATGACATTTCGCGATGGCTCTCAGCATGAAGGTCTGGTTTACATTGCAACAGAAGAGAATGAAGCTTTTCTTGGTGCTGCCCCCGAGCCTGAAATAGCTCAGCATATTGCTCGTGCATCTGGACCCAGTGGCCCAAATGCCGAGTATCTGGTAAAGCTGCAACTGGCCTTACAGCAACTGGGCGTGAATGACCCACATATTGCTCAGATTTATAAGGCATTAGTAGAAGACTAAATTAGTCACTGCTAAAAACATCATCAGCGGTCTGCGGTAGCTTATAAAGCTGCCCTTGCCAGTAATGGCATCCAAACTCTTTGAGCTTATCAAGCTGAGCCTGATTTTCTACACCAACTGCCTGCACTTCTAAGCCTAACTCGGTGGTCATGCGTATAACTGCTTTGACCAGATTTCGCGAGCGCTCGTTGGTATCAAGGTCGCGGATAAATTCACGTTCAATTTTAATTTTACTGACCGCCATCGTTTTTAAATGCAGCATACTGCTTATGCCCTTACCAAAACGGTCGATGACCAGGGTAATACCTAATTCGTGCAGTTGCTCAATAATATCCAGTGTGTTTGGCAGGGGTTCGTTTAAGCTACTCTCACTTAAATCAAATTCAATTTTAGATAAAAGCTTAGGGGTTTCTTTATCTAACCGACTCATGGCTTGGTAGAGCCGTTGTGATATTTGTTCCGTGGCCAAATTAATGGCTATTTTACCCGGCGTAATATTCTGCTGTTGCCATCTATCAACTTGGGCAACAACGTTTTCAATGACCCAGATACCCAAAGTGTCTAACATGCCATTAGCGTCAAACTGGGGTAAGAATTGCTCCGGGTGCAAGGTACCAAGTTCAGGGTGTTCCCAGCGTAGCAGAGCCTCAACGCCAACGACCTGCTTATCCATATCAAGCACCGGCTGATAGACCAATTGCATTTGCTCACTCTGAAGAACGCTGTGTACATCTTCCTCTAACTGAATTTCATCGTAAGAACGGTTTTCAAGTTCTTGTTTGAAGTAAGCCTGGTTTTCATTCTGCTGGTCTTTAGCTGAATTCATTGCCAAATTAGCCTGAGCTAAGAGTTTTCCGCTATCGTGCCCGTCTAATGGGTAAACGCTGGCGCCAATGCTGGTTGTTAGTTGAACTTGCTGATCGTCACTGGTCAGCACAAAAGGACGCTCGTAGGCTTTTTGAATTTGTAAGATAATATTCTGAATATCGATGTATTCGACAATGTGGTTCAGCACTATAGCGAACTCGTCACCGCCCAGGTTGTAAAGCTTAGTGCCAAAAGGAGTAACTTCTTTTAGCCTTTGGGTCAGGCGCTGTAATATTTTATCGCCAATGTGATGACCGTATTTGTCGTTTACCTGATGGAAATGATCGACATTCATAACTAACACTGCAGCAAGACGGTCACTGGGCAACTCATCCAGCAATTTGGACAAATCTAATGCCAATGAATTGCCGTTAGGTAATCCGGTTAAGTCGTCAAAAAAAGCCAGCCGTTGCAGTTGTCGTTGTTGCTGTTTTAGTCGGGTTACGTCACTTAATGTGGCGATATAAGCCGCCTGCCCGGAAAAGCCAGAAATGGCTTCCCGAATTGTCAGAATGGCGGAATAACGTTTTTTCTCAGCGTTGCGACCAACAATTAGAATGCTCTGGTTACAGGGAAAGCTGCTAGCAAGATCATCGATGTCTGTAGTGGTCAGCAACTCTTCCAACTTTGAGTCAACACACAGAGACTCGTTTAACCCGGAAATTTCGCTAAACGGCGCGTCCAGGCTGATGACTCTGTGGTGTTTATCGAGTAAAGCGATGCCTGATAATACACCATGCTCTGAGGTATTTTCTGAACCCGGATTAGCATTATCAATATAATCTGAGGAGATATTGGTCCAGGAGCCCTGAAAACTGAGAGGGCGTTTACTAATGCGGCGTAGCTCGTCTCGTACCCATACGTAATGCCCCTGCTTGTGGCGGAAGCGATACTCGTAAACGAACTGATCTTCTTCAAGGCCTCTGAAAATCGTTTTCTTAGCCAACTGCGTATCATTGGGGTGAATATTACGCAGCCACCAACCGGGCGCTTTCACCTCATCGGGTGAATAACCCATAATACGTTCACAATTTGGGCTGACCCAATCAATGCGAATGCCCGACTCAAGTGCGCGAAGCTCGTAATGAATGGTCGGACTGTTTTCAAGATAGCTGTACAGTAATTCGCGGGACTTGTTGAGCCTCAAGACCCAAATGCGAGTAAAGAAAAATAGAAAAATGATGGATAAGGCAACAAATACCCAGGGTTTCCACTGAACTAAAATGAGCTTAACATCAGGTTCTAAAGGTAAACGTGGAATGAGAGCGTTAGTGCCCAGTACCCAAATAACAGCGGCAAGGATATAACAAAGCACCAGAATAACTTCCGGGCGATATAAAAACGGACTGCGCCACCTTTTTTGCGTTACTAACTTCATTTTGTCTTTCATTATCTTATCCGGGCCCAGGGTATATCAGCCTTTTTCAGCGACTTACTTAGAATCGATCCTTGTAGTTCCTCACATCCTATTTGTTTTAAAAGAAGAAGTTTAGCGCGGTCATTAATGCCTGTGGCTATGGTGGTTAAACCGCGGGCTCTCGCCATTTTTACCATAGATGCCAGTTCTCGCTTTTTATCGCTGTGTGACGTTGCTTTCTGCACCAGTTCCTCAGATAACTTCACGGCATCCACGGGGAGTACGAAAAGTGACTGTATGGTTGAGCGACCTTCACCAAAATGAGCCGCAATAACATTACAGCCGACGCTGCGTAACCTTTCCAGGTAACGTTTCGATTTGTCTGAAAGCGACATTAAGGCACGTTCGCTAACTTCTATATTAATATTCCGAGCCGGAAACTTCGTCTCCTGAAGCTCATGAGCCAACACGTTGAGTACGATAGGGTCTACGATATCATTAATGGTGATATTAATAGAAACTCGCACAGTGAATTTCTGCTTTAGCCATATCTTCAGATCTTTAAATGTGCGCTGAATCATCCAGGATGTGAACTGCTGGGTTAACGAAGCTTCCTCTATCATGGGCTTGAACTCGTCTAAATTCATGCCGCCACGCTTCGGATGCACCCATTTTGCGGATATTTCCAGTACCGAGAAATAACCGCTATTAGTGTTTAGCCGAGGTTGATAGTAAAGCTGAATGTCATTATTCTTCATGGCCTCGCTAAACTGACGAGAGAACGTCACCTCTTCAATTTGCTCTATCGCGTTATCATTTTGTTCCAAAAATGAAAACTGCTGCTTTTTCTGAAACGCATTAAATGCATGTGCCTGAGCTTCATCGAACACTTTTTGATGGTCTTCTTTAAGCTGGTCTTTTTTGACCCGGAGTACACCTGCTGCACTATCCATTTGGTACGAAACGCCGTCGACCACTATCGGCTTTTCTAAAAAGCTTTCAATTTTACTCTGCAGCTCTTTGGTATTCTCTTCTGCCTCTGCGCTAACGCCAACGAGTTCATTTTTCGACGTCTGCCCAACGTGAACCTGGTCGCCAAGTAGCTTTTTCAATTGTATTGCCATTTGTTTGACGAGTTCATTGGCTTTTTCAGTGCCTACTTGCTGCTGAATTTTCTCCATATTCTGCAAGCGAAAGTTGAAAATATCGATAAGGTCGTCCGGAGCTCCATCCTTACTGTGACCAATAGTTTCCAGCTGTTCCAGTAAGGCATTAATGTTAGGCAAGTCTGTGCCCTGATATTTGAACTTCGCACTTTTTTCCGCGCCATTAAGTTCTTTAACGACTCTTGCAATAATGCCGGCGATAGTGGCAATGAAAGTGAAAGCCAGTAAGCGAAGGATCCAGCCGCCGGCAATTTCGTTACTGCTTATTAATGAATCAGAAAAAGAAAATGGGCTCAGTAAAACTCCGCACATGAACCCGGCCAGTGCGCCAATACGGGGGCCAAGTAGTAGTCCGGTTAATACTAAAGGAAAGTAAAGTAAATGCTCGTACAGGCTTGGAAGCCCACCGGTCATTTCAATAACCCGGATAAAAGCTGCAATAAATATCGCCAATACAAAGCCAATAAACACCTGTTTTTCGGCGTTCATTTTTGTAAAGTTAATCAAACTTTCTTTGCACCAAGTGGCAAAGCTGTATGGATCTTCCGATTTAGGCATTTATTCTTATCAGTTGTGATAAATTAAGCAGTTAGCTATGTTGAGGTTGTTATCTAACGGGAAGTCTGTCAAGTCTTTACGCAAAGAATTACTAATGCCAAGGAAGCAAGTATGCGGGAATCATTAGAAAGACGTTCATTTTTACTGACGCTGGCACTTGTCAGCGTTGCCTTTGCCTGGGTACTTATACCTTTTTGGGCTGCTATTTTTTGGGCTTGTGTCGTTACGGTAATTTTCTCGCCGTTGCAGCAACGGTTGAAGAACAAGTTTGGAGACAAGCCTAACCGGGCAGCGCTTGTTACGCTGCTAATTGCACTTGTTATTGTTGTCATCCCGGTACTGGGAATTTCGTATTCATTCGTGCAAGAGGGGGTTAGTTTTTACCAGCGACTGGATGAAGGCAAAATTAATCCAGGAAAACTTTTTGATGAAATTCAGACCGCCTTTCCGGTCATTAATGACCTACTTGCTCAGTTTGATATTAAAGCCAGCGATGTGCGAGATAAAATATCCTCGACAGCCGTCAGCGGTAGCAAGTTCTTAGCGGAAGAAGCACTCAGCATTGGTCAAAACACGTTTTCTTTTCTGATTAGTCTGGCTTTAATGATTTACCTGACTTTTTTCCTGCTAAGGGACGGACACCGTTTAATTAACTTGATGGTTAAGGCGTTACCTCTGGGAGATGAACGGGAGCGTAAGCTATTTACTAAGTTTGCGGAAGTAACACGCGCAACGGTCAAAGGGAACTTGGTGGTTGCGATAGTTCAAGGGGCGTTAGGCGGTATTATCTTTGCGTTGCTTGGCATTCCGGGTGCTTTACTTTGGGGTGTTGTGATGGCGTTCTTGTCACTCATTCCTGCAGTGGGTGCCAGCCTGGTCTGGCTACCTGTGTCTATTTATCTATACGCGACAGGAAGCTGGATAGCCGCGACCATACTCGTTGCTTACGGTGCAATTGTTATTGGTCTGGCCGATAATGTATTACGCCCAATTTTGGTTGGCCGCGATACAAAACTGCCGGACTACTTAGTGTTGTTCTCAACTCTGGGTGGCTTATCTTTATTCGGAATTACCGGTTTTGTATTAGGGCCGCTTGTTGCAGCCCTGTTCCTGGTATTCTGGGATATCTTTATGACGGAATTTAACGCGGACTCTTAAAGTTGAGGCCGTGAATATCCTCCAACTCTGCCTTTGGGAGACAATACCCATTGCCAGAGTTGGATATCACGGGCGCGGAAGGCCCCTGCACAAGATAGTAAGTAGTATTTCCACATACGATAAAACTCATCGTCAAATTGCGATTTAAGCTCTGACCAGGCGTTATCAAAGTTCTCAAACCAGGCCATTAGGGTTTTATCATAATCGGCTCCAAAGTTGTGTAAGTCCTCACAGACAAACTTTTCTTCCAACGCGGTACCAATTTGTGAAATGGAGGGCACTTCGCCATTTGGGAAAATGTATTTGCTGATCCATGGGTCAGCCGCTGTGTCGCTGACATTTTTACCAATAGTGTGGAGTAAAAACAGACCGTCTTCTTTGGTGCAGCGCAGAGCCACGTCCATATAGTCGTCATAGTTTTTCTGGCCAACGTGCTCGAACATGCCTAAGCTAATGACCCGATCAAACTGTTCATCAAGCTCACGGTAGTCCTGTAACCGGAACTCGACCGGCAGGCCTTTACAGCGCTCTTCACCCAATGCAACTTGTTCTTTGGATATAGTGACACCAACGCACTCAACGCCGTAATTCTCAGCCGCGTATTGCATAAAACTGCCCCATCCACAGCCTATATCAAGCACTCGCATACCGGGTTTAAGGCCTAACTTTTTACAGCAAAGCTCAAGCTTGTTCCGTTGCGCCTCATCCACATCTTTAGCTTTGTCCCAGTAGGCACAGGTGTAAACCATGCGTTCGTCCAGCATAGCTGAGTATAGGTCGTTGCCCATATCGTAATGGTGTTGCCCAACTTCCCAGGCTTTCGATTGGCTTTGTAAATTAAAAATGCGGCTTTTCAGGGAGTGAAAAATAAGGCGTGCGGGGTTTACCTTGTCTTGTATGCCGGATCGCAACAGCTTGAAAAAAAACTGATCAAGAGACTCGGCATCCCATAAACGTGCCATATAGGATTCGCCAAGACCCAGGTTGCCACGCGATAAAGCCTGATCAAAAACGGTTTCATCGTGTACTTGCATGTCCCAGGCTCGATTGCCGTTAATGCGAATATCTGCCTGAGCTAAAAGTTCTTCAACATACTCTCGTGATGTCGACATAATTGTCCGCCCATTCCTGAAATTGATGGCATAAAACCGTATCAAGAACGGGCGGGCCTGGCAATATGACGTAGGTATCGTTACTTCTGCGAAGTAAACTCCGGGTAAGCCTCAACGCCACAGTCAACCTGATCTAAGCCTACGTATTCCTGTTCTTTAGTTACACGAATACCTACGGTCAGCTTGAGTATAGTCCAGATAATAAAGCTACAGACAAACACCCAGCCAAAAATTGTAGCAACGCCGGCCAACTGGACCATGAAACTGGCGCTGGGGTCACTTATCGGTACTACCAGGGTACCTAATATGCCAATGACACCATGTACTGAAATGGCTCCCACCGGGTCGTCAATGTGCAGTTTATCCAGAGCAATAATTGATAACACAACAATGAGTCCGGCGACAAAGCCAAAAACACTTGCCAGCCAGGGTTCGGGAGTAACGGGTTGTGCAGTTATGACGACTAAGCCGGCCAAAGCACCGTTCAATATCATCGTCAGGTCGGCCTTTTTCCAGAGTAACTTGGTAAACAGCAGCGCCGCTATTGTCCCTGCCGCTGCCGAGCTGTTGGTATTGACCATTGCCCGCGCAATGGCGTTAGCGTCATCAACTGAACCCAGCGCCAGCTGCGAACCGCCGTTAAAACCGAACCATCCAAACCAGAGAATAAAAGTACCCAGTGCAGCTAGTGGCATGTTTGATCCTGGTAAGGCATTAATACTGCCGTCACTCAGGTATTTACCAGAGCGGGGACCAAGTAATATTACCGCCGCGAGTGCTGCTGATGCGCCGGTTAAGTGGACGATACTGGAGCCCGCAAAGTCGACAAACCCCCAGTTTGCTATCATGCCGCCACCCCAGGTCCACAAGCCCTGAACTGGGTAAATAAATGCGCTGAGTACGACACAAAAAAGTAAAAAGCTCATAAGCTTCATTCTCTCTGCAACGGCGCCGGAAACAATGGACATAGCGGTTGCAACGAACACAACTTGAAAGAAGAAGTTTGCATCGGCGGCATAAGCAGGGGAAGGATCCGGGTACATGACTTTATAGCCAATGGCTAAATAAGTAATACAGGCAATGGAGTAGAGGGCAATATTTTTGGTCAGAATTTCAGTGGTGTTTTTGGCTCTTACCAGGCCTGCTTCTAACATTGAAAATCCAGCTGCCATCCACATGACCAGCGCGCCGCAAATAAGCAGGTAAAAAGTGTCGAGGGCAAAAGTTAATTGCTGTAAACCTTGTGCTTCCATGGTGTACTCCTTAAAGAGCGTCTTTGTCAGTTTCACCGGTGCGTATGCGAACACAGTGCTCAAGTGGCAGAACAAATATCTTTCCGTCTCCGATATTGCCGGTATGAGCCGCTGCGCTAACAACTTCCAGCGCCCGTTCAAGGGTTTCATCGGGAAGAGCCAGTTCTATTTTCATTTTGGGAAGAAAGTCGACCTGGTACTCGGCTCCGCGATACAGTTCGGTATGGCCTTTCTGCCGGCCAACACCACGAACTTCTGTGACGGTTAAGCCGGAGCAGCCAATTTCAAACAAAGCCTGCTTTACATCCTCCAGTTTGAAAGGTTTGATTAACGCAACGAGCATTTTCATGGGGCTTCCTTATTAAAAGATTGTTAAGCAACCTTACTAATTCAGGAAATGTGCCAAAGATTAATCTATTGATATTTATGGATAAATAAAATTTCGGCAAAAGCTCTGCACAAAAAATGTGCGCCGCCTCTGTGCACTGCACCAAAAGTGCTATTGAACCCAGACCTTACAGGGGAGATACTATTTACCTACAGTAATGCAGGATTAAAGGTGCAGTAGTATGAAACTTGGGGCACGGCAGAGCGACCTTATTGGTGAAACGGATTTGTTACGGATACCGTCGCTGTCTGATTTAACCGGGTGCGATATCTTTATTAAGTGTGAGTTTCAGAACCCGGGGGGCTCAATAAAAGATCGTGCTGCTAAACAGCTTATTGACGACGCTATGCAGCGCGGTGAACTAAAACCGGGCATGACAGTCGTGGAAGGTACAGCTGGCAACACCGGCATTGGCCTGGCGGTTGTCGCTAAGTCCTATGGGCTGAATATGCTGGCGGTTATGCCCAATGATCAGACACCTGAAAAAGAGCGGATGATACGCCTGCATGGTGGTGAGTTAATGGCTGTTGACCCGGTTCCTTTTAAAAACGAAAATCACTTTTATCATACGGCGCGTCGCTTAGCCGAAGAACGTGACGATTGCTGGTGGGCCAATCAGTTTGAGAATACCAGCAATGCGCGCGCGCACTACCTCCATACGGGACCGGAAATATGGGAACAAACCGATGGTAAAGTTGATGTGCTGGTTTCTGTCGCGGGCACCGGTGGCACCATTGGTGGTAACTCGTGTTTTTTAAAAGAGAAGAATCCAGACATTGATGTCTGGGTTGTGGACCCGGATGGCTCCGGTATTTATGAGTTTCTTCGCAGCTGCGAGTATGTTTCCACCGGCGGTTCCATGACCGAAGGCATTGGTATCATGCGGTTAGTTGATAACTTTCGTCAGGCACGTATTGATCATGCCGTTAATTTGCCCGATCAGGATTTAGTCACGCTGTCGCGTTATGTCAGAGACAAAGACGGTATTGTGCTGGGTAGCAGCTCCGCGCTTAATGTTGCCGGCGCTTTGGCTGCGGCTTTGCGAAAGGGGCCGGGGCAACGTATCGTGACGTTTTCCTGTGACTTAGGTGAGCGTTCGGCCAGTAAACTGTATAACCCGGAGTATTTACGAGGGCGTAACTTAAACCCTGAACCGGAACCCATTGACGAGCTGATAAAACGTTACCGCGAGCTTGGCGATAAAGTGCTAGAGGTTAACTGGAATAATGAATAGACTCATCATTTGCTGCTTGTTGTCAGGTTTGGCAGTTGCTGCACCAAGAGCACAGGATACCTTGCCTGATGCGCCGTTTCATGACTTAAAAGTTCCGGAGTTCCTGGATATTGCGCATCGTGGTGCGTCGGGTTATTTGCCGGAACACACTCAGGCCAGTACGGTTATGGCGCACGCATTAGGTGCAGATTACATTGAACAGGACATACAACTAACTCGTGACGGTGTGCCGGTGGTTTTGCACGACGAAAAGCTGGATCATGTTACCAATGTGTCTGAAGTATTCCCTGAAAAGCACCGACCTGATGGTAAATATTATGTGGTCGACTTTTCCTTAGATGAATTAAAGCGCTTAACGGTTGTTGCCCGCCATAAAGACTACGAGCTGGTCTATCCTAAACGCTTCGCTCAGCCTGATGTGCGTTTCCCGATTCAAACCCTGGATGAACACATTAAGTTGATTCATGAATTGAATCGGGTGCGTGAAATGTCGACCGGTATTTATGTGGAGCTGAAGTCTTCACGTTGGTATCAACAACAAGGGTACGACATTACTTCAGCTGTTATGTCGGTACTTGCACGAAATGGTTATCACGACAAACGGCCTACCCCCATCTATTTGCAGTCTTTTGACCCGGAAGTCTTGCGACGCTTAAAACGAGAGTTTAACTGGGATGCTCCACTCATTCAGCTCGTTGGCGATAACGAATGGGGCGCGACAGATATCGACTACAGTGCTATGCGATCCAGTGCTGGTTTAGAATCGGTTAAGAGCTACGCAGAAGGGGTCGGGTTGTGGTTGAATCATGTATTAGAAGGTGTCTCTGAAGACGGCGAACCGCAATGGAGCGATGTTTTAGATTCTGCGGAAGAAAAAGGTCTGGACGTTCATGTTTATACGTTGCGTGCTGACGACCTGCCCGATGGCGTGAAGTCTCATAGTCAGCTAAGACAGTGGCTGAAGCAGGCTGGAGTTGAGGGAGTATTCACAGACTTTCCGGATAAAAAGTGAACCGCATTTTAAAGCCATCACTGCCGTCGTCATAATAGTTTGGCAGAATATCGATAGTTTCGAAGCCACAATTTTGATACCAATGAATGGCGGTTTTGTTATCACTTTTTACTTCGAGGGACATAGCTTCAGCGCCCTGGCTTTTGGCTGTGTTCAATACGTGATTAATGAGTAAATTGCCAACACCAAAACCACGAAAGTTTTGTGATACAGCAATAGAGTATAGGCGCCATACTTTACTGTTGCGCCGGGTAAAAGCAATGGCATACCCGGCTAACTGGTTTTCTGAACGCGCCACCCAGCAATAATTATGATCAGACTGAATAACCTGTCGGAAGCTGCGGCGACTAATACAGCTGTAATTAAATGTCGCCCGCTCCAATGTGACTAATTGATCAAGGTCGGTAAGCGTTGCTGGCTCAACTCTAAACTCAGTACTCATCCAGACGTCGTCCAAAGTCAGCCATTATCAGCCGATACAGTTCATAGCCTAAATGTTTGTCTTCAACACCGGACTCAATTGACGGGTTATCGTTAATTTCAATAACCACCGGGCCTTTAGGTGTCTGTTTAATATCAACGCCGTACAGACCGTCACCAATTAAACGGGTTGCCTGTAATGCCAGTCGAACCACGTCTTTTGGTGCCTGATGAACGCCTAAGGTTGCAAAAGAGCCGCTCTTACCCCGCGAAGACGACTCACTATGGTTATAAATTTGCCAATGGTTACGCGCCATAAAATACTGACAAGCGTAAATGGGGCGATTATTCAGCACACCAATACGCCAGTCGTATTCGGTTTTCATAAATTCCTGTGCCAGCAAAATAGTGGACTGCTTAAAAAGCTCCATGGCCACTTGTTTAAATTGCTCAAGATCTTCTGCTTTTTCCACGCCGATAGAAAATGAACCGTCAGGAATTTTCAGCACAACTGGGTAACCCAGGCGCTCACCTATGGCTTCGTAATCAATCTCTGACTGACTCAGCAGAAGTTCTGTTTTCGGCGTTGCAACCTTATGCTTATCTAATAATTCAGTTAAGAACACCTTATTCGCACACTTAACAATGGAGTCAGGGTGGTCAATAACCACCATGCCATTGGCTTCAGCTTTTTTAGCAAAGTGGTAGGTGTAGTGGTTAATACGGGTAGTCTCCCGTATGAAAAGCGCATCAAACTCCAGCAAACGGTTAAAGTCGTCCGCTGTAATCAGCTCAGCTTCAATATCGGCTTCTTTTGCGGCTTTAATAAACTGTGCCAGTGCTTTTTTGTCACTGGTCGGAATGGCCTCGTCCGGGTTATAAAGAATGGCTAAATCAAAGCGGTACTCTTTACGAGTGCGAGCTTTGCGCCAGACACGCTTACTGAAATGATCCAGTGAGTTACCAAAAAAGCTTTGTTGCTCGTCATTCAACTCATTAAGCGCCCCGGATGTCAGCTTGTTGATGTGCCAGCGGCCGTTAAATTCCAGCTCAACTTTTAAAATAGGACACGGGTAGCGCTCAAAAATTTGTCGTGCAAAAGACGCCAGCTCTGGCTGTTCGCACAAACCGAAACAAATCAGTAACGATAGCGACTTTTCATCATGGTTCTGCAAATACTTTGTGAGTGATCGGTCAGCGGTATTAATCAGTAACTGATAATGAGAGAAGTTGGTCAGGTCGTTAATGGTAGCGACCGAAGGCATGACTCTTTGACCACGGGCTTCTGCGAGTAGGCTGACGTAATAACCGGTGGATAAATAAGATAAGTCATTGCACAAATTTAAGACGTGATAACGACTTTGCAAGTGTGCGGATTGTAAGTATTCACTTGCGGTGAGTAAGCTTTGACTTGGGTAATAAGGCTGCCAGTCGGCGGCGTTATCTATGATAAGGTGAACGTGTTGCTGCATGTCGTAAAGTACTCGAAAGTCGCTAAAAACTGTGTAAGTTGTTTGCTTATTATTTGCGTAATAAATGCAACTCACACTATATTAGAAAGACGATGGATAACAAGCAGATTTGCTGTTTTATCTTTTTCAAAGGAGTCAGGTGAATGCTGACAATTCTGGCAAAGTTGTTAAAGGCTTTGAATTCTGAAACCACTGCATGGGCTTTAGCCTTAGCTGTTGTATTAGGGATGTTTATCGGTATAACACCGCTATGGCGAATCCATAACTTAATTATAATTCTAGTGGCTTTGATATTCCGCGTTAACCTCAGTTTATTTATCGTATCTTTTGGTGTGTTCTCGGGTATAGCCTACTTGCTTGATCCCTGGTTTCACAGCTTAGGGCTGAGCTTGCTGGAAGCTTCCAGCTGGCAGGGAATATACGAAGCTATGTACGCTACTGCGTTAGGTCGCCTTTCCATGTTTAACCACACTATTACCATGGGCAGCTTCGTTATAGCTCTTATCACCGCGCCAATAGTGGCAGCCATCAGCTACTGGGTTATTGCCAACTACCGCAAACGCATTCAGGCGAAAATAATGAAGTTGCGCGTTGTACAGGTCATTCGTGGCAGCCGTTTCTGGCAAATTTATACGGACTTAAAGGGGTGAGCATGAAACGTAGTATCATTCGCTGGCCGGGACTGGCCGTATTTGCCGGATTTGTGCTGTTATTAGTCGCGATTTCCTGGCTCTTTCTGGACACCATTATAAAAGTGACCCTGGAACATACTATGGGTCGGTTAAACGGTGCTGAAGTGAATATTGAGCGTGTGGAGCATCGTTGGGTTCCGCTGTCTTTAACGGTAGCCGGAGTTCAGGTGACTGACCCTAACGCACCACAAAATAACCGGGTACAAATTGGCGAAGCGTCTGCTGACATCAGTCCAACCGAGCTGGTGCTTGGCAGAACCTTAATTGAACAGCTCACTATGACTGGAGTACGTGTAAATCAGCCCAGAGAGAGTGAAGGCGAGGTGTACGTATTACCGGACAAAGAAGATATGCAGGGATGGGCGAGCCAGTCCTGGGATAAATTGACCATGTCGCTGCCTTCTGTGGATGAGATTGTCAGTCAGGTTGATTTGCGTACCGAAAAAGTGATTGAGGAAGCCAAAACGGCTTATGAACAGCAAGAGCAGGAAGTAAAAGCTGCGCAGGAAGCATTGCCCAGTGAGGAGAAAATAAAGGAATATGAGCAAAAAATTAAGCAAATAACCGAAGGTGAAGTAGAAGGCCTGGGTGATATTGCCGCCAGAAAAAAGGCTTTAGACGAGCTGAAAGAATCTATAAGAGCCGATAAAGAGGCGGTAAGCAACTTTCGTGATGAAGTCAAACAAGCGAAAGATGTGGTGCAACAGCAAATTAGTGAGTTAAAAAATGCACCCGGTAATGATATTGACCGCATTAAATCCTTTTTCAGTATGGACGGCAGTGGCTTACAGAACGTAACCGGCTTGCTTTTGGGTGATAAGGCCCGCGAGTGGAGTAAGTATGTACTTCTGGCGTACGAGCAACTGGGCCCTATGCTGGCGCGCTCCGATAACTCAGCGACGGTAGAGCCGGTTCGCGGTGAAGGCCAGAGGATCTCCTTCGCTGATGACAACGCTCCGCCTGAGTTTTTAATTAAGAAAGCTCGTACGGAGTTTATGGTGGGCGGTACCGTTATTGATGTTGACTGGCAGAATATAACGCATCAGCACAATTTACTGGGGCAACCCACAACCTACCAGGCCAGAGCAGACAACAGTGACTTGTGGAACGCATTTAACCTTAATGGTGAGATGTCGTTGACCGACTTAGGTATAGATGCAAGACAGCAATGGCAGTTAAAAGGTGCTCAATTACAAAATCTGGGCCTTAGCGACAGCAGTGAACTGAGTGCTCGTATCTTGTCTTCTTTGCTGGACAGCGACGGGACTGTGCTGGTTCGTGAAAACAAGCTTGATGGTAAAGCCATGGTCCGGATGCTGAACCTTGACCTGGAAGCCGAGGGCAGTAGCAAACTGACATCAGCCATTGCCGGCGCTTTGAAACAGCTTCAACGGCTGGATATCACCACCAATATTGGAGGTGATATTCAAAGCCCTTCGCTGAGCTTTGAGTCGGATCTGGATAACCAGTTAGGCGACTTACTGACACAAAGTGCAATGGGTGAAGCTGATGAGAAACTGGCGGAAATAAAAGCAGATTTGACCGCGAAAGTATCTGACCAGCTAGGCGGTCAGCAAGGTTTGCTGGAAAACCTGACCCAGTGGGATAACGAGTCAGGTGATAAGAGTGAGCAGCTTGAAGAGTTACTTAAAGCAAAAATAGAAGACAGCCTGAAAGATAAGCTTAAGGGTCGCCTGTTCGGCGACTCTTAAGCCTAAGTGGAGTTATTCAGTGGTTAAAAATTCGCTGAGTAACTCGGCTTTTTGTTGAATAGAAAACAATCCGTTTAAGTGTCCCCACGGACCATTAATTTCTTCGTAGTGAACCTCTTTACCCATTTCCCTGAGTTGATCAGCTGTGTTTTCTGCCATATACGGCATTAACAGCAGGTCGTTACTGGATGGCAGGAATAACGTTTTTGCGGAAATGTTTTCTAATCCATCTTTCAAAGTGTCCTGATGACCGGCAACAAACAGCTGGTTTGCGCGCACCAGATAAAGAATATGGTTCGCGTCAGCCAATGGCGCACGCGCGCGGCTGGCACCGTATAACCACTCTACTGCAGGCAACTCATTAGTGACAGACGCCATTCCTTTTTCCGGCAGGGTTTCCTGTTTAGGCACTGCCTGATTAATGTATTCCGGATGCATAGCACCATGTGTGATCATCGCCTGTGCCATGGTAACGCCGTTTAAAGGTGCGTCGCCGTCATAGTAATCACCGCCGTTCCAGTTAGGATCCAGCTTAATGGCCTGTGCCCACTGCTCCAGGCCCATTATGGTCCAGGCGTCTAACGAGCCGGCACCAATGACAGATACCATGCGCTCAACCCAGTCTGGGTAAGCCGCTGCCCATTCAATAGCCTGCAGTGATCCCATCGATGCGCCAACGACAGCGTGCAGCTTATTAATATCTAAGTCTTCCAGTAACGCCTTTTGTACATTCACAAAGTCACGTATGGTTACCACAGGAAAGTCTAAACCGTAAGGTTTTCCGGTATCCGGGTTAATGCTGGCAGGGCCGGTAGTAATGACATTAGGAAGATTAGGGTAAGCGTTTACTAACGAATCAACGCTAATGACATAGTACTTGTCGGTATCAATGGCTTTGCCTGGTCCGATAATAGTATCCCAGTAGCCGGCTTGCTGGTCATCCTCACTGTATTTACCGGCGGCGTGGCTGTTACCGGAAAAAAAGTGGGTAATAAGAACGACATTATCTTTTGCTTCATTAAGTGTGCCGTAGGACTCCCAGCCCACTTTTACGTCTTTAATGGTTTCACCGCCGTGGGTGGTATAACTATTCATGCTAAAGGTCTTTTTCTCGACCCATTGTTCGGCTGTTATAGGTAAACTAATCAGCAATACCGCAAGGCTGATAACCGTTGTCCATAATCGTGTCATGACACATTCTCCTGTAAGTAATTTTGGTACTGCTCGCGCAATTTATTTTTAACCAGCTTACCGGTGCCGGTATGAGGTAATTCATCCACAAAGACTACGTCGTCAGGCATCCACCAACGGGCTATTTTTCCGGTTAAAAAATCTTTGATGTCTTTTTTCGATAGCTGATGACCTTTATTCAGCACGACTAACAATAGCGGGCGCTCGTCCCATTTCGGGTGTTTAACACCAATAACACAGGACTCATTAACGGCTTGGTGCTGGCTGACAATGTTTTCGATATCGAGAGAGCTTATCCATTCGCCACCGCTTTTAATCACATCCTTTTTGCGGTCAACGACTTTCATAAAGCCTTCTGGGTCTATAACGGCAATGTCACCTGTAGCTAGCCACCCATCAGGGAAGCTACTTAAGTCGTCATTGCGAAAATACTGCGAAGCAATCCAGTGTCCGCGAACCTGCAATTCGCCCCGAGTTTCGCCGTCGTTAGGCAGAGGATTATCGTCGGCGTCAACAATGCGGTGTTCAATACCAAAAACCGGTCGGCCTGCGGTTGTCTGAAGCTTATACTGTTCGTCTTTAGGCCGGTTAATAATATCTGCCTGCGGTGGTACCGAATGAACCAGAGGACCGGTTTCTGTCATACCCCATATAGGCTGCCAGTAAATGTCGTACTCTTTATCGTAAGTTTTCACGAGACCCATAGGAGAAGCTGCGCCTCCCACGCAAACGCGTTCTAGTGATGGGATATCTAACTTATTGTCATTCAGATAATTGTGCAAAGTGAGCCAGATAGTAGGCACGCCTAAGCCAACCGTGACACGCTCGTTGCGAATCATGTCAGCCATTGCCTCGCCAGATGTTCCGTCGCCAGTAAACACTAACTTACAACCGGATAAAGGACCTGCATAGGGCGCCCCCCAGGCGGCCACGTGGTACATAGTGACCATAGGCATCAGCACGGTATCGCTGCGTAAGTCCAGCATATCCGCGCTCACCGTTGCCTGTGCGTGTAATACCATGGCGCGGTGTGAGGCCAATACGCCTTTGGGGTTGCCTGTAGTGCCCGAGGTATAACAAAGCAGGGCTGCACTGTTTTCGTCCACGTCTGGCCAGTCAAAGTCTCTAGACTCTGACGCTAAAAGATCTTCATAACAAAGCACATTCTTGAGCCTGGTATCCGGCATGTGGTTTTTGTCTGTCATCACCACAAAACCTTTTACCCCGGGTAGTTCGTCTGCAATGGATTCCAGTAGCTCGACAAAGCTTAGATCGACAAAGACCCAACCGCTTTCAGCATGGTTGAGGATCCAGGCAATTTGTTCACCGAATAAGCGTGGGTTTACCGTATGCATAACAGCACCACTGCCACTGACCGCGTAATAGAGCTCCATGTGGCGGTAGGTATTCCAGGCCAAACTCGCTACGCGCTCGCCGGGTTGCACACCCAGCTTTTTTAATGCGTGGGCTAATTGTCCACTTCGTTGCCAGCAGTCGGTATAACGATAACGGTGAATGTCACCTTCCAGCCGTCGGGTGACAATCTCCTGTTGTGGGTGGCGACTCGCTGCAAACTTGAGTAAATCGATAATTTGCAGTGGCCGCTTCATCATATTTCCTAACATGGTTACCTTCCCTTACTGCTGGGTTACAACATGAATAAGCCAATGGCTACGGCCAGGCCTATTAACGGCACAACAACGGTAACGGCAGCGACAGCCCAGTAAGCGGCACTGTGCTTCTCGTTACAAATAGCGCGAATAGTGGTAACCACATAGCCATTGTGTGGCAGCGAGTCCAACGCTCCGGAGGAGATTGAGACAATACGGTGTAGTTGCTCAGGATTAACGCCCGCAGCCATGTAATGCGGTCCTACTTCGGGCAGGGCGATAGCTTGTCCGCCGGAAGCTGAACCGGTTAAACCAGCAATAACGCTCACGGCAACGGCCGCGCCGACTAATTCATTACCCGGCAAACTGGTCATAGCATTTACCGCTGTATCAAAGGCTGGAGTAATCTTGGCGATGCTGCCAAACCCAACCACTGCCGCGGTATTGCCTATAGCAACCAAAGCGCCGGTTGTCGCTTCATGAATAGCGGTTTGTGGCTTATGAAAATGTTTAAAGTTAATTACCGCAATGGCAATAACACCGCCCAGTAGAGCAACAATTAAGGCGTTTTGCTGCAAGGTGTCATGGAAAGTAAAGGACAGCCCAAGCACAACCAGTAGTGGAATTAACCCACTTATAGGTGACGGCAGTTCGCGCTCTAAAAGTATCGGGTCGCCTTCACGTGCTTCAAATTGCTCGCCGTTTGCTATGGCTTTATTAATAATTTTCTTAAGCCACCAGTAACCGAACGTTGCCATTAACACAGCGACCACCAGGCTCACTTCCCAGGCAGCATAAGGCGAGGTACCTAAATACTTTACCGGTATCCAGTTTTGAATTTCCGGTGAGCCTGCGGAGGTCATGGTAAAAGTGACAGAGCCAAAGGCCAGTGCAGCCGGAATAAAGCGCCGAGGTAAGTTCGCGTCTTTAAATAAACTGAGCGCCATTGGATAAACTGAAAAGGCCACAACAAAAACGCTGACGCCACCATAGGTTAGTATTGCACAGGCTAATACCACAGCAAGAACCGCCTGTTTACGACCTAACTTGTTGATTATCCAGCGCGCAACACTGTCGGCAGCGCCGGTGTCTTCCATAAACTTACCGAACATAGAACCCAGTAAGAACATAAAAAACCAGGCCGCGACAAAGCTGGCAAAGCCGTCCATATAGGCACTGACAAAGTTCACGTCACCCGTGAGTAATGGCACGCCGCTACATAAAGCTACGACAACGGCGCAAAGAGGGGCACTGATAAACAGGTTCATCCCTCTTAAAGTGAGTATGATGAGCAACACAAGGCCGCCGATCAGACCAATCATACTTAACATGAGTTACCTCGCAACGAAAAAGAAAACGGACCATGCTCTGAATCGCTGCATGGATGTATTGTGCGTGATAAAGGGATTTGCCCCTATAGTACTATGGTACAGATCACAATCTTAACAATTTGCGCTAGTTTAGTAAGCAACCATGACTCTGAACCGTTAAATAGCTGTAAACGGAAATAACAATTACAAACGACATTATCTGTCAGGGGAACAACAATGAAACAACCCAAATTTCAGAAATCACTGATTGCAGCAGCGGTAACCACTCTGCTTAGCAGTCCTATGGTTTTGGCTCAGCAAAATGAGGATACCGAAGCAGAAGACGGGAAACTGGAACGAATTGAAGTGACAGCGCGTCGGACAAACGAGAGTTTGCAGGAAGTACCTGTTGCGGTATCGGCTTTCGGTGAAGGTGAATTGGAACGAGATGGTATCGAGGACATCACCGAGTTGCAGTACAAAATGCCGAATACAACCTTTCAGGTTAGCCGCGGTACTAACTCAACATTAACTGCCTACATTCGCGGTGTTGGTCAGCAGGATCCGCTATGGGGGTTTGAGCCAGGTGTCGGTATCTATATTGACGATGTTTATGTTGCAAGGCCGCAAGGGGCGGTTTTAGAAGTATTAGATGTTCAGCGCGTAGAAGTTCTTCGTGGTCCTCAAGGAACGTTATATGGTAAGAACACCATCGGCGGAGCGATGAAATATGTGACTCGTGAACTGACGGGTTATGACGAGTTTGAAGTTAAAGGCACCGTTGGAACTTATAACCAGCGAGACTTAAAAGTATCCGGACAGACCGCTTTAGCCGATAACTTTTATGTCGGGGGAGCTTTTGCCACATTAAACCGGGATGGTTTCGGTGAGTTCGTTAACACGGGCGATGAAAACTATAACAAAGAATTAATGACAGGGCGCTTAAATGCCAAATGGCTCGTCAATAAAGACATTAACGTTAAATTTGCGGCTGACTGGACAAAAGACGACTCGAACGCGCGTGGTGGTCATCGGGAACAAGAGTCTCTGTTGAGTGATGAGCCTCGTTTGACCGATGTTTACGACGCTTATACAGCCATGCCGACCTGGAACGAAGTTGAGAACGAAGGTTACTCAATGACCGTCGACTGGGCAATTAATAACGACTGGATGTTTAAGTCGATTACCGCGTACCGGGAAGGTTCCACAAACACGAATATCGATTTTGATTCTACAGTAAACCCTGTATTACTGGTGCCAGCGGTCTATGAAGATGAACAGACGACACAAGAATTTCAGTTCATGTATCGCGATGACCGCCTGGATTTTGTTGGTGGTTTGTACTTCTATGAAGGTGAAGCCTGTGGTGAGTTTGGGACTGTCTTAGGTTTACTGGGTCTCTCTATAGACACCGGCGGTTGTGTTGATACGTCAAGTGAGGCGTTGTTTGGTCAGGCAACTTACCAGTTGGATGATCAATGGTCAGTTACTTTAGGCGGACGTTATACACGTGATGATAAGAGTGCCGATGTATTTAGATACACTTATGCTGGCGTCAAGTTCCTGGATCGCGGCGATTATTCGGCGGACCCTATTGTAATTAACTCAGATTTCACGACTCAGGCCGACTGGAGCAAGTTCAGTCCTCACGCAAGTGTCAGTTATCAAGTCGACCCTGCGGTTATGCTTTATGCAAGCTATAGCAACGGCTTCAAGTCGGGCGGTGTTGATATGCGAGCGGACGTGTCGTTGAACCCGGATGCTTCAAACCCTTATGACCCGGAAACCGTTGACACTGTCGAGTTCGGTGTGAAGAGTGAAATGCTTGACGGGCGTATGCGCTTAAATGCCGCTACTTTCTTTTCCGACTACCAGGATATGCAAGTTACTGTGCAACGTGCTATCGAAGGTGGAGGGGTTGCCTCTCAGGTTCTGAATGCGGCCGACTCAACCGTCCAGGGGTTTGAGATTGAATCCACTTTTGCGGCAACTCCAACATTAAACTTCAACGGCTCACTTGGGTATATCGACGCGGAATTCGATTCGGTGGAATTTTTTAACCCGGACACTCAACAAGTTGAAGATGTATCTGATTTGTGGTCTTTCCAGAATACACCGAAAGTGACTGCGAACCTGGGTTTCACAAAAGAGTTTGCACTTGAGAGCGGCTCAATGGTTTGGTCAACAAATGTCTCTTATCGTGATGATACACAAATTTTTGAAGTGCCATCACCATTAGACGAAGAAGCTTATACTCTGACCAATATGAGTTTAATTTGGTACTCAAATTCAAGTCAGTGGACGGTCGGTCTTCATGCCAAGAACGTATTTGATGAGGAGTATCGAGTATCGGGCTACAACTTTGGCTCAACCTTTGGCGAAAATATTGTGACTGGCTACTACGGTGATCCGCGGACCGTATCGTTGTCTGTCGGTTATCGTTTTTAACCCCCCCCGGCCGGCGTTGCTGCATAGAGCGGTAACGCTGGCTTTTTTCTTTTAAGTCGCTAGCATGGTCATTAACTCACAGTTGAACTCAGCAGGAACTATGGCCAGAGCAATTATTGCTGATGATCATCCGCTTTTTCGGGCGGCAATGAAGCAAGCGTTAAGTGATAGTTTAGATAGCGACATTATTGAAGCTTCAAGTTTTTCTCAGCTAGAACAGCAGCTAAAACAATTTCCTCAAATTGAGCTGGTGTTTCTTGATCTCTCTATGCCGGGTAACCGGGGCTTAACCGGGCTCTCTGTTTTGCGCAGCCAGTTTCCGGATATTTTGGTCGTTATTGTTTCTGCAAATGAAGACACTCGTGTCATACGTCAGGCAATGGCGCTGGGTGCCAGTGGCTATATCCCAAAGTCTGTCCCTTTACCAGAATGGCAGACGGCTGTAGCAACAGTGTTGTCGGGTGATAACTGGCTACCGGAATCTATGCTTACCCTGAAATTAGCAGAGCCGGATGAAGAGATGAGTGAATTTGCTAATAAGCTTGAGCAGTTAACACCACAGCAGTTTAAGGTTTTACAGTGCATAGCAGACGGTTTGCTGAATAAGCAAATTGCCTATGAGCTAGGCGTGCAGGAAACCACGATTAAACAGCACGCTTCCGCAATTTTGCGCAAATTAAACTGTGTAAACCGCACCCAGGCCGGCATTATGTTTCGAGAAATGCTAGATACGTCGGATGCGCTTGAGTAAGCGCTTTAAAGCACCACTTTTTAAAGGCTTTGGAATAAAGTAAGCGTTGGCTTCTAACGCTTGTTCTCTGAGTTGCTCATCCGGGTCAGCTGAATTGATAATAGCCGGGGTATCAGCACTCCAGGCTTTGCGCATAGCAAAAACCAGCTCAATTCCGGTATGACCGTCGTCGAGATGATAATCGGCCAGGATTAGCTCGCAGGGCGGTTGCATTTTAGCTTGTTTGATATCGGCCGCCGTAAAGGTTTGTGCGCCCCAGTCAGTTAAAAGACCGGCGGTAGCAGCCAGAACCTGTGGGTCATTATCAATAACCAGTACCTTCATGCCCTGTAACAGCTTTTCGTCAACGGAATACTTTTGAATAACGACAGGTTGAGTTTCTCTTTCCCATCCGACAACAGGCAGAGTTAGGCTAAAAGCCGTGCCTTGCCCGAGTGTTGAAGACAGACTTAACTCAATTTTCAACAGTCGGCACATACGCTCAACAATAGAAAGACCAAGCCCAAGTCCCGGATTGTCGCCACTGGATTGTAGCTGGTGAAACTCGCGGAATATGTCTTTCTGTTTATGCTCAGGAATGCCCGAGCCTGTATCAATAATACAAATGGTGAGTTTGTCTTTGCGCCGGCGAAAGCCCAGCACAATACGTCCTTGCTCGGTATAACGTAATGCGTTAGACAGCAGGTTTTGCACAATGCGGGTCAGTAGCTTTCTATCCGTTTTTACCAAACCAGAGCTTTTATGATAGTTCAGTTGCAGCTGCTTTTCTTTCGCCATCATTTGATAACGTTCAACGAGAGGCTGTAGCGCCTGATCAATAGAAAAGCACTGGTAGTCGGGTTGCAGGTTTCCTGCGTCCAGTTTGGTCATATCGAGCAGCATGGTAAGCAACTCTTCAGCGTGCTCTAAAGACCGTTGAATGTTGGAGGCCAGTGGCAGGTAGTCCTGTGGTAGTCGCGATTGCAGCATTTCACAAAACAAGCTGGCGGCATTAAAGGGCTGCATTAAGTCGTGGCTTACCGCTGCGAAGAAGCGAGACTTACTTTCATGAGCTCTTTCTTCTGCCTGTTTTGCGGATAATAACTGTTGTGTTCGCTCGTCAACGCGTTGCTCTAGCTCCTGATTAATTTTTTGGAGCTGTTTCTGGGCTTCGATACGCTCGGTAATATCACTGTAGGTTGTAACAAAACCTCCGCCCGGCATTGGGTTTCCCTGAAGCTCTATTGTTAACGAGCCCTGCTGGCGCTGGTAACGATAGGCGCTGCCAGCACGTAAGTAACTTAGTCGTTTTTGGATTTCACTTTCGACGTCCCCGTTTTCGGAGGCACTTAACAGACCGCGACTGGCGTTGTAACGCAGCAGTTCTTCAACGGGCATTCCTGAGCGGACTAATCCGTCCGGATAGGCAAATATCTCCAGGTAACGTCGGTTCCAGGCTACCAACCTAAGCTTCTGGTCAACAACGCTAATGCCCTGCGGAATATTTTCGACAGAAGCCTGCAAAAGTTCCCGGTTAAACTGATAAAGGCGTGACGCTTCGGTCGCCCAGTCAACTACCCGGGAAACCGGGAACTCCTGTTGTTCGGACACGGTATCTAGCAGGAGTCGACTGGCTGAAGTGCCTATTACTGCTGACAATTCGCGTTCAATACGAACCAGCATGGGGGCCGGAACCATCGACTGGCCTTCCGGGGTTAACAGATCCATTCTCAGACGCTGTTGAATAGCCGCTAATTGCTGGTCATCGTAAAAGCGGGATAAAAGCGAGCGCAACCGTGCCCAGGTGAGACTGGGCTGTTGGGTATAACTGTCACTGTTATCAATGTGGGGAAGTTCCGTCTGAACGTTTCTGCTAATTACCGAGAATAACCAGAAGCAGACCAGGTTTGCTCCCAGGCTAATTAGTACGCCATTGGCGATATCGATATCGGTAACCAGAGGTTGGCGGCCAATAGATGGAATGAGTAAAAGTACCAGCCAGAGAATAGTACCGACAGCAAGTCCGGCCAGCACGCCGGTTTGAGTCGCATTTCGCCACACAACAGTTGCTAAAATAGCGGGAGCCAGCTGTGCCAGCAATGCCAGTGACAGTAATCCGGAATTTACCAATGGCATCGACTCAATGGTGACTTGATAGTACAGGTAGGCCATAAACATGACCACGACCATCGTCATACGCCGAATGGACAAAATTCGTTTGGGCGTAAAGCTAAACTGCCTGAGTTTTTGTCGGGTCATGCGCAACCAGACGGGCATAACCACGTCGTTTGAGACCATTATGCTCAATGCCAGTAATGCAATAATGACCATGCTGGTCGCTGCTGATAAACCACCAATAAAGGCAATGAGAGTAATATCCGGCCTGTCCATCATAAGCGGAATGGCAAGCAGAAACGTATCCTGCCCCGCTTGTTCAGGCGCAAGATGTAATGCGCTTAATGCCAGCGGCAGTATGAAAAAATTAATAGCGAACAGGTATAGCGGAAAAGCCCAGCGCGCCGTTTTTAATTCATCCGGGTGGGTATTTTCCACATAGCCCACGTGAAACTGTCGTGGCAGACAAAACATGGATAGCCCGCCTAACAACATATGTACCGCAAACACATAGCCGCCATAATCACGTCCGGCCAGAACTTCCTGGGTGTGCGCCGACTGAAAACTTGTCTGGAAAAGGTCAGCTAAGCCGTCGAACACGGTATAACTGGCAAATAACCCAACAATGATAAAAGCGCCAAGCTTTACTAAAGATTCGAAAGCAATGGCATCCATTAAGCCGGAGTGTTGTTCGGCCAGACTAAGGCGACGTGTACCAAAAAGGAACCCGAACCCGATCATGGTTAAAGCCACCAGGAAGGAAAGGTCGAATAACCACGACGGATTATTATCAAACCCGGTGACAGCTGCAAAACTTGAAGTGACTGCACGCAATTGTAGTGAAATGTAAGGCACAACGGCGATAAAAGCTGTGATGGCAACAATTCCGGCTAATAAAGGCGACTTGCCGTAGCGTGTGCCGATGAGATCAGCAATTGAAGTAATATTCTGGTGTTTACAATAATTGAGTAGCTTAAGTTGTAAGCCATGAAGCACGATAAAAACAACAATTGCGCCGGCGTAAGTTGGCGCAAAGGCCCAGCCATAGTAGGCGGACTGAGTAATGGTGCCGAAAAACGCCCATGACGTGCAATGCACACCCTGAGCCAGAGAGTAACGATAAGGTTTTACCCGGTTGGACGCCGCCCGGTCACCGCGATAAGCAATGCTGAATAAAATGGTTAAATAAGCAATTGCTGCAAAAACGGTGACTTCGATGCTTAACATGGCTAATGGTGATCCTGATGATCACGAAAAACAGTCAGCGACCAGTTAAACTTAATTGCCCCCAGGCGAATGAGCAGAGTCGATGTCATACCGGCGGCTAACGCAATCAGAGGTTGGTAAGGAACCAGCAGAACATACACCGTAGCCCCTGCTATGCAAGTAGTTGCGTATAGCTCACTTTTTAAAACCATGGGAATGTCACGGGCGAGAACGTCACGCAGCATGCCACCAAAACAGGCCGATATGGTACCCATAATAATAGCGATAAAAGGTGAAAAGCCGGCAGATAAGGTCTTTTCGGCACCCATTGTTGCGAAAAAGGCAAGTCCAATGGCATCGGCGACCATTAATGTTGTCATGGGAATATAAGCTTTAAAGCGCAGCCAGATTATAGTGAGTAACGCAGCAACGATAATGGTGTAAAGGTAATTGGGATCGTAAGTCCAGAAAACCGGTAGACCCAGTATCAGATCGCGAGTCGTTCCGCCGCCAATAGCCGTTGCTGATGCTAAAACCAGTACGCCAAAACCATCCATTTTCTTACGAAACGCTAATAACGTACCAGCTATCGCAAAAACCGCGACACCAGCATGATCTGTCCAGTAAAATATCAATTCCATGAGTAATCAGAAAGTAGCAATGGTATAACTTAGTTTGTCATTAACCTTTATTGATTCCCAGCACAAATTGAGTGGCTATTTGCTATTCATAATTTTATCATGGCACCAACGTCAGAAAGGCTGTTGGGCTAAGGATTAGCGAAAAATGAGTGCAACTCAGTACACGACAAAACACGCGGTTGATGAACTCGTTGACAGTTATCAACGGGTTCCCATGTTAGTCATTGCAACGCACCCGGATAGAGCACGGATAGGCGAACGTGCCGCATTAATTGATTTGTACAATAAGGGCAATGATTATTTAAGCCGGGTAAAACCTGAATTCGCTAAAAACGGCAATGCCGGCAGAGCGTTGCTTGATGAATTTATTAGTCGTTCACCCATTATTTTTCAAAGTGAACCCAATGGGCGTATAAAGCTTCGGGCGCATAGCACCAAAACGATGGTAACCGTTGTTGGACGTGGCATTCAGGACGAGTATGTTCTGCATGAAAGAGAACTGGATAATGGCGTAGTTATTGGTTTAAACCATAGAATCGTCTTACTGTTGAAACTTTTACCGCTGCATGACTCCGCGGTTGACGATAACGACGTACTCTTTGGTATCAGTTCAGATATTCGGGCTATCAGACAGCGTGTAGAGCAACTGGCCAGTATGAGTCTGCCCGTTATGATTAGAGGCTCTACCGGTGTCGGGAAACAGCAGGCGGCTTATGCCATTCATCAGGCCAGTGAAAGACGCGACAAGCCATTCATCAGTGTGAACCTTGCTGCAATTCATGACGCGGTAGCCGAAGCTGAACTGTTTGGGATTGAACGCGATGGAAGCCGTCAGCTTGGCTATTTTGAGCAAGCAAACGGCGGAACTATTGTGCTTGAAGATATCGAAGACGCCTCGGTGAATGTGCATCGCCTATTACACACCGTTTTGCAAAGTGGCTCAGTTGTCCCTGTCGGCACTGAGGACACGCGCCCCATCAATTGCCGTATTATGCTTACCAGCCATAAAGACCCCGGCGACATCGAGGAAAACTCAACTTTGTCGATGCTCATTGAAAAGCTATCCGCTTATCAGTTATTTATTCCGCCTTTGACTGAACGGCGTGAAGACATTGGCTTGTTGTTCGATTATTTTGTTCGGGAACAATGGCAAAAGCTTTATGGTAACCGCGCATACGATGCGAAAATTCCGGGCGAGCTAATGAGTCAACTGATGACATTTCATTGGCCTGGCAATGTGCGGCAGTTACGAAATGTCGCACGGCAGGTGGTTATTGATAGCCGCGACCAGGAGCAACTGCATTTGGATCCGCAACTATTATCTATGCTTAGACCCTCATCGGGAAACGGCCACTGGGAAGAAGAGGCAAATGTTCAGAGACGACCAAACAGTGTGAGCCGCGACGAATTACTAGAAACTTTAGAGAGTTGTCGATTTGAGTTGCAGGCCACAGCGAAGAAACTGGGTATATCAAGAGCTTCTGTTTATCAGTTAATTCAGCGCTTTGAAGGTGTGCGAACCGCACAGGACTTATCCGAAGAAGAGATTAAGCAAAGCTACGAGAAAAACCGTTCTGACACCGAAAAAATGATGTGGGATTTACAGGTATCACAAATTGGTTTGAGGCGCAGGCTGAAAAGTTTGGGATATGATATTTGATAATACTGAGCGGCGTTAAACTTTCTGATAGTATAACGGGTTTAGATAAATTGAATTGTATTTTGTAATAGCTGTCCCCATATCGTGAGATGGTTGTTCAAAAATTAATAATAAATTTAAATTAACTGAGGGAATTTTATGGACTTTTTTATTAGCTCAGCGTATGCACAAGAAGCTGGTGGTCAAAGTGGTGGTGGCATGGAATTGATTTTCATGCTGGTGATGTTTGCTTTGATTTTCTATTTCATGATTTACCGCCCGCAAGCAAAGCGTGTTAAGCAACATAAAGAATTGATGGGTGCATTGAGCAAGGGCGATGAAGTACTTACTCAAGGTGGTTTAGTCGGTAAAATTACCAAAGTAAGCGATGATAAAGACTTTCTTGTTATTGCTTTGACTGACGAGCTAGAAGTAACCATCCAGAAAGGTTCTGTGACTTCCGTTCTTCCTAAAGGAACAATGAAGTCTCTCTAATCTCTGACATTAGAAACAGGGGCACGACGTGTTAAATAAATACCCGTTGTGGAAAAACTTGCTGGTTATTTGCATCGTTTTAGTGGCAGCGCTTTATGCGCTGCCAAATATTTACGGTGAAGACCCGGCAGTTCAAGTTTCCGCAAACCGAAATGCGACCATTGATACCAGCACTATGGATCGCGTAAAAAGCAGTCTGGAAAACGTTGGCATACAAGCAAAAAGTATCGCACTAGAAGAAGAGCAGCTACTGGTCCGCTTAAACTCTGACGATGAGCAGCTAAAAGCCCGGGAAACTATCCTGGACAGCTTAGGTGATAACTATATCGTTGCTTTGAACTTAGCGCCTGCAACACCGGAATGGCTGAAAAGTGTTGGTGCTCAGCCGATGAAACTTGGGCTTGATTTGCGCGGCGGTGTGCACTTCTTAATGGAAATCGACATGGACGAAGCCGTTCGTAAAATTGTCGATGGCATGAAAGATACGATACGAGCAGAATTGCGTGAAGAGCGTATTCGTTATAGTGCCGTCAGAGTTGACGACACTACTGTAGAGGTTGAGCTGCGTACTGACGAAGCGTATGCCGAAGCTGCCAGTTATTTAGATGGCCGGTACCAGGGTTATAACCTGGTAGAAGACGAAGAAAACCGGCTGCTGCAGTTGCAGATGAGTGATCAGAAGCTTGCGGAAACTCGAGATTATGCGGTGTCACAAAATATCACCATTATGCGTAACCGGGTGAATGAGCTGGGTGTTGCAGAGCCAGTTATTCAACGTCAGGGCTCTAACCGTATTGTTGTTGAGCTTCCGGGGGTGCAGGACACGGCCCGGGCGAAAGAAATTCTAGGGGCTACAGCAACGCTGGAGTTCCGTATGGTTGACTCTGAAAACGACGTACGCGACGCACAAAATGGTCGGGTGCCTTTTGGTAGTGAGTTAATGCCAATGCGTGACGGTCCGCAACAGCTACTAAAAGAAGATGTTATTCTGACCGGTGACCACATTGTTAACGCAGGCGTTGGTTACGATGAATACAACCGTCCTCAGGTTAATATTACGCTAGATGGTGCCGGCGGTAATAAAATGTCTATGGCAACGAAAGACAACGTTGGTCAGCCTATGGCAACTGTCTTTATCGAATATAAAGCAACCGATGAGCGTGATGAAGAAGGTAACCTGCAGTTCACCAAAAACGCAGAAGTTATTAACGTAGCAACCATTCAGTCTCGTTTAGGCAGCAGCTTCCGTATTACCGGTGTTGGTGCTAACGAAGCGCAAAATCTGGCACTGCTGTTACGCGCAGGTGCTCTGATAGCACCAATACAGATTGTTGAAGAACGTACCGTAGGACCAAGTCTGGGACAGCAAAACATTGACTCAGGTACACAGGCGATTTTCTGGGGCTTTGTTTTAGTACTGGCCTTTATGGTTGTGTATTACAAAAAGTTTGGTTTAGTCGCAAACTGCGCTTTGGCAGCTAACCTGATTCTTATTATCGGTGTTATGTCGATGATACCGGGGGCTACACTTACCTTACCAGGCATGGCCGGTATTGTACTGACCGTTGGTATGGCAGTTGACGCCAATGTGCTTATTTTTGAGCGTATACGCGAAGAAATTAAAGCTAAGCGGAGTCCGCAACAGGCCATTCACCATGGTTACGACAGCGCTTTGTCGACCATTGCCGATGCTAACGTCACAACGTTAATTGCGGCGCTCATATTGTTCGCCATTGGTAACGGTCCTATTAAAGGCTTTGCCATCACTCTTGCTATCGGGATTATCACATCCATGTTTACTGCGATAGTTGGAACCCGAGCCATTGTTAACTCAGTTTGGGGCGGCAAAAAGCTGTCTAAACTGCCTATCTAGGGGGAGCCATGCAAGAGATTATAAAGACAAATGAACGACTTCCCTTCATGCGGTTCCGCGGAATTATGGGCATTATCAGTATTATACTGGTGGTGGCTTCCATAGCTTCGTTATCGGTTAATAAGCTCAACTTTGGGCTTGATTTTACCGGCGGAACACTACTTGAGGTGGGTTTTGAAAGCGCGGCGGATCTTAACCGTGTCCGTACAGCTCTGGACGAGAGTGATTTCGGTGATGCCGTGGTGCAAAACTACGGCACCCAGGAAGATATTCTTATTCGTCTGGAACCGCGAGAAGGCGTGAAAGCCGAGCAGCTCGGCACGGATATTCTTGATTCTTTACGTGCTGAATTTAAACAAACCGTTGAGATGCGCCGTATAGAGTTTGTAGGCCCCAATGTTGGTGATGAATTCATCGAACAAGGTGGGTTGGCTATGCTAACCGCGCTCATCTGTATTTTGCTCTACATTGCAATGCGCTTTGAATGGCGTCTGGCAGTCGGTGCTGTTGCAGCATTGGCGCATGACGTTATTCTGACACTGGGCCTGTTCTCGATACTGGGGCTTGAGTTTGACCTGACGGTATTGGCGGCACTACTTGCGGTTATTGGTTATTCCATTAACGATACCGTTGTTGTCTGTGACCGAATTCGGGAGACTTTCCGTAAATACGCTAAACTGACTCCTATACAGACGGTCAACCGCGCACTAACGGATACACTGAGCCGGACATTGGTTACCTCGTTAACAACGATACTGGTGTTATTAACCTTGTTCTTCCTTGGCGGGCCTTTAATTCACGGGTTTGCTACGGCTTTATTATTTGGTGTGGTTATTGGTACTTACTCATCAATTTATATCGCCAGTACAGTTGCTCTGGCCTTTGGCGTAAGCCGTGAGGACTTGATGCCGACGGAAGTGGAAAAAGAAGGCGCGGATCAGGATCCTTTGCCTTAATATAGGTATAACTGTTTAACTTGAACGGAGTGCATTTGACATGTTGGCTGTAGTTTCACCTGCAAAAAACCTGGATTATGAAAGCAACTTGCCGAACCTCGATGTGACTCAGCCACGATTGCTGGATAACGCCGAGGAGTTGGTAAAGGTGTGCCGACAGTTGAGCCCTCAGCAACTGGGCTCGTTAATGAAAATTAGCGACAAACTGGCCGGGCTTAATGCAGCGCGTTTTGAGCAATGGCAACGGCCTTTCAATGAAGAAAATGCACGCCCGGCAATGTTCGCGTTTAACGGTGATGTCTATACTGGATTAGATGCTGCCAGTTTGAGTTCGGAAGCTATTGATACAGCACAGCAGCAGCTACGGATTCTTTCTGGTTTATATGGTGTCTTGCGTCCGCTGGACCTTATGCAGCCTTATCGGTTGGAGATGGGAACCAAATTGGACAATCCAAAGGGTAAGAACCTTTATGAATACTGGGGTGATACCATTACTGAACTGCTAAATGATGACTTGGCCAGGCTGGGAAGCTCGACGTTAGTTAACTTGGCGTCAAATGAGTATTTTTCTGCAGTTAAGCCAAAAGCTCTTAACGCAGATATTATCACTCCGGTGTTTAAAGACGAGAAAAACGGTCAGTACAAAGTTATCAGCTTTTATGCGAAGAAGGCGCGGGGGCTTATGGCACGATTCATCGTGAACCAAAAGCCAAAATCTGTGTCTGATCTTAAAGAGTTTGATGCAAGTGGTTATCGCTTTAATGAAGCAATGTCGAGTGATAAGCAATTGGTTTTTTGTCGTGCTGAGCAAAAATAGAGGAGCGCACAATGAGTGACGATCAGGTTGAAACATCACCGGCAACTGAAGAAGCCAGTCGTAAAACGACTTGGGTTGTCGTTAGCTTAATTGTGTTGGCAGTTATCGCCGCTATTGTATGGTGGTGGTTACCAGCTTCAGAAGACAAAAAGCCACAAACTGAAACAGTCGAGGTGGATCAGCAGCAGTCTACTGAAGTAGCCGTTGAAAGCTATGACGACGAAACTGCGGAGCCTGAGCCGGAACCGGAACAGGAATTAGAGCCTATTCCGACAGAGCCTGAAGTGGCTTCTGAACCTCAGGAACCCGAGCCTGAACCTATTGCTTTACCAGAACTTGATGACAGCACACCAACCGTGTTGCAGAAGCTTGACTCAGCGGACATCAATATTCGTCCATTAAAAAGCTCGCAGCTTATCCGCGATGCTGTTGTACTAATGGATAATATTAGTAACGGCAGTATTGTTCGCGAACGCACTATCGTACAACGTCCCGATGGAAGCTTTAAGGTACTGGAAGTCGACGGTGAGCTTTATATCGATGAAAGCAGTTATCACCGCTATGATACATTGGTTGACTGGTTTGTGAGCCTGGAAGCGGACGCTTTAGTTGAAAATTATGAGCTATTTAAGCCGTTAGTACAGGAAGCTTATGCAGAAATCGGGTATCCGGAGTCTGATTTTAACAACACTCTCTTGGAAGCTATAGAGGTTGCTCTTGATACGCCTGTACCGGATGGACTGGTTCAGGTAGAAGACGATAGCGTGATGTATACCTTTGCGGACGATAGCTATGAATCATTACCCGCGGCGCAAAAGCAGCTATTACGTATGGGGCCGGATAATATTCAGCGTGTAAAAGATAAATTACGCGAAATAAGAAGAGCGTTGCAGTAAATTTATGACCGATAAAAATACCATCCCGGAATTCGTTAAAGGCGAGTTCCCTGTTACCCATAATCGATTCCTGCGCTGGGTTGGCCGACTCGGTATGCGAGTTCTGGGCGGCTGGAAAATTAATGGTGAAATGCCGAGTGTGAAAAAGGCCATTCTTCCTGTGGCACCACACACTTCTAACTGGGATTTTCCAGTCGGAGCTTGCGTTATGTTAGCCATGGGCTTGAAGCTGAACTATCTGGCCAAGAACAGCTTGTTCCGTTTCCCGCTGAAAGGGCTGCTGACAAAGTTAGGTGGAATTCCTATAGACAGAAGCAGCGCCAATGGTGTGGTCGGCAACATGGTAAAACAGTTTAGAGAAAAAGATGAACTGATTCTGGTCATCACTCCGGAAGGAACCCGAAAACGTGTACATGAATGGAAAAAAGGGTTCTTACACATGGCGCAGCAAGCGAAAGTACCCGTTGTCCCGATAGCTTTTGACTATGCACGTAAAGCGATTGATATTGGCCCTGCACTAATGATTGGTGACGAAATTGAGAAAGAGCTGGAGCGAGTGAAGTCCTATTTCGAGCATGCTCACGGTAAGCGGGGAGAAGCCTGTTGAAGCTCTTTTTGCGCCTTTTTCTAATGCTGTTAATACTGCCGGTTTTTCACTCTGCGGTAGCGGCGGACTTTTGGCGCAGTGAATGGATGGTACCTAAGTCTGCTGAGGGTAAGAAGTTAATAATTCGCCCATTAGAAGCATCGGATGCTGACCGCTTCTTTCACAGTTACATGACATCGCAAAAGTGGCTTTACAACCGTCTTGGATGGGCCTGGCCTTCAGAGAAAAGCAGTCTGGAACAAAATGAGACTATGGTGAGCTACCATGTGAAGCAAGCCAAAGAACGAACAGCCTTTACATACTTAGTGCTTGATAAAGAAGATAAGTCCATTATTGGTGCCGTTTATATGGTACCCGTTGCGGCCAGCAGAGAAGAGAAAAGCGGTATTCCCCGTAACTCTTATAACGCTGAAGTTAGCTGGTGGTTATTGGAGTCTGCGGTGAATGATAATTTGCACAATGACTTTTTTGTTTTGTTAACAAACTGGCTGGAGGCGAGATGGCCCTGGCGGCAAGTGTTGTTCCCGGTATCGCAAAGCAACGATACAGCATTACAGCTATTAGAAGGTAGTAACGCGCGTTCGCTCGGGCGTGACTTAGATGCAGAAGAAAAGTATTTCTCCTACGCAATATCACGCAAATAATCCCGCATTGTGCTATCATCGCGCGCAATTAACGAACGGTTAATAAGGAAAACTCATGCAGGTAATTGAAGGCGGAATTAACGCAGCTGGTAAAAAGTTTGCCATTATTGTCTCTCGCTTTAATCATTTTATGGTGGAGAGCCTACTGGACGGTGCTGTGCAGACGCTGAAACACTATGGTGAAGTAGCCGATGAAGACATTACGGTTGTGCGTGTCCCCGGTGCTTATGAGATGCCGGTAACGGCTAAGCGGCTGGCCAGCTCTGGTAAATACGACGCGATTATTGCCGTTGGTGCTGTTATTCGTGGCGGAACACCTCATTTTGAGTTTGTTGCGGGAGAATGCAATAGCGGTTTAGGCCGGGTTGCAACCGAATTTGATCTGCCAGTGGCATTTGGTGTTATTACCACCGATACGCTGGAACAGGCCATTGAACGCAGTGGTTCTAAAGCCGGCAATAAAGGCTCGGAAGCCGCATTAAGCGCGCTTGAAATGGTTAATGTACTGAAACAACTCTGAGACACATTAAATGAAACCCGCAGCAAGAAGAAAGGCCCGCAAGCTGGCCGTGCAAGCAATTTACTCATGGCAGTTATCGCAAAATAGCTTTAGTGATATTGAGGCGCAATTTTTAACAGAAAACGATACCAGCAAAGTCGATGTCGACTACTTTTTAGAGTTGGTTCGTGGTGTTGGCGGGCATTACCGGACACTGGACGATGCGCTGGAACCGTTTTTAGACAGACCCATTAAAGAGCTTGATCCAATTGAAATGGCGGTTCTGAGACTGGCTGCTTACGAGTTGCGCGAGCGTGTCGACGTACCTTACAAAGTGGCTATCAACGAGGCGATAGAGTTGGCTAAATCTTTCGGTGCCGACGAAAGCCATCGTTTTGTTAACGGCGTTCTCGATAAAGCAGTAGATACTTTCCGCCCAACCAGGCAGTAACTTATGCCCCGCGATGAATTTTCGCTAATCAATGAATACTTTACTCATCGCTCCGCAAAACGGGGCGATGTTGCTATGGGGATTGGGGATGACGGAGCCGTTGTTCGTCCACTGCCCGAGCATGACCTGGTCATTGTTACCGACACTTTGGTAGAAGGTGTGCATTTTGATAAAACCACACCGCCAAGAGCAATTGGGCATAAAAGTGTGGCTGTTAACCTAAGTGACTTAGCTGCAATGGGAGCTCAGCCTTGTTGGGTCAGCCTGGCGTTAACCCTGCCCAAAGTCGATGAAGACTGGCTGCAGGAGTTTAGTGGTGGGCTGGATGAAATTTGCAGTTACTACGACTGTCAGTTGATTGGTGGCGATACAACCAAAGGTCCGCTCACTATTACCATAACTGCGCATGGTCAGTTGCCTTCAGGAAGTGCAATACCGCGCTCCGGAGCCAAAGCAGGAGACTGGATTTACGTTAGCGGTTCTCTGGGCGATGCCGGCTTAGGCCTGAAAGTTACTCAGGACAAAGTCAGCACAACCGGGCGGCACTTACAGCAAGTGATTGAGCGGCTGCACTTTCCTACACCCAGAGTTGCTTTGGGGCAAAGCTTACGTGGTATAGCAAGCTCCTGTATTGATGTTTCCGATGGCTTGCTTGCAGATTTGGGCCATTTAATGAAAGAAGCCGGAACCGTAGGTCAACTCGAATTAGATAAACTACCCTTGTCTTTAGCCCTAACCGAAACATTAAAAGTGGATGATGCATTAGCTTTGGCACTGACAGCTGGCGACGATTATGAGCTTTGCTTTACGTTGCCGGAAGAGCATCGCGGACGTATGGAAACTCTGACAGCTCACCTTAAAACGCGGCCGGTTTGTATTGGCAGGGTAGCTAATGGCGGACAAGGTGGCATTCAGTTGCGTTATCAGGGCGAAGAATGGTCACTGGCCGATGGCTACCAGAGCTTTAATCATTTCGCGGAAGATGGTCTCTCCGGAGAAAAGGGCTAGAGGGTCATGTATTAATGTCAAAGACATCGCTTTCATGGTTCAACCCGGTACATTGGCTGGCTCTTGGGTTTGGTTCGGGTTTGGCGCCTAAAGCCCCCGGCACCTTTGGAACTCTCATTGGTATCCCTGTTGTTTTCTTACTGGCCCAGCTTAACTGGTGGGAGTATTTGCTCGCACTGGTGGTGATGACACTTGCGGGTATTTGGATTTGCCAGTATACGGCAAACGCTATGGGAGAGCATGATCACCCCGCTATTGTCTGGGATGAAATAGTTGGCTACGCCATAGCAATGTTTGCGTTGCCGGTCGAACCTCTTTGGTTGATTGCTGCTTTTGTCCTATTTCGTATTTTTGATATCTGGAAACCCGGTCCAATAGGTTGGGCTGATAGAAAGCTGCACGGTGGCAATGGCATTATGATGGATGATGTTTTGGCCGGTATATTCTCTGCTGTATTGTTGCATTTAGGCTGGTGGGTATCGGGTTTACTAAGCTAGCCAAACCCGACACTCTACTTAGTCGTTCTAACCTTTGCTCAGGAAGTTATTGACCTGAGCCTGAATGCCTTTAGCATCAAGTCCAATTTCTTCACGAACCTCGCTTTGAGATCCATGTTTAATGAACTCATCAGGTAATCCAATATTGAGAACTTGAGGACGCGCTTTGTGCTGAGCTACATATTCACTGACTGCGCTGCCTGCGCCGCCCGCTACAACGTTTTCTTCCACCGTAACCAATACTGAGTGGTCTTTCATTAATTCGTCCAGACAGTTGGTGTCCAACGGTTTTACGAAACGCATGTCAATGACGGTCGCATTAAATGCTGAAGCGGCTTCTTCTACTTCGGGTAATAGGGTGCCAAAGTTTAAGAATGCGACATTCTGTCCCTTCTTAATGGTTGTCGCTTTACCAATTTTTATTGCCTTACCCTGACGTAATTCCAGCCCAACACCTGCACCACGAGGGTATCGCACGGCTGCCGGACCTTCATGTTGGTAACCTGTAGTTAGCATATCCAGACACTCTTGCTCATTGCTGGGCGCCATAACTAGCATGTTTGGAATACAACGCAGGTAGCTTAAATCGAAAGCCCCCTGGTGGGTTGGTCCGTCGGCACCCACAATACCTGCACGGTCTATGGCAAACAGTACGTCAAGGTTTTGTATAGCCACATCATGAATAAGCTGATCGTAGCCGCGTTGCAAAAAGGTGGAGTAAATGGCAACAACAGGCTTCATTCCGGCAATGGCTAAACCAGCGGCATAGGTCACGCTGTGTTGCTCAGCAATAGCTACATCAAAATACTGTTGCGGAAAGCGCTGCGAAAACTCAACCATACCAGAGCCTTCACGCATTGCCGGGGTAACCGCCATTAGCGACGGGTCACCACTTGCTGTATTGCACAGCCATTGCCCAAAAATTTCAGAATAGCTGGGAACGCCTGCCGCTTTTTTCGGCAAGCTGGATTCTGCCGGGTCAAATTTAGGAACACCATGATAACCAATAGGATCTTTCTCGGCCGGTTTATAACCTTTTCCTTTTTGCGTGACGATGTGCAGTAATTGCGGACCTTTTAAATCGCGCATGTTCGATAAGGTTTCAACCAGGGTATCGACATCGTGACCGTCGATAGGACCTATGTAATTGAAGCCCAGCTCTTCAAAAATAGTGCCCGGTGCCATCATGCCTTTCATGTGCTCTTCAGCGCGGCTGGCAAAATGACGAATATGCGGCAGAGGGCTGAGTAACTTTTTACTGCCTTCACGTAATGAGGTATAAAAACGACCGGATAACAGACGGGCGAAATGGTGATTCAATGCACCGACGTTTTCTGAAATTGACATATCGTTGTCGTTTAACACCACCAGCATATCGGGTTTTATGTCACCAGCATGGTTCATTGCCTCGAACGCCATGCCTGCGGTCATAGCCCCGTCACCAATAATAGAAACCACTTTTTGGCGTAAGCTCTGGCGTTGTGCTGCTACCGCCAGGCCCAAAGCAGCAGATATAGACGTGCTTGAGTGGCCCACCGATAAGACATCGTATTCGCTTTCTTCCCGCCATGGAAAAGGATGCAACCCGTCTTTTTGGCGAATGCTGTGCAACTGCTGTTTACGCCCGGTCAGTATTTTATGCGGATAAGCCTGGTGACCAACATCCCACACCAGCTTGTCTTCAGGCGTGTGGTAGATGTAGTGCAGTGCGACTGTTAACTCAACCGTACCTAAACCGGACGCAAGGTGGCCGCTGCTCTGACTGACAGATGTCAGCAAGAACTGACGAATTTCGGCACACAAATCAGGTAATTGCGTGCGTGAAAGGCGACGCAAGTCAGCGGGAAAATTAATTTTATCGAGTAACGGATATTGTTGAGTCATTCAGTTAGTGGTCCCGCTTTAACAGCAAGTCGGAAAATTGTTCGAGTTTGTCGGTATTGTAAGGGATATCGCTTAATGACTGTAGCGCTTTATTATGTAAGTTTTGTAAGCGTCGTTGAGCGCCTTCAATACCTAACAAACGCACGTATGTGGATTTTTCAGACGCAACATCTGAGCCCTGAGGTTTCCCCAGTGCTTCAGTGTTACCTATGACATCGAGAATATCATCCTGTACTTGAAATGCCAGCCCCAAATAACGCGCAAATTGCTCGAATTTGTCCTGCCACTGTTGGGCATCGCTGCTACCACATAAAACGCCCATGCTGGCTGCCGCTGTTATTAATGCACCGGTTTTACTTAAGTGCATTTGCTCCAGCGCACTTTCGGTAAGGCTTTTTGCTGTTGCCTGTAAATCAATTGCCTGACCGGCACACATACCTTGAGCACCGCTGGCTTTTGCCAATACATGGACGAGCTGTAGTTGGCGCTCTGCCGGTAATTCTTGCATGCTGCTTTCGGTCAGTACTTCAAAGGCCAGAGTCTGCAGTGCGTCACCTGCGAGAATAGCTGTCGCTTCATCGTATGCAATGTGGCAAGTTGGTTGCCCACGACGTAAGTCATCGTCGTCCATGGCGGGTAAGTCATCATGAATTAATGAATAAGCGTGAATTAACTCAATAGCAACTGCTGCACGTAACGCATCGTTTTGGTTAGCGCCACAGATATCGGCAACAGTCATTACCAAATAAGGGCGAACACGCTTACCACCCAGTAAAACACCGTGCTGCATTGCCTGACTCAGGCGCTTGTTTAACGTCAGGAGCTCGAGCTTTTGCTGTAAAAACGTGTCGACTTGCTTTCTTGTGTCTGCTGTTAACGAATTAATCGTCACATCAGTTCTCCATCGCTTTCATCATTGCCTGACTGTTGCTGCTCGGCCAACAGGGTTGTGACTTTTTGTTCAGCCTGCTGCAATTGTTGCTGGCTGGAGCGTGACAGAGCAATGGCCTGCTCAAACTTTTTCAGCGATTGTTCTAAGGGTAAATCGCCTTGCTCGAGTTCATTAACCAGTTGCTCTAACTGCTCCAGAGCCTGTTCAAAGGATTGCTGCTTCTGTTCTTCTGCCATAGCTGAGTCTGCCTTAAAATCTGTTTTGAGCCGCATTGCTACAAGAATGAAAGTTAATTATCCGATAAAGAATCCCGAATGTCAGCCGATGATCTCATTATTCCTGTGTAAGATGATCAGATGTCGCTTGTCAGAGCGGCGCTATTGTTTAAGAATGAGCACAGCAGCATAAGCGAAAACGCAAATCGGGGAGGAAAGCTGAGTGGATATAGCAACGCTCATAGGAATTATTGGCGCCATCGGCTTTGTTGTAGTCGCCATGATTCTGGGTGGGGACATAGGGCTGTTTTTAGATACTCGCTCGTTCTTTATCGTATTTGGTGGTTCATTATTTATAACCTTAGCTAACTTCTCTTTAAGCCAGTTTTTGGGCACGGGGAAAGTCGTTGTTAAGGCCTTTTTCTTTAAAATTGAACACCCACAAGAGCTTATCGACACTGCCGTAGAAATGGCTGACTCCGCGCGAAAAGGCGGTTTTCTGGCACTGGAAGAGGCGGAAATTCCGAATAAGTTCTTCCGTAAAGGCGTCGACATGCTGGTTGATGGTCACGACGCCGAGGTAGTCCGTCAAACCTTGTCGAAAGATATAAAAATGAGCTTTTCCCGTCACGAGGAAGGCGCCCGCGTTTTTAAAATACTCAGTGATGTTGCCCCGGCAATGGGTATGATAGGTACCTTGATCGGTTTGGTTGCCATGCTTTCCAACATGGATGACCCTAAAGCTATCGGTCCGGCTATGGCCGTTGCCTTGTTAACCACGCTTTATGGTGCTTTCCTGGCTAACGTTATTGCTATTCCTATTGCGAATAAACTACTGCTGCGTGCAGAACAGGAAAAACTGAACCAACAACTGATACTGGACGCCATTTTAGGTATTCAGGATGGTCAAAACCCTCGTGTAATAGAAGGTATTTTGCGTAATTACCTGGCTGAATCTAAGCGCATAGGTAATGAGGATGAGGACGAGTAGTCATGGCCTCAGAGAAAGTCAGAGACGAAGACGAGGAAGAATGCAAATGTCCGCCACCGGGCTTGCCTATGTGGATGGCGACCTTTGCCGATCTCATGACGTTGCTCATGTGCTTCTTCGTGCTGTTGCTGGCTTTCTCCGAAATGGATGTATTAAAGTTTAAGCAAATTGCCGGCTCTATGAAATATGCCTTAGGTGTACAGAATAAAATTGAAGTGAAAGACATTCCTAAAGGTACCAGCGTTATTGCGCAGGAATTTCGCCCTGGTCGCCCTGAGCCGACCCCCATTGAAACCATCCAGCAACAAACGGTAGAGATGACTCAGCAAATGCTGGAGTTCCAGGAAGGCGAGTCTGATTTTGCCGGCGGTCAGCAAACCGAACGTGGTGGACAGGAAGCTGACAGCGCAGAGGATCAAAAAGAAGCGGAATCTGAAAACACCGAAGCTATGACTCAGGTGTCCAAAGAGCTTATGCGCCGTATTGAACAGCAGCTCGAAAATGAAATTAAAGCCGGAACCATTGAGCTGGAGCAGCATGGTCAGCAGATCATCATTCGTATCCGTGAGCAGGGGTCATTCCCTGAAGGCTCTGCGTTCTTGCAGCCGCAATTCCGGCCTATTATTCAACAAGTTGCTGGCGCGCTGAAAGATATCCCGGGCGAAGTGACCATTTCCGGGCACAGTGACAATGAACGTCTGGTTTCAGAAATTTACTCATCGCGCTGGGATCTCTCCAGTAAACGAGCGGTGGCCGTTGCTGAAGAAATGCTGAAAGTTGAAGACTTTAGTGAGGACCGTTTGGTTGTCATGGGTTTCTCAGATACTAAACCATTAGTACCAAATAATTCCGAAGAAAACCGTAAGCGCAATCGGCGAGTTGAAATTTCGGTTATGCAGGGTAAAGCGGCGGAATCTGACCCAGTTGATGTTATTGACTGAGTGCTGGTTTCTGCGGGGCAGGACACGTATAATTGCCCACTTTCCTAGAGACTTGACGATTTTGCTATGAAGTTTGTTGTTCGACTGCACGCCGAAATTACTATTAAAAGCCGCTCTGTACGTAAGCGTTACGGTAAAGTACTCACCAATAACCTGCGTAAAATTCTGGCACCGATAGATGACTCGGTGTATGCAAAGTGGCTGTGGGACCGAATTGAGGTTTCAGCAGATGGCGATGATTCTGACGTACGTAGTGAAATCAAAGAAGTATTACAGAATACGCCGGGTATTTCCTGGTTTGCAGAGGTTATCGAACAGCCGTTAACTGACTTTGATTCCATTGCGGAGCTAGTGGGTGAGCATTGGTTAACGCGCCTACCGGGGAAAAGCTTTGCAATGCGGGTGAAGCGTAAAGGCCACCACGACTTCACTTCTCAGCAGCTTGAGCAATATGTTGGCGGTTATTTATTGCAGCGCGTTCCAGATGCGTCCGTCAATCTTTCAAAACCCGATGAGGAAATTGCACTTCAAATTACCAATCAGGTCGTGCACTTGGTTGGGGAGCGTATTAACGGTTTAGGTGGCTTTCCAATTCCTACTCAGGAAACCGTGTTGTCCTTGCTTAGCGGCGGTTTTGACTCAGGCGTTGCAACTTATGAGTTTATCCGGCGCGGTGCGCGAACGCACTTCTGCTTCTTTAACTTAGGTGGTGATGCTCATGAAGTGGCAGTGCGTCAAATAGCTTATTACCTTTGGAGGCGTTACAGCTCTTCGCATCCCATTAAGTTTATCAGTGTCGATTTTGCCCCCATTGTTGATGACATTCTTACCAATGTGGAAAACGGGCAAATGGGCGTGGTATTAAAGCGTCAAATGCTACGCGCTGCCGATAAAGTCGCACGTTATGTCAAAGCACAGGCGTTGGTCACCGGCGAAGCGATGGGGCAAGTTTCCAGTCAAACCCTGGCTAATTTGCGGGTTATTGACCAGGCAACGGATGCTTTAGTGTTACGGCCTCTCATTACCAAAGACAAACAAGAAATTGTCGATGAAGCGAAGCGTATTGGCACCGAGCCTTTGGCGAAGTCGATTCCTGAATACTGCGGGGTTATTTCAAATAAGCCAACGGTTAAGGCCATTCCTGCGGTTATCGAAGCGGAAGAGGCAAAGCTTAATAAAGATTTACTCGATCAAGTGGTGCAGGCGTCAAACGTACTCAGCATGCAGGATATAGCCACTCAAACCGATAAAGAACTGGAGCTGCCAGATACAACAACGGAACTCAAAAGTCATACAACCATCATAGATATTCGAAATGATGAAGAAATTGAAGCTGCGCCTTTGTCGGTAGATGTAGAGGTTATTGAGATTCCATTTTTTAAATTAGCCACTCAATTTGCTGAATTGGATCAAAGTCGTGAATACCTGTTGTACTGTGATCAGGGCATCATGAGCCGGATGCAGGCGTTGTTATTGCACGAAAACGGCTACAACAACGTATCGGTTTATAAGCCTTAATTTAATAGAGAAGTAAATTATGCTGGCAAGAGTGCTGTTTTTTGTTCTGCTGTCGATAACCACGTTTTTATTTTTGTGGCAGTTCCCGAGTACCGGAGCTCAGAGTATTCCTTATGTGGATAAGCTGGTTCATTTTGTGATCTTCTTCGTCCTGGCTTTGATGTTCCACCGGGCGTTCGCCTTGTCTGCCAAGTTATCGCTCTTGTTTTTAGCCTGCTACGGTTTAATGATTGAAGTAGCTCAGGCTTATGCGCCGGGGCGCGGCGCTGATGTTTATGACTGGTTAGCGGATGCCAGTGGTGTTATCGCTTACTTTGTCTGGCATCACTTGAGGGAAAAGTACCTAAGAAAAAAGTCGCGTTAACGCGACTTTTTCTTTTTATCCTTTTTCTTCTTATCTTTTTTCTTAGAACGACTCTTTTCTGTCGACGGAAATTTATACTGAGGTTTCAAACCCTGAATGGTTCTTCTGTCGAGCTTAGCGTCTAAGTAACGTTCAATACGCCCTAGCAATAAGGCATCGTGCGCTTCCACTAATGAAATGGCTATGCCTTTTTGCCCACCACGAGCGGTGCGGCCAATTCTGTGCAGATAAACGTCCGCTTGTTTTGGCAAATCGTAGTTAACCACCACGGTAATATCATCAACGTCCAGGCCTCTCGCGGCAACATCAGTAGCTACTAACGTAATATCTGTGGTCTGTTTTAACTCGTTCATGATGCGCTGACGATCACTTTGCGGCATGTCGCCCCGCAAGGTGACAATTTTGCGTCCGGTACCAAACTGACTGCGCAAAAAGTTGGCTATGAGCTCTACCCGCTCACGTGTTCTGACGAAAACAAACTGCCGCCCTGGATGCTCCTTCAGCGTGCTCATTAAAAGCTGACGCTTATGTTCGTCGGTATCCGCTAAGTGCACCCATTGAACAATTTTACCGCGTTCACGCTTTGGTGGCTGAACGTCAATGTATTCTGGTTCAGTCAGCAGCTCACGCGAAAACTTAATAACACCAGAGCTATTCAGTGTTGCAGACAGTAGCAATGACTGCTGGCGGTGCCGTGCCTGCAGAGCCATTTCTTTTACTGTGGCAGCAAAGCCCATGTCCAGCATGCGATCGGCTTCATCAATAATCAGCCACTCTATACCTTCCAGGTTGTACTGCTCAGCTTCGAGTAAATCCATCAGACGGCCGGGTGTGGCGACCAGAATGTCGTGTGTTTTTTCCAGCAGAGACAGTTGCGAACCGTAGTTAATACCGCCAGTCACCACAACGGACGACAACCCCGTCTTACTCTCAAATTGCTGGGCTTGCTGATGAATCTGCTCAGCCAGTTCGCGAGTTGGCGCAAGAACCAGAATGCGAGCGGGGCCTGGTTGTTGACGTGGGAAATCCAGCAAATGTTGCAGGACTGGTAACAGAAAAGCTAAGGTTTTACCCGTTCCTGTCGGAGCACTAACAAGCAAGTCCCTGCCATCGAGGGCTGCGGGAATACTTTGTTGCTGTACTTTTGCTGGTTTGTTCAGTTGTGCGTCCCGAAGGACCGCAATTAAGCGGTCATCGAGATCAAACTCTTCCCAGTCTGGGGTCATGTTATTTTCCTTGAGATCATTTAGTCCGCGATTAACGCAGCAGCAATAAAGCAGAGTTGGTTGTTTGTAACAAACTGGTTGTGGTACTGCCAACTAAAAACTGACGAATACGCGAATGGCCATAAGCGCCCATTACCAGAAGATCAATATTATGCTCTTTTTGATAAGCATGCAGAGTAGGTTCAACGTCTCCGGAGCGTATTTCAAAATGCACATCATGACCTAGCTCTCTTAAGTGGTTGGCCGCCGCTTCAATGGCGGCGTGGCTGTCATTAGTGTCAGCGCCCACCATAACCAAATGCAGTGGCAGTCCACGAAAGATGGGGCTTTCAGCTAAAAGACGAATGCCTTTTCGGGAAGAATCGCTGCCATCAAAGGCTAACATCACACTTTTCGGTTCAGTGAACTCTTCCGGAGTAACCAGTATTGGCCGATGCATGGTTCGCACAACAGTTTCAATTTGACTGCCTACGCGGCTAGTGCGAGAGGTGTCTTCGCCATGAAGGCCCATAACCAGTAACCGCATAGAGTCTTCAATTTCTAACAGAGACTCGGCTAAATCACCATGACGCTGTCGCAGATTGACCTGTTCGACGCCGTCCTGAAGCGCTCTTTCTTTTGCGCTTTCAAGCATGTGATGGCCTTGTTCTAAAGCAAGCTTGCTGCGTTGCTGGTCCAGTTCTGCTAACTGCTCAAGCAAGGCTTCACGGCTGCCTAAACCGATGTTGCCGGTCATATCTGGTTCGGTAGGATAACGGGCTTCGTCCAGAACATGAAAGAGTGTCAGAGGCGTACTTAAACGTAACGCCGCCCAACTGGCGTAATCACAGACCGACTGTGTTGACGCGGAACCATCAATACAAGCAACAACATGTTTCATTACTGAATCCTTTTCCATTAGTGACCGCCCATCAGCTTGTCAACGGCATCGGGCTTGTCGTGTACGCCAAAACGGTCAACGATAGTTGCACTGGCCTCGTTCAGCCCAATGACTTCAACTTCGGCACCTTCCCGGCGGAATTTGACCACAGCCCGGTCAAGTGCATCAACGGCGGTAATATCCCAGAAGTGAGCATGACTCAGGTCAATGACAATCTGCTCAACCCCTTCCTTAAAGTCAAACGCTGCAAGAAACTTTTCAGATGAACTGAAAAATACCTGCCCAATGACACGGTAGGTACGCTTATTGCCGTCCGCATCGATATCTGACTTAACGTAAAGATAATGACCAATTTTGTTCGCAAAGAACATAGCTGCCAGCAGCACGCCAACCAGAACACCATAAGCCAGGTTGTGTGTTGCGACAACGACAGCAACCGTAGTTACCATGACAATATTGGTGGACAGTGGATGTTTCTTTAAGTTCTTAATGGAGCTCCAGCTAAAAGTACCAATAGAGACCATTATCATTACCGCAACCAGTGCGGCCATAGGAATCTGCACCAGCAATTTATCCAGAACTAAAACCATAACCAGCAGAAAAATACCCGCAGCCAACGACGAGAGGCGTGTACGACCACCAGATTTCACGTTAATGATGGATTGCCCGATCATGGCGCAGCCGGCCATACCGCCGAGTAAACCCGAACCGATATTGGCAATGCCCTGGCCTTTACATTCACGATTTTTGTCGCTGGAAGTGTCGGTTAAGTCGTCAACAATGGTGGCTGTCATCAGTGACTCAAGAATACCAACAACCGCAAGTGCCGCAGAGTAAGGAAAAATTATTGCTAAGGTTTCAAAGTTTAACGGAACATCAGGCCACAGGAATATCGGCAAGGTGTCTGGTAATTGACCCATATCGCCAACGGTACGAATATCTAAGCCTAAGAATACGGCGACTATGGTTAAGGACACGATACAAACCAGCGGAGAGGGCAGTATTTTCCCGATAACCGGAACATAGGGGAAGCCATAAATAATGGCCAGGCCGGCCGCGGTCATTGCATAAACGTGCCAGGTGACATTGGTCAGTTCGGGCAGTTGTGCCATAAAAATCAGAATGGCCAAAGCATTAACGAAACCAGTGACCACCGAGCGCGAAACAAAGCGCATCAGCTCGCCAAGTTTGAGGTAGCCTGCAATTATTTGCAGTACACCGGTCAATAGGGTGGCGGCTAGCAGGTACTCAAGCCCGTGGTCTTTGACCAGGGTGACCATTAGCAACGCCATAGCGCCAGTTGCGGCAGATATCATACCCGGGCGACCGCCCGTAAAGGAGATAACAACGGCAATACAGAAAGAAGCGTATAAGCCTATTTTTGGATCAACACCGGCGATGATAGAGAATGCGATAGCTTCAGGAATTAGCGCTAGTGCAACGACAATACCTGAGAGCAAATCACCACGTATATTAGAAAACCAGTTCTGCTGGATAGACTTCAACATAGTTAAATGACACCAAATTTTAATAGCAAATATAAAGCGGCCGGAATGGCCAGAAAAGCAGTGAACAGCCTACTGCGCACCTGTGACAGGGAAGTGACGGCTAGGGTGGCGTAATACGCGTCAGCACGTAGGTGGCTCCTTATAGTTTGAGGCTGGTCAAAAAAAGAGCGCGAATTTTAGCATAAAATGTGCCAACTACAACCGAAAAAATTACTCTTCTAGATTCTGACAGTCAATACAGCGCGTCTGGGCCGGATCAAACTGCAGGCGTTTTAAGCTAATGTCCTCACCACAGACGAAACATTCGCCGAATTCGCCGGACTCAATTCGGCGCAACGCGCCTTCAATTTTTTGCAGGTGAACTTTGCGGCGACGTGCCTGTTCCTGATACATCTGTTGTTGCTGCATCGCATCCATACGCGATAAACGGCCAATACTTTGCTGGTCTAATTCAACCGGTTTTGTGTCGTCTTTACTGGCTTCTTCACTCTCCAGCAGTTGCTGTTTTTGTTCTTCAAGTTGCTTTTTAAAAGCCTCTATCTGGTTCGCGTCCATAACTTACTTATCACTGTCTGGTGCATTGCGTTGTGACGGGTCACTCTTAAAGTCGCTGACCAGCTTACGCGGGTTTAGCGCTTCGCGTTGTTTTTGTGTGGCTTCCGCCCACCAGAATAACTGATTCAGAGTTCGGCCGAAATATTGGACCCAGCGCTCAGTGTCTTCAACTTCCTGATTGAATTTTCCGTTCTCCTCGAACACCGTTTGTGCTTTAGGAACGTGGATCATGGCGGATACCGGCAGGCAACCCAGTTCTGAAAGGAACGTACGCAAATTGACCGCCGCACGCGCTCCGCCCCACTGACCGGCAGAGTATGTAACAATGGCGCTCGGTTTATAGGAGTACAAAGACGCACCAAAATGGTTCAGTAAATTTGCCAGCGCCGGGCTCATAGAATGATTGTATTCAGGGCTGACCATAACGTACGCATCGGCTGCTTCTATCTTTTTAGCCAAGGCATCAAGCTGCTTTGGAACCTCTTTTTCGTGATAAGAAAAATGTGGTTTAAAAACATCGTCAAATGAGTAATCTAAAGGATCAACAAGTTCAACTTCGGCGTCGTCGAAGGTTTGCTCCAGGTAATTAACGCAGGCTTTTGCCACACGTTCGCCCAGTCTGGCTGGCTTGGGTGGTGTGCTGTCGCGTACCGTACCTAAAAACACTAAATACTTCATTGTGGCTCCTCAATAGCCTGACGTTTGCGTCAGGTCAGATATCGCCCCTGACATAAATGTCAGGCTACGAACTGTCAGGCGCGATGTTTTGTCGCTCGGGCAAAAAGCTAATAGCGGCAGTGGATAATAGCAATAACAGCGTTGATATAATAAGGCAAGCAATGAGTCCCCATTGCTGGTATACCCAACCGGATAAAACGGTACCCAATAGACGCCCAGCGGCATTGGCCATATAGTAAAAACCAACGTCCAGCGACACACCGTCGGTCCGTGAATAAGAAACAATAAGATAGCTGTGCAGCGACGAATTAATGGCGAACAAAATGCCGAACAGCCCTAAGCCAATAATAATGCTCTGGGCAACAGGCAAGTGCTGCCAAAGTGCCAGAGCAAGCGCTAGAGGGCTAAGAGTCAGTAGTGCATTCCATACCATAGCCTGCGTTTTGGGTACGTCATTGCTACTTTTTGTGAATTTAGGCGCAATGCTTTGTACAAAGCCGTAACCAATAACCCACAAGGCTAAAAAGCTACCGACCTGCCAATGGTTCCAGTCCAGCTGGCTGGCTAAGAACACCGGTAAGGCCACCACAAACCAGACGTCGCGCGCGCCAAAGAGTAAGAAACGGGCACCCGATAAAATATTGATAGGCCGGCTTTTGGATAAAATGTCCTTAAACTTAGGCTTGAACTTTGCCTTGCCCGACTCTTTTTTCAGGAAAATTAAACTGCCTACCCAGACCAGGCTGAGCATAACCGCCATGGCGAGCACGGCACCCTGGAAGCCAATTAACGTGAGCAATAAGCCACCCAGGAAAAAGCCAACACCTTTTAGGGTGTTTTTCGAGCCGGTGAGTATGGCGACCCACTTATACAACTGACCCTGTTTGTCGTCCGGCACCAATAGCTTAATGGTGCTTTTGGCGCTCATTTTATTGAGATCTTTGGCAATACCGGATAGCGCCTGGGCGGCCATCACCCAAACTACTGTTAGCATTGAGGCGGGTACCAGCAGCATGGCGAGTGCCACAATTTGTATGCCGAGCCCAATGTTCATAGTGCGATTGAGCCCCCAACGAGCCCCCAGCCAGCCCCCAAACAAGTTAGTGACTATGCCGAAAAACTCGTAGAACAGGAACAACATAGCGACTTCCAGCGCACTGTAACCCAACTGGTGGAAGTGCAGCACCACCAGCATGCGCAGTGCGCCGTCAGTCAGGGTAAAAGCCCAATAGTTACCCGTAACAATTAAGTATTGGCGTATCGCCGGCGACAGCTGACTCAGCATTAGCCAACCTTTTCGACCAGTTCAACCGCACGGTTTGCATAACCCCACTCGTTGTCGTACCAGGCATAGATTTTCACGTGAGTGCCGTTAATGACCTTGGTTGACAGGGCGTCCACAATGCTTGAGCGAGGGTCGGTTTTGTAATCTATCGAAACTAACGGACGCTCTTCGTAACCCAGAATGTCCTTTAGTTCGCCTTCAGCGGCTTCCTTCATCCAGCCGTTAATTTCTTCAACAGAGGTGGCTTTTTGCACTTCGAAGACACAGTCGGTTAAAGATGCATTGGCAAGAGGTACCCGTACCGCATGGCCATCAATTTTGTCCTTTAATTCCGGGAAAATTTCGACAATGGCCGTTGCCGAGCCGGTGGATGTCGGAATTAAGCTCATGCCACAGGCACGGGCACGACGTAAGTCTTTGTGTGGCGCGTCCAGAATGGTCTGCGTATTGGTTAAATCGTGAATGGTGGTAATAGATGCATGCTTAATACCAATTTTGTCCTGCAGTACTTTAACCACAGGTGCCAGACAGTTGGTGGTGCAGGACGCTGCCGTGAGTATTTGATGTTTCTCAGGATTATAGAGGTGGTCGTTCACACCCATAACAATGTTCAAAGCGCCGGGCTCTTTGACCGGAGCGGAGACCACAACTCGTTTAACGCCCTGTGACAGGTATTCGTTGAGCACTTTCACTGTTTTCATCTTACCGGATGCTTCCAGAACCACATCACAACCACTCCAGTCGTTCTCGGCAATGGTTTTGTGTTGAGTGAAAGCTATGCGTTCATCACCAATTTGAATAAGATTGTTCAGACCTTCGGCTTCATAGCCCCAGCGACCATGCACCGAGTCAAAATTCAGCAAGTGTGCAAAAGTAGCCGCATCAGCACCCGGATCATTCACCTGAACAACCTGCAGCTCAGGATTTTCCCACGCCGCGCGTAGTGCTAAACGACCAATACGACCCAAACCGTTAATTCCAACTTTAATCGTCATAATTCACTCCTAAACCAATGTTTTGTGCGATTCGCAAACCACACTAAAGAGAGCATTACCGGAACCTCAACTAAGACACCAACAACAGTGGCCAACGCCGCGCCGGACTGCAAACCAAATAATGAAATAGCGACGGCTACGGCCAGCTCAAAAAAGTTGGATGTACCAATTAAGCAAGCCGGAGCCGCAATTCTATAAGGCAACTTAATCAGTAACGCAATAATAAAAGTGATAGCAAAAATGCCGTAGGTTTGAATCAGCAGCGGTGTTGCTATCATGGCAATGTCCAGTGGACGTGTCAGTAACACTTCTGCCTGAAAGCCAAACAACAGCACCACGGTAAGCAGCAAGCCAATAATGGACCAGGGCTTCATGCGTGCATCAAAGGCTTGCAGCGCTGGTTCGACATTTTGCTGCTGCGATGCTTTGCTCTTTAGCCGCTGGCGCGTTAACAGCCCGGCAATAAGTGGTGCCACTACGTATAGGCCAACACTTAGCAGCAAGGTTTGCCAGGGCACAATAATATCGGTAATACCCAGCAGCAGGGCGGCAATAGGGGCGAAGGCAAAAATCATAATGACGTCGTTAACCGACACCTGTACCAGGGTATAGCTGGCATCGCCTCTGGTCAGCTGGCTCCAGATAAACACCATAGCCGTGCACGGCGCAACACCGAGTAGAATGACCCCAGCCAGGTATTCGTTAGCGGTCTCCGGCTGAATGAAGTCAGCAAATACACCTTTGAAAAACAGCCAGCCAACCAGCGCCATGGTGAATGGCTTGACCAGCCAGTTAATAACTACGGTTAGAATAAGCCCCTTGGGCTCTTTAGCAATTTGTGTAATGGACTCGAAGTTTACCTGCACCATGACCGGGTAAATCATCAGCCATATGAGTACCGCAATAATTAGGTTAACTTGCGCAAACTCAATACCTGACAACACTTCAAAAATTGCCGGGAAGACATTACCCAGTAAGGTTCCTGCAATAATCGCCAGCGCTACCCAAACCGATAGAAACCGTTCAAACACACCCATTATCGACATCCTTGACTTGTTGAGGAATTAACGACGCGTGATAAGCCGCCGTAGTTTTAATCATCGTCGCCATCCAGTCCTGCAGGGCCGGATTAATTCGATAGTACACCCAGCGCTGATCTTTACGGTCGGCCAGCAAACCGTATTCGCGCAGCTGCGCCAAATGCCGCGACACTTTTGGCTGTGACATACCGGTCGCGTCGACAAACTGGCAGACACATAGCTCGCCATGGTGTTGTAGCATTAAAATCATTTGCAGGCGTAGCGGGTCCGCCAAAATTTTGAAGAACTCATGCGGTGCATCAAACAACTGCGGACGATCGGTTTTTTTGCGCAAAATAAGGAGTAGCATTTTAATGCGCTCGCTTAATTCATGTGCCGTTTTCTTAAAAGCATCCGCTTTTTTACTGGTCACCGGGTCGGGGAAGTCCCAGGCAATGAAATGCTGATCGCCGCACAAAGTTTGGCACTCAGTGCGAGCCCGATCACACAGGCTTATCACGTAATCAAAGCTATTGAGATCAATTTCATCAAGCGCTTTTGAGTGCAGCCTCTCAGTTTCAACACCCAAGTGTTTTAATGCCGCTAAAGCACCCGGCTCAGGCTGAGTCGGCTCAGTACCGGCACTGGCAACCTCAAAGTCATCATCAGCAAACTGCCGAAAAATAGCCTCCGCCATCAAAGACCGCGCAGAATTCGCCGTACACAGAAACAAAACTTTCGTCGTCATGGGTAATACCAAATATTCGATACTCCATATATATGCTAGAACGAATGTGTTAGCGGCGCAACAGGTAAATCAGTAGCCTGCGGCATTGCTTCAGGCGAAGGACTGCACCAAGAGCGCTGAGGCTACAGGAACCATTGTGGAGGACGCCCGTGAATACATCCCTGCAGGGCTTGAGCAGCGCCATCCGTGGCGCTGCACACCTCCACAATGGTCCGCTGTAATCGTCGGCGCGCTCCTGTTTCAGTTCCTCGCCTGATATCAATGGTAGGCTATTGTAGGTAGGTGTAGATAGGGTAGGTTGCTCACTTGTGAGCGTTATGAATGTTGAGCCCCCTGTGTAGTAGCCTGATGCTATTGCATCAGGTGAGATAGTTGAACACCCACCTGACGTAAAACGTCAGGCTACTTAGTCTCCGTCACAGGGGGCTCAATGTTCAAGCGAAGCAAGTGACAACCTGCCCTATAGCCCTAACACGTCTTTGCCTTGTTTGAAGGTGACGTCGACGGGGATGCCGGCGTCGGCGAGTTTGTCTAAGTCGGCCTTTAACTGTGGGCTGACAACGCCAAGGGTAGCAACCAGTTCAGCTACGCCGTTGTAGTCACCATCGCCTTGCAGTGTCAGAATTTTTTCTGAAAGGCTGTTCATGGCGGCGCGCATTTTGTCCATATCAACAGCGTACTGGCCTTTCTCATTACGCTTGAATGCGCCTTCATCGGCAAAGTAGTTGAAACGAATCATGTTGGCTTTGCCGTGGGCACTGGAAGCTCCAAAGCGCACCGAGCGGAAAATACTGGCCATAAAGGTGGTGTAATAATCTTCGAGCTCACCTTCGGCTAGAACGCCTTGTTCAAACAACTGCGTTACCATGTAAAGGCCCAGAATATCGGCTTTACCTTCTTCCAGAGCAGAGGCGTGTTCTTTCAATGCTGAACGCACCGTGCCTTTATCGTTCAGAGTGTTTTTAATACCCAGGCCATGCGCTACTTCGTGGAACATGGTATTCGCAAAGAAGGCATTAAAAGTAATGTTCTCGCGTTGTTCAGGCACAATCAGTTGCTCGGATATAGGCACCAGAATTTTATCGAACTTAGCCTGCATGGCGTTTTTCAGCTGTAAGCGACGAGTGCCTTTTTCCAGTTGAACTTCTTCGTCATTCGGCAGGTTTATAGCAATGGTTTTACTGCCGGCATTAGAGTGACCGGCATAGTAAACCGCGTCGTAGGCATTCAGTTGGGCATTGGCGCCCGGCATTTCTGCCTTATAAGCTGGCTCAACAGGCAAACCTTCCTGTAATTGCGGTAAATACTCGGCGTATTTCGCTAAGCGCTCGCTCCATGCTTTGTCTTTTATCAAAACATAAGACTCAAACGCGGTTTTGTAGCCGTACAAGTGGTCTTCGTAGTTTTCGATAGGGCCAATAACCACATCAACATCGTTATTGGTCATTTCCATCCAGGCCATATCGGATGGCTGATATTCATTGCTTAAAAAAGCATCGGCGCGAAGACGTAAATAGTTGGCAAAGTCATCGCTTTCGGCTAAATCTGCTGCTTTACGAAGTAAGTCTGAGGCTCTGGTTAAAGAGTCTTTAAAGGCTTCTGAGTAGGGGACGGTAATTAACTTACCCTGCTCATCACGGCGTAACAAGGTGTATAAACTGTCTTTGTCGGCAAGGTCCGCATTTTCAAATTCAGTTTTGCTCATGTCAGCCGGATAAAAATTAGCCCCTTCAGGCTTTTCCTCAAAACCAGTCAAAAAAGGTTTGTTGTTATTGAGACGATCCCAGGGGCCGTAATTAATAGCGGTAAATTCACGCACGTCACCTTCAACATTACTTAAAAGGCTTTCTTTATTTCCCGGGAAAGCCTGCTGCCAGAACAGGTTATCCATAATTTCCGACGCATCTATGAGTAAGCTGACCATCTTTTTCTGGTCGTCTGATAAGTGCGATAAGTCGGTTTTGAGCTGATAAGGTGTATAAATATCAAGCCGTTGTTCAGCTTCAGCAACTAATTCGTAATTCTCGGTTGATTTTTTATCGGTTGGCTCAGGCTCGCTGCAGCCCATTAAAATCAGCGCCAGTGGGGCTAAACTAAACAGTGTTTTTTTCATAATATGACTTTTGTATAAATTGTGTTGTTGGCAAGTTCTGTTAATCTACTTCCAAGCTTTTTCAGAAGCAAGAAAACCATAATAATAAGGACTTAAAATGTCATCGCAAAATGCGTTATATCTGCTAATTGACGAGCGACTTAAGCGCGATGAGCTCAAGCTTCCCGGCTTACCTGAAACAGCAGAGCAAGTGCGTAACGCAACCATGGATCCCGATTGTAACCTGCATGATCTTAGTCATATTATCCAGCAAGATACCGTACTGAGTGCCCGCCTGATTCGTCTGGCAAACAGTGCTTATCTGGGCGGAAGAAACAAGGCTGAGAGTTTGATGCAGGCGTTGACCCGTATCGGCATGCGGCGTATTCGTACTCTGGCACTGGCAATGGCGATGGAGCAGGTGTTCAAACCCGATAATGACATAGTAAAAATGTTCTCTGAGCAATTTATTAATGAAAGTCGCGAGATTGCAGCGGCATCGGTCGTTATTACCCGGGATTTACAGAGAAGGGGCATTGGCCATCGGTTGCATCAGGATGTGTCGCTGTTAGCCGGTATGGTTTCGCGCATTGGTGTTGCCCCAATTTTGCGTATGGCCAACGAGTTTGAAGACAGTTTTGCGAATCCTTCGTTTATTAACGAATGTATTACTCAGTTCAGTTCTGCATTAGGCAGTAATATTCTGCGTTATTGGCAGTTCACACCCAACTTAGTGCAAGTGCCGTTACATTTTTACAAAGGCCGGATGGAACTCGATGATGCGATAACGGTGAACTACTGCGACATTGTGCATTTGGCCAGTTTATTGACCGGTAATGCCAAACCAAACAAAAACAGTGTGACTGTTGTTGAGTATCAAATGCGGGGCGTTATTAAAACGGATGATTTTTGGCAGCAGGAGTCTGTTCAGGAATCCTACCGCCAAATGCTGGAGTTACTGTCTTAACCGAAGGCTCGTTTTAAGTCATCAAATAAAAGTCCGGCTTCTGCGCTCACCAAGGCGAAGTCGGCATCAATCTTCTCTTCCGGGCTTGGGTCCACTAAATCATCTTTGGCGTCAAGCAAACGGTCAGTAGGCTTCACTCGTTTAAGGGCCATGTCAGACTCGATAATAAACTCTAGGTTTTCCTGCCAAACCAGACCTAAGCGGGTTACTTGTTTGCCGCCGGCTAAATGCGCCTGAATGTCTTCGCGGGTTAAGTCTTCCTGCTTGCAACGAATGATGCCGCCATCGGCCTGAGGTGAACGCAGCTCGGCTTCGTCACCGAATTCAAAAGATTCTGGTAAATCAGTAGTTTGCAGCCAGTGGGTCAGGTAAGTTTCAACGGCATCTCCGGGGCTTACCGGACGTACCGGTAAAGAGCCTACGGAAGAGCGCAGTAGCCCTAAAAAGTCTTCAGCTTTATTGGCTGCAGATTCATCAATCGCAATAATTTGGCGGTCGAGGTCAATGTAACCCCAGCTTTGACGAAAACGGCTGAACGCTTGTGGCAGAAGCTGGTGAATTAAATCTTCTTTTAAATTCTGTTTTTCTTTACGTGGTACCGAACGGCCTTCCACTTCACTAATTTGGCGAACTTTTTCATCCAGCTGGGCGTTGACCACTGTGCTGGGCAGTACTTTTTCTTCACGTTTTGCACACAGTAGCCAGCAGTTACCCAGACTGTGGGTCAGCACTTCGTTGTCCGCACCAAAAGGGGAAGTCCAGCCGAATGAGCTCTGATCGGAGCGCGAACAAGGATGAAAGCTGTGTTCCGCTAGCTGTTCAGAGAAGTCATCGGGTAATGAAAAGGTTTCGCTGAATTGGTAAAACCGAAGATTTTTAAACCACATAGATAAGCTGTTCCTGTCGCAACATAGTAAAGAAAGATAACAGCGGATTGTATCCCGTTAAGGGAGGTCTGTCAGTTTAAAACCTGTACAGGAAACGAAAAGAAATAGCTTAAACCTTCACCGGGTTTGCTCTCGGCTCTAATTTCGCCGGACAGAGTTTGGGTTACCAGGTTTCTGACAATATGTGTACCCAGTCCGCTGCCACCCTGGTCCCGTTTGGTGGTAAAGAACGGGTCAAACAGACGGTTGAGCTGTTCCTGAGATAAGCCATTTCCGGTATCTGAATACTGCACCTGAAGTGTCTCATCAACGAGCTCAATAGAAATGGTCATAACGCCGTTCTCAATGCCGTCGAAAGCATGACGTAATGAGTTAAGAATCAGGTTGGTAAATATCTGCGATAAGGCGCCCGCGGGGCAACGTATAAAAATGTCATCGGCGCACTCAAGCTGCACCTGATGGCTGGTTTTCTTTAAGTGAGGCTGCAGTGACTGGACGAGATCTTCGATATAACTTTTCAGATTAATATCGCGGATGGCATCGGATGCCTGATCGACGGCCACCTGTTTAAAGCTACTGATAAGGTCAGATGCTCGGTGTAGGTTATTATCCAGTAAGTTAAGGCTTTCACGGCCTTCCTCAATAAACTTCTTTAACTGTGCTTGGGTCAGCTCCTTATTGAGCAGTGACTGGTCCAGGGTATCCAGCTTTTCCCGTAAGTAAGATGAGGCCGTGACACTAATGCCGATGGGCGTGTTTACGTCGTGAGTAATACCGGCAACCAGACCGCCCAACGAAGCCATTTTTTCTGACTCAATCAATTGCTGCTGTGTTTCCCGTAAATGGTTCAGTGAAGACTCTAAGCGTTGGTTCGACTGACGTAAGGTATTTTCAATGGCACGGCGCTGACCCACTTCCCGCTCCAGTTTTTCCTGACGCATTTCCAGTTCGTTTTTTCGTTGTTCCAGGTCCAGCATAACCTGACTTAAACGCGATGTTTTGCGTGCCACTTCCTGCTCAAGTATGGCGTTTTGTTCATCCAGTTGGCGGTTGGCTGCTTTGAGTTTCTTTTGGGTTCGGTCCAGATCTGACTGATACTCTTCGATATTGTCGAGTAACTGATTGTATGCCTGCTCAACTAGTACAAGTTCATTGTTGTGCTGGTCGTTTAGGCGAATTCTTGAACGTTCCAGATTATCCAGCCGGAAGCCTTTAATTTGCTGAGTTAAGTCACTGAGTGGGCGGCTTAACATACGGTTAAAGGCAATCGTAAAAAGCACAATAAGGAAGGTACTTTTAATAATGGCATTACCGATAATAAAGCCAAGGCTGACTTTTATGCGGTCAATGGCAATATCGCGGGTCGAAAACAGACTGACGTCGCCGACTTTGGTGGAGTGACCAGAAAACTCGAATATTAATGAATCGTAGTAACCGAAAATGCCTTCGCGCTCCGGAAGTAACATACCTTCGCTATTATCGTCCGGCAAATCACTCATTTCCGTGGTTTCGCCCAGCTGTACCAGGATATTTCCGGCGTCGTCGCGGATAAGTACCCCGGCTATGGCGGGAATGCTGATAAGCCCGTCGGCGATGGTATCAATTTGATTACTATTGAACTCCCACAACGAGCGTGTGAGTGAGCCGTTGAAGGTACTTTGTTGGTTCTGAAGTTCAGCAATCAATACACGCTTGGTATCGAAGTACTCCGCTCCTATCTGCACCGCAGTTACTATCAGTGTCAGTACGAAGTAAACGGATAATACCCGGGTAAGCAACGAGGAAGAAATGCTTTTGATTGCCATAGACAGATGTCAACGAATTGAACAGATAGGGATAAACTAATTCATTGGCCAGAATAACGCAATAATGCAATCCGCTCATCCTTAATAAAGTCACTGACATAAAAATGACATTTTTCGGTCATTAAGCTGTCACGAAAAGTCACTAAAGTCGCCACAAATTAATTCACAAAGGTCATAATTTATGAAGTTAATTACTTCTGCTGGCGTTTTTGTTGCCGTTGCCTTAACTGTTGCGCCGGCTTACTCACAGCAAGATAAACTCGAGCCTGTGGTTGAGGGTGCTTCATCCATCAACGAGTCAGCCCGTAAGTCTCAGCTTACCATCGATCAAATATCCGATGATATGCAGGAGCGGCTGCAACAGTATAAACGCATCATGAAAGAAATTGATGGCTTAAAAGTTTATACCACCCAAGTTGAGCAGCAAATTAGCAGCCAGGAAAGTGAAAAAAGCGACATCAATAACTCTATTGATCAGGTCAGTTATGTCGAGCGCCAAATTACTCCATTAATGTTACGGATGATTGATTCGCTTGAGTCTTTTGTTGAATTAGACGCCCCGTTTTTGCAGACCGAGCGAAGTGAACGCTTACAACAGCTGAATGACCTGATGGAAAGAGCCAACGTTGATGTCTCTGAGAAGTTCCGTCGCGTTATGGAAGCTTACCAGATAGAAGCTGATTATGGCCGTAATATTGAAGCCTATACCGCAGAACATGAAATAAATGGTCAGCAGCAAGATGTTACCTACCTCAGAATTGGTCGTGTAGCACTTATTTATAAAACGCGCGACGGCCAGCACTTAGGTATTTGGGACCAGGAGCAGCGCAGTTGGCAAGAGCTGGACAGTAAACACCTACCCGCCGTAGATGAGGCGATTCGCATAGCCAGAAAGCAGTTAGCACCTGACTTACTGATGATGCCGCTGTTTGCAAATAAATCAAACAGTTCTAACCAAAACAGCGCCGGTCAATAAGGAGTAATAGCCATGAATTTAATACAGCGTATCGCAAAATGGTTTTCAGTAACGGTATTGGCATGTGCTTCTGTTACGGCGTTGGCAGCTCCAGTTCCTCAGGACCCGATTAATTTAGATGAACTATTGCAGCAGTTACAGCAGGGTAAGTTCTCGCAGTCGGAAAGTAATAAGGAGCGCGAACAGCGTTTCCGTGAAAAAGAACAAGAGCAAAAAGCCATGCTGGCTGACGCTATTGCTGAGCGTAACCGTTTAGAGGAGCGAGCTGAAAAGCTGGAAACTCAGTTCGAGCAAAATGAAGTCGATTTGGGTAACTTGAGCGATACCTTAACGCAGCGCATGGGCTCATTAAAAGAGTTGTTTGGTGTGCTACAGCAGGTTGCCAATGACGCATCCAGTAACTTTGAAAACTCAGTTATTTCTGCACAGTACCCGGGCCGGGCAGAGCAGTTAAGCGAGCTTGCTGAACGTATGGGTTCGTCGTCTAAGCTGGCATCAATTGAGGACATTGAGAGTGTCTGGTTTGCTCTGCAACAGGAAATGACAGAGTCGGGCAAAGTGGCAGAATTTACCACCGAAGTAACGGCTGCTAATGGCGACAAAGCCGACCAGGAAGTTGTTCGTGTTGGCGCTTTTAACCTGGTTTCAGACGGTAAATATCTGGAGCGCATGAGCTCAACGGGTTCTGTCGCTGAGCTTGTGCGTCAGCCTTCGGGTCGTTACCTAAACACAGCGGAAGATATTCAGCAAACCGACAGTGGCATTGTGACCTTTGGCCTGGACCCTACAGGCGGTTCTATTCTTGGTTTGCTGGTTCAGGCACCTAGCCTCAGCGAACGCGTTGATCAGGGCGGAACCGTTGGTTACATCATTCTGGCGCTGGGAGCTATTGGCCTGCTGTTTGCCTTAGAACGTTTTGTATCACTGATGCTGCTGGGTAACAAAGTGAAACGTCAGCTGAAGAAAGACAAAGCAAGCGATGATAACCCTCTGGGTCGTGTCATGCTCATTAAGGAAAAGTACCCGCAGGCAGATACTGAAACGCTGGAGCTTAAACTCAGCGAAGGCATTTTGCGGGAAGTGCCGAAAATCACTCGCAACCTGACATTCATAAAAATCATTTCTGTGGTTGCGCCACTTATGGGTCTGTTAGGAACAGTAACCGGCATGATCAACACCTTCCAGGCGATAACACTGTTTGGCACGGGTGACCCGAAACTGATGGCGGGCGGTATATCGCAGGCCTTGGTAACAACCGTGCTGGGTCTGGTGGTTGCGATTCCTATGACTTTACTGTTCGCCACCTTACATACCCGTAGTAAGAACCTGATTCATATATTGCAGGAACAAGCATCCGGCATTATTGCGGAGCGGTCTGAGCGAGGAGAGTAACCGTGTTATTCCTCATTGAATTCAGTAATGCGATTAGAGACTTCATCGAGGCTGGCGGACAAGTTCTGCTGGTCATCGGTATTCTCATCTTCACCATGTGGCTGATGATTCTTGAACGCATTTTTTATTACCTCAAAGGCCACCGCGCTTGTGTGAAAGACGTACGTAAACGCTGGCAGGAACGGGAAGACAAGTCGTCCTGGAATGCGGAACAAATTCGTCAGGCAATGATTTCGCGAGCCAGTTTAGCGCTTGGCGGCAACTTACCGGTTATTAAAGCGCTGGTTGCTCTTTGCCCCTTACTGGGTCTGATGGGAACGGTAACCGGCATGATAGAAGTGTTCGATGTTATGGCTGTCACCGGAACCGGTAGCGCACGTTCAATGGCGTCAGGTGTTTCTAAGGCCACAATTCCGACCATGGCTGGCATGGTGGGGGCTTTATCCGGAGTATTCGCAGCAACCTGGTTGCAACGAACCACTCGTCGGGAGCGCATGAAGCTGGAAGATAAAATTTTATTGGAGCGTCACTAAGGTGACGTTGAGGACAAGATTATGAAGCAGCATTTTGCCAATTTAATTGAAGAAGAAGAAAGCGCTATTGATATGACGCCGATGCTCGATGTGGTGTTCATTATGTTGATTTTCTTCATTGTCACCGCGTCTTTTGTGAAGGAAGCAGGAATTGATGTTAACCGCCCGGACGCCTCAACGGCGGTACAGAAAGATCGCGCCAATATTCTCATTGCGATAAGCGAAAACAATGAAATTTGGATAGACAAACGACAGGTGGATGTAAGAGCCGTACAAGCCAACATTGAACGTTTGTATGCGGAAAACCCTCAAGGTTCTGTTGTTATCCAGGCCGATGAAGAGTCAAACACCCGAGTGCTGATTAAGGTGATGGATGCGGCCCGCTCAGCAGGTGTTTACGATGTTTCTGTAGCAACGGATGAAGACTAAATGATGAGATTCCTGGCAGCATTATTGGTTGCGGCATTTGTCACTATAGGCTTGTTCTACCTGATGCAATCGTTAATCAGTGGTGGTGAAGGTGCCATGAGCGAGCCGCCGCGCGGCAGCGTACTGGACTTTGTGCGTACGCCAGAACCCGAGGAGGTACAGGAAAAGGAGCGTAAGCCTGAGCGCCCGCCAGAGCCTGAACAGCCACCCGAGGATTTACCACAGCCACAAATGGATAATGACATTGCTGATTCTGACAGCGGCTCAGGTTATGACTTTTCCGCCAATATGGACGCTGGCGGAGATATTGGAAATGGTATGTCACTGCAGGCAAGTGACGGTGAGTATTTGCCTATTGTTAAAGTACAGGCCGCTTATCCTCGTAGAGCTTTGCAGCGCGGTATAGAGGGTTATGTGGTGGTTGAGTTTACAGTGACAAAGCAGGGTTCAGTGCGAGACCCGGTTGTTGTAGAGGCGGAACCGGAAGGTATTTTTGATCAAGCTGCTATGGATGCCGTGCTGAAGTTCAAATACAAACCCCGGGTTATTGATGGCGAAGCAGTTGAAGTGGACGGCGTTCGTAACCGCATGACCTTTGAAATGAACTGAATGGGTGACTTATGAAATTACAACTTCTGGCATTAGCGGTTTGCAGTGTTTGGTTACTGTTTGTGCACCCGGTGCAAGCTCAACAGACAGAGCGAGTTCCGGCGTTGCGCGAAAAAGTTTACGGACAGTTAGCCCGGGCTCAGGAGCAGGCTGACAATGGTAATCTGGAGCAGGGGCTATCAATACTGGGCGAGGTAGCGGAAAAAGCGGACAGCATGAACAGCTATGAGCGCGCCATGATGTGGAACTTTTATGGCTTCATGCATTACGAGCAGGGCAATACCAAACAAGCCATTAACTACTTTGAAAAGGTGGTGAATGAGTCGCCCATTCCAGAGTCTTTGCAGAAAAGCACGCTTTACAGTTTGGCTCAGCTGGCTTTAAGTGACGGTCAGTTCGAACGCGCAATTGGATTTTTAGGGCAGTGGGAAGGCCTTGCGGAAGAGAACGAAATGAATAAAGCCTGGGTGTTAAAAGCACAAGCTTATTACCAGGCAGATAAACATCAGGAAGCCTTACCACTCATTGATAAAGCGATTGCAGCAGCGGACTCGAAAAACAAAACACCGGATGAGAACTGGCTGATTTTAAAGCGGGCGCTGCATTACGAGTTACAACAGCCCGAGCAGGTTGCTAAAGTTATGGAGCGTTTAGTTGCGGACTATAGCAAGCCGGAATATTGGTTACAGCTTGCCGGTGTATATGCTCAGTTAGAGCAAGATGAGAAGCAGTTAGCCGTTTTAGAAGCTGCGCGGCAGCAAGGCTTTATTCAAAAAGGCAGTGAGTGGAAGCAACTGGCGCAGGCTTACTATTTTAATGAGCTGCCCTATAAAGCGGCTGAAACTATGCATCAGGCTATGGCTGACGGCCAGATTAAAAAGTCAGAAAATAACCTGAAATTCATGGCTCAGGCTTATACTCAGGCGAAAGAATATGAACTCGCAATTGAAGCCTACAGTGAGCTTTCCGATAAGGTTGAGCATGGGAACTTTGCTTTGCAAGTTGCCCAGTTACACTTAACTTTGAACAATAACGAAAAAGCTTTAGACAGTGCAGAAAACGCCCGTAGTAAAGGAAAATTGGACAATGAAGGCAACCTTTATCTGATAAAGGGCATGGCGTCGCTGAATTTAAAGCGCTACGAACAGGCAACGTCGCATTTTGAACAGGCTGCAGGTTATCAGGCAACTGAACAATCGGCACAGCAGTGGCTCAAATACGCGAAAAGTCAGCTTAAGCAACAACAACAATTAGCAAAACTGAAATAAATCTTACACAAAACCTTCATTTGTCATATTTATGTCATAAAAAGGACATAGAATTGACTCACGACAGAAAAATAACTGCAATAAATTTTGTGGGCACTATAATGTGCGTGAAATTTAGACAGTTCCAGTTTAGACCTCGTGAGGATGACTATGAAAAGGTACTCGGTTCCGCTATTGATTGCTGCGACTGCAGCCAGTTTTTCAACTCTTGCCAATGACGACGACAGTTTAACGGTTTACGGCCGGGCGAATGTGTCTTTGCAAAGCAATGACTATGGTAACGGAGCGGATACTGAAGTTGTCAGTAACTCGTCGCGCTTTGGTTTTAAAGGCGCCGCTGAGCTGGAATCTGATTTAGAAGTTTTTTATCAAATTGAGTTTGGTATTGACCTTGCTGATTCAGATGATGATAAAGACGCTGTTACGAACCGTAACCAGGTTGTAGGCTTGCGGGGTAACTTCGGCGAAGTGATGCTGGGTCGCTATGATACTTTCTTAAAAGATTCGCAAGGAAAAGTAGACGAATTTACCGACTATGAAGCCGACCTTAAAAGCTTGTTCCGTGGCGAAAACCGTCCAGATAACACACTTACTTATTACTCGCCTTCATTCAGTAATTTTAAGTTTGGTGTGACCTACATTGCGTCAGAGAATGACAATGAAGACGATGGCTTCTCATTTGGCCTGCTTTACGGTGACAGCAAGCTGAAGAAAACCAACTATTACGCGGCATTAGCTTTTGACCGTGACGTTAATGGTTATGATATTACTCAGTTAACCGGCGCGACAAAGTTTGGTAAAACACGCGTTGGTGTTGCCCTGCAGCAGTTTGAAACTATTAACGGTGCGAACGACTCCGATGGTTACCTGGTAAGTGCTGCACACCCTTATCAAAACTGGGTGTTTAAAGCGCAGTATCAAGCTATCGATGATGGTAACGATAACGATGCATCCTTGTCAGTAGGAGCTGATTACTTCTTTAGCGGTGATACCCGCGTTTATGCCTGGTACACCGGTCGTGAATGTGACATCGCGTCTTATTCAACTCGTGGTTGTGGTGCAAACCCCGGCGTAGAGCAGGACTTTATTGCTGTCGGCATTCGCCACGACTTTTCCTGGTAAGCGCTTTCTCCTAAAGTAAACACAAAAGTAGCCTGACATTAGTTGTCAGGCTACACTATAGCGGTCACTCTCAACCTTTATGTACGCTATGATCAACCTCGCAGTATTGGGGCTCTACCTACTTATTGGTTTTATCCTTAAGCGTACCGGCAAGTGTCCGGATAACACCGCACAAGTTCTCAATCTCTACGTTATTTATGCTGCACTCCCCGGTGTTATTTTCAGTAAAGTTCCGGCACTGGAGTTTTCTTCTGATCTACTGATTCCGGTTGTTATTCCCTGGGTGTTACTGATAGCCAGTGCGGTTTTTATATGGTTGCTGGGTCGTGCTTTTAAGTGGCCAAGAGAAGTGGTCGGTGCATTGCTCATTTGTGTGCCACTGGGCAATACGTCCTTTTTTGGCTTCCCTATGATAGAAGCCTTTTACGGCAGTGACGCTATTGTTTACGGGTTATTGTACGATCAGTTCGGCTCTTTTTTCGGTTTAGCAATTTACTCGACAATTATTATAGCCCTTTATCGTGATCAAGACGAAAAACCGACAGTTGGCAGTGTTTCGCGGCAAATTTTGACCTTTCCGCCATTTATTGCACTGGTTATTGCCTTGTTAACTAAGTCTTTTACTTACCCTGAAGTTTTTCAGCGGCTGATTGACTCACTAGCTGTAACTTTAGTGCCTGTCATTATGATTGCTGTTGGCTTTCAGCTTAAGTTCCGCTTACCTAAAGGCAGTAAAACACCGCTAACCATTGGTTTATTAACCAAATTAGTCTTAATGCCGGCATTAACAATTGCCTTATTATTTGGCTTTGGTTTTGAAAGCACGCTGATTCAGGTAACCGTATTTGAGAGTGCTATGCCGCCTATGATCACTGCAGGTGCAGTGGCCATTATGGCAGGGCTGGCGCCAAGGCTGTCTGCCGCTATGGTGGGTTACGGCATTCTGTTTGCGTTTGTTTCTCTACCCATTGTTTACGAGTTATTGCAATGGCTCTCTACTTAATGACATAAGAAATTTGACAGATATGTGTCCAGGTTCATAAAAGTGTCATACTCTTTAGTAATAATTGCAGCATCAGTTCATATTAGGGAACCAATGCATGTCACGTAGAATTCTAATTGTTGAAGACGAAGCTCCTATCCGTGAGATGTTAAGCTTTGTTATGGAACAACACGGTTATCAGGCCGTAGAGGCCAATGACTTCGATGCTGCTGTTAGTAAAATTGCTGAACCATACCCTGACATGGTGCTGCTGGACTGGATGCTTCCGGGCGGTTCAGGTCTGCAGTTGGCGAAAAAGATAAAGAGCGATGATTTTACCCGTAACATTCCCATCATTATGCTGACGGCACGAGGTGAGGAGGAGGATAAAATCAAAGGGCTGGAAGTTGGCGCCGATGACTATATTACTAAGCCGTTTTCGCCGAAGGAATTGATGGCTCGTATGCGCGCTGTTTTCCGTCGTGTTGCCCCAACGGTTCTGGACGAGCCTCTGGAAGTTGAAGGGTTGAAACTTGACCCGGTATCACATCGTATTTCAGTCGATGATAAAGGTATTGATATGGGGCCAACGGAGTTCAAATTACTGCACTTTTTTATGACGCACCCTGAGCGGGTTTACAGTCGTGAGCAGTTACTTGATCACGTATGGGGTACAAACGTTTATGTTGAAGACAGAACAGTCGATGTGCATATTCGCCGCTTGCGTAAAGCACTGACTGAGCATGGTTATGACCGTTTGATTCAAACGGTGCGGGGAGTCGGTTATCGTTTCTCAAGTCGTTAAGCTTAGGCTGATTTAGCATGGACAGAAACTACTCTAACTGGCAGTCTTTCGGCAATCTGCTCCTATTTTTGCTGCCTTTCCTATTTGTTGGCTGGTTATTTGACCTGTTCTGGCCAATCACGACTTTAGCGTTATTGGGGCTGGTTTGCTGGCATTATTATTATCAGCAAAAGCTCATTAAATGGCTTTGGCAGAGTCGTACGTTAATGCCGCCTTCAGCACCGGGAAGCTGGTCTTATATTTACGATGGAATATACCGTTCCCAGCGCCGCAGTCAAAAAAGACGTAAAGCCCTGGCTCGCTTACTGCGCCGTTTTCGCGAGGCGGCTGAAGCCTTACCCGACGCCGCCATTGTATTCCGTGCTGACGGTGCTTTGCTTTGGAGCAATAAGTTAGCTCAGTTCTATTTCGGCCTGCGCTGGCCCGACGACGCTGGGCAACGTTTATCGAACCTTATTCGTCACCCGGAGTTTTATGCCTACCTGAACGAAGGTAACTTCGAAGAAGAGCTGACAATACCGTCGCCAATACGCGAAAGTCTGGATATTGAAATTCGTATCATGCCTTATAGCGAAGATCAGTTCTTGTTAGTTGCGCGCGACGTGACTCAGGTGAAACGGCTGGAAAATTTGCGTCGGGAGTTCGTGGCCAATGTATCGCATGAATTAAAGACGCCATTGACGGTACTGCAGGGCTACCTGGAAATGATGGACGACCCGCAGCAGACGCCTCCTGCCATGTTGAAAAAAGCCGTTGAAAACATGAATGCACAAAGTACTCGCATGTCCAATCTGGTTGATCAGTTGCTGACGTTGTCACGCATGGAAACCCCCAGTGACGATGTATTTGACCATGAAGTGGATATGCCTGCTATGCTTGAACAATTGCAGGCTGAAGCCAAACGTTTAAATGAAGCGAAGCAGCATACTATTGAGTTCCAGGTGGCTCCTGTCAGAATTTACGGTAAAGAAAACCTTCTGCGCAGCGCCATGCAGAACCTGATAACCAATGCGATTTATTACACGCCAGAGGGCGGAAACATTACGGTTTCGTGGAGACCAGTGGCCGGCGGTGCCGAGTTCAGCGTAACAGATAATGGTAAAGGTATACCGGCTGAGCATCTTCCTCGCTTAACTGAACGTTTTTACCGGGTTGAGGATGATCGTAACAGTGCCAGTGGCGGAACCGGGCTGGGCCTTTCTATTGTTAAGCATGCGATAGAGCATCATAACTCTCAGTTGGATATTAATAGCTCACTAGAGAAAGGCAGTCGCTTTTCATTTCGCATTCCCAGTGGGCTTTTAGTGAATTAGTCATAAATTTTTCATATTGTCATAAAGCTGTCACATAAACGTCTTAAACTGGCCATAATTCGAAAACAGTTCAATAACCCTTAGAGGTGAATATACTATGTTTCAATCTACTTTGAACAAGACATTAACAGGCTTAGTGGTTGCAGGATCACTGGCTTTTAGCTCGCTGGCAGCAGCAACTGACGATTTACCCGAATACGAAAAAGTCAGTGGCTTATCAGGCAATTTGTCGTCAGTGGGTTCTGATACCTTAGCTAATATGGTGACCTTCTGGAGTGAAGAGTTTAAGCGTAACTACCCAAGCGTGAACATTCAGGTGCAGGCGGCAGGCTCTTCAACGGCTCCACCGGCTTTAACAGAAGGCACGTCAAACTTCGGTCCTATGAGCCGCGCAATGAAATCAAAAGAAATCGAGTCTTTTGAAAAGCGCCATGGTTACAAACCTACGCCAGTCCGCGTTGCTATCGATGCTTTGGCCGTTTTTGTGCATAAAGATAACCCGATTGAAGGCCTGACGATTCCGGAAGTTGACGCAATATTTTCCTCTACACGTAAATGTGGCCTGAACGAGCAGGTTAATCGCTGGGGCGACCTGGAAATGGAAGGTGAATGGACGAACCGCGACTTGCAGCTTTACGGTCGTAACTCGGTTTCAGGTACCTATGGTTACTTTAAAGAAGTGGCTTTATGCGATGGCGACTTTCGCTCTAATGTGAACGAGCAACCAGGTTCAGCATCGGTTGTGCAGTCAGTCTCAACCTCTATCAATGCTATTGGCTATTCCGGTATTGGCTATGTGACTTCAGGTGTTAAAGCGGTGCCTATCGCAAAAGCCGAAGGTCAGGAGTTTATCGGCGCAACCCCTGAAAATGCGTTGGCAGGTCAGTATCCATTAGCCCGTTTTCTGTATATCTACGTGAACAAGCATCCGACGAAACCACTGGGTAAAGCGGAAGGTGAGTTTCTGCGTATGATTTTGTCAAAAACAGGTCAGGATATCGTCAACAAGGACGGTTACATTGGACTGCCTAAAGCAGTAGTTGAAGCTGAACTGAAAAAGCTTGGCTTAGAGTAATTTATCCCTGTGATTGTTTGGCCGGTAGCTTGCTGCCGGCTTTTTTTATAACTATTACTGCATTATTAAGAAAATATGACAGTGGTGTAACAATACTGTCATATTCTTCAACTAAACTATTTGCAGAATTTTAGTAACGCGTATTCAAACCTGAGGTTTCTGATGGCATCACTGTCAGCTCAACAATTAGCCGCTAACCGGGGACGATTATTTAAAGATCGTGCCGCTCGCTATGGTGTCACTCTAGGTGGCGTTATGGTGTTGGTGGCGCTGTTGCTTATCTTTTTCTATCTGCTTTATGTTGTTCAGCCTATTTTCGAGTCGGTTTCCTTAAAAGAGGAGCAGAGCTTTTCATTGCCAAACAGTGATGATGTAGAAGCACTTGGCATGGAAGAGCAGGCTGAAATTGGCTACCGTCTAATGAAATCGGGAAAATTTGAGTTCTTTGCGCTGGCCGACAAATCTATCGTTAAGCGTAAGGCCGGCAATATCATTGACTCAAAAGAAGTGGTCTCTGATGACAAAATAACGAGCTTTGCCAGCACTCTGCCGGTCAACAAGCAGTACGCATACGGCCTGAACGATGGTACGGCGATGGTGGTTCAGCCTAAATTTAAAGTGTCTTTTGCTGAAGACCCTCAGACGGGCGCTCTTGAGCGTACGATAACGCCGCGTGTTGAGGTATTGAATAATGCCGAACCATTAGTTGTCGATGAAAGTGGTCAAGCTTTAGAAAAGCTGGCTTACGAGAGCGATGGTGACACCATGATGTTTGCTGCTGTTCAGGGCGGTAATAACCTGCTTATTACCAAATACGCAGCAGAAGAAAACTTTATGACTGGCGAAACGACATTAAAGCCGGTTTTTCATAAAGTGACGCTAAACGGTACTATCGATGACTTGATTGTGACTCCGGACTTACGTCAGGTTATGGCGCGTCGCGGTAACCGAATTCACGTATTCGATGTCGGAATTTCAGGCCAGGTGACTGAGCGTGAATTAATGTTGGTTGATGCGCGTGAGCAGGGTAATGCCACGGGTCTCTATTTACTGGCCGGGGCAAGTTCGATATTGGTGACTCATGATACTGGGCTGGTAACACAGTGGTTCCAGGTATCGACAGATGAAGGTCGTCAATATCAATACATTCGCTCATTTGATGCCGGCTCGCCAGTTAAAAATATTGAAGTTGAATACTATCGGCGTACTTTTTATACCGTTTCGGAAAACGGACAGCTGGGTATATTCTATACGACATCAGAGGCGGACCTGTACCGGGGAAATCCTCTTGAGGCCAGTGTAGAGCATGTCATGGTCGACCCACGTGCCAATTACCTCATCATGCAAAGTGGTGATCGCTTCAGTGTGTTTGATATTAAGAACGAACATCCTGAGGTAACCTGGAGCGCTATGTGGCAGGAAGTCTGGTATGAGGGGTACCCTGAGCCTGACTACACTTGGCAGTCGACCTCTGGTTCCGATGACTTCGAGTCTAAATACAGTTTGGTACCCATTGCTTTTGGTACCATCAAGGCAGCAGCGTATGCGATGCTATTTGCTGTGCCTATTGGTTTGGCAGCTGCTGTTTATACCGCGTACTTCATGTCACCGTCGGTACGAAAATATGTCAAACCGACCGTTGAAATTATGGAAGCCTTACCGACTGTTATACTCGGTTTCTTAGCCGGTCTCTGGCTGGCCCCGATAATCGAGAGGTACCTTCCGGGCCTGATAGCCGTTTTGCTGCTGGTGCCGGCAGCGATAATATTGACGGCATTCTTATGGTCGAGGCTACCGTCCCATATTCGTAACACCGTTACCGATGGACGCGCCGCTTTGCTGCTCATACCTATCGTTCTTCTGGTCGGTTGGTTATCGTTTGGCCTTAGCCCCTGGGTTGAGCAAGTGTTGTTCGATGGTAATGTGCGTGGTTATTTAACCAATGAGCTGGGTATTACTTTTGATCAGCGTAACTCCCTGGTCGTTGGTATTGCGATGGGCTTTGCGGTTATCCCGACCATTTTCTCCATTGCGGAAGACGCCGTATTCAGTGTGCCGAAGCATTTATCGAATGGTTCGCTGGCGCTGGGTGCTACACCATGGCAAACCTTGACTAAAGTGGTGCTGCTAACAGCTAGTCCGGGTATATTCTCAGCGGTCATGATGGGACTTGGACGCGCCGTAGGCGAGACCATGATTGTACTGATGGCAACCGGTAACACACCCATCATGGACTGGAACATTTTTGAAGGTATGCGCACATTGTCAGCCAATATTGCTGTCGAGATGCCGGAGTCGGAGGTTGGAAGTTCACACTATCGAATCTTGTTCCTGGCAGCCTTTGTGCTGTTCATATTTACCTTCTTCTTTAACACCATTGCTGAATTTGTCCGCCAACGCTTGCGTGACAAATACAGCTCGATGTAATTCCGGAACAGAGGTTTAATTCAATGAATAAATGGTTTAAGTCCGGAAAGCCCTGGATCTGGTTAACCGCCGGTTCAGTCAGTATCAGTCTGATCGCGGTTATTGGATTGGTCATAATGATTGGCTGGCGTGGATTGTCATTCTTCTGGCCCGCCGCCATTCATGAAATGTCGATCGAACAGGCTGACGGTTCAACCCGTACGCTCATTGGTGAAATTTATGAGAGCGAGTCGGTTCCAATATCGCGAGTCAGTAACTCGGGCACTATCATGGATGGTTATGACGAAGAGGAAGTGACTCGTTACTTGATGAAAATAGGTAACCGTGAGTACGTACCTCTGGATTTTGCCTGGGTGCTGGGTCCTGCCATTCGCTCCGATGAAACACCGGCTGATCTGGCAGTGATTGAACGGACCAAAGATGGTAATTTCTACGGTTACCCAATTGCTGTTGAGCAGCAAGGCGAACGCGTGGCGACACAGGGCGATTTGCGAGATGAATTGTTTAAGCGTGCTGAGCGTGCCGTCGAGCTGAATGAACAGGCTATGGCGCTGCAGGAAGGTGAAATAGGGGCGATTAACTATGAGTTAACGCAATTGAACCTGCAACGCCGTGGCCTTGAGCTTAGCGGTACCTTGACTGAAGAGGCGATAAACGACATTGAGCAGCGTCGTGAAGAGTTGCAGAGTCAGTATCTGGAATATGAGAAAGAGCTATTTGCACTGCGTGATAAAGCGGGACGCGATTCGCTGATCATGCGCGATATGCGTGGTGAGGAAATAAAAGTGCCTATGTATCAGGTGCTGGACGTTAACTTTCCTAATGACATGGGCTTTTTTGTTAAACTGGGTCACTTCTTCCAGCAAATTGGCAAGTTTGTGTCAGAGCCACCACGCGAAGCGAATACCGAAGGCGGGGTTTTTCCTGCGATTTTCGGTACCGTATTTATGGTGTTGTTGATGTCAATTATTGTCGCTCCATTTGGCGTGATTGCGGCAGTTTATTTACATGAATACGCGGGCAAAAATGCGGTCACTAAATTAATTCGGATTGCAGTCATTAACCTTGCCGGGGTACCGTCGATTGTTTATGGCGTATTTGGTTTAGGCTTCTTTGTCTATATGGTGGGTGGTAGTCTCGATCAAATTTTCTACCCCGAAGCCTTGCCGAATCCGACTTTTGGTACGCCGGGTGTTTTATGGTCTGCTGTTACTCTGGCTATATTGACATTGCCCGTGGTGATTGTTGCGACCGAGGAAGGACTTTCGCGAATTCCACCGGCGTTACGTGAAGGCAGTTTGTCTTTGGGAGCAACGAAATGGGAAACAATTTGGCGTATTGTTCTGCCTATGGCATCACCGGCTATTATGACCGGTCTGATTCTCGCAGTCGCAAGGGCGGCTGGTGAAGTTGCACCACTGATGCTGGTTGGGGTGGTTAAATCTGCACCTATGCTGCCGGTGGACGGGAACTTCCCTTACTTCCATCTGGATAGAAAATTTATGCACCTGGGCTTCCACATTTACGATGTTGGTTTCCAGAGTCCAAACGTTGAAGCGGCCAGGCCGCTGGTTTACGCCACGTCATTCTTGCTGATCACCCTTATTGTTGGTTTGAATTTAACGGCTATTGGTGTGCGTAACCATTTACGTGAAAAATACCGCTCACTTGAGCACTAAAGTTTTGATGAATTAGCAAAAAGGTCTGAACTTATGATTTCGGTAAACCCGAGTACAAGCAACTTAGAAAAGCTGGACTTACACAACTTGCCAGCAGAACAGACTGCTTTAGATATTAAAAACTTGAATCTTTACTACGGTCAAGATCAGGCGTTACACGATATTTCTATGCGCATTCCCAATAACCGCGTAACCGCGTTTATCGGCCCGTCGGGTTGTGGTAAATCGACGCTTCTGCGTTGCATTAACCGCATGAACGACTTAGTTGAAATTTGCCGCATTGAAGGTCAGATTGACATGCATGGCCACAATATTTATGGCAAAAATGTCGATGTGGCCGCTTTGCGCCGTAGTGTCGGCATGGTATTTCAGCGCCCGAATCCTTTCCCGAAGTCAATTTACGAAAATGTCGTATACGGCCTGCGTTTGCAGGGCGTAAAAGACAAGCGCGTACTGGACGAAGCGGTGGAAACTTCGCTACGCGGCGCAGCATTATGGGATGAGGTGAAAGACCGGTTAAACGCCAGTGCATTCAGCTTGTCCGGCGGTCAGCAACAACGTGTGGTTATCGCGCGTTCTATTGCAATTGAACCTGAAATTTTGTTGCTGGATGAGCCAACCTCTGCGTTGGATCCTATTTCAACCCTGACCATTGAAGAGCTGATTACTGAGCTGAAGGAAAAGTATACTGTTGTTATTGTTACGCATAACATGCAACAGGCGGCGCGCGTATCAGACCAGACCGCGTTTTTGTATATGGGTAAATTGATTGAGTATGCCGATACGGATACTTTATTTACTACCCCGTCTGAAAAGCAGACAGAAGATTATATTACTGGTCGTTACGGTTAAGGAGCGAGTCATGGACAAGATGAATATGGGTAAGCACATTTCCGGTAAGTTTAATGACGAACTGGAAGCTGTGCGTAACCGTGTGTTAAGCATGGGCGGATTGGTTGAAAAACAATTGCAGGATTCACTTCTGGCTATTCAGAAAGGTGACATCGATTTAGCTGAGAAAGTCCTGACCAGCGACCACAAAGTGAATAAGCTGGAAGTGCAAATTGATGAAGAATGCGTGCACATTATTGCGAAACGCCAACCAACCGCCAGTGATCTGCGTTTAGTGATTGCTATCATCAAAACCATTGCTGACTTAGAGCGTATTGGTGACGAAGCGGAGCGTATCGCAAAAGTCGCGAAGGAAAGTTTCAGTAACGACCAACAGCAACTGTTAGTCAGTCTCGAAAACTTAGGCCAACACGTATTAAGCATGCTGCGTAATGTGCTGGATGCTTTCGCTCGCATGGACCTGGAGTCTGCTTATAATGTGCACCAGCAGGACGAGCAGGCTGACCGTCAGTACGAAGCTCTGACACGCCAGCTAATGACATACATGATGGAAGACTCGCGCTCTATTCCAAAAATTATGAATGTGCTTTGGTCCGCACGTTCTTTAGAGCGTATTGGTGACCGTTGTCAGAATATTGCCGAGTACATTATCTTCTTTGTGAAAGGCAAAGACGTGCGCCATGTCTCACCAGAGAGCATGGAACGCACGGTTATGGGCAAAAAAGACTAGAATAATCGCCGGGCACGAATAGTGCCCGGAATGTCTTTCAGTTGTTGCAGTATATTGGCGCCATTGTCGCTATCGATATCCATTACCACGTAGCCCACACTTTCATCTGTCTGTAAGTACTGACCCGCCACGTTAATTTCATTGTCGCTAATAATGCGGTTAATGGCGTTTAGCATACCTGGCTGGTTTTTATGAATATGCAGCAAACGCTGTGCCGTTGCGTGTGTTGGTAAGCTCACCTCAGGGAAATTCACTGCAGACAGGGTAGAGCCGTTATCGGAATAACGAACCAGCTTTCCTGCCACTTCAACGCCAATGTTTTCCTGAGCTTCTAAGGTTGAGCCGCCAATATGCGGCGTTAGCAGACAGTTCTTTAAGCCACGCAGAGGCGACATAAACTCGTCGTTATTACCTTTGGGTTCAACCGGGAATACATCAATTGCCGCACCAGCAAGGTGCCGTGATGACAGCGCTGCCGCCAGGGCATCAATATCAACCACGGTTCCGCGTGAGGCGTTAATGAGCAGGCTGCCCGGCTTCATGCGTTCAATTTGGCGGCGGCCTATCATCCACTGCGTTTGCTCGGTTTCCGGTACGTGCAGGGTGACAATATCGGCCTGCGTGAGCAAATCGTCCAAAGTAGGAACCGACTGAGCGTTCCCCATGGGCAGCTTGTCTTCTACATCGTAGTAGCGAATGTGCATGCCCAACTGCTCCGCTAAAACACTCAACTGGCTGCCAATATGACCGTAGCCGACAATTCCCAGTATTTTTCCGCGCGCTTCGTAAGACTGCTTAGCTGACTTTAGCCAACCGCCTTCGTGTGCAACGGCATTTTTTTCAGGAATGCCCCGAAGCAGCATAATAACTTCTGCTAAAACCAGTTCGGCCACACTGCGGGTGTTGGAAAAAGGCGCGTTAAAGACAATGACGCCGTGTCGCTTGGCCGCATCTAAATCGACTTGATTGGTGCCAATGCAAAAGCAACCTACCGCAATGAGTTTGTCGGCAGCGGCAAATACGCGTTCATTCAACTGGCTGCGCGAGCGGATACCAAGAATGTGAGCGTCTTTAACTTTTTCGCAGAGTTCATCTTCGTTCAGAGAAGTTTGCAGTATTTCCAGGTTATGGTAGCCGTGGTGACGGAATAGTTGGATGGCACTGTCATGAACCCCTTCGAGCAATAAAACTTTGATCTTGTCTTTTGCTAATGAGGTCTGCATCAGCCACTTACCTTCAGAGTCTGAACCCCGTCTTCGCGGGCAATAAGCGCCACATCGGCACCACGCTGAGCAAACAGTCCGTTGGTGACTACGCCGACAATGTTGTTCAATTGTGCTTCAAGTTTCATGGGTTCCATGATGTCAAAGTTGTGCACATCGAGGATCCAGTTGCCGTTGTCGGTCGTAAAACCCTGGCGCCAGACGGGGTCGCCGCCAAGTTTTACAATTTCGCGGGCAACGTATGAACGTGCCATAGGAATCACTTCAACTGGCAGTGGGAACTGACCTAAACGGCCAACCATTTTGGTTTCATCAGCAACACAGACGAACTTCTTAGCGACTGCAGCTATAATTTTTTCACGGGTCAGCGCGCCGCCCCCGCCTTTAATCATCTGGCCATGCTCATTAATTTCATCAGCACCGTCCACATAAACGGGAACATCGGCAACTGAGTTCAGTTCAAACACCTCAATACCATGAGATTCCAGGCGCTCGGTAGAGGCTTCAGAGCTCGAAACAGCCCCTTCAATGTCATGCTTTCGTTCGGCTAACGCATCGATAAAAAAGTTTACTGTCGAGCCGGTACCGACTCCGACGACAGTGCCGTCTTCAATGTATTGCATAGCAGCTTCTGCTGCCGCTTTTTTTAGTGCATCAGCGTTGCCTGACATGAGCGTTCCTCCGTGTGTGTTCTTTAAGCTCAGTATAGGGAATTTGTTGTTTTTTATCGATCTTTCTTTTGCTTTAAAAGCACCAGTGTTGCGCCGGTGTAATCACTTCCGGCAGCGGAATATCCCAGCTTTCAACCGGAATCTGTTCAACCCGTTGTTCGTTATAGCTTAATCCAATGGGCGATAAGTTGGGTCTATTCCCATTATGCCATTGCGTTAGTGTTCGATCGTAGTAACCGCCACCCATGCCTAATCGGTTGCCCTGACTGTCGAAGCCGACCAGGGGCATCAGCAGTATCTGAATATTGGACAATGGCACCACGTTCTGAACATTAAGTTCGGGTTCGGCAATACCGTACTTATTGGTTGTCATTGGCGTATCTGGGGCATAGCGTAAAAACAGCAAATGACCTTTAGCAAAAGGGTGAAGCACGGGTAAAACGGTATTAAAGCCTAACTGCCACAGCTTTTGAATAATGACTGAGGTTGGTAGTTCACCGGAGAAGCTTTTATACACGGCAACGGTGGTCTGCCGGGGCTCCAGGTTGCTCAGACGTTGCTCCAGTTTGTCAGCAACCAGGCGTGCCGCTTCACTCTGCTGTTCGGGGGTTAAATTGCGGCGAATTTGCTGTAACTTGCGTCGGAGGTCGTGTCGAGTCATGCTAGAGTCTGCTTAATGTAAACCGCTGAGTAATTGCCAGAGGATAACCGATGAAAACAATAAAAACGATAGCTTTAGCCATGGTAGCGATGGCTTTTACGGTTGCAGCACATGCTGTACAAGCTCCCCCGAAAGCGCCTGAGCGTGATCGCGGGGAAGGCCCTTATGAACGCCTTATATTGCGGGGCGGTACCTTAATTAATGGCGAAGGCGCACCACCAATTGGGCCGGTGGACATCGTAATAGAAAACGATCGTATCGTGAATATTGTCAGTGTCGGCAATCCGGGCGTTCCTATTAAGCCCGACGGGCGTCCTGAAGCGGGTGCAGGTGATAAAGAGCTGGATGTCAGCGGGCAGTACATCTTGCCCGGCTTTGTTGACATGCATGCGCATATAGGCGGCTCCGCAAAAGGTATTCCGGCCGAGTATGTATTGAAGTTGTGGTTGGCACACGGCATTACAACCATTCGGGAACCCGGTAGTTTTAATGGCCTGGACTGGGTTCAGTGGCATGAAGAACGCGCTGTCGATAATCGCATTACTTCGCCCCGAATTATTCCTTATGTCGGTTTTGGGCAAGGCTGGGATAAGCCAATTTATAACGGCGAGCAGGCGCGCGAATGGGTTCGCTACATTAAGGATGAAGGAGCAAAAGGCATTAAGTTTTTCGGTGCTTCACGCAAGGTTATGGAAGCGGCACTGGATGAAGCCAACGAGCAGGGCTTAGGCACTATGATGCACCACGCTCAGCTGAATGTAATGTCGATGAATGCACTGGATTCCGCCCGCCTGGGTTTAACCTCTATGGAGCATTGGTATGGTTTGCCGGAAGCTCTGTTTGAAGAGCGTCGCGTGCAGGACTACCCGGCAGGTTATAACTACAATAATGAGCAGAACCGCTTTGAAGAGGCTGGCCGCTTATGGAAGCAGGCCGCGGAGCCAGGTTCAGAGAAATGGAACTCAGTGCGCAATGAGCTGATTGAACTGGACTTCACGATTAATCCGACCTTAACCATATACGAAGCGTCGCGTGACTTAATGCGCGAACGTCAGGCTATCTGGCACGACGAATACACCTTGCCGCGGTTGTGGGAGTTTTTCGAACCCAGTCGCTACGCTCACGGCTCTTATTGGTTCGACTGGACTACCGACAATGAAATTGCCTGGAAAAAGAATTATCAGAAATGGATGGCGTTCTTAAAAGACTACCACGCCAATGGCGGCAGAATTACGGTAGGGTCTGACGCCGGTTACATCTACAAAATTTACGGCTTTGGTTATATCCGCGAACTGGAGTTATTACGTGAAGCCGGTTTGAATGCGTTGGAAGTGATTCATGCTGCCAGCCTGGCCGGTGCCGAAGCGCTTAATATGGAAGACGACATTGGCTCTGTCGCTATCGGTAAAAAAGCTGACATGGTTATTGTTAACGAAAACCCGATGGATAACTTTAAAGTGTTATACGGCACGGGGCACTTCAAGCTGGACGACAATAACGAACCAATGCGCACTGAAGGTATTCAATACACCATTAAAGATGGTGTCATTTTTGACGCACAACAATTGCTTGAAGACGTTAAAGCCATTGTTGCCGATGAAAAGGCGGAGCGCCAATAGTATGGGTGGTTTCCCAAGGTGCCGCTGCTGGCTGTAGCCCTTGAACCCATTGGTTCAAGGCGGGGAGCAAATGGTATCTGCCGTAGGCTTCCCGGTTCATGCCGGGCTTGCACATGGCAGGCCAGTGATCCCCTTTTAATACAAGCATCGGCTCAGGGACATAAGCCTGCTGGCAAACACCCCAGGAAACCGCAAAAGGGTTACAATGTGACTTCAGGCTAACGGTTACGCTGTGAGCGTTGCTCACTCATTGCCTGCTCTATCGTTGCCTGAAGTAACTGAATTTTTTCTTCAAGCTTAGCCGTTTTTGCAGATTGTTCATTTTGATCCTGAATCCATTCATGGCATAAATTCAGGGCTGTCATAACAGCTATTTGTTCGACATTGGTCAGTTGCGTTCGTTCTTTGGTTTCCATCAGTCTTTCGTTGAGCGTATCTGCCGCTTGCTGCAACGCGCTTTCCTGCCCAACAGGGCAAGCCACCTTATAATTACGTTCCAGCAATTTTATATCCATGGTTTTTGCGGCCATTCAAAAGACTCCTTGCAACTGACTCAACAGCTTTGATAACTGCATTATGGCATGAGCTACCGGTGTTTGTCAGCTAGCGATTATGTAAAGCCAGTGTTAGGATTAATGCATGATAAATAAAGGGCAGAATTTAATGTCGACACGTTTTAATTATGACCGCTTAGTGGAACTTTATGCACAATACGACATGACGCCAAGTGCGTCAGAAGTGCAGGGTATGTTAACCGGGCTAATAGCCACCGGCAGCGACGCCAAAAGCAATGAATTAATGATCTTAATGTCAGACCTGGCATACGACGGGCAGGGCTTGCCCGTTGAGCTGGAGAACTTGCTGCAACAGCAGGCTGAAGAAATTGAGCACTCGCTGGGTGACGAAGATTTAGGCTACCGTTTGTTATTACCTGAAGACACGACGCCGTTGTCTGACCGCTTAAGCGCACTGGCTGGCTGGGTCAATGCCTTTTTGGTCGGCTATGGTGTTAATCAGGAGAATATGACCAACTTAAGTGGCGATTTAAAAGAAGCCATTGAAGACATGGTCGAGCTGGCGAAAATAGAATTTACCGATGAAGGTGATGAGGAAGAAGAACGAGCCTACACCGAAATTGTCGAGTATCTGCGTGTTTCAGCCATGATGTGCTACGCCGAATTAGGCCGTAATGAGCTACCGGCAAATCAGCCACCCAAAATTCTGCATTAATTACTGACGGAGTAGAGGTCGTTGATGAGAAACGTTATTCCTCAGGAAGAGTTTAAACAACGCCGGCGCCAGTTGCTGCAGTCTTTGCCGCTACATTCGGTGGCTCTGGTGGCTGCTAACAGTGAAGTTACGCGCAGTAATGATACCGAGTACCCTTTTCGGCAAAACAGTGACTTTTTCTATCTAACCGGCTTTAACGAACCGGATGCAGTGTTGCTGCTGATCAACGACAGCAACCCTCGCAGTGTTTTATTCTGTCAGGACAAAGACCCGAAGCACGAAGTTTGGCATGGGTTGCGTTTAGGTTATACCAACGCCGTTGAAGCGCTAGCCGTTGACAGCGCGGAAGATCTCGACACCTTGCCGGAACGTTTACCTGAGTTGCTGGAGGGCATTGAATCGGTTTTTTACCCCATGGGTGAAGACTCGGTACTGGCTGAATTGGTGAGTGAAGCGCGCGATGAAGTCAGTGTAAAAGCAAGGCGAAGCGGTAAATTAGCGCCGCAGAGCTTATCCGACTTGAGACCTCAGCTCGATGCCATGCGCCTTATTAAGTCAGCCAATGAAGTGGCGGTGATGAAAGAAGCCGCGCGCATTAGCACGCAGGCATTTCGACGCATTATGCGCTTTGTCGAAACGGGCAAGCACGAGTATCAGGTAGCGGCAGAGCTGCACCATGAGTTTGCTATGAACGGCGCTTTGCATCCGGCTTACGGTATTATCAGTGGCGGAGGTGCTAATGCCTGTGTTCTGCATTATACCGATAATCAAGATGTTCTGCGTGACGGTGATTTACTGCTGGTAGACGCGGGGGCTGAGTACCAAGGTTACGCGGCCGACATTACCCGTACTTTCCCGGTCAATGGCAAGTTTAATGAGCCGCAGAGCATACTCTATAATTTAGTGTTGGAAGCCCAGCAGGCGGCCTTTGCCGAAATTAAACCCGGCAGTAATCTGGTTCAGGCTAGCGAAGCGGCTGCCAGAGTCATTAGCGATGGTTTCACCGAACTCGGTATTTTAACCGGCGATGCCGAAGAAAACTTCAAAGAACAACGCTGGAAAACTTACTTTATTCACGGCCTGGGCCACTGGCTGGGTCTGGATGTTCACGATGTAGGGCGTTATCGCGACAGTGAGGGCGAGCCCGTACCTTTCAAACCCGGCATGGTGCTGACCGTAGAACCCGGTGTTTATATTCCGGAAGATGCTGACGTTGAAGAAAAATGGCGAGGCATAGGCATTCGCATTGAAGATGACCTGGTCGTAACAGCGGACGGTTTTGACAACATGACCGCCGATGTACCCAAAACCATTGAAGAGATTGAGACATGGATGAAAGGCCAGTAACGCATGCCGATGTTGTAATAGCCGGAGGTGGCCTGGTGGGCGCCTTAACTGGCTTAATGCTGGCGCAACGACGGCCGGACTGGCACATTGTTGTCTGTGAACCCCGCGCCGAGGGTCCACCCGCCGATAAACGCATTATTGCTCTGGCTGCCGCCTCAGGGCAGCGGTTGCAAAGCCTCGGTGTACTCAATGGCATTGAGACTACGCCGATAAAACATATTCACATTTCCGACCGGGGCTTTTCGGGTGCCACCGAATTGCACGCCGAGAACGAGCGGGTTGAAGCCTTAGGTCGGGTTGTTGCCGCCTCCGAGCTGGTTAACAACTTGTACCTTAGCTGTCAGAAGAAGACCAATCTTGAGTGGTTATCGGGTGTTCGTTTAGATTCATTGCAACAGCAGCAAAAGCAGGTTGAACTGAACCTGGATAACGGACAGCAGTTGTTGGCTAAGTTACTTATTGGTGCCGATGGCCAGAACTCGCTGGTGCGCGAGCAGTTGAGGTTAAAATCGGATGTTTACGACTATGGCCAGTTTGGTTGTATTGCCACGCTTGATTTAGAGCAGCCACTAAATGGCTGGGCCTATGAACGCTTTACCGAGAATGGGCCTATTGCCTTACTGCCAATGCAGGGAAGTCAGGCTTCACTGGTGTGGAGCTTTACCGAAGCGCAGCGTGACGTTGCCCAGCAATGGTCCGACACCGAATTTATGCAGCGGTGTCAGCAGGCGTTTGGCTACCGCGCGGGTTTATTTAGCGGCGTGTCGAAACGAGTTTTCTATCCGCTGACGTTACGCCGGGCAAAACGCTCGACTCACCACCGCAGTGTGATCATTGGTAATGCATCGCACGCGTTGCACCCCATAGCCGGGCAGGGTTTTAACCTGGGGCTGCGGGATACCGAAGTTTTATGCGAGTCGCTGGCCAATGTTGATGACGCCGGTAATTTTCAGGCATTACAAGGTTATGAGCAGAACCGCGAGCGTGATTATCAGGCCATTATTAAACTGACGGACGGTTTAGTGCGCGGCTTTTCGAATCATTACTGGCCCACGGTGTTGGGTCGCAACAGTGCGCTGATGTTGCTGCAGCATTGTTCGCCGCTGAAATCCGCCTTCGCACGCTTAACCATGGGGATGCAACCATGACCATGAAACGCAAAAAGCTCGACGTTGTGATTGTAGGCGGCGGCATGATTGGTCTGAGCCTGGCGATACGCCTGGCTCAGCAAAACCGGCGAGTGATGGTTCTGGAAAGACATTCGCAACCTGAGCTTTCTGAAGAGCTGGCTTTACGGGTGAGTGCGTTAAATGATCGCAGTCGCAGCGTATTAAAAGACTGTGGTGCCTGGCCTTTAGTGCAAGAACACCGGAGTGGCCCCTACCAAAGCATGCAAGTGTGGGACAAAGACAGCCCCGCGCACATTGAGTTTTCAGCCAGGGAAATTAACGCCGCAGATTTAGGCGCGATTGTTGAAAACAACGTCGTGGAGCACTTTTTGTGGCACCGCGCCGAACAGGTAGGTGTTGAGATATTGCAGACGCAGCAGTGGACAATGGTTCATGCCGGCGATGATTCTCACCCCGCGGAAATAGATGTTGGTGAGTGGTTACTGTCAGCCGATCTTATAGTAGGAGCTGACGGTGGTCGTTCGAAAGTGCGGCAATATGCAGAGTTACCACTAACCTTCTGGGATTACGGGCAGCAAGGCGTTGTGGCGAATATTCGCACGGAACAACCGCATAATGGCGTGGCTCGTCAGGTATTTTTACCAACAGGGCCGCTGGCACTTCTGCCAACACCTGATTCTCATACCGTTTCCATTGTCTGGTCTGCCGATGAAGATCTCGCCAGAAACTTGCTTAATGAGCCGCCTGAGCGCTTTGCAAAACATGTGGAAACAGAGTCAGGGCGGGTATTAGGCGGTTGCGAGTGTGTTTCTGATATAAAAGCCTTTCCGCTTAAAATGCAGTACGCCCGCCAATGGTATCAACATCGTATTGTCTTAGCTGGTGATGCCGCACACACCATTCATCCGCTGGCCGGGCAGGGCGCGAACTTAGGTTTTGGTGACGTGAAAGCCTTAACCGAAAAACTTGAGGGCGTTGATTTATCCTCGCTGGCTCAATTGCACCGCTCGCTGAGTGCGTATCAGCGCGAGCGCAAAGCCGACACTCAGCTCATGATAGCCGCAATGGAAACGTTCAAACGCGGTTTCGGCACAGCAAACCCAGTGGTAAAAGGCTTACGCGCTCTGGCTTTCGCACTGCCAAACAAACTGACTTTTCTAAAAAGGAAGCTTGCAGCGGTAGCGTTAGGCTGATGCAACGGTCGTAGCCTGACGTTCACGTCAGGTGAGATATCGAACCCACAACCATCGCGTTATTATTCAAACGGCTCATCTGATCATTTAAACATCCCACCTGATGCAATAGCATCAGGCTACCCAGAATCCGACCCAGATGTAGCCTGACGTTCACGTCAGGTGAGGTGTTCAAATTCTCGCTTTCAGATAATCCGCCAATTGAGAAGCCGCGCTTGAAGCGCCGCCGGCCAGGCGCATAATCACGTTGACTGAGCCGGGGGCTGGCAATTTCTTTCCATTGGCAAGCGCATCAATGACCGAAACACTTTCTGGCACCGTGCTACGGGCCAATACGGTTATTCCCAAGCTGCTGTGCAGGGCGGCGGTAAGCCCTGAGAAGTCGGTGTTGGTGTAGGTAATTCTGTAGGGCTGATGTATCCGTTGCAGACTCTGTTCGGCACGGCGGCGGTAAATGCATCCTTCCGGAGCCACAACCAAAGGCAAGCTGGGTTGCTCGACTAAGGCGGGGGAGCCCACCCAAACCAGCTCTTCGCGCTGAATTAAAACATCACTTTTATTGGTTTGCTCACGTAATGCCAGAATAATATCAAACTGTTGTCCTAGTCCGGACAGTAAGTCTTTACTCAAAGCCGAAGTCACCTGCAGCGTAACCTGCGGGTAAACCTGAGCAAACTGACCCAGCACTTTGGGCAGCAGACTGGACGCGAATTCACTGGTTATACCCAGCCGCACTTTACCGCTAACCTGTTGCGGTTCGAACTGCGCCCAGGCCTGGTCATTCAGCGCTAACATTCGCTGGGCGTAGTCAAATAGCACGTCACCGTCGGCGGTAAGGGCAAAGCCACTGCCCTGGCGGGTTAGCAGTTCAACGCCCAGTTGCTGCTCCAGCTTTTTAAGCTGCAAACTGATAGCAGGCTGAGAACGGCCCATGCGTTCGCCGGCGAGTGTCATACTGCCCAGCTCAATCACCGCACTAAAACTGCGTAAGGCTTCTAAGGATAAATGTTTCATTGGTTCGCTTTATAAAGTCGCTACTGGGTATTTGAAAAATTAATACCATTATAAGCATTATTGATTTTAAGTTTAAACGAATCACGCCTATAATTTGCGCCCATACACACGCACATAAAGTGAACAGAGAAGGAACACGGTATGGGTAGCAGAACGCCACTGTACGATGCACACGTAAAAGCGGGTGCGAAGATGGTTGATTTTCACGGCTGGGACATGCCGCTGAACTATGGCTCACAAATTGAAGAGCACCATGCTGTACGCCGTGACTGCGGTGTTTTCGATGTGTCGCACATGACCATTGTTGACGTAGAAGGCCCTCAGGCTCAGGCGTTTTTGCGTTACCTGCTGGCTAACGACGTTGCCAAGCTAAAAACCGAAGGTAAAGCACAATACACCAGCATGCTGAATGAAAACGGCGGTGTTATTGATGACCTTATCGTGTATTTCTTCTCAGAAACTGCCTACCGCATGGTTGTTAACTCAGCAACCCGTGACCGCGACCTGGCATGGATTGAAAAAGTTGCTGCCGATTTTGATGTCACCACCAAAGAGCGTGATGATATGGGCATGCTGGCTTTGCAGGGCCCTAAAGCCGCTGAAAAAATTCAGGGTGTATTAACCGCAGAGCAATACGCAGAAATTGACGGCATGAAGCCCTTTGTGGGTAAAGATGTTGGCGATTACTTTATTGCTACCACAGGTTATACCGGCGAAAAAGGCTACGAAATTGTGGTTCCGGCCGAGCAGCTTGAAGCCTTGTGGAATGACTTGCTAAAAACCGATGTTGTTCCATGTGGACTGGGTGCTCGTGATACACTGCGTTTAGAAGCTGGCATGAACCTGTATGGTCAGGACATGGACGAGAACATCACGCCGCTGGAAGCCAACATGGGCTGGAGCGTAGCGTTTGAACCAGCTGATCGCGACTTCATTGGTCGTAAAGCCTTAGAGCAGAAAAAAGCGAAAGGTCATGACAAATTAGTCGGCCTTGTGATGGAAGAGAAAGGTGTGCTGCGCCACGGTCAAAAAGTAACCGTTGAGGGTGGCGAAGGTATCATCACTTCTGGTACATTCTCGCCTACACTTGGTTTCTCAGTTGCAATGGCTCGCGTTCCATCCAGTGTTGGTGATACAGCGGAAGTGGAAATGCGTAAGAAACAAATGCCGGTGAAGGTAGTTAAGCCAGGTTTCGTCAGAAACGGTCAATCTGTTTTATAATCGAAAAAGATTCAATACATTCCGGGTAACCCGGGTAGAAGGAAAGCAATATGAGCAATATTCCAGCAGATCTGAAATACGCATCAACCCACGAATGGGTTCGTGATGAAGGCGACGGTACTTTTACTGTAGGTATCTCCGAGCACGCGCAGGAACTTCTTGGCGACATGGTGTTTGTTGAGTTACCGGACGTAGGCGACAAAGTTGCGACAGGCGACGACATTGCTGTCGCTGAATCTGTAAAAGCAGCATCAGATATCTATGCACCAATGACGGGTGAAGTTGTCGCTGTGAATGAAGATCTGGAAGATGCCCCTGAAACGGTCAACAACGACCCTTACGGTGACGGCTGGTTATTCCGTATAAAAGCAGATGACAGCGGCGAGCTGGACAACTTATTAGACGCGAACACTTACGAGGCTTCAATCGACGAAGACTGAGGCCATTGGCGCATAGCACCAATGACACAGAGCGTCCTGAGCCCCGGAAATTAGCCGGGGTTCATTGTTTTTTGTATCCGATAAGTTTTCGATAAATTTCCGATAAATGTACGAGGCTGAGTCAAATGAGCAGTACTACCCTGACGCAATTAGAGCACCACGATGAATTCATTAGCCGCCATATTGGCCCAAGCGCTGATGAGCAAAAAGCCATGCTGGCTGAGCTGGGTGTAGATTCTTTAGAAGCATTAACCAAAGACACTGTGCCTGGTGCGATTCTGCGTGAACCGTTCCTGCAAACAGGGGAGCCGCAAACTGAACGCGAAGCTCTGGCTCGTCTTAAAAACATCGCGAAAAAGAACCAAATTTGTACCTCGTACATTGGTATGGGTTACTACGACACCGTAGTGCCTAACGTTATTTTGCGTAACGTGCTGGAAAACCCGGGTTGGTATACAGCGTACACGCCGTACCAGCCGGAAATTGCGCAGGGCCGTTTAGAAGCACTGCTTAACTTCCAGCAAATGACCATGGACTTAACCGGCCTGGATTTAGCCAGCGCCTCACTGCTGGACGAAGCGACTGCCGCCGCCGAAGCGATGGCCATGGCGAAGCGTGTTTCTAAAAACAAAAAATCCAACGCGTTTTTCATTGCCGACAACGTTTACACGCAAACCATTGACGTGGTGAAAACCCGTGCTGAATACTTTGGTTTCGACATAATTGTCGGGCCGGCGCGTGAAGCCTCTGATCATGACGTGTTTGGTGCGTTGTTGCAGTACCCGGACAAACAAGGTCAGCTGCACAATATTGAACAGTTAATTGGCGAGTTGCAGGAGAAAAAGGCCATTGTCGCCGTTGCTTCTGACTTAATGAGCCTGTTAATGGTGAAATCACCGGGCGAAATGGGCGCCGACATGGTGTTCGGTAACGCACAGCGCTTTGGTGTACCAATGGGCTATGGTGGTCCTCACGCCGCGTTCTTTGCTACCCGCGACAAGTTTAAGCGCTCATTGCCAGGTCGTATCATTGGTGTTTCTAAAGACTCGCGCGGACGCCCTGCATTGCGTATGGCTATGCAGACTCGTGAGCAGCACATACGCCGCGAAAAAGCGAACTCGAACATTTGTACCGCGCAGGTTCTGCTGGCGAACATGGCGTCCTTCTACGCCGTGTATCATGGCCCGGACGGCTTGCGGCGTATTGCCAACCGCATTCACCGTTTAACCGACATTGTTGCCTTAGGTATGCAGGACAAAGGCGTGAAGCTGGTGAACAGCCACTGGTTTGACACCCTAACCTTTGAAATGAAAGAAAACGCCGCAGACGTATTGGCGCGCAGTAAAGCGCTGGGTCTTAACCTACGTGTTGACGGCGAAGGCGTATTTGGTATCAGCCTGGACGAAGCCAAAACGCGTGATGACGTTGAAAACTTATTTGCCGCGTTGTTTGGCGACAACCACGGTTTAGATATCGACGTATTAGACAGCCGTGTTGCCGGTGGCGACGTGGAATCTATTCCTGCTGACTTAGTGCGTACTTCTCAGTATTTGCAGCACCCGGTATTTAACGAGTATCACTCAGAAACCGAAATGCTGCGTTACATCAAAAAGCTGGAAAACAAAGATTTAGCCCTGAACCACTCAATGATTTCTCTGGGCTCGTGCACCATGAAGCTGAACGCCACCGCCGAGATGATTCCGGTCACCTGGCCTGAGTTTGGTCAGTTGCACCCGTTCTGCCCGGCAGAGCAGGCGCAAGGGTATTACGAGTTAGTTTCTACTTTGTCTGAATGGTTAATTGACGTAACCGGTTACGACGACATGTCGATGCAGCCGAACTCAGGTGCGCAGGGCGAATACGCCGGTCTGCTGGCTATTCAGAAATACCACGAAAGCCGCGGCGACGGGCACCGTAATATTTGCCTTATTCCAAGCTCTGCTCACGGCACCAACCCAGCTTCAGCTCAGATGATGAACATGAAAGTGGTTGTGGTTGACTGTGACAAGCACGGCAACGTGGATATGGACGACTTAAAAGCCAAAGCCGAAGAAGCGGGCGAGAACCTGTCGTGCATTATGGTGACTTATCCGTCTACCCACGGTGTGTATGAAGAAGGCATTAAAGACATTTGTGATTTAGTTCACAGCTACGGCGGTCAGGTTTACATGGACGGCGCCAACATGAACGCACAGGTTGGCGTAACCTCTCCGGGTTACATTGGCTCTGACGTATCGCACCTGAACCTGCACAAAACCTTCTGTATTCCGCACGGTGGCGGTGGCCCTGGCATGGGCCCTATTGGCGTGAAGCAGCACCTGGCTGAATTTCTGCCAAACCACTCCATTGTGAATATTGAAGGGCCTAAAGCGGGCAACGGCGCGGTATCTGCTGCGCAGTTTGGTAGTGCCAGCATTCTGACCATTTCATGGATGTACATTGCCATGATGGGCGGACGCGGCTTACGTGAAGCCTCAGAAACCGCTATTTTGAACGCGAACTACCTGGCTGAGAAGCTCAGTAAGCACTTCAAAATTCTGTATCGTGGCCGCAATAACCGTGTCGCGCATGAATGCATTATCGACTTGCGCCCAATGAAAGATGCCGCCGGCATTGCTGAAATTGATGTGGCTAAGCGCCTGCAGGACTACGGCTTCCATTCGCCAACTATGAGCTTCCCGGTAGCGGGTACCATTATGGTTGAGCCGACCGAGTCTGAGTCTAAAGCTGAGCTGGACCGCTTTATTGAAGCTTTGGTAAGCATTAAAGCCGAAGCCGAGAAAGTAGCAGCCGGTGAATGGCCAAAAGACAACAACCCACTGGTGAACGCACCGCATACGCTGGCAGACATTACCGATGCAGAATGGGACCGCCCATACGATCGCAAAACAGCAACCTACCCGGTTGAAGCCGTTGGTTACGACAAGTTCTGGCCAACCGTTAACCGTATTGACGACGTATTCGGAGACCGTAACCTGATGTGCTCCTGCCCGAGTATTGAAGAGTATCGGTAGCCTGACGTTTACGTCAGGTTCGATGCCTATGAAGCCCGCTTTTTAGCGGGCTTTTTCACTCTATTTAGACGCCATACTTAAATTTCCATACTAACTGGAGATTAGCCATGGCAGTTCAACAAGCATATCCGTGGAATAAAGATCGAATTATAGGACAGAAAAAGCCACTCCAGATATCCCATATCTGGGGCATTCGCATACGCCTTGAACTTGAAGGAAAGGCAAGAGATTTGGCTCTTTTCAATCTCGGTTTAGATAGCAAGCTTAGAGGTTGTGATTTAGTAAAACTAAAAGTATCGGATGTTTCGTGTGGTCGTTCGCTGCTTACCCGAACTCACGTTGTGCAGCAGAAGACAGGCTGCCCAGTACAGTTCGAGATAACTCAAGGAACTAGAGACTCGCTATCCGCATGGATCAAGCAAGCGAAGCTATCCGAATCAGATTATTTATTTAGGTCGAGAGTCACTGGCGCAGAACATATCTCGACCCGCCAGTACAATCGGATATTTCACGGTTGGATCGAGAAGCTAGGCTTAGACCGTTCGCTGTACAGCACTCATTCAATGCGAAGAACCAAGCCATATCTTATCTATAAGAAAACTAAGAATCTCAGAGTTATCCAACTTTTATTAGGCCACAAGAAGTTGGAAAGCACGGTGCGTTACCTTGGAATTGAAGTCGATGACGCCCTTGATATTTCCGAGTCAATTGAGGTTTGACTGTTAGGGGGCTGCTACGGCAGCCCTGTGCCAAGAGCGGACCGGGGTCAGATTAATTAGCCGACAACTATATTTTATTCAATGGGTAAATAAATATCGGTTATCATTTCGTTCTCTGGCACATCCGGGAAGAAACTGACTCGCTCGAAGTAAATAGGAAAATCCCGCACTTCAACCTCAAACTTCGGCAGCCATTGGGTGTAAAGAAAACTTACTATCACACCGATAGAGTCATCGCTACCAATATGCCTAACTACGGCGCATCGTCCCGCAGGAATAACTTTGTTGACTATGCCGTAGTCATTCGCGGCAACTGGCTTATCGACAGAGCAGGCAATATCGAGTCGATAGTCGTCTGGTGCGGTAACATTCGGGTCATCGTAAACCAAGTTAAACGTCTTACTTTTGCTTGGCGGGAGATGATTAAGCTTTCTCCACTCAATAAATTTTTGTAGCGAACTCCCCAATAAGCTTGGTGACCCACGATGCTCCATTACCGCGATTAGAGTTTCAGGAAACGCTTTAACATCAACGTTAAACTTTGTGCCATTATTCATAATATTTTTCCTAAGCTTCAATATCGGTTCATATTTCGAGTGCCAAGGGTTCCAATTCGCCGCTTTTCTAAATTTGGATGGATTTTGATTAAAGTGCTTTTTAAACACCCGAGAAAAGGCTTCATGACTTTCGTAGCCATTTGCCAGCGCAATATCCAGAACTCTTTCATGGTCTCTGTAGGCCAACTGATAAGCAGCCCTTTTGAGCCTAAGCAACCGCACTAGTTTTATTACCGACATTCCCATGAATGCCGAACACTGCCTGTGAAAGTGATACTTGGACAAATGCGCAATCTTGCACAGCGTATCAATATCAAGGTCAGCGTCCAGATTCGCCTCAATGTGACTAATAACTTTCTCAAACCGACCTTGATAGTTCGACATATAAGTAATTCTCCCCTTAGCGGTTTAAGACTAAAACTTAATGGAGGGTTAATCTTGACTAAGGTTGCTCAATATTGAGAGAAGTTTGTTCTACGCAGCAGCTTTTTAGCAATACCAACACACAGCACCGCCACAGTCGTAACAACAAAAAATTGTCCGAACATTTGAAGTGCGAACTTAGGCCAAAAGTTAATTTCTTCGGTAAAAAGTGGATGCCATACGTAGATCAACGTTAAGCTCCCCGGGAACAGTAACACCTTGGTGCCGGGCATGGGACCGCCAAGAACATCATATAAATTCCAACTCAATGCGAATGTTACTGCTCCAATAATTACAGAGATTAAACCCGCATAGACCGCAATAGTTGTCGTTCTAGTATTAATCATGAATTGGTTCGACAGCCCGCGCTGCTCAGAAAGTTTTCTATAACCCTGTTAATTTCATCTTTAAGCCACTTAGGACCGTAATCACTCATATCGTTGTGCCGGGACTCTGGTATTTCTTTAACGCACATACTGTATTCTTTTGCTTCCTTCTTTGAGGGCAGTACGCCATCGTCAGCCGGGTAATCACTACCTCGAATTGAGAGAACATTAATATCCTTTCTTCTGGGAAGCGGAACGCGACGATGGTCAAGTGTAATAACAGTATCAATGTAATGCTTGCCCTCATTCGCAAGCCAGGATGAAATATCCCCACCGTTTGAGTGACCAATAAGTAGCAAATCGTTGAAATTATAGTTTTGGTAAGTAGATGCCAGCCTGTATTTAATAAAGTCCAGTGTTTCTGAGCCTCTCATCCAGTTTTCGCTTCGAGTTTCATACAAATTACCCGATACCGACAACGGAGGATCGTTCTCTAACTCGTGCCCAATAGCCACCACCATGTAACCCAGTTGGTTTAGATGTTCGGACAAAAAAGTGTATTTAGTATGTGATACGCCGTAACCCGCGCTAAGTAACGCTACCGAGCACTTCTGAGCCTGATTACAATGTTCTTTTTGATTGGGGTACGAGACTTCTATCGGAATATGTCTACCCCTGGATTCATCGTAAACGCTGTCGGCTGCAAAGCTTAAAGCACTAAAAAGTGCACTTATGAATAATATGAGGAGTTTCAAATTATAGTCCTTTACGATTTGCTTTCTGGCGATTCGTGACTGTACTACGGTTTGTAATAGATGTCCGCTTTTCGCTCAAAGCGGACGTTTAGCTGTCAACGGTAATCTAATTTTGAGCCACCTAGCGGTAAAGCAAAATTGACCCACCCTTAGTGGATCACTCGTCATTCTGATGGTTGGTTACTCAGTAACAGCAGACCCCAAGTAAATACGGTTTCAACGCGCGACTTGTATTTAACATTTTGAAACACTCCTGTATTATCTACGACGCAGTTAAGCTGCCGTTGAAAATTAACCTTAGAAGGATATAACCATGAAAAAAGGACTGGCTTTAGCAGTAGCTCTAGCGACTTTATCAACTTCTGCAGTCGTTTCTCAGCCTGCAAATGCAGCGGACGAAAAACTAAATGCCTGGCAACATTGTGGGCTCGGTGCGGCTGTATTTCCCAGTAATGGAACCGCTGCTGCAATTTCAAACATCATCTGGGACTTGGGCACTACAGCCTTGACCTCAGCAACCGTTTCTAAAGAGACATGTAACTCAGAACTCGTTCAAACAGCACGTTTTATTGACGAGAACTATGAGCAATTAGAAACTGAGCTTGCTATTGGCGAAGGTCGTCACGTTGATACTATGCTGACAATGTTAAAAGTCGACTCAGCTGAGCGTGAAACAGTTCTGAATGAACTTCGTGGCTCATTGGTTATCGATGAAACTCGCTCTAACAGCGAAAAAGCACAGGCTTTGTTCTACTCAGCACAGAACTTGCTTAATTCATAAAAGATTTAAGCAACTGCTATGAATTTACCCGAGCCTTCGCTCGGGTTTTTTATGGTGTTAGCAAAAGGAAAACCTGTGATTAAACACGTTTTACTCTGTCTGCTTTTCGCGTTCACCACCTTTAATGTGTCAGCTGAATCCGACTTATCGAATTCATGGCAGTGGCGAAAGTTGCTTCAGTACAATGAAATACAGGAATCGGAGGTAAAACAAGAGGATTTCTTCTTTTCCCCGCAAGGTAAAACGAACCCTCAAGCTGAGCTAGAAGCCACAATAGATGCATTCAGCGATGAAGCGAATATTTGTAATTTTCCGGCTCGCCATATGCTAATAAATGAAGCTGGGTTATTACCAAGCTTTGATTATTCAGCTTGTGATGACTTTGTAACTTGGCAAAAATCCGAGGAAGTAGATACAGCAACATTGGTTTTTGCAGACGGATACCTAAAGAACCCAGCTTCTTTTCACGGGCACCTTTTCATAAAGCTTGGAGAGAGCTCCGATACTGACTTGCTCGACAATAGTTTAAATTTTGGAGCAAAAGTCCCCACAGGAGTAGACCCGGTCACTTACATTATCAATGGATTATTTGGTGGTTACGAAGCGCGCTATTCAGCACAGCCCTTTTATAGGCATAATTTATCGTACGGTCAGGTAGAGCTTAGAAACTTGTGGGATTATGAGCTTGATATTTCGACTTTCGATGCCCAATTGTTAGCGGCTCATTTATACGAGCTATCAAGGACGGAGTATACCTATTATTTTACTAACAAAAACTGTGCTTACTATGTCGCTCGCGCTATTGAGCTTGTTGCTGGAGAATACCTGGTTACAGATAGAGAGCTCACCGTTTTCCCATCAGAAATTATACAGCGAGTCGCGGCCCCAAAGGCCAGCCTAGTTCGAAAGATAGAGCTTAACGAAAGTGAACAAAAACGTTTTCAGTCAAAATATCATGCGCTATCGGTAAATCAGCAAGAGGCAGTTAATTTATGGGTTACGGGTAGCGACCGGAACAAACAATTCCGTCGCCTATCGGAGAGTGAACAGAAACAAGTTTTAATTACGTTAGCGTCTTATTATACCTTTCGACAGCGCCAGAGCCCGGAACAGAAACAGCACAGATCTCGCAAACAAGAGGTTTTAACCAGACTTCTGCAATATCCGGCCGGTAATAATCTTAAAGTAGAGGCTTCCGCGGAAGAGCCTCATCTTGGGCAGAAACCAAATATGTTCAGGCTTTCACGTGTTCTAGGCAATAACCATGCTAACCGCTGGGAGGTCACCATAAGACCGACCTATTACGACCGTTTACAACCTAAAGTTGGGAAGCCCAAAAACTCAGCGTTACGCATGGGGGAGCTTACTATCTCACTGGTTGATAACAACTTTCTGCTTGAAGACGTGACATTAATCGACATAACGTCATTTAATGTTAGCAGTACAGGATTACCGGGTGACGGGGGAAGCTCCTGGGTTATTAAGACGGGCGCCTCGAGAAACCGGTTAAGGGGATCTGGAGCTAATTTTTCAGCTTACGTTGAGGGCCATTATGGTTGGTCTGGCAATGTCATAGATAACGTTATCAGCTATGCGCTAGTAGGTGGCCGCATACATGATAAAGAACTATCTGGTGATGAACATAATTTGACTATTGAAAGTACAGTCGGTCTTGAGGGGAAGTTTCTGGGAAGTAACTGGTTTTGCGAGATAGCGACTCCTCTGAGCATTGCTGAAAGACTATCATCGCAAGACTGGAGAACTAATTGTGGTGTTAGTTTTGTTAATAGCGGCGAAGTCGATTTAAGGCTTGTTTACGAAAAACAAAACAACACCAACTTGAAATTAGGTCTGTCATATTACTTTTAGATAATTTGTTATGCAGTGTGAATTACCAGTAGCTCATTAGAAAACCTCAGTAGGAGGGACTCAAAGTCCGATCGCCGCACTAGACGGAAAGTCCGCTTTGAGCGAAAAGCGGACCATCGGGCTTTTTGCCTAATTCAACGAGTAACTCGCCTCGCTGTTATTAATAAGTCTGGATGGCGCGAACCAGGCACGGCACAATTACCTCAGCAATAGTGCGCGTTTTGTTATTGTATTGTGTATTTAAGTCGTTTACTGTCAATGACATAACGAAAAATTAGAGTTAGATAAGTTGCGCACGTTAGAATGCAACTAAGCATGCTCAAATTACTTTACTAACTCAGACGATTTAAAAGGCAGCTATGGTCGCTTAATCAGCAACTTAAGAGCTCGCAACTATTTAATTGAAGAGAGTACAAAGTGCGCACGCACAATATACAAATGTTATGTGATCAATCCAGCATAGGAATACTACTTTGCGGCAAGAGCTTAGAGATAAAATTGTAGAAGTATGCGATCACAAAATCGCTCAGAAAGGACCGGGAGTCGGCCTGTCGTTTTACGCTTTCTTCAAAAATAGGAATGACCAGCCGGAGGTGCTTATGGAAGCAGCGCGGTGGTGGATCGAAATCCACAAATTAGATCATTTTGAAAAGGCGGCGAAAATAAGAGATATGGTGAATTCTGGTGTTTAGCCGTGTTTGCAAATCACATAACAAGTCGCATCAGTACGCATTTTCGGCGCCGGACACTCACTACGTTCGTGCCGCTGTGCTCGGGTGTTAGGCAAAATGTAGATATGGATACTTGTAAGTGCTTTAGTTGCGGTGGTGTATTTCCTGATATTGATGGGCCGGTACATCGATACATGAGTTCGTCGCCGGGGTGCTGGTCAGTTTATGGAGAAGTTCTAGCTCGTGAATATAGTGATCCTACCTACTTTGAGGTTCACCGATTAACAGTTGATGCTTATGCAGTTCAGCACCCAGGCTCTACAGACCGACAAAGCATACAATCCGTTGGAGTACACCTGATAAGGCTTTGTCTCTTCCTAGAGCATGGTCTAACAGCCGGTAAAGCGAATGATGCGATGTTGGAAGCAGGAATGAAAAAATCGTCTTTTATATTTCTGGAGCCTCCGCTGAACATGGGAGAGATTACTGCGGCTGATATTTATAGGGCTAGTTCAGTAGAAGAGCATAAAGCCTTAGTAAGAGGTTGGGCTAGAAGTGTATGGGATGCTTGGTCAATGCATCACAACACTATTCGAGAGTGGTTACCTAACAAAGCACTACACCGGACAAGCCGGTGAATCCGGCGTTAGTGCAAGGTAAGAGATGAGCGAGAATTCGGCAAAAAGTATTCGGAACGGAGTTATCGCCACGGTGATAGGTGGTGTTATTCTGATGTTCATTCCGTCCGTGCGAGGCTATGTTGGTAGATTTTTCTCTTGGTTATGTTCAGGAATTACCAGTCTGTGGAGTGCTCTTTGGGTCGATCATCTAGTCTTCGGTTGGATAATAGTGCTCATAACAGTAATGGCCCTTATTGGGCTCGTCACAGTAGTACTATTTTTGCGTGAAATTTTGGGTAAGAAGGATTTCCATTCTTATACCGAGGATGTGATCCATGGCGCTGTCTGGCGATGGCGCTGGACATCTAACAACATCTCTGGCCTTTGGTGTTTTTGTCCGCGTTGTGAGGCAACTCTGGTCTACGACGACAGTACTTGCCGTAACTACTTAACTAATACGAGTCTTACAAATTTTATTTGTGAGAATTGCAACAACTCCGTTATTGCGTCAATTAATGGAGGAAATAAATCTTATGCTCTTGGTGCGATTGAGCGTGAAATCGATCGGAAAATTCGGACTAAGGAATTTGAAAAGCAGTAACAATGTGGTCAACGGAACGCCAACTCCGCTGCGCTCGTTAGGTATTCAGTGAGGAAAGATGCAGACTGCTAATAATAAGTATCTTCTGGCTGCTGCAATATGTTGTTTTGCTGCCGCACTGGCTCATCTTGGCTGTATTGTTTTCGGAGGCGATTGGTATCGCTTCTTTGGCGCAGGTGAGCAGATGGCTCGAATGGCAGAGCAAGGGCTTTGGTATCCGACGATCGTTACCTCTTTCATCGTCTTGGTGCTTTTAGTTTGGGCGCTTTATGGACTGTTGGGCGCATGTACAATTAAACGTTTACCTCTGACAAAACTAGCGCTAATCCTCATTACCAGTATATTTTTACTGCGTGGCGTTTCCTTCGTTGGGTTAATGCCAATGTTTCCAGAAAATAGCCTGACGTTTTGGTTAGTTAGTTCTGGTATATGTTTGTTTATTGGCGGCCTGTTTGCTGCAGGTACGTGGCAGCAGTGGGTAGTTTTAGGTGACAGGAATGCCTAACAAGTTAATTAATTCCGTTCCGACTACAAAAAGCGTGGCCTCCAGTGCAATGCCTACGTTGCTCTGCGGCATCCAATTAGCAAAGCGTTAACGTCCGCTGTTGGCACGAAGCGGACTATCGATTCATACTCAAATCAAGTGTTATTAACAACCCTCTTTAAATAATATTTTATAGCCCTTAAAAAGGCTTCTAACATAACTCAATCACTTTATAGTCCATATAAAGATTTTTACATAAATATAATTGCGTACCTTAAATAGTCTGCTACACTCTAATTATCGGTTTAAAGCCTATCTAAGGTTCTTTATATGGATTCTGAACGTATTCCAGCAATCATTGGTCAGCGAGTCAGGCAGTATCGATTGAACCAGGACTTAACTCAGGAGGACTTAGCTACCTTAGCGAATGTCTCACTGAATGCGGTTAAATCCGCCGAGGGTGGTAAAAGCACCTTACCGACGTATGTCGCAATTCTTCAGGCTTTGGGTCACATCGACAATTTACTGGCCGCATTCCCGGACGAGGGCGTTTCTCCTGTGCAACTGCTCAAAAGTAGCACCAAACAGAAGAAACGGGCGAGCGGTAAAACGCGTGTGAAACCTGCTGACAATGAGGAGCTGGACTGGTGATTAATACCATTGAAGTTCGCTACAAAGGTGAGCCTGTCGGTGCCTTAAGTTATAACAAAGGCGACACGGCGGCGCGGTTCGAGTACTTATCTGAATTTGTCGAAAAAAACATTCCGCTTGCGCCCTTAACTATGCCTGCTGAGAAGGGACGAATTTACTCCTTTCCGGGGTTAAATTGGGATACCTTCAGAGGCCTGCCGGGCATGCTGGCGGACTCTTTGCCCGACGACTTTGGTAATGCGGTACTGAACCAATGGGTTGCACAACAGCCCGGTCGCACAGAGCCTTTGAGCCCGCTTGAACGACTTCAGTATACCGGCGAACGGGGCATGGGCGCTCTTGAGTATCACCCCGCGCGTAAGAATCAAACCAATGCCAAAAACAAAGACATAGAGCTTGAGAGCTTAATGAGGTTAGCGCAGGAAGTGCTCGATGCACGAAAGGGTTTTCGTAAGAGTACGCACTTTGATGACGCAGCAGACAAAGAAATGATGCAGGCGCTACTAGCGGTTGGCACCAGCGCCGGTGGCGCAAGACCAAAAGCAGTACTGGCATTTAATAAAGACTTCAGCCAGGTTCGTTCAGGGCAGGGGCTTGTGCCCGAAGGGTTTGAGCATTATCTGCTGAAGTTTGACGGCGTAAAGGAGCGCGACCCTTCTCAGCAAACCTTTGGCGACCCGCTGGGTTACGGTGCCATGGAGTATGTGTATTACTTAATGGCCACGCAAGCCGGCATTCATATGATGCCATGCCACCTGCTGGATGAAGGCAACCGACGCCATTTTGTGACCAAACGCTTTGACAGAATAGGCAATGAGAAAAAGCATATTCAAACGCTTACCGCTATTAAGCACGTGAATTATCACGACATTGGTGCGTTTTCTTATGAAGAGCTGTTTCAGGTTGCCCGCCAGCTAAGGTTGCCCCGGACGGACGCTATAGACTTATTTCGCCGTATGGTGTTTAACCACGTAGCAACCAACCACGATGATCACTCCAAGAACTTTGGTTTTATGCTGGAGGACAAGCAATGGCGGTTAAGCCCGGCTTACGACGTTGCCTTTAGCTATAAACCCGGAAACCCCTGGGTAGAGCAGCACTGGATGTCTTTAAATGGCAAGCGCAGCGGCCATACCCGCGCTGATTTTTACGCGCTGGCAGACGTTCAGTTACCAAAGGTAGAGCGCAAAGAAATAGATGCAATTATTGATGATGTGATTAACGCGGTGTCTCAGTGGCGGGAGTTAGCCACTGAACATGAGGTGCCTAAAGCGCTCGCCGACTCAATAGAGGGTCATCTCAGGCTGAAAGACTTTGCCTGAGAGGCGTTTATCGAAAATCGCGCCCAGTGTCGGCTTTTCGATTATTCTGACCATACTGCGTATTCGTTGCCGCTAGGGCAGGTAAATTGAAAGCGTCGACCACCGGGAAAATCAAATATGGGCTTAATGACTTTACCGCCTGCGTCCTCAACGCTTTTCAGGCTTTGCTCAAGGTTTTTGCTATACAAAACCACTAACGCGCTGCCGGTAGAGGTTTGTGCCACCAAATCAGATTGGTAAAAGCCGCCATCGAGCCCCGCATTCTGGATAGCCGCGTATTCCGGACCATAGTCGACAAACTCCCAGCCAAAGGCTTGCTGAAAAAAGCGCTTGGTTGCTTCAAGGCTCCGAGCCGGTAGTTCAATGTAATTAATTTTAGTTGAGCTCATTGTATGCCTCACTTAGGGCTTTTTGGAAAACGATTTTGCCTTTAGTTCTAGTTTAACCTAACGCTCGTTTTTATCAGTACCATTGCTCATTTATTGTTGTATAGGCTAATTAACTCATTTAATGTCAGATACATAATAAATAATTAAAGTTAGATATTGCGCACGGGTTATAGCGTAAATGAGCATGCGCAGTATATAAATGGTAAGTTTTTGGGAGAGATGGATGATTATCAGGAAGATGGAAGAGAAGGACCTTGAAGCTGTAAGTGCAATTTGCATGGACTCTTTTTCGCAGTCTGTTGCAGGCACATTGTCTGATGAGGGGATTACAACCTTTTCGAATATCGCTGCGCGCGATGCATTCCTCGATAGGATGAAAGGCGATAACTTGATGCTGGTTGCTCAGAACAGCGAAAATGTCGAAGGTGTCATCGAGTTAAAGGAGGGTCGCCATGTTGCGATGCTTTTTATTCGTCCGGAATCCCAGAAAAGTGGCATTGGAAGAAAGCTGCTTATATCCGCCTTGAATCATGCGAGGGTTGAAACTGTTACCGTCAGCGCATCGCTATCTTCAGTGACCGCTTATGAAAATTATGGGTTTGAGTGCAGTGGCGAAGTGGGCGAATCGGCAGGCTTGGTTTATCAGCCTATGGTGCTCAAACTTAACAAGGCAATGCACGCGACAAGCGCGTGATTGCGGCGTTAGTTTCACAAGGAAAGTTTGTGCGAATATTTAAAATTCTTTTATCTGTTTTTATATTGCTTCTTTTTGCGTCCTTGATCTTCTTTAAAAAGGATGCGATAGCATGCGAAATGATCGGGCAGACACATTTTTCTCAGGTTTCAACAAATCTCTATGTTGATGACAGCCTCGACGAAGCACAGAAATCGAACTTGATAGAAGCAATAGATGATGCAATCGAAAGAGTGTCAAATGTTTATGGTAAGCCTATATCTTCACCAAGAATTATTGCTACAACTGATAATCGGTACTCCAGTTTTGGCTTTAATCCAACGGGTATGCAAACATCAGGGTTCTTTAGAGAGTGCATATTTCTAGGTCCTAAGGGGCTTAACACAGACGTGATAGCGCATGAATTTGTTCATGCAGAGGTGAGGCACAGAACTGACCTTTTTGCAGAGCTTACGCAATTGCCAGCCTGGTTTATTGAAGGAACAGGTATTAAAGTTGACTATCGCAAACCTTTTTTACTTGAAAATATAGAGATAACAGAGGACGACCTGGCAAAAGTTAAATCCACTTTTTTTCTAAGCGACTTTCCAAATACAAGTGTTAAATACTACCAAGCATCAAGAGTAGCTGTTGAACCAATGCATACTAAAAGTTTGTATTCAGGATTGGAAAGGTTAAACAATGGAGAGAAGTTTGAAGTGGTATTTGGGTTGTTAAACTAACAAGGCGCTACTACGGAAAATTTATTCGCTGAGGCTCCTGTATTTCCGCAGAGCGTGGCGTTACATTTCACCAAGAGGCAGCATTAGCCGGTAATTGGGGTGGGGCAATATGTAAGTGGTCAAAACCAAAATACCTATACTATTTGCTGCCCGACGCATTGATAGTATTAGCTATAGCAACATTTGGTGGCTTAGAGACGGGTATTGTTTTTGGTGGCAACTACGCTTCAGGCTCTAATATTTAGGTTTTATTTGCTTAAATCAAAAAAAGATAACAATACGTGCCAGTCGGACAGTTTGCGATAGGGTATTAATGTGAATAAGCAGAATGACGAGAAAGTTAACGCGTTTGTGACGCTCACAAGTTCTCGTGCATGCAGCTCTTTATTGGGCATTCTTGTAAATTCTAGTGAGGAGTAAATGGGATGAAAACGGATGATATTGGCTCTAACTCCGATTACGCAGAAGAATCATTTACCTTTGAACAAGCTGGTGAATTATCCGGTGACGTTCTCCTAGAGTTTGGCGCGCCCTGGTGTGGACACTGTCAGGCTGCAAGTTCGGCGATAAAGGAAGCTGTAACTGAACACTCAGGGCTACGCCATATTAAAATATACGACGGAAAGGGCAAACCTCTGGGGCGTGCGTTCAAGGTAAAGCTTTGGCCGACTTTGATACTCCTGCACGATGGTAATGAAGTGGCTCGTTTAGTGAGGCCATTAAAGACTGATGAGGTTCGTGAATTAATCTCGACCTGCTAACAAGCGAAGGCATCGAGCGCGTAAACTGAGTCGCTGCTTAAAGCATTGCAGAATCCCGGGCGTTATAAGGTGTTACCTAGTCATGATTAGAACGGAAAGATTGATACTTCGGCAATGGGATGACGATGACCTCCAGCCCTTTTCGAAGATGTGCAGTGACGAGGACGTGATGGAATTCTTCCCGAAGCTTTTAACGAAGGAAGAAAGTTACAGCGGGGGAAGACGAATCAAGTCTCTCATCGCTGACGCGTTTTTAAAAGTAGTAGTAAGGAGGATAAGAAATTGGAAGTCATTAGAAGTAAGCAATTCACAGCAGATAAAGCATGGGGTGCAAAAGATATTGCCAACATGAACGGCGTTACCGCTCGGTTGCACTGGACAGATCAACCTTATAAGTGGCACGTAAATGATGGCGAAGAGGTTTTCGCTGTAATGGATGGCACTGTAGAAATGTTGTACAAAGAAAACAACGAAGTGAAATCTGCGACACTAAATGCCGGGGACATTTTCTTTGCTTCAATTGGTACCGAGCATGTTGCTCACCCCAAAGGCCCGGCTCGAATTCTAGTGGTAGAACATGAAGGCAGCGTGTAGCCAAGCGTTTAACTCAGCTCCTCGTATGCCGGTGCGCTATACATTTAATGAACCCAAATATTGGAGTAACAATGCCACTATTGTTTTCGTATGGAACACTTCAGCAAAAAGAAGTGCAAATTGCTAATTTTGGTCGAGAATTGGCAGGGAGCAAAGATGTTCTTCAGTGCTACGTTGTAGGCGAAATTAGAATTACTGATGAGCGCGTGCTTCGTGAAAGCGGTAAAGCAATTCACCCTATTTTACGTTTTACTGGTACCCAGCAAGATGAGATTGAGGGTACAGTATTTGAGGTTACGGATGCAGAGTTAGCGCAAGCGGATGACTACGAAGTGGTTGACTACGTTCGCATAGCTGCGAAGTTAAAATCGGGCAGGGAAACTTGGATCTATGCAGCGGCTGAGAAGGCATAATAAGCGCTAAGTATTCGTCGGTTATGCGCTTGTTCCGTTTAGTGCTTTTTGAAAAACAATTTTGCCTTCCGTAAGCGTATCAGGCTTTTCGTAACCCACCACTTAGCGTTTTAATTCACTAGCGGATGAATCAAATACGAAGAAGCAACGTATAAGAAGGTGAAACTCAATAAAGTGGTGGTTGCAATGTCAAAACAGAGCTCGGAACTTATTATTTTCTTCGATGGTGGATGCCCATTGTGCGTTAAGGAGATGCGGCATTTAAGGAAGCTTGATGAGAAACGACAAATCCAGTTTGAGAATATTAATGAGCCGGACTTTAACCAACGGTACCCTCAAGTTGACGTTGCTAAGGCTAACCAGTATTTACACGGGCAGACCAGTTCCGGTGACATGATCTACGGTCTGGATGTAACCTATGTTGCCTGGTCGTTAGTGGGTAAAGGCTGGATGATTGCCCCTCTGCGCTGGCCTGTTATTCGGTGGTTTGCTGACAAAACCTATTTATTTTTTGCACGTAACCGCAACCGTATATCCAAGCTATTAACAGGTAAAGAGCGCTGCGCGCAGTGTTCTATTGATTAGCCCTTCTAGCTTTATTTTAGGCTTTGTTTTACTACACTTAATAATGAAGAAGGCGAAAACGCACTGACACTTTTAATGATTAAGGAGGCTTTATGACAGGGCCAATGAATCCGAAAGTTAAAAAGCATGAGCAGGATCTGAGCGAAGAGGAAAAACGTAAACTGCAGTCTCAGCAGGACAAAGAGAACCAGAGCCGCGAAGATCATAGACGACCAAATTCAACGCATGACACTCATTCGCAAAAAGATAAGCAGATTGCCCCTGAGCAACGTGGCAAGGACTCCCAATAAGAGTAGGAGGCTGTTATGCCTGATGTTTGGCGAGATAAAGACGAGCGAATGTATCAGCATATCAAGCAGTCGCAGCTGGATGACGGTAAGAGTGAAGACGAGGCTGAGGAAATTGCCAGTCGTACCGTGAACAAACAGCGGCGCGAGGAAGGGGTTACTGATAACACCACCACTCAGGGTACCGGTAACCCCAATACTCGGCTGGAAGAGCGCACCAAAGATGAGCTCTACAACAGAGCACAGCAGCTTGATATTGATAGCCGCAGCCAAATGAGTAAAGACGAACTGATTGAGGCGATAAGGCAAAAGCAGTAGAGGTTTAAGCTGACGTATGGCTAGGGCGTGGTGATTCTTCACGCCTTTGCCACAACCTGTTAACAAAACCGTAACAAAGTTCTTTTAATGTGTCCTGGTGTGTGGTACTTATGAGTTGTGGTTTTTTTGTTAACGAACAGATTAACTGCAGCGCTAATACCATAATTAAAAAAGTTGTATCAAAAAAGCAGAGGGTCATACCATGGATAATTCCGAAGAACTGCAAAAGGTAAATGACAAGTCTGGAAAGGGTCGCGCCGCAAAACGTAAATGGCGTGAAATAGAACAACTAAAAGAGAAGTACCGGTTGCGGGAAGAACTCTCTGAAATGGATTACTCGCTAGAGCTCGATTTAGAAGAAATCGAATTATAAAAAAGAACGCCGTCTGGGTTAGCTCAGACGGCGTTTTGCTTTTTAGCGACTGAAAAACAGCTTAGCGAATTTGTGCCAGCATTTGTTTTAATGCTTTTGGCGCTCCGGCTGCTATGTTGCCTGACTGAATGTAGTTGTGACCACCCTGAAAGTCACTGACTATGCCACCTGCTTCGCGAATTAATAATTCGCCGGCCAGCATGTCCCAGGGTTTTAAACCCATTTCCCAAAATGCATCATGACGTGCTGCGGCTACATAGGCTAAGTCTAAAGCCGCTGAGCCTGCGCGACGAATGTCTGCACAGTGTTCAAATAATGTACTGAACATCTCCAGGTATTCCGGTAAACGGTTTTTCATTTTGAACGGGAAGCCCGTTGCCAGAATAGCGCCTTTTAACTCCACCTTAGGTGAAATACGTAAACGACGGCCATTCAACTGCGCGCCTGCGCCGCGTGATGCGGTGAACAGTTCTTCGCGCATAGGGTCATACACAACGGCCTGCTGTACAGAACCTTTGTGGAGCAACGCTATAGAGATACAAAAATGGGGGATACCGCGCATGTAATTGGTGGTGCCGTCCAGCGGATCGATAACCCACTGGAAGTCATTTTCTTTACCAGCCTGGGTACCGCTCTCTTCTGCAATGATGCCATGGTCCGGGTAGGACTTTTTGATAGTGTTGATAATAGCCTGCTCTGCGGCTTTATCCATTTCAGTAACCCAGTCATTTAAGCCTTTTGATTCGGCTTCAACAGGACTGCCCTGATCGAAATTTTTAACTAAAATTTTGCCGGCCGCACGCGCTGCGCGCACCGCAATATTTAACATCGGATGCATACCAATTACCTGTGCTGTAAAAGAACAATTTTCGGTCGCGGATCATACCAGTGTTGGGGTATCATGCCAAACTTTTCCATAAGTCGAGAAAAACCCAAGGGAAACGCCATGCTTGATAACATTCGTATTGTTCTGGTGAACACGTCTCACACCGGGAACATAGGCTCTGTTGCCCGTGCCATGAAAACCATGGGCTTGTCTAACTTAACCTTAGTGGACCCAGTGCAGGAGCCAGACAGTCACGCATCGGCTTTGGCGGCTGGTGCAACTGATATTTTGGCATCGGCGACTATTGTGGACACCTTACAAGAAGCCATTGCCGATTGTGGCTTGGTTATTGCGACCAGTGCTCGTAATCGTACGCTGGATTGGCCTTTGTTAGGTCCTCGCGAGTGTGCTGGTAAGGTACTGGAGGAATCCGGACAGCACCAGGTGGCTTTAGTGTTTGGTCGTGAAAACAGCGGGCTGACTAATGAAGAGCTGCAGCAAAGTCAGTTTCACCTGCATATACCAACAAACCCGGATTACAGTTCTCTGAACTTGGCTATGGCGGTACAAACGGTGTGCTACGAGCTGCGTATGCAGTGGCTGGAATCGCAACAACGTCGCTCTGAAGAATTACCGGAATACCCAAGAGCCGAAGATTTAGAACGATTTTACGAACACCTTGAGAAAACCTTAGGTGAAACTGGGTTTATTGTTCGTCAGCACCCAGGTCAAGTCATGACGAAATTACGTCGCTTGTTTAATAGGGCCCGGCCGGAAGAGAACGAAATTAATATTTTGCGGGGCATTTTAGCCTCTGTGGATAAATCGACAGGCAATACTTGACTAAAACAGTCAGGAATGTAGAATTTCATAACATAATGTGCTGATTTAAACACCAGAGGAAACCACCATGCGCCTGACGTCAAAAGGTCGATACGCAGTTACAGCTATGCTGGACGTTGCGCTTTTTACGGCAAATGGTCCTGTGCCGTTAGCGGACATTTCTGAGCGCCAGGGAATATCACTGTCGTATTTAGAACAACTGTTTGCGCGTTTGCGTAAGCACGGACTGGTGGACAGTGTACGCGGTCCGGGCGGTGGTTATCGTCTGGGTTGCCCGGCAACCGATATTTCTGTTGGTGCGGTCATTCACGCGGTTGACGAATCTATCGATGCGACCCGTTGCCAGGGCAAAGCCAACTGCCAGGGCGGTGAGCGTTGTCTGACTCATTCCTTGTGGGAAGGCTTAAGCGATCGTATAGCGGATTTCCTGGACGGCATTACTTTGGCTGAGCTGATGAAAAAGCGCGATGTCGGTGACGTTCTGAATCGGCAAAATTCACTTCATAATAAAAGTGAAGAAGAGATTAAGTTAAACTCACATCTTTAATATTGTCTTTAGTTTGTCAGGAGCAACGAAGTGCCCAAGCTACCCCTTTATTTTGATTATGCTGCAACCACCCCTGTAGATCCTGTTGTAGCAGAGAAGATGATGGGCTGTTTAACTCAGGATGGTCTCTTCGGGAACCCGGCGTCACGTTCACATAAATATGGCTGGCAGGCCGAGGAAGCTGTTGATGTCGCCCGGCATCAGGTTGCTGATTTACTCAATGCCGACGCGCGCGAAATTGTGTTTACCTCCGGAGCTACTGAGTCCGACAACCTGGCAATAAAAGGGGCGGCTCAGTATTACTCTGCCAAAGGCAAGCATATCATTACGCTGAAAACTGAGCACAAAGCAGTATTAGATACTTGCGCCCAGTTAGAAAAAGAAGGTTTTGAAGTCACTTACCTGGATGTTGATAGCGACGGGCTGCTGGATATGGATATGTTCCGCTCAGCCCTGCGCGAAGATACTGTCCTGGTAAGCGTTATGCTGGTTAATAATGAAATTGGCGTTATTCAGGACATTGCTGCTATTGGGCAACTTTGTCGCGAAAATGGCACCTTATTCCACGTTGATGCCGCTCAGGCCTCCGGTAAGGTTTCGATGGATATGGCTGAGTTGCCCGTCGACTTAATGTCTCTTTCTGCTCACAAAATGTATGGCCCTAAAGGTATTGGTGCGCTCTATGTGCGTCGTACGCCCAGAGTTAGGCTACTTGCGCAAATGCACGGTGGCGGTCATGAGCGGGGTATGCGTTCAGGTACCTTACCAACACACCAGATTGTCGGCATGGGTGTTGCTGCTGAAATTGCTCGTAATGAATTGACGCTGGAGCCTGCACGAGTTGAAAATTTGCGTCAGCGGCTGTGGAAGGGGGTTAGCCAGTTAGAAGGTGTAACCTTGAATGGCTCTGACCAGCAACGGGTTCCGCATATTACCAATATCAGCTTTGCCGGAGTCGATGGTGAACTGCTGCTAATGGCGTTAAAAGATCTCGCCCTTTCGTCGGGCTCGGCCTGTACGTCGGCCAGTGTTGAACCCTCGTATGTTCTGAGTGCATTAGGGGTTGAACATGAGCTGGCAATGAGCTCATTGCGTTTTAGTATTGGCCGTTACACGTCCGAAGACGATATCGACAGTGCAGTAGAGCTTATCCACCGCACTATCGGTACGTTGCGAGGAGCCGCTTAGTCTTTCAGCAAGCCGGCAAAGGTTTTTCGGAATTTAGCCAGCTTCGGTGAAATGACCGCCTGACAATACGGGTTTTCCGGGTTTCTGGCGTAGTAGTTTTCGTGGTAATCCTCCGCCGGATAAAAAGTTCCTAGCTCGGTGACCTCAGTTACGATAGGCGCTGCAAATGCGTCGTCAGTCTCTAGCTCTGCAATAATTTTTTCGGCTTCTCTTTTTTGCTCGTCGTTATGATAGAAAATTGATGTGCGATATTGCGTGCCAACATCATTGCCCTGGCGATTCACCTGAGTTGGATCGTGCAGGGTGAAAAAGATTTCTAAGATTTGACGGTAAGAGATCTGCTCCGGATCGTATTGGAGTTGAGCGACTTCAGCGTGCCCCGTATTTCCCGTGCAAACTTGTTCGTAAGTAGGGTCTGCTGTATGACCACCTGTATAGCCCGATTTAACCGACTGAATGCCTTTTACCTGAAGGAAGGCAGACTCAACACACCAGAAACAGCCGCCACCGAGGGTAGCTTGTTCGTATTCATTGTTCGCCATGTAAGAACTCCTTATCGTCAAATAGACGTCTATATGGCTAATTTGTTTTAGCATCCTAGCTGAGAATCAGTGAAAAAACAATCACTGGGTATTCGATTTCTGTGCTGATCTCACGTATAATCCGCGCGACTAACTTATCCCTTTATTTTATTGGAGTTTATAACCATGGCTTTAGAGCGTACTCTATCAATTATCAAGCCTGATGCAGTTGCAAAAAACTTAATCGGCGCTATCTACAACCGTTTTGAATCTGCAGGTCTTCGCATTGTTGGTGCTAAAATGATGCACTTAAGCAAAGAACAGGCAGAAGGTTTCTACGCTGAACACAAAGAACGTCCTTTCTTTGGTGCTTTGGTTGAATTCATGACTTCAGGTCCTATCGTTGTTCAGGTGCTTGAAGGTGAAGACGCCGTACGTAAAAACCGTGACATCATGGGTGCTACGAATCCTGCAGAAGCACTGGCAGGAACTATCCGTGCCGACTATGCTGAAACTATAGACGAAAATGCGGTACACGGTTCAGATGCAACTGAATCTGCTGCACGTGAAATCGCGTATTTCTTCAGCGACGAAGAAGTTTGCCAGCGCACTCGCTAAGACTGTCTTTGAATGTAGCCTGACGCTCTTAGGTAGCCTGACGTTTACGTCAGGATCTCACCTGACGTAAACGTCAGGCTACAAAACGTCGAAGCACATCAAAAAACCGGAGCTTTATGACCAACGCAATAGATAAAAAAGTGAACTTACTCGACCTGAATCGTGAGGGAATCAAAGAGTTCTTTCGTGAAATGGGTGAGAAACCGTTTCGTGCCGAACAGGTTATGAAATGGCTGTATCACTTTTGTGTCGATGACTTTGATGAGATGACAAATCTTAATAAAGTTTTGCGTGAAAAGCTCAAGCAAGTGGCCGAGATTCGCGCACCTGAAATTCGTGAACAACAGCAGTCGTCGGATGGCACCATTAAGTTCGCGATGACTTTGTTCGACGGTCAGGACGTGGAAACGGTATGGATACCCGAAGGTGATCGCGCTACTTTGTGCGTATCTTCTCAGGTTGGTTGTGCATTAGAGTGCACTTTCTGCTCAACAGGAGCTCAGGGTTTTAACCGTAACCTCAGTGTGGCAGAAATCATCGGTCAAGTATGGCGGGTGAACCAGCTTTTAGGGGCTTATGGCAAAACCGGAATTAAACCCGTAACGAACGTTGTCATGATGGGCATGGGTGAGCCATTGCTTAATTTAAACAATGTTGTTCCGGCAATGGAGTTAATGTTAGATGACCTAGGCTTTGGTTTATCAAAGCGTCGCGTCACTTTAAGTACTTCAGGTGTTGTTCCTGCGTTGGAAAAATTGCGTGAGCGCATTGATGTGATGTTGGCGATTTCGTTGCACGCACCAGACGATGAACTGCGCAACGAGATTGTACCGGTTAATAAGAAGTACAATATTGAAGAATTCCTGGCATCGAGCCGTCGTTACGTTGAGCAGTCAAAAGCTCAGCGTAAAGTAACGGTAGAGTATGTCATGCTGGACCATGTGAATGATTCAACCGATCAAGCGCATGCGCTGGCAAAAACACTAAAAGATACCCCAAGTAAAATTAACCTTATTCCGTTTAACCCGTTTCCGGGTTCGGACTATGGTCGTTCCAGCAACTCGCGTATTGACCGTTTTGCTAAAGTACTGATGGAGTACGGCTTTACTGTGATGGTAAGGAAAACCCGAGGTGACGACATTGACGCAGCATGCGGGCAATTGGTCGGCGATGTCATTGATCGTACAAAACGCATACTGAAGCGTCAGCAGAAACAGCGTGGTGGAGAAGCAATAGCTGTAAAGACCGCGTAAATTAACAGAATCGCAGGCACAAGGAGTGTGATAATGCGAGCCGCTTTATTATTGATAGCCATAGTGCTATATGGTTGTACCGCTAACCCTGAACAGTCGGTTTCTGAGGGTAAAGATGTACGGTTGCAGCTGGGACTTGCTTACCTAGCGCAAGGGAAGTTAAAACTTGCGTATCCGCATTTGCAAACTGCATTAAAGAATAACCCTCAGTCTCTGGATGCCAATTTAGCCTTAGGGCAATGGTATTTATCGACAAATGATGTTGATTCAGCTTTGTCACTTTACCAACAGGCATTATCATGGCAACCTATGAGCGGTGCATTGTACAATAACTATGCGGTTGCACTGTGTGTGGCTGGTGACTGGAAAACAGCACTGACGTATTTTGATAAAGTGACGTTGGATAGTAAGTATCCACATCACGACCGGGCCAGGAAAAATAGAGCCGAATGCCTGGAACGAGGAAGTCACGACGCAGCTCAACCATAACAGGGAAACCCCTTACAATCATGACTGCTGAAAACGAACCAACACAAGATAACGAAAAAACAGAACCTGAAGCGGTAAAAGAAACAGAACAAATGCCGAGCAAAGGTCCTGGACAAATACTAAAAGAAGCTCGTGAAGCAAAAGGCCTAAGCCAACGCGAGGTTGCGGACCAATTGCGTTTGAGAAAGCAGATCATTGAGTTGCTGGAAGCTGATGACTACTCCACTTTTTCGACGCCTACTTTTATCAAGGGCTATTTAAGAGCTTACGCCAAGTTGCTGGACCTGGATGACACTGAATTATTTCAGGCCTACAAAGCAAAAGGCTTCCAGGAAGTTCAAAGTAGCCAGATGCAGAGCTTTTCACGACGTAAAAAGCATCAGGAAAACGATAACCGCCTAATGTTGATTACTTATGTGGTCATTATTGTTGTCATTGCCTTAGTTATCTGGTGGTGGCAAGAACCTGATCTTGGTTTTAATGAAGAGATCAATGGAACTCAGGAGAGTTCAGAAGTTGCTCCGGCTGAAGTGGAGGATGAGGCCGATAGTGTTGGCGGTATCGAAATTTCGAATCAGCCGACAGAACCCCAAATTGGGCCTGACGAAGAAGACGCCGTATTAGAGTCAGATGTTGAAACCGAAGATACCAATGTCGCTGTTGAGTCTGTACAGGAACCGGCTACAGAAGACGGAGAGCCTAGTAGCGAGTCGACGGACAACACCGTGGCGGATGCTGAGCCGATTACCGAAGTGACAGACAGTGATCAATCGTCTACTGAGAGTGTTGAAGAAGCTACACCTCAAGCTGAGCCAACGGAAACTGATGCGGAGCCTGAACCGACGGAAGCAGCTCCTGTGCCGACAGAACAATCTGAGCAGAGTGAAGCGAATTCAGCCAGTTTGGTTTTAGACTTTAATGAAGAATGTTGGGTGAAAATTGATGACGCAACTGGTGAAACTCAGGCCGTTGGTGTTAAAGCAGCGGGCTATCGCATGCCGGTACCGGGCGAGGCTCCATTTTCGGTTACATTATGTAAACCCGAAGCAGTTAACGTAAGTTTCAACGGTAATGCAGTTGATATGAGCCAGTTCCGTACGGGTCGTGTTGCGCGCTTTACCGTGCCGACAGAGTAGTAGAGGTCAAATTTAAGGTTATGATGCACGAAAATCCGATTAAACGCCGTCCTTCACGCCGTTTGTATGTAGGTAATGTACCTATTGGCGATGGCGCACCGATTGCTGTGCAGTCTATGACAAATACTGAAACAACCGATGTTGATGCTACCGTTGCTCAAATCGATGCGTTGGCTCAGGCAGGAGCTGATATTGTTCGGGTTTCGGTACCGACAATGGAAGCGGCTGAAGCCTTCAAACAAATCAAATTACGCAGTTCTGTCCCTCTGGTCACTGACATTCACTTCGATTATCGCATAGCACTAAAAGTTGCTGAGTACGGCGCTGATTGTTTACGTATTAACCCCGGAAACATTGGCCGTGAAGACAGAATCAAGGCTGTTGTCGATGCTGCGCGTGAGCGCAACATTCCAATTCGCATAGGCGTTAACGGCGGGTCGTTGGAAAAAGATTTACAGGAAAAGTATGGAGAACCAACAGCTGAAGCCTTAGTCGAGTCTGCTATGCGGCATGTCGATATTCTCGACAAACTCGACTTTCACGACTTTAAAGTCAGCGTTAAGGCATCCGATGTCTTTTTAGCGGTTGATTCGTATCGTCTGCTTGCAAAAAAAATCGATCAGCCCCTGCATTTAGGGATTACTGAAGCGGGTGGTAAACGCAGCGGTGCCGTGAAGTCATCTGTCGGCTTAGGTATGTTGCTGGCAGAAGGTATTGGCGACACGTTGCGAGTGTCACTTGCAGCAGACCCGGTCGAAGAAATTAAAGTGGGCTTTGATATTTTGAAGTCACTGCGCATTCGCGCTCGTGGTATCAACTTTATTGCCTGCCCAAGCTGCTCACGTCAGGAGTTTGATGTTATTAGCACGGTTAATGAGCTGGAACAGCGTCTGGAGGATATAACCACGCCTATGGATGTTTCGGTAATAGGCTGTGTGGTAAATGGTCCGGGCGAAGCCTTGATATCTCATGTTGGTCTTGCCGGTGCGAAGAATAAAAGTGGTTTGTATATTGGTGGTGCACGCCAGAAACAACGTTTAGATAACCATAATTTAGTGGATGAGCTGGAAGCGCAAATTCGCGAGCAAGTGAAGTTTATTGAAGCTAATAAAATTGATGTAAAAGAAATTAACGGTTGATTTTACCCGCATCGACAAAGTCCTTATAATACCCGCTTATTTTCTGTATCGATAACCAGACGAGAAGGTTCCGTGGCGAATACAATACAAGCAATTCGTGGCATGAATGATTTGTTGCCAGAGCAAAGTCCGGCCTGGCAGCAGGTTGAAGCGGTAATACGACGTGTTGCTGCAAGCTACGGCTATAGCGAAATCCGTATGCCTGTGCTGGAAAGTACGCAACTTTTTAAACGTTCAATTGGCGAAGTAACGGATATTGTCGAGAAGGAAATGTACACTTTCGACGACCGTAACGGTGAAAGCGTTACCTTGCGCCCTGAGGGAACGGCCAGCTGCGTTCGTGCGGGAAATCAGCACGGCTTGCTGTATAACCAAATTCAACGCTTGTGGTACATGGGGCCCATGTTCCGTTACGAACGCCCGCAAAAAGGCCGTTATCGTCAATTTCACCAGTTTGGTATTGAAACCTTTGGTTTAGAAAGCGCCGATGCCGACGCTGAAGTCATTCTGCTTTCTGCACGACTATGGCGTGAGTTTGGTATTGCGGATCAGGTTGAACTGCAACTGAACTCTTTAGGGTCTAATGAAGCACGGGCGAATTATCGGGATGCGTTGAGAAATTACTTATCTGACTACATTAGCGAGTTGGATGAAGACAGTAAACGCCGGCTGGAAAGCAACCCGTTGCGTATTCTGGATAGTAAAGATGAAAACACTCAAAAGATTCTTGAAGGCGCGCCAAGCCTGTCCGAATACTGGGACGCGGAATCGAAAGAACACTTTGAGCAATTAACTGCTCGCCTGGAGGCGGCCGGTATTTCCTATACCCTGAACGAACGTTTGGTGCGTGGTCTGGATTATTACAACCGTACCGTGTTTGAATGGGTAACCACAGCCTTAGGTGCTCAGGGCACTGTTTGTGCGGGCGGTCGTTATGATGGTCTGGTTGAACAGTTAGGCGGCAAAGCAACACCTGCGGTTGGCTTCGCAATGGGTATGGAACGTCTTGTACTGCTACTGCAGGAGCAAGATAAGCTGACCCCAAGACGAGTCGTTGATGCTTACTTAATGCCGTTAGGCGAAGAAGCGGAACTAAATGCCCCGCGAATTGCCGAACAGCTGAGAAATGAGTTACCGGAACTGCGGCTGGTAAGCCACTGTGGCGGCGGTTCCATGAAAAAGCAAATGAAAAAAGCTGATAAGTCGGGTGCAGAAGTTGCGCTGATTATCGGTGCTGATGAAATCGCTCAGCAGCAAGTAACGGTAAAACCGTTGCGTACTGCTGAAGAACAACAAACTCTGGGCTGGCAGGCACTTATTGAGTATCTGCAACCAATGACGAGAGGGTAGTCAGGTGGATGAAGAACAACAAGTAGAACGTTTAAAAGAGTTCTGGAAGGAACACGGTAAAGGTATTGTTGCCGGTGTAGTCATTGGCTTTGGTTTGTTTTACGGTTGGCGTTACTACGACCAGCATACGCTGGAAACGCAGGAGCGTGCGTCAGCAAACTATGAACAATTAACCTCGGGGTTATCTGAAGGCAGCGAGAACGCCGTACTCGAAGCTCAAAACTTTGTCAGCGAAAACCCAGAAAACGTATACGCACAGCTTGTCGCATTCCAATTGGCACAGCACGCAACTGAACGCGCTGACCTGGCAACGGCAGTCACCGTTTTACAATCCGTTGTCGATAACGCAGATGATGAAAACATGTCGGCTTTGGCCAGTATTCGTTTAGCTCGGGTGTTAATTGCTCAGGAACAGCTGGACACGGCTTTAAGCTTGGTTCAAAAGCCTTTGCCTGAGGCTTACGCTGGTTTTGCGGCGGAGTTGGAAGGTGACATACTTGCTGAGCAGGGCAATACCGAAGAAGCCCGAGCAGCTTATGAACGCGCATTGCAGGCAGGCGAGTCACTGACTCCGGCTCTGCAAATGAAACTCAACAGCCTGGCTAAGTCATAATGCAATTGATTAAACGCTTTATTAAAGGCAGCTTATTATTTTCTGCCACTCTTCTTGTTACCGGTTGCTCTCTTTTTGGTGACGATGACGAAGAACCGAAATTTGCTGAGCTACAGCCCATTTCTTCGGAAGTACAGCCGGAAGTTTTATGGGACGCCTCTGTTGGCAGCGGTATTGGCGAACACTTCTCCCGACTGAACCCCGTGGTTGAGTACGGCAAGGTTTTTGCCGCTGATCGCAATGGATTAGTCAGTGCTTTTGATAAGTCCACAGGTGAGCGTTTATGGCGAATTGATTTACGTGAGAGTATTCAGTTTGACCAGGCAACCGATGAAGGCTGGTTTAGCGGTATTTTCTCAAGCCCCTTCCCTGCACGTATTTCAGGTGGTTTAGTGGCGAGTTATGACCGTATTTTTCTGGGAACAGAGAACGGTGATGTCGTTGCACTAAATGCTGAAAATGGTGATATTGTCTGGCATGCCGAAGTCAATAACGAAGTTATGTCAGACCCCGCTGTCGGTGAAGGACGCGTTGTTGTGCATACTGGCGGCGGCAAAGTTCTTAGCCTGGATGCGGAAACTGGCGAGCAGCAATGGGAATACGAATATCAGGCTCCGATGCTGACAATTCGTGGCGCTTCTGCACCTGCCATTATTAGTGGCGGTATTGTTGTTGGAGACAGCAATGGTACAGGCATGGTACTTATTGCCAATAATGGACAGCAGGCATGGACTCAAACCATTGGTAAGCCAAGCGGAAGCAATGAGCTTGAGCGCCTGGCGGACGTTGATGCGAAGCCGGCGGTTCAGGGTACTACATTGTACATGATTGCTTTTAACGGTGAGCTGGTTGCGCTGGAGTTAAGAGATGGCGAAGTACGCTGGAAACGCGACTACAAAGCCTTTGAAAATATGCTGGTTACCAATGGCCGGATATTTTTAACTGATGTGAAAAGCCACGTTTATGCACTAGACCAAAGCGGTGGTGTAGAACGCTGGGGTAATTCACAGCTGTTCGGACGTGAGTTAAGTGCGCCTGCATGGCATCGCGATCACGTTGTTGTCGGTGACTTCGAAGGTTACTTGCATTGGTTAGATAGCGATAGCGGCAATATTGTAGGCCGTTATGAAGTCGGTGGCGATGGCGTTTATGTAGCCCCGGTTGTTGATGACAACATTATGTATGTACAGACTCGGGACGGTGATATCATCGCGCTCGATATTCAATCAGGAAATTAATAAGAGATGTTACCTGTTGTCGCGCTGGTTGGGCGCCCAAATGTGGGGAAATCCACGCTTTTTAATCGTTTGACGCGGACACGCGACGCACTGGTAGCGGACTTTCCCGGGTTAACCCGGGATAGGAAATACGGTCAGGCAAATTACGACGGTTTTCAGTTTATTGTTATTGATACCGGTGGTATTCATGGCGATGAAGAGGGCATTGATGAAGAAATGGCAAAGCAGTCCCTGCTTGCTGTTGATGAAGCCGATGTTGTTCTCTTTATGGTCGATGCCCGCGACGGTGTGACCGTTGGCGATCAAGCTATTGCGGAACATTTGCGTAAGCAAAACAAAAAAGTTTATTTAGTCTGTAATAAAATTGATGGCATCGATGCGCACTCTGCGATGGGCGACTTTTACTCGCTGTCTTTGGGTGAACTCTATGGTATCGCTGCAGCTCATGGGCGAGGGGTTGAGCAGTTATTAGAAACTTGCTTTAGACCAATAGCAGAAGAGTATCCCGATGTTATTGTGCCCAAGGACGTTGAGTCTGAAGAGCTTGACCACGATGAAATCGATTATGAAAAGCTGCCGTTAAAGCTGGCTATTGTCGGCCGTCCTAATGTCGGTAAATCAACTTTAATTAACCGAATACTGGGTGAGGAACGGGTTGTTGTTTACGACATGCCGGGTACCACGCGTGATTCGGTTTATATTCCCATGCAACGCAACGAACGCGAATATGTTCTGATTGATACGGCCGGAGTGCGTCGGCGAGGTCGTATTGGTGAGGCTATTGAGAAGTTTTCTGTGGTGAAGACATTGCAGGCAATTGAGGACGCAAACGTTGTTCTTATTGTGGTTGATGCACGTGAAACCATCAGTGATCAGGATCTTAATTTAATTGGCTTTGCATTAAATGCCGGTCGCTCAATTGTTATTGCAGTGAACAAGTGGGATGGTTTGCAAAACGATCACAAAGAAGAGATTAAGCGAGAGCTTGATCGTCGTTTAGGTTTCGTTGATTTTGCCCGGTTACATTTCATCTCTGCTTTGCACGGTACTGGTGTGGGGCATTTGTTTGAGTCAGTGGAAGAAGCCTACGCAAGTGCAACTCAGCGCATCAGTACTTCTAAGCTCACTAAAATAATGGAAATGGCGCAGGAAGAACATCAACCACCATTGGTTAGCGGCCGTCGGGTGAAGTTAAAATACGCGCATGCCGGGGGCTATAACCCGCCTCGTATTATCATTCATGGTAATCAGGTGAAGGACTTACCTGGTGCTTACCAGCGTTATTTAATTAATTACTTCCGTAAAGCGCTGGGTGTCATGGGAACGCCGATAAAAGTGGAATTCCGCGAGCCGGTTAACCCTTATGAAGGTAAGAAGAATCAACTGACTCTGTCGCAGCAGCGAAAACGCCGGCGTTTGATGAAGTTCCTGAAAAAGAAAAAGTAGTTTTGATAGAAAAAAGCCTGCAAACATTGCAGGCTTTTTTATCGATTAATTGAAATCTGAAGGCGCAAAGCGATATTCCGTCAGGCAATAATCGCAAGTCATGACAATTTCACCCTCTTGCGCCAAAATTTCCTGAATTTCCTCAGGGCTTACTGACGCCAAAGCTTCTAAGGTTCGTTCACGCGAACAACTACAAACAAAGCTAACACCTTGTGATGGGTACAAATGGACTTTTTCTTCGTGATAAAGGCGATGTAACAACTCTTCAGCAGGCAAAGTATAAATTTCTTTTGCCGTGATAGTGTCGGTCAGAGTTGCCAGGTGTTCAAAGCCGCTTAAGTCTTTTCCTGTCGCGGGTAAACGCTGCAATAACATGCCGGCAGCATGTTCGCCGTCGGCGTGTAACCAGACTCGGGTGTGCAGCTGTTCTGACTGTTCAAAGTAGTTTTCCAGCATGGTAGCAATTGAGTCAGCATCAGCACTTACGACTCCCTGATAGCGCTCACCGGTATCTGGCGTCAAAGTGATAACGAGCTGCCCTTTCCCTATCATTGAGCGCAGGTCCGTAGCTCCAAGTTCGCTTCTTAACCGTGCAATGCCTCTGAGTTCCTGATTATGGTTACCATTAACTGCGATAAAATTAAGCGGACCATCACCCTGAAGCTGCACGGCTATGTGGCCGTTAAACTTTAATGTTGCCGTCAGTAAGGATACTGCCGCCATCATTTGCCCCAGTAACTCCTGAACCGGCGCAGGATAATCGTGACCACGAATTAAGGTTTGGTAACTGCTGGTCAACTGAACGAGTTCACCGCGCACATCGTGCTCTTCAAAGGTGTAACGTGACAATTGATCAGTTGGGTATTCCATGGACACTCCTATTTATCGACGACAGGGGCTTATTCACCGCTATCTTTCATTCTGATAAGTTGACGGCGCTGCTTCTTATCCGGCCGCCCTTCCGGGTGCGGATTATACAACGCATTAAGCTTTCTTGCTTCAGCATTTTGCTCGCGCTTTTCAGCGCTTTCTGCGGTTTCCTGGTAGAGTAACTGAGCTTCACTTGCGCCCCGACGTTGCTCACTCAAAGCGAGCACTTCGACTTCTTTGATATCAAAGCCCTGGCGCAAAGTAATAACAGCCCCCACCTGTACAATTTTTGAAGGCTTGCTACGCTGTCCATCATAATGTACTTTGCCTGACTGAACCATTTGCCGGGCAAGCGCTCTGGTCTTATAAAACCTGGCGGCCCATAGCCATTTATCAAGGCGAATAGAGTTCTCTTTTCGATTTCTTGTCATAAAAACGCAACGAATTCGTTATAAACTTAGTGTTAATCGATTGTTGACTCATGTTGCCTGCGCTAGAATGCATGAATCGTCTTTTGTCAGTGTAACAAGAATAAGAATAAAGTGACTGTCCGACTCAAACAAATATTTACAGATCCTCAAATGTGGCGCAGATTAATGCAGGCGCTCACGGCTTTCGCGTGGTTTTTGGTCGCGGTACTACTGGCTCGTTTCACCTGGTCTTTAATTAATCCGGCTGAGCCGGAGGGGACTGCAGTGATACCTAAAGTGACGGTTGACGTTGCGGATAATCGGAACACTGACTTAAGTAGTTTAAAATCATTAAACTTATTTGGTGCCGCTGAACAAAATAGCCGTTCAGCCAATACCCGTAACGCGCCGAAAACATCATTAAACGTACGCCTAATTGGAGTTTCTGCCAGCTCGAATCCAGAGCGTTCAGCCGCTATTATCCAGCAAGGAACTAAGCAACAAACCTACGTGATAGGTGAGAACCTTGGTAGCTCATCAGTCACTGTTGAAGAAATTCATGCGGACCGTGTCATTCTTGATAATAACGGACGTTTAGAAACTCTGGAAATGGAAGATATTGGCGAAGATCGACCCGCACTATCTCTGGTTATTGATGGTTCAGAAAATGGCGGCGGGGCTTTTGTCCCGGAGGATGAAGGTTCTAATGCTGATGAAAGTAACCTTTCAAGCGACGCAAGTGTTGAGGAGCAACTGGCTCAGGTCGCCAATAACCCCTCTTCTTTATTAGATTACGTGAGTATTTCGCCGGTTCAGACTAATGGTGAACTCAAAGGGTATAAATTAAATTCGGGCAAAAACCCTGAATTATTTCGAGACGCAGGTTTTCAAAACGGTGACTTAGCAGTAGCCATTAATGGCTATGATCTGACTGATATGGAGCAAGCAATGCTGGCCAGTCAGGAACTCTCCGAGCAAAAGCAAGTCAGTATCGAAATTGAGCGCGACGGTGAGCGTATGGAGCTGTCGTTTGAGCTACCGGTAAAACAGGATAATTAATATGAACGTGGCGAAGAGTGGCTTAAAAGCATGGCTGGGAGCCTTGGGAGTAACTTTAACTCTTATGAGCTCGCCATTAAGCAGCGAAGAGTATGCCGCTAGTTTCAAAAATACCGACATCAACGAATTCATTCAGGTGGTTGGACGTAACCTCGAGAAAACCATCATTATCGATCCAAACGTCAGGGGCAAAATTGATGTCCGTAGCTACGATGTAATGAATGAAGAGCAGTACTATCAGTTTTTCCTGAATGTGCTTGAAGTTTATGGCTTTGCTATTGTCGAAATGGAATCCGGGGTGTTGAAAGTCATTCGTGACAAAGACGCAAAAACCTCATCTCTGCCTGTGTTGGACCGAGATACCCGTGGCTCAGGCGATACCATGGTAACTCGTGTTGTGCCGGTAGAGAACGTATCAGTACGTGAGTTGGCCCCTTTACTTCGCCAGTTGAACGATCAAAGCGGCGGCGGCATGGTCGTTAGCTATGACCCGTCTAATGTCATTATGATGACTGGCCGCTCGGAAACCGTGCAGCGCTTAGTAGAGATTATTGAGCGCGTTGATCAGGCAGGTGATCAGGACGTTGACATGATCAGTCTGGAGTACGCATCGGCAAGTGAAATTGTACGTATTGCCCAGTCGCTATATGAAAAGAATAATGAAGGTGTGCCTGCTCTGCTTATTCCCAAAATTGTTGCTGATGAACGTAGTAACAGCATTATTGTCAGCGGTGAACCTCGCGCCCGGGCTCGCGTTGTTAAATTGATAAAGCAGCTCGATCAAGATTTAAAAACCGAAGGTAATACGCGGGTTTTCTACCTGAAATATGCTAAAGCGCCAGAAGTGGTTGAAGTATTGAAGAACGTCAGCAGCTCTATTCAGGCAGAAGTTGAGCAGCAGACCAGTAGCGGTAATAACAATCAACGTCGCCGTAGTGGTGGAGATGAAACCGTTAGTATCAGCCCTCATGAGCCGACTAATTCCGTGGTTATTACGGCAGAAAAAGACATGCTGGCGTCACTGGAAAAGGTGATTCAGAACTTAGATATTCGCCGGGCCCAGGTTCAGGTCGAGGCTATCATTGTTGAAATAATGGAAGGCGATGATGTTAACTTTGGTGTGCAATGGATTAGCGAAGATGGTGGCATGGTGCAGTACAACGATGGAAGCCAGGTGCCCATAGGCAGTCTGGCGGCCGGGGCTTACCAGGCTCGTGAAAGACCGGGCACTACCACCACTCGTATAACCGATGGCGGTGTCGAAGTTACGACGACAGAACCTGACGAACCTGGTGACATTTCTTTGCTTGCGGAGTTACTTGGCTCGGTAAACGGCATGATGTTCGGTACCATTAAAAATGACTGGGCCGCGGTAGTACAGGCCGTTACTCAGGACTCTCGTTCAAATATTCTGGCAACACCCAGTATTGTCACTGTTGATAACGAAGAGGCGAGCTTTCTGGTTGGTCAGGAAGTACCCACTATTAGCGGTTCCACCACTGGCGACAACAACGACAACCCATTCCAGACAGTTGATCGCACCGAGATAGGTATCAAGTTAAAGGTAACCCCTCAGATTAACGAGGGTGACGCTGTGCAAATGACGATAGAGCAAGAAGTTTCCAGCTTGAGCGGCGCGACAGCGGTTGACGTCATTATTAATAAGCGTGAACTGAAAACGACAGTGATGGCCGATGATGGCGAAACCATTGTATTGGGCGGCTTGATTGATGAAGACGTGCAGGAGTCGGTATCTAAAATTCCTTTGCTGGGTGATATTCCGGTTTTAGGTAAGCTGTTCAGTTCAACATCTACTTCTAAGCAAAAGAGAAACTTGATGGTCTTTATCCGTCCGACAATCGTGCGTGACGGTAATCGTATGCGTGAATTGAGCTCGGCTAAGTATAACTATATGCGAGCTTTACAGTTAGATGAGCGTGCGCGCGGTATTTCTTTGATGCCGACCGAAGATTCTCCATTGTTAAATGACTGGGACAGTGAATTAACCTTGCCGCCGGGGTTCGATGAATACCTGAAGAACCAAGGTGAAGGTGACAACGACAACAATGAGTCGACAAATGACTGAAGCTAGTGCCATTGCAACAACCCGTTTACCTTTTGGCTTCGCTAAACGTTTTGGCGTGGTTGTAGAGCATGGTGACCCTATGGTTTTGCATTGCCGCGCCGGTATTTCGGCAGCAGCACTGAAAGAAGTCAGGCGTGCTATGGGGCAGCCGGTAACAATAAAAGAGCACGCTGCGAGTGACTTTGAAAGTCTGTTAACCCGGGCGTATCAACGTGATTCGTCCGAAGCCAAGCAGCTGATGGAAGATATTGGTAATGAGTCTGACCTATTTTCACTGGCTGATGAGTTACCGCAAACTGAAGACTTGCTGGAAAGCGAAGACGATGCGCCTATTATTAAGCTCATTAACGCTATGCTGAGTGAGGCGATAAAAGAAGGGGCTTCTGATATTCATATCGAAACCTTTGAAAAAGCCTTGTTAATTCGCTTTCGCATTGATGGTGTATTGCGTGAAGTGCTGCGGCCAAACCGCAAGTTGTCGTCGCTGCTGGTGTCGCGAATAAAGGTTATGGCGCAAATGGATATCGCTGAAAAGCGAGTGCCTCAGGATGGCCGTATCTCATTATTAATTGCCGGGCGGGCGGTAGATGTTCGTGTTTCGACCATGCCGTCGAACCATGGTGAACGGGTAGTACTGCGTTTATTGGATAAAAACAACGCGCGGCTCAATTTAACTGAACTGGGAATGACTGACGAGAACCGGAAAATTTTCCAGGAACTGATTTATAAACCGCACGGTATTATTTTGGTTACTGGTCCAACGGGTTCGGGTAAAAGTACGACCTTGTATGCAGGCCTCAGCGAAATAAACTCAAAAGACCGTAACATTCTGACCGTAGAAGACCCGATAGAATATGCTATTGATGGCATTGGTCAGACTCAGGTTAATCCGCGTGTGGATATGACTTTTGCTCGCGGGCTTCGTGCTATTTTACGACAGGATCCTGATGTTGTAATGGTCGGGGAAATACGAGACGTTGAAACGGCACAAATTGCTGTGCAGGCATCCTTAACGGGTCACCTGGTACTTTCAACTTTACATACCAACACCGCTGCCGGCGCTATTACGCGTCTGGAAGATATGGGTGTTGAGCCATTTCTACTGTCCTCCAGTTTGCTGGCTGTGCTGTCCCAGCGTTTGGTGCGAACACTTTGTACTGAGTGTAAACAGCCTCATGAGCCAGACGACGAAGAGAAAAATATGTTGGGGATCAGTGCTTCAGATACCAGCATCATATATCGCTCTGGTAGTTGTGAACGTTGTAATCATACGGGTTACCGAGGCCGGACGGGTATTCATGAATTATTGGTTGTCGATGATCATGTACGTGAGTTAGTGCATAACGGGCACGGTGAGCAGTCTATTGAAAAATACATTCGACAGTCTACTCCGGGCATTCGTCAGGATGGTCTGGCAAAAGTACTGAAAGGCAAAACAACGCTGGAAGAAGTGCTGCGGGTTACCCGCGAGGAGTAAAGGGTGGCAGCATTTGAATACCAGGCTGTTGAAGCTAACGGCAGAAAGAAAAAAGGGGTTTTAGAAGCAGACACTGAGCGTCAGGTGCGCCAGTTGCTGCGTGAGCAGGGCTTAATGCCATTGAGCATAGCCCCTGCAGCTGATCAGGATAGAAAGAAAACCTTAACGCCGCGTTTCGGCTTGCCTCAACGTAAAGTTAAAGCTCAGGATTTAGCACTTATAACCCGTCAGCTGTCCACTCTGGTGGGCTCTGCACTTCCCATTGAACAGGCTCTGTTGGCTGTTGCGGATCAAACCGAAAAGCCGCGGTTGAAAAAGTTGCTAATGTCAGTGCGAAGTAAAGTCGTTGAAGGTTACGGTTTGGCCGAAGCCATGTCGGAGTTTCCCGGTGTTTTTGATTCCTTATATACGGCAATGGTGGCTGCCGGAGAAAAGTCCGGGCATTTAGACACCGTACTGGACGAGTTGGCAAACTATACCGAGCAGCGGCAACACATGAAAAGCCAGCTGACTCAGGCGCTTATCTACCCGCTCATGCTGACTCTGGTTGCTGTTGGTATTGTTGTCTTCCTGTTGGTTTCTATTGTGCCGCAGATAGTGGATAATTTCTCCACCATGGGACAGGAATTGCCCCCGACAACGCTGGCCATGATTGCCATAAGTGAGTTTTTGCAGAACTGGGGACTGTGGTTGCTAGTAGCTATCGCCTTAGTTTTGGTGGCTTTTAATCAGTGGCTGAGAAACGAAAAAAATCGCCTGAAATATCACCGCCGATTGTTAAAACTTCCTATGCTGGGCAAGGTCATAAGAGGGGTAAGCACAGCGCGTTTTGCCAGAACATTAAGTATTTTGACTTCTTCTGCTGTCCCGCTGCTTGACGGCTTACGCATTACATCGTCAGTGATCGGTAATTTAGCCATACGACAGGCTGTTGATGAAGCCGCTGATCGTGTCCGCGAGGGCTCTTCAATGCGAGGCGCTCTGCAGGAAACCGGATTATTTCCACCTATGATGCTACATATGATAGCGGCTGGCGAGAAGTCCGGCGAACTGGAGCAGATGCTGAAACGGTCGGCAGATAACCAGGATAAAGAGTTTGAGAATTTGGTATCGGTCAGTTTAAAGGTATTCGAGCCAGTGCTTATTGTGACTATGGCAGGCATCGTATTCTTTATTGTGCTGTCTATCATTCAACCCATTTTACAATTAAATAATAGTGTAGGGCTTTAGCTATGAGACGTAATCAATCAGGTTTTTCATTAGTCGAAGTAATGGTCGTTATTGCCATTATCGGTATTTTGGCGACTATGGTGCTACCCAATGTTCTGGGCAACCAGGAAAAGGCGAACGAACAAAAGGTTATCGCTGACATTGTGGCTTTAGAAAATGCTTTGGCACAGTATCACCTCGACAACGGTATGTTCCCAACTACGGAGCAAGGTCTTGAAGCTTTAGTCAACGAACCGAACTTAGATCCTCAGCCGCGCAGTTATCGTCGTGGTGGCTATATCCGCCGTTTACCACAAGACCCGTATGGTAATGACTATTTGTTATTGAACCCGGGCCAATATGACGATGTTGATATTTTCTCGCCGGGTCCTGATGGGCAGCCGGGCACTGATGATGACTTCGGCAGCTGGATGATTGGCAACAACGACCGTGATCAATAAGCGTCGTCAATTTGGTTTTACCTTAATTGAAGTTATGCTGGTGATGGCCATTCTGGGCCTTATCGCCAGCGCTGTTGTGTTTACCCTGCCAGGCGGTGAGCGTGGCGGAGACTCTCCTCATAACGCTGCTGTTGCGTTACGTCAGCAGCTCAACTACGCACGCGAATATGCCATGGTCAGGCAGCAACCTGTAGGTCTCAAGTTTCATGAGGACGGATATCGTTTTTTATTCTGGCAGGACGAACAATGGAAGGAGCAGAGCCCTCGCGGTTTGCGGGCCCAGGAGACTGAATGGCCAATGCGGTGGGAATTTACCAGTCGGGGTATAGCCATATTTGAGCAAAGTGAGTCCTTAGAGAGTGGCCTGTTCGCTGACGAAAGTGACGATGACAGTCTGGTTCCCGATATTCTGATCCTGCCAAGCGGCGAGATGACATTGTTTAGTGTTCATATTGAGCATTTAAACGAGCCTGAAGCGGAGCGGTGGTTGATTGCACAAAACAGTTGGTTAATAAGTATCTCCGAAGAGGCTCCGGAGTAGCTATGCGGCTAATGCGAGGGTTTACATTAATTGAAGTGATGGTCGCTTTATCGGTCTTTAGTCTGGCCGCTTTGGCGGCTTTACAAGCGGCCAGTGGACATTTGACTGGCTTAAGTGCCCTGCAGGATAAAACCTTCGCACAGTATGTGGCCTCTAACCGTCTGGCCGAGCTTTCTATTGAAAACAACTGGCCGCTGGAAAACGGCCGAAAGGGTCAACAAGAACAGGCTGATATTACCTGGTACTGGCAACAACAAGTCACCGAAACCGTAACGCCAAATGTGGTTGCGGTAACCATAAAAGTTATGAAGAGCGAAAGCGGTCGTGAACACTTTCGACTGACCCGTTACGTGCGTAAACCCGATTCAGCGGAGGAGCCGCGTAATGGGCGCTAACTCTGCAAACAGGGGATTCACCTTAGTTGAGGTGTTGGTCACCATGGTGATATTCGCCATTATAGGTATTGCGAGTTTTCAAGTGCTGAACCAAATGGTCAACACAGAAGAGCAGTCGCAGAAACAACGTGATCAGCTGGAGCGTTTGCAGTTTAGTCAGTTGCTGATGCAGCAGGATATTCGCCAAATGGTTGCTAAACCAACGCGGCCATCAGCTATGGAAATCACGCATCAGTATTTGAGTAACGACTCAAGATACTTTGATTCGGACGGCGGCGTACTGGCTTTTGTCAGAAGCGGTTTTGATAACCCCGGTTATATTCTGCCGCGCAGCGAATTGCAGCCTGTGGTCTACCGCCTATGGGATGGTAATTTACAGCGTGTCACAGAGACATTTGTTAATGATCGCTCGTCAGAACCGTCAATTCAGACGCTATTAGAAGATGTGAATGAACTCTCTTTTCGTTTTTACCGCAGTGAGAAGGGAAGTCGTTCGAGTCGAAATACCGAAGAGGGTTGGAGTGATAACTGGGAGAGTGAAGGTGACTTACCTCAGGCTGTTGAAGTTACCATTCGCAGTGAAAACTTTGGCACGATTAGGCGGGTGTTTCTGATTGCTGGTGTTGGTCAGTTAGCAATGGATGATTCTGAGGGGGCGCGAGGTGCCAACTAACTTAGCCAGAGCATCGCAAAAGGGAGCTGCACTGATAACCGTCCTGCTGGTTATTGCTTTAGTATCGGTTATTGCCGTTAATTTAGGTGGCAAATTACAGTTGCAAATAACCCGCATGGGAAATCTGCAACAAGCTGAACAGGGTTACTGGATGTGGCTAAGCGCCGAAGATGTATTAAAAGAAGTGCTTAAAACAGAACTCGATGAGAATGATGGTGTCGCCCATAGTGAACAAAACTGGGCTGGCCGCAATGGGCCTTTCCCTGTCGAGGGCGGCCAAATTGCTGCGCGAGTAAATGACTTATACAGCTGCTTTAACCTGAACAGTTTGAGTGCTGACGCGGAAGACCCGGGCACACTGGAAAAACGTAAACGGCAATATAAAGCCTTGTTACAGGCATTAGATATCGATAATTATCAGGCCGAAATTTTGACCGACAGTCTGGTAGACTGGATAGATGAGGATAGCGAGTTATCCGGAAGTAATGGTGCAGAAGATCCAGACTACGAAAGCTTACCTAAGCCTTATCTTGCGGCAAATAGCCAGTTGCTGGACTTGAGTGAGCTACGCATGGTACGTGGTTACAGTGCTAAAATAGTCAATAAACTGAAGCCCGTTGCTTGTGTTATTCCTAATGAATCTGAACTAAAAATAAATATTAATACGTTGGAACAAGAGCAGGCAGCGGTACTGACCGGAGTGACAGAAGGTAAGTTGTCAATTGCTGATGCAATGTCGCTTTTGGCCAATAGGCCGGAACAGGGCTACGAGTCGGATGAAGAGTTAACCGAATTAGCGGAGCTTGAGAATGTTCGTTCTGAACTTGAAAGTGACCTCTCAGAGCTGACGGTAAAAAGCGAGTATTTCCAGCTGGTTGCGATGATCCAGTGGGGCGAGGTAGAGATGAGAGCACGCTCGGTATTACATTTAAACCAAGGTCGAGTACAGACATTGTACCGGGCGATGGGAGATTAGTTTATGCAAGAAATACTGATTCTGCGTTTGCCAGCTTACGGTACGAATGAACCCATACCCTGGCTGGTTTGGCATAAAAGTCAGCAGGAGTTAATTGCCAGCGGTAACCTGAACTCAGTCGAAGAGCTTTCTCAGCTCAAAGACAAGGCGGGCCGCTGCGAGGTTATTGTTGCTTTGCCGGGGCAGGACGTCTTTATGACAAAGGTAACACTGCCGGCAGGTACCAAGAGACACCTGCAGCGCATTATTCCTTATGCATTGGAAGAAGAACTGGCAACTGACATAGAGCAGTTACACTTTGCCTGGCCGGACGTGAAGGGAACGGAATTACCTGTCGCCGTGGTCGCAAAAGAGCGAATGGATGAATGGCTAAAACTGCTTTTAGAGGCTGGTATTGACGCTTCTTACTGGGTGCCTGATTGTTTCCTACTTCCGTATCAGGAGGGTGTTTGGCAGGCAATAGAGCTTGGTGACAGCATTATTGTCAGAACGGGAGCCTGGGAAGGTTTTACCGTTGAAAAGGAACAGTTTGCAGAGTTAGCACCGGCTCTTGCTTCAGAGCAGGAAAACCCAACCGAAATTGTTCACTACGGTGAGTTAAACTGGCCTCAGTCTCCTGCACCTTTAACCGCCGCCGATATCGAAGTGCCTTTTACTATTGCCGTGCAAAGCCTTGAAACGGGTAATAAGCTTAACCTAAGGCAGGGAAACTACCGCTCACACAGAGCGAAACGTTCAGTAGAGCTTCCCTGGCGGGCTTTTGCCACAGCCGCAAGTGTGCTTTTTGTGTTGGCTGTCGTGCTAAATGGCGTGCGTTACTGGCAGTTAAACTCACAAAGCGAAACGTTAAAAGCTCAGACTGAGCAACTTTATCGGGATGCATTCCCGGGTAATACCCGAATTGTGAATTTGAGAGTTCAACTGCAACGGCAGTTAGATGGTCTGGGCCTCGGAAATTCGGACCAGGTGTCAGTGCTTGCTGTTTTGCAGCAATTAGAGCCGGCATTTAAGTCTCAACCTGACTTGCAGCTTGAGTTGTTGCGGTTTCAGAATAATGAGTTACGGTTGCAGGCAACGGCTAAAAGCTTTTCTCAGTTTGAATCTTTCCAACAAGCCGCAAAGGGAGAAGGCCTGAATATTGAAGCCGGTTCAATGAGTAACCGCGGAGAAACGATATCAGGCGCATTGACGGTGCAAGTTGAAAGTGGAGGGGCTCAGTCATGAATGGATTCAAACGCTACTTAAAGCCTTATCTGGATTTGGGAGCCCAACGCTGGCGCCAGTTTAATCAACGTGAGAAGACGTTGCTGTCTGTATTAGGCGGCGTGCTTTTTATTGCTTTACTGTATTTCGCTGTGTGGCAACCCAGTGCTCAGGCAGTTGCTAATGCCGAGCGCAAGTTAGAAGCTCAACAGCAGCAGTATCAGTGGGTACAGCAAGCTATCGCACGTTATAAGAAGTTAGAGGGTAAAACCGAACAGCGGGAGAGTGCGTCAGGCTCGATAAGTCAACGGATTAACCGTGCTGCTGCAGCGCAAGACATCCAAATAGCGCGTTTACAGCCTCAGGGTCAGGACTATTTATTGACCGTAGATGAAGTCTCTTTCTCTGACCTGGTAAGCTTTCTGGCTGAATTAGAGCAGCGCCAGCAGCTAGTATTGACGTCGGTCGATATTGCGAAATTGAATGCGCCCGGACAGGTTCGGCTCCGTAAATTGTTAGTAAGAGAGGCTTCATGAATCTAAAGCGCTGGATACCCTGGTTAGTTGTCGTGTATCTGGTGGCCATGCTGGTTATGTTACCGGCGCGAGTGGTTTACTGGTTTCCGCTGCCGGATAACATCCGGATATCTCAAGTGAGTGGTAGTTTATGGCAGGGAACTGCCGGGCAGGTAGCTGTTGATGACATAGTGCTGAGTAATCTGGCGTGGGACTGGCAAGTCTCGTCTGTGTTGCTGGGTGAGCTTGTGGTGGATGTCGACCTTCCTCAGAACAACAACCCCTTTTCGCTAAACGGACAACTGCTGGCGGGTTCAACAAAGGTTGGAGCGAAGAATGTAACAGCCAGTGGTGATGTGAACGCGCTATTACAGCTCGTTGGTACTCGCTTACCGCTAAAAACGGGTGGTAACTGGCGCTTGTCGTTGGACAGCTTTGTGGTCACTGCTCCCGGACCTGTGCGTTGGTGTGACGAGCTGCAGGGGCAGGCACAAGGAGAACAAATACGCGTGTTAGTCAATAATCAATGGCAGGCTCTGGGGGATTTTCCGGTTGAGCTAGGCTGTAGTGATAGTAACGCCGTTACACTTGCTATGGACGGAAATAATAGTCTGGGGCTGAACTTTAACGGCAGTATTAATAGCCAAAACTTTAATGCTCAGGGAACGGTAAAACCGACACCAAGAACACCGGAAGGCTTAGCTAAAATGATGGAGTATATGGGAAAACCCGACTCTCAAGGACGTTACTCGTTCCGGTTGTGATCTGACTTGCAGGTCAGTCCGTTTACAATTACTGTAATTAATTATTCGTTTAAGCCTCTGCGTAATAAGGAATTTGTATGGATAACATCGTTCAGTGGATTAATGATAACCAGGATATGCTGATCGGTTTCTCGATTAAATTTATTATCGCTATTGCGATACTCATCATTGGTAAAATGGTTGCGAATGGTGTTACCGGTGTGATGACCAAAAACATGCGTAAACGCGATGTGGACGGCGCGGTCATCAGCTTCGTTGGTGCTATTCTAAAAACGGTTATTTTTATTGCCGCTATTATGATGTCGTTGTCGCACGTTGGTGTCGAAACTACGTCGTTTATTGCCATATTAGGTGCTGCCGGCTTGGCAATTGGTCTGGCACTGCAGGGGTCGTTGTCTAATATCGCGTCGGGCGTGCTACTTATTATGTTCCGTCCTATTCGTGCCGGTGAATACGTAGACGCGGGTGGTGTTTCAGGAACGGTTGAACAGATTAATATTTTTCAGACGATTATGAAAACGCCGGATCGCAAGGTGGTTTTTGTTCCTAACTCTGAAATTATTGGCGGCCCAATCGTCAACTATAATCGCGAAGAGTTGCGCCGTATCGATTTGGTGATTGGAGTTAGCTACAGTGCGAACTTACAGCAAACGAAGAAAGCACTGATGGATGTTATTACTAGCGACGAGCGTGTACTGAAAGATCCAGAGCCTGTGGTTACGGTAACCAACCTTGGTGATTCGTCGGTCGACTTTAACGTGCGTCCATGGACAAAAAATGAAGATTACTGGCCGACTCGCTGGGATCTTCTGGAACGTATTAAAGACCGTCTGGATGAAGAGGGTATTGGCATTCCCTTTCCGCAAATGGATGTTCACCTGAAAAAAGACGACTAACTTTTTGTCTTGTTTAAAAAAGGCCACTTAAATAGTGGCCTTTTTTGTGTGGAGAACTAACTCAAAGCTTGTGAGATATCAGCAACAATGTCTTCCACATTTTCAATACCCACGCATAAGCGTATGGCTTCAGGTTTTACACCAACCGAGGCCTGCTCTTCCGTTGATAGCTGTCGATGCGTTGTTGAAGCAGGGTGGCAGGCAAGTGATTTGGCGTCACCGATATTTACCAGGCGCTTAAACAGTTTCAGTTTGTCATAAAAAGTCACACCAGCATCGTAGCCGCCTTTTACACCAAAAGTTAACAGCGAAGCCGGTACTGCATTCTTAATGTACTTCTTCGCCAGTTCGTGATTTGTGTGTTCCGGTAAAGCGGCAAAGTTAACCCATTCTACCTGAGGGTGTGCTTTCAGGTATTCAGCGACTTTTAGTGCGTTTTCACAATGGCGTTCAATGCGTAGAGCTAAGGTCTCCAGGCCTTGCAGTAACAAGAAGGCGTTAAATGGAGATAAACAGGCTCCCGTATTACGCAGAGCAACGGTACGAACCCGGGCAATGAAAGCCGCCGGACCAAAAGCATCGGTATACACCACGCCGTGATAGGCAGGCTCAGGTGAACTAAACTGGGGGAAACGCTGTTTTTCCTGAGCCCAGTCAAAACGACCACTGTCAACAATTAAGCCGCCGACCGAATTCCCGTGGCCACCGATGTATTTAGTGAGCGAGTGAACAACAATATCGGCACCGAAATCAATAGGCTTGCAGAGTATGGGTGTCGCGACCGTATTATCAACCACCAAAGGCACCCCGTGCTTATGCGCAACCTGAGCATACCCCTCTAGGTCAGCGATGTTACCCGCAGGGTTGCCGATACTTTCGCAATAAACCGCCTTGGTTTTATTATCAATAAGCTTTGCTATGTCTTCGGGTTTGTCGGAGTCGGCGAAACGCACTTCGATACCAAATGACGGCAACATATGACGGAACAGTGTGTAAGTTCCGCCATAAAGCTGTGGTGTAGTGACAATATTGTCGCCCTGACTGGCCAGGGTAATCAGTGCGTATTCAATAGCGGCCATGCCCGACCCCACGGCTAGTGCTGCAACCCCATGTTCCAGTTCTGCCACGCGCTTTTCCAGAACAGCGTTAGTGGGGTTCATAATGCGTGAGTAGATATTTCCCTCAACGGCTAAATCAAACAGGTCGGCGCCGTGCTGAGCGTTATCAAACTCGTATGACACGGTTTGGTAAATGGGTGTTGCAACCGACTTGGTTGTCGGATCGCTTTCATAGCCGTGATGTATGGCCAGTGTTTCGTCTTTCATGCGGACTCCAGTTGAGATTCAGTTAAAAAATGCGTTAAAGCCGATTGGTACTGCGCGACATTTTTAATAAAACCATCGTGACCAAAAGGTGTTTCAATGGTGACTCGACCTATGTGATTCGGCAGTAATTGCTCCAGTTGCGTGACCAGACTCGGGGGCGCAATAGCGTCATTATGAAAGTCGATAAGTTGCACCTTCGCCTGGATCGTAGTTGGATCAATGCTGTAGTCATTCAGTATTGGCGTCAGGTGTGTGAACAGGCTACGACAGCCGTTACCGTTTTGTTTTAACAGTTTTTCTCCCTGGTACAGCAGGTACTCAAACGCATCGTCGGCGTGGTTAAACCGTTGCTCGAATTCTTCAGCGGTGCGGTAACTCAGCATGGCCAGAGCCCGGGCGAGAATAACTCCGGACTGGTCATCACCGCAGCGCTGAATCAGGGCTTGTTGAAAATAGCGCAACAGAGCCGAGTGAACGGAAGGCTTGTGCGCAGCACCAATAGCCGTCAGATGAGTGAGTTCGGTTGGGTGATCAGCAGCAAACTGTAGCCCCAAAACACCACCAAAGGATCCGCCAACCCAGGCTTGAAACTCATTGGTTTCATGTTGTATTGCCTGACGTATGGCCTCGCTGTGCTGTTGAACCGTTAAAGGAATAGCAGGGCAGTCAGAACCTCCCAGCCCGCCCAGGTAATCAAAACTAATGACTTGTACATCATCGAGGTCAGAAAATACCGGGTGAAGTGATTGCCACCAACCGCTTTTATCAGGCTTCCATAGTCTACCGCTGGCGCTGATTCCGCCTTGAACAACAATTGCAGGCGCGTCGGCATCACCATAACGGTAGCCTTTGATGCGTCCGAAGGAGGTCTCTGTATAAAAACTGCGGGCAACTGGTTTAACCATAGCTAACCTCACGTTAGTGAACCATTCACTGACTGTAATAAATGGATAGAAAGCCGTCAAGACATTTAGACGTCTAAATGTAATTGTGCTTATTTTGATATCAGTTGAGTGTGGTATGATTTCGCTATTAACTTTAAAGAAAAGAGTGACGTCCATGGTGTATTCGGTCAGCCAGTTAAACATTGAGATCCGCCAACTGCTAGAACAGGGGTTTGGGCAGATTAGCTTGGTGGGAGAAATCTCAAATTTTGCTGCACCGGGCTCCGGGCATTGGTATTTCACTTTAAAAGATGAGCGGGCTCAGGTTCGCTGCGCTATGTTCCGTAATGCGAATCAGCGTGCTAAAGTTCGGCCACAAAACGGTATGCAAGTACTGGTGCGAGCCAAGGTCACGGTTTATGAACCGCGCGGCGACTATCAATTGATTATTGAACAGGTGGAAGATGCCGGGCAGGGGCTATTACAGCAACGCTATGAGCAATTAAAGGAAAAACTCTCGGCCGAAGGGCTGTTCGCGACTGAACGCAAGCGGTCACTGCCCGATCACATTCATAAAGTGGGTGTGCTGACTTCGCCCACTGGCGCTGCAATAAAAGACATATTAGCTGTCATGAAGCGCCGCGACCCTAGCGTGGAAGTGATTATTTACCCTAGTGCAGTTCAGGGTGAAGCTGCGGTACCACAATTACAGTCGATGCTGAAAATGGCTTTTGAACGTAATGAAGTGGATGTGCTTTTAGTCAGCCGAGGGGGCGGTTCACTGGAAGACTTGTGGTGCTTCAATGATGAGAACTTTGCTCGTCTTTTGGCAACAGCACCCATGCCAACCATTAGTGCGGTAGGCCATGAGATTGATTTCACCATCTCTGATTTTGTTGCGGATGTCAGAGCCCCGACGCCGTCGGCGGCTGCCGAGCTGGTAACCCGGGACCAGCAGCAACAGCGGCAAAAAGCTCAGGCTCTACAGCAACGCTTAGTTCTGGCGCAGCAGAGATTATTACAGCGTTTAAAGCAGCGCTGGCAGTTTTTGCAGACCCGTCTTCAGCAGCAGCACCCACAACGTCAGCTACAGCAGCAATCACAACTCGCCGATGAACTGCAGGCTCGCGCATACCGTGCATTGCAGAATCGATTAGCTCGTCAGCAACAGCGGGTTTCCTACTTGCAAGGCCGCCTACAGGCGGTTCACCCGCAAAAAGAGCTACAGCGTTTACACGAAAAGTTGAATCATCAGCAACAACGCCTGCCATTAGTCATGCAGCGGCTTTTAAAAGAGAACAGGGCCCGGCAGCAGCAGTTAATGCAGTCATTAAACCTTGTTAGTCCGCTAAACACACTGGAACGCGGCTACGCAATTGTCCGTACCGAGAACGGCGAAGTTGTTCGTAGCGAGAAGCAGGTGGACGTTGGCGGTACCATAGAGGTTAGGCTGGCAGACGGCAGTATTACCGCTAAACGGCAATGATCCTGAGTTTATTGTCATATTCCTGACATCCTGGCTTTGTTATACTGCATAAGTTATTTAAAAAGGAGTCATGGTATGAAGCTCAAAGCATTAGTGGCTGGTATTGGACTGGCTTTCGCATCCTCTATGGTGCATGCAGAAGAACAGAAGCCAAATATTATCTATATTATCGGCGACGGTATGGGGTTTGAATTTATTACGGCCTACCGTTATGCCATGTCTGATTTAGACAGCAAAACTATCGCTAAAACCGAGTTTGACGCCATGCTGAAAGGTGCGGCAACAACCTATCCAGAAGATGATACCTGGGTTACCGATTCAGCTGCCAGCGCAACAGCACTTGCAACAGGAGTTAAAAGTTACAACGGCGCTATTGGTGTCGACGCTGACAAATATCCTCTGCAGGCCATTATGGAACTGGCACGTGAGAACGGTTGGTCAACGGGTTCGGTATCGACTTCGCAAGTGAACCATGCGACACCGGCGTCATTCTTTACTCACCACCCATCGCGCTATGAGTACAACGAAATAGCGGATAAAATCGCGACTCAGGTTGTTGAGGGTGAAGCCTCTTTTGATGTCATGTTAGGCGGCGGACAAAGTTATTTTGACCGCGATGATAAGAACTGGCTGGAAATTTTGCCAGAACATGGAATGCAAATTGTTACTGATATGCAACAGCTGGAATCAGTCGATACGGCACCAGTGATGGGGCTTTTTGCTGAGAAAGGCTTGCCTTACGCCATTGATGGTGATGTTGACGCTCTGGCAAATATGACACGCACGGCTTTACGCTTGTTGGATAAAAAGCAGCAGCCTTTTGCGTTAATGATTGAAGGCAGTGAAATTGACTGGTGTGGTCACGCCAATGATATTGCTTGTGCTGTGCACGAAATGGACGGTCTGAACCGGGCACTGCAAGTTGTTAGTGAGTACCGCGAGAATAACCCGAATACTTTGATTGTTATGACGGCAGACCACTCGACCGGTGGACTGACTATTGGACGTGATGGTGAGTATGCCTGGTATTCTGACCGCGTGATGAAAATTGAAAGCTCAATTGCGCATATGAGTAAAGAGATGCTTAGCATGGACTCTGATAAGTGGCCGGAGTACGTTGCGGACAAAGTTAACTTTGAACTCACTCAGGACTATATCGATGAACTTACTACTGCCGCTGAAGAAGAGGGTGAAGCGCGGGAAGACAGCTTACACCAGGCGTTGGTTTATATAACGGCTGATATTACCGGTACCGGCTGGACGACCAGCGGGCATACGGGTGTTGATGTTCCTGTATTTGCGGCCGGCCCTTACAGTGAAAACTTCGGTGGCTATATGGATAACACCGATATTGGTAAACAGTTAATTAAAGTCGTCAAATAAACCTCGTTTTAAAAGCTTGTCCACACAGTCGCGCTTATCGCGCGACTGTCACATCTCTGTCATATAAATAGAACTTGAATGCGCTAGGCTAGTGTCATGATGTACCTGCTGCCGTTTCTAATCTATGAAATTTTTTAATAAAGAATTAAGTTGGCTCTCTTTCAACGAGCGAGTCTTGCAAGAAGCTGCGGACATTAGTGTTCCGCCAATTGAGCGAATCCGCTTCTTAGGCATTTTCTCCAGTAATATGGATGAGTTTTTTCAAGTTCGGGTAGCTGATGTAAAGCGCCGTATTTTCTTTAGTCAGGCGACGCAGGAACGGGAAGAACATGAGCACCTTATGGCGCAGTTACAGAAAAAAGTGGGCTTACTGCAAGAACGCTTTGATGAGGTACTGGAAGAAGTACTAGAGACTTTGCGGAAAAATGGCATTTCTCTACTCAGTATTGAGCAACTGAGTGAAGAAGAAAAACACCGACTAAGACGGTTTTTTACAGAAAAAGTACAGCGTTTTATCGTGCCCATATGGGTCAATGGTAAAGGCAACCTGGCCAATATTGTCCGCGAAGACGAAACTTACCTGTGTGTTGAAATTCTAAATGGTGAGACCAAGCAGTATGCTTTGCTGGAGGTGCCTTCTGACCAGATGGACCGTTTTGTTAAGCTGCCAACTAAGGGGCGCACTAAAAAGCATAAGCTTCTGTTTTTAGATGACATTCTACAACTAAACTTAGAAGTCTTATTCCGGGGCTTTATTCCATTTAAACAATTGCGGGCCTTTTCATTTAAAACCACCAGAGATGCGGAATATCGACCCTCGGATGACATTGAACAAAGTTTGCTTGAACGCATGGAAGAGGGCTTGAAGCAAAGGGTAAAAGCTGACCCAGTGCGTTTGGTTTATGATCGGGCAATGCCTGAAGACATGCTCGCGTTTTTGAGCAAAAAACTGCAGCTAACCCAGTTTGACTCTTTTGTCGCAGGTGGTCGGTATCGCAATACCAGGGACTTCGCTAAGTTTCCGCACTTAGGTAAAACCTCTCTGACACATAAAACCCTACCCACGTTACTGCACCCAAAGTTCTTGCATTCCAAGAACGTGTTTGATGCCATTCAAAAAAGTGATATAGCATTGTATTACCCGTACCACCGATTTTCTCATTTTACCGAATTTGTGCGGCAGGCGGCTTACGATCCTAAAGTTACCCGAATCTCTATGTGTATTTATCGCGTAGCGCCTAACTCACGAGTGGTTCGTTCATTGATGGATGCTGTGCAGAACGGTAAGCATGTAACGGTTATGGTTGAACTTCAGGCTCGGTTCGATGAAGAAGCAAATATTGAGTGGGCGAAGGAATTGACGGATTCCGGTGTGCGTGTGAGTTTTGGTATTCACGGTCTGAAAGTCCATTCAAAGTTGGTGCTGGTTCATCGTAGTGAAGGCAACCTTGATAGGCGTTACGCTGTGATTGGAACCGGTAACTTTCACGAGGGCACGGCACAAATTTATACTGACTTTAGCCTGTTTACCTGTCAGCCTGATATTTGTAACGATGTCGAATCAGTATTTCATTATCTGGAGCAACCTTATCGTGCGCATCTATTTCGCCATTTAATGGTCGCACCTGTGAATATGCGCCAGAGAATAAACGATCTCATTGAGTTCGAGATAGACCAGGCTAAAGCTGGTCATTCAGCTGAACTGTTTTTTAAAGTTAATAATTTAGAAGATGAAAGCTTAATTGTTCAACTTTACAGAGCTTCCCGCGCGGGTGTTAAAGTTCGAGGAATTGTTCGCGGCATGTGTTCGCTGCGGCCTGGGGTAGAAAACCTCAGTGAGAACATCGAAATTCGCAGCATCGTCGATCGTTATTTGGAACACGCCCGGGTGTATGTTTTTGAGCATGGTGGTAAAAAAGAAGTCTTTATTGCCTCAGCGGATTTAATGACCCGTAACTTAGATCATCGCGTGGAAGTGGCAGCGCCTATCTATGATAATGAGGTTAAAACTGAAATTTTGAAGATTATGACGCTACAGTGGAAGGATAAGGCGAAGTCGCGGCGCATTGACGCTGAACAACAAAATCGATACTGCTTTGAAAAGGAGCGGCAGGTCGGCAATCGTCGCTCTCTGGTTCCTTCACAGGTTGCTATTCACCGTTATCTTAAGCGATGCAAGAGGGAATATGAAAGCCAGCAAAAAGACGTCTAATAACGATTCAAAGCAGTTCGCTGCGTTGGATATCGGCTCCAACAGCTTTCATTTAATTATTGCTCGCTTAGTTGAAGGTCAGCTTCAACCGATATTTAAGTTCAAACAGCCGGTCCAGCTTGGCGAAGGCTTGTCCAATCGACATCTGAGTGATGCCGCGGTTTACCGCGGCGTGGAAGCGCTTCGGCAATGTGCTGTGCGGCTTGAGGGATTTGACAAGGATACGGTCAAAGTTGTGGCGACACACACCTTGCGTAAAGCTAAGAATCGTAAATGGTTTTTGGCAGAAGCTGCGAAGGTACTTCCTTTTCCTATCGAGGTTATTTCAGGGCGGGAAGAAGCACGTTTAATTTTCCGCGGTGTGGCGGAAACGAGTTCAGAATCAGGCGCTCAGTTAGTTATTGATATTGGTGGCGGTAGTACGGAGTTTGCGGTTGGAAACAATCGCCAGCCTAGTTTTTTAAGCTCCAGAAGTGTCGGCAGTCTGGCTTTTTCAAAAGAATTTTTCTCGTCGGGGAAAATCACACCAAAACGATTTGATAAAGCGGTTGTATCAGCCCGTCAGCACGTTGAACCGATAGCTAATTATTTAGCGAACAATCCGATAGAAAGCGTTTTTGGTACATCGGGAACAATAAAGGCGATTTACCAGTGGATTTTGAAGCGCGAGGGTGAGCAGCCCATGGGAATCACCTATTCTCAACTGCATGCTTGCAGGAGCGAACTTATTGAGGCTGCGTCGGTAAAAAAAATCAATAAAGAATGGGTATCACCGGAACGTCGGGAATCGATTGCCGGAGGCGTGGCTGTTCTATTGGGGATCTTTGAAGAACTCGACATTGAACGCCTTACTCCTCATGACGCGGCTTTAAGAGAAGGCGTTTTGTACGAACTGGCGGGAGAAGTTTTACTCCACCAGGATGTGCGGGAGCGTACTATTTATAGCTTAGCTCAGCGCTACTCGGTGGACTCTTCACAGGCAGAAAGGGTCTGGTCAACCGTTCAGATCATATGGGCTGGAGTAGCAGAAAGCTGGGGGATAACAGAGCACGATCTGGCGGTCTTGTTAGAAGGCGCCGTTAAGTTACATGAGGTAGGGCTGAGTATCAGTGCCAGCGGTGTACAAAAACACTCTGGCTACATTCTGGCTCACGCCTATATGCCTGGTTTTAATGCTGAAGAGCAACGCTTTCTTTCCACTGTTGTCAGGTTTTTTCGGAAAAAAATACAAACAGCAGAGTTTCCTGATTTAACGCTTTTTAGCCACAACCAGTTAATTAAAATAATGATAATCTTAAGGTTGGGCGTTATATTAAACAACGACAGACAAAGCAAGTCGGTACTTGATAAGGCTTGTGTAAACGGGAATGCGCTGCAATTAATGTTGAGTAAAAGAGCGAAACAAGACTCTGTGCTTGCTATGCAACTTGATTGCGAAGCAAAGACAATTCAGCGATTGGGTTATGAACTCCTTTTTTGACGGAGAGCATGGCTGCTTGATCTTCAATCAATAAATTGCACGTTTAAACGTTATGGATAAGAAGAGGAAAGTCATATGACAATGGAAGTGAACTCAGAACATCAGGAGCAACTAAAGAAAATGGCACTTGTTGGGTATATTTTATATGCCCTGAGTCTCATTATTCCTTTTGCATCGATTGCCGCTGTTATTTTAGCCTATTTAAAGCGTAGTGAAGCCCGTGGCACCTGGGTGGAAAGTCACTTTAACTGGCTAATCAAAACCTTCTGGGTAGGCGTTATTGGAACCATCATTGGTATCATACTGTTGTTTGTTGTGATCGGTTATTTAGTGCTATTGGCAGTTACGATATGGGTTATTTATCGTGTAGTTCGAGGCTGGTTGGCGCTGTCAGAAAACAAGCCTGTTATTGCTGACATTTAGATGTGTAGCCTGACGTTCACGTCAGGAACAACCTCTCATCTGACATAAATGTCAGGCTACGTGCATCCTGTAGCCTGACGTTTACGTCTGGACCAATATCTCACCTGACATAAATGTCAGGCTACGCGGCCTTTAGAACGAGTACATCGCCATTAGCTGCAGGCGGTTTAAGTCACCATCCACATTGGCTTCAGTTTCACGGTTTGCCTTTGAAATTTCCGCACCAAAAGTCAGGTTAGATGCCGGTGAATACATCAGGTTAAACGCAATACGCTGAGTGTATTCAGTCATGTCACCTGCCAATGCCAGTACTTCACCATCGTTATCTGCCCAGCCTCGTGAGTAGACAACATTTGAGCGCAGTTTCTCTGACCAGAAATGGCGGTAGGCAAATGATACACCGGTTGAGTCAATGGCTTCTAACTCACCGTTACTGTCAATATAGGCACCGTTCCAGGTGTTAAGACCTAAATAACGACCTAAACCAGAGCCTGTGGTGACTGATGCGCGGATATCATCCATACCGAAGGTATATTTAGCGCCAAAGCTGACACCGTAGCCAAAGGTGGTTTCATCATCGCCAGTTTGACTGACATCGTAAGTTAATTGGCGTAAAAGTGCCGAAGCCTGCCAGGTAAGATTGTCTGCTTTACCGGTATACTTAAAGGTCACGTCCGGCGCAAAGCCGTCACTGGAAATAATACGACCGCCACCAACAGGAGTTACGGTTGTTTCAGGGTTTTCAATTGAAGCGCTAAAGCCACCGGAGGTGTAGCGAATTTGGGCCTGGCGGTTGAAGATAATGCCATCGGTGATGCCGATAAAGTCGACGGATTCAGCCAGAATGTTGAGGTCCTGGAAGTTAGACCAGGTTTGACCAAAAGTCCACTTTCCATATTTCAAGAATGCGTGACGCAGACGTGGATTATAAGAGTTTGAAATACGTTGGTCGCCGTCAGGGGTCAACATAAAGTCCATTTCGATATGGCCGGTTAATGTTTCACCATTATCCAGATCAGTATCGGTGGTCAGGAAAAAACGCGACTGGCGTGCATGAAAATCGGTGACCATGTCGTCGCCTTCACCACCCACAGGGGTGAGGCTTGGAATATACTGTTGTCGGGCGATACTGCCACTTGAAGGTGCCTGACCATCGGTATAGTCCGATACCATCATGTCGAGTTTAACAAAACCACCAAAATCGATGTCAGTTTCGTTTGCCTGAGCGCCTAAGCTCATGACACCGAGTACTGCAGCGCTTGCTGCCGATACGGTGAATTTCTTTGCGATACTTGCTTTAGCCATGGTGTTCTCCCCTGTCAGCCAAGTGTTCGTTTTGATCGTGCATTTTATTGTTATGCCAAAGATAAACGCTGTTAATTCTCGTTAACTGGTCAATTTTTATCAATCTAGACTATGGTCTAATAGTGTTTAAGCCCTTTAAAACGTACAACAGATACCATCTTGCGAATAAGGAGGAAGAGGTAATGTCGCAACTGTATTCAGTTCCTGAACATATCAAAGCAAAAGCTAAAATCGATAATGACGGTTATAAGAAACTGTACCAACAGTCAGTAGACGATCCTGAAGGTTTCTGGAGTGAACACGGACAGCGAATTACTTGGTTCACGCCTTACACCAAAGTTAAAAATACCAGTTTCGAACCGGGAAAAGTCAGTGTTAAGTGGTACGAAGACGGCACTTTAAACGCCTGTTACAACTGTGTCGACCGTCACCTTGCTGATAAAGCCGATAAAACCGCGATTATCTGGGAAGGTGACGACCCTAGTGTAGACAAACACATCACCTACCGCGAGCTACATAAAGAGGTATCCCGTTTTGCTAATGGCCTGAAAAAATTAGGTATTGGTAAAGGTGACCGTGTTGCTATTTACATGCCGATGGTGCCGGAAGCGGCTTACGCAATGTTAGCCTGTGCGCGCATTGGCGCGGTTCACTCGGTTATTTTCGGTGGTTTCTCACCAAACGCTATTGCTGACCGCATTAACGACTGCCAGGCAAAAGCCATTATTACCGCTGACGAAGGTCGTCGTGGTGGCAGTACCATTGGTTTGAAAGCCAATGTCGATAAAGCCATTGCGGACGATGCTTGTCCTACGCTTGAGCACAGCATTGTTTGCCGTGTAACCGAGGGTGATGTCGACTGGACTGAAGGTCGTGACGTTTGGTGGCATGAGCTGATTGGTAACGTCAGCGACGAGTGTCAGGCGGAAGTGATGAACGCCGAAGACCCGCTCTTCATTCTTTATACCTCGGGCTCAACCGGTAAACCTAAGGGTGTGGTGCATACCACCGGCGGTTATATGGTATACGCATCAATGACCCACGAGTACGTTTTTGACTATCAGGAAGACGAAGTCTACTGGTGTGCGGCGGACGTTGGCTGGATCACTGGTCACTCGTACATTGTTTACGGACCGTTAGCGAACGGTGCGACGACCCTGATGTTTGAAGGTGTTCCTACATACCCGGGTGTTGGCCGTATTGGTGAAATTGTCGATAAACACAAAGTGAATATTCTTTATACCGCACCAACGGCTATCCGCGCGTTAATGGCAAAAGGTGATGAGGCGGCCAAAACCTCAACCCGCGAAAGCTTACGTATTCTGGGTAGTGTTGGTGAGCCGATTAACCCGGAAGCCTGGGAATGGTATCACCGCGCTATTGGTAACGGTAAATGCCCAATTATGGATACCTGGTGGCAAACTGAGAACGGTGGTATTTTGATTACTCCGTTACCGGGAGCCACTGATTTGAAACCAGGTTCTGCAACACGTCCTTTCTTTGGTATTCAACCGGCTCTGGTTGATAGCGAAGGTAATATTCAGGAAGGTGAAGCGGAAGGTGGTCTGGTGATTAAAGACTCCTGGCCGGGACAAATGCGCACACTTTGGGGTGACCACGAGCGTTTCGAGCAAACCTATTTTTCGACTTTTAAGAATATGTACTTCAGTGGTGATGGGGCACGCCGCGACGCCGATGGTTACTACTGGATTACTGGTCGTATGGATGACGTTCTGAACGTGTCAGGACACCGCTTAGGTACCGCTGAAATTGAAAGTGCGCTGGTAGCACATAAGTCTGTGGCGGAAGCGGCAGTTGTTGGCTATCCGCATGACTTAAAAGGTCAGGGTATCTATGTGTACGTCACACCAGTTGAAGGTGTTGAGGTAAGCGATGAATTGACCAAAGAAGTTCGTAACTGGGTTCGCTCTGAGTTAAGCCCAATTGCAACGCCTGATTTGATTCACTGGACCACCGGTCTGCCTAAAACTCGTTCGGGTAAGATCATGCGCCGTATTCTGCGTAAGATTGCTGCGAATGAGTATGAAAACCTGGGTGACACCTCTACGCTTGCCGATCCAAGTGTGGTAGATTCATTGATAGAAAACCGCATGAATAAATAATGTCACTTAATTTGGAATCTCATGGCGAAATTTTTAATCGCAGATGACCACCCATTGTTTCGCGAGGCGCTGCAAGGCGCTCTCGCGAATCATTTTTCTGAACTTACCCTGCGCGAAGCCGAAGACTTAGACTCAACTCTGGCGGCGTTAAATAAAGACGACGACGTCGATTTGCTCCTGCTGGATTTACACATGCCGGGCAGTGGTGATTTGTACGGCCTTATTCGTGTAAGAGAAGATTACCCGCTTTTACCGGTAGCTATTATTTCTGGTAGTGAAGACTCATCAATTGTTGCTAAGTGCATTGGTTTTGGCGCCTTGGGCTTTATTCCAAAATCATTGCCCTCTGCCGAAATAGCAGAGGCGATAGATACCATTTTACAGGGTGAGACCTGGGTTCCAAAAGAAACCCGGGAGCGGCTGGATGTTATTTCAGATGAAGATCAGGAACTGGCGCGCAAGGTTGCAGAACTGACCCCGCAGCAATACCGGGTGTTACATTTTCTTCACGAGGGTCTGCTGAATAAACAGATTGCCTATCAACTGGGAATAACCGAAGCAACGGTTAAAGCACACATTACTGCAATATTCCGTAAACTTGGGGTTTACAGTCGTACCCAGGCTGTTTTGGTGGCTGAACGTCTGCAATTATGACCTGGCTACTAATATTTGCCTCACTGGCTTATGTGATCTTTCTTTTCGCTGTTGCCACCTGGGGTGACCGGCTTGGTTCCTGGGCGAATAAGGTTAGCCATAAACCTTTTGTCTATTCCATGTCGTTGGCAATTTATTGTACGTCGTGGACTTATTATGGCGCTGTAGGAAATGCCGCCGTCGACGGTTGGGCATTCTTCCCCATTTTGTTGGGGCCTATTTTACTGTTTTTGTTTGGTATTCGAATTCTGGAAAAACTGGTTTCGGTTAGTAAGCAACAAAACATCACCTCCATTGCCGATTTCATTTCATCCCGTTTTGGTAAAAGGCGTCGACTTGCCGTAGCTGTTACCGGTATTGCGGCTGTTGCTATCATTCCTTACATAGCACTCCAGCTTAAGGCTGTAGGTATCAGCTTTGCCGTATTAACCGAAAATACCGGCATGATGGCAGAGTTTTCGATTAAAGAGCTTGGAGCTGCTGCCTTAATGGCTATTTTCGCCATGCTGTTTGGTACCCGGCATGTTGAGGTTACCGAGTATCGCAGCGGTATGATTCTGGCTATTGCCGTAGAGTCGATGATTAAACTGGTGGCGTTACTGGCCGCTGGTATATTTGCCTGGTTACTTATTCAGGGCGATGCGCAGTCAAATTTAATCAGTTCGTTTACCGACATTAGTAAACCTCAGTGGTCTTTCGCCTCATTTGGGGAATTTGAGTTTATTGTCCAGACCTTTATGGCCGCTGGCGCAATTCTTTGCCTGCCCAGACAGTTTCACGTTGCGGTAGTGGACAATGTCGACGTTCGACACTTACGCACTGCCCGCTGGGGGTTTCCGCTGTATTTAGCGTTGACGGCTGCCGCTATAGTCCCTATTGCGATTGCTGGTACATTTTATCTTTCGGCGAGCTCTGACGGTTCGACTTATGCTTTGCAGTTGCCGCTTTTGAAAGATCAAATGTGGTTATCTCTGGTTATCTTTATTGGCGGAATTTCGGCCGCAACGGCTATGGTGATTATTGCCTCTGTCACCTTGAGTACCATGATCACTAACGATGTCATCATGCCTATTTTGCTGCAGCGTGAATCGCGCTTGCCGTTAAAGCACAGACGCAGAGAATACGACCGGGCGTTATTATTAATCCGCCGTGTGGCCATTGCCGTAACGATGGTTTTGTCTTTTCTGTGCTACTACTTCTGGGCTGCACGTACCAACCTGGTCAGTATTGGCTTACTGGCATTTTCTCTGGTTTTACAGTTGCTGCCGGCGTTACTGGCTGCACTTTATTGGCGAAAGGGCCACGCTCGTGGTGTCTATGCCGGGCTGTTGGCTGGCTCCGTGGGTTGGGTTATCGCGGTATTAATTCCTTTGTATACGAACAACCAACTGACCGATGTTGAAATTATTACCCGGGGAACCGTTGTTTCACTGGGGCTCAATACCTTCAGTTTTATTGTTTTTTCTCTGCTGGCAAAGCCGCGGTTAGTCGACAGAATTCAGTCAACGGCTTTTGTAAAACCAAGAGCGGCTCTCCCCGACTTACACATAAACAAGAACGACAATGCGACCAACGCAGACATGCTGCTGTTGCTCAAAACTTTCCTGGGAGCAGAGCGCGCCCAGCAACTGATGCAGTACTATCAACGTCCGGAAAATACCGAACTTAAGCTGGAAGATGTTGCAGAAAAGCCGTTTATTAGTTTTGTCGAAAGGGCCATTGCCGGTGTGCTGGGTTCTGCAACAGCCCGATCATTAATTGATGCCGCCCTGAGGGACAAACAGCTTAATCTGGAAGAGGTTGTTCACTTCTTTGACGACACAACTCAGGCACTGCAAACACAGCAGTCAATACTGTTCAGTTCGCTTGAAAACCTGGCTCAGGGCATTAGTGTCGTCGATGCAGAGTTACGCCTGGTGGCCTGGAATAAGCGGTACCTGGATTTGTTCGAATACCCTGAGGGTATGGTTAAGCCGGGTCAGCCGATTGCTACACTCATTCGTTATAATGCAGAGCGTGGTGAATGTGGTCCGGGTGAGGTCGATGAACTGGTCGATAAGCGTTTGCGTTATATGCAAATGGGATCTGCGCATCGCTTTATCCGCCGCAGGGCAGATGGACGGGTTATTGAAATGGTTGGAAACCCGTTACCAACCGGAGGCTTTGTTACCAGTTTTACCGATATTACGTCACACGTCGAAACTCAGCAGGCGCTGGAAGATGCGAATATTGACCTTGAGCAGCGGGTTGATGTTCGTACGCAGGAAATTCGGGAAATTAATCAGGAACTGACGGCTGAAATCGATAGGCGGCGTCAGGTAGAAGAAGAATTAAAGAAGGCCAAAGCAGAAGCCGAAGCAGCAAATGCTTCGAAAACACGCTTTCTGGCCCTGGCCAGTCATGATATTTTACAGCCGCTAAATGCGGCACGGTTATACCTCTCAGCAATTCAGGAAAAAGAACTCTCAGAGCGTAACTTGTCGTTAGTGGGTAAGCTGGATACGGCGCTCGGCTCAACCGAGCATCTTTTGTCGACTTTATTATCGATAGCGAAAATGGATCAGGGGGCGTTAAAACCGCAGTTCCGGCATGTTCAGCTCAGTTCCGTTCTGGCTCCTCTGGTTGAGGAATACGCTGTACTTGCTGAACAGAGAAAGCTGGATTTCCGCGCCTTCTATAAAGACAGACCCGTGTATACCGACCCGACTTATTTGCGGCGTATAGTGCAGAACTTCTTATCCAATGCCATTAAATACACGCAAAAGGGCAGTGTATTATTAGGGGTTCGCAAGCGCGGAGATGAACTTCAAATTGCGGTGTGGGATACCGGCCCGGGTATTGCTGCGCAGCAACAGAACAAAGTATTTGATGCATTTTACCGCGTGCAGAACCAGACGGTAGACGGAGTCGGATTAGGGTTGAGTGTTGCTCAACGTATGGGAGAGCAATTAAATTGCGATATTCAGGTTGAGTCAGTTGAAGGCAAAGGTTCATGTTTTTCAGTACGGGTACCTTTAGGCAACGCCGCTCAAGTGGTCAGCCGACCTAAAAAACAACAGGAAGATGCGTTGTCTGACCGCCTGCAACTTATGGTTGTGGATGATGATAATGAAAACCTGAGTGCCTTAAGTGCTCTGCTGAGTAAGTGGGAGTGTGAAGCCCTGACTTTTAACAGTTACAGTAAAGCTCTGGCTTATGCCAAGGCACACCGCGGTGATAAAGCCCCTCAAGGGCTGCTGCTGGATTATCAACTAGGTGACGGCGATGGTTTAACCTTAGCAGAAGAGCTACGAGACATTTGGCAACAAAAGATACCGGCGGCGTTAGTCACTGCAATGCGCGATGACGCCGTGAAACAGGCTGCCAGAAAAAGCGGCCTGCAATTTTTACCAAAACCGGCTAAACCCGCCGCATTAAAAGCATTTTTGAAGTACATCAGCACCCGAAAGGCAGGAGGAGCCAGAAGTTGATAGAGCTTGCTGAGCGACATACTTTTAAGTTGCCGGCAAAGTGCCGGACTTTAATTGAACTGAACAGCAGCGACGAGGTTGAGCAGTTAGCTTTTGAGGAGCCCTATTACTTGCTGGGTGAGGGCAGCAATACCTTGTTTCTGGAAGACTTTCAGGGAACCGTTGTCTGTAATCGTCTGCTTGGCGTGTGCATTGAAGAGCAGGATACAAGTTTTTTAGTTACCGCGGCAGCAGGTGAAAACTGGCATAATTTTGTGACCGACTTACGCGCCCGAAACATCGATGGTATGGAAAATTTGGCACTGATACCGGGTTCAGTGGGAGCTGCTCCTGTTCAAAATGTTGGTGCTTATGGTGTGGAAGTGGCGACATTTATTGAACAGGTAACAGCCTGGGATATTAGCCAAAAATGCTGGGTCAGTATGAGCAGAGAGGACTGCCAGTTTGCTTATAGGGACAGTCTGTTTAAGCAGCATCCCGGACGCTGGCTGATAACATCCGTAACCTTTCGTTTGCCTAAAGACTGGCGGCCTGTGACCCATTACTCTCCGCTTAACCAGTTGAGCGATAATGCGAGTGCACAAAGCATTTTCGATAAGGTTATAGAAGTACGCCAGAAAAAATTACCTGACCCTAAAGTCATTCCGAACGCAGGAAGTTTTTTTAAGAACCCTGTTATTGCTAATGTGCTATTGGAAAATTTATTGCAGAAATGGCCAAATATGGTCTATTTCCCTGTCGATGACAGCAGGACAAAAGTAGCCGCTGGCTGGCTCATTGAACGCTTAGGTTTGAAGAGCTTAAATGAAGGCGGTGCAGCGGTTAATCCGAATCAGGCACTGGTGTTAATTAACCGAGCCAGAGCGACTGGAACAGATGTTACCCGGTTGGCACAGAGAATTATGAAGCAGGTAAAAGAAGCCAGCGGAATTGAACTAGAGCCGGAAGTTCGACTGGTGGGTCAGCACGGGCTTGTGCAGTTGGCGGCAGAAAAATGAAACAATCAGAGCGCCTTGATCAGTTGATTACCTTGTTAGCTAATGGTGAATTTCATTCCGGCCAGGCCATTGGTGAGTCTCTGGGAATATCCCGGGCGGCGGTTAATCAGCATATTCATAAGCTGGAAGAGCTTGGCCTTGAGTTGTTTTCAGTCACAGGGCGTGGCTATAAACTGGCAAGGCCTATTGAATTGTTGAGTTCAGGAGCTATTGAAAAAGAAACGCCGGAGCAATGGAGAAATGAACCAGAGTTTGAAGTACGTTCAGTGGTTGACTCCAGCAATGACCAGGTAAAAGAGCTTGCTAAGTCAGGGACTTTGAACGCAGGCTTTTCCTTATTTGCAGAAGCTCAGACTGCTGGTCGGGGGCGACGTGGCAAGCAGTGGCATTCGCCTTTTGGCAGTAACCTCTACCTGAGTATTTACTGGCCTCTGGATGACGGCATTCATGGTGCTATGGGGTTAAGTTTAGCTGTTGGTGTTGCTTTGGCGGAATGCTTTACCAATTTGGGTATTGCTGAGGTCAGTGTAAAGTGGCCTAACGATGTTTATATTGCTGGTAAGAAAGTGACTGGTATTCTGGTCGATCTGGAAACCTCTCCAGAAGGTGCTGCGCACAGCATTATTGGTATTGGTATTAACTTAAGAATGCCGGACCATGTCGGAGAAAAAATTGATCAGGCATGGACGGATCTAAACTCTGAGTTACCACAGCCTGTTTCACGTAATAAGGTCGCGGCCGAGGTACGGGCATCGGTGTTGTCCGCTTTGCAGCAGTATGGCCAGAGCGGGCTTTCCGCGTTCCAGCAACGCTGGCAGCAGTACGACCGTTTTGTCGACAAACCGGTAAAACTGATTATGGGACAAAGGGTTTGTTTAGGAACCTGCCGTGGGATTGATGAGAACGGTGCTTTACTCGTAGAGGATGAGCAGGGCGTACGTCGCTATTTTGGTGGTGAAGTTTCATTGAGGGCGCAAGATGCTATTAATTGATGCCGGTAATACCCGCAGTAAATTTGCCTGGTGGGATACTGACACCGACGAGATTGAAATACTGGGGGCGATACCACACCAAAGTTGGCTTAATGACTTGAGTCATTCGTTAAAAGAGCTATTGCTGGAAGTGATCAGCAACCAACAAATTCAGCACGAGCAAAAAGCCATAGGTTGCAGCGTTGCAGCGGTTCAGGTGATGGATACCCTGAATAGCTCACTGGCGGAGCTTGGCATCAGTGTTGTCTGGCAAAAAACGAAAGCTGAACAGGCCGGGGTCATTAACGGTTATGGTCAACAAGCTGAACGTCTGGGCTCTGATCGCTGGATGGCATTACTTGGCTGTCACGAGCAAATTAAAAAGAATGCGTTGATAGTGGATGCCGGTACTGCGTTAACCATTGACTGGCTGAGAGCGGACGGCCGACATATGGGAGGATGGATAGTCCCCGGGCGGCAGTTAATGCTTAATGCGTTGGGCCAGGGAACAGCGAATTTAAAAGGTATTACGGTCGATGATATTGAGCGTGACGGGCTTGCAGCCGGACAAAATACCTTTGACGGTATTGCTCAGGGAACGGAAGCTGCGTTGACTGGCGCTATTGCGCAGGCCATTCAGTTATCTCAAGATTATTTTTCGCAAGAGTCTTTTGATGTCGTTGTGACCGGTGGCGATGGTGAGCATTTAATGCGAACGTTGTCTGGTAAATTTCGTCGTTATGACGATTTGTTGTTTAAGGGTTTGCGACTCTGTGCCGATAACTTAAACAGTTAAACCTTTAGGCATATTCAGAGAGAGCACAGGCAACTTTATGAAAATAGTCATTCCAATGCTGATTGCTGTAGCCGGACTGACCGCAGTGAACGAAGCTCAGGCGCAGGACGTTGAAGCTGTGCAACTGTACTCAGACGCCGAACTTGTTGAGATGTTTGCAACCAACGCGCACCTTAAACGAGTACGCGATACCGACCGCTGCCAGCTGGCGCAGGATATCGAGGCTCAGGCAGAACTTGAGCGTCGTCCAACGTATCAGTTCCTATATGGCGACATGATGGCCTGGGGCGTGTGTTATGACCGTGATGCTGAACTCGGCCTGCTGTATATGGAAAAAGCGGCTCAGCATGGCTTACTGGAGGCTCTGGAGCAGTTAGGGCGCTATTACCATGAAGGGGTTTTGGTTCAAAAAGATATTGACCGTGCCATTTTGTATCTTCGTGAGGCCGCCTCTCTGGGGAACTTACCGGCGCAAAGACGATTTGCCGAGATTTTGTTAGCGGATAAAGGCAGTCCGTATGACTACGAAAAGGCCTACCATTGGTTACATAATGCAGCAACAGCTAACCAGGTCACCTATCAGGACATTGAGCAAAAACTAGCAAAACTGGCTGAGCGGATGCCACCTTCGGTGGTTGAGAAAGCAAAAAGGCCACTGGATTAGTGGCCTTTAACAGAAAGTTAGGACAGTCGGTTGCGGAAATCTTCGTAACTAAATTGTCGTACACAGTCAAACTGACCACTTTCCCGCAAAATACCAATAGCCGGATGCTGAACGCCGTTAAAGAAGGACGTTTTTACCATGGTATAATGCATCATATCTTCAAAGACTAAGCGGTCACCAACAGCCAGTGGCTGATCAAAGCTGTACTCACCGATAACATCCCCGGCTAAACAACTGTTGCCGCCTAAGCGATAACTGAAAGCTTTTTCTGCCGGTAAACCTGCCCCGGTAATGACTGGACGATAAGGCATTTCCAGTACGTCTGGCATATGAGCCGTTGCCGAAATGTCCAGTAAAGCGATTTGTCCCTGATTCTCAACAATATCCACCACTTCGCAAATCAGCGGACCCGTTTGCCAGGCAACGGCAGAGCCGGGTTCAAGTATCACTTGCAGGTCGTAAGTCTCGCGCAAGCGTTTCAGCTGCTTTATCAGATGATCAACGTCATAGCCCTGACGGGTCATAAGGTGCCCACCGCCTAAGTTCAGCCACTTCATTTGCTTTAGCTGTTCGCCAAAACGGTTTTCCACGGCTTCCAGAGTGCGTTCAAGGGCAAAAGAGTCGCACTCGCACAGGTTATGCACGTGCAAACCTTCAACGCCGGTTAAGTCCTGTTGTTTTAGCTCGCTGGCGCGAATACCCAGGCGAGAGCCTGGTGCGCTGGGGTCATAAAGCTCAGTTTCGGCTTCCTGATGTTCCGGGTTAATACGAAGACCAATGGAAACACCGGCCGCCGCTGTTTGTTCACGGTATTTGTGCCACTGGGAAACACTGTTGAATGACAAGTGATTGACTAACGGTAGTAACTCGTCAATATCGTCTTGTTTGTAAGCTGGTGCATAGGCATGAACCTCGCGCGAAAACTCCTCCGCTGCCAGCTTTGCCTCCCAGACCGAACTGGCCGTACAGCCTTTGAGATACTGACGAATAAGTGGAAAGGCTGACCACATAGCGTAGCCTTTCAGTGCCAGAATAATATCGGCACCACTTTGCTCTTGTACCTTTTGCATCAGCTCCAGGTTTTGGCGCAGTAGCTTTTCATCCAGTACGTAGCAGGGAGACGGAATTTCCGGCGATGTATATTGGCTCATGCGTTGTCTTCTCTGTTACTTCTCGAATGGCTTATCGCATTCCTGAACCTGCCATGGAAGGCCATATTTGTTCAGGCGCTCCATAAACTCATCCGGGTCAAACTGCTCCATATTCCAGACGCCTGGTTCCATCCAATGACCCTGCAACATCAAAGAGGCACCAATCATTGCCGGTACGCCGGTCGTATAGGATACCGCCTGAGCGCCAACCTCTTTGTTAGTTTCGGCGTGGTCAGTGTTGTTGTAAACGAAGATGGTCTTCTCCTGACCGTCTTTTACACCAGTGACATAAGTACCGATACAGGTTTTGCCGGTGTAACCTTCTGCCAGAGAACCGGGGTTAGGTAAAACCGCTTTCAAAAACTCCAGAGGTACAATCTTTTTCCCATCGAAGTCCACTGGTTGAATAGAGGTCATTCCGACGTTTTCAAGTACTCGTAAGTGAGTCAGGTACTCGTCTCCGAAAGTCATCCAGAACCGAGCCCGTTTAATGGTCGGGAAGTGCTTAACCAGCGACTCCAGTTCTTCGTGGAACAGCAGGTAAGAAGGGCGTACGCCAACATTGGGGTAGTCCAGATCTTTACGCACACTGATAGGATCCGTTTCGTGCCACTCGCCGTTTTCCCAGTACTTACCTTTTTGGGTAATTTCGCGAATATTAATTTCCGGATTAAAGTTAGTCGCGAATGCCTGACCGTGGTCACCGCCGTTACAATCAACAATGTCCAGGTAATGCACTTCATCAAAGTAATGTTTAGCGGCATAGGCGGTAAAGACGTTGGTTACGCCCGGATCAAAACCGGCACCCAGTAACGCCATTAAACCTTTTTCTTTAAAGCGTTCCTGATAAGCCCACTGCCATGAGTATTCAAATTTCGCTTCGTCTTTTGGTTCGTAGTTTGCGGTATCAAGGTAGTGCACGCCGGTCTCCAGACAAGCGTCCATGATAGGTAAGTCCTGATACGGAAGCGCAACGTTAATAACCAATGAAGGGTTAATACCACGAATAAGCTCGGCAACTTCCGCTGAATCGTCAGCATCGACTTGATAAACGCCGACCACGCGGTCTTTACCGGCTTTTTCCTGTAACGCCTGACATTTTGACAGGGTACGGCTGGCTAGGTGAATTTCAGAGAATACTTCGGGTAAGCCTGCGCACTTTTGTACGACTACGCCGGCAACACCGCCTGCGCCAATAATTAGAACTTTAGACATGAATGCTATCCTTCACAGAAATCTTTTAGCTAATAAAGTTGCTGCGAAAGATAGCATATTTTTATGAAATCATCATTCAGAAGCGTTGCTTTGTGTTGCCTCTGAATCCATGCCTAAATGCTTATGTAAAAATGCCCAATTTTCTGCGTGTTCTTCAATACGCATCCAGGTTGGTGTACCGGCACCGTGTCCGGCACGGGTTTCTACGTTTAATAATATTGGGTTGTCGCAACTTTGGTCTCGTTGCAGTGCCGCTGCAAATTTATAACTGTGCCAGGGGACAACTCGGTTGTCGTGATCACCGGTGGTAATGAGGGTTGGTGGATAACATGTACCACTCTCTGTATTGTGAACAGGGGAGTACTCGTACAATGTTTTGAAGTCTTCTTCATTTTCACTTAGACCAAACTCACTACTCCAGCCTCTGGCATTCGCGCTGGGAAGCTGATATCTCAGCATATCCAGCACGCCGACAGCAGGAAGAGCTGCGCCAAAGAGTTCCGGTCGCTGAATCATTGTTGCTCCTACCAGTAAGCCGCCGTTACTGCGCCCCTGAATAGCCAGTTTGTCTTTATTGGTATAGCTATTGTTTATTAACCATTCCGCTGCTGCAATAAAGTCATCAAATACGTTTTGCTTGTCTTCCTTAGTGCCTTGCTGGTGCCACTTTTCGCCGAACTCACCACCACCTCGTAGGTTGGGAATAGCCAGTACTCCACCCATTTCCAGCCAGACAACTCGAGTTGTATCGTAGTCGGGGGTGATAGAAATATTGAAACCGCCGTAGCCATATAAAAGCGTCGGATTGTTATCATTCAGTTCAAGATCTTTATGATGAACGAGGAACATAGGTACTTCGGTGCCATCAGCGCTGTTATACACTACTTGCTCAGTTGTATATTGGTCTAAATCTGCTGGCACTTCGGTTTTATACCAAAGTGTTGTGCGCTGTTGTTCTGGTTGGTAACGATAAACTTTCCCGGGCTCGGTAAAACCTTTAAAAGTAAAGAATGTATCCGGCGCTTTGTGGCTGCCCTTAAAACCGTCAATTGACCCAATACCCGGTAAAGCTAACTCCTGCAGCATAGTCCCCTCGATATTAAAGATAGCCACCCGCGAGCGAGCCGACTGCAGGTAGTGGGCAAAAAGCTGTCCATCTACGGCGCTGACTTCTTTTAAAGTATGGGTTTTAGGCGCGATAACTTCCGTCCAGTTTTCGGGGGCTGGCTGCTCAGGGTCAACCGCAATAACCTGGCCAGTTGGTGCACCATTAGTGGTTTTAAAGTAAAGCTTCCCGTTGTGGCTGGTAACATATTGGTACTGTCCATCCCACGCTGTGAACAGGCCCTTAAATGGCGCGTCTTCCTGTGCTAAAGGTCGCATGTATACCGCGTTGGCATTATAGCCTTTGAATACATCAACGAGTAAATATTGGCCGTCATCCGAAATTTTTGGATAAGGATTCCAGTTTGGTTTTTTATCAAAAGCAAAAATAAGCTCATCTTCACTTTGTTTGGTCCCCAGCTTGTGGAAATAGACGCTGACCGGCTTTGAGTCATCAAAGCTTCCGTCCTTTTTTTGCGGATAACGGCTGTAATAAAAACCACGTTCGTTAGGCAACCATGCTACCTCACTAAACTTCACACCTTTAATCAGGTCACTTGTGTCTTTTCCTGATTGAATATTACGGACTTTTATCTGAGTCCAGTCACTACCTCCGTCAGATAGCGCGTATGCCACGTATTTTGCTTGAGGTGAAACATTAATGCGGGCCAGTGAAACAGTACCATCATCGCTAAAAGTATTGGGATCAATCAGTACATCAGGCGAGCTGCTTAGGTCTGTCATGGTGTAGAGAACGGCTTGATTCTGCAGTCCGTCGTTAGAGAAATAAAAGTACCGGTCAGCATAGCGAAAGGGCGTACTGACTTTTTCATAGTTCCAAAGCTCCGTCATTCTGTCTTTAACGCTCTGGAACTGAGAGTACTTCTGGAGCGCAGGAGTTGATAACTGGTTTTGTGCGTTAACCCAGCTCTCAACCTCATCATTGCTTTTTTCTAACCAACGATAAGGGTCTTCCACCAGAGTTCCGTGATAGTTATCTTGTTGATCAACGGTTTTTGTTTCCGGGTATGGGCTTTCCGACTGCTTTTTTTCCTTCTCAATAGAACTACAGGCACTCAATATCAGCACAGTAGAACAAGCAATAAAAACCGAATAACGAGTCATGGTAGAGATTCCTGGTAAAGTTCTGTGTTGATGATAGAAAGTTGTAACGAAAACAACAAGTCACATTAGTGCAGTGCTTGTATGTCTTTACATAGTTTTTCGTTGGTCTGCCGCTGCGAAAGCCCGTCCCAGCATTGGCCGAGTTGTTTCAGTGTCATGTCTGGCTTGCAGATTAACGATGTTAATGTGTGGTCGGGATGTTGCCAATAAAGCCATTGTGCTAAGGCAAAGTGTGCGGCATCGAAAGGAATTCTTTGGTGAATATAGGCGTCGATAATCTGGGCTCTTATTTCGCTAGAGTTTTTGGTTGAAGCCAACGCCTCTTTACCTTTAGATAGCCATTGCAACTGCTGTTGTCCCCATGAACTGAGGTGTTGGAACTGCTGCGAGTCGTTGGTGTTAAACGAGCAAACATAAATAGCGGCAGGTCGGGCTGAAACCGAATCAATACGACTGCTTATACGCCATGGAACGTAACTGTTCTTTTGCCAAAATTTATCGAGCTCTGGTGACCACGCAAAACTGGTTCCTAATATTTGAAAATGATTCTCTCTGGCCCACTTAGAAATTTCAGCGAGCAATGTTGAAGCGTATTTGCGGCGACGGTTGTCGGTTGGCACCGCTATTCGTGCTACACGCAACCAGGATAAATCGAAAGCCCATTCTTGCTGCAGGAAATACCCGATAGCCTGGGGAAGTAAGTTACCTTTCGGACGGCGTTGTCCCTGTTTAATATCGCGCTTTAATGGCCCGGCAATAGGACCTTCAGCCATTAACCAGGCAACGGCAGTAACCTTACCTTGCTCGATGCTATACGCAATTTTATGTAACGGCTCGGTTAGTAAGAGGTTCAAGTCGTTAGGACTGCTCTGATAGTGAGCATTGAGCAAGAGTTGAAAGCACTGTTGTAAGAGGCTTTCTTCAAGCTCAGACGCGTGTCTTATAAAGGTGCCGGTCACTGCTCCAGTTGGGGCAACCAGAGGGTGTTTTTCGTCTAACAAAAAAGTTTCTATTAGCCATTGTTCTAGTGGGTCATTGACAGGCCAGCGCAAGGGCTGAGCCAGTTGGTGGACAGCAACACCGGGCAGGCTTTTCTTCGCCCAGTCAGTAAAATGCACAGCAAAGCCACGGCCACAGCCCTCATACCCGGCTACTGTGGTGGCAAGCAGCCATGGAGTGAACTTTTGGCAAAGCCTTTCAGTTGCCCAAAGCGGCAGGCCCGCGGCTTCATCAATAATCAACTGCTTGTCGGGGGAACCTGCTTGCTGAAGAAGCTTATCCCAGGCGACAAACTTAGCCTGAGGGGCCTGTTGAAGTAAGACTTTGGCGTTGGCTTTTCGTGGTGCGGTGACAATAACAGAGCTTTTATTCTTTGTATGGGCGAGAGCCTGACCCAGTAAAGTGCTTTTACCGCGTCCGCGTTCAGCCGTTATGATGTGAGTTATCGGCTTGCTTTTAGCAACTGAACTGGCGTCATCAATTATTTTCAGAATGTCATTTTGCTCGGATGTCAGTTTAAGCTTATTACCTGTCGGTAATTGTTCAGTAGCCATTTCAGGGGAAAGGTCAGTGACAGCATTATTCCAGCACTTTAAAGCAAAATACTCCATGCGCTGACTCATGGCATTGGGCTTTTCAGGTAGTAATATAGAGAAGAGCCCGCCGGCGGTTACCGTTCCGCAAAGAGCAGCAATGGCGTCAGCATGCAAACCGTCACTGCAATCTATAAAGACATACTCAAATTCATGGCCCAGGTAGTCACGATAACTTGAGAGCGCAGCATCTGCCTGGTTATCCTTGTCTGATAAATAGATAGAAAGGCTGGAGCGAGCCTGGCAATGTTGCTGCCATAGGCTCGCATTTCGCAGCAGTTCAAGTTTTCTGTAACCGCTGCGCTTAGACATACTAGAAAATAGAGATTGCGAAGAACTTAGTGAGCACGGTGTTTATGAAGACAGCGGCCAATATCAGTGGAATAAAGGTGCAAATGGATAAACGCACGTATTTAGCCAGCAGTGTATTTGGGTACCCCGGGTTGCCCTCAGCAAGTTCAGCGTCCAGGTTTTTGCGGCGCCAGTGAAAGCTGACAAACAAGCAAATCAGCAGGCCGTTCAGTGGCAGAATGGTATCGTAGAAAACGTCATAGATAACATCAAAAACCGACTTAGAGCTGTCTGCGTAGAAAGTAAACTCGGTAAATGCCGGAACAAAACCAAAAGAGGTGGCGGCAATAAGCGTTAAAATGGTAACGGCGATACCCATAAACAACAGGGCTTTTTTACGGCTGATTTTGGCTTGCTCAATAACCGCTGCGGTCGGAACTTCAAGAATTGAAACCAATGAAGTAATGGCTGCAATAAAGGTCAGAAGAAAGAAGACAGTCGCAGCAATACTTGCCCCTACATAACCGACAACGCCTTCAAGCGCGATGAAGATTTGTGGGAAGAACGAGAAAATCATGCTAACCGATGAATCACTTAATGCGTCCGGGTCAGTATTTGGGTTGATGGCAAATATTGCCGGCAGCGTCATTAAACCGGCAGTAAAGGCTACCGCGGTATCTGTTAATGCGACCAGTTTACCTGAAGTAACAATGTCATCGCGACGGCTAAAGTAAGAGCCATAAGTAATTAAAATACCCATGCCCAGAGAAAGCGAGAAGAACGCCTGTGCTAAAGCGCCGTTAATCACTGAGCCGTCAATTTTTGAAAAGTCAGGAACTAAATAAAACTCCAGTCCGAGTACGGCGTTATCCAGCGAAAGAACAAAGATAACCAGCAGAATGAGCATAATGAACAGCGCTGGCATAAGGAATTTAGCCGCTTTTTCGATACCCTGGCGAACCCCACCAATCAAAATAACGTTAATAATGATAGTGACGGCGACAAGAAAGCCGACAAAGCCGTAGTCGTTAACAAACTGAGAAAAATACTCCGGATTGGCGAGCATATCGAGATTACCCATGATGGAATGCCACAGGTAACCAAATATCCAGACAGTAATGACCATGTAGAAAACGGCGATCATGAACGGCGTAATCACCGCCAGTAAGCCGGCAAAGTGCCACCCTTTATTATTTGGGGATAAAGCTTTATAGGAACCGAGAGGACTTTTTTGAGCGCGACGGCCGAGGCCCATTTCGGCAAGCATGACCGGTATACAGATAAAAGCAACGAACAAAGCATAGATAATTAAAAATGCACCGCCACCGTTTTTGGTGGCAGCAACCGGGAAGCCAACCAGGTTGCCAATGCCGACAGCAGAACCTGCTGCCGCTAATATAAATCCAATCTTAGAGCTAAATTGATCGCGTTGTTCGCTCATTCTGAACCTTCTTTTCTCGTTATTGTTTTAACGCCTTTTAAGCGCTGCCGTTCAGCAAATTGCAGCAATCCTAGCAAGGTGGCAATTTAACGGCAAGCAGCTAATCAGTGATTGTGCGGCAGAATGCGGGAAATTAGGTTTAAAAACAAAATTTATTTTAACATCCATTACAATTGCAATATTGGAATTTGTTAAAATTAAGATAACCTTTTTATAACTCAGTTTTAACACGCTGGTAAATACAGGGAATTTAGCTCTCTGGAACAGATTGGCGTCTTTTTACCAGCGTGTTTCCTTTCATTGAGTTTTCCCATTGCTGCATTTCAAATAGACGAGAAACGCACCGTCTGAAAGGAAATTCTAGCTGCTTTGCCTGATACAACTTATCGATATCGGTTTCTGCGGTCAGTATTAGTAGACACTTTTTGTCATAGCATTCGTCAACCAAAGCGATAAAACGACGTGCTTCATTATCCAGTTTACTGACGCTATTGGCTTGATGTTCACGTTGATAAGTTTCCTCAACACCATGTACTAGGTCTTTATCGGGCAGATAGGAAAATGTGGGCACGCCATGCACGGCAATTGCACTATATTGAGCTGCTAACTCCATGTAGTCGCGTTGGCTTCTGGGGCCTGAGCAAAGAGCCATAAACTCAAAGCCAATGACGTTATCGTTTCGCCATAGAGAGTGAATGTGCCGGTTCATAATAGAAATAGAGGAGGACAGGAGAGTCTTCCCAAACTGTTTTTCTGCGACCGAACGCAACTGCTTTTGAGTCCCTTGTTTGAGGTAAAAAGGCAGGTCTGTATTCTTAAGTCGCCGATAGTCGACGCCCAGGCCTAAGTCCAGACATTCACATTCTTTGTTCAGTAAGTCGATTGTAGGTTCAAAACGGTGACGTGCCAAACCTCCTTTGTAAAGTTCATTGGGTGGTGCGTTTGAGGTGGTTATCAAGGTAACACCGTTGCTGAACAGCGCCTCCCATAACCTGGCCAGAATCATTGCGTCACCAATGTCTTCGACAAAAAATTCGTCAAGACAGATAACCGAATATTGCCGGGACCAGGAACTTGCAATTGCTTTCATAGGGTCGGCTTCACCCTGTTGCTGGTTAAGGGCCGCATGGATCTTAGCCATAAAGTGGTGATAGTGCAGACGTATGGCTTTTTCTTTCGGAAGGTATTGGTAAAACAAGTCCATTAAAAGCGTTTTACCACGGCCCACAGGACCGAACAGGTAAAGACTTTGTGGTTGATTACCTTTGGCAAGTGAGTCCAGCCGCTGTTGCAGCGCATTAACAGCACTTTGTTGGTGTTTATCGGACTGAAGTGACCCGGACTGAATACGCTGATGATAGATTTTTTGCATGGAGTTATTATCACGAAAAGCCAGGATAAAAAAAAGCCGGCTGAGGAAGCCGGCCAAAGTTGCTAGTGAACAGCCATTAATACATAGTGCTGTACAACTTCCTACGATAGGTCGCTGCCAGAGGATCACCATCCGGTAATGAGTTGATAATGTCGAGGGCGTATTTTTTTGCATCAGCAAAGTTCACGTCTTTGGCTAACACGGTGAAAACCAGTTCTAAGGCTTCTTCATCGCGGTGCGCTTCATGGAGTTTAAGAGCAAGCTGCAGTTTTCGAGATAAATCCTCTGGTTGACTCTCGACCTGCTCCTGCAGAGCTCTTAGTTCCGGTGAGTCGGCGGCGTCTTCGGCAAGTTCAAGTTTGCCTTTTATGCGCTGATAGTCGCCGTCTTGTTCAACCATGGGGATTTTAGTGACCAGTTCTTTTGCCTGATCGAGGCGCCCTGCATCAACAGCTGCTTCGGCGAGCAGCTTCAATGCCTGCATATTGCTACTGTCGATATCGTAAGCTTGCTTTGCCAGGGTATAAGCTGTGTTCGCATCGCCTTCGCCCATTGCGGTTTGAGCTTGTTGAACCAGATCGTCAGACGGACTGGGCAGATGTTTATCCAGTATCTCACGTATTTCGCCTTCAGTTTTTACACCGCCAAAACTGTCTACCGGCTGACCATCTTTAAAAAAGGCGACCGTAGGCAAGCTTCGAATACCAAACTGCATTGCCAGCTCTTGCTGCTCATCACAGTTTATCTTGGCGAGGATAACTTGGTCACTGTATTGCGATGCCAGTTTTTCCAGTACTGGCATGAGTTGTTTGCAGGGCTCACACCAGTCTGCCCAAAAATCGATAATAATGAGTTTTTCTTTTGAACCTTCCAGTAAAACCTGCTGGAAGTTTTGCAAGTCAACGTTAACGATATTGGATTCGGACATTAGCTGTGTGCGCTCCTGTAGATATTTCATTTCACTAAACTGTTACTAGTGATATGCAGACGCACCAACTGAATTTCAATGCCTAGGGACTAAACCAGGATAAGATTTTGTCCTTAAACTTGCTGTAAGGTGGGTAGCGTAATGCAACATCAAACCGAAAGCTGCGCTTCATAACTGGCTTTAAATGGCTGAAGGTATCGAATCCCCATTTGCCATGGTAGCGGCCCATACCACTGCGACCAACGCCGCCAAATGGCAGTTTGTCGTTAAGCATAAACATGAGTGTGTCGTTGTAGCACACGTTTCCGGCAGAGACTTTTTCGGTAAATAAGGTGAGTAACCGTTGAGTGTTACTAAAGACATAAAGCGCAAGCGGTTTAGGATGGCGGTGGATTTTCTCAATCGCATCGGCTGCTGACTTAATCGTAATAACAGGAAGTATTGGACCAAAAATTTCTTCCTGCATCAGGGCACTGTCTTCTTTAACGCCATCGACTATGGTTGGTGCGATATAACGCTCCGCTTTATCAAAGTTGCCTCCAATAGCGATGTTTTCCTGATTCAGCATTTGTGTGAGGCGCTGCCAGTGCCTCTGGTGAATTATTCGGCCATAACAGTCACTGTTCTGTGGGTCATCGCCGTAAAAGTTGACCAGCTCCTGTTGCATAGCGCTAATGAGTTGTTCTTTTACACTGTCTTCTACCAGTACGTAGTCAGGTGCAATGCAGGTTTGACCGGCATTCAGGAATTTACCCCAGACAATACGTCGGGCTGCTACCTGAATAGGTGCATCGGCTAAAACTACCGCGGGACTTTTGCCGCCAAGTTCAAGCGTTACGGGTGTTAAATTTTGAGCTGCCGCTGCCATAATTGATTTAGCGGCATGTTCACCACCGGTATAGAAAATGTGGTCAAAAGGCAGTGTTGTCAGCTGCTGGGACTCGGTCGCCGCTCCGGTCACAATTTTTATGGCGGAGTTATCCAGATAGTCAGGAAGTTGCCGGGACAATAAATCTTCAGTTGCAGATGCATGTTCTGATGGTTTTATTAAAGCACAATTACCCGCAGCGATAGCTGCCACTAAAGGCGCTAAGAGTAGCTGCAAAGGGTAGTTCCAGGCACCTAAAATTAATACTGTACCTAAAGGCTCAGGGACTAACTGACTTTTAGCGGGCCAGGCGAGTAATGGATTTCCGACTTTACGAGCTTTGCTCCATTTCGGTAAGGCTTTTATTGTGTGCTTAATATCGTTTTGCAGGAACTGCAATTCAGTTAAGCGTGCTTCACTTGGGTGCTTGTTCAGGTCTTTTTTTAATGCTTCCAGCAAAGGTTTTTCATTTTCATCCAGGAAGCGTTGAAGTTGTTTAAGCTGGTTTAAACGCCACGACAGCGGACGGGTGAGTCCGCTGTCGAAATGGCTTTTCAACTGTTTAAATGTACTTTCAAATGGGTTCATCCAAGTCCGCCAAGAGTCACTGTTTTTAACTCAAGGTATTCGTCGATACCGTATTTAGAACCTTCACGACCAACACCTGACTCTTTAATTCCGCCAAACGGATTGTAGGCGTGAGAAATTCCGCCGGTATTAACACCAACCATGCCATATTCAAGCGCTTCGCTGACGCGGAAAATACGGGCGGTGTCTTTTGCTGCAAAGTATGACGCCAGACCAAAAGGCGTATTATTCGCTTTCTCGATACCTTCCTCTTCGTTTTCAAAGGTATTGATAGCTACAACCGGACCAAAAATTTCCTCTTCGCTGATGTCCATATCGTCAGTGACGCCAGTCAATACCGTCGGAGCGTAGAACAAATCGCCGAGTTCGGTCATTACTGAACCGCCGGTTTCTATGGTTGCACCATCGGATTTCGCTGACAGTACCAACCGCTGAACTTTATCAACTGCATCTTGATCGATAAGTGGACCTAAGTCGACGCCTTCCTCAGTGCCTGGCCCTACTTTCAGTCCTTTTACCTTACTAACAACCGCATCTGTAAACTTCTCGGCGACAGACTGTTGCACCAGTATTCTGTTGGCTGATACGCAGGTTTGGCCACCATTACGGAATTTGCACGCAATAAGTTGTTCGGCTGCTTGTTCAATATCGGCGTCATCAAAGACGATGAAAGGGGCATTACCTCCAAGCTCTAATGACAGTTTGGTTACGTGCTCTGAACACTGTTGCATTAAAATTTTGCCAACCCCGGTCGAGCCGGTAAATGACAGTTTGCGAACCTTAGGAGAGGTAGCCAAACGTTTGCCGACTGTTTTTGCGTCGCTGGTCGGAATAATATTAATGACGCCATCGGGAATACCCACTTCGCTGGCTAACTGTGCCAGGGCAAGGCTGGATAAAGGTGTTAGCTGAGGCGGCTTAACCACGATAGTGCAGCCTGCTGCCAATGCCGGTGCTATTTTTCGGGTGATCATGGCATTAGGGAAGTTCCACGGAGTAATGGCTGCACAGACACCCACGGGTTCTTTAGTTACCATTACGCGCTTACTGCTGTCAGCGTTAGGCAATATATCACCATCGATGCGTTCAGCCTCACCGGCAAACCAATCGACAAAGCTGGCACCGTACTCTACCTCGCCAACGGCTTCAGCGACGGGCTTGCCTTGCTCTGCACTCATTAATTCCCCCAGAGCCTGTTTGTTATCCATCATGGCTTCGTACCATTTACGCAGAAGAACTGCGCGCTCGCGGGCGGTCTTCTTACGCCAGCTCTTTAAAGCCGTTTCAGCAACATTGATAGCGCGCTGCGTTAAATCCTCGTCGGCGTCAGCAACTTCGGCTAACACGTCGCCGGTTGCCGGGTTGGTAACTGAGAAACGTTTATCTGTAGGAACCCAGTGACCTTCGATAAAGCAATCTTTCTTCGTCAACGATGACATAGAATGTGCTGACATAGTGCCTCCAAATTTGAAAAACTCTCTAATAATGTAGGCAATATAAAGAAAAATGGTTCAACTTTTTCGATGATTTTGACAGAAATTGATGTGCTTGGTGAAAAAAAGCTCAAATACATTGCGTTTCTGGTAAAAAAACGTATAATCCGCCCTTCCTCAAGGAACACCGCATAACTGATGAGGCAGCGGTCACCCTTGATTCGTGGGGTTGCAGCGCCTGATTCCAGTCCAGACAGTTTAGAGACTGAATACTGATTCCTGTTGCCGGGCCATAACCCCTTTTTTGTTATGTTTGCCAATGGGCAAACGGGAATAAAGTGAGACAAATATGTCAAATACCCAAACGGGTCTGTCGTTTAACGACATGGCCTTACCTAGTGCTGTGCTTGAACAATTAAACGCAATGCAGTTTTTAACGCCTACTCCTATCCAGCTGCAGGCTATTCCTGCATTGCTTGAAGGCCAGGATGTATTGGGTGAAGCTCAGACAGGTACCGGTAAAACTGCAGCTTTTGGTCTGCCAGCGCTGGCAAAAATCGATGCATCAGTTAAGCAAACTCAGGTTTTAGTAGTAACGCCAACTCGAGAGCTGGCTATTCAGGTAGCTGAAGCGCTTGAAGGCTTTGCTGCGAAAATGCGTGGTGTTGGTGTCGCAACCGTATACGGTGGTGCGCCATTTGGACCTCAGGTTAAAGCCCTGAAGCAGGGAACCGCTATTGTTGTTGGTACCCCGGGTCGTCTTATCGACTTACTAAATAAAAACGTTCTGCAACTGGACGGTTTGAAAGTGGGTGTTCTGGATGAAGCTGATGAAATGCTTAACATGGGTTTCATTGAAGACATCGAAACGATTTTAAAAGCTGTACCGAATACGGCGCAACGCGCATTATTCTCAGCAACCATGCCAAATGCAATTCGTAAACTGGCAAAAACCTTCCTGAAAGATCCGCTGAACATTCAGATTGAAGCTATAGCTCGTGAAAAGGCGACCATTAAGCAGAAAGCCTGGAAAGTTCAGGGCATGACTAAAATGACCGCTCTGACGCGTTTACTGGAAGTGACTCCTTACCAACGAGCGTTAATTTTCGTACGTACCCGTCAGGATACAATGGACGTGGCGGAGTTATTGCAGCGCAATGGCTTTAAAGCAGCGCCATTAAGCGGTGACTTGAACCAGGCTCAGCGCGAGCAGACAGTCAGTCAGTTACGTAGTGGACACATCGAAATTCTGGTAGGAACCGACGTTGTTGCTCGTGGTTTAGATGTTCCTGAAATTACGCACGTTATTAACTATGACTTACCAAGCGATACTGAATCTTATGTTCACCGTATTGGACGTACTGGTCGCGCGGGCCGCACAGGTGAAGCGATTTTGTTCTTCCGTGCAAAAGAGCGTCATTTGTTGCGTCACTATGAGCGCTTAACCAATGCACCGGTTGAGTTCTTTGAAGTACCAAACGCTAACGAACTGAGCAAGTATCGTCAGCAACAGTTACTGGAAAAGCTACAGGCGTCCTTGGCACCGGAAACGGCAAGTGCTGATAAGCCAAAGCTTGAGAAGCTGTTAGGGCAGTGGCTGGAACAGTCTGAATTGAGTGCTGAAGAAATTGCATTAGCTCTTCTGGCTCAACAGAACGAGCAGCGTCCACTGTTCCTGAAAGAAGACCGTCCTGTGCGCGAGATGCGTAGTGAGCGTTCAGGTCGCAATGAGCGCAGTGATCGTGGTGATAAGCGCAAACCTCGTGCAGAGCGCGCGACGAGTCGTGCAGCAGATGTGGATTTTGAAACTTACAAAATTCAGGTTGGCCGCGAACATGGTGCTCGCCCTGGTGACATCGTTGGTGCTATTGCTAATGAAGCCTCAATGGACAGCAAGTACATTGGTCAAATTCAGTTGTTTGATAATCATTCTTTAGTGCAGCTACCAAAGGGTATGCCAAAAGATATTATGCACGTACTGAAAAAAGCCCGTGTGCGTCAGCAGCCAATGGGCCTTGAGTTAAGCGATGAGCAAGTAAAACGTGCGCCACGCCCACCGCGTGACCGTGACGCTCGCGGCGGACCTAAGCGTAACTCCGGTAAGGGTGCTGCGCGCCGCTTTAATTAATTAGCGTCTCGAAATTCGGCCGGATGATCAACCATGATCATCTGGTCGATATCATATCCCCATTCATGAGCCTTAGCTAAGGCATAGTCAATATCATCCTGAGCAACATCGGGAGTCCGCGATAATAACCAAAAATATTCGTGCGAGTCACTGGTTACTATTGCTAACTGATAATTGTCGTTTAGCCAGCTGACATAGTACCCACCGTAGAATGGCCAGAAAAAAGTCACTTTGTAAGCTGCCTCCATATTTTCAACCGGCTTGGCCAGGCCAATAGCTGTCTGCCATTCTTGGTCTTCAACATGATAACCGCGATTTGTAACCTCTAGCGTACCATCACCGTTTAGACGATACTCTGCTGTAACGCTTTGCAGACCTTCTTCAAAGCTGTGTGGCATACGGGCAATTTCGTACCATTTGCCTAAGTAGAGCTTTGCGTCAAAGTCTTCTACAACATTGGCTACCGGTGTTGGCTGCGTGTTACAGGCACTCAGCAGAACGGTTAAAAGTAGTGGGATTATCCATTTATTCATCAATTCTTCCTTTTATAACTCGTTGATACTATCTAAATAAATTTCGGCCTGTTTTATTAACGCCTGCTGTTCTTCGTCGGTTTTTTTACTCCAAAGCTGATACATCATGCGCATTCTGTGATTATCTTTAAACTGTTCTTTATGACGCTCAATAAAATGCCAGTATAGGCTGTTAAAAGGGCAGGCTTTGTCTCCAGTTTTTTTCTTAGGATCATAATAGCACCCTTTACAATAGTGCCCCATTTTCTGCATATAGTTAGCACTGGCAATATAGGGTTTTGTGGCAATTAAACCGCCATCTGCGTACTGACTCATGCCCCGCGTGTTAGGCATTTCTACCCACTCTATGGCATCAATGTAAATACCAAGATACCAGGCATCCAGAGCGTCCGGTGACACACCCGCCAATAAGGCAAAGTTTCCGGTTACCATTAAACGCTGTATATGGTGTGCATACGCATACTCTAAGGATTGCTCAATAGAGTGATGCAGGCAATTCATTTTTGTGTCGCTGGTCCAGTAAAAATGGGGCAAAGGGTTACTATGATTTAGAGCGTTAAGGTTTTTGTAGTCAGGCATATGCGCCCAGTAAATCCCCCGGACGAATTCACGCCAGCCGATAATTTGGCGGCAAAAGCCTTCAACCTGAGCGATTGATATACTCTTTTGATTCTCAGACCAGGTATCAATAGCTGCTTTTACAACCTCCAGTGGATGTAACATTTTCGTGTTTAATGAGAACGAGAGTCTGGAGTGATATAAACTCCAGTGGGCTTCATTAAGCGTGTCTACTGTCGCCATAGTGTCCTGATAACGGCCAAAATTAGGTAGCCCAAACTGACAAAAATGTTCAAGCAATTGTTTTGACTGTTGACGGTTTACCGGCCAGATGAATTGGCTTGGGGAGGCTTCTCCCATTGTCTGGATATGACATTTTTGCAGCAAAGCATCAATATCTGAGACATCATTAGAAAATACCAGGGGAGGCTCTACATCTTGATTGGCAGGAACCTTTTTCTGGTTTTCTTTATCGTAATTCCAGCGACCGCCGACCGGGCGACCATTCTCCATCAAAATATCGTATTGCTGGCGTACCTTTCTGTAAAAGGTCTCCATCAGATAGTTTTTGCTGTTGGGGAAGCATTCTTTTAATGAATCCCGGGCCGTGAGGAAATGCTCAGTATCATACCAGTTTAATGTGATGTTCCTGGCTCCGGCCCAGCTTTTAAGTTGATGATCGAGTCGGTACTCGTCGGGTTGCTGACACTCCAGGGGCGCTCTATTGTTTTGTCCGATAATATCCTCAAGATTCTGTGTCAGACTTTGTCGATTGTCGTTATCATCCAGTTTAATGTAGCGTACGCGGTGCCCAGCCGACTCTAATGCATTTGCAAAGGCTCGCATTGCGCTAAAAAAAGCCAAAACTTTTTGTCGATGATGAACGACATAGGCAGTCTCTTGTTTTAGCTCCATCATGACATAAAGTACGCCTTGCTCCTTTTGCCGAAACCAGGAGTGCCTGGCATTGAGTTGATCGCCGAGTATTAGCCGCACAGTATGAGTTGTCATAGTCACTTCAATTTAAAGAGCCACTCAGTCAATACGCAGGTTCTGAGGATTCAGATCGGCATACCTAAATGAGCTAAAATATGGCATGATGCGCGGTAGTTTAAGATCCAGGAGTGATTATGAATCAGGTTACAGAGAGCGGAAGCTCTTCAGAGCAGAACACAGTTAATGTAATTTGTATTAAATGGGGTAAAAAGTACGGCTCAGATTACGTCAATACTTTGCACTCTATGGTCAGCCGCCATCTCAGTAGACCATTTCGTTTTGTTTGTTTTACCGATGATTTTGAAGGTATTAATGACGACATTGAAGTCAAAGCCATTCCTAAAATTGGCTTCAAAGATTTTGATGAACAGCTTGCCTGGACTAAAGGGCATGGCTGGCTAAAATTGACTTGTTTTGCAAATCCTTTGTATGACCTTGAAGGGCCTACACTGTTTCTGGATCTGGATATTATTATTGTCGGAAGTCTTGACGAATTCTTTGAGCCTGAAGGTGATTTCATGGTGATAAAAGAATGGGATAAATCAGACGCTACAGGCAATACCTCGGTATTCCGGTTCAATATCGGTGCGCACGAAGACGCCTTAGAGCATTTGAAGAAAGACCCTGATGCAGCTACCGCCGATGTACGGAATGAACAAGAGTACATTACGCACTTTGTTGACCGTCAGAACAAGTTGAAATACTGGCCGGAAAAGTGGTGTCGTAGCTTCAAACGTCATTGTTTGCGCCCGTTCCCATTAAGCTTTTTCCAGGAGCCTCGTATACCTGAAGAAGCAAAAGTTATTATCTTCCATGGCAAGCCACACCCGGATGATGCATTAGAAGGCCGAAGCGGTAAGTGGTACCGGAAAGTTCTGCCGACTAAGTGGATTGCCGAGTACTGGCGTTAAAGAATATGAGACTGTGGCTCTATGGAATACTATTGCGGCTGGTTACTCCAGCCGTTTTTGTCTGGCTGTGGCTGCGGGGCAAGAAGGATACCCGCTACCGTCGTGACTGGTCAGAAAGGCTTGCATTAGGCTCTGTTGATAAAAAGTTGCAGGGATGCCTTGTTATCCACAGTGTTTCTGTTGGGGAAACTTTAGCGGGTAAACGATTAATAGAGCAGTTGTTGCGTCAACAGCCCGAACAAAAAGTACTGATTACTTGTATGACACCCACGGCGAGAGCGCTCATCCAGCAGCATTTTGATGAGTCTGTCAGTTGTCGTTATTGGCCAATTGATACACCGGGCTCAGCGAAACGTTTTGTGCGTAAGCTGAGACCTAAAGCGGTATGGGTAATGGAGACAGAGCTTTGGCCGCAGATGCTGAACCATCTTGCCAAAGCTAATGTGCCTGTAAGTTTATTGAATGCACGGCTTTCGGCGCGCTCCGCCAAGGGCTATCGGCGTTTCCATTGGCTTATGAAGTCTGTGTGGAAACAGCTGACCCTGGTGTCGGTTCAGAATAAAGAAACTTCACGTCGAATGAAGGTTCTTGGGGTATCACAGAGCCGACTTTTTGTAGATGGAAACCTTAAATACGATATCGAACTTTCCGCCAGAGATATCGATAAAGCTTACTCGTGGAAGCAGAGTTGTTCTGGAAGGAACGTCTGGTTGGCGAGCAGTAGTCATCCCGGAGAGCATGAAATTCTCCTTGAAGCACATAAGCAGGTTCAGGCGGAACATCCTGATGCCTGTCTTATTATTGCACCAAGGCATCCTGAGCAATTTGAAAAAGTTGCAGAGCTGACTCAGCAGTCGGGACTAAAGCTGGCCCGACGCAGCGAGTTCAATGCGATACCAAAGGACTGTGATGTCTTTCTCGCTGACAGTATGGGTGAAATGATGCTGTGGGGGCAATTAGCTTCTGTGAGCTTTATCGGCGGAAGTTTAATTGAGCGTGGCGGGCACAACCCCCTTGAAGTTATTGCGGCTGGCTCCAATGTTATGTCTGGGCGGCATGTATTCAATTTCCCACAGGTTTATGCTGAGCTGTCAAAAGCTGGCGCCGTGCGGTGGGTAAAAAATGCCGAAGAAATTAAACAGGCTGTGGGTTTGATGCAGCAGACAGCGGTCATGAAAGCGCAACATGAAGCTGCTAAAAGCGTTTTACAAACGCATCAGGGTGCTACGTTAAGAGTCTTAAAGCGTGCACTGGAATATACTCTGACAGGAAGCGGTATGATAAAAACAGAGCAGACTCCCCGAGGGCTCATTCGCTATGACAGCGATATTATGGAAACGATAGAAGATAAGCATTTTTCAGCCCAATATTGGCAGCAACAAAAAGCCATTGCCGGGAATTCGACGGGGCGTGCGACTGTCTGGTTTATTCAACAAGGCGAGCTGGGGCTTTTGTTACGTCACTACTACCGTGGTGGTCTGGTTGGAAAGATTAATAAAGATCGTTTTTTACGCGAGCCTGCGGAGAAAAGCCGGGCAATTCACGAATTTGATTTACTGCATAAGCTCCGCGATATTGGCTTGCCGGTTCCTCGTCCTGTGGCGGCCAGAATGGAAAAGACCGGCGTCTTCAGTTATAAAGCTGACATTTTGGTTGAAGTGATTCCTGGCGCAGTTGATGTCTATCGGCTATTGCGTGAGAAACAACTCTCAGCAGAGCTTTGGCAAAAGCTCGGTAGTGTTATTAAACAGTTGCATGATACGGGTGTTTATCACTCTGATTTGAATTGTCACAACCTTATGCTGGATGACAACGACAAAGCCTGGATTGTGGACTTTGATAAGTGTGACTTCCGTGAAAGCGGGGACTGGAAGGAAGCGAATATTCAGCGGTTGCTGCGTTCCTTGCGAAAAGAGAAAGAAAAGAATGAGACTTTTTACTGGAAGGAGTCTCGTGACTGGCCTGAGCTATTAACGGGTTATCGTCGTTAAGCTTTAAGCCATAAAAAAAGCCCCGACTCAATGAGCCGGGGCTTTTTTATGCGCTAAGCACTGAATTAATCGCGAACTTGACCGTTACCGGTTACCACGAATTTTTCAGTTGTTAGTGCCTCAAGACCCATTGGTCCATAAGCGTGCAGCTTACTGGTAGAAATACCAATTTCAGCACCTAAACCTAACTGGCCACCATCAGAGAAGCGAGAAGAGACATTCGCCATGGTAACGGCTGAATCTACTTCTCGAATGAAACGCTTAGCGGTTTCATCGTTTTCAGTAATAATCACTTCTGTATGACCACTACCAAACTCTTGAATATGCTCAATAGCACCTTCGTAGTTATCGACCGTGCGAACTGCAATCTCCAGAGCAAGGTACTCTTCACCAAAAGCATCGTCTGCAATTTCATCAGCGCCATCAAAGTAGCCTACTGAACGCTTATCGGCGTGGATTGTTACGTTCTTCTCAGCCAGGGCTTTAGCAGCCATAGGTAAGAATTTATCAGCAACATCCTGATGAACCAGTAAGCCCTCAAGCGCATTACAAACGCCGGTACGCTGGGTTTTACCATTAAGTAAAATAGCCAGAGCTTTATCAAGATCGGCGTCTTTATCAACATACAGGTGACAAACACCTTTGTAGTGCTGAATAACTGGGATCTTACTGGTGTCACTAACAAAGTGAATCAGACCTTCGCCGCCACGAGGAATAACCAGGTCGATATAATCTTTCTGTTGCAGTAACTCGGTCATCAATTCGCGATCTGGTGTTGGTACCACCGTAATGACGTCTTTCGGCAAGTTGCTCGCTTCTAAGGCCTCGTGTAGTGCTTCAGCAATGGCTTTACTGCTCTCAATTGCTTCACGGCCACAACGTAAGATAACGGCGTTACCAGACTTGAAGCACAGGGCACCGGCATCGGCGGTCACGTTCGGACGCGCTTCATAAATCATGCAGATAACACCCAGTGGAATGCGCATTTTTTCAATTTTCATTCCGTTAGGGCGTTCATCCAGAACGTAGCTGTCGCCTACCGGATCTTTTAATGCAATGATTTCTTCAATGGCGGAAGCCATGCCCTCGACACGCTCCGGTGTCAATTCCAGGCGATCCATCATGGCGTCGCTCAGACCTTTCTCTTTACCGGTAGCCAAGTCTTTTTTATTGACTTCAATAATCTTGTCCTGGCGTGCGCGAATTGCGTCTGCCATTTTCTGCAGTACGCTGTTTTTGTCTGCTTCAGATAAGGTTGCTACAGCGCGTGCTGCTTTTGCAGCGCGTTGTGAAATTTCTTTTGCTAATTGCTGGCTCATGCGTCCTCCAAAATCATTAGATCGTCACGGTGAATGACTTCTGTTATTGGGCTATAGCCAAATTTTTCAGCTATGTCTTCGGTTTGCTGCCCTTTAATGTGCATGAGTTCATGCGCGCTGTACTGACAAATACCTTTTGCGATAGCGTCAGTATCGTTGGCGCTACGAACCAGCACGGCGTCACCGCGATCAAAATCGCCTTGTACATCAACAATGCCCGAACTCAATAACGAGGCACCGTTCTCAATTAATGCTTTTTCAGCACCTTCATCAACCAATATTTCACCTTGGGCAACCAAGGTATGTCTTAACCAATGTTTTTTGTTGCTAATTGGATCAGATTGGCGACGGAATAATGTGCCGGGGATGTCACCTTGTAACAACGACTCAAAGGTTTCGCCTTTGCGCCCGTTGACTATGTAGGTATCAATACCATGGGAAGTGGCTTTCTCAGCGGCTTCAACTTTGGTCCGCATACCACCAGTACCTACAGAACTCACAGAACCACCGGCAAGTGAGTAAATACTTTCGTCAATTTGTTCAACCACCGGTATTTTCTTGGCGTCCGGGTTCAGGTTTGGATCGGAATCGTACAGACCATCGATGTCTGAACAAATAAACAGAGCGTCAGCGTCAACTAACGTGGCTACCATGGCTGACAAGTTGTCGTTGTCGCCTACTTTCATTTCGTCGGTAGCCAGAGCATCGTTTTCGTTTACCACAGGTAAAATGTTGTGCTCTAACAATCTATTTAAGGTGTTTTTAATGCTGACGTAGCGAGCTCGGTCCCGTAAGTCGCTGTGTGTCATTAACAACTGGGCGCAGGGGGAATCAAAAAAGCGCGACCAGTAGCCCATCATTTCATTCTGACCAACAGCTGACATTGCTTTGCGTACAGCAACCGGTACTTTTTTATGTTCAAAATGAATGTGCTTACGGCCAGCAGCGACACTGCCTGATGAGACTATGACAACTTCTTGTCCTCGTTCTCGACATTCGTTAATAAAACGAGCGATGGGTAACAGGTATTTGGTACTAACCCCAGTTTCATCTGGCGCGATGAGCGCACTCCCCACTTTCAGTACGGCTCTTCGCCAGGATGGCGCTTTCATAGAGACTCCCTTTTGTTGAATTCGTTAGTAGTCTAACAGATTGGCTGTCTAAGCTCCAGTGAGGCCCATAAGCCATAGCTATTGTCAATATATTAGACAATAATTTAGATTGGCAAGAAAAAAGAGCATTCTTTAAAAAAGATTACTGAATAATTATTTTTCGGGAGGAGTGTAGCCTTCAATTTGAGGATCTTTGCCTTCAAATAAAAAGGCTGTCATTTGGGTTTCAAGAAACTCGCGATCAGTCGGATCCATCATATTTAATCGCTTTTCATTAATTAGCATGGTTTGTTTTTTTTGCCATTCAGCCCAGGCTTCTTTTGATATGTTATTAAAAATGCGTTCGCCCAGTTCACCGGGGTAAAGCTGAAAGTCCAGTCCCTCGGCTTCTTTCTGATAATGCTGGCAAAATACGGTACGACTCATGTTGTACTCACTTATTGGTCATTAATTGTTTCATCAGTTTAACGGTTGGTGCAGCAAAGCCCAAGTCCTTATCGGTGTCAGGCTCTACCCAGAGGTGCTGATTTTCGTTAAGTTGAGTTTCAGCGGGAGCGACATCTATTAGCAGAGGGTAGCAATCCAGGTGAAAATGGCTGAATGTGTGCCTGAAGCCGCGCAACTGTTGACGGCTATGCTCAGTTAAACCGTACTGTCTGATCACTGAGGACACTTCTGTTTCCTGTTCGCTTTGAGGGAAGCACCACAGCCCTCCCCAAATACCCGTTTGCGGCCTTTTCTCCAGTAATAAATGCCCGTGGTGGCGGAAGAGTAGCATATGCGTTGTCTTGACCGGTTTGACCTTTTTCGGCTTCTTTCCCGGGTATTGTGCAATTGTGCTCTTTGCTTTGGCTAAACAGGTGCTGCTGACGGGACACTGTTCGCAGAGTGGCTTACTACGGGTACATATCATTGCACCGATATCCATCATGGCTTGATTATAGGCACCTGAGTCACTCTCAGGAGTAAGCTCTTCGCTTAGTTGCCAGAGTTCTTTCAATACATTGGTTTTACCTGGCCAACCTGCGACAGCAAAGTGGCGGGCTAAGACGCGCTTCACATTACCGTCCAAAATTGGGGCGTACTCACCATGCCCAAGCGAACGAATAGCGCCAGCGGTCGAACGACCAATACCAGGTAACTCTTCAAGTTCATGAACTTTTTTAGGAAATTTACCGTTAGATCGGGTGCAAATGATTTTTGCCGTTTTATGAAGGTTGCGGGCACGGGCATAGTAGCCTAAACCGGTCCACAGGTTCAGTACACGGTCTTGCGGAGCCTCGGCTAATGCTTGAACTGTGGGGAATGTCTCCATAAAACGTTCGAAGTACGGAATAACGGTGGTGACCTGGGTTTGCTGCAGCATAATTTCTGAAACCCAGACACGGTATGGGGTGACATTTTTCTGCCAGGGAAGATGCTTACGGCCATACTGTTGAAACCAGCGAAGGACTTGAGAGCTGAATGTATGAGTCAACTGTAAATCTCTGCAAATTAAAATGACTAAATTGAAGAATGTACTATTCTTTATGACATACAAAGTGTCTCATATTCCGAGCATGATTGTTATTGCAATTAAAAGGAGCTTTGCAATGAAAACATTAAATCTAATTACTCTATCTTTGCTCACGGCTGGCTTAACCGCTCCGGTTTTTGCGCAGCAGACAGAGGTTGAGCAAAACGACTTTTATCTGGGTGCACGTTTGGGCGCATTTTCCGCTGATAGTGACCGCGTTGCCGTAAAAAACGAACAATTATTCTTTGTCGAAGATGGCTTTAAAACCATTACTACTGGTATTGAAGCTGGCATGATGTTTACCGAAGTATGGGAAAGCCGTATTTATTACGATTTCATGGATGCTGATTTAGTTGGTGCGGGTGGTAGCTCAGGCGATAGTTACGGTGTTGATATGCTGTATCATTTTAACAACAGCTTTTATGCTGGTTTAGGTGTGAATAACACTGAAATTGGCGACGTAACCGATGTTGCTGCTCGTTTGACGTTAGGTCATCGTAGCTTTATTAACGATAATCTGGCGTGGCGGATTGAAGGTGGAGCCCAGCGTGGTTGGGAAGAAGACTACACTGAAATGTTCGCAAACATTGGTTTGCAGTGGTTCTTCGGTGACCGTGACACAAGCCCTGAGCCAAGAACACGCCCTGAGCCTCAGCCAGAGCCTCAACAGGCAGCACCTGAACCTAAATCAGAGCCTGTAGATTCAGACGGTGACGGCGTTGTGGACTCTAAAGATAAATGCGCAAATACGTCTAAGAATTACTCAGTGGATGAGAACGGCTGCATTTTATACGAGAACGAAACTATCACTGAAGAATTACTCGTTGAGTTTGACCTGAATTCATCTGAGATTCGTAGTGGCGAACGTAATGATATCGAGGAAATGGCGGAGTTCATGAAAGAGCATCCACAACTGGATATTACCATTCATGGACATACCGACAGCACCGGCGAAGCAGAGTACAACCAATGGTTGTCGGAGCGTCGTGCAGAAGCTGTTGCTAATTCACTTGTTGAAAAGCACGGTATCGCCAGAAGCCGAGTCGACTTTAAAGGACACGGAGAGTCTCAGCCTAAAGTTCGTGAAGACAGCGCGGCTGATCGCCAGACAAACCGTCGTATTGAAGCAACATTGAAAGTTGTTAACCGTGTACCTAAAGAACGTTAATACCAATTGTATTGATTGCTTGAAATAGCGATAATAGCTCTACTGTAAACAGGCCTGATTTTTCAGGCCTGTTTTTTTGGTATTAGCTAAGTCACTAATTTTCAGGAAAGCCATGAGCCAGTTTAAAAGTGCCGAAGAAGCCGCAGCGGCGGGTAAGTATGTCAGGACAGTTCGGAGTTTCGTAAAAAGGGAAGGACGATTAACGAAAGGGCAGGCAACGGCAATTGAACGCCTTTGGCCAACTCTTGGGTTAACGCTGGAGAATGGTCGGCTGGACCTTGCCAAGGTTTTTCACCGAGAAGCTCCTGTGACTTTGGAAGTCGGTTTTGGCATGGGACATTCGTTGGTTGAAATGGCAGCTAATGACCCCGAACGCGACTTCATTGGTATTGAAGTTCATGAACCTGGTGTTGGTGCCTGTCTTATGGCTGTCGAAGAAGCCGGGGTAGACAACCTTCGGGTATTTCACGAAGATGCCGTTGAGGTGTTGAAACAATGCATTCCGGATAAAAGCCTTAACTGCGTTCAAATTTTCTTTCCTGATCCCTGGCATAAAAAGCGTCATCATAAACGTCGTATAGTGCAACCAGAGTTTGTGAGCTTATTAACCCAGAAAGTAGAATCTGGTGGAATTATTCATCTGGCAACAGACTGGGAGAATTACGCCGAGCACATGCTAGAGGTCTTAAATGGTGCCTCTGACTTAAGCAATTTATCAGCTTCAGGAGATTACGTACCCAGACCTGACAGCCGACCCAAAACCAAGTTTGAACGTCGCGGCGAAGGTAAAGGGCACGGCGTCTGGGATTTACAGTTTAAGGTTAAGTAATGGTATTCGCTTCTGGGTTAATCCAGAAGCGTATCCAAAACTGAGTTCAGGAAGCGGTGACCTTGGCGTGTTAAGTACCAGTTATGTGCGTTTTCAGTTACCAGCTCCAGAGATTTTGCTTTGCGCAAGTGTTCTGAGGCTAAGTCGGCGGAAAGTCCGGTTGTCTGTTCAAAATTGTCTTTGCTAACTGGCTCCAGTAAGCGGAACTGATTCATAAAGAACTCAAACATACGGTCGTCAATTGCAACTTCTTTTAGCTGATAACGCAGAGCTTTAGTCAGGTCTAAATAACCTTTAGGGTGTTTTATTTTTTCACAGCGCAAAACCCTATTTTGCTGTGGAAGTGTGACTTTGCTGTGTGCTCCACAGCCAATTCCTAAGTAATCGCCATATTGCCAATAGTTTTTATTGTGGCGGCTTTGATGACCGGGTTTTGCATAAGCACTCACCTCGTACTGATGATAACCTGCCGCTTCCAAAAGCTTATGACCCTGTTGGTAAATCTCCCATAGCGTATCGTCATCGGGCAGTTCCGGTGGTTGACTCGCGAACAGTGTATTCGGCTCAATAGTCAACTGATACCAGGATATATGCGGCGGCCCCAGGGCGATGACCTGGCGTAAGTCGTCTAACGCCATTTCTACGGTTTGGTCCGGCAGTCCATGCATAAGGTCAAGGTTAAAGCTGGCGAGCGGTAGCTCAGTTGCGTGTTTGGCTGCTTCTTTTGCCTGCTGCGGGTTATGAATACGCCCCAGACGCTGCAGTTGATGTTCCTGTAAACTTTGAACGCCAATAGACAACCGATTAATGCCGGCAGCAACAAACGCAGAGAATTTTTCGGTCTCAAAAGTACCGGGGTTGGCTTCCATGGTCACTTCGCAATCAGAACTCAGGGTTACCGTTGCACGGACACCGTCCATTAATTGCTGTATTGCTGCTGCTGAGAGTACGCTGGGTGTGCCTCCACCAATAAAGATGGACTGAATTTCCCGCTCCTGTACCCACTCACGGTCGGCCCTCAGATCTTCCAGCAGACGGCCGACATAGCTTGCTTCGGGCACATCGCCTGTCAGCTTATGTGAGTTGAAGTCACAATAAGGACATTTCTGAATACACCATGGAATGTGTATATACAGAGATAAAGGCGGAAGAATCAGCGGATGGTTCATTCAGTGAGTTGCCTAAGTAGTTGTATGAGAGCCTGACCACGATGGCTGAGCGCTTGTTTTTCTGTTTTATCAAGTTGTGCGGCTGAAGCACTTTTTTCTTCAACCCAAAAAACGGGGTCGTAGCCGAAACCATGTTCACCGACCGGCTTTGTTAATATGCGTCCGTCCCAGCGGCCCTGACAGATAATTGGCGTTGGATCTTCTGCACTTTGCATATAGACCAATACGCAATGAAAACTGGCCTGCCGCTGGTGTTCTTCAGTGCCCTCTAAAGCCTGTAATAATTTATTGATATTATCGGAGTCTGTCGCATTGGAGCCAGCATACCGAGCAGAATAAACACCCGGGGCGCCATTTAAAGCTGCAACGGCAAGGCCTGAGTCGTCCGCAATGGCGGGTAGCCCGGTTTGTTGACACGCATGGCGCGCTTTAATGATGGCGTTTTCGACAAAGGTGGTGCCAGTTTCGTCAGCTTCAGCGAAGTCCCAGTCGGACTGTGGGCGAACCTGCCAGTCGGCAGTAGCCTTTGTTTGACTTAACATATGACGTAACTCGGCAACTTTACCTGCATTGCCGGTAGCCAGTACCAAAGTTTTGTGTGGCTTCATATAATGGACCTGTACACTCATTATTAAGGGGCACAGGATAAAGGGTTTTAATGGGATTTGAAATCTTACATTAGCGTCTAAGTTAAACCTGTTATGATAAATAGGCAGAGACAGAGATAAGGAGATTCTATTTGGATTCGGCTAACACCTTGATTTTATTGTGTGGCTTATTGTTGGTTGTCAGCATTTTAGCAGCTGTCGCGTCCAATCGACTAGGAGCCCCTGTACTACTGACTTTTTTGTTAATTGGCATGCTTGCCGGTGAACAAGGAGTATTGGGTGTCGAGTTTAATAATCCGGATATCGCCTTTTTTATAGGCTCTGCTGCTCTGGTCATTATCCTTTTTGACGGGGGCATGCGAACTCATCCTGAACGCTTTCGGGTCGCCCTCTGGCCCGCTATTAGTCTGGCAACAATAGGTGTTGCCTTAACCTGTACCCTAGTTGCCTCCCTGGCTGTTTATTGGTTTGGTTTGCCCTGGCCTGCGGCTTTGCTTATGGGGGCGATACTTAGCTCCACTGACGCAGCGGCGGTGTTTGGTATATTTCAATCCAGAGGGCTGCAAATTAAAGAGCGGGTTGCCTCCACACTTGAAATAGAGTCGGGCAGTAACGATCCCATGGCGGTCATTCTGACCTTAACGATGACCGGTGCCGTAGCCAGTGGCAGTTTTCCGGATTGGTACTGGATAGGTCTTGATATTGTCTGGCAGTTAATTGGCGGTCTGACAATAGGTTGGTTAGGTGGACGGCTATTTATTATTGCCGCTCGAAAACTGCCGCTAAGCTTTAGCTTCTTTCCCTTATTGGCCGTTGCCTGTGCTATCTCCATTTACGCGTTAACGGCGAAACTACACGCCAGCGGCTTTTTGGCTGTTTATTTAATGGGGTTTGTTATCGGTAATGCGCGGTTGCCTCAGTTAGTGCATATTCTGCAGGTGCAGGACGGGCTTGCGTGGTTAAGCCAGATAGCGATGTTCCTGATTCTCGGGTTACTTGTTGTTCCTTCTCACTTAGTCGCTAACGCACCGGTCGCAATAGGTATTGCCTTTACTCTAATATTTATTGCTCGTCCGTTGGCGGTGGTGGTGAGTTTGTTGCCCTTTAGCTTTCCGTGGCGAGAGCAGGTGTTTATCAGTTGGGTTGGTTTAAGAGGGGCCGTTCCCATTATCCTTGCCTTATTCCCATGGCTTAGTGGTGTACCAAATCAGGAGCTTTATTTTGACATTGCCTTTGTTGTGGTGATGATTTCGCTCATTATTCAGGGCTGGAGTATTGCGCCGGTAGCGCGTTGGCTGGGGCTGGAAGTGCCGTTAAAAGCAAAACCGCAGCAACGTATGCCACTATCATCGGTGCCCAGTAAAGAGGCGCTGGAGGTCTGGCTTTATCGCATTGATAAAAACTCACCTGCCTGTGACCATACTTGGAAAGAGCTAAAGTTAACCGCCCCGGCAACCTTCGTGGGGTTAATTCGCGATGGTGAATGGTTACAACCGGAAACTCAGCCTATGGTTGAAGAGGGCGACGGTTTATTGGTGGCCGCAACGGTTAAAGATATTGACGAGGTAAGTCGAATTCTTGCTTCAGGCGGTAAAGGCTTAAAAGTATCAGAAAAAGACTTCTTTGGTGACTTCACTTTACGCGGCGATTTGACGCTGGCCGATGTCGGTAGTTTCTATCCGGTGGGGGAACTAAACGAAGGGTTATTGAGCACGACGATATCCGACTATTTCTTGCTTAAGTTCCATCGCCGCGTAGTTATCGGCGATATGATACGTTTAGGTGATGTTATTCTGACCGTACGGAAAGTCAGTGACAAAGGTGATATACAGTCAATTGGTGTAAAGCCGGTAAAAGGCTAGTCGTTTAACCAAAACTCCTGGTTAAATTTAAGCGTTTGCTGGTCACCAACTTCAATAGTAAAACGCAGGGTTTCGGCATTGGTGTAATTGAACTGTGCCAGGTAGTAACTGGCATCGCCTTCTGTTACCTGCTGAAACTCGAGTTCCTGTATTTGGCCCAGCGGATTAACAACTTGCCCGGTAACCCCAGGGGTTTGGGCTTTTTGAGTTTGTTTGTCGAGCACAGCAATATTAAGTACACCTTTTGAGGCGCTTCGGGTTAAGTCATATTGCGTTGCTACTGAGGGAGCTAATAAGGTGGAGGTAAAAGCGCTGTAGTGAACATCCCACTGACCAAGAGTCTGCTTTTGCTCAGCCATAAGGCTGGCAGACAGCAGCATGGACATAGCTATTACTGTCTTAACAAAGAATGTTCTACTCATTACTTTATCCTCCACCAGTAGCGTTAAACGCCAATTAGTATTCGTAAAAATTGCAGGGCGATAATGACAACCAGAACCGATAAATCTAAACCACCAATGGGCGGAATAACTTTACGGACAGGTGCTAGTAAAGGGTCTGTAATTTGATGCAGCATGGCTTCTACGGGGTTATAACCCTGTGAGAACCAACTGAGTATGGCTCGGATGATCAGTACCCAGAACAGCATCGACAGCAGGCTGCTAATGGTTGTTAGTATTCCCTGAATGACAATAACCAGGGGACCAACTGCCAGGCCATTTAGCCAGACCAAAGCTGCCACTTTTAACATGCCTAGCACCAACGCAAATATTAAGCTGGCAGTATCCAGCTTACCTATCATTGGCATGAAGCTACGAAGCGGTCCGACAACGGGCTGTGTTGCTTTATACACAAATTGGCTGACCGGGTTGTAAAAGTCCGCTTGTGTTAATTGCATCCAGAGTCGCAACAACACAATGATCAGATACAGATCAATTAAGGTAGCGACTAAAAATGTAAGGGCGTTATTCATAATGACTCCTAGAAGAGTTTCGCCATTTCCTGATTACGGTTTACCGCTGCTTTTACGGCTTTTTCCGAAATGCCGTGTAAGTCAGAGTCCTGGTAGGCTTCAACACCCTTAGCTGTTGAGCCGCCTTTACTGGTGACTTGTTTGCGCAAGTCTTCCAATGATAACTCACTTTCTTTAGCCATTTGTGCGGCGCCTAAACAAGTTTGCTGAACCATTGCGCGGGCTTTTTCTGCATCAAAACCAAGCTCGGTCGCGGCTTTTGCCAGGCTGTCCATAAACTCGAAAAAGTAAGCTGGTCCGCTTCCGGCAACTGCACCGAGAATATCGAGCTGATCTTCGTCACTAACCCAGAGGGTTTCACCTACGCCGTTAAAGGCTTCGGTCACAAAGTTTTTATCCGCTTCGTCAACAGAGTCGTCTGTGACTAAACCAGACATGCCCTGACCAACCAACGATGGCGTATTTGGCATAACGCGGATAATACGGATGTTTTCGCCTAAATACTCGCGATATTTAGGAATACGAATACCGGCGGCAATGGTAATAATCAATTTGTCGGTCAGGTTGTGGACGTTTTCGCGTAAGTGAGCGCAAACTTCTGCCATTAACTGAGGTTTAACTGACAATACGATAGCATCAGCGTTATTCACAACTTCCAGATTGTCATTGCTGGTATTAACGCCAAGCTCCGACTTCATTTTCTCTAATTTGGCATCGCTGGGATTACTGACCCAGACTTTGTCAGCAGGGTAACCGCTTTTACACATACCACCGACAATGCTTTGTGTCATGTTACCTGCGCCGATAAAGGCAATATTGCGAATGTCGTTCATTAGGACTCCCGTTCTCCAAAAATTGCTGTTCCAATACGTACCATGTTAGCACCCTCAAGCACTGCTTGTCGCATATCGCCCGACATCCCCATGGATAAGGTATCAATTTGCGCACCATAGGTTTGTTGCAGTTGCTCATAAAGACGAAACATGTGCTGAAAGCTTTGCTTACGTTGCTCTTCAGTTGTTCCTGCTTTGAGTATGGTCATTAAGCCGCGTAATTTAAGTCTTGAGCAGCTCATCACATACTCAGCTAATTCTTTAACTTGCTCTGGCGCCAGACCTGACTTGTTGTCATCGTCGTCAATATTCACCTGCAGCAAAACGTTGAGCTGCTCGAGATCATCGGGGCGCTGCTCATTCAAGCGGCGTGCAATTTTCTCGCGCTCTACGCTTTGTACCCAGTCAAAGTGCTGAGCAATATCTTTTGTCTTATTGGACTGAACCGGTCCAATAAAGTGCCACTGGACTGGATCGGGTATTTGTTCTTTCAGCTGCGTTATTTTATCAACCGCTTCCTGAACGTAATTTTCGCCGAAATGCATTTGTCCGGCGGTTACGGCGGCTTTTATTGCATCCAAAGAGTGCTTCTTACTCACGGCAAGCAATCTAACCGACTGCCCATGTTGAGACTCTTCGGCTAAAATCTGCAATTGCTGACGTATTTCCGCAAGATTATTTGTTATCTTTTCTGATACCTTAGTTGTCATTGCCACCGTCATCTCACTGATTCAGGGATAAGATATATGAATGTTAACGAATTACTGGCCTTTAGTGTTAAACAAAATGCCTCGGACTTACATCTGTCTTCTGGCAGTGTTCCTATGATTAGAGTGGATGGGGACATTCGGCCATTAAATCAACCCGAACACCAGCCCGACGAGCTAAAAGACATGCTGTTTGAGGTGATGACTAAAGGCCAATGGCAGGAATTTGAAGAAAAATTTGAGTGTGATTTTTCGTTCGAAATTGAAGGCATTGCGCGTTTCCGCGCAAATGTATTCACACAACGAAAAGGCATAGCGGCTGCGTTTCGTATGATCCCCAGCGAAGTCACCACACTGGAACAACTGGATGCCCCTGAAATATTTAAAGACATTGTGAGTGCGAACCGTGGTTTAGTTTTGGTGACCGGGCCAACGGGTTCCGGTAAATCAACGACCTTAGCTGCCATGGTCAATTATTTAAACCAGACCAGGTCATTACATATTTTGACCATCGAAGACCCGATAGAATTCGTTCATGATAACAAAAAAAGTTTGGTTAGTCAGCGCGAAGTACACAGGGATACACGCAGTTTCAGTGCGGCGCTTCGTTCAGCGCTGCGCGAAGACCCGGACGTGATTCTGGTAGGGGAAATGCGTGATCTGGAAACGATTCGTTTAGCCATGACAGCAGCTGAAACAGGACACTTGGTTTTAGGTACTTTGCATACAACGTCGGCACCAAAAACCATTGATCGTATTATTGATGTCTTCCCGGGGGATGATAAGCCCATGATCCGCTCCATGCTGTCGGAGTCTTTGCGCGCAGTTATTTCACAGAGCCTGCTAAAGCGTGTTGGCGGTGGTCGTGTTGCGGCGCATGAAATTATGCAGTCGTCACCTGCTATCAAAAACCTTATCCGCGAAGATAAAGTGGCGCAAATGTACTCGTCCATACAAACAGGTGCAGAGCGTGGCATGCAAACATTGGATCAGGCGCTCAAGAAATTGGTTGCTCGTGGCGATATAGAAGCAGATGAGGCGCGCCGCTGCGCGGTGAATAAAGAGGATTTCTGATGCAAATACGGAGTGTTTGGCTGTTTTTACTGCTGGCTGTTGCGTCCAGTGTTTCAGCACAACAATCAACGCGAGTGGCCTTTGGTTGTTGCATTGACCATACCAGCCGGCAGGAAGTCTGGGACGCTGTTAACCATGCACAGCCTGAAGTTTTTGTTTTCCTGGGCGACACAGTTGATGTCGATGCAGATGATATGGATGATCTGCTCGATGCCTACGAGGTTTTTAACCGCTACCGAGGGCCGAGGGTTTTACGCCGAAACTCTGCAGTAATGTCTGTGTGGAATCGCAAGGATTACAGCCTGGATGGCAACAGTGGCAAGAATAACCCGAATCGCTATGCAGTCCGGAACCACTTTTTGACCTTCTGGCGCGAGCCCGCAACCTCAGAACGACTTTTTCAGACGCACGGTATCGCTAAGAGCGTGATTTTTGGCAATGAACCGCAACGTGTTCAAGTCATTGTGCTCGATGGGCGCTGGAATAGAGACCCGCTAACTACGGTGGGTTGGGTGGAGCGCCAAACGCGTCGTTTTAATGCTGACTTAGGCCCTTATCAGGCAAATAATACCGGTGCCTTACTGGGTGATGAACAATGGCAATGGCTTGCTGAACAGTTACAAAAGCCAGCTGAGGTTCGTATTATTATGAGTGCGACACCGGTTCTGGCTCCGGCAAACGGTTATGACAGCTGGGCGCTTTATAAACGTGAACAAAAACGCTTAAAAGAACTGTTAGCTGAGCTGAAGCCTTCAGGTTTACTGCTGGCCAGCGGCGATCGGTTTTTTGGTGAATTTGCGAAGTCTGGTGAATTCCTTTCCTACCCACTATGGCAGGTAACTCCGGGGACCATTAACTTTGACGGTGATACGCCTTACCAGTCAAGTTATCGCGACGGAAAGGCTTTTACCGAAAGCCGTTATGGCCAAATTGAAGTGATATGGAAAGAGCAGCCGGAATTGGTATTAACGCTCAGAGATATTGATGGCCGGCCGCTCGATAGTCGTAAACTTAGCCTTAGTCAGTTGCAACCAGATTAGGAGCTATACGGTGTTGTGTGGCTTGTTCGTAAGCAAAAGCCGCTTCTATCAGTGTTGCTTCAGAGCGGGCTGCACCAAAAAAGCTTATTCCAACAGGCAGGGCCGGTTCATCCCCTATTTGAATGTAACCCATAGGCACAGTTATGTGTGGGTACCCGGCAACTGCCGCTGGTGAACTGGCCGAACCTGAATAATTGTCTCCGAGAACGTGGTCAATTTTCCAGGCTGGGCTGGTTGTCGGAGCAATGAGCACATCAACATTGTTTTCGCTAAGCATGGTATCAATACCTTCTTTACCCGCCAGCTTTTTGCTGTTAGCTAAGGCCTTTTGGTAAGCTGCTTCATCCTCCTGCGCATTGGCCATCTCAAAAAGCTCCTGACCAAATAATAAAAGCTCTTGTTCAGCCAGTTCATTATTCGCTTCTATCATATCGCCGAGGTTACGGTAAGGAAGCTGGGTGTCGGCAAGGTACGAAGCCATGTCATTCTTAAATTCATACAACAGCACTGTGAACTCGTCACCGCCGTACTCGCCGTAGGTTGGCATTTCGACATCAACAAGTTGTGCACCCTGAGCTTTCAGGATATCAAGCTGTTGTTCAAATTGTTTGTCCAGTAGCTCGTTGTAACCCATTAAATTGCGCACCACACCAATGCGTTTGCCTTTTAGTCCGTCTGTTTTCAAATGAGAAGCAAAGGTTGTTTCACTGCTGTAGCCGGCAGGGTCGCTCGAGTCATGTGCTTTCATTGCATCAAGCATCAGTGTGGCTCCGCTCACAGTGCGTGCCATCGGACCTGCCGTGTCCTGACTGTGTGCGATAGGAATAATGCCGTCGCGACTGATAAGTCCCAGTGTTGGCTTTATGGTGACAATGCCGTTAACAGCGGCAGGACAAACTAACGAACCATCGGTTTCAGTACCGACCGATAGCGCAACGAAATCTGCGGCGATTGAAGCAGCGGAACCAGCACTTGAACCACAAGTTGAGCGGGTTCTGTCATAAGGGTTTACGGCCTGACCGCCTATGGCGCTCCAGCCTGAACTTGAACGCGTTGAACGAAAGTTAGCCCATTCACTCAAGTTTGCTTTGCCAAGAATAATTGCCCCGGCATTTCTCAGTTGTTGCACTAAAAATGCATCATCTTCGGGGTAATTTTCTGCAAACAAAAGCGAACCTCCGGTGTTTGGCATGCCGTCTGCCGTATCAATGTTGTCTTTTAGCAGAACAGGTATGCCGTGCAGAGGACCGCGAATATTCCCCTGCTGGCGCTCTTTATCCAACCGTTTAGCGTCAGCTAATGCGTTTTCATTTAGACTGTTTACCGCTCTCAGCTCCGGACCCTGTTGATTGTTTTTGTGGATGCGCTGCAGGTAATACTGTGTGAGCTGCTCGGAATTTAGTTGGCCGTCGCTCATGGCTTGTTGAAGCTCAGCGACCGAAGCATCTTGCCAGTTGAATTCGTTGTGCTTAATAGGTGATGTCTGACAGGCTGTTAAGGCCAGAATAAACAGAAGTGAAACCAGTTGTCTCATGCTTAAACCCTTATTGTTTTTGTATTTTCATAAAGTGGCATAACTTTGGTTGTAAGGCGAGTCATGCGATTAAAAATCAGGTAAAATGGCAGCAATTGTCGATAAAGAACTGAATTGGTTAGCGCTATGCGAGTATTAGGTATTGAAACCTCTTGTGATGAAACAGGGGTTGCGGTGTATGACACCGAAAAAGGGTTACTGGCACACCAGCTGTATTCTCAGGTTAAATTGCATGCCGACTATGGTGGAGTGGTGCCCGAGCTTGCATCTCGTGACCATGTCCGTAAAACATTACCTCTAATTAAGGCGGCGCTTCAAGAAGCTGGTATTACACACCAGCAACTGGACGGTGTGGCCTATACTATGGGGCCGGGGTTAGTAGGAGCACTATTAGTTGGCTCCTGCATTGGCCGCAGTCTGGCCTTCGGCTGGAATTTGCCGGCAGTGGGTGTTCACCATATGGAAGGGCATTTGCTGGCTCCTATGCTGGAAGAGAACCAACCCGAATTCCCGTTCGTTGCTTTACTTGTGTCTGGTGGTCACACTCAATTGGTGCAGGTAAAAGGAATAGGCGATTACCATTTATTGGGTGAATCAGTGGACGACGCGGCAGGTGAGGCTTTCGATAAAACCGCTAAGCTGATGGGGCTGGATTATCCCGGAGGACCACGATTGGCGGCTCTGGCAGAACAAGGTAACAGTGACCGGTTTACTTTCCCCAGACCAATGACAGACAGGCCTGGGCTTAACTTTTCATTCAGTGGCCTGAAAACCTCTGCGGCCAATACTCTGGCCGCTAACGATAATGATGAGCAAACCTTGGCTGATATTGCACGGGCATTTGAAGATGCGGTCGTTGATACGCTGGTGATCAAATGTCGCCGGGCATTAAAGGAAACCGGCTACAAGCGTTTAGTCGTTGCCGGTGGTGTCAGTGCCAACAAGCATTTACGCGCCAAGCTTGAAGCTTTATTGCAAAAACAAAACGGGCAGGTGTTTTATCCCCGTACAGAATTCTGCACCGATAACGGCGCGATGATTGCCTTAGCTGGCGCTCTGCGTTTACAAGCGGGAGAACGTGAGTCATTGGCAGTAAAAACACATCCAAGATGGCCGATGACAGATTTGAAACCAATGGCGGAGATTAGCGACGCCGTTTAAAGGCCTTTTCCTCGCCGGAAGACAAGCGCAAAATATTGGCCTGGTGACGCCAGAGTATCAATAGCGAAATCATAATAACCGGCACCGTGTATTGAGGTTTTATCCAGTAGGCATAAAACGGTGCCAGACAAACGGTTACTAAAGCAGCTAAAGAAGATACACGGCTTATACGGAAAACCAGTAACCAGGTCGCAATAAGCAGTAAGGCCATTTCCCAGGCAACCGGAAACATCGCACCTAAGGCGGTAGCAACCGCTTTACCACCACGAAAATGGAAGTAAAGCGGGAAGATGTGACCAAGGCAGGCTGCAACGGCAATTAACCCCAGAAAAAATGGCTCAATGCCCAGAAAGTAAGAGCCCCACACCGGAACCATGCCTTTTAAGACATCAAACCAAAGTGTTAATAACGCCGGAATTTTTCCACCTACCCGGTAAACATTCGTTGTTCCAGGGTTGCCAGAGCCTTCTTTGCGGGGGTCAGGCAACCCCCAAAGCCGGCAGATAACCACAGCGCTACTGATAGAGCCCAGAAGGTAGGCTGAAAGTATCATCAGTAAAGTAAGCGCTGTCATGGGGTACGAATCCCTCGTTGGTTAAGGTAGACTGCGATTAAAAGTCAATGCCCCTAGAATAAGCGGTTTTTTGGGCAATTACCACGGGTTAACACAAATGGAACAAGCAGATATTGATGTCGTCAGTATTGAGGGTCTAACGATAGACACCATTATTGGCGTTTACGACTGGGAAAAAGAAAAAAAACAGCATTTAGTGCTGGATATTCAAATGAGCTGGGACAACCAACGTGCCGCGACCACCGATGATATTGATGACGCTTTAGACTACGCTCTGGTGAGCGAACGGGTTTCGGCCTGGGTTGCAGAAAAGCCGCGACAGTTAATTGAAACGGTTGCTGAAGGGGTTGCTACTTTAATTCTGAATGAGTTTGGTGTTCAGAATGTTGAGGTGCGGGTAGCGAAGCCGGGCGCAGTGCCTAATGCAAAAAACGTTGCAGTTACGGTTCGCCGAAGCGTGTTTGATAGTCCGTTCGGTTAAGAGGATAAGTTGTGGCGCAAGTTTTTCTCGGAATAGGCTCTAATACGGATCGTGAAAAATACATTCGTGCCGGCTTAGAAGCAATTGCCAAAAGCTTTAACTGGCGTCAACGTTCGCGAATTTTTCGCAGTGAATCGGTTGGGTTTTCCGGCAGCGATTTTTACAATCTGGTGGCAGAGGTGGAAACAAGTCGTTCTGTTACCGAGGTTTTAGCCGAATGTAAGCGCATTGAAAAACAAAACGGACGAGTGCCTGAGAGTGCCAAGTACAGCCCCCGGACGCTGGATATTGATGTGCTGCTTTATGATGATGTAATACGAGCGCAACAGCCGCAATTACCACGTGCTGAGATCCTTGAAAATGCGTTTGTTCTCTGGCCGCTGGCTGAAATTGCCGGAGATCTTCTGCATCCCGTTCTGAAAGTCAGCTATCAGCAACTGTGGAAACAGTATCAGGAGTCTAACAAGCGGGCGCCACAACAGTTGGAGCCTATCGAGGATGCTCGCTGGCTGGAAAGTTAAACCAGCGCCTCTGCAAGTATTTGCTCGCGCTGTTCACGCAGTGCATTGCCAAGTGCTTTACCGGTGAGTCCCTGCTGTTGTATAGCCTGAGCATTAAGCGCTGACGCTTTCTCGGCAGCTAAGCGCAGTTTTTGGTGCTGGTCATCAATAGTTGTTTTTTGTTCTGACTGACTAAACTCGGCTTCCCTTAATTGAAGTAACTGCTCGAGTTTCTCCGGGCGTCGCCAGTAGTCAATTTGTTTTAAAGTGGCAGAAAGCAACTCTGCCTCAGGGAGCTTAGCCTGGGTTATAAAGTGCTCACTATTCCTGGCAAGGGTCGCGGCGTCGCGGTAGTGATTTGGAATAGCCAGTCGGCGACAAAATTGCTTGGTATCATCGGGCGTTTTTTGCTCCACAAACAAGCAGGCAAAACGGAGTATTGCCGAATCTGAATAAACTGAGGTTCTGTTGAGTCTTTGCAACTGGCTATCCGCTGCCGTGATACCTGGTAAAACCTGTGGCAGTGCGCCGATACTGTTGAGTAAGTCTAAAAAGACAGTCGGTGTTTCGCTTAACAGGGCTTTTTCCCATTCTCGCCAAACGCGCTCGGGAACTAAGTGGCTGAGCTCTTCGCTATCTGACATCTGTTGCAGTAGCTGCTGTGTTTCTGCAGCCACAGTAAAACCCAAATGTGCAAAGCGAGCCGCGAACCGCGCGACTCTCAAAACTCGTAGAGGATCTTCAGTAAAAGCTTCTGATACATGTCGCAGTTTACGAGCTTCAAGGTCCTGCACGCCTTTGTAAGGGTCGATAATTTTTCCGTCTTTGCTTTCTGCAATGGCATTAATGGTTAAGTCACGGCGGGCAAGATCTTGCTCAAGAGTAACCTCTGGTGAGGCGTAAACTGTAAAGTCTGTGTGACCCTTACCAGATTTTCGCTCGGTACGGGCTAACGCATATTCTTCGTGCGTATCCGGATGCAGGAATACCGGGAAGTCTTTCCCCACCTGCTGAAAGCCTTGGTCCAGCAGTTCTTCTGAGCGGGCACCAACGACCACCCAGTCGCGTTCATGCACGGGTAATTTAAGGAGTTTGTCGCGTACTGCGCCACCGACTAAATAGACTTCCACTGTTCACCTCAACTTTGTTTGGCATGATCATGTCGAATCACTGGTCGATGTGCAAGCAAGTCGTTACACTGTTGAACAAATAATAACAGCAGCACAGTAGTGGACCGATATGTATCAAAACTATTTTGGTCTTCAGGCAGAGCCTTTTTCTATTGCCCCGGACCCAAACTACCTTTACCTGAGTGAACGGCATCAGGAAGCTTTAGCGCACCTTACGCAAGGGCTGCAGGGCAGTGGTGGCTTTATTTTACTGACCGGTGAAGTGGGCACGGGAAAAACCACGGTGTCGCGGGCGTTGCTGGAACAATTACCAGAGTCGACTGAAACCGCCTTTATTTTGAATCCGATGCTGAACGAGGACGAACTGCTTGCCAGTTTGTGCGATGAATTTGGTATCCGTTATCAAAAACGATCTGCTACTCGTAAAACCTTGACTGATAAACTCAGCCAGTTTTTTCTGAAAGCCAATGATGATGGTCGTCAATGTGTGGTGCTTATTGATGAGGCTCAGCATCTGCGCCCACAGGTTCTTGAACAGTTGAGGTTATTAACCAATTTAGAAACTCATGATCGGAAATTACTGCGAGTGATTTTAATTGGCCAGCCAGAGCTTCAGGACTTATTGCGTCGGCAGGAATTGCGTCAGTTGGCACAGCGGATTACCGCCCGTTATCATATTTTGCCGCTGACCGAGCAAGACACGCAGCGTTATATTGCATATCGACTTCAGGTGGCAGGGGCGAATCGGCCACTTTTCAGTGCAGCAGCGGCGCGTAAAGCGCACCAACTGACGCAGGGTATTCCCCGTTTATTGAACCTGTATTGCGACCGGGCGCTGCTGGCGGCCTATACGGAATCAAGTGCAGAAGTTTTACCAAGACATCTACAACAAGCGCATGCCGAGCTGAATGGTCCGGCCGACAAAAGAAATCGCGTTAAGCATCGGTCGCCGCTCTGGCGCTGGGCCGGTGCTTTTGTCTTATTAGTGGCCAGTGCTATAGGAAGCTATAGTCTGCTGGAAGATACTGAACCAGCGCCGGATGCGACAACCATCATGCAGTATAAGGCGGCAAAAGAGCTGGCCAGCGTGTGGGGATTGCCGGAGCCTCCGTTAGACACCGATTTTTGTGAGTGGGTAGAGCAATATGATCTTGCTTGTCTGGAGTTGAGTCAAAGCTTACAGCAATTGCGCAGTATTAATTATCCGGCGTTACTTTATAAGCGCGACAAAATGGCGAATCTGGTTACCGATGGTACGGCAATAGACACAAATGGCTGGAATGGTGCCTTCTTAATTTTGTACCAGAAACCGCTGACAGACAGTGCAGAGGAAAAAGAACGGTGGGTGCGCGAACAAGTGCGAAAACATGTAAGTTCAGAGTGGCAAAAAAAGTCATCTGAGGAGCAGTTTAAAGCGTTGCAAAAGAGCCAGGGACTGCGTGTGACAGGCAAGTTGGATGAAGCAACGATGGCATGGCTGGCCTCAAGAGCTTCAGATTTTGGGCCTAGATTGAATAAAAGAGCGAGTAAAGAGAGTTAGTCATGTCCTCCTTATTAAAAGCACTAAAGCAACAGCAGTCGCCGCTATTAAAACAACGGTCAATATTAGACGCCTCTTTAATGGCCACCGAGAACAGTACCCGACGTTGGGGATGGCTAATATGGCCCGCAGTAATTGTTGTCGGGGGAGTGTTGGGAGCAGGAGCCGCACAGTGGCTCGAGAAGGAACCGAACCCTGAAGCTATTGCAGCGGAGCGCTTTCGTTGGGGGGAAACCGAAACAGTTGAAGCGATAAGCTGGGATGCTGAACCGCAAGAAGAAACAACACAGGTTGCTACGAGCTCAGACTCGCCGGATACATCTTCCGCGGATGCGGCTCAGCCCGAACAGACAGAACCACAGCGCGAAGCTCTCGATTTGTCTGCGGTGTCGCCCGACTTGTTACAGCGTTTTGAAGCCGCAGTAAATGATACCGGTAGTAATAACAATAATCAGGCCGATACCAGCGTTATTCCGCCATTAGGTGAGCTTTCGCGTTCATTTCAGCGACAGGTTCCAGCGTTTAGCTATGACAGCCATATGTACCGTTCCAGTGCGTCTCAGCGATGGATTGAACTTAATGGTCAGCGGTTATACGAGGGCGATGCGCTAAACCAGTTGACTATCTTGAGAATAGAGCCGCAGAAAGTGGTGCTGGTGATGGATTCACAAGCATTCTCTCAAGCCGCTTTAGAAGACTGGCAACCATAGAAATTATTGACATCCCGCAAAGGGATTCATACTCTTGTGCGATAAAGTTTAAACAGGCGTTTAAATTATTAGTTTGAATGCCTGTGTGATTCATACAAGAGGTAATGATATGGCTGACTACAGAGCTCCCCGCGACGATATGGATTTTGTCCTGCATGATGTTTTCCGTGTTGCCGACGACTGGCAGCAGACCCCTGAACTTGCCGACATGATGGATGTTGAAACGGCTGGGGCTATTTTGGATGAAGGTGCAAAGGTCGCTGAAAACTTAGTGGCGCCACTAGCCCGTGAAGCCGATGAAGAAGGCGTGAAATTTGACGATGGGGTAGTGACAACACCTAAAGGCTACAAAGAGAACTTTCGGCAATTGGCCGAAGGCGGCTGGGTTGGCGTAACAGCAAACCCAGATTTTGGCGGCATGGGGTTACCGAAGTCTTTGTCTGCCCAGTACGAAGAAATGCTTTGCAGTGCCGATATCGCCTTTTCTCTTTATCCGGGCTTAACCTCCGGCGCTATCATGGCAATTAACTCGCATGGTAGTGAAGAACTGAAGAATCATTATCTACCGCGCATGGTATCAGGTGAGTGGACAGGAACCATGTGCCTGACAGAATCTCATGCCGGAACAGATTTAGGCATTATTCGTAGTAAAGCGATACCGGCTGAAGACGGTAGTTTTTCTATCAGTGGTACTAAGATATTTATCACCGGTGGCGAACACGATTTAGCTGAGAATATCGTTCATTTGGTGTTGGCAAAATTGCCAGATGCTCCGGCCGGTACAAAAGGTATTTCGTTGTTTGTGGTGCCTAAGTTTTTATCCGATGAGCAAGGTAATCTGACTGAGCGTAACGCCGTTAGCTGTGGCTCAATTGAACATAAGATGGGCATTCATGGGTCAGCGACCTGTGTCATGAACTTTGACGGTGCAAAAGGCTGGTTGGTCGGTGAGCCGCATCGCGGCCTGCCGGCTATGTTCACCATGATGAACTACGAGCGTCTGGGTGTTGGCATTCAGGGACTGGGCGCTGCAGAGCGTTCGTACCAGAATGCCCTGGAATACGCTAAAGATCGCATTCAGGGACGTGGTGCTAAGGCAACTCGTAACGACCAGGCCGAAGCTGACTCAATTTTAGTGCACGGCGATGTGCGCCGTATGTTGCTGACCATGAAGTCGCTTACTGAAGGTGGCCGTGCGTTTTCGACCTGGGTGGGTCAGCAGCTCGACCGTTCAAAATACGCTGAAGATGAGCTGGTTAGACAAAAAGCAGACGCTATGGTCGCGTTATTGACACCTGTAGCTAAAGCCTTTTTGACCGACACCGGGCTGGAGTCGACCATTCACGGGCAGCAGGTCTTTGGTGGTCATGGCTATGTCAGAGAGTGGGGCCAGGAGCAGTTAGTTCGTGATACTCGTATAGCGCAAATTTATGAGGGTACAAACGGTATTCAGGCACTGGATTTACTAGGTCGAAAGGTGTTTGGTTCGCAGGGCAAACTATTGCAGCCGCTTAATGAAGAAATTCAGAGCTTTCTGGATGAAACTGCTACCGGTAGTGAATGGATCAAACAGCGTGAGCAATTGCAGCAGGCGCTGAACATATTGAATGGTGTCAGTGAGGAAGTACTGCAAAAGGCTGCTGGTGACGAGAACCTGGTTAACAGCGTAGCGGTTGAGTATCTGCATCTGGTGGGTTATGTTTCTTACGCTTACTTGTGGTTGAAGATGGCAATAGCGGCTGAACCACTGGTAAATGAGAAACCCTATTTGGCAACCAAGGCAAAAACGGCCCGTTTCTATTTTGCGCGTATCCTGCCACGTATCCATAGTCTGGCATTAGCAATTAAAGACGGTAGTGAGAGCCTTTACTTACATAGTGACGATGAATTCTAAAGACGAAGAATCACAAGACACAACACTGACATTTTATCGTGATAGTCGCCGCCCCCAAGCCTGGGGCGGCTTCTTTTTGGCGATATGGATGGCAATTTATATTGGCGATGCAGTTCCCTTGTGGATTATTATCGCTGGCGCACTGCTGACTATGGCTATAGTTATGGCAATTGTAGTGAAGTTCAGACCGCTGCAACCGGCTGCATTTTATCGGAACCTTGAGTTGACGGAAAAGCGTTTGATTTTACCGCCAAGAACTTATCGTTTAGAAAAGCCACCCGTATTACACCGGTACGAGGAAGATTTGGCGGGGTTAAGTTTTGTCGATGAAAAAGGGCACAGGCAGGAAATTATCATTGTCTTCAATGATAATCTCAGTCAGCAACTGGATGATTACCAGATAGAATTGAAACACTACGAAGAATAAAAATAAAAAGCCAGCGACGGGTCGCTGGCTTTTTTGTGCCTTGCTTTGTCTTTAATCGTCCAAAGACAATAGCGTTGCGTTACCACCGACGGCAGTAATGTTATCACTGCGCGTTTTCTCGGTAATGAAACGCGTAAGGTAATGTGGACCGCCGGCTTTCGGGCCGGTACCTGACATGCCGCGACCACCAAATGGTTGCACACCCACAATTGCGCCAATCTGGTTACGGTTAATATAGACGTTACCCACATCGATGCGGCTAGCAACATCGTGGGAAAAGGTCTCGTTACGGCTGTGAATACCGAAGGTTAAACCAAAACCGGTATTATTAATGCTGTCGATGACCTCATCAATCTCACTGGTCTTAAAGCGAATAACGTGAAGTATAGGTCCGAAGTTTTCTTTAACTAACTGACTAATACTATCAATTTCTATCGCTGTTGGTGCGACAAAAGTACCGCCCATAGCGTAGTCTGGCAGCGGTGCCCGGGCAATGAGGCGACCTGCCTGCTGGATGTCAGAAATGTGCTGCTCCAGGTTGGTCTTGGCTATACCATCAATAACCGGACCGACGTCGGTTTCATGCAACAAAGGATCGCCAACTTGCAATTCTTCCATGGCACCGCGTAGCAAGTCGATAATACGATCAGCCACGTCATCCTGAACAAAGAGAACTCGTAGTGCTGAACAGCGCTGTCCGGCGCTCTGGAAAGCACTGGCAACCACGTCGGTGACAACTTGCTCTGGCAGAGCGGTGGAGTCAACCATCATGGCGTTCTGTCCGCCAGTTTCAGCTACCAGAGGTACGATTGGACCAGTGCGTGCTGCCAATGCACGGTTAATTGCCTGAGCCGTGTAAGTTGAACCGGTAAAGCAAACACCGCCAATATCTTCCTGACTGGTTAAGTAGCTACCGACCTCAGCACCACTGCCCGGCATAAAGTGCAATACATTGCCTGGAATACCAGCTTCTAAAGCCAATTGCACTGCGCGGTAGGCAATCAGCCCGGTTTGTTCCGCTGGCTTGGCAATAACCGAGTTACCGGTAACCAAAGCCGCTGCAACCTGACCGACGAAAATTGCTAAAGGGAAGTTCCATGGGCTGATACAGATAAATGTACCACGACCTTCAACAAACAATTCGTTGTCTTCCCCTGTCGGGCCCGGTAACTGAATAGGGCTACCCATCAGTTCACGTGCCTGATTCGCGTAGTAGCGACAAAAGTCGACGGCCTCACGAACTTCGTCAATGCCGTCCTGTAAGCCTTTGCCCGCTTCTACCGAGCAGAGAGCAATAAGTTCGTTGCGGTTAGCTTCCATTAAGTCAGCGAACTTCTCTAAGCATTTCGCGCGCTCTTCGGTTGGCACATCGCGCCAGGATTTGTAGGCGGCGTTGGCACTTTGTAATGCCTGCTCAGAAAGCTTTTTATCGCCCCAGTAAATACGACCTACCTTTTTGGCTGTTTCCTGAGGACTGGTAATACTGACATGATGGTCGGTTTCTACGGTTTTTCCATCAACGATGGGACCGCCTTGCCATTGTTTGTCACGGTACTGTTGAACCGCTGCAATAAAATCATCTGCTTGTGAGTGAATATTCATATTCAATCCTAACGAATTTGTGCGATCCCCATACATTTGCGGGGGAAGTGGAATTTTGCTGTTTGCGTACTTTTCGTAACCTGAAGCTGTTTTCATAGGATGCTCTACCAATTCATTAACTGGCGTATCTGCATCTAACAGCTTGTGAACAAACGACGAGTTAGCACCGTTTTCTAGCAGACGGCGAACCAAGTACGGCAGCAAATCTTTGTGAGGACCAACTGGCGCATAGATGCGCACAACCATGCCCGGGTTTTGCTCCATTATGGTGTCGTATAAGCTGTCACCCATTCCGTGTAAGCGTTGATATTCAATGCGCCGCTTATGGGTTTCGTTCATTTGTTCAATGGCCACAAAGGTTTGCGCATTGTGAGTAGCGAACTGCGGATAAATGGCTCCGTCAGTATCATCGCTCAACAAATAGCGTGCGCAAGCCAGGTATGAAATATCACTATGAGACTTGCGGGTAAACACAGGGTAGCCAAGCAGACCATTTTCCTGAGTCCACTTAATTTCGTTATCCCAATAGGCACCTTTGACGAGTCGCACCGGAATTTCATCACCACATTCTTTTGCCAGAGCTGTTATCCAACATAAAGTTGGTAGGGCACGTTTTGAATAGGCCTGAACCACCAGACCAAATCGAGGCCAGCCTTTGCAAACACCGCTGCGATAGACTTTTTCAAATAGTTCCAGCGATAACTCATGACGATCGGCTTCTTCGGCATCAATGGTCACGCCAACATCGGCCTCTTTCGCCAGCTTAACCAAGTCAGTTAAGGTGGTCGCAAGCTCTGTCAGCACGCGCTCGTGGTTCGCTGATTCATAGCGAGGATGCAATGCCGACAACTTAATTGAAATAGTCGGTCGTGGCGCATCAGGGTTGTTAAATTCTTCTTTGGTAATGGTCTTGATTGAGTTGACGTACTGCTGCTTGTAATAGTTCGCATCTTTCATGGTTAATGCGGCTTCACCAAGCATGTCGTAGGCGTGAGTGTAGCCTTTGTCGCGGTTGTCACGACTCTCTTTCAGGGCTTCCTCAATGGTACGTCCCAGCACAAACTGCTTACCCATAATTTGCATGGCGGTATAAGTCGCTTTGCGAATTAGCGGTTTACCCAATTTACGGATAAGACGCCGAAAAGCCCCACGTGGTGTTTCCATGGGGTTACCGGTAGGGTTAGTCACACTGTTTGTCAGTGCCAGACCCCAGGTGCCGGAATTGACTAACCATGAGGCGCTCTGGCCCATGTGTTTTTGCCAGTCTCCACCGGAAAGTTTGTCCTGAATTAATGCGTCTGCTGTATAACCATCGGGTATACGCAATAGTGCCTCGGCAAGGCACATTAAAATGATACCTTCTTTAGTATCCAGGCTGTACTCTTGCAAAAAGGCGTCAACAACGCCGTTATCTGCCCGTTCCCTCACTTGCTCAACTAATTTAGCTGCGCGCTCGGTAACTGCACTAACCGTATCATCATCGGCAGGAACCAGAGGCAGTAGCTCACGCATATATTGGTCTTCATCAACAATATAATTGTCAGTAATTGCCTGCTGTAAGGACTTTAAGTCCTCAGCCTGATGCTGTTTGGATAGCACCTCACTCGCTTTGAACATAGCATCTCCTGTATAGCCAGGCCGAAGCTCGGCGTGCTTCCCCAATGTCGGGAATCAGCGCAAGTATAAGCTTATTCTTGCGCTGGTAAAGACTCTTTATGGTCGGATCTCACGTTGCAACTTTTCACCGGTAGTGTCAAGTGAACTAAATGCCCGTGTTTGTTGACCGTTAGCCGCCAAGCCAGTACCTTTAATCTAACTTATTAAACGCATCGGAATCGATTTATGTCACAAGAAGTTGAGCTCAAATTACTGATTGCTCCGGAACAACGAGAAAAAGCACTCGAAGTCTGCCAGTCGTTGGCGGATGCTAATCAGGCTAAGCCCAATAAAGAGCAGTTTGAACTTACAAACGCTTACTTTGACACATCCGATTTGCGTTTACGTCAGTTCGATATTGGATTACGGATACGTAGCTATAAAGATCATAAAGAGCAAACGATCAAATTGGCTGGCCGGGTTATGGGCGGCATGCATCAAAGGCCTGAGTACAATATTAATGTTGACACTGACAAGCCTGACCTAACCTTATTTGACAACGAAATATGGCCGGATGACTTTCCGGTATACGATATTCAGCGTGACTTGGACACCTTATTTGTTACTGATTTTACGCGTACTCAATGGCGGCTCCCCAGTGGTGAAGGTATTATCGAAATGGTTTTCGATGACGGGCATATTGAATCCGGGGAGCAACGCGAGCCTATAGCTGAAATTGAACTGGAAGTGCAAAAGGGCTCCTTAGCTGAGGCCTATCGGCTGGCAAATGAGTTGGTTAAAAAAGCGGGCGCGAGAGTTGGCTCGCTCAGTAAAGCTGCAAGAGGTTATTTGTTAGCAGGGAAAAGCCTGCTAGAGCCGTTTACGCAGATGCATTACGTACCGTTAAAGTCCGAATATAGTGTCGGTCAGGCATTGTACCGGTCGTTAGAGTCCGGGTTACGTCATTGGCAGCATAATGAAGCCTGTCTGGAATTTCAGCCCAGTGTAAGAGCCGTGCAGGGCATGGCAGATGGCATTCAAATGGTGCGGGTTGTACTGGAACAGCTGATTGAAAATGGTGTCGGCGAGCGTCGGCTGCTGACCAATATCTCGCAGATAATGTCGAAGCTCCAGTGGTTAAAACGTTTTGAAGGGTTGGATGAATTAACCGCTGAGGACGGCGCTTATCATCGCGCGCTTAAGCGCTATAACAAGCTTTATGAGTCTCTGGTTAATAGCCAGGAGGACGTGATAAGGCTGACTGAAGTTTCGGAGCTAGTTCACTCTGTCAGCTATCAGAAAACGTTATTGGAGCTGTCTGAATTTCTTTTCAAAGAAGAAATGACAGAAGAGCTGGAGCAGCCGGTTTCGCCGTGGAGTAGCCAGCTATTGAAAAGTGACTGGCAACTCGTGCAGACGGCTTTCTCAGAGCACGAAAGGTTAAATGAAGAAGGCTATCTGAAACTGTTGACACCCTTGCAAAACAGCCTGCTTATGGGCACTTGCTTTGGCCATTTGTTTGACGCTGACTTAAGGGAGAAATTTCGCCTGCCGTGGCAAGATTTAGCAAGAGGCATCCGTGAAATTACGGCACTGCATATTTTGCATGAGCGTATCAAAGAGCGTGACGACGAAATTGATGAAAAGTTAATGGAGTGGCAAAAAGTCCAGCGTGAATCCTTGTTGAAAGCACTGGAGTACTCGCGAAAAGCGGCTCTGAAACGTGAACCCTATTGGATGAATTAAGGTAGTTATGCTGACTCCCGGCAAAGAATTACTTAATGAGAGTGAGGCGGCCTGGCAACGCTATCAGGATGTTGCCTCCGATACCGTGTTAAACAATGAACAGCAGCAACTGCTAAGATCTTTATTTGCTGTAAGCCCATTTATAGGCCGCGCGGCGGAAAGTTACCCCAATCATTTGGCAACTGAGCTTTTTGTTGGTAGTGAGGCAGCCATTAAATTGCCCGAAGCGGATGGGTATGAAGCGTATATTGCAAAGGCGTTAGAGCCTTTAAATAGTGAAGACGATGCTAAGAAGTGCCTTCGGCAATTGCGTCATTGCTGGATGGCAAGGCTGGCCGCCGCTGATATTTTACAGCAACTTTCTTTAAAAGAATCCCTGGCTCACTATAGTGCGATTGCTGATGCCGTAATCAGCAAGAGCCTGAGTTGGCTATTCGAGCGTTATATTAGCCGTCATGGGAAGCCTCTTGATGCCGAGGGCAACCTAATGCCGTTATTGGTTATTGGTATGGGGAAACTGGGCGGAAGAGAATTAAATTTTTCGTCGGATATTGATCTTATTTTTGCGTTTCCCGAGCAAGGTGAGACTCAGGGGCCAGGCCGTAACCTAGAGCACGGTGTTTTTTATAAACGACTGGCGCAGTCGCTTATTGGTTTACTTGATGAAACGACCGCCGACGGCCAGGTTTTTCGGGTTGATATGAGACTTCGCCCTTTTGGTCAGTCTGGTCCTCTAGTGACCAGTGTTAACGCGTTAGAGCATTATTATCAGGAGCAAGGGCGTGACTGGGAGCGTTACGCCATGGTAAAAGCCCGGATGATAGGCGCTGATGAACAATACCAGCAGACTTTTCAGCAGTTAATACGTCCTTTCGTTTATCGTCGTTACATTGATTTTGGTGCTATTGAAGCCCTGCGTAAGATGAAGCTTCTCATTACACAGGAAACTCGCCGCCAAGGCGTGAGAAATAACATAAAGTTGGGTGCCGGTGGCATCAGAGAAGTCGAATTTATTGTTCAGGCACACCAGCTTATTCGCGGGGGACAGGAAAAGTCTTTACAGACACGCTCGGTTTATAAAGCGATGAATGAGCTGACTGAGTTGGATTTAATCGATCAAAAGCAAGCCAGCCAGTTGCTGGAAGACTACGAATATTTGCGTGTTATAGAGCATCGTCTGCAGCAAATAGATGATCAACAAACTCAGCAACTGCCCTCAGATGAGCTGGGCCGCGAGCGCTTATGCACCATGTTAGATGAGCCGAGCTGGCAAGAGCTGCAGGATAAAATTGATCAATGTATGGCTCGCATTCATAGTGAATTTCAGCAGGTGGTTGGTGCCGAGTCGGAAGATGACGAAGATGAGCAGAGTTTGCAGGTTCTATGGCAGGACATGCTGGATGACGATGCGGCGATAGAGATTTTGGAAAGTGAAGGGGTTAACGAGCCCCAGGCTTTATGGACGCAAATTAAGAACTTCCGTCAGGAAAGCAGACGTCGTAGTTCTGGCCCACGGGGACGAGCCGCTTTAGCTCGCTTAATGCCGATGATGCTGCGCCACGCAATTCAACATCAGCATCCGGAACGTTTGCTGGAAAGGCTGTTATCTATTATTAAAGCGGTGATGAGCCGTACGGCCTATATCGAGCTGCTTGCGGAAAACCCCGGTGCGCGCGAGCAGTTATGCAAACTTTGTATGGCAAGCCCGTGGATTTCTGAGCAGCTAGCGTTACACCCGATACTTTTAGATGAGCTTATTGACCCACAACAACTCTATAGTCTGCCGGAATCGAAAGATTATGCATCGGTGCTGCGGGAGTATTTGGTGAGAATTCCCGAACAGGACTTAGAAACGCAGATGGATGCTTTACGGCAAGCCAAGCAAGCGTTGCAGTTAAAAATCGCGGCGGCGGATATTAGTGGTGTCCTTGAACTGATGAATGTTAGTGACCACTTAAGCGCGCTGGCTGAAGCTATTATCGCTGAGGTGGTTGGTCTTGCCTGGCATCACCTGACCCAAAAGCATGGCAAGCCGGAGGGCACCAGTGTCGATAATACAGGCTTTGCTGTGCTCGGATACGGAAAGCTCGGTGGTCAGGAATTAGGGTATGGCTCTGATCTCGATCTTGTTTTTGTTACAGATGCCAATTATAAGGGCCAGACCGATGGTCAACGACCGATAGAAGTTCAACAGTTTTACTTGCGTCTTGCACAACGAGTCTTGCACTTGTTTACCACCCGAACTGTGGCTGGCATTTTGTACGACGTTGATTTGCGCTTACGCCCGTCAGGTCAGGCAGGGTTGCTGGTGACTCAGGTAAACTCATTTGCCCGTTACCTAAGGGACGATGCCTGGACCTGGGAGTTACAGGCACTGGTTCGGGCAAGACCGGTGTTTGGCATTCCGGCATTGCGCGAAACCGTTATGGATATACGCCGCAGTATTTTATCTCAACCCAGAGATGAACGGGAATTGCGTAAAAGTATTGTGGAGATGCGTGAGAAAATGCGCGAGCATTTGGCGCAACGTAACAACAGCATGTTTGACCTAAAGCAGGATGCGGGTGGTATTGCGGACATTGAGTTTATAACGCAGTACATCGTACTAAGGTATGCACATAAGCATCCCGAGTTATGCCAATACAGCGATAACGTCAGGCTTCTGACTGAGGCGCAGCAACTGCACTTGTTATCTGAGGTGAATGCCCAAAATTTGATTAACGCTTTTCAGATTTTCCGTTGCGAGAGTCACGCTTTGGCGCTACAAGGTGAACAATTGCTGGAAGAGCACAACCTGGATGCTGAGCGTCAGGCTGTACTCGACTGCTGGAACCAATTACTGGAAGATCACTGATAATAGCTAGGCATATCAGGGTCAGGACGTGTTTTAAAACGTCGGTGAACCCAGAGGTATTGCTCTGGCGCCTTCAGTATTGCCTGTTCGGCTAACTGATTAACCCGCTCCGCGTCGGCTTTATCGTTGCCGGTAGGGAAGTTTTCAAGCGGCGGTTCGTAATAAAGGTCATAACCACGACCGTCGTCACGTCTGACGCAGCGACTGACCATTACCTTGCAGTTAGGGTTACGTGCAAAAAGCATGGTGCCCAAGGTGGTGGAGGTATCCGGTACCTCAAAAAACTTGACGAACTCAACGCGACGGCGTCCGTAATCTTGATCTGGAAGGTAGCCAGCGATGTCGCCCTGAGTCAGCGCATTCATCATGGCTTTAACATCGCGCCTTTGGATCATGTACTTGTTTGAGCGTCCGCGTCCGCGAGTCTGCAAAAATTCCATCACCGCATTATTGTGGGGACGGTACAAGCCAACGGCTGGTTCGACAAAGCCATGCAGTCGCGCATGAACTTCCAGACTAAGGAAGTGAAAAAGCAACAATAAAATACCGCTGCCGTCTTCCTGAGCTTTGCGAAGGTGTTGTTCCCCGTGAATGTGGAGCTTTCGTTTAATTCGCCAGTTTGGCCACCACCAGGCCATACCAATTTCAAAGTAAGCGATACCGGTGTTTTTCATATTATCGGTCAGCAACGCTTCAATTTTTTCATCGCTGTAATTAGGGAAACAAAGCTTCAAGTTGGTTCGGGCAATGTTAACCCGGCGCGGCATGAGCTTTTTAAACAACAGGCCTAAACCTCTACCCATGGTAAGTTGCAGGCGGTAGGGCAGCCAGGAAACACTGTAAAGGACAAAGACACCAAGCCAGGTTAGCCAAAACTTAGGATGCAGAAAGTAGAACTTAAATTTGGGAGGTTCGATCACAACAGATGCCGCTAATTATTCTTCAATTATCGCGGATAGTAACATAAAACATTTGGAATAAGGCACCACCTATAAGCGGCGGTGCCCTGGTCTGCGCAGTTAGTCTGCGGCAGTACCTTCGACGTTTTCAGAAAGGCTGCTGTTTATTGCTACCAGATCTTGTTCCTGTAACTGACCTGCGGCTTGCTCAAGGCTAAGAACTTGACGGATATAGCCATAACGCGCTTCTGATAAGTTGCGTTTAGCATCGTACAAGTTACGGGTGCTGTTCAGTACGTCAACTATAGTCCGGGTACCTACTTCGAATCCTGCTTCGGTTGCTTTTAACGCGCTTTCAGCAGACACAACTGACTGTTGAAAAGCATTAATGCTGGCAATAGAAGCTGTAACTTCATAGTACGTACTGCGGACTTCGCGCTCAACATTGCGTCGTGTCTGTACCATTTGCTGGCTACTGGCTACGTAGTTGTCACGTGCCTGAGCGACTTCAGATGATGTCCGGAACCCTGAGAAGATAGGAACACTAACATTTAGGCCGATAGAGCGGCTGTCAAGGCGTCCTGTATCTGGGGATGGTTCACCCTGTATTGTTCTATCGGTGTCATTGGTTGAATAGTTAGCTGATAATGACACCGTAGGGTAGTGGCCGCTTTGCTGAAGCTTAATTTGCTGCTCAGCAATTTCAACCTGAACCATGCTTTCTAATAAGCTCAAGTTGCTGTTTTCTCCTTTTTTCACCCATAAGCGAACATCTTCAGGTACCGGAGTACTGGGCGAAAAGGTTTCGGTATCTAACGCCGCAAGAGTTTGTGGGTATTGACCGGTAATTTCGCGAATGTCCTCCAATGCTATTTCAACGGCATTGCGAGCCTGAATTTCACGAGCGACGGCACTATCATACTGCGCTTGTGCTTCATGAACATCAGTAATGGCGGTTAAGCCTACCGAGAAGCGCTGTTTAGTTTGTTCTAACTGGCGATTAATGGCTTTTTTCTCTGCTTCAGCAAAAGATAAATCGTCTTTTGCCTGAAGGGCTTGAAAGTATGCATTAACGACACGGAGCATCAATTCTTGTTGGGCATTACCGTAAGATATTTCTGCTTGGTATGCACGCTTCTCAGCAATGTCAGCATTTTTCCAAACGCTCCAGTCAAAGATACTTTGATTTAGAGATACGCCTGCCTGCCAACCATCAGTATCGATGTCATATGACCCAATGCCTGGTTGAAACGACTCTGAACTGCTATCACTATAACCTGCTTCACCGTTAATTTGTGGCAACAACCCTGATTTAGCAATATCTACTCCCTTCTGGGCTGCGTTACGTTCAGCCGCTGCTCTTAACAAGGTCGGGTCATTATCAACTGCTAAGCGATAAATTTGAGCCAAATCCTCAGCATTTGACGTAAAAGTGACTGTGGTCAATGCCAGACCGACAGCTGCCGACAAAAGATGCTTTTTCATGGTAGTCAGTTTCCTGTTACTTGACATGCAATGTTCAATAATCGCGCATAGTTTACATACAGCGCTGAATGATTACTCAGTGTAAATGATTTGCGCAGATACTTTAAGAAAAACATGGTTTCAGAATTCGCTCAAGTGTAACAGAATGTTTGTTTTCAGTTACTCTCAATATATAGGACTCGTTAGTATGGCAATTCGTTTTCACCGCGATGATGTGAAAGTAAAGGAAAAGACACCGCTTTATCAAGGTTTTTTGTCAGTTTATCGCTATTCTTTACAACACAGACTGTTTTCTGGTGAGTGGAGTCCGGCAATCGACCGGGAATTGATGGAACGTGGGCATGCGGTTGTGGTTATACCCTATGATCCTGTTCGGGATGAACTCGTAGTGCTTGAGCAGTTCCGGGTCGGTGCGTTGGATGACAAAAACGGGCCTTGGCTGTTTGAGTTCGTAGCCGGGATGTTTGATGCTGACGAAAGTGCAGAGGAGGTGGCAACTCGCGAACTGGAAGAAGAAGCCGGTTTAAAAGCTAAGCGACTGATTTACGCCACAAGCTATTATTCGAGTCCGGGTGGTACAGACGAGAAACTGACCATTTATATTGCTGAGGTTGACAGTCAATCTGCTGCGAGCTTTGGTGGGCTCCCTGAAGAAGACGAAGATATACGCGTGCATGTTTTACCCAGAACAGAAGTTATTGGCATGCTTGAACGTGAAGAAATCAACAACGCAGCCAGCGTAATTGGGTTACAATGGTTGCAGCTACACCATGATAAGGTGTTCCCTGATTAGGAGTAAACTGAGGTTTTATTATGCTACAGCGCTATGTTGTCGACGTGGCCGAACTGCACCGACTGAACGAACTTAACTACGCAGGGTTGTTGCCTATGCTGTCCCAACTTGAGTCTCAGGCTCAGGTTACGATTTACGCTGGTGAACATTTAGCGTTCAGTTTGCGCAACGTGAGTGAAGCGCGTTATACCTCAGACATTGAAATTGAACAGTTGAAACCGGACTGGGCAGACTATCTGCATGCTAAAATGACGGTGCGGTTATATCATGATGTGCGTATGGCAGAGATTATCTCCAGTCAGGGGGTTACTCGTTTAGCGGCTCGTTATCAACAGCCTAACCGTGAAATGCGACACCAGGATGAAAAGCATCAGGTGAATCAATTTTTGGCCGACTGGTTAACCTTGTGTCGTAAGCAGGGCCATATTCAGCCTAAGCTGAGCGAGGCTGCTCAGAAATTTATGCCGTACTACTTCAAATAGACGCCAGTTAGCGGTAAATTGAAGCACACTTTTCGTGGATCGAGCCAATAATAAAAACAGGGACTCATGACAGACTATAAATCCGACTCCATTGAGGTGCTGAACGGACTGGAACCGGTTCAGCGCCGCCCCGGTATGTACACTGACACCTCTCGACCTAATCATTTGGGTCAGGAGGTTATAGATAATAGTGTCGATGAAGCTCTGGCGGGGCATGCCAAAACCTTACTTGTTGTTCTGCATCAGGACCAGTCGCTGGAAACCACCGACGATGGTCGGGGGATGCCGGTGGATATTCATCCGGAAGAAGGTGTTCCGGGTGTTGAACTGATTATGAGCAAACTGCATGCCGGCGGTAAGTTTTCGAATAAAAACTATCAATTCTCCGGTGGTTTGCATGGTGTTGGTATCTCGGTGGTTAACGCTTTATCCAGGCGTGTTGAACTGACCATTAAGCGTGATGGTCAAGTTTATGAAATGGCCTACGAGAACGGTGATAAAGTCAGTGAGCTGGAAGTAACCGGCACGGTAGGAAAAAGAAACACTGGTACGCGAGTTCACTTTTGGCCTGACCCTCAATATTTCGATTCTGCAAAATTCTCTGTTACCAAGTTAAAGCACATATTGCGCGCTAAAGCGGTTCTATGTCCCGGTCTGAAAATAACCTTCCGTAATAAAATTGATGACACTGAAGATACCTGGTTTTATCAGGATGGCTTAACGGATTATTTGGTTGAGGCTGTGAAGGATGTACCGACCTTACCGGAAGAACCTTTTGATGGTAGTTTTAGCTCGCAAACCGAAGGCGTTGACTGGGCTGTTACCTGGCTGCCGGAAGGTGGTGAAGGGGTATCTGAAAGTTACGTTAACTTAATTCCGACCACGCTGGGCGGTACCCATGTAAATGGACTACGCCAGGGCCTGTTGGAGGCAATGCGTGAGTTTTGTGAGTTTCGTAATCTGTTACCCCGAGGGGTCAAGTTAACTCCGGAAGACGTGTGGGAACGTTGTAGCTATATTTTGTCGACCAAAATGCAGGACCCTCAGTTTGCAGGGCAAACAAAAGAGCGCTTGTCCTCGCGGCAGTCTGCCAGTTTTGTTTCTGGTGTAGTAAAAGACTCCTTTAGCCTTTGGCTGAATGAGCATACTGATCAAGCTGAACTTTTAGCCGATGTTTGTATTAGCAACGCGCAGAGACGCTTAAAGGCCAGTAAAAAAGTTGTTCGTAAAAAAGTAACGCAGGGCCCGGCACTACCCGGCAAACTCACCGACTGCTCAAGTCAGGAACCTGGCCGAAGTGAATTGTTCTTAGTGGAAGGGGACTCCGCAGGAGGCTCTGCGAAGCAAGCCCGTGACCGTGAGTTTCAGGCGGTTATGCCGCTTCGGGGGAAAATTCTGAATACCTGGGAAGTTGACCCCGAACAAATTCTGGCCTCGCAGGAAATTCATGATATTTCGGTTGCTGTAGGAGTTGATCCCAACACTGTCGACTTAGATAAGTTGCGCTATGGAAAAATTTGCATTTTAGCGGATGCTGACTCAGACGGTTTGCACATCGCAACCTTGCTTTGCGCACTGTTTGTGAAGCACTTCAGACCATTAGTTGAAAACGGTCATATTTTTGTTGCGATGCCACCACTTTATCGCGTAGATGTAGGCAAAGACGTATATTACGCACTGGATGAAGGTGAAAAGCAGGGTATTTTAGATCGCATCGAGGCTGAAAAGCGCAAAGGCAAAGTGAATGTTCAGCGTTTTAAAGGTCTGGGTGAAATGAATCCGTTAACCTTGCGAGAAACCACTATGGACCCAAATACCCGCCGACTGGTTCAGTTGACCATTGACGATGGCGAAGTAATGGAAGAGCTGATGGATATGCTTTTAGCGAAAAAACGAGCCGCGGACCGCCGTACATGGTTGGAAAGCAAAGGTAACATGGCCGATTTGGCTGAACTGTAAGCACTTGTGAGCAAGGAGAAGTCAGAATGTCGACGGAAGTTACAGAAACCCGCCCACTGAGTCGCTTTACGGAAGAAGCCTACCTGAATTATTCCATGTACGTGATCATGGACAGGGCGCTACCGAATATCGGTGATGGTTTAAAGCCGGTACAGCGACGCATTGTGTACGCCATGTCAGAGCTTGGACTCTCGGCACTCGCTAAATATAAGAAGTCAGCCCGTACCGTGGGTGATGTTCTTGGTAAATTTCATCCTCATGGTGACAGTGCGTGTTATGAAGCTATGGTGCTCATGGCTCAGCCTTTTACTTACCGTCACCCGCTGGTCGACGGTCAGGGTAACTGGGGTTCACCGGATGACCCTAAATCCTTCGCGGCTATGCGTTATACTGAGGCCAGACTGTCTAAGTTTAGTGAAGTCTTGCTTAGCGAGCTGGGTCAGGGGACGGTCGACTGGATACCGAACTTTGATGGCACCATGAAAGAGCCTCAGGTGCTGCCTGCGCGGTTACCACATATTTTATTAAATGGTGTAACCGGCATTGCCGTCGGTATGGCAACGGACATTCCTCCTCATAATGCTCGTGAAGTGGCTAATGCCTGCGCAATGTTGTTGGAAAAGCCGGGTAGTCAGCTTGAAGATATTATGGAAGTGTTGAAGGGGCCGGATTACCCCACCGATGCTGAAATCATTACGCCAGCGGATGACATCACTAAGCTTTACGAAACAGGACGCGGCAGTATTAAAATGCGTGCCTGCTACAGTATTGAAGATGGTGAAATTGTTATTACGGCCCTACCGCACCAGGCATCGGGGGCAAGAGTATTAGAGCAAATAGCGCATCAAATGCAGGCGAAGAAACTGCCTTTAGTTTCGGACTTGCGTGATGAGTCAGACCATGAAAACCCGACTCGGTTAGTTGTGGTTCCTCGCTCAAATCGAGTGGATACAGAACAGTTAATGAATCACCTGTTCGCCACAACAGACCTGGAAAAGCAGTACCGGGTTAATCTGAATATTCTGGGCTTAGATGGCCGGCCGAAAGTGAAGCCGCTAGTTGGCATTCTTAAAGAGTGGCTGGAGTTTCGTCAGACAACAGTAACGCGACGTTTGCAGCATCGCTTAGATAAAGTGCTGGCCCGACTGCATATTTTGGAAGGCTTACTCATTGCTTATCTCAATATTGATGAAGTTATTGAGATTATCCGTACTGAAGATAAGCCGAAAGACGAATTAATGAGTCGTTTCGGGTTATCGGATAAACAAGCTGAAGCTATTCTGGAGCTTAAGTTACGGCATTTAGCAAAATTAGAAGAAATGAAGCTGACCGGCGAGCAAGATGAGCTTAATAAAGAGCGCGAAAAGCTGCAGACTTTACTGGGTTCTGATCGTCGTTTAAAAACACTGATTAAGAAAGAGCTGTTAGCCGATGCGGAAACTTATGGTGACGAACGTCGCTCGCCAATTGTTGAACGTTCTGAAGCTAAAGCTTTAAGTGAACGTGACTTAACGCCGGCTGAAGCGGTAACTGTTGTGTTATCTAAGAAAGGCTGGGTGCGCTCTGCTAAAGGTCATGATATTGAGGGTGAGAAGCTCAGCTATAAATCCGGTGATAGTTATTTGGCATCGGCTGAGGGTAAGAGTAATCAGCCTGTGGTGTTCCTTGATACTTCAGGGAAAAGCTTCTCCTGTGAAGCTCATCTGTTGCCATCAGCAAGGAGCCAGGGTGAACCTCTGACCGGACGTTTTAGTTTAGTTGCAGGTGAGAACGTCGAGCACGTTCTAATGGCCAGGGACGAAAGCCATTTATTATTGGCATCCGACGCTGGTTATGGGTTTGTTTGCCAGTTCAGTGACTTAGTCAGCCGCAATAAAAACGGTAAAGCCATTATAACATTGCCAACTGGCGCTAAGATACTGCCGCCCAATAAAGTGAATGATTTGCGAGAAGACAAAGTCATTGTTATTTCCAATGAAGGTCGAATGTTGGTATTCCCAGTTGCAGACTTGCCTCAACTGAGTAAAGGAAAAGGCAACAAGTTAATCAGTATTCCTGCTTTGCGGGCACAGTCTCGTGAAGAGTATGTGGTTGCATTGGCAACCGCTGCACCGGACAAAGCAATTACTTTAATTGCGGGTAAGCGCAAGCTGACTCTGAAACCGGCAGATTTGGAACATTACTATGGAGAACGCGGACGGCGAGGTAATAAACTACCGCGCGGATTGCAACGTGTTGACGAAATAGTGGTTGAGCAAGACAAGGATTAATTGAGGAGTTTGAATGTTAGCCTTGTTGCGATGGGTATTTCTTGGTGGATTTGTTGTGTTGTTTGGTGTGGCCGGCTGCTTATTTTGTATAATCCGCCCCTTTCATCGCAATAATACCTACAGGTTCGCTCATATTTTTGGGTGGGCAATACGAGTTTTAGGTATGCGAATTGAAGTGAGTCGCCACCCGGACATTGAAAAGGGCGGTCCTTACGTTTTTATCTGTAACCATCAGAACAGTTGGGAAATATTCACCATTGCAGCAATGCTACCCAAAAATACCGTTACCGTGGGTAAGAAAAGCCTGCGCTGGATACCGTTCTTCGGGTGGCTTTATTGGTTAGCAGGGAATATTCTGATTGATAGAAAAAATGCTGGAAAAGCTCATGGCACCATAGGACAAACAGCGGATGCTATAAAGCAACGTGACATTTCGGTATGGATGTTTCCTGAAGGAACCCGAAGTTATGGAAGAGGTCTGTTACCGTTTAAGAACGGTGCTTTTCATACTGCGTTCCGGGCTCAGGTTGACGTGGTTCCGGTATGTGTGTCTGAGCTACATGGCAAGGTAAAGATGAACCGCTGGAACAATGGTGTGCTGAAAATTGCTTTTCTTGAGCCTGTGCGAATTGCAAACTATCAGCGTGAAAATTTACGTGAGTTAAGCGGGCATTGCCACCAGCTAATGGATGATAAAATTAAACAGTTAAACGCAAGTATCGAAAGAGAACAGGCCGAAAAGGATAAGTCATGAGCCGAGATCTTAATGATCTACTTAAACAGAGTGAAGAAACGGTGCAAGCTTTGATAGCTGACGGCGCTGAAACAGATCTCTTGTATGAAATTGAACACCATCTGGCCAGTCAGGATTTCACCAAGCTGGAAAAAGCAGCGGTTGAATTGGTTAAGCAGGGCTATCATGTTGATGATGCTGATGAATTTGAAGATGACCATGGTAAGCGTTGGTTCGCGTTTATGGCTGTCACCGATGCTGAACTCGACAACGATATTTTAAACCGTCAGGTTCGTGAAATAGCAGCTATTGCTGATGAGTGCGAAGTCGAGTATGACGGTTGGGGCACATTCATTGAAGACGATGAGCTTGAAGGTGAAGAATTTGATAATGGAGAGGAGTAATCCTCTCCGTCTTTACAAGCCTTTCTCTTTCATCATACTGCGGTAATCACTGCCTAAAGACGCTTTTTCCGTGTCGTTTAATACTTTTCCCGCACGCTGGAAAAAACCTTGCTCTTCATCTTCGAGATGATGCAAAACTTTATGTTTCAGGTTTTTGAAGTGTTGAAGCCACGCAGGGGATGACATCTCAGTCTGCTCAAGTGTTTCAATAAGCTCGTCAATTTCATGGTGCTCAGCAATGCCGTGTCGTGACATTTCTATCGTGTCGTCGTCTTCTATTAGGGGATTGTAGAAGTAACGTTCCTCTGCGGCAGCATGTTGTTCTAGTTGAACTTTTAACTGCTGGTAGTGTTTCTTGCGCTCTGGCGCATCGCCTTCTGTTTTCAGTAAAATATCAATAAGCTGGCGCTGTTTGTCGTGGTCTACTCGTAGTTCTTCAAAAATAGTCATGACGTTCTCCTTAATCTTAGCGACTCTTTTTGATACGAGATCCAGATAGAAATAGATTAGTTAAAAAAAAGCGCCTAAGTCAAATACCCAGGCGCTTTTATTCATCAGCTTTGATTAACTGTGCTAAATGAAATCACAGTGCTTTAATTTTTTCCTGCTGATCCTGTAGCTGCTTGAGCGTTGCCTGAGCTTCAGTCAGTTTTTCACGTTCTTTTGCAATAACGGCTTCAGGCGCTTTACTCACGAAGTTGTCGTTGCTGAGCTTGCCATTGAGTCGTTGCCATTCTTTGTCCGCTTTCTCAATCGCTTTTTGCAAACGTTGGAGTTCCGCATCTTTATCAATCAAACCAGCCATTGGAATATGCAGCTTCAGTGTGTCTACTAAAGCTGTCATGCTGGCTGGCGCATCATCATCGTTATCAATGAACTCGATAGACTCCAGTTTAGCCAGACTACTCAGAAAACTTTCGTTATTTTCAATACGACCCCGAGCCATTGCTTCGGCATTTGAGAGCAAGAGAGGCAGAGGCTTATTCGGTGATAAGTCCATTTCGCCGCGAATGTTACGAATGGCCAGAATAACGCGCTTCAGCCATTCCATATCCTGCATTGCCTGATGACTGACATTGTCCTGAACCTGCGGGAACGGCTGCAGCATAATGGTATCACCCGTATTACCAACCAGCGGTTTCACGCGTTGCCAGATAGTTTCAGTAATGTACGGCATAACCGGGTGTAGCAGGCGCAATAGCTGCTCCAGAATATTTACCAGTGTGTGACGAGTTCCGCGTTGTTGTACTTCAGTACCGTTTTGTAGCACCGGCTTAGTCAGTTCCAGATACCAGTCACAGAATTGATTCCAGGTAAATTCGTAAGCAATAGCGGCTGCCTGGTCAAAACGATAGCTATCCAGTGCCTGACGGAAGTCTTTTACGGTACTGTTGAAACGAGCAATGATCCATTCGTCGGCCAGTGACAAGGTCATGTCGTCGTTTTCAAGACCACAGTCATGCTCTTCGGTGTTCATCAGCACATAACGGCTGGCATTCCACAGTTTGTTACAGAAGTTACGATATCCTTCCAGGCGTTTCATGTCCCAGTTAATATCACGACCCGTAGAGGCCAGCGCTGTTAATGTAAAGCGGAGTGCATCGGTTCCGTGAGCGGTAATGCCTTCAGGGAACTCTTTGCGGGTGCGTTTTTCAATTTTCTCACGCATTTTAGGCTGCATCATATTGGCTGTGCGTTTAGCCACTAATTCGTCAGCGCTAATGCCGTCAATCATGTCCAGCGGATCTAACACGTTACCTTTAGACTTAGACATTTTCTGGCCTTCTTCGTCGCGAATAAGGCCGGTCACATAGACTTTCTTAAACGGAACTTGCGGCTGACCTTCTTCGTCTTTCATAAAGTGCATGGTCATCATGATCATGCGGGCAACCCAGAAGAAAATAATGTCGAAACCGGTAACCAGTACATCGGTCGGGTGGAAGGTTTTTAAGTCCTCGGTATTTTTGGGCCAACCCAGGGTAGAAAAAGTCCATAGCGCGGACGAGAACCAGGTATCCAGTACATCTTCGTCCTGCTGAAGAGGCGTATCGTCTAAGTTGTGTTTTTCCCGCACTTCTTCTTCGGTGCGACCCACATAGACATTGCCTTGCTTGTCATACCACGCCGGAATACGGTGCCCCCACCATAATTGACGCGAGATACACCAGTCCTGAATGTCGCGCATCCAGCTGAAATACATGTTCTCGTATTGCTTGGGCACAAACTCGATGCGACCATCTTCAACCGCTGCCGTAGCCTGTTTCGCCATAGGTTCAACGCGGACATACCACTGGTCGGTCAGATGCGGCTCAATAGGAACGCCACCACGGTCACCATAAGGCACCTTGTTGGTGTGTTTTTCAATTTTTTCCAGCAAGCCCAGTTCATCAAATTCAGCGACAAGCTGTTTACGGGCCTCAAAACGCTCTTTACCAGCGTACTGCTCTGGGAGCACACCGTTAAATCCATTCAGCTCATCAAGGGCTTCACCCGTACTGGTGTAAAGGCCGGCTGTTGCCATAACATGAGCGGTATCATCAAAAATGGAAATCATCCCGGTTTGATGACGCTTACCAATTTCGTAGTCGTTAAAATCATGCGCGGGGGTGACTTTGACACAACCTGTACCGAATTCGCTGTCAACGTGATGGTCAGCAACGATAGGAATACGACGGTTAACAATAGGTAGCTCAATGTGCTTACCAACCAAATGAGAAAAACGCTCGTCGTCTGGATGCACGGCGACACAAACATCACCCAACATGGTTTCCGGGCGGGTAGTTGCAACCACTAAATGGTCTTTGCCGTCTTCGGTTTTTTCGCCATCGGCCAACGGGTAACGTAAGTACCAGATAGAGCCTTGTTGTTCTTTGTTCTCGACTTCTAAATCAGAAATAGCGGTTTGTAGAGCCGGATCCCAGTTAACTAAGCGTTTACCGCGATAAATGAGGTTGTCTTCATGGAGTTTAACAAACACTTCACGGACGGCGTCCGAAAGCCCCTCATCCATAGTGAAGCGCTCTCGATCCCAGTCAACAGAGTCGCCCAGACGGCGCATTTGTTGGGTAATAGTGCCACCCGATTGTTCTTTCCACTCCCAGATTTTATCAATAAAAGCGTCACGTCCAAGCTCTTGGCGGGTCTGTCCCTGAGCGGCTAACTGACGTTCAACAACCATCTGCGTCGCGATACCAGCGTGGTCGGAACCCACTTGCCATAATGTATTACGGCCGTCCATGCGTTGGTAGCGGGTGAGCGTATCCATAATGGTGTGTTGGAAAGCATGACCCATATGCAGACTGCCGGTAACATTCGGCGGTGGAATCATAATAGAGTAGGAGTCACCCTTACCTGAAGGCTTGAAGTAGCCTTTGTCTTCCCATTGTTGGTAGAGATCTTGTTCTATCGCTGCAGGGGAGTATGTTTTATCCATAGTAACCTTACTTCTGTTCGGATGTCAGGGGCTCGGTATGCATTTGGCAACCTCTGGCCCTGTAATGTTTGTATCGCTCGCGAGCTACCTTTTTGCCGTCGTCATCGGCTGGAACAATGTCATAGAGCTTCTGGCTTTGCTGAGACTGAACCGGAATGTCTTCAGCCAGATTAAACAGCGCGTAACCGGGGCGGCTTTTAATGTCGCCAGACTCAGGCCAGCAAAGTTCTACTGGCGCGCCGGTAGCGGGGCCTTCTCCAAGCAAGTTATGCGGAATAAAGGCGTCACTTGGCTGCTGCCATAACAGTTCGTCCAGCGCTTCCGCCTGTTGCTGATTACGGGCCCAGACCCGTAACCTTTTATGCTTTCTATATAGCTCTGCTATCTTATCGCAAATTAACCGGTTTTGCCCGCTTTCAGCTTCGTCAGGCATTAAGAAAAAAGTAGCTGACGACATGGTTATTCCGTTGCCTCGGCGCTGCAGCGGTTAATTAAGAACTGCGTTAATAACGGAACCGGGCGGCCTGTGGAGCCTTTGTCCTTGCCACCTTGCCAGGCTGTGCCAGCTATATCCATGTGCGCCCAATGGTACTTTTTGGTATAGCGCGATAGGAAGCAAGCGGCGGTAATGGTACCGGCTTCGCGACCACCAATGTTAGCCATATCCGCAAAAGGGCTGTCCAGCATTGACTGGTATTCGTCCCAGAGCGGCATACGCCAGGCTTTGTCGCCACTTTGTTGGGCAGCATTTAGAATTTCGTGTGCTAACGGGTTATGTTGACTGAGTACGGCTGAAGCATGGCTGCCTAAAGCTATAACACAGGCACCTGTCAGGGTGGCTAAATCAATCACGGATTCGGGTTCGAAGCGCTCGATATAAGTCAGGGTATCGCACAGTACCAGTCGGCCTTCTGCGTCGGTATTCAGCACTTCAACCGTCTGACCGCTCATAGTGGTCAGAATATCTCCAGGGCGGTATGCTTTTCCATCAGGCATGTTTTCACAACCGGCTACAGCACCAATAACGTTTATGGGTAGCTGCAGTTCAGCTAAAGCTTGCATAGCCCCTAAAACGCCGGCAGCACCACCCATGTCGTATTTCATTTCATCCATATTGGCGGATGGTTTAATGGAAATGCCACCCGAGTCAAATGTCAGGCCTTTACCTACCAGTACTATGGGGGCCTGGTCATCGGGTGCGCCTTTATAATGCATTAAAGTTAGTACTGACTCATGCTCTGAACCACGGCCAACGGCTAAGTATGCATTCATACCCAGCTTTTCCATTTCTGCTTCTTCAACCGTGCTAACCGTTAAATTGTCATAATTGTCAGCCATTAACTCGGCTTGTTCCGCTAAGTAGCGAGGCGTGCAGATGTTAGGTGGCATATTGGCTACGTTGCGGCAAATATCCATACCCGTAGCTACGGCTAAAGCGTGTTGCACAGCTTGCTCGCCCAAAGCCAGTTCTTTACGGCTCGGAACGTTAAAGACCAGTTTACGTAACGGGCGGCGAGGCTCTTCCTTTTTACTCTTAAGCTCATTAAAGTTGTACAATGTTGCCCTGGCAGCTTCTACCGCCTGACGAACTTTCCAGTAAGTATCACGACCTTTAACGTGCAGTTCACTGAGAAAACAAACGGCTTCCATTGAACCGGTTTCATTCAAGGTGTTCATAGTACGGGCGATAATTTGGCGGTACTGACGCTCATCAAGTTCGCGCTCTTTACCGCAGCCGACCAGTAAAACCCGTTCGGCAAGAATATTGGGGACATGATGTAACAGCAGAACCTGGCCTGATTTGCCTTCAAGGTCTCCGCGGCGCAATAAGTTGCTTAAATAACCATCACTGACTTTGTCTAATTGTTCGGCAACGCCAGACAGACGACGAGGTTCAAACACGCCAACAACGATACAAGCAGAACGTTGTTTTTCCGGATTACCACTTTTGACGCTGAACTCCATGACAGTGCTCCTGTTTCAGGTGGCTTCAATGCCTGCTATAGTTTCACTATAAAGACACTTTGTTGTTAAAATAACAAGTTTACTTAAAAATCACAGCTATTCCAGTAAAAACCTAAGTTATGAGTGAACGCCAGTGCGCATATTCCGCTATTTGATCAGTGAAACATTGAAGTCGCAGCTTGCTGTGCTTTTTATCCTGATGACGATTTTTGTCAGTCAGAAGTTTGTCCGTGTCCTATCGGATGCTTCAGAAGGGGATATTCCTGGCGCAATTATTTTTCAGCTTTTGTCGCTGAACCTCCCTGCATTATTGTCTCTGATTCTACCTCTTAGTTTGTTTTTGGGTATTTTGCTGGCTCACGGACGTATCTATGCTGACAACGAAATGACGGTTTTACACGCCTGTGGGGTAAGTGAGTGGTATGTAACCCGTGTAACTTTGGTGCTGTCGCTGGTTCTGGCTTTGATAACGGCGTCCTTTACATTGTGGTTAGTGCCATGGTCGCTCGATCAGGAACAAAAGCTAGAAGACAAAGCACGTTCAGAAAGTGGCTTAACCGCGCTGATGCCGGGGCGGTTTCAGCAAGCAAGTAACCGTAAAGCAGTGATATTCGTTCAAAGTGTGGGCGATAATGGTGATCTTGAGGAAGTTTTTGTGGCGCAGCATACCCACAGCCAGGGAGAGTTACAGTCGGGTAGTGTGGTTATGGCTAAAACCGGCAAAGTAATCAGTGAAACAACGGGGTCACAGTGGCTTGAGCTAGGTGAAGGAAAACGCTACGCCGGTGACAACGAGAGTTATCAGATGATGTCGTTTGACAGTTATCAGCTTCAAATTAAAGAGCAGCAGGCCAGTGAACAATTACGCAAACTTGAGGCTTACCCAACTATTGAACTGTTATCGTGGAAAGAACCAGCAGCGGTTGCAGAATTGCAGTGGCGTATCGCTATTCCTCTGGCTATGCCTTTATTGACACTTATTGCTGTGCCATTAAGCCGGGTGAACCCTCGTCAGGGTAAGTTTGGACGGATGGCCCCGGCTTTACTCATTTATTTAGGCTACTTCCTATTGCTCATGGCGGCTAAGTCGGCCATACGTGATGGCGTCATTCCTCCAGTCATCGGTTTATGGTGGATACACTTTATATTACTGGTTTTTGGGCTGGTGCTGATAGGTAAAGGCCGACCGGTTGGTTTGAGGTTATTAGCAAATCTCCGCTTCGGCTCGGCTCGGGGGCAGTGATGTTTAGTATTTTAGATAAGTACATTGGTCTTGCCGTACTACGAACCTCGCTGTTAAGTCTTGCTGTATTAACCGGTTTGTCGTCGTTAATTCGTTTTGTTGAGCAACTGAAGTCGGTTGGTCGTGGCGACTACAACGTTATGGATGCTGCACTTTTCGTCTTTTACAGCTTACCCAGAGATGTTGAAACCTTCTTTCCAATGGCCGCTTTACTCGGTGGTCTCATTGGTGTCGGTATGTTGGCGAGCAGCTCTGAGCTTGTGGTTATGATGGCGGCAGGGCGTTCCCGCTTGAATATTATTGGGGCGGTAATGAAGTCCGCTATTATTATGATGGTGGCAGTAATGGCTATAGGCGAATGGATAGCACCACCCATGGAGTCTCAGGGACGAGCTATCCGCTCACAAGCTATTTCAGGTGGCAGCTTAATTTCGGCACAACAGGGTGTCTGGGCAAAAGATGGTTCTGACTTTATCAATATTGGTGAAGTTGAGGACACCGGGCGTCTGCACGATGTTCTGATTTATGACTTTAATGATAATAGGGAGTTGCAACAGGTAACTTACGCCCGAACAGCTAACTTTAGCGGCGATAAATGGCGTATGCAGGAGGTGACGGTTACACAAATGACGGAAAACCGTATGCTACGCGATGAAAAAGCGAGTATGGCCTGGCAGTCAAGTTTGACGCCCGATAAGCTCGGGGTCGTGACCATTAAACCAGAATCACTTTCCATTAGCGGGCTATTGGATTACCTAACTTACCTGGAAAGCAACCAACAGTCTGCGGAACGTTATGAACTTGCGTTATGGCGTAAGCTTTTTGCTCCAATAACTGTGGCTGTAATGTTGTTGGTCGCTCTGTCCTTTATCTTTGGTCCTCTGCGTTCCACAACGATGGGGGCAAGGGTTTTGTTAGGTGTCATTACCGGTTTCGGCTTTCATGTGAGCAATGAGATTTTTGGACCCCTGGCGCAGGTTTATCAAATTCCGGCTATTTTAGGGGCATTACTCCCGAGTATGTTGTTTGCGGGTATTGCGGTTTATTTCATGCGCGGGCGTACGGCCTGAGAACAGGCCGTACCAAACTTAAAGCTCGTTCCAGTAAAAGAGTTGGTTCGCTTCTTTCGAAAGGGTGACAACCTCTGTTCCCGCTGCGTAATCCTGCCAGGCTCGTCTGTTTTTTAAGTCAACGAGAACCCAAAGGTTTCCGAGACCACCGCAGCAGGTCAGTAATCTTATCAATACCTGACGATTGGTTAAGCGTGAGCCGTCACGGTTTTGAAGTTTTAAACGCCAGGCGCGCATGCCTAATGTTTGCCCTGAACGTTTCCAGAACCAGCCAAAAAATATCGCAACAACAGTAATAAGATACAAGCTGTACCATGGCCCCTGAGCCAGCCATGCCGCGTGATCCATATCGTGTGATAGTATCAGCCAGTTGAAAGAGGTTAGTAGCGCGGCAAAAAGTAGAGCTAACGCAGATGCCAGCATAGTAATTGCTGCAGCAACTAAAAGATCATAAACCCAGGCTGCCAGTCGTCTGGTAAAGCCAGCACTGGGAAAGCTGGCGTGTAATTTTTGTGCTTCAGAACTCATGCGGAACTCATTCGAATTAGTCGTGGGTTGATCATACCATGAGCAAAGCAAGCTGACAGCAGCCTCAATCTGTACAAGGAATCAGCAGTTAATCAGCTTCCCGTGACTTTTCGTGAATTATTGCTTGATTAGCACAAGTTCAAGGGTATAATCCCGTCCCGTTACCAAATTGAAAATAGTAAAGCACACCCCTTAGCCGAGGTGGCGGAATTGGTAGACGCAGTGGATTCAAAATCCACCGCTGGTAACAGCGTGGGGGTTCAAGTCCCCCCCTCGGCACCAAGTTTCTTCTTTGAAATCCCGAACGAAAATACCAGAAGCACTGACATTATCCTTTTCAGCACGTATACTGTCTGCATCGGTCTTCCTTAACCGTGCAACCATACATATATAGGATTCTATGTCAGATAATCAGCAGAACAACAATACGCCAGACTACGAAGTCGAAATTCCAAGCCGCGAACAGTTATTGGAACTTGTTACTTCCAATAATAAACCTGTTCAGTTTGATGAGTTTATTCGCCACTTCGGCCTGGACGACGAACGCCAGGCTGTTGGCTTAAAGCGTCGGCTGCGGGCGATGGAGCGCGATGGGCAGCTTATTTACAGTAGAGCAAATGCCTATGGTCTGCCTGAGCGTATGGACCTAATTAAAGGTCGTATCATTGGTCATAAAGACGGCTTTGGTTTCTGCCAGACCGAAGACGGTGGAAAAGATCTCTTTATTCCGCATCACCAAATGTATTCTGTATTACACGGTGACCGAGTACTCGTTAAACCTAGTGGCAAAGACAGCCGAGGTCGTACCGAAGGGCGGATTGTACGTGTTACGGAGCCAAGAGACAGTAACATTGTTGGCCGCTACTTCATTGAACACGGTTTAGGTATTGTGGTGCCGGACGATGGTCGCATTAGTCAGGATATTCTCATTCCGGATGCGGATAAAAGTGGCGCTCGCCACGGTCAGTTAGTCGTTGTAGAGATAACTCGTCGGCCAAGCCGTCGCACTAGCCCCATAGGCCGGGTGACAGAAGTGCTGGGTGAACATATGGCTCCTGGCATGGAAATTCAGGTGGCTATTCGCGAGCATGATATTCCCACTGAATGGCCATCAGAAGTTGATGAGGAATTAAAAAAATACAGTGAAGAGGTTCCTGCAGAAGCTTATGAAGGGCGCAAAGACCTACGTGAACTTCCGCTTATTACGATCGACGGTGAGGACTCTCGAGACTTTGATGACGCAGTTTGCTGTGTGCCCGAAGACAAAGGTTGGCGCTTATGGGTCGCTATAGCTGATGTTTCCTATTATGTGCGACCCGGTACGGTGCTTGATAAAGCAGCAACTGATAGGGGGAATTCGGTTTATTTTCCCAGTAACGTTATTCCTATGTTGCCGGAGAAGCTTTCGAATGGCTTATGTTCACTGAACCCTGATGTTGATCGTCTTTGTATGGTTGCAGAGATGGAGCTGGGACCTCGTGGGAAGCTGAAATCGACTCAATTCTATCCGGCGGTAATGAAAAGCCATGCTCGCCTGACTTACAACAAAGTTAAGAAGCTGCTTGATGGCGACGAAGAGCTACAACAACAGTATCAGCATGTGATGGATAACGTTCAGGAACTTGAACGTCTTTACAATGCGTTAAGTGCTGCACGTAAGCGCCGTTCGGCTATTGAATTCGATACGCAGGAAACCCGCTTCATTTTTAATGCTGAGCGTAAAATTGAAAGTATCGAGCCGGTTAAACGTCATGTTGCTCATAAAATCATTGAAGAGTGTATGATCATGGCTAACGTTGCATCCGCTCAGCTTATTGAGTCCGACAAAGAAATTGGCTCGTTATTCCGTGTGCATGAAACTCCGGCAGATGAACGCCTTAACAACTTCCGCAGTTTTCTTGGTGAACTTGGGTTGAACCTCGAAGGTGGTGATGATCCTTCGCCTAAGGATTACGCGTCACTTCTTGAACAAGTTAAAGATCGTCAGGATCACGAATTAATTGAAACCATGTTGCTGCGCTCAATGCAACAGGCCGTTTATCAGCCTGAGAATAAAGGCCACTTCGGTTTGGCATTGAAATCTTATGCGCACTTTACTTCACCTATTCGTCGTTATCCCGATCTGATTTTGCACCGCGCGATAAAAGCTATTCTGCGCAAGAATGAAGGCGAAGGTAAAGGACTTGTCGGAGCCTGGGCTTATTCGGAAAAACAGCTGGATGAACTGGGCGTGCATACGTCAATGACTGAACGTCGGGCAGATGATGCTACTCGTCAGGTAGATGAGTGGTTAAAATGCGAATTCATGCTCGACCACATTGGTATGGAGTTTGAAGGTGTTATTTCATCCGTCACTAACTTTGGTTTATTTGTTCGCCTTAGTGATTACCAAATTGACGGTCTTATTCATATTAGTAACCTCGACAATGACTATTACCATTTTGATCAGCAAAAAGGGATGTTAGTTGGCGAGAACAGTCACAGCGTATTCCGTCTGGGTGATAACGTTAAAGTAAAAGTAAAAGACGTAAACCTCGACGATAGAAAAATTGATTTAACCTTGCTGGAAGCTACGAGTCCGGGGGGCAAGAAGCGCAGTATGCCGGCAAAAGGTTCCGGAAAAGGTAAACGTAAAGGTCAGCCCAGAGGCAAGGGTGGTCAACGGAAGAACACTAACCGCGGTGGCGGTAAAGGACGTAGTAAATCATGAGCCAAAAAGTGACCGTGTTTGGCCTGCACGCGGTGCGGGCTATACTAAAGAACCACCCGGATCGCTTGGTTGAGCTCTATGTTTCTAAAGAGCGTCAGGACGATTCGGTGCGTGACATTGTAAACCAATGTCATGCGACGGGTGTTCGTCCTCAATGGGTGCCAAAGCAAGCTTTAGAAAAACGGGCCGAAGGCGGAAATCACCAGGGAGTTGTTGCAACGGTTCAGTCTCCACCCACCTTAACGGAGCATGATCTTCCGGCGTTATTGGAACAAAGCCAAACCGCGGCGTTGTTTCTGGTGCTTGATGGCGTAACTGACCCACATAATTTAGGGGCCTGTTTGCGTACAGCTGATGCTGCTGGCGTCACCGCTGTTATCGTCCCTAAGGATAAATCGGCACAGATTACCCCAACGGTACGTAAAGTAGCTTCTGGTGCGGCAGAAAACGTGCCTCTGGTTGTTGTTACAAATTTAGCGCGGGCTCTTCGCGATATTCAGGAGCTTGGTGTTTGGGTTTATGGGACTGCAGGGGAAGCGACTCAGTCAGTCTATGATGTCGATTACCGCGGATCGGTTGCTTTGGTGATGGGAGCTGAAGGAAAAGGAATGCGCCGTTTGACCCGTGAAACCTGTGACGATTTAGTATCTATTCCCTTATCTGGCAGTGTCAGTAGTCTGAATGTTTCAGTGGCCAGTGGTGTTTGTCTATTTGAGGTGGTCAGGCAGCGCAATGGATCTTAAACATCGCCTTTTGCCTATTGCTATTGCTTTAGGCATGGTTGCTGTACTCTTTGTAAGCTGGACACCTAACTGGGAATCTCCGACCTGGTTGCGCTCAGAAAAGCCTTACGTTGCTTTTCATTTCGAGCTGCAGGATAACGCAGAAAAGTCCGTGGAGAATCTGGCTTTTGATATCAGTAACCGGTTGGAAGTCAGACATGAGTGGCACATGGTCGAGGATAATAGTGCTGAGTGGCAGGTGACCCTGGCATTTCAGGAGCAGCAGGACGCGATACAAATTGACGCCACAGTAAGACGTCAGGAAAAGATTGTTGATCATATTGTTGTACGCGGAGAAAGCGCTGTGGCTAATGAATTAGCCGACCGCGTTGTTGCTCTGCTCAGTTCCCGCATTGAAAAAGCCCACAAAAACACCGATTAATTTGCAATTGGCCTTCATTTTAGTTAGTATCGCGCGGCTTAAATCAGCCATATTTTAATTTTACTGAATGTGTTCCTTGCTTCTATGTTAGTGCGGCTGAGCTAAACTGAGGCTATACGAACCAAAAGGAAACTGTAATGCGTCATTACGAAATCGTATTTATGGTCCACCCGGACCAAAGCGAGCAAGTACCTGGCATGATCGAGCGCTACAGCGAAACGATCAAGCAAGGTGGTGGTGAAATCCATCGTTTAGAAGACTGGGGCCGTCGTCAATTGGCTTACCCAATCAACAAGCTGCATAAAGCGCACTATGTGTTGTTGAACATTGAAGCGACTGCAGAAGTTGTGGAAGAGCTGGAAACTGCATTCCGTTTTAACGATGCAGTCTTACGCAACATGATCATGCGTAAGAAAGAAGCTATTACAGAGCCTTCGCCGCTAACTAAGCCGAAGGAAGATCGTAAAGGTGACAGTGAAGCCGCGTAAGCTGGCTGACTTTCTATAACCCTTATGAATCGACTGCATTTAACCGGAACACTTGGCAAAGTACCTAAGCTGGAAGTCAGTCCTTCAGGTATTGAGCATTTACAATTAGTGATTGAACATCGGTCTATGCAACCGGAAGCTGGTATGAATCGTCAATCTTATGTACGTATTCAGGTCGTTTTAAGTGGTGAAGGTTTACAACACTGGTTAGAAAAATTGACGGTGGGTTGTGAAGTTTTAGCAGAAGGTTTTCTGCACCGTCACGAGGATAGCAATGGCTCACCTCGTTTGGTACTTCATGCTCAGCATCTCGAATTGATTTAAGGAGACCATCATGGCTCGTTTTTTTCGTCGCCGCAAATTCTGCCGCTTTAAAGCAGATGGCGTAAAAGAAATTGATTATAAAGATATCGCTACGCTTAAGAACTACATTACTGAGACTGGTAAAATCGTTCCTAGCCGTATTACTGGAACATCCGCTAAGTATCAGCGTCAGTTAGCGCGCGCTATCAAGCGTGCTCGTTATTTGTCACTGCTGCCTTATACTGATTCACATCAGTAAGCTAGCACCGGTTCGATTACCAAAAGTAGAGGTAGCGAGAAATGAATGTCATTTTGTTAGATAAAATTGCTAACTTGGGAAGCCTTGGCGATCAAGTCAGTGTAAAATCAGGTTACGCACGTAACTTTCTTTTCCCACAAGGAAAAGCGGTACCAGCAACGAAAAGCAACGTTGATTTATTTGAACAACGTCGTGCTGAGTATGAAGCTAAATTGTCTGATCAATTAGCTGCTGCTGAGGCTCGTGCTGAAAAAGTTAATGCTTTAGATACAGTTACTATTGCCTCTAAAGCAGGTGATGAAGGCAAATTATTTGGCTCTATCGGTACTCGTGACATCGCTGACGCAGTAACAGCTGCTGGCGTTGAAGTGAAGAAGAGCGAAGTTTTAATGCCGCATGGTACACTGCGTGAAATTGGTGAGTTCGATATTGAATTACATTTACACGCTGATGTATTTGCAAACATCAAGTTGAAAATTGTAGCGGCTGAATAAGTCACTATTGTTTTTAGAAAAAGCTGCCTTCTGGCAGCTTTTTTTTTGGAAAATTTTCCTTCGTGTAAACCTTTCCTGTGTAAGTGTCGTCTAAACAAACAAAGCAATTATAAAGTGGTATCAAGGGGGATAACCTTGCAAAGTGAATCAGCCAGTGATGACGTGCTATTAGCGGCGCAAGGTGACGTGAACGCTTTTCAGCGACTGTATTATCGACATATAAAGCAAGTGTATGGATTAGTACTTAGACTTTGCGCTGATAAGGCACTAGCAGATGACTTAGTTCAGGAAGTTTTTGTGCAACTCTGGCAGAAATTAAGTTCTTTTCGTGGTGAATCAAAATTTAGTAGTTGGCTGTATCGGGTAACAACCAATACCTGCTTAACTGAAATGCGTAAACAAAAACGATGGTTTTCAAGGTTTACCTCTGACAACAAAGAGGCTCCAGAACCAATAAATGAAGGTAATCTTGATGTCAGCCAACTGGATAAACTGATTTTGAAATTACCGGAACAGACACGCCAGGTCTTTGTGTTACACGCTTTGCAAGGCGAATCTCACCAACAAATCGCTGACTGGCTTGGAATTGCGCCGGGCACAAGTAAAGCGCAGTTTCACCGGGCTCGTAAACGTCTAGAGGAGTGGTTACAAGATGAGTGATAACAAACAGGCTCAGAACCTTGAAAGCCAGCTCGAACAGATTAAAAAGGAGGGTGTTGAGCCTCCGAAAGACTTCTGGCCGATGATTGAGGGCCGACTGAGTCGTTCCGAGCCTCTACAAAAAACAGGGCGAGGTTTTTGGTCTGGGGTTGTAGCTGCCAGTATTATTATTGCTACCTTCATGACAGGATGGCAGCTTAGCGTGTCCCGGTCACCAGATAATCCGGTAACAGGATACTATTTATTGGCGGAAAAAATGAATGCAGAGCAACAGGCGCAAATACATAGCATGCGTGTTGGCTATGAGACTGCAGGTTACCGTCAGATAAATGGTAATACAGAAGAAAATTTAACTCAGCTGGCTTTTGCCAGAGAAGAAATTACTGAGTCCCTGCGTAGAACACCCGGAGATCCAAACTTATTGGAGTTATTGCGTTGGGTTAATGAACAGGAATTAAAGTTACTTAGTCAATCTTATACGTTGACCAAGACTGTACAAGAAATCTAACCAGGAGTTAAAAATGAAAAAGATATTAGCCATAGTTGGTTTATCGTTACTTATGTTTGGTTCTGCTATAGCGGCTCAGGAAAAGGTGGATGAAACGCTGGCTGTTTCACCGGCTGCCAGGGTCTCCATCGATAATATGAGAGGGATGGTTGAGCTTATAGTAAACGACAAGGATGAAATTCGGGTGGTGGGAAAACTCGATGAAAAAGCGGAAGACTTTGTTTTTGAACAGCGGGGTACAGGGGTTCACATTAACGTAAAAGTTCCTGAACAAAGAGGTTTTAGCTTGTCTTCAGACGACTCTGAAGGCTCAGACCTCAAAATATACCTGCCTTCATCCATGGATATTAGTGTGAATGGTATCTCCATGGATGTCTCTGCAAGTGAGTTTGATGGTGGCTTGGAAGTTCGTCTGGTTAGCGGTGACATAGAGGTTAATAGCATTAAAAACCGTGTGCTTTTAAAGACTGTCAGCGGCGATATAGATGCTGAAAAACTTGAAGGAGAGGTTCGCTTCGAAACCGTTAGTGGCGACATTATGGACATTAACAACGGCTCAGAGTCGGCAACCTATCAGTCAGTAAGCGGTGATATTACCAGCCAGTCAGATTCTGTTGCAGAACTTACAGTGCAGTCAGTGTCAGGCGATATTGATGTTAAAGCCGGTGTCTTGCGCAAAGGTAAAGTGACGACAGTCAGCGGCGACGCCATACTGACGGCTGGGCTACACAGTACTGCTCGCATAGAGACCAGTTCGGTAAGTGGTGACTTAACCTTTAAATGGATGGGGGATATCCATTCCAGCTTTAATATTAAGTCGAATGCTGGTGGTGAAATTACCAACCGACTAACTGATGATAAAGCCAATGAAGCAGAGTGGGGACCATCGTCCAGACTTGAGTTCTCTGTCGGTGATGCAAGCGCGGATGTTTCAGCGACAACCGTTAGCGGTGAAATTACACTCGATAAAAATTAAATACTTCAGTTAAGCCTTGCTGTGCTTTCTAAATAAGAGGGGATTTTGTATAGTAATCCCCTCTTATTATTTCCCTTGGCGAGACAACTTTCCTCATGGCAGAGAAGTCAAAAAAACGCGACGCATCCATAGAAGCTTTAAGATCAGCCCCACATTCAATTGAAGCTGAGCAGTCCGTTCTTGGTGGTTTAATGCTGGACAATGATGCGTGGGATAATGTGGCTGGCAGCGTCATCGCAGAAGATTTTTACCACCGCTCCCATAGACTTATTTTTAAAGCGATGCACGAGCTTGCGCAACGCAGCCAGCCAATGGATTTGGTCACGGTATCTGAAAACCTGGAGACATCCGGAGAGCTCGATCAAATTGGTGGGTTTGCTTACCTTGGAGAAATAGCTAAAAATACGCCCAGCGCTGCGAATATATTGGCTTATGCCAACATCGTCAGAGAACGGGCGGTATTAAGAGAAATGATTGGAGCAGCAAATGATATTGCTGAATCCGGTTATGATACCCAAGGCCGAAGTAGCGCAGAATTGCTTGATTTAGCGGAATCAAAAGTCTTTCAGATAGCGGAAAAACGAGTCAGCTCAAGTGAAGGCCCGCAAGGAATAAACCTTATTCTGCAACGCACGGTAAGCCGTATTGAGCAGTTGAGTAAACTGAAAAACAATAATGGTGTAACAGGCGTTTCTACGGGCTTCACTGACCTAGACCAGATGACTGCAGGTCTTCAGCCTTCAGATTTAGTCATAGTAGCTGCCCGACCTTCAATGGGTAAAACTACATTTGCGATGAACCTTGCGGAGAACATTGCACTGAACGATGACCGGCCGGTGTTAGTATTTAGCTTAGAGATGCCGGCAGAACAGTTAATGATGCGTATGCTGGCATCACTGAGCCGGGTTGACCAGAACAAAGTACGTACGGGTAAACTCGAAGATGATGATTGGGCGCGCATTGCCTCGGTCATGAATATGCTAAATGACAAGAACAACATTTATATAGACGACTCCTCAGGCTTAACGCCTACCGAAGTCCGTTCCCGTGCCCGCCGCATTCATAGAGAGCACAAAGGTATTTCTATGATTATGGTCGATTACCTTCAGCTAATGACAGTGCCAGGTATGTCGGAGAACCGGACACTGGAAATTGCCGAGATCTCGCGCTCTTTAAAGTCTCTGGCGAAAGAATTGGAAGTGCCTGTTGTCGCGCTGTCGCAGCTTAACCGCTCTTTGGAACAGCGCTCGGACAAGCGTCCGGTTAACTCAGACTTACGTGAATCAGGCTCTATTGAGCAGGATGCGGATGTTATTATGTTTATTTATCGGGATGAGGTTTATCATCCCGACTCAGCGGAACAAGGCTTGGCGGAAATTATTATTGGTAAGCAGCGTAACGGGCCTATTGGTAAAGTAGAGCTGAAGTTCCACGGGCAACTATCAAGGTTCGATAATTACGCCCGTAATATTAGCGACGATCGTTACTAATCGTCGCTAGTTAATTCTGTCGAAGCAGATCTCTATATAAGCTTTTCCGGCCACATGGTTGAACGGCATAATCAGTTTTGAACCTTCCGATTTGTGTGAAATAGTGTGATCCTTTCCGGATACGACTATCGGTGTCGCCATATCGAAATCGTAGCCTTTTTCACCCAACGTCTTTTTTGCTCCGCCGGTGACCATATTGGTGATTTCACCTACCATGTCACACACGTCTTCATTAATTGAGTCCGGCAGTTCACCTAACATCTTGTTCATTATTTCGCAGGCTAAGTTTTCTTCAAAAGATATGGAAAATGAGCCTTTAATTTGCGGTCCGACCATACCGATGATGCCCGATACATCCCCACGAGCGTACTCATCTTTTTTAAGCTGCGCTTTACCGGGTTTCAATTCCATTTGAGCCATCATCGACAAGACATTTTGCAGTGCTTGAAGAAATGGATTTACGAACTCGGCATTCATTTTTTATTCCTTTATATCTTGCTGGCACTTAATTGTGTCAGATGTGTTTTCAATGGTTAAAATTAGACTACGATTACCATAGTCATCAACAACATTGATAGTATTTACCTGTGCTGAAAAATTGTTCATCAAAAGCGTATTGGATAATGTCCACTTGCACAGGTTATCACGCTTAGGGACTTCCTGATAAATCCAAATTTTCTGATAGTCCGCTTCAAAACCCACCCAGTTTGGTTTAACGGCTTCTCCCTGAGAGTCAGTGAGTTGAAAACCTTCATTTACCCAGTTACGAATTTGCTCTTCCGCATCTTTTTGTTCAAGTCTGAATGCTTTACCCAGACGCTTTTTCAGCGCCTGCTGTACGTCGTGCAAAGTATATTGATGCACAATTTCAATAGCATCTGTGTTCTTGTTGGAGCTAATCTCGGTCAAACCAAAAAAGTACCGATGCGCTGATACCGAGGGTATCAGCGCAAAAATGAGAACAATAGCAGCAACGAATTTAATCATCGTTACCTGACTCCAACTCCTGATTATAGTCTTCCATCATGCTCTTATTACGGTCATCCCGTTTGAAAAGCTCAATTCGTGATGGTACAGCACGAGCTGGCCAATAATTATTATCGGTGTCTACGTCTGCCGTTTCCCAGTTAGGGTCAACAATGACCTGGGTAAGCGTTTTATCACGGATTAACAATTTGCTGACGCTCTCTGGTGAACGGCGCCAAACTTCAGCAGGAATACGAACATGCTCTTTACTACCGTCTTCATAGTGGAGGTCTAGCAAAATAGGCATAACTAAGCCGCCTTTGTTAGCAAAGTCGAGCACGTAGAAGTTACTGCCATTTTCCAGCATTTGTTTCTGCTCGTCATTGAGCCCTTCAATGAGTTTTTTGTATTCGTTACGGTCTGCATTAGTTACCGTAAACTCATCGTTCTCATTATAGAAGTCGGCAAGATGCGGTTGCTGATGAATTTTGTAATTAACATCGGCGTTGCGTTTAGTGGTTAAAGATTCAGGTTCTGCATCATGTTGTTTTTCAGCCCAGGCTTTTTCAACTTCTGGATCTTGAGTATTAATAGTTAACTGGTTAACTTGTTCCAGCGATATATCGACATGGTCAGTCGAATAGAACCAACCGCGCCAGAACCAATCTAAGTCGACGCCTGAAGCATCTTCTAAGGTTCTGAATAAATCCTCTGGTGTTGGACGTTTAAACTTCCAACGCTGCGCGTATTCGCGGAATGCGAAATCGAATAAGTCACGACCAACGATGGTTTCACGCAATATATTGAGAGCGGTAGCCGGTTTCCCATAGGCGTTATTACCAAACTGCAGGATAGATTCTGAGTTGGTCATAATGGGCATCTGGTTACTACTGGCCATGTAACGGGTAATATTACGCGGCTCACCGCGCCATGAAGGGTAGTCTTTTTCCCATTTCTGTTCAGCCAGAAATTGCAAATACGTGTTTATTCCTTCGTCCATCCAGGTCCACTGGCGTTCATCTGTATTGACTATCATGGGGAAGTAAATATGGCCAATTTCGTGAATAATGACTGAAATAAGACCGTATTTCGTACGTTTGGAGTAGTACTTCTCACCCGAGTCTTCGTCAACGTATGGGCGAGGGCCATTAAAGGTGATCATCGGGTATTCCATACCACCGACAGGCCCGTTGACTGAAATTGCTACCGGGTAAGGGTAGTCAAAGCTGTAGTCATTGTAATGCTCAATGGTGTGGATAATAGAAGCGGTTGAGTAACGCTCCCATAAAGGATTGCCTTCTTCGGGGTAGAACGACATAGCCAATACATCGGTGTCGTTTTTCTTGTAGCCCTGAGCGTCCCAGATAAACTTACGCGAGGAAGCCCAGGCAAAGTCACGAACTTTCTCAGCTTCAAAAATCCAGGTTTTGGTTTCGTTGGTCCCTTCTTTTTGGTTCTCCAGTGCTTCTTCTTCGGTAACAATCTTTATTGGTTCGTCCGCGTTACGTGCCACTTCCAGGCGCTGGCGTTGGGTAGACGTCAGAACATCTTCCGGATTCTGTAAAACGCCGGTAGAGGCAACAATGTGATCAGCCGGAACAGTAATTTCTACACGGTAGTCACCGAACTCCAGGGCGAACTCACCATTGCCAACAAATTGTTTATTCTGCCAACCTTCAGTATCATAGTATGCTGCCATACGAGGGAACCACTGTGCCATTTCGTATAAGTAGTTGCCGTCGTCTTCAAAGTATTCGTAGCCGCCGCGGCCTCCCAATACTTCAGCTTCAATAATGTTGAATTGCCAGTTGATATTAAATGTGACGCTCTCACCACTTTTTAGCGGCTCACTAAGATCAAGTCGTAACATGGTGTCGTTAACATAATGCGCAAGCGGCTCACCATTTTCTTTACTGATTTCAGTAAGTTCATAGCCGGCAGGAAAGCTTTCCTGAGTTAACATACTTTCCATACGGGAAAAGCTAACGCGCTCCAAACTTCCTGATGCCCGGCTTTGTGGCCCGATAGAGTCTTTCTTGAACCGGTTTTGATCAAGCTGAACCCACAAATAACGCAGAGTGTCTGGTGAGTTATTGGTATAAGTAATGGTGCTTTTAGCGGTAATACGTTGATTCTCGTCATCTAACGCGACCTGGATCTTATAGTCGGCTTCTTGTTGCCAGTAAGCGTGGCCGGGTGCGCCGGAGGCTGTCCGGTAGATATTTGGGCTGCGAAATTTGTCGTCGTTCAGTTGACGGAATTTATCCTCGAAGGCCTGGGCTGTTGCCGCCTGGTTTACGGTTAAGCAAACAGCGGCAGCCGCTATAAGATGACTGAGTTTCATTGTGCTACCTATTGTTATTTATTATTTATGGGTACGACTATTTAATGGCACTTAGCGCACAAGCCATGTGCCTCTATAGTTTGGTTTTGAACTTTAAAGCCTTGATCTTCCGCCTGGTGCTTTAGCTCGTCATAAACACCTTCAGACTGAATTTCCTGAACGTCTCCGCAGGATTCACAAATGAGCATTTGCACGGGATGTTGATGATCGAAATGTGAACAAAGAACAAAGCTGTTTGATGATGTGATTTTATGAACGAAGCCTTGCTCTTGTAAAAAGTCTAAAGCGCGATAAATAGTAGGAGGTTTTGCGTTTGGCATGACCTCACGCAGTTGATCGAGTAAATCGTAGGCTCCGACAGCCCCTGAGTGCTCAGCAAGTATTGCAAAAACTTCGCGCCGGGCATTTGTGAGTCGGGCACCGCGTTGTTGGCAGAGTTTCTCTGCTTTATGTATCAATCGTTGTGCTTCTTGAGCTGTCATTGTCTACTACTATTTAAGATCGTTCTGATCATTGTAGAGAGTTTTACAGGCAAGGAAAAGGGTTTTACGGAAGAGGCTGCTTAGTCGTCTGTTCTGAGTTAAAATGTCAGGCAATTACGCGAAATGTATTGATTAACTTTTTAACCGGGTGGATGTTTTGGCAGTACCATATTCTTACAAGCTATCAGTAGCTCCGATGCTGGATTGGACCGATCGTCACTGTCGGTACTTTCATCGTTTACTAACACCAACCACCCTTCTTTATACTGAAATGGTGACGACTGGTGCTATTATTCATGGCCAACAGGATTTTCTAGCCTTTAACTCTGAGGAGCATCCTGTCGCGCTTCAATTGGGTGGTTCTGAGCCTGATGCAATGGCTCACTGTGCCGCTTTGGCTCAAGCGCGAGGCTACGATGAAGTTAATATTAATGTCGGTTGCCCTTCTGACCGGGTTCAGAATGGAAGTTTTGGCGCATGCTTAATGGCTGAACCTAAAAAAGTAGCTGATTGCGTGAGAGCGATGAAAGCGGTTACCGATATTCCAATAACGGTAAAGACCCGACTAGGAATAGACCATCAAGACTCCGATGACTTCCTCTATGAGCTAACTGATGCCGTAGTCGCAGCAGGTGCAGACCAATTGACGTTGCACGCGCGCAAAGCGTGGTTACAAGGTCTGAGCCCTAAAGAGAACAGAAATATTCCGGAACTGCAATATGAACGCGTTTACCGGGCACAACAACGGTATCCCAGTATTCCGGTGTCGATTAATGGCGGAGTTGCAACTATTGAAGACGTTAAAGAACATTTAGCTCAAGTTCATGGTGTGATGATAGGGCGCGCCGCTTATCAGAACCCCTGGTTGTTGACTGAACTTGCTCTGTTGACTGGTGTTGAGCCGTCAGTGTTGTCCCGGGAGGCTATTGTTACCGCTATGATACCCTATATAGATAACCATATCCGTCAGGGTGGCCGGGCGTGGCACGTTGCCAGACATATGCTGGGACTATTTCAGGGAATGGCCGGAGGTAAGCGCTGGCGGCAGTATCTTAGTGTGAAAGGTCCGCGAGCGACTTGTGCAGAGCAATTGCTTTACGGTGCATTGGCGTTTCGGGATGACCACAGTCAACATGTTTCGTCATTAACCTCATAAATACACTAAAAATTAGTGAAAAACACTAACCCACTGAAAACGAGTTTTTCACTGATAATTTAATAAGCTCATATAAAACAAAAACTTAAATAAAATTTAAAAGCTGGCACAACCTTTGAATTAGTTAGTGCGACTTAACTAACGCACTGTCATTTATTCAAAGGAGAAAAAATCATGAAAGCGTTAATCGTAAGTGTTGTCAGTGGTGTTATGTTGTTCAGCGCATCGGCTTCAGCCGCCGATGATAATAGAGGTTCTATCGCTGCTGAGATACAAGCTCAGATTGCTGAAATATCAGAGCAAGGTATGGAAAGTATCAAGCAGTCAGTTTCTGATTCTATCCAGGAATGGGGCGTTGAGTTGTTTTCCAGCTTGCAGTTGGCTGAAACTGAAGGTAAAGCGTCCGAAGAAAAAAGTCAGCAGACTCAGTAAGGGGCTCCCGTGATTTTATTAGATCAATGGTGGCTCATTTGGTTGACCGCGCCGGTATTAGGAACGTTAGTCGTCGGCGCTGTCATAAGTTTCAGCGCATCACTAATGCGGCATAGCTAGACTTTTGGTACTCTGCGTATATCTCGTTATAACAATAAAAGAGGAATACGTATGTTTAAGTCTCTGATAGCCGCGTCAGTGTTAGCCGTAATAACTGGCTGCGCAACAGCTGCCCAGCCCACAGAAGGTAACGCTGAACAAGCAAAGTATACAGCTAGTGATAAAGCTGAAAGGTTGGCAAAAGAGTATCTTCTGGTTGATACGCATATTGATGTGCCTTACCGAATTCATGATAAATGGGAAGATGTAACAGTAGCGACTGCCGAAGGCGACTTTGACTATCCTCGCGCTGTCGAGGGCGGCCTGGATGCGCCTTTCATGTCAATTTATATTCCTGCTTCTTATGAGCAGAGCGGTGGCAGTGTTCAACTGGCTCACGAACTTATTGATGGCATGGAAGCTTTAGTTGCACGAGCTCCCGATAAGTTTGCCATGGCTTATAGTACGGATGACATCCGCAGTAATAAAGAGCAAGGGCTAATGTCTATTGCTCTGGGCATGGAGAATGGCACACCAATTGAAGGTGACCTTGATAATTTGCACATGTTTTATGAACGTGGCATTCGTTATATTACTCTGGCTCACTCATTATCTAATCACATTTCTGATTCCTCTTATGACATTCGCCGCCAGTGGGATGGTTTAAGCCCCTTTGGTAAAAAACTGGTCAAAGAAATGAACAAAGTCGGTGTTATGGTTGATGTTTCTCACATCTCCGATGACGCGTTCTACCAGGCCGTCGAAATTAGTGAAGTGCCAGTAATCGCTTCGCATTCGTCGCTGCGCTCATACACTCCGGGTTTCGAGCGTAATATGAGCGATGACATGCTAAAAGCCTTAGCGGAAAATGAAGGTGTTATCCAAATTAACTTTGGTTCATCGTTTTTGGCCGAGCAGGCAAACCGCTACCGCGATATGATGAAAAAGCGTATTAATGCTGTAAAAGAACAGTATGGTGAAGACAGCGATGAAGCGAAACGTCGCATTAAGGACATTGAAGCCAATAATCCGTACCCCTTTGCGACTTTAGATACCGTTTTAGACCATATCGATCATGTACGTGACCTGATTGGGGTTGAACACATAGGTGTTGGCTCTGACTACGACGGTGTTGGTGACTCATTACCGGTCGGCTTAAAAGATGTATCTACCTATCCAAACCTTGTTCAGGGATTGATGGACAGAGGGTACTCAGATAAAGAAATTGAAATGATTCTGGGCGGTAATTTAATGCGTGTTTGGGAGCAAGTGGAAGACTACGCCAAAACACATTAAGGCCTTGACACCAGGCCGTGAATCGGTATAATTCGCGGCCACGTCTTTTGAGTTTATCGGCTTTGGCCGTGTGAAAGGCGTTCGACAACAGTCCCGATTGGGGACTGAATGGTTGACGTAGAACATCGCACCCCCGGTATGTGCCAGGGAGGTTGCGATTTTCTGTGCTCTTTTTTAAATGCTCTTTTATTGAGGCTTTGATTTATTTATGGCTAATCAAAGAATTCGGATTCGTTTGAAAGCGTTCGATCACCGTCTGATCGACCAGTCGACTGCAGAGATTGTTGAAACTGCAAAACGCACTGGTGCTCAGGTACGTGGTCCTATCCCACTGCCAACACGGAAAGAACGCTTCACCGTGCTGATTTCTCCACACGTGAATAAAGACGCGCGTGACCAGTACGAAATCCGCACCCACAAGCGTCTGATTGATATCATGGACCCTACTGACAAAACGGTTGACGCTCTGATGCGTTTAGATTTGGCAGCTGGCGTTGATGTACAGATCAGCTTGGGTTAAGTGGGCAGTAATAGGATTACACACGAGAGGTTTTAACAATGGCTATAGGTCTAGTCGGTCGTAAAGTAGGAATGACGCGTGTCTTCCAGGAAGACGGCGCTTCTGTTCCTGTTACTGTGATCGAAGTGCTGGCGAACCGTGTGACTCAGGTTAAATCTGATGACACTGACGGTTACCGTGCTCTTCAAGTGACCACAGGCGAGAAAAAAGCGAGCCGTGTAACCAAGCCTTTAGCAGGTCATTTTGCTAAAGCTGGTACAGAGGCAGGTCGTGGTCTTTGGGAATTCCGCCTGAAAAACGGCGAAGGCGAAGATTACACAGTGGGTTCTGAACTGACTGTTGATATTTTCGCAGAAGTTAACAAAGTAGACGTTACTGGTACTTCTAAAGGTAAAGGCTTTGCCGGTACTGTGAAGCGCTGGAACTTCAGCATGCAGGACGCTACTCATGGTAACTCATTGTCCCACCGTGCACCGGGTTCAATCGGTCAAAACCAGTCGCCTGGTAAAGTATTCAAAGGCAAGAAAATGGCTGGTCAGATGGGTAATGAGCGAGTCACTACGCAGTCACTTGAATTAGTTCGAGTTGATGCAGAACGCAGTTTGTTGTTGATCAAAGGTGCGGTCCCGGGTGCAACCGGTAGTGATGTGATCGTTAAACCAGCGGTCAAGGCGTAACGTCTGAGGAGAATAGTGATGGAATTAACATTGAAAGACGCAAAAGGCGCTCTTGAGGTTTCCGAAGCTACCTTTGGACGTGAGTTTAATGAAGCCCTTGTCCATCAAGTAGTTGTAGCTTACGCTGCAGGTGCTCGTCAGGGCACAAAAGCTCAGAAAACTCGTTCTGAAGTAGCCGGTGGTGGTAAGAAGCCTTGGCGTCAAAAAGGTACTGGTCGTGCCCGTGCTGGTACAATCCGTAGTCCTATCTGGCGTTCTGGTGGTGCGACTTTTGCAGCTAAGCCGCAAAATCACAGCCAGAAAGTTAATAAAAAAATGTACCGCGGTGCGATTAAAAGCATTTTGTCGGAACTGATTCGTCAGGAACGTTTGATTGTTGTTGAGAAGTTTGGTGTTGAAGAGCCAAAAACAAAGCAGCTGGCAGCGAAACTGAAAGAAATGGATCTTAACGACGTTTTGATCGTGACAAAAGAAGTTGATGAGAACTTATTCTTAGCTTCTCGCAACTTGCATAAAGTCGACGTGCGTGATGTTCAGGGCGTTGACCCTGTCAGTCTGATTGCTTTCGAGAAAGTGCTGATGACTGCAGACGCCGTCAAGCAGCTTGAGGAGGTGTTATCATGATGCGCGAAGAACGTTTGCTTAAAGTGATTTTAGCACCTCACGTTTCGGAAAAATCGACTATGACTGCTGAAGGCAACAACACGGTTGTTTTCAAAGTAGCAGTTGATGCGACGAAATCCGAAATTAAAGCGGCTGTCGAAAAACTGTTTGAAGTTGAAGTCAAAAACGTACGTACAGTAAACGTAAAGGGTAAAACCAAGCGTACTGGATTCCGTTTCGGAAAACGCAGTAACTGGAAGAAAGCGTATGTTGCCTTGAATGAAGGTGCTGACATTGACTTCTCTGGCGGCGCTGAGTAACAGGAGGAATAAACATGGCTGTAGTTAAAAGTAAGCCTACGTCTCCGGGTCAACGCCACGTCGTTAAAGTCGTCGGTCAGGACCTGTACAAAGGCAAGCCTTACGCACCATTGCTGGAAAAAAACAGCAAGTCTGGTGGTCGTAACAATAACGGTCGTATCACGGTTCGTCACATTGGCGGTGGTCATAAACACCACTACCGTGTAATCGACTTTAAACGTAATAAAGATGGTATCCCTGCAAAGGTTGAGCGTATTGAATACGATCCTAACCGTTCAGCGAATATCGCTTTAGTTTTGTATGCTGACGGTGAACGCCGTTACATTCTGGCTCCGAAAAACCTATCAGTAGGCGATCGTATCCAGTCTGGTGTTGATGCACCAATTAAACCTGGTAATAGCTTGCCAATGCGCAACATCCCTGTGGGTAGTGTTGTTCACGCGGTAGAGTTACAGCCAGGTAAAGGCGCACAGATGGCTCGTTCAGCGGGTGCTTATTGCCAGATTCTTGCTCGTGACGGTGCTTATGTTACCGTTCGTTTACGTTCAGGTGAGATGCGTCGCGTTCAGTCTGAAGGTCGTGCAACTATCGGTGAAGTAGGTAACGCAGAACACATGCTGCGTCAATTGGGTAAAGCCGGTGCAAACCGCTGGCGTGGTATTCGTCCTACCGTTCGTGGTGTGGCGATGAACCCAGTTGATCACCCTCACGGTGGTGGTGAAGGCCGTACCTCTGGTGGACGTCACCCAGTGACTCCATGGGGAACGCCGACCAAGGGCTACAAAACCCGTAAAAACAAGCGTACTGATAAGTTCATCGTACGCCGTCGCAACAAATAAGAGTTGAGGATAAAACATGCCACGTTCTCTTAAAAAAGGTCCATTTATTGACCTTCACCTGCTAAATAAGGTGGAGAAAGCGTTGGAAGCCGGGGATAAAAAGCCAATTAAAACTTGGTCCCGTCGTTCAATGATCATCCCAGATATGATCGGCCTGACAATCGCTGTTCACAACGGTCGTCAGCACGTTCCTGTCTACGTGACAGATGAAATGATCGGTCATAAATTAGGCGAATTCGCGCCAACCCGTACTTATCGCGGCCATGCTGCTGATAAGAAAGCGAAGAAACGGTAAGAGGTAGAGAGTGATGGAAGCAATTGCTAAACACCAATTTGCCCGCGTTTCAGCGCAGAAGGGCCGTTTGGTCGCAGACCAAATCCGTGGACTTCCGGTAGAAAAAGCACTGGATATCCTGGCATACAGCCCTAAAGCAGCTGCTGGCTTAATCAAGAAAGTTCTTGAGTCAGCAATCGCGAACGCGGAACATAACGAAGGTGCGGATATCGATGAGTTGAAAGTAGCCCGAGTCTTTTTAGACGAAGGTCCTACTATGAAGCGCATCAAGCCACGTGCGAAAGGCCGTGCCGATCGTATCTTTAAGCGCACCAGCCACATTACTGTGGTCGTGTCAGATAGCTAGGAGATAAATTATGGGTCAGAAAGTACATCCTAATGGTATTCGCCTAGGTATCTCCAGACCATGGAATGCAACCTGGTATGCGAATACAAATGAGTTCGCTGATAACCTGCACAGTGACTTTCAGGTACGTAAGTTCCTGAACAAAGAACTGCGCAATGCGTCAGTCTCTCGTATCGTTATCGATCGTCCAGCTAAGAGCGTTCGTGTGACTATTCACACTGCACGTCCTGGCGTGGTCATCGGTAAAAAAGGCGAAGACGTAGAAAAACTGCGTAAGCAAGTATCTAAGTTGACAGGTGCTCCTGCGCAAATCAACATCTCAGAAGTTCGTAAGCCTGAGTTGGATTCGCAGCTAGTAGCTGACAATATTGCTGGTCAGTTGGAACGTCGTGTCATGTTCCGTCGTGCAATGAAACGTGCTGTACAAAACGCCATTCGCTTGGGTGCCAAAGGTATCAAAGTTGAAGTGAGTGGTCGTTTAGGCGGCGCAGAAATTGCACGTACTGAGTGGTATCGTGAAGGCCGTGTACCGCTGCACACATTACGTGCAGACATCGACTACTCGACCTCAGAAGCGAACACCACTTACGGTATCATCGGTGTTAAGGTCTGGATTTTCCGTGGTGAAGTTCTTGGTGGACTTCCAACTGAAGAAAAGCCAGCTCCTAAGCGCGGCAAGAACCGTAAGTAAGGAGAGACGATATGTTACAACCTAAGCGTACAAAATTCCGTAAGGTTCACACAGGCCGCAACCGTGGTCTGGCGCAGTCTGGTAACAAAGTCAGCTTCGGTACTTTTGGTTTAAAAGCTACTGATCGCGGTCGTATGACCGCGCGTCAAATCGAAGCAGGCCGTCGTGCAATGACTCGTCACGTTAAGCGTCAAGGTAAAATCTGGATCCGTGTATTTCCTGATAAGCCTATTACCAAAAAGCCTTTAGAAGTTCGTATGGGTAAAGGTAAAGGTAACGTCGAATACTGGGTTGCTCAGATTCAACCAGGTCGCGTTCTGTATGAAATGGACGGTGTTCCTGAAGAGTTGGCACGTGAAGCGTTCCGCCTGGCGGCACGTAAACTGCCTTTCAAAACCACTTTTGTGACTCGGACGGTAATGTGATGAAAGCAAGTGAACTGAAAGATAAAACCGTTGAGCAGCTGCAGGAAGAATTGCTAGGCTTGCGTCGTGAGCAGTTCAATCTGCGCATGCAAGCGGCAACTGGTCAGCTGAATCAGACTCACATGATGAAACAAGTGCGTCGTGATATCGCACGTGTTAAAACCATCTTAAATGAGAAGGCAGGTGCGTAATGAGTGATGAAAAACGTGTTCGTACTCTGCAAGGCAAAGTTGTCAGCGATAAGATGGATAAAACCATCACTGTAGCTGTTGAACGTCGTGTAAAGCACCCGGTATACGGGAAGTACATCACGCGTACAACTAAAGTACATGCGCATGACGAAGAAAACCAGTGTAAAGCTGGCGATACCGTGATTGTTCGCGAATGTCGCCCGCTGTCTAAGAATAAATCTTGGACTCTGGAAGAAATCGTAGAGCGCGCTACTGTTGTCTAAACGCAGATAACGATAAAGAAATTAAAAGGCCTCCCTTGCGGAGGCCTTTTTTTTGATCTAAAACTTAATAGGTTGAGTACAAATATCTGAAATTAAATAATTTATTTGTTTTGAACAATTAATAATAAAAGCGCACGCCGTTGCGTAATACTCAGAGGGAGTCAACCTATGTCAAAGAGCTTATTGTTTGCAGCAACGGTGCTTGCAGCAAGTCCGGTAGTTGCCGCTCCACAGGAAAGTAACTCTGTCGAACAAGAGATACAAGCGCTTAAAGAGCGTTTGGCCGAATTGGAAAAGCGTTTAGCAGAAAAAGAAGAAAATGAGAAAGAAGAAGAAATTGTTGTTGTCAAAGAACAAGATATTGAGGAAGAGACAACAGCAGATAAAAGCGACGGTAAGCGTCGAGTTGTGTATGACTCAGGTGTTCATGCTCGCTTAGATGAGCTGGAAAAAAAAACGGAAGAAAACGAAAATTGGCCTATAAAAATTCATGGGGCAGTCCGTTTTCAGTATGAGTACAACAATTACGATTCTGATAATGAAGACCGGATGGGTGATTTAGATTTTGATATTTTCCGGCTGAATTTTGATGGCGAAATGGGGGGGGTGATTTTATCTGCCGAATATCGTTGGTTCAATTATCAAGATGTGGTCAAACATGCCTGGTTTGGTTATGACTTTACCGACAAGCTTCAGGGACAAGTTGGTGTCGTAAAAATACCTTTCGGTAATATGCCGTATAACTCTCACAGTTACTTTTTTAACAGTACCTTTTATGTTGGTCTGGAAGATGAGCACGATAATGGTATTCGGTTTAAATACCGAGGCGACGAATGGGATTTTGACTTAGCTTATCTTAAATCTGATGAGCAAGGTGGTATCGATGGCTCTACCTCTGACCGAACTGCTCGCTATAACTACGATACTGTAGGCATTAGGTTACCAGGTCAGGGTGCTTATGATGAACCTGGGTTGCCTGTTGGTGAGAGCAATAGCTATGCTTTCCGTGCGGCCCGTAAGTTTAACTTCAGTGATGATGAAAACTTAGAACTCGGTGTGTCGGTTCAAGGCGGCAATTTATATTCAGGAACCGCGGCAGAAGGCTTTACAGAAGCTCAAGACTACGAGAACCAGAATGTCGGTAATCGTTTAGCCTGGGCCGCTCACGGTGTTTATAATAACGGGCCATGGAATGTTCAACTGCAGTATTCCGACTACGACTATGACCTGAAATTAGACAACCGAGGCGTCTACATGGCTGCTTATGCCTATTATGACGCTATCCCAACGGAAGCTAAGCTTTATACTGCTAACGTGGCTTACACACTACCTGTTGATATTGGCCCTATTACTAGCTTTACCTTTTACAATGACCACAGTTTAATGACGGACAAGCTGGGCTATCAGGACGATACCTGGATGAATGTATTGGGTGTTGCAGTAGCGGCCGGTGGTGGTTTTTACACGTACGTTGATTACGTAAAAGCGAAAAACCAACCCTTTATCGGTGGTAACACAGCTACAGATGGCGGCGAAGTCAATGATCGTTTCAATATTAACTTCGGGTATTACTTCTAAAGAACTTTAAGCCTGTGTAGAAAAATTTTAAGACATGGTTCCCCGTTAGGGTTCCATGTCTTTTTCTTTGGGCAGTATGTGTTCGTAAGAGTCGCCTTCCTGACGGAAATCCCTCGTACGATTGAACATTTTCAGCTCCGTATGCAGAGCTGCTTTTGCCATAATATGTGCGCTGATAGGAGCCGTCAAAAACAAGAAAATAGCGATTAAAAGCTCATTAAAATTGGGAGTTCCCTGAGCCGCTGTAATGATGATAGTGGCAATTACAATACCGCCAATACCAATTGTCGTGTTTTTTGTTGGTGCATGAAGCCTGGTAAAAAAATCAGGTAATATGGCCAGGCCAAGCGAACCGATAAAAGCAAAACAAGCGCCTAAAAGAATGAAAAATGCAGCTAACCATTGCGACCATTCGGGTAATTGATTTAACGCGTCCATAATTGTCTACCTTTATTCTATTAAGTCGCCGCGCAGTAAAAACTTACCAGCGGCGATGGTGCCGACAAAGCCAAACATGGCAATAAGCAGGGCGGCTTCAAAATAGGTTTGGGTGTTCTGATACATTCCCAACAAAAGCAATAAAGCCAGAGAATTGATATAAATTGTATCTAATGCCAGTATCCGGTCTGGTAAATCAGGGCCTTTAATAAGCCGCCAAAAGTTTAATAGCACCGATAAACTGAATAGCAAGAAGGCAATTTGCAGTACTGTCGTTAACATTTAAAAATCTCCTTCAGGCGTCGCTCGTAACGATTTCTTATGGTGTTTATGACCTCTTCGGGATTTTCCTCAGAGAATGCATGGATAAGAATGCCCTTACGTCCGCGAGTTATTTCGCAAGAAACAGTACCAGGCGTTAACGTTATTGTGCTGGCAAGAATAGTAACGGGCAGTTCTTCTTTCATATCTAACGGAAAGACGAAAAGCGCCGGTTTTATCGAGCGAGGCTTTCCTATTATCATTCCTGCAATTTTAAAATTGGCGACGACAATGTCATGTAAAAGAATAAAGAAATAAACCAACGCTAAATCTGGGCGCTTAATGGTTGCGAACTTAGGCCATGCCGAGCGAAAAAGAAACGGAACAAACCACGCAAATAACGCCCCCAGCAATACGACTCCGGGAGCAATAGAATTAAACAGTAGCACCCAGACAACCAGTAAAAACACTGACAGCCAAGGTGTCGGGAAAAGTTTTTTCATGACGATTATTTCTCCCCTTCAGTCAGTACGCGTGATGGATACTGTTGTATATCATAAAGCTGCTCTGCGACATCGGTAGTGTAACTACGAATAGGGTTGGCAAAAATTGTCATCGCAAGGGACAGCGCAAGAAGCACAACGACTGCTGCACGTTTTCCTAACGGAGCTGATTGCTCGTTAGGCTTTCCTGAGAGGGTGTGCCAAAGCATCTTACTTCCGGCTCTGGTTACAGAAACAAGCATAATAAGAGTGGCGCCTAATACAGCACCCCACAGCCAAAAACTTGTTCCATTAGGACTGGCTGACTCTAATATAAAGAGCTTTCCGACAAAGCCGGACAGCGGTGGTAACCCGATAATTGCAATTGCTGCGACCAGGAACATGACAGAATAGGTCGAGTGATTTGCCATTTTCTTACCAGAGACAATGCGAGACGCTGTTTTACCACGCTCAAATGCAATGAGATCAGCCAATAAAAACAACGCACCAGTAATAAAGGTTGAGTGTATTAAATAAAACAGCATTGCGCCGGTGGTGGCTATGTCATTTAAACTGTATGTCGCTATAAGCGTGCCTATAGAAATGACGACCAAATAAGCGACTAATAAGCGCAGGTCGCGTGCGCCAAGGATACCAATAGCTCCGGCAAGCATAGTGATAAGACCCATAACCCATAGCCAGTCATGGGCAATAAAGGCCAGTTCGTTTGCTTCGGGACCAAAAATAAGAGTGTATACACGAACGATAGCGTAGACACCAACCTTCGTCATTATCGCAAACAATGCAGCAACCACTCCGGTGGTTGTAGAGTATGCCTGAGGTAACCAGAAATGCAGAGGCAAGATAGCTGCTTTTATTCCGAAAACAATTAATAACATCATACCGCCGGCTTTCGCTAAAGCGGCCTGATCACCGGTTAACTGCTGAATTTGTGTGGCAAGGTCAGCCATATTAAGAGTGCCTGTGACACCATACAGCGTACCGATGCCTATTAAGAAAAGTGCAGAACCTAACAGGTTAAGCAGGACATAATGCAGTGTAGTGCGTAAACGGAATTTTCCTCCTCCATGCATAAGTAATGCATAGGAAGAAATTAAAAGCACCTCAAAAAATACGAATAAGTTGAAAATATCGCCCGTGGCAAAAGCCCCCATTATGCCCATAATCTGAAATTGAAATAGGGCCTGGAAATGGGAGCCGAGATTATCCTCAGCGTAGCAGCCATAAATCAGAACGGGCAGGGCTAATATCGCGGTTATCAGCATCATCAATGCACTGAGTTTGTCTACCATCAGCACAATGCCAAATGGCGCCGACCAGTTCCCCAGAGCATAAACAATCATTTGGTCCTGGTTAACCTGAATGAGTAACGCGATGCTTAATACGAGTGTCAATATACTTGCCAGAAGACCAATAGCTCTTCTCTTGGGTTGAGGTCTATCTCCCCACGGCAGAAGTTGTAAGAGTGCTGCAAAAAGCGGCACTAAAATCGGAAGTATCGCCAAATGTTGTTGCCACATTAGCGGTTGCCCTCCGTGCTGTTATCCTGCTGATTAACTTCGTCGGTTCCAATTTCTCCACGGGCGCGTACGGCTAAGATGATCGAATAAGCTGTCATTGCAAAACCGATAACAATAGCGGTAAGAACCAGAGCTTGAGGCAACGGATCTGCATAAGTTTCCTGGGTACCATAAATTGGAGCCCCGTCTATTGTTAGTCGCCCGGTGGAAAAGAGAAATAAATTAACAGCGTAAGACAGCATAGTGATGCCCACGACCACAGGAAAAGAGCGGCCGCGTAAAATAAGGAAAACGCTGCATGCGGTCAAAACGCCAACGGTAACAGAGTATAAAGTTTCCATTAATGTCCCTCATGCGTTGGGCGATGACGCGTCGTCATCTTGCCAAAGTTACTTAAAATCATCATGGTTGCGCCGACAACGGTCAGGAAAACGCCCAAGTCAAATAGCAAGGCTGTTGCAAATTCAAACTTGCCGACTAACGGCCACTCTAAGTAGGTGAACCACGATGTCAGGAAGGGTTTACTAAACACCCAGCTTCCGACCCCCGTTAATGCTGCGGTCATGACACCAAACGACATTAGTGACTGGTAATTAACATTGAACCGCTCTTTTACCCAATCAACACCATTTGCAATGTATTGCAGAATCATGGCCGATGCGACAATCAGTCCTGCGATAAAGCCGCCCCCGGGTAAGTTGTGTCCCCTAAGGAAGATATAGGCTGCAACGATCATCGCGATAGGCAGAATGATATTAGCTACCGTAGTTAACATCAGTGGATGTTTAATACGATGCCAAGGGCGGCCATCGATATCGCTGGATGGCATAAAGGGTTTCAGTTTGTTTAATAGTTTATGAATGCCGGCTGCGGCTATAGCCAGCACGGTAATTTCACCTAATGTATCGAAGCCACGGAAATCTACCAAAATTACGTTAACCACGTTTGTTCCACCGCCACCGGACTTGGCGTTGGCAAGGAAAAAGTCCGAAATGCTCTCAAACGGTGAAGTCAGAATAGCGAAGTTAAGCGTTGCGACAATGCCACCAATAAAGCTGGCAATAATAATGTCTCTAAAAACCCGATGTCCGGAGGAAGCCCGGCTGGTTTTTTGTGGCATAAAAAATAGCGCCAGTATCATTAAAATAATGCTGACCACTTCCACGACTAACTGAGTCATTGCTAAATCGGGCGCTGAAAAATGTGCAAACGCCAGCGATACAACCAGGCCAACGACCGATAGCATGCTTAGCATGACGAAGCGGTTTCGGTGCAATGTTGCTGTCGCAAATGCCGCTCCAATAAGAACCAGAGCACCCACCATACTGACCATATCAACGGGCAGCTGGGGTTTGCCGCCGGTGACGACACTTAAATCACTTAATGCCGGAAGTAAGACAACAATGACACTAATAAGCACAAACGCAATGTAACGCTGCAGTGAGCCTGTATCTAATCGCTCATAGAAATTTGCGGCGGCGTCCGACACTTTTTGAACAATATGTTCAAAGTTGTGTTTCGCGTCCTGCCCATCAAACTGCCGGTTGAAAGTGAATAGCTGATCTCGTGCAAGATAAATCAGGATTCCGCCTACAACTGCTACAGCACTCATTAGTAAAGGTATATTAAATCCGTGCCACAAAGACAGCTTAACCTCAACAGGGGCGGCGGTAACTGCGGCTGCAGCCTGGTCGAGTATACCCGAGACCATTGTCATCGGCGCCAGTCCAATAGCAATACAGAGTAAAGCCAGAACAACTACCGGAGCTGACATCATCCGTGGTGGATCATGAGGCTTCTTCGGTAACTCTTTGTATTCGCCGTTAAAGAAAACGTCATGTATAAAACGAATAGAGTAGGCAACCGACAGCATTGCTCCGACTGTCGCCAGAATTGGGATAAACCAGGACAATCCTCCAAACAGATGTTGTTGAAGCGCCTGGTCAAGGAAGAGTTCCTTCGACATAAAGCCATTGAAAGGCGGAATGCCAGCCATAGAGGCAGCAACAATCATGGCCAGTGTTGCGGTAATTGGCATCAGGCTCATCAAGCCTTGCAATTTGCGCATGTCACGCGTGCCTGATTCATGGTCAATAATACCGGCGGTCATGAATAGACCTGCTTTAAAACAGGCGTGATTAATAATGTGGAATAAGGCGGCTATGACTGCACCCTGGGTGCCAATGCCTAGTAGCATACAGATAAGCCCAAGGTGACTCACAGTAGAGAACGCCAGTAGCCCTTTTAAGTCATGCTTTAGCAGGGCAAAGTAAGCACCGACTAACATGGTGATTAAGCCGGTTAAAGTTACTAATGTAAACCAGAGCTCGGTCTCAGCTAATACCGGGTGAAACCGTGCCAGTAAAAATATACCAGCCTTTACCATGGTAGCTGAATGTAAGTACGCACTGACCGGAGTTGGAGCTGCCATAGCGTGTGGCAACCAAAACTGAAAAGGGAATTGTGCTGACTTAGTAAAGGCGCCAAGTAAAACCAGTATTAAGGCCGGGACATAATAGGCGTGCGCCTTTATTTGCTCTGCCGCTGCAAAAATATCATCCAGCTGATAACTGCCGGCGATATTACCAATAATAAGAAGGCCTGCCAATAAGGCTAGTCCGCCGGCTCCGGTAGTTGCCAGTGCCATCCGCGCACCGCGTCGGGCATCACTACTATGGAACCAATAACCAATCAGTAAAAAGGAAGAAATACTGGTCAGTTCCCAAAATACCCACATTAATAAGATATTATCGGCCATAACGATGCCAAGCATCGATGACATGAATAATAATAAGCACGCATAAAAACGAGCTTCATCGTCTTCACTGCTTAGATAATAGTGGGCGTATGTAATAATGAGTACGCCAATACCCAGGATAAGCCCGACAAAAAGCAAAGAGAGTCCATCGAGCCGAACCGCGAAGTCAAGACCTATGCCCGGAAGCCACTCAACCATTTGTTTGGGCACATCACCAGCTAAAGTTGCGGGTGCATACTGAAATAAAACAATTAAACACAAAACAGGAACAAGTAATGTAACCCCGGTTTTTACCGGTCGTGATGCACGTTTAACTAATAGTGGTAAGAGCGCACCAAAGAATGGGGCAAAAATAATGAACAACAAATTCATACCATAGAAGTCCCAAGTCAGCCTGTGCTCTTATAATAGGTATACTTAGCAGAGCAACGTAAAGTATTGAATTTACCATTGGTTCTGCCGCAATCCAACTAAACTAAACCCTTATCATAGTGTGTTCACCGTACGCCTACGAAAAATTCTGAGATTACCCTACCACTCCTAAATTTTATCTGTTACAATTCGCGGCCCTTTTTATAAGGGAAAAACCAAAGGCAGCACGACCCGAGAGGGTCTGTTTTTTTAACTAAGCGGGGCACTGAAATGATCCAAATGCAAACTACCCTGGACGTTGCCGATAACTCCGGCGCGCGCAGCGTACAATGTATTAAGGTTCTAGGTGGTTCGCACCGTCGCTACGCAAACATCGGCGATATCATCAAAGTTACTGTTAAGGAAGCAATTCCTCGCGGTAAGGTGAAGAAAGGCGATGTAGTGAATGCGGTGGTCGTTCGCACCAGAAAAGGCGTCCGTCGACAAGACGGGTCGGTCATCCGTTTTGACCGCAACGCGGCTGTGTTGTTGAATAACAACCAACAGCCCATTGGCACTCGTATTTTCGGGCCGGTAACTCGTGAACTGCGTTCAGAGCAGTTTATGAAGATTATCTCGCTGGCACCAGAAGTACTATAAGGAGTCAATTATGGCGGCAAAAATTAAACGTGATGACGAAGTAGTCGTCCTGGCAGGTAAGGACAAGGGCAAGCAAGGCAAAGTCCTGAAAGTTCTTACTGATAAAGATCGCGTGATCGTGGAAGGCGTCAACGTAGTCAAGAAACATCAGAAGCCAAATCCGGCTTTAGGTGAATCTGGCGGCATCGTTGAACAAGAAGCAGCCATCCACATTTCGAACGTAGCGATCCTTAACCCAGAGACAGGTAAAGCAGATCGTGTTGGATTTCGTATTGAAGATGGCAAGAAAGTTCGCTTCTTCAAATCGAACAACGCAATCATTTAATTCAAACTTGGAGTTTTACGATGGCGAAACTGCATGATTTTTATAGAGAATCGGTAGTTCCTGGACTGATGAAAGAGTTCAGCTACAACAGCGTCATGCAAGTCCCTCGGATTGAAAAAATCACCCTTAACATGGGTGTTGGTGAAGCTCTGGCTGACAAAAAAGTACTTGATAACGCAGTGGCGGACCTAGAGGCTATCTCTGGTCAAAAGCCAATTCGTACTGTGGCACGCAAGTCTGTCGCCGGTTTCAAAGTCCGTGAAGGCTTCCCGATTGGCTGTAAAGTAACTCTGCGCGGCGAGCGCATGTGGGACTTTTTGCAACGCTTAATTTCGATTGCAATCCCACGTATCCGTGACTTCCGTGGCCTGAACCCTAAATCGTTCGATGGTCGTGGTAATTACAGCATGGGTGTTCGTGAGCAGATCATCTTTCCGGAAGTCGACTATGACAAAGTCGACAAGGTACGTGGTCTGGATATCACCATTACCACTAATGCTGGCACAGATGACGAAGCTCGTGCTTTGCTAGCTGCCTTTAACTTCCCGTTCAGAAAGTAAGGTGTAGAGTTATGGCAAAACAGTCAATGAAAGCGCGTGACGTGAAGCGAGCTAAAATCGCTTCAAAATACGCAGAAAAACGCAACGCACTGAAAACGGTCATTAATGACCCTAAAGCATCAGACGAAGAGCGTTGGGAAGCCGTACTTAAGTTGCAACAGCTCCCACGTGATGCCAGTCCGACGCGTCAACGTAACCGTTGTCGTATTACTGGTCGTCCTCATGGTTTCCTTCGTAAATTCGGTATGAGCCGAATCAAGGTCCGTGAGATGGCGATGCGCGGTGAAATTCCTGGCTTGAAAAAAGCTAGCTGGTAAGCCACGAATCACGGGAGAAAGCAAATATGAGCATGCAAGATCCAATTGCGGATATGTTCACACGCATTCGCAACGCTCAAGGTGCTAACAAAGTAACGGTTAAAATGCCGTCTTCTAAGCAGAAAGTGGCGATTGCTCAAGTTCTGAAAGAAGAAGGTTTTATTACTGGTTACAGTGCCGAGAGTACTGTTAAACCTGAGCTTGAAGTCGAATTAAAATATTTCGAAGGCAAGCCAGTAATTGAAACAATCGAGCGCGTTAGTCGCCCCGGTCTGCGTATCTACAAGAAACGCAACGAGCTGCCTAACGTAATGGGTGGCCTTGGCATCGCAGTAGTTTCGACGTCTAAAGGCCTGATGACTGATCGTGCCGCTCGCCAAGCTGGTCTTGGTGGCGAAATTATCGGTTACGTAGCGTAATTAGGAGGTAGGAAATGTCACGTGTTGCTAAAGCACCCATTGAAATTCCTGCTGGCGTTGAAGTTACGCTAAATGGCCAGGAAGTCACGATTAAAGGTGCCCAGGGCTCACTGAGTCGTGTTGTAAACGATGCAGTTGAACTGGTGAAAGAAGACAGTGAGTTACGTACTAACGCCCGTGAAGGTGTTGCTAACTCAACTGCTCAAGCCGGTACGGCTCGCGCATTGTTGCAAAACATGGTGGTCGGAGTCACTAAAGGATTCGAACGTAAGTTACAGCTGATGGGTGTTGGTTACCGTGCGCAAGCACAAGGTAAGAAACTGAACCTGACGCTAGGCTTTTCGCATCCTGTGGAGTTCGAAATTCCTGAAGGAATTACAATCGATACTCCGACTCAGACTGAAGTCGTCGTTAAAGGTGCAGATAAGCAGTTAGTTGGTCAAGTTGCCGCTAACATTCGCGCATACCGTAAGCCAGAGCCTTATAAAGGCAAAGGCGTTCGTTATGCTGACGAGCAAGTGCGCCGTAAAGAAGCCAAGAAAAAGTAGGGTAATACGATGGACAATAAAGCAGCTCGCTTACGTCGTGCTACTCGCGCACGTAAACAAATTAAAGAGTTGGGTGCAAATCGCCTGGTCGTTCACCGTACACCACGGCATATTTACGCACAGTTGATCGCACCTAACGGTTCTGAAGTGCTGGCAGCCGCATCGACTGCAGAGAAAAGTGTTCGCGAAGGGCTTAAATCTACAGGTAATGTAGATGCAGCCAAAGTCGTGGGCAAAACTATCGCTGAACGAGCGATTGAAAAAGGCGTGAAAAGCGTTTCTTTCGATCGTAGTGGTTTTAAATACCACGGTCGCGTAGCCGCATTAGCGGACGCAGCTCGTGAAGCCGGACTTCAGTTCTAGGAGACGAACATGGCAAATGTAGAAGCTCAAACCGGTGAACTGATAGAAAAGTTGATCACAGTTAATCGTGTAGCAAAGGTTGTTAAAGGTGGTCGTATCTTTAGCTTCACTGCACTAACTGTGGTTGGCGACGGTAAAGGTAAAGTCGGTTTTGGTTATGGTAAAGCGCGTGAAGTACCCGCTGCTATTCAAAAAGCAATGGAAAAAGCACGTCGCAATATGGTTACCGTTCAGCTGAAAGGCGACACTTTACAGCACCCTGTAAAAGGGCGTCATTCAGGTTCACAGGTATACATGCAACCTGCTTCAGAAGGTACGGGGATCATCGCTGGTGGTGCAATGCGTGCCGTTCTGGAAGTTTCAGGTGTACATAACGTGCTGTCAAAAGCATACGGTTCAACCAACCCAATCAACGTTGTTCGCGCGACTATCAAAGCGTTGAACGGCATGAAATCGCCGGAGCAAGTTGCGGCGAAGCGTGGATTGCGCGTTGACGAAATACTGGGGTAGTGAACAATGGCGAATAAGACAATCAAAGTAACACAGACGCGTAGCTCTATCGGCCGTTTGCCGAAGCATAAAGCTACACTACGTGGCTTGGGTCTCCGCCGCATTGGTCACACAGTAGAGTTGGAAGACACTGCTGCAGTCCGCGGTATGGTGAACCGAGTTAATTACATGGTTAAGGTGGAGGGATAAGCGATGGAACTTAATACTCTTGCTCCCGCACCTGGTGCAAAAAGCAGCAAAAAGCGCGTTGGACGCGGTATTGGTTCAGGTCTTGGAAAGACTGGTGGACGTGGCCACAAAGGGCAGAAATCTCGCTCTGGTGGTACTGTTAAGCCAGGTTTCGAAGGCGGGCAAATGCCAATTCAACGTCGTCTGCCAAAATTTGGTTTTACTTCTCGCAAAGCAATGGTTACTGCGGAAGTAAACTTGGCAGAGATCGCGAAGGTTGACGGTGATACCGTTGAACTGGCGACTTTGAAAGCAGCAGGTCTCGTTCGTAAGAACGTACTACACGCTAAAGTCATCAAATCTGGTGAGTTAAGTCGTGCTGTGACTGTAAAAGGTCTGAAAGTCACCAAAGGCGCTCGCGAAGCTATTGAAGCTGCTGGCGGCAAAATCGAAGGATAGAGCAAATGGCTAAACCAGGATTGGAATCAAATCGAGCGCAAGGTGGCTTGTCGGAACTTAAGCGTCGCCTGCTGTTTGTGTTAGGAGCGATTATCGTTTTCCGAGCGGGCTCCTTTGTGCCTATTCCTGGTATTGATGCCGCTGTATTAGCTCAGCTATTCGAGCAGCAGAAAGATACCATCGTTGCCATGTTTAACATGTTCAGCGGTGGTGCCTTGGAGCGCGCTTCAGTATTTGCATTAGGTATTATGCCGTATATTTCGGCTTCGATTATTATGCAGTTGGCAAGTGTGGTTCATCCACGCTTGGCAGAGCTTAAGAAAGAAGGTGAATCTGGTCGTCGTAAGATAAACCAGTATACGCGGTGGGGTACTTTAATACTGGCTACGTTCCAGTCGATTGGTATAGCTACTGGCTTACCAAACTTAATGCCAGGACTCGTAATAGACCCTGGTTTCGGCTTCTATTTCACTGCTATTGTGAGCTTAGTCACAGGAACAATGTTCCTCATGTGGTTGGGTGAGCAAATTACTGAGCGTGGTATAGGCAACGGTATCTCTATCCTGATCTTTGTGGGTATTGTTGCAGGATTACCTTCCGCTATCGGCCAAACGGCTGAACAAGCGCGTCAAGGTGACTTGCACTTGTTATTGTTATTGTTAATTGGTGTTGTGGTTATTGCAGTAACTTACTTCGTTGTTTTCGTTGAACGTGGTCAGCGTCGTATCGTCGTTAACTATGCGAAGCGTCAACAGGGGCGTAAGGTATTTGCTGCACAAAGCACTCACTTGCCATTGAAAGTGAATATGGCAGGTGTTATTCCACCAATTTTCGCGTCGAGTATTATTTTATTTCCGGGTACCATTGCCACTTGGTTTGGCTCTGGTGAAGGTGCGGTTGCAGACTTTTTGCAACAAGTATCAATGACATTGTCTCCCGGTCAGCCGTTATATGTGTTATTGTACGCGGCTGCGATAATCTTCTTCTGTTTCTTCTATACTGCGTTGGTATTTAACCCTCGCGAAACAGCGGATAACTTGAAGAAGTCAGGTGCGTTTATCCCGGGTATACGCCCAGGTGAACAAACCTCGAGATATATCGATAAAGTAATGACGCGCTTGACATTAGCAGGCGCACTGTACATTACCTTTGTCTGTTTGGTTCCGGAGTTTATGATGATTGCATGGAATGTGCAGTTCTACTTCGGCGGTACATCATTATTGATTATCGTTGTTGTTATCATGGACTTTATGGCACAGGTTCAGACTCATATGATGTCGCATCAATATGACTCTGTCCTGAAAAAAGCCAATCTCAAAGGCTACGGCCGGTAAGATTGGGTAGAACGGAGAGTAGCAATGAAAGTTCGTGCTTCCGTGAAGAAAATCTGTCGTAACTGCAAAATCATCAAGCGTAACGGTGTAGTTCGCGTTATTTGCACTGATGCTAAGCATAAGCAACGACAAGGTTGATTCGAAGGAAAGGCTAGCGGCTTAACAGCCGCGGCCTTTGAAGTATTTGCAATTCGGCAATCGGTTGAGTATCCTAACGGGCTTTTCAACTGAAGCCTACAAATTAAAGGAGACGTGTTAGTGGCCCGTATCGCTGGCATTAACGTTCCTGACAATAAGCATGCAGTCATTGCCTTGACTGCAATCTACGGTGTTGGCCGTACTCGTTCACAGCAGATTCTTGCTGCAACGGGTATTGCAGAAGACACTAAGATTGGTTCATTGTCAGAAGACAAACTGGACGCGCTTCGTGACGCAGTATCAAAGTTCGCAGTAGAAGGCGATCTGCGTCGTGAAGTATCTATGAACATTAAACGTTTGATGGACCTCGGGTGTTTCCGTGGACTTCGTCATCGTCGTAGCTTACCTCTACGTGGGCAGCGCACTAAAACAAATGCGCGCACTCGTAAAGGTCCGCGCAAACCAATTAAGAAATAGGGGGATTGAGTAATGGCTAAAACACCAACTCGCTCTCGAAAGCGCGTTAAAAAGCAGGTCGCCGATGGCATGGCTCACGTACATGCATCTTTCAACAACACCATTATTACCATTACTGATCGCCAGGGTAACGCATTAGCGTGGGCTACCGCAGGTGGATCGGGCTTCCGTGGTTCACGGAAATCAACGCCGTTCGCAGCACAGGTTGCAGCAGAACGAGCAGGTGAAATGGCGAAGGAATACGGACTGAAAAACCTGGAAGTATTTGTGAATGGTCCAGGCCCAGGTCGTGAATCATCGATTCGTGCCCTGAACGCCGTTGGTTACAAAATCACAAATATTACCGATGTGACACCGATTCCTCACAACGGTTGTCGTCCGCCTAAGAAACGTCGCGTTTAAGGCGTGAATCGATAGTTGGAGAAAGATCATGGCAAGATATTTGGGTCCTAAGCTCAAGCTGAGCCGTCGCGAAGGAACAGATTTGTTCCTTAAAAGCGGCGTTCGCGCAATCGATTCTAAATGTAAAATCGAGACTGCACCAGGACAACACGGCGCGCGTCGCGGCCGTTTGTCAGACTACGGTGTTCAGTTGCGTGAGAAACAGAAAGTTCGTCGTATGTACGGCGTTCTGGAAAAGCAATTTCGTAACTACTACAAAGAAGCTGCACGACTGAAAGGCAATACCGGTGAGAACCTGTTGCAGTTGCTGGAACAGCGCTTGGATAACGTAGTGTATCGCATGGGCTTTGCGTCAACACGCGCAGAAGCTCGTCAGCTGGTCAGTCACAAAGCAGTTGTTGTGAATGGTCAGGTAGTGAACATTCCATCGTTCAAGGTTCGTCCTGAAGATGTCGTTTCTGTTCGCGAAAAAGCGAAAAAGCAGGCACGTATCGGAGCAGCACTGGAGCTTGCAGAACAACGCGAGAAGCCAGTCTGGATAGAAGTAGACAACAGCAAATTGGAAGGTGAATTTAAACGTCTTCCAGAACGTAGTGACTTGTCTGCTGAAATTAACGAACAGTTGATCGTAGAGCTTTACTCTAAGTAAAGCTTAAGCATAGAGAGAGGACACAATGCAGGGTTCTGTTACCGAATTCCTAAAGCCGAGGTTAGTCGACATCGAGCAAATCAGCCCGACTCATGCCAAGGTGACACTGGAGCCTCTGGAACGCGGCTTTGGTTATACACTAGGTAATGCGTTACGTCGCATTTTACTGTCGTCAATGCCAGGCTGTGCAGTGACTGAGGTTGAAATCGATGGCGTGCTGCACGAATACAGCAGCAAAGAGGGCGTTCAGGAAGATGTCATTGAAGTTTTATTGAATCTGAAAGGGCTGGCAGTCAGCGTTGAAGGTAAAGATGAAGCGACTTTGACTTTGAATAAATCCGGAGCAGGTCCTGTAACAGCAGGCGATTTCACTCACGATGGTGATGTGGAAATCGTTAATCCTGAGCACGTTATCTGTCATCTGACAGGCGACTATGAACTTGTTATGCGAGTTAAAGTTGAACGTGGTCGCGGTTACGTGCCTGCGGCATCACGTCAGTCCGCTGATGATGATGAACGTCCAATCGGTCGTCTACTTGTCGACGCGTCGTTCAGCCCGGTTGAGCGCATTGCATATTCTGTAGATGCGGCACGTGTTGAGCAGCGCACCGACCTAGATAAGCTGGTTATCGAAATGGAAACCAATGGCACATTGGATCCAGAAGAAGCAATCCGCCGTGCAGCAACAATTTTAGCTGAGCAGCTGGATGCCTTCGTTGAACTTCGTGATATCAGCGAACCGGAAGAGAAAGAAGAGAAACCGGAATTTGATCCAATTCTTCTTCGTCCGGTAGACGACTTGGAATTGACTGTTCGATCTGCGAACTGCTTAAAAGCAGAAGCGATTCAGTACATTGGTGACTTAGTACAACGGACTGAGGTCGAGTTGTTAAAAACTCCGAACTTAGGTAAGAAGTCGTTGACTGAAATCAAAGACGTGTTGGCTTCACGTGGTTTGTCTCTTGGCATGCGCCTTGAGAACTGGCCACCAGCTAGCTTAATTGATAACGACTAAGGTCACCTTAGTAATAGATTTACTGAGAAGGGTATAGGTATGCGCCATCGTAAGAGTGGTCGTCAACTAAATCGAAACAGCAGCCATCGTCAGGCAATGTTCCGCAACATGGCAAGCTCTTTGGTGCGTCATGAGATCATCAAGACGACTTTGCCAAAAGCAAAAGAGTTACGCCGAGTTGTTGAGCCGTTGATCACAATGGCAAAACAAGACAGCGTAGCAAATCGTCGTCTGGCGTTCGCACGCACACGTGACAAAGAAGTTGTTGGCAAGCTGTTTAATGAGTTAGGTCCGCGTTATGAAGAACGTCCAGGTGGTTACACTCGTATAATGAAGTGTGGCTTCCGTACAGGTGATAACGCACCAATGGCTTACATTGAATTAGTTGGTCGCCCAGAAGTAGAAGAAATAGAAGAAGTTGAAGAAGTAGCTGAAGAAGTTACTGAGTAAACTGATTCAGAAAGTTAAAAAGCCGACTGTACGCAGTCGGCTTTTTTGTTTTTGGAGCCTCAGTTCTTTGTTAGTTTAGCTCGTCGTCAAAGATTTTGGCTAACGTTTCCTCTTCTAAATATCCCTCACTAACTAGCCATTCAAGCTCTTTACGGCTTACTCCGGACTGCTTTGCTTCTAAAGTAAGTAGTCTCCACTCTTCCTTATTCAGACTGTAGGTTTGCTTTTCTTTATCTGTGCCTACAAAGAAGTTCTTTAACACAGAAATTAGCGACGTTGCCGTGTCTGGCAGTGCTTTAATAGACTCGGTTATTGAAGAGAGTATAGAGTCAGGTGCTTCCTTGGCTGCAGTGCGCAAAACGGATTCGGTGAAGTCAGGGTGTGATGCTACTGCTTGTCGTATGATTATATCTGCTTGTCCAGGTTCTCGTTTTAGAGCGATGCTAATGATGTCGTCGATATAAGCCGGTTCGGTTTTAATAGCTGATTCGACGATAGCGTCACATAAGTCAGGGTAGCGTTTAATAGCTATGTCGACCACGCTATAGGTAACAGCGGGCTCCGCTTGCATTGCTGCAACTACAATAGCTTTAACTCGATTTTCCCTTGCATCAAATGCTGCATCGACAATATAACTGGCGTGCTCAGGATAATGGTTAATTAAAATGCGGACTGTGCGCATAATCGAGAAATTTTTGTGTAGGTGATTATCAATGATATTTCGGTAGGTACTTTTTAAATCGGATTCTGAACTCGTCGTGTTGCTATCAACAGTGATAGCGCCGCTCGTTCGTATTGCGCTCGGATTTAGAGTTGCCACAAGCAAACAGGTAAAAGTAATTAATTTCCAGCGCATATAATCGAAGCCCCTAAATTGAGTCTATTTACTATTTGAGGTTTTAATATAACAACAGTTCAAATAAAGCACAAAAAAACAACAAAATAGATTTAAAATCGTTCAATAATAAGAGGTTTTAAAGGCGTGAGTTTGTTTTTTAGTCAGTTGATGTTTTAGATCGAAAAAAGATCTTGAAAGGCTCAGAGAGATCACTATAATTCGCCGCCGTTGTCATGAGTTATCCGCAGGGTTATCTGCGAAGAATTCAGACAACGGCGTTTTGTTTCAACCGGGCTGAAAAAAGCCGCTAAAAAGAGGTTGACGAAACGAGAGGGACGTGTAGAATACGCCTCCCTGCTTCGAAAGAAGCAACGCTCTTTAACAAC
>JBNJKC010000002.1:0-424390 GCA_051750845.1 Pseudomonadota bacterium | reverse complement strand
TGCAGCCTCTCTAACAAAATTCTTTCGGTGTGTTACCTAAGCTAAAAAGCAAGACCGAGGTTTATTAGGGGCCTAAAGTGAAATGGTGCTGATAGGCGGATTCGAACCGCCGACCTCACCCTTACCAAGGGTGCGCTCTACCAACTGAGCTATATCAGCACTAACGGAATTTGGAGCGGGTGGCGGGAATCGAACCCGCGTCATCAGCTTGGAAGGCTGAGGTAATAGCCACTATACGACACCCGCAAATTCACAATTTTGTGAGGCCACCTCAAAACCAAGGAAATTGCGTGGTGGAGGGGGCAGGATTCGAACCTGCGAAGGCTGAGCCGTCAGATTTACAGTCTGATCCCTTTGGCCACTCGGGAACCCCTCCCGCATTTTGCAATTTGAATTGGTGCCGGCAGAGAGAGTCGAACTCCCGACCTACTGATTACAAGTCAGTTGCTCTACCAGCTGAGCTATGCCGGCACCCCGGTTAGGTGGAGCGCATTCTATGGTACTAAATTTGATAGTGCAATAGATGCGTGCAATTTTTTTAATTTTTTTGTTCTGACTGGTCAGTTTTTATCTACATCGGGTAAAAACTGACCGTCTTTTAGTAACATATACTATAATCGTTTACTTGCCAAAGGGGTGTCGTAAAACGATGGTTTCTTTACGATCAGGGCCGGTGGAAATGATGTCTACCGGAACACCTGTTAACGCTTCTATACGGGCAATATAAGCCAGCGCTTCAGAAGGTAACTCATTGTGCTTTGTTACACCCACTGTGCTTTGTTGCCAGCCAGGCATGCTTTCGTAAATAGGTTCGACGACTTCGTAATCTTCTGCCGACAGCGGCGGATGATCGGTAACACTGCCGTCAGCAAGCTGGTAGCCGGTACAAATCTTCAGTTCTTCAAGACCGTCTAATACGTCCAGCTTGGTCAAGCAGAAGCCACTGATAGAGTTGATTTGTACAGCACGGCGCATGGCAACCGCGTCTATCCAGCCAGTACGGCGTTTACGCCCCGTTGTTGCACCAAATTCATGGCCCTTTTCACCTAAGTGCTGCCCCACTTCGCAATCAAGTTCAGTCGGGAAGGGTCCACTGCCGACACGAGTGGTATAGGCTTTTACTATACCTAAAACGTAGTCAATATAACGAGGACCAAAACCAGCGCCAGTCGCTACACCACCGGCTGTCGTATTGGAAGAGGTAACATAGGGGTAAGTGCCGTGATCAATGTCCAGTAAAGTACCCTGGGCACCTTCAAACATTATTGATTCGCCATTTTTACGCGCCTTATCCAGTAACGCTGGCACATCGGCTACCATTGGCTTCAATACTTCAGCGAATTCTTCGCATTGCTTCAGAACAGTTTCAAAGTCAATCGCATCGGCTTTGTAGTATTCAACCAAGGAGAAGTTGTGGTAATCAACCAACTCTTTCAACTTTTCGCCGAAACGTTTCATATCGAATAAGTCGCCAACACGCAGACCGCGACGGGCAACTTTATCTTCATACGCAGGACCGATACCACGACCCGTTGTGCCGATGGCTTCTTTACCGCGTGCACGTTCACGTGCCTGGTCAAGCGCAATATGGAATGGCAAAATTAAAGGACAGGCTTTACTGATTCGCAAGCGGTCAGCAACGGGTACATCACGAGCTTCCAGCATCGCCATTTCTTCCATCAGTGCTTCGGGTGATAAAACTACACCGTTACCAATGATGCACTGAACATTTTCGCGCAAAATACCTGAAGGAATTAAATGCAGAACGGTTTTTTCACCGTCAATAACCAATGTGTGTCCGGCGTTATGTCCACCCTGATACCGCACAACCATCGTGGCTTTATCGGTTAACAGGTCGACAATTTTACCTTTGCCTTCGTCACCCCATTGGGTGCCTAGAATTACAACGTTCTGACTCATGATTGCCCCGCGTAAAAAAAATCGGAGCGATCTTACCTTTTATCGGAGAGTTTGTACATCGGAGGAGAGCGCCTGATGATCACATCAGACGCTCGGTCATGATTACTCTTCAGATTTTCCCATCATATTTTGCAAATAACGGAAAAAGTCACTGTTCGCATCCAGCACTAACATATCGTTACCCTTACCGAATGAACCGCTATAAGCTTCCATGCTACGAATGAAAGCAAAGAACTCAGCGTCTTTCTGATAAGCCTCAGCATAAATTTTAGCTGCTTGCGCATCACCTTCACCACGTAATTCACGTGACTGACGCTTCGCATCGGCAAGCATTACCGTTACCCGGGCATCAACGTCAGCACGAATGAATTCAGCCTGCTCACGACCTTCTGAACGGTGTTCTGTCGCCACTGCGTTACGTTCTGCACGCATACGCTGGTAAATCGACTGACTCACCTCGTTAGGTAAGTTGATTTGCATAACACGAACATCCAGCACCTCAACACCCAAGTCAGAGGCACTTTCTGAGCCCTGAATCAAGGCTTCGCGCATCAACTCATCACGCTCACCAGAAACGATATCTGAAATTGTCCGATTACCAAACTCACTGCGTAAACCACTGTTAATACGACGTGTCAGCAGTGCCTCGGCCTGGAGATAGTTACCGCCATTAGTACTCAAGTAAAAGGTCGAGAAGTCATTAATACGCCACATGACATAGGTATCAACAATCAAATCTTTCTTCTCACTGGTCACAAAGCGATCAGGGTCACCATCCAACGTCTGTAGACGCGCATCAAGCTTTTTCACTTGCTCAATGAAAGGAATTTTAAGGTGTAAACCTGGCTCGAAAACCATGGCTTCGCCCGTTTGGGCGTCACGTTCGACCTTACCGAATTGTATCAAAATGGCCCGTTCGCCTTCCTTAACGACATAAACGGAGGACAGACCCAGAACGACCAGGACCACAACAATAATTGCGATTAGGTTTTTCATTAGTTTCGACCTCCGCTACGGTTACTGCTGCGCGTATTTTGTGTCTCTGTTCCGCTATTTGAGGAACCGCCTGAAACATTTTCAGGAACACGCGTCGGAGAGAATGTATTCGTACTTCGACCCTGCTTCTCAAGAAGCTTCTCAAGCGGTAAGTACATCATGTTATTACCACCTTCAACGTCAACCAGTACTTTAGGCGTTTTCGCATAAAGCTCCTGCAAGGTATCCAGATAGATACGCTCACGAGTGACTTCAGGGGCGTTTTGATATTGCGGCAGAAGCTCTTCGAAACGAGCAACCTCACCCTGAGCTTCCAGGATAATTTGTTCACGATAAGCTTGCGCTTCCTGCAACATACGGCGTACCTGACCACGAGCCAGCGGCTCTACTTCGCGGGCATAGGCTTCAGCTTCACGAATGAAACGTTCTTCATCTTCCTGTGCTGAAATGGCATCATCAAACGCGTCTTTAACCGCTTCCGGCGGACGCGCCGGCAACAAGTTAATATCGACAATCTGCAAGCCAACGCTGTACGGATTCATCGTTTTTTCCAGCATTTCCAGCGTATTCGCTCTCACTTCTTCACGACCACGAGTCAAAACTTCGTCCATGGTTGTATGACCAACCACGTAGCGCAATGCGCTATCAGTCGCTCGAGATAATACGCCATCAGCGTCTTCTACATTAAACAAGTAAGCACGCGGATCAACAACGCGATACTGAACATCCAGCTCAACCCGAACCACGTTTTCATCCTGAGTCAGCATGTAACCATCGGTTTTATCCGAGCGGATATTATTCACGTCAACATGCTCTACCGAGTCGATAAACACCGGACGCCAATGAAGCCCCGATTCAACCAGTGAATGAAACTGACCAAAACGCAGTACAACACCTCGGTCAGCTTCTTTTACTGTATAGAAGCCAGCAATAAACCAGACGATTAACGCAATAATTGCGATAATACCGATACCTTTACTCGGGATACCTGAACTGCCGCCCGAGCCGCCGTTTTTCTTGCCACCAAAACCGAATTTGGAAAGCAGTTTGCGAACTGCTTCATCGAGATCAGGCGGCCCCTGATCCCGGCCACCTTGATTTTTCCATGGGTCACGGTCGTTGTTGTTGCCGTTCCCCGGTTGATTCCAAGCCATTGAGTGCTCCAAGTTTTTAATAAAACTGTTGCTAAAAAATATTATTACTGCACGACCAAGTCGTCCAGTTGATTGCCGTAGGCCTTATGTAAACGCTGCCAGTCTACCGATGACATACGCACTTGCAATGCAAGTTCACCATTTTCGTCAACATCTTCCGATGTCACGCAATCCCAACGGTATAATGTACCACGTAATTTACCCATTGAGTGGGGGATTTTCAGGGTCAATTCGACCATTTGCGGGCCGAGTATCTGCCGTAACGCCTCCAGCACTTCCTCTATACCAAGGCCTTGCTGCGCTGAAACCCAGACTCTTATTGGTTTTTGGTTATCATCGTAATCAATTCGCGGTTCGGCACCGTCTACTTGATCTATTTTATTACAAATAATTAACTGAGGTACATCGCCCGCATCAATTTCTTCTAAAACCTCAGTTACCTGATCAATATTATTTTGCTGATGTTCATCACTGACATCAACCACATGTAATAATAAGTTTGCTTCCTGAGTTTCCTGCAAAGTGGCTTTAAAAGCCGCCACTAAATCATGCGGCAAGTGACGAATAAAGCCGACAGTATCAGCCAATATCACTTCACCAATGTCTTCTACCGCCAGCTTTCGCAACGTTGGATCTAATGTTGCAAACAGTTGGTCAGCCGCATAAACACCGGCTTCGGTCAACGCATTAAATAATGTTGATTTACCGGCGTTGGTATAGCCCACCAGCGATACCGTAGGAATATCCGCTTTTTTACGAGCCCGACGCCCTTGCTCCCGCTGCTTCTGGACTTTTTCCAGGCGCTTAAGAATATTCTTTATTCGCCCGCGAATTAAACGCCTATCCGTTTCAAGCTGGGTTTCGCCCGGACCACGTAAACCGATACCGCCCTTTTGTCTTTCAAGGTGGGTCCAGCCTCGTACCAGTCGAGTTGATATATGTCGCAACTGTGCAAGTTCAACTTGCAGCTTACCTTCGTGCGTACGAGCTCGCTGAGCAAATATATCCAGGATTAAACCCGTGCGATCTAATACCCGGCATTTACAAACAGCTTCCAGGTTACGTTCCTGAGTGGGTGACAATGCGTGATTAAATATCACAATGTTGGCGTCTAACAGTTTAACCTGTTCGGCAATTTCTTCTGCCTTACCACTACCAACAAAATACCGGGGAGTTGGGGAGCTACGACTGGATGTCATCACTCCCATAGTTTTTACGCCCGAAGAATCAGCTAAGAGTTGTAATTCTGAGAGATCTTCTCGGTCAACTTCTGCGGGTAAATCCACATGAACCAATATCGCGTAGTCGCCACCTTCATACCTATCGAACAAGTTGTTCAGACCTCTCTTTCATTATTAATCTTCTAATTCAGCCATATCTTCTGCAGCTTGCTGCGGCAAGTAATTTTGTGGGATACGCGCTGGCACAACCGTTGAGATTGCGTGCTTGTATACCATTTGGCTAACCGTGTTTTTTAATAAGACAACAAACTGATCAAAAGACTCAATTTGTCCCTGTAATTTAATGCCATTAACTAAGTATATAGATACTGGTATGCGCTCACGACGTAACGCATTTAAGAATGGGTCTTGTAAAGTTTGCCCCTTAGCCATCTTGGATTCCTTTTTATCGTTATTAATATCCAATGTGTAAATAGTAAGCTACAGGACTGCCAATTTGCAGTCACCTGTAAAGACACACTAGACCAGTAAAGAATTTTTGCAATAAGAAAAACGTTAAGAATTACTCATTTAGTCAGAAATTGGATCTGCGGGCTTAAACCTCGTATTTCAATCCTGACTCTCAAATTTCTTTGCCGGCTGCTGTATTACCCTCAGTACTTTGGCTTCCATGTCAGTATCACCAGTCGTTAGCCAATGAATACCGGGCCAGCCTCGTAGCCATGTCATTTGACGTTTTGCCAACTGCCGTGTTGCTATAATACCGCGCTCGCGCATTTCATCATAGCTGAGTTCACCTGCAAGGTACTGCCACATTTGCCGATAGCCCACACTGCGTATAGACGGAAGGTCCGGATGCAGATCATCGCGGTCAAACAGCTTTTTCACTTCCTCTTCGAAAGGTTGAGCCAACATCTGATTAAAACGCTGCTCAATACGCTCATGTAAAACATGCCGTTCTGCCGGAGCCACCGCAAACTGGTAAATAGGTTTATCCAACTGACCATAACGTTCACGCGTAAGCTCCGTCAGGCTTTTACCGGCAAGTTCATACACTTCCAGAGCCCGCATAATCCGCTGTGGGTCATTTGGGTGAATACGTTCGGCACTCACCGGATCCACTGCCTGCAGTTGCTTGTGTAACTCAGCTAAGCCTTTTTCATGCAAATTGGCCAAAAGTCTTTCGCGTATGCTCGCATTCGATTCAGGTAAGTGCGAGAGTCCTTCCAACAAGGCTTTGAAATACAACATGGTGCCGCCAACCAACAAAGGTACTTTGCCACGTTGCTGAATGTCTTCAATTAATGCCAAAGCATCTTTTTGGAAATCCGCCGCGGAATAGGTTTCAGCCGGGTCACGAATATCCAGTAAATGATGAGGCACCTGAGCCTGTTCTTCTGCGCTGGGCTTAGCAGTACCAATATCCATACCGCGATAAATCAGTGCTGAATCCACAGAAATAATTTCGCAGTCCAGATGCTTGCACAAGGCGAGCGACAGAGCCGTTTTTCCTGATGCTGTTGGCCCATAAATCGCAATAACCGCGTCCTTACTATGCATTGCCATCTCCGGGCAGCGGTAACCACTGCAGTATATCCGTCGCTTCAGAAAGCTGTGAGCGCCATTGGATAAGCCAATGCTCAGCCTGAGTGAGGCTGTATGACTCAAGCCCAGCGAATTGGGCAAGCCAATTCGCCAATTCCTCAGTTTCGGAGCCTTCTCTCAATAACTTCAACAACTCGGTAAAGCCACTAACCACGTTCCCCTGACGCAGCATTTCAGGCATTTGTTCAATAATGACCTGTTCGCGCTGACACTTATACACTACGCCACACTGATTCAGCTCCTGTTGCGGCCACTGACTTGTCGGGCCCGGTAAATTCGCTAAATTAACTGCCACAGGTACTAGCAGTGGCTGGCCATTGAGTCCGTCCTGCAGTTGTTGAACCAGCTGTTGAGCAACGCATTCGGTATGCACTTTTGCGAGGTTTAGCCAGGCCAGGCTTTGTTCATTTCGAATAAGCGCGTAAACACCATTAAAAACCGTAAGGACCCGCCAGTTTTCTTCAGCTTTTGCCGCCCCAGGCTCTGCCTGGGGGTGTCCGCCACTGATACTGTTTTGAACCCGGGCAGCATTCGGCAATAACAAACCTGATGCTTTTCTTTCACCCAGAAAGCTTCCGCCTGAGGCCCTCCCGGAAGAAAACGAAGTTTGCCCTGACGGGCGTTCTTGTGAACCATAATGATGCTGGTGACTCACCGCAGATTGCGAGCTTTCTGTTGAAATCAACTGTGCCAGAGCCTGCTCAATACGGGCCAGAATAAAGTCATGTACTTGCCGTTGGCGATGAAAACGCACTTCGTGTTTGGCCGGATGCACATTCACATCCACCTGCTCTGACGGCAATTCAAAATAGAGTACAAAAGTAGGAACCCGCTCGTTCGGCAAATACTTTTCATACGCCTGGCGTACTGCATGCGACAACAGCTTGTCCCGCATCATACGACCGTTCACGAAAAAGTACTGAATATCGCCCTGATGCCGGCAATGCTCCGGAGGCACCAACCAGCCATTTAAATGAAAGTCTCCGTCCACCGCATTAATAGTCGATGCCTGTTCAGCAAAACCGCCACCACAAATTTTTGCCAGCCGCTGCAACTGTTGTTTTTCACTCAGCGCCTGCGGGAACATCCGCACTGACTTGCCGTTATGATTCAGTTGAAACCCAACTTCAAAACGGCTCAGCGCAATACGCTTTATTACTTCATCAATATGAGTGAACTCAGTTTTTTCCGTACGTAGAAACTTACGTCTTGCCGGCGTGTTAAAAAATAAGTCCTGAATATCAACCGTGGTGCCATCGGGGTGTGCAGCAGGCTCAATATTAACCTGCATATCCCTGCCTTCGGCCCATGCCTGCCAGGCTTCTTCTTGCTCCGGCGGTTTTGATATTAAACGTAAGCGGGAAACCGAGCTTATACTGGCCAGGGCCTCACCACGAAAGCCAAGGCTTCCAATATGCTCTAAATCTTCCAGACTCTTAATTTTACTGGTAGCGTGGCGGCTTAATGCCAGCGTCAGTTCCTGCTTAACGATACCGCAGCCGTTATCACGAATTCTTATTCGCTTGCTGCCACCCAGCTCTATATCCAATACTAACTGTGTAGCGCCGGCATCCAATGCATTTTCAGCTAACTCTTTAACCACGGATGAAGGGCGCTCAACTACTTCACCAGCAGCAATTTGGTTCGCAAGCTCAATGGGTAACTGCTGGATAGCCATCAGCGACTCGGAATCGTCAGCTTTTGGCCAATTTTGAGCGTATTACTGGCCAGGTTGTTCTCAGATTTTATGGCTTTGACAGTAGTGCTATAGCGCTGCGCCAACACAGACAAAGAGTCTCCCGACTTCACGGTATAGGTAAAACTGCTTTGATTGGCTAAATAGGTATTGTCTATTGGGTTACTGACAAAATAACGGCGAATACCATTATAAAGGGCTCGTGCCAGTTTTTGCTGGTGGGCATTACTGGTTAGCAGTTGCTCTTCCCTGGGGTTAGAAATGAACCCGGTTTCTACCAGCAATGAAGGTTTATCCGGTGACTTTAACACGGCCAGGCTCGCAGCCTGTGGCGTGCGCTTATGCATTTTGGTTACTGCTGACATTTCATCAATAATATGCTTTGCCGCACTATAGGCGCCGGCAATAGAGCTGTCCATTGACATGTCCAATAAGGTTTCCGCCAGATAAGGTTCATGTCCATTTTTGCTGAGAATGTCGGTCACTCCACCCAGCAATTCCGATTGTTGTTCGCGGTTTTCCAGCCAACGACCCACTTCGGAATCCGCCCGGCGTTTTGATAGAACCCAGACAGAGCCGCCGTTGGGCTGAGGTGTTCGGAAGGCATCAGCGTGAATCGAAACAAAGAAATCGGCTTTGGCATCCCAGGCTTTCTGCGGGCGCTCATTAAGGCCAACGTAGTAATCACCGGTACGAATCAAATAAGCCTGCATACCCGGATCATCATTAATCAGCTTAGCCAGTGCCCGCGCAATGCGAATAACCACATGTTTCTCGTAGGTGCCTCGCGGACCAATAGACCCGGGGTCATCACCACCATGACCGGCGTCAATAGCGACGGTTACTCGCCTGTCTTTCAGTTCAGAAACGGACTTCGCCGGTCCGCTGCGTTCAATCGACTTACCCGGTAAGTCCACCACTAAACGATCTTTATATGACTCGTTGGCCGGAAGGGTAAACAGGTTTGCATCACTTTTTGAATCCAACTCAATGACAATGCGAGTGCTGTTGGAGTTTTTGGGCGAACTGGTACGAATTTTATCCACCAGCAAAGAATCTTTGCCCAAATTATTCAAATTAGCTTTTAGCGAAGTCTTGTTAAAATCAATAACCAGCCGATAAGGCTTTTGCTGATAAAGGGTGAAGTAGGAATAGTCCGGCGTATCAGACAGGTCAAACACCACCCGCGTTTTATCTGGAGATGGCCATACCCGCACACTGTCTACACTGTTGTCAGCCCATGCCCACAATGGAACACAAACAAACAAAAACACCCAAAATCGCTGCATCATAATGTTTTAATTATTCTTTGTCCGGCTTCAGTTAGCGCACTGAAAGTTATTTTACGTCCTTCGCCAGCATACTCGATCCGGATCTCGATGTCCGCCCCGGGCAGCCAGCCATAGCCTTTATCAGGCCATTCTATAAAGTTTAGCGTATCTTCGGCAAAATAATCACGAATTCCCATGTACTCAAGCTCTTCCGGATCGGCCAGCCGGTACAAATCAAAATGGTGAATGCGCCATCCCTGCAACTGATAAGGCTCTACAAGAGTATAGGTGGGACTTTTTACCGCGCCGGAATGACCTAAGGCCTGAATAACACCACGACAAAATGCTGTCTTACCGGCACCTAGTTCCCCCTTCAGATAAACCACCAAAGGAGTCTGTAAAACTTCTGAAAATTTCTTCGCAAGCGCTAGTGTTTCAGCTTCATTTGCCAATTTACACTGGTGTACCTCAGTCATCGTCCTTTCCATATCCATTCACCAACCGCCGTATATAGGGCAACAAATCAGAGGCTAAGGTTCCCCGCTCGCCATCTTTTCCTGCTTCTTCGCCGGCCATGGCATGCCATAAGGCTCCAGCAATTAATGCCTGCGCTGGTGCCATTCTTTGCGCTAACAGGCCGCTTATCAACCCCGTTAATAAATCACCCATACCACCCGACGCCATTGCCGGTGAGCCTCTATCAATCAGGCATTTCCCGCGATCGGTGACCAGCAGTGAGCCAGCGCCTTTAAGCAAAACTTGAGCTCCGTATTTTTCGCGTAGCTGTGTTACCGCTAAAAATCGATCAGCTTCCACTTCATCGGCTGTCGTTTGCAGTAATCTGGCCGCCTCTCCCGGGTGTGGCGTTATCAGTAACTTTGACGACCGGGCCGGATAACTTGCCAGTAAATTCAAACCATCGGCGTCTATCACTTTCAATGCATCGGCCTTCATCACTTGTGAAAGCACATCGTGACTCCAACGGCTTTGCCCTAACCCGGGCCCAAGAGCAATCGCCGAGGCATCACGTAACAACGGCTTTAAACTATCTTCATCCCTAATAGAATGCACCATAGCTTCAGGCTGTGCCGCTGCAACAATTGCCTGTACATCGGGGTGGCAAGCCACAGAAACTTTTCCGGCACCTGCCCGCAAGGCCGACTTCATGGCCAGTATCACCGCCCCTGACATACCAGGTTGTCCACCCACGATAAGCACATGGCCCTGCTCGCCTTTGTGAGTACAGCGCGCCCGGGCCGGTAGCCAATTACCTAAGCCTCCGGCATCTACCCGAAACCAGTCTGCTTCATTTTGCTGCTTAAAGGTTTCGCCAATACCTAAGTCCTCTAAAACAAGTTCACCAGTATGATTCTGCGCTTTACCTGTGAGTAAACCGCGTTTTAATGCCACCAGGCTTACCGTTAGGTGGGCGCGCACCGCGGCCCCCGGTAAATGACCGTTATCGGCATTTAAACCAGAGGGCACATCGACTGAGATCACGGGTGTGGAGCTGGCATTGACGTGCTGTACCCAGGTCACAGGATCTCCCTCAAGGGCACGATTCAGTCCAACACCAAACAGCGCATCTACCACAACGTCAAACTGATCAGGCACGCAATCAAGCAGAGCTTTTTCGTTGCCCCCCTGCTCCCGCCAGGCCGATCGCGCGCGATGCGCATCAGACTCTAAGGGATTTGAAAGCTCTGCATTAGGCTTTAGGGCAAATACCTGTACCTGATACCCCGCCTCCTGAGCCAGTCGGGCAACAATGTAGCCATCGCCACCGTTATTGCCTTCACCGCAACATACTGCAATGCGCGCCGGTGCCGGGAAATGCCTCTGCAATTGTTTGAAAACCGCTTTACCGGCCGCTGACATCAGCTGCATCATATTCATTGCACTGGCTTCGGCTGCCTTTTTTTCGCCTTTCTGCAATTGCTCAACACGATAAAGGCAGTTCTCATAGCGGCTACCGTCGGTTTTCGTCATAGTGCCTCCCCAATAGTGCTTTAGTCTGGCTTAAATACGCCAATGACCTGATCAAACTGACGCTGGCTACCACCACCCTGCTCTTTGGGCTCACTAAACCGGTGCTTACATTGCACGCACTCAACTTGTTCGATATCGTTTTCGATAAAAAGCATGAGCGTGTCCATGGCATCGCATTTAGGGCAGACTGCCCCGGCAATAAATCGCTTCTTTTCTCTAGCCACAACAGCTCCTGTGTTAGAATTGTGAGCAGAACATGTCTATGATACCGCAGCTGAACAGCTGTACAAAATGAAGAGTAGTTTATGATCCGTGCTGAAGCTATCACCTTATTGCGTGGCGGTGATGTTTTATTTGAAGACAGTGACTTACAAGTATTCCCAGGGCACCGCGTTGGCTTAGTAGGTCGCAATGGCTGTGGGAAATCGTCGTTGTTTGCCCTGTTACGTGGTGAACTCAGTGCCGACAGCGGTAATATTCACCTGCCAGCAGACTGGCGCATTGCCAGCGTAGCGCAGGACACTCCGGCACTGGATAAGTCTGCTATCGACTACGTAATGGACGGTGATACCGAATTTCGCCAACTGGAAGCACAACTCACACAGGCCGAGATCGATAACAACGGTGAAGCCATTGCGCACTGTCACGACAAGCTGGCTTCCATCGGGGCTTATGACATTCAGCCCAGAACCGCCAGTTTAATGGCTGGCCTTGGTTTTACCCAGGAACAACTGCAACAGCCGGTAAAAGCCTTTTCCGGTGGTTGGCGTATGCGACTTAACTTAGCACAGGTGCTCATAGCCCGTGCCGATTTAATGCTGCTGGATGAGCCTACTAACCATCTGGACGTTGATGCCATCTTCTGGCTGGAAAGCTGGCTTAAACAATACGACGGGACGCTGTTACTGATATCGCACGATCGTGACTTTCTCGACTCTGTAACCACCGACATTGTTCACATTGAGCATAAAAGGCTGAACAGCTACCGCGGTAATTACTCTCAGTTTGAACGCCAGCGGGCAGAGCACATGGCTCAGCAACAGAGTGAGTACGAAAAAGCACAGGTTATGCGCCAACATTTGCAAGCCTACGTTGATCGGTTTCGCTACAAGGCCAGCAAAGCCAAACAGGCACAAAGCCGCTTAAAAGCCATTGAAAAGCTGCCTAACCAGGCGCCACTTCGCGCCGAAAGCGGCATCGACTTTCACTTTCTGACGCCGGAAAAGTTACCTAATCCGCTGCTAACGCTTCGCGACGCCAAAGCGGGCTATGGTGACACCACTATTCTGGAAAAAATTAAGCTCAACCTGGTACCCGGTACCCGCTTAGGCTTGCTTGGCCGTAATGGCGCCGGTAAATCGACACTGATTAAGCTGCTGGCGGGTGAATTGGAACCTATGGCCGGGGAGCGACTGGTTAACCCGGGGCTCAGCATTGGCTATTTTGCTCAGCATCAGTTGGAAACACTGGACTTAGCGGCATCGGCGCTGTTGCATTTACAGCGCATTGACAAGCAAGCCAGTGAACAGAAACTGCGTGACTTTTTAGGTAACTTTGGCTTTTCCGGAGATCAGGCAACCCGCCCGGTCGAGCCCATGTCCGGTGGCGAAAAAGCACGTTTAGCCCTGGCATTGATTATTTATCAACGACCCAATTTATTACTGCTGGATGAGCCAACCAACCACCTGGATCTCGGTTTGCGTGACGCTCTGGTTGCCGCTTTACAGGAATACGAAGGTGCGCTAATTGTGGTTTCGCATGACAGACATCTATTACGCACTACGGTTGATGAATTCTGCCTGGTTGCCGATGGTAAAGCAGAAACCTTCGACGGCGATTTAGAGGCTTACCATGAATGGCTGCAGCAGCAAGCGGCAAATGACAAGCGCAGCGAACAACCTGCCACGCGTCAGCGCGACGATCGCAAGCAACAGAAACGCAAAGAAGCCGAAGCACGACAAAAGACAAAGCCTTTGCGCCAGCAAATAGAAAAGGCTGAAAAGAACATTCATGCACTGGAACTGAAGTTGACCGATATTCATGAACAACTCAGCGACAGCAGCCTGTATGAGGACGCCAACAAAGCTAAACTGCAGAAACTATTAGACCAACAGGCACAAGCGCAGAAAGACTTACAACAACAAGAGAACGTCTGGATGACAGCGGAAGAACAGCTGGCAGAGCTAACCGAAGCGCTACAGCAAGCGGAGGACAAATGATTATTCCCTGGCAAGAATTGGATCAGGAAACACTGAATAATTTACTCGAATCCGTGGTACTGAGAGAAGGAACAGATTACGGCAGTCAGGAACTCAGTTTCGACACAAAAGTCGAACAACTGAAGCAACGATTAAAGTCCGGCGAGGCCGTTATTGTTTACTCCGAGTTACACGAAAGCGTTGATGTTGTCGATAAAGAAAGTGTTACCGGAAGCGAGCCTTGCGAGCAATGAAGATCTCGTTCCAGGGAACGCTTTGGTCGCCCAAAACCAGAAAGTTAGGGTTCAGCAAACTGACCGTTCGGTTGTAGGTAATTGGCTCAAAGTTTTCATTAACGATACGCCCCCCGGCTTCACCCACAATTACCTGAGAGGCAGCCGTATCCCACTCACCGGTTGGACCCAGTCGTAAAAAGCAATCGGCTTTGCCTTCGGCAATAAAGCAGGCCTTTAGTGAACAGCTTCCGGTTGGCAGAGGCTGGACATCACGCTCAGTTTGAAGGCGGTTTAGCACCGGTTCCCGGGCCTGCCGACGGCTAATGGCAATAGTAATTGGGTCAATCTTTGGGTCATTAAACTTACGTACATTAATAGACCGGCTTTCCACGGTATCCTGTTTAAAAGCCCCTTGCCCTTTTTGTGCGTAATAAAGTGCTTCACCTACCGGCCAGAAAATAACGCCAATAACCGGTTCATTTTGTTCCACATAAGCAATATTTACGGCAAAGTCACCGGAGCGGGCAATAAACTCCTGAGTCCCGTCAATAGGGTCAATAATGAAATAGGCTTTCCACTGACGGCGCTCGTTATAGTCCTGGTGCTCACTTTCTTCAGAAATAACAGGAATGCCCGGAAAGGACTGTTTAAGCCGATCTTCTATCAGCTCGCTGGCGACAATATCAGCGGTAGTAACGGGTGAGTCATCGGTCTTTTCTGCAGTACTGTAGTCGCGTCTTTCGTACATGGACAAAATAACGCCACCGGCTTCTATCGCAATTTCTTTCAGTCGATTCAGCATGGTTTCTGCCACTACCGGCCCTCACCCTGATTACGCAACAACATTAACAGCGCAGCAACACTCCGGGCTTCTGAAAAGTCTGGCTGACCCAATAAATTATTAATGTCGCCCATAGACCAGGTGACTTTTTCCAAAGGCTCAGGCTCATCGCCCGGCAAGCTCTCAGGGTATAAGTCACGGGCGACAAACACACTCATTTTCGCGGAGAAAAACTGAGGCGCAAGACTTAACTCCATTAAAAATTCAAGCTGATGGCTACCGTAGCCAACTTCTTCTTTCAGCTCGCGCTGTGCCGCTTCTTCTGGTGCTTCACCCGGGTCGATGAGCCCTTTGGGGAAGCCTAGCTGATAGTCATGCAGGCCTGCTGCATACTCGCGTATAAGCAGTAAGGTGTCATCGTCAATGCAGGGAACAATCATTACTGCGCCGCGGCCACTGCCTTTCATACGCTCAAACTGGCGCAGCTCACCGTTGCTGAACTTAAGGTCGACCGCTTCTACACGCATTAGGCGGCTTTGCGCAACAACGCGGCGGGATAAAATTTGCGGGACTTGTTTTTCTTTACTCATACGACAGGTCCAAGTCATTGTCTCTCTTTACTATAACGACTCTGCACACAGAAAACAGTGTCAATTTACGCTTTTCTTATAGAGTGCTACTATCTAAAACCCGTCCACCGGTAGTGAAGCGAGTAATATGACTGCAATAAAGCCTGAAACCGAAACTGAATACGATGTGGTTGTCATCGGTACTGGCCCAGGCGGCGAAGGCGCTGCTATGCAACTGGCCAAAAGCGGCTACAACGTTGCCATTGTAGAAAAACATAAAGCTCTTGGCGGCGGCTGTACTCACTGGGGAACCATTCCCTCAAAAGCCTTACGTCACTCAGTCAGCCGTTTAATTGAGTACAATAACAACCCGTTATTCTCTGGCCCAGGCTGGCAAAGTGGCATGACTTTCAGCCACATACTGCATTATGCTGAATCGGTTATCCGAAAACAGGTGAAGCTACGCAGTTCGTTTTACGACCGAAATGATGTCACCGTGGTACACGGTAAAGCCTCATTTTTAGATAAGAACCGTATTCGGGTAACTAAGCTGGACGGCTCGGTGGATGACCTGATAACTCAGCACGTGGTTATTGCTACCGGTTCCCGACCTTATAACCCCGAAGACGTCGATTTTTCACATCCACGCATTTACGACTCAGACAAGGTTCTGTCATTGTCACACGAACCTAAGACGATATTAATTTATGGTGCGGGTGTGGTTGGGAGTGAATACGCCAGTATTTTCCGTGGAATGGGCGTTAAAGTAGACCTCATTAACCAGCGCGAACGCTTACTGTCTTTTCTGGATGCCGAAATTTCCGACGCGCTCAGTTATCACTTGCGCAACAGCGGCGTCGTCATCCGCCATAACGAAGAATACGACACCATTACCGGCTATGACGATAAAGTCGTTCTGAAAACTAAGTCCGGAAAGACTATGGCCGCTGATTGTTTACTTTTTGCTAATGGCCGTTCCGGTAACATTGAAGAGCTGAATTGCCAGACAGTTGGTCTTGAGCCTAACTACCGTGGGCAACTGGAAGTGGATGACAATTACCAGACTGCGGTAGAGAACATCTATGCGGTTGGCGATATTATTGGCTACCCAAGCCTGGCTAGTGCAGCTTACGATCAGGGCCGTTTATGCGCATCAGCCATTATTAAAGGTAATTGCGACAAAGCCTTAGTCAGTGACATACCGACAGGTATTTACACCATTCCGGAAATCAGCTCAGTGGGTAAAACCGAAGAAGAGCTGACAGAAATGAAAGTGCCTTATGAGGTTGGCCGCGCCCAGTTCAAGCATCTGGCCCGGGCGCAAATATCAGGCGCCGATGTGGGTTGCCTGAAACTGTTATTCCATCGCGAAACCAGAGAGCTGCTGGGCCTTCATTGCTTTGGCGAACGGGCTTCAGAAATTGTACACATTGGTCAGGCTATTATGGAACAGAAAAACGGCGGTAATACCATCGATTACTTCGTCAACACCACCTTTAACTACCCGACTATGGCAGAAGCGTACCGCGTTGCCGCATTAAATGGCATTAACCGCCTGCTGCAATAAGTCAGGTTACTGCCGTTTCTGATACAGCGGCAGTTCAATTCGGACACACAAACCGCCTTCCGTGCGGTTTTGTAGTTTTATATTGCCGTCGTGGCGATCAACGATACGCTTAATAATTGCCAGTCCAAGCCCTGATCCTACACCACCACGTGCTTTATCCCCCTGAGTGAAAGGCTCAAAGAGTTTTTGTTGTTGTTCCTCGGGAATACCAGGGCCGTCATCAGTTACCCGGAACCAGACACGTTTCTGCTTTTTATCGTGACCAGAACTGACCACAACTCGCTTTTTACCATAACGCTCTGCATTTTCCAGCAAGTTAATAATAACCCGTTTCATCGATAACGGACGCAACCAAACCAAAGGCAAGGTATCTAACTCAAGTTCAAATTGCTTGGTCCAGTTATCCGGCACGTTTGCCACGGTTTGCTCAATCAGTTCATTAAGAGACTCTTTGCTACTGCATTCCTGCTGATCAAGACGGACATAATCAATAAACTGATCGATGATATCATTCATGTCATCAATATCTTCAACAATACCCTGAGCCAGAGAACCATCTTCCTGCGGCATCATTTCTGCGGCCAGACGAATGCGCGTAAGTGGCGTTCTTAAGTCATGGGAAACCCCTGCCATTAGCAGATTACGATCGTTTTCGAGTTCACGAATACCACGCGACATTTGGTTAAAAGCCCGGGTTACAGCCATAATTTCGTTTGCGCCTTTTTCAGGCAACTGTTCGGGAAACTCGCCCCGCCCTACTCTGCGCGCCGATTCTTCCAGAGCTTTTAGTGGCCTGTTCAGCCAGTTAGCAAACAACATACCGCCGAACACACTCAATAAGCCAATTAACACCAAGTACATCACCAGCGGTGAGAATTGTCCGCGCTGCATGCTATCTAACGGGACACGTATCCAAAAATCGGGCGCCCGGGGCGGCTTTACCCAGAGGTAAAAATTTTGCCCCTGAGCAACCCGAACTTGTGAATCTCCACCCAGCATGTCGCTCATGTCATCCGACAAATAGCCGTAATAGGTGGAGTTGCCTAAACCCTGCTGCTCGGCTTCAGCGTCATTAAACACTTCTATGCCGGTGACCTCAGTATAATAAGACATCAGTTCCCGTTCGGTTTCAGCTGAGTGCTGACGGGGAATGAACATGGTACGGATATGCTTAGCCACCAGCTCATTAATTTGCTCAATGGAAGGCCGGACAACGTAGTTACTCACCATGACGTAAGAAACGAGCTGGTTAATAAGTAATACGAGGGCCAGCAGCGCAACCGTGCGGGCAAACGCTGACTTGGGAAATAACTTCATCAGGACTTCAGTTGACCATCCGGCACAAACACATAACCTAAACCCCAGACCGTTTGAATATAACGCGGCTTAGTCGGGTCAACTTCCAGCATGCGACGTAAACGTGACACCTGAACATCTATAGAGCGTTCCAATGCGCTGTAGTCACGACCGCGTGCCAAGTGCATTAGCTTATCGCGGGAGAGCGGCTGACGAGCATTACTCACTAAAGCCTTAAGTACCGCAAACTCACCGCTGGTCAACGGCATTGGTGTGTCACCGCGAAACATCTCACGAGTTCCCAGGTTCAACCTGAACTGACCAAAAGTAACTTCCTGATCTTCCTGCGATGGTGCGCCAGGTACTTCGCTACCGCGACGACGCAATACAGCTCTTATCCGCGCCAGTAATTCACGAGGGTTAAAAGGTTTCGCCAAATAGTCGTCAGCACCCAACTCCAGGCCAATGATACGATCAACTTCATCGCCTTTGGCGGTTAACATAATAACGGGCAAGTTACTGCCTTCGCTGCGTAAACGTTTACAAATAGACAGTCCGTCTTCACCTGGCAGCATCAGGTCTAATACCAGTAAATTAAAATTTTCCCGGGTCAGCAAACGATCCATTTGCTCCGAGTCCTGTGCGACTCGTACCTGAAAGTTCTGCTCAGTAAGATAACGTTCCAACAAGCTTCGAAGCCGTGCATCGTCATCCACTACCAAAATTTTTAATGTTTCCTGCATCATCAGTTTTGTTTTCCAAGCTGCCGTGCCTTAACCATAAAGATACACCGCTTAGCGGCGTTATAGAAGCAGGCTTCTGTTAGCAAATGTTTCAACTACCGATGCCAGTAACGCTGCATTTCGACATACAGGAAAGAAGCCGTCCAGGTAATTAAAACCAGTCCCGTTAGACCCTCAACACCGGTTAAGAACCTTAAGGTGCCTGATGGCTCAATATCACCAAAACCCACCGTAGTAAAAACCGTAAAAGAAAAGTACAAGGCATCTAAAAAGCTGCCGTCAAAGTTTCCTACTAAGGTGCCGAACCCTTGTTCGTGGTGCATGAGGTAATAGGCAACAGCAAAAATGGCAACTTCGACAGTGTGAGCAATAATAGCAAATATAACCCCAAACATGAGTCGAATTTGGCTGAACATTCTCATGTGGGTAATGAGCCAGCCTATCCGGTTTAGCGCTTCGTAATGAAAAATAACCGCCAAACCAACCACAATAGAATTACAAAGAAAGGATATCAGCATAACTTAATCTTTCTCACTAGAGGCCCAAAAGCTGACCGGTTCTGGCCTTGCAAAATAATACCCCTGAAAACGGAAACAGCCCATTTCCTGAAGCTTAAGCAAATGCTCTTCGGTTTCCACGCCCTCAGCAATAATGTCTAAATCCAGGCTTTTGCCTAGTGCAATAACGGTGCGCACAATGGCTTCGTCGCTATTGTTGGTGTGTAAGTCCCGAATAAAAGACTGATCTATCTTCAGCGAATTTAACGGCAAGCGTTTTAAATAACCTAACGACGCATACCCCGTACCAAAATCATCTAACGCGAACGTGATACCCAGAGTTTTAAGCCGCTCCATGTTGTTCGCTGTATGCTCAATATCGTCAATCAACATACTTTCTGTGACTTCTAATTCCAACAATTCACCGGATACACCTGTTGCCAACAACCGTTGTTCGATATCTTCAACAAAACCTTCGGTTTTAAACTGACTGGCACTGACATTAATAGCCACCCGTGCACCACATCCACGAGCTGAACGCTGCAGCTCTGGAATAGCAGTCAGTACCTGATCAAGCACTATTCTGTGCAGATCGGGCATTAAACCCTGGCTTTCTGCCAACGGAATAAACTCCGCCGGAGAGACCCAGCCAAGCTCATCATCACACCAGCGTAGCAAAGCTTCAAAGCCTAAACAGATTAAAGTCGAACCGGATGATAGCTGCTGGTATTGAGGCTGCAAATAAACTTCCAGAGATTCAGATTTTATCGCCTTTCGTAAGGCTGCAATTAATTGTTGTCGGTAATTAAATTCTTGCTGTATTCCGGTGTTAAAGAACTGCAACTTCGATACATTGGCTTCTTTTGCCTGCGATAGCGCCAGGTCAGCCGCTTGCATTAAGTCGCCCGTACTTTGCGCATCAGAAAACAAGGTAATCCCCATACTCACTGACACTGACTCAAGGCTGGTTCCCAATTGATAGGGCTCTGTGAGCCGCTCTAAAAGCACTTGTAAGCGTTGACGCAGATTATCATCATCCCTTAAGTTTTGACCTTTTGCACTTTTCAATAACACCATAAACTCATCCGAACCTAAGCGCCCGGCGTTGTCGGCCTGACGTAATTCAGACTCAAGTCTCTGACCAAATAAAATCAGCAGTTCATCCCCGGTGTCATGGCTAAAGCTGTCGTTAATCTTTTTAAAGTGATCAATATCCAACATGACCAATACACCGTCCCCACCGCCGCTATGGTAACGAGTAAACTCATCGTTTAAGCGCTCCAGCATAAAGCGACGATTGGCCAGACCCGTTAAGGGATCAAAATAAGCCAGAGACTGAATTTCCTCTTTCATGCTCTGATACTCTGAGATATCAGAAGAGATACCACACAGGCCGGTCACTTGGTTGTGAGAATCAAATAAAGGGACCTTTACAGACCAAAATTGACGCAGCTCTTTCTCACCAGGCAGGTTATTCACCTCTCCCTGCGCCAGCCGCTGACCGCTTTCCAGTACTTTACTGTCATAACTTTTAAGCTGATCGGCCGTGGTTTTATCGAACAAGTCGTAATCCGTTTTGCCAATAATATCTTCAAGATCGAGCTTAAACAGCTTCAACACCTGCCAGTTCGCATACTGGTACCGAAGGTCTTTATCTTTAATGTAAATGTAGGCTTCAACGCTATCCAGAATGGTATTTAAACGGTATTTACTTTGAGCCAGGGCTTTGGTTTTCTCTTTAACTTTGCGCCGCAGCAACTGATTAAAGCTGATAAAGGCCAATGCAAGCAACGTCAATGCTGCTATTATCCACCAGACATAAACCGGAATTTCTATCTCATTTTTCTGTGACGTCCAGCGCTCTATAATTTGGTAATAAACTGAGTTTTCATCTGCCTTCAGGCGTTTCAGCTCTTTGTCTATAGCTTCTAAAATTTCTGAATTCAAGCCCGGCGACATAGCAAAAAAGAGCTTACTGGGCAGAAACATAATTGGCGTCATTTCAACATTGCGATCTGCCACCTGCTGATTGCCAAAAAACTGGTTAGTCGCAACGGCGTTAGCCTTACCGGTTAATACCGAATCAAAACCTTCATTAAAGCTCTGAACTGGGTAAAGTTCGCATTTTAAGTCAAAGCTATCAATCAGTTGCTGTAGATACTCTTCCTGTACAGAACCCTGTAAAACAGCAACTCGCTTACCGTTTAAATCTAATAAGTTCGTGATTTTTTCTTTTTTAGACACGTAAAGCTGAGACCAACTGAGTAAAGTCGCTTCTTCATGGAAGTTTGCCCACTCAGCTCTTTTATCTGTTTTTGCTACATCGGGCAGGATATCAATACGTCCTTCACGCAGGAACGCCAGACATTGCTTCCAGCCACATTCAACGGGCAGCAGTTGCCAATTGTTACGCTCAGCAATAACCGTCAACAGTTCACCGTGAATACCGCTCAACTCACCGTATTCATCAAACATGATTTTCGGTGGATTATGATAAACACCAACTTTCAGTGTTTTATCCTGCGCCAGTAAAGGCGCTGAAGCCACTAGCAGAAAAACAGTAACCAGAAGGTTTCGCAAAAAAATACCTTAAGTTAATAAGTTATATAAACCTAGAATAGGCCTATTTCCGCTTTGAGAAAAGCCCTGTTACTACTGCGATCATTTCGTTTCCAGTAACTTACTTTCCACAAAGCTAAGGTAAGCCCCTTTTGTGTTTTTTGAAAACTATAACTTTTTAATTGTAAGCCTTGCGTAAGTGCAAGCGAACCCGCTTCTCCGTCTCTATAATCGCAAACAGCACAATACCAACTGCAACTATAATCACACCATCCATAAAGGGCACTGAAACCGTCGCAAACAGTGTTTGCAGAGGGGGCAGATAAGTAATAGCGAACTGCGCTGCAATAACACCGGTCACCGTTACCCAGACAACCTTTGTTCCTCTGATGCTTTCCCACGAGAGTGATGCACTGTAGATGTTTCTGATAAAGAACAAATGGAATATCTCCATCACCACCAGAGTATTCAACGCAATAGTACGTGCCAGCTCAATTGAGTATCCTTGCTCAATAGCATAAGCGTACATACCGAATACACCACCCAGGAACAAGGTCGATACAAGCACAATGTGCCAGGCCAAGTCACTGGTAAGCAGAGGTTCATCCCTCGGGCGTGGCGGACGCTTCATAGTATTGGCTTCCGGCGGTTCAAAAGCCAGTGCCACACCCAGTGTTATGGCCGTTATTAGGTTAATCCACAGAATCTGAATAGGGGTAATTGGTAGCGTCATGCCAAATAACAACGCCACAATAATGGTTAATGCTTCACCCGCGTTAGTCGGCAACGTCCAGCTTATGACTTTCTTGATGTTATCGTAGACTGTCCGCCCTTCCTTAACGGCAGCCGCTATGGACGCGAAGTTGTCATCGGCGAGCACAAATTCTGCGGCTTCTTTAGCAGCTTCACTGCCCTTGCATCCCATAGCAATTCCGGCATCAGCTCTCTTCAGGGCGGGCGCATCGTTAACGCCGTCGCCCGTCATAGCAACCGTCATACCATGTGACTGCAGTGCCATCACCAGTCGTAGTTTGTGCTCCGGGCTGGTGCGTGCAAATATATCTGTATGCAGAACCGCCTGTGCTAGCGCAGCATCGTCCATGTCATCAAGCTCAGTTCCCGTCAGGACCTTATCTGAGTTTTGCAGCCCAATTTGCCGTGCAATCGCTGCTGCGGTTCCTTGGTGGTCACCGGTAATCATTTTTACGCGAATGCCAGCCGCATGGCACTCTGCAACGGCATCTATAGCTTCTGGTCGTGGAGGGTCAATCAACCCGACCAGCCCCAGCATGATCAAACCGTCCTGAACGTCTGCGAAGTCCAGTTTCGAGTCTTCTGGATTCATAGGTTTGAGAGCTAGCGCAAGCACTCGTTGTCCCTGTGCTGCAATCTCCTCAGCCTTTTTATGCCAGTACTCCTCATTAAAACTCTCACTGCTTTCAGACGCGGCACGCTGCTCAGCACACATTGACATTATCTGTTCAGGAGCGCCTTTTACAAAAATATACGTTTGATTTTCTGCGTCACGATTCAACGTCGCCATAAAGCGATGTCTGGCATCAAAAGGAATGGTGTCCAGCCGATCGGTATTACTGCCAATATCGGCACCCAGTTTTCCAGCCATTGCCAGCAAAGCCCCTTCCATCGGGTCACCTTCAACCTTCCATTCACCTTCTTTTTTATGCAAAGAAGCATCGTTGCAAAGTGCGGCCGCCTGCCCCAGCTCTCCCAATACGGGATGTTCGCGTTCAGTAACCGGCACTTCGTTCAGCCTAATTTCTCCCGAAGACTCATAACCATTACCGTCCACTGAAAAAATGTCGGATACCGTAACAACAGAGGTCACCATCATCTCGTTGCGCGTTAAAGTCCCTGTTTTATCAGTACAAATAACCGATACCGACCCCAAAGTTTCAATAGCCGGTAAATGTCTGACAATCGCATTGCGTCGGGCCATTGCCTGCACTCCGACAGCAAGCGTAATGGTTAGTACAGCCGGAAGCCCCTCAGGTATAGCCGCAACAGAAAGACCCACGACCGCCATAAACATTTCAGAAAAATCAAAGTGTCCGACAAAATAGCCGAAAGCCAGCAATACCGAAGCAATGAGCAGAATGAGAATCGTGATCCACCGCGCAAACGCATTCATCTGCTTAAGCAGCGGCGTTGTTAAGGTTTCAACACGCGAGAGCATCCCGCTTATGCGCCCTATTTCAGTATCAGCTCCGGTACCCACTACGATACCTCGTCCGAGGCCACTGGTTACCAAAGTGCCACTGTAGGTCATGCAGTCTCTGTCGCCGATTGCGGCATTGGCTGCAACAGGCTGAGTGTTTTTTTCTACGGGAACTGACTCGCCGGTAAGTATTGCTTCCTGAACCTGGAGTCCGTTCACTTGTATAAGTCGGAGATCAGCCGGGACTTTATCCCCTGCTTCCAGCAAAACAACGTCACCGGGGACCAGTGCCTCGCCTTCAACGGAGTGGCGTTCGCCATTACGTAGGACCGACGCTTTCAGAGCCAGCATACGGCGTATGGCATCCATCGCCTTTTCTGCTTTACCTTCCTGAAAGAAGCCGATAGCGGCATTAGCAATAACAACCGCAACAATAACGACGGTGTCAGCAAGGTGCCCCAATGCAGCAGTTATTAAGGCAGAACCCAGCAAGACATAGATAAGAATATTGTGGAAGTGCTTAAAGAAGCGGATAAGCGGGCGTTGCTTTTCCGCTTCGGGTAAACGGTTAGACCCATACATTTCAAGCCGCGCGGCGGCTTCTTCGGAAGAAAGTCCGCCTTTGTCCGTTTGTAAAGCATCGATAACCTCCTCCGATGCCTTTTCATGCCAGACCTTATCCGCTTCGCTTAAGACTTCTTTCATGGTGACTTCCCTCGTCCCTTTAACTTCTCAGGTACTACCCAAAGAGACTTTACTGAGCGGTATAGCCCCCATCAATCACTAATTCCGTTCCGGTCACAAATTTCGATTCATCCGACGCCAAATACAGCACACCGTAAGCAATGTCTTCAGACTCACCGACATGACCAATGGGGTGCAGACTATCTAACTGCTTTCTGAACGCATCCACGCCTTCGTCAGACTCTTTCCCTAGCTGCTCAACAAGTGGTGTCCAGATAAAGCCCGGGTGCACTGAATTGACGCGAATTTTGTCTTTTGCGTAAATTAGTGCGTCGTTTTTGCTCATTAACCTGACCGCGCCTTTAGAAGCATGGTAGGGCGGTAAATCAGCAGCGCCTATCATTCCGTAAATTGATGAAAGGTTAATAATGCTGCCTGCACCGGCCTTTTTCATTGCCGGAATAGCATGTTTAGTGCAATAAAAAACACCACTGACATTAACGTTGATCACCTTATCCCATTCGTCTTTGGTAATTTCATGCGTCGGCTTATTCACTCCGGCAATACCGGCGTTATTAACTAAAACATCTATCGACCCGAACTCCTTCTCAATATCTGAAAAAGCACTGCTTACCTCGTCTTCGCTGGCCGTATCGATATGCCAGTATTGTGCAGTGCCGCCAAAGCCTTTAATTTCATCGACGACTTTTTGTCCTTCATCGTCAGCTATATCCGTTACTGCAACCCTAGCTCCTTCTCTGGCTAACTCAAGACAGACAGCACGGCCTATACCTAATGCGCCACCAGTAACAATAGCAACTTTACCTTCAACTCTTTTCATCATTGTGTCCTATTATGTTCAGTCTCAAACTCATTATGGCTCAGGAATCAGAATATGGACAATATTCAAACAAACTTAAATGAGCGGTCGCATCACAAATAAACGATAAAAATAGCAAAGGTTGATCTGAATCAATAACTGTTTATTTTTTAGACAAAACTAAAACCCTAAACTAACCTAAGCTAATCTAACTAGTGCAGGGAAGCTATTCTTGGCCCTCACCGTTCAACGAATAAAACCTTATTTTTAATGCTCTGAAGAGCCCTACTTGAACCGGGTTATCGCCATGCGTTTGCGCCAACACTATGTTGCAATAAGATATAAAAATCAGGAGCTATGGAAGGATCGCGAACCAATACGCGAAGAGCTATTTGGTATCGAGCGCTTAGAGCAGCATGCAGCCAGTTTAGCTAAAGCCCAGGATGTTACTGACAAGCCGGCCGCAGTGCTTTCACTAAGAGACAGGCTGGAACAAAACGCTCGCGCATTGATCGCAATTTATCGCGACTGTGTCAAAGACATGGAAGCTGGCAAAGAGATGGTTCCGGCAGCAGAATGGTTACTGGATAACTACCATCTGGTAGAAGCACAAATCAGTGAAACTCGACTAGATCTTCCGGCCGGCTTTTATGAACAGCTCCCTAAGCTCGCCAGCGGCCCCTTTGCTGGCTACCCACGAGTATTTGGTCTGGCCTGGGCCTTCATTGCACACACCGACAGCCACCTTGATCCTGATATCCTCAGTTTGTTTATTACTGCTTACCAACAGATCCAGCCTCTCACCATTGGCGAGCTCTGGGCGCTCCCTATTACTTTACGCATTGTTTTGGTGGAGAATCTCTGTCGGCTAGGGGAGCAAATAACCCGCGAGCAAAAAAGAAGAGATAACGCGAATAAGTTAGCCGATAGCATGCTACGTGAAGAAGGTGCTGATGAAGCACTAGCGCACTATCTGCGCACTCATCAGAATCAACGTCTCTCAGAAACTTTTGCTGCACAGCTGGTGACTCGTTTACGCGCACAAGACCCAATTACAACACCGGCATTGCGTTGGCTAGACCAAGAGTTACAACGCATGCAATTGTCAGTGGATTTAATCGTGGAACATATTGAACGGCGTCAGGGCGGTGCAAACGTCTCTATCCGTAATGTGATCACTAGTATGCGGTTAATCTCTGACATTGACTGGTCCCTTTTATTTGAGAAAGTCAGTTTGGTGGACAAAGAACTGCGGTCAATCGGCAACTTCGCAGAAATGAACTTTGCGACTCGTAACCTATACAGAAACGCTATAGAAGAACTGGCTCGCCACTCAAACCATACCGAGCTTGAGGTTGTGAAAAGGCTGAAAGAAGTCGTGCCTCAAGGCACTGATCCAGGCTTTTATCTTATCGGTCAACAACGTCCAGACTTCGAAAAGGCGATTCGATTCAAACGCCCTTTTCGGCTGCGCCTGGGCCGCTTGATTGGCCAACTCGGCATTAGCGGTTTTGTCGGCACAGTCGTTGTAATGAGTCTTTCCCTGCTAGCTTTGGCTTTATATGTGCTGAGTAGCAGCAGTGATGGCTTAACAATAGGATGGGCCCTATTATTCTGCCTGCTTGCATTTTTACCTGCAACTGATGTCGCCATGACGCTTATCAGCCGTATCGTCGTCTGGAGTTTTAACCCCACCATATTGCCCGGTATGGAGTTCAAAGATGGTATTCCCGATTCACGGCGGACACTAATCGCTGTGCCTACGCTGCTCATCAATCGCGAGGATATTAACAAGCTGGTTGAGCAACTGGAGGTTCACTATCTTACCAGCGCCGGTACGGGGTCCAAAAACCTCTACTTTGCCTTGCTAACAGATTGGATTGATGCCGGATACGAGATCGACGAAGCCGATGAACAATTACTTCAAATAGCAACCGACGCAATCGCTAAACTCAATAAGCGGTACCAGGGTAACAAGTTTTTGCTATTGCATCGTCGCCGTCTCTTTAACACTTGCGAAAATAGATGGATGGGATGGGAGCGAAAACGCGGCAAACTGCACGAACTTAACCAACTCTTACGAGGCTCGGCTACCACAAGCTTTATCAATACCCAACAACAACCTTTTCAACTACCCGAAAATATACGTTACGTAATCACTCTGGATTCTGATACACGCCTGACCAATGAAACCGCAGCTAAACTGATAGGTAAAATGGCACATCCGCTAAACCAACCATACTTTGACCCCAAAAAAGGACGTATAACCCGTGGTTATGGGATTTTGCAACCACGAGTCACACCTTCTTTTCCAGTAGAACACCGGGGTTCTATTTTTCAGCGATTATTCTCCAGCCCTGGAGGTATAGACCCCTACGCTTCGGCAGCTTCCGATATGTACCAGGATCTTTTTAAAGAAGGTTCATACACAGGAAAAGGCATTTATGATGTCGATGCATTCGATACTGCCTTACGAAACCGTACTCCGGAAAACATGTTGCTAAGTCACGATTTATTCGAAGGGATCTATGCTCGCGCAGGTCTGGCATCTGATGTTGAGGTCATCGAAGAGTTCCCGGTCAGTTACGATGTAGCTGTAAAACGACAGCATCGCTGGACTCGTGGAGACTGGCAATTGTTATCCTGGATCCTTAATTTATCGTCAACAGCGCCAAAAGCGGGATCTCAGTCGGTCCCTTTGCTGGGTCGTTTCAAAATGCTGGATAACCTGCGACGTTCGCTAATCGCACCTTTCACTCTCGCTTCACTTTTAGTGTGCTTGATATTGCCATGGCCAACATCCGTTATTGCCTCCGCTCTCGTACTTATTAGTATGGTTCTGCCACCTTTCATGCCGTTTTTCTGTAATATCTGGCCCCGGCGGCGCACTTATTGGTGCGGTCATATCAACGCACTATTAGCAGACATCAAACTGGCCTGTTTACAAACACTACTTTCCATTGCATTGCTGCCCGATCAGGCATGGCGTATGGGCGATGCCATAGGCAGAACATTAATTCGTCTATTTATTACGCACCATCATCTTCTGGAATGGACTACCGCGGCGCAAATTGCAGCCAGACCCTGTCGTTCTATTGCAGAATTTTACAAAGAAATGGCTGGCAGCACGCTGCTTACCCTAGCTTTAGTTGCTGTCTCCGTCGTGCTGGCTCCTTCTTCCTGGCCTCTGTTGCTTGTATTTGCAGTTCTTTGGCTAAGCGCCCCGGTATTAGCATTCTGGACAAGCATTACATCACCTATTGAGAGTCAAATTGTTACGCCTCAGGAAGCCCAGGATTTACGTCTTATTGCGCGGAAGACCTGGCGTTTTTTCGAGGTTTTCGTGAACAAAAACGACAACATGTTACCGCCAGATAATTTTCAGGAAACCCCCAAAGAAACGGTCGCTCATCGCACCTCGCCCACGAACATCGGGGTTTACCTGCTGTCCACTCTGGCCGCTCGCGATTTTGGCTGGGCTGGCACCCTGCAGACCATCGAGCGTCTTGAGGCAACCTTTGATAGCATGCAAAAATTGCAACGCTTTAAAGGCCATTTTCTTAACTGGTATTCCACTCGCAGCCTGACTCCGCTTAAGCCCGCTTACGTCTCTTCGGTAGACAGCGGTAACCTTGCAGGCCACTTGATAGTAGTTGCCAACGCTTGTGAAGAGTGGATCACAGAAAGGCAGATACCCTCCCCCATGCGTGGGTTGATCGATAATTGCCAGTTAGCAGACGCAGCGCTGAACACAACCAACGCAACACATCAGGAAGTCGCACTCACACTACAGGTTATCCAAGAACAAATAACGAATAATCAGCCCCCACTCTCGGCGATGAACAAGATTCTGTCCCTGGTAACCAAACTTCCGCAAGACGATCCAGAAAAGCCTGAGATTCTTTACTGGGTAAAAGCCATTCAGCAATGCCTGCAAGAACATCAGCGAGATCGCGATTTGGATAAAGTTTCCACAGTTGCACGGTTGCAGGTTCTGGCTTTTACCGCCCGTCAGTTTGCGTTAGCCATGAACTTTGATTTCCTGATAGACCCACAGCGCAAATTACTTGCCATTGGCTACTCACTGGAAGCCAATAGCAGAGACGAAAGTTGTTATGACTTGCTTGCTTCTGAAGCGCGTCTGGCCAGTTTGTTCGCTATTGCAAAGGGTGACACAGACAGTAAACACTGGTTCCGGTTAGGCCGCTCAGCAACGCCCGCTCTGAATAGCTCTGCGCTTATTTCCTGGTCGGGTTCAATGTTCGAATATTTAATGCCTTCTCTGGTCATGCGGACACCGGCGGGAAGCTTACTTGCCAGAACCACAGAACTCGCAGTCAAATTGCAGCAGCGTTACGCCCAGACATTAAACATTCCGTGGGGAATGTCAGAGTCGGCCTTTAATGCCCGTGACTACGAATTCACCTACCAGTATTCTAATTTCGGCGTACCCGAATTGGGACTCAAACGTGGCCTAAGCTCAGATAGAGTCATTGCCCCCTATGCTACAGGACTTGCTGCAATGATTGATCCTGCAGGAGCCTGTCTGAACTATGCCTATTTGACTAAATTAGGTGCTGTTGGTCGCTACGGTTTTTACGAAGCACTCGACTTTACCCGTAGCCGGCTGCCCGAAAAGCAATCTTACGCCATCATAAAAAGCTTCATGGCTCATCATCAGGGGATGACTATTGTTGCCATCGCTAATACTTTGCAGCAGGGCGCCATGCGGAAACGTTTTCACCAAGAGCCAATGATTAAAGCTTGTGAGCTGCTGCTCCAAGAGCGTGTACCTCGTGATATCGCGATGCAACATCAACTGGCGGCCACGGTAAAAATGCCAGTAAATAACTCAGCAAAAGATGCCACTACCGACAGGCGTATAAAAGTTACCCATTTGACCCCACCAACCACACATTTATTAGCCAACGGACAATATTCCGTGATGCTCAACGCTACTGGCGGTGGTTACAGCCGATGGCGTGACATCGCAATAACACGCTGGACTCCCGACTCAAGTTCCGATGCTTATGGCACGTTTCTCTTTATGCGAGATACCAAAACCAATCACAGCTGGTTTGCAGGGGCTCAGCCCAATGAAAACAGTGAAGCAGAAGATATTGTCGAATTTAAGGAGGATTACGCTGAATTCATTCATCATCAACCCGACTTAACAACCAGCATGGAAGTGGTTATCTCCATGGAGGACAACGGCGAAGTCAGACGCCTGTCACTTAGTAATTTCGATACTCAATCCAAAGAGATAGAAGTGACTTCTTACACAGAAATTGTCCTGAATACACCGGCAGCCGATCAATCTCATCCTGCATTCAGTAAAATGTTTGTACAAACCGAATACCTGCCGGAATTTGATGCCATTATCGCCACGCGCCGCACCCAGTCATCTAATGAGAAGCAGATTTGGGCTGCACATCTTGTCGTCGTAGAAGGCAAGCTGACCTCAGATGCAGAATTTGAGTCGGATAGGGCTCGATTTTTAGGGCGCGGGCAAAACTTAACTTCCGCCGCCAGTCTCAAGCCCGGCCAGACACTATCTAACACAGTCGGTACCGTGCTTGATCCCGTCTTTGCCTTACGTCGTCGGGTTAGAATTGAAGCAGGCGGAGTTGCCAGACTGATGTTCTGGACGCTGGTAGCGGACTCCCGGGAAGAACTCATTACCCTGCTCGATAAGCACCATGATCGCAACGCTTTTGCCCGAGCAAAAACACTGGCATGGACTCAAGCTCAGTTACAATTACACCACCTGGATATTAACAAAAATGAAGCCGTCGATTTTCAACTACTAACCACACCGTTGCTTTATCCTAATGCAGCGTTTAGATCCACTGCTGACACAATCCGCCAAGGTGCAGTTCCACAGTCAGCGATTTGGGAAAGCGGCATATCCGGCGATTTACCCATTGTCCTGTTATACATAGACAACATCAAACACATGGGATTAGTTCATCAGCTATTACGAGCCCACGAGTACTGGCGAATAAAGCAGCTTGCTATCGATTTAGTCATCGTTAATGAACAGCCTTCCTCTTATGTTCAGGAATTGCAAGACGCTATTGAAGCCGCCATACGCAGCAGTCATTCCCGGGCAAATATTGGTGCTCCTACACAGGGGGCCGTTTACCCGCTGCGCTCCGATCAGATAAGCCTAAGAGCCAGTAAACTGCTTGCTTCAGTCTGCCGAATTAAATTCTTTGCCTCAGCGGGTCCATTAAGCACTCAATTTGCTCGACTACAAGACAAACTCATTGCATCAGCCTCAGAATCAAGAAGGGTTCCACAGCTCAAAGATAAAATGAAAGAAAACGCTGAGCCCGCCTTTGCTCAACCCCTTTCTGAACTGGAGTTTTTTAACGGCATAGGGGGATTCGACAAAGATGGTGAAGAATATGTCACCATTTTAGAGCAAGGACAGGTAACCCCTGCCCCCTGGATTAATGTTATTGCGAACCCTAATTTTGGGTTTCAAGTTTCCGCTGAAGGAAGCTCTTACACCTGGGCGCAAAATAGTCGTGAAAATCAGCTTTCACCATGGTCCAACGACCCCGTCAGTGATCCAAGCGGAGAAGCCTTTTATGTACGCGATGAAGACAGTATGGTGGTTTTCAGTGCCACAGCTAACTGTGTTCGGGACAATGGCCGTTATATCGCCAGACACGGTTTTGGTTACAGCCGGTTTGAGCATCAAGTTCATGAAATCGACCTTGAGTTGTTGCAGTTCGTGCCGCTGAACGACTCCGTTAAAATATCCAGACTAACCTTAAAGAATAACTCAGCTAAAACCCGTCATTTATCCGTCACAGCTTATGTCAGTTGGGTACTTGGCACTTCCCGGTGTCGCAATGCACCCTTTATCCAAACCGAGCACGATAAAGACGGGGCTATTTTAGCTCGCAATCCCTGGAGTCTGGATTTCTCAAATCGGGTCGCATTTGCCGATTTATCGGCAAAACAGACCACCTGGACAGCCGACCGCACCGAGTTCCTTGGCCGCTACAACTGTTCTGGCATACCACAAGCACTCGCCAGCAAGATACCATTATCAGGAGCAACCGGCGTCGCTCTGGACCCCTGCGCCGCCCTGCGCCAACCGCTGACTCTGGCACCTGGGGAATCAACCGATGTCGTGTTCCTGTTAGGTCAGGGAGCGTCATTAAACGAAACAAATGAGTTACTCAAAACCTACCGCAACTGCAATATTGACGAGTTATTGGCAGAGGTATCCGAATACTGGCAAAAAACGTTCAGCTCTGTTCAGGTGAAAACGCCAGAGCGCAGTATGGATATTATGCTCAATGGCTGGCTCACTTATCAAACCCTGGCTTGCAGACTCTGGGCGCGTTCAGCATTTTATCAGGCCAGCGGTGCCTACGGCTTCCGTGACCAGCTTCAGGACGGTATGGCGCTGGTTTTCGCTAAACCAGAGGAAACCCGTGCCCATATCTTGCGTGCCGCAGCGCGGCAATTTGCGAAAGGCGATGTTCAGCACTGGTGGCTCCCCCATTCTGGTACCGGCGTCCGTACACGCATATCAGACGACAAAGTCTGGTTAGTCTATGCAACCGCCGGTTACATTCAAAGCTCCGGCGACAGGGGGATTCTGGATGAGCAAATACCTTTCTTAGAAGGGCCGCTACTAGAAGACGATGAACACGAAAATGTATTTTCCCCCGACGCTTCAGAACAAACCGCATCGTTGTTTAAACACTGTGTCAGAGCATTGGATAACAGTCTGGAGCAATGCGGTGAACTTGGTCTGCCATTAATGGGGACGGGTGACTGGAATGACGGTATGAATCATGTGGGCGTTGGCGGAAAAGGTGAAAGTGTATGGCTCGCCTGGCTACTAGTAAAAACCCTAAACCTATTTGCTCCCCAAGCAAAACATTATGACCGAAAACGTTCACAAAACTGGTCCGACTGCGCTAAAAAACTCCAAAGTGTCATTGAGAAAGTCAGTTGGGACGGTGAGTGGTACCGCCGGGCAACCTATGACGATGGCTGTTGGCTAGGCTCCTCACAGAGTCAGGAATGCCGTATCGACTCCATTGCTCAGTCCTGGGCTGTGTTATCGGGTGTTGCCGAACCTGCAAGGGCATTGCACGCCATGTCGTCACTGAATAAACACCTTATTTCAGAGCAAGAAAAGTTGGTCTTGCTGTTTACCCCGCCCTTTGATTACGCGGGCCAAAACCCGGGGTATATTCAGGGTTATCCGCCCGGCCTGCGTGAAAACGGTGGCCAATACACTCATGCCGCAATGTGGGTTGTCGAAGCCTTCGCTAAACTTGGAAACGGTGATCAGGCCATTAGACTGTTTAATATGCTAAACCCTATTAACCATGCACTAAACAAAGAAGCCGCAGAACAGTATAAGGTCGAGCCCTATGTGGTCGCCGCTGATATCTATTCGATCCCCCCACATAGCGGTCGCGGCGGATGGACCTGGTATACCGGAGCCGCCGGTTGTATGTATCGTGCGGGATTAGAAGGAATATTAGGGTTAACGCAACAAGGCAACAAACTTGTTGTCAAACCATGTATAGCAAAACATTGGGAGTTCTATGAAATGACCGTTAACACCAAAGGGTCGCGGTATCAGATTTCGGTCTCAAACCCACAGAAACGCTGCAACGGAATCTCATATGTCGAACTTGACGGTAACGCTATGAAGCATATTGGCGATGAGATTGAGCTACCTTTAGACGAAAGCTCTCATTTAGTAAAAATTGTCATTTAACCATTTGATTTAAATTCTTATTTTAGACGGCATTTTAATTTGTCGTTGATCCAAATCTATAGCCGCCCGTAAAAGGCACAAACACGTACAACGTAACAAGGAATCGTTATGACCACCTATAAAGCCATTAACCTGATTAAACGTCCTGAACCGGGCCCGGTCACAGCCGACGTATTTGACGTTGTTGAAAAGGAATTACCAAAGGCTGGTTCTGGTGAAATTCTGATTAAGCAAACGCAAATGTCACTAGACCCGGCCATGTTTGGCTGGATGAGTCCCGATACCGAAAGTTATATTCCGCCAGTTGAATTGGGAACTGTTATGCGTAGCTCAGGTGTCGGCGAAGTTGTCGAGAGTAACCACCCGGACTTTAAGGTGGGTGACCGAGTTATGGGGATGATGGGCTGGCAGGAATACGCGTTGAGCAATGGCCAGGGCATTAATAAAGTGCAGGCCGATGTGCCCGACGAGACTGTGCTGTCTGTATTTGCATTACCTGGCCTCACGGCCACACAAGGGCTGTTTAATGTTGGTAAGCCTAAAAACGGGCAAACTTTGGTGGTAACCGGCGCAGCAGGTTCGGTCGGCTCAATTGTCGGACAACTGGCCAAAGCCGAAGGGCTAAAAGTGATTGGCGTTGTCGGCAGCGATGAAAAAGCCAACTGGATTGTCAACGAACTGGGTTTTGACGGTGCCATTAATTACAAAACCGGTGACTTGCACGACCAGCTAACTAAGCTGACCCCTGAGGGCATAGATTTGTACTTTGAAAACACCGGCGGCCCAATTCAAAACTTGGTGGTTGAACGCATGAACGCCCATGGGCGTGTAGTGGTCTGCGGTATGATAGCCGACTACAATAAAGAAGAGCCAAACCCCGGCCCGAGTTGGATACCGGTCATTAAAAAGCGCCTAACCATTCAGGGCTTCACAATGCCGGATCATTTTGATGAGATCCCCAGTTTGCTCAGTAAACTAACGCCTTACGTTATGTCTGGAAAAATCAAACACCGTTCGCACATTCTTGAAGGGCTGGAGTCCGCCATTGAAGGCTTGAACTTGTTCTTCACCGGTGAAAACAAAGGCAAATTGATTGTTAAACTGTAAGTCACTGGAAACGTGGTCCCATGCGAGTTTTACCTTAATCTATCGGGTCATCCGCCAAATACGGTAAAACTCAGCCCCAAATACACAGCATACCCTAGTAAAAGCAGACCGCCCTCAAGCCGGCTGAGCCTACGCCCGGTGTAAAGAAAGAGTAGCAGAACTAGTGATACTCCGAGCATAACCCACTGATCAAACTGCAGTATTCGCTCATGAACGGGCAGTGGCTGTAACAATGCCGAAATGCCGAGTATGCCCAAAACGTTAAAGATATTACTGCCCAGAATGTTGCCAATAGCCACGTCAGCATGACGTCTAAATGCCGCAATAACTGAAACGGTAAGTTCAGGTAAAGAAGTGCCAACCGCCACAAGAGTCAGCCCAATAACGGCTTCGGAAACACCCAGCGACTCGGCAATATCAACTGCGCCTTTTAAAAGTACCTGAGAACCGACAACTAACAACGCCAGACCAAACACAATGGCTGCTGCTATACGGAGTTTGGTTGTGGGCAAAGAGGTTACTTCCTGTGCCTCTGCTTTATGCAATTCTGCGGACGGTGCATTTCCGAAACGCTCGGTTCTGTATGCCCAGATCAGATAACCCGCCAGCGCCAGCAACAAAATAGCGGCATCAAACCTTGCCAGCGCACTGCCACCGACAAGAACCAGAAACAAGACTGTTCCGGCAACTACCGTAATACCGTCTCTGCGCAGTACCAACGGCTTCACTGCAAGAGGCGCGATTACAGCGCACATTCCTAAAATAAGCAGAATATTGCCGATATTACTGCCGACAACGTTGCCAACAGCTATGTCCGGCCGCTCGTTTATAGCAGCATCAATTGAAACCACTAACTCAGGGGCAGAAGTACCAAACCCGACAATCAGTAAACCGCTAAGCAAAGGCGAAACACCCATACGCTTCGCAGCAGCCAGCGAACCTCGAATAAGGGCTTCACCACCCGTGGTCAAAAGTAAAACCCCAATAATGACGAACAGCACACTCAGCATAGCTTTAAGCTCCCGGCCAGACACTTTGAAAACAAAGGCATCAACATAACCTATAAAGCTACACTATAAGACTCAGTTAGATAAGTCTTAAACATCACTCTTTCGAAGCTGCATACTGGGCAAAGACCTCTTCGCCAGTCAGGTTTTTCGTTTGCTCCGAAAAAGAGTAAAACTTAGGTTTCTGCTCAATAAATATTTGCTCAGAAAACTCCCAGTCGTCACGGTCTTCAAACAATGCAAAAGGTATTGCATAATACTCTTCACCCTTTAAGCGATAAAACAAATGAGTACCACAATTTTTGCAAAAACCTCGTTCCGCCCATTCTGATGAATCGAAAACAGCTATGTTCTCATCACCTTCAAAGCTTGCCTGGTCGCCACATTCCACCGCAAAAAAGGGTCCTCCACCCCACTTCTGACACATGCCGCAGTGGCAGGCACCTACGCTTTTGCTTTTAATATGTGCGGATACACTGACTGACCCGCACAAACAGCTACCATGATATTTTTCTTCGGTTTTCATGATTTATCTCCTTTAAATACTGGCAACAAACGAGTTAGTCCGCCGCAGCAAAATGTGCTATTTGATCTTTGTGCGCTTTAATAAAAGCAGGGCGTGCTGTAGCGCGTTCAACGTATGCACGACAGACAGGATATTCTTCCAGCCCATCAAATCTATCAATAAGGCGAAGGACATCCGCCATCACTATGTCAGCAACAGAAAAAGTATTGGCTAACCACTCTATATTCACTAATACGGCTTCCATGTGCTCCAGTCGAGCTTTAAGAAACTCATCCAGATGCTTGCGCCCGGGTGTTTCAATTGTGTCACCCGAAAACTTAAATATTGACCAGGGCAGGCTGGCCGCCTCAACAGAGTTAAGCGCCGCGAACAACCATTCTATAACCTCCATACGGCTGGATTTTTCTATTGGCATCAACGCTTCACTGAGCCCACCTAAATAAAGCAAAATAGCGCCACTTTCGAAGATTGAGATGTCGCCATCCGTCAACCAGGGAACTTGTCCAAACGGCTGGTTTAATAAGTGCTCAGCTCCCCTTTCACGAAAGGAAACGCTATTAACACTGTAGGACAAACCAGCTTCTTCCAATGCCCAACGCACCCGTATGTCGCGTACATAACCTCTTGGCATTTCGGGAACCCAGTTAAAGGTTGTAAGAATTAAGTTGTTCATTATTTTCTCCATACAGAACCTTTTAGCGCTGCGCTGGTTCACCCTTCGGATAAATTAGACTGCCACGAAACCCCATATTTATGGTTTAACCAACCGAACTTTTCAATGAATCCGTAGTTATACAAAAGAACACAGAACAAACTATAGGCAACCGTTGGGCAACTCTTGAAAAAATCGGACATGAGAAGTGCACGAGTAGATATTTTCTTACTTTACTTCTGTCAGTATTAGCCTATTTCCTAGTTTGCCAAGAAGCGCTTCTAGATTCAGAGCCTGTTCGAGGTGATAGACCCCGATGGGGCTGAGGAGTTTAATAAATGCTCGAAAACATGCGCCGCAACGCTGCCATCAGCAAAAGGATTTTTGTGACCGGACGCGAATCAAAGCACAGCCATGTGCTTACATTCTCAACTTTGCGGCCATATAAGGAGCCAGGGTAGTTACAAGTAAAACCAGAGGCCAAATATTGCCGTCTTTGAAAGTATAAGCCTCTAACAACACAGCCAACGACTTACCCTGCATAATGCCGAATGAAAACTCGAATATCAGCGTAAGTAATAACCAGCCCAGGCCAATAGCAATAAGTTGCTTGAACTTTTTTACTCCCAGCCAAGGCAGGGCAATATATGCCACACCGACAATAAGAACAGAAAGAAGAACACCACTGATAATAATTCCTGGAACTGGCCCCAGCTTTGGAATCAGAATGGCTTCACGCAATACACCGTTCGCAATAGCCAGTGCGAGAATACCTAACCACACTATGAGTGATTTCAGAATAACTCCGAGTGCCATGCTTCTTACCTCGTTAATGAATAACGGCTATTCGTAGCCAGTAACGTAAAATGAGTCTACCCGGGCACAATCTCAAGGCAACCGTAGATAGGGTTCAATACCAGCCCACAGTAAGACCAGTTACTCACTTGGAATGATAGCTAGCAAATCAGTGACACCAACATCGACACCGGCTTGTGAGAGTAACGTCGTGATTTGTCCTCGGTGGTGTGTTTGATGGTTAAAAACATGAACCAGTAAACTAAAAAGCACCTTATTAAACTCAATGCCTTGGGTGTTTTTATAAGTGATTATTTGTTGCAACTCATTTTCCGGCACAACCTTTGATAAGGACAGAAATAGGTTATCGAGATGTTGCCTGTATTCAGCCAGTTCTTCTAGCTTTGGATAAAGAATGGTATTCAATGCGTGCGGCATAGGTAGCCGGGAAAGTGCGTTAAGTTCGCGGTGGTGGCTTAAATCGGTAGACATACGCTTTAACCAAATAGTATCAGCCACAGCCAGATGATTCAGTGTGCCTATTATAGAACCAAAGAATGCCTTCCGGTCCTCGCTGAGCTGCTCGTTAGATAACTGAGAGCACGCATCATACAGCTTTAGATTCATCCATTGGTTGTATTCGGCCATCAGGCAGACATAACTGTTCTGTAGCACAGGAATTTCTCCTTAGGTTTCTCTTTCAGTAAGCCAAACGAGCCCGCTTTTACTAACTAACGAATTTAGACATCGCACAGCTATACGGTCGTTCACTGCCTTCAAGACCCGCTTTAACTCCTGCTCTATTTCGTTCCGGCAAGTTCTGGCTCGCTTTCAATTTACCTGTCAGCGTTTCAATTTCTATCTCTATACCAACAATAGCCTTAACTAAGCGATCAGTGAAATCCCGAGGGGCATCATCTATCTGCCAGGGTTCTTTCATTCCTGACTCATGCTGGTCTGTTAGTTTCGTTAAATGCTGTTTCAGCCACGTTGCGTCTTCAACAATTCTCGCTTTCCCTGCAGCGTGCACAGCCAGATAATTCCAGGTTGGTACAACCCGCCCTGTCTCTGCTTTGGAGGGATACCATGAAGGAGAAACGTAACCGTCCGGCCCCTGAAAAACAGCCAGCACACGGCCACCCTTTTTAAGACGCTGCCATACCGGGTTATTACGTGCCACGTGACACTGAAGCGTTCCTGGAGAACCGTCTTCTTCGCAGCTTAAATGAAAAGGAAGGTGGTTTGCCTCAATTCCATCTTCATCGGCAATAATTAACACGCCAAAACCATAATCGCGAATATATTGGTGTAACTTTGCGTTGTCATCTTCCTTGAAGTGCTTCGGTACGTACATTCTTTGATTCCTTAAGGCGTATTTTTCTCTGATTCCGCCTGCCACAGTCCAGGGTAATCTGTAACAAAACCAACGTCGTTCACCTTCAGCATTGAGACAAACGAGCCTCCATTGGACTCATATCGATAGTCCTTTTCTGCGTCCCGTCGATACGTCTGCGGTAAAACCTTTAATTCCAATGAAGGGAAGTGTAGCCAGGCGGCATTAACTTCAGATTCTTGACCAATGCCAAGCTCAAGCCGGCGAATTGGGAGAAGGTTCGTAGACGGACTAAAGCCGAGATCAATGTCGATGCAGCCAGATAGTTCAGGCAAAATCGAACCATTTAAAAACCATTGTTTTTCGTCGTCCACTTCTAAGTTTATATCGACTTTTTTTATCCCCACTAAGCCGTTCACTTTAACTTGTTTGGTCTCCCATGACGCATCACATATAACGGCGTAGTCCATTCGGCATGGTAAATCTTGGTTAGAAAATACGGCGGTACCATATAGCCTCCATCCGTTATCCAGCCATTCAACGAAGGCTATTTCGTGACCCGCCCCTTCGAACTTACGCCAGATTATTGAACTAGACATAACTTTCCTCCAGCAAAAGTCAAAAACACCAGTTAATCGCGGGAATGAAATCTTCTTTCTCCAACACTTGAATGAGGCTTCTCATCAAGAAGTTATTCATAAAGCTCACACTAGAGTTTCGTCCATTTTCCTTAAATTGAAAAAAATCCACGGAGCGTCGTCCCTTGTAACCCCGGTTTTCGTATGTGACTTAACTCAATTAACGTATCTGTTAGAGGGCTCGTTTGTAGTGCAAACGATATAAACCGGCCAGCCCCAGACAGATAACCCCAGGTACTAGCAGAGCCTGGAACTTCAGTAATGCGAACAAATAAGCGCCAGATGTTCCACCAATAACAAAACCGACAATAATGAGCCCAAACAATATAGCCTTTCTTTTATCGAACGCCTGGCCGCGCATGACCGACCCGAACATAATGCCTAAGTCAGTAAAAATACCGGTCAGGTGTGTGGTTCTTACAATGGCACCGCTGTACGTCGTTGCCAAGGCGTTCTGCATGCCGCAGGCTAATGAAGCCGTGTAATGGCCGTAAATAGAGCCTTCAGACAATAAGTAAAAAGAAGCGAATATCAACAGCGACTCAAGCGCGAGCGCCGTGTCGTAATGGCGGCCCAACTTTAGCCGTGTGCCATGCAGTAAAAAACCTGACAGACCTGCGCCGACAAAAAATGAGAACAACACACCCATCAAATGCAAAATGTCTTCGAAGGTGCTGGTGAGCATGCTGGTACCAAATAGGGTGGCAGTACCCGAGACATGAGACACCGCCTGGTGCTCAAAGCCAAGCAAACCAATTGCGTTGATGCAGCCGGCCACGAAGGCCAACACAAACGCACCGTACTCAATCCATTTGGGCAATTTAGATATCACTACTGCTTCACCTTTTTGTCGGACTACTCAATGCTGCGCTTACTTGAGAGTACTAAGCTAATAGCGGCAAGCACTCCTGCGCACAAAAGCCAGAAGGCAACGATAGATAACCACACCATCATTGAAGCATCTTGAACCCCAAACGCACTAAAAACCACTGCCTCGTCGCTAAAAACGTGTTCTAACCCTAGCCAAAACGGCGCATTCACCCAGGTCATCAATAACGCAATGAGCAGGACCGGTTCTAAGCCCAGCTGTATAAATACGGGGGTAACAAGCGGGGGAAGATTAAGCACTAAGGCAATTATTAAAAAGCGCCTAAAAAAGCGGTTGGAGGTAAACATGATCACATCCTTTTGAGTTAACCTGGCCTTCTGCCTACCAGAGCCAACCTACCTGTATGGTTAGCTGAGGGCTCGAGAAGTCGCCGCTACCCGCTGTTATTCCGGGTTCAATATAGAAGCCCCCATATTGGAAAGTGCCACTGACACCGGCGTAGTTCCAATCTTCGTCTTCATAGACCCTATAGACAACATCTTGGGTTGAATAATAAGTAAGGGCGTTATCTTTTATTGTGGAGCTTCCGGCTATTACCTGCCAAGAACGCATTGCGCTGTCACGATTATAGTAAAAACTGTAACCTGCCTCAATTCCGTAGGCTTTTCCCGTGTATCCAACGGCTAACTGAATTGGGTGCCCGGAAATCTCTTTTTTCATAACCAGGTTGACGCCTCCCGGCGTACCTAAAGCAACACCTAACTGAGTCTCGTTAGGCTCAGCGGCCTGCAGAGTCACAGGAAGCAGAACAGCTATCGCAAGAAGGTATTTCATTTCATCTCATTTCTTTTTTATTTGTTAACACTTGGCTAACACTAAATGAGAAGAAAACAAAAGGCAACGGTAGAATATGCCATGTATCATATATAGTTAGTGCCGAATAATACCCTTAATCCCTCATCACAACCTGATTTCTTCCGTCACGCTTACCTTCATAAAGTAGGTTATCGGCTCGGGTAATCAGCATATCCAAATCGTCTTCGGCCTTGGCAACAGCAACGCCAATGGTCACACTCAGCGCCAGGTCGTTTAACTCGTCAGTTGATGACAAGGCTTCTACATTTTGCTTAAGACGCTCAGCCACCCCCCTAGCGTCGACAGGACTCGTATGAGGCAGCCCCACCACGAACTCTTCGCCACCAAAACGACCTATAATATCGGTTGGCCGAAGTGAGTGCTGACACACTTCGGCTATCTTCGTCAGAATGACATCACCACGGGTGTGGCCCCAAGTGTCGTTAATACGCTTAAAGTGGTCAACGTCAATCATAAACAAGCAGAACGGAGTATCTTCCAGTCGAGATCTTTGCAGCAAAGCTTCAGCTCGTTTCATAAAGTGACTGCGGCTATCAACACCAGTGAGCGCATCATTCTCAGCCACCATGCGCAACTGCGCCTCTAATGACTTTCGGTGCTTAATTTCCTGAAGCAAGTCGCGATTTTGATCCCGCTCTTCATTCAGTAACGCATATTGCTTTCGCTGTAACCGTTCTAAGCGCCTCAGTGACGAATAGCCGACAATGTTCGCCATTGCAAGCAATAACCCAATGCGAACAACTCCTTCTGCAGTGACTCCCGCATACAGCATCGCTGCGGCCAAAAAGGTAACGCTCACAAAAATACTCGCCAACACCGCCACCGTCAGCAAGTTAGGAATCAGTAAGTAAAACGCAACTATCGCAACCGCAATAGAGGTAACCTGAGTAGAAAGGCTTTCCGGACGAAGCGGCACAATGAGAACAATACCGACGGCAAAAATCCAAAGCGGCAATGCGTGTAGCCAGGCCTTTTCAGCGTAACCACCTGCTTTGCCAATAATGAGCGCTATCGCTAGACACGAGCTGACCACCGTAATGCGCATCGTCAGCAACAAATAATATTCCTGGGTAAGCCCGAGAAGGTTATAGTCGGTAATGCCGAACATTGCGAAAATTGCGGACGCCAGAATTAACGCCAGCCGAGCGTCAGAGCGAACGTTGGGCGCAATAGAATACCGGTAATTTAGCTCTTTTTGTCTGTCGCAAAACTGACCCGTCAGCCAATGTATGTCATTTTGTTTTTGTTGTTGTGACAACGTCTTTACTTCCTGTTTAAACGGTGACTTTTTATGCCTAATAGCTTCTAATTCTGACCTTTTCTCCACCGTTTTGCAGTATTTTTCTCACTCTTCCTCGTTGAGCTTCCTTTTTAAAGCCTTGAGGTTGGCGTTAAGCTCTTTAACTTCCAATCGAGACTCCCGTGCTATATCTCGCATGTCCTTAACGCGCTTTGAAATAAGAAAGACAAATATTGGTACTAGCACCCATAACAAAGCAATAGCTAAGTAGGCCAGGCCACCTATAATACCGACGCCAGCAAAAAACGTGTCTTCCATAGAGTTAGTCTCCTTTTTTATTTAATCTTTTAACGCCTGAATTGATTCTTGAGTCTTACTTAGGTTTTCAGCCAACGCATCGAGTAATTTTTGATATTTAGCCGACTTCTCACCCAGCTCCGTGCGTTTTACCACAGTTGCCAGCTCTTCATCTTCCTGCAGGCACTTATCCAAAATAGCGTTTTTAGAATTCGCAGAGAAAAACTGAGTAAGCTCCCCGCCTATTTTGTGCAGGAGTTCTTTATCGGGGTCAGGCTTAGCTGGTAACTCGCCCAGGTCTTTAACCACATTTTCAAATGGCTCAATATAGGAAACTCTTTTTTTGGCAATATCATCAAGTTTACTAGCAAGGTTATCATCCTCGACCACATTCGCTATTTCGCGGTAGTAATCCGTTGTCTCAATAACTAACTTGAGAATTTCCACGCCATCGGCTTCATTGTCTGTGCGTAATATCGACATATTATTCCTTGTTTGTATTTGGCCCTAGCATATCACCAACAATAACTTCAATGGCCTTCGGTATCACTTCAAACTCAGCTGGCGTATCCGTTTTAAATTCACCATCGGCCTCAACCCGCCTTGGCTTTGAGGTTTTAATACTGATCTTTTTGGTTTTTTTACAAACAACCCGTTCCGCCTTTTGCAAATTGCCGTTACGAAAATTTGTCCCCAATAATAACAGCCGCCACCATCGTATAGGTTTCAGACAAAATAGGTTCAATTGTCCATCTAGCAATGTAGAGTCGTCATCCACAACATTTCCACCACCGTAGTAACGGCCATTACCTACCGTCAGGTGGATTGCCCTTACGGACTTCTCCCAACCGTCGGCTTTTATAGTAACTCTAAAGCTTTTATTGTGCTTCATCACACTGGTAAGCGCGCCCAAATAAGCAAACACGCCAAAGTACTTCTTCATTTCTGACGTCAGCTCACGGGTTACATCTACGCCTAGACCAACATGAGCAACATTCACAAAATAGCTATTGTTCACCTTTGCCAGGTTGATGCGTTCTCGCTTGTCATTAACAATAGCGTGAGCAGCTGCAACGACGTTTTGTGGAATGCCCAGCGAACGCGCTAAGTCGTTAGCTGTCCCCATGGGTAGAATGGCTAAAGTTTGCTTGCTTTTATAGACAGACTCCAGCGCCGAGCTGATGGTTCCATCACCGCCGGCAACAATGACTACGCCTCCTTTTTCTCGGTAATTTTCAATGCAGGAAGCCATTTCAGATGCACTTTCAGTGACACAAGCCTCTACCTCAATGCCTGAGTTTCTGAGCAAATCGGTGGCTTCTGTCAACTCCTCAGAATGACCATTCCGGCTCTTCGGATTGATAACTAACAACGCATGCTGCAATGCTTACCTCTTCTTGTTAAGTGCTGCTTTAAATATAAGAGGTTTATTCGAGGGCATCAAAGCACTAACGGAATATTTACGTTAGGAGGGCATCAAGGCAACATATTGACTACCAATACTCTCAAATCCAAACTATTTTTACCGCCTTTAGGTTCCTTACTGCGATACAAATTTACATGTATCTAGAATACCAGAACCTTATCAGCTGAGATCGTTTCTTCAGCTAGCGCATCCATTGTGCTTCGCTCAGCGCCTGATAAAATATCAGATTCAGATAACCCCCGTGCATCCATGCATGTGCCACAGAGCAAAACCTTACCTTTACTGACAACCCTACGAACCATTCTTTCGGCGTTATAGTATCCGTCAGGAGTCTTCTGATCGGTTTTTGCACCGACGACGGCATCAGCCATTAAAAACACCACCACCTCATGCTCTTTCTTAATTAACGCATGAGCAAGGCGTAACCCGTTATACAGCTTTTCAGTTCCATATGGGGGATCATTAATAATAATAAGAGCTTTCATAAAACCTCCAAGCGTTGGTTTCAGTTATTTAATCAAGATTAGTTGTTTCAAAAACATAGCACAGCACAAAAATAACTCATTGATCATAGACAGTAGACTTACACTCCCTTACCAATCTACCATTCCCCTCCCCTTCATAACCCAGTAAAATCATAGGTTATCTTCGAACGCAGGCAATAACGAATCAGCGTATGAAAACCAATTTAATTACCCTTGGCGGTTATGAAAAGTTACAACAGGAACTTGAACACCTATGGCGGGTGGAGCGTCGCGAAACGGTGGAGAAAGTGTCGTGGGCGGCAAGCCTTGGTGACCGGTCAGAGAACGCAGACTATAAATACAACAAGCAGAAGCTGCGCAAAATTGATGGTCGCATTCGCTACTTAACCAAGCGTCTGGAGCAGGTGAAAGTGGTGTATTATTCGCCACAGCAGGACGGTAAGGTGTTTTTTGGTGCCTGGGTGGAAATTGAGGACGAGGACGAAAATGTTCGCGCCTTTCAAATTGTCGGGCCAGATGAAATTTACGATCGCAAAGACGCGGTGTCGATTGACTCGCCCATGGCGCGCGCCCTGTTAAAAAAGCAGGTAGACGACGAGGCGGAGGTTAACACGCCACAGGGTACTAAGACCTGGTTAATTAATAAGATAAGTTACCAACAGCCCGCGTAGTCAATTCGTGATAGTATTCGTCCCCATATTTTGTTCTAAATGAATTTGCAGCAAAACTTTCTAATAAGAGATGTACTATGAGCCAGATACCGCAATTACTTGCTAATGAACTGAAGGTTGATGAACACCAGATTTCGTCTGTTATCCAGTTGCTGGATGAAGGCTCAACGGTGCCCTTTATTGCGCGCTACCGTAAAGAAGTGACCGGCGGCCTGGACGACACTCAGTTGCGTCAGCTGCATCAGCGACTGAACTACCTGCGTGAGCTGGATGATCGCCGCCAGGTAATACTGAAGTCGATTGACGAGCAAGGCAAATTAACCGACGAACTGGCTCAGAGTATTAAAACCGCCGACTCGAAAACCGAGCTGGAAGATTTATATCTGCCCTACAAACCTAAGCGCCGCACTAAAGGTCAAATTGCTATTGAGGCGGGTATTGAGCCGCTGGCGGATTTGCTGTGGAAAGACCCAACACAAAACCCTGAACAAGCTGCGGCTGACTACGTTGACGCCGACAAAGGTTTTGCTGACGCGAAAGCGGTACTCGACGGCGCCCGAGCCATTTTAATGGAGCGCTTTGCCGAACAGGCCGAGCTGTTAAAGCGCTTGCGCTCCCACTTGTGGCAGAACGCGCACTTAACCAGCACCGTTGCTGCGGGTAAAGAAAAAGAAGGCGCTAAATTCCGCGACTATTTTGAATTTTCTGAACTGTTTAAGACTATACCCTCGCACCGTACATTGGCATTGCTGCGTGGCCGGAACGAAGGCTTTTTACAGCTATCTATGGACGCCGACCCGGGCAGTGAAGATAAAACCGCAGGCTCGCATTGTGAAGTCATTATTGCTGACTTCCTGAACTTTGAGCACAAAGGCCGCGCTGCCGATGACTGGCTGCGTCAGGTGATTCAGTGGACCTGGCGGGTGAAGTTGTCGCTGCATATGGAAACCGAGCTCATGGCTCGCGTACGCGAGCGTGCTGAAGAAGCGGCTATTCAGGTATTTGCCAGCAACTTAAAAGACTTACTGATGGCGGCACCTGCCGGTGCGAAAACTACCATGGGCTTAGACCCGGGTGTTCGCACTGGTGTTAAGATTGCGGTCGTCGACGAAACCGGTAAAGCGGTAGCTACTAACACGGTCTTCCCGTTCCAGCCGCAGAACCAAATGGATAAAGCCATGCGTACGCTGGCTACCTTGTGTAAGCAGTACAAAGTTGAGCTTATCAGCATTGGCAACGGCACCCACTCGCGCGAGACTGACAAAATGGTCGGTGACATGCTCAAACAGCACAGCGAAATTAAAGCCACCAAGGTTATAGTAAACGAAGCTGGTGCGTCGGTTTACTCGGCTTCTGAGCAAGCAGCGCAGGAATTTCCGGATATGGATGTATCGCTGCGTGGGGCAGTATCCATTGCCCGCCGCCTACAGGATCCGTTGGCCGAGCTGGTGAAAATTGAACCTAAGTCCATAGGTGTGGGCCAGTATCAGCACGACGTGAGCCAGTCGCAACTGGCACATAGTCTGGATGCTGTGGTTGAGGACTGTGTAAACGCTGTAGGTGTGGACGCCAACATGGCTTCTGCGGCTTTGCTCCAGCGCGTTTCCGGTTTGTCGAAGACGCTGGCTAAGAACATCGTGGATTACCGCGACGCCAACGGCGCTTTTGCTAACCGCAAGCAGTTATTAGATGTGCCGCGCATGGGGCCAAAGGCCTTTGAACAGGCGGCAGGTTTTATGCGCATTAATAACGGCGAGCAACCATTGGATGCCTCATCGGTGCACCCGGAAGCCTATTCGGTAGTAGAACGCATGGCGAAGGCAAATGACTTGCCGGTACAAGATCTGATTGGCAATCATTCATTGGTTAAAAGCCTGAACGCTGCCGATTACACCGACGAGCGCTTCGGTCTGCCAACGGTAACCGATATTTTGGCTGAACTGGAAAAACCTGGCCGCGACCCCCGCCCTGAATTTAAAACCGCGGAATTTAAAGAAGGCGTTGAGAAAGTCAGCGATCTGAAGCCCGGAATGTTGCTGGAAGGCGTGGTGACTAACGTGGCAAACTTTGGTGCCTTTATTGATGTTGGCGTGCATCAGGACGGCCTGGTTCACATTTCAGCACTGGCCGATAAGTTTGTTAGTGACCCGCGCGAAGTAGTTAAGGCGGGCGACATTGTTAAAGTGAAAGTATTGGAAGTGGATATTGAGCGTAAGCGTATTGGTTTAACCATGCGTTTAAGCGATGAAGCGCCTGCCAAAACCGAAACTGACAAACCTAAAGCGAAAACCGGTAACGGGCCTAAGAAAAAGCCTTCAGGTAATGGTGGTCGTGCGCCACAACCGCAAAACTCAGCTATGGGCAGCGCATTGGCAGATGCCTTTGCAAAAGCGAAGAAAAATTAAAACGGAATAAAAAGAGGCGTTAAGCGGTAGCGCTGAACGAGTCCACGGATGGACGAACGCGTTTATCATAGAAAGAGGCGATCATTTCGCCTCGCTCTGGCGATGACAGAGTCTTTTTGCTCTGTTCGGCAGGTGCTGCGGCATCGACGTCACTTGACTGGCTATCACCTTCACCTTTATTTGCACCTTCCAGGCTTTTGTTAAACGGCGCATTAATACTAATGTCCGGGTTTGGCTCTTCGCCCTCTTCACCACCCCGGCCTGACTCAATTTGCATTTGGGCTAATTCAGCCCGCGCCTGAGTTGCCTTATTGGTTGCTTCAGAAGCTATTGCTCTGTCAGCCGGTGAAGGCTGCGCCGGTGCCATAGCAGCACGACGAACCACCTGCATTTTCTGAATAGTGGCTTCCGGATCGCCATTTACCGGACTAACGTCTATCTGGACTTCACCACCTACAGCATAAGACTTGCCATCAGGACCGCGCTCGTACTCGTACGAAGGTGAGCTGGCGTAGCGACCACCTACAGCCGCATGAGCCTGTTCGTGCACACGAACTTCCTGATCACGGCTTTTCAGCTCATCGACTTCTTCAATTTGTTCTTCACTGAGTTCTTGCTGATTTTTTTCAGCTTTATCGGTGACTTCCTTGCTGGCTTTGTCAGTGGCTTTTTTCTCGTCATCTTTGCCATCACTCTTGCCGTCGGCTTTTCTGTCGGCCTGAGTATTAGGTTTGTTACTGGATTGATCAGATTTGGAAGGTTCTTTCACCAGCGGCCGCTCGAAATTATCCCTGCTCATCGACTCCGCAGGCGGAGCCGACGTTACAGGAATAGGCGGTAACGCTGTTGAGATATTCATGTTAGAACATTAAGCGTTGGTATCGATCATTGTGCCCAACACTTCGTCAGCAGTTTCTACTGTACGAGTGTTTGCTTCAAAGTTGGTCTGCCCCTGATTCAAAGAAACAAGAGAGTCCGTTGTGCTTGTAGCAGTTACACTTTGGCTAGTTTCAGACGCGGCTTCTGTCGCTACCTGAGCACCACTAACATTGGCATTGTCCTGCTGCTGAACATCGTTGCGGCCGGATGCAGAGGCTGAAGCAATTTCCTGACTAGCCTGAGACACCTGCTGGTTAGAACGTTGCATACCCTGCAAGCCCGAGTTCATTGCTGCACCAATTTCCATAGTCACTCCTATCACGCGCTGTGCGTGTTACTGCGAATGTACTTGTCAGTATCGGTCATATTTTAAACATTTTCAAGTACTGACAAGTACCGTTCATCGCAATTTTGCGACAGCTTTAAGCGTGTTGTTGAATCTGGTTCAGCAAGGCTTTCCACGAACGCTTCTGTGTTTCCAGGGCTTCTTTCATTTCATCCACCTGCTTCTTCAGCACGTCGATGTCATGGTTCACATGCTCTTTTAGCATTTTAGTTTTAGTATCCAAAAGCTTTTTGCGAGCCTGGTAGTAAGCCTTCAAATGCTGACCCATTTGGTCATAGTGTTCCTGAGCTTTTTCAAACAACGAGTCCGGTGCTGCCTGAGCTTTTTGCTGAGCACGTTTTAGCTGCATTTGCAGTTTCGCCCGCTCTACCTGATAAGGAGAGCTACGCTTTAAGTTTTTCGCCAGACCCAACCATTTACTGGCAACAATCAGCCATTTGGTTGGATCAAACTGCCACCAGCGAATGCCGTTACGATAGTCCGCAGCAAAAATGTGGTGATAATTATGATAGCCCTCACCAAAGGTTAAAAAGGCCAGTACGCCGTTGTCGCGTGCAGTATTTTTGTCGGTATAAGGTTGCTTACCCCAAATGTGCGCCAGCGAGTTAATAAAGAACGTGGTGTGGTGGTTCAGCACCAGGCGCAGTACGCCAATAACCAGGAACCCGGCCCACACGTCACCCAGCATGAAACCGGCGGCAATTGGCCAGCCAAAGTTCACGAACAGGGTCAACGGCAGGTAATACTTGTGCTGCCACATAACAATTGGGTCTTTCTGCAAGTCCTGAACATTGTCGTAGTCGGTATAACGACTTGCCTGATATTCACGGATCATCCAGCCAATATGCGAGTACCAGAACCCACGCTTGGCGGAATACGGGTCTTTGTCGTTGTCATCAACGTGTTTGTGATGTTCACGGTGGTCAGAAGACCAGTGAAGTGCACTGTTTTGCAACGCGACCGCACCACCAATAGCAAAAATAAAACGGATTACGGGGTTCGCGTCGTAAGTACGATGCGCCCACAAACGGTGGTAGCCGGCGGTAATCGATAGCCCGGCGAAACACGCCGTGCCTAACATAACCCACCAAAATGCGGCGCCTATACCAACGCTGTACGCGTATAAAGGAACGCCAACAGCGGCGACAACAAAGGTAATGGCGAACACTAAGGTATTTAACCAAATGATGGGGGGCTTCTCAGAAATCTGTTGCATACTTATAACCTAAAACAATCAAATAAAGGCAGGTGACAAAACAGCGTACACCTGTACGCTGAATGTACGTGTTTCCCCGTCAAATTACAAGCAGTAAAAGTGTAAAAAGCTGTGTTATCATTCTTTACACATACGCAACATGACTCAAAACTATGGCCGGAATTCGCGCAAAGCAAAAAGAGAAAACCCGACAAGCCTTGATCAACGCGGCAATGAACCAGTTAAGCGCCGAAAACGGTTTCTCCAGCTTAAGCTTGCGTGAAGTTGCTCGCGAGGCCGGTATCGCCCCCACGTCATTTTATCGACACTTCCGCGATATGGATGAGTTAGGACTCACTTTGGTTGACGAGTGCGGCCTGGCGTTACGTCAGCTACTTCGTCAGGCACGTCAGCGAATTGAGTCCGGTGGCTCCATTATTCGGGTGTCGATTGAAACCTTTATGCAATTTGTGGCAGACAATACCGCCACCTTCCGACTGTTGTTACAAGAACGCTCAGGCCGTTCACGCAGTTTTCGTTTAGCGGTGGTGCGCGAAATTGACCATTTTAAAGCGGAGCTGGAAGATTACTTAGTTAACGAGCAGTCATTTACCCGCGAGCTGGCCGAATTGCAATCCGATACTATTGCTAAAATCGTATTCAGTGCCGGAGCTGACTGCTTTGATGTTGATGAAGAAGAACGAGAAATCATTACCGAAAAAACGATTCTGCAAGTTCGCTTGGTTGCCAGAGGTGCCGAAGCGACTCGCCGATTACTAAAAAAACAAACTTAATCAGAACATAAACCAGAACAACGGAGAATACCTATGCTTTTACGTGCTGTAGGCGGTATGGCATTAGCGGTCTGGGCGGCGGATTTAGACGCCCGCGAAATGACCCTAATGGAAACCGTAACCACAAAAGCCATTCGCTCTGCTCAATTGTCACCGGATGGTCAGTTCACTGCGGTTATCCGCTCAACGCCTCGTACCCCGTACGAAGACGACGACGGATCCAGCTACAGTGAGTTAGTCCTTATTAACGCTGACGGTGAAGAAACCTCTTACCTGAGCAAAGATAAGAAGTTCAGCCGGGTCAGTTTTGGTCCACAAAGCGAATACCTGTATTTTACCGCAAAGGAAGAAGGCGATGAGTACCAGGAACTGTATCGCATGCCGGTACGCGGCGGCGGTGTCCAGTCGGTCTTTGAGTTTGAAGGTAACATTGGCAGCTACGCGCTGAGCGATGATGGCGAACAACTGGTGTTTTTATCTTCAGGCGCTAAAGACAGCGATAAAGAGAAGCTGTCGAAAAAAGGGTTTAAAGCCGAAGTCTACGAAGAAGACTTAACCTACACGCAGGTTTATCACGTTTCTCTGGGTGACGAAAACGCTGAAGCAAAAGCCGTTACAGGAGAAGATCAGCACGCCTTGTCGGTTGATTTTCACCCGAACAATGAGCAACTGTTAGTGCGCACTGCGCCAACCTCGCTTATTGACGACAACTACATGAGCAGCCAGTACCAGTTAATTGGACTGGATGGCGAAGTAAGTACTTCCTTTGACAGTGAAGGCAAACTGGGCCGTGCAGAGTTTTCACCAGACGGTCGTTACTTAGCTATGATCCGCGCTTCGGACTATAACGACCCATCTGCCGGCACCTTGTTTGTTTACGATACGCGAGAGCAAGAACACCGCAACGTGTTACCGGACTACAAAGGCGCAGTTAAAGACTTTAGCTGGCGTACGAATGAAGAAATTGTCTGGCTGGGCCATCGTGGTACCGAAACAGAAGTTCAGGCTTTAACACTTAAGTTTTTGGAAAGCCGCAGCTTACTAGAATTGGGCGAAGCCATTTTCACCAGCCTAGACGGCGAAGCGGGTAAATCAGAGTTTGTACTGACGGGTCACCGTCCAAGCCATCCGAACGAAGCCTTTAAATACAGCAACGGCCGTCTGGAGCGTTTAACCGACTCCAACCCATGGCTGGCTGAAATTGACATGCCACGTCAGGAAACCATGACGTATGAAGCGCGCGATGGTCTTCAACTTGAAGGTATTGTTGTTTATCCAAGTGACTACGATGAAAGCAAAAGCTATCCATTGGTGATGGTGATTCACGGTGGTCCTGAGTCGCATTACAGTAACGGTTGGTTAGATCGTTACGCTTCACCGGTGAAGCACGCAGCAGCTAATGGCTATGCGCTTTTCTTCCCGAATTATCGCGGCAGCACCGGTCGCGGTGTTGAGTTCTCTAAGCTGGGTCAGAACGACTACGCGGGTAAAGAGTTCGATGACATTGTTGATGCCAAGAAACACTTAGTTGATATTGGCTTAGCGGACGAATCTCGCGTGGGTATCACTGGCGGGTCATACGGTGGCTATGCCTCCGCCTGGGGTGCTACCGCACAAACAGAGCATTTCGCTGCCAGTGTCATGTTCGTGGGCATCAGCGACAACTTATCTAAGTTTGGTACCACCGACATTGCTAAAGAAATGCACGCCGTACACGCACGCAGCTACCCATGGGACAAGTGGGAGTGGTATTTAGAGCGCAGCCCAATCTTCCACGCAGAGAAGGCTCGTACGCCAATTCTTATCATGCACGGTAAAGAAGACACCCGGGTACACCCTTCGCAGTCGATGGAGCTGTACCGTTATCTGAAAACCCATGGTAACGTGCCGGTTCGCTTAGTGCTTTACCCCGGCGAAGGCCATGGCAACCGTAAGGTCGCTGCACAGCTGGACTACAGCATGCGCTTTATGCGTTGGATGGATACCTTCCTGGTTGAGAAAGCCGAAGAGAAGCCTTCTTTTGAGCTACAACACGCTGAACAGTTGAAATAAGAATACATCTAAATAAAAAGCCGGGAGCTGTCAAGCGTCCCGGCTTTTTTGTACCTTCAACTTTTTTATTTACCTGCGACAGCCCGCCAAATTTCCTTCCAGCCTGGTTCTTTACCATAGTACTGAATGCCCATGGCAAATAACCGCCCGGCAACACTGCGCATCCAATAAACGAAGGCCGCCAGCAATACCAAGCTCAGCAACCATTCCCATACTGCAACGTCTGTTTGCAGTAAGCGCGCAGGCATCATTGCGAATGAACTGATCGGAATAATGCTCATCACCGTTGCGATAGTAGAGTCTGGCTCACCAATCACACTGAAGCTTAAAAACACCGGCAACAGCGGTACTAACATTACGGTACTTCGGGAGGAGTGATTCGGGTCATCAATGGTTGCCGAGAAGCCAGCCAGCATCGCATTGATTAAAACCGTCCCCAGCACTACAAATATAATACTAAGTAGAGTCGTTCCCACACTCCAGTCCAGGCCCGAACCACCGTCTTCTGAAAATGCGGCGATCACCATGCTCACGCCCAAAATCATTAACCCAATAAAAGTCATGGACTTAATACTGTGTAGCGTAATACCTATGATTTTTCCGTCCATCCACTGCGTGGGTGTCACAATCGTCAGCAACTGTTCCGTCACGCGTTGCTGCTTTTCGGCAGTAATAGACATCATCATCAATCCAAAACCGGTGAAAACACCGACCATGATCACTATCAGTAACATGGTGGCGGATGCGTCGCTGGCATCGTCTATCGAAGCGTCTTCGCTTTCTTCAATAGCAAAGGTGATGTCTGGTTTCTCATTAATGACTGTGCGCTCTTCCGGCGTCAATGTCAGTTGTTGAATACGAAGAGTCTGCAACTGTTCCTGCAGCTCGCTGCGTAATTCCTGCTGCCAACTTTGTGATTTTTTCACCCAAACCTTAGCGGTTAACTCAGGGGTAATCACAATCAAGGTATCCAAGTCTTCCGGTAGCTGAGTTTGCCACTTTTCCACTTCCATGGTGCCGGCGCTACGAAGGGTTAAGGCTTTTGGCGCTTTGAACTCCCACGCCTGCGGCTTACCCTCTTGATAAAAAATAGCACCCTGGTATTCATCGGAAAAAACTTGGGTAATAGCTCCCCAACCAGCACTCACCGCAAAAATCACCACTAAAAGCGCAATGGAAAAAAGCTCCTGCTTCCACTTAAAAAAGCGTTTGAATTCCCACCAGGCAATAGCTTTTAGCTGTTGTAAGTAACTGACTTTCATGACTGCACCTCCCCGGTTTGCTTGCGTATCGTGTCCAGGTACAAGTCATGTAACCCAGGCTGAATAGGTGCAAAGGATTTGATTGGCACCTGCTGTGCTAGCTGCGGCCACAACTGCTCAATGTCAGTATCCCTATTAAACGTCAGCTCAACCTGCCCATCGTTTACTTTACGAACTGACTCTATTTGTTCAACTGCACCCCAATTTTCCATTGCAAGTTGGGCATTGGTGGTCACCCGGTAAACCGGCTCGGGTAGCAAGGTATTGCGGATTTCCTGGAGGCTTCCCTGCGCTACAGCCCGGCCTTTATTCATTAACAGCATGGTATCGGCTAAACGTTCTACCAATTCCATTTGGTGCGCACTGAGCACCACGGTTTTGCCGCGCTCGCGAAGCTCACTGAGTACCGTCAACACGTGTTCCTGATTTACCGGATCCAGACCTGAAAATGGCTCGTCCAGAATCACCAACTGCGGATCATGCAGTAAAGTAGCTATAAGCTGTACTTTTTGCTGGTTGCCTTTGGACATCTGACGCAGCGGCTCGTCTTTACGATCCGTCAGTTCAAACCGTTCCAGCCAGCTGTCAATATCACCACGTATGTCGCTCAGTTTCAGTCCACGCAGACTGGCAATGTAATTAAGGTTATCGAGAATGGAGCGATCCTGGTACAAACCACGGTCTTCGGGTAAATAAGCAAAGTCGTGATAAGTCAGTTCTATGGTTTGCCCGTTATTCTCAACCACAATTTCCCCTTCGTCGGGGTGTGTCAGGCCAACCAACATACGAACTAAGGAGGATTTACCGGCACCGTTGGGGCCAAGCAGAGCCTGAATTTTACCGGGCTGAATATCGAGTGATATTGCATCTACCGCTGTAACTGTGCGGTAGCGCTTAATGACATTATTAACTGAAAGGCGCATGTTATTTTTCTGTTATTAGAATGTGGCGCCTATATTAGAAACACAAAGGGCCCGTAACAAGTGTTACGAGCCCTTTAATTTGTTTCAAACTGTGACTTTACAGTTGCGGGCCTGCCGCTACCAGCGCTTTGCCGTTATCTGTATCGGTGAACTTTTCGAAGTTAGCAACAAAACGCTCAGCCAAGTCTTTGGCGCGCACGTCCCACTCACCCGCGTCTTCGTAGGTGTTACGAGGGTCAAGAATGTTGCTATCTTCAACGCCGACTAACTGAGTTGGCATAGCTAAATTGAAGTATGGCAGTTCGACAAATTCCGTGTCTTCAATTGAGCCATCTAAAATGGCATCAATAATGGCGCGGGTTGCTTTAATAGAAATGCGCTTGCCGGTACCGTTCCAGCCCGTGTTAACCAGGTAGGCTTCTGCGCCAGCCGCTTCCATACGCTTCACTAATACTTCTGCGTACTGGGTTGGGTGCAAACTTAAGAACGCCGCGCCAAAACAGCTGGAGAAAGTTGGCGTAGGCTCAGTTACACCGCGCTCGGTACCGGCTAATTTCGCGGTAAAGCCAGATAAGAAGTGGTACTGCGCCTGCTCTTTAGTCAGCTTAGACACCGGAGGCAATACGCCAAAAGCGTCAGCCGTAAGGAAAATCACCTTTTTCGCATGACCCGCTTTAGACACCGGCTTCACAATATTTTCTATGTGATGAATTGGGTATGAGACGCGCGTGTTTTCTGTTTTTGAGTTGTCGTCGAAATCAACAACACCATTTTCGTCAACGGCTACATTTTCCAGCAGAGCGTCACGGCGAATGGCGTTATAAATATCAGGTTCGGCTTCTTTCGAAAGGTTGATGGTTTTTGCGTAGCAACCGCCTTCAAAGTTGAACACGCCATCGTCATCCCAACCATGTTCGTCGTCACCAATCAGTGCGCGTTTCGGATCCGTTGACAGTGTTGTTTTACCTGTACCTGACAAGCCAAAGAAAATAGCAACGTCACCTTCTTTGCCGACGTTTGCTGAGCAGTGCATGGAAGCAATGCCTTTTAGCGGCAGGAAGTAGTTCATCATTGAGAACATACCCTTTTTCATTTCGCCGCCGTACCAGGTGCCGCCAATTAACTGGATTTTTTCAGTTAAGTTAAACGCCACGAAGTTTTCAGAGTTCAGCTCTTGTTCTTGCCATTTAGGATTAATGCACTTTGCACCGTTCATCACCACGAAGTCTGGTTCAAAACTTTCCAGCTCTTCTTCGCTCGGGCGAATGAACATGTTTTTCACAAAGTGAGCCTGCCATGCCACTTCGGTAATGAAGCGAACGGCAAGACGTGTATCTTCGTTAGCACCGCAATAAGTATCGACCACAAACAGGCGTTTGTGCGACAACTGCTCAGTAACCAAACCTTTCAGTTCATTCCAGGTTTCAGTCGACAATGGTTTGTTGTCGTTTTTGCCCTGGTCAGCCCACCAAACGGTATCGCGAGTCGTGTCGTCACGAACAATGTATTTGTCTTTGGGGGAACGTCCGGTGAAAATTCCTGTATCAACAGCAACCGCTCCAAGGTCCGTTACCGTCCCTTTTTCATAACCTTGCAGGTCATCGCGGGTTTCTTCTTTAAACAGCAAGTCATAGGAAGGATTATGGACGATTTCTTCGACATCGGTGATGCCGTAGCGGCTCAGATCCAGATTTGGCATGACGTAAGGCTCCTGAGATTACGGTCTTGTTCGTTAACGTTAACAGCAGTAACACCGTGCAAACATCCTGTTTTGCTGCTGGTTTACTGGTCAATTTTCAGGCCGCGAATGTTAACCCGATTCAGGTGAAAAAGATAGAGCAAAATTTTGTCAGTTCGATAGAATGCCCGCCTGACTTAAGCAAGCAGCAGTGGGTTTCTGATCATTTATGCGTGATTCTTTTCACAGCCGAATTGGCTTTATACTAGCAGCCGCGGGCTCGGCCGTTGGTCTGGGCAACATTTGGGGCTTCCCGACACAAGTGGCAAACCACGGTGGCGGCGCCTTCCTGTTAGTCTATCTTTGCGTAATCTTTATACTTGCCATACCAGCGTTATACAGTGAAATGCTTATTGGCCACAGTGCACAGGCGAACCCGGTTCGCTCATTAACGCAGCTATCTGAAGGTCGTGCCCGCCCCATTGGTCGCCTAATGGGTTATTTGAATGTACTGGGCTCGTGCTTAATGCTGAGTTTTTACCATGTAGTTGCCGGATGGATGTTGGTTCACGCTTTGGGCTTTCTGGCGCGCGGTTTTGGCATTGAAGTTGCTGCTGAATTCCTGCTTAACAGCTCACTAACCCGCGACTTAATTTTCACCGCTGTATTCTTGCTGGCCACAGCTTATGTGGTTTTTCAGGGTGTGGAAAAAGGCATTGAACGCTGGTCTAAGCGCCTGATGCCTACCTTAGTCGTTTTACTGGTGGCGCTAATTGCCTACATGCTGACCTTACCGGGTGCCGACGAAGGACTGCAGAAATACTTAGTGCCTGACTTTAGCCTAATGACCGACACCAGCATTTTAGTTGCAGCTATGGGTCAGGCCTTCTTCTCGCTCTCTATTGGCCTGGGCGGCATGATGATTTACGGCTCCTACCTGAAGCCCGGTGCTAATTTAGGCCGCTTAAGTTTATCAGTAGCTGCACTGGACACCTTTATTGCTTTTTTAGCTGGCCTGCTCATTATTCCCGCTTTGTACGCTGGTATTCATCTGGGCGTTAATGTCGGTGAAGGTTCCCAGCTCATTGGCGAAGGCCAGCTCATTTTTGCTGTATTGCCAGAGCTCTTTAATAGCATGGGCGTTGCCGGACCTTTCGTTGCTTTCGCGTTCTTTATATTACTCAGTATCGCCGCTTTAACCTCAACCATCGCTCAGGCCGAAGTCCCGGTCTCTTACTGCATTGAAGAACGAGAGCTGAAGCGGCCTGTGGCAACGGCTTTATCACTCGGGGTTATTGCGATCTTCTCGCTGTTATTGATCCTGTTTTTTGAGCCGCTGTTTGGCTGGGTTGTCACTGCAGTTACTCAGTTCCAGTTGCCTCTGTCAGGGTTATTCTACTTGCTGGTGGTCGGTTGGTTATGGCACCGCAGCAACCACTTAAAAGCCATTGCTGCGGGAAGTATCGGCTTAACTTTATTACGCTGGCATATTCGGTATTTATGCCCGGTGCTAATGAGTATTGTGTTTTACCACGTAGCCTTTAGTTAACTTTTACCCGGACGTTTCCCGGAAAACTTTTGCCCTAATGCTGACGCCACCCGGGCGTCAGTGAACCCGGAAACGTCGCCGCCGTGTAAGGCAACCTCTTTCACAAGCGACGAGGAAATAAACGAGTTTTCCTCTGCCGGCGTTAAAAAGACACTTTCCAGATTCGGGTCTAAACGCCGATTCATATTGGCCAGCTGAAATTCATATTCAAAATCTGAAACCGCGCGTAATCCTCGAATCAGCACCGTTGCATCGTACTCATGCGCAAAATCCACCAATAACCCGGAAAAGCCAACCACAGTGACGTTGTCGAGATTTTCAGTGACCTGCTGCGCCAGCAGGACACGCTCCTCCAGACTGAACAATGGTTTCTTGCTCGGGCTTTCTGCAATACCCACCACAATTTCACTAAACAGAGTTGATGCACGCTCAATTAAGTCGGCGTGGCCGTTTGTAATAGGATCAAAAGTCCCCGGATAAATTGCTCGGCGGTGCATAGCATCTCCTAAACCGTTATTGAGCTATTCTTAATTTTCAATAAAGAGTACACGCAAGTGCACACTAAACAAAAGCCCGATATTCAAATTAAGGATGCGAGTTACGACTAACATCAGTAAACTAGAGGGTAACTTACGTTTTCAAATAGTGGAGTAAAAAGATGAGCTCAGCCTTTTATCAGCAATTGGCCGATCAACTGGCCGAAACCAAAGCCGAAGGCCTGTACAAGAAAGAACGTATTATCAGTTCGGACCAAAGCTCTGAAATTACGGTAAATAACCGCAAGGTACTCAACTTCTGCGCCAACAACTATCTAGGGCTGGCAAACCACCCAGATTTAATTAAGGCCGCCAAACAAGGCCTGGACGAACATGGCTTCGGTACTGCCTCTGTCCGTTTTATTTGTGGTACTCAGGACATTCATAAAACGCTGGAACAAAAACTGAGCGAGTTTTTAGGCACTGAAGATACCATTTTGTATTCATCATGTTTTGACGCGAACGGCGGCTTATTCGAAACCCTAATGGGTCCGGAAGACGCCATCATCAGTGATGAACTTAATCACGCCAGCATTATTGACGGTATTCGTCTGAGTAAGTCCAAACGCTACCGCTACAAAAACAACAACCTGGAAGATTTAGAAGCCCAGCTTAAACAGGCAGACGCAGACGGCGCGCGCCACAAATTAATTGCTACCGACGGCGTTTTCTCTATGGACGGCGTTATTGCAAACTTAAAGGGTATTTGCGACCTGGCAGACAAATATGACGCGCTGGTTATGATGGATGACTGCCACGCCACCGGTTTCCTGGGCGAAAACGGGAAAGGCACACACGAATACTGCGACGTAATGGGTCGTGTTGATATAATCACCGGCACCTTAGGTAAAGCTCTGGGCGGTGCATCTGGTGGTTACACTTCAGGTAAGAAAGAAGTGATTGACTGGTTACGCCAGCGTTCACGCCCTTACCTGTTCTCTAACTCAGTAGCACCGGCCATTGTGCAGGCATCTATTCGTGTACTGGATATGCTGACCGAAGGCCATGAGCTGCGCGCTCAGCTATGGGAAAATGCCAGCTACTTCCGTGAGCAAATGACTAAAGCCGGCTTTACTTTGAGCGGCGCAGACCACGCCATTATTCCTGTCATGGTAGGCGACGCCAAACTGGCGTCAGAAATGTCAGACCGCTTGTTAGAAGAAGATATTTATGTGATCGGCTTTTCCTTCCCTGTCGTTCCAAAAGGCAAAGCTCGTATCCGCACGCAAATGTCGGCGGCTCACACACGCGAACAACTGGATCGCACCATTGAAGCCTTTACCCGCATTGGTAAAGAGCTGGGTGTGATTTAAGGAGTAAAGAATGAAAGCTTTGTCAAAACTGCACGCAAAACCGGGCATCTGGATGACGGACGTTGAGAAGCCTGAATGCGGCTACAACGATTTGCTGATTAAAATTAAAAAAACCGCCATTTGTGGTACTGACGTTCACATTTACAAATGGGACGACTGGTCGCAGAAAACCATTCCGGTGCCTATGGTGGTGGGTCACGAATACGTGGGTGAAGTTGCCGCTATGGGTGATGGTGTACGTGGTTTCGAAATTGGAGATCGCGTTTCCGGCGAAGGCCACATTACCTGTGGTCACTGCCGCAACTGTCGTGCCGGCCGCCGTCACTTGTGCCGTAATACCTATGGTGTTGGCGTAAATCGCCCGGGCGCTTTTGCCGAATACTTAGCACTACCGGCTGAAAATGCCTTCAAACTGCCAGACGACGTTACTGACGAAATGGCGGCGGTATTTGACCCTTTCGGTAACGCTGTGCATACGGCTTTGGCGTTTGATCTAGTTGGTGAAGACGTGCTGATTACCGGTGCAGGTCCAATTGGTATTATGGCAGCGGCCGTTGCCCGTCACGTTGGTGCACGCCATGTGGTGATTACTGACGTAAACGAATACCGTCTGGACTTAGCCCGTAAAATGGGCGTTACCCGAGCAGTCGACGTTAGCAAAGAGAAACTGCCAGACGTTATGACCGAACTGGGCATGAAAGAAGGTTTTGACGTGGGTCTGGAAATGTCAGGCGTACCTTCAGCGTTTTCACAAATGCTGGAAGCTATGAACCACGGCGGCAAAGTCGCCATGCTGGGGATTCCGCCAGAGAACGTCGCCATTGACTGGAACCAGGTCATTTTTAAAGGCTTGGTCATTAAAGGTATTTACGGTCGTGAAATGTTCGAAACCTGGTACAAAATGGCCAGCTTACTGCAGTCTGGACTGGATATTTCACCTATCTTGACGCACGAAATGCCCATAGATGACTTTGAGAAAGGCTTTGAAACTATGATTTCAGGCCAGTCTGGCAAAGTCATACTGAACTGGGACTAATAAATAGATGAGCAATTATCAGCTAATGGAGTTACCCACCGCCGTTGAGCTTTGGCAAAATGGCGAAGCGGTCTTTGTTGATATCCGTGACCCGCAGTCTTTTGCTGCGGGGCACATCCCGGGCTCTCAACACCTGGATAACAGCAATTTACCGCAGTTCCTGAGTTCGGTTGATAAAAACCAAAAGGTGATTGTGGTTTGCTACCATGGCATTAGCAGTCAGGGCGCTGCTGACTACATAGCAGGTAACGGTTTTACTGATGTGCACAGCATGGACGGCGGCTACACGGCCTGGTCCATGTCTTTTCCTGAACATACCGAAAGGAATTAAACCATGCGACGATTGCTCAGCAGCCGCGACTCAGACTGGATGCATAAGCTTTATCAGTACTTACGTCAGCAGGGCATGCCGGTCAGCGTTACCGAACGCGGTGAGCAATTGGAGTTGTGGTTACACCAGAGCAGCTATGAAGCCGCTGCTAAGACATTAATTCAGCAGTTCAAAGATAACCCCGAGCTAGCCGCTGAGCCGGTACAGGAAAAACTAGCTACGGCATCGCATTCAACCTCCTTGTCTTTTAGTTTGCTGAAACAAAGTGGCTGGCTAACGCGTATTGTTGCGGTATTGACCTTGTTGGTCTTTGCAGCCGTTCAGATGTACCCAGAAACCGTTCTGGACACGCTAAAAATCAGCATCTATTTTTCAGCTCTGCCTTATGACCAACCCTGGCGCTTTATTACCCCGGTACTCATGCACTTCACTGTGCTGCACCTGGTGTTTAACCTGTTCTGGTGGTGGTATCTGGGTGGCCGAATTGAGCGTTCTCTCGGGCTGTCCTGGTTACTGGCCCTGCTGTTATTTTGTGGCATTACCGCCAACGTTATTCAGTATTTATTTAATGGGCCTAATTTTGGTGGCCTGTCAGGGGTGGTTTATGGCTTACTTGGCTTTTGCTGGGTATACAGCTTTAACCGGCCAACCCCACTTTACCTACCGCCGGGACTTATTATATTCATGCTGCTTTGGCTGGTCATTGGCTACACCGATATGTTGTGGGTCAATGTGGCCAACGAGGCGCACTTAGCCGGACTCATTTCCGGCTGCTTTGCAGGCTTTGTAGTGCGTTGGTTAAACCCTAAAATGCGGCAACTCTACTGATAAATGTATTTAGTGAAAATGACATCGCGGATCACCGGGTTACCCGTTTCCTGCTGCATGAGTTCCTGAGCTCGTTCCACACACTTTAAGCGCAACTGATCACGGCCGGTCATCGTTCTGACCTGACGTTCGGTTGCCGTACTTAAAATTGAGACAAAGGCATTGCGCAATAACGGCGCGTGATGCTCTACCACACTAATGTAGCTAGGGTCTGGCACCATCACTTCAATGGCTACACGAATAAACCCTAGCCGGTAATCGTTACCTTCTTTCAGGTAATTCGTGGTGATGTCCGGTTCAAAACCATAATAGGAGACATCCTGTGCTGATGCAGAAGAAACACTGCTGCACCAAAGAAAAATACTTACTACTACTGTTATCAGAAGTTTCATAGCCCTACCCGGCCCGATTGCTGTTCAATTAAATTCTCTCTGCTATCATAGCGACAGAGCTTAATAACGCCAACACAAATGACAACAGAGTTTTATCCAATCCCCGCTTTTCCGGTTAGCGAAGCCCTGCAGTGGGGAACGCCACAACAGTTCAAGTTAACAGCTGAGCAGGCCGATTGGTTGCTTTACGAAGGTTCGTTAACTCAACGTCTAAAACAAGTCGGTGGAAACTTTTCGGTAAAATTGCTTGGCCAGCAGGTGTTGGAGCCAACCGCTGAAGAAAAGCAACGACTTAACCTTAACTGCAACGTAGTAGTTCGCGAAGTTCTACTATACTGTGATAAGCAGCCGTGGGTTTTTGCACGAAGTCTGTTTTCGCCAAGCGCGGAGCAAGCCAGTACGCTCAACCTACAGCAGCTTGGCAATAAGTCACTGGGTGAGTCCTTGTTTGCCCGCAGAGATTTACACTGTGGCGATATAGAAGTTGCAGAAGTTGGTGAGGACCACCCTGTCGCGAAACTGAACCAGCGATGGTTTCAAAAGGAACACGCGTTACTTGGCAGACGAAGAGTGTTTTCAACCGCAGGCGAACAATTGCTGGTCAGTGAAATATTTCTTGAGCCATCCTCACTGTATTCGTCGTCTGACACTTTTTGTCGCAATAAAAGGAGTTAGCATGCAAAAGTTAGCCGCATTTTGGCAGTTAATGAGAGCCGATCGTCCTATTGGTACCTATCTACTTGTCTGGCCCACTATCTGGGCACTGATGATAGCCGGCGCCGGCAACCCACCCATGCGTATTGTGGTTATTTTCCTGCTGGGAACTTTTGTTATGCGGTCAGCCGGCTGCGTTATTAATGACTTTGCTGATCGTAACTTCGACGGACATGTTCGCCGCACTCGTCAACGACCTATTCCGGCCGGTAAAATATCAGCAACGGAAGCTATGGTAGGCTTTATTGCCCTGTTAGCAATTGCTTTTGCTCTGGTGATGCAGCTTAATACCCAGACCGTTATGCTCAGCTTTTTTGCCGCTGGTGTTGCTGCGCTTTATCCGTTTTGTAAACGCTGGACTCATCTGCCGCAAGTGGTTCTCGGTATTGCCTTCAGTTTTGGTATCTTAATGGCCTTTACCGCGCTGGAATCTGAGCAGTGGTTAATTGCCGGGCTATTATTCCTGACCAACGTTATCTGGACCGTGGCCTATGATACCGAGTACGCCATGGCTGACCGCGAGGACGACCTAAAGATTGGCCTGCAGAGCACCGCTATTTTATTCGGCCGGTTTGATCGCCTGGCCATTGGCATTATGCAGTTAGTCTCTCTGGCCCTGCTGGCCTGGGTGCTTTATTTATTATCCGCCGAAATATGGGCCTGGCTGGGTTTAGCCGCGGTGTTGCTTCTGTTCGGGTACCAACATTGGCTGATACGACACAGAGAGCCCGGAAAATGCTTCCAGGCTTTTCTGCATAATCACTATGTAGGCATGGTGTTCGCTATTGGTTTAGCGCTGCACTACTGGCTCTGATTATTCTTTTATTTCATCATTCTGACTCTTGGCTTGTCTGCTTTCAGCTTGCTCTTTAAGCTGCTGCACGAACTGTTCAACTGACTGACGAATAGTTTGTAATACCGGTCCATCAATGAGCTCATCGACCTGGTCGCTGAGCTCACCTACTGGCTCCGCGGCAATTTGCTGACCATCGTCATTAATTTCGACAAAACCCTGCTGTTTTAAACTGGCAATGAGTGTCGACATCACTTTCTTATCGTAAAACTCCGGCGCATCAATACCATGAATGGAACTTAAACGCTCTGCCAACGTAATTGACTGCTTCTCCAAATCGGCACGCATAATAGGTTGCGCCTGTTGTAGTAGTTCCAGCACAATACAATAACGCTGCAGGGTTTCACTGGCGCTGTTGGCCAATAAGCGTAATCGGTACCATTCAGCGCTTTCTCGCCGGGCGATAACACAAGTACCGTCTTCCAATGTAATTAGTTTTTGGCGCGCTAGCTCTTCTGCTAAGGCTTCTGTCCACAACGGTAGGTCATCAGCATTGTGACTTAGGTATAACTCCGCCTTTAGGGAGGGATAAATTGCCTGAGTGCGTGCCGCTATCTCCGCTACGCTGACTTTCTTTTTCGCCATAATAATGGAAGCCACAATGCCCGGCACAACCATCATATGCAGTATGTTATTACGATAGTAAGTCATCGCGATGGCTGACATATGTTCCAGTGAGACAACTTCACCCATGGTATCGCTACTGACCGTGAATTTGTCTGTCCTGAGTGCCTGTTGCCATAATTCTTCCGGCGTTTCTTCAGGAACACTCACTAAATTGCTATAGGGAACTTCACGCAGAACTCCCAAATACACTTCTAACTGAGCCAGGAGCTCTTCTTTTAATAACGCATGGTGCTCAGAGCTTAATAACGCCAGAGCAGTCAGGTTAACGCTGTTGGCGGCCGCTGAGTCATTAATGCCTTGCATTACTTGCTCCGCTAAACCACTAACCACTGGGTTAAGCCAGTTGGGTCTTTCAGGCTCCTGTGCCCCCCGGGTAACCGACTGGTGCCAAGTGGGTGCCTTTTTGTCTAAGTGGTGTTTCAGGTTGATAGGCTCACCGAAGGTCACAAACCCCTGTCCAAAATTCTTTAGTTTTGTCACCGTTTTCAGAATTTGAAATACCGACTCTTTTTCTTTGTCCTTACCTTTTAGCTCCTTCAGATAAGTAGACACTTCCATAATGTGCTCGTAACCAAGGTAAACGGGTACCAGCGACACAGGACGCTGCTGGTCACGTAACATGCCCTGAACCGTCATTGCCAGCATACCGGTTTTAGGCGGTAATAAGCGGCCGGTTCTGGAGCGGCCACCTTCGCTGAAGTATTCCACCGGGTAGCCTTTTTGAAACAACCAGCACAAATATTCACGAAAAACCGCTGAATACAGTTTGTTACCCCGGAAGCTACGGCGAATAAAGAACGCGCCGCCACGACGGAAAATACCGCCCACTGGAAAGAAGTTAAGGTTCACTCCTGCGGCAATATGCGGCGGTACCAGACCTTCTTTATAGATCACATAGCTCAGCAGTAAGTAATCCATGTGGCTGCGGTGGCAAGGGACGTAAATAATCTCATGTCCTTGTTGTGCCAGCCTTCGGATAGTATCGCCACCTTTGACATGGATACCATTATAAATACGATTCCACATCCAGGTCATAAAACGGTCAAGTACACGAACTAAGGTCGAGCTGTAATTCGCTGCAATTTCATCAATGTAGGATAAGGCACGCTTACGGGCCGCTTCTTCACTGATTTTCTTACCCCGGGCTTCATCTGCTACAGCCTTTTTTAAAGCAGGGGTATCAATCAGTGCTGCCATTAATTCTTTTCTGTGACTTAACTTAGGACCGGCAACGGCGTGACGCATACGAACAAAGTGCACCCGTGCAACTCGCGCCAATTTGTGAGCGATGCGCATATCGGTACCGTGATCACGCGCCATTGTGCCCAGACTGACCGCACGTGAGAAACGCAGTAGAACCTGGCGACCGGAAAACAACACCAACCAAAATTTTCGCCAGTGCCCTGGGTTATCAAGGTCACCCGTCATCGCGTTACCCGCATTGGCCTCCTGCCCGGCCTGACGTCCCCAGAACACACCTGCCGGCACAAGCTGTACGTCGAGCTCTGCGTTGTCTTTGTGTAAGGTCAGCAGTTGATGAAATTCTGAAACGGTCTGCTCTGAGGTATCCTCAGCAAACTCTTCGAGGAACATAATTCGGCCATAGCTTTTACCGTCAACCACTAAAGGCTCGGTCGGGTCAGGCAGCCCACGTTTAGCTGCTGCTCTTTGCAAAATGGATAAGTCTGCTTTAGACGTTGAACGCATGACATACACAACGGGCTTAGCAACTGTGGTTTCATGCTCTTCTTCAGTACCGTCCCAAATTTCCTGAAAGCGCGTTAACCAACGCAGGGGGTACTTAAAGACCGGGTAAAAGCGACTTATTCCTTTCATACTGAGACCTCTGTTTTAAACAGATAGATAGGATACCAACTTCGTTTAAATTTGTCGTTCAAGAAATTACTTGCGAAATGAATTTACCTGTATATACTCACAGTATCACTGTACAAATAAACAGGTACATTATGCGCCCGTTAACACCAAGACAATCAGAAATCCTTGAACTTATTAAGGATAACCTACACGCCACCGGTATGCCGCCAACGCGTGCAGAAATTGCCCATAAGCTTGGCTTTCGTTCTGCCAACTCCGCAGAAGAGCATTTAAAAGCTCTGGCACGAAAAGGGGTTATTGAAATTTTACCCGGCATGTCGCGCGGCATTCGTCTTGTAGCCGATGACTACGACATTGCGGATGGCTTGCCGTTAATTGGCCAGGTCGCGGCCGGGGAGCCGTTGTTGGCCGAACAACACGTTGAAGGTCATTACAAAATTGACGAGTCTTTATTTCACCCTGCTGCTAGCTTCTTACTTAAAGTAAACGGCATGAGCATGAAAGACATTGGAATTTTAGACGGCGACTTACTGGCTGTTCACAAAACAGAACAGGCTCGTAACGGCCAGATAGTCGTTGCCCGCGTAGAAGACGATGTCACTGTAAAGCGTTTTGAACAGCGTGGAAAAACTATTTTGCTTCATCCTGAAAATGAAGATTTCTCGACCATTACTGTCAATCTGGCAGAGCAAGTTTTTGCCATTGAAGGGCTTGCCGTCGGTGTAATCAGAAACGGAGCGACCTTATGAAAACCCAACATCAGCACAAATTACATCACCCAGGTCTGTGGACTGCCGAAAGTACGGCACCATCGTTCCAGTTAGATGCGAAAACCACTCAAGACGCAATTGACGTCGACAGCCTGTCACCCGTTGTTCAGCAGGCTTTGCAACAAAAACCAAGCCAATGGGTAACCGTTATTGGCGGCGACAAAGGCGTGATTCAGCAGCTTATTGCTTGTGGTGTTGCTGAATCGCAAATTCGCTGGTTGCGCAGCCATTCCGCTGAACGCTGCGAATGGGCGCTGGAGCAGGCTTTGCTGGCCGGTACCAGCAGTATGGTTATCGGTTATCTGGACTCAGTTTCCAACCGTACCTGGCAGCGCGCTCGTATGGCCAGTAAATTGAGTGAAACACAATATTTTCTGTTTGATAAAAACACACTGACATCCCACCTGCACTAATCCCACTTTGTTTGTGTGTTTTATCCCCCAAGGCTGCTTTTGCAGCCTTTTTTTAACAGATCAGCCTATTTTTTGTGCATTTGTTTGATTTGATCTGGATCTTTGGTTGTAAATTCGTTAATAAATGCAGTACCCGAATATAAAAATAATATAATAACGATAACTACAACAAAGAGTCAGTAGAGAAAGCGATTTCTGGGGAGAAGCTGTACCTTTTTCTGCTTACCTCTTTGTTCTTCTATTTCAGGCTAGCGAAATTATTTGCTGTCTCATTGAAGAATAAGAGGAGAAGCCACGTGAAAATGAAGCCTTTGTGGGCACTATTGGCGCTAACGAGTTTACCGGCCACTGCTAAGTCGCAACTCAATATGACCCAAGGTGTCACTGAAGTTAGTAACCAGGTTTACGATCTCCACATGACGATTTTCTATATCTGTTGCGTCATTGGCGTAATTGTATTTGGTCTCATGTTTATTTCGATAATCCGCCACAGGAAGTCGAAAAACCCAACCCCTTCCAATTTCCATGAAAACGTAAAAGTCGAAATTGCCTGGACTATAGTCCCGCTACTGATTCTTGCAGGTATGGCCGTTCCGGCGACAACGACACTAATTGCCATGGAAGACACGTCTGATGCAGATGTAACAGTGCAAGTCACAGGGTCGCAGTGGAAGTGGCACTACAAATACTTTGAAAACGAAGTTGAATATTTCAGTCGTTTAGCCACTCAGCAAGAACAAATTAATAATCAGTTTGAGAAAGGTGAAAACTACTTATTAGAGGTAGATCGCCCGTTGGTTATTCCAACCGGTAAAAAAGTTCGCTTCCTGGTCACTTCAGACGACGTTATTCACAGCTGGTGGGTTCCTGACTTCTCCATTAAAAAAGATGCGAATCCGGGCTTTATTAATGAAACCTGGACCAAAGTAGACGAACCCGGTATTTACCGTGGCCAGTGTGCTGAGTTATGTGGCAAAGACCATGGCTTCATGCCTGTCGTTGTTATAGCCAAAGAGCCTGCTGAATACGAAAAATGGATTACCGAGAAAGAAGAAGAGCAACGCAAAGCGCGCGAGCGTGAACAGGAATTGCTCGCTATGGAGATGTCGGAAGACGAACTGATGGATCTCGGTGAAAAAGTTTACAACAGCACCTGTGCTGCTTGTCACCAGGCTAATGGCCAAGGCGTAGACGGAGTGTTCCCTGCACTAGCAGGCTCTGGCGTGTCTGTGGACCCTGAGGCCAAAGACGAACACATCGACATCGTTGTTAATGGCGTAACTGGCACGGCTATGCAGGCCTTCGGAAGCCAGCTTTCAATGCGCGAATTAGCTGCGGTTATCACCTACGAGCGTAATGCCTGGGGTAACGATACCGGAGACCTGATTCAGGCCGCCGATATTAACGAAGTCATGAATCAATAAGGAGACGGTGATGAGCACTACAGTGGAAGAAACACATCACGACACACACCACGATCATAAGCCGTCTGGTATTGGTCGTTGGCTATTTACTACCAACCATAAAGATATTGGGTCGATGTACTTACTGTTCAGCCTGGCCATGTTCTTTGTGGGCGGCGCAATGGCAATGGTAATTCGGGCCGAGTTATTTCAACCGGGTCTGCAATTAGTTGATCCACATTTCTTTAATCAAATGACCACAGTCCATGGCCTGGTTATGATTTTCGGCGCAGTTATGCCTGCTTTTACCGGGCTTGCTAACTGGATGATACCAATGATGATTGGTGCGCCGGATATGGCTCTGCCCCGGATGAATAACTGGAGTTTCTGGATACTACCCTTTGCTTTCATTATTTTGTTGGGCTCTTTGTTTATGGAAGGTGGAGGCCCGGCATTTGGCTGGACAGCTTACGCACCGCTTTCAACAACTTACAGCTCAGATTCAACCGCACTGTTCGTGTTCTCAGTACACATTATGGGTATTTCATCCATTATGGGGGCTATCAATGTGATAGTGACCATTATGAACATGCGCGCTCCTGGCATGAACTATATGAAAATGCCACTGTTCGCATGGACATGGTTCATTACAGCTTTTCTGCTTATCGCGGTAATGCCTGTTCTGGCCGGTGCTGTCACCATGTTGTTGACGGACAAATATTTCGGCACTAGCTTCTTTGATGCTGCCGGCGGTGGCGACCCCGTTATGTACCAACATATATTTTGGTTCTTCGGTCATCCGGAAGTTTACATCATGATTTTGCCATCCTTCGGCATCATTTCAGCAATTATTCCGGCCTTTGCCCGAAAACGATTGTTCGGCTACTCGTCCATGGTATATGCCACGGCCGCGATAGCATTGTTGTCATTCCTGGTGTGGGCTCACCACATGTTCACCACCGGCATGCCTGTATTTGCTGAGCTGTTCTTTATGTACTGCACCATGCTCATTGCCGTTCCCACCGGGGTTAAAATCTTTAACTGGGTAGCGACTATGTGGCGCGGTTCCATGACGTTTGAAACCCCCATGTTGTTTGCGCTCGCATTTGTGATTCTGTTTACCATCGGCGGCTTCTCCGGTTTAATGCTGGCTATAATTCCTGCCGATTTTCAGTATCACGATACCTACTTTGTGGTTGCTCACTTCCACTATGTTCTGGTAACAGGTGCTATCTTCTCGATCATGGCAGCGGCTTATTACTGGCTACCTAAGTGGACGGGGCATATGTACGACAGTACTCTGGCTAAAACGCATTTCTGGACATCGCTTATTTCCGTGAATGTACTGTTCTTTCCTATGCATTTTGCAGGTTTGGCCGGCATGCCGCGGCGTATCCCAGATTACGCTACCCAATTTGCGGACGTAAACCAAATAACCAGTATTGGTGGTTTTGCCTTCGGCTTGTCGCAGCTGCTTTTCCTTTGGGTTGTTATCAAATGTATAAGAGGCGGTGAAAAAGCTGAAGCTAAACCATGGGAGGGTGCAGAAGGACTGGAATGGACAGTTCCATCCCCAGCGCCTTATCACACCTTTGAAAAACCACCTAAAGTGGAGTGATAAACCATGTCTGAACAGCGTCCGGACAACGGCATTCTGGTTAAGCGACTGTTACTGACAGTCGCCGGGATGTTTGCATTCGGCTTTGCATTGGTGCCACTTTACGATGCTTTTTGTGAAGTTACCGGCTTTAACGGCCGTACCAGTAACGAAGCGGCGGTTTATCAACAGGTGGAAGTGGATGAATCACGAACGGTTAATGTTCAATTTATTACACGGAATGCTAAAGGTATTCCGTGGAAGTTTGAACCATCGATCAAACAGATCAAGATTCATCCTGGTGAGGTGAAAGTGGTCAATTTCTTAGCAGAAAACCCGACTTCATCAAACATGGTCGCCCAGGCTATTCCGTCTGTTGCGCCAGCTGAAGCCTCTCTTTACCTGAATAAAGTGGAGTGCTTTTGCTTCAACCAGCAACCGCTGGCCGCCGGCGCTGAAACAGAAATGCCAATGCAATTTTATCTGGATCCGGACATTCCCGATCACATTACGACATTTACCCTGTCATACACGCTGTACGATATGACAGCCAATACGTCGGCTGAGCAAATGGCTCAGCTGTTAAAAACAGAATAAGGAAACGACGTTATGGCAGAACAACAAAGTTACTATGTTCCTGCTTCCAGTCCCTGGCCTATTATTGGAGCAATTGGCTTAGGTTTAATAGCCTGGGGCGCAGGACACACCGTTATCGACATGAGTAAGGAACAAGACGGTCATGGCAGTACTGTCTTAATTGCTGGTCTGGCGGTTATGGCCATCATGCTTTTTGGCTGGTTCCGCGACCAGATTAACGAGTCCATGAGCGGTAAATATAGTAGCCAACTCGGCGACTCCTACAAACAAGGCATGAGCTGGTTTATTTTTTCCGAGGTCATGTTCTTCGCCGCTTTTTTCGGCGCCCTCTTCTACGCTCGCGTTATTGCCGTGCAATGGTTAGGGGGAGACAGTAACAATGCTATGACCAATGAAGTTCTGTGGCCAGAATTTGTTGCGCAATGGCCGCTGGTGAAAACGCCAGGTGGCACTGAAACCCAGGCTATGGGCTGGTATGGTTTGCCTGCTATCAACACGCTAATCTTGTTAGTCAGTTCAGTCACCTGTCACTTTGCCCACACGGGTCTGGAACAAAATAAACGTAAACAGCTGACCGTAATGCTCGGCATTACGATTATTCTGGGTTGCATCTTCCTATACCTGCAGGGTGCCGAGTATGTGCATGCCTATCAGGACTTAAACTTGACGCTGGATTCTGGCATTTACGGTAATACCTTTTATATGCTCACCGGGTTCCACGGTATGCACGTAACCTTAGGAACGGTCATGCTTATTGTCATGTTCCTGCGAGTTTTAAAAGGGCATTTTACGCCAGATAATCACTTCGCTTTTCAAGCGACCAGTTGGTACTGGCACTTTGTTGATGTCGTTTGGTTATGCCTGTTTGTCGTGGTTTACATACTTTAAGAAAAAACGCCCCATCTAGTAGGGGCGTGGGTTTAAAGGTAAAAAGCCACTAGCCGTCGCCGCTATCAGTATCACAAGGATAACGGCGGCCACTCCCACCCGTTTCCCCAGATAATGGGACATGGGTGGTTTATTCGGATCGTTGCGCAGCATACTGAATAATGCGCGGAACAGATTCACCACCATATAACCAAGCAGCAGTACAATAATGATTTTAAAAAAGACCAACATACGTTTTCCTCTTATCGCTACGTTAGTTACTCTGCTGGCAATTGTGGTGTTGGTCAAGCTGGGTTTTTGGCAGCTAGAGCGCGCAGAAGAAAAACGTAAGCTATTTTCCGACTACGCACAGCAACAATCAAAAGGGGACGCCGCTGCTCTGTCTCAGTTAGGAACAATATCTTCTGAGTCTGATCGCTTTCTTTTCGTTAAAATGAGAGGCGAATTTGTTAAACAACCAGTCTTTTTCCTCGATAATAAAATGACCGATGGCATTGTCGGGTATCAGGTTATTGCCTTGTTCCGCCCTGACGCCAAACCCGATAATTATATTCCTGTTAATATGGGCTGGTTACCGGCTCCAGCATCCAGACAGGAACTACCCAAAATAGATATTGCCGAGGGTAGGCAGAATCTTACCGGTTACCTGTACTTCCCTTCAAACAACAAATTTGTCAGTAATACTTATGAAACCGAGTTAGCTGATGATCGAATACGAGTACAAGAATTTCAGCCTGACGCCATTAGTCAGAAACTCGATATTCCGTTAACTGATTACACCTTTTTATTGAAATCGCCAGAAACCATAGGTTGGCAACGTAACTGGAAACCCCAGGTAATGTCGCCCGAAAAACATCAGGGTTACGCGGTTCAATGGTTCTCGCTAGCCATTGCATGCTTGGTGATTTTTGTATTTGCTGTTATAAAACTGAATAAACAACCAAAAAAAGAGGAGACCCGATGAGCTCCCTGAATCGCTCTCGACGCGCCATTATTATTGTTTTTGTTGCCTTTATTGTCCCTTTATTAGCGGCCTGGCTGATTTTGTCACAGAACTGGTATGAGGCGGGTACGAATAAAGGCACCCTGCTGCAACCACCTATTACCTTAGATAAACAGACCGACCAACTACCCGAAGGCTGGCAACTGGGGTATATTGCGCCTCAAAGCTGTGACACAACCTGTGAGAATACCTTGTATGTTATGAATCAGGTCGACGTTGCTATTGGTAAAGACACCGACCGCCTAACTCCTGTAGTGCTTCATCAAAGCGAGAATGCACAGGCTGAGTTTAATCACAGCGCGCCTCACATTACGCAAATGGTAACGCCGCAGCTCATTGAGCAATTAAGCGAACTGCCGGAAAACACCGTCTTTATTATCGACCCTATGCACAACGTTATGCTGTATTACCCAACTCACGCGGATAAAGAGCAAATGATTGCTGAAGGTAAAAACGTGCTGGCGGATCTTCGTAAACTGCTTAAATTGTCCAGAATTGGGTAGGGAAATGACATGCGTTTACTGGTAAAAATTAGTGTTTTTTTTGCTTTCGTTGTTATAGTTCTTGGCGCTTTTACACGGCTAACTGAAGCGGGTCTGGGTTGTCCGGACTGGCCGGGTTGCTACGGTTTTTTGGGTGTTCCGTCTCAAGCAGAGCACATTCAGGAAGCTGAACTGCGGTTTCCTGATGCGCCAGTTGAACAGGATAAAGCCTGGAACGAAATGGTACATCGCTACTTTGCGGGCACCTTAGGCTTATTCATACTCACCATTACCATCATTGCATGGGTCAAAAGCCGCCATCAAAGCCATTATCGTACACCGGTAAAACTGCCCACTCTGCTACTTGGGTTGGTCATATTCCAGGCGGCTCTGGGCATGTGGACAGTGACCATGAATTTACAACCTCTCATCGTGATGGGGCATTTGTTAGGGGGCTTTTCGGTCATATCGCTGCTGTACCTGCTGTCTTTGCGTCTGTCGTCATTCCGGCTTGCCGGCGGAGACTCAGAGTTAAGACGTTACAGGAGCCTCGCCTTCTTCACCCTGCTGGTTGTGATTGGGCAAATAGCTCTGGGGGGCTGGGTTGCAGCCAATTACGCCGCCGTAGCCTGTACTGAACTGCCTTTTTGCGAAGGTAACTGGACGGCACAACTGGACTTTGCCGGCGCTTTTAGCATACCAGATGCCGATACCTATCAATTTGGCGCACATGACTACAATGACCGCATGACCATGCATGTCATGCATCGAGTTGGAGCCATTATTACTTTTTTAGTGGTCTGTGCTTTACTCTTTAAATGTTGGAGAAAGGCAAAGTCGCAGTTTTTCCGCCGCTCATTAATTGTTATTGGCTTGTTATTGTCTTTGCAAATTCTGCTCGGTATTAGTAACGTAGTCTTTCAATTACCGCTTTGGAATGCGGTAGCACACAATGCTGTTGGGGCTTTGTTGCTACTGTCGCTGGTTGGGTTGAATTACAACCTGTCCAGAAAAGCGTAGAGGAGTTGTCATTATGGAATCCGTTGCCACAAAAAATATAACAAAAACGCGCAACGCTCACTGGCGGGACTACCTGGAGCTGACCAAGCCTCGTGTCGTCGCCTTGTTGTTGCTCACTGCTGTGGTCGGCATGTGTCTGGCCACTGAAGAGCTTGTTTCGTTGAATGTCCTGGTCCCGGCCTTAGCCGGTATTGGGCTGATGTCCGCTGCTGCGGCTGCTATTAATCATCTGGTTGACCGTCATATCGACGCCAAAATGGCCCGTACACTACGTCGGCCACTTCCTCAGGGAAATTTATCACCGACAAAAGTCACTGTGTTTGCGGCATCTATTGGCGCTATTGGTTTTGTGACCCTGTATGCCTGGGTTAACCCGTTAACCGCTTGGTTAACCTTTGCCAGTATGGTGGGTTACGCTGTGGTTTATACCATGTTCTTAAAACGCGCAACGCCGCAAAATATTGTTATTGGTGGCCTGGCCGGTGCGGCACCGCCGTTACTGGGCTGGACAGCGGTTACCAATGAAGTTAACGCGCCGGCGGTACTGCTGGTTATGATCATTTTCACCTGGACACCGCCTCACTTCTGGGCGCTTGCCGTACACCGCGCAAAAGACTATGCACGAGCTGAAATTCCGATGCTGCCGGTTACTCACGGTATCGACTTCACCAAAACTTGTATTTTCTTGTACACCATTTTATTGACCGTGGTCTGCCTTATGCCTTTCTTAATTGGCATGACCGGCATGATTTATTTGGTAGGGGTCAGTGTACTTAACGCCATTTTCCTGGCTTACGCCTGGAAGCTAAAATACGCGCCCAGTAAAAAAACAGCGTTTAATATGTTTGCCTTTTCTATCTGGCACCTCATGCTGCTGTTTGTCATTTTACTGGTCGATCACTACGTATAAATGGAGTAAGAGATGAGTCGTATCGTTACGCTGCTGGCCGCCCTTATTGCCCTTGCAGCCGGTTTTGCGGTTTACAACTTTTGGCCGGAAGAAAAGCCGGAAGCCTTAGTTTATGAACCGCCTCGCGCGTTAAAGCCCTTTACTTTAGAAAGCACAGCAGCCGGCACAGTGGAGAACGACGCGCTTAAAGGTCAATGGACCTTGCTCTTTACCGGTTATACCTTCTGTCCCGATATTTGCCCAACCACTATGTCAGACTTGAAGGGCGTGCTCCCTGAGTTGCAGCAAGAGGTTTCCGAACCGGTTAAAGTTTGGTTGATTTCAGTTGATCCTAAACGCGATGACATTGAGCGTTTAACTCAATACGTTAACTATTTCGGTGACGACTTTGTCGGTGTGCGGGCTGAGCACAAAGAGTTATTCCCTTTCGTGCGCGACTTAGGCTTAATGTATTCCATTCCCGATGACGGCGAAGAAAATTATCTGGTTAACCATAGTGCCGCTATTATTCTGGTAAACCCGGACGGTAATCGTAAAGCAATTTTCAATGCCGACCACCAACGCGGAGAAGTACCGGTGGTCAGCATGGATAAACTCAAAAAAGATTTTGCCATTATCGCCGATTAGTCAGGCCAGCTGCCTGATTGATCCGGGCGAATAAGCGCTACGGAATACCAGTAGTAGCGCGACTCTGAAGCACTGGGCGCGGTACAGTTAATGCGTGAACGCCCAATGTTGATGTCCTGCTCTAAGCTTACACGAAACTTTGTATCACTTTCCCATTCAGGCTTTAGTACTGAACCACCAGCAAAACATTGCAACGCATCGGTGCGCATATCGTCCAGTGTATCGCCTGCTTCCAGCGTCACACTAATAGTTGGGCGCTTATTTTCATGTGCGACTAAAGGCTCTTCCGGTTGATAAGCACTTACCGGCATGGCTTTAGAATTCAACTTGGCTTTCAGCGTATTTAAGTTCGCATAGATACCCGAGGCCGGAAAGCGCGTAATAACCGTCTCTTCGCTCCATTTGGACCATGGGCCTGAATGCTGAGCAAAGGCCAGAAAGCCCCATTCATTCAGTAAAACCCGCAATTCGTTGTTGTACTCTCCGTATGGGTACGCAAAGTACTTCTGCTGTTCGCCTAAGTTCTCATCAATGGCTTTCTGTGCCGTAATTACATCGTAACGCATCCGCTCCTGCCACTCTTCATCGCTTTCGCCTTCTTGCTTGCGAATAAGATGTGCGTGAGTCTGTCCGTGGTTAGCAATGGTAGCGCCGTTCTGCTGAATTTCTTTAAACTCTTCCCAACCCATGTAATGGCCGCTGTGCTTACGCATGAGTTCAGGGTTAACGAACACCGTATAAGGCATTTCAAACTCTTCCAGAAGCTCTACAGCGTTCTCATAGACGTTTTGGTAGCCATCATCGAAGGTAATAACAACGGCTTTTTCAGGAAGCTCTTCGCCTTTTTCAATGGCATCTCGCGCAACGGTAATATCAATAACGTTAAAGTTGTTATCCTGCAGGTATTGCAGATGCTCGCGAAAAGTCTCTGGGTCAATTGACGTTACCGCCGGAGTTGAGTCACTAACATGGTGATACTGCAGTACCACCACGCTATCGGAGCTGCCTGCCTGAGCTAATGGTGAACACCCCAGCAATAAGCCCGACGCGGCACTCAACGTCATTTTGTTCAACATCTTCATAGTGACTCCTGATAAAGTATAAAAACCGTTATTAACCGAGTTTACTTAAGGATAGTTATGCATAAGCTGTTTGGATTTTCATTGTCTGACCACAGCCGCGTTTTTGCGATTGCCCTGCCAATGATCATTTCCAATATTGCTGCACCACTTCTCGGTCTGGTTGATACTGCCATCATAGGTCATTTACCAGATGCTATCTACTTATCCGCCGTTGCCGTTGGTGCAATGGTGGTCAGTTTTATTTATTTGCTGGCAGTGTTTCTGCGCATGGCGACAACCGGCTATATAGCCCAGTCCTACGGAGCCGATGACATACATGCTCAGCGCCAGCACTTTAATAACGGCATTATTATTGCGCTGGGTTTAGGTGTTTTAATAGCAGTTGCCAGCCCTTTAATTAATGACTTAGCCATGTGGGTTATCGCCCCTTCTGCCGAGCTCGAAGGCTACGCCCGCGATTACATCGAAATACGCTTATGGTCGGCACCGGCTTCGTTGATTACGCTTGTCGCTCTCGGGGTATTACTAGGCCGCCAAAATAGCCGTAAAGCCATGCTCCTGGTAATAGTTACCAACGCCGTGAATGTAGTTATGGATGTGATACTAATTCTTGGCTTTGGACTGAATGTAAAAGGCGCCGCCTGGGCGTCGTTAAGTGCCGAATGGGTGACCGCCATTGTCGGCTTTTACTGGACAGCCCGCGCGCTTGGCTGGCACTTACGCCACTGGCAACTTAAATTTAAACAACTGCGTCAGTTTTTAGGTGTTAACGGCAATATTTTTATTCGCAGCCTGGTGTTGCAGCTGTGCATGGCCACAATGACAGGCTATGCGACTCGTTACGGCAGTACCATGGTGGCGGTAAACGCCGTACTTATGCAGTTCCTAATGCTAATCTCTTTGGGGTTAGATGGCATTGCCTATGCCGTGGAAGCACTTGCCGGTGCAGCAAAAGGTCAGAAACGTTACGATAAAGTTCGTTACTGGTGCAAAATTACTTTGCTCTGGTCGTCGCTCTTTGCTGTGGTTTATACGCTCGTTTTCGCCCTGGCAGGCAGTGCAATTATTCGTCTGATTACGGACATCCCTGAAATTATCCGGGTTGCTGAAGATTATTTACCCTGGATAATTGTGCTACCGCTACTGGCTCACTGGAGCTACTGGTTTGACGGTGTATTTATCGGTTTGTCGTTAAGCCGTGGTATGCGCAACACCATGATACTCAGTGCTGTCATTGGCTTTTTACCTTTGTGGTGGGCAGGATTGCCGCTGGAGAACCACGGTTTGTGGTTAGCTCTCAGCGGCTTTTTATTCATGCGTGGTATTACCCAGGCAATCTGGTTCAAATACCTTAGTTCGCCAGATCATCCATCAGGATAAGCTGTGGTGGCAAACCTCCGTCAGTTGCATCCACCGCAACTGACGTATAGATACCACCACCTTCTAACTCCAATACAAGTGTTTGTATTGTCGAAAGGTCTAGTAGTATGAGTGCTCTCCGTGCTCATGATCAGTTATGTCACGAACCCCGGTCACTTCCTCTGGGAAGCGTTCAAGCAACTCTTTTTCAATGCCGTTTTTCAACGTAACATCGATCATGCTGCAGCCGTTACAACCACCACCAAATTGTAAAATGGCAACACCATCGTCGGTTATTTCAGCGACCATGACCTGACCACCATGACTGGCCAATTGCGGATTGATCTCAGCCTGAATCACATACTCTACACGTTCAATTAACGGTGCGTCATCGGCAACCTTACGCGCTTTGGCGTTTGGCGCTTTCAGGGTTAACTGAGAACCCATTTCCTGCTCTTCAAAGTCAATAGCTGCGTCTTCTAAAAACGGAGCGCTACCGGAATCTACAACGGCATCAAAGCCATTAAACGGTAAACGTTCGTCGTCGGGTTCAACGGAATCTGGCGGACAATAAGAAACACCACACTCGGCATTTGCCATTCCCGGATTAACCACAAAAACACGAATGCACGTGCCGTCTGGCTGGTCCGCTAATAGCTTCTGAAAGTGGGACTGCGCTGCTTCTGAAATACGAATCATAAATACTGACCTCACGGCTTATACCTGAGTAAATTACTAAGGTATAGTGTAACCGAGATACCCTTCAGTTTCTAGTCGTGTTGGTTATAGACAACCGCCCAGGCGTCCACGGCTGTAGCCCCTTTTTTGTAGAGGGCATCGGCTGCGGCCATCATGGTGGCTCCGGTACTCAGTACATCATCAACGACAGCCACTTTACAACCGCTAAAATCGTGAAGAGCTAACTGACTTCGCTTACTGTTTTCCCAACGGGCGGACTGCGACGCCATATGCTGCATAGGCACCGAACGTATTTTACGTAAACCGCCCGCAATGTAAGGCACCTGTAGTACAGCAGACAAATAGCGCGCCAACAACGCCGTTTGGTGAAACCCGCGTTTACGCCAGGCGTGCTGAGTCATTGGCACCGCAACAATACAGTCCGGCATGGATTGTCCCTGATAGCAAAGCCGTAAATGAGCAGCCAGTTGAGTAGCCAATAACGGGGCTAGTTCTGCCTTATTGCGGAATTTAAACAGGGTTATCAATTGTTGCACTTGTGGCTCCCATCGCAACGCACAATACCAATAGCGGCACCGCTTCTGATCTTCTGTTAGATGCTGTTTAATATCAGAAAGGTGCTGACAACAACGCGGATACCAACGTGGTAACGCGTCATCGCAGTATGAGCACAAGGCCGTAGCTGTAACACTCGAGTAACCACAACTCCAGCAAGTGCCCAACTCAAAGACATTGGCGAGGCTTCGGAAAAACGCTAGCATAGTCACCTAAATAACAAATTTGGGAAAGTGAGTATAGTGAGCCTATCGGTAACATGCAGCGGCACAGGAACGCCTTTTGTTGTACTCCATGGCTGGGGCATGAACGCGAATATCTGGCAGCCGGTGGTGCCTGCTTTAAGCGAAAACTTCCAACTCCACTGTGTTGACTTACCCGGCTTTGGACTTTCCGGGTGGTCGCCGATGAGCGAAGTTTCGCTCGAGGGCTTTGTGGAACAAATTATGCCAGCCCTGCCCGAGCGTTTTCATCTTCTGGGGTGGTCTTTAGGTGGGCTTATTGCTAAACAGGCGGCTCTTAGTTATCCCGAACGGATCATTTCATTAAATACCGTGGCCTCATCGCCTCACTTTGTGGAAAGTGATAGCTGGTCAGGCATCAAACCAGATATTCTGGAGCAGTTTCAGAAACAGCTGGAGACAAACTTTAAAAAGACCATTGAGCGCTTTCTGGCCATTCAGGCCATGGGAAGTGAAGATGCACGCGAGCAAGTGAAGCAGGTAAAGCAACTGATATTTGCCAAGCCCATGCCTAACCCCGGTGTGCTGAAACAGGCGTTATCCATTTTGCAAACCGCCGATCTGCGCCAGCAACTTAAAAATATTGAAGTACCCTTCACCCGTTTTTACGGCCGCCTGGACAGTCTGGTTCCTGAGCGCGCTATTGCTGATATCTCGGCATTAGCATCTGACTCAAACACTGTGATCTTCAATAAAAGCTCACACGCTCCGTTTATCTCCCAACCGGAACGCTTTGTCAGTGAGCTGTTAAAGACAGTCAAAAGCTAAACTAGCGCTGGCAATGAGTGCAGTACACGGTGCTGCGCTGACCCAGACGAATTTCTTTCAGCCGTTTACTGCATACCATGCAGAGCTTGCCGCCACGTCCATAAACCTGAAGCTTTTGCGCGAAATAACCGGGGTTACCGTCTACTTGAGTAAAGTCCTTTAATGTCGTTCCGCCCATTTCTATTGCACCTGCCAAAGTTTCTTTTATCAATGGCACTAATTTTTGGTAACGCGCTTTACTGATTTTACCGGCTGCGCGCTTGGGGTTGATACCGGCCTTAAATAAGGCTTCATTGGCGTAAATATTACCGACACCCACCACAACTTTATTGTCCATAATAAAGGTTTTTACAGACTGCGTTCGGCCCCGCGAGCGCTCAAATAAATAATCAACATGGAAGGCTTCAGTTAACGGCTCCGGGCCCAGCTGTTTGAGCAATTCATGCCCTGTCACATTCGCTTCACTGTAAAGCAAGGCACCAAAACGGCGCGGGTCGTTTAACCGCAGCGTCTGTCCGTTATCAAACTCAATATCAATGTGGTCGTGTTTGTAATGCGGCGTTTCAGTCGGCACCACTCTGAGCTTGCCCGACATGCCCAGATGGAGGATCAAACAACCGTTATCGGTCTGCAGTAACAAGTACTTTGAACGGCGGCTGACCGAACGCAGCACATGCCCTTCAACCTGGTGTACCGTTTCCGGTACCGGCCAGCGAAGACGTTTATCATGAACCTGAACCGCCTTAATTTTATGACCTTCAATGTGCGGAGAAATGCCTAAACGGCTGACTTCAACTTCGGGTAATTCCGGCATAACCTTCAGACTTCCTTAATGACCCAGTAACTGACTGGCGGTTAACTCTTTTACAAGAAAATTCTGTTGTTGGTTTGGCAGACGAATTATCAACTCAGGGTCGGCGTACAGCTCAACACGCGCTTCCTCTTTCCCGGCAAAACGAAAGTAAACGTCAGTGATTAAATTTTCTGCCGTTTGGTTGGTTGGCTCCATAGTCAACGCCAGCCAATTCCCTGCCACGCTTTCAGCGGCTTTTTCGGACAGGCGACATGGCGCCTGACACTGCCATTTTTCGTCCTCAAGAATCAACTGCAGTTCATCAATTTTTATCTCTCTTAAATTGCCATCATCGGGTATCAAACCAATAACCTCACCGGCTGAGGCTTCGTCCGAAATGCCCTGCTCCGCTTCTTCTTTAACCGGCGGTGCGACATACCAGAACACCACCATAATGATTAATATGGCGTAGACCAGAACGTTATTCCACGCTCTGCGAGTCATGGTCAGCCCAAATATTTTTCGCTTCTCATTCACTTTCATTGGCTTGCGCCCTATGTGATAACCTATCGAATTATTTTCTTGTTGATGTAACCAGAATACCCTATATTCTCCCGCGACAACAAAATACGGGGCTTTATTGCATTATGGTGCTATCTGATATTATCGACAAAGTCGCCGACCACGGCTACTGCATTATCGATGATTTTCTCCAGTCGGAGCGTTCTCAGGCACTGTATCACTATGCTCAGCAGTTACCCGCCCAGTACTGGAACCTGGCCGGCATTGGCCGCCAACAAAACCAAACCATTAATACCATGGTGCGCAACGACCGCATTTACTGGTTAACTCAAGAAGAGCCCCACCATAAAGATTACCTGGCCATTATGGAACAATTACGCAATGAATTTAACCGCGAGTTGTTTCTCGGCTTGTTCGATTACGAATGCCACTTGGCTCATTACCCTAAAGGGGCTTTCTATAAAAAACATCTGGATGCGTTTAAAGGCCGGAGTAACCGCATGTTGACCACGGTGTTTTATCTGAACCCGGAATGGCAGGAAACCGACGGCGGGCAACTGGTTATTTATGGCGACAAAGGCAAGGCGTTGGAAACCGTACTGCCCAAACAAGGACGTCTGGTGGTATTTTTAAGTGACCGTTTTGTGCATGAAGTACTGCGCTCCGAGCGTGACCGCTTCAGCATTACCGGTTGGTTCCGCGTCAACGCCAGTATTTCCGGTATTGTGGACCCTCCGCGCTAACCGCAAAATCAGGCAATAAAAAACCCAGCCGAAGCTGGGTTTTTTGTAAGCCTTAAACCAATTACTTGATTTTAGCTTCTTTGAAGATCACGTGCTTACGAACCACTGGATCGAATTTTTTGATCTCCATTTTTTCTGGCATGGTGCGTTTGTTTTTGTCTGTGGTATAGAAATAACCTGTACCCGCAGATGACACTAAACGAATCTTATCGCGCATAATTTAGTTCCTTAAACCTTAACACCACGGCCGCGGAGATCCGCTAATACCGTATCGATACCGTTTTTATCAATGATACGCATACCTTTAGTAGAAATGCGTAACTTAACCCAACGCTTCTCGCTTTCTACCCAAAAGCGGTGCGATTGTAGGTTCGGCAGGAAGCGACGTTTAGTCGCATTGCGTGCGTGCGAGCGGTTGTTACCGACTACCGGACGCTTACCTGTAATTTGGCATACTTGTGACATGTCTCTACTCCAAAATTGCTGCAAGCTCGCCTGTCGCCCAACGTGACCTTGCCTATAAATCCGAGGGCGCATTTTATACAGCAAACTGCCCTTCTAATCAAGCTAATACGACGGAAATTTGATCCTTATCGATCGTTCGGTGCGGATTTTACGTGATTTTTAACCAAACCGCCAGTACAAAACTACAACAATCCGCGCTCCGCGAAAGAAATGGGACTGCCAGCGCCCACCACGAAATGATCCAACAGCGCTACATCAATTAATGTCAGGGCTTTTTTGACCCGTTCAGTCACTCGCTGGTCAGCCTGGCTAGGCTCTGCCACACCCGACGGGTGATTGTGAGCCAGAATTACCGCGGCGGCATTATGCTGCATTACCAGTTTAATGACTTCACGCGGATAAACAGGCGCGGCGTTAATGGTTCCCTGAAACAACTCCTCATAACGTAACAGCCGATGCTGACTGTCTAACAGTAAAATAGCGAAGACTTCGCGGCTTTGATGTCGAAGCTGCGCGGTTAAGTAATCTTTAACCATAGACGGGTCAGTGAAGCCATCCGAACGTTCCAACTGCCACTTCAGGTACCTTCTTGATAGCTCCATGACAACCTGCAATTGATTCACTCGTGCAGGTCCGATACCACTGCAGGCTAAAAGTTGCTCCGGCTTTGCCGTAAGCAACGCTCCTATTCCGTTAAACTGGTTCAATAAATGGCGAGCAAAAGCGACAACGTCCTGTCCCTGGCTGCCACTACCGAGTAAAATGGCTAATAATTCAGCGTCACTCAGGTATTCTGCTCCCTGAGTTTGCAGTTTTTCTCTGGGCCGTTCCGAAATGGGCCATTCCTTGACGCTCATTGCTCTCTCCTTAATTCTAAAGAGAGAAGTATAACGACCATCTACCCTGTTACGGGGTCTCATGTTATCTTTACACGAATTAACACAGAGGGGTTCGCATGGCACAGTTGCAGAACAAACACATACTGTTAGGAATTACCGGTGGCATCGCCGCCTATAAAGCACCTGACCTAGTGCGCCGTTTGCGTGAGCAGGGCGCAGAAGTTCGTGTGGTAATGACTGACAGTGCCAAGGCCTTTGTAACCCCACTTAGCTTACAAGCCGTGTCAGGCTTTACGGTCAGTGATGATTTGTTGGATCCCACAGCAGAAGCAGCAATGGGCCACATTGAGCTGGCTCGCTGGGCCGATCTCATTCTCGTTGCGCCAGCCACAGCTAATACCGTCGCGCGGATGGCACATGGATTCGCTGATGACTTACTCAGTACATTGGTACTTGCCAGCAAGGCACCTGTTGTCATTGCTCCGGCAATGAACCAGCAAATGTGGGCAGCAACGTCCGTTCAGGAGAATATTGAAACCCTGCTGAACCGGGGCGTACAAATGATAGGCCCTGAAAGTGGTGAACAGGCCTGTGGCGATGTCGGCTATGGCCGCATGAGCGACCCAACCCGGATTGTACAGGCGTTAATTGAGAACCAGCCTAAAACGACACAAACCTGGCAAGGGAAGACCTTTGTTATTACTGCTGGCCCAACTCGCGAAGCCATTGACCCTGTACGTTATATCAGTAACCACAGCTCTGGCAAAATGGGTTATGCGTTGGCAGAAGCCGCCGCTCATGCCGGCGCTAACGTTATTCTGGTTTCCGGGCCGACACAGCTGGCTACCCCTGCCGGCGTTCAGCGAATTGACGTAGAAACCGCCGCGCAAATGCTTAGCGCCGTACAGCTGCAACTGGAGCAGTGCGACGTCTTTATTGGCTGCGCTGCCGTGTCGGACTATCGTATTGCCGAAGTTGCCTCACAGAAAATCAAGAAAGAGCAGAATGACCAGCCTCCGCAACTTAAGCTGGTGCAAAACCCTGATATTCTGCAGCAAGTAGCCAGTTCAGAAAAACCGCCGTTTACCGTTGGTTTTGCAGCCGAAACCGAAAATTTAAAAACCAACGCACTGCGTAAACTGGAACGAAAACAGTTAAAAATGATTGTCGCTAACGATGTTAGCCAAGCCGGTCTGGGTTTTAACAGCGACAACAATAACGCCGTTATTTTCAGTCAGGACAGTGAGCAGTCACTTCCAACCATGAACAAGCATGATATGGCCGTTGCAATTATTGATGCGATAGCCAAACGCTATTTTGATAATACAACTCCTGAAATCAGGGCTAATTAAAAGAAAGTGAGAACTCCATGACGCAAGTCGAAGTAAAAATTTTAGATGACCGCATTGGCCAGTCTATTCCGCTTCCTGAATATGCCACCCAAGGTTCTGCCGGAATGGACCTGCGCGCCTGTCTGGATCAGCCATTAACCATAGAGCCGGGACAAACCCAGTTAATTGGCACCGGTATTGCTATGTATATTGGTGATCCAAACTACGCAGCGACTATTCTGCCTCGCTCAGGTTTGGGCCATAAGCACGGCTTGGTACTGGGTAATTTAGTTGGGCTTATCGACTCAGACTACCAGGGCGAACTTAAGGTTTCGTGCTGGAATCGCAGCGACAAGGCCTACACCATTGACCCCGGCGACCGCATTGCGCAACTGGTGATTTTACCCGTTGTACAGGCACAAATGACCGTTGTTGATGAGTTTCACGAAACTGACCGTGGTGAAGGTGGTTTTGGTCACTCTGGCCGCTCATAAACCCGACCGTAAACAATTCCGGCCTCTCAAATAAGGAAAGTTACAAACATGGCAGAACAAAAACGTAACCGTCGTGAGGAAATTTTACAGGCTTTAGCGGCAATGTTAGAAACCAGCCCGGGTCAGCGCATTACAACAGCAAAACTGGCAGCTAACTTAGGTGTTTCGGAGGCGGCTTTATACCGTCACTTTCCATCAAAAGCGCGCATGTTTGAAGGGCTTATTGAGTTTGTTGAAGACACCTTGCTCACCCGCATTAACATGATCATGAACGAAGAGAAAAATACACTCTCCCGTTGCTACGCTATTTTGCAGCTCTTATTAACCTTTGCTGAACGTAACCCTGGCATTACGCGTGTTATGACCGGCGATGCGCTTATGGGCGAGCACGACCGTTTAAGGGGCCGTATGGAAGACCTGTTTAACCGTATAGAAAGTTCAATAAAGCAGGTGTTACGGGAAAAAGCGATGCGCGAACAGCAACGTTTTATTGTCGATGAAGCGGTGCTGGCGAATCTGTTACTGAGCTACGCCGATGGTAAAATCAGTCAGTTCGTGCGTTCTAATTTCAAACGTTTGCCAACAGAGCACTTATCGGCTCAATGGCAGGTGATGGAACAACAGCTAATTAGTGCGTAAATAAAGGCGTAAAACAGATCACTCCGTTTTACGCTCACGACTCAATAAATCGATAGCTGCCTGTTGCGGTTCTTTGCCTTCATAAAGGACCGCATATATTTGCTCACAGATGGGCATTTCCACTTCGTTGCGTGCAGCTAAAGCAACCACTTCGCGAGTATTACGGTAACCTTCAACCGACTGTCCGATACTCTTCAGCGCTTCTTCAACTCCTTTACCCTGACCTAAGGCCATACCAAAACGACGATTACGCGACTGATTGTCGGTACAAGTAAGGATTAAGTCCCCTAACCCGGCCATGCCGGTAAAAGTATCGCTTTTAGCACCTAGTGTCAGACCTAGTCGGGTCAATTCCGCTAAGCCACGGGTAATTAATGCGGTACGGGCGTTAGCACCAAAGCCAATGCCATCTGCCATGCCTGCGCCAATAGCAATCACATTCTTAACCACACCACCTAGCTGCACACCGATAAAATCGTTGTTGGTGTAAACCCGGAAGGAACGGTCACAATGCAGAAGCCCGGAGAGCTCATCAACAAAGTCTTGATCAGTCGATGACATTGAAATAGCCGTTGGTAAACCTTTTGCCATTTCAATCGCAAAGGTGGGACCGGATAACACCGCTAACGGATGTTCTTCGCCCAGAATCTCTTCTGCCACTTCATAAAGTAAACGCCCCGTATCCGGCTCCAGCCCTTTAGTCGCCCAAGCTACGCGGGCGTGCTCCGCTAACAAAGGCTTTGCCTGCTCTAACATAGACGAGAAGGAATGGCTGGGAACCACAACGACGACATTTTTTACGCCGCGCAATGCTTCGCTTAAATCTGCCGTAACACTTAAGGATTCAGGAAAAGGGCAGGCAGGAAGATACTCTTCGTTTTCATGCGCAGCCTGCATTATCGCGACTTTATCGGCGTCCCTGCCCCACAACGTGGTAGCTATGCCTTTACGGGCGAAACAAATAGCAAGGGCGGTCCCGTAAGAGCCCGCCCCTAACACTGTCACCTGAGGTGTCTGCATTATCGTATCGCTTACGCGTCAGCAGTTTGCTGGCCTTGAGCCTGTTCAGCTTGCTGCTGCATATGACGCTGGAAAATAGCATCAAAGTTAACAGGAGCCAGGTTTAACTGTGGGAAAGTCGCACGGTTAACAAGGTTTGAAACACACTCACGAGCATAAGGGAACAAAATGTTCGGGCAGAAAGAACCCAACATGTGTGCCAACTGACCTTCCTGGATTTCATCACCAATAGTGAAAATACCCGCCTGGTGTACTTCACACAGGAATGCTACATCGTCTTCAACCTTGTTGGTTGCGGTCAGAGTTAGCACCACTTCGTAAACACCGTCTTCAATTTTTTCGTGTTTTACGTTTAAGTCCAGCTTCAGTTCTGGCTTCCACTCTTTGCGGAAAATAGCAGGAGAGCTTGGAGTTTCAAAAGAAATATCTTTAGCGTAAATGCGCTGAATTGCGAATTGTGGTTGCTGTTGTTGGTTTTCAGCGGCCGCGCCGTTTGCTTGCTGTTCTTCAGCCATGATTTTACTTCCTATTCATTTCAAGTTTTAGACAAATTTATTATTTTTTCTGCGAAACCGGCAATTTAGCACTGCGCCATGTGTTAATACCACCTTGCAGCACAGCCACTTGGCTAAAGCCTTCAGCGATTAATTGGCTGGCAGCCGATTTTGCCGTCATTCCTGTTGCACAGACTATCACAATGGGGGCTTCTTTGAACTTTTCAATAGTTGAAAGTTCTTTTTGTTTGATTTTTTCAGCCGGTAATGACACCGATCCATGAATATGACCTTTCTTAAATTCGTCTTGACTACGGATATCGACGAATACGCCATCACCCCGGTTGACCCAAACCGTTGCTTCTTGCGGCTGCAGGCTTTTCACCGGAGACATAGCAGAGCGAATAGTCGTCACTATTAGTGCGATTAACAGAACAACCCACACGCCACTCATCATTGGGTTGCGGCTGACAAATTCAAAAAGTTCTTGCATAAGACCTACCAGTAATCGTGGGTAACAGAAAAAAATAGCGGTCAAAGAGTATACCTGTACAAATCTCAGTTGCCAGAAAAATCTTGGGTGGATGCGTAAGCTCCGGAAATCGAGTAGAATGTTGACTAATTTCATCATCGAAAACACCGAGCAATGAGGCCCATTATGACTCCTACGATAAAACCTTTGGTATTGTTGATTCTTGACGGCTGGGGTTACCGTGAAGATGCGCCGGATAACGCCATTGCAAAGGCCAACACACCGGTTATGGATCGTTTATGGGAGCAATATCCCCATTGTTTAGTCGATGGCTCAGGTGGCGCGGTTGGTTTGCCGGACGGCCAAATGGGCAACTCTGAAGTTGGCCACGTTAATTTGGGCGCGGGTCGAATCGTTTACCAGGATTTTACCCGAATCAGTAAAGCCATTTCTGATCGCAGCTTTTACAGTAATTCGGTGCTGTGCGATGCCTTGAACAAAGCCAAAGTGGCCGAAGGTGCAGTGCATATTATGGGCTTGCTGTCTGGCGGTGGCGTTCACAGCCACGAGGATCATCTAATCGCCATGATTGAAATGGCAATAGAGAAAGGCGCTAAAGATGTTTATCTGCACGCGTTTTTAGATGGTCGTGATACACCTCCTAAATCAGCACTGGCATCCATAGAACGCTTTGAAGACTTATTTGCACGTTTGGGTAAAGGCCGTTTTGCCACCTTAAGCGGTCGTTTCTTTGCCATGGACCGAGATAAACGCTGGGAACGCATTGAACAGTCTTACAAAGCGATTTATCACGGTCTCTCCGGGGTCACTTCACCGAATGCTACAGACGCACTGGAAGACGCGTACGAGCGCGGAGAAACCGATGAGTTTGTTACCCCGGTCGTCATTGGCCAACCTGCAGCTTTAAATAACGGTGACTCGGTGTTCTTTATGAACTTCCGTGCCGACCGCGCCCGTGAGATGACTCAGGCTTTTATTGATGATAACTTCGACGGTTTTGACCGCGGCCCACGGGTCGATCTCAGCGACTTTGTCATGCTGACTCAGTACGCCGACACATTAAAAACATCTTGTGCTTTCCCTCCGGAACCATTGAATAACGTGCTGGGTGAGTGGTTAGCCAAACATGACAAAACGCAATTACGCATTTCAGAAACTGAAAAGTACGCACACGTCACCTTCTTTTTCAGCGGCGGCCGCGAGCAGGAGTTTGAGGGAGAAAAACGCGTTCTGATACCGTCTCCTAAGGTAAAAACTTACGACCTACAGCCAGAAATGAGCTCGGAACAGCTCACTGATGAACTGGTTGAAGCCATTGAGTCTCAAGCCTTTGATGTGGTTATTTGCAACTACCCCAACGGTGACATGGTTGGCCATACGGGCAATTTTGATGCTGCCGTTAAAGCTTGTGAAGCCGTCGACCATAGTGTTGGCCGTGTGGTATCGGCATTAGAGGCTGTTGGAGGTGAATGCCTGATAACCGCGGACCATGGCAACGCTGAGCAAATGAGTGATGCAACAACCGGTCAGGCGCATACAGCTCACACTAACGAGCTGGTTCCTTTCATCTATGTAGGCCGTGCCGCGAAGGCGCAAAATGGGCGTTTATCCGATGTCGCGCCCACGATTCTGCATTTAATGGGTATGGAGCAGCCTGACGAAATGACTGGCACCCCGCTAATGGTGTTAGAGCAGGAGCAGGACTAACTCATGCCGCTACAGGTGTTCTTGCTAATTGTTCTCGGGTTGTTGTCCAACCCAGTATTAGCTCAGGATTACAGCGAAGATGACAAAGCCTCTACTGAGGCCGAAATAGCTGCTGTCAAAGAAGAGTTGGCAGAACGCCTGAAAGCCATAGAAGAACGTAACTCGGAGCTAAGCTCAACCGAGCAACAGCTCCGCGACCTGGAAATAAGAACAGCCGAAGTTGCTGGCTCACTGCGTAAAACCCAAACCAAGCTCGATAACGTCAATGCTGAGATTGAAGAGTCGGAACGTAAACGCAAAGAACTTCAGCAGAAACAAAAACAACAAATGGCATTATTAGAAGATCAGCTTGTTTCCGCGTACATGAACGGCAACCATGACTTTTTAAAAATGCTTTTAAACCAGCAGGACCCAGGCCAGTTCGAAAGAATGCTGAGTTATTACCAATACTTCAACACGGCAAGAGTTGAAGAGATTAAGGTTATTAAGAGTACACAGCAGGAAATTGTTGCACTTACCGAAGAGTTAAAACAGCAACAAAACCAGTTAGCCGCTTTACAGCAGCAACAGGAAAAACAGCGTTCTCAGCTTGAGCAACAACAACATCGTCAGGAAGAAAAGTTAGCGGAGCTACAGCAGCAGCAGCGTAAAGACCGGTCACGTGTGAATCAGCTGGAACAAAGCCGGGATCAGTTAGAGCAGGTATTGAGCGCCATTGAAAACGCTTTGGCTCAACAAAAAGACGTGCAACTGGTCGGCTTACAGTCAGTAAAAAACCAACTACGCTGGCCAAGTGACGGTGATGTAAAGCGGGTGTTCGGTCAACGCAGAGAAGGTCCGGTTGACTGGAAAGGCGTTTTAATAGAAGGCAGTAACGGACAGCCCGTTCGATCCATTGCAAATGGCCGGGTCGTATACGCAGACTGGCTACGCGGATTTGGTTTAGTCATTGTGGTTGATCACGGACAAAGTTACATGAGCCTTTATGGCCACAACCAGACATTAACGAAAGCCGTTGGTGACAAAGTTCGCAAAGACGAAGAAATTGCGCTTATGGGGCAGTCAGGTTCACGTAACAGCCCTACGTTGTACTTCGAAATACGCCACCAGGGGCGTCCGCAAAACCCAAGTAACTGGATACGCTGATGCTACGGTTTATTGCAACTCTAGTTTTACTTGTTTGCCTGACAACTCCCGTCTATGCCGGAAAGATAGCCATTGTCATCGACGACATAGGTAATCATAAGAACGACTTAAAAGCGGCGCTCTTACCGGGCAATGTCAGTTTCGCCGTGCTGCCATACACCCCTTATGCACGGGCTTTTGCATTACGCGCGCACCACCAGCAAAAGCAAGTGCTTCTGCACATGCCAATGGAAGCAATGGAGAACAACCGACCCGGTCCGGGCGTGGTCACCGCCGACATGAGCAACGCACAAATAAAACTGCAGTTGGTTAACGCACTTGACTCGATCCCTTATGTGACCGGAGTGAATAACCATATGGGCAGTAAGCTGACTCAACTCCCCATACCCATGCAAGCGGTTATGGAAACATTAGCAGCCCGCGAACTCTTTTTTATTGATAGTCGAACATCGGAATTCAGTGTGGCTGAACAAATTGCCGGGCAGTTTGGAGTGAGAACCTCTCGCCGCCATGTCTTTCTTGATAACGAAGTTGACCAAAGTTATCTGCAACAGCAGTTTGACCAGCTGCTTCGTTTAGCCAAGCGAGACGGCCAGGCCATTGGTATTGGTCACCCCTACCCAGAGACGTTGAATTTTCTTAAGCAACACTTACCTGAATTACAAAAGCAGGGAATTGAGTTGGTGTTTGTCTCCGAGCTAACTCAGGCAACTAACCAGAACGGGTATCTTCTTCCAGTGACGTCAGCAAAATAATTGCCTGCTCACGACTTTCACCGCAAATCTCTTTATCCGCTGAAAATTCACCACACACGACGGGACGTTCCGGCTTGCCAAACAATCGGCATAAATTATCATCGTCAAGTTGGACACATCGCACACCCGCCGGCTTGCCGTTTGGCATGCCGGGGATAGGAGAACTAATAGAAGGAGCTATGCAGCAAGCACCGCAACCAATGCGGCACTTCATTTAGCTCATTGCGAGGCGAAGTTTCTTCATCGCGTTCTGTTCAAGCTGACGAACGCGCTCTGCCGATACTTCGTATTTTGCTGCTAAGTCATGCAGCGTGGTTTTATCTTCAGACAGCCAACGCGACTGAACAATATCCTGACTACGCTCATCCAAATGACTCATGGCACCCAGCAGTTTCTGCTGCGTATGGCTTTCGTAGTCTTCAGCTTCAATTTCCGCCGCTAAGTCGGAACGTTTATCTTCCAGATACATAGCTGGAGAGTATGCACTACCCTCTTTCGAGTCATCGTCGTCGGAGCTTAGCTCAAAAGCTTGGTCGTGAGCACTCATGCGAGATTCCATTTCCAGCACTTCTTTGGTGCTGACACCCAGCTCATCGGCAACGGTTTCAACTTCTTTCTGGCTGAACCAACCTAAACGTTTTTTCATTTTACGCAGGTTAAAGAACAACTTACGCTGTGCTTTTGTTGTTGCCACTTTTACAACGCGCCAGTTACGCAGCACGTATTCATGAATTTCTGCTTTAATCCAGTGAACGGCAAATGACACCAAACGAACACCAACAGATGGGTCAAAGCGTTTAACAGCCTTCATCAGGCCAATATTGCCTTCCTGAATTAAATCGGCTTGCGGCAAACCATAACCTGAATAACTGCGGGCTACGTGTACCACAAAGCGGAGATGCGACATGATCAGTTCTTTTGCTGCATCAAGGTCGCTGTTCTCGAACAGTCTTGTTGCCAACGCCTTTTCTTTTTCGGCGGTGAGCATAGGAATACGGTTGACTGACTGAATATACCCGTCCAGTCCTCCCCCTTGGGGAACCGATAGTGCCATGGTGTTTAATTCAGTGCTCATTTAACAACCTCTACTTAAAATACCGACTTAATTACTGCCTTTCAGTCAGCTTCTAAGACCCTTTTTGAGTCTAAAAGTTCCATTATGATCGTTTCAGATCAGGTGATTTAGTATAACTAAGCCTATGGCTTTCGCAACCCTATTTTATTCAGGCTCAATACTCTGTATATGACGTCTTACAGCCAAATAAGAACCGGCTAAACCTAACCCGACAGCGATCAACCATATAATCAATAGTTCGCCTAACGTCAGACCGTTTAATTGAAACGGCGTTTCGTAAAGTTCGGTTAAATCTACTACGGCACTCTCGACCCACCAGATCAATAAGGCGGTTGCCAACCAGGCCACCAGCCCACCAATAATTCCGTACCAAACACCGGTGTATAAAAAGGGGCGTTGAATAAAGGCGTTAGTAGCCCCCACCAGCTTCATCACCATAATTTCGTCACGCTTAGACAAAATGTTCAGTCGAATGGTGTTACCTACAATAAGAACAACCGACAGGCAAAGCACCACCGCCAGGGCTCCGAGAATATCTTCAATTAAATTGAGAATACCCTGCAGTCTGTTAAGCCACTCCAGATCCATTTTCGCATAAGCCACTTCGCGCTGTTTTTCCAGCCGGTTAAGCAGTTCTTTCGCCCGTTGCGGCGAGCGATGGGACTCCGCCGGAATCACCACCAATACATCTGGTAGCGGATTCGACGAAAGATAGTCCAGCGTTTCACCAAAGCCCGACTGTTCTTTAAACTCTTCCAGCCCCTGCTCTTTCGGAATAAGGCTCACCGACTCAACACCTTCAGAGAGTTCCGTTTGCGTTTTTAATGTGTCGACCTCAGATTGCTGCAGATCCTTTTTTAAAAACAGGGTGACTTCCGACGCTTCCTGCCAGTTATCAGCAATACTGGTGGTGTTTTTCACTAAAACATACAGTGATGACGGCAAGGTCAGGCTCAGCCCCAGCACTGCCATAGTCATAAACGAAGCAAACGGATTGCGCCACAACTCTCCTAAACTGGCGATGGCTTGCTGAGCATGATGCACCGGCACCATGATTAAACGCCGCCACCAGGGTAAACGCCCGCGGCTACTTGCGCCCTTTTCTATACTGCGGTTACGGAACAATAAACTCATAGTTCACTGTCCTCCAGGCCATCGTTAATCATACGCCCGTCTTTTAAGGTTAAAGTACGGTAACGTAAACGCGCGATGAGACCCAGGTCATGGGTCGCTATGAGCACGGCAACACCCACTTTATTGAACTCTTCAAACAGGCGGATAATCTCCATCGACAACTTAGGGTCGAGGTTACCGGTGGGCTCATCGGCCAATAGCAAGGGAGGCTTAGTGACAATAGCGCGGGCAATACCCACCCGTTGCTGCTCACCGCCTGACAGCATTTGTGGATAATGTTTTACTTTGTCGGCTATACCCACTTTTTCCAACGCAGCCACGACACGTTTGCGCGCTTCCTGAACACTGTAGCCTTCGATAATAAGTGGCAGCGCAACGTTATCGAACACCGTTTTATCCATCAGCAAACGGTGATCCTGAAAAATCATACCAATATCGCGACGCACATAAGGCACTTGCGAAGATTTAATCTTTCGCAGGTCATGTCCATTAATCAGCACCCTGCCTGCGGTTGGCCTCTCCATTAAACTGATCAGTTTGAGCAACGTACTTTTACCCGCTCCGGAATGGCCGGTTAAAAAGGCCATCTCACCCGGCTTTACATGGAAATCCACATGGCTCAGCGCCTGATGGCCTCCACGGTAGGTTTTACTGACTTGCTCAAAGCGGATCATCTTTAACTCGCTGCTGTTTCTTCTGATTCGTCTACGTTACGGTCAAATAGCGCCGCGATAAAGTCTTTTGCCACAAAAGGCCGTAAATCTTCTAAACTTTCGCCCACACCAATATAGCGAATAGGAATGGCGAATTGGTCAGCGACGGCGAAAATCACCCCACCCTTTGCGGTGCCGTCAAGCTTGGTCATAACAATACCCGAAACGCCTACTGCCTCAGTAAAGAGTTTCGCCTGGCTAATAGCATTCTGGCCCGTACCGGCATCAAGCGTCAGCATCACTTCGTGAGGTGCTTCCGGATCGAGCTTTTTCATCACCCGAACCAGCTTTTTCAGCTCTTCCATTAAGTTGGCTTTATTCTGCAGGCGCCCGGCGGTGTCCGCAATAAGTACGTCGACATCGCGTGCTTTAGCGGCCTGCAGCGCGTCATACAGAACCGAGGCGCTGTCGGCACCGGTATGCTGAGCAATAACCGGAATGTCGTTACGCTCGCCCCACACCTGCAACTGTTCCACGGCTGCAGCGCGGAAGGTATCACCAGCGGCCAGCATTACGGACTTACCTTCGGCTTTAAATTGCTTAGCCAGCTTACCAATAGTGGTGGTTTTACCCACACCGTTTACGCCCGTCATTAGAATCACATAAGGAGAATCAGATTCCGGTATTTCCAGGCGTTTATCGACCGGCTTTAAAATTTCGGCTAACTGCTCTTGTAATAACTCGTACAAGGCCTCGGCGTCTTTTAACTGCTTACGGTCTGCTTGTTTTGTCAGGTTATCGATAATTTTGGTGGTGGTCGCGACACCCAGATCCGCCATGAGTAACTGAGTTTCAAGTTCTTCAAACAGGTCGTCATCAATTTTCTTACCGCGAAATACGCCAATAAGACCTGAACCGATAGAACCGGAAGTTCTGCGTAAACCTTGGGTCAGACGTGCCCAGAAACCTTTCTTTTCACCCTTCTCTTTCGGTGCGACTTCGGTTGGTTCTGGCTTATGTTCAGGTTTAGCTCCTGGCTTAGCTTCGGATTTAGTTTCTGACTCTGGCTCTGGTTCAGCTGTGGGCTCAGGCTCGGTAACCAATTCAGGCTGAGCAGCTTCTTTCGCTTCCGGTGCCGTTTTTGCAGCATGCGACTCAGCAGTAACTTGCGCACAGTCTTCTGCCGCGCTGGGTAATTCTTCTCGTGTCTCGGTTCTTTCTGGTTCTGGCTCGTTCTGAGATTCAGATTTAGGTTCAGGCTCAGATTCTGATTCTGATTCTGATTCTGATTCAGGCTCTGGCTGCTCCTGTTCTTCTACTACCGCATCTTCTTTTTTCTCTTCGGCCTCAGGTGCCTTTTCATTACGCTTTTTCTTAAACAGCGAAAACATCGACATATTGGTTTCCTTGGAACTGACACGCAGGAATCGTTAAACTATAGGCTTTAGTTTACCATGCTGTTAACAAACTGACGACGGTCTGAATAAAGGAAGCCACAGAGTGAGACAAAAACGCCAGACAAGCGCCAGCGGCGACTATCGAATTATTGGCGGACAATGGCGCGGCAGGCGTTTACCCGTTGCCGACAGCCCGGGCTTACGACCCACCACGGACCGCGTACGCGAAACTCTGTTTAACTGGCTACAGTGGGACATTACCGACGCCCGGGTGCTGGACTTATTTGCCGGAAGCGGCAGCCTGGGCTTTGAGGCTGCGTCACGCGGGGCTGCACAAGTTACCCTGATAGAAGCGGTAAAGCCGGTCAGCCAGCAGTTACAGAAAAACATTGGCCTGTTAAAAAGCCAGAACATTGAGGTTGTTACTCATAACGCACTCGACTGGCTGCAAACTCAATCCGCTGAAGCCTACGACATTGTCTTTATTGATCCTCCGTTTCGCGAAGGGCTGGCTGACAAAACATTAAAACTACTGGATGAAAATAACTGGCTGACAGCCGACAATCAGGTATATCTGGAAACAGAAAAAGAGTGGCCATTGAAATTACCCGCAAACTGGCGTGTGACTAAAGAGAAAACTCACGGACAAGTTTGCTTTCGATTACTGACTAAGGACATAGCATGAAAGTTATTATCGTTGCCGGCAAAGTGGTTTTTGCCGTTATCTGGCTGGGTCTTTTCGCTCTGCTTGCAGGTGCAAACGGCGAACTCAGCACTCAGTCCATTGGTTTGCTGAGTTTGTTATTGGCCGTTATGGTTATTACTCACCTGCTGTTGCTTGGTATTTTTGTTGCGACCATGAAAGAGGTCTTTCCCTGGCGCAAAGGCGACAGCTGGCAAATACTGGCCTTTGGTATTTTCGCCTGGCTTTCTATTCTTCAGCGTCCAAAGCCAGACCAAGGTTCGACACCCCCTCATCAGTGAGCATCATTTTTAACTGGCTTACCAAAGCTCGGTTTACCGCAGGCTGTTGTTCAAGAAAGTTGATCATGGCCTGCTGAATAGCAACTTCGTATTCCATTAATTCATGGTTCTGAACGTGCTCTTTTAGCTGCTCGGTGCCTACTTCTTCGGCGTCATTCAATTCAATGAATTTCGCCACACTGGCTTGTGATATTTTCGCTACATCCAGAAAGTTAGACGCGTTATCGTCCAGTAACCCCTGCAATAAAGTACTTACCGCCGTGCAGGCATCCATTGCAGGGTAAACACCTAACATATCGTGTCCGTACTCACTCGGCGTCTGCTCATCGACCTTTTCCTGCCAACGTGCAAAATTCACTTTGGTTTTCTTCGGGTTCGCGACCCAGTCCCAGCAGGCATTTAGCGTGCCGTACAACGGTTTGCTGTCACCAAAGCCGGTTAACTGATGAAAGAAATCGTAATTAGGAACCATGCGTTCGCACAAATATAACGCCATAACAATTTGCTGTTCACGCGGCAGTTCGCGTATGCGCTGAAAGGTATCGAGTTGACTCACGTTCCGGCTCCAGACAGTGTATGCTTATCACTGTGTCGTTTTATTCGTTAAGGGCTCGTATTATGCCGAAGTTATCGCTCCCCTGCCATGCCGATGTCGTACAAGCCCGGCAGAGAATCAATAGCTATACCGTCAAGACGCCTGTACTGACTAACCCTGCGTTAAATCAGCAGCTGGGCTGCGAATTATTTTTCAAATGCGAGAATTTGCAACGTACCGGGGCCTTTAAGTTCCGTGGTGCCACTAACGCGCTACTTAAACTTAGCCCGGAGCAGCGCCAGCAAGGCGTTATTACGGTGTCTTCCGGCAACCACGGTGCAGCATTAGCCCATGCAGGTAAAGCACTGGGTGTAAAAGTAAAAGTCGGTGTTCCCACCAATGCACCTGCAATAAAACGGCAAAACATTGAAGCCGGTGGTGCTGAAATTAGCGATATAGAATCGGGTATGGAGGCTCGTGAAGCCATTATTGCCAAATGGGAAAAGGAAGGCGAGAGTCACTTTATACCGCCTTATGATCATGCCGACATTATTGCCGGTCAGGGTACGGCAACACTTGAGTTACTGGAGCAAACTGACGCACTGGACGCAGTAATAACGCCTTTAGGCGGCGGAGGTTTACTTTCAGGCGCCTGTCTTGCCTGTGACGGTACCGAAATACAGGTATTTGGCGCCGAGCCGGAATTAGCGAATGACGCCTTTTTATCGTTAAAAGCCGGAGAGCGGCAATCGGCATTACCCGCAAAAAGCCTGTGCGATGGCTTACTGACTCAAATAGGTGAATTGCCTTTTGCCGTTATTCAGCAACGTATCAGCGATATTCTGGTGCTAAAGGATGAAGATACGCTAAGCGCCATGCAGCTGATTTGGCATCATCTGAAAATTATCGTTGAACCGTCATCGGCCATTGCCTTAGCGGCGGTCATACAAAATAAAGCGCTGTTTGAAGGTAAACGAGTAGGCCTGGTGCTGAGTGGTGGTAACGTTGCCGCACAGCCGGAAGAAGCAAAGCTGCGCCAGTAGTCAACCGGGCTGCAAAAAGCTCAGGTTGCGAATATTTGACTGTCGTCGTTAAAGGTTTTGAATTCCAGCGCGTTACCGCAGTAATCGTAGAAGAACATAGTGCCCTGCTCACCCGGTTTGCCTTTAAACCGAATATAGGGCTCTATGACAAACTCAATATCTGCTGCTTTCACGCGTTCTGCCAGTGCCTCCCAGTCATCACGTAATAAGACGACGCCAAAGTGCGGAACGGGAACTGAGTGACCATCAACGCCGCTGTGATTCTTTACGCCAGCAACATCGGGCGCTACGTGAGTAACAAACTGGTGACCAAAGAAGTTCCAGTCTATCCATTCGTCACTGCTGCGTCCCTGTGACAGCCCAAACACATCACCATAAAACGCCCGGGCATTATCGAGTGAGCTGACAGGAATGGCTAAATGAAAGGGCCGTACATTGTTTGTATCTGACATACTGCTAATTGCCTTCATTCTTAATGACTAAATTAGTGACTGAGCTTTGCCGCGATGTTTTGTGGTGAACTGGTTTGCGGCGAACGACGCCACATTCTGACACCAATAGCGAACACTAAAAGCGCCCAGTTAACCGGAGGAATGAAACCCGCGGTTAAAACCGCCAACAAATTCCACAGTGGTTTTTTCTGATGCTGGCCCACTAAAGTGTAAAACAATAGAGCGGCTACGAGTCCTTGGAGTACCATGAGGCTCAATAGCATAAGTCTTTCCTTCTCGTTATTTATGCAACGCTTTTGCGTTTTTATTTTTGTTTTCGATCAGTTTTTACTGATAGGTAAAGACTACTGAATTATGACGAAAGTGTAAAACTTTGTATAAATCGTTGAAAGTAAAAGCAAAAAACCGACCAAAAGGCCGGTTTTTTATATTAAGCGTTATAGTTTTAATCGCTGGTAACGATTAAAATGCATTAAGCGCTTTATCTAAGTCTGCTTTCAGATCGTCAAGATCTTCAATACCAACAGACACGCGAACAAAGTTGTCTAAAATGCCTAACTTCTCACGGTTTTCTTTCGGTACCGACGCATGCGTCATAATAGCCGGGTGCTCGATTAATGACTCAACACCGCCTAAGCTTTCTGCCAGTGCAAACACTTCTACCGACTCCAGGAACTTACGCGCCGCTTCTAAATCACCTTTCAGCAAAATAGAAATCATGCCGCCAAAGCCTTGCATCTGCTTTTTAGCCAGTTCGTGCTGTGGGTGGCTCTCAAGCCCCGGGTAAATGACTTTTTCCACTTTCGGGTGTTGTTCAAGCCATTTGGCTAATTCCATTGCCGCTTCGTTATGATGACGCATACGCAATGCCAGCGTCTTCACACCACGCAACGCAAGATAAGAGTCAAACGGACCGGCAATAGCACCCGCTGAGTTCTGTAAGAACAGCATACGTTCGACCAGGTCGTCATTGTCGCCAACAACCGCGATACCACCGACCATATCAGAGTGGCCGTTTAAGTATTTGGTCGCCGAGTGCATGACCATGTCTGCCCCCAGTTCCAGCGGACGCTGGTTAAACGGCGTAGCGAAGGTGTTGTCCACCACCACAATAATGTCCGGGTTCTTTTTCTTCGCCAGTTTCACAATGGCTTCAATATCGACCAGTTTCAGCATCGGGTTGCTTGGCGTTTCCACCCAGATCATGCGGGTGTTGTCCTGAATGCTGGCTTCTACTTCGTTTAAGTCAGCTAAGTCGACATAAGAGAATTTCAGACCCGCTGAACGTCCACGAACTTTATCGAATAAGCGGAAGCTACCGCCGTATAAGTCATCCATAGCAACGATATGGTCGCCGCTGTCTAATAACTCCAGAATAGTCGAGGTTGCCGCCATACCAGACGCAAAAGCCAGACCTTGCTTGCCGCCCTCTAAAGAAGCGACAGAACGCTCCCAGGCAAAACGCGTCGGGTTATGTGAGCGCGAATATTCAAAACCTTTGTGCTGACCCGGGCTTTCCTGTGCGTATGTTGAGCTGGTGAAAATTGGCGGCATAACCGCGCCTGTTACCGGCTCAGGAGACTGCCCGCCATGGATGGCGCGCGTCGCGAATTTCATTGTTTTTTCATTTGCCATGATTCAGGTTCCTTAATTTACAACAAGCGTTACAGCAAGTTTTGAGAACGCATCCAGTCGTCGTTGAACAGCTTGGACAGATAACGATTACCTGTATCACAAGCTAAAGTCACAACGCGCTTTGGTTCGGTTTGTTGTTGGCAATAGCGCAGGGCCGCAGCAATTAAATAGCCACTGGATGAACCGACCATCACACCTTCTTTTTCCAGTACCTTACGCGCGGTTTGCATACCTTCTTTATCAGAGATAGCAAACGCAGTATTAGCCAATTTAAGATCACAAATGGTTGGGATAAAGTCTTCCCCAATACCTTCGGCAAGCCAACTGCCCGCTTCCACTTCTTCGTTACGGTTAACCAGAGGCTCTAAAATAGAGCCCGCCGGGTCGGCGAGTACCAAGTCCACCTGGCTGTTTTGCTCGCGTAAATAACGACCAACACCCGTCAAAGTACCACCTGAACCGACACCACAGACAAACGCATCCAGGTTACCATCCATCTGCTCCCAAATTTCAGGACCCGTGGTCTTGTAATGAGCATCGACGTTTGCCGGATTTTCAAATTGGTTTACATAGTAGTAACCGTTTTCTTCTGCCATGCGCGCTGCCATGTCCTGATAATACTCAGGATGGCCTTTTTGTACATCTGAGCGAGTTTGTACCACTTCAGCACCCATCGCACGCAGATTGTTCACTTTCTCCTGACTCATTTTGTCCGGCATAACAATTTTCAGCGGATAACCTTTGCCAGCTGCCACTAGCGCCAGACCCAACCCCGTATTACCAGCCGTTGCTTCAATAATGGTGTCGCCCGGTTTCAGCTTGCCCTGCTTTTCGGCTTGCTCAACCATTTCTACCGCAATACGGTCTTTAATGGAGCCGCCTGGGTTCTGCAGCTCGAGTTTTAAATACAGCTCGCACGGCCCGGTATCCATATTGGTGACTTTCACCATTGGCGTGTTACCGATCATTTCTATTACATTATTAAAAACTTTCATATTGGCTCGCTTTGTTGTCGAGTGTCTGGTTCAATATCGGGTCATTATCCCTTGACTGAGCTCGCTAAACAACCTTGCGCTTAGAACCGGATGATAGTTGTTATAACTAACCCCAAAATGAGGCTGTTATGCTGGATTTACGCAGTGATACCGTAACCCTTCCCAGCGCTGCAATGCGCGCCGCGATTGCCGATGCTACGGTCGGTGATGATGTTTATGGTGAAGACCCGTCAATTAACGCACTGGAAAAGCGAGTAGCAGAATTGCTGGGTAAAGAAGATGCTTTGCTGTGCAGCTCCGGCACCCAAAGTAACTTGCTGGGGTTAATGAGCCACTGCCGCAATGGCGAAGAATACATTGTGGGTCAGGAGTATCACACTTACCGGTACGAAGCTGGCGGTGCTGCAGTTTTGGGCAGCATAGTGCCACAAACCATTGAAGTAGAAGCAGACGGCACGTTGTCGCTGGCCACCATAAAGCAACGAATAAAACCCAACGATCCGCACTTTCCTATTACCCGGTTGCTGGCTTTTGAAAATACCCACGGCGGGCAACTGATTGACCAGGCTTATTTTGATAAAGCTCGAATTCTGGCGGATCAGAATGGTTTGTCGATGCATTTAGACGGCGCCCGATTACCCAATGCCGCTATTGCCAGCGGCCGCAGCATGGCCGAGCTTGCTGCACCTTTCGATAGTGTGTCTTTGTGTTGTTCAAAGGGCCTGGGCGCGCCTATTGGCTCACTATTGGCAGGCTCGAAAGAATTGATTGCCCGCGCTCGTCGTTGGCGCAAAATGGTCGGCGGCGGTATGCGTCAGGCCGGTTTTGTCGCCGTAGCCATAGATTACGCATTAACGCATCAGTTTGAGCGTATACAGCAGGACCATGACAATGCAGAGTGGCTGTTCGAGCAGCTTTCTGAGTTGCTGGCAAACACCGAGGCCAAAGTACGCTATTCCGGCACTAATATGACCTTTGTTGAACTACCGGACAGTTTACAAGCAGACAGCTTGCGGGAACTTATGACAGAGCATGATATTAAATTGCCCGGCGGACAAAAATTGCGCCTGGTGTGCCATTTGGATGTCAGCCGTGAACAGCTAGAGCGTTTTGTCGAATTGTTCAAACAGTGGCTTAGTAGCGAGCGCTAAGGTTGCATCCCGTAGCCTGACGTTCACGTCAGGTGGGGTGTTGAATACACGGCCACAGATTATTATTTGTACATAGGCAACGACGGGTAGATCGCACCTGATGCAATAGCATCAGGCTACCCTTCATTAGCTCTTTTATCTTCTGGGCCTTTGATTTCCATGACCTGAGCTCTTTGCTTCAGGACTTTCTTTTCCGATGCCACAAATCGCTTCAGGAGTTGCCTAATTAGCGGTTGGTATCCCAAGTTATAATGCTCTGCGATGGTCTTCAAATCGTCGATGAGCTCTTCTTCCATACGAATAGATATAGGCCGCAGTCGCGCAGACTGATTGATTGCATCTTCAATTGCCTGGTCAAATCCCACACGTTCTACATAAGCTTCTTGTTGACCTAATTCACGACTATCCCATTTTTCATCTTGCTCAACCGCTTCTCTGATATCTTCTTTTTTCATACGACTCTCCAGTTCATGCCGGGATACTGTTAGCTTCCATACTTTTCATAGATTCTTTGCTCTAACGAATTAGCTTCATAAGCAGTCTTTATATAGATAGCTCCGTTAGAATGAATGAAGCAAACTTTTAGCTTTACCCCGTTATCTGTCTCGGATACAAACCACTGAGTAGGTGGAATGGTGCCATGCTTCTCTCTTTTATCTTTCAAAAAGCCACCTTGTCTATTTGCAAAAGCCTCTCTTATCATGCCTTCTGAGACGTTGTGTTTGTTTTTTAGTTTTTCCCTAACTTTATCGCTAATTTCCAGCACAATTCCTCCGTTGAATTGTAGCGTAATACAACTGTATATACAAAATTCTCATAGCGTTACCTGACGTTGTACGTCAGGTGAGATATCGAGCTAACCACCAAAAGTGATTTTTACCTCTTTGTATAGACGGGCAGATCGCACCTGACGCAATAGCGTCAGGCTACAAGCTTTGCACCTGATCAATGAGTCGATCTAGGGCTCGGTAATTGAGAGCTTCGGCTAAATGCTGCTGTTCTATGGTTTCACTGTCTGATAAGTCAGCGATAGTTCGGGCTAAACGAAGGGTTCGGTGGTAGGCCCGGTGGGACAACTTCATTTTTTCGGAGGCTGTTGCTAAAAACGCTTCCGTTCTTTCTGACAGTTCGCATATTTGCTTCAACGCTTTGGGTTTTATCTCGCTGTTCAGGCAGCCCTGTCGCTTAATCTGGCGCAGTCGGGCTTTTTCGACTAAGTTTTTTGCTTGTGATGAGGTCATGGGTTGGGTGTTCTGCTTAGCAGCGCCGTTTAAACTCATAGATTCGGTTTCTCGCGGCACCATCACCTGTATATCGATGCGATCTAACAGCGGCCCGGACAGCTTGCTTAAGTATTTCAAGATTTGGTCCGGGGTTGAACGACAATTTGCCAGTGAGCCATCAAACTGACCACAGGGCGATGGGTTCAATGCGCAGACCAGCTGAAAATTAGCCGGGAATTTGACGTTGTAGCCCGCTCGACTAATCGTTATTTCACCACTTTCGAGTGGCTCTCGTAAGCAATCCAGTACATGCCGGCTGAACTCAGAAAATTCATCGAGAAAAAGCAAAGCATTATTTGCTAATGATATCTCTCCGGGACGAACAGAATTACCTGTTCCCCCACCGACCAGTGCCGCCGAAGTGCAGGTATGGTGTGGGCTCCGTAGCTCTCGTCGGGTCAAAGATTCCGCATGATGATAGTCAAAAGACACTGACTTAACCGCTGCAATTTCCATAGCTTCCTGCTCGGTCAGTGGAGGTAATATGCCATTAAGCCGTTGCGCCAGCATGGTTTTGCCCGTGCCTGGTGGCCCGACGAACAACAAGTGGTGCTTACCTGCCGCAGATAACAACAATGCGCGCTTAGCTTGCTCCTGCCCTACAACATCGGCTAAATCACCATCATCGTTCGATGATTCCTTTGCCCAATTTATCGGCTTTGATTCCCTCAGTAGCTGGTGATCATGCAAATGTTCATAAACACTGACCAAGTCAGCCGCCAGCCAGCTCTTTTGTTCACGTACTAACCCCGCTTCCTGTTGGTTAGCAATGGGCACAAACGCCTGCCGCCTTTTATTACGACACGCCAACAAGGCCGGAATTAAACCATTCACAGCTCGCAGTTCACCAGTTAACGCCAACTCCCCGTAAAACTCCGCGTGGTCTAAACTAGTATCCGGTATTTGACCTGAAGCCGCCAAAATACCAACCGCTATGGCTAAATCATAACGTGCCCCGGTTTTAGGTATATCCGCCGGTGCTAAGTTAACCGTAATACGCGTAGCTGGCGGGTACTCAAATCCTGCGTTCATTAAGGCTGTTTTTACCCGGTCACGGGCTTCCTTAACCGTTGTTGCCGGCATCCCGACCATAGTAAACCCTGGCATTCCCCTTGCCAGATCCACCTCAACCCGAATTTCCGGCGCATGAATACCTATCAGTGCCCGGGTATAAACTCGCGCTAACGCCATCTGTCTCTCCATGACTGAATAACAGCGTAACTATAAGCTTATGATGAGTTCCCGTCTGTAAGCCAAACACGTTAAGCAATGACCGATATCATTCCTTCTCTCTTGCTTTTAAACTAGCTTCTGTCATCATCTTTCCTTAATTAAGAACAAACCGAATAACCAAAGGTCACCAAAAGCCATGTTCCACCAACTGAATCAACAGTGTCGAAAAGGTCGGTATATAGCACCATTGCTATTACTGGTTTTTGCGCTGTGTTGGGGACAAAACTTTGGTTGGCTGGAAGGCTGTCCTAAGCATCAGGGCGCCCCCGCGGCTGAACAGCTTGCAGGAAGCCATGCGGACTTGGGAGCAAAACACGAAAGCGCCAAAGCCGACTGCGACAAGACAACGCACTTATTGCAGCAGTTCCAGTCCGACATCACTTACGCGGCACTGTCTTTCTTTGTTCTTCTGACTTTCGCGCTGAGGACCACTGTTAACCAGCAATTAGCGCCTCCACTCTTTTTCTTTTCCTGTAAAAGGCGACCCCACGCCGTATTTTGTTGCTTTCTGGAGTAGCACTTCTAACCGATTTGCATCGTTGGAATACTAACTTCAGGAGTAATGTATGAATAAAATTTTACCGTTATGGCTCGTATCGCTTATTGCTGCGCTGCTGCTTTATAGCGTACAAAGTTTGGCCGAAACACCGTCTACTGGCTGGCTCAGTCATGAAGACCATCCGCCGGTGTCGGTGAAACTGGAACTGACCGGTCATTATGAGGCTGAGCGGAACCTACTACCCGCCCTGCTGCATGTGGAGCTGGATGAGGGCTGGAAAACCTACTGGCGCTCACCCGGTGAGGGCGGTATACCGCCAACCTTTGACTGGACTAAATCATCCAATATCAACGATATTGAATGGCACTGGCCGGTGCCCTCGCGCTACAGCATTCAGGGTATTGATACCGTTGGGTACCAGGGGTCATTGACCTTTCCGCTAATGATACAGCTAAGCCCGGATGCCAGGCAGGCAAACATTAGCGGTACACTGACTATGTCGTCGTGTACCACCGTTTGTGTGTTAACGGACTACCCAATTGACTTGCAAGTTGATCTGGACACCCTGACCGTCGACAGCGATCGCGCCTTTGCCTTTAATCAGGCGATGGGCAAGGTGCCCAGGGAATACGACAGCAATAACGTCAAGCAGGCTATTTGGTCTGACACAAACCAGCGCGTTCAACTGACAATTGAACGTGGCAGCGGCTGGCAAGATCCTCAACTGTTTATACACAGCAACGACGAAGCTCTGGCCGATGCAGAGTTTTCATCACCGGATATTCAGGTGGAAGGCAATACGCTCACGGCGAATGTTGACGTTAGCCACTGGCTGGAGCTGCCGGACCTTAGAGGCGCTGAGCTCATCGCTACGGCCAGTGATGAAAACTTCGCTGCTGAATATAAGTTCCCCCTAACCGCAGGCACCATTGCCGATAACACACTTCCGCTTTGGGCTATTTTACTCATGGCGCTAGCCGGCGGGCTTATTTTGAACATTATGCCCTGCGTGTTGCCGGTATTAGGCCTGAAAGTTCAAAGCCTTATGTTGTCTGGTGCACAACAGCCGAAGGTGGTGCGTAAGCAGTTTTTTGCGTCGTCACTGGGTATTATCAGCTCGTTTCTCGTCATTGCCCTGGGGCTGATGGTGCTTCGCTGGTCAGGCGGTTCTGTCGGCTGGGGAATTCAGTTTCAAAACCCTTATTTCATTGCAGTACTGGTTGCTATTACCTGGCTATTTGCATTGAACTTAATGGGCGCCTTTGAGTTTAAATTGCCGTCCTCTTTGAGTACCAGTGCTGCAACCGCCGGCGATGACAGCTACAAAGGGCACTTCCTGCAAGGTATGCTTGCCACAGTACTGGCAACACCTTGTACAGCGCCTTTTTTAGGCACCGCGGTGGCCTTTGCATTAGCTGCTGAATCATCGGTTATTCTGCTGATTTTTGCCGCTCTTGGGATTGGTATGGCGCTGCCCTGGTTACTTATAGCCGTGTTCCCGAAAACCGCCAAGTTACTGCCCAAACCCGGTCGCTGGATGCAATGGGTGAAACCCATTTTCGCCATTATGATGCTGGCAACCTCTGTCTGGCTGACAACCTTGCTGAAAAACTTTATCAGCAACGGAGTATTCCTGGCGCTAACCGTCGGTTTTTCGGTTCTGACATTGGTTATTATTGGTAAGGTGCATGGCCGCAAGGCGCTGTTTTTATCGATTGGCGGCTTCCTGGTGTTGGCTGCAGTTGTCGGTACGGCGTTAATTCTTACCGCTGACCGCTGGGTCAACAAACTGCCGCAGGATCACCAGTGGCAACCGTTAACGCAAGAGCGTATTGATGAATCCGTCGCCAACGGTGAAACCGTATTTGTGGATGTGACCGCTGACTGGTGTATCACTTGCCAGGCCAACAAAGTGGGTGTATTACTGCAAGACCCGGTATTCACGGCCTTGGGTCAGGAGCATGTCACCCGCCTGCGTGGCGACTGGACCAAAGCCAACGAAAACATTACCCAATACCTGAAAGCCAACAACACCTTTGGCGTGCCTTTTAACAAGGTTTACGGACCCGGCGCCCCGGATGGCATCCATCTGCCTGTGGTGCTCAGCAAAGACAAAGTCATGGACGCGCTGGAGAATGCCCGTGAGCAATAACAAAGCGAAACAGTCGTGGGCAAAGCGGCTACGAACCGCAGTGCTTTATATTGTGCTGTTCTCGGCAGTGGCTTTCGTAGTCGATGCCTTTCGCAATAGTGACGTACCGGAGTCTGTTCCGGCCGAGCTTTCTTCACTAACGGGCATGAACGGCGAGCAATATAACTTGCACGAAATGAGCAAGGACGGTCCGGTCGTTTTGTATTTCTGGGCGACCTGGTGTCCGGTCTGCCCGGCGGTATCGCCCACGGTTGATTACGTCGGAAGCTACTACCCCACCATAAGTGTGGCATTACGTTCTGGTAACAATGACAAGCTAACGCACTATGCGCAGGCGAAAGGGTATGAGTTTCCTATTGTTAACGACAACCTCAACCGCGTCTCAAATGGCTGGCAGGTATCTGCTACGCCAACCATCATCATTATTGAAAACGGTGACATTGTTTCAGCGACAACCGGAGTCACAACACCTCCGGGTTTGTTTATTCGCCTTTGGTTTCACCAGTTTTTTTGAAGTAACTAATTTCTAAGTAGGAAAGTTGTATGAATTTTATCTATAAAACGTTTTTCATCATTGCCTTTATCTTTAGCAGCAACGTATTTGCGCAAGATTTAAACCCACAACAAGAAGAAGATTTAGAGAAAGTAGAACAGCTGTTACGTGAAAATCCGCAGCTTATTTCAAACATTCACAGCGGCTTGCAGCGCTTTTTAGAGCAGCAAAGTGAGCAGAAAAATGCCTTCGCTAACCATCAGCAGTGGCTGTATCAGTCAGCGGCACATCCGATTTTAGGTGACAAAGATGCACCGCATAAAATCATTGTATTTACCGACTACAACTGTCCGTTTTGCAAAAAGTTAGAGCCCGGTCTGCATAAACTGATTGAGGAATACCCGTCTATTCAGGTCGTGAATATTTTTGTGCCACTACGCCAGCAGCAGGTTGATGGGCTTAAAACCAACTCAGCACTCTATGGGCTGAACCTGTGGCGTAATGATCCTAAGGCCTTCTTCGAGGCGCATAACCTTATGATGAAAAAGTCGGGGATGCACACAGCTGACTCACTACAAAGTGTCGCGCAGGTAACCAGCACCGAAGCGTTTTTGTCACCGTCCGGCGAAAGCGAAGCGGTTATTCGCAAAAACATGTCGGCGTTTCGCGATTTAGGTTTTCGCGGCACACCGACCATTATCATTGGTCAGGAAGCAACTCCCGGTTACATCCCTTATAACAAGCTGGAAACCATAGCTGCCAAGCAGTTTGATCTAGACTAACGGTACTTTACCAATAGTTCTCCGAAGTCACGTTGCCGGGCTTGCGGCGGGTGTTCTTAGCAAGCCCCAGTTCCGCCAGCGCGGCACGTGACTCTTTTATCATGTCGGGGTTACCACAAAGCATGACTTGAGTGCTGCTGTCTAACGGGGTGTTGAGTGCATCGCTTAATTGCCCTGAGCTGATCAGTTCAGGAATACGTGCAGAAAAGGCGCCCGGAATGTCTTCACGGGTTATAGCCGGTTGATAACCCAGCTGACCGGGATATTCTTGTTGCCACTGCTCTATTTGCCCCTGATAAACCAGGTCTTCTGCCACGCGTACGCCGTGCACCAAGTTAATGCGTTTAAACCTTTCCCACGGCTTTTCGGTTCTTAGCATAGAAATAAACGGGCCAATGCCGGTTCCGGTAGAGAGCATCCACAAGCTGTCGCCTTCCGGCACTTCGTCCAGCGTGAAAAAGCCTCCGGCGGGCTGAGTTATATCCACGCTGTCACCCGGCTGCAACTGAGCTAACTTGGTACTGACCTCGCCGTTTTCCACTTCGGCAATCACAAAATCCAATATGGCTTCGCCCGGTGCACTGGCCAGCGAGTAGGCGCGCAGCAATTGCTCGCCCCCCACATTCAGACCTAAACGGACGAATTGCCCGGCCTTAAAATCAAAAGGCTCGGCCACAACTCTTAAACTGAAAACGCCAGAACTCCAACGGTAATTCTCGACAACTTTTCCACTAATCCATTGGATCATACGGCTGACTTAGTCCTTGTTTTGGTTCTTGGTCGCTTCCAGTTCTTTTTCTAACAGTTCAACGCGCTCACGCAAGCGCAATAACATTTGCTGCTGCACGTCCAGCTCTTCGCGGGTCACTAAGTCCAGTTTTGACAGCTGTGACTGCAGCGTTTGTTTAACCCGTTGCTCCATATTTCCGGCCAGTTCTTTAACGCCGGCTGGCATACTGTCGTTAATTTGGCGAGCAATATTCTCTATTGTTTTGTTGTCCATAAGTCTCTCTTTGTGTAAATCGTTGCTTATTCGTTTAGCTTAGCAGGAGATTCAGGTAAAATCCGAGCTTCTTATCAGCTTTTTCACGAATCAGGAACTCCGCGGCGCCCATGCTGAACGATCGCCAGAACCAGGCTGTACATTACATCCAGGGGCCTTTATTGGTACTTGCCGGTGCCGGTAGTGGTAAAACCCGGGTGATCACCGAGAAAATTGCCTACCTGATCCGCCAGCAGATTTATACCGCTCGGCAAATTGGTGCGGTGACCTTCACCAATAAAGCCGCCAAAGAAATGAAAGAGCGTATAGCGCAAACTCTGTCGAAAGCGCAGCTGCGTGGCTTAACCGTGTGTACTTTTCATACTCTGGGGCTGAATATTATTCGGCGCGAACTCAGCACCCTTGGGTTTAAGCCCGGGTTTTCATTATTTGACGACCAGGACACCTATGCCCTGCTTAACGCCCTTACTGAGGACGTATTTGAGGGCGACAAAGCGCTGATTCAAGCCTGCCAGCACCAGATAGGTCATTGGAAGAACGCCATGCTCTCGCCCGAGCAGGCTTTGCAGAAAGCCGGGAACGATCAGGAAAATGCCTTTGCTCAGGTTTATCAGCAATACCAGAATAACCTGAGCGCCTGTAATGCCGTCGACTTTGATGACCTGATCCGTCTGCCAACCTTATTGCTGGCGACCAATGAAAACGCCCGCGCTCGCTGGCAAAAGAAGTTTCAATACCTATTGGTGGACGAGTATCAGGACACCAACACCAGTCAGTACCAGTTGGTTAAATTACTGGTGGGCGAGCGTGCCCGTTTTACCGTGGTGGGCGACGATGACCAGTCCATTTACTCCTGGCGCGGTGCGCAACCGAAGAACCTCGCACTGTTAAAGCAGGACTTTCCTAGTCTGGAAGTAGTAAAACTGGAGCAGAATTACCGTTCGCACGGCCGTATTCTGAAAGCGGCGAACATTCTCATTGAAAATAACCCACACGTCTTTGAGAAAAAGCTGTTTTCTGAGATGGAATACGGCGAGCCGCTTAGCGTTATTTTCGGTCGTAACGAAGAACACGAAGCCGAACGGGTCATAGCCGAAATTGTGAAACAGCGGTTTCTGCGTAAAACGCCATATCACCATTTTTCCATTCTATACCGGGGTAACCATCAGTCGCGCTTGTTTGAGAAGGCGCTAATGAACAACCGTATTCCTTATAAAATTACCGGTGGTCAGTCATTCTTTGCCCGTTCGGAAGTCAAAGACATTATGGCCTACCTGCGGTTGCTGGTGAACCCCACCGACGACACCGCGTTTCTGCGCATTATTAATACACCGAGGCGCGGCATTGGCCCGCAAACCGTTGAGCGTATTGGCCGCTTGTCGCAGGAGTTAGGTTGCAGCTTATTTGAAGCCTGCCAGTCACCGCACTTAAAGACGCAGCTTAGCACCGGTGTCTTTCAGCATGTGGATGTGTTCCGGAACATGATAGACACCCTGGCCCGGCAGGCCGACCACCAGACGGACGCCAGTGATGCGGTGCGACAGTTGCTCAGCGAAATTGGTTACGAAGACTGGCTGTTTGAACAGAGCCCCAGTGCCAAAGCTGCGGAAATGCGCATTAAGAACGTGTACGAGCTTCATCGCTGGGTATCCGATATGCTGAAAGGCGATGCCGAACATGACCCTATGGAACTGGATCAGGTCGTCAGCCGCTTGTCACTGCGCGATATGATGTCACGTAACGAAGACGACGAGCAATTTGAGCAGGTGCAGTTAATGACCCTGCACGCGTCCAAAGGCCTGGAGTTTCCTTACGTATTTTTGGTGGGTATGGAAGAAGGCTTACTGCCGCATCAAAGCAGTATTGATGAAAACAACATTGAAGAGGAGCGGCGCCTGGCGTACGTAGGCATAACCCGCGCACAACATAAGTTAGTCTTCACTATGGCTAAAGAGCGCCGCCAGTTTGGTGAGAAACTCGAGCCGCAGCCCAGTCGTTTCCTGCTGGAATTACCGCAGGACGATTTAGAGTGGGAACATCGCAAACAGAAATCTGATGAAGAACGGGAAGAACAAAGAAGTCAGGGGCTGGAAATGCTGAAGAATGCGCTGAAGTAGCGCCAGCAGTTACGCGCACACGAAACTGGAGTCGTCGTCTTTAGCTATACGGCTTTCATAGTTTTGGTCAATAAAGCTCCCCTGACCAATAGTGACGCCCTGTTTTTCAACATCGTCCTTTTGTGTTTCAGTCTCCAAACCGTCTGCATAAACTGCAATATTCAGTTCATGACACAGCTTAACAATGTGCTTAAGCATCGCCTGAGCACGGTTATTGCTGCTTAGCCGGGCAATATAGTGATGGTCCAGCTTTAATACCGTAAAAGGGAAGTTATACAAGAACTGTAACGGTCCGGAGCCACTACCAAAATTATCGATAACCAGTGTAAAGCCGAATTCCGACAGCCGTCTGAGACTCGCGAGCACCCGCCTGCCATCTTTCACCAGATCAGTCTCATCAAACTCTAACGCAATATTTTCCGGCTTAGCCCCACTATCTATCACGATATTAACCAGTTCGTTCAGGTGGCTGGTTTTCAACAGGTGTCTAACCGATAAATTAAGATGCAACGAAGTCTCGTTGCTGACCTTATTTTCAACCAGCCAGCGACTGGCGGTACGTAAAACAAACCTGTCGAGCTTAACGATAAGTCCCGTTCGCTCGGCAATAGGCAGAAGCTCCTCGCTGTCAAAACTGTAACGAGGATCATCCCACACTAACTTTGCTTCTACCGCTTTGACGTCGCCTGTTTTTAAATCAACTATTGGTTGATAGCTAACAGCAAAGTCCTTGTCTACTTTCGCATGCCTCAGCGCCGTTTCTTTGCGTACACTGTCGACAAGGGTTTCATGCATACTGTCGTCAAACAATACGTAACGTCCGCGCCCCATACCTTTAGCCTGATACATAGCTGCGTCTGCGTCACGTAAGAGACGTTCAGCCGAATCCGTCTCTTCAAGACATTCAGCAATACCAATACTGGCACCTGAGTAATGTTCCTGACCATTTAGCTGAAACGGCTCACTCATTTGTTGGATCATTCGTTTGGCAACGTCTTTCGCGTCTTCAATGCTGGTAATAGTATCCAGTAAGATAACGAATTCATCGCCGCCCAAACGCGCAACCATGTCGTTGTCACGCACACAGTCGCCAATACGCTTACTCACTTCCAGCAAAAACTCGTCACCAGCAGAGTGACCAAGGGTATCGTTAATGTTTTTAAAACGATCAAGGTCGACAAACAATACCGCGAAGTGATGTTCAGGATGGCGGCGTTTATGCGCTACAGCCTGCTGCAGGCGCTCATTAAACAAAATGCGATTGGGTAATCCAGTCAGGTTATCGTGATGTGCGGCGTGGAATAAGTTGGACTCTGTTTTCTTTCGGCGCTCAATTTCTGATACAAGTTCTTCGGTGCGCTCTGCCACCTTCTTCTCCAAAAACTGGTTCACTCGCTGAATTTCTGCAGCTGAACGCTTTCTGTCGATAGCAACGGCAACGTGCTGCGAGACAAAGTTCAGCAGCTCCAAGTCATCATTTTGATAAAGGAAGTCACCGTCATAAGTCTGCACCGCAATAACACCAAACACCTGACCGTTCATCATTAGTGGACTGCCCAGCCATTGCTTAGCCAGCTTCATACCGCCATAACCTAATTCAATTTCGTTCTTTTTCAGTAACTTCTGCCTAACAGCCGCATTCACAAAAGCCGGTTCTTGCTTTTTAATTACGTACTCAGTCAATCCCTTACCTACGCGACGACGTTCTGCTTTAGAGCCTGTCTCGTCTACGTGGTAGGGAAAATGCAGAAACTTTTTATCGTCCGACAGCAATGCCACATAAAAATTATCGGCATGAATGAGCTTACCAATTTGCCTGTGCAGTTGTCGGTAGAACGCATTCATGTCATCAGAGGTATTCGTCAACTCTGAAATAGCAAACAGCACCGAAGTCTGCTGTTCTGCCCTTTCCCGAATGGTGATTTCACTCATCAGGCTTTCATTGGCATGGCGAAGTTCAGCAGTCTGGTGTTCTATTTCACTTTGCATTAAATCGCGTTGTTTTAAACGTTCAAGCGCATTCACTACGTGTTGCGAAACAAAGGTCAACAGGTCTTCATCAGAGGTATCGTAGCGGACATCGGCACTGTAGCTCTGCACAACCATAACACCAATAGTGATATCACCACGTTTTAGGGGGACACCCAGCCAATCCTGGTGCTCGGCTCCCAAGCCTTCTATCTCATTATTATCAATGAGTCGTTGGTAAACTTCAGGAGGGCATAAAAGTGACTGACCTTTTCTTAAAACGTACCCAGTTAAACCTTTACTAAGCTGTTCAATTGGAATGCGTTCGAATAAGGTGTCTTGGTCAATCTCATCAACAAAGTAGACAAAATCAACAAGCTCTTCCTGAGGCTCATAAAGGCAGATGTAAAAGTTGCGGGCGTACATCAGTTCGCCGATGATTTCATGCAGTGACTGATAAAAGTTATCCATTTCGCGCGCAGAAGCCGCCAGTTCCGAAATTCGGAACAGCGCCTTTTGTACGACTTCAGCCGATCGGTATTTTTGGGTCAACCCCTTTAAGCGGGTAATGACCTTTTGCAAGCGTTCATTTTCAGTTTGTAATTCCTGAAGATGCTCCTTGCTTACCTTACGGTCTGTCATCCAGGTCCACCTTTAAACACTGACACCCCTTGCCGCAAATACACCTTTTTAACACTTGTTGTTTTTAATAACAGTCGCACAGTATAGACCTGTGTCAAAAAATAGAAAAGATTTGCTTAAGAAATAATTGGAGCGAGGGAATTCCGGGGAGTAGTTAACGTCAATTGACACGAAAAAGGCTGCCAACGGGGCAGCCTTTTCAAAGCATCTGAAAACTAAGGTGTTTTAGATGTCTTCAATCATATAATCAATAGCGGCCTGAATTTCGTCTTCTGAACAGTCGCTACAAGTTCCCTTTGGAGGCATGGCGTTGTAACCTTGAACCGCGTTCTTTAGTACGGTCTCCATGCCTTTGTCTAACCGCTCTTCCCAGTCAGAAGCTTCGTTAATTTTAGGCGCACCCATAACACCGCTGGTGTGACAAGCGGTACAAAATTTATCGTAAACTTGCTGGCCTGAACGTGGACCGCTGCTTTCTTCAGCTTCGCTACTTTCACCAGCCACATAGTGCTTACCTGCCGGCTTAATACGCTCTGCTATCGCTTCGCGAGACATATCATCCTGCACCGATGACGCACTGATGCTTAGCGCAAACAGCATGGAAATAGTGCCCAAAACGCTCTTAACGAAAAATGAATTCATAACTTTCACTGGTTTCTCCTACAAATGGCTGGTGTTCTTGCACGCCCAGTTAGTGGATGCGATTATAACCACAAATGCGCAAAGGATAAACACTTGGCTGAAATTGCTCGCAAAATAGCTTTGCTGGATCTGGATGCTTTCTTTGCTTCGGCCGAAGAATTGCGTGATCCCAGCCTGAAAACACGTCCGTTTGCTGTTGGCGGCGGCGGTGAACGAGGCGTGGTGGCAACTGCGAATTACCTCGCTCGTCAGTACGGCGTAAAAAGCGCCATGCCGGGCAGTCATGCTCGGCGCCTATGCCCACAATTAACTTTTATACGGCCCGATAGCAATTATTACCGGGAAATCTCCAACAAGGTTCTGGATGTTCTGCAGGAACTGACGCCACGCATTGAACCCGCTTCTATCGATGAGTTTTATTTAGACTTAACCCACCTTGAGGGCTTTAAAGGCAGCGCAACCCTGGCAATGAACCATGTTCGCGAGCGGATAAAAACGCTTGGAATAACAGGCTCCGCTGGCATTTCCAATCAGAAAATGGTTGCGAAAATTGCCAGCGAAGAGCGTAAGCCCGACGGCCAATTTGTTGTTCATCCTTCCGAGGTACTGGATTACATTGCTGCCTTAAACCTCAAACAGATCCCCGGTGTAGGCCCGAAGAGCCAGCAGGTACTGACAAATCATGGCCTGACCACAGGTCAAGACATACAACAAATTGAGCTACAACAACTGCAGGCTATTCTTGGGGAAAAGGCCGGGTATGTTTTATTTGAGCGTTGTCATGGTCGTGACCGCCGGGAAGTGGTGACTGAGCGCATTCGAAAAAGCGTGGGCGTTGAGCAAACCTTAACGACAGACATGCGGCTGGAGTCGACGGCACAGGCTTATGTTCAGGACAATTTATTGCCCAAGCTGCGGCAACGGATGAAGATATCACATTGGCGGGAACAACCTATTCGCAGTCAAACCCTTAAACTGAAGTTCTCGGACTTCACTCAAACAACGGTCTCGCGCAGTTCTCAGTTTATTTCGCCCAGCTTGTTTTATCAGCTCTTAGATGAAGCCTGGCAGCGCGGTAAAGGGAAAGGTGTGAGGCTGTTGGGAATCAGCGCAACATTGCCTGACCCCAACGAGCAATTACAACTCGAACTTGAGCTGGATTAATCGTCTTTGACGATAACGGTGATTTTTTCTGAAACAACAGCAGGGTTATGCGGCACGTGGTTTTTATCTCCTAAAATGAGCTGCAACGTATGTTCACCCGGCTCTAAAGTCACCGTGGTTTCCGTCTGACCGCCACCAAAGTGAATAACATCGCCACCCATTGGCTTATCCATAGCCGGCAATTCATCTTTATCTATTAGCAAGTGGTGATGCCCGGTATGCTTTACGTCAACACCCGCTGGTGCCACGCCCATACCGCTTAAACCAAACTTCACTTTAAAGGTTTTACCCACGGTCTCACCGTTTTGCGGAGAGATAATGTAAGCCTGAGCTTCTTGTGATGCTTCCGTACGTTCTGCTTCTGCTGCCTGTGCAGTTGCAAGTACCGGGCCGCCTAACATGGCTAAAGCGCCAATCATCCATGCTTTATTCATAAGTTTCTCCAGTTATTGATATCAATCAATTCAGTTTAAACTGTGTCACCAATTGTTCCAAGCGTTCAAATGCCGTATTCAGTTCACGACACGCCTGCTTGGTATTATTTAGATTGCTGACACTCTGATCGTTCATACTACTGATATCCATAATGTCACGATCCAGTGTTTGGATCACTGAAGTCTGTTGTTCCGTTGCTGAGGCCACCGAATGATTCACATCATCGATATTGACGATAATGCCGTTAATCTCTGACATGTGTTCAGCAGATTCCTCTGCGCTTAGCACACAGGCACTGCTTATTTCCTGACTTTCTTTGATAACTTCAACGACACTGCGCGTACCAGCCCTGACCCGTTCAATCATTGACTCTACTTCGGTAGCCGATGATGATGTCCGCTGCGCCAGGTTACGCACTTCGTCGGCAACGACCGCAAAACCACGACCAGCTTCACCAGCCCTTGCCGCTTCAATTGCCGCGTTAAGTGCCAGCAAGTTGGTTTGCTCGGTAATGCCTTTAATCACTTCAATAATATTTCCAATATTCTGCGTATCTTCATCCAGGGTATGAATGGCCTGGCTGGAGGCATCCATGCGCTCGGACAAGTGCTGAATTTGCTGTCGGTTGTGTTGCAGCGAATCTCTTGCCGATGATGCTTTTGCAGTACCTGAACTGGCCTGCTCAGAGGCTTTTGCAGCATTTTCCGCAATTTCGTGCGCACTGGCGCCAAGCTCATTAATTGCGGTTGCTACAGAGCTGGCTTTACCTGCCTGCTCACTACCAATATCCATAGAGTCATCATTCGCTTTGACCATACTGCGAATGTTACTTTCCACCTGTTCGGCAGCTGCATTTACCTCAAGTAAGGCTTGCTGAATTTTTTCAATAAACTCATTCATGCGTCGTGAAACCAAACCAAACTCGTCATCTGATTCAACCGGCAGCCGCTGAGTTAAATCACCCTCACCACGAGCCATATCAGTAACGGCTTCATTGAGTCTGCGCAAAGGCTTCAGCAGTAAACGCAGTAGCCAGGTCAGCGATACAACAACCGCGACAATACCAATAATCAGATAGATAACAGCAGTCCAGGCAAAGGTCGACACATTGCTGTACGCCTTATCACGATCAATAACCACACCCAGATACCACTCGACGCCCTGAATGCCCTTTATTTTATGAAAAGAAACCAGGCGCTCCGTGTCATTAATGCGGTATTCAGAAAAGTCCGGGCTCAATGACACCGACTGTCCTGCGTAGTCATTCACAGATTTTTCAATCCAGTTTTCATCCGGGTGAACCAGAATATTACGATCACCACTTACCAGGAAGGCAAAACCCAGGCCCATAAAGTCGATGTCGTTTACAATGTTTGAAATTTCATCCAGCATCATGTCGCCACCGGCAACACCGACCAACTGGTTGTTCCTACGCATAGGAACGACTGCGGTAATGGTCAATTCGTTGGTTGTAACGTCGATATACGGCGCAGTATAGGTTGGTTGCCCTTCATCAACCGCTAATTGATACCAGGGGCGGCTGCGGGCATCATAGTCATCGGGCAAATCAATGCTCGGATCATCCAGCAGGAAGGTCCCGTCAATTAAGCCATAGTAAACATTTTTAAACTTACCGGCCGCTTTTGACTGTTGCACGCGTTCCAATGAACGGGCGGTGGAATCATCAACGTCATAGGCGTCAGCCGTTGCCTGAACAATGCTCATGCGGTCATTGAACCACTGCGAGATATTGCTTGATACAGAGTCCGATAACGCCTGCATTTGATGCTGCAAGTTACTACGGGTCTGAGTCGACATCTGCAAAAAGTTGGTTAGCGTAAAAACACCCAGCACTAACACCAGTATTAGCGATGCAACAGCCGTCACTTTTTGTGTAAACTTTAATTTTTTCAGCATCTTAAAAGCATCTCTTATTATCGTTCTATTATGAGCATTTCGGCTTTATTAAACTACCCCACCTGCACTTCCGTTTTTGGAAAGCGAACTCTTCGTCTGTTTGGAGTCGTTAAGAAGTAAACTAGAGTCAACGGCCCTACACGTCCGACAAACATTAGGACAATGAGTAGCATCTGACTCAACTCAGTCACCTCTGCGGTGATTCCTCTTGAAAGCCCTACGGTTGCTAAAGCGGACAAAACTTCAAAGCTTATATCTATAAACGGCAGCGGATTCAAAATCATTAGGAAAAAGATTCCTAAAAATGCGATTAACAGAGTTATCATCGAAACGGCCAGGGCTTTCATCACCATCTGCTGCTCTATACTGCGCTGCATTAGAGTAACGTGCTCTCTTCTTCTTAAAAACGCATAAGTTGCCATCATTAAGACGATAAAAGTTCCTAGCTTTATCCCTCCCCCGGTACTCATCGAGCCACCGCCTATGAACATGAGCAACATAATGTACATTGATGTCGGCTCGCGCAGTTCACCAATATCAATTGTATTAAAGCCTGCAGTTCGGGGGGTCGTTGCCTGAAACCAAGAAGCTAATGTCTGCTGCAGTGTTGATAAAGACCCTAAAGTGTTTGGGTTACTATGCTCCAATGACCAGAATATAAAGGCAGAAAGGAGATTAATTACGAGAGTGGCAATAAGAATACTGCGTGTGTAAACCGAGAACTGATGCCAACGCCGCTGCTCGAATATGTTCATTAAGACTGAAAAGCCCAAACCTCCGATAATGAACATGAAAGTAACCACGAGGTTCACTGGAATACTGCCAACATAATCACTTAAGCTGTTTGCTGACAGACCAAAACCTGCGTTATTAAATGCTGAAATTGAATAAAATGCAGCTTCCCCCAGCGCTCGCCAAAAACCGAATTCGCTCCACCAGGTTATGGTTAAAACGAGGGTACCAAGTAACTCAACAATAACGGCAAGAAAAAACACGGTTTTAGCGGTTTTAGCAATGTTTTTTAAGCTTGTTTGTTGCATTGCTTCCTTGGCAACAAGCTGATAGCTAATCCCAATATTTCCGCCCATCGACATTACTGCCAGAATGGCAAAAGTCATAAAACCAATACCACCCATCTGAATCAAAATGGCAATAACAGACAAGCCGAAAAAGGTAAACGTTTGTCCTGTATCAACCACGACCAGTCCGGTCACGGTTACTGCTGAAGCTGCGGTAAAGAAACTGTCCAGCCAGCTAATGGGCTCTACAGTAGCGAAAGGAAGTTTGAGTAATAAGGCGCCAAACAAAATTAGAACGAAAAAACCACCGGCCAGGACAACAGGGGGACCAGCTTTAAATCTTTTATGCTGGCTCCGTCTGGCTCGGGTGTACACCATAAAAAAAGAAGGTAACCATTGCTTCATGACTCTTCGACCAACTTCGGTGCAATTGACTTTAAAGCTTTCAGGCTACCGGCCATGACCAGAGTTTCGTTAGCTTCTATAGTAATTTCCGGTCCGGGCATTACAGTCACCTCATCGCGCTTCTTTAACAGCAGCAAATGAAAGTTGTCTGTGTTATCGGGCAAAATATCTTTTAATGTTTTACCTTCAAGGTTCTCTCCTAACGCAATTTCTACACAATACCAATTGTGTCCAAGCGACATGTATTCATTAACCATTGGGTAGTTCAACGCTTGAGCGACACGTATTCCCATTTCTTCCTCAGGGTGAATAATACGACTGACTCCAAGCTTCGATAGGATCTGGTGATGCGACTTAGACGTCGCTTTCGCCCATATCTCTTTCACTCCAATGGTTTTCAAATGTAAGACGCATAACAAGCTCGCCTGCAAGTCTTCACCAATCGCCACTAGAACCACATCGCAATTGGACAAGTCGAGTTCGTTCAGGGCTTTCTCATCAGTCACATCACAAATAGCGGAGTGCGTTAGTTGATCTGCGAGCTCTTCAACTAACTTTTCATCTGCATCAATGCCTATAACTTCGTGGCCGAGTTCCAGTAACTCCAACGATGTCCGGGCGCCGAAGCGCCCCAGACCAATAACTCCGAACTGTGCCATGTCAGACTCCTTATTGTGCTTTTGCCGGCGCCAGGAACAGCGCATTCATCAGCAAGGTGTTTAAACCGTCCATGTAAGCGCGGTAAGTGGGTTCCTGAGTAAAGCTGATAACCATACCATTACCCGTTGGCTGCCACATTAATAGCGGTTTGTACGGCAACTGCTGTGCAATGTCATCCCACAAAAAGCCGCTCGCCAGCATATCGTCCGCACCCGCGAACCAGGCAATATTTCTACCCTGATTGATATCAATGGGCGTAAACACATCGTTGCCGTTATAAATGCTGATAACCTGCGGTTTAACACCGGCACTTAACCAGTGGTCGGTATCAACTTCGGCATTTAATAACGCACCAGGCACCCAGTCCGGATCAGCGCCATGCGGTTTTATTTCCGTTAAGAACTGTTCACGGCTTTCAATTACTTTGCCGTCCACTTTAATTTCGTCTTCCGGTTTAGTAACGCCCTCTTCGGGGACTTTGCGCTCAAGCTTGGTATTTAACAGTCCGGTCTCAACAGCCCAGGCAGAGGCGCTGCCTAAGGTCAATAAAACACCGCCGTCTGACACCCACTGCTTAATTTTCTCGACCGCTTTGTCATTTAAGACATCCGAGTAACGTCCCTCCGGCAGGATCAGAACATCAAGGCCGTCCAAATCAGAGCGAAACAACTGCATCGTGCGAATAGCTGTTACCGGATAGCCCATCTGACGCTCAATAACAAAGCGTGTATGCCCGGCATTATAGGCACTGACGGGCTCATCCCAGGCAATAGCAATGTTTGGCGCTTCCAGCTTACTCACATTATGTGAACCGAAGTTCGGACCGGCGGTCATCCAGCTTGAATCAACGCCTTCAACGGTTGCGCCAGAGGCTTTAGCCAGTTCCTGCAGTTTTGCCTGTAAGCCACCCTGGTTGTCTGCGCGGGTCAAAATGAGCGAACCACTTGGAAAGTCGCCGGCGCTTTCATGAGTAAAGGCTAATTCGCTTTGGCGAACTTCCAGGCCTTCCCGCAAGGCGGCCGTAAGGAAGCGACCCGCATTCATGTCACCCCAGCGAACCAAAAAGGCCACCTTGGCGTCCGGGTTAATGACCTTACCTGGCTCAATGCGCCCTTCTTCAACCGATGCCGTGGCAACACTCGGCAGGTCATCACACTGATGACTTTCAACGTTAAACATCAATGGCAGTGACCAGCCGGTTACATCATAAATTTGGTCCGGCAGGTTATTGTTTCGGCGTTGTTCCTGCTCGGCCAAAAAGTCATCCGCCATGTCCACTTGCTCATCCATTAAAGTGCGTATCATGCGGTGTGCAGGTTGTGCCATATCAATGATGTAAGCGCCGGCTTCATAGTCGGTTCCGCACACATCAAAGGCTTCCTCCGCCTGGCTCACGTCAGCACCCTGCTCAACCAGCAGGGACGCCAGCTTGCGCGCAGCAGCCGGATCATCTTTGGCAGGCAGAATAATAGAGCGGACATCGCCGTCTTCACCGGCTTCAACCGCTGACTTACGGTATTCCCAGAACTTCTGCAACAAGGCTTCTCGACGTTCGGAAACCGTCTGGATTGTCGAAATAGACGCAATAAAGTGCTGTTGAACACCATCGGCGTAGGTCAGCACGTCGCCGTCTTCGCGCTGAAACAAATGTCCACGCGCCGAAGCCATTTCATAAGTCATAGCAACTGAGCCCTGATAAAGCGGCCAACTGGCGCCATACCCCGGGTAAAACGCATCGAAAATTTCACGGGTAAAGTAATCAAAGCCTTTTTCATCAAACCACTGACCATTATTTTTACCAATCCAGTTCAGTGTTTCGCGCTGCGCTTCGGTTATCAGTGGGTTATAAGGCCGCGCCTCGGGTGTGAAATAGTATGTGGAATCGCCACTCATTTCGTGCAAATCAACAAACACCAGCGGATAATATTTTAGTAAGGCATCAATTTGTCCGCTTATTTCGGGCTGCGTCAGCGCAATCCAGTCGCGGTTCATATCAAAAAGGTAATGGTTAGTGCGCCCGTTCGGCCAGGGTTCGTTATGCTCTGCACTGCGACGATCGCCTGAGTGCTCAAGCCCAACACTCATGTAGTAACGATCCACAAAACGAGCCCGACCATCGGGGTTTTGCAATGGGTCAATAAACACCATGGTGTTGTCCAACCATTGCTGAGTCTGCTCACGCTGGTCATGCAGTAAATGATAAGCCGTCATCATAGCCGCTTCGGGCGAGGAGATTTCATTGCCGTGAACGCCGTAGGACAGCCAGATGCTACCAGGCAATTGGTCAATTAACTGCTCGGCGTCATCGCTATCGGTTTTACGCGGGTCAGCTAAGGACTGCATTCCCTGCATGAAGCCGTCAAAGTCGGCCATGTTCTTTTCACTGGAAATAACCGCATAATAAAGCGTGCGTCCTTCCCAGCTTTTGCCGTACTCAAGCAGCTTTACCTGTTTCGGATAGGCCTGCTTCAGTGCTTCAAAATAGCGGCTCATATCTGCCGGACTGGTAATTTTGGTACCCATGGGGTAACCCAGAACCTGCTCGACGGTCACTTCGGAGTCGCTGTAACTGGCTTCAGGTAGTATGGAGCTTTCGCCTGAGAGCTGCTGTGCATGGGTGGGTATCACGAACCACGAGGCGGCTACGAGCGCCGCTAATTTGAGACTGCGCATCTTCATTCCTGTTGTTTTACACACTGCCGAAACAATGCTTAGGGTTTATTTTTATGTCTCCCTAATGTAAAAGCTTGAACAAGGGAAGTGAAGCTCAATTTAGGCGCTATGAATAAAAAGACTCAAATAACCACGATAATGGTGGCTATAGCTACCACGGTAATTCTGGCAGGGTGTGAAGTGACACCGAATAACGTCAGGCGAGTGGTTACCTCTGGCATTCTCAGTGGAAATGATCCCTCAGCTGTTGTTGAGTCGTTAGCGCGGGAGCGTCTCAATAGCTACCGCAGCAACCCCCGCCAGCTTATTAACGACATTGAAGACCTGCGCAAAGCACTGCGAGACCTTCGTACCGTTGCCGAAGCCATTTGGGGGGAAGAAAAAGACACTGTTCCCAGCGAAAAAAAGTACGTTAAATACAGCGATAACTTTCATGCCAAAGCTGTTGTCGACTTTGAGCAGGGTCTGCTGACCGTTGCTACTTTGCATGACAGCGACGATCCCGCCGAAACCCGACGACAGTTGCAAGCGGCTATTGTCCGCACGCTGCTGACACCCTCAGATCTCACCGCCGTTGATATATTTACCGATAAAGAGCCAGAAGGTTCAGGAAAGCCCTTTTTGCGAGGCCAGGTTGTTGACCAGGACAATGTCGTGGTCGAATACCAGTGGAGAGCCAACCGTTTTGCAGAGTATTTAGTTAACAACGAGCTTCGCACTCGCCGTGCCAAAGACAACGACGTTTATGAAGTACAAATTGAGCTGGTCGACGAGCATAAAGCACTGCGTAAACACCAATATTCCGATTATGTAATTGCTGCCGCGAAACGCTATGATATTGAGCCCGAGCTTATTTACGCCATTATTGAAACCGAAAGCAGCTTCAACCCTTATGCGGTCAGCCATGCTAACGCCTACGGGTTGATGCAGGTGGTAGCAGCTACCGCAGGGCGAGATGTCTTTGAACGGGTGCGCGAAGTACCGGGACAACCTACGTCTGAGCAGTTGTTTGACCCTGCCCAGAATATAGATATTGGCAGTGCCTACTTATACATTCTCAACACCCAGTATCTAAAAGGTATACAGAACCCAAACAGCCGCGAATACGCTATAGTCTCTGCATATAACGGCGGCGCCGGCAATGTACTAAAAACCTTTTCATCCAACCGCAACAGAGCCATACAGATAATGAACCGAAGTCAGCCCGGCGTTATTTACCGGGACTTAACTTCAAAACACCCTTTAGCTGAAAGCCGCCGGTATCTGGAAAAGGTAATGTACTTTAAGCGAAGTTACTGACAAGACCCACAGCAAAAATCTTTACCGTGCACCGGTGCAGCCGCTTTCTTCTCGACAAAAAGCACGTTGTTTTCCAGGTAAATATGCTCGCGTAAGTCGTCCTGCAACTCTTTCAAGCCGTTATAAAGCGCAGTCCAGGTGCCACAGGCGCCTTCAGGCAAAGTCAGGTTGTTGGTCAGTTCATCAATTTTATTGATTTCGTCTTCGTGCTGAACGTGTTCTTCTTCCATGACTGAAATTGGCCCGCTTGGATAAACTCCGCGCGACAACATAGGAAACAGAATCTGCTCTTCTTTCATCATGTGGCTTTCCAGTTCCTGCAGCATATTGTCTAAGTGCTCAGCCAGGCCATTAGGCGCTTCGGCATGATCACCATGAACTTCCTCAACGCGCATGGCTAACTGTTTTAATTCCGGTAACTGCTCGCGGTGACGTTCATGAAAGCGCAAATAGATATGCTCAATTAATTCCTGTGAGCCAGAATCCTGCCACTTTTGCTCAGCAGCCTGTAAACGTTCATTTAAAGTATTCATGGGATAACTCCTGTTTGCCAAATTAAAATTTTCAGCCGTTATTTAACGGTCTAAATTTTCGATATGGCTAATGGTTGCAACAAACAGGCCAGCTTCTACCCCATTGTGATTATTGACTCTCCGGGGTGCCAAGGTACTATCAACCCAACCAATAAGGGTCTTTTTAACCTGGGCAGTCAATTTAACCATGTTGCAAGAAAGTCTATTAGCAGACCTGCTGACCGAGCAGCCTGCCGCCGTTCGTTTACAGAATCTGGTCAACACTTTACGCCGCCATTTCAACTGTGGTGCAGTGGTGTTACTAAAACTGGATAACGAAGTACTTCAGCCGGTCGCTATTCAGGGGCTGGTGCGCGAAGCTTTGGGTCGTCGTTTTGTGGTTGCTCAACACCCAAGGCTGGCAGCACTGCTGGCTTCCCGCAGCCCGGTAAGGTTTGAGCATGACTCGTCGTTACCTGACCCGTACGACGGTTTGTTAGCAGAGCAGCCAGGCAATGCGTTACCCGTACACGACTGCATGGGAATCAGCTTGTACCTGGAAAACAAATGCTGGGGTGTGCTTACGCTAGATGCTCTGCAACCCGGTACTTTTACTGATAACTCCATACTCGAGCTGCAAAAGTTCAGTTTGTTCGTTGAAACTGCAGTGCGTATTGGCCAACTGGAGCAAAACGTCAGAGCGTTGCGTCAGGGGCAACAACGTGCCATGCCGCAAGCCGGAGCTACGGAAACCAATGACTCCGAAATTATTGGTCAGAGCAAAGCCATTGAAGGTGTTCTGAAAGAGCTGCGGGTTGTCGCCGGTGCCGACTTGCCGGTACTGCTTTTGGGCGAGACCGGTGTCGGTAAAGAACTCTTTGCGCGCGAACTTCACTTATTGTCGCAGCGCAGCGATATGCCACTTATTTACGTTAACTGTGCTGCGCTGCCAGAATCCTTAGCTGAGAGTGAGCTCTTCGGTCATGTTAAAGGCGCTTTCTCTGGTGCTACCAGCGACCGTTCCGGACGCTTTGAAGCGGCTCATGGCGGCACGTTATTTCTGGATGAAGTGGGCGAACTGCCACTGTCGATACAGGCCAAACTGCTGCGTGTTTTGCAAAATGGTGAAATTCAGCGACTGGGCTCGGACAAGTACCGTAAAGTGGACGTGCGCCTGATAGCAGCCACCAACCGTAACCTGCGCCAGCAAGTCAGTAATGAAACCTTCCGCGCAGATTTATACCACCGCCTGTCAGTTTACCCTTTACCCATTCCGCCTTTGCGCGAGCGCGATGACGATGTGTCGATTCTCGCTGGTCACTTTCTTGAATTAAACCGCGCGCGCTTGGGGCTTCGTGCTTTACGGTTATCACCGGAAGCCGAACTGGCCATACAGCAGTATCAGTGGCCGGGTAACGTGCGTGAACTGGAGCATGTCATAAGCCGCGCAGCCATTAAACTGCTGAGCCATGGCGTTGTAAAAACCGATATTGCGACCATTGAGCCGGACATGTTAGATCTCGACGTTCAATTACCCATGTCGGCCGCTCTGGATTCCGGTAAAAGCAACAGCGGAACCGAGTTGCCGGTACATAACGTTTCAATGAAAGAGGCTGTGAACTACACCCAAAGAAAAATGATAGAAGCGGCTTTGAACCGGCATAACAACAGCTGGAGTCAAGCTGCTAAAGACTTGCAACTTGACGCCAGTAACCTGCACAAAATGGCAAGCCGTCTGGGAATGAAGTCATGACCCGGGAGTTGTTAATTCTATTGCTCTGGCGCGCTCTGGCTCTATTTTTTGTGCTACTGGGGCTGGTTGGTATTGCCCTGCCGGTGATGCCCACCGTTCCGTTTCTTATTGCCGCGCTTTGGGCTGCCAGTAAGGGCTGGCCTCGTTTGGAGGCCTGGCTGATTAACCACCCAAAATACGGCCCGGATATTAGAGCCTGGCGCGATAACCGCGTCATAAAACGCCGCTCCAAAGTCATAGCTCTGATTATGATGGCAACCGGTTATCTGGTGTTATGGTTATTGGTTCCACAGGTCCCCGTGTGGTTAAAAGGCCTTGTTGGTGTGGTATTACTCACCGTGGGTTACTGGCTGGCGACTCGTCCTGAATTAGTGCCTGAAAATAATGGAAATTCGCTATGAGTAAAACCTTATCTCACCTGCAAATGTTGAAATACAACCGGCACATTGCCTTACCGGCGATGGATTTAGAAGGTCAGGAAAAGTTATTAAACACCCATATCGTCATCATTGGTCTGGGCGGATTAGGCTGCGCCGTTGCGCCTTATTTAACCGCCGCTGGCGTTGGAAAGATCACCTTAGTCGATGACGATGTAATTGACAGTCATAACCTGCAACGCCAAATTTTGTTCACCGAAAACAGCATAGGGAATAACAAAGCAGAGCAATCTCGCCAGCACCTGATGCAGCTGAATAGCGAAGCGGATATTACGGCACTGCCGGTAAAGGCAGACAACGCTTTGCTGGTGAAGTTAGCGGAAAGGGCCACGCTAGTTGTAGATTGCTGCGATAATCTGGCGACACGTAACAGCATTAATAAAGCCTGCCTGAAAAGTAAAACGCCTTTGGTTTCCGGCTCTGCTATTCGTTTTGAAGGCCAGATTGCCAGCTTTTCTATGCAAAACAGTTCGCCCTGCTACGCCTGTTACAGCCAGTTTTTTGGTGAGCAGCAACTCAGTTGCACCGAAGCCGGTGTTTTATCACCTTTGGTGGGTGTGGTGGGTACTATGCAGGCTGTCGAAGCGATAAAAATAACGGCTGGTATTGGCCAGCCGCTGTATTCATCGGTATTGCTGTTTGATGCGCTGCACAGTGACTGGCAGCGGCTCAATATTCAGAAGCACCCGCAGTGCCCGCATTGTGCTGACCTTTAACCTGGATTGCCATCAGCACGCGGCGTAGTCAGCACTTTAAAATAAACCACAACGTAAATGCCATAAGCCAAAGCCCAGGCCAATGTGCTGAACATCAACCACTGGCTGGTCATTTCCGGCACCAGCCACATGAAAAAGACCCGGGTCAGTGCCGCAATTAACACCAGTAAAAAGGCACCGGTCATAATCAGTTTTGGCTGCAGTGGGCGTCCGCTGTGCCCCAGCGATACCCGGGCTATCATGCTCAAAATCATATTGCCCATAGCCCCAGCGGTCAGTGCATGCATTGCCAGGCTCTGAGTCAGCTCAAAACCGGCATAGCGCAGAGCAAATAGCGCCAGCCCAACCGGAATAAACCAGTAGGCCAAATGCAGTGACCACAGTAACGGCACCTGCCAGGTAATCCAGATTTTCCAGCGCGCGACTCGTATCGCTGTAGCAATAGCTGAAACGGTAAATAAGAACACCATCACCTGACTGGGTAAAATGGTGTGCAAATTCAAAAAGTGGACCGCAAAAATAAGCCACAAACTGCCCAGCGCAATGCGATCAAGCCAGACAATCGGTTGTACTTTAGGTGTCATGGTGCCGTTGGCGGTAAACATGGGGAGTACACGACCACCAATAATTGCCATAAGCAAAGTCACCAGAAACACCGCATTGTAAGCACCAAGAGTTTGAATATGGTACTGACCAAAGTGCAAGCCATAGTGCATAAGCAGGTTACAAACGGTCAGCAGCAACAGAATAGGCACGAAGAATAAGTTTCGGGTCTGGTTTACCTTCAGAACCATACGTCCGAATAGAAAGGCCGCAACAGGTAAAAGGCTGATATCGACTGCCGCAACCAGCCACCAGGGCCACTCACTACCAAACAAAAGACCCAGCCGCGCTGCCACCCATAGTACAGTAAGAATAAGCAAGGTATTGCCGTGAGGCGCTCTCAGCCCTGTCCAGTTCTGCACCGCGGTTAATAAGAAACCGAGCACAATAGCGATAACAAAGCCGAACATCATTTCATGGGAGTGCCAGAACATGATATTGCCATAGACGGGCAAATCGACCTTTCCACCAAGTGCCAACCCCCACAACAACATAGCGATGGCGCTAAACCCGGCTCCCAACAGGAATAGCGGTCGAAATGCCTGGCGAAGAATTGGAATTAACTGCTCTTCTTTTTGTTTGTCTGTGATCTGCATCATTGTCACCGCTTAATTTATAAAGGTACATTTGTAATATATCTTTTATTTATAGGGAAATCGACTCCTTACTCGTGAAAATAAGTTAGTACCCCTTAGTTGATTTCATTTCTTTACAGTAAGTAAAAATTACCCATTAAGGGGTAGCTTTTGCACTGTTAACAGGCTCTGCCGATACGTACAAAACTACCCTAAAAGTAGCATTACCAGAACCTCCATATTAATCCTAGTCTTTTGATACTAAAGCATTTTCTTGCGCTTAACAGTAAAGTTTAGCTATCTGACTTAAATGGATCTAACTGGAGGTCTTTCATGAACCAACCCCTGTCAGTCACAGGTGGTCAACGCAATAGAGCGCTCGCTATTTCAACGCTGGCGTTCACGCTTTGTTTTGCGGTCTGGACCATCTTTTCAATCATCGGTATTCAGATAAAAGCCGACTTCAACTTAACTGACACTCAGTTGGGCTTACTGATGGCAACCCCGGTATTAACGGGCTCTATCAGCCGTATGTTCCTGGGTATTTGGACCGACCGGTACGGTGGTCGCAAAGTCTTCAGTATTCTCATGTTACTTACCGCAGCCTGCGTTTATTTGCTGACCTTTGCTAACAGCTACATTATGTTGTTAGTTGCAGCATTGGGGGTTGGCCTGGCCGGCGGTTCATTCATTGTCGGTGTCACCTATACCGCTGCCTGGTTTGACAATGTGAAAGAAAAACAGGGCACCGCGCTAGGGATCTTCGGCGCAGGTAATGTTGGCTCCGCCGTAACCAACTTTGGTGCGCCCTTTCTGCTAATAGCCCTTGGTTGGCAAGGTACTGCGCAAATTTATGCAACGGTACTGGCTATTGCCGGTGTTGTTTTTCTTTTCTTAGCAAAAGAAGACCCGTTAAAAGAAAATCGTCAGGAACTTCAGCAAAAAGGCTTTTGGGAGCAACTATCACCACTTGGTGATCTTCGTGTCTGGCGCTTCTCGCTTTATTACTTTTTTGTTTTTGGTGCTTTTGTCGCACTTGCTTTATGGCTTCCGCACTACCTTATCGGTGTTTACGACCTCGACATAAAAACAGCCGGTATGATAGCCGCACTTTACACGATTCCGGCATCACTCTTCCGTATTCTGGGCGGTTGGATGTCTGACAAGTATGGTGCTCGTCGAGTCATGTACTGGACATTCATTGCATCGGTTATTTGTACTTTCTTGCTGAGTTATCCCAGCACCGAATACGCGGTTAAAGGTGTCAACCAGACTTATAACTTCCATTTCGAGATCACCTTACTCGGCTTTGTCTTCCTTACCTTTGTATTGGGCTTCTTTATGTCACTGGGTAAGGCCGCCGTATTTAAGCATATTCCGGTGTATTACCCGAAAAGCGTTGGTGCTGTTGGTGGTGTCGTCGGTATGATCGGTGGTTTAGGCGGTTTCCTGCTGCCATTAACCTTCGGTATGCTGAACGACGTTATCGGCGTATGGCAAAGCAGCTTCATGTTGCTGTTCGTTATTGCTGCAGCCGCACTCGCCTGGATGCACTTTGCTATTCTTCGCGCAGAGCGCGTTGAATATCGCGAAGACCGTGAAGAGCGCGACCTGCCCGAGTTCTCCACTCCTAACTCTATGGTGCTGGACGACTGGCGCCCAGAAGATAAAACCTTCTGGGAAGAAAAAGGTAAGCGTATAGCCACCCGAAACTTGTGGATTTCCATACCGAACCTGTTCTTAGCCTTCGCAGTCTGGACTATCTGGAGTATTCTGGTGGTCAAAATGCCGGCGCTCGGCTTCCCTTACAGCCAAAACGAACTGTTCTGGTTAGCAGCGTTACCTGCCTTGTCGGGTGCGACCTTGCGAATATTCTACAGCTTTATGGTTCCCATATTCGGCGGCCGACGCTGGACTGCAATATCGACAGCTTCTTTATTAATACCCTGTATATGGATAGGGTTTGCTGTTCAGGACACCGATACGCCTTACATGATCATGCTAATACTGGCTCTGTTGTGTGGCTTCGGTGGTGGTAACTTCTCGTCCAGCATGTCCAACATCAGCTTCTTCTATCCACAGAAAGAAAAAGGTGGCGCTTTAGGCATGAACGCTGGACTGGGTAACCTGGGTGTGTCGGGTATGCAGTTACTGGCACCTCTGGTTATTGCTGCCAGTGTCTTTGGTGGCATCGAAGGTGATCCGCTGGTGATTCAGGAAGGTGCGAATGCCGGTCGGGAAGTCTGGCTGCAAAACGCCGCGTTCTTGTGGGTTCCGCTGATTATTATCGGTTCGATAGCGGCCTGGTTCGGCATGAACGACATTTCCTCAGCGAAAGCCTCGTTCAGTGATCAAGCCGTTATCTTCAAGCGCACTCATAACTGGATCATGTGTATCCTTTATTTGGGAACGTTCGGAAGCTTTATCGGCTTTGCGGCTGGCTTCCCTCTGCTATCGGGTATGCTGTTCCCTAAAGTTGACCCAACTGCTTACGCCTTCCTCGGTCCACTAGTGGGTGCGTTATCGCGGCCAGTCGGTGGTATTGTCGCTGACAAGCTAGGCGGTGCACGGGTAACCTTCTGGAACTTCCTGCTAATGATTGCCGGCGTAGCAGGTGTCATGTACTTCCTGCCAATAGCTGGTACTGAAGGCAACTTCTGGGGCTTCTTCGCTGCCTTTATGGTGTTGTTTATTGCAACTGGTATTGGTAACGGCTCCACCTTCCGCATGGTTCCGGTCATTTTCCTGAATCAGCGCAAACGCGAGCTGGGAGATACCGACGAAGCAATTAAGCAGGGTAATAAAGAATCTGCTGCGGTTATTGGCTTTATTTCTGCCATTGCGGCTTATGGTGGCTTCTTTATCCCGAAAGCCTATGGTTCATCCATTAGTCTGACAGGTAGTGTATCTGCCGCTTTAGTGAGTTTTATCATCTTCTACGCCATTTGCAGCGTGATAACCTGGTGGTTCTACTCTCGTAAAAACGCACCAGACCCCTGCTAAACCGTCCGGGCTCAGGTATAAAAACTATCACCAGCCTATTTTTGGGCTGGTGATGGCAAGGGAAAGCAGGAGTAGTTACTTACTTTTTGGACGGAAGGGTTTAATCACCGACTCATCACACTCAAGGTAAGGCCCATCCATAAGGTCGATGCAGTACGGCACTGCCGGAAACACAGCGTCCAGACATTGGCGAATGGCCTTTGGCTTGCCGGGCAAATTAATAATTAATGAAGAGCCTCTGAGACCTGCCGTTTGCCGCGACAAAATAGCGGTAGGAACATACTTAAGAGACTCCTGCCGCATAAGCTCACCAAAGCCGGGCATCATACGGTCACAAACGGCTTCCGTCGCTTCAGGTGTCACATCGCGCTTGGCCGGGCCTGTCCCTCCGGTTGTAACGACCAGACAACAGCCTTCTTTATCCACTAAGTCTTTAATGGTGGATTCAATGAGCGGCTGCTCATCGGCAATAACCCGGTACTCTGCCTGCCATTCAGAGGTTAGATAGTCGTTTAGCGTGTCTTTTATGGCCTGTCCGGAAATATCTTCATACACTCCGGCACTGGCTCTGTCACTAACGGTTAACACACCAATTCGAGCTGTTTTCTCTGACATAGTTATCCTTTTCGCTATAAATGCTTTGTTCCGTTACGCCGTTGCTAAACCCGCAAGCTGTAGCCAATAGCCGTTACTTTCTTTACTCCCCAGTTTTACGGGTTGCTCACCATCGACATTGTTACGGAAACGCTGTAGCCAGTCAAAAGTCCCTTCCGGCTGCGGGCTGATACGCACAATATCAACCACACCTTTCATACTGGGTAGTTGATTTATCAGGTTATAACGGGTACCTGACTGCGTCTGAATGCCATTAAGTAAAAACACCTGCTGCCCTTCCTGGCTCTTTACTTCGCGGCCTTCCGGGTACTTTATGCAACACAGTTCACATTGATCTTTCGGTCGGTTTTCTGAGCGGGCCGTAAAGCAACGACCAGACCAGGCCAGTGGCATATGCCCGAAAGAAAACACCTCTACCTCGAAACAATCTCTCACGGTGTTAATCAGGTTCTGCTGCAAAATATCCTGTAGCCAGTCACGCGAGAGTTCAAAAGGCGCAACCCAGCGGGTCATGCCCATATCAATTAAACGTCGCAGACTCTGGTGATTATAAATATTAATGGCCGGCCCTGCGGTAAAGTTCAGCCCCTGTTCCTGCAATATTCCAATGGCACTGACATCGTTGGCTTCAACATCAAACTCACCATTGTCACAATATTTACCCAGCTCTCTTAATTCAGCCGGCGCTTCGAGCAAGGTCATTGTCGACAGCGTCACTTTCTTACCCGCTTCTCTTAGCATGTGCGCTATCGCCAGGTAGTCATCCAACTTTAACTCGCGCCGCTTACTACAGACCGTTTCACCAAGATACACATGTTCGACATCTGACTCGGCAGCTTGCTGGTAAAAATCAAAAACCTGCTGTTTAGGCCAAAAATACAGGTTGGGCCCTAAGGAAAACTTCATGTGGGTTACTTCCATTTCCGGTGGTACGCGCCGAGCGTTGTTTGACTGCCCTCGGAAAGTGAGGACAGAACTGAGTTCCAGTTATCTGCTACTTCAAAGTTATCGGGGTCGGCCATAACGGTATCGATAGCCTGACGCCACACTCTGGTAATTTGCGATACATAAGCCGGGCTGCGCTGTCGCCCTTCAATTTTCAGCGAGGCAATACCTTCTTTATAAAGTTGCGGCAACAAACTTAAGGTGTTCAGGCTAGTAGGCTCTTCCAGTACGTTGTAAATTTCATCGTCGACCGAAAAACGCCCTTTGCACAAGGTGGGATAACCCGCCTTTTCGTTTTCATCAAAGCGGTCAATAAGCACACCGTTAAGCCGGGACTCCAGTTTATTGTCCTGTTCGTCCCACTCGACAAAAGCGGCAGGCGAGCAGGCACCGGCTGTGTTGGGCGACTCTCCGGTCAAGTACGAGCTTAAGTAACACCGCCCCTCCGCCATAATGCAGAGGCTACCAAAGGCAAATACTTCCAACTCGACATCGGTCGTACGCGCCAGTGCCCGCACTTGCTGCATAGACAGAACACGAGGTAACACTACTCTGGATACACCAAACTGTTGGTAAAATCGAATGGCCCCGGCGTTGGTTGCAGAGGCCTGCACTGATAAGTGCCGCTCAACTCTCGGGTATCTTTCAGCCGCATAAGCCAAAACTGCTAAGTCGGCAATAATCAGTACGTCTGCACCTGCCAGTACGGCATCATCAACCGCTTGCCGCCATTTTTCCCAACTGCTGGCATGAGCAAAAGTATTAATGGCAACATGCAGTTTGCGGCCATGCTTATGCACGTAGTCCGCTGCTTCCGATAACTTCATCTGGTTTAAATTCAAACCTGCGAAATGACGCGCATTGGTTTCGTCTTTTAGCCCTACATAAACTGCATCGGCACCATTTTCTATAGCCGCTTTTAACGCAGGGATACTTCCGGCCGGACATAACAACTCCATCTGAAACCTCTATTTAACTATTTTGTAGCGCCTTATTTGTTTATTTATTATAGTGCCCAAGTCTTTTATTTTGTTGTTATCTATGGAGCAAAAAATGAATACCACCAATTGGGTATCTTCTATACCTAAAATAATTCAACCAATTAATAAATTAATACCAGATAGCATTATTAACTTTGGCTCGGAACAATTATTAAACCGTTTATTTAAAGAAGAAATAATAGCGGGTGATCTCGACTTTATTTCTGAAAAAGTTGTTGAGATAAAAGTAAAAGATATTGATTTGTCACTCTTTTTAACGTTAAAAGGCAACCAGCTTAAATCCCTTAATAACCCCGTTGAATCAGACGTACAGCTCTCAGCAGACGGTGACGCATTGCTTTTATTGATTTATGGCAAGGTTGATCCTGACACTTTATTCTTCAATCGAAAGTTAATGGTAAAAGGCAATACCGAATTAGGGTTACATTTAAAGAACTTCTTAGACACTATTGAGGTAAATCAAAAGCTTCCAAGGGCCTTATATTTAATAGGAAACCGTTTTAGCGATTTTATTTATAAAGCAAAAGGTGAAACAATACAGATAAGTTAATTAAATACTTTTTTGACTGGGGTCAAGAGGTGGTTATGAGTGCAGTTACCTGGGATAAAGAATTAATAGAAAAATACAACATTAATGGACCTCGTTATACGTCTTATCCCACGGCGTTGATGCTTTCCGAACAATTTTCAGAAAATCGCATTGAAGCCGCATTAAAAAATGCAGGTGACGGACTCTGTTTGTATTTGCACTTACCCTTCTGCCATAAGCTTTGTTACTACTGTGGTTGCAATAAGGTGATCACCCGGCACCAGCACAAGGCCGATAAATATCTGGATTACCTCGCAAAAGAAATGACGATGTACCAGCCAATGGTAAAAAACAAGAAGATCCGCCAAATTCATTTAGGCGGCGGTACGCCAACCTTTTTGACCGAACAGCAATTGACCCGGTTAATGGACTTGGTTCATGAGAACTTTACTTTTGCCAGTAACCCGGAAGTGAGTATTGAAATTGACCCACGCAGCTGCAGCGATGAAAAGCTTCGCCATTTGCGCGAGTTAGGCTTTAACCGTGTTAGCTACGGCGTACAGGACTTTGACAAAAAAGTTCAGATTGCCATTAACCGTGTACAGGATGTCGATTTAATTGCCCATCAGCTTAAGCTGAGTAAAGAGCTGGGCTTTGACTCAATCAATTTAGACTTAATTTACGGGTTGCCCTACCAACGCCCGGAAACGTTCAGAAAGTCCATTGAGCAAGTGATAGAAATGGATCCTGACCGCATCTCGGTATTTAGCTATGCGCATTTGCCCGCGCGCTTTGCGGGTCAAAAGAAAATACCGGAAGAATCCATTCCACAACCTTCGGTTAAGTTAAGCCTTCTGGAACAAGCCATTACTCAGCTTAGCGAAGCCGGTTATCAGTTTATTGGTATGGATCACTTTGCTAAAAAGGACGACGGTCTTGCCATAGCGCAACGTGAAGGGCGTTTGCAACGTAACTTCCAGGGCTACACCACCGACGGACAGGATGCGCTGTTGGGCCTGGGCGTATCATCCATTAGCCAGGTAAACGGTGTGCTTTGGCAACACGAAAAAGAGCTACCGGCTTACTACAAAATGATAGATAGCGGACAAAAACCCATTATCAAAGGCATGGCGCTCACTGACGAAGACAAGTTGCGTGCAGCACTTATTTCTCAGGTTATCTGCCACTTTGAGCTTGATATTGAAGCCTTTAAGGCCGAATGGAATATCGATGACTTCTGGGCACATTTCGCCGAAGCCATACCGCTATTGAAGCCATTCATAGAAGATGGCCTTGTAGATGTTTCTGACAAAAAATTACGCGTCACCGACTTAGGTCGCCTATGGGTTCGCAGTATCTGCGCCTGTTTCGACGAATACCTCGATCACGGCCAAAACCGATACTCCAAAGTGGTTTAACGGCCATAGGTGGGCTGGCCTGTATACGCTGAAACATTGGAGCCGGAGGGAACGCTCTCTCCGGGCGGGGTATCTGTTATCAGAGAGACGCCGTAAACCCATCCATGGGGGCTTGGGTGGCGCCGTCCCTGGCGCCACACACTCTCTGATAACAGATACCCTACCCATCGACGCTTTTCCCCGGTCTTTTGTTTAAACGTATACAGGCCAGCCCGCCTCGTACGATTAATTAGGAGGTTGTATGAAAGATTGTCGTTGGGAGCCTTCCGGACAGCAGGATCAAATTGCATCGCTTGACGAGCTTCGTCAGCAATTCGCTGTTGCGCAAAGTGACATGCTGAGTCATGCGGTATTAACGCATAGTGGTGTTTGCTCGGTTATTGAAGACCATGACACCTTCAGCAATGCAGCAGGCTCTCACCTATCGGTTCCAAATGGGATGGATCCTCCTGAACATAGTATTTTTCGAGAGGTGATTGAGCCTTATTTTAGCTATGATCGCTTACGGGAATTCGAGTCCACTTGTCAGCAGGTTGCACAAGATATTGTTGGCAAAATCACACCGAACACATCGCTGGATGTTGTGGGTAATATCGCCAAACCTTTTGCATTACACATTCAGTGTGCCTTTCTCGGGTGGCCGGAGTCGTTGACCAATACATTGGGCGAGTGGCTTGAGGCGAACCAGAAGGCCATTGTTAACAATAACAAAGCAGCCTTAAAACAAAAAGCGGACGAATTTGAAGCGCTGATTCATGAACAGCTTGAAGTTCGCAGAGAGTCAGACGCGCCAAAAGATGACCACACGCTTCGGTTAATGCGCGAAGAAGTGACCGTTAATGGTGAAACGCGCCGTCTTAGCGACGAAGAGATTGTGAGCATTTTACGCAACTGGACCGCCGGCGAAGTAGGTACGATAGCTGCGGCTATCAGCAGTATTTTCTATTTCTTCGCACAAAATCCCGACATTGCCGACAAGCTTCGTAATAACCCGCTAAATGTCGATGATGCCATAGACGAAATACTCCGCATTGACCCACCGCTTATTTCTAACCGCCGACGCGCAGTCAAAGACACAGAAATATCCGGCTACTCCGTGAAACAGGGTGAAAAAGTGACGATACTCTGGGCATCAGCCAACCGCGATGAGTCAGTATTTGGCAAAGCAGACGCCTTTAACCCTGAGCGAAATAAAGCCAGTAACCTACTCTACGGACGAGGCATTCACATTTGCCCCGGCGCCCCGCTAGCCAGAATGGAACTTCGTATATTCACGAAAGAATTACTAAAACACTTCGAAGAATTCGAGGTAACAGGTGAACCTAAGCGAGCTAATTACCCTTCTGGCGGCTTCAGCGACTTATCTATGAAGTTAAGCTGATAGGGAAAGTGCGTTGAAGGGCGGGGTTTCTGTTCTCAGAGAGTGTGTGGCGCCAAGGATGGCGCCACTCAAGCCCCCAGGGATGGGTTTACGGCGTCTCTCTGAGAACAGAAACCCCGCCCTGAGAGAGCCTTTCCCTTCCCGCTAACTAAATATAAAACGTTGCTTCATTAAGCCATAAGTGGAGCAATATGCTCGCTATGTAGCCTAGTGCTATGACCGGGGTCCACTTTAGGTGGGAGGCAAAGGTGTAATAACCTCTCGCCTGTCCCATTAGGGCAACACCGGCGGCTGAACCAATGGAAAGTAAGCTACCACCGGTACCTGCGGTTAGGGTAATTAACAACCACTGACCATGTGACATATCGGGCTCCATCGACAGTACGGCAAACATAACCGGAATGTTGTCGATGACCGCTGAAACGACACCCAGAACAGTATTCGCCATTGTCGCACTCATACCACCGTATAGCGATTCAGAGAGCAGAGCCAGATAACCCATAAAGCCAAGGCCGCCAACGCATAAAACGATTCCGTAGAAGAACAACAAGGTGTCCCACTCCGCTCGTGAAACCCGGCTAAAAACATCAAAAGGCACCACACCACCTAGTTGTTCCAGGCGTTTCTGGTCACCAACACGCTCCGCCATCGCACGTTTTCGAGCTAAGGAGCCTGGCAGTGTCATACGTAGGAAATAACCGAAAAACTGCAAGTATCCTAAGCCCATCATCATGCCCAGCACCGGTGGTAAGTGCAGTACAATATGGCAAGTTACAGCTGTAGCTACGGTCAGTAGGAATAAGGCGGTAATCCTCAGCGCACCGCGTTTTAGTTCCACCTCGGTGTGCAGTGTTGTTGGCTTTTTATTCTCAATGAAAAAGCTCATAACAACTGCCGGTACTAAATAGTTAGCAACCGATGGCAAGAACAAACGGAGGAACTCAGTAAACGTGACCTGCCCTGCCTGCCAGACCATTAATGTGGTGATGTCACCAAAGGGACTGAAGGCGCCACCCGCGTTGGCCGCAACCACAATACTGACGCAACATAGAGCGACAAATTTCTTATCGTCCTGGGCAACTTTCATGACCACGGCACACATCAATAATGCTGTGGTTAAGTTATCCGCCACCGGAGAAATAAAGAAGGCCAGTAGACCAGTTATCCAGAACAGCTGCTTATAACTAAAGCCTTTTTTCAGTAACCAGGCTCGCAGTGCATCGAACAAGCGGCGTTCTTCCATGGCGTTTATATAGGTCATGGCCACCAGAAGGAAAAGCATCAATTCCGCAAATTCCAGCAGATTATGGCGAAAAGCAGATTCAGCCATAGCGGCCTGATCGCCGGTATAGACCCAGCCAATTAAGATCCAGATGAGGCCTGCGGCAACCAACACCGGCTTGGACTTTCTCATGTGGAGTTTTTCTTCGCCCATCACCAGAATGTATGCGAGAGCGAAAATAATCAGGGCGGTGTAGCCAACCGTCGTCTGAGTTAAATCAAAAGGAGAGATGGCGGGCTCTGCCGCCAGTGCCGATACCGAAAAAAGCAGGGTAATAACGGTAATCAGAAATTTTGTCATGGCCACATAGGGCGCAGCTTACCGCTATAGCAACTGCACCAACTCTCCTTGTCGGTTAATGGTTAAAAAGTGTTTAATCATACCGGCCTGAATCTGCTGCACCATCATCTCCAGTGGCTGGCTGGCTTCGTCACTTGAAATAGGATGACCGCCGCGGCCGTCCATTGCGCTAATAAACGCGATGTCCCAGTCAATGTCGGTGCGCTTAGATTCTTCAACCAGAGCAGAAAAGTCTTCGACTTCCTCGGGCAGTTTATCGACACAAAGTACTGGCTCTAATGTACCGCCTTCCTGTGTTTCGAATTGCTGCTTCTGACTGTCTGTCGGTTGTTCGGGGAGTTGTGCTTTTGCTAACACAAACAGCAAACGCTGAGGCTCGTGTTGTTGTTTTGCGGCTTTTATAAAGTCTTGATAACTATTGATTTCCATGGCTTCACCTGAATTTCCGGAAGTGCGCGCGGAGAATATCATAAAAGCTTAATTTTAAGGCATGAAAAAAGAGGGAGGCTGGCTCCCTCTTTATGGGTAGTTTTCAAATTTTAGCTGGCTTTTCGTAGCCCAATATTGGCTTGCGCTGCACCAACAGCAACCTCTGACGGCTGTTTACGGTGATAATGACGCAAATGGTGCTCTTTACGACGGCCTGCACTGAATGCCGATACACGCTTCAGGTAGCCAATAACCCGGGTGCCATAGTCAATGTCTGCAGAGCCGCAGCTGGAGCATTCGCTTAAAGTGCGCTTATCAATATGTTCGCAGGCATTGCAGATGGTAATTTTGACGTTAATGCAAAAATAATTACAGCCAGTTTTTGCGGCTATATTCAGTAACGATAAATAGCCTGAGGTATTGAGCTTTTCATCAAGGTTCAAATGTAATGCCGAACCGCCATCCAGGTATTCAATCAACTCTTTTCCGTGAAGAACAAGCTTATCTAACGCATTGCCCTCTTCGTCTTCTACCGCATAAAAATAGGAGTTGTAGCATTCACGGCTTACTTTATAGCCGTCAGCTCTGTCCCATTTAGCGTTTTTAACGCCCAGGTTTTCTGCTGGTACAAACTCGGTGTTAAACATATAGCCGTATTCTTTTTTAGCCGCTTTATTTGCGTCGTAAATCACTTTTAAATGGCTTTGTACAAAGTCTTTATAAGCCTGATTGTTACCTGCGGTAATCCCCTGCGATTCAGCCGCTTCAACCATACCGTTAATGCCAATAGTCAGGAATTGTTTGTCCAGGGTAATAAAGCCCGCGTCATAAACGGTTAATAAGCCCGCTTCTTTGTATTCTTCCATCAGCTTTCTGTAAGCCACCTGATATTTGTGAATTTTGCTGACTTCTTCCTCTAAATCTCTACCATCCTGCACCAGTCGGTTCATGTTCATGGTAATGACATTAATGGAGCCTGTCGCAACACCACCGGCACCCAGAGTATAAGAAAAAGTATTGTCGCTAATTTCGCTACGCAGTCGGCAACAGGACGCTAACGAGTCGGCATTGTCAGATAAATAAACAAAGAAGGAATTACCATTTGCCATTTCAGCCGCAATTTTTTCGGCGAACGACTGATCTTTGCACTGGCCGTCGTCGGTTAACATGGCCACTGTCACCACCGGGAAGGTCAAAATGGTCTTTTCCCGTTCCTTATTAAACCAGTCCAGGAAGAAGTCCTGTAGTGCACTCACCGAATTCCACTCTGGCTTGCTGAAGTCCGCAGGGAAAACAAACTCACCAAACATGCTGTCAAAGTAATGCTGATCGTAAATTGAGATATTCCAGAACACACTCTGGTAGCCGCGGGCCGCTGCAGGCTGATTCAACGCATATACCACGTGCTGCAGGTGGTTTTCAATTTCGTGGCGGTGGGTGTTTAAGTAATCGTCGCCGTAGTCTTTACGAGCAAAGTAGTCAAAATAAGTTAAGAACTCGACCGTAGCAACAGCCCCGGCAAACTGCGAGCTTACGGCAAAAACAAAGTTAACAAAGGTACCGCAGAACGACTCTAAATGCTTAGGCGCCTGAGACTCACCGCCCAGCTTAGTTAAGCCGTCACGTAAAAACGGGTACATAGTGACTGAAACACAGTAAGGCTTCAGGCTGGTTTCGTCATGCACGTAAATTTCATGGTCCTCAATTTGACGAACGTACTCTTTTGCCAGGTCATTACCAAAAAGCTCACTGATTTTATTACTGACTTGCTTGCGATTAACCTGCACAAAAAAGTCTTTCATTAATTCAGCTTCAAGCGTTGCTATGTTCTTTTGTGTGACGTTGGCGTTTGCATCCATTTTTGAACCATCGGCGGCATTTTGAGCGTGCAAGTACTCGTGGATGAAATCGACTTTGCCAGTGACTTGTTCTTCGTTTAAGCGCAACATAATTATTCTCCTGTTTGAAACTCGCAGTTCAATAACTGCTGTGTCCGTAAGTCATAAAATCGTTGGTTGGTGGTTGGGCTTTCCAGTCCGCCCCGGGCGGCGATCCACGGTCCGGTTTTTAAATAAGTCAGTTGTTCACGAAGTGCCAGTGAGACGTTTTCGTAGCCGGTATACAGGCAGGTTTCCAGCCCTTCGCTTTTTACTTGCTTTAATAGTTTCAGTAGTGCCGTTGGTTGCCATTCACCGCCGAGAAATAGAACGCAACTAATTAACCCGCGATATTTTTGCAATTGCTGTTGAAGGTGCTCCTGCGTCAACAGCTCTCCACTTCCGACCGGCCAGCTATCTACGCTATGGCAACCTTTGCATCCAACCGGACAGCCGGTAATGGTGTAAGCTAACGCCACTTCTCCCGGAACTTCCTGCCAGACAATTTGTTCCGCGCTGTAATGCAGCCTTGTAGGGTAAATCGGCATAAAACACCATATATCGTTATTTATTTATAATCTAACACTACATATTGTGTTTCTAGCATAGGAGAGTCTGCTGCGAATGCATTGATCCTGCTCAAGCTTTAAGCAGAAAGGATTGAAGCTGCCAACCTGCCTGAAGAGATACCTCTTTTAGGGTAGAAATGACCTTTAGGGTACTTTTAACCATCTCAGTTAAAACAACCTAATGAAATTCAGTCATAAAAACCCTATAAGTAATAAAAGCAATAATAATCAACAAGTTAAAAAATGGCCTCAATATTGCAACTAGGTGAACGCATAGTGAATTAATAAAAATTCTCTGTTCATAAACCTATGGAGTAACAACATGAAGCTGTTCAGCATCAAGGAGGTCAATAATGGCCGGGTATCGTAAGCTTTGGTGGACACTAATTGCAGTTCTTGCAATTACCTTTGGCGTTTTAGGGTATTTTGGAACGGAAGTTTACCGGGAGGCTCCGCCTATTCCGGATAAGTTCATGAGTACCAATGGTAACGTGGTTGCAACCGAGGAATCGGTTTTGGACGGGCAGACAGCCTGGCAGTCGGTTGGCGGTATGCAGCTTGGCTCAATTTGGGGACATGGTGCTTACCAGGCTCCTGACTGGACAGCTGACTGGCTACACCGCGAATTGCTGGCCTGGTTAGACATTCGTGCTGACGAAGTCTTCAATAAGCCTTATGAACAGCTTACCGGTGTACAGCAGAACCAACTTGAGTACGAACTTAAGGAAGAGTATCGCACCAACACCTATGACAAAGCCTCAGACACCGTTATTCTTAGTGAACGACGCATCCAGGCTATTGAGCAAACAGGTGAGTACTACTCAAAACTGTTCAGCGATGACCCGGAGCTTCGTCCTACCCGCGTAAGCTATGCAATGAAGGAAAACACACTGCCTTCGGAAGCTCGCCGTGCGGTAATGAATGACTTCTTTTTCTGGACAGCATGGGCCGCCGCAACAGAGCGTCCTGATGCAGACATTACCTACACCAATAACTGGCCTCATGAAACACTTATCGACAACGTGCCAAGTGCTGAAAACATTATCTGGTCAATTGTCAGTGTTATTCTCTTAATTGCCGGTATTGGCTTCTTAATTTGGGCGTGGGCATTCCTGCGTGATAAAGAAGAAGATGAACTGATTGCACCAGAGCATGACCCTATTGCTAAGGTCAAGCTGACCCCATCGCAGAAAGCCTTGGGCAAATATTTGTTTATCGTTGTTGCTTTGTTCACTTTCCAGGTGTTAATGGGCGGTCTGACCGCGCACTACACAGTAGAAGGACAAGAATTCTACGGCATTAATATTTCCGAGTGGTTCCCCTACTCACTAACCCGCACTTGGCATATTCAGGCTGCTATGTTCTGGATCGCTACCGGATTCTTGTCTGCAGGGCTCTTCCTTGCCCCGATTATTAACGGTGGTAAAGATCCTAAGTATCAGAAACTGGGTGTCGACATCCTGTTCTGGGCACTGGTTCTGGTTGTCGCGGGTACCTTTATCGGTAACTGGCTGGCCATTGCGCAAATCATGCCGGAACATCTGAACTTCTGGTTAGGTCATCAGGGCTATGAGTACGTTGATTTAGGTCGCCTATGGCAAATTGGTAAGTTCCTGGGCATCGTTTTCTGGCTGGTACTGATGATGCGTTGCGTTGCAGGTGCCTTTAAACAAAAAGGCGACAAAAACTTACTCGCCCTATTCACCGCTTCAGTTGTTGCTATTGGCCTGTTCTACGGTGCTGGATTCTTCTACGGCGAGCGTACTCACATTTCTATCATGGAATACTGGCGCTGGTGGATTGTTCACCTGTGGGTAGAAGGCTTCTTCGAAGTATTCGCTACTGCCTCTCTGGCCTTTATTTTCCATAGCATGGGCTTGGTTTCCCGCCGCATGGCAACCGTTGCTGCGCTAGCATCTGCGTCATTGTTTATGCTGGGTGGTGTACCGGGTACTTTCCACCACTTGTACTTTGCCGGTACCACAACACCGGTTATGGCCGTGGGCGCAACTTTCTCAGCATTAGAAGTAGTTCCACTAATAGTGCTGGGCTACGAAGCCTGGGAAAACTACAGCCTGCAGAAACGTGCAGACTGGATGCAACGTCTTAAATGGCCACTGCTTTGTTTCGTCGCAGTTGCATTCTGGAACATGTTAGGTGCCGGCGTATTAGGCTTCATGATCAACCCGCCTATCTCACTGTACTATGTACAAGGTCTGAACACTACGCCTACTCACGCACACGCAGCTTTATTCGGCGTCTATGGGTTCCTGGCGCTTGGCTTCGTACTGCTGATTCTGCGCTACATACGACCAACTCTGCAGTTCGATGAAAAGCTGATGAAAATGGCATTCTGGACAATGAACATTGGTTTGGCACTGATGCTCTTCACCAGCTTGCTACCAGTCGGTTTCATCCAGTTCTACGCAGCTGCGACTGAAGGTTTATGGTATGCACGTAGTGAAGCCTTCATGCAACAGCCTCTGCTACAGAACCTGCGTTGGTTCCGTACCGTTGGCGACATGATCTTCATCGTGGGTGCATTAGGCATCAGCTGGCAAGTTGTAAAAGGCTTAAAGCATAAGTCTGCTTAACCCTTAATAAACCAAGCTTCTGCAATTTTTGTGGAAGCTTGGTTTTTCTTTTTGGAGGTTCCATGCAGTTAATAGAGAAATTGGGATACGTCCGCAGCCATCAATGTTCATCAACTCAGTCTCAGTTAAGACAACGTATTGAACAGCTCGAGTCTGAAAATCAGCACTTGTCAGAACAGCTTCAAACTGCCAACCAAACGGTTTCAGAGCAACAAGCTGAACTCCATGCCTATCAACAACGTTTAGGCTTTATCGAGAACTTTACTGAGTCACTGGCGGGTTATCAAAATACCTTTTCGCAACTCAGTGATTTACTGCAAAAAGAGCGGGAAACCATCTTAACCATTGATGAAAATAATCAGTCGGGTGAATCGACCATGTCTGCTGTTGTGGGCAATTTGTCATCCATTGTCGACGACATCGAGTCAACGTCACAGAGCATTGCAGCTCTTAAAGGCCACACCCAGGAAATTGAGCAAACCAGTGGCGATGTGCGCGGTGTCGCAGAGACCACCAACTTACTCAGTTTAAACGCCAATATTGAAGCTGCCCGAGCCGGAGACCATGGTCGCGGATTCACTGTTGTCGCCAACGAAGTTCGTTCCTTATCTCAACGCACAACCGAGCTAACCGACAGGATCAATGACAAAGTTGAACAAATTGTACAAGGCGTTGATTTAAGTCATTCCCGCAGCGTTGAAGCTATTCAGACAACCCGTGACAATATCGACTCAACCAAACATTACCTCGAGTCGCTGGCTGATGAAAACCAGCACATCAAGCGGCTTACCGGCAGCATTTCGAACAGTGCTCTACTGGCTCAAATTGAACTGGCCAATATTGAAGAAATGCAACTGCGTATGGATGTTTACCGCGTGTATTTGGGGACATTATCCGCCGGGAACTGCAATGTTGTTGACTCTGACGAGTGCGGTATTGGTCGTTGGTATTATTCGGAACTGTTCCGCGATCGCTTTAAGGCACACTCAAGTTATCAGGCTATAGAAGCACCTCACGACAAGGTCCATATATGCGCACAAGCCGTTGTCGATGCCGTTAAGTCTGAAAACTGCAAGCTGGCGCAACAGAAGCTCGAGGAAATGGAACAGCATAACCGCGAGGTGAATCAGCATATCCAGAAAATGTCGGAGAACTTACTGGAGGAAAAATGACGCGCAAACCCGATACCAAAACCGCGATGTATCAATTACTCGATGTCATTCGCGAACACATTCCTTTTGGCCTAAAAGAAGCGGATATGTGCCAGGGTATTTGTCGTGGCTGTTCTAAGAAAATGATGGAAATGCTGGATGCGGAAGTCAGTCAGTGGCAGGCAGACTTAGATAACGAACTTGCTGACCCGACTCTGGCCGACTTGGTTTTTATGGAAAAGTTAGCGCGCCGCACTGAAAAGATTTTACGGCGCAATAAACTAAAGAATTAATCCAGCTTATACACTTGCTCGGTAACCGGGTTATCGTCTGCTTGTTTCCCGTTAACCGTGGTCTCAGCTGACTCCAATTGGTCAATACTAAAACGCTGACCATAACCAACTTCTACTTCCCCTTCCAATACCGAAAACGGCGGCCCTTCACGATAGCCATCCGGATATTGCAGAGTAATCAGCAACCCTTTTGCCTTATCGGGTAACTGTTCACACAACTGTTGAACATAGCGTTGACGCATTTCGGGCGGTAAGGCAATCATGGCAGCGCGGTCATACCAGGCATCGATATCGGCAAGGTCGCTTTTAACTAACTTAAAGAAGTCCCCAACCCATATGACCAGCTCATCCAGAGCATACTCTTTGAAGTCACCACGCTGGGTTACCCTGGGTTTTAACTGGTTCTCTTCGAAAAATTGCCTCGCCGCCAGCTCACTCAGTTCTACCCCAAAAACGCGGTAGCCTTTTTCCAGTAACCACAACATGTCATTTGATTTACCACACAAAGGCACAAATACTTTTGCTCCGGGCTTTACCACACCTGAAAAGTACTTCAGCAATAGCTCATGAGTGTGCGGCTGATGAAAACCAATTTGCTGATTTTCCCAACGCTCATGCCAGAAGGCAGATTCCATAGCTTGACTCCAAAATAAAAAAGGCACCCATTTGGGTGCCTATCCTAGCAGAAATAGAACGGCTTACTGCAGTAGCGGTGAACCAGTATCAACAAAATCGAAACCTTTTATATCAGCTTCATTCGCCAATGCCTGTATGTATTGAGAAACCGCTTTACGGTGCACTTTCTCTTCCAGGTATTCAGCAATTTTGTCTTTAACTGCCTCGTACGGCAACGGCTTACCATCAATTTTATGGTCAACAGACACCACATGAAATCCGTAGCGAGTTTCTACCGGATATTTCATTAACCCTTCTTCGGCCGTGAACAACTGACGTTCAAACTCAGGAACCGTTTGTCCTTTGCTCAACTGCCCCAGGTTTCCATCGGTTTCCTTTGAAGGGCACGAGGAATACTGACGCGCCAGCTGGCTAAAGTCGTCACCTTCCTGCAACTGCTGAATCAGCTGCTCCGCCATACGCTTTGCATTCACACGCTCAAGATCATCATCCGGCGCTGCCGCTAACAGAATATGGCGTGCTTCAACAATCGGCGAGGTTTTAAAGCGCTCAGGATTTTGCTCAAAGTACTGCCGGCAAGCCTGCTCATCTGCTTCAGGACGAGCTACCTCACGTTCAATCAACACTTCAATGAAGTCGTCTTTGCCGCCCTGCGCGGTGTCATCCAGTACCTCAATGTCTAAATCTTTCGCCCTTTGTTTGAACAGCTCACCAATTACCAGTGCTTCAGCTGCCATACTCATGGCTTCTTCCTGAGTATCAGCGGGGTGATACTGCATTTCAGCCAGTATCTCCTTTTCCGCAATTTCCACTTGATTCACTTGTATCATAATAACCTTCCCTGAGAGGGTTGCCCTCTCGATAACTCTACAACTAGCGAGCGAATTTCTTACGGACAACCTGATGCTGACGAGTAAGGTACTGAACAGGCGCGCTGAACATGTGCACGAGTCGGGTAAACGGGAAGACTAAGAAAATTGTCATTCCCAAAAATACATGCAGCTTAAATACCCACTCAATTTGAGGGTTACTGATAGCCGCTACCGCTTCAACCGGATCCAGCGTCACGATGTTTTGCGCCCAGGTCATAAGCATCAGCATAACGCCCGCTTTTTCGCCTTCTGCACCATACACAACATGACTGACTGAGTAATAGATTGAAACTAAACCTAATACCAGTTGCGCCAGCAGTATCCATAGCAAGAAAATATCCATGTTGCTGCTATTTGCGCGAACACGGGCATTATTCATGCGACGATTAACCAGAATAACCAGGCCGTATAAGCAGATTAAGCCAAAAATACCGCCAGCGATAATCGCGAGCCACTGCTTTGCTTCGTTACTGACACCCAGTACATGCCAAACTGGTTTTGGCATTAACAAGCCCACCAAGTGACCGAAGAAAATACCTAAAATACCAATATGGAAGGGTAAACTGCCTTTACGCAGTTGCTTGCTTTCCAGCATTTGGCTGGATCCGCTTTTCCAAGTGTACTGCTCACGATCGTAGCGGATCCAGGTTCCGATGAAAAATACAGCCAAGGCAATAAAAGGGTATACGCCGAAGGCCAACATATTTAGATAGCTCATGGTAATCTCCTTAAATACCCGACACTTTACGTGGCTGTGATAAATCGTCGGTGTTCAATGGCACGTACTGATCCCGGCGCTGACCTTCCGAAGGCCGGTTCTGCGCCGTTGGGCAGCCCTGCATCTGGTCATTCCCGGCAAAGGTAACCGCTTCTTCTTCCCACACTTTGTCCAGCTCTTTGCTGGTGTCATCGCGCTTCTCGTTGGCAATTTGCTGACGAACATCGTCAAGGTCAATCTGCACACCAGAGATGCTTAATAGTGTCTGGAATAACAGCGAGTAGTTACTACCGCGCTGTTCAAGTCTTGCCGTAAGCAGTGCCAGAATATGCGCAACTTCTTCTAAACCCAGGCGGGCATTTTCATCGCCTTGAGTGGATAAAAACTCCAGATAAAGCGGAATGTAATCCGGCAGCTCTTTCACACCTAAATCCAGGCCCGCCGTTTTGTACTGGTTCATCAAATCAACCATCGCCTGTCCGCGATCACGCGATTCACCATGTACGTGCTCGAACAACAGTAACGACAGAGCACGTCCACGCTCAAACAATCCATCGTACTCCGACTGCCAGTCCATCAGCGACATACTGGTGCGGTGCTCAATAAAGGCCTCCAGCGCTGCTTTATCGTCAGCACTTAAAGGCGATTGCTGAATCATTTGCTCTAACTCCGCCCGAGCTTCCACAAGCTCGGGTTTCGGGTAATCCAGCAATAACGAAATAACTTGTAATACCTGCATGCTGATTACTCCTTCATGGTCACAGGAATGACTTGGCGAACCGATTCTTTCTTAGCGCCGAACAGATTCACACCGTTGTTGCCGTCGCTACAGCCATTACCAAAGGTAAAGCCACAGCCGCCTTTAATGTCATAAGCGTTTTCGGCATAAGCCCGATGGCTGGTCGGAATAACAAAGCGGTCTTCATAATCCGCCAACGCCATGTAACGGTACATTTCTTCTACCTGATTCTTAGTCAGACCAACCTGTTCCAGAACCGCTAAGTCTTCAACGCCGTCAACATGCTCTGAACGCTTGTATGAGCGCATGGCTATCATTCGTTCCAATGCGCGAACAATTGGCTTCTCGTCACCGGCAGTCAGTAAGTTAGCCAGGTAACGCAGCGGAATACGCAGCGACTTAAGATCAGGAATTTCACCGTCCATGCCCACGTGGCCTGCTTCGACCGCGCTTTGAATTGGCGACAGCGGGGGCACATACCAAACCATTGGCAAGGTACGGTACTCAGGGTGCAGTGGCAGTGCCACTTTCCATTGCATTGCCATCATGTAAACCGGTGAGCGCTGTGCAGCCGTGATCCAGTTTTCAGCAATACCTTCTTTACGAGCTGCTTCCTGTACTTCAGGGTCATGCGGGTCAAGGAAAATACCCAGTTGCTCTTCGTACAAATCCTGCTCGTTCGGCGTATTTGCCGCTTCTTCAATGCGGTCCGCATCATAAAGCAACACCCCTAAGTAACGGATACGACCGACACAAGTTTCTGAACATGTGGTTGGCTGACCGGCTTCAATACGCGGGTAACAGAACGTACATTTTTCAGATTTACCGGTTTTCCAGTTGTAATAGATTTTCTTGTATGGGCAGCCTGATACACACATCCGCCAGCCGCGACACTTGTCCTGATCAATCAGAACAATACCGTCTTCTTCGCGCTTATAAATCGCACCTGAAGGACAAGCAGCTACACAAGCCGGGTTCAGACAGTGTTCGCATAAACGTGGCAAGTACATCATGAAGGTCTTTTCAAACTGACCGTACATGTCTTTTTGCACAACATCGTCGAAGTTCTTGTCTTTTTTACGCTTTTCGAACTCGGTTCCGAGGATCTCTTCCCAGTTTGGACCCCACTCGATTTTTTCCATCCGCTTACCGGTAATCAGCGACCGCGGACGTGCGGTCGGCTGATGTTTGCTCGGCTTCGCCGTATGCAAATGCTGGTAATCAAAATCGAACGGCTCGTAGTAGTCATCAATTTCAGGTAAGTCCGGGTTACCGAAAATATTGGCCAGCACTCGACGCTTACTACCAATTTTCAGTTCCAGGTTGCCCTTTTTATTGCGTGACCAACCGCCGTTCCATTTATCCTGGTTTTCCCATTCTTTCGGGAAACCAACACCAGGTTTGGTTTCAACATTGTTGAACCAGGCGTATTCAACCCCTTCACGCGAGGTCCAGACGTTTTTGCAGGTGATGGAGCAAGTATGACAGCCGATACACTTGTCCAAATTCAGCACCATGCCAATTTGAGCTCTTACTTTCATCGTGTTGTCCCCACTCCGAATTATTCAGTGTCCAGGAAGTCGACTTTGTCCATCTTGCGGACCACCACGAATTCATCGCGGTTACAGCCAACTGTCCCGTAATAGTTAAAGCCATAGGCTTGTTGTGCGTAGCCGCCGATCATATGAGTCGGCTTCATGACCACACGAGTAACCGAGTTATGAATACCACCCCGGGTACCGGTTAACTCAGAGCCAGGCATGTTCAAAATACGTTCCTGTGCGTGATACATCATGCTCATACCTTCAGGTACCCGCTGTGATACCACCGCCCGGGCACAAATAGCGCCGTTGACGTTGAAAATGTCCAGCCAGTCGTTGTCTTCAATGCCAGCCGCTTTTGCGTCAACTTCACTGAGCCAGACAATTGGTCCGCCACGTGACAAGGTCTGCATCAACAAGTTGTCAGAGTACGTACTGTGAATACCCCACTTTTGGTGCGGCGTTATCCAGTTCAGTACAATCTCTTTGTTGCCGTTCTGACGTTTGTTCAATACCGGAGCAACGGTTTTCAGGTTAATTGGCGGCTTATAAGCACATAAGGTTTCGCCAAAGTCACGCATCCATTCATGGTCCTGATAGAACTGCTGACGACCGGTAATGGTGCGCCATGGAATCAGCTCATGAACATTGGTGTAACCTGCGTTATAAGACACGTGCTCGTCTTCCAGACCGGACCAGGTAGGTGAAGAAATGATCTTACGCGGTTGAGCAACGATATCGCGGAAGCGGATCTTCTCTTCCTCTTTCGGCTTCGCCAGATGGGTATGCTCGCGCCCCGTCAGTTTACCCAGCGCAGCCCAGGCTTTTACTGCGACATGGCCATTGGTTTCAGGTGCCAGCGACAAGATGACCTCACAGGCGTCAATAGCCGATTCAATCTTAGGACGCCCTTGGTTAATGCCTTCTTCAACGTGTTTGCGGTTTAACTTACCGAGGAATTCAACTTCTTCCTTGGTATCCCAGTTAATACCTTTACCGCCGTTACCCAACTCATCCATTAATGGGCCAAGCGAGGTGAAGCGGTTATAGGTGTTCGGGTAATCACGTTCAACCACGGTAATGTTTGGCATGGTTTTGCCCGGAATGGCTTCACATTCACCTTTCCACCAGGCTTTACCACCGTAGGGCTGTGCCAGCTCTCCGGGTGAGTCGTGCTGCAGTGGTACGGTAACCACGTCTTGCTCAACACCCAGATGACCTGCACTGGCACGAGAGAACTCTTTCGCTATACCTTTAAAGATATCCCAGTCACTGCGCGCTTCCCAAACCGGGTCAACGGCAGCGGTTAACGGGTGAATAAACGGATGCATATCCGAGGTATTCATATCGTCTTTTTCATACCAGGTTGCCGTCGGCAGAACGATGTCTGAATACAAACAGGTAGTCGACATACGGAAATCCAATGTAGTCAGCAGGTCAATCTTGCCTTCCGGCGCTTCATCAACCCATTCCACGTCTTCTGGCTTTTTACCGCCAAAATCACCCAGATCTTTACCCAGCAGGCCATGCTTAGTACCCAGCAAGTGCTTCAGCATGTATTCATGCCCTTTACCTGAGGAGCCCAGCAGGTTCGAACGCCAGATGAACATATTACGTGGGAAGTTTTTAGGGTCATCGGGCTGTTCGCAGGCAAAGCGGATATCACCACTTTTTAGCTGTTCAACCAAATACTCTTTAACATCCTTACCAGCGGCTTTAGCAGCCTCAACAACGCGCAATGGGTTTTGACCCAACTGCGGCGCGGACGGCAACCAGCCCATACGCTCAGCACGCGTGTTGTAATCCAAAATCGTGCTCTGCCATTTATCTTTGTTTGCTAATGGCGAGACAATTTCACTCATATCCAGCTTTTCGTAGCGCCACTGATCTGAATGGTTGTAGAAGAACGAAGTACCATTCATATGACGTGGCGGACGCTGCCAGTCCAGACCAAAGGCCAAAGGAGTCCAGCCGGTCTGCGGACGCAGTTTTTCCTGCCCAACGTAGTGAGCCCAGCCACCACCAGACTGACCAATACAGCCACACATCATCAGCATGTTGATCATGCCGCGATAACTCATGTCCATGTGGTACCAGTGGTTAACACCAGCACCCACAATGATCATGGAACGACCTTTGGTCTTATCGGCATTACGACCAAACTCGGTTGCAACGCGAATCACATCCGCTGGTTTTACACCGGTAATGTGTTCCTGCCATGCAGGCGTGTAAGGCACATCGTCGTTGTAGTCTTTAGCACGGTTTTCATCGTTAACACCGTTATCAACGCCATACTGCGCCAGCATTAAGTCAAAAACGGTTGCCACATAAGCGGTTTCGCCATTCGCTAATTCGACTTTCTTAGCCGGAACTTTGCGAATTTGAATTTCGTCGTGCTCAGTATGCTGGAAGTACTCGTATTCGTGTGGAGCACTACCAAAGTATGGGAAGCCGACTTCAACAATTTCGTCATTGTTGTCTTTAAGCGACAGTTGCAGCCCGACATCGCCATCTTTATCTTTTTGTTCCAGGTTCCACTTGCCGGATTGCCCCCAGCGATAACCAATAGAGCCGTTCGGGCTGGTCAGACGATTGTCCTTTTCGTTAACGGCGATGGTTTTCCAGTCTGGGTTATTTTCTTCACCCAGGTTGTCTACCAAATCGGCAGCACGTAAGAAACGGCCCTGGTTCAGGACTTTTTCACCCGGCTCGAGCATAACCAGCATTGGCATGTCGGTGTAACGAGTTACATAGTCGTGGAAGTACTGACTTTGTTTGTTTACATAGAATTCTTTCAGAATAACGTGGCCAAATGCCATAGCCAAAGCCGAATCAGTACCCTGACGTGGCGCTAACCAGGTATCACCAAACTTAGAGGCTTCTGAATAATCCGGAGTAATAACGCAGGTTTTCGTCCCTTTGTAACGCACTTCGGTAAAGAAGTGGGCGTCTGGCGTACGAGTTTGCGGTACGTTAGAACCCCAGGCAATAATGTAGTTGGAGTTATACCAGTCAGCTGATTCCGGCACATCCGTCTGTTCACCCCATACCTGTGGTGATGACGGTGGCAAATCGCAGTACCAGTCGTAGAAACTCAGGCAGTTTGCGCCAATTAATGACAAGTAACGTGCGCCAGCCGCGTAGGAAACCATCGACATTGCCGGAATGGGTGAGAAGCCGCTAATACGGTCAGGGCCATATTCCTTTGCCGTATAGACATTAGCTGCCGCGATAATTTCATTCACTTCTTTCCAGTCTGCACGGATAAAGCCGCCCATACCGCGCGCTTCTTTGTAGCTTTTCGCTTTTTTTGGGTCGTTAACAATCGATTCCCAGGCTTTCACCGGGTCTTTATGTTGCTCTTTGGCTTCGCGCCACAACGTCATTAACTGCTGACGTACTTTAGGGTACTTCAGGCGGTTTGCACTGTAGATATACCAGGAATAACTGGCCCCCCTTGGGCAGCCCCGCGGCTCATGGTTCGGTAAATCAGGACGTGTCCGAGGGTAATCGGTTTGCTGGGTTTCCCAGGTAACCAGTCCATCTTTAACGTAAATTTTCCAGCTGCAGGAACCGGTACAGTTCACTCCATGCGTTGAACGCACGACTTTATCGTGCTGCCAGCGCTGGCGATACCCCTTTTCCCACGTTCTGTCTTCATCGGTAGTAACACCATGTCCATCCGAAAATGGTTGCTTTTGCGTTTTGAAGAAACGCAGTTTTTCAAGCAGACGACTCATAATTAGACTCCCAGTCCACGTCTAACAGTAACTAAATAGATATGTGGGAGAAGTGTGCGTGATCCTGAGTCGACTTGCCAGTTCAAAAAATACGTTAACTCATTGATATATATTAAAAACTACCACCAAGGTGGTATATGAGTTTAGCTTGCATAGACTGATTTTTAAGGAGTTTTTTCATTCTAATTGAGAGTAATTATTAACTGGCTCTAAAGGTGGTAAAAAAGAGGTAGCCCAAAGTTATCGGTTGTTGTCTCCCCCTTTGGAAATGCTATATGATGTACCTGAATTTTTCCCCTGAATGTGGCTCGGAATGATACGCAACGCATCTATTATTAATGTTTTCAGAATATCGCTTGCGCTTATCGTGATCGTGGCCAGCGCCTCCTCCTTATCGGCATTTTGGCTTTTAGAGAAGTCCGAACAGGATGCTGAACTTATCAACGTAGCCGGCTCACACCGTATGAAAGCCTATAAGTTTGCGTTTCAGTTATCTAACGGTGAAACCCAACAGGCAAATCAAACAGCTCAGGACATTGGAACCTTGTGGGAACAGCCTTTGCTTAATCGTCATTTCATTAAGGCTGGTGGCAGCATTCAACAATTGGCCGAGGAAGCCCGGACAGAGTGGGAACGTGTTAAAACAGGTATTGCCGAGCAGGGCTTCATTAGTTTCTCTCAAGAGCAGAGTGAAGCCATCGATAATTACGTTAACCAGTTAGACACTCTGGTAGGCCAATTGCAGGAACATTCGGAACAACGCATGGAGACCGTTCGCAGTGCTCTGGCCCTGGCATCCTTTGTCATTGTTGCTATCTTTTTCTTCCTGCTGACAGTGCTAAAACGCAAAATTGATCAGCCGCTTATGCATTTGTTGTCAGTTTCTAAACGTTTAGGGCAAGGCGACTTCACCGCAAAGTCTAAACTAAGCAACGAAGATGAGATTGGTCAGCTTTCACGCACCATGAATAAAATGTCAGAAACCGTCAGTTATTTTTACGGTGGTCTTGAACGCAGGGTGGAGCAGCAAACGCAGGAACTGTCACGAAAAAACAAAGTTCTGTCCTTTCTGTACGATACCGCCCGCTCCATTATTGTTCACAGCTACGACTATAATAACTACCAGCAAGTTGTCGAGAAACTCTACGAAGTTGGCGAAGTAGAAGACATAGAACTTTGCCTTTTAACAGAAGAAGGCAACCGCCCATTCTTACAGCTACAGCCACGCCCAAACTCACATGACCCTTGTGATGCCGGCGATTGCGCAACCTGTATCAAGGCCGGACCGGGCGCATCGGTTATGCAGGACAAACTTGTTTATCGTTTTGTTTTAAAAAGAGAAGAGCAAAATTACGGCGTACTCATTGTACGTTGCGAGCAAAATCAGCCATTGGCTACCTGGCAGCAGCAGCTGATGAGTTCAACTGCCGATCAACTGGCCTTATCACAAAGCCTCAAGTCCGAAGAAGAGCAAGTGCGCAGGCTGGCTTTGATGCACGAGCGTACCGTTATTGCCCGTGAACTGCATGATTCTCTGGCACAGGCTCTGTCGTATTTAAAAATACAGGTCACCCGCTTACACAAGGGCATTGAGAAGAATGATCGCGCGACTATTGATGATGTCAGTAGCGAACTGCGGGAAGGTTTAAATTCAGCCTACCGACAGTTACGTGAACTGCTGACCACCTTCCGCCTGAAAGTAGACGGCTCCGGTCTTTATAACGCACTGCAAACCACGGTTAAGCAATTAACTGAGCAAAGCGATATGTCCATTAATCTGGATTACCGCCTGAACAACATACCGCTGGCTCCGCATGAAGAAATTCATTTGCTGCAGATTATTCGTGAAGCCAGCCAAAACGCAGTCAACCACAGTCAGGGAACCCAGGTTCACATCAGCCTGTCGCAGCCCAGTGGGCAGGATGTCGAACTCCGAATTACCGACGACGGTGTCGGTTTACCGGAAAACGCTGAAAAAGTTAACCATTACGGACTGGCAATTATGCAGGAGCGCAGCCGTAACCTGGGTGGTGAAATTAATATGTCCCGGTTAGCTTCGGGTGGCACAGAAGTTCTGTTTACCTTCACCCCGGACTACCTGCTGCAATAATCAGTTTGCCTATGGGTTATAGAATTGCCCGTGCCGGCGCAGGTAAATAAAACCGTTTAGCAGTAAGCCAATGACATAAAACACGATAAAGTCGATGTAAACGGTATCGATACTTTGCGATTTTAGTGCCCAGGCAAAGCGCATTGGCAAATAGACCGCCCCCAACATTGCTATGGTACCTGCCCAAGTTAATACTCTATGAGTGTAAGTTCCTGGAAATACCTTTCTCATAGTCACAACTACCGAGCCATTCCCTAAGGCACTGGTAAAAATAAGACCCAACATACTGATAAAAAAGGGTTCAAAATAAATTTCTGCTGGTCCATGCTGGGCAAAATACATATAACGACCAGCGATAGCACCAAAAACCATCATTAACAGTAAGCTAGTTTGGGTTACCAGAGCACCACCAAAAATTCCAGCCAGCCAACGACCAAAAGGCCGGGCCAGTAGAGCGACAAAAGGTCCCATCCACACCAAAATTAACGTGCTGTAACCAAATACAAACTCAAGCAACAATGGCAACGCCATGGCAAAGCCAATAAAACTGCCAAAAGTCATGTTATAGAGAATACTGCAGTACCAGACATGACCATTTTGGGTAAGAAGCTTTCGTATGGTTACCTTAGGCAACGGCTGCTTTTTCGAGGTAAATAATGCAGCGCCAACACTGACTATGGCGGTAAAGGTAAATAAAACAGCCCATACACAACTGAAACTGTTTAAGAGAATAGGTTCACCGGCATCAACACGCGCGAAAAAGTTCCCGCTACTGCGTTGCAGTACTAAAGAAGATTCCACTCCGTCAGGTTGCCAGGTTGCCAGTAGCGGCACCGCCAACTGTGCCAGAAATAGAGAAAATATGGTCATGCCAATAACCACGCTCATAGACAAAGGTAAACTTACAGAGCCTTTAGACTGGCGGGTTAGATCAAATGCCGGCGCGAACATCATGCAACCAATACCCGATAGCGCCGCTAACAATGCGAGCACCGGATAAGTAATATCCGTTGCTGAAAACTGCACAAAACTTTCAATACTCACCAGCAGCATAATGGTTGCAATAACAGCTGGCATCCAACGCCCAAGCTGGTTAACAACCAGGGTACCTAAAAGTCGTGACAGAGCACCACTGGCACCAGCTATAGCGACTAGTGACATAAGCTGACTGGGCGTTAAATTGGCATTTGATTTTGCCAACAGAACGACAATAACACTCCAGCTTGCCCAAAAGGTAACACCAAGCAACAATACACAGAGCGTCAGCCAACGCAAAACGGCATGGGAACCAAGACTTCCCTGCACGTCGCTTAGTGTATTTGTCGCCGAAGCTTTATCCATATCGCCGTAATTATTTATTTTATTCTGTGACTAAAGACTTTGCTACTAAGGCTAGTTAGATACAACTCACATCAAGAGTTACTTTTGGGGTTATTATGGGGTAACGCTTTACCTAATTATGGGTAAAAGCTTTATTCAAAGGTGTAAGTTCTGGCTATGTGCGGTGAATTTATACACCAGCTATGTCAAACTAACTGAGTTAAGTACACAAGGGAGAAGACTATGACAACCGAAGCAGCCAGCATTATGCTAGTGGACGATCATCCACTACTGCGAAAAGGACTAAAACAGCTGATTGCTATGGAAGACGACATGACTGTTGTCGCCGAAGCCAGTAACGGGCCCGACGCTCTGGAATTAGCCGCTGAACATGATCCTGACCTGATTGTTCTGGATCTCAACATGCATGGTATGGATGGCATAGAAACCCTTAAGAAGCTTCGGGATTCCGGAGTGACTTCGCGCATTATCATGCTCACGGTTAGTGACGCCGACGACGATGTAGTAGCAGCGATTACAAATGGCGCTGACGGTTACCTGCTAAAAGATATGGAGCCAGAGCTTCTGTTAGAACAGATTCACCGCGCAGTGACCGGGAAAATGGTATTAAGCGAAGCCATTACCGAAATACTGGCTACGGCTTTGCGCCAGCCAACTCAGTCGGCCACCTCACAATTGAGTACTTTAACCAACCGGGAGCATGAAATTCTAAGCTTAATTGCTAAAGGCATGAGTAATAAAGTCATTGCCCGCGAGTTGGATATATCCGATGGCACAGTTAAGGTGCATGTTAAACACTTACTGAAAAAGCTAGGCTTGCGCTCTCGCGTTGAGGCCGCAGTCTGGATGGTTAATCAACAAGGTGAATAAGTATGAGTAACCCGTCACTAATGCCTGTTGAGCAGGCACTAGAGAACATGCTCAATACCGTTCCAACCCTAACTGACAAAGAGGCGGTTGAATTACCGGAAGCGCTGGGGCGTATCCTGAACCGGCCGGTAAATTCAACTCTGGATGTTCCCGGTTATGATAATTCGGCCATGGACGGTTACGCCGTCCGCAGCAGCGAAGCGAAAAAAGGGGCCCGCTTAAAAGTTGTCGGCGTTGCCGCTGCAGGCCACCCTTATAACGATGCTATCCCTGAAAACGGGTGCGTCCGCATTATGACCGGGGCCCCCATACCTGATTCGGTAGACGCCGTGATCATTCAGGAAAATACGGAAGCTAACCAGGATCATAGCGAAATTACGGTGCTACAGGATGTCGATGAGAGCGATAATATCCGCCGCCGGGGCAGCGATATTGCTCTGGGTGAAGAAGTCATTGCAACCGGCACGCGTTTGAGCCCTGTGGATATTGGTTTGCTGGCATCACTGGGTATTGAGGAAGTCGCGGTTTACCGCAAGCCGAAGGTTGCCGTGTTCTCAACGGGCGATGAGTTAGTAGCGCCTGGCGGAAAACTAAAAAGTGGGCAAATTTTCGACAGCAACCGCTACCTGTTACTGGCTATGCTGGAAAAGATGGGTGTTGAGGTTGTTAATCTTGGTCGTCTGAATGATGACTTAGGGGCTATAAGCCAGGCCTTGCAGGATGCGACTCAAAGTTGTGACGCGGTGATTACCAGTGGTGGTGTTTCTGTGGGTGATGCCGATTTTACCAAAACTGCTTTAGAGCAGTTAGGTTCGGTGTCGTTCTGGAAGGTTGCCATGAAGCCCGGTAAACCTTTTGCCTTTGGCAAACTGGAGAACACCTGGTTCTTTGGTTTACCCGGCAACCCAGTTGCGGCTGCCGTGACAATGGACCAACTGACGCAGCCAGTGTTAAAACACCTCGCCGGTGAAAAGCACATCAGTACAGAATCTTATCAGGCAACAGCGGCAGAATACTTAAAAAAACGGCCGGGCCGGGCCGACTTTCAACGTGGCTGGTTCGAACAGGACAGCAGCGGCCAGCTAAAAGTCAGCAGTGCCGGTTCACAAAGCTCCGCCGTGTTAAGTACTCTTAAACGCGCTAACTGCTTTATCCAGCTGGAACAGGACCGCGGCCCTGTGAATGCAGGAGAAGAAGTCACCATTGTGCCTTTTTCTTCACTGTTGCGGTAAATATTGAGCAAAATCAATTCAGTCTGACGCAAAACATGGACACTGTTCCTTCCGGAGGTGTCCATGAAATTTACAGACGTACTATTAGATCAACTTGAAGAACTTGGTATAAAAGAGCTGTTCGGCATTCCGGGCGACTTTATTCTGCCACTGCTGGCAGACATTCAAAGTCGCCAACGCATGCCGTTTCATTACCTTAGCCATGAACCGGCGATTACCTTCTGCGCAGACGCTGCAGCCCGCATTTGTAACCGGCCGTCAGCTGTGTTTCTTACCTATGGCGCTGGTGCTCTCAATGCCGTCAACTCCGTGGCTCAGGCTTATGAAGAACATGTTCCTCTTATTGTTATCGCGGGCTTTCCGGCGCAAAAAGAAATTGATCGTGGTTTAAGTATTCATCATCAGGCCAAACAGGTCGACTCCCAACGCCTTATTTATGAACAAGTTACCTGCTATCAGGTACGCATAAATTCACCGGCTACCGCCACTGAGCAACTGCAAAAAGCGCTGAGTGCCTGCCGTAAATATTCACGTCCGGTATTAATTGAAGTTGCGCGGGATGCTTACGATTACTCCGTTGAAAAACCGCAGGCTCTAGCTCCACCCGAAATGCCAGACACGGAACTGTCCAGCCTGACCTCACAGCTAAAAAAGCGCCTGGAAAAAGCAAAAAAGCCAGTCATTCTGGCAGGTATCGATGTGCGCCGCTTTAACGCCTCTGCTGAACTGGAAAACTTCAGTAAGAAAACCGGCATTCCAATTATCACGACCTTTCTCGGACGAGCTGTGGTTGATCATACACATTCTAACTTTGCTGGCGTATTTCTTGATGATGCTGATACTCGGGCCTACCAGTTACTGGAGCAGACCGACTTAATTCTGGCGGTGGGGGTTATCCGCACAGACAGTAATTTTGCAGCCCATAATCCACTCTTTAATAATGAGAAGCTGGTGGATATTCAACAGAACCACTGTCAGATAGAGAAAAGCGCTTACCATCATGTTCAACTGGATAAGCTATTCCGCAAACTAGAGCAAAGTAACCTCCCGGACTACCACTACTCTAAAACGGTAACCGACAGCGACTCGTTACCTGACGACACGTTCAATGCCGACAACGTGATGCGCACCATTCATCAGCAACTGGCTCGCAGTGAACAAGTAGTTCCTTTTGTGACCGATGTCGGCGATTGTCTGTTTGCTTCTTTGCAGGCCGAACCCAGCCTTTGTCTGGCACCCGCCTATTATGCATCTATGGGCTATGCCATTCCCGCGGCTTACGGCATTCAGGCCGCTACGGGTATGCGACCCATGGTGTTGGTAGGCGATGGCGCTTTCCTGATGACCGGACTGGAGCTTGGGCATTTTCAACGACATGATTATGCCCCAATTATTGTGCTCTTTAATAACCGTTGCTGGGACATGATCCAGGCCTTTGCACCTCAACTTGAATGCACCAATCTCAATGGCTGGGACTATCAACAGTTAAGCCAGAGCATGAACTGTGACTATTATCGCGTCAGCCAAAGTGCACAACTTGAAGACGCCGTTCAGCAGGCGTTAATGCAGACAAAGAAAGTGTCTTTTATTGAGGTTGAGCTGGCAGCCAATACCAGAACTGAAAGACTGAACCGCTTTGCTTATCGCTTTCTTAATGCATAGCGGCTGCTTTAAAAGACGCATAAACCTGTTGTTGCAGCTGTAAGTTCAGACGTTTAACCGAGGCATTGGTTACCAATGCCCGGAGTATCTGGTCGCCAACGGTTAAAACAACAACAGTCTCGGCAACATGCTTAGCGGGTTCAAAGTCGATAATGCGCGCGGCAACCTGATTCGTCAGTGAGGTATTAGGCAAATATTCGGTCGCAATACTGACATCCCGCGCCCAGACAAGTAACCGCCCAACCGGATGCTTTCCCTCGTCGCCCACACCAGCCACATCAACAGCGGCATTGACCGGTAACCAGAGTTGCTGATCGGCCAGTTGCCAGGCAAGCAGTTCATCGGTCGCGTTAATGCGGCCAGCCAGTTTATTCGGCGGGGTGACGGATAACACCGACAATGGCCCTTCACTATGCCCGGCTAGCGAATCCACCTGAGTCTGCAAGGTACCGCTGGAAATCAGCTTCCCATCAGACATGATCACTACGTCGTCAGCCAGCTGTACAACCTCTTCAACATGATGCGATACCAGCAGCATGGGTAAGCGGAAGCGATTCTGTATTCGTCTTAAATCGTTAAGAATCTGCTTTTTCGCGGTTGCATCCAGACCATTCATGGGTTCATCAAGCAATAATAACTGAGGCTGTGACAACAATGCCCGGCCAATGGCTACGCGTTGTTGCTGTCCTCCGGAAAGTTGCTCCGGTTTACGCTGCAGCAACTCATTCAGCGACAACATATCAACAACCTCAGCAAAACCGATAGCCAGTTCACTGTCATTGATATTTTTCGGCATGCCGTAGCGCAGGTTATTTTCAACTGACATAGTGGTAAACAAATGGGCCTGTTGAAATACCAAAGCCAGTCCTCGTTGCTCCGTTTTTACACGTGGTTTGCGCGAGTGCCAGACTGCATCCCGCCAGCGGACACTACCTTTCAGCCCCGGAGTTAATCCGGCAATAGCACGTAATAAGGTACTTTTCCCGCAGCCTGAAGGACCAAAAATTGCGGTTACCCTATCATCAGAAAAGCTGTGTGCCAGCTGCAAACAGAAGTCGCCCTGCCGCTGTTCAATATTGACTGTTAGCATAACCGGCCTCCGCGCTGAGTGCGTTTTTGCCAGGCATAAACTGAAACCAATACAGTAAAGGCAAACAGCAACAGACCCAGCGACAACCGCTCAGCAGCGTCGTAGTTCATTGCTTCGGCGTGGTCATAAATAAGTACCGACAGAACCTGGGTTTCTCCCGGAATGCTGCCGCCAAGCATCAGAATGACGCCAAATTCACCTAAGGTATGAGCAAAACTCAACGTTGCCGCAATTAAAAAGCCGCCCTGACAAGACGGTAATACAATAGTCCGAAAACGACGCCACCAGCCGGCACCTAAAGTGGCGGCGACATCCAGCTGCTGTTTGCCCAGCTGCCGAAAAGACTCCACCAGAGGCTGTACCGCAAAGGGTAGGGAATAGATAACAGAGCCGATGAGAATACCTTCGAAACTAAACGCCAGATGGTTTAAGCCCCAGGATTCCAGTGTGGAACCAATAAAACCGCTAGGACCTAACCAAATGAGTAGGTAAAAACCTAACACTGTTGGCGGTAACACCAACGGCAAGGCCACAATGGCCTGAACCGGAGCTGCCAGCCAGCTGCGCTGGTTGGCCAGCCACCAGGCAATAGGCGTCGCCAACAGTAATAAAATAAGCGTACTGTAAGCGCCTAACTGCAGTGTCAGTACTACCGCCTGCCAGTCTGTGCTACTCATTGCTGGCCCCCGCTCTGTTACCCGGCATTAACCCATGCTTACGTTTAAGAGGGTTAAACTCCTCTCTCTGTGTAAACTGACTGAACTGTATTGCTAAGTTCAAATCATCAGCGCGCTTTAACACCGCATGTGACTGCTTTAATAAGCGCTCGTCACTCAGAGACAATACTAGCAACTGATTGTCGTCGCGAGCCTCAAATGGCAGAACGGAGACCGCAACAAAGGCCATATCGGCTGAACCTGACAAGGCCATTTGGGCTGCCTGAGCGACATTTTCTGCGTAAACCAACTGCCCCTCAACCGCATCAGCAAGCTGGTGGTTCTCTAAAACGCGCATAGCCGCCTTGCCAAAAGGAGCATGCCGCGGCTGGGCAATCGCCAGAGTAACGGATTTCATCTCGCTCAGCTGTTCAATCGACTCAGGCAGTAAGCCCGCTTTCGCGCTCCACAACACCAGTTGCCCATAACCATCGGTGATGATTTTTCCGCTTAGATAGCCCGATGTTTGCAGATGCTGAAGGTAGCTAACGTCGGCTGAAAAATAGAGGTCGTACGGCGCACCGTGCTGAATTTGAGTAGCCAGCTTGCCGGAGGAGCCGAAAACCAAGCGTACAGAAACATTCTCGCGCTGCTCAAACTCATCTGCCAGCTCGGTCAACAAAGACCGGTAGCTGGATGCTGCCGCTACGGTTAAGTCTGTAGCCCATACCGACGATGACAAAAGCAATAACAACAAACTCCAAAGCTTCACTACTGCAGACTCCACTGCTCTGCCGCTTGCTGATCACTTTGCTTTGCTTCTACCCAGTGCTCGCCTTCTTCTGTATGTTCTTTCTTCCAGAATGGCGCCCGGGTTTTTAAGTAATCCATAATAAAACTAGCCGCCGAGAAAGCTGCCTTTCGATGACCACTGGCAACGGCCACCATAACAATTTGTTCATTCAGCGCCAGATAACCCACCCGATGGATAACCGTCACGCCATACAGGTTCCAGCGTTTATGAGCCTCTTCGACAATACCGGCCAATGCCTTTTCGGTCATTCCCGGGTAGTGCTCAAGCTCAAGCCCACGTAAACCACCCTCAGCAGAGTCCCGCACTAAACCAGTAAAAGTCACTACCGCACCACACTGGTTATTCTGTGCAAGGCGCTGATATTCTGCCGCTAAATCAAAGTCTTCCTGCTGAACCCGGACGCTGATACTCATGAATAGCTCCTAACCACCGGTAACCGGCGGGAACAGCGCCACTTCATCACCATCGTTAACCTCAGCGGTTAAGGGTGATAAATTCTGATTCACAGCACAAAGCAATTGATAACGGTCCAGTTCTTTGGTGTAGCGCTCAGACTGTTGTTTTAATACCTGAACCAGCTCTTGTACCGTACTGACGTCAGCATCCACCTGAGTTTCTGCTAACCCTAACCGCTCCCGCAATACTGCAAAAAATTTTACGGTGATCACAACGGCGTACCTCCTCGTGTCCAGTGACCTCGTTTGCCACCTTCTTTCTCAAGCAAACAGGTATCGGTAATAACCATGGCCGGATCAACCGCTTTGCACATGTCGTAAACCGTTAAGGCAGCGACCGATGCCGCCGTCAGAGCTTCCATTTCAACGCCTGTGCTGCCCGTCACTTTGCAGAGACTCTGAATGCGAACTTCGCCGTTTTCGCGATCAAGTTCGAAATCGATAGTGACTTTGGTTAAGGCTAACGGATGGCACAGTGGAATGAGTTCACTGCACTTTTTAGCAGCCATAATGCCGGCAATGCGTGCCGTGGCCAGCACATCACCCTTTTTGGTGGCTGCAGATTCAAGCAGTTCAATCACATCGGTGCGACTACGTAACTTGCTTTGTGCCACCGCTATGCGCGTGGTGGTGGTTTTATCAGCAACATCCACCATATGGGCTTCGCCGTGCTGATTCAGATGGGTTAATTCACTCATGTGTTTTCCTTATGACAGATGGCCGACGAAATTACAGGGGCCCTGACGTGAATCCAGCTGTGGGCCCAGCAAGCTGTCCCAGGCCAGCTGTGCAGCGCCGCCGGAGCCTGGTACTGCAGCAACTAAGGTACGGTTTGCTAATCCGGCAAACGCCCGTGACTGAACGCTGGAGGTACCGATATCAGCAAAAGACAGTTGCCTGAATAACTCACCAAAGCCATCAATATGACTGTCCAGTAGCGGCATTAGTGCATCCTGAGTGACGTTATCCAGCGCGAAACCGGTGCCGCCATTGGTCACCACAACTTGAATATCTTCACGCGCTATCCACTGACTGACCAATGCTCTAATCTGGTATTTGTCGTGGCTGAGTACTTCGCGTTCCACGACCTTGTGGCCGTCGTTTTCCATGAGCTTCTGCAGCAGGTCGCCGGTGCTGTCGTCCGCCCGGGTGCGTTTATCTGAAAAAGTCACCACGGCAATGTTTAATGGCTTAAAGGATTTATTAGCTTTCATGCATCCACTCCTGAGTCTGGCCGTGCATTTTACATAGCTGCGACCATTGTTCCGGGGTATTGGTATTCACCAGTTGTGACTCGTTCTGGCAAGGTAAGGCTTGTGCGTTAAATCGTTGCAGAAGTGCAAAAACCGAACGCCTGCCGTCGGAGGTCGACAACTGCTGTTTAATATCCGTCTGAAGCTCCTTGCTGTTGGTCAGCACGCAAGGAAGTGCACAATCCTGATAGTAACTCGCTGAAGCCTGGTTATTGAGCAGTGGTAACAAAGTTTCAGCCGTTAGCGCCGGCATGTCTACCGGTACCACCAGTACTTTAGTAAATTGGCAATGCGGCAGACAGGCATGCAAGCCTGATAGAGGCCCCTGGTCCGGGATAGTGTCCGATACAAACCCAGCCTGGTTGCGGCTGACAATAATATCGTGGCAGCCCAGCTCAGATAACTTTGCCTGCATATAATCCAGTAGGTTCCCAGAACCAAAACGCAGTAAAGCCTTGTCCTTACCCATACGGGAAGAACGCCCGCCAGCCAGCAATATGGCGCTGAAAGAGGCACTTACGTTAGAGCCGACCATGTTAGCCACCAATCATCGCCAGATGGCGTGTTGCTCCGCTGTTACCCTCGTGCAAGCCGTGAGTCGCTTCTTTCAGCATAATATTGTCACGCAGTGCGTTCATTAGCGGTTCCGGATCATCGCTTTGTAAGTACTTGCGAATATCCTGATGCTGTTCGGTAAACAGGCATAAGAACAGCTGGCCCAGGCTGGAAACCCGCAGCCTATTGCAATCGTCACAGAAGTCTTTGCTGTAAGGCATAATAAGCCCCATTTTCCCTTTGTAGTCAGGGTGCGTAAACTCCTGCGCAGGGCCAGCGTTGTCCGCTCTTGAAGTAAGCGACCAGCCTTCGGACTGAAGCTGCTGTTTTATGCTTTCTCCACTGACATGATGGCGTTGATAGTATTCTGTATTGTCCGTAGTACGCATTAGCTCAATGAATCGCAACGCCACATTGCGGTCTTTAATAAACTTGAGAAACTCAGGCAGCTCACCGCCATTGTATTGCTTTAGCAGCACGGTATTGACCTTGACCGTTGCAAAGTCCATATCAACCGCCTGGTCGATACCTTCAATAATTTCCGGAAGTTTATTTTGCCCGGTCACCAGATGAAAAGTACTGGGATCCAGGCTGTCGATACTGACATTAATTGCGTCCAAACCAGCGTCACGCCAGGCGGGCAAGTCCCGCTTCATGCGGTAGCCATTGGTGGTAATTGCCACTTTCTCAATGCCGGGAACCGACTTACAGGTAGCGATAATTTCCGTCAGGTCTTTACGCAGACAAGGCTCACCACCGGTTAAGCGTATTTTGGTGGTGCCCAGTTTGGCAAAAGCGGTCACCAGACGACGAACTTCAGGCAAGGTAATTTCATACTTACGGGAACTGCAGTCGGGGCCGTCAGGAAGGCAATAGTCACAGCGAAAGTTACAACTTTCGGTCAACGACAGGCGCAAATAGGTAAAGCGGCGCGCGAAGCGATCTTGTAATTGTTGCATATCACACCTTTCCAAGTTCGGGAGGTACTTTCGTTTCCAAAAGCACCCTGGTGGCTGAATTGCCACGGCATACCGTTCATACCCTAATGAAAGAGCTTAGAGCCGGCAGCTCGGCGTAGTGTGCACAGCTTAGTAGAGCGAGCTATAGAGCGAAATTCCCTTGAAGAGAGGGGTAAGCTACCACTTAGGGGGTAATTGTGCGCTATAAGCCTTGATGTACATCAAGTTTTACCTGTGAAATTTCTGCTAATCTTTGCCGCCACTTTGGTCATACAGGTGCTCTATGTCAGCCGCTCATTTCCGCCCAGAATTGCTTTGTCCTGCCGGTAGCCCGGAAGCCATGCGTATGGCCTTTGCCTATGGTGCGGATGCGGTCTACGCCGGGGAGCCTCGCTACAGTCTGCGAGTGCGCAACAACAGTTTTACTTTGAGCAACTTAGGCGACTGTATTAACGAAGCGCACCAACAGGGAAAGTGCTTTTATGTGGTAGTCAACATTGCGCCACATAATGCTAAATTGGCAAAGTTTGTCGAACACATTAGCGCTATTGTCGACATGCAGCCCGATGCGCTTATCGTGTCTGACCCGGGCGTGGTGATGCTGTTACAACAACACTTCCCGCAACAGCCCCTGCATTTGTCGGTCCAGGCCAACACCATTAACTGGGCAGCGCTGAAGTTCTGGCAACAACAAGGTATTGAACGCGTTATTTTGTCGCGCGAATTAGGGTTAAAAGAAATTGCAGAGATGCGCCAACAGGTGCCGGATATTGAGATTGAAGTCTTTGTGCATGGAGCCTTGTGCATGGCCTACTCCGGCCGCTGTCTGCTGTCTGGTTATATGAACAAACGCGACCCCAACCAGGGTGCCTGCACCAATGCCTGTCGCTGGGGCTACGAAGTTCACGAAGCCAAAGAGAACGCTGTGGGTCAGTACGAACCGGTACTGCTTGGTGACCCCAAGCGCCCTCAGGATCTCATGTTACTGGATGAAGATCAGCACGGCTCCTACATTATGAACTCCAAAGATCTGCGCGCCGTTGAGTACGTAAATGAGTTAGTGGAAATGGGTGTGCACTCACTAAAAATTGAAGGCCGCACCAAATCAGACTACTACATTGCCCGAACCGCTCAGGTGTATCGTCGGGCAATTGATGACGCTGTTGCTGGTAAACCGTTTAATACCGAGCTTCTTAACGAATTGAACGGTATGGCAAACCGCGGATTTACCGCCGGCTTTCTGCAGCGTCACACCCCACAGGACTTACAAAACTACGAACGTTCACACAGCGAAGGCGAGCATATTCTGGTAGGTCAGCTAACGGGGACGGCAAACGGCAACTCCGTCTATGAGGTTGCGGTAAAAAATGGCTTCTCTATTGGTGATGAATTGCTACTGATGACCCCGAAAGGCAACTCTTCGTTTCAGCTGGCACGTATGGAGTCGTTTAAAGATGAAGCGATGATCCGCGCGCCGGGGTCTGGTTATCAGGTCAAAATTCAAACACCTGTCGCCATAGACGAACAGGACATTCCCTATTGTTTTCTCATAAAAGAAGCAGCAGTGAGGAAACTAGCATGATTGTCATTAACGATGGTTGTATTAACTGCGATATTTGTGAACCCGAGTGTCCAACCGAAGCTATTTCGATGGGCGATAGCATTTACGAAATAAATCAGGATAAGTGCGTCGAATGCGAAGGTTATTACGATACGCCCAACTGTTATGTCGTCTGCCCGGTTGAAGCGGTCGATATTCTACAAGCAAAGGGGTAAATACCCCCCTCTCTTTAGAGGTAGATAAATCATTTGGAGGGTTTTGTATAGTGAACCAGATCAATAATTCGGTAGATGAGATGACTATGCGTACCCCAATTCAATGTAGCCAATGCAGCATGCAATCAATTTGCGTCCCGGCAGGCCTAGTTCCAAGCGACGTCGAAATTCTCGATAAAAGCAGTCGCGAGCCGCACCTTTATAACAAGCGTAGCGTGGTGTTCAGTGAAGACCGCCCGTTAAACTCTGTATTTGCGATTAAAAGCGGATCAGTTAAATGCTATACCATTGACAGTAATGGTAAGCAGCAAATTACCAGCTTCCACCTAGTGGGCGATATTGTGGGCCTTGAGGCATTAGCCAATGGTAAAGCCGCAACCTATTGCGAGACCTTAGAAACCTCCATGCTGTGCGAGATTAAGTTGAATAAACTGTTCGCGCAGGAGCTGCCCAAAGTCGAGAATAACCTTTTGCAGCTAATGAGCCGTCGTTTAGCCAATTGCAGCAAGCACTACCTGAACATAGTGAATACTAGCGCTGAACAAAAAGTGATCGCTTTTTTGCTTTCAATCAGCACGCATATGCATCAACATGGTCTTTCACGCAACGAATATCGACTGCCAATGACGCGCACCGACATAGCCAACTATTTAGGCTTAGCCGTTGAGACCGTCAGCCGTATTTTTACATCGCTAAAGGAAGAGTCCCTTATCGATACCAAGCAGTCTATTCTGACCATAAACAATTTAAACGCCTTAGAGCGCCGCGTCGCATAACGCTACTTTAGGAGGTTACATGTCATCCGCCGGTTTTAATTGGTCCGATCCCCTCAACTGGCAAAACGCTTTGTCAGATGAAGAGAAAATGATCCAGGAAAGTGCTCATCAGTACGCTCAGGAAAAGTTGATGCCGCGAGTGCTGGATGCCAACCGTAATGAAAACTTTGATCGCCAGATTATGAACGAGTTGGGTGAGATGGGGCTCCTCGGTTCCACCTTACCGGAAGAATACGGCGGCAGCGGTGTTAACCATGTTAGCTATGGTTTGATTGCCCGTGAAATTGAACGTGTCGACAGCGGCTATCGCAGTGCCATGAGTGTACAGTCATCGTTGGTCATGCATCCTATTTACACCTTTGGTACCGAAGCACAACGCAAGAAATATTTACCTAAATTAGCCAGCGGTGAATGGGTTGGTTGTTTTGGCCTGACCGAGCCCGATTCCGGCTCTGACCCCGCTAGCATGCGGACCACCGCTAAGCGCACCGACAACGGTTATGTGCTGTCCGGTTCTAAAATGTGGATAACAAACTCGCCTATTGCTGACGTTTTTGTGGTCTGGGCAAAACTTGATGGCAAGATTCGCGGTTTTGTACTGGAAAAAGGCATGAAAGGCCTGAGCGCCCCAAAAATTGACGGTAAGTTCTCGTTACGTGCGTCTATTACCGGCGAAATTGTTATGGATGGCGTTGAAGTATCCGAAGACCATATTTTCCCTGAAGTTAAAGGCTTAAAAGGCCCGTTTAGCTGTCTTAATAAAGCGCGCTATGGCATCGCCTGGGGTTCGCTTGGCGCGGCTGAATTCTGCTGGCATGCCGCACGCCAGTATACCTTAGAGCGCAGCCAGTTTGGTCGCCCGCTGGCAGCAAACCAACTGATACAGAAAAAACTGGCCGACATGCAGACCGAAATTAGCCTCGGGTTATTAGGCTGTCTGCAAGCCGGCCGCGAGCTCGATAACGGCACGCTTAACCCAATAGCCATCTCCTTAATTAAGCGTAACAGCTGTGGTAAGGCACTGGATATTGCCCGCCAGGCGCGCGACATGCACGGCGGCAACGGCATTGCCGATGAATATCATGTGATTCGCCACGTTATGAATCTGGAGGCGGTGAATACCTACGAAGGTACACACGATATTCATGCGTTAATTCTGGGTCGTTCACAGACCGACATTCCTGCGTTTTAATAGCGAGGGTTATCATGCGTTGCGATATTGAGGGCTGGCAACAGGACTTTATTGAGCGACTGGCGCAGGAAGATTTGCCTGCGCCTCAATCGCAGCACTCGAGCTTGAGCGATACTGATTTATTCGCACTTTTTCACAGTCAGGTTCTGAGCCGCTTCACTGATATCGAATCACGACGCCTGCAGCGTCAGGGCAAAAGCTTTTATACCATTGGCAGTGCCGGACACGAAGGTAACGCCGCTATTGCAGCGGCGCTGCGGGTAACAGACCCAGCTTTTCTGCACTATCGCAGCGGCGCTTTTTTCTTACAACGCGCCAAGCAACTTGAAGGTTCGCACTCGTTATACGACCTAATGTTGTCGTTTTGTGCCTCCAGCGAGGATCCCATCTCGGGAGGGAGACACAAGGTGCTGGGCAGCCTCGCGCTCAATATACCACCGCAAACGTCAACCATTGCTTCGCACTTACCCAAAGCCATGGGCACCGCCTACGCCATAGGGCTCAGTAAACGCTTAAAACAAGCCGGCCAGTGGCCGGACGATGCCATTGTGTTGTGTAACTTTGGCGATGCCTCAGCCAACCACTCCACGGCGGTAGGGGCACTTAACGCCACCGGCTGGAGCGCGTACCAAGGCATGCCGATGCCCATTCTCTACGTGTGTGAAGACAACGGCATTGGTATTTCTACCTCGACACCCCGAGGATGGACCGCTCAGCAGCTTCAGAATTATCCAGCTATACGCTATTACTACGCCGACGGTACGAATGTCAGTGAAACTTACGCCGTAGCCTGTCAGGCAGCCGACTATATAAGGCGCACGCGAAAACCCGCCATTTTGCATCTGAAAACTCAGCGCTTCTTTGGTCACGCCGGTGCCGATGCGGAAGTTGCCTACCGCAGCAGTGAATCAATAGCACAAGGTTTTGAAGCCGACGTGCTTTTGCAAAGTGCAGCGCAAGTGATTGAACGGGGCCTTTGTACCGGCGCTCAGCTTTCGGAAAAAGCGCAATGCTGGTCGCAGCGTATTCATCGGGTGGGAGCTGAAGCCTCCGCCCGGCCCAGGCTCGAGTGCTCAGAGTCGGTCATGGCTTCCATTGTGCCAAAAACACTGGCAGACGATACTCAGCCACTAACCAGCACTCAGCAACAGGCCGTCTTCGCGTTTGATAAGCGTAACTTTAAGAAGCCTCAACCCTTAGGCAAAATGATCAACTGGGCGCTGCACGAAATACTGGCGCGATACCAGAACACCGTGGTGTTTGGTGAAGATGTTGGTAAAAAAGGCGGGGTGTACCACGTGACCCACCACTTGTTCGATCATTTTGGCGCAAACCGTGTGGTGAATACCTTACTGGATGAGCAAAGCATTCTAGGTTTAGCCATGGGCATGGCACAACAAGGTTTTCTGCCCATACCAGAAATTCAGTTCCTGGCTTACGTGCATAATGCCGAAGACCAAATTCGGGGCGAAGCTGCCACTCTGCCCTTTTTCTCTAATGGCCAATACCACAACGGTATGGTCATTCGCATTGCTGGCCTCGCCTACCAGAAAGGCTTTGGCGGCCATTTTCATAACGATAACTCCTTCGCGGTGTTCCGGGATATTCCGGGCGTTGTCCTAATGTGCCCATCCAATGGGCACGATGCAGTGCTAATGATGAGGCAAGCGGTTCAGCTTGCCCACTGTCAAAAGCGCTTAGTCATTTTTCTGGAGCCTATTGCGCTATATATGACCCGCGACTTGCTCGAAGAAGGTGATGAAGGCTGGCTGCATGAATTTCCGTCAGCAGACGCCCCACTGCCGGCTTTAGGTGAGCCTTCCAGTTATGGTGAAGGCGACGAGTTAATTATTATCACCTATGGCAATGGTTACTACTTAAGCCGGCAGGCCTGCAACGAGCTCGGCCTTGAAAAGCGCATCCGCATTCTTGATTTACGCTACTTAGTCCCGCTGGATATCGAAAAGATTGTGGAGGCCGTTGGCTCTGCGAACCACATTTTGATTGTGGACGAATGCCGTAACCGCGGCTCGTTAAGTGAAGAGCTGGTGACCGCTCTGTACGAACATAGGCGAGACTGGCAGCATGTTGACCGTATTACCGCCAAAGACAGTTTTATTCCTCTGGGCTCAGCCGCCTATAAGGTTTTGCCCGGAAAAGAAGACATTCGCAAGTATTTACAGGAGCATTTAGGCCAATGAAACAAACTGCCGTTATCGTCTGCCCCGGTCGTGGTGGTTACAACAAACCTGAATTAGGCTCTATCACTGAGCGTCATTTGCCGCAGCAAAGCGATCTCATCAATCAATTAGATAAGACCCGCAAAAAAGAAGGTTTCCTCAGCGTTTCGGAACTCGACCAGAAAAGTAAGTTCGATCACCGTTTGCATTTAAAACCAGAAAACTCCGCAGCCTTAATTTTTGCGGCCGGTTACGCCGACTTTAAAGCAGTTGACCCGGAGCAGTATGACATAGTGGCAGTGACCGGAAATTCTATGGGCTGGTATACCGCCCTGGCCTGTGCCGGCGTATGGCAGCCGGAAAAAGCGATGTCTATTGTCACTGATATGGCAAAGCGTACTGCCGAAGCGGACGGTGCGCAGCTTATTTACCCCATTATGAACGAGCAGTGGCAACCAGATAAAGCTCGAGAAAAGGCCGTCAGTCAGCTTTTAGAGCGATACGCCGGTAAGTTATTTCTGTCCATTCGTTACGGCGGCTATGTTCTGCTGGCGGGTACTCAGGATGCTGTTACTGCTGCCAGCAAAGTACTGGAGCCGGTTGATAACCGCTTCCCTATGATTTTACCCGGCCATGCGGCATTTCATTCGCCATTAATGAAAGAGGCGTCTGATCAGGCTCTCGCCGTGTGGGACAGCAGCCATTTCAAACAGCCAACACTGCCGCTGGTGGATGGTCGTGGTGTTATTTGGGAGCCGCCGGGCTGTCATTTAGACGCTTTGCAACGTTACACCTTTGGGCATCAGGTGACCGAATATTACGACTACACCAAAGCCATTACGGTTGCGTTGAGAGAATTTGCTCCAGATAAGCTATTGCTGCTGGGGCCGGGTAACAGCTTAGGTGGTGCCACAGGACAAAGCCTGGTAGCAGCTAACTGGCGAAACCTTTCCAGTAAAGATAACTTTACCCAGAGACAGGAAAATGAAGAAGCCCCGGTGATTAGCCTGGGGCTTTAGTGCTTAGCGGATGCCTTTACTGTTCAGGTGTCCTTTATAGGCCATATCGCTTTTCATAATGTGATTCATCAGCCAGGCTTTTACGAAGTCCAGTAGCTCATCGATGACGTCTTCGTGGTTATCAACCCGGTGTTTGAAGCGCATCACATCCTGCACTAAGTCGCGATGCTTAAGCTTGTGATTTTCTAAGTCCGGATAGCCGTTGCGCTCCATTAACAACTCTTCGTAGTTAAAATGCGTTGCCGTGTAGTTAATTAACGAGTCCACCAGGCGCTGCAACGCATGCTGATCACCATCGCGAAGCTTCAGTCGGTACAGCTCATTGGCAATGTAAATTAAGCGCTGGTGCTGACGGTTAATTTCTTCAATGCCTACATCCAGTTTTGACGACCATTCAATGAGTACGTCCTGCTCCGCAAGGCGCTGTTCTATCACATCTTTCTCAATGTAATACCGGTCACCCAGAGATTTTATCTCGCCGCCTAAAGTGGTTAATTGCGCTGAGCTTTCTAATGCTTCCTGCGAACGTGCATCCACAATTCGGGCGCTTTCTGAAAGCGAATTAACGTTTTCCTGAATGTTCATGGTAACCGCCGACTGCTCTTCAGCTGCAGACGCTATCTGAATATTCAAGTCATTAATAACACCCACGTTTTCAACAATGTCGGTTAACGAGTTGGAAGCTTTATTGGCCTGCTCAACATTTTCGCCAGCCAGTGCTTTATTACGCTCCATCGAATGAACCGCGTTGTTGGTGTTGGTTTCAAGCCGGCCAATTACACTTTGTATTTCGCCGGTTGATGCCTGCACGCGCTGCGCCAGTTGTCTGACTTCGTCCGCCACCACAGCGAACCCGCGTCCGGACTCACCAGCCCGGGCTGCTTCAATCGCCGCATTCAGCGCCAGCAAATTGGTCTGGTCGGCAATATCATTAATAGTCAGTAGTATTTTAGAAATAGCCTGACTGTCTTCCGACAAAGTTTTTATCACTTGCTGAGACTCAGATACTTCCTGCTCGAGCTTTTGAATAGCGACGACCATGGTATCCACAACCTGCTGACCGTTCCGGGCCAAGACTAAGGTGTTATCGGCTTCCGTTGCTGCTTTCTGGGTCGACTCAGACACCTCACTAATTGCCGCTGTCATTTGCTCTACTGCCGCGGCTGCACTCTGCATTTGCGCCGCCTGCTCTTTAGCCCGTTCAGCCAGTTCTTTTATGGCCTGATAGTTCCCGTCACCCAGGCTGTCCATTCCGTCGCTCGATTTTCGTATTGCATCGACTGAATAGCTGGTTTCTATGGCGACAGAGTTTAAGTAATGGGTTATTTTCGACAGCTCATCTTTGCCCTCTGTTGTGCCTAAGCTGTTTAAGTCACCATTAGCTAACTGTTTTGCCATACGAATGTTGGCTGACACAGCGCGATAAATGCCTAAGTACAGGCTGGTGAAAAGCAGTAGCTGTAATAGCAACACGCCCAGCATTAAGGCAATATTGGTCCAGACTACGGTGTCTAGCTTTGCAGCCCGTTGGTCTAATCTGGATTGATAGACTGGAATGACACTGTCATAAAAACCAAACAGAGCACCAATTGCCGCAGTGCCTTCACGGAAGAAGTCCCCGGCTGACATTTGCCGGTTCAATAGTCGGCGTGATGCCGTCTCACTGAATAATGTTAATTGTTGCTCAGCCGCTTCCGCCTGTTTCAACAACCCAAGGTCGTTGGTTTCGTCTGATAGACTCTTAACCACTTCAACAAAATTCGAAACCTGGTTTTCCAATACATAGGTTATTGTGGTGATATCTTGCTGCAGTTCTGCGCTTTCCTGACCGTTTAACCACTGCGCCCCCAGACCTCTTAAGCGCCCACTCTGCTCAACTAACTGCGGCAGTTCTTCAACCGCAAGACGTGCCAACAGAAGGCTGGCCAGCTCATTTTCCAATAGCTGCTGCGAACCGGAACTGAGTTTTGCTAAAAGACTTTGGAGGTCTTTCAATAGCTGAGTGTGCTGCTTAAACTGCCCGGTAGAACCGTCGAGACTTTGCCATTGACGACGAAGTTGGGACAACGCCTGTGTGGAGAAAAAGGCCTGTTGGTTTTGCAATGCCTCAAGCTTATCAAAGTGACTATTAATGGCTTGCACAGAGCGGCTGACTTCTCTGGAAAACTCGCGTTTTTGCGCATCGCTACCGGTCATTCCCCGGTGCTTAGCGACATGCTCCAGTAACCCTCTGAATTCAGGCCAGTACTGGGCGGCCAATTGCTTCTCTGCCACTTGCTGACTCTTATCTAAGGAGTCAGTTACCATCAGTGAACTGAGTACAATAACCGGAATGAACAACAAAAAGCCGATTAAACTGAATTTTCGTCGAAAGCTTAATAAATTAAACAACTTCTGGACAGGGCGAGTTAACCAATCGAGCCACTTCATAACCACTCCACTACAGGCGAAATCTACAACCACAAACGGTCTATTTTGCCTATTCATCGACATTAGTCACATGAAATATAGGGTTATCACTTGTTAGGTAACCTTTACTTGATCAGGATCAATAAACAAGCAAGCTCTCCAGAGCCATCTCTGTCATTTCATTAAAGGCCGTCTGCCTTTCATTCGCCGATAAGCCATTGCCAGTTCTTATTTCATCGGAGACTGTCATAACGGCTAATGCCTGCTTCTTGTGTACAGCGGCAATAGCGTAAAGTGCGGCGGCTTCCATATCTAACGCCAGTACATTCATAGCCTCTAGTCGGCATTCCAGCTTTTTATCAGGGTGATAAAAGCTGTCGGTTGAAAATACATTCCCCACTGCCACCGGCTGGTTTTTCTTCTGACAATAGCCAACAAATTCACTCAACAGCTTATAGTCTGCAATGGCCGCAAAGTCGTAACCACCGAACAACTGCCGGTTCATCGCCGAGTCAGTACAAGCGCCCTGAGCTACCACTAAGTCTCGTAAATTAAGTTCTGCCGATACCGCACCGCAGCTGCCAACCCGAACCAGGCGCTCTACCCCGAAGTGTTGAAATAGCTCCTGTGCATAAAGCGTACAGGACGGCATACCCATGCCCGACCCCATAACCGAAACCGGCGTACCACGAAATTGACCGGTGAAAGCCAGCATATTTCGAGTGTCACTTATCAGTTCGGCATTATCTAAGTGCTTTTCAGCAATATTTTTTGCCCGTAAAGGGTCGCCCGGAAACAAGCAAAGCTCTGCAAAATCACCGGCCTTAGCCGAAATATGGGGAGTGGTCATAGGATTCGCCCTGTTATTTTTTAACCAAGATAGATGACAAATCAGAAATTATCGACTATATTTCGCATTTATCTAAATTAGTTAATTCGGAATTAATATGATCGATGTCATTATGAAATTGGCGACAGGGTACCGCAGAAGCGTCTTCTGGATGTTGACGCTGATCACTATTGCTGTTGCTGCCTTCATCCCTTCTATTACCATTGATACCGATCCGGAGAACATGCTGCCAGACGATAACCCGCAGCGTGTTTTTCACAATGAGGTCAAAGAAACTTTTGCTATGCATGACATGATTGTCGTTGGCGTAGTGAATGAGAACACCGTCTACAACCAAAAGACTTTAACCGACCTGCATACCGTGTCGAATTACGCGGAGTCCCTGGACGGTGTTATCAGTGACGACCTTATGTCACTGGCTAACGTGGATAACATTACTCAGGAAGGCCCCGGCACCATCCGCTTTGAGTGGATGATGAAAGAGGCACCGGAAAATGACGCGGAAGCGCAATACATCCAGAAACAAGTAGAAGACCTGCCATTACTTTACAACACCATAGTTTCTGGCGATGGCAAAGCAGCCGCTGTTTATGTACCCATTGAAAGCAAAGACGAAAGCTACGCACTGGCGGAACAACTACGTAGCAAAATAAGTACGCTGGACGGTGATGATGACTGGCATATTACCGGTTTACCGGTTGCTGAAGATCAGTTTGGGTATGAAATGTTTGTGCAAATGGGCATTTCCGCACCATTAGCGGCCGCGGTTATTTTCGCCCTGCTTTGGTTCTTCTTCCGCAATGTGCGCTTCATAAGCGCAGCGATGATAGTCGCGATGTCGACCGTACTCATTACCATGGGCGCCCTCATTGCGTTTGGCTTCACCGTGCACATTATGTCGTCAATGATAGCCATTTTCTTAATGCCTATTGCCGTGGTTGACTCTGTCCACATTATGTCTGAATTTTCGGACCGATACCGCGAAAAAGGAAATGCGAAGGACACCATCAAAGACGTGTTGGGGCACTTGTTTACACCCATGCTGTTTACGTCAATAACATCGTCTATTGGCTTTTACTCGCTGATGTTAACGCCGATTCCTCCGGTTCAGATATTCGGCGCTTTCGTTGGCTCCGGTATTTTACTGGCGTTCTTAATTACCGTTATTTTCGTGCCTGCCTACTTGTGTGCACTCAAACCATCAACGCTGGAAAGCTTTGCTCAAGTTACTCATGAGGAGCACAAGGACGGCTGGTTACAGAAAGTCGGAACTCTGGCAGGCCGTCACGCCAAATTATGGATAGCCTTTTTCCTGGCAGTTTTGGCCTTTGCCTGGTTTGGCATCCAGCAAATTAACATTAACGACAACCCGGTGCGTTGGTTTAAGCCTGATCACGAAGTTCGTATTGCTGACGAAGTATTGAATGACCACTTTGCCGGTACCTACAACGCTTACGTTGTGTTTGAGAACACCTTAGACGCCACCGAAAAAGCACGGTCAGCGGTTCATGATGCCTTAAGTAACGATACGTTGTCAGAAGAATCTCGCGATGCTTTAAATGCCCTTCTTGAGCAAGAAGAAGTGGAGTTTAACCAGTGGATTATCGCTGTTGATGATCTGCTCTTCAGCGTCGGTTCCGACCAGTTACAACCTTTAGAAAACTTAATGACAGAGCTCGAGCAACTTAATACCGCCAGCAAGGCATTCCAAAGCCCTGAATTGCTGGCCTACATGAGCAAGATGCAAGCCTATTTGCAAACGACCGGTTTAGTCGGCAAATCCAACAGCTTGTCCGACGTGGTCAAGACGGTTAACCGCGAATTACGTTCCGGAAAAGAAAAAGACTATGAGCTGCCGGACAATGCCAACGGCGTCGCACAAACCTTGTTGCAGTATCAGTCATCGCATCGTCCGCAGGACCTCTGGCACTTTGTGACGCCGGACTACAAACGCAGCCTAATGTGGTTACAACTGACCAGCGGTGACAACCAGCACGTGACCAAGGTAGTGAACGCCGTTGATAGCTATATTCAGGACAATCCTTTGCCAGCTAACGTTGAAATAGACTGGGCAGGAAAAGCTTACCTGAACGTCGTGTGGCAGGAGGCCATGGTCGAAGGCATGCTCGACAGCTTAATCAGCGCCTTTGTGGTGGTGTTTATTATGATGATGCTGCTGTTCCGCTCGGTGGTATTCGGGGTGCTGGCGATGTTGCCGCTGAGCCTGACCATTGCCTTTATTTATGGCCTTATCGGCTGGGTCGGTAAAGACTACGACATGCCTATTGCCGTGCTGTCATCGCTGACGCTTGGGCTATCGGTGGACTTTGCTATTCACTTCATTGAACGCACACGCGCTACATTCAAGCAAACCGGTAACTGGAAAGACACTCTGGTGGTTATGTTTGATGAGCCCGCGCGAGCCATTTCCCGCAATGCCATTGTCATTGCTATTGGCTTTACGCCACTGCTGTTCGCACCTTTAGTGCCTTACATTACGGTTGGCGTTTTCTTAGCCAGTATTATGGCGATATCAGCTATAGTGACACTTATTATGCTCCCGGCGGTGATGACCGTATTTAGCCGCCTCATATTCCGTGGAGGTCAATCATGAAAACCCTATTGTTAACCGCTTTATCCGCCGCCATTTTATTCGTTAGTGGACAGGCTATTGGTGCTGAAAAAAGCGCTCGTGACATTGTCGAGCAGGCTGAATTGAACGCCTATTACTCCGGCGATGACGGCCGCAGCGCCGCGCGCATGGTCATCACCGATAATCAAGGCCGTGAACAAATGCGTCAGTTCACAATTCTGCGTAAAGACCAGGAAGACGGAGGGGTTCAGGACATGATGGTGTTTTTCTCTCGCCCTGCCGACGTGCGTAATACAGTTTTTCGTGTTGTTAAGCAGCAAGACAAAGATGATGACCGCTGGCTCTACCTGCCCGATCTGGATTTGGTTAAACGCATATCGGCCGGTGACAAGCGTACGTCTTTTGTCGGCTCACACTTTTTCTATGAAGACGTTTCCGGTCGAGATACCTCTTTAGACAGCTATGAAATTCTGTCGGAGGACGATGAAAAATACGTGTTAAAAGGCACGCCTAAAGACCCTGGCAACGTTGAGTTCAGCTACTACGAAGTGGTCATTGATAAAGAGCACATGCTGCCGGTAGAAAGCACCTTCTATAACGACAGCGGCGACGCCTATCGCCAAATGGAAGTACTGAAAATCGAAACAGTTCAAGGCTATCCAACAGTGACTCATTCGCGCATATCAGACCTTGAAAATGGCGGTAAAACCGAAATGCAGTTCCGCTTTATGAAATACAACATTGGTTTGCCGGACAGTATTTTCAGTGAGCGTAGCTTACGTAATCCGCCTGCAGAATGGTTACAACTGAGAGACTAATTATGCCCTACCGGAAAATTCTCATGTTTACCGTTCTTTTCACTTTGGTTCAGGCCGCATCGGCACAGGACTCCTGGGGTGATGACGAATGGGAAAGTGACTGGGGAATGGAACAAGACCAGGGTATTGATGTCTACGGCTATGTTGAGGCGGCAATAGGCGGACGGCTCGAACCTTCCCCCTATCACAAGCGTTTGTCTATTGCTGAGCCTCGACTACAGCTTGGTTTTGACGAGCGCTGGCAAGATATAACCTGGACCGCAAAAGCCGATGGTTGGTATGACAGTTTCGATGAAACCTGGCATGGACAAATTCGCGAACTTAATGCCCAATTCACGGTTTTCGATAATACCGATATAAAAGTTGGCCGTCAGGTACTGACCTGGGGCACTGGCGACTACTTATTCCTCAACGACCTGTTCCCTAAAGACTGGCAGTCCTTCTTTGTCGGAAGAGATCAGGAGTACTTAAAAGCGCCTTCTGACGCGCTTCGGGTCACCAGCTATTTTGACTGGTTTAATATCGACTTCGTCTGGTCGCCGGAGTTTGATCACGATAATTACGTTCGCGGTGAGCGTATTTCCTATTTTAGTCCGCTTTCAGGGCAGTTGACCGGTTACGACTCGTCGGTTCAGTTTGTCGAGCCTACGCGAGATGAGTACGCTTTGCGCTTGTTTCGTAATCACGATGGTGTGGAATACGCTGTCTATGGGTACGACGGCTTTACTAAAAGTCCCGAGGCGGTTACTGAGAACTTTCAACCCACCTTCGGCCGCTTAACAGTGGTTGGTGCATCCGTTCGAATGCCCCTGGGTCCAGGACTGGTGAATACCGAAGTCGCAAATTACAACCGTCATAATGCAGCTGATCACTGGCGTGCACTGGTTGGCTACGAGCAAGAATTGTGGACGCGTTTCACCGGAGGCTTCCAAGCCTACGTAGAGAAAGGCGACACACAAACACGCACCGTATTCACCACCCGCTTAACCTGGCGCGACGAGCGTGATGACTTGAATCTGTCACTGTTTGCTTTTGTGTCGCCGAATCAAAACGACGGTTATCTACGTCCGACTTTTGACTACCGCATTGATGATAACTGGTCATTCAGCGGTGGTTTTAATCTGTTTTTCCGCGAACGTCCGAATACCTTTTTCGGACAGTTTACTGAAAACAACAATGCTTACCTGCGAGTCAGGTACGCATTTTAGTATCAAGTAAAGGAGTTTTATAATGAGTGTCGAAAGAGCTTTAACGGCCTTTGCCGGCTTTATGGTACTGTTATCCGTGGCTTTAACCTATTGGGTTCATCCAAACTGGATGTGGCTAACCGTCTTTGTGGGTGCTAATTTATTCCAACAGTCGTTTACCGGCTTTTGCCCGGCCAGTATGGTTATGAAAAAAGCATTCGGAATGAAAACTGAACGCGAGTTAGAAAAAGCAGGAAAATAAAGACACCATGAGTGCAACTGAATCACAAGAGATGCTTCAGGCAGAAGCGCAGAATGCGGCAAGTTTTCTGCGCTCATTGGGCAATCCTCATCGTTTACAAATCCTATGCCACCTGGCGTTAGGAGAGCAAAGTGTAGGTGAGTTGCACCAACATTTTGACCTAAGTGCATCCGCTTTTTCACAACATCTAGCGGTGCTGCGGGAACAAGAACTGGTGACGATTAGAAAAGAATCTCAAACCGTCTACTACTCGATTAAAGACCCGGACACCGAAGCTTTCATGAAGTTACTGAAGAGCAAATTCTGTCCGTCTCTTTAGTGATATCCCTTTGGGGATGCTACCTTTTGTCGCATCCCTCTTTACTTTAAATTTCATGATAATAGCGACATTACCTTGCTAGAGATTGTGTCGTATGAAGTCATTTACTCCGTTCATTTTAGCAGTAGCAATACCTTCTGCCGTGTTGGCCAATCAAACCACTGTCGATGAGCGCATTGTCATTATTGGCGAGTCTATGCAGTCCCCCAGTGAGTGGGTTATTGACGCCAAAAAGCCGCGCCAGCCTTTACCCGCGCACGATGCAGGTGACTTTTTAAAGAGTTTGGCCGGCTTCAGTGCGACACGAAAAGGCGGAGCTTCGTCGGACCCGTTATTCCGGGGGATGGGTGCTGGTCGTTTGGCCATTGTGACCGACGATCAAATGCTTTTAGGGGGCTGCAGCAGCCGTATGGATCCTCCTACGGCTTATATTACCCCACAAAGTTACGACAGCGTGAGCGTCGTTAAAGGTCCCCAAACAGTTTTATACGCAGGCTCTGCTGCTTCTATTCATTTTGAAAGAGACATCACCCGGTTTGATGATGAAGAGCTTTCCGGCTTTTTAAATGCTACCACAGCAAGCTTTGGCCGCTTCAATGGCACGGCGGATGTCACCTGGGGAGCTCCAGCAGGATTTATCCGGTTAAACGCCACCGCTGCTACTGCTGATGACTACCAGGACGGTTCTGGCCGGGAAATTAACAGCCAATATGAGCGTTGGAGTGGTGATGTCGACCTAGCCTGGACGCCCTCGGATAGCCAAAGGCTTATGCTGAAGCTAGGCGCCAGCGATGGTGAAGCTGCTTATGCTGACCGCAGCATGGATGGCGTATTGTTTAAGCGCGAAAGCATTGCTCTGGACTACAACTGGAAACCTCAGGACGACTACCTGAAAGAATTATCAGTAAACACTTACTTCAACTCTATTGACCACGTTATGAACAACTATTCATTACGTGACTTTGCGCCATCGATTATGATGCCCAACCCCACCGCACGTAACCCAGATCGCCACTCACGCGGGGCAAAACTAACGTCAGAGTGGACGTTAACTGCTAATGGCGAGCTAAAAGCAGGGGTCGAACACCACGAATCAGGGCATCGCGACCGCATTAGCCGCGATCAGTATAATGTGCCTTATCAAACCCTGCCTCGCGTCGACGACGCCGCGTTCAGCCAAGATGCGTTTTATGCAGAGTATAAGTACACCTTTGACGCTGTCTGGAACTTAGTTACGGGCTACAGACTGGACCATTGGTCAATCACAGACAAACGCGCCATGCTGATGGTCATGGGGGCGTCTCCTCAGCCTAACCCAACATCAAATGAGACTCGCAGCGATAATTTGCACAGCGGTTTTGTTCGTATAGAGAGAAATCTCGACAACGGCTACTGGTATGCTGGTTGGGGACAGGCTGAGCGCTTCCCGGACTACTGGGAAGTGATAGGTAACAACCGCCAATCGCCCGGCTCTCTGTCAGCGTTTAATACTGACGCCGAGACCAACCGTCAGTGGGACATCGGGCTAAATTGGGAAAAAGACAGACTGACGCTCGAAAGTTCACTCTTTTATAGCGAAATAGATGACTTTATCTTGCTGGAAAAAGGCATGATGATGCAGTCGGAAACCGTACGTAACATCAATGCTCGCAGCTGGGGCGGCGAGTTAACGTCTCGCTATCAAATTAGTGTCCCGTGGTCAGTATCTGGCGCCGTCGCTATTGTCCGCGGCAACAATAAAACTGACGACAGCTACTTGCCACAACAACCGGCGGACGAGCTTAGGCTGGCCAGTGACTATCGTCTCGGAGAATTTACCTACTCTGTTTTGTGGCGACTGGTGAAAGAGCAAAACCGTGTTGCGCCAAACCAAGGGAATGTTATTGGTTACGACATAGAAAAAAGCGCTGGTTTTGGGGTGGTGTCGGCTAATATCGACTGGAAGGTTGATCCAAAGTGGCAGCTAAGCTTAGGAATCGATAATATACTGGATAAAAATTATGCAGAGCATTTAAGTCGTTCTGCTGCCAACATTTCGGGATACCAACAAATTGACAAAGTTAACGAGCCCGGTCGTACCATCTGGCTACAAACCAACTACCAGTTTTAATTAATATGCTGACGCTCCTAACTTATAAATTCGTTACTCAACGCTCCGGGGCAATCTGTCTGGCCTTATGTCTGGATATTCTCCTGGGTAACTTGTGGGTCGCTTTTAATGGTGGCATCAGTAACCCTTTTACTTCTTTGCTACTGATTTTTATCGTTATAGCGTTTTTGTTGTTACCAACTCTTTTTGCTTTTATTGTTGTACTGGCCAGTATTTTGGGACAAGTCGCACAAGTAAATTTACCTTCTCTTTTGCCAGGCCAGCAAAATCATGCCGCTCATGCGCTAAGCGATGAAATGCTGGAACACGCCCAGGGCATGGTTATAGGCTTTATTATTGCTGCACTTATCATTGCTTTATCACTGTATTATCTAAAACGACAATGGTTTCAGTCAGAAAAGGCGTTACAAGATGCCCGCGAACGACAACTGCGAGATGAGCAACTACTGACCATAGGTGCCGCAGCAGCTCAATTAACTCACGACGTAGCCACGCCAGTACAGTCCCTGCGACTACTCAATGAAGAGCTGCAAGAATGTGATATTGATTTAGCACTGAAACGTGAGTTAAACGAATATTTAACCAAAGTCGAAGTGAGTCTGGAGCAATGGCGGGAAGCTGCGGAAGACGTCCGTAGTAATCGGTTGCACAATTACACGGTTGGCGAAGTTTTGACTCAGTTACAGCAATTACTGCGAGTTGCGCGGCCTGATGCGCAGGTCAATTGGGAGTTCCCAGAGTCATTGCGTTATGCGGTTGTTTCTGCAGATCGCACGCTTTTCCCGGCTATTGTTAATTTGATCATCAACGCTCTGAGCGCAGGAGAACGAAGCAACCATCGGGTAATTTCTGTGCAACTCAGCGAAACTCTAAATGGAAACAATGGGCAACTCCACATTCACATTGTTGATAACGGGGACGGCCTGAGCCAGCTTCAACAAAAGAAAATAGGTAAGTCCATAACCGCAAGTGAACAAGGCATGGGCGTTGGAGCCGTCATAAGCCACGCCACAGTCGAGCGTCTTGGCGGGCAAGTCAGCTGGCAATCAACAGCAGAGGGAACATTGACGTTGATCGTTTTACCGGTGACTGCCAATGCATAAGTTCAAATTGCTTATCGTTGATGATGATGAGAGCTTCTGTAAAATACTTCAAAGGCGCTTGGAACATCATGGCTTGAATATAGAGAAAGCCCATTCAGCAGAGCAGTCACTAAAATTGGAGGGGCCTTTCGACGGTATTCTGCTTGATATGATGCTGGGCAATGACAATGGTCTGGCCCTTATCCAACCACTGATTAGTAAGTACTCTCCTAAGCATTTAATTGTATTGACCGGTTACGCCAGTATTGCGACCACCGTCGAAGCGATGAAACGTGGTGCAACAGATTACTTAACCAAGCCAGTTGCTACCGAAGAGTTATTGCAACGTTTTACAAATACTTCTATTAATTTGGACACTCCTTCGGGTAACCGCCTAACCCCTGGACAAATTGAATGGGAACATATTCAAAGAGTGCTAAAGGATAATCAGGGAAATGTCTCTAAAACTGCACGTGAGTTGGGAATGCATCGAAGGACGTTACAGCGAAAATTAGCAAAACGTTCACCGCATTAAAAAGGCGCCGCCCTGTAGGTGGGCGACGCAAAGGCTCTAGAAGGAATAACGAATACCGGCCATAGCAACATAGGGGTCAATATCAACGTCAACGCTTTGAATGGTTGTATCGTTAACTCGCACGTCGCCCGTTGTATCGATGTCCATGCGACTGACCATAAAATGCAGGCCCCAGTCTTTAGTCAGTTCCACATTGACACCAGCCTGTAAGGCATAACCCCAGCTGTTTTTAAGAGCCAGTGAAACGGAATCATCAGCAGTCACAACGCCAAGATCACCTAAAGTTGAACGCAGCTGAGGATCAATCTGCTCGTCGAAAAACGCGGTGTAGTTAACACCGACACCAACGAAAGGTTTAAACATGTCGTTGTTCAAGTCAAAGTGATACTGCGCCAGCAAAGTGGGCGGTAAATGTTTTGTTTTACCTACTTTCAGCCCGGCTAGAGCACCTGTTGCAGTAATATCGTGACTAAAAGGTGTTGCTGCAACCAGCTCTACCGTCCAGTTGTTTGTTAATGCGTAATCAAAAGTTAAACCCAATTGCGTATTGGTGTTAACACCGACACCCGTCGAGTTCTCTGGCAAACCCGCTACGGTTTCAACAACATTAAGGTTGCTGCTACTGTCATCCGGCATGACTGAGATAGCACCAACATTAATTGAAAAATCATTTGCTAAAGCAGAAGTGCTTAACAACCCTAACAATACACCACAAGACAACGCTTTAAGCTTCATGGGTAACTCCTTGTTAATGAATACCCATAAAGCTTATAAGGTTTACTGTCTGACTGGATTGATCTGCATCAATTTATTGTTCTGCGTTATGGTAAATGTTTTGGACATCATCGAGGTCGTTCAGCATATCCATTAAACGCTCAAACATCGGTTGGTCATCTTCACTGATACTGGTGGTTACCTGTGGCAGGAACTGAATTTCATCAGCCTCAAAATCAACCTCGGGGAAAGCGCCAGTTAGGGCCTGACGAGCAGCTGCATATTCTGTGTGAGGTGCAAATACTGTGACCAGTCCGTCCTCATACTCAACATCGGTAACATCGACATCGGCTTCCATTAAGGCTTCAAGTACTTCATCTTCACTGCCGTGCTTAAAGGCAAAAATCGCACAATGATCAAATGAGTGAGCAACACTGCCCTGAGCACCGATTTTTGACTTACTTTTAGTAAAGCAGTTACGCACATCACCAAAGGTCCGGTTCGGGTTATCGGTTAAACAGTCAACAATGACCATGCAATTCCCCGGCCCATAACCTTCATAGCGTGCAGGAGAAAAGTCTTCGCCAGCACCGCCCTGAGCTTTGTCGATAGCTTTTTCAATAACGTGCGCCGGCACCTGGTCTTTCTTAGCTCTGTCTATCAGACCACGTAGTGCCAGATTGCCATCCGGATCGGTACCGCCCTGTTTCGCACAAACGTAAATTTCACGGCCGTAGCGACTGTAAACTTTGCTTTTTGCATTGGCGGTTTTAGCCATAGACTCTTTTCGGTTTTGATAGGCGCGGCCCATTCTGAATATCTCACTGGTTAATTAAAGACCCAAAGATTTTACACAGGCAGCAGGTAGTGGTCGAGCAATACCAGGAATAAGTAGCGGTATCCGTTCATATTGTTGATATAGCCAACCCGTCTACCATAGAACATTTTGATTCTTCAGTTGCGGCTATCAGTCAGCGTAAACTCAGCCGCAGAAACAACCAGTTGAGTCCGTTATGCAAAACCCAGTACCTGTCTTATCCATGCGAAAACTTTACCTTAGTGCCTCTGATCGCCAGAAGTTTATTGCTGAGCTCGGTAAGGCGGCACGCGAAGTCGGCTTCTTCTACCTGGAAGATCACGGTATTTCGCTGACGGAGCAAGTAAAGGTACTGGATACTGCCAAATCTTTTTTCGCGCTTAAGAATACCGCGAAGAAAGAGGTTCAGATGATTCACTCACCCCATTTCCGCGGATATTCTGCAAATTACTCCGAGTTAACCGCTGGCCGCCGCGACCGCCGGGAGCAATTTGATATGATGGATGAGCTGACGGCTTTTTCTGATGCAGACATTCATCATGAGTGGCAAAAGTTGATTGGCCCTAACCAATGGCCAAAACAATTGCCGGAGATGAAAGCTCAGCTTCTCAGCTGGCAGGACAAACTCACTGAGGTTTCTCTGCAATTGTTAGAAGCGCTGTGCGAAAGCCTGGAGCAACCTTCGGACGCCCTCTCAGAAACTGTTAGTAAAGGGCCCTACCGTCACACTAAACTCATAAAGTACCCAGGAACCTCAGAAGTTTCCGGGCAAGGCGTTGGTGCACATAAAGACCCCGGCTACCTGACATTAGTCATGCAGGACGAAAACAGCGGACTGGAAGTCGAATTTGAGCGACAGTGGTATAGAGTAGCTCCCCGCCCGGGCGCACTTGTAGTCAATATTGGTGAGCTACTGGAGCTAGCTTCTAACGGCTATTTAAAAGCAACCAACCACCGTGTGACCAGTCCTAAAAAAGGAATTACTCGCTATTCTTCTGCTTTTTTCATGGCGGCACAACTTGATGCGTCAGTACCCGTACTAAATCTGCCACCTCATTTAGCTAGACAAGCAAAAGGGCCAACCAGCGATCCGAATAACCCTTTACTACATAATGTTGGCGAAAACGTAATGAAAGGCAGGAAACGTTCGCACCCTGATGTGTCGATGCGTTTTTATCCACAACCCCTGGAGTGCAGTTCCTGCTAATAAGCTTTGTGAACCATTTTCACTTAGCAATTATCAGCATAAACCCGAATTTGAGGTTCGCTGACAGAAGTTGCGGCTGAGTAGGTGACATAGCACTGCATAAGATCATCCTCAGTGGCTGCTATTCCGACAACATTACCAATCCCAACTTCAGAAACAGTCCAGTCACTCAGTTCAACGACCTGATTAAGAACGTTTTCTTTCGCCGCAGGGTAACCATAGAAAATCAATGTGCCTCCGTTCGGACAACTTACGCTTGCATCGTCAAACTTACCGCCAAGGCAGGCAGAGTCTACACTTTCCAAACCTTGAACTGCGGCTTTACTATAGGTGATACCGAGCACAACAATAACAGTAATAACTGCGACCAGCGTAAATCCTTTACTACGTCGCATGCAAAACATCCAAGTTTGAACTAATTGAAAAGGGACAAGAAAGAGGCTTTTGGCGAGCGGATAGCTAATTGCTTATTCTCTGTTCTACTTAGCCGGACGTCGCGTAATTCGACCACTTTAAGAGTTCAACCCGGTTACGCGCTCCGGTTTTTCTAAAAATTGAAGACAGGTGTGTTTTTACAGTGTGGGCACTTATATTTAACTGCTCTGCAATTTCTTTATTACGTGCACCGGTTGCTACCAGTTCGATAATTTTTAACTCTTGAGGGGTAAGTGAGTTAACTTGCGATGCGGTAGTAAAGGAGTCCTCACCGGCCTGTCGCCGCAGCATCATTTCTTCAATTTTATCGGAAAGCAATGAACGGGGGTAATACAGCTCACCCTGACCTATCACTTTGATAGCAGTAAGCACACGATCTAAATGGTCGTTTTCATAAATAATACCACGCGCACCAAGATTGAGCGCCTGGTTCGGACGTACCTCATCTTTTTTGGCGTTAACTAAAAACAAAGGGTAAGTTCTGGTAAGAGCCGCGATTTCGTTTGTGGTATGAGCCCGCGAAAGCTGCTCTGAACCTAACGAGTAAGCTACCATCGTATTTTCCAGCGGCAAACTTTCAACCAGTTCAGAGAAGGTACGATGAACAACCGATATTTCTAAGGATTCAGCAAGCAATCCCAAGTTCTGGGTACGCTTTTGATGTTCAATTAAAGCTAACTGAGTAAAACGCGCCATAACATCCCTTAAAGTTAAAACACATATTCGTTACTTCATTTATAATTTAATTTACATTTTTCTAACGAAATATGTGACTCTTTATAATATACGATTACTTTTTATGCTGAAAGTTTATGCACCTTAGAACATGTTACAAAATGTAACAAGCGCTCTATTTCCAATAAAATATAATGACAGACATCAACGTAAGATAACCTCACCCACAGTAGGCGAAATAAGCGACAAAAAGGCTGTAATCCCGTATAATGTTGGTCAACAGATAAAGTTGAGTGTTTTAGTCAGGTATTTTATACTATCGGCCAGTAACGGGCGAAATTCCCATCCGCAGCTTTTAGAGTGGGTAAATCATGAGTGAACAGATTGATCAGGCGCTTGCACGTAAATACGATGCAGGCTTCGTTTCAGAAATAGAGTCAGAGACTTTTCCAATTGGTTTGGATGAAGACGTTATTGCGCGTCTATCCGCCATTAAAGGTGAACCTGAATGGATGCTGGAATGGCGTCTAAAGGCCTATCGCACCTGGTTAAAAATGGAAGAGCCGGACTGGGCACACGTCGATTATCCCAAAGTTGATTACCAGTCTATTTCATATTATTCCGCGCCGAAGAGCATGAAGGATAAACCTAAGTCGCTGGACGAGGTTGATCCTGAACTGCTGCGCACATACGAAAAGCTGGGCATTCCTCTGCATGAGCAAGAGATGCTGGCGGGCGTGGCCGTTGATGCGGTCTTCGATTCCGTATCTGTCGTCACGACGTTCCGCGAAAAACTGGAAGAAGCAGGAGTGATCTTCTGCCCTATCTCTGAAGCCCTTCACAAGTACCCTGACTTAGTTAAAAAGTACTTAGGTACCGTAGTTCCCCGTGGCGATAACTTCTTTGCTGCGCTGAACAGTGCTGTATTCACCGATGGCTCGTTTGTTTATATTCCAAAAGGCGTTCGCTGCCCTATGGAACTATCAACTTACTTCCGTATAAACGAACAGAATACCGGGCAGTTTGAGCGTACCTTAATTGTTGCCGAAGAAGGCAGCCATGTCAGTTATTTGGAAGGTTGTACCGCACCACAACGCGATGAAAATCAATTACACGCAGCAGTGGTTGAGCTGGTCGCATTGGACGATGCCGAGATCAAATACTCTACGGTTCAAAACTGGTACCCGGGCGATGAAAACGGCAAAGGCGGTATCTACAACTTTGTAACCAAACGCGGCCTGTGCGAGAAGAACGCGAAAATCTCCTGGACTCAGGTAGAAACGGGCTCTGCCGTTACCTGGAAATACCCAAGCTGTATTCTTAAAGGTGACAACAGCGTCGGGGAATTCTACTCGGTCGCATTAACCCGCGGCAGACAACAAGCCGATACCGGCACCAAAATGATTCACTTAGGTAAAAACACCAAGTCGACCATCATTTCCAAAGGTATTTCCGCCGGTCGCAGTAACAACGCTTACCGTGGCCTGGTTCGCATGGGACCGGGGGCTGAAGGCGCGCGTAACTTTACCGAATGTGATTCGCTGCTCATTGGCGACCAGTGCGGCGCACACACATTCCCGTATATTGAAAGCAGCAATCCAACCGCGATTGTTGAGCACGAAGCCACCACCTCTAAGGTGAGTGACGATCAATTATTCTTATGTCGGCAACGAGGCCTGGACCCTGAAAAAGCAGTCTCAATGATTGTAAATGGCTTCTGTAAAGAAGTATTCCGCGAACTACCAATGGAGTTCGCAGTTGAAGCCGGTAAGTTGCTTGAAATCAGTCTTGAAGGTTCAGTGGGGTAAAACATGCTATCTATTAAAGATCTACACGCACGTGTAGAAGAAACAACAATTTTGAAAGGCCTGAATCTGGAAATAAAACCCGGCGAAGTACACGCCATTATGGGTCCTAACGGTGCCGGAAAAAGTACTTTAGGCTACGTTTTATCCGGCCGCGATGGCTACGAAGTTGAAAGCGGCAGCGTTGAGATGGACGGCAAAGACTTGCTGGACATGGAAGTTGAAGAACGCGCTCAGGCCGGATTATTCCTGGCATTCCAATATCCGGTTGAAATACCCGGCGTGAGCAACATGGAATTCATGAAAGAATCCGTGAATGCCCTACGTGAAGCCCGTGGCGAAAAATCTTTAAGCTCTGCAGAGTTTTTGAAAAAAGCAAAAGAAGCCTGTAAGCAAGTTGAATTACCGCTGGATTTCTTAAAGCGTGGTGTCAATGAAGGCTTTTCCGGCGGTGAGAAAAAACGTAACGAAATTATGCAGCTCATTATGCTGGAGCCTAAAATCGCCATTCTTGATGAATCTGATTCTGGCCTGGACGTTGACGCGCTGCAAGTTGTTGCGAAAGGCGTCAACAGCCAGCGCGACGGCGAGCGCAGCTTTATTGTTGTCACGCATTATCAGCGCCTGCTGGACTACATTCAGCCGGACTACGTTCACATTCTGTCAAAAGGTAAGATTGTAAAAAGTGGCGGACCTGAACTGGCTAAAGAAGTTGAAGCTTCAGGCTACGCTTGGTTAGCGGAAGCAGAAGGAGCAGATGCATGAGTCAATGGTTAAACCACGTTTTAGAGCGTGCCTCGACCGTTGACGATTGGCTATCTCCGGTCCGGGCACAAGCCTTGGACACTTTAAAACAGCAACAATGGCCAACGCGCCGCACTGAAGCCTGGCGTTATACGTCGCTGCATCCGGTCGCTGATTTAGAGCTGAAAACAGGTACAGGTGATAACACCGCTGAAGCGCCTTTAATAGAGGGGCTGAACAGCCTTGATCTGGTTTTTGTTGATGGCCAACTGAATACTGACATCAGTAAGCTTCAACTACCTGAAGGCGTCACTATTAGTGAGCTTTCTGCGCCAAGTGAGCCAGCAGAAGCTATTTTTGCGCAAGTAAAACCCAGCCATCACTTGTTTGGTCTGGTTAATGATGTATTAGCGCAACAAGGTGTTGTTATTGATATTGCCGCCGGCGCTAAAGTAAAGCAGCCAATTCGTATTGTGAACTTTGCCTCTGCCGGCATTGAGTCTCACCAGCGTACTCTGGTACGTGTTGGTGCAAATGCTCAGGCAACTATTATTGAACACGGCAGCGGTTCAGGTAATAGCTTAAACACGGCTTTTGCAGAGTACGATATTGCCGAAAAAGCGAGTTTAGAACACTACCGTTTTGCCCTGCACGAAGGCGAAGCCATTCATATTGGCGGCAGTCACTTTAAGCTGCACGATCATGCCAAAATGAACAGCACTCTAATTGGCTACGGCAGCCAGTTAACGCGCCTGGACGTGGATATTGAACACGCTGGCGAGCACGCGTTTGCCAAGTTTAATAACGTGTACTTACTGGCACCACGCGAGCATTTCGACTTACACAGCACCATTGAGCACGCATCACCAAACGGAACCACTGAAGAGAATGCCCGTGGTATTATTGGTGATAAGGCAAAAGCCGTATTCAACGGACGTATTCATATTCACCGCCATGCTCAGAAAACCCTGGCAGAGTTGAATAACCGTAACTTGTTGCTGACCCGCGGTGCTCAAATCAATACCAAACCTGAACTGGAAATCTACGCCGACGATGTGCAGTGCGCGCACGGTGCGACGGTGGCAGAGATTGATGAAGAAGCGTTGTATTACATGCTGACGCGCGGCATCGACAAACAGCAAGCTTTGGTGATGCTGAACTTTGGTTTCGTGCAGGAAATGGTTTTCCAGATGCCAAATAAAGCTTTGGCTGACTGGTTACAGCCCATATTGAAAACACGGTTTGAAAGTATGATGGAGCAGCAATGAGCCTGAACGTTGCACAAATTCGTGAGCAGTTCCCGATACTGCACCGCCAGGTTCACGGTAAACCGTTAGTTTATCTGGACAACGCGGCAACCACCCAGAAGCCGCAAGCGGTGATCAACGCGCTGACGGATTACTATACTCAGTGCAACGCCAATGTTCATCGCGGCGCTCACTACTTGTCCGATGAAGCGACCCGGCGTTATGAAGCCGCGCGTAAAACCGTTGCTGAATACATACATGCCAGCCGTCAGGAAGAAGTTATCTGGACCAGCGGTACAACCGAAGGCATTAACTTAGTCGCTAATGGCGTTGCCCAGCGACTAAAAGCCAGTGATGAAGTCCTGGTTACCGAGATGGAACACCATGCGAATCTGGTGACCTGGCAACAGGCCTGTAAACGTTCGGGCGCGACGTTGAAAGTGGTACCCATTAACGAAGACGGTTCACTGAATACCGAGCAGTTTCATGCTCTGCTGAGCGAGAACACAGCTTTCGTTTCAATGCCGCACATTTCGAATGCGCTGGGCACCATTAACCCCATTAAAGAGCTCACCGCAGCCGCCAAGGCGAAAGACGCCCTGGTGATGATTGATGGCGCTCAGGGCGTTGCACATGGCGCTATTGACGTGCAGGACATTGGCTGTGATTTTTACGCATTTTCCGGACACAAAGTATTTGGGCCAACCGGTATTGGCGTACTTTGGGGTTGCTTCGAAGTTTTGAAAGACTGGCCCATATGGTTAGTCGGTGGCGAAATGATAGCGACAGTCAGTTACCAGGATGCCACCTGGGGCGAATTACCTAATCGCCTGGAAGCCGGCACGCCGAATATTGCCGGTGCTATTGGTCTGGCGGCAGCAATTAACTGGCTCCAGCAATATGACGCAGCCGATATTCTGGCTCACGAAACCGCTTTATTGGCGCGGGCAACACAATTAGCCGAGCAAACCGATGGCTTAACCATTGTGGGGCATGCCGAAAAGAAAATTGGCGTGCTAAGCTTTATTTTAGATGGTGCACATCCGGCCGATATTGGCTTTTTGCTCGACAAACAGGGTATTGCCATTCGTACTGGTGATCACTGCGCCCAGCCGTTAATGAAGCGCCTGAACGTGCCGGGCACTGCGCGCGCATCGTTTTCCATTTACAATACGCTAGACGAGGTTGAAATGCTGTTTGAAGGCATCAAAAAAGCTCGTTTAATGCTAGCCTGATGGCAGGAGGAGACTCATGTCTGTAGAAACATTTGTACCATCATCGTCCTTAATTTCGATGACAGAAAGCGCCGTACGTTATTTCGAGTCGCGCTTAAAAGACGAGCCTGGCAAGTTCATTCGGCTGTCCACTAAACAGAGTGGCTGCACAGGTTATGCCTATGTGCTCAGTTCAGCCGATGCACTGGAAGACGGTGATGAAGTTGTCGAGATTAACGATAACCTGAAAGTCGCGATTGCCTCTAATGCACTCGAACTGGTGCGTAATACCGAAATTGATTACGTAAAAGAAGGCATTAACGGCGTGGTTAAATTCAACAACCCGAATGTGGTCAACGAATGTGGTTGTGGCGAAAGCTTCAACGTTCAGTAACGGAAGTTTAGATTATGCAGCAGAAAATGGTGTCCACCACTCGAGAGGTGAAAGCACGCCAAGTGCCAACGGGTGAACCGAAAGTTATCCCTAAAGGCGAGTTTGTTAATATTACTCAGGATTTAGGCGGCAATTACACTGTCACCTTTCAGGGCAATATGCTGCGTATAGACGGTACTGACGCGGATGCTATTGGTCGTAAGCCAGAGAAACTCGACTTTGAACCACCGGCAGATAATAAGATTTCGGAAGCTCAGGTATGGGAAGCGCTGGAAACCATTTACGACCCGGAAATTCCAATTAACTTAGTATCACTCGGGCTTATCTACAAAGTCGTCGTTGATCAGGACTCTGGCACCGTGACTATCGATATGACCCTAACCGCACCAGGCTGCGGTATGGGGCCGGTGTTAGTGGGTGATGTCGAGTACCGCGTTTCTTTGGTACCACACGTTAAAGACGTAAAAGTTGATTTGGTTTTTGACCCACCCTGGTCACGGGATATGATGAGCGAAGAAGCTCAGCTTGAAGCCGGTGTCTTCTTTTAACATTAGTTACTCTTTTAACTTATAAGTGAAGGTTATTGGTCAGCATGAATTTACCCAGCACAGATGAAATCATTGATGACTTAGAGTTTTTAGATGACTGGGAGCAACGCTACCAGTACATCATTGATTTAGGTAAAGCTCTGCCCGGTTTACCGGAAAGTCAGCATAAAGAAGAGTATCTGGTGCGTGGCTGCCAAAGTAACGTGTGGCTTATTAGCGAAGAAAAAGACGGCAAGCTTTTGCTGCATGTTGATAGTGACGCCGTCATTGTCCAAGGCTTGCTCACCTTAGTTATGGCGGCTTACCACAACAAGACCCCTGAACAAATTCTGGCGTTTGATATCGACCATTACTTTGCGCAGTTAGACTTAGAAAACCATATTACGCCAACTCGCGGTAATGGCTTGCGTGCTATTGTGAGTAAAGTTCAGCAACTGGCGAAAAGCAGTCAGGCTTAAATGGTATTAAACAACTCCTGCACTTTAGCCGACACAGTTCTATAACTCGTTAACAGGCGAGGATCAACCTTGTGGAGCTGTTGTTTCATCTGAACTAACTGCTCGAGCCTAAGCGCAATACGCAAGCACTGTCCCATTGGTCCGGCACAATCATCAACCGCCATTTTCGTTTGTTCAGACAGCGGTAATTTTTCAAAGAAACACGCCTTATCGACCCCAAGCATAATATCGATACCCGACAATAACCCAACGAAATAGCATTGGTCCGGGTCGATATCTGGCGAATTCTGCCGTTTAGCAAGCTCATAACACATCTGCGCCCGAACTAAGACCATGCGGGAGGCCTCAGGGCTACTTGCGGTTACCGAACCAATGAGGGCTATCCAGCGTCTCAGCTTCTCAATACCCAAACGCATAATAACGTCTTTCACCCGGGTGATAGGACTCGCGGTTGGGTATAAAGGGCTGTTAACTATCTTAAGTAGACTTACTGATAACTTAGGGTCTTCTGAAATGACCTGAGAGAGTTCGGTTAAATCCGGCTCTTTCTCAAAACAAAGCGATAGTACTTTTGCCAGCTGTAAACAGGAAGGCTCTAACCGAGTTCCATAAACGACGGTTGGTTTCGCAAAATAGTAGCCCTGAAACAGCTCAAAACCCAGGGCTTCATAGGCCTGTTTAGTCGCTTCGTCTTCCACGCGCTCAGCCAGCCACTTTCCTTTGAATCCGGAAAGCTTTTGTTTAAAAGCTTTAGCCTGTGCCAGCGTTAGAGTCGAAACGTCCACTTTAATGTAAGACGCATACTTCAACAGAGGCTCCCAGGCCGGGTCGAATTCAAAGTCATCCAACGCAAAGCGAAAACCTTTTTCGTGCCAGCGCGCCACTGCATTAACGACCGCTCGGGTCGGCTTGATTCGTTCCACCAGCTCAATAACCACTTTGTCCGGCTCAATGGGAAGAAAGCTTTGGGAGACTAAAAACTCACTGGAAACGTTAATAAATGCCGTAGCGTCATACTGTTCAGTTTGCGTAGTTATGCCAGCACAAAGGTTAAAGACAACCTCACTGGTAGCAGCAGTGTCACCAACGGTTTCTGCGCTTAAATTCAGCGCACTACGATAAAGCAGCTCTACCGCATAAAAGCGGTTTTTATTGTCATAAATGGGTTGAGCTGCTAATAACGGAAAGGTTTCAGCCATCTTTTTTACTGTCTTTGGCCGCTTCCATTGCGCTTAAAATATCCGACGATAAAGAATCCAACTGGCCTGTCGGCTGCGGCAACATTATCACTTTACTGGCTGCGGTATCGAAGGAACCCAGCACATCCACGTAGTTAGTGAATTTGAGCAAATCAATAACGTCTTTAGAGGTGATATCATTTGCCTGGTCGGTGACCATAGCAATGGAATCACGTAAGCCTTCTGCTATTGCTAAACGCTGGCCGGCTATACCCTGCCCTTGCAAGATTTTAGACTCTTTATCCGCTTCGGCCTGCTTCACCAGCATAATTTTCTCAGCTTCCGCCTTATGCTCCGCCGCACGACGCTCTCTTTCTGCGGCGTTAATTTGGTTCATTGAATCTTTAACCGACTGGTCCGGGTCAATATCTGTCACCAGCGATGCAATAATCTCAAAACCATATTCTTCCATGGTATCGCGCAACTGCTCTTTTACATCTTTAGAAATAGAGTCTTTATTGTCGAACACCGCGTCCAGGTTCTGCTTAGGAATTTGTGCGCGCACCGTATCAAATACATAGGACTGCATTTGCCACTCGGGGTTTTCCAGCTGGTAAAACGCATTATAAACTGAGGTTTCATTGCTCACGCGATACTGCACTGACACCCGGACAATAACAAACACGTTGTCGTTGGTTTTGGTCTCAACATCGACATCCAGCTGTCGCGTTCTCATTGACTGTTTATGGGCAACTTGCTCAATCAGCGGAATGATAAAGTTAAGGCCGGGCGTCAGCATACGGCGGTAACGACCGAACAATTCGACCAGGTACACGCTTTGCTGCGGAACTATACGTACCGAAGCAATCAGCAGCAGTACGACAATCAGTGCGCCAACTACCCACATAATATTAAAGTCGCTCGTCATTATTGAATCCTCATTATACGAGAATGATAAGGGAAAAAGATTAACGGAAAATGTGAAAAATAGCGAAAGAATGAAGCAAAGGCTCCGCTAACTACAACGAAACCTTTGCGTATCAGTGGTTACTCAGGAAGCTCTTCAAACCCCATGTGATAAAGGGTAAAACCGAATATGTCTGAATACTGTTCAATAGTCTTTGAAACTGGCGTACCGGCACCATGGCCCGCATTGGTTTCAATACGGATAAGCTGAGGGTTATCACCGCCCGCTTTGTCCTGAAGCTCTGCAGCAAACTTAAATGAATGCGCAGGAACCACGCGATCATCATGGTCACCCGTAGTGATCAACGTCGCTGGGTAAGCCACGCCCTCTTCCACATTGTGAACCGGCGAGTAACCGAGCAGATACTCAAACATTTCTTTACTGTCATTCGCTGTGCCGTAGTCATACGCCCAACCAGCGCCAGCAGTAAAGGTGTGATAACGAAGCATATCCAGAACACCAACAGCCGGTAAAGCAACAGCAAACAACTCTGGGCGTTGCGTCATGACCGCGCCGACTAACAAGCCGCCATTAGAGCCACCACGAACCGCTAATCGCTCAGACGATGTATATTTTTCATCAATTAGGTACTCAGCGGCTGCGATAAAATCATCAAAAACGTTTTGTTTTTGCAATTTAGTACCCGCTTTATGCCAGTCTTTACCATATTCACCACCACCACGTAGGTTAGCGACAGCATAAACACCGCCCATTTCTAACCAGGCTGCGTTAGCAATGCTGAATGAAGGTGTCAGGCTAATATTAAAGCCACCATAACCGTACAAAATTGTTGGGTTTGAGCCGTCCAGCTCTGTTCCCTTTTTGTAGGTGATGATCATAGGTACTTCGGTACCATCTTTGGAAGTATAAAAGACCTGCTTTGATTCGTAGTTTGCAGAATCAAAATCAGCACCTGATTCAGCATAAACCTCAGAACCGCCCTGGTCCGGGTCAAACTTGTAAATCGTTGACGGTGTGCTGTAGTTAGTGAAGGTGTAATAGAGCTCTTCCTGTTCTTTTTTACCCGAAAAACCACCAATACTGCCTACGCCCGGAAGCTGAACTTCACGAACCATATCGCCGTTATACGCATATTGCTTCACCTGAGCCACAGCATCGACCATGTACTCAGCAAAGATATAGCCAGCGCCGGTTGAAACGCTTAACACGTTCTCCGTTTCGGGAATAAAGTCTTCCCAGTTTTCAGGCGTTGGATTACTGGCATCAACCGTTACAACACGCTGATTTGGCGCATCTAGGTTCGTCACCAGATAAAGTTTTGAACCCTCGTTGTCCAGTACGCGGGTATCAGAGTCGGTATGATCAAGAACGGTAACCAGTTCACTGTCTTCATCGGTCAAGTCTTTTAAAAACAGTTTGTTACCCGACGTAGAGTTAGCCGCTGAAATGAGCAAATAACGGTCATCATCAGTTACTGAGCCGCCAACGTAACGATGCTTTTCAGCATCCGTTCCACCAAACACCAGCTTGTCATCTGATTGATCTGTGCCCAACTCATGGTAATACAGTTTATGCTGATCGGTTTTTGCCGAAAGCTCGCTACCCTCTGGCTTGTCATAACTAGAGTAATAGAAACCTTCATTTCCCACCCAGGAAACACCGCTGAATTTCACATCCACTAAGGGATCTTCGAGCTGCTCTTTGGTTTCTGCGTCGATGACAATAATTTTACGCCAGTCGCTGCCACCTTCAGAGATTGAGTACGCCGCTAACGAACCGTCGTCAGAGAAGGTCAGTTGCGCTAGCGAAGTTGTGCCATCTTCACTAAAAGTATTCGGATCCAGGAACACTTCTGGCTCTTCATCACCTTTTTGGCGATACACCACGTACTGATTCTGCAGGCCGTCGTTTTTGTAAAAGTAGGTGTAATCACCTTCTTTAAATGGTGCGCTGATTTTCTCGTAGTTCCACAATTCGGTCAGACGCTTTTCTATCTTCTCGCGATAAGGAATCGACTCTAAATGTGCAAAAGTCACTTCATTCTGAGCTTTAACCCAGTTTTCTGTCTCTTCGCTACGGTCATCTTCTAACCAACGATACGGGTCCGCTACTTCGGTACCAAAGTAGGTATCAACCACATCGCCTTTACGCGTATCTGGGTACGACATAGATTGCGTATTCGCCTCTTGTTCTGTTTCAACATTTTGTGAGCAAGCTGTCAGTAAACTGACCGCTACTGCTCCCAGTAGGTATTTCATTGTTATTATCCTTATCAACTTTTTGTAGCAAGTTCTTATAGGCAGCACGTTAATTTAGCAAAATCTCCTGTTAGAAAGTAGCACAAATAAGTATCAAGATGTGTACAAACACCAGCGTTTTTCAGCTAATTGCTCCAGCCAGAAACGAAGCTCTCCTTCAAGCGCACGGTCTTCTTTTACCGGCGCAAATTCTTTTTCAATGTCGCTTAGCATGTCTTCCACGTCTGCAGATAAGGATTCCGAAGTACCCTTTACTCTTTGCCTCAGCCGAACGCCCTGGCACGAGGCCAGAAGAGTCGCGATAGCAACTTGTCCAGTTAACTCCAGAACTCTCACACAGTCCCGGGCAGCAATGGTTCCCATGCTCACTTTATCTTGATTATGACACTCAGTGGAGCGGGAAAAAACGCTGGCAGGCATGGTCAGCTTTAGTGCTTCAGCAGTCCATGCAGAACAACCAATTTGCACTGCTTTAAATCCATGATTAATAGCAGCTCTTGAGGAACCGGCTGCAGATAGGTTTGCCGATAAACCGTTATTTACTTTCTGATCCATCAACAGCGCCACTTGTCTGTCATGTAAATCGGCCAGATTAGCTACTTGGGTTTTTAGCGTGTCCATCGCCATAGCAATATGGCCACCATAGAAATGACCACCGTGCAGAACCTGTTCTCGCTCAGCGTCAATAATAGGGTTGTCATTAGCGCTGTTCAGTTCATTTTCTATTGTTTGTCGGAGCCAGGGTAAAGCATCTTTTAATGCACCCACAATATGCGGAGCACAGCGAACAGAATACCGGTCCTGCAAACGCGCCGAATTTCTCTCGGTAGGAGTATCCCCTAAATCACGGCGTATCCAGTTAGCCACCTGCTGCTGACCTGCATGTGGCTTAACCTCAAATAAATGTTCGTCAAAGTGCTGAGCGTTTCCGCCAAGTGCGTAACACACCAAAGACGTAATACGACTCGATAGACGACTGAAGTAGTCCGCTTTGTCAAAGTTCAGACAAGCAACAGCCGTCATAACGGCTGTGCCGTTCATCAGTGCCAATGCTTCTTTGGGTCTAAGCTTATAAGGTGATAACCCAAAGGTGTTAAAGGCCTCCTGACTTGAAATGGTCTGCCCGCGAAAATGGACTTTATTTTCACCAACAAGCGCACTGGCAATATAGGATAAAGGCGTTAAGTCACCGCTGGCGCCAACGCTCCCTTCTTGAGGAATAAGAGGCAATATATCCTCATTTATCATAAGGGTCAGTCGCTCAAGTAACTCCCAGCTTACTCCGGAGTACCCTTGCGCAAGAGAACATAAGCGAACCGCGAGAATGGCTCGCACTATGGATTTATCAAAATGCTCGCCCAGGCCGCAACCATGAAAGCGCGTAAGGTGCAGCGGCAGTTCATCAACTAGGTCAGCGGGAACGCCTACTGTGCAACTGTCTCCATAGCCAGTGGTTACTCCGTAAATGACACCATCTTCCAATAGGAGTTTATCGAGAAAATCCGCACCGGCCTGAATCCTCTCCCGGAATAAAGGGTCTGAATTTAGTTCTGCTTTCCCCTCACAACGAGAAAGTCGGACAATATCTTCAATTCTTAAGGTGCCTGCACCAAAACATACGCTTTTCTTCATTACAGCCCAATTATCATTGTTTGATGTTTAAATTACTGGCTCTCTAACCTGAACGATCAACGTGCCGACTCAGTATTCTTTTATCTTCTAATTGAACAAGAGAGGTCTTACGCCAGTCCCAAAGGTTTTTACTCATAGTCTCACGGTATTGGTCTTTGTCGACGATCGGATACGGATAATCGGTACCCAGCTGAATATCAAACATCGCCGACTCCATGGGCGTCAACTGCCAGGGCTCTATTAGCAACTCATTCGGCAGCTCGGCAAGCTCAGGCAGCCAGGCTCGTATAAAAGTACCCTCGGCATCCTGTTCAAGAGCCTGTTTTGTCGGGTTGTATATGCGCACGGTATTAATGCCGGTCACGCCCGCCTGCATTTGAAACTGCGGATAATGAATGCCCGGCTCAAAGTCGAGGAAAAGTGACGCTAGATAACCGGCACCCAGACGCCAATCTATTGCCAGATAATGACACAAAAAACTCACCAACATAGCGCGCATTCTGAAATTAATGTAACCCGTTTTAATCAGGCAACGCATACAGGCATCCACCAGCGGATAGCCCGTTTTACCCTGTTTCCAGGCCTCTAAATGCTGAGCAACTGATTCATCCTTCCGAAACGGCAAGGTCTCATAACCGCGGTTGATAGGCTTAAGCTGCTGAATTATCTCACTTTCAAACTTTTGAATAAAGTGACAATGCCAGTGCAAGCGAGAAACCAGCGCACGCAGCGGTTTTCTCCAGCCGGGTGTCTGCCAGTAGGTTAAGCAATACTGGTACACCTGCCGAAGACTTAAATTACCCCAGGCAAGGTACGCAGAAAGTCGACTGCAACTCTCGCGGCTTAATCCCGGTTTGGAAATATTCACCCCGTACAGTTTTCCCCGGCCTTCAAAAAACGATAACAACGTCCGCCGTGCTTCCAGTTCTCCGCCCTTTTGAAACAACGGGTCATACGCCTGCCACTCTGCGGGCGCACGGTAAAGATCAAAAGGACTGGCAATAATTCTTGTTAAATCGAGCGTTTCAGGCTTAAGCCGCATCACTCTGTTCCAGTTTTTACGCCAGTTCGTACGCGAACGAGCCGCCCTGATGACCGCACCGTAGGAAGACTCGTGCCAATTTATCTTTTGCTCACGGCAAAACCTGGAAACCTGCTTGTCACGCTGGTAGGTATTAATTAATCCAATTTCCTGGTAGCTATACAGCTCAATGCTGCCAAGTTTATCCTGTATGCGCTGCAACTGCTCTAAAGTATCGCCGCAGGAAATATGCAGATTTACACCATAGGGTTTTAGCTGCTCGTTCATGTCACAAAGGCTTTGCCAGACAAACCGCCAGTGCCGCATGTCGTAATGCGGGTCATCTAGCAACATAGGCTCAAAGTTGTACCACAGCAAAACCGCGTTGTGATGCTTCAGAGCAGCAGCTAACGCATCGTGATCGGACAGTCGCAAATCGCGTTTTAACCAAACTACTGCAGTGCGATTCATGTTCACCGCACCGGCCAGTCTGCGGCATCAACGCTGTCTATGGGTTGCCCAGATAAGTCGCCGGCCCAGCGGTCAATAAACTCATTGTCAGGGTCGTAGCGTTCGGTTTGCTTTTCCAGGTTAAACTGACGATGCCCTCTGGGATCGGCTCCTACACCCGCCAGATACTGCCAGTTGCCCCAGTTGGAGGAAACGTCGTAATCAATCAGCTGCTGTTCAAAGTAGGCCGCGCCGTAATGCCAGTCCAGACTCAGCTCGTGCACAAAACAACTAGCAACCAACTGCCGCCCCCGGTTCGACATATAACCGGTGGCATTCAACTGCTTCATGCAGGCGTTAACTATAGGATAAGGCGTATTGCCAGAGCGCCACTTCTGAAACCTTTCAGAATAAAAGCTGGTCTTGGGTGATTTGCCGGAGAGGCCGGCAAAAGCGAACAAGCGTTTTCCATGTTTCAATGCATACCAGAAAAAATAATCGCGCCACAATAGCTCAAAACTTATCCAGTAGCTGGATTCACTCTCGCCAAACTCTGCTTCATACGCTCTTAACGCCGTCATAATTTGCCGGACAGAAAGGCAGCCCTGAGCAAGCCAGGGCGAAAACTTGGTCGAGCTCGAAAAGTCATCTAAAGCATTTCTTGTTTGTTTATAAGTACCGACAGACTGACCAGAAAAGTAACATGTTAAATGCGCTAAACCGCCCTTTTCCCCACCTTCAAAGTCAGCTGACGCCAATTCATTCAAAGTTTCTGCCTTGAAGCCCGGATAACGGATGTTCTCCGGTAATGGAGGTAATGCGTTTATCGGCTGAACCGGAAAGTCACGGCGCAACGGCTCTACTTTTTTCCTGAATTGAGAAAATGTTTCCGGTAAACTGGCCAGATCAAACGGCAGCTCCGACTCCAAAAACAAGGTGTTGTTTGGCACCTCATAAAAAGGCAGAAACGGAAACCGCTGCTGCAGCACACCCAGTTGAAACCTTTCGTAGTAGCCCTGATGCTGGCTCAGGAATACCGCATCTATCTGTCGTTCGGAAATAAGTTCGGTTAAAAGCCGGTCAAATGTCCCGGTCAAAACAATGAGTTTTTGCCCACGTTTTTCCAGCTCGGAACGCAGTTGCTTTAAGCTCTGCTGCAAAAAGTTAAAGCGATGTTTACCCATGGCCGGAGTGCCATAGTGACCGTACTTATTATTTGCCGGATTAAAACAAAAGCAGCAGATGAGTGTTTCGCTGCGCTGCGCAGCTTCATAAAGCGCCAGGTTGTCTTCAACCCTGAGATCATTCCGAAATACAAATAGACCTAACCGATAATCTGCCATAATGAATACGAGTTGTTGTTTAGCATTCATTACGTAAGTCATTTAGAATTGGACTAAACGTAAAGAGAACAATGACCGTAAAATATAAATAACTGACTTCTGGTGGACTCATTTTTTATGAACAAAGGTAAAAACTGGCTAATTTATACCCTGGGCTTTTTAGGGCTTATTCCCTTTCTGGCATCGTCGCTTGCGGCTTTAATGCATACAGGAACCTGGTGGGGCATTTCACCTTTAGAGTTTTTAATGACTTACGGCGCTATTATTCTCAGTTTTCTGGGTGGCACTTTATGGGGACGGGCATTGCACCGTGCAGAAAGCGAAAAAACCACAGGCTTACTGTTATTAAGCAATGTTTTCGCTTTGGCGGCCTGGTTCACCATTTTAATTAACGCGCCAGCCTGGTCATTAGGCCTGCAAATGACAGGCTTTGTGTTAGTCCTGTTTTTCGAACAAAAACTGGCCCGCAGCTCCGCCATGACCTCTTATATGGGCTACTATCGTATTCGCGTTTTATTGACCGCTGCCGTAGTGGTCTGTCAGCTACTCGTCTTTGGTAACCATATTTTGTAGTACTATTTTTTCTCGTGATAACGGGCCAGAGTTTCCGCGTAAATGTGGCGAACATCGTCACTGAACTTTTCAACGGAATAATCGCGCGCAAACGCCAGAGCATTTTTTGAAAATCTCTGGCGTAAAAGTTCGTCATCCAGAATTTGCTTTACCCGTTCACACCACAGCAACTGCTTAGCTGGTGTTTTATAACCGTTATAGCCATCCTCTACTACGTCATCGATACCACTGGAACGAACTGCAACCACAGGTAAACCAGCAGCCATAGCCTCCAGAATAACCATTCCTTGTGTCTCAGACTGGGAAGCAAACAAGAAAGCCTCACCTAACTGATACCAGGCAGCCATCTGCTCCGGGGGAACCGCCCCGACCAGAGTGATCTGTTGCTGCAGGTTCATATCATCAATACGTCCCTGCAGCCTATGCCGCTGATGCCCGTCCCCAACAATTAGAAGCCGGAACGGCTTGTCAGTTTGCTCTTTCAGCTGCGCCATGGCATCTATCATGAAGTCGATATTCTTTTCATTAGACAGCCGGGAAACACTGACAAAGACGGTTTCATCGCGAATATTTTGCTGTTTACGCAAGGCCTCTACCTGTTCCGGGTCAACTTGCTGAAAGCGCTCAAACTCAATACCGGTTGGCTGCACAAAGGTGGGGCGCTTTACGCCTATCATGCGTAAGTACTCTTCAGTTGACTGCGTAGGCACAATCACACCATCGCATTTGTTCGCGAAACGACGAACCAAAACGTGCGCAATAATGTTACGAAACAGCGAGCCGGGCAAAAACACAAAGTGAGCATAGTGCTCTAGCCGGGTGTGATACGTATAAACCACAGGAACTTTAAGCCTGCGAGCCATAAAGACCCCGAGCGACCCTATCCAGAACGGGTGGTGCACATGAATAATGTCCGGCTTGAACGACTTTACCTTTTTACGTACGGCACCTGAAAAAATATTAGCAAACCGAAACTCGCTTTTTTCACCAAAAGAGAATAACGAAGGCATACGCACCACATTCTCTTCTTTTTCTGCTGAACGTTGATAGCGCGGTGCAACAACCAGAACTTTGTCCTTAAGCTGCACCAGCCCGCTTCGTAAACGTTCGATAGAAATAGGCACGCCACCAATAAAGGGCAAGTAGTTGTTGGTAAACATAGCAACTCGCATGGTTCTTTTAAGCCAGGGCTCAGGGTCAATGTCGTAGTCCGGATAGTACTCTTTTCCGACAAACACAGCGTTGTATAGCTTGGTGCTAATAATCAGGAACAAACTGACTAACAGAATAAAGTTGAGGTACCCCACATAAAACAGGGAGTGGATAAAGAACCACAGACTTTCCAGTTGCTTGAGAATGGGGTGCTGACCAACTTCCAGCTCTTCGACCGAATGCACAACGGAACCATCGGCGTTCACGGTCACTTTTACATAATGATAGAAGCTTTCATCCTGATTCAGTACCAGGCCACCTGCACCACCTGTTGTTATATAGGGTATGCCGTTATGTTCTTGTTCTGAATAGATTGAAATGTTTGAAGAAAAGACCCGGTCGACACCAAAATTTTCCAGTGTCTGCAGCAACGCGCTTCTGAATTCAGCAGGCTGTAAAAAGTCATCATCCTCGGCCAGGAAAAACTCTTCTTCCGGCTCCAGAGGTGGGTGACCAATAAAAACAAACCGATGCGCGGACTCATCCGCCTTAAGAATGTCGGTTAACCACCTTAACTGCCACTGCCAGGGTGTTTTTTCAGTACTGTCGAGGAAGATAAAACGGCTGTCACCGGCGGTAAAGCTGAAGAAATGAGGTCCATAGTGATCATAAAAGCGAAAGCTGCCAAACTCTTCGTATTCGTTGTTACCAAAGGTCAATAAATACGGCATATCCAAACGGGACAAAGTGCCCCGTATTGCCCGGTATTTGTCCTCTCCACCGCTACTGACAGCATTCCCTGCAGACACTAAAAAGTCGACATTGGCATCGTTCAGCATGGGAATAATGCGACGTTCAAAAATGCCAACCGAATTATTGATGTTACCAACCACCGCAAAACTGTAGCTGTCTTGTCCTTCTAGCCTGGCGCTGATAGCTGCAAGCTGATCGGTATGCTCTGCCTCAAATTCAGAAGTCACCAAATTCAAATAAACTTTATAGCTAATAAGACTGATAACTATGGCTATATTTAAGTAGAACAGGACTTTTAATAATTTCTTTTTATTCATTGTATGCCCTGTACTTTGGCCGAGTTAACTAAGTAGCGTTGTAAAATAAACAACCCCAACAGCATACCCAGATAGATAGTTAAAAAGCGCCAACTGAAGGTAACCAACAGCAAATGGTTTTTCGCTAATATATCACTAAAAAAGCTGCCAAAAACGCCTTCTGAAATACCAGACGCTCCCGGAGTTGGCGCAAAATACATTATAAAAGTTGTGACAACCAGTAATCCCAGGCTTATCAGATAATTTACATCGTACCCCAGCCCCCACATCAGTAAAGCCGGAAAGCTGAACAAACTGAGCAGGAAAATAAAGGTAAATAACACGGACAATGCAATAGCGACTTTCGGCCCGCGACAATATTCAGAAAAACTATGAGAAAAACGCAGCATTTCGCGTCGCGTTTTATATTGCCAACGCAGGTGCCGCTCCGGGCTAATCAGTTGTAACTTATGTATGCCCTTACAAAGAAAACTTAAGGGTCCAATAAGCCAATGCGCCCGAAGTAAAACCACGGCGAAAAAAAGCAGATAAAGCACAATGAATACCGCGAGTGCAGCACCAATATCGCTGATAATCGCTTTGTCCTGCAAAGGTTCCAACGTTAGCAAAAATACCGGCGTCAGCGAAAAAATAAAGAAAATAGCCAGTACCGTGCGAATCGTAGTGGCCGCTGTCGCCTTGCCAATAGGCACGCCATGTTCGTGCAGAAACCAAACCTGAGCAAAGCCGCCGCCGGTCGCCATAGGCGTGATATTGGAAAAGAAAATGTTGATAAAAACCAGTTTTGCCATGGCTTTCTTAGGTATCCGGTAACCCAGAGCGCGCAGTGTGTAATATAGACGTAAACCATCTGCGGAAAAATAGATAAGCAGAAGTAAGACAGTAACGCTGAGAACTTCCGGGGCGAAGAGACGAAAATCAAAGGTTAAACTGCGACCGGAAAAATGATCATAAATGGCATAAAAGCCAGCAACCGTAAGCAAGACAAACAACACACTAAACAACGCTAAACGTTTCCACGAGGCTTTGTATTGCTTTTCTTCTTCCACTGAAGCGGTCATTTTCTGCTGTCTACTCCCTACAAAGCCTAATGCTTAAGGATTATGGAGTTGTCCAGGTGGGATGTCAAAACCGTTGAGCTCATAAAAAAAAGCCCCCGAAGCGGGGGCTGAAAACTTAACCAGGGAGTTATAACCAATCATTTGTTAAGTTGTGCTGTAGCTTACTTACCCAATATGACAGTTTTTAGATTTCCCTGTTTTATTTCGATGACAGTCACGTTTTTACACTTAATGAGCTGGCATTAAGAATACTTCACGCACGCAGTTACGCGGGTTCGCGTTTATTGCGTAAAGTACCGCATCGGCAACATCATCCGGGTCCAGCTTATCCGGCTTAGGCTCGTCAAAGAACGGCGTATTGACCATACCCGGTGCTATTGTTGTGCAGCGACCATTCCATTCTTTCATTTCTTCCGCTAGGTTCTGTGCGAAACCGTGCACAAACCATTTGGTGGCACCATAAACGGAACCTTTAAGCGTAATACGCCCGGCAGCCGACCCCGTCATTAGAAAGTGACCGGTAGTTTTACGCAAGTGCGGTAAGGTCAGTTTCGCGGTATACAGAAGCCCGTTGATATTCACATCAACCATCTGCTTCCATTCTTCCGCGTCGCCTTCTTCAGTACCCGGCGTTGAAACACCGGTTCCGGCATTAGCAAACACCGCATCTAACTGGCCAAACTTATCAACGCCCTGCTTTACAGCCTGCTCAAGCTCCTCATAGTTGCCGGCATCGGCTGCAACACCAATAGCGTTATCAGAGCCAAACTCTTCAACCAGCGCATCCAGCTTTTCTTTCCGCCGCGCCGTTAGTATCAGCTTTAATCCTTCTCTCGCCGCTTTACGCGCCGTGGCCTCACCGATGCCACTTGAGGCACCGGTAATTAATAGTACTTTCGACATGCTTCCTCCTTAAACTAAATCAAAACGGTCAGCATTCATTACCTTAGTCCAGGCTTTCACAAAGTCTCTTACAAACTTTTCCTGGTTATCGTCCTGAGCGTAAAGCTCTGAGTACGAACGCAAGATAGAGTTTGAACCAAACACTAAATCGATGCGGCTTGCCGTCCATTTCAGTTCATCGGTTTTGCGATCACGGACTTCGTAGTGATCATTGGCTTTTTTCCAGACATTGTTCATGTCGGTCAGGTTAACGAAAAAATCGTTAGTTAACGTACCCACACGGTCAGTAAATACGCCGTGCTCAGACTCACCGTAGTTTGCGCCTAAAGCACGCATACCACCGACAAGCACTGTCATTTCCGGTGCCGTTAAGCCCATCAGATGGGTACGATCCAGCATCAGTTCTTCGGCCGGTACCGCGTAATCCTTCTTCAGATAATTACGGTAGCCGTCGTGCAGTGGCTCCAATGACTCAAAACTTTCTACGTCAGTTTGTTCATCGGTTGCGTCGCCACGGCCTGCTGAAAAAGGAACCGTTACATTATAACCGGCATCTTTTGCCGCTTTTTCAACCGCTGCCGTACCGCCAAGTACAATCAAGTCGGCCATGCTGACTTTCTTATCCAGCGTAGACTGCAGCTCTTCCAGTACGCGAAGTACTTTATGCAGTTTTTCCGGCTCGTTACCGTGCCAGTCTTTTTGCGGTGCTAAGCGAATGCGTGCACCATTTGCGCCACCACGGTAATCCGAGCAACGGAAGTTCCGCGCACTATCCCATGCAGTAGAAATCAACTCGTAAGATGTTAACCCGGTGTTCAATAGCTTATCTTTCAAGTCGGCAATTTCTGTTTCACTCAGCGTGTAATCCACTTTCGGAATCGGATCCTGCCAAATCAGGTCTTCTTCCGGCACGTCCGCCCCTAAATAACGGTCTTTCGGGCCTAAGTCACGGTGCGTCAGCTTAAACCAGGCACGAGCGAATACGTCGGCGAAGTACTCAGGATCTTTGTAGAACTTCTCCGCAATTTTGCGATAGTCAGGATCCATTTTCATGGCCATATCGGCGTCGGTCATAATCGGATTATGCCGAATGGATGGGTCTTCCACATCGACCGGTTTGTCTTCCTCTTTAATGTCGACAGGCTCCCACTGCCAGGCGCCAGCCGGGCTTTTCTTCAGCTCCCACTCGTAGTTAAACAACAGGTAGAAGTAGCCGTTGTCCCACTGCGTTGGGTTTGTCGTCCAGGCACCTTCAATGCCACTACTCATGGTGTCGCGGCCCACACCTTTACCACCGCTGTTGCGCCAGCCAAAGCCTTGCTCTTCAACATCTGCCGCTTCCGGCTCAGGACCTAAATTCTCTTCTTTGCCATTACCGTGACATTTACCCACAGTATGACCACCCGCAGTTAGCGCACAGGTTTCTTCGTCATTCATTGCCATGCGCTTAAAGGTTTCGCGCACGTCTTTTGCGGTACGAAGCGGGTCAGGATTACCGTCAACGCCTTCCGGGTTCACATAAATCAAACCCATTTGCACTGCAGCCAATGGGTTTTCAAGCGACTCACGCTCGTCATCTGAACTGTAGCGGTTTTTAGTTTCCGCCAGCCATTCTTTCTCGCTACCCCAGTAAGTGTCTTCTTCAGGATGCCAGATGTCCTCACGGCCACCGGCAAAACCAAAGGTTTTAAGACCCATCGACTCGTAAGCCATATTACCGGCCAGAATAAAGAGATCGGCCCAGGACAATTTGTTGCCGTACTTTTTCTTAATTGGCCACAATAAACGACGCGCTTTGTCTAAGCTTACGTTATCAGGCCAGCTGTTTAACGGCGCAAAGCGTTGGTTACCTGTACCGCCGCCACCGCGACCATCGGCTAAACGATAAGAGCCTGCGGAGTGCCAGGCCATACGAATCATTAAGCCACCATAGTGACCCCAGTCAGCCGGCCACCAGTCCTGGCTGTCAGTCATGAGATCTTTCAGGTCCTGCTTTAACTCTTCTAAATTGATTTTTTTGAATTCTTCCGCGTAATTAAAGTCGTCATCCATTGGATTCGCTTTGGTGTCGTGCTGGCGCAGAATTTCCAGCTTTAAGGAGTTTGGCCACCAGTGCGTGTTCGTTTTTTTCTCAGATGTCATGCTACCGTGCATGATTGGGCATTTACCGCCACCGCTTGAACTACTCATTATGCCTTCCTTATCTTTTTGCTTAAATTTGAATAACTGTTATCTATAGTTATAGCAACGCTCAGCCATTTACTCCAAGGCAAGATACCGTTTGCTTTGATAGGTTTTATAGATACAGATCAGAGACAAGAAAAGATCGGTATTAGCTTTGTTAACTTCGCTGGAATTTATCTAGCCAGGTTAACGCTGCCTCTTTCGCTTGAGGTCGTGCAAAATAGTAACCCTGCACTAAATCACAGCCTTTATTTCTTAGTGTTTCGACAGCAGCAGAGTCTTCAACACCTTCTGCTAGCACTTTAAAGCCAAGCTGATGCCCCATATTAATGGTTGCTCTAATGATGGTGTCCTCTTGCTCATTTTCCTGCATTTTTAGAATAAATGAGCGGTCTATTTTTACTTCGTGAACCGGTAATTCATCAAGGTAAGCGAGAGAGCTGTAGCCAGTCCCAAAGTCATCAATGGATATTTTGAAACCGTCTGCATGCAAGTCCATAAGTGTTTGAATGGCCGTTTCTCGGTCTTCCATTGCTGCGGTTTCTGTAATTTCGAGAATTAACGCATCCGCGCTCATATCACCGCTTTTCACCAGCTCGTCAATTTCAGTCACAAAGTCTTTGTCACGTAAGTTTTCAGCGGATATATTCACAGAAACCGTTATGCGCTGACCTAAACTCTCTAATTCTGAGGAAAACTCTGCCGCTTTTTTCAATACCCAAGTGGTTACTTCCCGAATAACACCCGTTTCCTCTGCTATAGGGATAAATTCGTCTGGTGGAATGAAACCATACTCAGGATGCGTCCACCGTATCAGCGCCTCAAATCCGGCACACGTATTGGTTTTCAAATCAATTTGTGGCTGAAAGTAAAGCTCGAGTTCATCGTTTTTAAGCGCATTTCTTAATTCAGTCATTAACGTTAGGCGGCGTGGACTGTACGAGTCCATTTCCGCTTTGTAAACGGTGACTTGCTGCTCGTTTGGCAGGTTGTGCCCGAACGCAATAAAGGCATGACGTTGGAGCGTTGAAACATCCATACCCGGTTCGCTAAATGCACACCCAGAACGTACCGCAAACTCAATTGACAGCCCTTTAAACTCAATAGGTTCGTGTAGTATGTCGGCAAGCTTCTGGACAAGGCTGAGCGTTTCTTCATGGCAAAGGTCTTTAAAAATACAGCCAAAAGTGACGGTTTCGATATTGGCAACGGCGATATCATCTCTTCTGTCTAACCGAACAATACTTGGAATACCGGCCGCTTCATTATTGAGTCGCTTCGCCACCGTTTGTAGTAAAGCCTCACTGCTTTCATGGCCGAGTGTTTTGTGGTAATCGTTAAAGCTCTCAATATGCCAAAGCCCAATGGCTATAGGCTCCCGACTATCATGCGCCAGGTGAGAGCTTAAAACCTGCTCAAATACTTGTCGGTTGCATAAGCCCGTGAGCTGATTCCTTGTGGCGCTGCGCATCATTTCCCGCTCGGTGTCGCGCTGTTTCTTTAAGGCATCAAAACGGGCTTCCTGTGCCTTCACTTTGTCATTGCGGTCTTTCTGGAAACGGTCAGCAAGTGCATAAGCCATTAAAATAGATTGAATACTGGCCCCGGTTGGAATGCTGTATTGGGATGCTCCGGGTATCACTATAACCCCAAGCTGATTCAGTATTGTTATCAGGCAACCCACCAATAATGCCGCCCAGGAAATGGTGAACAAGCGAGCGGTTTTTGTCCCTTTTGACCACAACCGAATACCCGTCCATAGCGTCAGCAACGTCACCGGCACCGACAGCCCAACACCAAACATTGTGGCTAATCGATAAGGCAGTATAAATGCGGAGATAAAAACCAATAACACAACGAGCGCCGCTAAACGGTATGTCTGATACCACCGTTTGTGACGCCGCCGCAGGTCAAGGTAGTCGCTCGAAAACCACAGCATCATGAAAAGTATAAAAGGTACACTGGTTAGAATCACGTACTCGTGAACCAGCGGGAGGCCTGGGATAACATACTGAAACAACACCCCATGCATTGCCGCTTGTAACGTTAGCAAACCCAGTATGGTCAGGCTGAAGAGCAGATAAACTCGCTCTTTCATCAACATATACAGCCCCAAAATGAAGATGATAAGCATAATCTGAGAACCGTAATATACCGCCCGATACGTAGCATCTTCGTTACTGTACTTTATATAAGCATCGTTGCTCCAAAGTCGCGTGGATATTTGGTGCGAGCTCGCAGACTGAACCCGAAAGTACACGTCACTCACCTTGTTAGGGGTTAGCTCTATAGGAAATACGAAAGTGCGGCCATGAATAGGCCTGTCATTATACCGACGCCTATCGCCTGTTGAATAATGAATGAATGTATTGTCTGTTTTAATGTAAAGATCGATGTTATCCAGTAATGGATAGGTTATTTCTAAAAGCCTCAACTGTGGTGAGTCACCTTCCGGTGTCAGTTTTAATCGATACCAGTACGCATCACTAATGTAACCTTTGTTGTACGAGCCCTCTACTTTTTGCCAGTCCAGTGCCGGCAACTGCTCTGTGAGCTGATCTGAGTCTAAGCGTTGTTCTTCTCTCCACTCATAAAGGTTAAAATTTAAGTTAATGGTTTCTTCGTCAGGACTAACAACAGCAGGGGCAGCATTGGCATTTAAGCAAAAGAATGTCAGTAATACACCAATAACCAAGCTTCCTTTCATGGCCATAGCCAGTCTCCATAATTTGGTATGCGTATAGCAGATCCACTGTTAACTTTATGTTAAATAAAGTCTATTTTTGACAAAACTTCAAACTGACATACCATAAGTGCATGAATTGCACCTTATGCACAGCCCCATCACCTCTCTTTTGCGAAGACAAAAAGCGCACGTATTTTCGTTGCTCAGAATGCGACCTTATTTTTGCTAATCCCGAGACACACCTTCCACAAGAAGATGAAAAAGCCATTTATGACTTTCATCAAAACGACTCTCACGACACCCGCTACCGGGAATTCTTAGGCCAACTTACAACTCCATTATTAGAAAAGCTATCAACTGGTATGACTGGTCTTGATTTTGGTTCGGGCCCGGGGCCTACACTTAACTTGATGCTTGAGGAGCAAGGCATGAAGATGTCTATTTACGACATCTACTACGCACCGGACAGCGGACAATTGAGCCGTCAGTATGACTTTGTCACCTGCAGCGAAGTTGTTGAACACTTTAGTGAACCTGCCAAAGCATGGCCACAGTTAATAAGCTTAGTAAAACCTAAGGGGTACATAGGCGTGATGACCTGGATGTTTACAAAGGAAACCGCTAAGCAATTTAACCAGTGGAAATACAAAGGTGACCCGACCCATGTCAGCTTCTACACGCCTAAAACCATGCAGTGGATAGCGCAACATTTTCAACTAAACCTTGAAATTATCAGCGAACAGGTCATTTTATTAAGAAAGGACTAACCGCGGAGGGCGACTATGAACTACGAATGCGTACACGCAGACATTAGCCAACAAGCCGACATTGATGCCGTAGTTAACGCAGCTAATGCAGAGCTCAAACCTGGCGGTGGCGTTGCCGGTGCAATTCACCGTGCAGCGGGTCCTGAACTGGAAAAAGCGACTCGTTCACTCGCCCCTATTGAACCCGGTGAAGCCGTTATCACCGACGCCTTCAACCTTCCGAATCGCTACATTATCCATTGTCTGGGGCCCGTTTATGGCGTCGACACACCCTCAGATAAGCTGCTGGCAGACTGCTATCGCAATGCGCTGGATTTAACCGACAAGCATCAAATAGAGTCTATCGCTTTTCCGGCGCTGTCAGCCGGAGCCTTCGGTTACCCTTTTGAAGACGCAACTAAAGTGGCTCTGGACACAATTAGACCGCACGTCGAAAAACTGAGTCACCTGAAGCTTGTGCGCTTTGTTCTATTCAGTGACGAAGAGTTTGCCCATTATCAACGTGCGCTGAGAAAGTAGCGATTACTCGAGAAGCCAAACGTTTATGCAGTGACCGGCTACTTCGGCGTACCAAACATAATTTTGTCGGCGTTGTTGGCTAAAGCAATGATCATAGTCACAGCCCAGGTTCCCAATATCCACCAAAAGGTCGGCCAGGACATCCAGGTAAGATCAAGAAACAGTAAGTCGAAAACCCAGACAATAAATGCCGCAAATAAAATCGAAGGCAAAAATACGACGAAAAGAACACAAAGGACTAACGGTATCGTACCCAGGGTTTTCATCCAGTTTAATAAAGACGACATAATGGCTTTTGTTTAGTGAGAGTGGGTTGAAAGCTACATTGAGTTGGGGGAGATATCAACTCACCACGCACTTTTTTCAGGAAAGTAGGCTATTATCATATTGTTGAGGCTCAAATGACTCAAAATGAAACTAACTCGAAAGAATGGAATGACGAAACCAACTGGTCGCGCCCACTTTGGTTAGGTATCTACTTTAGTAAAAAAGATAACCGCAGTTGGGTTCCAAAAATAGTTCCTAAGCTCGGCTGGACAGTTAACTTAGGGAATCCAGCCGGGGTAGCATGGTTCGTAGGTATTATGGCGGCGGCAATTCTCACGGCATTTTGTGCAGGGTGGCTTGTCGCCACCCCATAATTGTCTACTTTTTAAAGTCCTGACTAGCTGCTTTTATTGCCGTTGCCAGCGACTGGGTTGCTGATTCAAGGCCGGTACTAATATCAGACCAAGCGTCCTTACTAGACTTTTTCAAACCTTCCAGTTTATCTTCGGCCTTGTCTTTTAGTGCTTCAAGCTCGCTAATCTTCTCTTCGTACTTAATTTGAGAGTCAGCCTCGGACTGTTTTGCTTTAGCTTTCAAACGGTCGATTTCGGCTTTCATTTCTTCAATTTTTGCTTCATGTTTCTTTTCAAATGCTTCTTTATTACCCATTTCTACCTCCACGTTTTCCTTTTTTATCACTTAATTACTAATAGATATGGTTAAAAAAGCCAAAACGATCAAACCCCGTAAACTAAAGACTTATACTTTTCTTATTGAGACAGTTCTGCTTCACTAAATACATCACTAAATAACGGTGAGCTGAGATAACGTTCAGCACTGCTTGCAATAATAACGACAATGTTTTTTCCTTTATTTTCAGGTCGCTCAGCAATTCGCTTGGCAGCCAGTGCCGTCGCCCCGGATGAAATCCCTGCCAGAATGCCTTCCTCGCGAATTAAACGATGGGTAAACTCAATGGCTTCTTCGCTACTAACCGTCTCTACTTCATCGATTACGCTAAGATCAAGGTTTTTAGGGATAAAGTTAGCACCGATTCCCTGAATTTTGTGAGGGGACGGTGTTAACTCCTCCTTTTTCAAAGTCTGACTAATAATCGGAGATTCCGATGGTTCAACAGCAACGCACGACACCTTTTTCCCTAGCTCCTTAAAGTAGCGACCCACACCACTAATTGTTCCTCCGGTCCCTACCCCAGAAACAAAGATATCAATTTGACCTTCCAGCGCATTCTCAATCTCCGGGCCTGTGGTAGTTGTATGAATTTCAGGGTTCGCCGGATTATCAAATTGCTTTAAGTGAACATAACGTTCAGGGTTACTGGCGACAAGCTCCTCAGCACGCTCAACAGCGCCACGCATCCCTTTTTCAGGCGGAGTGAGTTCAAGCTGCGCACCGAATGCTTTAAGTAGCTTTCTTCGTTCAAGACTCATGGATTTAGGCATGGTAAGCACTAGCGGGTAACCACGAGCTGCAGCGACGAAAGCTAAAGCAATGCCAGTATTGCCGGAGGTAGCTTCAACAATGGTTTTACCAGGAGTCAATACGCCTCGCCTTTCGGCATCCCAAACCATATTGGCACCCAAACGACACTTAATACTGTTAGAAGGGTTACGAGCTTCTATTTTGGCATAAACATTGGCGGCATCGCTTTTAATGACTCGGTTCAGGCGCACTAATGGGGTGTTACCGATACTCGTAGAATTATCTGCAAATGTTTTGCTCATAACTTGCTCCTTTGGCTTAAGCCTAAATTAGGTAGAGAACGACTTTTGTACATCCTATGCCCGAAAGCGTCGGCAGGTCTAATTACTATTTGGAATAACTTATAACTTTAGATTTCTTTACGTTTAGACGTCTAGAGATCTAAAGTGTGTTAACTCTTACTTCTAGCAAAGCCGAAGGCCTTGGTAAAATATTATGGAATCAACAGACATCGCTTCTCATGACAGTCCTTTGACTGCGGTGCAGCGGCAAGCTTTAGAAGAACTGTTGCAGACACTAGATCTTACACAAAAGGTTTGGGTGAGTGGCTATTTTGCCGGCCTTATAAACAGCAACACTCCTCCAGATACAACACAGCAGGCAGCTGAAGAACTGATAATTCTGTTCGGTTCGCAGACCGGAAATGCAAAGCATCTCGCATTTGAGCTACATGAAAAGGCTACGCGACAAGGAGTACCAAGTAGCGTCGTCGATATGGCAGACTTTAAACCTCAACGTCTAAAAAAGGTTCATTACCTAGTTATTGTCACCTCCACCCATGGTGAAGGTGAACCGCCGGATAACGCCATTTTGCTGCATCAGTTTTTGCGGAGTAAGCGAGCACCTCAATTAAAGAAATTGAATTATGCAGTCATCGGCTTAGGTGACAGTAGCTACCAATACTTCTGTCAGACCGCTATCGACTTCGATATAAGCTTAGAAGCTTTGGGTGCTCATCGCCTTCTTGCAACAGCCACTTTGGACGTGGACTATGAAAACCAAGCAAAAAGTTGGCAGCAACAGTTAACTACCCTGATAAAGAGCGTCTTTCCTGAGCAATCAAAGCAAACACAAACTTCTAGTTCGCTTATACGAGCTTCGGCGGAGTTTTCATCAGCTGGGAAATTTGGAAAAGCGAACACCTTTAGCGCCACAGTACTAACACAACAAAAAATAACAGCTTACAACTCCGGAAAAGATATTAGGCACCTAGAGCTTCAAGTCGATAGCACCGACTTTCACTATAAGCCAGGCGATGCACTTGGGGTCTACTTCGATAATCATTCGGAGCTGGTAACAGAAATTCTCGAGCAAACCGGTACAGATAGTAATACCGTTGTCACTGTTCAGGAGCAGAGTGTTTCCTTGCGCGATGCATTAACAGAAAAGCTGGAGCTTACTCGCCCGGGGCCAACTTTTGTTGAACACTGGGCTAAACTGACTAATTGCCATCAGCTCAAACAATTAACGGAAAAACGTAAAAATGTAATTGAATGGCTAGCGAACAGGCAAGTTATAGATATAGTTCGCCAGTTTCCCGCAGTGATTCAACCACAACAACTCGTCGACAGCTTACTGCCTCTGCAGCCACGGTTATACTCAATTGCCTCTGCTCAGGAAGAAGCGGAAGACGAAGTTCATTTAACAGTGGCTGTAGTACGTTACACTTCATTTGATCACATACACCACGGCGCAGCATCAGGTTATTTATCTCGACTGCAGATAGGTGACACACTTAAAGTCTATGTAGAACCCAATAGATATTTTCGTTTACCTCAAAACACCGAAACCCCGGTCATTATGGTTGGCGCTGGCACTGGTATTGCGCCATTCCGGGCTTTCTTGCAAGCGCGGGAAAGCAGCGGAGCCCCTTCACGCAACTGGCTATTCTTCGGCAACCCGCATTTTACCCGCGACTTTCTCTATCAAACAGAAATACAGCGTTACTTAAAGGGAAACTTGCTGACACATATCGATTTAGCATTTAGCCGAGACCAAGAACAAAAAATTTATGTTCAGCATCGTCTATTAGAACGAGGCAATGAAGTCTGGAGATGGCTACAGGACGGGGCACACTTTTACATCTGTGGGGATGCTCAATATATGGCTAAAGACGTTGAACAGACGCTAGTTAATATTATTAGCACACATGGTGATTATAACAACTCCCAGGCTCGATCCTATCTCGAAGATCTACGCCAAAACCAACGTTTTCAGAAGGACATCTACTAATGCCCAAGTATCCTGTTAAACCCGGGCTCTTAGCGCAAGGCGAGCCGTCGGATAATGAAAGAATAAAAGCGGAAAGTAAACTCCTTCGCGGCTCTATTTCCGAAGATCTAGGCAACCCAGTTACCGGGGGATTTACCGACGACAATTTTATGCTGATTAGATTTCACGGGATGTACCAACAAGACGATCGAGATTTACGCCAAGAGCGCGCAGAGCAAAAATTAGAACCTCTGCATAATGTCATGTTGCGTGCTCGACTTCCAGGTGGAGTAATAACCCCCAGACAATGGCTCGCTATAGATCGTTTTGCGGGAGAAAAAACACTCTATGGCAGTATTCGGTTAACCACCCGACAGACCTTTCAGTTTCATGGAGTTTTGAAGCCTACTATAAAACCAATGCACCAACTCCTTAATTCTATAGGTATTGATTCCATCGCTACCGCTGGAGATGTGAACCGCAATGTGCTGTGTACACCAAACCCCATAGCTTCAAAACTGCATAAAGATGCTTGGTTATGGGCAAGCCGTATTAGCGAGCATCTACTTCCAAAGACTCGGGCATATGCGGAAGTATGGCTGGATCAAGAAAAAATAGAAACCACTGAAGAAGAACCTATTTTAGGAAAAACTTATTTGCCCAGAAAATTTAAGACAGCTGTCGTTGTACCACCTCAAAACGATGTCGACGTGCATGCTAATGACCTCAGTTTTATTGCGATTGCTGAAGGAGACGAGTTAGTTGGATTTAATGTGACGGTCGGCGGCGGGCTGGCAATGACGCACGGCGATACTGATACCTATCCCCGCACCGCGGACGAGCTTGGATATATTCCTTTAAAACACACCCTAGCCGTCGCCGAGCACATAGTTGGTGTACAGCGAGATTACGGCAACCGCAGTAATCGCAAAAATGCAAAAACCAAATACACGATCGATAGAATCGGCTTAGACACCTTTCGTAAACTGGTAGAAGAACGAACAGGTTTTTTGTTCGAGCCAATCCGCCCATACAAGTTCACCTCACGAGGAGATCGCTTTGGCTGGATTCGCGGCATTGATGAGCGTGATCATTTAACCTTGTTTATTGAAAACGGTCGCATTCTTGATTATCCACACCGCAGTCTTAAAAGCGGTCTTGCAGAGATAGCCCGAATTCATGAAGGTGACTTCAGAATTACAGCCAATCAAAACATCATTGTTGCAGGCGTTGCCCCGAAAAACCGAGAAGTAATCGAGCGCATTGCAATAGATAACGGGCTAATTGATCCTAAACATACTGCTCAGCGCAAAGCTTCCATGGCTTGCGTGTCACTTCCAACGTGCCCCCTAGCGATGGCTGAAGCTGAGCGTTATTTACCTGAGTTGGTTGCTGACGTAGAGAACTTACTAAAGCAACACCAACTTTCCGACCAATATATAGTACTTCGCGTTAGCGGGTGTCCTAATGGATGCTCAAGAGCAATGCTTGCCGAAGTGGCTTTGATAGGTCGCGGCCCCGGCAAATACAACTTATACCTGGGCGGAAACCGGACTGGTAGCCGAATCCCTAGGCTGTACCTAGACAATGTGAGCACCTCCACCATTCTAGAAACGTTAAACGAGCTAATTAAGCGCTGGAGTGAAGAGCGATTAGGCGATGAAGGTTTCGGTGACTTTCTGATCCGCTCCCACATAGTTGACCCCGTACGAATACCAAGTCGGGATTTTCACAACCTGATCGCGCAGGAGTAAGCAATATGACCTTATTATCAAGGTTACTGACACTGCCCCAGGAAGAGCAGCAAAATATACTTAACGATGTGAACAGTCACTTCGCTCAGCTATCCGCTGTTGAGCGAGTTTCCTTCGTGTTAAATACATTACCCGGGAAGCCGGTACTAAGCTCAAGCTTTGGTGCCCAAGCCGCGGTAATGCTGCACTTAGTCACACAGCAATGCCCCAACATTCCAGTCATATTTCTTGATACCGGCTACTTGTTTGCACAAACTTACCAGTTTGCTGACGAACTAACAGCTCGTTTTAATTTAAATCTCAAGGTATACCGGTCGGAACTGTCCCCTGCTTGGCAAGAAGCTCGTTGGGGCCATCTATGGAAAACAGCCAAGGGTCTTAAACACTACAACCACCTTAACAAAATAGAACCGATGAACAGAGCATTACAGGAGCTTGCCGCAGGGGCTTGGTTCAGCGGCATCCGCAGAATACAAAGTACGACCCGCCAAAGTATCCCTTTTGCGGAGATTAACCAGAATATACTAAAACTTAACCCTCTTGCCGATTGGCAGGACCGGCACATCCACGATTACCTAAAGAAGTTTTCACTACCTTACCACCCCTTATGGGATTTAGGTTATGTCTCTATTGGAGATACTCATTCAACCAGGCCACTTACCGCAGGTTTAACACCGGAAGAAACCCGATTTAATGGTTTGGGCCGCGAGTGTGGGCTCCATACGAATGAAGTTTGGACTGGCGGGGGTTGTTAAACTATGGATTACCTACCTATATTTGCCCGAATTAATAAACAAGCCGTTCTTGTTGTTGGTGGCGGCGCGATAGCGTTACGCAAAGTCAGACTTTTACTTGAGGCTGGAGCAAGAATAACTGTGCTGGCCCCTCAACTCCATAAAGAGCTAAAAGCTTTAGACGGACAGTACATACATTGTATTGAACAGACATTCGGTGGACAAAACTTAAATGCCTATCGGATGATCATTGCTGCCACCGCCGATTCGCAGATAAACAAAAAGATCTATCAATCGGCTCAGGAGGTTGGCGTATGGGTCAATGCTGTAGACGATCCAGACCATGGAAATTTTATCATTCCTGCAATTGTGGACCGCTCACCTCTATTAGTTGCTATTTCTTCATCGGGTCAAGCCCCAGTTCTTGCGCGTATGTGGCGTGAAAAGCTAGAGCATTGGATGCCGCAGTCCCTTCGTAAACTAGGTCATTTTTCGGCACAACACCGTGCACAAATAAAATCCATGTTCTCGGATGTGAACCGTCGGCGCGCATTCTGGGAAGAGCTTCTACGAGGTCCAATCCAAGGGTTATTAGCAAAGGGGCTGGATCAGAAAGCAGAATCTCAATTAGAGCATATGTTACACACCCGCGAGTCTTCCTCGATTGGTGAAGTTACTTTAGTTGGAGCAGGGCCCGGTGACCCGGAGCTTCTAACTATAAAGGCACTCCAATGTTTGCATCGTGCAGATGTGATTGTCCATGACGGCTTGGTGTCTGATGAAATACTCGCTTTAGCACGAAGAGATGCAGAAAGAATCAGCGTAGTAAAGAAAGCTAAAAAGAGAAGCATATCGCAATCCGAGATTAACGCATTGCTGATAAAACTGGCTCATCAAGGCCTTAATGTCTGCCGTTTAAAAGGAGGAGATCCATTCATATATGGCCGAGGGGGAGAAGAATGCGAGTCCCTGCGCGAAGCGGGTATAAATTTTCAGGTAGTACCGGGCATCACAGCTGCCGCCGGTTGCGCTGCTTATGCTGGGATACCCTTAACACACAGAGACCACGCACAAACTGTACAAATGGTAACAGGGCATTGCAAAAGAAATGGTGAAGAACCCGATTGGCCGTCTTTGGCAAGAGCCCGACAGACGTTAGTTGTCTATATGGGGTTAATAAATAGTAACACCTTGTCTCGCAGGCTTATCGAGTACGGTCGCTCATCTGAAACGCCGGTCGCTATTATAGAAAATGGTACGATGCCGGAGCAGCGAGTGATCACTGGCATGCTTGGCGAGCTACCGACTCTTATTAGTAGTTTCCAGGTTCGCAGCCCAGCCTTAATTATTATCGGTGAAGTTTCAGCATTGTCACACCGTATCCAATGGTTCAAAACCGATACCAGCGGCACTAGCAGCTCTTCAATTAACCAAGCCCCAACTGGATAAGAAGCTAAAGCAATCTTGTGTATGACAACTTTGCCCCCGCCGAGAAAAAATCTAATCGTAAAAATAAAAAACCTGGCTTTACACCAGGTTTTTATAACTTCAAAAGCTTTGACCAAAAGGCTGTGCCATCTTCGATGGAACAGGAGATAGAGCCGTTCTATTTATACTCTGCCCACCGGGTGGCGGGCGTAGCCCTAGGGTATGGCAAATCGCATAAGTTTGCTCAGCTCGGTTTAATGTATAAAAGTGAAACTCATTAACTCCCTCCCGGCTTAGGACGCGCACTTGATCTATAGCGATAGAAGCTCCAACCAGTGCCCTTGTAGTTGGATCATCTTGCAAACCATGAAAACGCTTTTGGAGCCAGTCCGGAACCCGCACATGAGTCATCTGGGCAAAACGGGCAACCCTTTCGAAATTACCAATAGGTAAGATGCCAGGAACAATTTCTGCTTCAATACCCACGCTGGCACAACGATCGCGAAACCTTAAGTAGCTCTCTACATCGAAGAAAAATTGCGTAATGGCCCGAGTCGCCCCAGCATCCACCTTACGTTTTAACTCCATAAGGTCTGATTGCGCACTACGTGCTGCCGGATGCACGTTTGGATAAGCTGCTACTGAGATGTCGAAGTCATGCTTTTCTTTCAACAGCTTTATTAAATCTAATGCGCTCTGCCCAGTATTGATACGCCCGGGCTGGGGATCTCCCCGCAGGGCGACAATATGTCTAATACCACTATCCCAATATTCATTGGCAATATCACGAAGCTCCTCCACTGGCGTGTCGATACAAGTAAGATGTGGACAAGCAACCAGACCCGTACGCTCATTAATTTGCTTAATCACGTTATGTGTACGCTGACGCGACTCTAATTGATGCCCATAAGTCACAGAAACAAACCGAGGCGCCAATGGCGCCAAACGGCTAAGAGCATCCCAGAGACTATCTTCTGCCTGAGGGGTCGAAGGAGGAAAAAACTCGAACGAAACCTCAATATTGTCATTGATCTCGCTGATGCTCTGATTCAGAAGCTCGAGATGTTGAGCATACGCAAAGGACATAGATACCTCCCTAAGCCTCTGTTACAGTATGCTTCTCACGCAAGTTCCGAGCGGCTGCTACCATATTCTGTAGCGCCGGCCGAACCTCTTCCCAACTTCGAGTTTTTAGTCCGCAGTCAGGGTTCACCCACAAACTATCAGGACGTAAATACTGCTGCGCTCGGCTAATCAAATTTTCAATCTCTTCAACCTCAGGTATCCTTGGGCTATGAATATCGTAGACTCCCGGCCCTATCTCGTTTGGATAATGATATTCACGAAATACATCCAGTAATTCGCTTGCACTTCTTGAGTTTTCAATAGTGATCACATCCGCATCCAGATTAGCGATAGCATCAATAATTGCGTTAAACTCGGAATAACACATATGTGTATGAATCTGGGTACTGTCCTTGGCACCAGCTGAAGCAAGACGGAATGCGTTAACAGCCCAATCAAAATAAGCGGGTTGTTCGCTAGCTTTTAACGGTAAAAGCTCACGAAAGGCAGGTTCGTCAATTTGAATAATTTTCACCCCAAAATCTTCCAGATCAGCAACTTCGTCACGTAACGCCAGCGCGATTTGTTGAGCAACTAATTCAGGAGGAACGTCGTCACGCGGAAATGACCACCCCAAAATAGTCACGGGACCTGTCAACATTCCTTTTACTGGCTTATCGGTTAGCGACTGCGCATAATCAACCCATTCAACTGTTAACGCTTGAGGACGATAGACATCACCGTAAATAATAGGTGGCTTAACACAGCGTGAACCGTAGCTTTGAACCCACCCGAACCGGGTAAATGCAAACCCCTGCAAAAGCTCACCAAAATACTCGACCATATCATTGCGCTCAGCCTCGCCATGAACTAAAACATCAAGTCCAAGTGCTTCTTGCTCTTGTATAACCTGCTGAATTTCCTTACTGATCGCCTCACGATAGTCGGACTCACCCAGCCTTCCCCCGCGCCACTCACGACGTAAACTCCGAATTGTGGTGGTTTGCGGAAATGAACCAATTGTCGTAGTAGGATAAAGAGGTAATTTAAGACCTCTGCGCTGTTCCTCCTTCCTTTGTGCAAAAACATTCTGACGTCTAGTATCTTTGTCGGTAATAGAAGCTATACGGTTCCCAGTTGCTTTATGATGAATACGGCTAGACTCTTTTCTGGAGTTCGCCGCTTGATCTGACGCATCAAGAGCTAAAGAAATATGCTCTATCCCGTGATCGAGGGCCGTTGCAATTAAATGAACCTCTTCAACTTTTTGCACCGCAAAAGCTAGCCAGGACTTAAGCTCGCTATCCAATTGATCTTCGAGACTCAAGTCTATTGGACTGTGCAATAATGAACAGCTAGGAGCAACCCAAAGAGCATCGCCACGACGGTGGGCTATAGGCTCTAGCTTCTCAATCGCTTTGCGTAGATCCGTACGCCAGACATTTCGTCCGTTCACAATACCAACAGATAAGACTTTATCGGCTGGCCAAATATTGTCGATCTCTTTTAAATCCGAGTATCCATGAACCGCGTCAATATGCAGCCCGTCTACCGGAAGCTCCGAGACTAACTTTTCATTCTTGCCTAGCGAACCAAAGTAGGTCGTCAGCAACAATTTAACTTCTCTTAACGACCCTAACGCAATGTAAGCCTGCTTAAACGCGCATTGCCATTCAGAATCCAGCTCTGTGACCAATAACGGTTCATCTATTTGAACCCAGAGAACCCCTTCGTCCGCCAAAGCGTTCAACCATAGAAGGTAGGTTTTCATTAACGCGGGTAGATGACTAAGACGGTTATCCTCCCCCTCGCGTTGTTTTGACAATGCCAAGAAGGTGACCGGCCCCAATAACACAGGCTTTACCGTGTGACCGGCATTCTTCGCCTCACGAATCTGAGCTATCTGTTCATCTATATTTAGAGAGAACTTCTGCCCATCACTGAGTTCAGGCACAAGGTAATGGTAGTTCGTGTTAAACCATTTAGTCATCTCCAGAGCTGGTACATCGTCACCGCCCGGGGCTCGTCCCCGGGCCTGCCGAAAGTAGGATGTCAAAGCATCTTCATCAGCCTTAAATCGCTCAGGAGTAATGCCTAAACGCACTGAAGTATCCAAAACATGATCGTAAAGACTAAATTCGCCTACTGGCACATAATCCAGTGTCGATTGGCTTTCCCAATTAAACTGGCGTACGTCTTTAGTTACCGCCTGCAATCCCCCACTATCTAGTTTTCCTGCCCAATACTTTTCCAGAGCAAATTTCAACTCCCGCTTGCGACCAATGCGTGGGAAGCCTAATGAATGTGTAGTAGTCATTTTATACATCTCTCTTATAGGTTTATTTGATAAATTTATACAGTAATAGGATGAGTTTGACGCAACGCTGGCCAAGCCTGTCGGAAGTCATCGATGAGATCCTGCGCATGCTCTATGCCAACTGAGATACGTACCAAGTTATCTTTAATCCCTGCTTCTTCCCTGGCCTGTTTTGTCATAGCGGCGTGGGTCATCGTGGCAGGTAGGGCAATTAAACTTTCGACACCACCCAGGGACTCCGCTAAAGAAAAGCAATGCAAGCGGCTTATAAATTCTCCAATAGCAGCTCTCGAGGCTTTCAACTCCATACTAAACATGGCACCAAAGCTAGACTGCTGCTTGCTGGCTAAAGCATGCTGGGGGTGATCTTCAAGACCGGGATAATGAATTCGCTCAACTTCCGGTTGATGGTGTAACCAGGCAACCAGTAGCTCTGTATTCTTTTCGTGTAAAGCGAAGCGTGCTGACAAGGAACGCAGCCCTCGCAGGGTAAGAAATGAGTCAAAAGGCGACCCGGTAATACCTATCGTGTTAGCCCACCAAGTTAACTCTTCTTTTAAGGCTTCAGTTTTCGCAACTATTGCACCGCCAACGACATCTGAATGTCCATTTATGTACTTCGTCGTCGAGTGCAATACAAGGTCGGCACCAAGCTCTAATGGTCTTTGACCCAGAGGCGATAAAAATGTGTTGTCGACTAAAGTAAGAGCTCCGACCAATCTTGCCCGTTTACACAGGGACTGAATATCAACAACTCGTAACAAAGGATTCGAAGGCGTCTCTATCCACACCAGTTTAGGTTGCTTAGAAAATGCTGCCGCTAACGCTTCATTATCGCTTTGATCTACAGTCAGTAACTTAAACGCATTACGTCTAGCCAACGCATCAAATAAGCGCCATGATCCGCCATAACAGTCATGCGGAACCACAAGTACATCATCAGGCTTCAATAACTGTAAGATAAGAGTTATGGCTCCCATTCCTGTTGCCGTAACAACAGCCCCAACCCCTCCTTCCAACTCTGCAAGAGCTTCTGCCAAAAGGTCCCTGGTCGGATTACCAGAGCGCGTATAGTCATATTGAGCTGGAGTATCAATATCGTGGAAACGAAAATTTGATGATAAATATACAGGCGGTACAACAGCATTAAACTGTCTATCGCTGTCTATGCCGGCTCTGACTGCCGTTGTTTTTTGATGTAACACAATCGCGCCCTCTTCTGTTTAGTCGCTTAAATTTCATACTAGAAACAAACTAAACTATAGACGTCTAAACGTCAATACGTTTAGACGTCTAAATGGGCATTGTTTTTGGTACTTTGTATTAAAAGAATAAGGAAGGCGATGAGTAGTCCAGACTTATCGTGTCTCGCCAACGTCTAAGAACGAATACTTTAGACCAGCTCCAGAATGTCACTGTGGACACCTGCTGCAGTAACAACACGACCGGCTCCTGGCCCCTGAATGACTAATGGGTTATCTAAGTATTGCTGACTAGTAATCATAAAACTGGCATTTCCAGGCGGTAAGTTAGCGTAAGAACTGGAACTCTTAATCTCCTGAAGACTTGCACTACCTTCAACTCTCCCGTTTTCTCGGATAGCGACATGTCCTAAGTAATGGTAGCGCGGCGCGTCACCGACCAAATCGTCAAGCAGACTAACCTCTTGCCAAAACTCTTCCAGCGATACATCGCGTAATGCCGGTGGCACTAGATTTTGTACGTTTATGTCAGCCAGTTGCAGCGTCCAGCCAGCTTCGCGCGCCAGAATAAGCAGCTTCCGGGCAACATCAATCCCACTCAAGTCCACTCGTGGATCAGGTTCCGTCATACCTGCCTCAGCTGCCTTCTTAAGCCATTCGGAGAAGCTGTCGCCACGTTTAAACTGCTGGAATATCCACGAAAGAGAACCTGAAAAGTTCCCCTCTAAATGTAAAATTTGATCATGGCAAGCTCGTCGCTCACGAATAGCTTTTTGAACAGGCAATCCTGCCCCCACTGTCGTATTATAAAGCCATCGCCGATCATGACTTTGCAAGCATTCAAGTACAAATTCGTAAAAGCTCTGAGCGCTGGATCCTGCATATTTATTAGCACTAATAATATCAGCACCTTTTGCGATCCAATTAGGGTAATAGCGACTTACCGATTTAGAAGCGGTTACGTCAACTACGGCTACTGAATCCCCCGCAGCACGCACCGTGCTAATAGCCTCTGTGACTTCTTCCAGCCCATTACCAGAACCCTGCTGTGGTATTTGATCTAACAGTGAAACACCTTCCCGAACACACTGCATTCCTTTCGAATTGGTAAGGGCGTGCACAGAAACCGACAAAGGAAGGTGTGATGAAAATTGCTCAAGCCAACATTTTCCAATGTTGCCGGTACCGACAAAAATAAGTTTTAGCATGTACATTCTCCTGAAGAAGTTGACGTGCCAGCTTACCAATAGGACATAAAGGTGTCTAGACGTCTAAACGCTCAAGGTTGATGAATAGCTTGTCATCACAAAACAGGGTTATTAAATTTAGTTGCTTGTGGTATATCTTTATTCATTGGCAAACCACGTCGCGAGTCAACGGAAACTCATGTTATTACTTGATGCATTTTTTCGCTTTTCCGGTATTGGACTGCTGCTCTTGGTTAGCTTACTGGCGCTAAAAGGATTGCCGCGATCGCCAAGCTTCTACTTTTTACTATTAACCAATCTTTGCATGGTGAGCTTTTTTCTCGGATTCACACCTGTCGAGTTTCAACTACCTTTGGCCTTGCGAAGCGTGTTACGAATCTTAGATGCCTTTCTGCTGTTTTTTACATGGCTGTTCGTTCTGTCCTTGTTTCAAAAGGACTTCCGCCTGACTCTTACTCACTGGCTTATCGGTATTTTGGTTTGCGCCCCAATGGTTACTGAAAGACTGGTTCACTTTGGATGGATTCATAACTTACCCGGGTGGTGGGCTGAGCTGGTCAATTCCCTGGCGTTGTTGTTGCTTGTGCATATGGCGGTAGTCGCGCTTACTGGTCGTAATGACGATCTGCTCGAAAAGCGCAGAAGCTCACGTTTGTTCCTTGTTGTCATTATTGCCGTATCGGCATTGTTGACTATATTGTTGGGTTCAATTTGGCTTCCCCAACACCAGCCAACCGTTAACGTAATCAGTCTATGGCCACCAATTGTTGCAATCAGTTTTTGGTTGTTAAAAATTGAAACTCAAGCTTTCACTTTCAATCACCAAAAGCAAAGAGCCTCCAAACAATTGGACGCCCGCGACTTAGTACTCCAACAACAGTTGAACAAAGCAATAGTAGAAGATCGGGCCTACCTGGAAAACAGTCTATCGGTCGATGAATTAGCAAGTCGAGTGGGAGTCGCAGCCCATAGACTTAGAGTGTCTATTAACCAAAAGCTGGGTTACACAAACTTCAGCAGCTACATTAACAGTTTTCGCGTTGAGGCTGTTAAAGCAGCATTTGAATCTCCCACGAGTGATCATTTACCTATTTTAACTATTGCATTGAATCATGGTTTTAGCTCACTTCCCCCGTTTAACCGGGCTTTCAAGAAGCAGTTAGGTATTACACCGTCAGAATTTCGGAAGAATATCCGGAGTAATGCCCCTTAATGGCATAATCGACCAGCTTTTCTTTAAAATCGAGCAGATTCAATTAACGTCAAATCATAGGCTTTAACCTCTTATTACGAACTTACAGAGGTTCCTTCCATGTTTAAGAAAAAAACCAAAACCCTCATTATTTGGGTAGCTTCATTTTTTATTGTCAGCTCAGCGTTATCACTTTGGATCATGGATTATAAAATTGACCAAGTGTGGGGAGAGCATACGAAGGTTGTTAACCCTGAGCCCTTCAGAAAACCTCAGCAGGCCTTTGCTATTGTGAACGTAAGCGTTCTGTCTGCTGATGGTGACTCCATGCGGCCGAATCACACGGTTTTGATTGAAGATGGCTTAATCACTGACGTTAACTCAGGGCTCAATCTACCGACTGGAATTAATGTTATCGATGGCACAGGAAAATATCTGATTCCGGGACTCATAGACTCGCATGTCCATTTATGGCAAAGCCCGAACGATCTTCTACTGTATATCGCTAACGGAGTAACTCACATCAGAGAAATGAACGGCAGCGATGAACACTTGACGTGGAAAGCTGAAATAGAGTCCGGTCGGCCTGGTCCAGAAATGTTTGTGACCTCTCGACGCCATAACAGCAGTAGCGGTACTGCCGGTCTCTTTGAACGCTGGACTGCGAAAATAAATCCGGTCGATGATACAGACGATATTGAATCTCACGTTCAACAGATGATGGAGAAGGGTTACGATGCCGTAAAAATTTATACACTACTTAAAAAGAGGCACTTCCAGGCCTTTAATAAAGCCGCTCTGAAGCTCGATGTTCAATTACTGGGGCACATTCCTATGGAAATGACACTGGATGAAATCTGGCAATCAGAATTAAAGGAGCTGGCGCACACAGAAGAGCTGGTGAAAGCATTGGCGCGGGAGTTTGCCGAGTTTAATAGTGAAACTTCTGAAGAATTTTTACAGTTTGTGCACAAGCGCAGCGCCGATATTGTGATCCACTTACTGAAAAACGACGTCGCTGTCGTTTCTACTCTGTCCCTGATGGAAAGTATTGCCCCACAAAAGCTTGATGTCGCCGACGCGCTCAGAGCGGTAGAGTTGGAATACGTGAACCCCGGTATTGCCGAGGCTCTTCACCCCTCGGTTCCTATCATGGGCTGGTTGCCGGATGTGAATATCTATCGGTTACCCTACAACTACCCTCAGGAAAAAATCCCAGGCAATCAGACCTACTGGAAAGCTTACGCGCAAGCCAATCGCATTTTACTTAAAGCGATGGCCAACAAAGGAGTTAAGGTACTAGCAGGAACCGATGCTAATGTTCCGGTAATGGTGCCGGGGTTCTCACTTCATGAGGAATTAGTGTCTTTGACTCAAGCCGGGTTTAGTGAAGCCCAGGCTTTGCGATCAGCAACCTCAACACCAGCGGTCTGGATGAAGGTTAAATCAGGAAAAGTACTGGCTGGTTACCAAGCCGACTTAGTGTTACTTCACGCTAATCCATTAAAGGATATTAACCATACACGAACGGTTGATACCGTCATCAGTAATGGACGACAGTACAACCGTACCGATCTCGATAGCATGTTATCGAGTGTGAAAAGTGCGAATTGAGTGAACTGCTTATTTCTTCCGGGAGTGCTCGCGCCAGATCCGAAAACGCGTCACTATGTACCAGACAAGACCACCAATAAACATGATAAGAGGAACAATATTAACTTCCTCGCTCTGCTGGTAATCGTCAGAAGTTAGGAAAAACCAGAGCACGCCAATAATCAGAATAACGATTGCCAGTACCCCTTGTACCTGCAGGCTTTTCGATGTGTTTTCAGTGGTAATTTTGCTTTCTCCAGGCTGATCGTTTTCACCCGGTTGCTCTTTTTGTTCTGAATTTTCGGGCTTCACGTAGCCACAAGCCGGACAACTGTATTTATTATCCAGAACCTCATCTTCACACTTTGAACATTTCTCAAATGCCATTGAAGCACCTCTCTGTTTTCTTGCGGAATGTTCACTCTTCAGTGTAGTCAAAAGACGAGAAAACAGCGGTACTATCTCGCATCGCTGTTCGCCCCCTGACCAAAACCTGTTGCTGATAATTTTTCAGATAAAGACACCCTCCGGCGGGGGAGCATTGTTTAATTTCAATCGGCTTATGAGCATAACTCTTTGGGTATTGGTTTCTGAGATAAGCGGCAGCCTGCACACTGGCCGATCCTGTAGCTGCATCTTCAGCCGCTCCGTACTGCGGCGCAAAGTAGCGCAGTTGTACCGCACCTGATAGCAACCGGTAAATGACAATTAGAGCTCGCCGGCTAAACTGGCATAATGCACCGCTATTTACACTCAATTGTGTCAACGGCTGGCTAAGTTCTAGCAACACATAATCGTTACGACCACCAAAGTAGCAGCCATTAATAACTGGCTGACTTATAAGTCGTCGCCAAAACCTAAAATTACGCAACGGTCTCTGCGTTAAAGGTTTATCAAAGTAATAAGCCGATTTATGGTCAAACCCTAGCTGTATTTCACCTGAGGGCGTCAATAAAAGCTCGTTGGTGGGTTTCGTCTTTAGTTTCTCGTTTATGTACGCAGCAATCGCGAGGTTACCCGATCCACAGCGGCGTACCTGTCTGTCATAATTTAAAAACTGAGCCTGAAACGCTCCCGAGCCGCCACTCATCAGAATTAGATTTGGAACTCTTTGATATTGCGAAGGCGTTTCGGACCAGGCGGGTGCCGGGCGATAAGCTATATGATGCTGATTGCCCAACGCCTGCGAACCATAAAAGACATCGACAGTAAAAAGTTTTGGCATAGCAGACACCGATTAGTCTCGAATTTTGTCAGCATTGTGTAATAGCATAATCGCGAAGATTCCGTCAGGCGCCAACCATATCTTTTCGCGCTTCCAGCCTGCCGAGCTTGCTAACCGGTCAAACTCTTCGGGGTAATATTTATAGGAGTTTTCGGTGTGAATGGTTTCACCCTCCTTAAACCGGAAGCTTTCACCGGCAACTTCAACTTCCTGCTGAACACAACTGCGTAAATGCATTTCTATACGGCCCAGCTTCTGATTGTAAATGGCCAGGTGCTCAAACTGATCGGGATGAAAGTTAGCATCGAGTTCTCGGTTCATTCGGGTCAGAATATTCTTATTAAAACGTGCGGTAATGTCTTTGCTGTCGTTGTATGCACGCTCAAGCATTTGCTCGTCTTTTTTGGTGTCTACCCCCATCAGCATATAGCTTTCTTTACCAAGGGTTGTGCGAGCACTACGCAGAAACTCGCAGGCCTCTTCAGGCTCAAAGTTGCCTATGGTAGAGCCTGGAAAAAAGCCCATTGAAGTCGCCTGAGAAAGCGCAAGCTCTATTGGTTGGGTAAAATCCCCTTGAGCAACTTTAATCTGTAAATTGGGGAAGGACTCGGCAAGGTCGGCTGAGGCTTTTCTGAGGTGTTCACCCGAAATATCAATCGCGACAAACTCCGTTATCACAGGTAACTTTTTTAGCAATGGTTTTACTTTATGCAGCGACCCCGCACCAAACTCAACCAGTTGAATGTTATCGAGAGACTTTCCCGAAAAGTACTGTTTTAATTCCCCGGCGACATCGGGCAACATTCCAAGCTCAGTGCGGTAGGGGTAGTACTCATCCAGCTGACAAATTTGGTCAAAGTACTCTGACCCCTTTGCGTCATAAAAGTATTTGGGTGGTAGCGCTTTTTGTGGCAAGCGTAACCCCGCCAGAACATCCTGCAGAAACCCATGGTTCATAAAACATCCCGATTTTTGATTTTATTTGGCCAGACGCAGACTGGTAAATTGCCAGCGCTGATGCGCATAAAAGAAGTTTCGGTAGGTTGAGCGTATTTGTTGCTCGGCGGTGGCGCATGAGCCACCACGCAGAACCCACTGGTTAGCCATGAACTTTCCGTTGTACTCCGCCAGCGCCCCTTCAGGCGTTTTGAATCCCGGATAAGGAATAAACGGACTTTGCGTCCACTCCCAGGCATCGCCAAACATTTGCTTGAGGCCTCTATTAGTGGTTTCTACCGGCTGCGGCAGCAATTGGTCTTGCTCCAAAAAGTTACCGCAACATTTAACCGACTGGGCGGCATGCTCCCATTCAAATTCAGTTGGTAAACGGCAACCCTGCCAGCGCGCAAAAGCGTCTGCTTCGTAGTAGCTAATATGACAAACGGGAGCATTTAGATCTAAAGGTACACGTTTACGGCCTGTCATAGTAAACCATTGCTCTCCTTCACGATGCCAGTATAAAGGCGCTTGCCAACCTTCCTGTTGCGCCGTTGCCCAGCCGTCCGAAAGCCAGAGTTTTGGCCGCTTATAACCATCGTCAGCCATAAATTCTAACCATTCTGCATTCGTCACTAAGCGTTCACACAGGCTGAATTCCGGCACAAAAACCTGGTGCCGGGGCTGCTCACAATCATAAGCAAAAGATGACTCCGCATCGGTACCGATAAAGGATAAACCGCCTTTAAAATGAAGGAACCCGGGGTCTCGATTACGAACGGAGGTAGCTGAAGATGCTAGCGTATCGGTGTCCAGCCTCAATGCATACGGGTTTAATGACAATGCATGTTTAATGTCGGTTTGTAACAGCTCCTGATGCTGCATCTCGTGATGAAGTCCGATAGTCACAGCCGCTTCAATATCAGCATCCGTTGACTCCAACAAACGAGTCATAGCGCTATCGACATGCTCCCGGTAACTCACCACTTCTTCTAACGACGGCCGTGACAATAAGCCCCGTTGCGGTCGTGGGTGACGCTCACCCACAGTTTCATAGTAAGAGTTAAATAAATACTGATAGGCGGTGTTATAAGACTGATAACCTCCTAAATGCGGTTGCAGTAAAAAGGTTTCAAAGAACCAGGTGGTGTGCGCCAGATGCCATTTCGCCGGGCTTGCGTCAGGCATCGACTGCAACATCATGTCTTCTGCGCTTAAGGCTTCAGTCAGCCTCATGGTTTGAGCGCGTACGCGCTCATATTGAGCAATTAATGTTTCTTTAGTCATGCCGTCATCGTCAACAGACTGTACAACACTCTGCATAAGTCAGATCTCCTGTCCATCAACTTGACTCGCTAGCTATTGACACCTTTTTCGACACGATCGCCGATATTCTCGTCAATATTGCGCCAGTATTCAAAAGCGCGTTTGAGCACCGGTTCAGACACTCCTGCTTTCAAATGTCCGACAATATTTGAAACCAGACGTTCTCGCTCCGCTTCGTCCATCACATCGCGGATCAAGGTGCGAGCTTGTCCGAAATCATCGTCCTCTTCATGCAACGTATAGGCCTGGCGCAGAATCTCACCTTCCGCTGCCCAGGTCTCTACATTCGGGTAACGCTCAGGGTCAGCAGCCGGTCCACCTTTTGAATTTGGCGCGTACACCGGGTCTGACACATTCTGAACGCGCATCGCACCGTCCTTACTGTAAGAATGTACCGGACATTTCGGTGAGTTAACCGGAATTTGCTTATAATTTACTCCCAGTCGCGCTCGGTGCGCATCGGAATAAGAGAAGATCCGAGCCTGCAACATTTTATCCGGGCTCAGTCCAATACCAGGCACCAGACTGTTGGGCTCAAACGCCGCTTGCTCAATTTCGGTGTGATAGTCCGTTGGATTCCGGTTTAACGTCAGTTTCCCCACTTCAATTAGCGGATAATCGTCATGAGGCCATATCTTGGTTAAGTCAAAAGGATTAAACCGATAGTTTTCGGCATCTTCGAATGGCATGACCTGGATTTTTAATGTCCAGCTAGGGTGGTCACCACGCTCTATTGCTTCATATAAATCCCGGGTATGGTAATCGCTGTCGACACCAGCCAGACTGGTCGCTTCCTCTTCGGTCAGATAATCAATGCCCTGGTCCGTCTTAAAATGATATTTAATCCAGAACTTTTCGCCATTAGCGTTAGCCCATAAGAAAGTATGACTTCCGTATCCGTTCATATGCCGCCAGGTTTTCGGAATACCCCGATCGCCCATTAACCAGGTAACCTGATGCGCGGTTTCCGGCGATAACGACCAAAAATCCCATTGCATATCATGATCTCGCAGATTGGTTGCAGCTTTGCGTTTTTGCGAGCGAATAAAATGTTGAAACTTCATCGGATCGCGAATAAAGAAGACGGGCGTGTTATTTCCCACTAAATCATAGTTGCCTTCTTCAGTATAAAACTTTAGTGAAAAGCCACGAGGATCGCGCCAGGTATCAGGGCTTCCACGTTCACCCGCAACCGTAGAAAAACGGATAAGGACATCGGTTTTTGTATTGGGTTGAAAGACCTTTGCCTTCGTATATTGGCTCACATCCTGAGTCACTTTAAAGTGACCAAAAGCACCACCGCCTTTAGCATGTGGCTGACGTTCAGCAGTCCGTTCGCGATTAAAATTTGCCATTTGCTCAATTAAATAATGATCTTGCAATACAATCGGACCATCGCGACCAACGGTTAGAGAATGTTCATCACTGTTTACCGGAATACCGGCATCGTTAGTAGTCGGTTTCTTTCTATCGTCTGACATGGTTCGCTTTTCCTTGGCTAAGTTCGCAGAGTCGCTTTAAAACCTCAGGTTTTGAGATACCTATTAACCATAGTTTTGGTAGGGCAATGTCGCAAACTGGATTTAACAAGAACTAAGACAGTTGATTTTTTCGGTTCTTGCTGACAACTTTAAATGAGTACGCTTGCTTTAATTCAGCTTAAGGACCTTATTCATATGAGGACACAGCAGCGAATTCCTCTCTGGCTTAAATTGGCCTATACCCTCATGGTCATCGTTATCGTTCCGGTATACTGGCACACACTTGGTCCGGCTAATTTCTTATGGTTTTCTGATATCGCCTTAATTCTGATGGTGCCGGCACTGTGGTGGGAAAATCGCTTACTGGCAAGTACCATGGCCGTCGCAGTCTTGTTGCTGGAGCTGAGCTGGGTGGTCGATTTCGCTTCCGGTGGTCAATTGACTCAGGTTGCCCTGTATATGTTCACCGATGAAAATCCCTGGCCTATCAAAATGCTATCCGGCATTTTTCATCTGGCACTGCCTCCGGTGTTGCTCCTGATGCTGGTAAAATATGGCTATGACAAACGCGCCTATCCGCTACAGACTCTCATAGCTCTAGTGGTCATCCCTCTGACGTATTTCATTACGGAACCTGAAAAGAATATCAACTGGGTATATGGGCTTGCCGAACAGAGGACCCCGCTACCACCCTACCTTTATCTGAGCCTGTTACTGGTAGGTTTTATTCTGTTTATCTACACGCCGTCACACTTTATTTTCAAAAAATTATTTCCGCCCCGTTGATCACCTTTAATTTTGCGGCACAAACCTTACCAAATTCACCCAATATAGCTAAAAGTTTATAAGGTTGTTAATATCATCCGAGCTACAAGCCAAATAGCACAGCGTTATCTCTAGAATATGAGGCAGCATTATGAACATTCGCGGCATTATCAGCAGCGCCATACTCATGTCAGTTAGTCTGTTCTCTCAGGCGGCCGACACGGACCACACATCATCACACAGCCTGACTTTGTCCGAGGCGAATAAGTTGGTCACCCTGCCACTGCATTGTGTTGAAACACCTTATCCGTACAAAACGGGAATAACCTTGGGTAGTGCTGAAGATTTAAAGGAACCTTCGGTTATACACCCGGTATTTTATGGCTGCTTTGACTGGCACAGCGCCGCTCATGGTTACTGGTCAATGGTTACTTTACTGCGCCAGTTTCCTGATTTAGAACAGGCCGACGAAGTAAAGGCCATTCTTAAACGCAATTTAACCGCCGAGAAAGTTGCAAGAGAAGTCGACTTTTTCAGTAAAGATATCAATGACTCGTTTGAGCGCACTTACGGTTGGGCCTGGTTGTTAAAGCTGTCTGACGAGCTCCATTCATGGCAAGATCCAATGGCTGAAGAGCTGACCAATAACTTACAGCCATTAGCCGATTTAATCGTTGAGCGTTATACCAACTTTTTACCTCGATTAGTTTACCCAGTACGTGTGGGCGAGCATACCAACACCGCCTTTGGCTTAAGTTTTGCCTACGACTACGCTGTTAACCGCGAACACACCGAACTACAGCAATTAATCGCTAAGCGCGCTAAGGATTATTTTCTGGAAGATAAAAACTGCCCGATAGGCTGGGAGCCAAGCGGCTACGACTTTCTTTCACCCTGCCTGGAAGAAATTGGCCTAATGCAGCGCGTCCTGACCAAGCAGCGGTTTTTAACCTGGCTAGATGATTTTATGCCACAACTCTCCGACCCCGAATTCAGCCTGGCGGTAGGTGAAGTTGGCGACAGAACCGATGGCAAACTGGTTCATTTGGACGGATTAAACTTTAGTCGCGCCTGGAACCTGTACGCACTGGCGAATCAATACCCACAGTACGAGCATTTGCGCGAGGTAGCCGATAAACATATGGCGCACTCCTACCCTAACCTAATCGGCGATAGCTACGAAGGTGGTCACTGGCTGGGCAGTTTTGCTATTCAGGCGTTAAACCAGGCGCAGCAGTAGTTGCTGTCAGAAGAGAGTATTGATTAGAACCAACCCAATGATGTTAAGCCGCGCAATAAAGCGCGGCTCTTTATCTTTCTTTCCTCGTTAATTGCGAAGCAACCGGCGTGTATCACGGACAATTTCATAGGCTACAATGAGCGCAACGGTTACCAAAAGCACCTGAATACTGCGCTCAGCGATTGTAACACCTAGCCCGTCTCGCCATGCTGCGTCATTGATTTGCAAAACCGGTTTTGTCAGCAGCACAATTGACGCAATTAAGAACGCGGTATTGACGCCAATATTGAGCATGAGCATCGAGCGATTCCAAAGCCTTGTGCGCAATTGCCATAAGTTATGTGCGATGGCGATTACGATAACGGGAGTGAACCAGGATAAAACGGTTAATGCGTCCCCAGTAAAAATACTCTGCGCACCGCTATCGGGTTGCCACAATGGGTACCAAATCAACATCACTAAAGCTAACAGCGTGGCGAGCTCGGTGAAAATGTCCTGTAAGCTAATATACTGCCAGCTTTTTCCTGCAAGCGGGAGTTTATCAGGGCTCCATTTACAGGTGCCTGCAACCTCTGCAGTTTCCTTCTTCCGAGAGCGGCTCATAACTGCAAAACCGATGGTAATTGCGGTGAACGCAAAGTAAGCACTGGCAAGAAAGTCGCTCGCTAAACCCTTCATGAACAGAAGCAGGCTCATTTCGGTACCGCCCAGCCAGCGACTGGTAATTTCAATAGTCGAAATTACAAACAACACGCCGAGCACCATATACAAGGTATGCAAATACAGGGGCATCAGTTGTGCAGTTACCAACGGCGTGGGGGGGCAGAACTGAAGCGCGACCCTGCGCGGATGCCCCATTGTTTTTAATAGCTCAGCCACCTCAGCGTCAGATACGCTGCCTTGCTGAGCTTCCAATGCTTCTATCTGATCAAGGATATTCGCTTTTAACTCGCGACCAATATCATCGCGTTTTTTCTCCGGCAGTTCGCGCTGCACCGCCGCTATGTACCGTTCTACCATGTCCATTAGTGTTGCTCCTCATTGGGGTTGCGCAACAGTAGGGGGCCAATCGCGCTGTTGAGCGAGGTCCACTCCTGGGTGAGTTGCTCTAGTCGTTCTGTGCCAAGCGTTGATAACTGGTAGTAACGCCGTTCACGTCCTTCGCCCTGCTTCCACTCGCTATCAAGCAGGCCTTGATCCGCCACTCGTGCGGAACATCCGTATCTAGCAAAGTAATTTTAATTAGAAAAGAGCAAGCTTCGGGTCGTCGTAGCATAAACGACTGTTTATGATTGAGGTCTAAGAGTTTGTAGAGAGCCTCCATGCTATGAAGCGGATTGCAAAACCTGAAGAAACTGTTCAATCAGCGTTATACTTAGCGTCTGATGCCTCCAGTTTTACCACTGGCTCCGCCTTGTTGGTAGATGTTGGCGTGTTAATTAATCGTGTCTAAAGGTGATGGTTATGTCTGACTATATCCGTATTGAAAAAGCCATGACCTATATGTCAGAGCACTTACCCAGCCAGCCGACCCTGGAAGAAGTTGCTGCTCATGTTTATCTCAGTCCGTTCCATTTTCACCGGGTGTTTTGTAAATGGGCAGGCACCACACCAAAACGCTTCCTGCAGGCCCTTACGTTGGAGCGAAGCAAACGAATGCTGAAAGAAGAAAGCTCTCTTATGGATGTCTCCCTGAGCATGGGTTTAAGCGGTGGCTCCCGACTGTATGACCACTTTGTAAAACTAGAAGCCGTAACGCCGGGTGAATACAGGAACGGAGGCCAGGGAGTTACTATCCAATACGGCGTAAATGAAACTCCTTTTGGTAAGATATTTGTCGCAATTACGCCAAGGGGCGTATGCCGCGTTGAGTTCTTAGGCTCCAGAACCGCTGACGAAGTACTTACTGATTTGCGCAAAGACTGGCCTAAAGGCTCGCTCCTAAGAAATGACAACGCGACCAGCTATGTTGCTAACGCACTGTTTAGCCGATTAAAAAACGGGCAGTCTACCCCCCTGTCATTGCACGTAATGGGTACAAATTTTCAAGTGGCCGTGTGGCGAGCTTTATTGAGGATACCACCGGGGAAGCTGGCCAGTTACTCCCAAATTGCCAACGCATTAGGTCACCCTAAAGCATCTCGGGCGGTTGGTAATGCTGTTGGCTCTAACCCTGTTGCCATGCTAATTCCATGTCACCGTGTTATCCAGAAAAGTGGCGCTTTGGGCGGGTATCGTTGGGGTTCAACAAAGAAAGAAATGATTCAGGCATGGGAACTTCTGCACGAAGATCCAGTAGAATTGTAATTGCAAAGAAAGACTTGATTAGGTTCAACAAAAAAGCCCAGCATAAATTGCGCTGGGCTCTGGATAGCGTAATTAATTACGCTTTTTTACCAGGTGTTTGCTGAGGTTGCTTTTGGTCTTTTTGCTGACCAGGGTTAGCCTGCTTTTGTTCGCCTGGTTTGTTCGGCGTTTGTGAACCTTGGTTTTTTTGCGTATCCATTGTCAACTCCTTAAAGAGTCTATTAGCATCACTCAATTATGACGCTACTTTGAAGTATAGACGGCTCTTAGAGATATGTATGTTCGTTACCGCACATAACATAATATATTTTAGTTTATTATTCGGACGCATCTAACGATATTCCTACACATCATAGCCCCATCCCCACCCTTTGGATAATTTCTTCTGTAGCAAGCGGTGACATTCGCCTGTCTGTGACCTATGACTTTTAAAGCGTTAGGTTTTCAAGATGCGTATTAACTCATTCAAACGGTGGATCCTTTGGATCCACCTTATTGTAGGCATGTTGGCCGGACTGTTTATTCAGAAAGAATATAGCCGATAAGGCGTAGTCTGTCAGGGGGGTGTCTCAAGCTGGTTGCCAAAAATAAATCTCACCTGCATTACTAACCATAATCAACCGATTTTTAGCCCAAATGGGTGTAGCCATAAACCCTCCGCTGGCCAATATCCGTGACATCATATCGTACAGGTCGTTAAAATTAGTATCCTTATTGAGTACACCATAGGTATCTTGCCTGTAGGCACCGAGCTCTTGCTTCCAGATTGTTGCGCCATCAGTTTTGTTAAGAGCCACAACTTTACCTAACATTGAACTAAACAAAACGCTGTCATTGAACAGCAACGGCGAGCTGTAGTTCCAGCCCTTAGTTTCATAACGCCAATTCTCGGTGCCATCCTCACGATTTACCGCAATGGCCAGCCCCGTATCAGAACTACCGACATAAACCTGATCCTGATCTACGGCAACCGTGGTGACTACCCAGGATTTCGCCATGTCATAACGCCAAAGACGTTCACCCGTTTTCGCTTCCAGACTATATAAAAATCCATCGCGACTACCGATATACACTTTGTCGTCAAAAATTGTAGGGCTGGCCTGCACGCCAATCCAAAGGTTGTATTCTTGCTCAGACTCAGTCTGATATTTCCAAACCAGTTTGCCGGACGCCAAATCCAGAGCGTAAACGTTACTATCCCAGGACCCAACAATGACGTGGTCTTCCCATAAAGCCGGAGAGCTGTGAACCACGCCACCGGTTTTAAATGACCAGACCCGATCACCCGTGGCTTTGTTTAATGCATAAATATGGCTGTCTCCGCTGCCAAACACCACAAGGTCATCAGTTACCAATGCAGAAGACGACAAGTAATCCCAAGGGTCAACCACAGGTTTGTTTTCTTTCATGCCGTTATAGCCGTACGCAGCAAACCGTTGTTCACCCAGCGTTTCAAAGCTCCACTGCACACGCCCTGTATCCAGGTCAAACGCATAGAAGAGTCCATCTTCACTCAATACGTAACCGTGAGACTTGTCTGCGGCTGGTGTTGCGCGGATGCTTCCGCGAGTGGCCAGAGTCCAGTTAATGGTGTGAGTTTCGAGATCAAAAGCATAAAGCACACCGTCGAGACCACCGATGAGCAATTGCTCATCAACCACTGCCGGCGAAGACGTGACTTTTGTTGGAATACGATGCTGCCATAGCACTGTTAATTCTGTGGGGAAATCTTTCGAAACCGCTCCACTGCGTTGAGAGTTTCCCTTAAAGGTATGCCAATTTTCTGCACAAACGGCTGCACCACTGAAAACCAGTGCCATTACGCATAGCATGGCGGTGAGTTTATTCTTCATGACTTTATTCCTTGATGTGAAAAGTCATGAGTTTTAACGAGGTGCTCTGGTGTGTCCTGAAGATTAGGTAAATACGACCTTAATTTATATTAATTCGCTTCGGTAATACGCCGGAACTTGTTAGCAACGGCAATAAAATCGGGGTGTTCATACAAAGGCGCGTAGTGGGGGTCAGCCAGCAACCACAACGCTTCCCACTGACGTTGTTCGATAGCTTGATCTATATAGGCGATAGCGCGCTCATGATCTCCGGCTACCACGGCATGACGTGCATTTGCGATTGGTGGTCGATAATGACCCAGGTCACTAGACACAAGATCATCCATAAGACTGCTATGAACCGCTTTAATACCGCCATTACTGAACGCTTGCTGTAGCTGCATCCTACTCGCCTGGCTTACCTGCGCCAACTCAAGCAACGCATCAAGATGAAACCAGGCCATGTTCATATCCCCTGCCTGATAAGCAACGTGCTGCGCCGAAACGTGCAAATTGTAGCTGGCCGGTTCAACCGCCAGAATACGGTCAATTTCTTGCCGGGCTGAATCGGGGTCGCCTGATAATAACTGTAGCCAGGCTAGTGTAGGTGCAGCATAAAACTCCGGGTGATGGCTGCGTAACTCATGAATAGCACGCTCAACCCACGCTGCCTCGCCCAGCGCCAGCATGACTTCGGAAAATTGCTGTAAGAACCGGGGCGAACGATTATGCCCATTAAACTCCGCCACCAGCATGGTTTTTGCCTTGGCAAAGTCCCAATGTCCGTAAAAGTGAACCATGCCCAGTAACCACTCAGCTTCCGGCAATGCTGGATCTTCTTCCAGTGCACGCTCAAGCAACCCGGTTAATTCGTTAGCATGTAGCGGGATTTCGTGGTGGGATATGCGTGCAAGCTTGGCCTGCGCCAAACCAAAATAGGCAGTCGCATTCGGGCCTTCTGCAAGCACATCGCGATACAACCGTATAGCTCCATCTATATCACTCTTATTAGTCACCAACTCAGCCGCATGATTTAGCTGTTCATTAAAAGCCGGTTCCGTCGTTGATGCATTTGGAGTGCTTGTTTTTGACCACAACAGCGCGACGCCTAGCGCAACTGCCACGGTGCAACCCAAAATGCCCATGGCCCACCTTCTCATCTTGCGGGTGCGGTTCATCGATGTGGGTGCAGTAACGTTTTTTGTCTCAGGCTGCCAAACATAACCACGCCCAGATACAGTTTTAATGAACCTGACAGTGTCCGTTTGGCGCAGATACCGTCGCAATTGACTGATAGCAACAGTCAGGCTTTCGTCGGAAACTATACGTGGAGCCCACAACTCTGCAATAATGTGGTCACGGTTAAGTACCTGCCCCGGATTCGAGCAGAACATTTCCAGCAATCTACCTAGCCGGGGCTCAAGCTGAATGCTTTCACCATTGCTATGAATCAAAACGAAGTCATCAACTCGATAGAGCCATTCGTCGAACTGAAAGCATGTAGTCACTGAGTTGCTCATTATTTTCTGCGGAGCCTGATTTTATTATCATCAATAGCGTCACCAATTACCAGCACGCTGATCACTGGCACTATAAGCGGCTCCGTGTAACTATAGCCCAATGTACTTAAGTATATTTCTGACGGCATTTCTGGCCGCCACAATACTACCCGCTCAGTCGGAGTTTGTGGTCGTGGCAGCCCAGCAGACGGGTTACGACGTCTGGGCAATATGGTGGCTAGCCTCAATCGGTAATACTCTGGGGTCAGTGGTCAACTATGTTCTGGGCCGTTTTTTGGTGCAGTATCAGGACCGACGCTGGTTCCCGTTCAAACCAAAATCTCTAGCCCGTGGTCATCGCTGGTTTGAACGCTTTGGTAAGTGGTCGCTGCTGATGGCCTGGGCCCCATTCATCGGCGATCCTCTCACATTTATCGCTGGCATGCTGCGATTAACTTTCTGGCAGTTTTTGATTTTGGTCTTTATTAGTAAAGCTGGCCGCTACGCTATTTTACTCGGTATCACGCAGTTGTTTTAGCTCGCAGCAAGCCATAAGTTGATAGTGCGTGATCTAATCACAAAAACTTTACGTTCTTCTGTTTTGAAACCAGAATCAATATCTACCAACCCATACTAGAGTGAATTCGATATGAAAACGTTTACCGGCTTACTGTTGGCTTTGTGCATCAATGGGTTAACCCTTCAAACGGCATTAGCGCAGGACGAAAAAACAGCGATGGTGCCCTTACCCTCGCAAGACGACTTCTCCAAAGGCGAGGATGGCTGGAGCTTTGGCCTGGGGTTGGGCATTGAATATGAAACTGCCTACGAAGGTTCAGATGAATTTGGATTTGAAATTCAGCCTGCCGGCGCAGTGCAATGGCGTAGCGGTGACAATATTTTCTATTTTGCCGGTGAAGCACTCGGCTGGCGTGGTCTTCGCGCTGATAACTGGCTCTTAGAGGCAACCATTGGCTTCGATGAGGGCCGTGAAGAGAGCGATTCAGACGATGGGCACCTGGACGGGCTCGGTGATCAAGACGAAGGTGCTGAACTTGTATTTCAAGCGCGTCGCGCTCTCGATTCGAACTGGCGTTATTGGCTGGTCGGTCGTGTCGTAACAGGTGATGACGGAAACCTGGGTCTATTTGGTGTAGGTCGCCGCTTTGGAGAGCAGTTTGACGGTACCGGCTCCGAAATTAACTTAGTTGCGACCTTTCACGACAGCGAATACGCCAACAAAGGTTTTGGCATAGACGCGGGACAAGCTGCTGCATCCGGTTTACCGCCAACCTCTTTGAGTGGCGGATTACGCTCGATAGGAGTTGATTACAATTATCGACATTACGTTAATGATAATTGGCAGATCTACGGCGAAGCGTTGTTTGAATATTACAGTAGTGAGGTTCGCGATAGCCCCATTGCTCGTAGTAATTATGAGACTGAAATAGGCATTGGATTCATTTATATATTCTAGCCTCTGCCTACGGAGCAAATAGCAACTGGCTTACGTTAAATGGTAAGAATAGATACTAACTGTGAAGGCCACGTTCTATAGGGGATCAAGGACATTTTAACGAAGCCATTTAGCCAGACAAATGCGGCGGATCATAGCGGCACGAGTGGCCAATTCATCAATACTATGGTTGTTCACTACATTTTCCCGTAAGTAATCCAGAAGCCGATTGATGCGGTGCCACAATGAACTTGGAATTCAACGGTGTGAAAGCATACTGGACTACTTGATGAAGTTTTATTCATAAAGCCACGTTTATGATGTCTACTTCATTTTTATGGTTTTATGTACTACACTTCATCTGTGCCTGTTTATGAACCCGACTACATCGATGAGGTTTACTCATGATCATTCAGCGCCCAGCAGACTTAGCGGTACTTATAAAATCGCAGAGAAAAGCGCAAGGCTACACACAAAAAGAACTGGCTAAGTTAACTGGGCTTTCGCAAAGAAGTGTGTCGTCCATTGAGCGTACCGGAGAAATGCACACATCGACTTTGCTGCGAATTTTTGCAGCGCTCAGAACTCAGCTAAACGCAGACGCTACTGACCAAAGCACCTCAAATAGCAGCGAGGTTATTTGGTAATGGGCCGACGCAAACATGAGAATACACTCTATTGCCACATGAATGATCAGTTCGTTGGCACGTTGACATCTCAGCTGAATAATTTGAGCTTTCGATATTCAGATAGCTGGCTACAATCCAAGTTTGCGCGGGCAATCTCCGTATCCATGCCATTAACTGAGCAGGAATATTCCGGCGAAGCCCTAAACGCCTACTTTGATAACCTGTTGCCCGATAGTCCAGATGTTCGTAAATATATTGTGGATAGGCTTGGGGCCAAAAGCACAAAACCTTTTGACTTGCTCGAAACGGTCGGCAAAGACTGCATTGGCGCATTAACCTTCTTAGCCAGTCCGGAGCCCCAGCCGGTTCCTGACGTTGAAATAATCCCGTTGAATGAAGAACAAATTGGCCAACTCATAGCAAATTCACGAACCGGCAAAACCCTCGGTATGCAGCATGATGATGCATTTCGTTTTTCACTTGCCGGCGCTCAGGAGAAAACGGCGCTGACTTTTTGGCAAGGACAATGGGGTATCCCTGCTGACCGAACACCAACAACGCACATATTAAAACCGCGGATCATAACTCGCCCAGGTGAACCTGATTTATCGAGCAGCGTTGAAAACGAATGGTTTTGCATGCGTGTTGTTCAGGCACTTGGATTGCCGGTAGCTCATACAAGGATTGATAGCTTCAACGGTGAAGATGTTTTGATTATTGAGCGCTTTGACAGAAAAATCATTGGGAACAAGATTTATCGCCTACCGCAAGAAGATTTCTGCCAAGCGCTTGGTGTGGCAGGTGGTTCAAAATATGAAGAGCATGGTGGCCCAACCGCTAAAGAGATAATGAAAATTTTATCCACATCTGCGGCTTCGGTTAGTGATCAGGATACATTTATGTCAGCGCAGCTACTGTATTGGCTTTTTGCCGCTATAGACGGGCATGCAAAGAACTTTAGTTTAGCATTGACTCCCAAAGGATACCGGCTGACACCGTTGTATGACGTATTATCAGCGCATGGATTCGCGCAAGTAGGCAATTTACATCCGAAGAAAATAAAAATGGCGATGGCGGTGAATAGCAAGAATCGGCATTATCATTGGCATACGATTCTTCCTCGGCACTGGGAAACTCACGCAAAAAGTGTTGGCTATAATCCAGATCGCATGGATTCGACAATTGTGAACATTACATCCAAGTTAGAAACGTGTCTCGATATTGCATCAGAGGAAGCTGCCTCGATAAGTGTTCGCGCAGAGAAGAGCGCGGAAGCTATCCGAAAAGGTACTTTGAAGGCGCTTGAACGCTTTAAGGTATGAGGTATGAAAACATTCTTATTTTGGTCAGATTCAATTTTCTGCTTATAACGTAACTTAAAAGAGGAAATGCCCTGAAAACCTTTGAATCTCTACTGACCGATTCCTTTAAGCGCTGCCATCCACTATCGTTTTTTATAATTTACCGATCAGCATCTCTGCTTGATAGTCTGGAGATTAATGTACCACGTCAATAACTATCTTGCCGACATGGTTCCCGCTGGCGAGGCGCTGGTAGCCATCACGGTGCTCCGCGAACAAATAAACCTTATCAATGACCGGTTTTATTTCGTGGCGGGCCATGGCCGCGAGCAGCGCTTCGAAGTTAGTCCGAGGGCCAATGTCCGTGCCAGCGACCCGCAGAGAGCGTGCGAGTATGTCGATTGGTAATCAGGCAAATGCACGATGGCGTTAAACAGGAAAAGAACTCTTGATGAAAAAAATAGAAGAAATCCTCAACTTCATAATTGAGATAGAGAAATTAAAAGGCGTGCAGCGCAAAACAAAACCTGTGGGGTTTGAGCGATACGAAAACTCAGCAGAGCATAGCTGGCACGTTTGCCTTTCCGCTTTAATGCTAAAAGATTTTGCCAATGAGCCGGTAGATATCAAACGCGTTATCAAAATGCTTCTAATTCACGACCTTGGTGAAATAGACGCTGGTGACACCATTATTTACGCCAGCGAAACGAATGAGCTAAAAGGCGAAGAGGCAGCCAGTATTAAACGCATTCTGAGCATTCTGCCCAATGATATGGAAGATGAATTTATGGAACTATGGTATGAATTCGAAGCGGGTGAAACTACCGACGCCCGGTTCGCGAAGGCCGTAGATAGGGTGCCACCCCTGCTTCATAATATTCATGGTGACGGACACAGCTGGAAAGCGCATGGAATTACCAAAGATAAGGTGTTTTCCGTAAACCAACGAATTGAGAACGGCAGCGAAGCACTTTGGTCTGTCATGCGCAGTAAACTTGAGCGTGCTGTTGATGACGGCATACTTAAATAAACGAGTTAAACTGGGTTTGAAGGTTTCAAATGTCCAAAAGCTTTACGCAGGCCATTGGTAAGTCATGCAGAAATAGAGGCTTTAAATGCTCATTCAGGGAACCTAAGCGGCGTTACTGCATACGTTACTTTAGAGCCTTGTTCTTTTGTCGGCCGGACTGCTGCTTGTGCAAGCTCTGTCGTTGGCAGATGCTCTGGTCAGCAAACCCCGTACCAGAGGATAACTGATCGTATTAATACCGAGCTACCCACTGCTGAATTTGTGACGCTGACATGACGCCAGCTTGTCGAGCCACTTCCTGACCGTTTTTAACGAACAGAGTTGTTGGAATACTTCGCACAGCATATTGTTGCGCTAAATGGGGCTCTTTTTCCGTACTTATCTTTAAAAATTGAGCGTCATATCGCATATTTGTAGCCGCCTGTTCGAAATGTGGAGCATATTGCTGACAAGGACCACACCAACTCGCCCAAAAGTCGACAACTAAAGGCATATCAGCATTCTGATGCGATCTAAACTCATCACTATTTACGACGATAACCTCACCGTTAAAAAGCGATGACTTACACTGGCCGCAAACGGCGCTCTCGTTTTTCTTATCGACAGCAATGCGGTTTTTCTTGTGACATGAAGGGCATGCAACAATCATTTTTTCAGTCATTCTGCTCGTTCCCAGTTATCTATCGCTCAGCGTGAACTATAAAGGTGCTATTTTACGTAAGTGTAATACGATTTTTAACGGATGTAAGACTTAGGTAATGTTAAATTTAGATTTTGCTAAACGAGTCATTATTGAAACGGCGAAACAGGAGTGGGTCGACAGCCCAGCTTCTGGTGTGCGTCGTAAATTATTGGAGCGTGAAGAGGCTGAGCGCGGTCGTGCGACCAGCATCGTTGAGTATACGCCAGGTGCGTCATTTAGCACTCATGAGCACCCACTGGGTGAAGAAATATTAGTGCTCGAAGGTGTTTTTTCTGATGAAAACGGTGACTACCCTGCCGGCACTTATATTCGCAATCCTCCGGGTAGCTCGCATGCGCCGTTTAGCAAGGATGGCTGCAAGTTACTGGTCAAGCTGCACCAGTTCCAGCCAACCGACACTCAAGCTGTACGCATTAATACCCATGAAGCTGAGTGGTTGCCCGGCCAAGGCGGGCTCCAAGTTATGCCATTACATAGTCATGGCACCGAGCACATTGCACTGGTGAAATGGCCAGCTAAAGAAGTATTCAAACCCCACCGCCATATGGGCGGCGAAGAAATACTGGTATTATCCGGCGAGTTCTGTGACGAACATGGTCGTTACCCCAAAGGTACCTGGATGCGCAGCCCACACATGAGCATGCACCATCCCTTTGTTGATAGAGAAACCATAATTTGGGTTAAGACAGGACATTTGGGGTAAATAAGGTGCTCATGAGTTTTAGTATCGGCTTAAAAAGTCCAACATAAATCGCGCGATAACTTACCCTTAATTCGAAAGGCATTGCAGAAACATCAGGGGAGAGCTACCCCTGTTCCTACGAATCAGGTTTGAAGTAATCACTATGTCCAACATCCTCTACTGACTGCATCACGTAGCGGACTGGCTCTTTGAAGTGCAGTTGCGATAGAGCTTCACGAATACGAGCTACATCATCAACAGAACAAATTACTTCAGCCATTAGCATGCCGCGTGCGCCACGGATTTGCTCGCCGATATCAAAACGTTCATGGTTGCGACTAAAACCGTCAATGTCATATAGGCTAAAGCCGCTTAAATAGTCAAGTTGAATCAGGCAATCGACCAAATCGGCTTTTTGTTCGCGGCTAAAATAGAGTTTTAATAACTTATTGGGCATCACGAGGTTTCCTGTTCACGAGTAAGTATAAAATGGGTAGCAATAGTAGCGTAGCCAGCGTTGCGGTAATGAGCCCACCTATGACCACAACCGCCAGAGGTTTTTGCACTTCTGAGCCGGGACCACTGGACATTAACAGCGGAATCAGGCCAAAAATAGCGGTAATGGCTGTGATTAAGACCGGCCGCAGACGGTCTTTAGCCCCTTCAATCACTAAGGTTCTAAAGTCAGAGAAATGAACTCGAGTCTGCTCGAAGTGGCTTACCATAACAATACCGTTAAGTATGGCAACGCCCATCAAGGCAATAAAGCCAACCGACGCAGGAACAGACATGTACTCGCCGCTTAGCCAGAGCGAAATCGCCCCGCCACTCAGGGCAAACGGAATATTCGTCAGCACAATCGTTGTTAGGCCAATCGATCCCATCGAGCTAAACAGTAAGATAACAATTAACAGCAAAGCAACAGGAATAACCATTAGCAAATTGGCACTAGCCCGCGCCTGATTTTCGAACTCACCGCCGTACTCAATAAAATAGCCGGGGTCAAGGTTTACATTGGTGCTGACACGTTGCTGTAGCTCGTTAACAAAACCAACGACATCGCGGTTTTCAACATTGCTGGTTATTAACGCGTAACGGTTAGAATTTTCACGCTCGATAATGGCTGGGCCATGCTCGAAGGTGATGTCAGCAAGTTGCTGCAATGCGACGGTTTCGCCGTTGTCGGTTACAATTGGCAAGGACTCGATGTTGCTGACCGAGTGATAATTACCCGCAGGTTTTTGCGAACCCATCACAATCGGTGTTCGAATACGTCCATCCACGGCTTCGCTGACCGGAAAGCCGCTGAGTTGTGAAAGAATAAATTCACTAAAATTTTGTTTCGTGACGCCATAAAAGCGCAGTTGCTGCATATTGGGGACAATACTTAAAAAGCGTGCGCCGGTAATCACACTTGCCTGAACGTCGACCGCGCCTTGCACTTGCTTGGCTTGCTCAACCACCCTATCGGTGACATTGGCAAGGGTGTCCATGTCATCACCAAACACTTTAATTGAGACGTCGCCACTACTGCCGGTTAGCATCTCAGAAATACGCATTTGAATAGGTTGGGTAACGTTAACGTTCATGCCGGGATAGCCTGAAACCACTTCGCGAATAGCATCAATCAGTTCTTGTTTGCTATCAAAACGCCAGCTGTCTTTAGGGTTAAGCTCCATGAAAACATCGGTTTCGTTTAAACCCATGGGGTCTAAACCGAGTTCATCTGAGCCGGTGCGGGCAACGATTTGCTTGATCTCCGGGATCTTAGCGAGTAGTTCACGCTCAACCTGTGTATCCAGTTCTACCGATTCTTGTAAAGAAATGGTCGGTGACTTTTCCAGTTGCACGATAATGTCGCCTTCATCCATGGTGGGCATAAAGATTTTACCGACCATGATAAAGCTGACTACACTTAAGGCGAGCACTGCGGCAAACCCCATCAGTGTGGCACTGCGGCGTTTAATTGCGCCGGATAATATACCCTGATAGCGTGCTTGCATACGCTCAAGCGACTTATTGCGGCGATTTTTGGGTCGCATTAGCAGCGAGCCTAAAGCAGGTATCAGCGTCAACGAGGTTATTAAAGCGGCAGTGATTGCGATAACAATGGTTAAGGCCACCGGTGAAAATAACTTACCTTCCAGGCCAGTCAGCGTGAGTAGGGGTAAAAACACCAAAATAATGATCACGGTGCCGCTAACCACAGACGGCGCCACGGCCAGGCTAGCGCGATAAATTTTGTGCAGCAAGGGCAACTGTTTTTGCGAGTTTAACTCGGTCTCGATTTTTTCGGTGATTACTACCGACGAGTCGACAATCATACCGATAGCAATAACTAACCCGCCTAAACTCATCAAGTTCGCCGATAAGCCGAGTAATTGCAGGCAAATAAAGGTGATCAGCGCCGCCACGGGAATCGATAACGAGACCAAAATCGACGCACGAACATTACGTAAAAAGAACACCAGTACCGCTATAACTAACACGATGGACTGCATCAGAGCATCAGAGATTCCAGCTATGGCGGTGTCGATAAGACCTTTACGGTTATAGAACACGTTGATGTCAGTGTCTTTTGGCAGGCTAGGCTTTATTTGTGCCAGTTTTTGCTCAACCGCTTCAACCACCGCAGCAGCATTAGCTCCTTTTAATCCAACCACCAGGCCTTCGACGGCTTCTTCGCCATCCTTGGTAATGGCGCCAAAGCGCGGCAGGTAACTGAGCGCAACATCACCCAGTTGGTCTAGTCGATACACTTGCTGGTGTTGATTCGTCACGCTAATGGCCGCCAGATCGTCAAGCGCGACAATACGTCCGGTAACTCGTGCGCTAAAAGTTTCGGTACCTTGGGTGATGCGACCTAAATTACCGACTTGGTTGGCATCAGCCAATGCATCCTTAATAGCTTGTAGCGAAATGCCGGCATCACTTAATTTTGACGCCGACGGGGTAAACTGAAAGGTTCTGACTTTACCGCCTAAATTAGTGACATCTGCTACCCCTTCAACCGTGCGTAATGTCGGTCGAATCACCCAATCTAGCAGGTGACGCTTTTGCTCCAAGTTCATGCTGGGGTTTTCTACCGTGAACATAAACATTTCGCTTAATGGCGTGCTCATCGGTGCCATACCGCCCTGAATACCGTCCGGCAGGTCTTTACTGACGGCAGCGAGTTTTTCCGCAACTTGTTGGCGCGCCCAATAAATATCGGTGCCTTCTTCAAAGTCTAGGGTTATCGAGGTAATACCGTACTTGGTGGTTGAGCGCAGAATGGTTTGATTCGGTATACCCAACAATTCGGTTTCTAACGGGTGAGTTACCTGGTTTTCTACCCGTTCGGCAGCCATACCGGGGGCGCGTAAGATGACGTTAACCTGAGTAGGTGAAATCTCTGGGAAAGCATCCACCGGTAGTTGGCGAAGCGACTGGATACCGGCAGCTATTAACAGCAGAAAAGTAATAAAAACAAACAGGCGATTTTTTAGCGAAAAGCTCAGTATGCGGCTAATCATTACTGCGCCTCCTCGTCTTCTGCGATAACCTTAAGTGCTGCGACAGAATGCGTTGCGATGATGTCCAGAGGTGTAGTTGATTGCACAAAGTAATGCTCGCCGCTTAAGCTTAATAGTTCGATAGGCACAGCGTTAATTGTCGCATTTTCTATGCTAAAGATAACGGGTTGATCCTGCAGTGTGGCAATGGCACTGGCCGGCAGAAGATAAGCATTTTCTATTGTTGCCTGAGGTACGACGTTGACGCGTTGGCCGATGGTCCAGTTGATGTCCTGTGGTGGCTCACTCCAAATTCGTACAAAGCCATTACGCACGGTTTGTTCGCGTTGGCTTACCCGCAGCTTTTGGCCGTTAATGTTTAGACTCGAGATACGTTTTGCCTGTTCTATCGGTACCTCGGCAACGATGGCTAAACGCGCATGAGCGATTAGCGTACCCAGCTGTTGCCCATTACTGCTGGTCCGCCACACTCCTGGCTCTGTTGCGGTCAGTTGTGCAGACTGCTCAGCGGTTTGTTTTACCCGCCGCAGGACCACGTTAATTTCGTGCAAGGTGTCATTCAGGCTAATGTATTGCGTTAGAAACTGCTGCCACTCATCGGCGGCAATGGCATTGTTTTGGTATAACTTCTTTTTGCTCTGATATTGCTTAGCGGCAACATCGTACTGTTCTTGTAGCGTTTCAACACGGTGAAAAAAGTGTTCTACCGAGGGGCCATGTAGTTGCGCAATAAGGGTACCGGATTCCACCGCCTGCCCATCAACAACTTGATAGTCTACTGCTGCGTTTTCAAACGGGTTGGGCAGAGTTAAAACACTGCCTGGGGTCGTCTGGTAACTTCCTGTGACCGGTGCAAAAGCTACGTTATCTACGTTCACTGCCGCTTGCGGGCGTAAATCGTAGTTACTTACCTGCTCGACAGAAATTGATTGCGCCGCTAACGCCGTCGTTGTTGTCGCAAGCCCTGACAGAGCAAGTGCTATGACACTAACTATGGGACTAAGAGTAGCGGCGAGACGAGATAGGTTACAGCGTTTCATAAAGTCATTCCCTGTGCTTGGTTTAATAAGGCATTTGCCAGCTGTAGCTCTATCTGGCTTAGCTGCGCCGCTTGCTGATAGGACAACTGCTCGAGTAATCTCTCGATATACAAGCGAGTGTCAATTTGACCTTGTTGATATAAGTTGTCGAGCTGCTCGATGGCGTTGTGGCTTAACTCGGCATTTTGACGGTCACTTTGGTGCTTTTGTTTCAACTGCTCTAACTGGCTTTGCGCGTTAGCCATGTCGAGTTCTAGGCGGATTTGAGTCTGTCGGAGCGACTGGTTAAGCTCGCTTTGTTGCTGTTGCAACGCAACAAGTTCACTAGCATTCAGTGACTGTGAAAAATCGAGCGGAAGACTAAAGCCTAGTCCCCATTGGTTTTCACTTTGGTTGGGCGCATCAATGTATTTATAGCCCGCGTTAATGCCCCAGCTTTTTTGCGCAGCAACGGTCTGTCGCGTAGCATTTAACGCTAATTGCCATTGCAACTGAAGGGTTTGTAATGCTGGATGCACTGCCGTTGAGGCGTGTGGACGAACAGGTTCCTGTAGCGACTGTGGCACGTTATTAACGCCGGTCAGTTGCTGCCATACGCGCTCGAGTTGCTGCAAGGCTATTTGCTTTTCTGCAACCTGGCTAAGCGCACGTTGGTGTTGTTGCTTCACTATAATACCGGCATAAGCTGGGCGTTCACCGGCTGCCACTAACGACTGAGTCTGGCGCTGGAGCTGATGTAATTGAGTGGTGACTTTTTCTGCATAAGCGAGTTCAGCCCGCAGGCGCTTAACTTGCCAAAAAAGCTCGCGTATGACGCCGCTGGCGGTTAGTTCTAGCTGACGTTGTTGAAGCTGGTGATAGCGTTCAACTAGTTGCTCAGAATTGTTAATTAATTTGCGCTGCGCGGGGGATAAAAATTCCAGCTCTAATACCAGCTCTGTTTCGTTGGAGCCAAGAGCATCATCGTTAGTCTGCCAATGCATCAGGGATAATCGTGGCGTCGCAGACAACCATTGTCGCTGGCTAAAATCGGTATCGATAAGAAGACCATCTGTTTTGAGTCGTTCAACAGCGGATTCCAGCAATGTTTGCTGCGATAGACTATCGCCCTTAGCCAAAGGGCTTAGCAAAAACAATGCACTAGCCAATAGGCTGAAAAATAAGTTACCTGGGGTGACGCGGAGCAAAGACATCAAAGCCTCCATCGGTTAATATCATAGTGAACATTAAGGTTTTTAAGGCGTTAATGCATCGGGCGGATGTCCTAAGCTTAGTAGTTTATGGGGAATTTATGACAATTGACCGACTATTAATGGTGATATTTTTATTAATTGCGTTTGCTAACGTCTCTGACGTGGTAGCCGATTACCATATGCAAGTGGCAACCTGGCATTTAGCCATTGAGGGAATTACTGTGGTCATTTCGATTGCGGCATTTATTATCCTGTGGCGACGGGTATTGCGGCGCAATCAAGAACTGAAGCAGGTAAAAGTTGCGCTATCGCGACACCAGCAGCGTGAAAAGGAAAGCACAGCGAACCATGAGTCGGGAAAAGAACGTGATAAATCGCCGGATTCTTATACCGCCATACAGTCCTGGTTCAAACAGTGGAAGCTGTCTCCCAGTGAGCAAGAGGTTGCAGTGTTATTAATCAAAGGGTTGAGCTTTAACGAAATAGCCGAAGTCCGTAGTACCAAAGAAAAGACTGTCCGCCAGCAGGCATCGTCAGTCTATGCTAAGTCTGGTTTAAGTGGTCGCAACCAACTATCGGCTTGGTTGATTGATGCGCTACTAGAGTAAGGATGTTTCTAGTCGGAAATTTATCTCACTAACCTTTTAAGCGCATTTCATCAAATTGATATTCAAACCGTCGAGCGACTAATTAGGTCAGCCACAACAGCTACCGGTCACGCCCCATGGCAAAGCCCTGAAAGCACTGAAAAACGAGATTGAGCAAGAAATTCCGCGGCTTGATATGAATGATTGAACAATGCATCTGAATTGCAAGACCTGCTAGTACAAGCTTTTTAGTCCAATCCCACCCTGTTCGTGAATAGAGCCAGAGCCAGCTAGAGTTACTGGCTCTGTATGGCTAATGACCGAGTGTGTGAAAAATGAGGCTTAACGCTTGCTCAAAAACTTACTGGGTTCGACAAGCGTTACGCCCGGTGCGTCAATGATACAACGACGCAGATAATACAGGTGTCCCGAGCCATAAAAAACGACAGCACGTTCTTTATCTTCCAAATTTTGTAACAATTTGGCACAGATTCTATAGTTACGGCTCGCCCACTCTGATACTAACTTCGCACCCGGCTGTTTATCTCCTTCCCCTATGAGCAACATCCTCGAATAGTAACGCTGGCCAAAAGCAGCATGTTCTGGCGTACTTACAAAACGTAATACCTCACTTAGATGCTTATTTTCTTGCATTCGCTCAACTGACGATGTGAAGTTTTTACCCATCTCATTGGTAGTCTCTAAAATGCTGGATTGGTTATGGTTTTCTGCCCACTTGGCCAATTGCTTGTATGGAAAACGACCTTTTGAATCAATACCAATGACCTGTGTTAACTGTCTCGCTTTAGCTAATCGGAACCCTAATTGAACGACCTCATTACGAGACTCAGTTAAATCACCTTTTAAATATTGCTGATATCGCTTGGAGGTAACTTTTTTAGGCCATTCAACCATAACCTTAGTAGGTTTAAACTCCAGCAGTTGCTGTGTCACCTCCTTCAATTCTTTTTGGGCTTTGGGAGTTAATACATCCTGGGACTTTACGTTGTGTAAATCTTTATTTGGATTGGCCATATGAAATGTACCAATCACCATAACTTTGGTGTCAGGTTCCTGTGATGCCACAGCTATATTAGATAAAAATACCAATCCAAAAATAAACCATTTCATTAGTCATCTCCATTAGTTATTAGTGGACACCACAAAGTAAGTGTCGTGCCGCCTTATGTAAAACACAATATGTAAGAAAAAATTAATGCCGACCATAATACCAAGTCTAAATCTAAGCACAGGGAGCACCTGATACTGGCGAATTAAAGCAAACGAATAGGCATCGACAGTAAAAGTAATGGGGCTTTCGGGTACGATGCTTCATCAAAGCAAGAAGGCGGTTTATAGCTCCTCTACCCATTTGACAGTGACCATGGATGCTTTGCTAGGGTATAAAACTACATAACAAACATCGGCGGCCGCGATGAGTCCGCCCGCGACAAGGGAGCAAACAATGCGAATTCTGAAAACATTGGTCTGGATCGCCGGGGTCCTTGCGGTCATCGGCGGCGGCATCGCCGCCTGGTTGTTCATTCCATGGCCGGCCCCCGCAATTGAATCCCGCATTACCACCGGCTACGACCCTGGGGTCTATGACGGGAGCATGCCCGCCGACAGTGGCAGTCCCGAGATCATGATTGTCGGCTCGACCCATCTGGCCCAAAACGATCCCTATGGCGCCGACGCCCTGGACCAGGTCGCCGGGTCCCTGGCCGCATATCAACCAGACATGGTCGTGGTCGAATACCTGCCGCCGGACTACCCGGACGGCGCCGGCCGAGACTACCGGCCGGAATTCGATCTCACCACCATCCCGGGCATGGATTCGCTGGACCGGGAAACAGCCGATGAACTCATCCGACGGGCGCAACAGGGCGAGTCGGTTCCGGCGTGCCGGCTGAGCAAGGCTTACCTGCGCATCCGGGATCTGATGAATGCGCTTTACCTCTGGCAGCCCGGCCACTGCCCCGGGCTTGCCGAGCACGAGGAACTGGCCGACTGGGCCGAACGGCAAAGGACCCATGAAGCAGCCCGCTTCGGTTTCCATGCGGCGCGCCAGGCCGGGCTCGACGGGGTCGTCTCCTTCGACTACCAGGGCGCGGACGCCCGATGGTTCATCCATTCCCGTCTCCAGCAGGCCATCCAGAACAAGGATATTTCAGAATTCTGGGCGCTGTGGCCCATGATGCCTCTGGCGGGCGCCATTCCAAGAGCCTTCGACTCTCATAAGCGTCCCCACACGGACAACATCATCAATTATCTCAATTACTACAACTCTCCCGAACACATCGGCCTGCAGTACTGGGTCTATGAAGAAGCCATGCAAGAGATCCGGCTCGACGATATCGGCTCGCGGCAGACCAAGAACTACTGGACGCGCAATGAGCGGATGTTCGATAACCTCCACGAAGCAGCCCAAACCCGCAAAGCCGACCGGATCATGGTCATTGTCGGCGGCGGCCACAAATACTTCCTGGATGAACTGGCCCGGGATGCGGGCTACCGCTGGATCGACCCGCGTGAGTACCTGCCCTCTCCCGATGGAGAGTTCTAAGAGCTTGCTTCAATTGTGTAGCGAAGTACAAAAAAACCGGGCATACCGTCTCTTGGCCCGCCCGGTTTCAAAATATCACTGTAAATCGCTTATTCGTCCTCGGAACGGTGTGCGGCGTAGAGGTCCACCTGAATCTGGAGAGGTGTCTCACCCTCCCAGGCACCCACATGAACATGGGGGGCACGCGAGTTACCGTTATTACCCACCAGAGCAACTCTTTCTCCGTAACTCACCGTATCCCCTTCTTCGACCTTAATCTCACGAACATGGGCATAGAGGGCAGTAACGCCTTCACCATTCTCGAAAAAGATCAGTCCAGGCTGCGCTTCACGATTCATGGTGCCCGGTTCATTGACGGCACCAGGCTGTTCAACGCGAGTCACGGTTGCGTCAAAAGGCGCCAGTACATGTTCGCGCCAACCGTACCAGTCTTCATTAGCCTCACCATCCGTACCCGGCCGATAAGTCCGGGGAATACCATCCTCGCCCAACTTTTTAAGTCCAAAGTCGCTCGCCAGTTGATCACCCAGATGGAGGTGATCCTTATAGACGTGTTCCCGAGTCGTCAGCGAGACCCCAGCCTCCGTTGCATCAATCGGCGGATGGATGAGGACCGAATCGGTATAGGGCCTCCCTTCACCCGCCTGAACGGCGGCAGCGACCAGGAACAGAGTGAGAGACACCGTCACAGCCGTCAGCCGAGCAGTAACTGGATGATTCATGTGCATTACGTCCTCCATATTCGTTAACAATTGATAACATCCCCAGTGTAAATGCGCTATTCGGCCTTTTTCAACCGAGTTGAGAAAGCGCTCATTGATTAAAGAAGGCCAATTGTATGCTGAGCACTGTATACCATCGGTACTTCTCGCTGAGGCAATAGAAAGGCTTAACTGGCATAAGCAGCGGTATAAAAAAATCGGTGGTTTGAGTCTAACCTCTGCCTCCGGAGTGCAGACCGACGAAACTGGGTAGTTTGGGGTTAACCGTCCGAAACTGGCTTTACTCGATACATCAATAGTTTACTGAGTTTCGGTGGCGGGCCATTTAGCCAGAGGTCAGAACGTAAAAGAACAGTACAGTGCAAAACTTGCCACAATCTAGCCAGTCAAAATGGACTATTAACCAGTAATTCTCAGTTTCGAAGCTCAATCCGAAACCCCGATCTGGCAAATTTCGCATCTCTCTACTACCCTAAGCCGTAAGGCTTAGGGTAGTAGAGAGATTCAGTTTTAACCTCACATGAAGTCGTATAACAACAAAACCAAAGCGAAACAAATCCTAAACATTGCGATGCAACGCCGCTTTAAATTTCATAGATAGATCTCTATCAAAGCTCACTTTAAATTTTCAGATTAAAAATATTGCATTACCAGCTCTCTAAAACTAAAGTAAGTAATTAATTACTTACTAACGGATTCTTTATGTTGAAAAAAGAAACCTCGGACAAACGATCTTACCAAACAACCGAAGAGCGACAGTCGGGCACTATTGCTGCAGTAGTCGAATTATGTAAAGAGCAAGATCCTGCGACATTAACGACCGCGAACATCGCTAAAAAAATCGGTTTATCACAAGGCGCATTATTCAAACACTTTCCGAGTAAAAATCGACTTTGGGAGTCCGTTGCAGACTGGGTTTCAGAGCAGCTCATCCGCCAGGTTTTTAGTCAGTCGAAAGGACATTGCCGGGCTGATAAAGCGCTAGAGGCTATGTTTTTAGCACACGTTGGTTTCATTGCACGACACCCAGGAATACCTCGTTTGATGCTATGTGAGCTGCAAAAGCCCGGCAATAGCCCTGCAAAAACTGTTATTCGGAAAACCTTGGCAAATTATCGCCTTAAAGTTATCGGTCTGATTGAACAGGGAGTTAATCAAGGCCGATTTGCATCGAACATTGATACCGGCGCAGCAGCTATGTTGTACCTTGGTGCCATTCAGGGGCTGGTTGTCCAAGCAATGGTAAATAATAGCGTTGACAAGCTAGAGCAATTGCCTCCGCAAATTTTTAGTTTATTTAAAGCAGGTATTCAGGGAGCAACCAATGACGAAGAAGAATAAGCTTACCTTAATGCTGGCACTTAGTGTAGGCATTATCTTTGTGGTGATTATGGTTCAGCTCAAACAATCCCCTGAACAGTCCGGCCCGCAGAATCAAGCAACGACTGTCAGAATCTTAACGATTAAACCTAGTGTGTTTCGCGCGGAAACGGAAGGGTTTGGCCAGGTATCACCTGTTCGATCCTGGAAAGCTGTAGCAAACGTCGGCGGGCGTATAACCTGGCAGCATAGTGCATTGGACAGTGGCAATATCATTAGTCAGGGAGCACGGTTATTACAGATTGACCCAACGCGCTACGAACTGGCCGAAGCATCAGCTCAAGCCGACTTAGCCGGCATTAATGCAGAGTTGCGGCAACTTCAGCAAGAACAGCAGAACACGCAAGACTTATTGGCATTAGAAAATCAACGACTGGCATTGGCAAAGAAAGAGCTGGAGCGTAATGAGAGCTTGGTTAAGCAGGGGGCGCTGTCGCAGACTCGCTTTGATGAGCAGCAAAGAGCAACTCTGCAGCAACAGCAAGCAGTACAAAGCCTAAAAAACCAGTTGAACCTAATACCCGTTCGCCACGAGACACTGCAAGCACATAAAGCCAGAGCCGAGTCCGCAATACAAAACGCCCGTGAAGACTTAAACGACACTCATTTTGAAGCACCTTATGATTTGCGAGTGCATCAAGTTGACGTTGAAGTGGGTCAACAGGTGAATCCTGGCCAGGTTTTATTTGTGGCTGATGACATTAGTGAGGCAGAGGTAACGGTACAGATGAAAGTCGGTGAACTGCGTAAAGTATTAGCACAACTAACTGACGCTTCGTTGACCAGCTTAGCAAGCGCCAACCAACCTAATATAACTGACTTTCTTGATAGCTTACCGCTTGAAAAGCTCGATGTTGGGGTAACTCCGACAAATATGCCTGATGTTCGCTGGTCAGGCCAACTAACTCGAGTGACTAGCAGCATTGAACCGACAACTAGAACCGTACAGGCTGTGATTACAGTACAAGAACCTTATCGTAATGCCACCCCTCCTGAACGCCCGCCGTTGGTAAGGGGGACTTTTATAAAAGCCAATATTGCGACAGACACGGCAGAACCTGTTGTAGTCATACCTGCCAGTGCACTCCATGGTGACACAGTATATATTGCTAACGATAATAATCAGCTGAAACGAAAAAAAGTAACCGTTGCATGGCAACAAAATGACCAAGTAGTTGTTGCTGACGGACTTGTAGAAGGCGAGCGACTGATACTGGATGATGTGGTACCCGCTATAGATGGTATGCCACTGGTTCTGAAGAACATTGCTCAGGGAGAGTCCCAATGATTCGCTGGTTCGCCGGGCATCCAACGGCTGGCAATTTACTACTCATTCTAATTCTTGCTGCCGGGATTTTTGCAGCGCCTAAACTCACTCGAGAAACCTTCCCTGACTATCTGCCCCCTGAAGTCAGTATCTCTATAGAATACCGAGGTGCTACGGCTGCTGATGTCGAGGAAGCGATTTGCCAGCGGCTTGGTGAGGCGTTGCAACGCGTGGATTATATGAAGGAGGTTGCTTGTACTGCAAGGGATAATCAAGCACTTACGACTGCCAGTATGACCCCGCAAGGAAATATGGGACGATTTTTGGATGATATTCGCACAGAAATTGAAGCATTAACTGATTTGCCCAAGGCTGCGGAAGATCCAATCATAAGAGAGCTTTACCGCACTGACTTAGTTGCTGCAATTGCTGTTACAGGGCCAATGAGCTTTGCTCACCTCGAAACTTATACCAAACAGTTAGAAGATAGACTATTTACCATTGACGGTGTGGCCGATGTCATACCAGTAGGGTTATCACAGCGTCAGTGGCAAGTCGAGATGTCGCAAGACCAACTTCGCCAATATGGCTTTGGGGTGCGTGATATTGCTCGCGCGATTAGCGGACAAAATGTCGATATGCCGCTAGGTACAATTGAAACGGATAGCCAGGATATTCAGCTACGATTTGTTGATGAACGTCGTTCACTGGAAGATCTCGCTAAACTACCTGTGCTTGGCGGAAAAGCTGGAGCCGTTCTGACGCTTGGCGATATTGCAACAGTAACGGAAGCTTGGGAGCGAGAAGAAGAACGTGCCGAATTCAATGGCCATCGCGCTATCATCCTGGAAGTTCATAAGAATAGTGGGGATGATGCTCTCCGTGTGATGGATTCATTGAAAAATTTCATCAGCTCAGAAGAAAAACGTCAAGACGGCAAGGTTAGTCTCGAAATAACGCAAAACATGACGTCCATTGTCGAAGATCGGTTACAAATGTTGGTAAGTAATGGCATTACCGGACTGCTATTAGTAGGACTGGTAATGGCACTATTTTTTCGACCTCGCTTGGCTTTTTGGGCACTTTTTGGGTTACCTGCGGCTTTCTCGGGGGCTTTTGTGATGATGGCATTGACCGGCTTATCATTGAATATGATTACTCTGGTCGCGTTGTTAATGGCAATCGGTATTGTCATGGATGATTCGGTCGTAATTACAGAAAACATTGCTCGACATGCGGACGAAAAGAAGTCTCCATTAAAAGCGGCGTCAGAAGGAACGCTGGAGATTTTACCCGGGGTGATTTCTTCCTTTTTGACGACTGTTTCAGTGTTCTTACCGTTGGCGTTTCTCGCTGGCGAATTAGGAGCTGTACTTGAAGTGCTTCCTGTTGTGCTGATTGCGGCTATCGCGGCTTCTCTGATAGAAGCTTTTTGGATTCTCCCACATCATCTAAAGAATGGTATGGGCCCGTCAACGAATGAAGCCACATCTAAATTTCGTCAGGGATTTGATCATCGATTTGACGCTGTCCGAGAAAAAGTCGGTCAATTGGCCGATAAAGCCATTCACTTTCGATACGAGGTGTTAGCGAGTATGCTTATTATACTCCTCGCTTCGGTTGGACTCATGGTCGGTGGATATGTTCGCATGGAAGCAATGCCTGAAATTGATGGTGATGTTCTTGAAGCACGAGTACTCATGCCGCAAGGTACACCGCTGCATCAAACCCGTGATATTAGTAAACGAATTACTCAAGCGATGCACCGTATTAATGAAGAATACACACCGCAACAGCCGGACAAGCAGCCTCTGGTTCGCAATATTCAGACTCGCTTTAATCAGCATACTAGTGCAGGAGAAAAGGGAGCACACGTAGCAACTATCATGGCCGATTTGCTAACCGCAGAAATTCGTACCGTGGACTTAGCAACACTGACCGAACGCTGGCACAAGGAAATTGGTGATATCCCAGGCCTCATTTCGCTTAACATTCAGGAGCCAGGTTTTGGCCCTGCAGGTATTCCAATAGAAATCCGCTTACAAGGATCCGACTTAGATACACTGAGAGAAGCAGCTAGCTACTTAAGTGGTAAGGTCGCAAATTATCAAGGAACATTTAATGTATTGGACGATTTAAGACCAGGTAAGCCACAACGCATTTTGCATTTGAAAGACAATGCACTCGCACTAGGACTGACAGCCGCTGATGTTGCCGAACAGGTTCGTACAGGGTTACTGGGAGATATTGTTGATACCGTACAAATTGGCGATCAACACATAGAAATATTGGTGCGTCAAACACGTGCAGAACGTGCCACAAGGGCATTTTTAGAAGACGCCGTTATCGCCAGTAAGAATGGTGAAATGATTCCATTGACCGAGGTGGTGACTATTGTAGATACGCGGCAATGGTCTCAAATTACTCGGATTGATAGCCTGCGGACAGTAACCGTCACTGCGGATGTCAACACCCAGACAAGTAATGCGGATGCAATAGTCAGTGACTTAGAAGCTAAAGTATTTCCCGACATACAAAAGCGCTGGCCCGAGCTTATGATTAGCGTCGAAGGCCAGACTGCCCGCTCTAAAGAAACGGGACAATCGATAGCTTTTGGTTTGTTAATTGGCCTATTAGGCATTTTTTTAATTCTTTCCTTTCAGTTTCGGAGCTATCTAGAACCTATTATTGTCATGCTATCCATTCCTGTTGCTTTTATGGGCGCCGTATGGGGGCATTTGTTAATGGGCTATAACTTATCAATGCCCTCTTTGATTGGTGCCGCATCGCTTGCTGGTATCGTTGTTAATAATGCAATTTTACTTATCCAATTCATTAAGCTGTATCGCGAACAAGGTATGAGTACAACTGAAGCAGCGGGAGCAGCTAGTCGAGCTCGCTTTAGAGCCATCATGATCACCACCAGTACAACAGTCGCCGGACTACTGCCGCTTTTAGCTGAAACCAGCACTCAAGCCATGGCAGTTATTCCACTAGTCATTTCTGTTGTATTTGGACTGTTGGTTTCTACTGTCCTCATTTTACTAGCACTACCCGCACTTTATGCCATCCTTGAAGATATGGGGTGGGCAGACACATCGAACACAGATAAGGAATTATCATGAAACATACTCAAAAAATTGGTTACGCAGGCATAGCATTAGCCGCACTTAGTCTGTCTTTAAGTACTTTAGCCGCTGATCCTGTCACTCCTAAATTTACTGATAAGTTAAGTCGATTATTGCAACAGGAAATGCGTTCGGTGCAGTCGGCAATGGCTTCAATTCATGTCTCAATGGTCACAGGTAAACATGAGCAGGTAGCTACCAAAGCGCAACAAATACACGACAGTTTTATATTGAAGCAGTCGTTGACTGAACAGGATAAAAAAGACTTAATGTCGGCAGTGCCTGAAGGCTTTGTAAAGCTGGATAAAGACTTTCACCGATTAGCTGCAGGCTTGACTGAGGCAGCAGAAAGCAAAGATACACAGAAGCAATATAAGCTTTATAACGAAATGACAGGTAGTTGTATTGCTTGTCATAGTAAATATGTATCTGATCGTTTCAATGGGCTTGGGTCACCTTAGGAAGATATTGACATCAGGGAAAAGCACTCTAAGATAGCGCTTTATTACTTTATGCTATAAAAGGTTATTATGCCTCCTAAAACTCATTTAACAGCAGAACAACGACGTGAAAAAACTGTAGCTGCAGTGGTTGATTTATGTGCGAATGAAGATCCTGCAAGCATTACAACTACTGAGATTGCTAAACGAATGAAGGTTACACAGGGGGCCTTGTTTCGACATTTTGTAAGTAAAGATGCTATATGGGAGTCTGTAATTGGCTGGGTAGCAAAGCAAATAATGAAGAGGCTTGAGCGTGCAAAGAATGATGCAGCTACCCCTCTTGAAGCTCTAAAGGCAATGTTTTTTGCTCACATCGAGTTTATAAGAGAGCGTCCCGGGATTCCTAGACTTTTATTGGGACAACTGCAACATTCACGCTCCACACCGGCCAGGCTGATGGTTCGTCAACTTTTATCCGAATATCGAAAAAGCGTTGAAAAGCAGCTGATAAGTGCACAGCTTGATGGTGAGTTACGGAAGGATCTTAATATTGAGATTGCCGCTACCCAGTATATTGGTATGATCCAAGGCTTGGTTATTCAGTCACTTTTGACAGGTGATATGCAATACATTGTCGATCAGGCTCCCGGCGCATTTGAGGTATTTTGCCAAGGAATTTGTACTCCCCCAGAATGAGGTAGTAATCAGCATGCATGGCTTTTTATCCCGTTTTTTCGGACGTCGGACACGTGTGGCCACACTTAAGTTAGTTGACAATTGCTTTAACTAAAAACGGTTAGTCCTGCCTAAACATAGTGTCCCGAATATAAAGAAACTACCTTTCTATGGAGTGGCTGCGTAAACAAAAGTCAATGAATACTAAAGCTACTGCGTCCTTCCCACTTTTCGACGATGTAACCAGTAGACAGCCGAAAGTTGGGGGTAATGTATTAACACTTATCTATTTAGATGCATAACGAATACAGCACCCCTCAAAGGCAAAGGGGATGCTCTTCATTTCTTCTCCTCACCCAAGGCGCTTATTATTCGCTATAAAAGTGCTCCAAAAATTCTTTCCTGAAACTCTGATGACACGCCAGACATTTAGTCTGCAAAGTCGAAAAGGAGTCAATTACTGCTTTACCATCTCCTAGTTTTGCCGCTGCTTCCATTGCTTTCGCCGCATCGTGAGTTTGTTTGTCAAATTCCTTGAATTTTCCAATATCACTACCCGCAAACGATAAAATGCGCATTTTTTCACCAATCTGAGGTTGCGGGTGATCGGCAATACGTAACCCAACTTCAGCTACCCGCAACCACTCTTCACGTGAAATGGCATCAGTAGCCAGCTGCATATTTTGTCCAAGCTCATTCATAATTTTTCGTAGCTCCATTGATTCCCCATCTATGGAACTTTTTGCTGCGGACAGCGACACTGTTGACAAAGTAACTCCAATCACTGCCGTGGTAACAATAATACTTTTGAGTAGAAAAGGTTTTTGCATAACAGCTCCTTAATTCGTATCTAATAATATCCAGTTAAATACTAGCGTTTGAGTTTCAAAAATTTTTGACAGGTTGATACTTTATAGTAAGATAGTAACAAATTACTATCTTACTGGGTAGCCTTATGAATAGTGATTCATCAAAGATCTTGATGATTGTTAGTCGTCGTATTGAGAGAAGGCAATGATTAAACTTCCAATACAGAGCCGGACTCTGGCACTCTTAGCGGTGATTATTCCTCTCCTGGCCTTACTCGTTTATGTTGCTCTTCGAACAGGTCCGTTATCACCAGTCCCAGTGACTGACGTCAGGGTCGAGTCGCGTGAACTTCATCCGGCGTTATTTGGCGTCGGTACAGTAGAGGCGCGTTACACCTACAAGATTGGTCCCACATTTACAGGACGAATAAAGCAATTGGTTGTCGAAGTCGGCGACTATGTTAAAGCCGGTGATGTCCTCGGCGAAATGGAACAGGTTGATCTAGAAGATCGAGTTAATTCACAGGAAGCCGCACTCAAGCATGCAGAAGCGGCGATAAATGAGGCCATTGCAAGACACATATTTGCTCAAAGTCAGGCTAAACGCTACGAGGATTTGTATTCAGCGGGCTCAGTCAGCGAAGAAGCCGTAATGACAAAACGCCAGGAGCTGTCTATCACAGAAGCATCTCTTGCAGCGGCAAGAGCAAACCTTGCCCGAACTCGCTCGGATCGTGATGCCCTAGTTGCGCAGAGGGACAATCTTTATCTAATTGCACCCGTAGAAGGGGTTGTAACACAACGCAATGCCGATCCAGGAACGACTATTGTTGCAGGTCAAGCCGCGTTAGAACTCATTGATTCTAGCAGTTTATGGATCAATGCACGTTTTGATCAAGTTAGTGCAGCAGGACTTGCTGCAGGCTTGCCCGCAACCATAGTTCTTCGTTCACAAAATAGTCTGGCTTTAAACGGTCACGTGCAGCGAGTAGAAATTAAAGCAGACGAGGTCACTGAGGAAATTTTAGCCAAGATAGTTTTTGACCAAATTCCTTTACCACTTCCTCCCCTGGGTGAACTCGCAGAGGTGACCGTCGATTTACCAGCCTTGCCAGCAAGAGTGTTGATTCCCAACGCCGCAATACGACGACAAGGCAACCAATCTGGCGTTTGGAAAATTATTAATGACGCTCCTGTATTTACACCAGTTACGCTCGGACGTTCTGATCTTGATGGCAGTGTGCAGGTGCTAAAAGGTATCGAAGAAGGTGACCGGATTATAGTTTACAGCGAAAAAGCGCTTGATACCCACAGCCGTATTCATTTGGTCGAACGCATTCCGGGAGTATCAAGATGATAAGCCTGGCCGGACGCGACATCCTCCATTCTTGGGGAAAGTTTGTCTTCACCGGTTTTGGTTTAGGTTTGCTTATCGGCGTGACACTAGTTATGGCTGGGGTTTACCGGGGAATGGTGGATGATGGCAAGGCGTTGCTAGACAATAGTGGTGCTGATCTGTGGGTAGTGCAGAAAGATACACTTGGTCCTTACGCGGAATCTTCCAGTCTTAACGATGACTTATATCGCGTCATTCTTGCCATGCCGGGTGTTTCTAGTGTCGCAAACATCACCTATCTGACCATGCAAGTGCGTAAAGGGCAACGAGACGTGCGATCTATGGTTGTCGGTGTGGTGCCAGGAGGTACGGGCGCCACGCCTGGCTGGCCCCCCTACTTGGTGGAAGGTCGGCAAATAACCCGCGGACATTACGAAGCGGTAGCCGATATTGCTACAGGTTTTAAGGTTGGTGAAAAAATTCAAATCCGGCGCAATCATTACTTGATAGTGGGACTGACCCGCCGCATGGTTTCATCCTCCGGTGACCCTATGGTGTTCATTCCATTAAAAGACGCTCAGGAAGCCCAGTTTCTCAAAGATAACGATGCCATTTGGCAGAGCAGACGTCGCACTGAGGCTAACCCCGCTTTCAATCACCCTGGAACTCCTAATTTACTAGACGCCGTTATCGCCAGTCAGTCTAGCAGTAATTCCGTCAACGCCGTCCTGGTAAGGATTAATTCTGGTGCTAACCCTGAGGAGGTAGCTGAGCCAATACGCCGCTGGAAGCGTTTAACAGTTTATACCCGATCGCAAATGGCAGAAATTCTTATTGGTAAGCTGATTGCCACTTCATCGAAACAAATCGGCATGTTCCTAGTCATTCTTGCCATTGTCAGTGCAGCTATCGTCGCCTTCATCATTTACACCCTTACTATGGACAAAATACGCGAGATAGCGGTCCTGAAACTAATCGGAACTCGTAATCGTACTATTGCCGCAATGATTATGCAGCAAGCTCTTGCTCTTGGAATAATTGGTTTTGCTGTCGGCAAGATAACCGCCACTTTTGCCGCACCATTATTTCCCAAATATGTGTTGCTGATGCCTTTGGATTCCGTTGCAGGCTTCCTGGCTGTATTACTGATTTGCGCTCTGGCGAGTGTCATTGCAATCCGAATGGCTCTTAAAGTAAATCCAGCAGAGGCGATCGGTGGTTAAAGTGAACGGAAAAGGTATACACATCGAAGGTTTAAGCAAACGTTATGGCAGCGGTAGCACTGCCGTCGACGCGCTGCGAGACGTTAACATGCAAGTCGCACCTGGCGAGGTAGTCGGTTTAATAGGGCCTTCCGGCTCTGGCAAAAGTACCTTACTCAAGTCCCTTGGAGCTGTTATTAATCCCAGCGCTGGGCGCATGACACTAGGTGATAAGGTAATTTACAACGAGGGTTGGCAAGTCCCCGATCTACGTGCATTGCGCCGAGATAAAATTGGCTTTGTCTTCCAGGCGCCCTACTTAATCCCTTTTCTAGATGTTACTGACAATGTTGCGTTACTGCCAATGTTGGCAGGATTGCCCAATAGTGAGTCTCGAAAGCGAGCGCTTGAGCTACTCACGGCTTTGGACGTGCATCATAGGGCTCATGCGATGCCTTCGCAGCTTTCTGGAGGAGAACAGCAAAGGGTCGCCATTGCGCGAGGGCTGGTCAATCGTCCGCCGGTAATTCTAGCTGATGAGCCCACTGCGCCGCTAGATTCGGAACGTGCTATGGCAGTTATTCGCATTCTTAATGACATGGCCAAACAATACGAAACCGCCATTATCGTTGTTACTCATGATGAAAAAATCATCCCGACCTTCAAGCGTATCTATCACATACGAGATGGAGTAACTCACGAAGAAGCCGGAGAAGGCCGAGAATTTGACTAACCTAGAATTATTAAAACAAACGTATGGCAAACGAGAAAGTAAGCCAGGGCAAGGTATACAGTTAAATTGGAACATTAAGATATGATAAGTGCAGACCAACGCAATATCCTACTTAAAGCGATTTTGAGCGGATCGGCTTATAAATTAGCTTATGAGGATGCAGAGTTTCTTACACAAGATGACCTGCGGCCATTGCGTCTTCAAATGGAACTGCTCAAGCCCGAATTACAACTGCGTAAGCAGGGAATTACTTCAACGGTAGTGGTATTTGGCAGCGCACGGATTTTATCTATTAATGAAGCTCAAACACAACTTACCAAGTCTGAAGAAAGAGCAAATACTCTGCCCCCCGAGCTTCAGAAAGCAGAAAAGTTAACTCCCGCCAGACGAAAACTGACCTATGCACGTTACTATGAAGAGGCAAGACGTTTCGCCCATATAGTTTCAACTCGCTTTCAGCAAAAGAACCGCAAGGACTTCGTAGTGGTTACGGGTGGAGGTCCAGGGATTATGGAAGCAGCTAATCTAGGAGCATTTGAAGCTGGAGCCCGTTCTATCGGACTTAACATCACGCTGCCACACGAACAAACGCCTAATCCTTTTATTAGTCCAAGGCTCGCATTCCAATTTCGTTACTTTGCCCTGCGTAAGATGCATTTCCTTTTCCGAGCACGCGCTCTGGTAGCCTTCCCTGGTGGATACGGCACGTTGGACGAATTGTTTGAGGTTCTCACCCTAGTGCAAACTGGCAAGATGGCTCGCGTCCCTATCGTATTGGTTGGAAGGGAATTCTGGCATCGCATAGTAGATTTTGATTATCTGCTTGAAGAAGGCTTCGTGAGTGAGCAGGACATACAGTTGTTTACACGCGTAGATACGGCAGAAGAAATAATCGCTGTATTGGAGTCTTTTTACAATGGGCAACCCCCAGAGCCAGGACCTGTAAAAGAATGAGAACAAGCCTGATGACACGCCTCAGGACGGTCTACCTGCTATTGATACTGATTAGCACCGGTTACCCCATACTGGCTTTGGCCGAAGGAGATATCGTCGCTAGTGGGAATAAAGAAAGTTGCCTTGCGGGAGATATTCCGAGATTTCGCGGAGGAACAGTAAGATTAGAAAACGACATGTTTACCGGCACTGACCAGAATTATACCAGCGGCGTAGGCTTTACTCTCATTTCACATGACATCCCGGGAAAACTTAAGGCCGAGTGTCTACCTCCTCCCCTCTGGCTAAATGCTCGACTAATCCAATTCTTGAACCCAGACTTCTTAGTTGATCCGAGCTCAACTCAGAATGTGGTCGCCAAGTTTGGTCAATCCATGTACACACCGGAAGATTATTCCAGAACAGACCTGATAACCGATGACAGGCCTTATGCAGGCCTTATCTACGTGGGGTTAGCCTGGAATCGTCGTCGTATGAATGATCAAACCGCCGTGGAAGTACTCGATACACGGGAATTCACTCTAGGCGTAATTGGTCCATGGTCACTCGCCGAGCAGTCGCAAAATTTTGTTCACGATACAATAGGCTCCAACAGGTTCATGGGTTGGGAACATCAGCTAAAAAACGAACCGGCTTTTCAAATAGCACTCGATCGAAAATACAAGACCTTTCGCGGGCCGATGGCTATTCTTCCCGGACTTTCTAGCGAAGTTATTCGTTCAGTTGGGTTGCGACTTGGCAATATTGAGACTTCGGCCACTATGGGAATTGAAGGTCGCATAGGATGGAACTTGCCGAACGACTTTGGTAGCTATCCCATTAGACCAGGAGCAGAAAATCGCCCGCCATCTGCAGCCTCTCCATCAAGTAAGTCTAATGCAGAAAACCCTTATGGTGTTCACTTTTTCGGGATGTTAGAAGCCAAAGCCGTAGGCTGGGACTTTTCCCTAGATGGAAATCTCTTCACCCATAGCCATAGCGTCACTAGACGGCCCTGGGTTGCCCAAGCGGTCGTCGGCATCAGCATGCACGGAGTTGTTGCTGGCCACGGTTACAGATTAGCAATGATGCGGGTTCACAGGACAAAAGAGTTTTCGGAACAAAGTGAACGTCAGACCTATGGCTCCATTGCCCTAAGTGTTGAATTTTAGAGTAAGAACATCCGACATCGTAACTCATGCAGGTCAGTAGCGGAACATCTCTAGCGACAACTTACGGTAGGCGATAGACCTTATCAAATACGCTTAAACGGAAGGATTTAAACCAAAGACCATTCGTAGTATCTCCCATTTGAAGCCGGTATTGACATAGGGAAAAAATTAATTAAGATAGTGAGCTATTACTATCTTAGGGTTTAAAATAATGAAACTTGAACAACTACGTATTTTTACAGCCGTTGCTGAATATGGTTCCGTAAGAAATGCTGGTACCAAATTATATAAGTCCCCTCCTTCAGTTAGTGCAGCCATAAAGTCATTAGAGGACAGTGTAGGGATAGAGCTTTTCTCTAGAAAAGGTTACAGATTAGAACTCACAGACGAAGGAACTAACTTTTTGACGGAGGCAAAAAAACTATTGGAATCTGCAGACGCTCTGAAACGGCTTCCCGAAAAAATAGCTAATACAAACAGGAAGGAATACAAAATCTTTTGTGATGCATCATTAAGTCGATTACAGGTATTAAGGTTAGCCGACTTCCTAGACTCGAGCTTTCCTGAGCTTACGTTGATATTCAATAAATTGCATCCCGGATCTGATATAGATGAACTATTTTCGAAAGGCTTTTGGGATCTTGCGATATTACCATCAAGTCTTATAAATACTAATCTTATAAAAATTAAAAGTGAACTCAACATGAGAAGCTTTTTAAAAACAAACTTCTATGCTGCGTGCTCCCCTACATATAAAAATACTTCTGATAAGAGAAAGGAAGTTAAATTAGACCTTGAAAAAGAGACACAAATTCTTTTCGAAGAAAACTCCTATGATCTGAAAAGTGAGAAAAAGGCACCAGTACTATCTAAAAAGACAATATCAGTCAACGATATGGAAACCAAGCTAAGCCTTATTAGTCAAGGAAAAGGCTGGGGCTTCCTCCCAAGAGAACTTTTGTCCAATGAGGCCAATGATAACACGCCGCTAACCCTAGAAAGTTCTGAGCTTAAGGTTTATTCAATACAATATTATTTAATAATAAACGATAGTAAAAGCTTGTGTGACGTATCTCAAAAGATACTGGAATCAAAAATATAGTAAACAGAATAACTAGTTATTCCCGAAACATAATATCACTCCAATTGAACTAAATCGTACAAGCTTGTTGATATTGCAATAGAACCATCTTCTGCTAATAATAAAGTCGTATTTTCACCTGTAGAGACGACAGTAAGGGATGCGCCTTCAATTTTACGTAGAAAAGCACTACCCGACGGTAGGACTTTTTTCTTATATAAAGGAAGTTTTTTTCCGACTCTTATATTATGGTTCTTTCCTGAATTAATAAAGTAATCGTCATCAATTCTATCGACTATCTGTGAAAAAACAGGCTGACAGGCGATCGCCGTATTAATTTCATCAACTACTACTAGTAGCGAGTCTATCAAAGACCTTCCATATTCGGATTGCCAAAATACGCTCGCATTTAAATCAACAGTTTGAAAAAGATCGAAACTCCATTCTGACTCGAAATGATAGGATTTATCTATGATTACTAAACTTCTAAATACATCAACCACTAAAATAGACAGTGTAAAGTTTCTAAGATTTTTCTTTTTAGATCTGATCAGAGATCTCTCCTCTATATTAAGAAGTGATAAATCTCTGATGATTCCAAAAACCACGTACTGTGAGTCAAACTTACGCGCAATTAAATCAGAATGATTAATAATTTGACTTTTATTTATCCTGAAAGTTGGAAACTTTTCATTTAATGAGAAATTTTCTGTCGATGAGAAGGCATAACTTGAGCGAGCGTTAAGTTGATCGGAAATTCGATTAGTAATATGGTAACCTATCGAATGCACTTTACCGACCGATGCTTGACGAGGATCGGATATCTCAAAGTTTGTCACTAAAATTTTTGTTTTGTGCTCATTACCTTTACAATCATTTCTCTCACGTATCTTGACTCTTATATTTACTGATAAAATATCGCCTTTTACTGACTCGTTTAGCACTTCTAAATCTTTAATATCACTCTTGCTAGAGACCTTAAAGCTACTTTCACTTAGAATTCCGTTTGATAATAGATCCTCTGCTACGATTACAGCTCCGGCAGTATATGAAGCATCGGCAATCGCATTTTCTATAGCTTTTTTCCTCGCACTCTCTAAGTTAGAATTAGAAATTTGAGCTAGTCCTTGCCCATAAATCCAGTTAGATTCGGCCGCGGAAAAAGTGGAATAAATAGCAATAAGGATAAAAAATATTGTTTTCATATAAATCATTCAAAAAATGATAATACTCTACTAATGAGGCCTTTCTTTTGATTACTCATTAAGCGACCTGTACCGCTGTATTCAATTAGCGGATTACCAATATCTGTTGACGCTATAGTATTTTCTGGAGAAATATCAGAAACTCGAACTTCCCCCGAAACTCTTATATACTCGTCACCTTCATTAAGCTTTATCCATTTCTCACCTGAAACTAATAAGTTTCCATTCTGGAGGACTTCATTAACAAAGACGTTTATAACACCTTTGAGATAATTCTCTTGTTTCAGGTTTGACTGGCTATCAAACTTGCTATCCTGCTTATGACTCATGCCTACGTCACCTTCCCTAACATTTATTGAGCCGGCGTTAATTTCAAGAGGGCCCACGCTCATTTCGTCCGATTTTTCGTTGACTAGGTTCTGTGTTTTATATGCTTCCGTTTTTTCCATTAAAGTGACTTTTACCATATCTCCTACACGATAGTTCTCTTTCTTATACAAGATGCCATTGTAGTTATTTGGGTCGAATAATGAGCCAGAATTAGACTGTATAGTTTCACTTCTTTTAATGTGGATAGGTGCATAATCAGGATGATTTCTTCTTTCTTTTCTTTCCACACTCTCCAACTGCGTTTTCTTTAAATCACTACCAAGCTCTTGGGATACATTTGCGGTGCTTGAGCCAGGCTCCAGAGTATGAATTGTCGTACAGGAAGCCAATAAAAAAGGTAAATTTAGTGTTAAAAGTACTTTTGTTTTCGTCACTTTGTATATCCCCAATAACTTTATCTAATAGAAATTTATATTTTTTGTAAAATCAAAAATATTTCCTGAAATAGTCTTACCTGATATTTTAGTGGATATGAGATCTGCAGCAGAGAAAGCTAGACCTACGTTTCCTGCAAAAAGATAACTTCCTAAGAAATTAGTAAACTCGCCAACCTCGCGCTCATCCTTATTGCCATACAGCTCAGATATTACAGGAACATTCTTAAGAGGATTGAAAGACTCCAAAATATCATTTGCATCTAACCCGTTTTCGCCGAACAAGAAACGTTCGGTCTCTCCCGACTGCGATGAGCAACTTTCTATATTTTTAGAGACCGTATTCATCTCAGACGAGATAGGAGATATTATCGAAGACATTAACGCATTCTCTAGAGTTTTTTGTAGGTTTGTTAAATCATCTATTCCAGTAATGGCATTGCTAAAACCAGAGTATGCTAAGGACGATTTATCTCCGCGATCACAGTAGGTGCATTTACTTTCTAAGGCTCTCTCCCCTTCTTCCTCTCTATCAATAAACAAGTTTAACAAACTAGAAAAAGTTGACTCTGGATCTGATTTCTCATTCGGACGGCTGTCGTTACTACCTTGACCAGCCATTGATATCATATTTGACTGCTCTAACTGCGTGGATAAACCATTTGCCATATACCCAGTCCTAATATTTTTTCATGTAGTAATCACATAATACTAAATTTAAAAAAATAAGATGTAATTATATTATTTACATGATGTATAAATAATTAAAACATTAAAATTTAATAACTTCTGTATGATCTTCAATTAACACTGTTGTTCCTTTTATATACTATTTCAAGGGTAAAGTTCTTATGAATTATGAATTTTTATTTTCTGGTTTTAGGGAACTTTATATATTTATTGATAACAGAGTTAGCCTATAAAGTAATTCTAGTTATTGAGGAAATAAGATGTCTTTAAAGTCAAAAAGTAGTCGTTTTTTTATTTTAAGTGGTTTTGCTCTTTTGCTGTCTGGATGTGGCTCAGACACAGAGGATTCAGGGTTTGTTAACTTTTACAACGCCTCCGCTAATTCTCCCGAAATTTACCTTACTTTGGATGAAGATTTAGATAGTGATGACGACGATGAAATTGAGAAAACCTACAGGCCTGTAGGTTATGCTAATACACTTAAAAACAAATCGGTTCCATCTCAAGATTATTTTTATGAACTAGCATGGCAGGACGATGATGATAGTAGTTGGCGAGATGATCTTCAGATTATTTTCGAAGATCGACTTAGTGTCAGAGATGATGAGATAACTTTTGTGATAATGAGCGGGGACTTACCTAATCAAGATACGACAGTGTTTAATATTCCAATTATTGATGACGACGACGATCATGATGATGATTTGTTCAACCTAAGGTTTCTTAATGTGGTTGGAGGTAACACGCCTTTGGATATATATATATCTGAACACGATGAAACTTTTCATGAAGCAGAATTCGTTACAACTCTAAATTACCACGAATTAACAGAAAATTTTAAGTTCGAAGAAGACCGATATATCTTTTATATAACTGAGCCAGGTAAAGATGACGTTATATTCGAATCGGAAGAGATATCGTACCCGTATACAAATCAATATGTTTTATCAGTAAGACCTAACATAGGAGCAGGTACGTCACCATTTGTATTAGACAACATTGGTAATACAAGAGTAGATGAGTATAAAGCCATTGATGCCGAGGCTAAGGTTAGATTCTATAATGGTATACAAGAGAATGATTTATTAGGTAGCTATACTGGTTCGATTAAAGTTTATTCTGATATTTCGGAGGAAAGCGAGTCACTGATCAGCAACTTAGCGCGAGGGCAGTTTTCGGAATCGTTTATGGTCAGAGAAGGTAGTTACAGAGTAGATATAAAAGATGAGGAAAATGACGAGGCGTTTATTGTCAGCCAGCTGATTGACTTACCTAAAAACTCCGATAGAACGATATTTTACTATTTGATTGAAGAATGGGTTGACGATGACGAAGATGGAGATTTTGATGAAGATGATGATGGGCAAGTTGATGAAATAGAAGCTGAAATTAGAAAAGTTATTGTTGAAAATAGTACAAGAGAACGAATAAATGAACACGAAATAAAGATGCTAAATTTAGCGTACTCTGAAGACTTTTCCCATGTTACATTTTATTTTGTTAAGAACGATGAAATAATAGAGTCTGCAGGAACCAGCCGAACCATTGGTATAGGTAACTCAAAAGACACAGTATTGTTAAACAACACTTACGATGTTTACGCAATAGCTTTAATAGATGGCTCAGAAATCATACTAGATAGTATGTTACTCACTTTGGATGAGAATTCGAGAGAGTCATACATGCTTTTAGAGACTGATATCTACTCCCCGACGGGATTTAAAATATCACTTCACGACCAACTAGCAACCAAATGACATCTTTTCTGCCCCAGAGACGAACAGAAAGCTAAATAGCTTCATTGTTACAGAGCAAGTTGTTGTAATGTGAGCCAATAAATAATTAAAGTGTGAATAGGCGTTCCAAATCCGCTAAATTCGCTTGTTTAACAAGTTAGTTTCATCCCAAGCTCAAAGTCCCGGGATGAAACTAGCGTCGAGTAGCTTCCGTCACAATCAAATGTAATTACATGAAAGAGTTGCTTATGTGCAGTGATATCACTGAGGTCAAAGAGTTTGTCTGGGGCTTAGCTGAGGAGCTCAATACTCAGTTAGGTCAGTCATTAATAAGTCCAAAGCAGCAGAGAGTAAAGCAACAAAATATCAGCTTAGTCTTTAACGATGAGCAGCGCCAAAGGCTGGCAATTCGACCTTCAAAATCAGGGTATTACGTTGCGCCGAACACGCAACAGTGCGTCAACCGTCTTGTGCCATTTATAAAAGGTCTCACTGGTCGAGATTGCCACGGTTATCATCAGCCGAATCAAAACGAACCATACTGGTATATTGGCTCATCTAATGACGTGAGGAAAATTGCGTTTTACTTCGCTGGCCTCCCCCTTCCCCAGTCCACTAACATTAAAGAACTCAATTTAGCTGAATATATTGATGAGTTTGAGCAGCAAGTGAAAAAAGCGTTAAATGATTCGCCAGCACAGAGGAAGAAGCGTTTAGCTGAAGCCCCGCCGAGGGCTAAACAAAAACAAGTAACTGCAACCGTTTTTGTTAGAAACCCAGATGTTGTTGCTGAAGCATTATTAAGAGCTGACGGCTCGTGTGAGGGGTGCGGTAATGAAGCTCCATTTCTTCGGAAGTCAGATGGAAGCCCATATCTTGAGGTTCACCATATTAAAAGATTAGCTGACGGAGGCGAAGATACCCTTAGGAATGTAAAAGCTCTTTGCCCCAATTGCCACCGAGAAGAACATCATGGGTTTAACAAGGGCAGTTTCCTCAGACAAACATAAAAGTCCATCTAATAATAGGTACTATTATTTTAAGGCAGAGGTCAAAGTTTACACCCGCCAATTTGTTGATCGCCACCGCGGCCACAATCTGGACACAGAATGGACACAGCCCTGATCCAGCCTCAAATCAGTCACAACAGCTAGCGTCACGCAGAAAAAACAGCAAAGAGAAGAATTTAGAGTAGGTAGGTAAGGCTGAAAATCGCTACAGACCAAGGAAATGGCGCGCCCGACAGGAGTCGAACCTGTGACCTCCGCCTCCGGAGGGCGGCGCTCTATCCAGCTGAGCTACGGGCGCATATTCTAAATTTTGACTTCTACTCTCAACACCGTTTTGCCGTCCGACCTTTACCTCCGGAGGGCACAGTGAGATATAGGTGCCAATTGGCTTATACAGTATTAACAGGGCTTAAAAGCTAATTAGCAAGCATAAATGGAGACCTATTTCACACCAAATACAACCCAACAATAACAAAAGTTGTCACATAGTTCCGATCGATATACCATGAATTTTGACACTTACCCTGCATGTATCAGAATGACTGACAACGAATCAATCGACATAAAGCTCTCAGAGATTTCTGGTTATCATCCAAATGTCTCCGAGCTTGTAAACCAACTTGCAGATAGAAAATTTGCCACTGCAATATCTCATTTGAGCGTTCAGTCTGCTCAACAATTTCTTATGCTTCATCCAATATCAATTACGAAGCATCGTGGAAAATTTTTTGTCACCGCCGGCTTCCGCTCATTCCAGATCGCTGAACTGAAACTTCAGCAAAACTCTAAAGTTAAGTGTCAACTCGTTAGCTCTAAAAATAATATTATCGAGTTAGCGAAGATGGACATCCTTTTCTCACCACTTGTGTTTTCACTATCAACCAAAGTCACGCAGCAAACCGAAAAGCTAGTTGAAGTCGTGGGTCGGGATTTTGCTAATGAACACCATTCTGATTTAACTTCTGTGCGCTCTTTTACTCGCGTTCATGAGCGCAGTCGATGATTTCTGATTCTAAGAGTGAAACTGAACTATTAGCATCGACAGCAGGTCTTTCACCTTCCGATCTAAGTCACTATTTAGACTTCATAAAAGCGCCCGCAACTTTTAAAAACGGACAAGCAGCAGTCCAGGGATTTAACCGTCTCTTTAGCGTTCCATTGGTTTCTGATTTTCAGAATGTAAACATTGATGAGTTAATAGTGATTAATTCTCACCTCGAGAATGCACTATTAACGTCTGCAGACTTAAGCAAGTTCACCGTATCAAATAACACGCCAGCGAAAACACTTGCCCATGGGATGCTTAGTGATTTTCCCGAATACACGATCTTATTTTTTCAGTCGAAAAGCCATCATACTTTAATCGAGCAAATGAAACAGCTCGTTTGGGTCGAGCATCCACAAGCAGAGAAAAACGATATCTATGATTACTGCCGCTTTATCCGAGTCTTATCTGAAAACCATCTCCCGCAACTTTTAGTCGAGAGGTTTCCAACATCGAATCCGTCTGCAAACGGCATTTACCATACACTGGATGAATTTATCGAGTCTGAGAAGCTGAATCAGACTAAAAACGACGACTACGCAGCAAACATGCTAACAAACGCAAAGTCTGCTCTGAGGTACCTGAAAGCCTTAACGGGCCGAAAAGTTGTGAGGAGGGTGCGTACGGGCGAATCAAAGTTGGTAGAGAATCGCCGTTCGCTTGGTGTTCGAGGATTCGCAAGTTTGGGTGGCCAGGCGTTTGTAAAGGATCTGACGATTCCTGATGAGGATGAGCTTTTCGATAGAGGCTATGTGCGGAGTTATGACACCCTCGAAATCGAACAAGTTGAGCTTGATGAAATGGAGGCTCAAGGCGTTGAGCCAGCAGAGCTAGAAAAGAGTCATCAGGTCGTGTGGTTTCTTGATATCTTATCACCGCTTTATGCCCAGCAGTTTCGTGCGAAAGTGAAGAAGCAAGGACAGCTAGCCAAAATAGAGCGGTATAACCAACACTTGCCTTCGACGATCCACTTGATGAATGAAGTCGAGGCGAATTCGTTGTTGCAAACGCTCGAGGGTTATCAAGTCAAAAATAAAGAGCAAGCAGCTTTAGTGTTGACACTTTACATTATGTTGTTCACAAGCTCGTCGTTTGAACGAGCCAAATCCTTAACAGTGTTTGTCGACGACGAGGAAGGAGTTTTTAGACTTGATGATGGTATTGGTTATGACTTGACGTTAAACGTCTGGACAGTACCTCGACTTCGGTTACCATTTTCAACAACTGAAAAAAATTTGCCTGGTGCGTTAACTCCGCGGGATAAAATTGAGCTTCACGTCCATACTAATCGCGTTAAAGAGTTGATTGAGAATTTTTTTACATTGGAGAACAAGGTAAGTAAGCCGTTAGCAAGAATGCGATTTAAAAAGTCTCAGGTTACTGAAATTTTAAGATCGGTAGACGAACGACTAACGCCTGCAAAAGTTTCAGACTATTTGATCTTGAGTCTGTCGGTATTCACTAGTGTTTCGGTATCTGGTTACTTGTTTAATAGAGCATTACCCGGCTCGTTAGCAAGGTATTATTACTCGTCGCACACAGAGTGCGCGTATCAAGAAACGTACAATGAACTTGTACTGAGAAAGTTGCCCGAATGCAGCTTTGATTGGGGAGCATATAACCGTTCTGAAAATCCGTTTTCCAACCCAGAATATGGACTTGGAGCGCGTTACGTGCCAACAGCAGAGAGCATTCGCGAAGTGCTCCGGTTAATGAGCACCGACTTATACGGCAACTGGAGGCAAAAGCAGAAATACTCATTTATTCACTTTCATAACTGGTACACAGCGTACTGCATATTTGCACAATCGCTCTTGACCGGTATAAGAGCTGTGGTTGACCCCTTTGTTGGCACCCAACAAGTTATTGATACAACTGGATTAGCAGTTTTTAGGGACAAAGATACCAAAGATCAGTTTCACACCCGAATATTACCGATGCATTCATTTGCATTAGAGCTTGCGTTGGAATACGAACATCACCGGCAAGTTGTCCTCGAGAAAATGTTACTGATTAATCCCCTATTCTGTCGAAGCAAGATTTTAGATAGTGATACGACCTTCTTTATCGAGCCGGCCACCAACCAAGCGATCGAAGCTCGCCCGAGTCAAGTCAAACGTTTTCTAGGGGCATTCAGCATTTTGCCGATTAACTCAAATAGGAAGTTTCTTCGTTCATACCTAGAGCGCCAAGGATTAACCCCCGAAACAATAGACGCAACACTAGGACACGCTTCACTCGGTGAGCCAATTGGTGACAGCATGTCTACGTTTAGCTTTGTTGATCTAAAAAAAGAGCTTTTCCCAGCTTTGGAAAGGCTCATTGAAGAGGTGGGGCTGAAGCTACTCAAAGGATTACATAGATGACCTTTTCAGACCTTTCTGTCGAACTGAAAGAAGTGCTTGAAGATGTTCTCGATATTGATGAGTCAACGCAGAGTATACCCATATTTACGAGAGAAACCGTTGAGGCTATTTTCTGGAAACTAATAGAGTTCGATGAGGATTCAGCCAAAAATCTTGCTGAAGAGCTCTCATCTTTCATTTCTAGTCTTGGCCGGGCAGAAGATCAGATCCTAGTCACAGCTGAAATAACAAGGCCATCCGCCCGAGTAACAGAAAGCGACATTACTCTTATAGAGCAGTTGAGCAGCTTTGAACGCTTATTTCACAATTTACTCGAGCAACAAGAAAGAAGCCCGAAAACTGATATGGGGCTGCTATTGTTCAGTGCTGCTCGTTACGGAGGATTGCTTAATGAGCATAACCTCGTGCAGTTCTTCCATAAATTGAGAAATGCCGAACCTCCAAAAGTAATAGGTAAGACAGCTTGGTACGCATTCAGACACGACATCGCCGGTAACGTGATCTGGCTCCCTGATCCTTTAACCTTAGCTCTTATAACAAATTGGTTCCGCCACCAAAAATTTGAATCCATGCGTAAACAATCCGCCAAGCGATACGGCTGGCATCATTATGTGAATAATCTAGCGCGTATTGATGATTCAATAACGGATAACTGGCAACCTAAGTCATTGTTGAGGGCTTGCAGCGTTCGCTTAGCGATGGATATCGCTCCAGCTCTAGTGGATATAGCAAGCGGCAAAACACCTACCTGTGCTTTTAATGAACATACCTGGCTTAGGTTATTGACTGAAAAGTCGCCAGCACTGCAGAAGGCTCACAAACAAAAACCGTCATTCTCTAAGGCTTCAAGATCACTTCAAATAGAATATTTGCAGTCTTCTTTTGATATCGAGCTTCTTAAGCGACTTGGCCATATTTGCAAACGTTCTATCGGCGGGAGTGTGCAGCATTGCATTGACGAGATAAGAGAAGAGCATGAAACCTTTGCTATCAGGCTTTCCCCCAATTTGAACTTACTGCTTGAGTGGATGATATTTAGAGTGCTCAACGCTGGCTCATGGTCAGGCCCACTCAAATTGTCATCAGCAAAAAATAGATTAGAACTACTATACCGCACGTTACGTGCAAATGATGAAACTGATGATGTCATGCTACACCCCGACGATGGCATAACTAAACTTTATGAAAACATTATTCAATCTTATCAAAGCAAACGACAAGCAGCTGTCGCCAGAGCACTTCGAGATTTCCACGACTTTTTAGTACGAAGCTATGGTGTCGAGCCGAATTACACACCTGACAAGTATATTTTGGTTGATAGCAGAAAAAATAAAGCATTATCGGTAGATGCTGAAGTTCTGATGCCGTGGGATTATTTAGAGCTGAAAAGCTACCTAACGCGAATTGGGAAATCCTTTGAACATCAGGATATATCCCGACTAGTCTTAGCTGCATTAATACTTGGCTATCGAGCAGGTTTAAGACGCTCTGAAGTGCATTACCTTCGAGTGAAGGACTTCTCACTGTGGACTGAAAAGCCTGAAGCCACAGAAATTATTATAAAAGAGCACAGTTTAAGGACGTTAAAATCTCCCTCAGCCTACCGCAGGATAAAAGTTGGTGCTTTACTAACTCCTCAAGAGCTTCGGTTTTTACTCGCGTTGCTAAGCGAAAGGCAGTCTCAAGATGGAAGCGACGCATTTGTGTTTCGCACGCTAAGCTGCGAGCGACCCTATGTTTCTACAAAGATTTTGTTTGAGCCGCTCGCACAGCTGTTAAAGCAAGTTACTGGCAATCCCGCAATGCGCTACCATCATTTGCGCCACAGCGCTGCAACCTGGAACTTTTGGCGATGGTTGACGCCATCGACAGGTAAACATTCGGCAGTACCAACATTGGGTAAACTAATTAACTTGAACAAAGTCGCGACAGAGCGTCAGGCTATATTAGGAGTTAGGAAGGGACTTGAGCCAAGTCGGAAAACTCTCCATGCCTTGTCCATGATCATAGGTCATTCACATCCAACAACGACTTTGCGGCATTACATACATAGCAGCCATATTACGCTTCACGATCAACTGTGTATGACGCAGCCTCGTTTAAAAAAGAAGGTGTTAGCAAAGCTTTCTGGACTAAGCTCGCGGGGGCTTCGAAAGTCGATGCGAAGGCAAGCCGCCGAGGTTGGCGAGCCTGAAACTAACGAGTGGAAAGCTTCGTCCATTCGCGATAATTGTTTGCTTACGCTCAGCGTACTGCAAGATAAAAATATTGAAACAAAGGGGTGGCGAAAAAAGAGCGCTCTCAACTTTACTTGGTTAAACAGAGAGCCTGGTGGTGAACGGATAGAGTTAATCGATTACTACCTAGCTGCAAAAGATTACTTTGAAGGCTATGAGAGTGTTACATGGCTTGAAAATAGATACGCCATATTTGGCGCAACTTTGAACAAGGTGCTTGAGCAAGCAAAAGCTCTTTTCAAGCTTCAAATGGATGTCCGAAAAGGTAACGGAAGTGTACAGCGCTCCAGACATTGGGAACGCATCTTTATAGAGCAGCTCGATCCGTTAACAGGTGAAATTAACAAAGAGCCGGAGTATTTAGAGCGGTTACCCGAACTTCCTCGACAAATACGAGAGCGAATGACACTTGAGAGAATGTTGCTCTCAGTCGACAATCTAAATAATACACAAAAATTAAAACTGGCTAAGGTACTTAATTACTTTGTAAATAACTCTGATCGTCGAAGTAATGGTGTCAGCTTCAGAACAAGACGCTCATTAGATGCATTCGTTTCTGCCGTTCGATTGCTTGAGCTTTCTGTGGTAGGCCGTGGTGGAAAGTCCGCCGAAAGGCTCCGGCTTACAATAAGCGCCCCTGAAATAAGTGATAACCCAGAAAAACAAAAAGCACTAGAACAATACTGGAATAAATCTATTGGTTTTGCTTCGTACCAGTTTAGTTATCGTAACCGTAACCTCAGTAGCAAGTATAAACACGGCCTAGCGAATATTGACCTTATGTCTGTCGAGGCTAAAACCTCCGACACGAAACCAATTAAACGCAGGGTTGCTGATGCTGGTTTTCGTATTGGCTTGTATATGTTGTACATAACCCAACCAGCCTGGGCTAATGCGAGTAAATTGTAACACCCCCCAAACTTTCTCTGGCAAGGCGCAATTTGATAATCGACAGACTATTTAGTGAACTGGTCACGATTCAACCCCACCTCAGTCCGTGTGGGGAGCTTACCCTCATTCACTCTCACTTAACGAGTGCTAATGATTATTTCTTCAAAGCTGATACGATTCTTTTAATAGTGTGGCAACTGAACTATTGAGAGTTGAGCTAAAGGCAATAATCGAAGCGGTCATAAGCACAGCAATGACAAATACGCGACTCATTAAACTCTTTTTAAAAGCCTTTGAGTAAATAGGAAAACACAATTGTGAAAAATAGTTACACCGAGACGCTTAAAAAGTCCGTTGCAGTTCTAACAGGAAGCGCGCGAAATATTGTAAGTGAAAAAGACAGCCTCAAAATAGTCGATACAACCGGTCGAGAAGTGACCTTTAACTTTGAAGACTTGACCGGATTTCCAGTTATCGAAAGGAGCACTTTTTATACATTTGTCACACTCGCAGTCACGAGTAGAACTTTTAAATTCAAATTCTTCAATTTTCTGGTACTGACCTCGCCACTAACGCCCCAAAAACTCAACTTCAAAGGAATTGCCGGCTACCTTCACCATTACATTAACCTGGTTCACAACCAATATAATCAGCAAGCGGTCATGCAGTATCTTCGGGACTCATCAATAGAGCAGCTCGATGTCCTCATCGAACCTATCCTCACGAGCTTCCGCCAACAACCTGAAGTATGGAAACAGCTTCTTCAACCTGAATCATTAGAAAAGGTCGGGATTATGGAAAGTCTATTTCCATTAACGAAGCATTCCAATGACATTCGTAATTCCTACGAGGAAATCGCTCTTGAGAGAAGTAAGAATTTCTTTGACGCAGTTGAAACTAACCCCTTAACGATAGAGCAGCGGTTAGCGGTTATTAGAGAAAACGATCGAAACTTAGTAATTGCAGGTGCCGGCACAGGCAAAACTTCGGTAATCATCGCTAAAGTTCTTTATCTGATCCATGAGGAAAACCAATCACCCGATGACTTGCTGGTCTTAGCTTACAACAAAAAAGCCGCAAAGGAGCTTCAAAAGAGAGTCCGAGAGCGGGGCTCATATTTTACAGACCAATCAGGAAATACGCCTCAAGTATCGACATTCCATGCATTGGGATTATCCATTCTAAAAGCTATTAATCATCCTTACCGGCTATCCAAATTAACTGAAGACGAGACGGCCTTCGGTGAGTGGTTGGTGGGTTGGTGCTCTCAGTACATACAGGAAAGCGCGAACGGGATAAGCGCTTTCTTGCAGATGTACTACCGTCCCGTTAACATTTTTGATTTTAAAACTCTCAAAGACTACGAAGAATATGTTCAGATTAACGAACTACGTACGCTACAGGGGGAACTGGTACGTAGTTATCAAGAACTATTAATAGCGAATTGGCTATTCATTAATGGTGTAAAGTACGAATATGAGCCTAGATATGTTACCAAAAGAAGAGTCGAACTCGGTTTTGACTACCGCCCTGATTTCAAGATCTGCGACACCAATATCTACATTGAGCATTTTGGAATAGACAGAAACAATCGAACCCATCCTGAAATTGATAGCGACAGATACGTCCAGTCAATGCAAAAGAAATTCGCATTACATACCGAGTGCGATACTCAATTAATTAGCACCTATCACTACAATTGGATTGAAGGCGAACTATTCTCCAATCTGCACAAACAGTTATCAGACTTAGGAGTAAAACTTACTCCTCTGAGTAAAGAAGAGCTGCTAACTGTTCTCAATGAGAAAAAAATCTTGACCGACTGGGCTAACACATTACGCGATGCCTTGAAGGCTATTCGTTCGGAGCAACTAACAGAAGAAGATATTAAGCAAAGGCTTGAGTCTGCTTCTGTCCCCAGAGCGCAACTCTACGCGGAAACACTATCAACCCTGGAGAAGGATTATATTGCTGAGCTTCGAAGAAACCATGAAATCGACTTTGACGATATGATTATTGAAGCCGCTAATGCCGTCAGACGTCTTCAGTATAAGCCAACTTGGAAGTTTATTTTGGTTGATGAATTCCAAGATATTTCAGAGTCGCGAATGAGTCTTGTTAGAGCCTTAGTTGAACAAGGCGAAAACCCAACATTAATGGCAGTTGGCGATGACTGGCAATCAATATATCGTTTCAACGGAGGTAAGCTTGAACTTACCACAAGATTCGACAAGTTAGTCGGTAGTCACTCCCGTACCACTCTTCAGAAAACATTTAGATACAACAATAGTATTGCAGAAACAGCGGGACGGTTTGTGATGAAAAACCCGGAGCAATACACGAAGCACATTCAGTCACATGAACAGGTTACTGAGCCTCAAGTTTTTATGTTGGATGCTACATCCACAGATATTGAAACCTCATCAAGTATGGCAGAACAAGCAGCCAAAATTGTGACGAAAATAAGGGAGCATGATCCTAAAGGCGAAATTGTAGTGTTGGCTAGATACAATTATCTCTTAAATGATGCCCATGCGGAATTCCAAAAGCTAAAAATAAACACAAATATTAAACTTTGGACTTTTCACGGAAGCAAAGGATTAGAAGGGGACTACAGTATTATTTTAGGCCTCGCTAAGAAACGATTAGGCTTTCCGAATGAACGGTTGAACGATGAGCTAGTAGATGCCCTATTGCCACCGGTCGACGGCTTTGCGCACTCGGAAGAGCGCCGATTAATGTATGTGGCGCTTACTCGGGCAAGAAAAAAAGCCTACCTCATTACTGACTCAAGTGCTCCGTCTGTGTTTGCTAGGGAGTTAATGGAACCAGAGTACAATGTGCACATCGTATCTGCGAGCCTCAAGACTCTTAACCAAAACCGTTTTAAGTGCCCAAATTGCAAAACAGGTTTTTTCGACCGAAAAATAAGCCAGTTTAGAGATAAAAATAGCAATACGCGCTTTTACTACCAGTGCAACACAAACATCTGCGGCTACACCGTTCGCGAATGCAAGAACTGTAGTGCGCCAACCATAGATAAAGAGTACCTGCGTGTGTGTGCAAACAATAAGTGTCAATTGACCACGAAAACCTGCCCCAAGTGTGGCAGAGACATGAAGTTGCGCACTAGTGAGTATGGTGATTTCTACGGTTGCAGCGGATTCGGGCTTGGTGAAGACTCATGTTCATATAAGGAAAAATTGAAGCAAACTAGGTAAAGTCGCCAGCTGTTCCAAAAACCTTGTAACTATCAGTTCAATGGGAAGAGGAAAGAAAAAGAGCTTTCTTGAAAGCTCAGCTTTTCTGCTCTAGATTGTTTTAAGTTGGCTAAGCGTGCCATTTAATAGTGGATTACTAAATTGATTTGTTCTGGAGATAGAATATGAAGCCACCAGAAGACAAAAGCACTGAAACAGACAATTCTTTGTCAGAACGTGAAGGTGAGATATTTGAGGCATTCAATAATGGTTACTCGGTAGAAAATTGCGACAATTGCTACGCTCAGTTGGGTGAAGAGTACGAGAGCCACACAGATGATGCTGATAGTTTAGTGTGGGAAAACGATATCCCAAGTATTGATAATTAAACCCCGCCTTGCATCTTTCATTAAAGATGTTACATGCCTTAAGGAGTCTGAGCATGGATAGGTACAATCTGGCGTTCATGAAAGAGCACAATTTAGTACCGTCGATGAGTCGACGTGGAAATTGTCACGACAATGCCGTTGCTGAGAGCTTTTTTGCCACATTTAAAAAGCGGTATCAACCGGCCAGGATAATTGCCGGAAAACCGGCCAAGGTAATTGACGCTACATAGCGAAGACTGAGATATTTAATTTTATCGAGATGTTTTACAATCCGAAAAAGCGTCATTCTCATACAGGCGGGGTATCGCCTGCTAACTTTGAAAAGGCGTACTTTGAAAATCTACAGACTGTCTGGTGAAAGCTGGGAAGTCCAGATAGCTATAAACCCTTTCGTAAATAAAAAAACTAACTATTCAGTTGCGTTTTAGACAGGTAAGCTCGACTCATAAGTCGAGTCATTGGTTAGAGCGCGGTGACAAATTAGACCGTCGACTAACGGTCGTCTCATCATAGTTTATGCAACGGTTACAATTGAATTTTTCTATAATAGACTTGCCGAGTCTGAGGGCTTAAATTAAAGTGGGCTAGCAAGTTAATAGCTAACTCACCCACAACAGATACTCTGGAGATTTTTATGGCTTTAAATCAAGCTCGTAATGCGTCTACAAGGAAGGCTGCTGGTTTGCGCATGCTTCATGCGGCTGTCGCCAGAGCTAAGCAAGAAGGCAGAGTCCGCACAAAGACTCGCGCATCAATTAAATAATACTTTTAATAGCTCCTTATAAAGCCAAACTAAAAACCGGTGGCCAGTTTTTCTTGACCACTACACTGCAAGAGCCTTTCAAAACTGCCAGCTTTTTAATCATTCGCATATAGAAATTCCTTTTTATTTTTAACACAGCGCTGCTAAAGCCCGTTTGTTAGCGAAACTCTTTGAGTTAGTTAATAGAAGCTACTTTTCAACCAATGGGTCATTAAGCCACTGCTTATCCTCAGCATTCTGCCAAAAAGCATCCGCTGAGCTTTTTGATAAAAGCTCGTCAAGACTATACTCATTAGCTTTCTTTTGCTTTATATCTTTGCTTTTTTGTTCAGCGTTTTGTTTCTGACGACTCATCTTTCATCCAACCTATTTCAATATCTAACCGAGCTAGCTCGCCTGCATGACTGGTGTATTCGGTAAGACCAAATACAAGCTCTGACTCCTCGTACGGAAGCTTCAATTTTTTCTTTTTAGAGTCACCCAAACCGATCTACCTCTCTTACCTAAAAATTGCTCTGCCGTATCGTCATTGTTCTGGTTAGTGCTAACCTACCAAGCATTACTTTTTAGTATGCTACCTAACTATGCTTTTAGCAAAAAACATGGACACCACGTTACGTTTCGCATTAATTTTATAAAGTACCCTGTCGCCTGAACGACTATTTGCAAAGTGAGTAAACGCTGCGATGGAGTAACAGAAAGGACGCACCATGATTCAAGTAAGAAGGTTCTATTTTTTTAACGTCGTATTGTTGATGTTCTTACTGACAGCGAGTGCTTCAGCAATACCTAGCAAACCTGCGGTAAAAAAGAGCAACAGCGGTATTTGTCACGCTGAGGATAGCCGCTGGTACTCGAGAACCAAAAACTTCACGCCTTACGATACGCTTGATGCTTGCCTTAAAAGAGGTGGGCGGCTACCCAAAGGCTACACACCTCAAAAGACAAACTCACAGCCGACAGGCTATCAGCGTAGCGCTTTTAATCACTGGGTTGATGAAGACGGCGACTGTTTAAACGAGCGCCATGAGTTACTAGAGCAACTATCCACCGGTCCGGTTCATTATTCCGATAATGGATGTCGCGTCATACGCGGTCGCTGGAATGACCCATATACCGGCGAAATATTCTTCAACAGCTCCGATGTGAATGTCGACCATATTGTCGCTCTGAAGCAAGCGTGGAATAAAGGCGCTTCGGCATGGAGCGATGAAAAGCGGAAACGCTTTGCGAATGATCCTATCAATTTGCTTGTAGTAGACGATGGCACAAATCAGTCAAAAGGCGCTAAGTCTGCTCTCGAGTGGTTACCACCCAACAAAGCCTATCACTGCAATTATGCGACCCGGTATTTGCGGGTATTGATAACGTACGAATTAGAGAAAAGCTATCAGAATAAAGTTCGCAGGCTTCAGCAACAGCTTTGCGCAAAGTAACGCCTTTAATTCGCGCCGGATTTAGACTGCTACTGCAGACTTTTCGCCGCGGCCCGAAGGTCGAGCATTTTCGGGTAGTCGTCAGACATCAATACATTCATTGGCTCCTGTCCGCTTGGCAGTGGACGCCGCAACCATTCCATCATCAGCTCATGTGATGCACTGAGCGTTTTCAGGTCTGCGTACACCCCAATGATGATGGACAGGCGAAACTGCAGTTTTATATCCGCAGCTTCAGCAATCGCGACTTTATTATCCAGAGGCATCGTATCTGACAAGCCAAGCGCCGCTCGCTTCTCGGTATCATTGAACGACCATTTATCCAATATATTGAAGGCAACATTAAGCGCCTTCTCGGTTTTCTCCGGCGTGAACTCCAGCCCTTCTGTGTATTCATTAACGATATTACTGTCCGTCATGTCGTCCCTTTGTCGTTATTGTCGTACGGCACTGTCATCCTTTTACGGATAGTTGTTTATGCTGCCTCTAGGCTACACTTTTTCTTTTAAAGAAAAGGAGTTTCTTATGCCTAAAGTTACTTTATTAGCGGATGATAGCACCACACAATCCATCACATTATCCCGAATTCCCACCATTGGCGAATACATCTTTTTTAACAACGAAACGCTTGCCATTTATCGGGTCATTCATATCCCAAGAGCATTTGGCTCTCAGGCGCTAATCTCGGTTCGTATCATCGAGTCGCACGAGGAGTGCATCAACCTGAGCGCGTAGTTCACGGCGTCGGTTAATACTTTTTATATCACTCACCGGCTGCATATCAATCAGTGACTGAATAATCTGCAAAAGCTCTGTCAGTACCTTATACGACATTGTGTCACCTGACATTGTCGTACGACAGCCTGGCAGTGTTGTCGTATCGATATAGCGGCGACCATGAAAAAGGCGCGATTTAACGCGCCCTTTGCTGACCCACCGCTGAAGCGTCCGGTACGACACATTGGCGTGTCGAGCTGCGTCAGACAGTGTCATCTCAATTGCCTTATTACTCATAACATCAAACCTTTGAGTTACACATACTCAAATTCATCGCGATGAGCCACAACGCTCCAATAAGGAATAATGAGCTTATCAATATGGCAGCTTTCGCCTTTTAACACGCGTGTCGACAACTCGCGTTCAACCCAGGTAATAAGCGCCATTGCATTCGATTTCTCATTACCGGTGCCTAAGCGCTCAACCAGGTCGGTTTGCTCAGGCACAATCGGATAAGAATTTTGCAGACGCTGAGCGGCATCGACTATCATATCGATGCTTTTCATGCCTTTTAGTGCGTAAAGGCTGTAACAATGCTTTAACTCCAGCATGCCTTTGACGCCTTCTTGTCGAGCCATTAAATGCTCAACAAGCAGCGGCTCATTTTTAAAGGCATCCGGGCTATAGCAGTAAAGCTCGCGCACCCAGCACTCAAGAGCCATATAGGCTGCCGAAAACCCGGCATTGCTTTCCTCTTCTGGCTGATAGTGTGCTTCCAGTCGCTCTAAAAAATGCGGCTTACAATAGCGCAGTAAGTTCATTGTTACGAAGGAGGTATCAACGATACCTCCATTTAGCATAGGTAGGGCCGGTTGGCTCGGCGCCATTCCAACATAGTGATGCATAGCATCCTCCTTTTAGTAAGTGATATCAGTTTATTTACTGATGGTGATAGAAAGTTTTAAATCGGTACTCAGACGGTCAACAACCGGCTCCAAAATGCAAAGCAGTGTATTGAAGTGCTTATCGCCGAAGGACAGCTTCATGTCAGAGCAAACGTAATAGACCCACGTCTCGACCGCTTCCTGATTGTTTTTCTCCGTCCCCAAGCCAATAAACGGCACCAGCTCACTACCTTCTTTTATTCCAAGCTCATCAATCAGCTTATTCGCCAAGTATTCTGAGAGCTCGCGACGAAGTTGCTGCTCGCGGCGGCTGTTTTCAATGTATTGTTTAAATGGGCTCATCGTATTCACCTTATGGGTTAAAAGTTCTGTGCTAAAAGACGCTCGAAAGCCGAGCCGTCCTGGCGGGTCAGGTTCGGGACATAGCGCGAGTACACGCGGAACAACATTTCGGTCGTCGTGTGCCCCATTTGACGAGCAATCCATTCGGGGTTTTCACCCGAGGCCAGCCAGAGTGTCGCGGCGGTATGACGTGTTTGATACGGCGTGCGCTTGGGCAGGTCGAGATAACGCAATAACGGATACCAGACACGCTTGGTGACGTTGTTATGACTCAGTGGTGTGCCACTTCGGGTGCAAAACACAAAGTCACCATCGCCCGTTACTTCCTGCTGCTCTTTCAGCGCCTTCAGCGTGAGGTCATTCATGTCAATGATGCGATATGAGCTGTCATTTTTAGTTTGCTCTATCTCGCCCATCACCAATGACCGTTTAATGGCGATTTGCCGGCGCTCAAAGTCAACAGCGTCCCACAGCAACCCATCAATCTCCCCCGTACGCATACCCGTGAAGAACCGGACGGTGTAGTAATTCCGAAAATCCGGGCGCACGTTGTTTAAGATAAGCTGCACTTCTTCGAGGCTGAACGGCTCCACCGACGAGCGCGGAATTTTTAGCGATTTAATTCCCTGATAAGGTGAGCTAAAATTGTATCGGTTGGCTGCCTCATCCAATATCATCCGCAGCGTATTCATAATTTGATTGATACGTGATGCCGATAATGGCTTTTGAGCTCGAGTGGTCACTTTGCCGAGGGACGCTCGAAACTCAAGAATACTGGCTTTGGTGACGCGGCCAACCTCTGCTTCTCCAAACCGGGGAATTAGGTATTTATCTAACGTCATGCGAATTTTTGACTGGTGCGACTTACGCCACTGAATAAGCATTTCATCGAACCAGGTGTTCGCAAACCCCTCAAATAACGGCGTATCGCCCTGCCCCATATCCAGCTTTTTAAATTTCTCTGCTCGAGGGCTGTTCGGGAAATACCGAGCGTAATCAAACACACCGAGCGTTATTTCAGCTTCAATCCGCTCAAGCAATTTCTCGACTTTTTTACGGTTCGCCTTAGTGTCGGGCAGTGCCGTTTGCTCACGACAGCGCTGCCCCTTATACGTGAAATCGATAACGATTTTCTCTGTATCTTTTCGTGCGTAGACTCTACCCATGAGCAGCTCTCCCACTTGCCATAGGAACGAAACTATTACTCATAGAAGAGCGCATCATGTCTTCTTGTATCGTCTCCCATAAGTAGAGCGTTTTGCGGCCACCAAACGGGCGGATGTAATGAACCCCCTCCAATAAAACAGAATCCTTTAAACGCTCACGAATGGTTCTGGCGTCATACTTAATACGCTCCGCTAGCTCAACTGTTGTTAAGTAAGTTATTTCTTTCTTCATAATGAATCTCCTCAAAAGCAGTGTTACGCTAGATGACTTAGTGTATTTTGAGATATCAACATGTCACCTTAAATGACATATTAGCACGCAAAATGACATTTGCAACAGCTTTTTGCTATTTAAGATGACATTTATGGAGAGTAGTGATGATTAAGTGTCATTTAGCCCGGATAATGGGTGAGAAAAAACTCAAAGTGATGGACGTAGCAAGAGATACCGGTCTAAACAGGAATACAGTGACATTACTTTATAAAGAAACAGCTCAAAGAGTTGATTTCGATACAATGGAAAAGCTCTGTAGGTACTTTAACTGCAATGTAAGTGACCTTTTTGAATACGTGGAGAAATATTAGGCTACAGTTTTCAATAGCTGCTTATAAGCTATCCGTGCTAACTGGATTAAACTTTTAGGTATACGGTCCGGTTAGTGCCAACAGCGGACGTTAAAGCTTTGTTCACCAGTAAATTACGAGTGCTGCGAGTAATTTCTACTAAAGCTTATATTCAACCAATAAGTAAGTATGTTTCCTACTTCCCAAATTAGTCCCTCTCAATACTCAATAGATCAAAGTCTCGTTTATCGGCACTAATTGAGTAAGGGAAGTCCAAGCGCAGTAACTACAGGCCAAACTACCCAGCTTCCTTCTGTAGGCTTTAAACTTCATCTGCAGACTATTGAAGTTATATTTTCAGATCCAGAAAGCTGTTTTAAATTTGACCAGTTTATTTTTCACTGCTTATACTAAATACTCCGCAATTGAGGAAAGCATGGAAGTATTTATTGCAATTAAATGTTAAGGAAACAAGATGGAAACTATTTTTCATACTATTTTCAAAGTTTATTCCGCTATTTTAGTCTTTCTTAGTATTATTTTTGGCATCATTGTTTTTTCGCAGTCAGCATACCGTCGAGGAGCAGATGATCTAGCCCAATATATCGCGTTTGAAGTAGTAGCTATCGGCTTATGGCTAGCACTTTATGGTCTTACCACCCCCATGCCTAAAAAGTCGAGTATAGACAAGGTAGCCGAGTAGTAAGTTAAAAGGATGAATGTCTTACATATCAAAATGTAATGGCCCCAATAGTTGTACACTTCAACCATCGGGGCCTTTTTATTTCCAAGCATCAACGAGTATTCAAGCTTGAATTGGACAAAAAATTTAACGTTTTCCTCGAAGTATTAGTGTCTTACCGGTGGGTTGGCCGGTGCATTAGGTGTGCGACCCGACAATGGTCCGGTCTTCGCTCACAGCGGACCTTTAAATTTGAGCCGCTAATTTCCCAAAGCGCACGTCGAAAAGTTAAGTCTTAAGAATACCAGCCGCGCTTTCAATAACCTCTTTAAGCTTCGAGACGCCACTTTCGTCACGAAAGCCATGATCAAGCTTCGGTATCATTAATAAAGTGATGTTAGATGCGCCCTCAGCAATAATATTTTCAACCTCATGCTTGGTTCTATCGGGATCCACGCTTTTATCTCCAGTTGATTGTACTATAAGCACAGGCGCGTCGATTTTTTTGAGCGGTTGGAGCAAGTCTCGCTCCAAAGCGTCCTTCCAGAAAGCATAGCCATGACCACTTACTTCAACCGGAAACGGCTCATTACTCTCCTTAATCTGCATTACAAATTGTCTGAAACCATTCAAAACCTTATCAAGTTGCTTGGCAGGAACAGTTTGCTGAATGCTGAATTCCACATCATGCTGAAAGCTGGATGACCCCGAGTTCAATGCCAATACAGCGTGCAAGTCTGAAATTTGTGCGGCTACTCCTAACGCAATGGAGCCACCTTCACTGCCGCCAGCTAGAGTGATTTTGCCGTAAGAATGCTTCAGAGCCTCGATAACTTGAACCCCATCGCTAATTCGTTGCGCCATAGTATCGTGCTTTAGATATTTGGTGGGGCAGTCATCTCGTTCTCCGGAGGAGTAGGATAAGCTATTATCGATGCCATATTTTTCGATGGTCAAAAGCGCTGAACCCGGAGCAAACTCTTGCCATATTTTATTTACCGACTCCATGTGACGGACACTGTTGCAGTCCGATCCTTGAAATACGACAAGCAAGTTTTCGGCCTCAGCGTTATCTAAATAATAACGAATTTCAGTTCCATCATTGCGGTAATACTTTTCATCTGCATAGGCTGCGGACATGGCTAAAAAACTTAACGCTAAAATTAGTAAATAGGGCTTCATTACGCTTTCAACTGTTTTCTAATAAAGCTATTTAGTTGCGATTAGAAAGAAAAAGTTCATACACCCCAGTCGCTATTAGCAATAGACAAGTAGTCCGCTTTGAGCGAGCAGCGGACCTTCTGTCTTTCAAATTACTTCAACTAGTGACTAGCTGCCCCGTCATTAGTAAGTGTGGGTGTCACTAGCGATGCACGGCACATTCACTGCGGCAATATTGCGCGTTTTGTTGTTGTGTTGTGTATTTAAGTCGTTTACTGTCAATGACATAACAAAAAATAAAGGTTGGATATTGTGCGCTCGGTAGAGTGTAACTGAGCATGCTCAAATTGCCTGTGCTAACTCGGGCTCTTTCAAGTCAGGAGTGCCTGCTTGATCAGTAAGTTAAGAACCGAAAACTATCAATTGGACGAGTTTCTAAATGCGCACGCACAATATACAAATGTTATGTTTCGTAGCGCCCCTACTTGCCAATCCCAAAGCATAGGTGTACACTTACAAGTACAACCAAGCGTACACAGGTGGTTCCCATGTCCAGAGTTCGCGTCGATGAAGATATCCGCCCGCTTTCCGAGTTCCGGGCGGGCGTAGCCACATTTGTAAAGCAGATCCATGAAACCCGCCGTCCTATGGTGTTAACGCAGAGGGGGCGTGGAGTTGCCGTATTGGTGGACGTCCAGGAATACGAAAGAATGCAAGAGCGGCTGGAGCTGTTGGAGGAGATTTATAAAGCCGAAGAGCAGCTGGCCAATGGGGAAGGTATTTCTCATAATGAGGCAAAATCACGAATTCTGGGCAGGCTGGCATAATGAGGATTGTTTGGTCCCCCCTTGCCTTGGAACGTGTCGAGGATATCGCCCAATATATTGCGGAAGATAAGCCCAGCGCTGCGGTTGAGTGGGTTGAACGCATATTTGACACCGTGGAGAGATTGTCGGACTTCCCTGAAAGTGGACGCGTCGTTCCGGAAGTGGGAGGACGTCGCATCAGGGAAGTCATATTCGGATCGTATCGGATCATTTACAGCGTCAGAGACCAAATCGATATTCTGACAGTCAGGCGTAGCAGTCAGTTATTGCGAATGTCCGAGCTTGATGATGAAGAAACATAACCAGGCCATTAAATTCGCTCCCTTCGGTCGCCGGACCTCGTTGCACTCGGCCGTTATCTACCTCTATAAAATAAGAATATAGGTTTTTATGAAGAAATTATTTATTACTGCTGTTCTGGGCTTTGCGTTTACAACAGCACCAGTATTGGCTACATCTAAATCAAATGTCATGACCAACGACGCAATAGGTCAATCGCCATCAATTAATTTTCCGGATAGTGGTGCAGAATACTGGAACATGCGAACTAAGGCCGTCAACTTCGCAAGACAACGTGAGTGGGAAAAAGCTATTCCTCTGCTTGAGAAGCTGACTAAGCAGTATCAAGATGATGGAGATACGTGGTTTTTATTGGGTCATGGGTACTTGCAAGCTGAGCAATATAAAAAGGCGATAACCGCATTAGAGAGAACGCTTCAGATTGGCACAATCATGTCAGGAATAAAGTCAGCTTCGTCTCCTTCAAACGATATAATGATTAAAATTGCTCAATGCTATTCCGCTATTGGTAATAAGACTGAAGCACTAGCCTGGATTCAAAAAGCAATTGAATTTAGGTGGGACGACAGAAAATCTCTTATTAACAACGCCAAATTTGAAAAAGTTTCTGATACTGTGCAGTATCAGAAACTTTCAGGAGAATTTCTCAATCCTGAATTATCAAGGAATGATGCTTGGACTTACGATCTGTATTTCTTGCTAAGTGAAATTAAACGTCTTCATGTCGATCCCTACCATAAAATCTCTGCGGAAGAGCTCGAGCTAAAAACTAAGTCAATTGCCGAAAATATCCCGAACTTAAATGATCAGCAAATTGTATTTCAGTTTATGGATTTGCTGGCTGCTGTAGGTAATGGACATAACTTTATTGTACCCACACACTCCTTAAAGGGTGCTTTTACTCGCCTGCCGGTTCAGTTCTATTGGTTTAATGATGGGATGTATATTGTTAAGGCTAACTCTGGCTACAAGAACCTAATTGGTCGTAAAGTTATTTCAGTGGAAAATGAACCTGTTGAACAGGTAATGGAAATGATCGGGGGGATTAACGCCAGAGATAATGAAATGCAGCAGCATTGGCTGGGGCCTTATTATCTGGCTCTGCCCGAAGTGCTCGAGGGTTTGGATATAGTTAACGACGCTAAAAGTGTTGCTTTCACTTTGGCTGATAAAAATGGAAAGAGTGATGAAGTAATGTTGACAGGAGAGCCATTCAATTTCAGCGGTTTTCCGACATTGCCAGGGCTTGAAGGCGCTGATAATCCAGAGTACCTGGCAAGAAAAAGTGACAATTACTGGTATTTGGAGAACAAAAAAAGTAACTATTTTTACATACAGTTCAATGCGGTTGCCCAGAGTAAATCACAGTCTCTTTCTCAGTTTAGTGATGAAGTTCGCCAAAGAATTAAGCACAATAATATAAACAATGTAGTGCTAGATTTGCGACATAACAGCGGAGGAAATGGGTCAATTGTGCCTCCACTCACAAGAGCTTTAATTCACTTTGTAGAGCAAGATACAGATAATAAATTATTCGTCATAGTTGGTCGTAATACGTTCTCAGCAGCGCACTTGTTACTTGCCGATCTCAACCGGTTGACAGACGCGATTATAGTTGGCGAACCTAGTGGAAGCAGACCGAATCATCTTGGCGAGGCCGGCTGGTTTAAGCTTCCATACAGTGGGGTTTGGGGGATAATATCTTCCCAGTATCATCAAGCTTCTAAGGCTGAAGATCATCGTATCTGGATTGCTCCGCACTTACCTGTAACACTTTCATCCGAAAGCTACTTTTCTGGTGAGGATCCTGCTATGAAACAGATACTTGAGGTTATTGAAAAGCAATAGGTTTAATTGGAAGATAACAAAGCGTTGCACCGGACAAGCCGGTGAACGCGGCGTTAGGCGCACAAGGAAATAAAAACAGTGTACGATTTATATAAATGCAATGATGAAGACACATCCCGTTACATTCTTGGAAAAGAGGGATCTAAAAAGTTATTTGTAATTGGCCTGAATCCGAGTACCGCAAACAAAGAAAAATCTGATACAACCGTTGCTAAAGTGGAAAAGGTCGCGAGTAATAATAGCTTTGATGGATTCGTAATGGCTAATTTATATCCACATCGCTCAACAGACCCAAACGGGCTTCCAGTTGCAAAAGATGAAGAAGAGTTTAAACGCAACCTAGATCATATTGTGATGTTAGCGCGTTTAGAGTCAAATCCAACTTTTTGGGCTGCTTGGGGTGGTGATATCGATTTGCGCTCGTACTTGGCGGAATCTTTTAAGGAACTAGATTCGATAGTTAAAGATTTGAATGGAAGTTGGGTTAATTATGGTGAACTTCGAAACGACGGACATCCACGACACCCGTCTAGACTTTCATACTCATGGGCGTTTTCAAAGTTTGATACAGCAGTCTATGCACAGCGCTTCGCCTAACAAAGTATTGCAGCGGACAAGCCGCTGAATGCGGCGTTATGCAAAAAGGACTCGATGTGGTTAAGAAGGTAGCTTTGATTTTTGTCGTTGTTCTAATACCTGCACTGGCTTGGTCGTATGCAAAGCCGATTAGGTTGCTTTTACCCAATTTAAATGGAATGCAATGTAACGGCGCAATTTGCGTCGAGGACCCCAAGAAAATAGATAAAGCAGCTGATCTGTATGACTCCGCCGTAGCAAATCTAGCTGCTGTACGCATTTCTCTCAGCGCGAGCCCCAACTTCATTTACTGCTCTACTGCAGAGTGCTACGAGTCATTCGGAGGAGGCAGTGAGCGGGCCATTTCATATCCTTTTCTTGGTACGGTAATAGCTCCCGAGTCTTGGCAAAGTTACATCACTCAGCATGAATTGATTCATTGGTTTCAGTTTTCCGAAATTGGGGCAGTTTCGACCATGATGAAACCGGAATGGTTTAGAGAAGGCATGGCGTATGTGTACAGTGGCGCGCCGGAATCAGATATTCCTGAGCATTACCTACCCATGATGGCAAAATACAGCGACTGGCACTCAGGTAAATCTTGGTCTGAAGTAATTCATCAAGCAGGAGATCTCTGACATGTATAACCAAGCCATTAAGTTCACACACTTCGTGCGCCGGACCTCGTTTCACTCGGCCGCTTATGGCGGTCGTTAGCTTTCAAAAGGAGTTTGGTTTGCATTCAGAAGTAACTTTTCCATCGGATAGAATTTTCCTCTCAGGCACGCTTACAGTTCCTAAAGGTGATTCACCGTTATCCTGTGTCATCATGGTTCATGGTAGTGGCGCACAAGATCGAGATGGGAACATCTCAGGTTTTAACAGTCAAATCTTTAAATACATTGCAGAATTTTTAGCGGATAAAGGAATTGCTTCTTTTCGTTATGACAAAAGAGGGTGTGGAAAAAGTGAAGGGAATTTTAAAGTTGCCGGCTTATCTGAAATGGTTAAAGATGCCTGTGCTGCAATAGATTTCATTAGTGAGCAAACAGATGCTATAGATTCAAATAAAATTTACCTGCTTGGACATAGTGAAGGCGCTGTTTTAGCTCCTGAGATCGCATCAAAAAGACATAACCTTGCTGGTATATTGATGTTATGCGCTAGTCTAAGAAGTTTTGAAGAGGACGGAGTTAAAAACGCCGAAGTAATGAATCGCGATTTAAACAAAATGACAGGTTTAAAAGGAATATTAGCCCGAATGTTCCTATATACTAAAGATCCATTAGGAACCATGACAAAGCTTAGGCACAAGGTTGAAAAAACTAAAGCCAAGCGAATGTGGATTTCTTTTTCTAGGGTGAGTACTAAGTTTTATCGAGAGACGTTTAACTATGACGTTAAATCATTCTTGAAGAATACCAAGCATCCGATCTTAGCGATTGGAGGCAGTAAGGATTTTCAGTGCCATCCAGATGATACACTTTTAATACCAGAAATATCCCCAAGCCAAGCTGATGCTTATATTGTTGAGGGTATGGATCATATGCTTAGGTTTCAAAAAGAAGAGCCTTCGATTTTAAGCTATGCCGATTCATGTAGCTCTCCAATAATGCAAGAAGTGAATGAGACAGTCTATGCATGGATCAGCAACCAGAAAGCTAACAAGCAAATTAATCAGGACAAATAACAGTTGGTTTTTGCTTCTTCGTCGCTTATTTTAACCAACTGTTATTTGCCTATTATTTAGACGTTAACTGTCTCTATCTATGAAAGTTGTAACCTGGAACTGTAATGGAGCACTCAGACGAAAGCTTGCAGAAGCAGATAGCTTGCGAGCTGATGTTTTGGTGGTTCAGGAGTGTGAAGACCCTGCGCTATCGACCCCCGAATATAGAGAGTGGGCCGGTTCTTACTTGTGGGTGGGTGAGTCCAAAAATCGTGGCATCGGAATTTTTCCCCGAAACGGTCATCGAGTTGAAAAATTAGATTGGAGGGGCAGCTTTTCCGTCCCTGGGCTGTTCAGCAAAAGTGAAACGCTGAATTGGAGCACGGAAGATCTCAGGCTTTTTCTCCCTTTTACTGTCAACAGAGATTTCACTGTGCTGGCTGTCTGGACGAAGGGGCGTAACGAAGAAGCCTTTGGCTACATGGGGCAATTCTGGAAGTACCTTCAGATTCACCGTGACGATCTTAGCGGGTCAAAGACAGTCATTCTCGGCGATTTTAATAGCAATGTGCGTTGGGATAAGCCGGATAGCTGGTGGAATCACTCAGACGTAGTTGCTGAGCTCGGAGATATGGGTTTCAAGAGCCAGTATCATCGAGTATTCGAGGAAGAGCAGGGTAGTGAAAGCAGTCCAACATTTTTCTTGCAACGGAACCGCGAGAAGGCGTATCACATTGATTATGTTTTTACCTCGTCAGACTTTTCCGAAGAATGTAATTTGCAGGTTGGTCAGCACGACGAGTGGATTTCAATAAGTGACCACGTCCCGTTGACGTTGGACATCAACAGTTAACAATCGGCTGCACAGCGACCGATTTTCCGCCGCTGCGCGGCTCCAAACCGGCGCGTGAGCCGGGCGTTAAGCGCAATCAATCATTACCGAGTATCTATGAACGAGAACATATCAAAATTTCAGGAAATAAAGCTTTTGTTGGCATTCATAAGGCATGCCGATGAAAAAGGTAATGTCGACTTTGAAAAAACTAATATAGGCGAAGACATTGGAAAGATAGCTTGGAATGGAAATTGGATTGACAGTTTGCTCTATAAGCTTAATGAGGCCGGAGTTATTCACTATGAAGAAATCGGAGAGGATGGCTTTAAACCAATTATCATGGCTGGTGTTTCATCCCATACACATGAATATCTGGCGGGCCTTATTGAGTCCGTCAACGAAGAGCATGACGCTCTAGAAAATCGAATTTCAGAAATACTAACATTCAATCCAAAGTTGTTATCAAAAACGATCTCTGACACGCAGGCAAAGCTTGATGAGGTTGCTGCCCATATTGGTGGCAATGAACTTTTAAAACCCATAGAGAAACCACTTAAAGAAATCAGGCATCACTTTCAAAGTGTTAGTGCAGTGTCGTCGAACTACGAAGATATATACAAGAATATAATTCGGCCTGTACAGGAAGAGGGGCGGTCAGGCGTAAAGGCTACGGTAAAGTGGGCTGTAATTAGTATTATTTTGTCTGCTTGCATTTCGCTGGCAATAAACAACTGGAATACAATCAGTGCGCTGCTACAAGGCGCTTAACAAGTCAATCATCTTCGCGCCTACGGCGCCGGACGCAGCAAAGCTGCGCCGGTTATTGAAGCGTTATGAATAGGAGGAGTAATGATTGAAGAGATCGAGTCATGGATATATCAGGTGAACTCCTCACATAAGGAAGTGCGTCGATCTTGCTCCATCTTTGAAGAGCATTTCAACGGTTTCTACTCGCCTGAATTTATGAAAACAGCGTTTTTCGTTGTTACCGACGAAATCCCGAAGCCTGACTTTCCAGGACTCCGGGAAGCAGGTTTAGGAGACTTCATCGACATGGACCTAGCAGGTATTACCTACAATGATACCTATTACATAAAGAAAGAGGCTGCAAACGAGCTTCGGGTTCACTTCCACGAGTTGGTTCATGTGTTGCAGTGGCGAGAGCTCGCTCCTCAAGGTTTCATCGAGCGCTACATTCGAGAGATTCAATATTTTGGGTATAACAACGCTCCGCTGGAAAATATGGCCTATGCCTTAGATGGGCATTACCAAAGCAAGGGACGGCATCTCAGCGTTGAGCAGTTTGTCCGAGAAAATTTATAACAATTCGCGTAACTCGGAGGCACTAAAGTGCGCCGGCGCGCTCCGCGTTAACGTCCGCTGTTGGCACTAAGCAGACAAATTCTCGTAGTAACCTTGCGGCTTCGAAATCTCCTCTTCTTTCTATAGTTAGCTTTTTAGGGTAAAGGTCATATTGGCAGGTCTAAAATTGCTAAGCCAAAAATTTTGTCACGGATTTGTCACGTATATGTCACGGGCATAATTTTGGTGAATTTTTGCGACTTTGGGTAACGGTCACCAAGAATTTGAATATGATTTAAATTCTTAAAAGAAAAAGTTACGGAACTAATAGGGGAAATACTTGAAAGCCTTTGATGGCGCGCCCGACAGGAGTCGAACCTGTGACCTCCGCCTCCGGAGGGCGGCGCTCTATCCAGCTGAGCTACGGGCGCATATTCTAAATTTTGACTTCTACTCTCAACACCGTTTTGCCGTCCGACTTTTACCTCCGGAGGGCGGCGCTCTATCCAGCTGAGCTACGGGTGCGTAGTTGAGAGTACTCAGAGCAGGCGTGGATTTTAGGGAATATCGGCTGCAATGTCCAGTGCTGCCGCTGTCACAAAAGCTTAAATGAACTGTCAACGGCGGTTCATCTGCGTAGCGGAGTATAGAAGAAACCCACAGTGGGAGATCGTCATGCCCCAGGCTCGCTTAAATGCCCGAACGTTGTTTATTTCCGATATCCATCTTGGCTCAAAGGACTGCAAAGCTGAGTTTCTGCTTCACTTACTCAAACGCGTCGATGTCGAAAGACTGTATCTGGTTGGTGATATCGTCGATTTTTGGGCGATGAAGCGGCAGATCTTCTGGCCCGCACTGCATCACCAAGTCATTCAACAAGTGCTCTCCATGGCGCGAAACGGCGTAGAGGTTATTTATATTCCCGGCAATCACGACGAGGTGATGCGCAAGTACCGCCACCCCGATGTAGCCAGTATTCGCATTCAACGCCAAGCCATTCACACCACCGCCGACAACAAGCGCCTGCTAGTTTTGCATGGCGACGTGTTTGACGCAGAAACCTGTCATAGTCGCTGGCTTTCCTTTGTCGGCGACCACCTTTACGACTTCTTGCTATGGCTCAATCGCCAGACACATCGCATACGCAATCTGTTTGGTCATAACTACTGGTCTTTGTCAGCCTACGTTAAAAGCCAAATTGGTAAAGCTGAAGAAGTCATTGGCCACTATCGTGCGGCGGCACTTCGCGAAGCCAATAAGCGCGGTTTAAACGGCATTGTGTGTGGTCACATTCACCATCCCGAACTCGTTGAGTCCGATAGGCTGCTGTACGCCAATACCGGTGACTGGGTTGAGAACTGCACGGCGCTGTTCGAAAGTCATGAAGGCGAGTTGTCTTTGATGAAATACACACTGTCTGATGCAAAACCGGTTCGCTTTAGTCGCCGCCGTCAACGTTCATACAATAACGCCGCGTGATACCAAAGCTATGCGCTCGATGACGCGTTGATTCAGACTTAGAAAACAGACGGAAATAAGCAGCCAGGGTTTCTGGCTGCCTGTCGGTTAGCCGCTATTTGTCCGACTACTGTTTTTCCAATTTGAGGTTATGAAAGTCAAAGCTGAAATCGGTAAAGTCAGCTGCCGCTTCCATAGTTGCGGTTTCTACCTGATTGCTCCGACTCACATCGAATTCAATAAAAGCATCCGCTTCCAGCAGAGACTCATCCCAACGCACAATAAAGGTATTGCCGTTGTAATGCTCCAGTGAACCTTTCAGCATATCGGTGTGGGTAAAGTCTATGTGCAGAGCATCACCCTTCTCAGAAATAACGACCTCACCATACCAGGCGTCTTTATAGGTTCCGGCATATTCCGATAGCGCCAGCGCAGGCTGCGGATCGTCAACTGTTTCTACCTTAAAGTCGCCCTTTTCCTGAATGAACTCATGATATTTTTTACTTTCCTTCGCCACCCAGTCCTGGTCCGGCACATCCAGAACCTCTTCCAGAGATTCTTGCACTATAGCGGTTAACGCACCGAACGCCTGCTGGTTACTCAAAACGGTAATGGCGAATTCTTTCTCGGGAATGACGGTAGTAAACGACAGCATTCCCAAAATACCGCCACTGTGAGACACATGCTTAACGCCGTAATAATCTTTTACGAACCAACCTAAACCATACCCTCTGAAATAGGTGCCCTGCTCTGCCGCATCAGCTGATACCGGCAATGGAATGGTCAGTTGCCACATGTCATGCAGTGACGCTTCGGTAAACACACGTTCACCTGTGGGTGTCTCGCCTTCATTAAGCAGGGTCAGCAACCAACGGCTCATGTCATCCACACTTGCCGCTGTTGCGCCAGCCGCCGAAAAGTCCTCAAGAAAGTCGAGCGGAAAACGATGCAGTTCGCCATCCATTTCAATGGTACCTACCGCCACGTTGTCGTAACCCTCATCAATGCGCGAGAAGCCGATAGTGCTCTCATCCATCTGCAAAGGTCCAAACAACGTTTGTTCGACATACTGCTGGTAGGGCATACTGGTCACTCGACTAATCACTTCGCCCGCCGTGACGAACATCAGGTTGTTGTAGTCAAAGCGTTCACGAAAGCCATGCTTAATGGGCACGTTCGCCAACCCGGCAATAACTTCGTCAGTGGTTTTGTCGGTGTTCGGCCAAATCATCAAGTCGCCGGCACCTAACCCAAGACCAGAGCGGTGGCTCAGCAAGTCGCGAATAGTAAGTTCCCGGGTAATATAAGGATCAGCCAGTTTAAAGCCCGGCAAATGCTCAACGACTTTATCGTCCCACTCCACTTTTCCCTGCTCAACCAAGGTTGCCATAGCTGCAGCGGTAAATGCCTTGGTATGCGAGGCTATACCAAACAAAGTTGTGGGCGTTACTGGTTGCTGCGACTCAATATCCCGAACGCCGAAGCCTTCGGCTAAAATCACTTCACCGTCTTTGACCGCTACAACGGCCAAACCCGGAATGTTAAAAGCGTCAAGAGACTGTTCAGCGGTTTGACGAATTTTCTTCTCCAGGGATATACCGTCTTGTTTATCAGCAGAGGTTTGTTCAGAACAAGCCAATAAGGTACTTGCGGCAACGCTTAAGCACAGAACTTTAGTTAGTTTTTTCATAACAATTCCTTTTTATTTTTTGTAAAGACTACCACAAGTATTTTTAATTTCACTTTTCAGCAAGTTTGCTTCTATTGTCGCCCCTAGTTCATCGTGCTTTTAGCGGGTTTGGCCTTAATCACTTTGCCTGTCAGTGGGTTATGGTTTTATAGTAAACACAGACAACTCAAGAAAACCTAATTCAAGGAAAACATTATGTCGTTAAAACAGGTCATGAGTGCTCTGGCTGTCTCTTCGGTTTTGTCACTGCCTGCCTTGGCAAGTGACTACCTGGACACTTCCACGAGCTTTACTGATGAAAACAAGCACGCCAAAACTCGCGTTATTTTTGTGCCAGAAGGCTCTGCAGTTGAGCTACCGGAATGGTCAGGCACTGACGTTAATGCCGTTAGCCGCGCTGCAGAAATTGAAGAATTTAAAGGCGAAGCATCGCAATTAACCACGGTTATTGCGCCTGAGGGCACTAAGGCCAATCACCTGCTTCTGGCTGGTGTGGGTAACCCGGCTGAACTTTCACGTTTTGAAGCCGAGAAGTTAGGCGCGTCTATTGCTGCCGCTTTAAAGCCTGAGTTAGAAAACGTTGTTTTCGACACGCGTCTAATTGGCAACCCGGGCATTGCTGCCGAACTGAGCTCGCACATTGCTCATGGCATCGACTTACGTAACTACCGCTTTGACCGTTATCAGTCAGAGCCTAAAGAGCGCCCGCAAACAGCATACCACTGGTTAGTAAAAAGCCCGGACATGGCAGAGAAAAAATACCTGGCCTCTCGCGCAATTGCTGAAGGCGTGTTTCTTGCCCGCGACATTACCGCTCTGCCCGGCAGCGACGGCTACCCAGAAGCCATTGTGAAATTAGCCCAGGAAGCCATGAAAGATATGGATATCGAGCTGACTATCGTCACGCCTGAGCAAGTTGAAGAAATGGGCATGGGCCTGCTTCACGGCGTTAGTAAAGGCAGCCAACACGGCTCTTACCTGCTGGCCGCACACTATAAAGGCAGTAACGATGATCCAATTGCGTTAGTTGGCAAAGGCAATACCTTTGATACTGGCGGCTATAACTTAAAAACCAGTTCCTCTTCTATTTTGCGCATGCAGACCGACAAAGCTGGCGCAGGGGCCGTTATTGGTGCCGTTATGGCGCTGGCCGCACAAGAAGCACCGGTAAATGTGGTTGCTGTAGCGCCACTGTCGCATAACCTCATTTCTGGTTCAGCGACATTACCAGGAGACGTTGTTAAAGCCGGTGACGGTACTTTGGTAGAAATTGCTAATACTGACGCCGAAGGCCGACTGATTCTTGGCGATGGTAACTGGTATGCCAACGACAAGTTCAAACCTCGTGCCATTGCCAATATTGCGACCTTAACCGGTTCGAAAGTTGGTGCTCTGGGTACGGGTTATGCCGCTTTGTTTGCATCTGAGGACGACTTACGTAGCACGATTATTGAAGCGGGTAATGTCACAGGTGAGAAAGTCTGGGAGCTGCCGTTAGAAGGTTATGACGGCATTATCGACAGCCCGCTGGCCGATATTCGTAACATTGGCTCTCCGGGCACTCAGGCGGGCGCAGCGTTTCTTAAGCACTTTGCAGGTGACACGCCGTGGATCCATATCGATATGGCCGCTGACGCTATGGTCAGTTCAGATACCGGTATTCATCCGGCTGGACCAACCGGCTTTGGTGTGCGCTTGTTAACTGAGTGGGTTCATCAGTTAGAACAATAAGCAACACCAGACTTCTCATTAAAAGGCACCCGCCAATGGGTGCCTTTATTTTTGGCTACTGTGCATAAGCAGCGCGAATTTCCTCAACTTTCTTATCAATAGCTTCACGGCTTAACCACTGCCCACGCACCATAACCCCTTGGTTCTCACGCAGAGTGTCCGGATTCTCCATAGGGTTATCCTTTAACAAAATAAAGTCAGCCCGGTGTCCGGCGGCAATGCGTCCAAAGGTATCCTGTTCGGCAAAGTAGTCGCCTGCAGCTACCGTGGCCGAACGCAAAATATCAGCCATAGGTATACCCGCTTCTGACATCAGGCGTATTTCGTGGTGTACCGAATAACCCGGAACACTGAACAACTGAGGTGCATCGGTTCCAAAAACAATTTCAGCACCGCCTTGGTGCAGTGCGTGCAGTAGCTTTTGACGGTTTTCCTGCTGCACTTGCGCCTGTTCCTGATTAAAGTAGCTGCTGGGGTTATCGTAGTAGTTTAGCCAGCCATCCCGGACGGCCTTTGGTACCAACTGAATTTCCGGATAGTCTTTCAGTTTGTCGGGATCAGCCGCACCTATCAGGGTTTTCCATAAGGCCTGAGTGGGTACAACCGCGACGTCGTGTTCCAGCGTCATAGCCACCAGTAAATCCAGTTCATCCTGTGTTATCTCTCTTTCCATAGCATCGACATAAGCAAGGTAACCGTCCAGGTGATCAATAGTTCTCTGGCCTGCTTCCATAGCGCGTTTTAACCCCACATCTGCAGGCACATGTCCAGCAAAGTCCATGCCCGCCTGGCGAGCCGTACTCGCCAGAGCCTCATACTCTTCAAGGGTTAACCCCGGGTGTACTTTAAGTAAGTCCCAGCCTTCGTCTCTTTGTGCAATAACCCGTTCAGTAACTTGCTCCACCGACTCTATGGTGTTGCCACTGAAGCTGGGGCCGGCTAAATATAACGTTGGACCCTGGCGCTTACCCGACTCAATGTCGGACTTCAGCTGTAATTGGTGTGGATAGCCCAGCATGCCACGCACCGTTGTCACGCCATTGGCAACGTACAAAAACAACATGTCGTCGGCGTAGCGTTCAGGAAAGTCACCAAAGTCTGTTGCCGGTGGCACGTGACCGTGCATTTCTGCCATGCCCGGCAAAACGTATTGCCCTTGGGCATCAATTATTTGCGTGTTGTCGTCAAAAGCCGGGGCTTCAGCATTGGAAAATACACCGCTGATGTAGCCGTCATTGACCACTACAGTCTGTTGATCAATAACATTGGGCTCGCCCTTAAGCCAGTCAACAAGGGTGACGTTTTTAATGACATAGTCAGCGCTGCGAGTTTCATTACTCTGCGGTTCGGCGTTGTTACAAGCCGATAAAAATAAGGCCGCAACAGTTGCGGCCAGAAGGTGAGTCAATTTCATTTTGGTTGCCTCCGGCGTAAAATCTGCCTTTAGCCTAGCGCAAGCTTACAATAAAGCCCAGCGGATCAGCCCACCAACTAAGGTAACAGCCAGCACACCCAGGCACCACAGACCGACAAACCACAGCCACTTTTTAAGTACAGGCTTCATCAGTCGTGATATCCGCTGTCTGAATCCACCTTACCGCGAAACACCCAGTAGGTATAACCGGTGTAGGCGAATATAATAGGCAGAAGTACCACGGCACCGATAAGTAAAAACTTCAGGCTATTGTCCGGCGCGGCGGCCTGCCACAAGGTAATGCTGCGCGGTACCAAATACGGGAAAATGCTGACCGCAAACCCTGCAAAAGACAAAAGAAACAGCCCCAGCCCCCACAAATACGGCCTGCCTTCCTGCTTTTTATGCAGCGAGCGCAATAAACCCAGTGTAATACCTACCAGTAAAATAGGTAACACCCATAGGCCAACCGAGGCCGGATAAGTAAACCAGCGCTCGGAAATAAAAGGGTCTACATAAGGTAGATAAAGACTCACAAAACCAATGCAAGCGACCAATAAAATAGCGCTGTACCAGCCCGCACGATAGCTTTGACGCTGCAAGTCACCTTTCGTTTTCATTACCAGCCAGGTGGCTCCCAGCATCATGTAGCCAATAACCACAGCAACACCGCAGAAAAAGCTAAATGGGGTTAGCCAGTCAAACCAGCCTCCGGAGTAAGCCCGGTCCGTTACCTGAATGCCCTGCAGCATTGCGCCCAGCATAATCCCCTGACTCAGGGCCGCTATCAGCGAACCGACAATAAAGGATAAGTCCCAGATACCTTTTGCCCGCTTGGTTTTAAAGCGATACTCAAAAGCCACACCACGGAAAATAAGCCCCAGCAGCATAGCAATAACCGGCATATACAGTGCAGGCATGAGTACCGAGTAGGCCAACGGAAACACCGCCAGCAAACCACCACCACCTAATACCAGCCAGGTTTCATTACCGTCCCAGACTGGTGCAACGGTGTTCATCATTACGTCGCGATCTTCTTCCTTTTTAAACCAGGGGAAAAGCAGCGCAATACCCAAATCAAAGCCATCCAGTGCAACATAAGCAAATACGGCGATCGAAATTAGTATTGCCCAAATCAGTGCGTAATCCATAGCTTAGGCCTCCTCATCGTAAATGCGTTCAGCCGCCATTGTCGGCTTATGCCTGGCGTATTCGGGAATCGTAACTTTTGCAGGGTCCGCTGCCATTTTGCGCAGAATATAGAAAGTACCTGCACCAAAAACGAGGAAGTAAACCACAATAAAGGCTATCAAACTGCCCGCAACACCGGCTTTATCAATAGGAGACGCCGCATCGGCAGTGCGCAATAGGCCCTGAATAACCCAGGGCTGGCGCCCCACTTCGGTGACTATCCAGCCGGCAATTACAGCAACAAACCCCATGGGACCCATAAACAAACTAAAGCGCAGTAGCAGGCTGTTGTCATAAAGCTTGCCGCGTAACCGCTGCAAACCTGACCATAAACCCGCTAGCACCATTAAGAGCCCTATTCCGACCATGATGCGAAATGACCAAAATACGGTTGCCACTGGTGGCCAGTCTTCTCGGGGAAACTGATCCAGCCCGGTCACTTCGGCATTAATGTCATGCTTTAGAATTAGGCTGGCAAGCCCCGGTACTTTCAACGCGTAGTCGACTTCTGCCGTTTCTTCGTTGGGCAACCCGAATAAGTACAGTGGAGCCCGGGCTTCGGTGTCAAAGTGCCCTTCCATTGCGGCTACTTTTGCAGGTTGATATTCCTGAGTATTCAGCCCATGGAAGTCGCCGACCAGCACCTGCAATGGCGCAACAATTAACGCCATCCACATGGCCATGGAAAACATTTTGCGTGCGGCTGCGTTGGTTCTGTCTTTTAACAAATGCCATGCGCCGACTGCGCCAACCACAAAAGCCACTGTCAGATAAGCAGCCAACAGCATGTGCGCCAGCCGATAAGGGAAAGATGGATTGAAAACCACCTCAAACCAATCGGTCACCACAAATTGACCAACGTCATTCATGGCGTAACCTGCCGGGGTCTGCATCCAGCTGTTTACCGATAATATCCAGAATGCGGAAATGGCTGTACCGACTGCAACCATCAAGGTAGCAAAGAAGTGCAGCTTTTCACCCACTTTGTTCATACCAAACAGCATGACGCCTAAAAAACCAGCCTCGAGGAAGAAGGCTGTCAGCACTTCGTAGCCCATTAAAGGCCCAATAACCGGTCCTGCCTTGTCCGAGAATACCGACCAGTTAGTACCAAACTGGTAACTCATCACAATGCCGGACACCACGCCCATACCAAATGCAACCGCAAAAATCTTAACCCAATAGCGGAATAATTGCTGATAAACCGGGTTTCGTGTTTTTAAGTAAAGGCCTTCCAGTACCGCCAGATAGCTGGCCACACCAATGGTGAACGCAGGAAAAATAATGTGGAACGCGATGGTAAAAGCGAACTGAAAGCGCGCCAGAAACAATGCGTCAAAACTTTCGAACATAGCAAACACCCTTAACTGAGGTTTGCCTTAAGTATACGCCTTTGTTGACAAAGATCAGGGTCAAAGATGTAAAGCTTGTAGGATAAATACTAATAATTGCGATACTTATTGTATGGCTAATATTGCTAGGTTGAATCTGTTAAACAACCACCCGCGGAACACGCCCACTGACACCGGTCAGTAAATGCCAGGAAATAGTATCTGCGCAGGCCGCAACCTGCCGCACGTCAACGTTCGGCCCCCAAAGCTCAACATCGTCACCCAACTGCACATCGTCAATGCCCGTGACATCTATCGTCAACATATCCATAGACACTCGCCCGGCTAAAGTGACACGTTTGCCTCGGATCATCGCTGGCGTGCCATTTTTCGCCTGTCGCGGATAACCGTCGGCATAACCCATAGCCACCGTTGCAATGACAGTTGGCCGCTCAGCACTCCAGGCGCTGCCGTAGCCTACCGACTCGCCCTTTTCCAACTGATGCAATGCAATGACCGGGGCCACCAGCCGCATTGAGGGTTGAAGCTCCGGTTGTACTTCGGCCACGCTAGAAGGGTTTACACCATAAAGTAATAAACCAGCACGGGCCCAGTCATTTTCCTGAAGTGACCACCGGGTATCGGGGTTCAATAAGCCCGCCGAATTATGGAAGCTGCGAGCCTGATAGCCATTGAGCGTCTCTGATAACTGACAGAACTGTTGTGTTTGCTCAGCATTCAGTCGATGGTTCGCATCAGCGTTAGCTAAGTGCGACATGAGCGTTACGCCAGCCACATTGTTACTTGCGTTTAAGCGCTTCAACGCTTGCTGGGCTTGTTCTTCAGACCAACCCAAACGGTGCATACCGGTATCGACCTTTAGCCACACCCACAATGGTTTACTTAAAGCTTCCGCCTCTATGTCTTGTAATTGCTGCTCGCAATGCACCACCGGGCTTAGTTCGTTCTGTGCACAAATCGTAAGCTCAGACGAGGAGAAACACCCTTCTAAAATAACCAACGGACCTGTGTATCCGCATTCCCGAACGGCCAGTGCTTCTTCCATGAAGCCAGCAGCCATGCCATCTACATACGGTTCTAACGCCTGCACTGCGGGCTCAACACCATTCCCGTAGCCATCGGCTTTAACAACTCCCAGCAACTTCCCGCCAGCCATTGTCTGACGCACCCACTTAGCGTTATGCGCTATTGCAGCGGTAGATATTTCTGCGCGAGTTTGCCGATAGTGCATGGGCTTTCCTTTTAAATTTTTTGACAACATTCGGAAAAGGTCTTCAGTTTACCGTATTTTCTGCCAACTTGAACGGAACTCTTTGCATCACCTCGTCAGCTTCAGTAACGTAAAGCTATACTTAAAAGGAGAACAACAATGTGGTTAAAACAATCCGTCATTGCCGGTAGCTTAATGCTACTTTTTACTTCCGCTCCAGCGTTATCAAACGACACATTTAAGGCTGAAGACATTTTCCAGCTCGAGTACGCCAATCAGGTCAGTATCTCTCCTGACGGTAAATACGTTGCGTACATACGCAACAGCTTCGATGATATGAAAGACAATACTCGTCGCTCATTATGGCTGATTGATACCGAAACCGGTCAACATTTACCGATTTTTGATGATAAATTCAACTACGGCAGTCTGGCCTGGTCAAACGACGGCACTCGTCTTGCCTTTGCTTCCAACCGTTCTGAAAAGAACCAAATTCATGTGCACTGGATTAAAGAGCAGCGCACGGCCAAAGTCACTCACGTGAGCGAAAGCCCGGGTAGTATCAGTTGGTCTAACGATGACTCTCAGTTAGCGTTTACGATGTCAGTCAAAGCCGAGTCCACTCCTTTTGCGAAGAGCGTGAAAAAGCCAGCAAAACCCAAAGGTGCTAAATGGTCAAAGTCTCCTATTATCGTTGAAGAAGCTTATTATCAGCGCGATGGCAGAGGGGTTCTGGAGCCAGCGCATACGCAACTCTTCGTGGTTCCGGCTGAAGGCGGCAGTGCACGCCAGCTGACCGATGGCCCCTATCGACATGGCGGCCCCCTGGCCTGGACAGAAGATGACAGCCATATCGTATTCTCAGGAAACCGGTCCGAAGACTGGGCTTATCAGGTCAACGAAAGTGACCTTTACAGCGTCAGCCTGAGTTCAAAGGAAGTGACGCAAGTCACCGACAAACCCGGCCGCGAGTCATCGCCCCAATTTTCTCCTGACGGCGAGCGTCTGGCTTACTTACACAGCTCGAACGAGCCGGTGCCTTACCATAAGTCACAGCTATGGATCATGGACTGGAGCGAACGCTCAGAGACTGAACTCCAGGCTGACTTCGACCGTTCTTTCAGCTCGCCACAGTGGACAGGCAATGGCTCACTGGCGGTTTCTTACGCCGACCAGGGGAAAACCGTGGTTGCTGATGTCACCTTGAGCAATGAGCTGACAAATCGGGTGGACGATGTTTCCGGCGTTTATGTCAGCCGTCCTTATACGATGGGCTCATTTACTGCCTCACAAACTGGCGCTATTGCCTACACCAAAGGCTCTGAATACCGTCCGGCAGATGTCGGTTATCAGCCTCAAGGCGGTGAAGCGGTTCAGTTTACTCAGCTAAATGAAGACCTGCTTGGCCACCGTGAACTGGGTAAAGTTCACGAAATTCGCTATGAGTCACGCTATGACGGTCAAGAGATTCATGGCTGGTATATTACTCCGCCGAATTACGATGAAAACAAAGAGTATCCGTTGCTGTTAGAAATACACGGTGGCCCTCACCTGTCTTACGGTCCGCATTTTGCCGCAGAACACCAGCGCTATGCAGCCGAAGGTTATGTGGTGCTTTATGTAAACCATCGCGGCAGTACCTCTTACGGCAAAGACTTTGCCATGCTGCTGGACGGCAACTACTCGTCACCTTATGACTTTGCTGACCACATGAGTGGCATTGATTTACTCATTGATAAGGGCATTGCTGACTCAGACAACCTCTTTATTGCCGGCGGTTCAGCTGGCGGTATCGCCACAGCCTATGCGGTAGGGCTAACTAATCGCTTCAACGCCGCGGCAGCCACTAACCCTGTGATTAACTGGGTGAGTAAAGTACTGACGGCTGACAGCTCAATTGGCCAAATCACCAACCAGTTCCCTGGTATGCCATGGGAAGAGCTGGAGCACTATTGGCAACGTTCGCCATTGTCTATGGTCGGTGACGTTGAAACACCGGTACTGCTGTTCACAGGAGAGAAGGATCGTCGCACGCCGATATCTGAAACCGAGCAGTTCTACCAGGCATTGAAGCTGCAAAAAGTAGATACTGCTATGGTTCGTGTTCCGGGCGCTTTTCACGGTGTCACGGCTCGACCTTCTAACATGATTGCCAAAATTGAACATGCACTGGCCTGGTTCGAGCAATATAAGAAATGAAGCTAGCCACTTTAGGCCCTGCCGGCACCTTTTCTGAGGTTGCCGCAGGGCTTTACCAGCCTGAAGTACATCACGACATTCAATTACTGGATAACCTGGTAAGCTGCCTGGAATCGGTTGGTCGGGAATGCGACGCTGCTGTTGTTCCTATTGAAAATTTGACCGAAGGCTTCGTTTCTCCGGTCGTCGACTACTTGGTGCAACGGCCCTTGCGCATTCAGGCGGAAATCCGTATTCCTGTTGGCTTCCAGTGTCTCAGCAACAGCACGAACCCTACGCAGATATGGGCACAGTTTGTCGCAGCAGGGCAATGTAATCAGTACTTACACAAGCTCGGACTGCCAATTATCCATACCGCAAGTAATGCCGCATCGCTGGAAGCTCTGCTAGCGTCTGAAGAGTCCTCCGCAGCCGTAGTTCCCAAGCACATTAGCTGTCCGGATACTTTGCAGATATTGAATAACAACATCGCTGACAACCCACGCAACGAAACGCGCTTCGTGGTATTATCTGCAACTTCTGAAGAGCCTGAATTCACTAAAGACCAGTGCTGGAAAAGCAGTTTGCTGCTCATTGATGACAACGATCACCCCGGCTTACTGGTCGACAGCTTGCAGGTTTTTGCAAAACAGGAAATTAACTTAACCTCTATAGTGTCGCGCCCGGCAGGTAGCCAGTTTGGTGACTATCACTTCTTTATCGACTTTGATGGCCACCGCCGCGAAACCGGTGTCGCTTTGGCTCTTGAAGAACTGGCCGCTATGAACAACATTCACTGGCTGGGCTCCTACCCTGCCGCAGAAATAGGAAAGCAGTAATGTCTCTGGAAGTCATTAAACACGAACCGGCAGGCACAGCCGACGCCGTTATCATTTGGTTGCATGGCCTGGGTGCCTCGGGCAATGACTTTGTCCCTATGACCGAACACTTAAAGTTTGCCGACGCGCAGGTTCGCTTTTTATTTCCTCATGCACCGCAAATGCCGGTTACCATAAACCAGGGTATGGTAATGCCAGCCTGGTACGATATTACCGACATGAGCATCGACCGCCAGATAGACAGCGAACAGCTGCGCGAATCTGCGGCTAAAATACACAAGATGATCGACGAGCAAGTTGCTCAGGGCATCGACAGTAAACGCATTATTATTGCCGGGTTCTCGCAAGGCGGCGCCGTGGGTTATGAAGCCGCTTTAACCTACCCTAAACCGCTGGCGGGTTTAATGGCGCATTCCACTTACTTTGCCACAGCCGGCGACATTCAGGTCAATGAAGCCAATTCACAGCTGCCAATTTTGGTTCAGCACGGCACTCAGGACCCTGTTGTTCCGGAGGTTCTTGGACAAAAAGCCTGTGCAACGTTGAAAGAGAAAGGGTTTTCAGTGACGTATCAAACCTACCCAATGCCACATTCACTGTGTCTGGAGCAGGTTCAGGATATGCAGAAATGGCTGGATGAGCGGTTTTAGCCGCTCATTCGCAGAATTGTTAACGCTCTAAAAAGTTTAGCCAGCCAGTAGTTGCAGCTTTTCAGCCCAACTGTTGGCCAGGTTCTCACCCCGTTCAAACGAGTCGATCATAATATTCACGTGACCCACTTTACGACCGGGTCGCGCATCCTTGCCATACCAATGGCAGTCAGCTGCGGCAGCTTCCCATAAAGCTTCAGGAATACCGGCAACACCAATTACGTTTACCATTAATGTCGGCGCAATCAGCAAGTCCGGCAATGGCAAGCCGGTAATAGCGCGAATATGCAGATTGAACTGGTCACAGTTAGCACCGCTCATCGTCCAGTGACCTGAATTATGGACCCGGGGCGCTACTTCGTTGACCAACAAGTGTTGGTTTTCACCCTCTCCGACCACGAAGAACTCAATAGCAAGAACACCGACGTAATCAAGTGCATTGGTAAGTTTCTTGTGATGCTCTTTGGCTAGGGCCTCGAGCTCTTTTGAAAAGTGATCAGCACCAGCCAGACTGTAAGACAGTATACCCTTGGTATGAACATTTAAGGTCAGCGGAAAACAGCGCTGCTCGCCTTTATGCGAACGAGCTCCGACAACGGAGACTTCATCGGTAAAGTTAATCATGTCTTCAACAATACCCGGGCGCTGTCCAGCATCTTCAGCAACTGTTGCAATGTCCTCGCCCGGCTTCCAGCGCCACTGGCCCTTACCATCGTAGCCGCCCTTCGCCGACTTAATCACAACCGCGTGGTCACAGCCTTCTAAAATTGCTGTTAACTCAGCAACACTGTCATAGGCTTGCCAGGCGGAGGTTGGAATATCCAGTTCATCGCAAAGCGCTTTTTGAGTACGGCGGTCGACTAAGCTGTTGAAGCGCTCTGCTTTTAACAAGAACTTATCAGCGGTCTTAGCAACGAGTTCTTCCCCTAGGTGCTCGTGTTCCCAGGTGGTTACATCAGCCCATTCATTTGCCTCGGCTAACGTCATTGTTAAAGGCTGCTGGCTACCTAATGCCATAACCTGATTCAGCCGGTCACTGTATAAGACACATTCATGCCCTTGCTGAATAACCGCTTTACCCAGCATTTGACCTAGCTGGCCGTTGCCAAGGATAAGAATCTTCATTTTGGCAGCTCCAAATCTGAGTTAGCCATGACCTTTTCTTTTTGTGCCGTGCGAAATTCGTGCACACGTTTGCGAACGTCGCTGTCAAAGCTGCCGATAACCTGTGCAGCCAACAAGCCCGCATTTGCAGCACCGGCATCACCAATTGCCAGAGTACCAACAGCCACACCCTTAGGCATCTGCACAATGGACAATAAACTGTCTAAACCTTTTAGCTGTTTGCTTGGAACCGGCACACCAAACACAGGAATAGCAGTATAAGCCGCCAACATACCCGGTAAGTGAGCAGCACCACCAGCACCAGCAATAACCACAGGCACCCCGTCTTGCTCCGCTTGTTCCATGGTCGATTTAAGTAAATCCGGCGTACGATGCGCAGAAACAACCTTCGCCTGCCATTTAATGCCCAGAGACTCGAGCATTTCTGCCGCTTTTTGCATTACCGGCCAATCGGACTGGGAACCCATTAGAATCAATACCGGAGCCATGGTGTCACCTTTTATTTACTGTTTGGATGTGCGTGTGCATTTGGAAAGGCGAGGATTGTAGCCATTGGTCGCCTTAACTGCAAATTTCATGGGTGATTATTGACCAAATTAAGACTTTTTGCTGATAGATCGGTTAATAAGCTAAGGTTAGTATCTGGAACGACTTTCTACCAACAGGAATGAATGATGCTGCTTAGTGCTAAAGATTCTCTCTTACTCATTGTCGATGCTCAGGAACGACTGTTGCCTGCAATTCATCAACGAGACGTTGTCACCTCGCGCATGCGTTGGCTGGGTGAAATTGCTATGCAGCTGGACTTGCCTATTCTTATTACCGAGCAATACCCTAAAGGCCTAGGTTATACCGTTGACAGCCTGCAAGAGATCATTGAAGCCGCCCGCGTTGTTGAGAAAACGCATTTCAGCGCTGTACGTGACGATACCTTCCGCGATGTTCTATCTGAGTATAATAAGAAACATGTGGTTATTATGGGTATGGAAACTCATGTGTGTGTTCTACAAACTGCAATAGAGCTTCAGGAATCCGGTTATCAGGTATTTCTGCCGGCCGATACTGTTGGCTCTCGTCGCCCTACCGATAAAGACAGCGCCATTGAACGTATGCGAAATGCCGGCGTTGAAATCATCACCTCTGAGATGGCAGCGTTTGAGTGGCTCGAAAAAGCAGGCGGCGATACCTTCCGTCATATAAGCCGCAATTGGTTAAAATAACGCAAGCTATTGTTGACTCGGGCTATATTAAGCGTATACTCGAAACCGCTGAGAAAATTTCGGCTATTGATTTGAGATTTTTTACGAAGTCCTTTTTGCTGTACCTCGTTTTGTAAGTCCAAGTAATACCTAAGTTTTTTGAGCAATACATTGATTTCAACATGCACTACGAGGAATATCAGCATGTCTACTACTACTGGTAAAGTAAAATTCTTTAACGAAGCTAAAGGCTTCGGTTTCATCGAACAAGAAAACGGCGCAGACGTTTTCGTACATTTCAGCGCTATTCAGTCTGACGGTTTCAAAACTCTGGCAGAAGGCCAGCAGGTTTCTTTCACCGTAGCTCAAGGCCCTAAAGGCCCACAAGCTGAAAACGTAGTTCCTATGTAAGGAACCTTCAGTACCCTTTCGGGTGCCGAACGTTTACACAAAGAATTTCAAAAACGTCGCTTTTTAGCGGCGTTTTTTTATAGAAAAAAGCCTAAATCGCTAAACTTTTCCCGCAAAAATACGATAACCTTATTATATTGATGTAAGTCAAACTTCCCAAAGGCGCTTATGAAAAATAATGGTCCGGTTTCAGGAAAGGAAAACCGCTTTCCAGACCACTATCGGCTGATTTCCTCTACTGACCTTAAAGGGGTCATCACGCACTGTAACGAAGACTTTGTCAGTGTTAGTGGTTACACACGAGACGAATTGATTGGTTCTCCACATAACCTTCTACGCCATCCCGATATGCCGGGAGGTGTCTTTGAGCAAATGTGGAAAACCATCAAGCGTGGAAAGCCCTGGATGGGCTTAGTTAAAAACCGTTGTAAAAATGGGGATCATTACTGGGTCAGTGCTTATGTCACCCCCATAATGGAAAATGGCAAGCCTGTTGGCTTTGAGTCCGTCCGTGTTGCCGCATCAGATCACAGTAAAAAGCGAGCTCAGGGCATTTATGACCGATTAAATGCAGGCAAACACGCCATTCCCTTAAGTAAACGATTATGGCTGGGCTGTAAAGATTTAATGCCCGTTGTCATCCCCGGTCTAATAGCCAGTGCTGCTATAGCAACGCTCGGGGAGCCTGTCGCTGCCTTAATAGCTTTGGCTGCAACCGCCATTACTACTGTCTCGTACGTCATCTATATTGGCCGTATGTTGCAAGGGTTACTGGAATTACGCCCCGAAGCTTTTGATTCCGAACTGGTTGGCATGACCTACTTTGATAAACAGGGACGTGAAGCGAAGCTTGCCATGCAACTTGTCAGCGAAGGAGCCCGTAACCGTACGGCGCTTAGCCGAATGAAGGACGCGGTTGGAGGCCTGTTAAAAGTAACCAGCGATACTAACGATCAAGCCCAGCTTAGTAAACAGTATGTCGATAAACAGACAGCCGCGACTGAGCAGACTGCAACCGCTATGAATGAGATGGCCTCCGCTATCCAGGAAGTGGCAGATACGGTTGAACGTAATGCCCAACAGGCTGAGTCAGCAAAAACGAATGTTGATGAAAGCGTCGGGCTGGCAAGAGACGCAAGCGAGGTTATCGTTCAGCTTCACGATGCCGTCAGACAAATAGCAGAAACCGTTAAAGAGTTGGATGAATCAACCGATGCTATTGGCGAGGCTGCAGATTTAATCTCATCCATAGCCGATCAGACCAACCTGTTAGCTCTGAATGCAGCCATTGAAGCAGCTCGTGCCGGCGAGCATGGCCGCGGTTTCTCAGTTGTCGCTGATGAAGTTCGCTCGCTGGCTTCAAGAACAACCCAATCTACTGAGGGTATTCACAAAGTCATTCAACAGTTACGAGAGCGCGCACGTAATGCCGTCGAGGTCTCAAAACAAGGTGAAGAGTCGGCATCAGAAGGCGTTGAGAAAGTTCGTCTGGCGGACACTGCTCTGGGCGAGATATCAACGGCTATTCAGGACATTTCAGATATGTCGACGCAAATGGCTTCGGCTGTTGAAGAACAAAGCGGTGTTGCGGAGCATATCAGCGAACAAATAACTGAGATTGCCGACACTGCCCGTCAAACTCAACAAACGGCAGAGCAAACGCAGCACTCAAGCAACGAACTGCAAAAAACCAGTCAGCAGCTTTACTCATTGATTGAGCGCTTTAATTTAAAAGATTAAGAGTCTTGCTAACCCGAGGCTGAAGTATCATCTTTATCAGCGCGTCGTTTTGCGGCGCGCTCACTTTCTTCAAGAAACTCAACATCGTCCATATCGACTTCAGGAATCTCACCACAGACATCCCCACCAAGCTTATTAACAGCCTGGCAAAGGTCAGACACTTTATTATCTAAAACCTGTACATGATCGAGCATACGACCAATTGCTGTCGCAACCGGGTCTGGATTATCGGCTGAAATAGCATAGGCATCGAAGCCATATTCCTTTGCCATTTTCTTGCGGCGCTCTGTTGTTTCCGCATCGACCGCCGACTGAGCTACCCGAGCCGGAATACCGACCACCGTGGTTAGCTCTGGCACATCTCGCACGACCACGGCATTAGAGCCAATGCGTGCGGATTTACCGACAGTAATTGGACCCAGTACCTTTGCTCCCGCACCAATCACCACGCCGTCTTTCAATGTTGGGTGTCGTTTGCCTTTATTCCAGCTAGTACCGCCAAGGGTCACACCATGATACAAAGTAACGTCGTCGCCGATCTCTGCTGTTTCACCAATGACCACACCCATACCGTGATCAATAAAGAAACGACGACCTATTTTAGCACCCGGGTGAATTTCTATGCCCGTCAGCCAGCGCGAAACATTAGACACAAAACGAGCAAGCCAGTATAACTTCCAGCCCCAAAGTTTATGGCTTATACGATGGAACCAGGTAGCATGCAGTCCAGGATAGTGAAACAACACTTCCATTGTGTTCCGCGCAGCCGGATCTCTGTCGAAAACGCTGGCAATATCTTCTTTTACACCTTTAAAAAACGGCATGCCGCCTCCTCAGGCCGCTGGGAATTGCTTCAATAACTTATCAACGTCGGCAAGAATAATCTCCCGCATCGACTTTTCATAGCCCTCACGCTCGTCATCCATTTCACGCACTTTCTTTTTCGGAAACTTCTTACGTGACTCGTGCGTTGGCATATGTTTTATTTTTTCATACATTTCGTGCATTGCCGGATAATCTTTAGAGTAGTCGTACTCAATAGCTTCAGGGCGATGGTCAAGCAATACAACGATACGTAAGCAACCTTCAGACAAGGGACACTGCTCTTGCTGCATGGCCTTTGCAATAGTAATAATGCTCTCATCAATGCGGTCGACACGCTTCTGTACGGCTGCGTTCCGAATTCGGGTCTGCCAACGCAGGCGTATTAGTAAGGTGGTGGCGTACCACCCCAGAGCGACAATAATTAAGACGCCGACAATGGCGATAATCCAATAGAGTTCGCTGGACATTAGTGCTCCTCATCATCCCATTCTTCATCGAGTTCATAACCCAGTTTGGCAACCAGCTGCTCATAACGCTCAGATTTTTCATCGAGGTAGCGCTGCTCTTCTGCTGTCAGAGACTCATCATTTTCGAAACGTTCAACCAGTAACTGAAGTTTAGTGTCTTCCTGCAACTGTTTTAGTTCCTGCTCAGGTGTTATCACCAAAGCTACCTTACGGCGACTACCATGTCGGGGATCTTTCTCATCACCTTTTGTTCTACTTTGCTGTAAAACTTTAGCCGATGAATGTCGTTGGCCTGACGGTTGACCCTTGCCCTTCTTTTTACCTTTTGAGGCGGCATCTGACGCCTGTTTTTCTTTTGGCGTTTTAGACGGCGCCAAAGGCCCTGCCTTACGTGTTTTTTTGCGGCGAGTCATGGTCGCTCCTAAATAAAAACTAATATGACCTATTGTAACTCATTAACGGGGATGACGTCAGTGGGAGGGTAAAATACAAAAAGGAAAAGGCTGTACGCTATAAGAAAGGCTTGGCTCAGATAAGAAAAAAGGCGATGCTTTTACACATCGCCTGCTTCTCTCATATTATCGGCAGCGCACTGCAACTATGAGAATGGTTGTCACTGCTTCCGACTTGTTATTGCGGTTTTCCGTAACCTTTCTTTTATTATTGTTATTATAAAATGGAGCAACCTCTAGCCTATTGGCTTTACTCCCTGGATTATCGAGAAATAAGATGGAATCCGACTTTTCGATAATCTCCCGACCTCTTGTTATTTTTTTGTGTCGAGTCAGCTGTATTTTTACAGTCTTTTTATTATTTCCTCAAGGGCTTTTAACATCTTTTTTTTGTTTTTTTCTGTCCGTACGGCCCCGGAGCGTTGTTAAGACTACTTGAACCAAATATTAATTCAATGATTTTATTGATCTAAAAAACAACTTTCTTATTACTTTTCGTTAACAAAGTGAATTCATTTGCCACTCGGACACAACTTTAGCTATAGTAAGAAATAAAAGACCAAATGCAAAATACCGAATTTCACTTTTCAGACTACGTCTTCCGACCAGAGACTAACTTACTGATTTTAAACTCTCGTTCCGAAATTTTGGAGCAGCGGGTTAGTGATCTTCTACTCATCTTTTGCCAAAGCGACAATGAAAAGCTCAGCAAACTGGAAGTCATTGAAGCGGTGTGGCCCGATCGGGTCGTTAACGAGGATAGTCTCTCAGTAGCTATTAGTAAACTACGAAAAGTGCTCGGTGACAGTCGCCATAACCCTACTTTTATAAAAACGCTTTCCGGTCACGGCTATCAGTGGCTACCAAGGGTTGAGGTCAAGCAGGCAACACAGGAAAAGCTTCAACCGCTCAATCAGCTCCCGACCAACCCCCCGGTAGAACATAAACCTAAGAAGCCAGCCATTTATGGTGCGTTAATAGCCATAGTTGCAGTTATCGTTGGAGCCAGTTCATTTTACCTTTTAAAAAGGGTACCTGAAGCCAACAGTGAGACAGCTTATCCCAAAGCAGTAATAGAGCAGCATAATAAAGCGAATAGCTCACTCGAAGTCATGGAACCAGAACACCAACGTAAAGCAATATCAATAGCCCGAGACATTATTCAGCAAACTCCAGGCTACCTTCCCGCCTACCTTACTGTAGCTCAAGCGAAAATCCATTTGAGCATGCTTAACAGCTACAGGGATATAGGTATCTATAAAGGTGAGGTTCAGTCAATTGTGGACTTCGTACTCGAAAAGGAGCCTGAAAATGGCCACGCCTGGTTGCTACAGGCGTGGCTGAAACACATTGCCAATTGGGAGTTTGAGTCAGCGAAAGCCGCTTACCTTAACGCATTAAAATACAGTCCAGAGGATCCTCTTGTTTATCAGGGATACTCGGAGTTTCTTATTTCTATTGGCGACTTTGAAAACGCTGAAAAGTTTCTCGGCAAGTTGCGTCGCAAAAATCCAGATTACTATAAGTTCCTTAATATGTCCTACGTTTACCTATTTAAGGAACAGTATGATCTTGCCGCAGCGGAAGTTCAAAGAATTGAAAATTCAGAAGCTGAGTCAAGGCTATCTCAGCGCGTCCTTAACCGAATCGCTATCTTAACAGGAAATGATGAAGAAGCTTTCCGAACGCTAAAGCAACTTATGAAAGAGCAACACTTTCCAGAAAAGCAAATTGCTCACTATGAGAGCATATTCAATAACCATGGTCTTAGTCCAGTCTATCAGGAATTATTGGACCGCCGGGTGGATACCAATTTAGGGCATTACCTTCCTCCTCTGTCATGGGCTCGTTACGCAGTAGTTGCCGGCGATTTTGATCAAGCCATTCATTGGCTTAATAGGGCTATTGAAACAAAACAACCTGCGGCGATATTCATTCCAATAGACCCTCACTACCAACCGTTGAATAATGACTCTAAGTTTGACTCACTAAAGAGCCGTGTAAAAAATTATATTCAAAATTAGCTCGCCAAAGGAAACTCATGAGCTGTCAGTATTTTAACTACCGTCCCGTCGCGAAGTGTTTCAGCACCGCGGACAATAACTTTCTCTCCTATATCTAAGTTTCCTGTGACTCCCACGCGCTCACCCACGCCTTGTGTCACCTCTACCGAAATTTTATGTGCTTTGTTCTCGCTATCAAGTTTATACACGAAGTATCCTGATGACTTGATAACAAGAGCGTCACGCGGCACGGAAACATAGTTTTCTTCCTTAGCACTAGGAACACTGACACTGACAACTTGTCCAATGTCAAAGCGGCTCAGTTGCTGTTTAGGAATGTCAAGATAAGCTGTGAATGTCTGCGAACGCTCGTCACTCACAGCAACAACAGCTCGCACCGGTAATAGCGTTCGACCATCACTAAAGTGAACTTCAACAGCGTATTTAGAATCGAGATAACGACTATAGCTTAGTGGTCCGTGTAACTTTACTTCTAGCTCTTTGAGGCTGACTAACTTTATCAACTCGGAGGTGCTTCCTACGGCTTGCCCTGCCCGCACATAGCGCTTAGCGATAATGCCAGAAAACGGAGCCTTTACCAGAGCTTTGTTTAAGCTATCTTGCGCCTGCTGTTGTTCTAGCATCAATAATTGCAAGTCGGCTTCAGCTAACTCTTTATCCACTTTTGCTCCTTCAAGTACTTGCTCAGATACTAAGTTGCTGCTCTTTAAACGGGTTAACCGATTATACTCCTGCATTAGCCGATTCAGCTCTACCTTTTGTCGCTTTACCTGCACAGCAAGACGCTGCTCGGTGAGCTTCAATTGCGTAGTATCCAGTTTTGCAACAGCGTCTCCTTGTTTTACATGTTTGCCCTCTTCGGCTGTCCAGTCTACAACTCCTGCAACACCGCTAGACAGTTCGGTTTGATATCGTGACTGCACATGACCAGTAACACGAACAGCCGGACTCAACCGAGTTTCTTCTACCGCGGCGACAGATACCACCGGCGCGTTATCCGCTTCCGCAATAACGCTAAATAACAAGGCCGTTAATAATGCCGTGAATGTAATACGTTTAGTAATAATCATAAGTCACCTCTCAGTGGGTTCGTTTTAGGTAAACCGCCTAGCTCACTAGTATTCAAAAGGAAATGTTTAGGGAATAGACGCTCTGCTATGTAGAGCAATGCGCTGATTGCAAATACCGTAAATAAAGTACTTATCGCCATACCACTCAAAATAACCACCGCTAACCCTTGGTATAATTCACTACCAGCACCAGGAATAAGGGCTAAGGGCAACATCCCGACAACAGACGTCAATGAACTCATATAAATGGGTCTTACTCGCTGTGCTATTGCTTCAGAGATAGCATCGCCGATGGTTAGGCCTTCACGCTGAGCTTGGCGAGTTTTCTCAATCATTAGAATGGCGTTATTAACCACCAAACCAAGTAGAATGACAAACCCAATCATTGTCAGTAGGTCAAGCGGCTGAAACTTAAATAAATTCAACACCCAAAGGCCTAATGTCCCCCCAGCGATAGCGATAGGAGTCGTTAGCAACACCAACAGGCTGTCGATAACCGAGCGGAATATTGCCGCCATAATTAACAGCAATATTAAAATCGCAAATGCAAAATTCGTGACCATGGTATTAACAGTCTCTTTTAAATCGTCAGCCCCCCCGCTTAGGCTTATAAAGGTCTGGTTCGACAATTGCTGCTCAGCTTCTAATTTCAGCTCACGAAGAATTTTGATGGTGTCCTCGAGCGAAAAATCGTCTGGAGGAGTCACACCTATGGTAAGCGCTCGTTGACCATCAATTCGACGCAACTCGGTAGCCGAGACAGTTCTATTTTGCTCAGTCAATTGATCAATAGTTTGAATGCCACTGTTCGGCGTATAAATTGGCATTGCCGCTAGCTCTTCCGGAGTGCTCCATGGAAGGGTCTTGACAATGACGTCACGTCTTAAAATGCCGTCGTAATGCTCTCCAACAAACTGCCCGTCCGTCATACTGCGTATGACTTGGCCAACTTGATTACGAGTGAGCCCGGAGTTTGCTATGGCATAGTTATTTGGTGTGATTTGTAGCTCTGCCTGGACTGCCTGTGCATTAGGCACTCGTCGCACATATGATTCCGGAATGCGGTCAGCTATTAGTTTCATAGTGCGTTCTATAACGAGCTGAGTGGTGTCATCCAGTTGCCCGGTGAAGTCCATATAGACGCTACGACCTGACCCTACTTTTACTGAGTTAATCAACGACATGTTAAAAGCAAAGCCCTTGGTGTCAGGTAGACCGGTTAATACATCCTGCCGAATAGCGCTCAATAGCTCCGCAGACTTAGACGGATCCCTGGGGTAGATGAAAATCGCTTTACCTCCAGAGCTCATGGTTAGGTTAAAATCTTTAATTTGAGGAGACTTCTCACCGTTGCGGTACGGCTCCAACCGCTCAATAAGCTCTCTAGCTAACTCCTGTTCTAAAATTCGGTAGTTTGTTGACGGAGGCGTTTGAAGTACTGCGATAATACCTTCGAACTTAGCTTCAGGAAGAAAGTCTGTTTTTGGCATTAGCAACAGAATACAAAGTAAAGAACTAAGGCCTAACCCAACAGCCCATGCCATTATCTGCTTTGGTGTACGGCAGTACCGTTGATAGACAGAAGATAACTTAGTCCAAACAGCGAGGGGTTTCGTCTGTTTTTCAGATTCTTTGAGAACAAAAGCAGCGACCACAGGTAGCAATAAAAGTGCTGTTAGCGTTGAGGCCACGACCGCAATACTCATTGTCACAGCAAGGTCATAAAATAACTGGCCTGCAATGCCTCCCATAAAAATAACCGGCAAGAAAATAGCAACGGTCGTTACTGTCGCAGCAAACAATGCGCGAGAAACTTCTTGTGCCCCCTGAATAACAGCCTTTTTCAACTCAAGACCTTGCTGTCGAAGTCGAACAATATTTTCTTGAACAACAATCGCTGCATCCAATACCAGGCCAGTGGAAAACGCCAAACCTGCCAGAGAAATAATATTCAACGAGCGGTCCAGGAAGCTCAAACCCAACAATGCTGCACTCAATGACACGGGAATTGTGATGCTAATTAGCATCGTGGAACGAGCGCCACGTATCATCCAATAAAGCATTAGCAACGCGAGGGCAATGCCGATACTCAAGTTGTTTTGTACTAAGTTTATAGCGCGCTTGATCACTGAAGACGAATCGAAGCTCAAAACCATATCTAAGCCACGAGGGTTCAACTCTTGCTCGTTAAGCTCAGCAATCACTTTGTTTAAGTGTTCAAATATTTCTATTGTGTTGGCTTGCTTAGAAGCGTCCAGAGAGATGTAAAAGCCAGGCTGAGAGTTTCGATAGATAAAGTTGTATTGCTTTTCAAACCCTAAAACAACGTCCGCAACTTCCCCAAGATACACTGGCCGCCCATCATTGTGTGATACAACCAAATGCTCAAGCTCTTCGGGAGAAAACTGCCCTTGGTATCTTACCGAATACTCTCGACGTCCGACATCAGCAAAACCGCCAGAGAAGTCTTTTGACTCGGTGACTCTTCCCATTAGCTCAGGCACAGTAATGCCCAAAGCCGCTAACTTATACGGGTCAAAAGTAACTTGCAGTTGATTGGTCAAGTAGCTTGCCAAGCTAACGTTGGTGACTCCCGGAATATTGCGAAGCCTTGGTGCGACTTTGTGCTTTATGAGCTCTTGGTACTCAGTGAAGTCTTTAGTCTCGTTTTCGCCCAACTTACGAATCATCATTGTTGCTGTGCCAGCTTGGTACTCCCCAAGAATCGTCATTGGTTCGCTGGCCTCGAGCGGCATTCCCTGCACTTGATTCAGTGCGTTTATCACATTAATAAAGCCTTGCTGCATATCTTGCTGCAAATTGAACTCTATCGTAGTGAATGAAAAGCCATTGCGCACGGAGGTCTCTATCGATTCAACCCCAACAATGTTCTTTATGATTTCTTCCTGCGGTTCGACAATTTCTGATTCCATTTCCTCTGGCGCAGCTGACCGCCAAAAGTTCATGACAGTAATGACAGGTTTCTCGATGTTAGGCATCAATTGGATAGGTAAATTAATTAATGCGGTCGTACCGAGAATAATAACTATGAGAAATACCACTACAGTGGCAAACGGATTTTTATGACTGGACTTTATGACGCTCATATCTCGCACCTTTTACTAAACGGTGCATGAACTATGAGCGATGGGGAACTAAAACTCCTGAATAAGCTCTGAAAGGTTCTAAATTATTCTTATTAAGAACAAAAAAAGCGGCCTAAGCCGCTTTCTATTTGATTAAGCTCTGTTTAGTACAAGCCACTCAAGAACTTAGACAGCAACTCGATTTCGTCGTCTGTCATTTTTTCTGTCACGCCCTGCATCATTCCGTTTGGATCGTTAGCACGTTCGCCGCTACGGAACATTTCTAGTTGAGACTTAGTGTAAGCCGCGTGCTGACCGGAGATATCCGGAAATGCCGCTAACCCCATACCATTTCCCCGAGGACCATGGCAGCCTGCACAAGACGGCATATTCGTTTCAGGGTTGCCACGACGGTAAAGGTCACGCCCTTGTGCAATAATATCTTCAGCCGTTTCGCCTTTCGGCTCCTCCTGTGATGCGAAGAAAGCCGCTAAGTCAGCCATATCTTGTTCAGATAATGACGCAACCTGACCCATCATAATTGGATTGTTACGACCTTCTTCACCGCCGCTTTCCTGAGCCAGCTTATAATCCTTCAGCTGTTTAAGCAGATATTTTTCGTGCTGGCCGGCCAAATGCGGATACATATCGGTCGGAGATTCACCATTGGGTCCATGGCAAGCCGCACAAACTTGCGATTTCTCTTTTCCGGCTTCAGCATCGCCGCTTTGTGCTACTGCGATACCGGCGGTACCGAAGAAAAGTCCCAAAAAGATTGCGAATTTTTTCATGTTTGCTTCTCTTCTGTTCTGGATGGCGCCACGCGCCCCAATAAATCACCTTAAGCAGGTTGCTATTTTACACAAAACTTGTGTGGATTAAACGATTAAAACCGAATCAATTGCTAAATGATCATTGGAGATACTGTCCGGATACTTCATAATGCACGTAGACGTTCCGTTTTATCAATAAAAGTGACCTTAATAGTGGCAGATCAGCAATTAGATTACGCATCGGCAAAATTTGTGACCAGTGCACCGGATATCAGCAAACTGCCTCCGGACACAGGCATCGAAATTGCGTTCGCCGGCCGTTCTAATGCCGGTAAATCCAGCGCTCTGAATACACTAACGCGGCAAAAATCACTGGCTCGTACCAGTAAAACTCCAGGACGAACCCAGCTAATTAATGTGTTCGAACTCGACAGCGGTCAACGCCTTATTGACTTACCAGGGTATGGCTTTGCCAAGGTGCCACTGGCCGTAAAAGAGAAGTGGCAGCGTTCTTTAAGCGAATACCTTCAGCAAAGAGACAGCCTCAAGGGTATTGTCGTACTAATGGACATCCGTCACCCTTTCCGCGAAACCGATCAGGAACTCATTTACTGGGCTGTTGATTGTGAGTTGCCGGTACTGGTATTGCTCACCAAAGCCGACAAACTTAAACAGGGCGCTCGTAAGTCAACGGTGTTAAAAGCAAGACAAGCTGCAATTGCCTTTAATGGTGACGTTCAGGTCGAAGCATTTTCCTCATTAAAACGCTTCGGCGTCGAGCAAGTCGAAGAGAAACTCAACCAGTGGTATAGCAAAGAGTATGACAACGAATAACACACCACCGCTTAGCGCCTGGTTATTATTAGGGTTACTCGCATTAATTTGGGGTAGCTCTTTTTTATTAATTAAAAAGGGTCTACTCGCTTTTGGGCCAATGGAAGTTGGGGCTCTACGCATTAGTTCGGCCGGTATCGTGCTAGCCCCCTTTATAGCTCGCCGCCTGAACAAAATCACCCGCAAGCATTGGCTGAAATTGGCCAGTGTTGGTCTGGTTGGCAGCCTAATTCCGGCTTTTATGTTCGCAATAGCACAAACTCAATTGGCCAGTGGTGTCACTGGGGTTCTGAATGCCTTAACCCCCATAGCCACTCTGGTTATCGGTTCTTTATTCTTCCATCAAAAGGCGCGAGTAGCACAGGTTATCGGTGTCGGTATAGGCCTCTTTGGTACTCTGCTTTTAGTTACCGCTTCCGCCAATGGCAGTTGGGACTTCAACCTTTATGCTTTGTTAGTCATGGCAGCAACGGTTTGTTACGGCCTTAACCTGAACCTGATTAAACATAAAATCAGTGACTTATCACCGTTAACCATCACAGGTATATCGCTACTCATGGCTGCGGTTCCTGCTACTGTCTATTTGTTTGCTGGCACAGAATTTATAGCACAGGTTCAACAACCCGACGCTATGTTATCGCTGTTCTCTGTTTTAGCTTTGGGTATTGCCGGAACGGCCGGCGCTTTGGTTATTTTTAACCACGTTGTGCAATTAACCAATACGGTGTTTACCAGTTCAGTCACTTATCTCATTCCGGTGGTTGCCGTTTTGCTGGGCGTACTTGACGGTGAAGCATTCTGGTTACAACAAGGTATTGGTATGTTGGCAATTCTTGTTGGCGTATGGTTTGCCAACCGTAAGGGTCGTCCCGGCCTGGCCGGCATTCCGCAGAAAGAGCAATAAAAAAGCCCGACTAAAAAGCCGGGCCAAAAGTAATCCAGGGAGAACAATTTTGTGAGGGAGGATTAATGCCCTCACTTATTGTGACTAGACCCTTTTTATAAAGTTCACAAAAATCGTAAAATTAATGCGCTTCGTCCCAATTATTGCCTTTACCCGCCTCTGCAATAAGCGGCACATCAAGGCTTGCGGCTTTTTCCATGACATCTGTTAATTGTGCAATATAATCATCCAACCTGGCCTCTTTTATCTCAAAGACCAACTCATCGTGAACCTGCATTAACATACGTACGTCATCCTGGCACTGGTTGCTATCAATCCAGTCAGCAACTTTCAGCATCGCTTTTTTAATGATATCCGCCGCGGTTCCCTGCATCGGCGCATTAATAGCAGCCCGTTCCGCACCTTTTCTGCGAGCTCCGTTGCTGGCTTTTATATCCGGCAAAGGCAGGCGACGCCCAAATAGGGTTTTAACGTATCCCTGCTCTTTTGCCTGTTTACGAGTATCTTCCATGTAGCGCAGCACACCGGGGAAACGCTCAAAGTACTTATCCATATAATGTTGAGCTTCATGGCGGGCAATACCCAACTGACGCGCAAGGCCAAAAGCAGACATGCCGTAAATTAAGCCAAAGTTGACCGCCTTGGCCTGGCGGCGTTGGTCATCAGTTACCTCATCGGCTTTGCAACCGAACACTTCCCCGGCCGTTGCCCGGTGAATATCCAGACCGTCAGCAAAAGCTTTTAATAAAGACGCATCCTGCGACAGGTGCGCCATAATGCGCAGCTCAATCTGGCTGTAATCGATAGCAACTATTTTATAGCCTTGCTTCGGAACAAAGGCCTGACGCACCCGGCGACCTTCGGCGGTACGAATAGGAATATTCTGTAAGTTCGGATCAGTGGAAGACAAACGTCCGGTTGCCGTGACCGCCTGCTGATAGGAGGTGTGCACCCGGCCGGTGTCCGGGTTGATCATCTTCGGCAGCTTATCGGTATAAGTTGACTTTAACTTCGACAAACTTCGGTGCTGTAAAATAACATCCGGTAAAGGATAGTCATGCGCTAACTCATGCAAAACTTCCTCCGCCGTTGATGGTGCCCCTTTCGGAGTCTTTTTAACAACCGGAAGCTCCAGCTTCTCGAAGAAAATGCGTTGCAACTGCTTGGTTGAACCTAGGTTAAACTCCTCACCGGCAATCTCAAAAGCTTTTTTCTCTAAAGCGTCGAGCTTCTCTGTAATTTCCTGACTCTGTTTACCAAGTAAATTAGCATCAATACGGACACCATATTGTTCCATATCGCACAGTACGGGAACTAACGGTACTTCAATATCAGTCAGTACACTATGTAGCTCGCTGCCAACATCTTTGACCTTATTCCACAAGACATCATGCAATCGGAACGTAATGTCTGCATCTTCAGCCGCGTAGGGACCCGCCTGTTCAAGATCGATTTGATTAAAGGTCAGCTGCTTAGCGCCTTTACCGGCAATCTCTTCAAAGCTGATCGTCTTGTGGTTCAGGTAATGCAGGCTCAAGGTGTCCATGTCATGGCGGGAGCCGACACTGTTAAATACGTAAGATGCCAGCATGGTGTCGTTTAAAATACCGCCTAAACGAATTTTATAACGACGCAAAATATGTGCGTCGTACTTAAGGTTTTGCCCTACCTTCTGCGGTTTGTCCGCTTCGAGTAAAGGCTTCAACTGCTCTAGCAACCAGTCGCGCCCGACTTGCTCCGGGGCTTCCATATAGTCATGGCCAACTGGAATGTAGACCGCTTCGCCGGGTGCCATCGCCAATGACACACCGACAAGTTCCGCCTGCATATAGTTCAAACTGGTTGTTTCGGTATCAAAGGCAAAGTAGTCGCATTTCTTAAGTGAGGCTAAATAGTCACTTACTTCCTTTTCCGTCATTAAAACACGGTAAGCGTCCTGGTTAATGTCGCTGACTGGCTTTTCGCCTTCTGTTTTCCCTAAAGCCTGGTCAGTTGCCGCCCCGCTTTCCATAAGCTCACCAAGCCAACGGCGGAATTCACATCGGCTATATAACTCAGCTAACTTTTCGCTGTCTGCAGTTTGTATGGTCAGCTCGTCCGGCTGCAATTCCATAGCCACATCAAGCTTAATGGTTGCCAACTCCCGGGACATAAGCAACTGATCTTTATACTCGTTCAGTTTCGCCGGCATGGTTTTCGCGCCGCGAAATGACAGCTCGCTTACCGCATCGACATTTTCATAAATGGCATCAATGCTTGGAATTTGTTGCAACATTGCCTGTGCAGTCTTTTCGCCAACTTTTGGCAGCCCCGGAATATTATCGGAACTGTCGCCCATTAGCGCTAAATAATCAATGATCTGCTCCGGCTTCACGCCGAACTTTTTCTCAACGCCTTCAGGATCCAGCAAAGTGTCAGTCATCGTGTTAATCAGCATGACATGTTCATTTACCAGCTGTGCCATGTCTTTGTCACTGGTACTAATTAACGTAAAGCGCCCTTTTTCTCCAGCCTGTCGGGCGAGAGTGCCAATAACATCATCCGCTTCAACATCGTCAATGCATAACAGCGGCAGCCCCATTGCTTTCACAATTTCATGCAGAGGTTCAATTTGTGTGCGTAAGTCATCGGGCATTGGCGGACGGTTTGCTTTGTACTCCTGGTAGATGTCACTACGGAAGGTTTTACCTTTCGCATCGAAAACAACCGCCATATGGCTGGGTTTATAGCGTTTCAATAAGCTTCTCAGCATATTAACAACGCCATAAACAGCGCCGGTTGGCTCGCCTTTGGAATTGGTTAAGTGCGGTGGCGCATGAAAGGCGCGAAACAAATAAGAGGAACCATCAACGAGAATAAACGGATTTTCGGGAACAGATGTGGCCATAGTTAAAAACCTAAATTAAGCGTTACCTATAGGATGCCACAGAACGGTAATTCAGACCACTGAGCAGAGTGTGTATAACCTGTTAATAAGTCTGTTAACAACGACCGGTTCCACAGCCGGAAATTAAAATTTCCCCGTGTCCAAAGTTTACTTAAGTTATTGATAGTGTGGGATTTAAAACGGCAGGCATCCCTAAATGCCTAGTACTTTTTATTATTATGCTTCACTGTGGAAACTATTCTGTTTACGCCTTGAAATGGAAGGAAGTACATCGCAAACAGGTCAAACAGATTACCACAAAATCAGTAATGATCTACTGCCAAATTCTGTTTTTTTATAACCTTTTGTTCCTCATTTCTCTTTACTTATAAAAAGCAAAGGAAAACCTTTTTTAATCAACTAGCTACGCCCTCGCAATTGCGCCATAACAAATGCGGTATCGGGGCGTTCGCCACCCATCCAGAGTTGATAAGAAGAAGCCGCCTGTTCCACCAACATACCCAGTCCATCGCTAACATTTTCACAGCCCGCCTGACTCAGCTGCTGCATAAATAAAGTGGGTTCATCAGAGTACATTAAGTCATAGCCTGACGCTCCTTCAGCAAGTTGGGGTGGCAAAGCTAAACGCTGTCCCATTAAACTACTGCTGGTGGCATTAATCATCAGGTCAATCGGTTCATTAATTTCCGAAGCCGACGAAAGCACCTGAATACGGTCAGCAGCTAACACGCCCAGAGCTTCCAGTTGCGACTTCAGCATCAGTGCTTTATCGACAGTCCGGTTTACTAAGTAAATACGGCGAGGCTGTTGCTGTAATAATAAAGGCAGTATTCCTCGGGCTGAGCCTCCCGAACCGAAAACAACAAGTGAGCGCTCACTTACGACAAATCCTCTTTTGCCTAAGTCTTTAATTAAACCTTCTCCATCGGTATTGTCACCCAACAATTGACCATTCCCCATAGCAACCAAGGTGTTGACCGCACCGGCCTCTTGCGCTCGCTCGGTTAGTTGGGTTGCTAATTCCGCAGCCTGCTGCTTAAAAGGTAGAGTAACATTCAACCCCTTCCCCCCACTGCAAAAGAACCTGGCGATACTTCGGGAAAATTGCCCGGGGGTCGACAAGTAACGACGATATTCAACCGGATGCTGTTGTGCTTTCGCGAACAACGAGTGAATACGCGGAGACAAGCTGTGCTCAATTGGGTTTCCAAAGACCCCCAGGTGAATAACAGGCTTCATAGGGCTAACCAGTTTCGTGGTTTCAGATAGTAGCTGGTGAGTTTTTCCTCGGCCGAGTCCGGTTCCGGATGCCAGTCGTATTCCCAACGAGCCAGCGGTGGCATTGACATCAAAATAGACTCGGTTCTGCCACCCGTTTGCAGCCCGAATAAGGTTCCGCGATCCCAGACAAGGTTAAACTCAACATAGCGCCCACGGCGATAGAGCTGGAAATCTCTCTGCTGCTGTGTGTATGTCAGGCTTTTGCGACGCTCAACAATAGGTAAGTAAGCTTTGGTAAACGCATCACCCACCGCTTTTATCACAGCAAAGCACTCCTCAAAAGAGCGGTCATTAAGGTCGTCAAAGAAAATGCCGCCCACGCCGCGGGCTTCATCACGATGTTTAAGATAGAAGTAATCGTCACACCAGGCTTTATATTCCGGATAAAGCTTTTCATCAATGCTGTCCAGGGCGTCTTTTGCCTGTTGGTGCCATTCGACAATGTCTTCTTCGAATGGATAAAACGGTGTTAAATCAAAACCGCCGCCAAACCACCAGACCGGTTCTTCGCCTTCTTTTTGCGCTATGAAAAACCGCACATTCATATGTACCGTAGGCACCATGGGGTTTTTGGGGTGCATTACCAGAGAAACACCGCAGGCATTGAAGTCTCGGCCTTCCAGCTCGGGACGGTGCGCCGTGGCCGACGCAGGCATTTTCTCACCGTAAACGTGCGAAAAGCCAACACCGCCCTGCTCAAAAACCTCGCCGTTTTTAATGATTCTGGAACGACCGCCTCCGCCACCGGGGCGATCCCAGCTGTCTTCATGAAAGCTTTGCTGACCATCGGCTTGCGCTAACTGTTCACAAATAGCGTCCTGCAACGACATCAGGTAACTTTTTACCGGCTTTAAATAATCACTATGCATCGTCTCTGACAACCTGATTATTAAATGGATTAATGATACGAGTTGGATTAGCGGCTCCGCCAGTCGCTTCGTCCATGATCCAGTCTACACTGTCACCAAATTGCAGGCGCACTTCGGCTGCCGTTCTTGCCGGCTCCTGGCCAGTTAAGTTCGCACTGGTGGATACCAAAGCATGACCCAGTGCACGGCATAGCTCTCTGACAGGCTCATGCGCGCTCACCCGCACGGCTATCGTGTCTCTGCCGCCAGTTAATAATGGTGATACATTTTTTCTTACCGGCAGAATTAAGGTGACAGGACCCGGCCAATGAGACAAAACACTGAAACGTTTGTCCTGCGGAATAGCAGAGTCTTCAACAAAAGGAAGTAATTGGCTGTAGTCGGCAGCTATTAAAATGAGCCCTTTTTCAGCAGGCCGCTGTTTCAGGCTTAGCAATTTTTGAATAGCAACTTCATTGGTTGGGTCACAGCCCAGTCCGAATACTGCTTCTGTCGGGTAGGCAATAACACCTGTTTTTACTGCGTTATGCGCTGCTTCCCACTTATCTGCCATATTATATCCTCCTCTTAAGGAGTCAGATTATAGCGCGTCCGACTTATAGTCGCATTGCTTTTGCGGGCAGACTTTCCGAATTCCGGCAGCGGACTTCTTTTTCACCAGCAGCGGATACTGGCATTTAGGGCAGGCTTCATCAACCGGTGGTTGATTAACCGTAAACTGGCATTTGGGATACTGATCGCAGGCGTAGAATACGGTACCGCGTCGTGATGTTTTTTGATGAAGCTGACCACTACCACATTCCGGGCAAGTAATAGCATTCTCTTCGTCAGCATTGGGCTCGGTCACAAACTCACAGTCAGGAAACCCGCTACAACCAACAAATAAACCATAGCGGCCACTTTTTAATTGCAGCTCTTTACCACACTCCGGGCAAGCAACACCAAGGTCCTCGGGTTCAATTTCAGATTGTTCACGAAGACCTCGTTTATAGTCGCAGTCGGGATACCCGGTACAGCCTAAAAAGCTGTTATGTCCGACATGTTTAATGACCAGAGGTCGCTCACAACGCGGGCAGCGCTCATCTGATGACATTAATGCAAGGGCCCTTCAGCTTCTTCAAACAACAAACCTTCCATCTGGTCGTAGGCGGCTTCCTGACCGGGAACATTAAACAGAACCATCAGTACAACCCATTTAAGGTCATCCAGAGTAAAGTTCGCTGTTTCCAGTTCCATTACGCGATCAATAACCACTTCGCGGGTAGCGAAATCTAACACACCTAAATTTTCTAAATACATTAGGAAGCCACGACTCTGACTGTCTAAACGAGTCATCTCTGCCGCCGTATAAATACGGGTAGACTGCTGCGGGGCAACATCCAGATAAGACTTGGTTTCCATTTCTTGTAAATCGGCCAAGCGCTCTAACCACGCCAAAGCCTTCTGGATTTCCTGATGACGGAAACCAGCCCGGGTAAGTTCATTGGTTAACTCATCGTGATCAACCACAACTTCCATTTCGGAATGAATGTAGTTTTCAAACAAGTACATGAGGATATCAAACATACTTTAGCGCCTCCCCACTTTGATATAACCGCCTGGTACGGCTGCCACTAGCCCTTCTAATTCGAGTAACACTATCTTCTCCATGACTTCAGCAACCTCGAGTCCGGACAATTGTACCATGTCATCAATTGTTCGTGGCTCTGAACTCAGACTAGCGAACAATCGGTTGTTTGCCAAGCTTTCATCAAGATATTGTCGCTCTTCTGACACCGTGGTTTGAGCCGGGTTAATAGAAAACCACTCAACAATATCCTGTGGTGTGTTGATTAGCTTAGCCCCCTGTTGTATCAGCCAATGACACCCCTGATGCTCCGGCAACAAAACCGACCCGGGAACAGCACCGACTTCACGCCCCTCATTCAACGCGTGTATTGCCGTTGAGAGCGAACCACTTTTACGTGCAGCTTCAACTACAACAACCGCCTGACTAATACCACTAATAATACGGTTACGGCGGGGAAAATGATCTGTCCTCGCGGTTTGTCCGGGCGGAAACTCTGAAATCAACAAACCCTGATGGGCAATGAAATCCTGCAAGGCTTTGTTTCGTCTGGGGTAATACTGATCGATTCCGGTTCCTAAAACGGCGATGGTTTTTCCTTTGTCTGCGGCAGTTTTGTGCGCCTGCGCATCAATTCCCATTGCCAGGCCACTCACCACGACAATACCCGACGCAACCAGTTTTTCACTGATCCAGTCAGCAACCTGCAGACCGCTATGGCTCGCTTTTCGGCTGCCAACAACCGCCACACAGCCCCCTTGAAGCAACTCTTTCCGACCTCTGTAGTAGAGTAACCAGGGTGGATTGCTTATCGCTTTTAACGATGCCGGGTAATCATCACTGAAGTACGATATAACGCCCTGATAATCACTTAAACACCAGTTCTCAGCGGCTTTCAGCCACCGCGAGTCTACCGGTTTTAGCGATTGCCCCCATCGCTCAAACAACATTTGCCAACTATCACATTGTCGCGCCGCTTTCTGTACCTTGTTTGATGCGCGTGTCATCCCCATTAATACACATAATTCCTGTGTGTTCACAGACTGTCCTTGACCTACCAATTTAAGGTAAACTAAGGGTAGATGAAGATTTGGAGGTTCTAATGGCAAAAATGACGGTTCTGAAATATCCAGACGAACGGTTACGCAAAGTCGCACAGCCGATCGAGAAAGTGGATGACAGCATCCGCTCAGTTATCGATGATATGTTCGAAACCATGTATGAAGAGCAAGGTGTTGGTCTTGCTGCAACTCAGGTGGATGTGCACAAGCGTTTGTTTGTTGCTGACTGCAGCGAAGATCAGAACGAACCGCTGGTGTTTATTAACCCGGAGATTACCGAAGCCGAAGGTCATTTCAAAAATGACGAGGGTTGCCTGTCTTTTCCCGGTGTTTATGCAAAAGTAGAACGTGCTGAAAAAATCACGGTTACGGCTTTAGATAAAAACGGTGAGCGTTTCAGTCGCTCGGCAGAAGGCCTTTTGGCTATTTGTATTCAGCACGAAATTGATCACTTAGAGGGCAAGCTCTTTGTCGATTATTTATCGCCACTGAAACGCGAGCGTATTCGTAAAAAATTAGAGAAAGAGCAGCGCCTGGCTGAAAAGTATGCGGCGGAAGCACAGTAATGCGGATAGTCTTTGCAGGCACTCCCGACTTTGCCGCACAACACTTACAGCAATTGCTTGATGGATCTCATCAGGTAGTCGGTGTTTACACCCAACCCGACCGCCCTGCCGGACGCGGCAAGAAGCCGCAACCGAGCGCCGTTAAGAAACTTGCTGTTGAACACCAGTTACCCGTTTACCAGCCAGAGTCGTTAAAATCGGACGAGGCTCAGTCGACTTTAGCTGAGCTTAAACCCGACGTAATGGTAGTTGTTGCTTATGGTTTATTACTGCCGCAAGCCGTGTTGGATATTCCAGCCAAAGGTTGTCTGAATGTCCATGGCTCTTTATTGCCTAGATGGCGAGGTGCAGCTCCTATTCAACGTGCCATTTGGGCTGGAGATTCAGAGTCAGGCGTTTGCATTATGCAGATGGAAGCCGGTCTGGATACAGGCCCGGTACTGCATGAAGAACGATGCGCTATTAGCCGGCAAGAGACCTCCGCTTCGCTTTACCATAAACTTGAAAGCCTTGGTCCAAAAGCGTTAATCACAGTATTAGCGGACCTTGAAAGCTATCAGCGCCAGGCCAAACCGCAAAGCGACAGCGAAGCAACCTATGCAAAAAAACTGACAAAACAGGAAGGCAAAATAGACTGGACGCAACCGGCGGCATTTATTGAACGCTGCGTACGGGCATTCAACCCCTGGCCCATGAGCTGGTGTCAGTCAGACAATTTAAAGGCTCAACAGAATACGATTAAAATTCATGCCGCTGAATTAGTTCAGGGTGCCAGCAACAAAAGGCCCGGAACTATTATTAATAGCACGCACGAAGGCATAGACATTGTCACTGGCGACGGTATTTTGCGTATTACCCAGGCACAAATGCCGGGCAAAAAAGTGCAGCCTGCCAGTACGCTGGTTAACGGCTACAGCAACGTATTTAGCCCGGGACTGGAATTACAATGAGTCAGCAGAAGAAATCAGAAGGCAGCGGTCATGGTGCACAAAGCCGGGCTGCGGCTGCGAGCGCACTATTTCAGGTTTTAGAGAAAGGCGAATCACTTTCAGCGGCTCTGCCTTATGCAACCAGCAAATTACCCGATGCCGATAAACGTCTTGCCAGTGCTATTAGCTACGGTGTTTTGCGTGTTCTGCCCAGCCTTAATCGTTTGGTTGGCGCAAAATTGGATAAACCTCTCAAAGGTAAGTTAAAAATACTGCATTACTTGTTACTGGTTGGTGCTTATCAGCTGTATTGCCAGCGCATAAAAGATCACGCAGCCGTAAGTGCAACCGTAGAAGCCGCTCGTATACTCGGCAAGCGAAATCATAAAGGCTTAGTTAACGGTATACTACGTCAGTTATTGCGCGAAGCTCCCTCAGCCGATGACTCACACCAACGCGAGCTACCCAGTGACTCAATGCAGAATCATCCGCGCTGGTTATTTGATGCCATTAACACTGACCACCCCGAGCATGCAGATAACATTTTGACGGAAAACAATACTCACCCGCCTATGTGGTTGCGTGTGAACCAACGATTTTCGACTCGCGATGACTATTTACGGCAGCTTCAGGATAGCGGCATTGCAGCAAAGGCTGATGCCAGCGCAAGCAATGCAATTCAATTGCATTCTCCCTGCCCGGTAGAGAAGCTCCCAGGCTTTGCCCGGGGCCATGTGTCTGTTCAGGACAGATCCGCACAGCTGGCAGCAGACTTTTTAAATGTAAACGCTACGCATCGTGTACTCGACTGCTGCGCCGCACCCGGCGGTAAGTTATTGCATTTATTAGAACGACACAGCTTTGAGCAACCGGTTCATGCTATTGATATCGACGCCAAACGGCTTGAGCGAGTAGATGAAAATCTCGAGCGTGCTGGTTTAAGCGCCGTTGTTCACTGTGCAGACGTCGCCACGACCGATGACTGGTGGGACGGCGAGCAGTTCGACCGCATACTGCTGGATGCACCCTGCTCTGCCACAGGCGTGATACGCCGGCATCCGGACATTAAATGGTTACGCCGTGCTGAGGACATCAACGAGCTGGCAAATTTACAGAAGCAGATACTCAGTTCGCTGTGGCCACTACTTAAGCCAGGCGGTGAGCTATTGTATGCAACCTGCTCTATTCTGCGTCAGGAAAACCAAACTCAAATTGAGTCTTTTCTACAGCAGCAATCTGGTGCTAGTCTGATACCTATAACTGCAGAGCATGAGACACTGCAATTGCTTCCCGGTGAATATGGCGGGGATGGTTTCTTTTACGCGAGACTGAAGAAAGCCCAATGAAAATAATCATACTCGGTGTTGGCCAGGTCGGCGGCACATTGGCAGAAAACCTGGTTGGTGAGCGTAACGACATCACCATTGTTGATACCAATAACGACTTACTCGACGACTTACAGGACAAGTATGACTTGCGCGTTGTCGTCGGAAATGGCGCTCATCCGGACGTATTGCGCAAAGCAGGTGCAGACGACGCAGATTTGCTGATAGCCGTAACCAGTAGCGATGAAACCAATATGATTGCCTGCCAGGTCGCTTATTCCATTTTTAATACACCGAAAAAGATAGCCCGAATCCGTTCTGAAGAGTATATCCGTTATAAAGATCAGCTATTTCATAACCAGGACGCGCCGGTCGATCACATTATTTCTCCGGAGCAGTTGGTTACTAACTACATCAGACGGTTGATTGATTACCCCGGCGCTTTGCAGGTTATGGAGTTTGCTAACGGTCGCGCTAGTTTGGTTGCGGTCCGGGCATACTATGGCGGCAAGCTCGTTGGGCACGCAATTTCTACCCTGCGGGAGCACATTCCCAATATCGACACTCGAGTCGCGGCCATTTATCGTCAGGGCAAGCCTATCCGCCCTACAGGAACCACCATTATTGAAGCCGATGACGAAGTATTCTTTATCGCAGATACACGTCATATCAGCACAGTAATGCAGGAGCTGCAGAAGCTTGAAGACAAATACCGACGCATCATGATTGTCGGTGGCGGCAACATTGGCGCGGGGCTGGCTAAGCAGCTGGAAGTTGACCACAGGGTCAAACTGATAGAACGCTCTGAAGCGCGCGCAGAAGAGTTGTCACAAAGACTTGAGCACACATTGATTTTCCGCGGAGACGCCTCCGATCAAAAACTGCTGGAAGAAGAGCACGTTGAAGATATCGATGTTTTCATTGCGGTAACCAACGACGACGAAGCAAACATCATGTCGGCTATGCTGGCTAAGCGCATGGGTGCCCGCAAGACCATGGTACTGATTCAACGCAGTGCATACGTTGACCTGGTTCAGGGCGGTGAAATTGATATTGCTATATCACCGCAACGCGCTACGGTCTCAGCCTTGCTCACCCACGTACGCCGAGGTGATATTGTGAACGTCTACTCGCTGCGTAAAGGCGCTGCTGAAGCCATTGAAGCCATTGCACATGGTGATGAAGACACCTCTAAAGTCGTCGGAAAGGCCATTAAAGACATTAAACTTCCGCCGGGCACCACGATTGGCGCAGTTGTTCGTGGGCACGAGGTACTCATGGCACACAGCGAAACCATTATTCACTCGGACGACCACGTTATTCTGTTCTTGCTGGATAAAAAATATATTGATCAGGTTGAGAAAGTCTTCCAGCCCAGCGCAATGTTCTTTTAATTCAGAGGCTTTAGTTGGACCCTGCCTCGGGTAGCGGCCTGCAATTTTTTCTGCAGCGTCTCTACCTCTATAGGTCTTAATAACAAGGTCAGCAACACACTCTCCCCATATTCCGACGATGCAATTTCAACGTCGGCTTCAAATAAAATAGGCTCTACATCGCCCTGGTCGGTATAGGCAAAGTGTAACTCAAACCCTTGTTTGAACACCCGACGCTCTTTTTCAAGCTCCGCTAATGCAGTGACGGTCGCTTCCGTATAGGCTCTTTGAAGACCACCAGTTCCTAACTTTACACCGCCAAAGTAGCGTACCACTATCGCCGTAATCTCTCCTACACCACTACTTTGCAGCGCCATAAGCATGGGGCGGCCTGCCGTTCCCGAAGGCTCGCCGTCATCACTGGAGGCGAGGCGTTGGCTATTATTCGGAGCGGAGAACACGGAGGCTGAACAATAGTGCGAAGCTTTTGGCCACCGTTTTTGTACTTCAGTTAAAAATTCAGCGGCGCTGTCTTCATTATCGGTATGCGAAAGGCAGGCGATAAAACGACTGCCTTTTATCTCTATTTCAACTTCAGCTTCAGAGAGCGGAATATCGTAATCTTGATCATGCAAGACGGGTAACCTTTTTCACGTAAGCATCCAAAGACGTTTGTCGCGTAAGGTTATCATTTCGTTCCCGATAGATAACAATGTTATCTTCAATCCGTACACCGCCAAATGGTCGAAACTCATCCACCCTCTTCCAATTAACAACGTGCTTATTGCGAGAGTTAGCCAGCTTTTGAAGTAATGGTTCAATAAAGTAAATGCCGGGTTCAATGGTATACACCTGGCGCGGCTCGACAGTACGGGTTGTTTTTAATGTAAGGTGGCCGACCGGAGACGGTATCGGGGTTCCCCGCTCGTCAGCCTGAGCAGCACCAACGTCATGCACTTGCAGTCCTAGTGGGTGGCCCAGACCATGAGGGAAAAATACTGTCGTTATGCCATCTTCAATCATTTGCTCGGGACTGCAACTAACAAAGCCAAAGGCAAAAAGCACGTTAGCAATTTGCTCGTGAGCCAACTGGTGCAATACAGGAAACTCCATACCTGGCTTCATTTTATCAATAAGCGCTAACGTAATTTGGTCTAGAGCCGCTATCAGCTCTTCATATTCATTATGCTCTGCCGACCAGGTCCGGCTAATATCGGCAGCGTAACCGCAAACCTCCGCGCCAGCATCAACCAGCATAGAATTTAATGGCCCTTGTGGTTTTTTATCTGGTAACCAATGGTGTAAGACACTCGCATTTTTATTTTGGCTAATAATATGATTATACGGAACTTCATTCTGTCCTTGCCGTGTTGCCGCCATATAATTCAACAAGCAATCAAACTCGGAGTCACCTTTGAAAAAGGCCTCTGCCGCCGCAATATGTCCTTCTGCGGCAATATGGTTGGCTTGCGCTAAGCAGGCTATTTCATAGTCTGTTTTAAACAAGCGATGATAGTGAAAGAAATGAAGAACCGGGTCCGGGTTGATATTCTCAAAGCCTAGCGCTTTTGCCACTTCAATATGCTCACCCAGGTATGCAGCGTTTTTCTTATCATAAGGTAAGAGTTTTTCTATGGCCTCGGGCGAACTGATGTGTTCCACGTGGAACTCTTCTAGCCAGGGTTCACTTTCTAAATTTGCATTTGTATGCCAAAAGTCCGGAGCGTTAAGCAAAACGAGAGTCGGGCAAGTGTCTGGTTTTAGAATGACCCAGGCATTAGGAAGCTGGGTTTCCGGGCACCAAGCCTTGAAATGAGGATTCGCACGAAAAGGATAATTCATATCATCCAAAAACCAGCGCTTTTGCTGGCCTGAATGTATTGCTAACAAATCTAAGTTTTCTCGTTTGAAGAGTCGCTCCGCACGGACTTGAAGCTGCTTTATATGGTCAGGAAATAACGGCCACAAATCTGCTGTCGCAGTCATATTGAATCGCCTTATTCAGTCTCAACAATGGTCATATCAACAACTTGCTCAAACAAATTATTCTCGTTACCACCTAACATCCTATAAATTTGTTGGTAACTCAATACCGCTTTTACATAATCTCGGGTCTCATGGTAGGGAATGGTTTCAACCCACTCATCGGCATAAACAGGCTCTTCCGGCAACCATTCCCTCACCCGGTAGTATCCTGCATTATAGCTTGCCGTAGCTAATAGCCAGTTGTTTTCAAACCGGTGTTTCAGGCGACTCAAATAGTGAGTTCCTAATCGCACATTGACCGACGGGTCGTTTAAACGGCGCCAACTGTTATTTTTAGTATCCAATTGTTTGGCGGTGCCGGGCAGAATTTGCATTAAGCCTCTGGCGCCCGCGCTGGAATAAGCATCGTGGCGGAAATTACTCTCTCGCCGGGTAATGGCTAGAGCCCAGTTTTCATCTATTCCTGCGGCCTGTGACGCCCGCCCTAATATGTCTTTATAGGCTAACGGAAAACGAATGCCCACGGCATCAAAATGACCAATTTGTGCTAATGTCCATATGGCTTGATCGTGCCACCCCCACTCACTGGCAAGATACGCGGCAACCTTTTGCTCTTCACCATCAAGTTGAGTTAATAAGTGATTCCACTCTCTCCTTGCGTCCACCCAGCGTTCAAGCTGGATAAGCTCGTAAGCGCGCTGGACACTAGGATGGTTCCGAATCTGCTCAAGCTGAACCACACTCACCTCAAGTTCTTCGTGTTCAAGGCTAACCGGTTTCTGTAACCTTGCAGAGGCAAGGAAGCCGTAATAATGGCGTTCGTCAGATAAATCCTCGTAGAGCTGCTGAGCAACCAACGCATTGCCGGTTATTTCCTGCGTACGCGCAAGCCAGTAACGCCACTGATTCCCTTGCCGAATAGCAACGGGAAGACTTTGAATAGAATCACGCAGGCCTTCATAATCTTTGTCTTTAAGATAGATTGCTAAGCGCCACTGAAGAATCCGCTCATTTAGTGCATTAACAGGAACACGATCATGCCAGACGCGCGCTTCCGGGTGAGACTTCAAACTCAGTGCAACCGCAAACTCTTCCGCTATGCGTTCTTCCTGCGCCTCGGTAAAAGGCAGCTCTGGCTTCAGCTTTTTATAACTGCGCAGAGCAATATTTTCATCTCGCCAAATAAGCTTTGTCAGTGCAAAAGTGGTTATTTGGGCTTCTTTTTCAGGGTAACGCCCCTTAAACCAGGAACCGTCTTCAATGGCCGCCGGCGAATATCGCACTTTATGATAAAACTCACCCAGATATTGCTGTAACTCGGGTAACAAACCTGTGAGGTAAGGCAGTAAAGTTGGGTTACCGTGCTCAGCTGCCATCTCCAGCCTATTCCAAATCTTTTCATCGGTACGCCCGTCAAGGCCTTCCCATTTTTTCAAAATAGGATCACAAGCCGAAGGAAGCGAAAACCCATGTTCCCAAATAGCATCAACCTGACGGCGAAAAGGACCGTCATCCAAACCTTTCTCTCGTTGTGCTTCAATAAACTGACAACGGTGCGTCAAAGTACCCGGATGGCGAAAGTCGCGAATAAAGCGTGTATGCTCTTCCTGCCCCGCTAGGTAAGTAAGCCAGGGCTGCCTTAGCTGCCAGTCGAGTGGTGTGTTGTCATACTTTTCCAGAAAAGCCAGAACCCGGTCTTCATTAGCCAGATAGCCTATCTGCTCCAGTCTTGCCAACTCGAGATACGGAACTAGTGGATAGCCCTCAAGCTTCTGTAATAACTGACGGTATTCATTCAGGCGACCACGCTTCGCGGCATATTCTGCTTTTTTGAATAGCTCACGCTGCTGCTCCCGTTGTTCACTATCAACAGGTTCAGACGGGGCTGCACCACTACTAAACAGCGATAACGCGAAAAATAATGGCGCACTGTAACGTATGATAAACGACTGCTTTTTCATTAATTCAAACGCATGTTTAAATAACCGTTGAAAAATTGGCGTATTCGCGCCAAACTCTCTCTACCTTAACCCAAAGCTATAGCAGAATCAGTTTCTTTATAGCAACAAATTAATGGAAGTCGTGGGAGACCCAAGATGATCTATCAAGGTGAAAGCATTCGGGTCGATTTTATCGAACCAGGTTTCGCGGAATTACAATTTGATGCGAAAGGCTCGGTTAATAAATTCGACCAGGCAACATTAGAAGAATTCAGTGAAGCACTGACAAAATTACAAAACACTGACGATTTACGTGGCGTCATTATCACCAGTAGCAAGTCGACCTTTATTGTAGGCGCTGACATTACTGAGTTCCTGACACTGTTCTCTGATCAAGAAAAAACCCGCAGCTGGGTAGCAAAAGCATCGCGCGTATTTGACCAATTGGAAGACCTGCCAGTACCAACCGTTGGTGCGGTTAAAGGCTTCGCATTAGGTGGCGGCTGTGAGGCACTATTAGCCTGTGACTACCGCGTCGCCGACACAACAGCAACTATCGGCCTGCCAGAAGTTAAACTGGGCCTTATTCCGGGATTTGGCGGTACCATGCGTTTACCACGCGTGATTGGTCCAGACAACGCGCTTGAGTGGATCACCACGGGTAAAAACAACAAAGCAGAAGACGCGCTGAAAGTTGGTGCTATTGACGCTATCGTTGAACCAGACAACCTGACAAAGGCTGCTCTGAATTTGGCGAAAGCGGCCGCTGCCGGCGAGCAGGACTGGAAAGCGAAACGTCAGCCTAAGTTAGAACCACTGAAAGCTAACGACACCGAGTTGATGATGACTCTGGTTACCGCTAAAGGGTTAATTGCAGCGAAAGCAGGCAAACACTACCCGGCACCGCACAAAGCTTTAGAAGCGATTGAAAACGGCGCTCGCGAACATCGCGAAGGCGCATTGAAAGCAGAAAACAACGCGTTTTTCGATCTGACCCAAACCGACGCGTGTCAGGCACAAGTTGGTATCTTCCTGGCAGACCAGGCAGTTAAAAGTAAGTCCAAGAAATACGCCAAAGCCGCAACCAAAGAAATCAAAACTGCGGGTGTTTTAGGCGCTGGTATTATGGGCGGCGGTATCGCTTACCAGTCGGCGCTTAAAGGCGTACCGGCTGTTATGAAAGACATTAGGCAAGACGCTTTAGACTTGGGCATGAAAGAAGCCGGCAAGATCCTGAAAAAAGGTGTTGAGCGCGGTAAGGTAAACAACGAGAAGATGATTAAAATCTTGTCTTCTATTACACCGACATTGCTGAATGAAGCGGTTAAAGACGTCGATATCGTTGTAGAAGCCGTTGTTGAAAACCCGAAAGTTAAAGGTTCGGTGCTTGCTGAAATTGAAGGCGTGATTGGTGATGATGCCATTTTGACTTCAAACACCTCGACCATTTCTATTACTGAGCTCGCTAAGAATCTGAAGCGCCCTGAAAAATTCTGCGGAATGCACTTCTTTAACCCTGTGCATAAAATGCCATTGGTTGAAATTATCCGGGGCGAGAAAACCTCTGACGACACTGTTAACGCCGTTGTAGCTTACGCGTTAAAACTGGGTAAAACCCCTATCGTTGTTAACGACTGCCCAGGCTTCTTAGTTAACCGTGTACTATTCCCTTACCTGGCGGGCTTTGCCGGTATGGTTGATGAAGGCGTTGATTTCGTCGGCATCGACAAGGTTATGGAAAAGCAGTTCGGTTGGCCTATGGGTCCTGCGTACTTAAGCGATGTTGTCGGTATCGACACGGCTGATCACTGTACCGTTGTTATGGAAGAAGGCTTCCCGACCCGCATGAAGCGCGACGAGTCCAGCGCCATTGCGAAACTGGCAGCAGCTGAGCGCTACGGTCAGAAAAACGGTAAAGGCTTCTATGTTTACGGCACCGACAAAAAAGGCAAGCCAACCAAAGAAGCAGATCCAGCCACTTACGAGCTATTAGGCTGTGAGCAAGGCAAAAAACTGGATGCTGACGAAGTCATTGCCCGCTGCATGATCCCTATGGTGAACGAAGTGGTTCGTTGCCTGGAAGAAGACATTGTAGGCTCTGCTGCCGAAGCAGACATGGCATTGCTTTATGGCTTAGGCTTCCCCCCATTCCGCGGCGGTCCTTTCCGTTATCTGGAAACGCTGGGCATGGAAAACTTTATTCAACTGGCAGACAAGTACGCGCACCTGGGTGAGATCTATCAGGTCACTGACGGCATGCGCGAAATGGCTAAAGCCGGTAAATCTTACTTTGACACAACCAGCGCGAAGTAAGGCTTGAGGAGGTTATTAAAATGAAAGACATCGTCATTGTAGATTGTATTCGTACGCCAATGGGGCGTTCAAAAAATGGTGTTTTCCGCCATACTCGTGCCGAAGACCTCTCAGCTGCGCTGATGAAGGGCTTACTTGAGCGTAATCCGGAAGTAGATGTTGAAGAACTGGAAGACATTTACTGGGGTTGTGTGCAGCAAACCTTAGAACAAGGTTTCAACATTGCGCGTAACTCAGCGTTAATTGCTGGTATTCCTCATAAAGTGGCCGGCGTTACCGTTAACCGTCTGTGTGGCTCTTCAATGCAGGCATTGCACGACGCTACACGCGCTATCATGAACGGCGACGGCGAAATTTTTATGGCCGGTGGTGTTGAGCACATGGGTCACGTACCAATGACTCACGGAATCGACTTTCACCCGGGCATGAACAAGTCTGTAGCAAAAGCTTCAGGCAGCATGGGTATGACCGCTGAATTGTTGTCTCGTAAGTTCGGTATTACCCGTGAACAACAAGACGAATTCGGCGCACGTTCTCATAAGAAAGCCCACGAAGCGACTGTTGAAGGCCGTTTCGCTAAAGAGATTTACCCAATTAACGGCCACAATGCCGACGGCGAACTGGTACGTGTTACTGAGGACGAAGTTATTCGTCCAGAAACCACTGCAGAAGGCCTGTCACAGCTTCGCCCAGTGTTTGACCCTGCCAACGGTACGGTAACCGCAGGTACCTCGTCAGCCTTGTCTGACGGCGCCGCTGCCATGTTGGTTATGTCTGCTGACAAAGCCAAAGAGCTGGGTCTGACGCCACGCGTTAAGATCCGCTCAATGGCCGTTGCAGGCTGCGATCCTTCCATTATGGGTTACGGCCCCGTTCCGGCAACGGAAAAAGCACTGAAACGTGCTGGCGTGTCTATTGACGACATCGACGTTGTTGAACTGAACGAAGCCTTTGCCGCGCAGTCATTACCTGTTCTTAAAGGTTTGAAACTGTTCGACAAGATGGAAGAGAAAGTGAACCTTAACGGTGGTGCTATCGCTCTGGGCCATCCATTAGGCTGTTCTGGCGCACGTATCTCAACGACGCTAATCAACCTGATGGAAGAGAAAAACGCGAAGCTTGGCTTAGCAACCATGTGTATTGGTCTTGGCCAGGGTATTGCGACCGTATTTGAGCGCGTTTAACACTTTAACCGCTCTGAGGATGAGGAAGGGGGAGCGACGGCTCGCCCCTTTTTATTTCCCGCCAACAAACAGCGGTGCAATCCGCCACACCCCCTCACCTATTAAGCCCGAAAGTGTTAAACTACTCGCTACTCGGCAATTTCACTTAACGTCTTTTAAAGAAGTAATGACTCAGATTAACTGCGACAAAGAACTCGATACCTTAGGCCTTAAATGTCCTGAGCCAGTCATGCTGGTAAGAGCGGCTATTCGTAAAATGGAAGTTGGTCAGGTTTTACTGATTATTGCGGATGATCCGGCAACAACCCGGGATATTCCGGGCTTTTGCGAATTTATGGAACACGAATTGGTTGGTTCTGAAACGGAAGGTATGCCTTACCGTTACTGGGTTAGGAAGTCACATTAAACACCTGATGCGCGTGCGTCAGGTTTTATCTTTATTTAAGTACATCTCCCAGAACTCGGCCTGACCAACATCTCCAAGTTCGTAAGGTTCAAAGCCGAAATTTTTGTAGGCTTGCTTAGCTCTGTCATTGTTCTCAAGCACTTCCAGAGTCAGCTTCACGCAACCACGGAATTCCGCCAGCGTTTTCACTTCTTCTAAAAGCTTTTTAGCAACGCCCTGACCCCGATATTCCGGAATAACGGCTATGTCGTGAATATTCATTAACGGTTTTGCAGCGAAGGTTGAGAAGCCTTCTACGCAGTTTGCAACGCCAACCGGAGTGTCACCATCGTAAGCTAGCAAAGAAAAGACATGGTCTCTTTTTGCCATTTCATCTATCAGGCTTTCTTTGACGTCATCTGATATGCCTTCACCACCACCCATTGGGTCTTTAGCGTAAGCATCCAACATGGCTATAACGGCATTACGATGTTTGGGGTTACTATAATCCGCAAGTGTAATTTCTATCATTCGTTCTTCGCTCATTTTACAACGTAAACTGTTTCATTTGGTCAGCAACTGGCTGATAGCAATGACAGCTAATAACATGGTCGTTCACCATACCAACTGCTTCCATAAAAGCATAGCAAATGGTCGGACCGACAAACTTAAAGCCCTCCTTTTTTAACGCTTTTGCCATGCTTTGGGAAGCCTCAGTTTCTGTTGGAATCTCACTTTGCGTCCGATACGCATTAATAATCGGTGAACCGCCAACAAACGCCCATAGCCATTGCTCAAACTTAATGCCCTTTTCTTCTAACTTTAAAAAGGCTTCAGCATTGGTGAAAATAGCGTCAATTTTCGCCTTGCTACGAATAATATCACGGTTGCTGTACAACAATTCTCGATCAGCATCACTCATTGCCACAATAGCTTGCGGATCAAAACCTAAAAAAGCTTTTTCGTAGCCCGCTTGTTTGCGCAATATGGTTAACCAGCTAAGACCCGCTTGTTGCCCGTCCAGGCACAGTTTGGCGAAGAGCTCTTTCGGATCACGTACCGGCCTTCCCCATACATTGTCGTGATACGCACGGTAATCGTCAGCAGATTCACACCAGGAACAACGTTCCGGCTGATTATTTGTCATGCCTTCCCCTATAACCAAGGCGCTTCAGAGGGTATAATCTACGCATATTTTTCGACCATTGGTCAACCACAAATAAAAAAGCAGAGAATCCGTATGTCGAAATACGATGTGAAAACCTTTCAGGGGCTTATTCTTGCTCTTCAGGACTACTGGGCTCAGCAAGGCTGTGCCGTAGTTCAGCCATTAGATATGGAAGTGGGTGCAGGCACTTTCCACCCAATGACTTTTTTACGCTCATTAGGCCCGGAGCCGGCCAGTTTTGCTTATGTTCAGCCCTGCCGACGCCCTACTGATGGCCGTTATGGCGAGAACCCAAACCGGTTGCAGCACTATTATCAGTTTCAGGTCATTATGAAGCCTTCGCCTAAAGACATTCAGGAGCTTTACCTGGGTTCTTTAGAAATGCTCGGCTTTGACACACTAACCCACGACATACGCTTCGTTGAAGACAACTGGGAGTCTCCTACCCTTGGTGCCTGGGGTCTTGGCTGGGAAGTTTGGCTTAACGGTATGGAAGTCACTCAGTTTACCTACTTCCAACAAGTCGGTGGTTTAGAGTGTCGTCCCGTAGCCGGAGAAATCACCTACGGCCTGGAGCGTTTAGCGATGTACATTCAGGGTGTGGACAGCATCTACGACCTGGTCTGGACAGACGGACCTCGCGGTAAAATCTTGTACCGCGACGTATTTCATCAAAATGAAGTTGAACAGTCGACTTACAACTTTGAATACGCAGACGTTGATGTGCTTTTCCGCCGCTTCGACGACTGTGAAAAAGAATGCGAACTGCTCATAGAGAAATCTTTGGCTTTGCCTGCGTATGAACAAGTGATGCGCGCATCTCACGCATTTAACTTGCTGGATGCCCGACATGCTATCTCTGTCACCGAAAGGCAGCGCTACATACTTCGTGTCAGAACCATGGCGAAAGCCGTTGCCGAAGTCTATTATCAGGCGCGCGAAGCTCTGGGCTTCCCTTTAGCCGACAATAAAAACAAACCAGCAGCGAACTAAGGAGAGCCAAGCCGTGCAAAAAGAAAACTTATTAATTGAGCTAGGTACCGAAGAGCTGCCTCCAAAAGCCTTAAAATCACTGCGCGACAGCTTAAAGTCGGGTATTGAGTCAGGTTTAAAAAATGCAGAGTTGAGTTTCAATAGCATTGAAGCTTACGCAACCCCTCGCAGGCTCGCGGTTCTGGTAAAACAAGTAGAGACAGAGCAGCAGGATAAAGAAGTAGAGAAACGCGGCCCCGCCGTTAATGTCGCTTTTGATGATTCAGGTAACCCAACGAAAGCCGCCGAAGGCTGGGCTCGTTCTAATGGTATTACGGTTGAACAGGCTGACCGTTTAAAGACAGAAAAAGGTGAATGGCTGCTGCATAAGGCGACAGTAAAAGGTCAGGCTCTCGCTGACTTAGTTCAGGGTATGCTGGAAGCCGCCATTAAAACACTACCTATTCCTAAACCGATGCGCTGGGGTGACAGCACAGCTCAGTTCATTCGCCCTGTTCATACACTTACGGTAATGCTGGGTAGCGAGCTAATCCCAGCTGAGATTCTGGAAACTAAGAGCGCTCGTTTTATTCAGGGTCATCGTTTCCATTCTCCTGAAGGTTTTGAGCTTGACCATGTCGACAGCTACCTTTCTAAGCTTCGTGAAGCGAAAGTAATCGCTAACTTCGAAGAGCGTATTGAGGCCATTCAATCAGAAGTATCACGCCTTGCTTCCGAGATCGGCGGCCAGGTTGTTCAGGATAACGAGTTGGTTGAAGAAGTTGCGGCACTGGTGGAATGGCCCGTTGCTTTAACGGCAAGTTTCGATCAGGGTTTTCTGGCGGTGCCAAAGGAACCGCTCATTGTCACGATGAAAGACGACCAGCGTTACTTCCCGGTTGAAGATGGCAAAGGTAACTTATTGTCTCAATTTATTTTCATTACCAATATTGAAAGTCGCGACCCGAAACAAATTGTAAAAGGTAATGAAAAGGTCGTCCGCCCTCGTCTGGCAGACGCACAGTTTTTCTTTGAGTCCGATAAGAAAAAGACACTGGAATCTCGCCTTTCGGCACTGGATTCTGTACTTTTCCAAAAGCAACTTGGAAGTATTGGTGACAAAGCACGTCGTATTTCAGTGTTGGCCGGTAAAATTGCCAGCCAGTTAAACGCTGACGTAAAAGCTTCAGAAAGAGCCGGCTTACTATGCAAAGCTGACCTGGTATCCGATATGGTTTCAGAGTTCCCTGAAACTCAAGGTGTTATGGGCAAGCACTATGCGCTTAACGACGGTGAAAGTGAAACTGTCGCACAGGCAATTGAGCAACATTACTGGCCTCGCTTTTCAGGTGATGAATTACCTCAAACCAAAGAAGCCAGTGCCGTAGCATTAGCTGACAAATTGGACACTCTGGTCGGTATATTCGGTATTGGTCAGGTACCCAAAGGTGATCGTGACCCCTTTGCTCTTCGACGCGCAGCTTTAGGTTTATTGCGTACACTGGTCGAGCGCAACCTCACACTAGATTTGAATGAGCTACTGGCAGCCTCAGTAGAAGGCTTTGGTGATAAGTTATCCAATAAAACGGTTGCTGCAGACGTATTTGAATTCTTGCTTGGTCGTTTCCGCCCTTGGTATCAGGATCAAGGTATTTCGGTTGATGTTATTCAGTCAGTACTGGCACGGTCGCCGTCAAAGCCAACCGACTTTGACCAACGCGTTAAGGCTGTTCAGTCATTTAAATCTCTGGACTCTGCAGCAAGTTTGGCAGCTGCTAATAAGCGGGTTGGGAATATTCTCGCAAAGTCCAAAGAAGAAATATCCGGCAAAGTTGATGAGTCTGTTTTACAAGATGATTCCGAAACAGCGCTTTATCGTTTAGTGACACAAACTGAAAGCGCTATTAAGCCACTTATTGCTAACAGTGATTATAGCGAGGCCCTTACGCAGTTATCTGAGCTTAAAGAGCCTGTCGATTCGTTTTTTGAGCATGTAATGGTCAATGCGGAAGACGATAAAGTTCGTGTGAACCGACTTAACTTATTATTCAGATTGCGTCAGTTGTTCCTGGAGATAGCAGACATTTCACTTCTTCAGTAAGCATTTGATTTAAAAATAATAAAAAGCCGGCTCATGGAAAATGAAGCCGGCTTTTTTTATTGCTTACTTTTCGTTGCCTATTAACTAGACGTCTAGGTTAGCAACCTTAAGCGCGTTGGACTCTATAAATGCTCTGCGAGGCTCGACCTCATCACCCATTAAGGTGGTGAATAACTGATCCGCACCAATAGCATCTTCAATAGTAACCTGAAGCATGCGACGGGTTTCAGGGTCCATGGTCGTTTCCCATAGTTGGTCAGGGTTCATTTCTCCCAAACCTTTATAGCGTTGAACATAAAGTCCACGCTTAGACTCGTTAATAAGCCATTCAACAGCGTCTACAAAATGGTTAATTGGTTGCTTTTTCTCACCACGGAGAACGTAGCCACCTTCTTCTACCAGCGAATCGATTTTTTCTCCAAGCGTCACTATCTGTTCATAGTCTTTCGACATTAAGAACTCGTAGTTAAGTGGATAATCGGTATCAACCCCATGCTGGCGAATTGTGGTTGTCGGCAACCACATTCTACGTTCAGTATCTTCATGCAAAGAAACGGTATAGGTTGCTGAATCGACTTCTCGAGCTGTTAGATCATCGTTAAGTGTCTTAACCCACTTGGCCATATAGTCTTTGTCTTTTAACCGTTCATCGGTTAGACGTGGCGCATAGAACAGGCGCTGCAGGAAACGTTCTGGCATACGGCGGCTCAGGCGTTTTATATTTTCCTGTGCCATTTGGTAGCCGTTAACGAGCTCTTCCAGCTTTTCACCCGCAATACCCGGAGCCGTATCGTTAACGTGTAACGACGCGTTGTCCAGCGCTAAACTGGTCAGGTAGCGAATCAATGACGGGTCGTCTTTAATATAAACTTCTTGCTTACCTTTTTTCACCTTATACAAAGGGGGTTGAGCAATGTAGATATAGCCACGCTCAATAATCTCTGGCATTTGGCGATAGAAAAAGGTCAACAACAAGGTACGAATGTGCGAACCGTCAACGTCAGCATCCGTCATAATTATAATACGGTGATACCGCGTTTTATCTGGGTTGTACTCGTCACGGCCAATACCACAGCCCATAGCTGTTATTAACGTACCTACCTCAACCGATGACAGCATTTTATCAAAGCGTGCTTTTTCAACGTTAAGGATTTTACCTTTTAGCGGCAGTATTGCTTGGTTTTTACGGTTACGGCCCTGCTTCGCTGAACCGCCTGCAGAGTCACCCTCCACAATGTAGAGTTCAGATAGTGCAGGGTCTTTTTCCTGACAATCGGCCAACTTACCCGGAAGCCCCGCTATGTCTAAAGCACCTTTTCGGCGAGTCATTTCACGAGCTTTACGGGCTGCTTCACGCGCTCTGGCAGCATCAATAATTTTATTGATGATAAGCTTAGCTTCACCTGGGTTTTCTAACAGGTAATCTGCTAACTGCTCATTCATTGACTGCTCTACAGCTGACTTCACTTCAGAAGAAACGAGTTTATCTTTTGTCTGAGAAGAAAACTTAGGGTCTGGTACCTTAACGGAAATAATCGCAGTTAAGCCTTCACGGGCATCATCACCGGTTGCGGAAGTTTTCGCTTTCTTAGTGAAACCTTCTTTTTCCATATAGGTGTTCAATGTACGGGTTAATGCCGCACGAAAGCCTGCTAGGTGAGTACCACCGTCACGCTGTGGAATATTGTTAGTAAAGCAGTAAATGTTTTCCTGGAAGGAATCGTTCCACTGCATACTTACCTCTACGCCAATACCGTCTTCTCTTTGAAGCGCAAAGTAGAAAGCTTTTTGATGAATGGGTGTTTTGTTCTGATTCAAATAGTTAACGAATGCGGCAATACCCCCCTCGTATTTAAACAGATCTTCACGGTCATCACGCTCATCTCGCAAACGTATGCCAACACCCGAATTCAAAAAGGAAAGCTCTCTGAGTCGCTTCGCCAAAATATCGTAGTGGAATTCTGTATTCGTAAAGGTTTCATGACTAGGCCAAAAACGAAGCTCAGTCCCTGTTGTATCGGTTTCACCTACAGGTTTTACGTCACTGTCCGGCTCACCCATATGGTAAGTTTGTTCGTAAACTTGGCCCTGTCGACGGATGGTCAATTGCAGCTGTTCAGATAGTGCGTTTACAACAGAGATACCAACGCCGTGCAAACCACCAGACACTTTATAAGAGTTGTCGTCAAACTTACCGCCAGCGTGCAATACAGTCATAATAACCTGTGCAGCTGAAACGCCCTCTTCTTCGTGTATATCCACGGGAATTCCGCGACCATCATCTTTCACACTGACTGAACCGTCAGAATGAATGGTAACCATAATTTCTGAACAATGGCCCGCTAAGGCTTCGTCAATAGAGTTATCGACAACTTCAAAAACCATGTGGTGCAGACCCGTTCCATCATCTGTGTCACCAATGTACATACCTGGGCGTTTACGAACCGCATCCAACCCTTTGAGAACCTTGATACTCGATGAACCGTAATTATTTTCTTCCATAGTATTATCTCGATATCATTCGTTTATTACCCCTTGTTCCACGTGGAACATTCGAGGTGATTTTTGAAATTTATCCGACAACTGCTTTCCAGTAATTGCGGTGATAAACACTTGTGCGTCTAGATTTTCTAACTCGCGACAAAGTAACGCCTGGTTTCTTGAATCAAGCTCTGACGTTAAATCATCAACCAAATAGATGCAGGGTTGCTTTTTAATTTTTTGATAATGCTTCCCTTGCGCTAATTTCAAAGCGGTTATCGCGGTTTTTAACTGCCCGCGAGATAAGCGATGCTTAACTTCCACACCATCTGCTATCACTTTGATATCTGCCTTATGTGCCCCAACTGAGGTGAAGCCGTATTTCTTATCTTTCTCTGTATGGCTTTCTAAGGCGTCAAATAAACTTTGGCTAGTATCCCAGCCCGATTTTAATCGAACCTCCATTGTAACATCGGAGAGAAAAGATTTCGCTAGTTCTTGTATATAATCATTAAGTTCTTCTAGGTATTTTTCGCGACTTTTACTAATGCGTTCACCATAATAGGCCAACTGTTCTTTCCAATATTTATCTTCACGCACAGGAAGCGAGCGTTGCTTAAGTAAACTGTTTCGTTGTTTAAGCAGTTGGGTGTAAGCAACCCAGTCTGAATAAAAAGAGTGTTCCACGTGGAACACTCCCCAATCAATAAACTGTCGTCTCTGACCTGGTCCCTCTAAAAGAATATCTACAGATTCGGGAGTTAATAGTTGTACCGGCACCAATCGCGCGACATCTGACATCCGCTGGACATTCGCACCATTCAACCTTAAGGACTGCTCTCCATCACTACTGCGTCGAACGCCAATAGAGTAATCCTTAGAACGGCAAAATACGGTAAAACCGTTATTGCCCTCTTTAATTAACTGACGAAAACCACCGGGCCGAAAAGAACGCCCAAAACCGAGTAAATAGATAGCTTCAAGCAAGCTGGTTTTACCGGAACCGTTATCGCCGGTTATGATATTTATTCTGGGGCTGGGAGAAAGAGCCACTTCCGAAAAGTTTCTGAAGTGGCTTAAATTCAACGTCTCAATGAACATTTATGAGGCAGGGCTACAAACGCATCGGCATAATAACGTAACAGCAAGACTCGTCGTGCTGAGGTTCAATTAATGCACTACTGTTTGAGTCAGACAGAGTAAAGGAAACTTGTTCGTCATCAATGTTATTTAAGACATCTAACAAATAGCTAACGTTGAAACCTATTTCAAGATCATCACCTTGGTAATCGACTTCTATAACTTCTTCGGCTTGTTCTTGTTCAGGGTTTGTCGCAGTAATACAAAGTTCACCACTGCTTAAGTTTAAACGCACACCACGAAACTTTTCATTTGATAAAATCGAAGCACGGCCGAAAGACTGACGTAAAGCATCACGATGCGCGACCACAACTTTATCACCGCCACTTGGCAAAACACGGCGGTAATCTGGAAAACGACCATCAACCAATTTACTGGTAAACACCAGCTCTGGTGTCTCAACGCGAATATGATTATTTCCGATAGATACTGACACTTCCTGATCGTCATCGCCCAGAAGACGAAGTAACTCAACAACCCCCTTACGAGGAACAATAACCTGTCGTTGAGCAAGGCCAGGCTGGTCAATGGCACAAGTACTCATCGCCAAACGGTGACCGTCGGTTGCGACAGAACGCAACATGCCATTGTCCGTTTCAAACAACATGCCATTTAAATAATAACGGACGTCCTGGTTCGCCATTGAGAAATGAGTCTTTTCCATTAAATCTTTTAATATGGCCTGTTCAGTCACCAAATGAATGTCACTTTTCCAATCATCGATATTTGGGAAGTCGTCTGACGACAGGGTGCTAAGCTTAAACTTACTGCGGCCTGATTTAACGGTTGCGCTGTCTTCCTGCGAAGTGAATTCAATTGTTGAACCTTCCGGTAAGCTCCGCACAATATCCAGAAGTTTCTTAGCTGGTACAGTAACTGCAGCATCCATATCTGCTGATTCAAGCGGTACCGAGGAGACCAGTTCAACTTCCAGATCTGTTCCGGTCAATTTAAGCTGACCGTTATCCACCTGTAATAACAAATTCGACAAAATTGGTAACGTATGCCGCCTTTCAACAGCACCACTCACAACCTGCAGTGGCTTGAGAAAAGCATCGCGGTTAATTGAAAATTTCATGACTGAGTCCCCTGTTTATAACGACATACCTTATGACGACAACGTTCGAATAAGATTTCTATAGTCTTCTTTTATATCGTGCTGCGCATCTTTTAATTCTTGTATTTTGCGACAAGCATGTAAAACCGTCGTGTGGTCACGCCCACCAAAAGCGTCACCAATTTCCGGTAAACTGTGGTTGGTTAGCTCTTTTGCCAACGCCATGGCCAACTGACGTGGGCGCGCTACGGAACGACTCCGGCGCTTAGACAAAATGTCAGCTAACTTAATATTATAATATTCTGCTACTGTCTTCTGAATGTTATCAATAGTGACCAATTTTTCCTGAGCGGCTATTAGGTCACGTAATGCTTCACGTACAAAGTCGATAGTAATTGGTCGGCCGGTAAGTTGTACATTAGCGACAACCCGGTTCAGGGCACCTTCAAGTTCACGCACATTTGAACGCAGCCTTTTGGCAATGAAAAAGGCGACTTCGTGCGGCATATGTAACCCACGTTCGTCCGCTTTTCGCATTAAAATAGCAACTCGCGTTTCTAATTCCGGCGGCTCAATAGCAATGGTCAAGCCCCAGCCGAAACGGGATTTCAGCCGATCTTCTACTCCATCTATTTCTTTCGGATAAAGATCGCTGGTCATAATAATTTGCTGATTACCTTCCAACAGTGCGTTGAAAGTATGAAAGAATTCTTCCTGAGAGCCTTTTTTATTCGCAAAGAAATGGATGTCATCTATTAGCAAAGCATCAACAGAGCGGTAGTACCGTTTAAATTCGTTGGTCGAACTGTTACGAATGGAGTTGACCATGTCCTGAACAAAACGCTCTGCCCGAATATAAAACACCTTGGCGTCCTTTTTGTGCGCCATGATGCCGTTGCCAACTGCGTGCAATAAGTGTGTTTTACCTAAACCTGTACCACCATAGACAAAAAGTGGGTTGTAAACACCGCCAGGGTTCTCTGCTACCTGAATAGCTGCCGCGCGGGCTAGCTGGTTCGACTTACCTTCGACAAAGTTATCAAAGGTATACTCGGGGTGAATATTACTCTCAAATGGTACTTCAGTATCGGCGTTACTGGAGGAGAAGTTCGGCGTTTTTCTGCGCGTTAGGGCAGCGCGTTGTTGCGAGCCATTATCTTTTTGTGTTGGTGACGCTTCTCCAACCTTTAAAACAACATTCGGTACTTTGTCATCGCACATAGATTCCAAATAGGCATTAATGGTTTTCAGGTATTTATCGCGCACCCAATCAACCGAATAGATATTCGGTGCAAATAAGGTCAAGGTCTCGCCATTAAGTTTGGCTTGTAGCGGTCTGATCCACGTGTTGAACTGCTGTAACGGTAACTCCGATTGCAGTCGCTCTGCACATTGTTGCCAAAGCGAATTATTCACACTCTTCTCCTGGATCGTTTTTTATTATCATAACCAAAGATTGTACTTCACTCAGTTAATCTTCGCTAGTATAAACTGCCTGAAAACGGCATGAATAAAGGAGATAAAAAATCCTCAGCGATAGCATAATTGGCGCATAACTTGCTTGTAACAGGGCATTTTACCAAAACAGGAAAATCATCTAAAAAGTGAATAACTGTTATTTTATCCACATTATTAATGTTATAATCGCTCAAGATTGTGGATGAGATTAATTTAGGATTTATTGCCTAAAACCGCCTCTTATCATTGACTCAATGCAAAAAGATCGGTAAGATCCGCGCTCTAAAAAATTCCGTTCACGTTTGGTTTCAACTTTTTCGGCCAGCGTGGGAAATAGCAAACTGACCGATGGAATATTAGTTATGAAAAGAACATTTCAACCAAGCGTATTAAAACGCAAACGTGCTCACGGCTTCCGTGCTCGCATGGCAACTAAAAACGGCCGTAAAGTATTGGCTCGTCGCCGTGCTCGTGGTCGCAAAGTACTGAGTGCATAAAAGTATCTCATATGGAAGGGAGTTACGTCTGTTAACTCCCTCTCATTTCCAGACTGTATTCTCAAACCCTCCTGTAAAAGCCGTTACTGCTCATGTCACTATGTTGGCAACCCCCAATGAGTTAGGGCATCCGCGTATAGGTGTTACTGTCAGTAAAAAGCGGGCTAAGCGCGCTGTTGACCGAAACCGCATAAAACGCCAGATACGTGAAACATTCCGTTTAAGACAGCACAAAATCCCCGCTTTTGACATTGTAATTATTGCCAAGCAGGGTATTGTCGAGCAGGATAACGCCGCATTACGGGATACGTTGAATTATTTATGGCGAAAATTAGCAAAGCGTTGCGAACAATACCAATCGCGTTCATAAAGGTTTACCAATGGTTTATTAGCCCATTGTTAGGCCCGCGTTGTCGATTTTATCCATCTTGCTCGCATTATGCCTGTGAGGCTATACAAAAACACGGTACAATCCGTGGTATTGGCCTTGCTGCAGTAAGAATTGGTAAATGTCATCCCGCCCACGCAGGTGGTTATGACCCGGTTCCGCCCAGTAAGCAAGAAATTAAGCCAGAAAATAGCAACGAATCCGAATCTTTACTAAAACAGCCAACAGAGACGAAATCACTATGAATTCGCCACGCACGATATTATTTATTGCCTTTTTAGTGGTGTCATTCTTCCTATACCAAAATTGGATGGTGGAGACCGCACCCGGAACAAAAGCAAACGAAACCGCGACAGTAACGCAATCGAGCAATAACACTGAAAACAGCGATGTGCCTTCAAGTGGTTCAGCTGCGGCAGATGTACCGGAAGGTGACCAGCCCGTTGTCAGCCAGCAATCAGAGACAACCATCCGCGTCCGTACCGACGTACTTGATGTCGAAATTGATACTCGCGGTGGTGACGTTGTTTCAACAGAGTTACTTAAGTTCGCTAAAGACTTAGGAACCGAAGCACGTTTCCAGCTGTTACAGAATAAATCAAATAACGTCTACGTCGCACAGTCTGGCTTAATTGGTCCTGATGGTATCGATGCAAGCGGTGACGGTCGTCCGTCTTATAACTACGAAAAAGAAAGCTATCAGTCCGAAACTGAAGTTATTGAAGTTCCGTTAACCTACACTACGGAAAACGGCGCAACCTACCGTAAAATATTTACTTTCACCCCCGGCAAATACAACGTCGACGTTCGTTTTGAGATTGAGAACAATACAGCTAACGCGCTAAATACTCAGTTCTACGGACAACTTAAACGCTCCATGGGTACTGGCGAAAGTGGCAGCATGATCATGCCAACCTACTTCGGTGCAGCGTACTCGCATGACGATGACAAGTTCGAAAAGTATGACTTTGACGACATGCTTGATAAAAAACTGAACGTCACCTCGCAGGCCGGTTGGGTCAGTATGCTTGAGCACTACTTTGTTTCGGCATGGATACCTGAACAAGGCCAGCCTAACCGCTTGTTCTCACGTGTTGCGAATGGTAGTCAGGCTATTATCGGTGTCATTTACCCGATGACAGAAATTCAGGCAGGCAGCTCAAAAGTCATTGAGTCACAGCTTTATCTGGGACCTAAAGACCAGGACGCTATGGCACAAATTGTTGAGCACCTGGACTTAACCGTCGACTACGGTTTCCTTTGGTGGTTAGCTCAGCCAATATTTAAGCTGCTCCAATTTTTACAAAGCCTGGTCATTAACTGGGGTCTGGCTATTATTCTGACCACCGTTATTGTCAAAGCATTGCTGTTCCCATTGACCAAAGCACAATACGTATCAATGGCTAAAATGCGTATGCTGCAGCCTAAAATGGCCGCCCTTCGTGAGCGCTATGGCGATGACCGACAGAAAATGTCGAGCTCTATGATGAAGCTCTATAAAGAGGAAAAAGTGAATCCTCTTGGTGGTTGTTTGCCAATGCTGTTACAGCTACCAATCTTTCTGGCGCTTTACTGGGTATTGCTGGAAAGTGTGGAGCTGCGCCATTCAGAATTTGTATTCTGGATTCAGGACTTGTCGACCAAAGATCCATACTACATCCTGCCAATATTAATGGGCGCCAGTATGTTCCTGATGCAGCGACTACAGCCAACACCAACGTCTGACCCAATGCAACAGAAGCTGTTCCAGTATATGCCGGTTATCTTTACTGTCTTCTTCCTGTGGTTCCCATCGGGTCTGGTACTGTACTGGTTGGTCAGCAACTTGATTACCATTGCGCAAATGCTGATCATTTACCGTGGGTTGGAAAAGAAAGGGATTAACGTTCGCAATAAGAAGTAATCCAGCATTAAAGCCCGGCTAATGCCGGGCTTTAGCCCTTTTGGGAGCAGAAAAAATGACAACTGAAACAGACTTTGACGACACCATTGTTGCTCAGGCCACTCCACCCGGACGCGGTGGTGTTGGTATTGTTCGCGTTAGTGGCAAAGCCTGTAAAGATGTTGCTGAGAAACTGCTAGGCCATTGCCCCAAACCCCGTAAAGCCGAATACCTGCCTTTTTACGATTTACAAAAACAACTGTTGGACGAAGGCATCGCGCTTTATTTCCCTGGTCCTAACTCCTTTACCGGAGAAGATGTATTAGAACTGCAAGGTCACGGCGGGCCAGTTCTTATCGACATGATCATTAAGGCTATTCTGGAAATTCCCGGTATTCGCCCTGCACGACCTGGTGAGTTTAGTGAACGAGCGTTTTTGAACGACAAGCTTGACCTAACCCAGGCAGAAGCCATTGCTGACCTCATTGATACCAACTCTGAACAAGCGGCTAAAGCGGCGTTACAAAGCTTAAAAGGTGAGTTTTCTCATAAAATTGACCAGCTGGTTGATGCTGTTATTCACCTACGGATGTACGTTGAAGCAGCCATCGACTTTCCCGATGAAGAAATCGATTTTCTTTCCGATGGTAAAGTGTCCGGCGATTTAGCTGAAATTGTCGATCAACTGTTCCATATAGAACAAGAGGCCCGGCAAGGAACACTTATGCGTGAAGGTATGCGCATTGTTATTGCCGGTCGCCCTAATGCGGGTAAGTCGAGCTTGCTTAATGCCCTGGCAGGTCGCGAATCTGCCATTGTTACAGAAATAGCCGGAACCACCCGTGATGTTCTGCGTGAGCATATTCAAATAGACGGCATGCCGCTACATATTATTGATACCGCCGGTTTACGTGAAAGCCCGGACCACGTTGAGAAAATAGGTATTGAACGCGCCTGGGATGAAATTCGCCAGGCAGATCGCGTTTTGTTTATGGTCGACAGTCAGGAGACTTCAGCCATTCATCCTGACGACATATGGCCGGAGTTTTTCGCTCAGTTACCTGAAGATATGCCCTACACGGTTATCCGCAATAAAGTCGATTTATCCGAAGAGCCTACCGGCATTGATGAACACAACGGCATTCCGGTTATTCATTTATCCGCCAAAACCGGTCATGGTATTGAATTACTGCGCGAGCACTTAAAACATTGTGTTGGATACAACACAACTGCAGAGGGGAGTTTTATGGCCAGACGCCGGCACTTAGAGGCCCTGGCTAAAGCAAAAACTCATTTACTGCAGGGGCAGGAGCAACTCGAAGCCAACATGGCCGGTGAAATACTGGCGGAAGAGCTACGTCTGACCCAACAACACCTCAATGAAATAACCGGTGAGTTCACTTCCGATGATCTCCTAGGTCAAATTTTCGGTTCATTCTGTATCGGCAAATAACGCGATTTCTTAGTCACCAAACGCTAAGGAGCAACAGTGAAAGACAAGTTCGCGCAATGGGGGTTTGACTACGTCCGGCTCCGGTTTGGGTTCAGAACCGGCATTGCTGCCTGCTTGTCACTTGTTATTGCCTGGGCACTAGGATTAGAACACCCTCAGTGGGCCGCTATGACCGTTTGGGCTGTTTCGCAACCAACCCGTGGTCTTCTCGTAGAAAAAGCCGCCTATCGTGCTTTAGGCACTTTGCTGGGCACCATGTTTGGAATGGTACTGGTTGTTTCTGCCGGCGGCGAGATCATCTGGCTGGTAGTCGGTTTATCACTCTGGGTAACCCTCTGTGTTTACACTGGCAATTTACTGCATGGTCTTATTTCCTACGGCACCATACTGGCCGGGTACTCTGCGTCTATGGTCGTTCTTCTGACACAAAGCCCGGATGCACTGATGCCACTAGGTATAGACCGTTTACTTACGGTATTTGTAGGTATTATGACCTCGCTAATTATTGGCTGGGCTTTCACTTATAAACGCGCGGAACAAACTCTAATTAACCAGCTTCGCCGACAAACTGCTGCAAATTTACAGGATATCAGTCGTTATTTTGCTGAACCGGATAAGGTCTCGCTTAACCTGTCTGAAAAGTTGTCGCGGTTAGCTGCCCTGGAAGCTCAGTTACTTGATCATGGTACCGGTTCTGTCAGCGCTCATGAGTCGGCCAAAACCTTACGTTTAGTCATTAACAGTCAGCTCGGTTTTTTAACCGAACTCAATATTCAAGAACCAGAAAAGAATATAGAAGTAAGTAATTACTTACTTGAATCTTCCAATAAATTAAACGCTTCCGCTAAACGTTCTGAAATTATTGAACCTCTCAGACAAGCCCTGAACCTGATTAAAAACGATGCTTTAAAAAGACGGTTTAGTGAGTTTATTGAAGCCACCAACGACCGTTTATCTTTTCGGGATTCAGGCAAAACTGCCAGCTCAACCCTGCTGACCAAAACCATTTTACACCGCGACTGGCGAGGTGCGCGCCAGGCGGCAATTAGAACCCTGGTTATTATGAGCTTAATTGGCGCAGTCTGGTGGTACACCGAATGGTTTCAGTTGGCTTATTTAATGTTAGGTGCGTCAGTTATGCTCACCTTATTTTCAACTGCCGATAACCCTGCCCTGACAATGAAGTATGTGTTTTTTGGACAGTGTGCAGGAGCTCTGACCGCTATACTAATACAGGCTGCTGTCTGGCAATATCAGGATTCCATTTTATGGATGCTAGTGGCGTTAATGCCCGTTATTTTGCTGGCTGGTTTCCCTATGTCACACCAGAAAACAGCCAATGGCAGTATGGATTTTAATCTGGTCTTCTTATTGCTGATGCAGCCCTCAATAGCTTATTCATTCCATCTTGGCCATTCTATTACCATTGCTTTGGCCGTGGTCGCCGCCCCATTGCTTGCTTTAGTTGCTTATCGCCTAATTTATCCGACAAGCTTAAAAGCGCGTTACCAGACTTTACTGCAAACACTGACAGAAGAAATTGATCAGCTCAACACCGAAAAACTCACCGAGAGTCAATATAAACGGCGCAAAGCACGCTTTTACCATCGAGTCATAAAGCTTACCCAAATCAGCGATAAGCTCGGGTTTAAAGAAAAAGATGCAATTATTGAACACCTTTTAACCGGACAAAAACGACTCAACTCAACCGGTTAGTTCAGCCTTTCTACCACGAGACCAGCGTTTTATTTCGTACTCACGCTGGCATGCTTTCGACCGGTTAGGATGCACCTCACTCCAGACAAGCTTAACCGGACGGCGGGCACGTGTGTATTTCGCCCCTTTTTTATCGTCCACATTATGCTCATTAACACGGCGATCAACATCCGTTGTCACGCCGGTATAAAACGTATTATCCGCACACTTCACTAAATAAACCGACCAGGCCACGCTTGAACTCTCTCGTAATAAACCCAATACACAGTGTAACAGCAGTTAATTACTGAACCGACTAAGGAAGCCATTATGAGCAGACATTTTGATCAAGCCAAGGGGTTATCGGAACAACATGACCCGGCAACGCACAACTTTGTTTTTAACCAGACCATGTTCCGCATAAAAGATCCGGAACGCACCTTAAAGTTCTACAGTGAAGTGTTGGGAATGACTCTGGTAAAACGTCTGGACTTTCCAGAAATGGAATTCACGCTTTATTTCATGGCAGCCATGTCCCCGGAACAACGGAAAGACTGGTCAACCGACCACGACAAACGCATTGAACAAACCTTTGGTCGTCCGGCTATGTTAGAGCTGACGCACAACTGGGGCGATGAAAACGACGATTCGGTCTCCTACCACAGTGGTAATGAAGAGCCTAAAGGCTTTGGTCACATTGGATTCGCTGTTCCGGATATCGATGCTGCCTGTGAGCGTTTCGATAAAATGGGCGTGGAATTTCAAAAACGCCCTAATGACGGAAAAATGAAAGGCATTGCCTTTATCAAAGACCCTGACGGCTATTGGATTGAGATATTTACACCAGAGCGCCAACCGGAGCTTTTAAAAGAGCATTTAAAATAAAGAAAGCGGCCAGTTCATAAGAGCTGGCCTTTCTTTTACTAATCAGAAAGCATTGTCATTACTTTCTCTTCCAGAGACGTCATACCGTGTTCACGACCAACTTCTACCGCCTTTTCCACTGGCATTCCGTCCAGCCAACCCGCGCGTAAAGCCATCAGTGCGCCTACCCGGTTACTCGAAGCGCAATGTACCAGCACCGTTTTATCGCTATTTTTTAATAGTATACGATCAACCATACGTGCGTTCTCAAAAGTAACACCGTCTGCGCCATTAACCGGAACGTGGTAATAAGCCATACCATTACGGGTCACAACAGCAGCTTCTTCGCTTTCTGTCATTTCTTTTTGCGAAAGCAAATTAATAACAAGGTCACCGCCGTTATTCGCAAACTCTGCTAATTGGTCATCTGAGGGTGTCCCCATAACCCAAAGGTTTTCAGACACCTGCTTAGGCGACTCTATGCCAGCTGAAACATTGAATGAAACTATTACGGCACTTAAAGCCACTAATACCTTTATAAGACCTTTTACCATTTAGGTTCTCCTGTATGATTCGTGTTTTTCTAATAGTAGCAAATGAGCAAAAAAGTTTATGACCGTTTTACATCTTTTAGTGGGTACAACCTCTGGTAATACCGAGTTTTTAGCCGATACTGTCAGCGAAAAACTAAACGAACAAGGTATCGAAACCGAGCTTCACTATGAGCCAGAGTTTGAAAAACTGCCGACCGATCAACCCTGGTTAGTTTTTTTGGCCAGCCACGGTGCCGGCGACTATGCCGACTCTATGCTGGATTTTTATGATGAAATAAATGATCCCCAAAGCCCTGATTTGACAGGACTAAACTACGCAGTTGTCGCCATTGGTGAGTCCTGCTACGACACGTTCTGCGAGGCGGGTCGTCATTGCGATAACCGTTTGCAGGAACTCGGCGCTATTAAACTGGCTGATCGTTTAGAAATTGACATGCTAGAAGACGATCCGGAACTAAAAGCATTAACCTGGTTGCCCGCGATCACTGATTCTGTAAAGGCTCTGTGATCATACCCACATGCTTATACACAGTAATTTTAGCCTGTGATTAAAGCTGGAATAAGATCACTTAAGCATTGTCAGTGGAGTGGGTATAACACTGGGGATAAAAAGGTCTGTGCATAACTACCCCACTTATCCACGATCTATGATCCCAGTTCAACCCCGGTTATCTACAGAGAGTGATCTTAATATGAGCTATATAAAAAAAGGGCTGTAGCGATCTATTCACAGAAAACCGCTGACTAGTAGTAATAACAATAAAAGATCTAAATAAGATCCTTTACTGATCTTCTTTAAGATCTTTAACAGCATTGAACGAAATTTAACCATTTAGATTTATGCAAAATCGCGTTAAAATAATCGGCTATTTTCCTATTCTTCAACGAAAGGTCACATTGAATGTCAGAACAGAGCCAACAACACTTTGATGTTATTGTTGTCGGTGGAGGACACGCCGGAACAGAAGCTGCGTTAGCCGCCGCTCGTTTAGGTGTTAAAACCCTATTGCTTACGCATAATATTGATACTTTAGGGCAAATGTCCTGTAATCCAGCCATTGGTGGAATAGGAAAAGGCCATTTAGTTAAAGAAATTGATGCCCTTGGTGGCTTCATGGCAAAAGCTGCAGATAAAGCCGGAATTCAATTCAGAACACTGAATTCTTCCAAAGGCCCTGCAGTACGAGCCACAAGAGCTCAGGCCGATCGCCAACTGTATAAACAAGCGATCCGCTACGCATTAGAAACCCAGCCAAACTTGTCTATATTCCAGCAAGGTTGTGATGATCTTATCGTTGAAAACGATCGCGTTACTGGCGTTGTTACCCAAATGGGTCTTAAATTTACAGCTAAAACCGTTGTTTTGACCGTAGGAACTTTCCTGGGCGGACAAATTCACATCGGTATGGATAACTATCAGGGCGGACGCGCAGGCGATCCTCCTGCAAATGCTTTAGCTAAACGCTTGCGTTCATTGCCATTACGAGTAGAACGCTTAAAAACCGGTACACCACCGCGTATTGCCAGCCAAAGCGTCGATTTTTCAGTTATGCAGGAACAACCGGGCGATAACCCAACTCCGGTATTTTCCTATATGGGTTCGCGCGCTGATCATCCACAGCAAATACCCTGTTACATTACGCATACCAATGAAAACACTCACGAAATTATTCGTTCCGGGCTTGATCGTTCGCCCATGTATTCCGGTGTTATTGAAGGTGTCGGGCCACGTTATTGCCCTTCTATCGAAGATAAAATTGTTCGTTTTGCTGAAAAGGGTTCACATCAAATATTCGTAGAACCTGAAGGTTTAGACACCTTTGAAGTTTACCCTAATGGTATTTCAACCAGTTTGCCGTTTGATGTTCAACAGCGCCTGGTTCAGTCAATTAAAGGCTTCGAGAACGCCCATATTACGCGTCCGGGCTACGCCATAGAATATGATTATTTTGATCCCAGAGATCTTAAACAATCGTTGGAAACCAAAGTCATTAACGGCTTGTTCTTTGCCGGCCAAATAAACGGTACAACAGGCTATGAAGAAGCCGGAGCACAAGGCCTTATTGCTGGCTTAAATGGCGCGTTGCAGGCACAGGATAAAGAATCCTGGTCGCCACGACGTGATCAAGCCTACATGGGCGTGTTGATTGATGATCTGTCAACCTTGGGCACTCAGGAACCTTACCGTATGTTCACTTCACGTGCCGAGTACCGCTTACTTCTACGTGAAGATAACGCCGATATTCGCTTAACCGAAATTGGTCGTAACCTTGGTTTAGTAGACGATGAACGCTGGGCTGCATTCAATAAGAAAATGGAAGCTGTTGAGCAGGAAAAACAACGGTTAAAAACCACCTGGGTGCATAAGGACCACGCCTCTGTGGAACAAGTTAATGCCTTGGTAAAAAGTCCTGTAACCAAAGAAGTCAGTGGCGAAGAGTTATTAAGACGCCCTGAGATCCACTATAAGGATCTTGCCAAGACGGACTTTTTTGCTCCGGGCTTAGAAGATCCGTTAGCAGCTGAACAAGTTGAAATTCAGATTAAATATGCGGGTTATATTTCGCGTCAGCACGATGAAATTGCGAAGCAGCAGCGTCATGAAAATACTTTGCTTCCTTCACCTTTCGATTACGCTAAGATTAAAGGCTTATCGAACGAAGTTATTGCTAAATTAAATGACCACCAGCCAGAAACAGTAGGCAAAGCAGCACGTATTTCTGGTATAACACCCGCGGCAATTTCTATGCTTCTGGTTCACCTTAAAAAACAAGGTTTATTGCGTAAAAGTGCTTAGGGAATTGATGTGAAAGAGCAGTTAAATGGACTATTAGATCAGGCACAAATAGACCTGTCAGAAGCACAGATTGAGCAACAGTTGGCGTTAGTTGGCTTACTGGATAAATGGAACAAAGCCTATAACCTGACCAGCGTGAGAAACCCTAAGGATATGCTCACAAGACATATTATGGACAGCCTGGCCGTTCGTCAGTATTTGCAGGGACAACGCTTTATTGACGTGGGAACAGGTCCGGGTTTACCTGGGTTACCTTTGGCCATAGCAGAACCTGATAAAGAATTTGTTTTGCTCGATAGTTTAGGTAAGCGTATTCGTTTTATTCGGCAGGTTTGTCACGAGTTAAAGTTAACCAATGTGACGCCGGTACAGGCCCGGGTCGAAGATTATCAGGACGAAAAAAAGTTTGATGGTGTAATCAGTAGAGCCTTTGCCTCGCTTAATGATATGCTTTCCTGGTGTGAGCATTTACCTTCGGATAAAGGTCGGTTTTATGCTCTTAAAGGTTTATACCCACAAGAAGAACTGGACGAACTGTCCGAGAACTATAAAACTGAAAGTATTGAGCAAATTAACGTTCCCGGCATTGACGCGAGCCGACATATCGTCATTATAAGCAAACGGTCATAAAACAACCGACAGTCGAGTATCCGACAACAACAAGAGGTTATAAAACCCGTGGCTACAACCATTGCTATTGCGAATCAAAAAGGCGGAGTTGGAAAAACAACCACAGCAGTCAACCTGGCTGCTTCGATGGCTGCTACCCGTCGCAAAGTGTTGTTGATCGATTTAGATCCTCAAGGTAATGCAACCATGGGTAGCGGCGTTGATAAATACGACGTTGAAAACAGCATTTACGAATTGTTGATTGAAGAAAAACCGGTTAGAGACGTTGCGGTAACAGATACTAACGGTAAGTACCATTTAATTGCGGCAAATGCTGATGCAACCGCTGCTGAAATTAAATTAATGGAAGTTTTTGCGCGGGAGTTACGTTTGCGTAACGCGCTAAAAGCTGTTCAGGATACCTACGATTACATTTTTATTGATTGCCCACCGTCGCTGAATATGCTGACGGTTAATGGTATGGCTGCGGCTGACTCTATTCTGGTGCCAATGCAGTGCGAGTACTATGCACTGGAAGGTTTGACAGCGTTAATGGAAACCATTCGTCAGCTGGCCGATGTGGTTAACCCCGGGCTTGAGATAGAAGGCATTTTGCGGACTATGTACGATCCGCGTAACCGTTTGGCTAACGATGTTTCAGAACAGCTAAAAAATCACTTTGGTGACAAAGTCTACCGAACAGTCATTCCGCGTAACGTCCGTTTAGCTGAAGCGCCTTCATTTGGTGCACCGGCTATGTATTACGATAAATCATCAACAGGCTCAAAAGCTTATTTGTCCTTAGCGGGTGAACTTATCCGACGTTCTGAAAATCGTAACGAAGTAGCAGAAGAATCATAACAAGGGAATTTAGCGAATCATGTCGGCAAAAAAACGAGGTTTAGGTCGTGGTCTGGATGCCTTACTGACCAGTAATCAGCAAAACTCTGATCGTCAATCTGAACAGGTGACGGAAGAAGTTAAAGGCGAATTACAGAAACTGCCGGTTGAACAGTTAAAACCCGGTCGTTATCAGCCTCGTAAAGACATGTCACCCGAAGCTTTGGAAGATTTAGCCGCTTCAGTGAAAGCTCAGGGTATTATTCAGCCTATTGTGGTTCGCCCTGTTGGCAAAGACGAATACGAAATTATTGCCGGGGAGCGTCGTTGGCGTGCGGCCCAGTTAGCCAAACTGGAGCTGGTTCCCTGTCTAATTAAAGACGTGCCTGATGAAGCCGCTGTTGCCATTGCGTTAATTGAAAATATCCAACGAGAAGACCTTAATGCAATGGAAGAAGCCACAGCGTTGCAACGCTTATTGGATGAGTTTCAAATGACTCATCAGGACGTTGCCCAGGCTGTCGGTAAATCACGTACTACGGTAACCAACTTACTGCGCTTAAATAATTTACAGGACGGCGTGAAAGTATTGCTTGAACGAGGTGACATTGAACTCGGTCACGCCAAGTTGTTGCTGGCATTAGAAGGTGAACAACAAGCCGATGTAGCACAGCAAATTGTCGCAAAAGATATGACCGTACGTGATGCCGAAAAACTTGTCAGACGTACTATTGACCCTCCAAAACAAACTGAAAAGCCCGAACCAGACGCGAATATTGAACATTTAGAAACGAAATTGTCTGAGACTCTGGGTGCAAAAGTTTCCATCAATCATGGTCGTAAAGGAAAAGGGAAACTGGTTATCAGTTATACCAACCTGGACGAACTGGATGGGATTCTGACCCACATAAAATAATAATTTCCAATGTATTGATTGTTGTAGAACTTTTGTTAAATGGCATAGAAACCGTTGCCTACAGGCAAATTTGTTTGCAATTACATGGCAGATCTTTATACTAGCGCGAGTTTCGTTGTGGCTAAGTGAATGCCACAGAAAAATAGCCGCCAGTTAAAAGGTTTTCGTCGTGACACAGGCACTTAATGCGGTAGGTAAAAAGCTGGCAGGAAGAATAGTAGGCACACAATTTATTGTGGTCTTAATTGCCGCACTTGTCACGGTAGTAATATCAAATACGCAGTCGGCTTTAGGTATTCTTTGTGGTGGATTAACCGCCGTAATACCCAACGCATTATTTGCACTTATTGCTTTTAAACATGCAGGTGCACGCGCTAATCAGAAAGTTGTACAGAGCTTCTTTTTAGGCGAAGGAGTTAAGCTTCTGCTAACAGCATTGCTGCTGATGCTCGCACTGCTGGTAACAAATTTATATCCTGTGTGGTTATTGGTTGGTTTCGTTATAGCCGTCACCATGCAGTGGATAGCACCGGTTTTATTTTTAAAATCAACCTAACTGGGAAACAACATGGTAAGTGGAGAACAAACTCCGACTCAGTATATCCAGCATCACCTCCAAAATTGGACGGTTGGTGAAGGATTCTGGGCGGTGAACGTCGATACTATCTTCTGGTCCGTGTTACTGGGTGTGCTGTTTCTGTGGAGTTTCCGCAGAGTAGCCAAAAAATCCTCTGCTGGGGTACCTGGTAAATGGCAATGCTTTGTCGAAATGATTGTCGAGTTTGTCGACAACAGCGTCAAAGAATCCTTTCACGGCAAAGATAAACTGATTGCACCTCTGGCATTAACCATCTTTGTCTGGATATTCCTGATGAACCTGATGGACTTAATTCCGGTCGACTGGTTGCCAACAGCCGCTATGTACGGTGGTTATTGGTTAGGCTTTGTTGACGATCCGCATGACGTCTACATGAAAGTTGTACCAACAACTGACCTGAATACAACCTTTGCTTTGAGTATCAGCGTATTTGCGCTAATTATTATTTACTCAATTAAGTACAAAGGCGTGAAAGGCTTTGCCAAAGAAATGACATTAACCCCGTTTAATCACTGGGCGTTAATGCCGGTAAACTTTGTGCTGGAAAGTATCACGTTACTGGCAAAACCAGCGTCATTGGCACTGCGTTTGTTCGGTAACCTGTATGCGGGTGAATTGATATTTATTCTGATTGCAATGATTGGATTGTTCCAGCTACCAGCGCACTTTGCCTGGGCTGTGTTCCATATTCTGGTCATTACATTGCAAGCGTTTATTTTCATGATGCTGACCATTGTTTACTTAAGCATGGCGTCATCTGAACACTAGTGTTCTAAACAAAAAGTTTTTAGCTTTACTTTTAACTTTAATCTACTGAAAAACTGGAGAAATCAATGGAAACTGTAGTTGCTTTTACTGCTATCGCTGTATCAATCATGATCGGTCTGGCTGCACTGGGTACAGCACTGGGCTTTGGTATTCTGGGTGGTAAATTCCTGGAAGCTGCTGCTCGTCAACCAGAATTGGCACCACAGCTGCAAGTTAAGATGTTCATCGTAGCTGGTCTTATCGATGCTATCGCAATGATCGGTGTTGCTGTTGCATTGCTGTTCACGTTTGCGAACCCATTCTTAACCCAGGTAGCAGGCTAATCGTTATTCGACGGTCACCAACTGAAGGAGGTCCGTTGTGAATATCAACGCTACTCTAATTGGACAATCGATCGCGTTTGCCGTGTTCGTGTGGTTCTGCATGAAATTTGTATGGCCACCGATCATCAAGGCTATTGAGGAACGTCAGAAGAAAATTGCTGACGGCCTTAATGCCGGTGAACGTGCTCAAAAAGATTTAGAGAAAGCCCAGCAAGAAATTGCCGAGCAGCTCAAAGAAGCGAAACAGCAAGCCGCTGAAATTATTGAACAGTCGAAAAAACGTGGTGCTAAAATTGTTGAGGAAGAAACTCAACGTGGCCACGAAGAACGTGAAAAAATCGTTGCGTCTGGGCATGAAGAAGTGACTGCTGAGCGTAACCGCGTTCGCGAAGAGCTGCGTAAGCAAGTCGCCGTATTGGCGGTGTCTGGGGCTCAAAAAATCATTGAGCGTGAAATTGATAAAGACGCTCATAGCGACATTGTTGAAAAACTGGTCGCTGAACTTTAATAAAGGGGTTTGAGCTTATGTCAGAACTGACTACGGTCGCTCGCCCTTACGCAAAAGCAGCTTTTGATTTTGCTTTAGAACAGGGAGCGCTCGATAAGTGGGCAGAAATGCTTAGCTTCGCTGCTGCGGTAGCGCAAGACGAGACTATTGCCTCATTTTTGAGCAGCTCTTCGACTGTTGGAAAAACGACAGATGTTTTCTTGGGTGTTTGCGGCGACGAGCTCGACGATAACGCTAAGAACTTCGTTAAAGTACTGGCTGAAAATGAACGTCTGCCAGTGCTTCCAGCGGTTAGTGAGCTCTATCAGACGCTTCGTGCTGAACATGACAAAGAAGTCACTGTAGATGTTAAGTCAGCGGTTAAACTGCTGAAAGCACAACAAACGGCTTTGAGTAAAGCACTTGAGAAGCGCCTGCAACGCAAAATTAAGCTGAACTGCAGTGTCGACAAGTCCATTATTGGCGGACTTGTTATAGAAGCTGGTGATACCGTTATTGACGGCACCTTGCGCGGCAAGCTCGACAGACTTGCCTACGCACTGCAATCCTAATTGGGGACTTGAGCATGCAATTGAATTCAAATGAAATCGCAGAACTGATCAAACAGCGAATTGAGAAGTTCGAAGTCACCAGCGAAGCCCGCAACGAAGGTACCATCATGTCTGTACAAGACGGTATCATTCGCATTCACGGACTTGCAGACTGTCTGCAAGGTGAAATGGTCGAGCTACCTGGTAATCGTTACGCTATCGCACTAAACCTTGAACGTGATTCTGTTGGTGCGGTTGTTATGGGTCCTTATGCAGACTTGCAGGAAGGCACCAAAGTAAAATCTACAGGTCGTATTCTGGAAGTTCCGGTTGGCGAAAAACTGTTGGGTCGTGTGGTTAACACACTAGGTCAGCCTATCGACGGTAAAGGTCCAATTGAAGCTGACGGCTATGAGCCAGTTGAAAAAATCGCCCCGGGCGTTATTGAACGTCAATCGGTTGATCAGCCAGTACAAACTGGTTACAAATCAATTGACTCAATGATTCCAGTAGGTCGTGGTCAGCGTGAGCTTATCATCGGTGACCGTCAGACAGGTAAAACAGCTTTAGCCGTAGACGCTATTATCAACCAGAAAGATTCTGGTATTAAATGTGTATACGTAGCTATTGGTCAGAAGAACTCAACCATCTCTGCTGTTGTACGTAAGCTGGAAGAGCACGGCGCAATGGAAAACACCATTGTGGTTGCAGCTTCTGCTTCTGAATCGGCAGCCCTGCAATATCTGGCAGCTTACTCTGGTTGTACCATGGGTGAGTACTTCCGTGATCGAGGTGAAGACGCTCTGATTGTCTACGATGACCTGTCTAAACAGGCTGTTGCATACCGTCAAATTTCACTGTTGTTGCGTCGTCCGCCAGGTCGTGAAGCATTCCCTGGTGACGTTTTCTACCTCCACTCTCGCTTACTTGAGCGTGCAGCGCGTGTTAACGCCGACTACGTAGAAAAATACACTGACGGTAAAGTGAAAGGCCAGACAGGCTCATTAACTGCTTTACCTATCATTGAAACTCAGGCAGGTGATGTATCGGCGTTCGTACCGACTAACGTTATCTCAATCACCGATGGTCAGATCTTCCTTGAAACTGACTTGTTTAACTCAGGTATCCGTCCTGCGGTTAACGCCGGTGTTTCGGTTTCTCGTGTTGGTGGTTCAGCACAAACCAAAATCATCAAGAAACTGGGTGGCGGTATCCGTCTTGCCCTGGCTCAGTATCGTGAATTGGCGGCGTTCGCTCAGTTCGCATCTGACCTTGATGAATCGACTCGTTCACAGTTAGAGCACGGTCAGCGTGTTACTGAACTGATGAAACAGAAACAGTATAAGCCTATGAGCGTGTCTCAAATGGCTGTATCAATTTATGCCGTTGAAAAAGGCTTCTTGAAAGACGTAGAAATCGACAAAATCATGGATTTTGAAGAATCGCTGCAATCTTTCATGGCGAGCGAATACGCCGAGCTAATGGCTGAGATTGATAAAACTGGCAACTATAACGACGACATCGATGCGCAATTGAAAGCGGCGCTTGAGAAATTCAAGCAAACGCAATCATGGTAATCGCACGTGGCCGCAGTAGCGGCCATTTGTCGTTGAGTTAACAGGAGAATCGTCATGGCCAGCGGTAAAGAGATAAAAACTCAGATCTCGAGTATCGGTAATACTCAGAAGATCACCAGTGCTATGGAAATGGTCGCTGCGTCGAAGATGAAAAAGGCGCAGGAACGTATGGAGGCAAGTCGCCCTTATGCGGACACCATTCGCAAGGTGATTGGTCATGTGGCGCGCGGTAACCTTGAATATCGTCATCCATTTATGGAGGAACGTCAGGTTAATCGTGTGGGTTACATCGTTGTTTCTACCGACCGTGGTTTGTGTGGCGGCTTGAACGGTAACGAGTTCAAGAAAGTCGTTAAGCATGCCAGCGAATGGAAAGAGCAAGATGTTGAAGCGGATTTTGCCGCCATAGGCAGTAAGGCAACCGGTTATTTCAAGCGTTTTGGTAAATTGCAGGCGCAATTTTCAGGTATGGGTGATAAGCCAGAGCTGAAAGAAATCACCGGTTCTATTCAGGTTATGCTGGATGCCTTTGAAGAAGGTAAAATCGATCGCTTGTACGTTGTATTCAATAAATTTGTGAATACGATGACCCAGGAGCCGACCATTCATCAATTGTTGCCATTGCCGCAAGCAGGATCGGAAAAAGAAGTACAGACAGGTAGCTGGGATTACCTGTATGAGCCGAATCCGGAAAGTATCCTGGATACGCTAATTCGTCGCTTCGTAGAAATGCAAGTGTACCAAGGCGTAGTGGATAACTTTGCTAGTGAGCAAGCCGCTCGGATGATTGCTATGAAAGCTGCAACCGACAACGCCGAAGACATTATTGACCAATTACAATTGCGATATAACAAGGCGCGTCAGGCAGCAATTACGCAAGAAATTTCGGAAATCGTGTCCGGCGCCGAAGCGGTATAACGCGGCAACGGTTAACAGAATTGAAGAGTTAGAGGAAACGTCATGAGTCAAGGTAAGGTCGTACAAATTATCGGCGCCGTTGTGGATTTAGAATTTCCACAAGACGCTGTACCAAAAGTATACGACGCACTGAAAGTGACCGAAGGTGGCTTAGAAGGTTTGGTTCTTGAAGTTCAGCAGCAGCTGGGCGGCGGAATCGTACGTGCCATCGCAATGGGTACAACTGACGGTCTGCGTCGTGGTATCACCGCTGAAAATACCGGTGAATCAATCATGGTTCCAGTGGGTAAGAAGACCCTGGGCCGTATTATGGATGTATTGGGTAACCCAATTGATGAAGCGGGTCCTATCGGTGAAGAAGAGAAAATGTCTATTCACCGTGCGGCACCAAGCTACGAAGAACAGTCAAACACTAACGAACTGTTAGAAACTGGTATCAAAGTCATCGACTTGATTTGCCCGTTTGCTAAAGGTGGTAAAGTTGGTCTGTTCGGTGGTGCCGGTGTTGGTAAAACCGTTAACATGATGGAGCTTATCCGTAACATCGCTATCGAGCACAGCGGCTACTCAGTATTCGCTGGTGTTGGTGAGCGTACTCGTGAAGGTAACGACTTCTATCACGAGATGAACGATTCAAACGTTCTGGATAAAGTATCACTGGTTTATGGTCAGATGAACGAGCCACCGGGTAACCGTTTACGTGTGGCTCTAACTGGTTTGACTATCGCAGAGAAATTCCGTGACGAAGGTCGCGACGTACTTTTCTTCGTTGATAACATCTACCGTTACACCTTGGCCGGTACTGAGGTATCAGCACTGTTAGGCCGTATGCCTTCAGCGGTTGGTTATCAGCCTACCCTGGCCGAAGAAATGGGTGTTCTGCAGGAACGTATCACCTCTACTAAGACAGGTTCAATCACGTCGGTACAGGCCGTTTACGTACCAGCGGATGACTTAACTGACCCATCTCCGGCAACAACCTTTGCTCACTTGGACGCAACTGTTGTACTTAACCGTGACATCGCGTCATTGGGTATCTACCCTGCGGTTGACCCGTTGGATTCAACGTCACGTCAGTTGGACCCACAGGTTATCGGTGATGAACACTACGACACAGCAATGGGTGTTCAGGAAGTACTGCAACGCTATAAAGAGCTGAAAGACATCATTGCGATTCTGGGTATGGACGAGCTATCTGAAGAAGACAAACTGTCTGTATCTCGTGCTCGTAAAATTCAGCGCTTTTTGTCGCAGCCTTTCTTCGTAGCCGAAGTATTCACTGGTGCTCCAGGTAAATATGTATCTTTGAAAGATACTATTGCTGGCTTTAAAGGCATTTTGGATGGCGATTACGACGATATGCCAGAGCAGGCCTTCTACATGGTTGGTACCATCGAAGAAGCGGTAGAAAAAGCCAAAAACCTGTAACCGACCGGGAGGTTTGAATGGCAACACAAACATTAAATCTGGACGTTGTTAGCGCTGAAGACAAATTGTTCTCAGGCGTTGTACAAACGGTTCAGGTCACTGGTAGCGAAGGTGAACTGGGTATTTATCCAGGTCACGCGCCCCTGTTGACAAAAATCAAACCAGGTATGGTTCGGTATGTCAGCGAAGCGGGTGACGAAGAACTTATGTATGTCGCCGGTGGAGTGTTAGAAGTACAGCCTGGTCATGTCATTGTACTAGCAGACGTTGCTGTTCGTGGTGACGATCTCGATGAGAAAGAAGCTGAAGCGGCGAAGAAACGTGCTGAAGAAGCCATTGCTGACTCAAGTGCAGATGTGACCTATGCAGAGGCAATCGCCGAGCTATCGCGCGCGTTGGCTCAGCTTGAGGTTATTCGTAAGCTTAAGCGCTAAAACTTCTGCGTTAAAATATGTAAAAGGCCCTGTTGTTAGTGCAACAGGGCCTTTTTTGTCGTTACAATAGGTGTACGTAATAAAGCTGCTGCAAGCGATACTGAATTAAGGATCTCATTAATATGAAGTTACGCGTTGTTATTCTGGCCGCAGGGAAAGGAACCCGCATGCGTTCAGACTTACCCAAAGTGCTGCATAAAGTGGCTAATAAGCCTATGGTAGAGCACGTTATTGATACTGCCAGGTCATTAAAGCCAGATGCCATTAATTTAATTTATGGTCACGGTGGAAATCAGCTGCAGCAAGCTATCGCGGGCGATGACTTAACCTGGGTAGAGCAACGTGAACAATTGGGTACTGGTCACGCCGTTCAACAGGTTATCCCGCACCTTAAAAGGAATGAAAAAGTCATTATTTTGTATGGTGACGTGCCGCTGCTGACAGAATCCACCTTAATTAAACTGGTAACCGCCAGCGCAAACACCTCGCTTGGTTTGCTGACTATGACGCTTGCCGAGCCTACAGGTTATGGCCGTATTGTGCGTAATGAACGTCGCAGCGTAACTGGTATTGTTGAGCAAAAGGACGCAAATGCCCAGCAGCTGGCTATAAACGAAGTAAACACCGGCATTATGATTGCTGACAGTGACAAGCTAAAAGCCTGGCTTGAGCAACTCAGCAATGACAACGCGCAGAAAGAATATTACCTGACCGATATTGTTGAAATGGCCGCCCAGGAAGGCGTGAATATTGCCACTGCACAGCCTGACAACGCCCAGGAAGTGGAAGGTGCCAACAACCGCCAACAGTTAGCTTCGTTAGAGCGAGCGTTGCAGCAGCGTCAGGCAGAGGAGCTTATGACCCAGGGCGTGACCTTAATTGACCCTGCCCGTTTTGATTGCCGCGGTAAATTGAGTGCCGGCAGCGACGTCACTATTGATATTAATGCGGTTTTTGAAGGCAATGTCGTTCTGGGCGACCGGGTTGTCATAGAGCCAAACTGTGTCATAAGAAACTCTGTTATTGGTGACGACACGGTTATTCGTGCGAACTCTCATATTGAAGATGCAAAAATTGCGAAAGGCTGTAAAGTCGGTCCTTTTGCGCGGTTGCGACCCGGCGCGGAACTTGCGGATGAAGCGCAGGTCGGAAACTTTGTCGAAATGAAAAAAAGCCGTTTAGGTAAAGGCTCAAAGGCCAGCCATTTAACCTATCTTGGCGACACCCAGGTGGGTGAGTATGCGAACATTGGTGCAGGTACCATTACCTGCAATTACGATGGTGTGAATAAAGCGCAAACCGAAATTGGCAACGGCGCCTTTATAGGCTCAAACAGTTCCTTGGTTGCGCCTGTCTCCATTGGTAAAAATGCAACCGTCGGTGCCGGCTCGGTCATTACCCGGGCGGTAGCAGACGACGAACTGGCTGTAGCCCGCGGCAAGCAGCGTAATATCAGCGGATGGCAACGTCCACAGTCGAAAAAAGGAAGTTAACTTATGTGCGGTATTGTAGGTGCGACGTCGGAACGTCGAGTAACAGGTATTTTGCTGGAAGGCTTAAAACGACTGGAGTACCGGGGTTACGATTCGGCTGGTGTGGCTGTTATTGACGCTGATAAGCATTTAAAAAGTGTGCGTCGTACCGGTAAAGTACAGGAACTTAAAGACGCCATAGACCAGAGCCCGTTAGACGGAACTATTGGTATTGCACATACGCGTTGGGCTACGCACGGAGGTGTGACCGAAGCTAATGCCCACCCCCATCGCTCTGAAGATGAAATTGCCGTAGTGCATAACGGTATTATTGAAAACCACGAACGCCTGCGTGAAGAGCTAAAAGCCGAAGGTTATGTCTTTAACTCGCAGACTGACACCGAAGTAATCGCTCACTTAATTCACCACGAGCGGAAAACGCATGGTGATCTACTGGCTGCAGTTAAGTCGGCGGTACGTCAGCTGGAAGGCGCTTACGGTACCGTGGTTATGGACACTCAATACCCGGAGCGTTTAGTAGTTGCACGCTCAGGAAGCCCGTTGGTTATAGGTGTTGGTATTGGAGAGAATTTTGTGGCTTCTGACCAGTTAGCTCTATTGCCGGTGACCCGTCAGTTTATCTATCTGGAAGAAGGCGATGTCGCCGATATTAACCGGACTGAAATCGATATTTACGATTCTGAAGGCAAAGCGGTAAAACGGGAGATTATTGAGTCCGACGTCAGCTATGACGCAGGCGGTAAAGGCGAGTATCGGCACTTCATGCTAAAAGAAATTTACGAGCAGCCTATTGCCGTTCGTAACACACTGGAAGGCCGCTTGTCGGAAACTACCGTGTTGGATAACGCTTTTGGTGAAGATGCCGCGAGTATCTTAAAAGACATTGAACACGTTCAAATAGTTGCCTGTGGTACCAGTTACCATGCAGGTATGGTGGCGCGCTACTGGCTGGAGTCTATGGGGAATGTGTCGTGCAATGTCGAAATTGCCTCAGAGTTTCGCTACCGTAAGTCTTATGTTCACCCGAACAGCTTGTTAGTGACCATTTCCCAAAGTGGTGAGACCGCAGACACCTTAGCTGCACTGCGTTTATCTAAAAAGCTTGGTTATAAAGGCAGCCTGACCATTTGTAACGTGGGCTCCTCGTCTATGGTACGCGAATCCGACCTGGCCTTTCTAACCCGTGCTGGTGCGGAAATTGGTGTGGCATCAACCAAAGCCTTTACTACTCAGTTGACCGGCCTGCTTATGCTGACCTTAGGTATTGGCAAATACCGCGGCATGCCAGAGCAACAGCAACAAGCCGTTGTTCATGCGTTACAGGCGTTGCCAGCCAAGCTGGAAGAAGCGGTGTCACTAGCCGATGAAATTGAAGAATTAGCGCAGGACTTTGCGAACAAGGAGCATAGCCTGTTCCTGGGGCGTGGTAACCAATACCCTATTGCTATGGAAGGTGCGTTAAAACTGAAAGAAATTTCATACATTCATGCCGAAGCATACGCGGCTGGTGAACTAAAACACGGCCCACTGGCACTTATTGACGATGAAATGCCGGTTATTGTCGTAGCACCGAACAACGATTTGCTGGAAAAGCTGAAATCGAATGTTGAAGAGGTTCGTGCTCGTGGCGGTTTAATGTATGTTTTTGCCGACAAAAACGCCCGCTTCAAAGGCGATGAGTCGTTAAATGTGCTTAACGTCTGCCATTGCGACGAAGTGATAGCACCTATTGTCTATACCGTTCCATTACAGCTGTTATCTTACTATGTTGCCCTAATTAAAGGCACGGATGTGGACCAGCCCAGAAACCTGGCCAAGTCAGTCACTGTTGAATAAGGAAGGGCCGAAAGGCCCTTTTTTTGTCGGCGTACATTAAAGTTCTTAATAAACATTAAAGATCTTAAATATTGAGCTGCTTGTGAGCTATCCAATATCTTTACCTGTAAACACAGTGAATTTGTATTAATGTGATTAGATAACTGTTTAAGCAGGACTATATGGACTTCCCAACTTTCACTAGACAGTCTGTAGATTCTCAAAGTACGCCTTTTCAAAGTTTGGAGTTTATGGCTTTTATCAATATGAGTTCTTTTGCGCTGACAACAGAGATTGCGACGCCTTGGTAGCTATTGCCGATAGCGGTGGTCTTGTTGAAGTCGAGTTCGAGTACACCGGTGGTGAAATACCTGTTACTCTGGTTGGATGGAATTAGTAACACTCTGTGAACCTGATGAAAGACTACCGAAAATCAGTGGGTTTTATACTGCTGAATCTGCTTTTCCAAGTTATTCTTGGGGCTATACTGAGCCCTTTTCTAGAGACTTTTGCAGGCTCAATCATAGTGGCTTCAAGTTGTGAAACGGAGTCACTAGAGGGTATTAAGGGCTGGTTCGAGTCCTATGGTGACAGCCTTTTCATTTGGTTTTTCTATCTGTTTGTTAATTTTATCGCTTTACTTAACGTCGTAATAACCGCTGTTTTTTGTAAGTTTTTTCTGAAACTTAACTTTGTCGCTTCTCACTTGCTTTGCTGCACTTTAATCGTCTTTTTAGACTACTTAATTATTTACTTAACCGCTCAATGTTAGAACTTAAAGCGGATACAGAAGTCCATTCAGGTAGAGATCAAATTTCGGAGAATAACGTAGGCTGTAAATAGTAACCAGAAAATGCCCATCATGGACATGAGCAGGAACTGAAGGTGGGCTTCAAGTAAAAGGAGCTATCATGGAAAATTTCTTATCACTATGGGGCGAATCCGCTTACACCAGCCTGGGCTTTTTCTGGATGGCTTTATGGGCGTTTGTATTAGGTTATTTGATCAGTAGTCTAATTCAAGTGCTTATCACTAAGCGGCGAATGCGCAAGGCTATGGGCGGCAATGACCTAAAATCGGTGTCGCTGGGCACCTTCTTTGGTTTTATTTCCAGTTCCTGCAGTTTTGCTGCACTTTCAACTACCCGGGCATTGTTCAATAAAGGTGCGGCATTCAGTGCCTCAATGGCCTTTATGCTGGCTTCCACCAACCTCGTTATTGAACTGGGTTTTGTTATTTCTATTTTCCTCGGTTGGCAGTTTGTGGTTGGTGAATACGTTGGCGGGTTGCTGCTGATTTTATTCGTCTGGCTGTTTATTACATTAACCAACCCCAAGAACCTGATAAAAAACGCTCGAAAAGAAGACGAAGAAGATGACGACGAGCATCAACATGAGAGCACATTATCGGATTTATTTAGCTCAGATACCTGGCAAAAAGTCGGTCAAAAGTACGTTATGGAATGGCAGATGGTTTGGAAAGACGTACTTCTCGGCTTTACTGTCGCCGGTGCTATTTCCGCTTTTGTGCCGAGCGCGTTTTTTGAGTGGCTGTTTATTGGTGTAGGTACTGAGGGTGAGCCGGGCTTCTGGTCGTTACTGCAACAAGCGGTAATGGGCCCGGTAGCCGCATTTTTCACCTTTATTGGCTCTATGGGTAACATTCCATTGGCTGCCGTCTTGTTTGGCGAGGGCGTTGCTTTTGCCGGTGTTATGGCTTTCATTTTCTCCGACTTAATTGTATTGCCGGTGCTAAAAATTAATGCACGCTACTATGGCTGGAAAATGGCGCTGTATATTGCGTTAATGCTTTTCACCTGTCTGGTGGCCGCATCCTTAGTTATGCACTATGGACTGTTGGCCTTTGATTTACTGCCGGACGCATCGCAGTGGTCATCGCCTGCAGAACAGGAGCACTTCAAACTGGATTATGGCTTTGTTCTGAACATGATTTTCTTACTGCTGAGCGTGGTAATGATTGTTCTCTGGCGTAAAAAGCAAAAAGAGCACGAACATCACCACCACCATGACCATGGCGGCTCAGCTTCTATAAGTGAAAAGATTATGACAGGGCTCTGTGGTATCAGTGTTCTTTGGTTATTAGGCGGAATGATTGTCTATATTTTGTAGAACACCTTAACGATCAAGCTTTCTTATGCGATATTTAAGCTATGGAAGTTCTGATATGTGATGACTCTAAAGTTGCTCGGAAAAGCATTGAGCTTGCTTTACCCAAGAGTTGGGACATTGAGGTGCGCTTTGCTGAAAGCGGGCAAAAAGTATTAGACCTTGTAGAGCAAAGTAAAACCTCCGGCAAACAGCCGAAGGTTTTATCGGTATAATTTAGAAAGTGGCAATAATATTTAATTTATCAGTCACTTTGCTCTTATCAGAAACATAACCAATGCCCTGAGGGTTATTCAGTAAAAACTCAATAACCGCATCGTCGTTTTCCAGGGTCTCTAGCGGTGTTGCACGACCGGTAAATTTTAACTTTGCCCAATGACGTTTAAGCTGCTCACCAGATTGCCCTAATAAGGTTTCTTCGAAGGCCTTTCTGGTTGCTGAGTCTTCAGGTAAGTTTACCCCTGTTAAAACTCGCGACTGCCCCAGGAAAACTCGAGAAACGGATTCTTCGTTAATCTCAGTTTGTGAAACGACCACGCCATTTTGTGCCTGAGCTGAAAAGCTCAGCAGAGTTGTCGCTAAAACGATGAGAAATACAGCAAACTTTTTCATCATAATTCCTTAAAATACAAATTGAACAGCAGCGGAAACCAGTACGTCAGACTCATCCGTTAACTTGTCGTCAGAATGGGTCACGTCAAACTTCAGTACTGCGCTTGGCGCGATGTTAAAGTTGGCACCGACTGAGGTGTATGTGTTCTCGCTAACGACACCCGTTGCGACCTGGCTAACAGCGGCTTGCAACTGAGGAACAGGAACGGTGAAGCGTTCGGCATCAATGACTTTATCGTCGGTTTGGCCAACAGTCGCGTGTAATGTCCAGTCTTCAAAACGCTTACCTGCGGTAAGGTAGCTAGAACGTTGCTCAGGAATATAGCTGCCCTCAACTTCAAGCTCGGTATATTCTCCACCAACAAACCAGTTGAAGTTGTCGTACATAAAGCCAACACCAGCGAAAGTACCTTTGTCTTCAGAAACTTCCAGCTCTGAAGCAACCTGTCCAGCACCCGCCTCTCTTAGCGTTGTCAGCAAGCCGTCAATCTCATTAAGGTGAATATTGGTGTCGTTGGTCTGGTAATACGCAATGCGCATTGTCAGATTGTTGTAGATGGCGCTGGTATTAAAACCTATCAGGTTATTCAGTTCAGCTTCTGCCGCTTCGCTGCCACCCGCTTCAATATCGTCGTGCATGTTGCCGGCAATAACTTGCGTATTGAAGATAAAGTTACCGACAAAGGCGTTGTGCTGGAAGCTTACACCAGTGTAGTTGTCAAAGGCGACACGGTAGACGCTTTGAGGTGTACGCAGCCAGTGGTAGCTGTAACCTACATCCAGAGAGTCTGAATACATGTAGAAAGGCAGACGTAATTTACCCACGTTAATGCTTGCTGCGTCGGTTAGTTGATATTGTAAGTAGGCCCACTCAACGCCTAAGTCGAAGTCTTCTGAACCGCGAGACATGATCTGTGTGGTAATACTCAGCTTATCTGACAGGCTGGCTTTAGCTTGTAACGCAAACAGTGTGTCCGGATTAAAGTTAACGTCATCGTCATAGCCGAATAGTTCGTCATCGCTGCTGGTTGTCATACCTGCTGCGATATTACCAAAACCACTCCACTGAATTTTATCTTGTGCCTGAGAAGGCAGGCTCATGACCAGTGCTGCAGCACCGAAACAAGCTGCGAGAGAGTACTTCATTTAAAGCTCCTGAGAAAAGTGACATCATCTTAATTTAGAGGGGTCTAAATTTGGCGAAATTTTGCACTGTTAAGATGTCGCAAGCAATACTTCATTTGCCGTACAAAAGAGTGTTAAATTAACAATAAGGCTCATTTTTATGCGCTTTTTATCACCTAAGAGCACATTTAATTAACAGTTAAGGATGTTATGCACCATCACCATCATCACCACGAGAGCTCGTCAGAGCGCATTGGCTGGGCGTTTTTCCTTAATCTGTGTTTTACCGTTATTGAGTTTATTGGCGGGGTGTTGACCAACAGTACCGCTATTTTAGCTGACGCGGTGCACGACCTAGGCGATAGCATCTCTATTGGTATGGCCTGGCTGCTGGATAAGTTCAGCCGAAAAGACGCAACACACACCTTTACTTATGGCTACCAGCGACTTTCTCTGGTTGGTGCTTTTATTAACGCTGTGGTACTGACGGCAGGTTCCATCTGGATTTTATTCGAAGCTATTCCGCGTTTATGGAACCCGGTAATGCCAATGGCCGAGGGTATGGCACTATTGGCTGTGTTCGGTGTCATTGTGAATGGCTATGCGGCGTTTAAGCTTTCTCACGGCAAGTCGCTGAATGAACGCGTACTTAACTGGCATCTGCTCGAAGACGTACTGGGCTGGGTAGCAGTGTTAATTGTGTCGATCATTCTTATGTTCGTCGACTGGCCTATTTTAGATCCCCTACTATCTATTGCTTTTACCCTGTTCATTATGGTGAACGTTATTCGCCACCTGGGCTCTACGGTTAAACTTTTTGTGCAGGCGTCTCCCGACCCGGAAGTTTATCGACAAATACGTGAGCAACTAACTTCGTTAGAGCTGGTGAACGACGCTCACCATTTACATTTTTGGTCTTTGGATGGCGAGCGTCATGTATTAACGGCGCATATTGTGGTATCAAAAGAACTGGAGTGCGCAGAAAGAGCGCTTTTAAAACAACAAATATCAGAACAGTTAGCTGTGTTTGAGTTGGCTCATACAACGATTGAGCTGGAGTACCCAGACGAAGCTTGTCGAGATCATTAACAGGAGAAGATCATGGAATTGTTCGGAAGCTATACCTCGCCGTTCGTTAGACATTGCCGTATTGCTTTACTGGAGACAAAGACAAAGTTCTCATTCACTGAAACGGACTTTGAAACCAGTGCTAAATTAACCCCGGCTAAAAAGGTGCCGTTCTTGCATCATAATGACCTTCGCCTACATGACTCGAGCAGCATATTAAAATACGTTCGGGAAAAAGCCGATGAGCGTTTTTTTGCAGACACTAAAGACTTTGACCAGTATTGCCTGGTAAACACGGCTATGGATGCTGCCATTAATTTGTTCCTGTTAGAAAAAGCGGGTGTAACACCAGACAAGGTACCTTACCTTAAGCGTCAGCATCAGCGTATCGATGACATACTTCAACTCATGGAAGACAAAGAGCATGCGGTTGCTTATGAAGGGCCTCATCCCTTTAGTGACGGAGAGCTACGTTTAGGTTGTTTCTTAAGTTGGGGCTTATTCCGTGAGCGTTTTAATCTGGATAAGTATCCGCGACTTCAGGCCTTTGTCGATAAATTAAACGACTACCCTTACTTCGCGGATACGGATCCTAACCGTGATTAATCGGCTTTAATGGCACGGCTGCGCTGGGGAATCTCCTCATTCAGCAGCCGGTCATTTTGTGAATAGTCCACCGGAACATCAATAAGATGAACCCCGGGTTTATCTAAGCAGTCTTTTAACAGCGGTATCAGGTTCTCTGTTTTGTCTAAACGGTACCCCTTAGCGCCGTAAGACTCTGCATATTTCACAAAATCCGGGTTATCAAAATCTAAGCCATAGTCGCTGAGTTTCATGTGCTGTTGCTTCCATTTGATCATGCCGTAGCCGCTGTCATTCAGGACAACAACAACAATATCCAGTCCCATACGAACAGCGGTTTCGAGCTCTTGCGAGTTCATCATAAAGCCACCGTCACCGCACACGGCCATGACTTTCTTCTCCGGATTAACCAGCTTAGCAGCCATTGCAGAAGGCAAGCCGGCACCCATTGAAGCTAGTGCGTTATCGAGTAATACAGTGTTCGGCTGACGTGCGGGATAATTACGCGCAAACCAAATTTTGTAGATACCATTATCCAGGGCGATGACACCATCGTCCGGCATCACTTCACGGACATCTTCCACCAGGCGCTGCGGTAACACCGGGAAGCTGTCGTCATCGGCACCTTCATCGGTATGGTCGCGCATATGGTCGCGAACCTTCAGCATAAAGTCGAAGTCCCAGTGGTCTTGTGGCTCAGTTCCTTCTTTCAATTGCCAGATACTGTTGCCGATATCACCAATCATGCTGGCGTGCGGGAAGTAAACCGAGTCGACTTCTGCGCCCTGGAAATTAATGTGTACCACTTTACGCTTGTCGTTATCGCCGGTTTTCATCATAAAGGGCGGCTTTTCGACCACATCGTGGCCCACATTAAGGATTAAGTCGGCTTTCTCTATAGCACGGTGTGGGTAGTCACCATCGGAAACGGCTGCGTTACCCAGCCAGCGAGGATGATCCTCGTTGATAACGCCCTTACCCATTTGCGTGGTAATAAAAGGAATACCGGTTTTATCAACAAAGGCGCGTAACATTTTTGCTGTAATTTTACGGTTGGCAGCGGCACCTATCAGCAAAACTGGGTGTTTTGCTTCGCGCAGTAGCTCCAGCACGTGGCGAACCGACTTATGCTCGGTAATGGGGCGACGCGAATGACTGGGTTCAATCGGAAGACTACTGACTTCTTCGCGGCTGATATCATCCGATAGCTCCAGATGAGAAGCGCCTGGGCGCTCATCTTCGGCCCGGCGGAATGCTTCACGTATGTGTGCCGGAATGCTGCTGGCGCTAATAATCGCCTGTGTGTATTTGGTAATGGGGGTCATCATGTCGACCACATCAATGATTTGGAACTGACCCTGATGACGCTCTTTTATGGGTTTTTGCCCGGTAACGACAACCATGGGCATAGCACCAAGTTGTGCATAGGCCACAGGGGTAACCAGATTGGTTGCGCCCGGACCGAGGGTCGATAGGCACACGCCGGGTTTTCCGGTCAGGCGACCGTAAGTGGCAGCCATAAATCCAGCACCTTGTTCATGCCGGGTTAAAATAAGTTCGATATCAGATTTTGAAAGGGACTCAAGTAAGTCCAGGTTTTCTTCGCCGGGAATGCCGAAAATGTACTTCACACCCTCGTTTTCAAGTGCTTTTACGAATAAATCGGATGCTTTCACTTCGCTTTCTCCTTGCGTTAAAGAATCTTCTAGTTAGGCCTACGTAAAGCATAGGAGAGATGATCAAAAAAATCCGTAACCAGAGCCAACTGATTACGGATTTTACAGTCTTTTAAACCTGAGTTCTTAGAACGAGTAACTGACTTTTGAGTAAACAAAGCGACCACGAGGGTTGTGAACGCTCGGCGCATACCCGTAAAGATCGTTGTTAAACGCTTCTGGCGGTTCTTCGTCAAACAGGTTGGTCGTACCAATCGTCAAACGAAGTTCAGAGGTCACATCGTAGTATGCCTGTAAATCAACCAGCAGTTGCTTATCAACCATACGCGCTTCGCTCGACTCAACGTTTGCCGGTGCCTGATAATCTTCAAACTCACCAATGTAGTTCAGGTTCAGGTTAACACCTAAGGCGTCACGCCCCCACTCTGCCCGGGCTGTCCAGCGGTGTTCCGGATACTCGTACTCACCGGCATAGTCGATACCGTCTTTTTCGAACTTGCTCATGTAAGACCAATCAAGACCTAGGCGAACATCACCAATGTCTTGTAGTTGCCAGTTATAGTTTGCTGAGAAATCAACACCTGCAGCTTCCTGGCTGGAAAGGTTAACGTAGGTGTTGTAGAGAACAGCCAACTCACCCAGTTCGTCTCCTGGTAGCGGGTCACGGCGTTCACAGACCTCACTGTCCTGGTCGTTACAGTGCTCGTTGTAAACATTCTCAAAGTCGTTTTGAACAATTTTATTGTCTTGTTCAATTGACCAATAGTCGGCTGAGATATCAAACGCGTCAGTGACCTGCCAGATACCGCCAATGTTGTAGTTCGAAGACTCTTCTGGCTGCAGGCCTTCAGACCCCGAGAACACAATCGTGTAATCAAGCGGTACGCAGCTTTCACCATCGGCTTCGCAGCGATACTCGTCAATAAAGAAGGTTGAAACTTGCGAAGGACCCAGACCAATTTGCGCCAGTGACGGAGCACGGAAACCTTCACCGTATGATGCACGCAAAGTCACGTCTTCAGTCGGGCGCCATTGCAATTTAAACTGCGGGTTGAAAGTTGAGCCAAAGTCACTGTAGTCATCGTAACGACCGGCAACGGTTGCTTCTAACTGATCAGTAATTGGAATGAGAAACTCGACATAAGCTGCCCACTGGTCGCGTTCAGCTTCGGCTTGTACTGACTCGGTACCGAAGATAAGGCCGCGCTGGAACTGGTCATCCGGCTGGTCAAATACGTCTTCTTCACGGTATTCAAGACCGGCTGCCATTGATACCCAATGGTCACCTAGCTGGAAAGCTTCCCCGGCGATACTGGCATCAATTGCGGTAAGGTGTGACTTACCCCGACGTACCAGTGACGTCGTAATGTCATTAATGACTTCAGGGTCGTTTATGGTGCCGCCAAATGGGTTGTAGTTGCCTGCGTTAATTTGCTCCTGCAAAAAGTCAGTACGCACCCACCCTTGCTCACGCGAGCCAGTTTGCATTCCTTCACTGCGACCTTTTTGGTAAGAGACATCCCAGTTCCAGCCGTTCAAGTCACCGCGTAGACCTGCGATAAAGCGTAAAGTGTCGGATTCAACATCCCAAATACGGGCACCGGCATCCACTGTCCGGAAAAAGTTGATATCGACACGCTCGCCCCATGGGTTATTAGGGTGGTCAGCCGGGACATAGAGTCCGGCATCGGCGTCTAACGGAGTTGGTGCGCCACCGGCTTTCGAACGGTTATGCTGAGCGGCAACTTCAATATAGCCCTCTACGTCTCGTGAAAACTCTTTACGAGACTGAATAATGGCACCGACACGTTCAGCTTCCGGAAAGATTTGAGCGAAAGGACCGTAGTCGAATACACAGCGTGTTCCAACCAGTGAATCTTCCGGGCAGTCTGGATCGGGCTGCTCTTCACCATCAACAATAAAGCTTCCGGGAAAGCCGCGTGATGAGCGAAAGTCGTTACCACCCCATGGGCTTTGGTCAGCAGTACCGTTTCTGCCAAACTCGGCGCCGGTGATAGAGGTGTTTTTCCAGTAGTCCAGAATCATCGTGGTGTTACTGTCATCGTCGCCAGTACCCCAGACAAGGCTCATGCTGGTTTCTTCATAGTTAACGTCACCGGATGTTCCACCGTGACTGGCAGTCAGTTCTGTACCGACAAAGTCATCTCTTAAAATGATGTTAACGACGCCAGCTACGGCGTCAGAGCCGTAAATAGCGGAAGCTCCGTCTTTCAGAATATCGATGCGTTCAATAGCCGCTACGGGAATTGAGTTAATGTCGACAAATGAATTTGCCACGCCTTCGGCAAAGGAAGAAACGGCTACGCGACGACCGTTAAGTAAAACCAGTGTCGAGTCGGCACCAAACCCACGTAAGCTAATTGCAGCGGCACCGTTTGCAGTAGTGTCCTGGCTATTACCCTGGGTTGAGAAGGTCCCCACACCGGCCGATGGTAAGCGTTCCAAGAGTTGTTGGAGGTTGTTAAAACCTGAGGCTTCAATGCTTTCCCTGTCAATGACTTCGACAGGAGAGGCGCCTTCCATATCGGTTCGTGAAATTCTGGAACCTGTTACCTGAATGCGTTCAAGAGCGTCATCTTCTGCCTGACTGCCTTGATCCTGTGCAAAGCTGACAGGTGACGCGAATGCGGCTCCTATTGCTAATGCACATAGTGAGTATTTAAAGTTTGTTTTCATTATTATGTTCCCCCCCGGGAGTTTTTATCGATTTTTTGTGTTAAATCAATAACACAGCACCTTCTGTTACATTAAATCAACATATGATCAAGATAATATAGTGTAAAAGTTTGAAAAAAATCGAAGGTTTGATGCTAAATGAATTAAGTGAGGGGAGTTTTTTATACGTTAAATGAAAAAGCCCCCGACTCAGAGAGCCGCGGGCTTTGTATTAAATTGAACTAACGATTAAGAGTTTTCTTCACCTGTTAGTTCTTCTAAGCGTGCACGTAACTCTTCGTCGTTTTGTGCTTGCTGAATGATCATGTTGTATTCTTGCGGAGTCAGACCGGCGTCTTCAACGGCTGCAATCATTTCTTCCTGTGCAGACTGCTGAATTTCACGAGCTTCTTCCTGGTTCTCAGCTTCCTGGAACTGGTCACGGTATTTTTCAGTAACACCTTGAACATCTTCCATAGCAGTTACAAATTTAACCAGCATACCTTCAGAGATTTCCTGAGTTTGCTGTTGCTGCTGCTGAGCCATAGGATCCTGCGATTGTTGCTGTTGAGCCATTGCTGCAGTACTACCCAGTGCGAATACAGTTGCTAATGCGATAATTGTCTTTTGCATGATATTCTCCTAATTGAATTTATCAGTTTTTAATTACGCTCTAACTAAAGCGAAGACTGTGCCAACTTTTCAATTTATTGATTTTATTGGAGTTTTTGTTTTTCTAAGTTCGCGCCCAGAAAATCAGCCCAAAAATGTGTATCCTTAGTACACAGTCAAAGGAGGCAGTGTGACAAAAAGATACAGTTGGCCACTATCCAGCCTGCAGCGAAGGCTCTTAATGTATGTCGTGGTGCCTATGTTATTGATATCGGGCGTAGCGATAAGTGTTGGGTTGCAGGTTGCATCTGACGAAGCCAATGAGCGTTTAAAGAGCGACTTAGAGCTGCTGGGGAGAGCCATTAGCTTACCCATAAGCGATGCGTTGCTTAACAACGACTTAGCAACAGTTCAGGCTAACCTGGATTCAGTCTTCAATATTGGCCGGGTGTACGGGGCATCTGTATACAACGTATATGGTCAGCAGGTAGCAGAAGCCGGTATCACCGAGACTGACTTGAGCAACAGCCAGCTCGCGCTGCAAACCGTTCAGACAGGGGTGAAGCAAGACGACTATCGCCGTGTTGAAGGCCGCGATGTTTTCTCTCAATTCCTTCCTATTGTTGATCGTGGCGGTCGCATTATTGGTTTATTACAAATAAACCGGCGAGCCAGTGACTTCGATGAGTCTTTTGAGACGCTCAGTCAATATGCCTGGCTGAGCTGGGCTGCATTTGGCTTGATCACTATTGCGGTATTGGTGTTCGGGCATTATCGCGGTGTTGGACGGCATGTGGTGGCACTAAAAGACGCAATGCTGCAAGTAGCAAAAGGAAATCGAAGTACTCGTGTGACACCCGCGGGCCCTTCTGAGCTGCAGGATGTTGCCAGGGGGTTTAACCGGATGCTGGATAGTATTACTGAAGCGGAGCAGGAGTTAGAGCAGCGACGGGAGCACGAAGCGTCGTTGCAGCGAGCATTGCGGGAGCAGGAAAAAATGGCAGCTATTGGCAGTGTAGCCAGTGGTGTTGCCCACGAGCTAGGAGCACCGCTGACGGTCATAGATGGACGCGCCAGCCGATTACTACGTAACCATAAGGACGATGATAGCCAGCGACAACTTAAGGCTGTCAGGGGCCAGGTACAAAGGCTTACCGGACTGGTGAATCAATTGCTGGCATTTTCAAGAACGCCGGTACAGCAAAGAGAAAGTATTTCCTTGCGAGATCTGGTGACAACGGCAATGACCAGCATTGAGTTTGAGCAGGATAAAGGTTCTGCCAGAGTGGTAATTAAAGAGCTTGTCGATGTCATTCTCAAAGTTGACATAAAGCGGCTGGAACTGGCCTTAGTAAACGTACTACGCAATGGCCTGCAGGCCGCTGAATTTGAGGTTGCTGTTGCGGCTGAGTACGCCGACGAGGGAATCGTGATTACCATAGATGATGATGGGGAAGGCTTACCTGACGCAATGAAAGATAAAGCATTACAACCGTTCGAAACCAATAAACCACAAGGTAAAGGGACTGGCCTGGGTTTAACCATAGTTAAGCACGTATTGAATGATCATGGTGGTGAGCTGTCTTTGACTAACAACCCAAATGGCGGTTGTCGGGTTATTTTGAGTTTACCTGCACAATGCATTCGGCAAGCGGTTAAAAACGGAGGCAGTAAATGACAGCAGTAAAAGCCATGATAGGTGTAATTGAGGATGATCCGGCTCTACAGGAACTGCTTGTTGAAGAGCTTGAGGCTGAAGGCTATAAAGTAACCGCCTGGGGCAGTGTTGAGGACTTTAAAAAAGCCGGTGCAACCCTGGATTTGGTCATTAGCGATATTCGCTTGCCGGGCCAGTCCGGGCTGTCGCTTTTAGATAGCCTGAAAAATGAAGACAACGCTCCTGCATTGTTATTAATTACTGCTTTTGGAACGGTTGATCAGGCGGTTGATGCGTTAAAGCAGGGCGCGGACGATTTTCTCACCAAACCTCTGGATGTTGAACATTTATTGCTAAGCGTACAGCGCATTCTTGAGCATCGCTCGCTGCAACGAGAGCTGAAACGCTACCGTCAGCAGCAAAAAGGACCGGGCGGATTAGTCGGGCAAAGTCCGTCAATGCGCAAGCTCTATGACCAAATAGAGCGAATTGCGCCAGCTGACGGGAGCGTTCTAATCACTGGCGAAAGCGGCACCGGTAAAGAGCTGGTAGCGAAGGCGCTGCATCAGTTAAGTGACCGCGCCGAACAAAGCTTTCAGGCGGTAAACTGCGCCGGAATTCCGGCTGACTTGATGGAAAGTGAGTTTTTCGGGCATGCAGCCGGCGCTTTTACCGGTGCGCAGAAAAAACGGCAAGGTTTGTTGAAACAGGCAGACGGCGGTACTTTGCTACTGGATGAAATTGGCGAAATGCCAATGGCTTTGCAGGCGAAGTTATTACGTGTACTGCAGGAAGGCACAATTCGCGCCGTGGGAAGCGACGAAGAAGAAACTGTGAATGTCCGGATCCTGGCTGCAACCCACCAGGACTTAGAAAAACACGTTGAAGACGGACGTTTCCGGCAAGACTTATTTTATCGGTTGGAAACCTTTAGCTTACGAGTGCCGCCTTTACGCGAGCGTGGTGAAGACATTGAACGCCTCGCTAACTACTTTTTACAACAGTTGCAGAAGAGCAGCGATAAAACGGTTCAGAGTATTTCACCGGCTGCGCTTGAACAGCTTTATCGCTATCGCTTTCCTGGTAATGTCCGCGAACTGCAAAATGCGATAGAGCGTGCTTTTACCTTTTCCAGAGACGACAAAATAGCGGTTGAAGATTTACCGCAAAGAATTCTCGAGAGTGAGCATGAACCCGAAGTGGAATATACAGCGGAGTGGCCAACTCTGGATGAATATCAAAACCAATACATACGCAAAGTGCTGGTGCACACAGACGGCAACAAATCAAAAGCAGCTGAAATTTTAGGGGTGACCCGGCGTACTTTGTACCGCTGGCTTGAGCAGCATGGTGAGTGATCAAATTGACGTTTTACTGCGTAGTCTATAATAAGTTTTTGACTCATTTAACGGGAGTGCTAAGTGAAAGTATTAATGGTATTAACCTCACACGATAAGCTCGGTGATACAGACCATAAAACAGGTTTCTGGGTAGAAGAATTTGCTGCCCCGTACTACGTTTTTGCAGACGCGGGCGTGGATGTTACTTTGGCATCGCCAAAAGGTGGTAAGCCACCAATCGATCCAAACAGCACTTCCCCTGACGCGCAAACAGAAGCGACGAAGCGTTTTGATAACGACACAACAGCACAGCAGAAATTAGAGACAACCTGCAAGCTGGATGAAGTTGATCCGGAAAGCTTTGATGCGATTTTCTATCCTGGCGGTCATGGGCCTTTATGGGATTTAACCAACGACGAGCATTCAATTAAGCTCATTGAGCACTTCTGGAGTAAAGGTAAGCCGGTTTCTGCTGTTTGTCATGCTCCCGCTGTGCTACTGAACGCTAAAACGCCGTGCGGAGACCCTATTGTTCAGGGCCGCACAGTAACAGGTTTTAGTAACAGTGAAGAGGCTGCGGTAGAGCTTACCGATGTGGTTCCTTTCTTACTTGAGGACGAACTGACAGCTAAAGGCGGTCATTACCGTAAAGTTGATGACTGGCAGGCCTATGCCGTTCAGGACGGCATGTTAATTACAGGCCAGAACCCTGCGTCATCGGAGCAGACGGCACAGCGCCTGCTTGATGTACTCAGAGCCAGCCTGTAACTTATCTTAAAAGCGTCGGCGCCAACTGATGCCGACGCTAGCCTGCCTTCCTACTGCAGGCTCGAATGAGCGTCCGCTTCCCTGGTTAACAACAACAGCACCGACGTAGTCTTTGTCGGTAATATTGTCGACCCGGGCCCATACGTCCAGCTCGCTTTTTGCCCACTGCCAGTCGCGGCTTACTGCAATATCCCAAGTCGTATAAGACGGTGCAAAGGTATCGTTTTGATCATTAACCGGCGTTTCATTTCTGTACTGGCCGGCTAACTGAACCAGCCATTGCTCCGCGGGCTGCCAGTTCAGACGCAAGTACCCCTGGCTTTTCGCTACGCCGGGTAACTGATTTTCCTGTAACGGGCCATCATCAAAGGTAGCGTCTATATAACTGTATGACAGCAGCACATTTAGCGCTTTTGTCAGTGCACCGTTAATGCTCAGCTCGGCTCCTTCGCGAGTTGTTTCTGAGGCATTACGGTAGGTTGTACGCCCATCGTTTGACTGGTCTACGAGAATTTCATCCTCGCTTTCAATACCAAAGAAAGCGAAGTGCAGACGCCAGTCGCTATCGAGCTGATGTTTGATACCCCATTCCCATTGATCATTGGTGGATGGACCCAGCTCCCGGTTCAGACCCGAGCCTTCATTTCTGTAGGCAAGCTCTGTCAGTGTCGGGGTTTCGAAACCTTGCCCTAAACTCAGATAAGTTGCTGAGGTTGGCAGAAACTGCCAGGTAACCGAAATAGCTGCTGTGGTCTCACTAAAGTCACTGCTACCGCTGTCATCGGAGTTATCCAGCTCAGTAAAGTAGTCTTTTACTTCATAATTGATGTCACTGTAACGAACCCCGCCAGTTGCAGACCAGTCTTCAGACAGCTGCCACTGAAAACGCAAATAAGCAGAAGCATTTTCAATCCAGTTAAATTCGTCGCGACGCAGCTCTCCTTTTTCACCGCTGTTATTCACAAAACCAAAGCGGTGATCCTGTTGGCGTTCTATTTGTGCGCCGAGGGTTGCCGACCAGTTGACTCCGCGCTGGCGCCAACGTGCATGAGCACCCTCAAACTGGCGGGAAACGTCGATAACCGCGCCCGAGCTTGTGTCACCATCACCGGCAAACGGCAGGAACTGCTCAATATCGCGGTCGCCCTGCCACAGTGACAGTAAGCCCTCGCCATTGTCACGTTTATGAAACCAGCTAAATGAACCTTGACGGTGGTGAATGTCCTTGCGGGTGTTGAAGTCAACCGCCCGTTGCACTGTCTGGGTCGGGTCGTCACGCCAGTCTTCAGGGGTTAATGCGCTGGGGTCCTGCAATAGTGGCGCATCGTTATTATCGTAGCGGATAATAAAGTGATTCTGATCATCCCATTGATGGTACCAGCGTACTGCCTGTTGCTGGCGCTCGGCGGAATTATGCCGACGCGGGCCGTCAGTCTGAAAGTCGGATGCCAGAACCTGCAGTTGCTTATTGTCGGTTGCCCACTGGGCATTGACGTTATACCGCTGTGTGTCGTTCTCGCTAAACTGACCACCCCATTCCAGAGCCGTCTCAGTTGGTTTGCGGCTGAACCATTCAACCACACCGCCACCGGAGTTGCCGTAGAGCGTCGCTAATGGGCCGCGTAAAACTTCCAGCGAATCAATACTGTCGAGAAAAATACTGGAGGTTTGAGCCTGTCCATCGGGCATAGACAAAGGAATACCGTCGACATTAAGCTGCAAACCTCTGACCCCAAACGCTGCTCGTGAGCCGAAGCCCCGAACCACCAGGCGTGTATCCTGTGCGTAGTTATAACGGCTGTCCGCCTGAATCCCTGCCACACCGGCTAAAGCGTCACCGGCATCAATCTTCATGGAGGGTAAGGTGTTTTCTACGTTCACGCGGTCAATGCTTGCAGCAGTGGTTAGCCAGGGTGTTTCGCTCTGGGTGGCTGTAACCACGACGGTTTCATCGACTTCTGTAGAGTGAACAACGAAAGAGGCCGCCAATAAAGGCAGCCCCGTATGCGTGAGTTTTCTTAAAACTGCTGAATATGACATTGTTAATCCGCTGGTTTTATCTGAATAATGGCACCGTCAGACTCGTCGGTCAGTAAGTATAGGTAACCGTCGGGTCCTTGCTTAATGTCACGAATGCGCGCATCAACGGCATCTTCAAATAAGCGCTCTTCATGCATCATGCGGCCTTCATATAAGTCCAGACGGGCAACCAGAGAACCCTTCAGGGCAGCGACAAAGAAGTCACCTTTCCAATCAGGGAAAGCATCTCCGGTATAGAAGGTGGCGCCAGCTGTTGCAATAGACGGAACCCAATAATAAAACGGCTGCTCAGTGCCTTCTTTTACGGCATCCTCGCTGATGATTCCGCCACCGTAGTCAACACCGTAAGTCACTTCCGGCCAGCCATAGTTTTTGCCGGCTTCAGGAATATTCACTTCATCGCCGCCTTGCGGTCCGTGTTCAACCGACCATAACTTTCCGGTTTCAGGATGAATATCAGCGCCCTGTATGTTGCGGTGGCCATAGGACCAAATTTCGTCAAGTGCGTTGTCGTCGCCAACAAAGGGGTTGTCTTCAGGTATGCTGCCATCTGGCCAAATACGTACGATTTTGCCGTGATGGTTATCTAATGTCTGTGCATCATCCATACGTGAGTAACGGTCACCTAAGGTAATGTATAGGTGTCCCTCAGGAGAAAAGACTAAGCGTGAACCAAAGTGGGCATTGCTCTCGTATTTTGGTGCCTGACGGAAGATAACTTCTTTATCCGTAAACTCTTTGTCATTAAGCTTGGCACGCATAACAGCTGTACTATTACCTTTACCGTCGTCTTGTGCTGCTTCGGAGTAGCTAATGTAAACCCAATTGTTTTCTTCAAAGTCCGGGTCAACGGTTATATCCAGCATACCGCCCTGACTTTTAGCAACCACTTCCGGAGTGCCACTGATTTTTTCGCGGTAGTTACCATTAGCTGATACCCAGTAGATATCTCCCGTTCGCTCTGTCACTAAAATGCTTTTATCGGGAAGAAATGTCATACCCCACGGGTTTGTGAAGCCATCAGCAAGTGTGCTGACACTGACTTTATGACGTTCCGTTTCGACGTCTTCAGCTGTGACAGCAGTACTGAAAGAAGCCGCTAGCATTGCGGTTAAAACAAGTTTTGGATTGAGCATCGGTCTCTCCTTCTTATTGAATTACCTTCAGTATACGTCATTCATCGGAATTTTGATGACACTGTGCTTGATCTGTTCGTCGCTTTGGCCGTTAATACTGTTATCAATTATAAAAAAAGTATTGGAACTTCATGAGCAGCAAGGTATTTAGTACCGACTCGTTACTGATTTTAGCGCAGTGGTTAGCCGCTGCTTTTGTGTTGGTCATTATTGCGTTAGTTGTTTCTGTCGGCGTTATGTATGTTGTCGACAGAACCCAAAACCGGCATACCATCCGTCATAATTATCCCGTTATTGGACGTTTCCGCTATATGTTCGAGCGCATGGGCGAGTTCATGCGTCAGTATTTTTTTGCTATGGATCGCGAAGAAATGCCTTTTAACCGGGCACAGCGTAGTTGGGTGTACCGCGCAGCCAAGAACGCTGACCGTAACGTAGCCTTTGGTTCAACGCGTGACTTAAGTCGCACCGGAACCATTATTTTCAGTAACGCACCTTACCCGCCTATGGCTGAGCAGGCAACATCGCCAGAGCCCATTACTATAGGCCCTTACTGTCAGACGCCTTATTCTCCGGTGTCTTACTTTCACATTTCCGGAATGAGTTACGGTGCATTGTCGCCGGTTGCGGTTAAGTCGTTGTCGCAAGGGGCTGCAAAAGCCGGCTGTTGGTTGAATACGGGTGAAGGAGGTTTATCGCCTTATCATTTAATGGGACATTGCGACATTGTGTTTCAAATGGGTACTGCGAAGTTTGGTGTTCGCGATAAAGAAGGCCGACTAGACGAGGACCGTCTGGCAGAACTAGGCCGTCACGACAATGTGAAAATGTTTGAAATTAAACTGAGCCAGGGTGCTAAACCGGGTAAAGGCGGTATCCTTCCGGGTATTAAGGTTAACAGCGAAATAGCCAGAATTCGGGGGCTTGTTGAAGGCGAAGATGCTATCAGCCCAAACCGTCATCCAGAAATAAGCAATAACGAAGAATTACTCGATTTTATCGAAAAGGTTCGTAAGATTACCGGCAAGCCAACCGGCTTTAAATTTGTGATGGGCGATCCTTCCTGGATAGACGAACTGATAGATTGCATTTTAACTCGCGGCGAAGAGTCAGCACCTGACTTTATCACTCTGGATAGTGCTGATGGCGGAACCGGAGCAGCACCCCAGCCATTGATGGACTACGTTGGTTTAAGAGTGACAGAAAGTTTGCCGATACTCATCGATAAACTGACCGAAGCGGGTTTGCACGGAAGAGTCAGGGTTGTGGTTTCCGGCAAAATGATAACACCGGCCGATGTAGCCTGGGCTATTGCAATGGGTGCAGATTTCGTGACGTCAGCACGAGGCTTTATGTTTTCATTGGGCTGTATTCAGGCCATGCAGTGTAACAAAAACACTTGCCCGACGGGTGTAACAACGGATGATCCTAAGCTGATGAGGGGGCTGGATCCCGAGGATAAGTCGGTACGTGCGGCTAACTATCACAAATATATGGAATATGGCGTTAATATCATTGCGCACTCCTGCGGTGTAACCGATCCACGCCGCTTAAACCGTCGCCATGCCCGGGTGATTAAGCCCGATGGTGAGAGCATCAGCCTGGCGGAACGTTATCCGTTACCGCCGGCCAGACGTCGTTAGTTGAGTGTATTAACCGGCAACAGGCGGGCAATTTCTTCCGCGACTTTGCGGAAGGTTTGCCTGCGGCTGGTGGTAGGACGGTACACCAGACCGATATCACGAGAGGCTTCCTGACCGGTTGGCTTTAATGGAACAAGGTCGGTATTTTCCAGAATGCCCTGGTCAATTGCCATTTGCGGAACAAAGGTGGCGCCTAACCGGGCATCGGCCATTTGTACAAGGCTATGTAAGCTAGTCGCCGTAAATGGGTTCATTTTAATAGAGTCGGTAAGCTGACAGGCAGCAACGGCGTGACCGGTCATGCAGTGCTCTTTTTCCAGCAGAAAAATACTGCGATCAGGCAGTTTGTCGTAATCAACCGGTTCCCCTACTGTCTCTGCCAGCTCTTTATGCACTACCAGTTTAAAAGGGTCACGACCCAGTATCCATTTTTGGTTGCCCTGTATATCCATAGGAAGCGCCAGCAAAAGAATATCCAGTTCGCCATTACGTAAACGGTGCAACAAATTCTGCGTGGTGTCTTCGGAGAGTTGCAGCAGCAGCTTAGGGAACTTGTCCTGTAAGTTTTTACTGAGCTCACCAATTACAAAAGGGGCTATGGTTGGGATAATGCCAAGTCTTAAAGGCCCTTCCATAATATTGCCCTGGCCCTGCGCATAGTGCAGCAATTCTTCCGATGCGCTGATGATGTCCCGTGCTTTTTCCACAATTTCTTCGCCTAAAGCGGTAAAGAGAAAGGATTTATGGTCACGCTCAATAAGCTGGCAGTCCAGTTGCTCTTCCAGGTTTTGAATACCACTGCTTAGCGTGGACTGGCTGACGTTACATTCAGCCGCCGCGCGATTAAAGTTCTGTTCCTGGTGCAGCGCCAGCAGGTAACTTAGGTTTTTCAAACTTGGCAATTTACTCATGGGGTACCCGTCGCGTTTTTAATTGGTATTTCCGATTATCATAATTCGTTTTATTCGTTTTATCCAATCTGCCTCCGTCCGTACACTAGCTCTCGACTCGTTAAGGAACGAATACATTTTAAATCCAAATCACGGAGACCATTTATGTTAACAGTAGGCGATAAACTACCAGAATTCAGCGTAATTGCGGCAAAACCTAAGTTCAATATGCCGGAAGAGAATGGCGAAAGTGCTTTTGAAACTATCGACAACAACAGCTTTGAAGGTAAGTGGAAAATCATTTTCTTCTACCCGAAGGACTTCACTTTTGTTTGCCCAACTGAAATTGTTGAGTTTGCAAAACTGAACGAAGACTTTGCTGACCGTGACGCCGTTGTTATGGGTGGCAGCACAGATAACGAATTTGTGAAACTGGCATGGCGCCGTGAGCACCCTGACCTTGACCGTCTGAACCAGTACTCATTTGCAGACGACGGCTCTTTGGTTGATGGCCTGGGCGTTCGTGACAAAGCTGAAAATGTTGCTTTGCGTGCTACCTTCATTGTTGACCCGCACAACGTTATCCAGCACGTATCGGTAAACAACCTGAATGTTGGTCGTAACCCGGCAGAAAGCGTTCGTATTTTAGACGGCTTACAGACCGATGAACTGTGTCCTTGTAACCGTGCTTTGGGCGGCGACACCCTTTAATCAGTGTCAATTTCCCCAAGAGTAAGCGCTGATGGCATTGCCATCGGCGCCCGCTAGGCACTTTTACAGTATTTCAGGAGTTAAGCATGGCAATTGCAGACTACAAACAGTTACTGGGTGATCACAGTAAAGACACCAAACTAAACCTGTCGAGCTTGTTTTCAAATGTTGAGCAGTCAGGTTTAACAAATGACCAGTTCTACGGCACAGCACTTTCGCTGGTTTACACCTTGTCGGACGACGAGCTGACTCAGGCAGTGGAAGAAGAAGCCGAAGGAAAAATTGAAGAAAACGTTACGACAGCGGCAAAAACTGCAGCGTCATTAATGGCAATGAATAACGTTTATTATCGCTTCCTGCACTTATCAAGCGATAAACAGTTTTCTAAGCTTCCTGCGGGACTCCGCATGAACGCAATGGCTAACCCCGGTGTGGATAAAGCTGATTTTGAGTTGTTTTCACTGGCGGTATCGGCACTGAACGGTTGTGGTATGTGTATTGATTCGCACGTGCAAACCTTGCTGAAGCATGACGTTTCGGCGCAAGCGATTCAATCGTCAATTAAGTTGGCGGCGGTACTTAATGCAGCCTTAACTGCACGCAAACTGTCGTAAACCCTCTAGGGGCTCCCCTTGCCCCGTGCACCTTTGCCCGCACCTTTTTGGTGCGGGCTTTTTTTATGGGTGCCTTTTTGTTGCTCTGTAGTTTATGTCCTACGCTTAAAACAGAAGCTAAGGAGGTACTATGCTGAGTATTAATTCAGACCGCTTAAAAAAATCCGTGCTTGAACTGTCCAGAATTGGTTATAACGAAACCGACCATGGTGTGTACCGTTGGGGGTTTACCGATGCCGATATGGAGGCGCGCCGATGGATGATGGAACAGGCAAAAGCCGAAGGCTTCAAAACCTTTATGGACGGCGCTGGTAATGTGTTTTTCGGTATTGGCGATTATCTTAAAAAACCGGCCGTTCTTACCGGCTCGCATTTAGACACGGTTCCGGCCGGCGGTATTTTTGACGGCGCACTGGGAGCGTTGGCCGGATTCGAAGTTTTGCGCTCGATCAAAGAAAATGACATTAAATTGAAGCATCCTGTATGGGTAGTGGGTACTGCTGAAGAAGAAGGTCGTTTCGGTGGTATGATGGGTTCACAGGCTATTGCCGGTGTACTAAACCCTGACTGGCTTATGTCGGCTCACGATGCTGACAATGTGTACCTAAAAGACGCCATGGCCGCTCATGGTATGGATGTTATGGATGCGCTGGACGCAGCCTGGCCGCCGGAGCGACTGAAAGCGTTTTACGAATTACACATTGAACAAGGTCCTGTACTTTTTCAAAAAGAAATTACCATTGGTGCCGTGGAGGGCATTTCCGGTGTGTTCAAATGGATAGTGCACTTAAAAGGTAAAGCCGACCATGCTGGCACGGCACCGATGAACATGCGTAGTGATGCTTTTATGGGGCTGGCCGACTTTGCTCACGAAATTGAACGTATTATTGCAGAAGATGGCACCGATAAAACCCGTATTACTGTGGGTAAAGTGGATTTAAAACCGGGGAGTCCGCATACAGTACCCGGCGAGGCAGTCTTTACGATTGTTGGCCGTGATATGAGTTCCGATGTGCTGAAAGAGCTCGCAGACTCTTGTAATAAAGCGCTGTCTGCCATTGCCCGTAAACACCGCTTAAAATTTGAGTATGAGCAAGTCAGTTGGCTGAACCCTCAGGCGTGTTCAGCGAAGTTGACAAAACAGATAGAAGAAAAGGCAAAAGCAAGAAAGTATTCGTGTCTGAAAATGCCCAGTGGGGCTGGACATGATGCACAGTTTTTTACTGAAATTACGGAGTCGGGGCTTATTTTTATTCCGTCTGTCAACGGTGTCAGTCACGCGCCTGACGAGTGGTCGCACTGGCATGATGTGGAAGCTGGTTGTAACATACTTTTTGATTGTATTATTGATTCAGCTCAGTGAGCTGCGCAAACAGTTAGGATCCGTTATACTGTGCGCACCTCGCCGTGATACTAAGTGGTATTGTTCATGGAACAAAAGATAACGGTTCAGTCTGCGGATAAGGTTAAAATTCACCGTCCGGACGGGCAAAAGCACAATAATAACTACTCTCCTCGTAGCCGCATTTACGTGCGCGACATTAAAGGTGCGATGGAGTACTTCCGTCGTGGCTTTGGCTTTCTGCTGCTGGCAGTTTTTGCCATTATTCCCTGGCTCACCTATCAGGGTGAGCAGGCGGTGTTGCTCGACATTATGGAACAGCGTTTTCGTATTTATGGTTTAACGCTTTGGCCACAGGACTTTACCGTTGTTGCCTGGTTCGCCATTGTCGCGGCCGTTGCGCTGTTTTTTGTGACCACTATATTTGGCCGGGTTTGGTGTGGCTTTATGTGCCCTCAAACAACCTGGACCTTTATATTCATGTGGTTTGAGAAAAAATTTGAAGGCCCCCGCAATAAGCGCATTAAGCTGGATGAGCGCAAAATGGACTTTGATAAGTTCTGGCGTAAAGCCGGTAAGCAAACCGGCTGGATTCTGGTGGCTCTATTAACGTCCATGACCTTTGTCGGTTATTTTACCGATATACGCGAACTCTTCCTGAACTTCTTTACTCTGGACGCGGGTTTCTGGGCAACATTCAGCGTTCTTTTCTTCACTTTCTGCACCTATGGCAACGCCGGGTACATGCGCGAGATTATGTGTACGCACATGTGTCCATACGCCCGTTTCCAGTCAGCTATGTTCGATAAAGACACCTACACAGTGTCGTATGATGCAGAACGCGGAGAACCTCGTGGCCCGCGTTCACGTAAAGCTGACCCGGCGGAGAAAGGCTTAGGGCACTGCATCGATTGCTACATGTGCGTTCAGGTTTGTCCGACAGGTATTGATATTCGAAATGGGCTGCAATACGAGTGTATAGACTGTGGTGCCTGTATTGATGCCTGTAATGACGTTATGGATAAAATGAACTATCCGAAAGGACTTATCCGCTTTACCACAGAGCGTAACCTCGCGGCCAAAGATAAAAAGCAGAAGACCAATCCGTGGCGAATGAAAAGTATTGGTTACTTTATTATGGTTCTGGCGGTCAGTGCGGTATTGGTCTGGGATATTGCCAGCCGAGTCCCACTGGAAGTTGATGTATTGCGGGACCGGAACCAGCTTTTCAGAGAAAATATTGAAGGCCAGATTGAGAACGTCTTCACCTTAAAGCTGGTTAATAAGTCGCAGCAGGACATGACTTACCGCATAGAGGTCAAAGGTTTTGATGAGTTCGAACTGATTGGTGACTCCACTAAACAGGTTTCGGCCGGTGAGGTTGGTACATTGCCGGTAACGGTAGCGGTTCCACCCTCTTTATTGAAAGAACAGGTCACAGAGTTTTACTTCGTGGTAACAGCGGTTGATAATGCGGATATAACTAATACGCATCAGAGCCGCTTTTTATATGAGTAATCTTACAGAGAACGCGTCAGACTTTGCTTTTCAGGGACTGACGCCGGATCTCGTTGTTAATGCGTTAGAAAGTGTCGGCCTGTATCCCGCTTCGGGCTTGCTGGCACTGAATAGCTATGAAAACCGGGTCTATCAGTTTACTGACGATGATCGCAAACGCTACGTGGCAAAGTTCTACCGGCCGCAGCGCTGGCGTACTGAGCAAATAGAGGAAGAGCTGGCATTTGTCGAGGAGCTGGCGCAAGCAGAGGTGCCGGCGGTATCTGCTTTACTACTGCAGGGAAAACGCCTGCATGAGTTCGAAGGCTATCGTTTTTGTGTTTACTTAAGCATTGGTGGGCGGGCATTTGAGCCTAATGACCTGGATGAGCTTGAACGTCTGGGGCGTCAAATTGGACGCATGCATGCAGTGGCTCAGGCAGGCAAGTTTAAAGTGCGGGAAACTATCGACTATGAAGGCTTTGTGGAGCAGTCCGTGGCGGAGTTACGGCAATCCGCTTTATTGCCGGCAGAGCTAAAAGACGCCTTTTTCGCCATTCTTGATCCCTTGAGTGAACGCTTACGTTCTACACCTCTGCAAGACTTTGATTATCAGCGTCTGCATGGCGACTGTCACATAGGTAATATTTTACAGTATGAAGAAAAGCTGACCTTCGTCGACTTTGATGATTGTCGCTCAGGGCCTGCAGTCCAGGACTTATGGATGATGCTGAATGGCCCACATCAGGAGCAAACGCTGCAGATGGATGCACTGCTGACTGGCTACGAAGACTTTTGCGAGTTTGATACCACGCAGTTGATATTAATTGAACCTTTGCGCAGTTTCAGAATCATTCAATATATGGCATGGTTATCACGCAGGTGGCAAGATAGTGCTTTTCAGAGAGCGTTCCCCTGGTTTGCAGAAAGCCGTTATTGGGAACAGCAGATTCTGGCATTGAAAGAACAATTAGCGGGGCTGGACGAAGCGCCGCTGAACTTAGGCTTTAACGGATAACAGGAAATGACAATGAAAAAGTGGTTAATGGGTTTTGCCGGAGCATTAATGGTAGCAGCAGGTTTTGCTCAGGCTCAGGATTTTGAGGAAGGTGTTCACTATGAAGTGATAGCCGATGAAGCAAGCAGTAAACCAGAAATTACCGAGTTCTTTTCTTTTTACTGTGTTCATTGCTACCGGTTTGAGCCCATAGCAAAAGAAATGAAGTCTGAGTATTCGGACGCTTTTAAAAAGGCGCATGTGTCGTTCATCAGCCCACGCGGCAATGTGGGTGAAACCATGACTCAGGCTTTTGTGGTTGCACAAAAGCTGGATAAAGAAGAAGAGCTGTCCGCTGCTATATTTGACTATAATTTCAATAAAAACAATATGCTGACCAGTAAAGAAGACATTCGTAATGTGTTTGTGGTCAATGGTGTTTCAGGTGACGAATTCGATAAAGCTATGGCGAGTTTTAGTGTTCGTGCTGCGGCCGCTAAAATGGATCGCCGCGCCAGTAACTTAGGGGTTAACGCAACACCAACCTTTATCGTCAACGGTAAGTATCAGATGCTGCCACAGGGGTTCCGTGACAGCGACAACTTCCTTGAAGACTTTTCTAACCTGGCCGGTTATCTGTTAGATAAGTAACTCAGGACCCTGAATTACTCTGAGAATGAGCACCTTCTCTACTTTCTTGGGAGAAGGCCTGATTATTGTTCATATACTGGTAATTTTTCAGTCCAAAGTCCGCCATAACACTGTATAAATACTCCAGAATAGAGCTTTGTATTGCCTCATATTTTGTCCATTCTGTTTCTTTAGCGAACGCATAAATTTCCAGTGGTATACCAGCGGCTGTTGGTTGCATTAGACGAGCCATGTGCAGGAGATCTTCCCTTACCTGCTCGTGGTTTCTCAGATAATTATTAGCAAATACACGAAACACGGTTAGGTTACTCACCGGTTTTTGCAGTTCATTTTCTTTTAGCCAGTCCTCAGCGGATTGACTAAAGTGCTTTTCGGCAACCTCTTCCAGTTCCTCATCAGATAGAATTTTGGAGCTGTCCAGGTCAATCATTAAGGAGCGACGCATGCGTCGACCACCAGTATTGACCATACCTTGCCAGTTTTTAAAGGACTCGTGAATCAGTATGTAGGTGGGTAAAAAGACAATGGTTTTATCCCAGTTCTGAACTTTTACCGAAATTAGGCCTACTTCCTGAACGGTGCCATCAACGCCGTGATCGGTCAGCTCAATCCAGTCCCCAATAGCGACCATACGGTTCGTTGCCAGTTGTACCCCCGCGACAAAGCCCATTAAGGTGTCCCTGAAAACGACCATTAGAATGGCGGTCATAGCCCCAAAACCACTGAGTAAATACATGGGTGACTTGTTCATAATAATGGCAACGGTAATGATGATGGCCATTAATACCAGAATTAGCTTTGCCACCTGTATTACACCGGTAATAGGCACTTCACGAGCTTTATAAGAGTAGTCGTAGGCAATAGAAACGACATTTGCTAAAGCCGTGAGAATACTGGTGATAACCCAAGTGAGGTAAACGCCAACAACGGTGCGCAGTGGTGACTGCCAGCTCTCAAAATCATCAATGAACAGAATAGGGATGAAATTGTGAATGACAATAATAGGCGCCAGGTTGGCACAGCGCTTGAAGAAACCGCTATTGACCAAAGAATTATACCACCGCTCAGGTGCTTTGCTTAATACTCGGTCAATGGCGTGATTGATGATCCAGCGCGCTATAACATAGGAAATGTAACAGCCAGTTAAAACCAGTGCTGAGCTAATAATCAGGTCAAATTCTGGTAGTTTACTCTCAATTCCGAGCTTTTCTAGCCACTCTTTTACGAACTCAAAGTCCATTATAAAACTCCCTTAGCGGGTGCTGTGAATTTCCTTACGCATTTCGTCAATGGTTTGGTCTTTTTCCTGCCAGCGTTTATTCAGCCACTGCTGAAAGTGAGCCCTAAAAGCTTCGTCACTAGCGTAATTACCAATTAAGTCTTTAGTAATAGGTAATGTCTGTATATCAACATAGACGTTTTTCAGCTGTCCACTTAATAAATGCCAGACTACCGGGCGCTTATCGTTACCCGGGTAAACAATGGTAATGTCCAGAATGGCTTCAAACTGACCGCCCATAATTTGCAATGAAAAGGCGGTACCACCGGCTTTGGGAGGGAGCAGGTTCCGAAACGGGCTTTGTTTTTTCTTGTGCTTTTCCGGAGTAAATCGTGTGCCTTCACAGAAGTTCACCACGGTTGTGGGAATGTGGCGGAATTTAGCGCAAGAGCGAGTGGTTGTTGCTATGTCTTTGCCTTTTAGATGGGGCTTTTTCTTTAGCAACTCTTTTGAATAGCGCTTCATAAAGGGCATATCGAGCACCCAGCAGCCCCAGCCAATAATAGGTACCCACATAAGCTGTGACTTTAGGAAAAAGCGAGGCATTGGCATATGGCGGCGGGTCAGGTGCATTAATACCAGTACATCGACCCAACTGCGATGATTTGCCATGACCATATACCAACCCTTCTCGTGCAGTTCGAGGTCACCTTTAATGTGCCAGTCCATGCGCTGGGTCAGTTGAAACATCATTGACATACAGTATGCCCAGACTCTGAATAAGCCGTTTCCCAGCAACGAGCAAATACGCTGAGGCGTTTTAAATGGCAGTAAAACTTTAAAGACACCAACACCAATAATTGAAACACCAATAATAGCTGTGGTGATAATTCCCCATAAAAGGTTAATGACGACTCTGAAGGGAATAAGTATTGATGTCAGCATGTTGTCCTACCCTAAGCATAAACAATGAGCCAAATGATAACTGAAGCCAGGAATGATGTCTGTTGCTAACCAGTAAAAATTAATGGTACTGTATGTATGTACAGTATATGGAGGCGTTATGCAGACAAAGCTTCAGGCCCTTATTCAACAAGGTCTTATCTGGCATGGCCAGACGACAGATACTCAGGCAGCAACGCTAAGCACGGGGTTTAAGCAACTGGACAAAGTGCTTGGTGGTGGGTGGCAATACCCTGGTTTGCATGAGTGGCAGCTACAAGCGCCCTTCTCTGAGCAGGCTTTGCTATTGCCGCTGGTGAAGCAGGCCGTGCAGCAACATCAGCCCGTTTTCTGGATAAACCCTCCAGCCTGGCTGTCGGCGGCGGGGTTGCATTATTATGGCTTGAGCAAATCGATGCAGGTGGTCATTCAAACGAATGCAGAAAAAGCAGCCTGGGCTTTTGAGCAGGTACTGCAAACAAAAAACGCCTTGGCACTAGGTTGGTTTGAGCAAAAAACAACGACAGCTCAGTGTGTCCGACGTTGGTATAAAGCGTCGCAAACAGGACAAATGGGTGTGGTTCTGAGTGAACCAACGGTCAATGAAGAAGCCCGGGCGTATTCTAATCGGTTACGTTTAAAGCTAACCACAACAGGTGTCACGCTGGACTTGTTAAAGCGTAAAGCTGGCTGGCCGTTGGAAAACGTAGCGCTTCAGTAATGTGGCTGTATTGTCATTTCCCTCAGTTGCTGCTGGATAACAGGGTTCGGTTACAGCCTGAGAACAATATGCTACCCCTGGCGTTTTACCAGTTACAGGGCAGTCAGTCTGTTATTGTGCAGTGCAATGCGCTGGCACTGGAGTCCGGTGTAAGGCCACAACTTCAGACCGTTATGGCAATATCGCTTTGTGAGCAGTTGCAGCTCATGAAGTATGCGCCAGAGCGTGAAGATCAAGCCTTGCAGCAGCTGGCTACTCACTTGTATCAATGGGCAGCCAAGCTGGTGTTATACCCACCGAAAGGCCTGGTAATTGAATTGAACAGTCTGGAGCAATTGTATGGTGGGCGGAATGCCGCATTTGATGTCTTGGCGCAAAAAATCCAGGAGTTACCGGTTACTTCGCAGTTGGCTGTTGCAGGGAATCCGTTAGCTGCGCGGTTGTTAGCCGAATCTGGCTCCCCTGTTTCTCTTTTGGCTGAAAAGCAAGCCGATCTGCTGGCAGAGTTACCCATTCAAGATGCCGGTTTAAGCCTGAAAACACAGAAGCACAGCAAAGCTGCAGGTTTTCGTTTGCTGGGTGAGCTTATGCAGCTGCCCGGAGTGGAGGTTGGCCGGCAATTAGGGGTGGAGACGTTATTGCATCTGGAAAAGCTGCAAGGGCAGAAGCAACAAAGCCATCACCTTTTTATGCCACCGGAAAGTTTTCAGCAAAGCCTGGACCTGGTGACCGAAATCCCTCATTGGCAAGGTTTGCTGTTCCCACTAAAAAGGCTGTTTGGGGAGTTGGAGAACTTTCTTTATCAACGGCAAAAAGTGGTACAGCAGGTAAAGGTTGAACTGCAGCATCGCAATGAGTCCCCTTCAGTTGTTCCGGTCGCTTTAGCTGAACCGGGTTGGCGAGGGCATAATTTTTTGTCTTTACTGCAACTGAAAATGGAGTCCATTCCTTTGCCGGAGCCGGTTATAGAAATTAGGCTGGTGGCGAATGAATTATTGCGGGCTGAGCAACACAATGAACAATTTTTCGGAGCGCAACAGCATCGGCATGAAACTTTGCAACTCATTGGCCGACTGCAGGCAAAGTTAGGCAAGAACGCTGTATTTTCTCCGGCAGTGAATGATGATCCTCGCCCTGGCTATAGCGAGCTTGCTCGTCCGCCCGGAGAAAAGCCGCAAGCTGTATTGAATGCACCGAAACGCCCTCTTTGGATGTTGCGACCAGCACAACTAACCTCGATAGATTTGTGGCAATTACAGCATGGGCCGGAACGGAAACATTGCGGCTGGTGGGACGCCGGAGAAGTCGCACGAGACTACTGGATTGCGAAAGACAAATTCCAACGTTTGGGTTGGATCTATTTTGAATCTGGCCAGTGGTATTTACAGGGATGGTTTAGCTGAAATGTCATCGTCTTCTGTACTTAATAAATTTGCGGAATTACACAGCCGGAGCCACTACAGCTTTTTACAATCTGCAGCGGCTCCGGAAGATTTAGTCATCCGGGCCGATGAGCTGGGTTACACCGCCATAGCAATAACCGACGAATGCTCGGTGGCAGGCATTGTTAAAGCCTATCAGGTGTCAAAGGAGCGTTGCATTAAACTGATTGTTGGCAGTGAGTTTCGGCTGCCTGAGCTGGGGACTATAATATTGCTTGCTCCCACTCGCGAAGCTTATGCGCAGCTCTGTAAAAAAATCACGTTGTTTCGTAGTCGCAGCGAGAAAGGTCATTACCAGGCTAGTATTGACGATTTTTTTAATGGGCTCTCTTTATGTTTTTTGCTTTGGCAACCTGACTTCAGGCAGTCTCAACTCATCGCTATTGGCGAAAAGCTTAAATCGATATGGAAGCAAAGGTTTTGGCTATTATACGAGCGTCATTATCAGGCTGACGATGAAAATAACTTTCAGGCTATGACCGAGCTGCAACGATCACTTAAGGTGAAAGTAACCTGTGCGGGGGGCGCCCGTATGGCAACGACAGAACAGCAACCGCTATACGATATTCTTAACGCTATCGCGCAGGGAAGCTCTCTGGCAGAACAGCCGGGTTTAGCCAGCAATAACGCAGAACATCGTTTACGTAGTTTAAGTGAGCTGCAGCAATGCTACCCAGAAAAGTGGCTGGCAGAAAGCGTAGCTATTGCCGGCCAGTGTCAGTTTTGTTTATCAGAGCTTCGCTACGAATACCCTGCTGAGCTCGTACCTGACGGTATGAGTGCTTCAGAACATTTAAAGCAATTAACTGAAAGCGGTGCGCGTTGGCGCTACCCCGAAGGTGTACCTTCATCAGTAAAGGCACTTTATTTGAAAGAGCTTAGTCTGATAAAAGAGCAGAGCTACGAGCCTTTCTTTTTAACCATTCACGACTTAGTTCGTTTCGCCCGTAAGCAGGGTATCCTGTTTCAGGGGCGTGGTTCGGCGGCAAACTCCGTTGTTTGCTATTGTCTGGGTATTACTGCGGTTAATCCTGCACAAATTCAGGTACTGTTTGAACGCTTCATTTCTAAGGAGCGGAACGAGCCGCCCGACATTGACGTCGATTTTGAGCACGAGCGACGCGAAGAGATTATTCAGTACATTTACCGAAAATACGGTCGACAGCGAGCAGCCCTTGCGGCGACCGTTATTACCTATCGCTTTAAAAGTGCTTTTCGGGATGTTGGTAAAGCTCTGGGGTTTAGTGAGCAGCAGTTGCAGTATTACCGAAGTCATTTGGATACGCGCGATAAAGAGCAAAGCTGGCAGCAGCAGCTAGCACAACACAACCCGGAAGTGGCAAATTCGGTACGGGGCCGGCACCTTTTACATTTTACTGAACAATTGATGGGCACTCCCCGACATTTGTCTCAGCATGTGGGTGGGTTTGTCATTGCTGCTGATGAATTATCACGCCTGGTTCCGGTAGAGAATGCCTCCATGACAGATCGAACCGTTATTCAGTGGGACAAGACAGACCTCGAAAGTCTCGGGTTGTTAAAAGTGGATGTACTGGCGCTGGGCATGCTCACTGCGTTACGAAAAATGCTGGCGCTTATTAACTCGCGCTATGACCAGCAACTCACCATGGCAACCATTCCTCAGGAAGACAGTAGGGTTTATCAACAGTTGCAAACCGCCAACTCTATGGGGATCTTCCAGATAGAATCCCGTGCGCAAATGAACATGTTACCGCGATTAAAGCCAAAGACTTTTTATGATCTGGTCATTCAAATTGCGATTGTCCGGCCTGGTCCTATTCAGGGTGACATGGTACATCCCTTTTTGCGGCGTCGGGCCGGTCTGGAAGCGGTGGATTATCCCAGCGATGAAGTAAAGTCGGTTTTAGAAAGGACCCTCGGTGTTCCTATTTTTCAAGAGCAGGTAATTAAGTTGGCTATGGTTGCCGCTGGCTTTAGCGGTGGAGAGGCGGACCAGCTTCGACGCGCGATGGCCTCATGGGGACAAAATGGCCATTTAACCCGCTTTGAGGACAAGCTCATCAATGGCATGTTAGAACGGGGCTATAAACAAGAATTTGCCGAACGACTTTTCAAGCAAATTTGTGGTTTTGGACAATATGGTTTTCCTGAGTCCCATTCAGCCAGCTTTGCCAACCTGGCTTATGTGTCCTCCTGGTTTAAAACTTATCATCCGGCGGCTTTTTATGTGGGCTTACTGAATAGTTTGCCAATGGGGTTCTATTCGGCCTCGCAGTTGGTACAGGATGCACAGCGCCACGGTGTTGAGTTTCTGCCGGCAGATATAAATTTAAGCTATTGGGATTACCATTGGTTACCTAAAGAAGATAGGAGCTCTGTTGAAACCGTACACATGGGGTTAAGGCAAATTCAGGGGGTATCACAAACAAGAGTCATACAGGCGCTGAGTGAAAGGCCGAAAGGTGGCTTCACCAGTATTCATGAGTTAAGACAAAGTGGACTGAGGGACTCCGATATCAGCGCCCTCGCCCGTGCCGATGCTTTGCAGAGTATCGCAGGCCACCGACATCAGGCGCACTGGCAAAGTGTGTCCATAAGTGATCAACAAATGCCGTTATTTGCGAATGTAAAAGATCACCCTGCCCGGGAACTACCGGCACCCGCTGAGTCGGAGAACATAAAAGCCGATTATGAATCAACGGGTCTGACTTTAGGCCGGCATCCATTAGCTTTACTGAGAAATTCCCCAGAGTTAAAAAACTGTGCCATGGCCAGAGACCTGATAACTTGCCGTTCAGGCCAGGTGCTCACACTGGCTGGTTTAGTGACCTGCCGACAGAGACCCGGAACCCGTAGTGGGGTCACCTTTTTAACGCTGGAAGATGAAAGCGGAAACAGTAATGTGGTGGTCTGGGCACATACTGCTCGTCAATTTCGACAGTGTTTCCTGACCAGCAATCTACTTTGGGTAAAAGGTATTGTCGAAATTCATGAAGGTGTGGTGCATGTTATTGCAGGCCGGCTAAAGGACTTATCCAGCCTGCTGAGTTTTTCCCGACTTGAAAGCCGGCGCTTCCACTAAATTAAGAAACCGGGCTCACCTGTAAAAGGTAGTCATCTTTAAGATCAACGTAATTTTGTGCCGACTGGCTTAAAAAGTTACTTTCACTGCTATTTAAGCGGCGTTTCTTCTCAGCAGGACTGCCAACATATAAATAACCGCTTTCTAAGCGTTTGCCCGGAGGGACTAAGCTGCCGGCACCAATAATGACATCATCTTCTACGACAACGTCGTCCATAATAACTGCTGACATGCCGACCAGAATGCGATTTCCTAGTCGGCAGCCGTGAAGCATGCAGTGGTGGCCTACAGTGACATCATCACCAATTACTAGTGGATGGCCTTCTGGGTTCGAGTTCGATTTACGGGTGACGTGTAATACCGTGCCATCCTGAATATTTGTACGCTTCCCAATGGTCATGCTGTTGACGTCACCACGCGCGGAAACCATAGGCCAGACACTACTGTCATCACCAATAGTGATATTGCCGACAATAACGGAGCTGGGATCCAAATAAACCCGCTCCCCAATAACTGGTTCATATTCATGGTAACTGCGGATATCTGCCATAAGTGTGCTCCTGAGTTAAAAAGCTATTAAGACCTTTATAGCAGATAGAGAATAATAGGTCATGTTTGGCCTTGCTTTGGTGAGAAAAACAGCGTG
>JBNJKC010000001.1:0-1227636 GCA_051750845.1 Pseudomonadota bacterium | reverse complement strand
ATTAATAAAACAGCCCTTCGCTTATGCGAGGGGCTTTTTTATGTCTGTAGTAAAAACACTTCGCTCCAATAGCATCAAGCTACGACCAAAGTCCAATTTCCCCTATTAACAATCCCACTTACATTTGTTAGCGACCCAAAAACAATAATGTTGAACAACTGGAGGGGACGTTATGGCATTCGAAAGCGAATCCCATGCCAAAGCGTATTGGAAAGAAAACCTCAGCTTGATGCTCAAGCTGTTAGTTGTATGGTTTGTCGTTTCCTATGGCTTTGGAATTATATTGGTGGACGTGCTTAACGAAATCACTTTCTTCGGCTTTAAGCTGGGATTCTGGTTCGCACAGCAAGGCTCCATTCTGACTTTCATCGTGCTCATCTTTATATATGTAAGGGGCATGGCCGCGCTAGATAACAAATATAATGTACACGAGGACTAAGGCGCTATGGATATTCAAACGCTCACCTTTATAATCGTCGGCCTGACCTTCGCGCTATACATCGGTATCGCAATTTGGTCACGTGCTGGCTCAACAAATGATTTTTATGTAGCAAGCGGCGGGGTTAACCCCATTGCCAACGGTATGGCAACGGCCGCAGACTGGATGTCAGCTGCTTCTTTTATCTCAATGGCAGGTATCGTAGCCTTTGCTGGTTATGATGGCTCTGTTTACCTGATGGGTTGGACTGGTGGCTATGTGCTATTGGCTATGTGTCTTGCTCCTTACTTACGTAAGTTTGGTAAGTTCACTGTGCCGGACTTTATCGGTGACCGCTACTACTCACAAACCGCTCGTACTATCGCGGTAATCTGCGCTATCTTAATCTGCTTTACTTACATTGCAGGGCAAATGCGTGGTGTCGGTGTTGTATTTTCCCGCTTCCTCGAAGTGGATATTGCAACGGGTGTTATTATTGGCGCAATCATTGTTTTCTTCTACACCGTACTCGGTGGTATGAAGGGAATCACTTACACGCAAGTTGCACAATACGTCGTACTGATGTTTGCCTATGTTGTACCTGCTGTATTTATCTCACTATTAATGACGGATCATTTCTTGCCGCAAACTGGCTTTGGCGCAACGATAGCTCAAGACGTGCCGGGCGGAGGAAGTTACCTGCTTGACCGGCTCGATGGATTGTCTGAAGAACTGGGCTTTGCTGCATACACCGAAGGCATGCGCAGTAAAGTCGATGTGTTCTTCATCACCGCGGCATTAATGGTCGGTACTGCTGGTTTGCCTCACGTTATTGTGCGTTTCTTCACCGTACCTAAAGTACGCGATGCACGCCGCTCTGCGTTTTGGGCTTTGACCTTTATTTCTGTGGTGTACTTAACAGCGCCTGCTATTGCAGCGTTTGCCAAGGTCAACATGTTCAACACTATCAACGGCCCTGAATTAACGGGCGTTGAATATGAAAATGCACCAAGCTGGATTAAAAACTGGGAAAAAACCGGTTTGATCACTTGGGAAGATAAGAACGATGACGGCAAAATGTTCTATTCAGGTGACGAGCGCAATGAGATGACTATTGACCGTGACATCATGGTTTTAGCTAACCCTGAGATTGCTGATTTGCCGGCCTGGGTCGTTGCACTTGTAGCTGCCGGTGGCGTAGCCGCTGCGCTTTCAACATCTGCAGGCTTGCTACTGGTTATTTCGACGTCGGTTTCGCACGATTTATTGAAACGAAATTTGGCACCGAATATCACGGATAAGCAAGAGCTTTTCTACGCCCGACTTGCGGCTGCGGTTGCGATAATTATCTCTGTTTACTTCGGTATCTATCCGCCCGGCTTCGTGGCGCAGGTGGTCGCCTTCGCGTTCGGCTTAGCCGCAGCGAGCTTCTTCCCTGCGATCATCATGGGCGTATTCCATAAGCGTATGAACCGTGCAGGTGCAGTAGCAGGTATGGTTGTCGGTATACTGTTTACCTTCTGCTACATAGTTTACTTCAAGTTCGTCGCTCCGGAGTTAAATACTCAGGAAAACTGGTTATTCGGTATCTCGCCTGAGGGCATCGGTACTTTAGGTATGATAATCAACTTTGTTGTTGCGGTTATTGTGCATAAATTTACTGGTGACGCCCCAGAAGACATTCAGGAACTGGTTGAGTCCATTCGTTATCCGAAAGGATCGGGTGAAGCTCAGTCTCACTAATGAATAACATCATGAAGTTAAAGCCCAGCCTGAGAGCTGGGCTTTTTATTGACTAACTTGTGTTAATACACAAAACTGAAATCAGCTTTTCCACAGTGAGGTTAGCTCATGGAAGTGAATGCGTTTCTAAAAGATTGCCCTCCGTTTGATACGTTATCTGAAGAGCAGAGAAGTTGGGCGGTATCTCACTTGCAGTCAGTTTATATGAATGAAGAGAACTGCAATGAAATTATGAAAGACATGCGACCTGCACTTTTTATCGCGCGCTCGGGAGTCTTTGATTTACGAGGTGCCGATGGACGGTTAATTGAGCGCTTAGAAAGTGGCGATCTCTTTGGCTATCCGTCGTTGTTATCGGGTCGTGAAGTGGTGAATAAACTTAAAACAATAGAAGATGGCATTGTTTACGTTTTGCCTCAGTCTGCCTTCGATCGTCTTCGTAATGTGTCGAAACCCTTTGAACAGTACTTCATCAGAGCGCATGGTCAACGCTTACTAACAGAGCAAAAAAGCGATGAAAATGACGAACTCGACTGGAGTGAGCAAACGGTCGGTAGTGTCGTAACAATGCCTCCCGTTAGTTTGACCAGTGACACTTCTGTGCAGGAAGCGGCAAAATTGATGTCCAGCAACGGTATATCTTCTGTGCTGGTTGTTGATGATACTCAGCTTGTAGGAATATTAACGGACAGAGACCTGCGAAACCGCGTTGTGGCTGAAGGGTTGCCACTTGACGTTCGGGTTGCCGCGGTAATGACGCAGTTACCTGAGTCTGTTTATGAGAACCGCTCATTAATGGATGCCCTGACGACAATGACCTCCAGCAACATTCATCATCTGCCTGTGGTTAACGATCAAAATCAACCTGTGGGCATGGTGACAGCTACTGACTTAATAAGACAGCAACGTAGTGATCCGGTGTTTCTCATTAGTGCCATTCGTAAAGCCAGTAGCAAAGAGCAGCTGATAGAAGAGGCTCAAAAGCTTCCGGACTATCTGCAGACTTTTGCCAGCCGTGTAAAACAAACCTCGATACTGGGGCGCCTTATGGCGTCGGTAACCGATGGTATGACACGCCAGCTTATACAGTTATACGAACAAGAAAATGGCGCTGCACCGGCTGCATACAGTTGGCTCGCATTCGGCTCACAGGGTAGGGAAGACCAAACGCTAAGTTCGGACCAGGATAATGGTCTGTTATTGAGTAACGGTTTAACAGATAAACAAAAAGACTGGTTTGCCGGTTTAGGTGAGTATGTTTGTGAGGGGCTAAATGAATGCGGTATTCCCTCATGTCCGGGCAATATCATGGCCTCAAACCCTGACTGTCGCGGCACAATAGATGAATGGAAAAAACGCTTTACTAGCTGGATAGAGAGCCCGACACCGAAGGCTCTGATGTACTGCCAGATATTTTTTGACAGTCGTCCGGTGGTCGGGCCCGGTAAGTTTTATCAAGAGTATCGTAAGCAAATAGCCGATTTAGCCAAGAATGAAATGTTTTTAGGAAACCTGGCTATTTTAGTCAATAGAATAAGTGTTCCGCTTGGACTTTTTAACCGATTACGTACAGAAGACACGGATGATGGCGACACCATTGATATCAAGCGTTACGGAATTGCACTTATTAACGATATTGCGCGCATCTATTCTCTGCAGTCAGGGCTTACATCGCCGAGCACGCCCGCACGACTGGCAGCTTTAAAAGGTAGCAAGCTGCTAAATCGACGCGATAACCAGTCCCTGCTGGAAGCCTGGGAATTTTTGACTCAACTGAGGTTGAATCATCAATTAAAAGTCTGGGGAACGGATAAACCCAAAAACTCAATAGATCCGGATGAGCTGAGTACCTTATCAAGGCGCCAATTGAAAACCGCATTTAAGATAATTAAAGAAGCCCAGCAGGGCGTAGGCCTTAAATTTAGTCGTCAGGGCTATTAATATGGCTCAGTGGCTGCAAAAGTTAGCTCATTGGTACGACCGCCGGCAAAAGCTAAAACGACCCTGGCAAGAGCTGCGGTATGTTGCGCTGGATATTGAAAGTACCGGACTGGATCCAAAGAAGCATCAAATATTGTCGATTGCGTGGATGACCATACATCCGCCAGTAATGCACTACGGCAATGCTCAATATCATGTGTTTGCTCACGGACAGGAGCTTGAATTAGGTCAAAGCCCGACTATTCACGGTTTAACCCAGCAAGATTTTTTGCATAGCTCAGAGCCCAGGCAAACGTTCGGCATGTTAAGCCGGGCTTTGAATGATGCCGTATTAGTTTGCCACCACAAAGGCATGGACTGGCGTTTTTTGAAGCATATTGAGGCCGAGTACGGAACCCCTTTTAAGCCGTTGGCAATTTTCGACACTTTAGCTTTTGAAAAAAACAAACTTGAACGTAATCCTCAGCAACCTATTAAAGGTGGCCAGTTAACGCTTAATAGTTGTCGAAAGCGTTATAACTTACCCGACTACCATGCTCACCACGCACTTACAGATACCCAGGCTTGTGCAGAGCTTTTTCTGGCGCAGTGTTACTCAAATGGAAACTCTAATAGGTCAGCAATCTCTTTGTTAAAGAAAGCTTCTAATTAGGTATTTTAGATGTACTTAAAAACATTATATCTTGGATACTTAAAAACATGATATCTTCGAAATGTTACAAAATATTACAGAGTTTAATAAAATGTTCTGCTGCGTAATATTGTAACTTTTGGAGATAATAAGTCTTAAAAACCCAGGGGAAATACAATCATGAAAAATTCAATATTCAAAGTGAGTGTTGCAGCATCAACTGTGGCTTTGACTTTAGGCAGTGCCGCACCGGCTCTTGCTGATGAATCAAAAGGTTTTCTGCTTGGTAGTGCAGAAAACCAGGCTGGAGATGCAATTAATGATGTCCAAATTACCATAACAAATTTAGAAACAGGACTAACTCGTACCGTAACTACTAACGAAAACGGTAACTACCGCTTTCCTTTATTACCTCCCGGGCAGTACTCCTTAAAGGCAACGAAGTCGGGTTACGGAGTGTTGGAAGAAGAAATGCTGCGTGTGCAAGTCGGTGGTCGTACCAATATCGATTTGACACTTGTTACTCAAGAACAAATGGAAACAATCCAGGTAACAGGCTCGGCTATTTCTTCTATTGACACTACATCGGCTGAATCTGAGCTCGTTATTGGCCAGGACTTTTTGAGCAAGGTTCCTGTCCCTCGTGATCTTTCTTCAGTTGCTTTGTTAGCACCGGGCACAACCCGTGGTGACTCAGCGTTTGGTAATCTGGCGTCATTTGGTGGAGCGTCAGTAGGTGAAAACGTTTATTACGTCAATGGCTTGAACGTAACGAACTTCCGTAATGGACTTGGTGGTTCTGAGTTACCATTCGAAATGTACGAAACGTTTGAAGTAAAAACGGGTGGTTATTCTGCTGAATATGGACGCTCTACGGGTGGTGTCATAAACGCTACGACGAAATCTGGTTCGAATGAATTTAAAGCGGGAGCAAGTGCTTATTTTGAGCCATCTTCACTGCGCTCGGATAAACCGGATGTGATCCTGACTGACGAGGACCAATTGGCCCGCAACGGTAGCCCTTACTATCAGTTAAACAGCAAAGATGAAATCGGCGAGAATAATTACAACGTATGGGCAAGTGGAGCTCTGGTTGAAGATAAGCTTTTCTTTTTTGGTTTAGTTAACTTCAAGGATCGTGTTAGTGACTACGCAACCGCCGGACAGTCCTACGACAGAGACGCATCAGATGTTTTATTTGCCGGTAAACTCGATTGGTATATTACTCAAAACCATATTATCGAGTTAACCGGTTGGGATAACTCAAGCGAATTAGAGTCTAGTAAATACGCTTACAATGCCGAGCAAGACCAGCAGGGTGAATTGTACGGTGATTATGTATTAGATCGTGGTGGGAAGTCTTATGCGGCTCAATACACGGGTATTTTAACCGATGATTTAACACTAAGCGTTTTGTACGGTGTTAATGAAGCTACTTATACAAACCGCAATGCCAGCTCGGATACTGTTGCTATCTATGCCGATGGTTACTCAGGGCAGTTTACTAACTTTGGTTTAGCAACACCTTCGGTGCAGGATGATAAGCGGACAGCCTATCGAGTAGACATTGACTGGTATGTGCATCCGGATCATACCATTCGTGCAGGTATTGACTACGAAGATATGGAAGCTTTTGAGAGAACAGAGCGAGCCGGAGGGGTAGCTTACACTTACTATGGTTGTGACTCTTCAGGTTTCTCAGATGGTGAGCTTGTCGGATGTACGTTAGTTGATGAAAACATTTATAGCAACGAAGGTAGCTTTGAGACTAAGTCGAACGCGTTTTACGTTCAGGATACCTGGTACGTAACAAATGACATTGTTGCCCGAATTGGACTGCGTAATGAAACCTTCGAGAATTACAACAAAGCGGGTGAAAAGTTTGTTGATGTTTCCGACCAGTGGGCTCCTCGTCTTGGTTTAAGCTGGGACATCAACGGCAATGGTGAGAGTAAGTTATTTGCTAACTACGGTCGTTATTTCCTACCTGTAGCAACAAACACAAACGTACGTCTAGCCGGCGATGAGTATTATGTTGTGAGCACTTATGAAGTTGCCGATATCAATGATGACAATACGCCTGTTTTTGGTGATCTGGATGGACGTTCTGTTTATGCGGACGGCACCTTAAAAGGTACAGGTGAAACCGTTAATGCGGATCTTGACCCCATGTACCAGGATGAATATATCCTGGGTTATGAAACTATGGTTTCTGAAGATTGGTCGATAGGCATTAAAGGTACCTACCGTGAACTGGGAAGCTCTCTTGAAGATGTGGCAATTGACGCCGGATTCAATGAGTACCTTCAGGATGAGTTCGGTTCGGCTTGTACTATGTGTGCAAGTGGCTTCCATTATTATGTGCTTACCAACCCCGGTAATGACGTGACTATCACTACCGATCCTGATGGCGAGTCTGGACCGCTGGAAAACCAGCAATATACCATTCCGGGAAGCTACTTAGGATACCCTGAGTCTGAGCGCAAATATGCAGCCGTTGATGTCACAGTTAAGCGCCAGTTTGACGATAAATGGATGTTTGACGGGAGTTACACCTGGTCTCACAGCTGGGGTAATAACGAAGGTTTTGTTCGTTCAGATAATGGTCAGGATGATGCTGGACTGACAACGAACTTTGACCAGCCCGGGTTAACAGATGGCTCTTATGGTAACTTGCCAAACGACCGTCGTCATATGGTGAAGTTGCGTGGTTCGTACGCATTAACAGATGCATTCAGCCTTGGGGCTAACTTTAGCTGGGAATCCGGTCGTCCGGTTAACGCTTTTGGTTTCCACCCAACTGATACCTATGCGTCGCTTTATGGTGCAGAGTCTTTTGTAAAGGACGGTGAAATCGCACCACGAGGTTCACAAGGTCGGACGGATAACCAGTGGCGCTTAGATTTGACCGCTCGCTATAATATGATGATTGGTGATACGGATGTAACTTTCCGTGCGGATGTGTTCAATGTGTTTAACAACGACACCGCAACAGAGGTTAATGAAGTATCTGAACGTTTCGCAGGTTATGAAGCGGTTGATTATGACTACGGTCTTATTGCTCGCGGCCAGGAGGATGAGCTTTATGGTTTGCCGACTAACTTCCAGACTCCACGTTATGTGCGTTTGAGCGCAGAAGTTAAGTTTTAAAGTAAACGAATAAAACTGGAACGTTCAAGCCGGGAACTCTCTGATTCCCGGCTTTTTTATCTGTTATTTATAATAGGAGAACACTGTGGACGTTGTGGCGTTTTTGTCGGATGTTCAGGAGTCAATGAAAGCCCGACGGCGAACCGAAACGGTTGAAAAAATTCGGTATGCAATAGAAAAGAAATTCCCTCTGAAAACGCATTGGTTAATGTTAGCCAAGATGAGTCTCGGATTGAGGGAGGTTGTCTTAGCGACTGCGTGTGTCGATACCATGCGACAGCAGACGCAAAGAACAGTTACGACAGATATCCAGCGAGCGGGTATATATGCAGAAGCGGGATATCTGCAGAGAGCACTGGCAACAGCCGAACCACTAACCCTTCAGCAACCTGATAACCCCTCAATAATGCATCTTTGTGGCACCATCCGGGCGCAGTTGGGAGACTTTTCGTTAGCCGACCGGTACTTTAGACAGGTCGTTCAATTGGCTCCTCAACTGGGGATTAGCTGGTTAACGTTAGCGTCTTTTACCGATTTCTCAAATGATACTGAACTGTTTCAACAACTGCTCGGTGTTGCTGATAATTATTCAGAAGATGATCCGGTTAACTGGATGCATTACCACTATGCTATTGGAAAAGCGTTAACTGATAGAAAACGCTTTGAGGACGCTTTTAAGGCCTATGAAAAGGGCGCCGCTTTAATGGCTCAGCAATCGAGATATCAGGCCGCATTTGATAAGCGCTTTGCTACCGACTTGCAGACCTATTTTAGTAAACAAGGAATGAAGACCGTACCTGAGTCACGTGTTAAATATAATAGGGTGATTGCCGTTCTTGGTTTGCCGAGAAGCGGAACGACGCTTTTGGGTCAGATGTTAAGCAATCATAGTGCAGTAGCTGGTGCTGCCGAAACCGGCGCTTTTGGCCAGGCATGCGGCCATTTGTCACCCAAGGACACTATGAACTTTCCCGCTTTTATGGGTCGCCACGGTGACGCTCAGGCCGGAATTGACATGATAACCGAAACTTATCAGGAACTTACTGATGTTCGTTACCCGAGGCCGGGTTACGTTATAGATAAAAGTCTTAACTTGAATCGGTTGTTCGGTATTTGGATGAAAGCAGTGCCACAAAGTAAAGCGGTTTATATAAGACGCAAACCTGAGCACATAGCATGGTCGTGCTATAAAACAGCGTTTCGCGGAGGTGCTGACTGGAGCTGGTCTAAAGAGTCAATTCAAACCTACATTGAGAATGAAATAAGCCTCCTGAGTCATTGGGAAAAGTGCTTCCCGGAACGTATTTTGAGCATTAGTTACGAAGAGCTCGTTACTAATACGACCGACGTTATGAATAAAGTGTATGGGCATATCGGCTTGGAACCTGAAGCGTGCGCATATTCGCCAAAAGGAAGCAGTAACCCTGTTTTGACTTCCAGTTTGGGCCAGGTTAATGAAGATATTAGTGATGAAAGTATCAAACGAGCAAAAGCGGCGGAAGCTATTTTTAATGCTGAATTTTAAAGCCTTTACAATCCTGAAACACCTGTTAAACCAGTTGAAACTATTGTTAATTTTATTAATAAAAGAGGGTTAATTATAATCTATTAGCTTATTTTTTAGGCGAACGGCTCCTGAGGTTAAAGAAAAGAACTGCACTCCTATTGAAATGAAATCCCTGCGGCGTTAAAAGGTTGTAACCGAAAACACGATGCACCTTCCAAAAACGATAAGTGCGTCGTCGGTTTCATGTTGCTTTCGCCAATCAAGCAACTAAAAAATAATGTTCCAGGGAGTAATTTCAATGAACAATAGTACTTTTCGTAAAAGCTTAACGGCTGCAGCTATTGCAACCACATTAGGCTTTCCGGCACTAGTTGCTGCACAAGAAGCAGGAGCTAATGATGTCGAGCGTATTCAGGTAACTGGTTCGCGTATTAAACGTACCGACACTGAAACCGCAAGCCCAATTACTGTTTTTGATTCTGAAGCAATTGAAAACTCAGGCTTCACCAGCATGGAAAAGTTCATCCATAACATTCCTTCCATGAATGGTGGTTACAACGGCTCAAACACAAACAACGGCTCTGTTGGTTACGCTTCTGCTAACTTACGTGGTCTGGGTTCAGCTCGTACACTGATCTTGATCAACGGCCGTCGTTACGCTTCAGGTGATTTAAACTCGATCCCTATGGCTTACATTGAGCGTGTTGAAGTATTACGTGACGGCGCATCAACCATTTATGGTTCCGATGCTATCGCTGGTGTAATCAACTTTATCACCAAGAAAGATTTTGAAGGTGCAGAGTTCTCAGCTCAGTACGACTTAACCGGTGAAGGCGACGGCGAAACTACTAAGGTTTCAGGTGTTATCGGCGCTACCAGCGATAAAGGCAACGTAACTTTAGCGCTTGAGTATCAAAACCGTAACCCAATCTGGCAGGGTGACCGCGACTTTTCTCGCTATCCTTTGAGTGAGTCAGGCGGCGAAGTCGTACGTGGTGGTTCTTCAACTATTCCTTACGGTAACTGGTCTGCAGCTGATCAAGACTCTCAGTATAACTCGGGCAACGCAGGTACAAGCTTTGTTGTCGACCCTAACACTGGCGAAATTCGTCCGTATGACGGTCAGCAAGACGCTTACAACTTTGCCCCTGCAAGCTACATGGTGACTCCACAGGACATCTTCTCAATCAATGCATCTGCGAACTACGAGTTAACTCGTGACTTGTCTGCATTTATGGAAGGTGGTTTCACTAACCGTCAATCTGACCAGTTAATGGCTGCAGAAGGTACTTTCTGGGGACCAACAGTTGCAGGTGATCACCCTGACAACCCAATTGGTGAAGACCTTTATATTTATCGTCGTCTTGCAGAAACTGGCGGACGCTCGTTTACTCAGGACTTCTCTGACTACCGCATGGTATTCGGACTGGAAGGTTATCTGGATAACGGTTGGTCATGGGACATCTCATACAACTACGCTCGCTATGTTGACAGCCGTGTAGAGTATGGTCGTTCAAATCCAGAACGTATCGGTAACTTGTTAGATCCAACACTGTGTGACGCAGATGAAGAGTGCCCAGGCCTATGGAACCCGTTCCAGGAAGGTACCTTCACACAAGAATTCCAGGACTACGCAACCATTCCTAACTCGCCAGTTGACCGTGCGACGACAAAACAGTTAATGGCTAACTTAACTGGTGACACAGGTTCATTTGGCTTACCTGCAGGTCCAATCTCATGGGCTGTCGGCGTTGAGAAGCGCTGGGAAGAATACCAGAACCAGCCAGATGGCGGCGCAATCTTAGGTCAAATCTACAGCGTTGCAGCAGAGCCAACTGAAGGTTCTTATGACGTTCAGGAAGCTTACATGGAAATTAATGCGCCATTGTTAGCTGGTATGCCTGGCGTAGAGCGTCTTGACTTGTCTGCAGCAGTACGTCGTTCTGATTACGACTTCCTTGATGCACAAACTACCACTAAATTCGGTTTAGAGTACGTACCAACTACAGGTACATTGGTTCGTGCAACCTTTGCTGAAGGCTTCCGTGCTCCAGGTATTGGTGACTTGTATTCACCACAAGTTGAATCAAACATCAGCTACACAGATCCATGTATCGACTACGGTACAGGTAGCCAGAGCCAGACAGTTAAAGACAACTGTGCATCAGAAGGCTTACCGGGCGACTTCAGCCTGGACAACAACCAGTCATCAACACTGGTTGGTGGTAACCCGGATCTGAAACCTGAAACTTCTGAAAGCTTCACTTTAGGTGTTGTTTATCAACCAGAGTTTATCGAGAACTTCAGTGTTGCAGTTGATTACTATGACATCGAAATTGAAGATGGTTTAGGTGCGCCAAGTACTTCAGCTATCATCTCTGAGTGTTACAACAGCGAGAACTTCTCAGCGAATTCTTGTGACCTGATTTTAGGTCCTGAAGCTGTAGGTCGTCCTGGTTACTCAGGTTCTGAGTTCCGTGACTCGCAAGGTTACATGGCAGGTATTCTTGCTGGTACTGCAAACATCTCAACCTTCACAACTTCAGGTTTTGACTTCGACGTAAACTGGGCAACTGACCTGGGTGACGGCATGTTCAACCTGCGTGTTGATGGTACTGTATTAGATGAGTACACATACCTGGCACAAGAAGGTGCGGAAGCTCTAGAGTTAGCCGGGAAATTCGGCGCAGACACTAACTTCGGTGGCCGTGTAGCGGCATTCCCTGAGTTGCGTACAAATCTGACTATGGGTTACCAAATGGGTGACTTTGACTGGAGTTGGATTACTCGTTACCAGGATGGCGTAACGGACATCAACTACGATGTGGATGATCTGTCAAGCGAAGTAGGAAGCTACGTGTATCATGACGTACAGATGAACTACTTCTACAGCGAAACAACCACCTTTACTCTTGGTGCGCGTAACCTGTTTGACAAGCAGCCTCCATACGTTACTAACAATAACGATATGAATACCTTGAACTCTTCTTATGACACTGCCGGTCAATACTGGTATGGTCGTATCAGCATGAAGTTTTAAGGTCTGACAACGTTAGTTGTTTAAAAAACCCAGCTTCGGCTGGGTTTTTTTATGGCAGAATAAGAGAATGTTATTATGGTTCGGCTAAGACAAAACTAACAATAAGGGAAGGAAATGACGCAAAGTAATCCGTGGAGTTATTTTTGGCAAAAGGGTGCCAAGGCGAGTTTTTTGGATGACAGCTCACGTTTACCCGCTTACCAAATGCGAAAGTTTTGGTTTGAACGCATGGATGAAAATGACGTGAAACAGCCCATCGTGGACATTGGTACGGGTAATGGCATTGTTGTTCAATGGTTAAACGAGTATGCAAAAGAAAAGAGCAAAAAATTTGATGTGCAGGGCATCGATTCTGCTCAACTGAATCCACCGAATACGGAGTTAAAACTCCAGGGTGATACGCCTTACGAGAGTTTTCGATTGCCTTCAAATAAAAAGGTGGGCACCTTTGTTTCTCACTACGGGCTGGAATACGGCGATATGGCTGAGGGGTTGAATAACCTCAATGCTCAGCTAAAGCGTGGAGGCATGTTGATTGCTCTGGTTCACTCAAAAGAGTCTGTTATCTATAAGAAGAGCGAAGCGATTTATGACTTAATGCCTTCGGTAATTAAGCAACTTAAAAAATCAGTTGTGCCGTTGCAGGAAGCGCTGCTAAAGCATGGCCCAAAAAACTTACCGCGTTCTGCTTTGCAGGCACAACAAATACTCAATCAGTTTGTTCGTAAGCATGAGCGCAATCCGTCATTTCATGCCATGAACTTTGTGCCAGCGACTAAACACCTATTAAATGCGGCAGCGGAAAGGAAAGAAGCGGAATCGCGTCAGGTTCTTAACGGGTATATGGATTCATTAAATGCTCATAAGGCTCGCACCAAAACCCTACTTAAGGCGACTGAGCAGTTAGGGGACATGGAAGCAACTCAAAAGCAATTTGAGGATGCCGGGTTTAAGAAAGTCTCCGTGCAACAAGTGCAATTCCCTGAGAGCGGTGTGTTTGGGAATTGCGTCCTGGCGTTCAAGTGAGTCTTTTTACTTTTAATTAAGGCCACCTTTTGTGGCCTTGTTAACACTTCTTGCAACAAAGCCAACAAAATTAGAACGAAAAGTTTACAAGCCATTAACTTCCTGTTAAATTTTAAGCAGCTTCTATTAAAGAAGCGGCATAATAAAAACGTTCCAGGGAGTTTTTACTCATGAAAAATATGACATTTCGAAAAAGCTTAACGGCTGCAGCAGTTGCTGCGTCTTTAGGCTTTCCTGCATTAGCAGTTGCACAAGACAATCAAAATGACACTGATACGGCTGCAGAAGAAGTAGAACGTATTCAGGTTACAGGTTCTCGTATTAAACGTACGGACTTAGAAACTGCATCTCCTGTAGAGATGGTTTCTTCTGAAGAAGTTAAAGCATCTGGTTTTACCCGTGTGGAAGACCTAATGGCAACTTTACCGCAGCTAGAAACAGCGACACAGAACTCGTTTGTTGCTAACGGTGCAGCGGGTGTTGCAAACCTTGACTTACGTGGTTTGGGCGCTAACCGTACTTTGGTACTGGTAAACGGCCGCCGTTTACAGCCAGGTGGTGTTTATTCACAGGCTGCTGACGTTAACCAAATCCCAACAGCTCTTATCGAGCGCGTTGAAGTATTAACCGGTGGTGGTTCTTCTACTTACGGTTCTGACGCTGTTGCCGGTGTTGTTAACTTCGTAATGAAGAAAGACATCGAAGGTTTTGAAGTCACTTTAGGTACTTCAGGTTATCAGCACGATAACAGCAATAGCTACATGCAAGGCTTGATGGATGATGCTGGTTACGATTATCCAGAAGGTGGTTCTGGCGTTGACGGTAAAACTTATACCGTAGACGTTACAGGCGGCAGCATGTTTGCTGGCGGTAAAGGTAGTGCAAGTTTCTATGCAACCTTCCGTACTAACGAAGAACTGTTGCAAGGTGAGCGCGACTACTCTTCTTGTGCATTGAACGGTGCTGGTACCGCATGTGGTGGTTCTTCAACCGCTCCTGTACCTAACTTCTTCTTCTCGCCAATGGAAGGTGGTTCACCTAACTTTGACGAAGAAGTTTTCTGGTCATTGACCGAAGATGGTAGCTTTGCACCATTTAGCGATAACTTATATAACTATGCACCAATCAACCACTTCATGCGTCCGAATGATCGTTATACTTTCGGTTCATTCGTAAACTATGAAGCAAACGATAACTTCCGTCCTTATCTAGAAACCAGCTACATGCATGACCGTACTGCTGGTCAGATCGCACAGTCTGGTATTTTCTATCAGAACTTCGCGTTCGACGTAGACAGTGATGTATTCAGCGATGGACAGCGTCAGCAATTCCGTGACCAGTTCGGTGCTGATACAGATCAGGTTATGGCTTACATTGGTAAGCGTAACGTAGAAGGCGGTCCTCGTATCAACAACCTTGAGCACAACTCATACCGTATCGTTGCTGGTGCAACTGGTGAGCTGAGCGCAATGTGGGAATACGATGTGTCATTCCAGTATGGCTCAACTCAGTCATCATCGGTTTACATCAACGACTTCTACGTACCACGTATGCCTCAAGTACTGGGTGCAGCAGGCGCAGATGAGTGTGGTGAAGGTTGTATTCCTTACGACGTTTTCACTTATCAGGGTGTAACCGGCGAAGCAGCTGATTCTTTGGGTGGTACAGCTATCCTGACTGGTTTAACAACGCAGCGTATTGTTAACGCGTTCGTAACTGGTGAAACAGGCTTCAGCATGCCTTCTTCTAACTACAATGTTGCAGCGGTATTCGGTGTTGAAAACCGTGAAGTTGATTTCGAACGTGTTGCCGACGAAGTTTACCAGCAGGGCGCTCTTTCAGGTCAGGGCGGTCCAACTGACAGCCTAATTGGTGGTTACAACGTTTCTGAAGTGTTCACAGAAATTAACGTACCGTTAGTTGAAGACGCTAGCTGGGCAAACAACCTGCAGGTTGACTTAGGCTACCGTTACTCTGACTACAGTTCATCTGGTGGTGAGCCAGCGTACAAACTTGGCTTAGACTGGCAGGTTAACGACGACTACAAAATCCGTGGTACATACAACCGTGCAGTCCGTGCGCCAAACGTTGCAGAACTTTTTGCAACCCAGGGCATAGGTTTGTGGGCAGGTGTTGATCCGTGTGCTGGTGACAGCCCTGAGTACACTCAAGAACAGTGTGCAAGCACTGGAATGAGCTCAGGTCAGTACGGAAACGTAGCAGCTAACGCTGCAGGCCAGTACAACGCAATCTTTGGTGGTAACCCAGACTTGGATCCAGAGCTTGCTGACACAGTAACCTTCGGTCTTGTTGGTAACCCAACTGACAACTTCAACTTCTCAATCGACTACTGGAACATTGAGATGGAAGACCGCATTGGTACAATTTCACCAGAGCTTATCATCCGTCAGTGTGCGGAAACTGGTGAAGCACAATGGTGTGATGCGATTACTCGTAGCCCATCAGGTGACTTGTGGCGTGGTACAGACGGCTACGTTAGCGCAACCAGCGTTAACTTGGCAGAATCTACCAACACTGGTATCGATACCAACATTAACTACAACACCGAAATTGGTGGTGGTCAGTTAGGTATCAGCTTAACTGGTACGTACTACATGACAAAAGAAACCACAACGGTTCCTGGTCTTGCTGGTACTACAATCGACTGTGCTGGCGTAATCAGCTCAGACTGTTTCCCTCAAGCTGAATGGCGTCATTCAATGAACTTCACATACAGTACTGGTGACTGGTGGAGTGTAGGCGCTAAATGGCGTTACCTTGGTTCAGTTGACTATGATGGATCAACTGACGAGCTAATCGGCGACGGTTTAGGTTCTACTAGCTACATCGATCTAAACGCTAACTTCGACGTTACAGAAAACGTTTCTGTACTGTTGGGTATGAATAATGCGTTAGATAAAGAACCTACCATTGTTGGTGACGTTAACAGCCTGAACGGTAACACTATTGCTGGTTACCACGATGCGCTAGGACGTTATGTATTCGGTAGCGTAACTTTCCGCTTCTAAGAGATTATCGCTTAGGCGAATACAGTTCTTAAAAATAAAGGCGACCTTCGGGTCGCCTTTTTGCTTTCTGTCTCTCTCATGTTTATCTACTCACACAAGGATAAAGTTGTGTTATTGTAAAAACATTGTCAAAAAGTTGTTTGTTATTACTATGTCTCAACTCGCTCAACAGTTCCAAAAAGCCGTTAATGCTTTACAGCAAAATGACTTTACTCAAGCTGAAAAAATTGCCAGTCAGTTAAATCAGCAGGCCCCTAACCATCCGGATATCCTGCATTTATTGGCTCTGGCAACTAAGCAAAGAGGGCCAGAAAAAGCCGCTGATTATTTTGCGCGAAGCTTAAAAGCCAACCCGAAACAACCCAGTGTTTTGTCGAACTACGCTAACTTTTTACAGAGTAGCCAGCAGTTAATGGCTGCAAAGCAGAATTATATTAAAGCTCTGCAAATAAACCCGAAATTGCCGGACGCCTGGTACAATTTGGCATCGCTCCATTATCAGTCAAGAGACTACTTAGCAGCTATAGAGACCGCGACTAAGGCGTTACAACAAAAAACGGACTTCAAAAATGCGGTAATTCTTAAAGGGCGTTCTGAACTAGACTATAAACTGTTTGATAAGGCAGAAGAGACGTTTGCAAAAGCGCTACGGCAATGGCCGCAAGAGCCGTCGTTATTGTTTAATTTAGCTTTGGTTTATCGTTACACCGAGCGTACGGAGTCAGCCCGCGAAATTTTAGAGCAATTACGTGGAAAATTTGACGAAGCGCAGCGGCAGTTTCAATTAGGGTGTCTCGCTTATGATGACAACGACTTTGAGCAGGCGGAACAACTGTTACTGAAAACCATTGAGCTTAAGAATGACTTTGTTCCGGCACATGAGGCTATTAATAAGCTTTATTGGGAGCATGATCATCAAGATAAGTTTTTGGCCTCTTTCAAAGAGTCTTTAAAAACTCAGCCCGATTCTTTGCCGTTAGCTTATGCGTATCTTGCTCACTTGCTTCGTTCCCAACAATACGAGCAAGCCGATTTGGAGATAGAAGCATTTCTTAAACGCTTCGGGAATGTACACAGCTTGCTGCATATGAAGGGCACTCAGTGCTTACGTAAGGGTAATGTTGAAGAAGCTTCTACTCTATTTGATAGAGTGTTGGAGCAGCAGCCGAGGCATCCGCGCTATTTGATTGATAAGGCCAATGTTCTGCTTAGACAGCAGGCGTACGATAAGGCTTTCCAATTGTTAGATCGCGCCCACGAGAATCAGCCGCTTAATCAGGAGATACATGCCTATAAAGGTTTGTGTATGAAGCTGAGCGGTAAAGAGAAAGAAGAAAAGTACCTTAATAACTACGATGACTATGTCAAAGTGGGCTACTTACCTGCGCCCGATGGTTATCAGTCTCTGGAAGAGTTTTGGCCTATTTTAGTAAAGCGGGTTCAGGCGCTTCATAGAACTCAGCACCAGCCGTTAGACCAGTCGGTGTGTAAAGGTACGCAAACGGTTGGCTCTTTGCTTTCAATGGACGACCCGGTCATTCAGGCCTATAAACAGAGCTTAGAGGAATTTATTAATGACTATCTGGCTCAGCTTCCCGATGATAACAAGCATCCGGTGACTTCCCGTTATAGTAACGGCTATCACTTTAGCGGAAGCTGGTCAGTCAAGCTGTTTAAACAAGGCTTTCATACGAATCATGTTCACCCCGAAGGCTGGCTTTCAATGTGCACTTATTTGAGCATTCCTAAGCAAGTAAAAGAAGATGACCCTGAACATAAAGGTTGGATCAAATTTGGACAGACATCGCTTAACTTAGGCGAGCAAGACACTATCGATATGAGCGTTTGTCCCAAGCCTGGTATGTGTATCATTTTCCCCAGTTACTGCTGGCATGGCACGGAACCTTTTGATAGCGACGAAGAGCGGATAACCATTCCTTGTGATATTTTTCCGTCTTAAATGAAAAATCTTTATACAACTTGGTTGCTTTTGTTTCAGTCTTTAAAAGAAAAATTCTGGTGTTGTTACAATCATTGATTAATAGATATGATCTTTGTCAACAATATCAATAACTTCATTTATGAAAGCCATTAGTTATAAGCTGTTAAACCTAACTATTATAGCGTCATAGAGGCTGATAAATTTACAGCTTAATTTAACTTTTTCTGTTAACAATATGTTGCCATTGTTTTCATTTTGTGGTCTTCTTTACATTCCGCTTTAATAAAAAAATTTACTTGCAGCGGCTTTAAAAATTATACAACTAGATAATAAGAAAACTCAGGGAGACTAAACATGACAGAACAGTCATTGTTGGCACGTTCCATCAAAACTATTTTGATGGCAGGTGTAGGTTCGGCATTTTTAGCCGGACCAGCTTTAGCTCAAGATCAAGAAAATGTTGAGCGTGAGGCTATGCAAGTTGCTGAAGAGCAAAATGCTCAGGAAGAACAACCAGAACGCATCCAGGTTACGGGTTCACGTATCCGTAGTGACGCGTTTGCTAATGAAACTCCTATCGATATTATTTCTGCTGACGAAGCGACAGAGCAAGGCTTGGCAACTCTTGGCGACTTATTGCGTACGAGTACTGTTGCTGCTGGCTCAAGCCAGATTACTTCTGCTTTATCAGTAGGTTATGTAACCTCAGGTGGTGCCGGTGCAGAAACCATTTCAATGCGTGGTTTGGGTGCTAACCGTACGTTGGTTCTTCTAAACGGTCGCCGTGCAGGACCAGCCGGTACTCGTGGACAAGTTTCAGCGTTTGATATGAACGCGTTGCCAATTTCTGCAATTGAACGTGTTGAAGTTCTTAAAGATGGTGCATCATCACTTTACGGTTCTGACGCTGTTGCAGGTGTTATCAACATCATCACTAAGAAAGGTGATGATAAGTCAGTTACTGTTGATATCAGTCAGCCGTTTGAATCAGGTGGCGAGCGTCAACGTATCAATGCGTCAATTGGTGAAACCTTTGACAAAGGCTCTTTCCGCGTTGTTTTGGATTATAACGTACAGCAAGAACTGAAACGCGGCGACCGTGACTTCTATCGTTGCAGCAAGCGTTTCCTTTCTAACCCTGATGGCAGCAGTGCTGATCCGATCGATCCACGTACAGGTGAAGCGCACTGTAACGACACAGGTTACGGCTTATGGTTAGCTAGTGCCGGTGCATCTAACGTACCAGCGGGTTCTTATGGTTTTTACGATTACGACGGTTTCTTAGGCTCAAATGGTTATGACAGTATCAATGATACTTATACCGGTGCTGGTGACCTTCGTGGTCCAGAAGACTTCTACTTTGTAGGATACAGTAAAGAAACTGATGGTTTATGGGATAAGCAACACCCATTTACTGACAAAGAGAGCATGGTTCCGGAAACCAAAACCGCGTCTATCTATCTGCAAGGTGATTACAGCCTGACCGATACTATGGTTGCGTATGGCGAATTAATGCACAGCTCGCGTAAGACCGAAACTCAAGGTTACCGTCAGTTCTGGACTGGTGATGTTGGTTATCTTCCAATTCAATCTTTGGCAGGCAACTGGGAAGGTGACGCGTATGCTATGCCTGTTCACTTGACTGATCATTACGGTTCTGACGTTACTGTTGACTACAGCCGCTTAGTTGCTGGTCTTGAAGGTAGCTTAGGTTTCTGGGACTGGGATATTTCTTACCAGAACAGTTACAACAGCGGTGAGTACGGAAACAAAGTTATTTTCCGTGACTCTATGTTAATGGCTCAGATGAATGCATTAAATGGCACTAGCTGTGACGGCGAAGTGACGGCAGTATCTGGCAAGACCTGTGTTGATGTGCCGTGGGGCGACCCTCAGCTAGCTTATGGTAACCCTTCAGACGAAGTCCGTAACTTCTTGTTTGGTTATGAAATGGGCGAAACCATCTATAAGCAGCAAACTTTAGAAGGTTACATCACTGGTGACTTATTCACTTTACCAGCGGGACCTGTTGGAGCTGCATTCGGTGCGTCTTATCAGCGTGATGAAATCGATGACCAGCCGGGAGTTCACAGTTCAACCGGTAACTCTTGGGGCTTATCAAGCGCTAGCCGTACAGCCGGTTCACAGAACTCTCGCGCTATTTTTGGTGAAGTTCGAGTTCCTGTTATTGCTGACGCCGCTTTCGCTCAGTTAGTTGATATTACGGGTTCAGCACGTTGGACTGACGTTTCAACTTACGGCAGTGACACAACCTTTAAACTAGGCCTTAACTGGGAAATTAACGACGACTGGCGTGTTCGCGCGTCGCGCGGTACTTCATTCCGTTCACCTGCTTTGTTTGAGCTGTATCTTGCCGGACAAACAGGTTTTGGAAGTCAAATGTCTGTTGACCCTTGTTATAACTACGGTGCTCGCTACGACGAAGGTACGGTTTCTGAGCAAATTTATCAGAACTGTCAGGCTGATGGCATTCCATTAGACTATGATGGTACTGGCAGTAGTTCAGCAACTCTGATCACTTCTGGTGGTGAAGGTAATCTTGAAGCAGAAACTTCGGTTTCAGAAAGTGTTGGTTTAGTCTGGACTAGCCCTGAAAACACTTTTGCTGCATCAATCGATTACTATGACGTTAGTATTAGTGGTCAGATTGCTTCATTAGGCGGCTCTTCAATCCTTAATGAGTGCTATACCTCTGAAAACTTCCCTAATGATCCGTTGTGTGACCTGTTCACTCGTAACGACGGTACTGACGGAGACTGGGGTGTTGACGTAGTTAACGGTGGTTACGTAAACATCGCAAGCCAGGGAACTCGTGGTGTTGACTTAAATCTTACATACCAAGATGAGTTTGATTTCGGTCGTCTTCGTGTGAACTTAGAGCACACGAACCAAATCGAGCAACGCTATCAGTTATTCTCTGACAGCGAACCAGATCAGTACATTGGTGAAATCGGTTATCCGAAGCACGTTGGTTTATTAACAACAACCTTCTCACGTGATGACTGGAGTCTGACCTGGACTACTCGCTACGTCGATAAAACCAACGACTACGAGTACTATGGTGACACGAATGAAACCACTTACCGTGGCGAACCGGTTACTTTCGTAGCAGAAACACCAACTACGTTCTACCACACGCTGTCTGGTAACATGACATTTGCTGACGCGTTTGATGTAACTGTTGGTATTGCTAACGTATTTGATAAAGAGCCTCCAATGGTATCTCCGTCATACGTTAGAGCGGTAGGTAACGCAACGCTGTATTCGCAGTACGACAACATGGGTCGTCGCGTATTTGCGAACCTTACTTATAACTTCTAAGTCTTAACACTCAAACCTGGAACGTAGAGTGTTAAAAGAAGTATCAAAGCCCTTCATACGTGAGGGGCTTTTTTCTTTGGATTTAGCTTCAAGAGTTTAGTTATGAAAAAAATACTATGCTTATTGCTTTGTTTTGCGCCGCTTCAGGCTATTGCAGATACTTCTGATAAGAGTGTTCTGGAAGACTATGCAAAGCATGCTCAGTTTATGAATATCAAAATATCTCCGCAGGGTAACTATTTAGCCGCAACATCCCGTACCCCGGAAGGTAGTATTAATTTAACGGTACTAGACATCAATAATCAGGAAGTGTTGTCTGTTACTCAGGGGCGAGGGAAGGAGTCTGTTAGCGACTTTAACTGGGTCAGTGATGAACGACTAGTTATGTCGATGGCACGGGAAGTCGGCTCTTACGAAACTCCTTTTGCCACCGGCGAAATTTTTGCCATGGATGCCGATGGCGGAAACCAGAAAATTTTGACGGGCTGGCGCTCTGACGGGTTGAAGCAATACGCTCGAATTATTGATTTATTACCTGAAGAGTCTGACCAGGTAATGATTTATTCGACGTCAAACAGTGCGAGTGAGCCCTATGTCGATATCTACCGTTTGAAAGTTGACAGCGGGCGAGTTAAATCCGAAGGTCGTATACCAGTTCGTCGCTATGAGGGAACGAATGTTCAAGTTTATTTAGACGATGACGGTGTGACTCGCCTTGCGACTGGGGAAGAGCCGCATAACACCAATGAAAAAGTCATTATGACTCGCCCAGGTGCAAATAAAGAATGGAAGGAAGTTGCGCGCTTCGGTCAAAGAGAAGGTAATTTTCTCCCAATTGATATTTTACCTGATGGTAAAACTGCTGTGGGCTTAAGTGATGTTGTTACTGACACTCAGGCCTTAACAACAATGAATTTGGCGACAGGCGAAATCAGCGTAATGGCTGAACACCCTGCAACCGATCTCTCGCCAATAATGAGCATTCGCAATGGTCGTGCAAATGAAGTTATTGGTGCAGCTTATGAATACGACAATATAGACACTGTCTTTTTTACAGATATTGAAGATGAATACTTCGCGAAAGTTGTACAGAGTCTGACAAATGCATTTCCTAATGCGAGTGTTAATATCAACTCAGCAACTTTAGATAACTCTAAAATTGTTTTGTCTGTTTCATCAGCTAATCACCCGAGAGAGTTTTACTTATTTGATGCAGAAAAGCGGGCGTTGTCTTTGATCATCAAGTCAAAGCCATGGCTTGATAAAGAAGAGATACCGCAGACTGAGATCATCAGTTATAAAACCCGCGATGGACTGACAGTTAAAGCATTACTGACTCTGCCAAAAGGTCAAAAAGCAGAAGATTTACCTTTGATTTTGCTTCCGCATGGTGGTCCTCATGGACCTCGGGATTCTCTGACAGCGCTTAACCCTGACGCTAAAGTTTTAGCTGAGCATGGCTATGCGGTACTACAGCCAAACTTCCGCGGTTCAGGTGGTTATGGACGTGAATTTCTCCAGTCGGGTTATAAAAACTGGGGGACGACCATGATTAATGATATGACAGATGGTGTCATGCACGTTGTAGAAGAGGGGATTGTCGATAAGGATCGGATGTGTGTGTACGGTGGTTCTTATGGTGGTTATGCTGCTTTGATGACAGTGATACGCGAACCCGATTTATACAAATGCACTATCGGTTTTGTTGGCGTTTATGACCTGAATATGATGTTTAAAGAAGGTGACATACCTGAGACAGAATCTGGCATAAACTACCTGGACATGGCTTTACCTAATACTGAAGAAGAGCGTAACGCTCAGTCTCCGGTTCATTTGGTTGATAAATTAAAAGTGCCTGTATTTATCATTCAGGGTGGTAAAGATGTTCGTGTTCCACCAGAGCAGGCGTATGCATTACGTGATGCTTTGGAAGAGCATGATCACCCATATGAGTGGATGTTTAAAGACAACGAAGGGCATGGCTTTTATAAGCCGGAAAACAACATCGAGCGCTGGACTCGGATGTTAACCTTCCTTGATAAGCACATTGGTGAATAGCCACTGTAGCAACCAGAGCGGCATAGAATGTCGCTCTGGATTATCTCTAAACCTTAGCTAAAACTGGCCGATAACAAAGCATGAACTGAATTAACTAAGGTAAGTGTTATGGTTTATCGGCTTCTGGCTACTATTGCGCTTTGCACATTGTTTGTATTTCTTCCTGCAAGTGCTCAGGCTCATGCCTCTAATCCACACGAGACGATTGCAGATGATTTGGCGACTCAATTGGCGGACCAACTGGACGGTGACATTAAAGCGTATCCAATGTCTCAATTAGGTATTACTCGTTTGGTCTTAGCAGAAACACTCGAACAACCAAAGCATGGCGATTCTCTCTATCAGTTAAGTCACCAGTTGAGTGAGGGGCTATATGCGCATCTTGAAGAACGCGACATACTGTTAGTTGAGTTCAGGGCACAAGACTACCTCAGCATAAGTCAAAGCGGGGCTCTGGCGCTAAGCAGAGACGCCGAGGCGCTAAACCAGAATCCGAATTTGGACTGGATGTTGGTGGGAACGCTCTCACGTAAAGACAGTGGCGCTATGGTCAACTTGCGTGTTATTGACCGCAGAAATCAACAGGTTCTAGCGTCTGCGAACCGTTACGTTCCTAAGCATTTGTATTGGCCTAATAGGCAGTCTGAAATGGTCAACGGCCGTTTGCAGCGCAACTAAGAGGTTTTGATAATGAAAGTATTTTTAACGACATTACTCACCCTTACTTTATCAACGGCCTGTACTGTTTTACCGGCTAAACAGCCAGTTGCGCATGATAATGGTGAAGAGAGCAGTCCTGATGTTTATCAGCAGCCGGGCAGTTCCAAGTTTACCGCAGAGCTTGCGCAGCAATTAGTAGATAATGCCAGTATTAAACTGGAAAAAGCTCAAGTTGGTGTCACGCACCTGGTCGGCGTTACCAGTCAGTATGATGAAAGCTCAGCTTTGAGTCAGGTATTGTCAGAACAGTTGATGCTGGAACTGCACCGCCGTAATTGGAATGTTATGGATTTTAAAACAACGGATTTTATACGTGTTACTAGTAACGGCGACTTTGCGCTAAGTCGGGATTATCTGGAGCTGGACGAGATCATGCCAATCTCTCACGTTGTGGTGGGTACTTTATCCAGGCACCGTGATGGTATAATGATTAATACGCGCTTAGTTGATATTAATTCTAAGAAGGTTGCCAGTGTTGCACAGGTGTTTTTACCTGAATCTGCTGTACGACAGTTAGATGAAGATGATGGCCTGCCGCTGCTTAGAAAGGCGCCGTAGAAAGCCATTTGGCCTGACGGTTATCCGCCAGGCCCATTCTGTTAAGTTATCGCAACTCTGGTTTTAGCTGAGATAAAAACTCACGGATACGCTCAGCATTTTTTCCAACATCACTGCGGCCCACTCGTGATTTACTTCGAATATCTAACTCGCTGCCGTCAGCTGTACCACGAATCCGGATAACAACGTCATCTTTAAAGCCAAACCAGGTGGTAGTGGCAGTTGCCTCAATACGCCCTTCAGTTTCTGAGCTGTCAACTAACTCCCATCCCATTTTATCAACGGCCAGTAAAGCTGCTGAAAAAAGTTCACCCGGGGATTCCAGCGACTCATAAGTTGAGAGTTCAGGATAAGCCTTGCGTTGTTGTTTTGCGGTATCTTCGCCCGGGTACTCAACCGGGTTAGTTGCATCAGCACGCAATGGAGCAATAGCGACAAACTCCGGTGGGTTTTGCGTGTCGGTTGTAATGTCGTGAATTGCGGGAACGTTCTGAGCCTTTAAGTACTGGCTGAAAGGCATGTAAAAAGCAAAACCGCCGGCAATAATAGCCAGCCCGCTAATCCCTGCCACAAGGCCCTGTGGGCGTCTAATTAAGTACCAGATAATATTAAGAACAAAGGCTGCCGCACCAATATAGGCCGCCCAGCGGAGCATTAAAAAAGCCGTTCCAAGCTCGGCAGTGTCGCTTTTATATAAAGGCCCCGATATGGCAAGGAGCACCACAGACAGTAACCCGAAAACAATAAACAAACCGTGTAACGCTTTCATAGAGCAATCCTCTTAATAATGTTGACTGATATTACGTCATTATACCGGGCTTGGGTCAACGAGAATTTAACAGTTTTTAATCGTTAGCGGTTATCCACACTGTTTAGCTTCCAGCTGTATTCAACAAAGCGAATGTTTAAGCTCTGTTGTTTCATTTTTTCCTTTTGCCCGGGTTCATCAGAAAGCGCGTTAGCGTATTTTGAAAGATAGTGCTGAAGACCGTTGAAGTCGTCTCGATACCAGTCAAAAATTTTAGACAAATAAATGCCTTTGTCATCAATACCATTTTTGTCACGGTCATTTAAAAAGGTGAGCATTTGGTCGTCTAACTGGGTATTTAGGTTTTCAGCTGTAAAGGCTTCAGCACGAAGTTTGGGGCAACTGATAGCGGCGCAAACTAAGGCGGCATGTATTCGTGGCTCGTCAAAGTCGACTCGAATTTTTTCATGTTCAACCCAGTCCAGTGTGCGCTTTTTCCCTAGCAGCGTGAAAAAGGACTTTCCCCACGGCGTAGAAAAGAATCCACCCAGATCCCGAATGGACTCAGCCTCACCTGAACGAAACTCCTCAATATTGTCGACGATAAGTTTTAGAGTAAAGCTGTTGTATGCGTTGATTAAAAACGCAAGCTGCTGTTGGTTAGTCCAGCTTTGATACAGCGGCTTCTCGATGGCTGAAAGTGAATCCAGATAGGCGTTAAGCGGCTCACTGTTTTTTGCTAATTGGTTGTAGTTAATTACCGACTTCAAATCGTTGTCATAGACTACGACGTGTTTGTCTAACACTTGAGTAAACTTTTCATGCGAGTGGTCAAATGACTGCGCAAACGCAGCCATTTGAAACACAACGCCTGTAATAAATACGAGTATTCGCATTAACGGCTACCTTAGAGACTGAGTTTGGTATCGTAGTCGCGTAGTATAAACAACGCAATACAGGCTGCCAGCATAGGCCATGCTGCAAAAAACAGAAGGTTATTAAAGGTATCTAAGTATTGCGGGAATGAGGAAAAAGTAGAAACGGTGTGTAAAATTAAAATGAGTCCGTAGGTCACCTTTTTCCATAGTCCTGCCAAAAATGCCAAACATAATATAATTTGCAGACCACCCAGAATTGCAGCCAAAGTGGCTGATAATCCACTAATACCATAGAAACCTTCGAATACTGCTGCGGTATGTCCCGGGTTTACAAATTTATCTAACGCCCAGACAAACATTACAATGAAAATACCAACCCGCAGGGCAAGCAGCGCCCACGGGAGTTTTTGTTCGAGTGATTGGCTCATAATTGTTTCCGTTGTTGGTTATGGTATTTCGTTTGATGCAATAGCATCAGGTTACGCGAACTTCTTAAAGGGCTCGTCGATAGGCGTCTGTGCAATATGGTTGGTAAAGTTGCTCATGGTTTTCTGTGCAATGCCTAAAATAACTTCAAGTGCCTGACGTTGTCCGTAACCGGCTTCATAAAAGGATTTAAACTCACTTTCACCGGCGTTTCCACGCTTTTTAAGCATCACCAGAGTAAACTGGCGTAACGCCTCTAGTTTATCGTTATCTAAAGCCTTACCCGCTTTGATATTTTCAGTTATTGAATCATCGGCGCCCATATTTTTAGCAATAGCGGTATGGGCAGGAACACAGTAGTGGCATTCATTGAATACATTAATGGTTTGCCAGACAACGGTTAACTCGTTTTCGTCAAAGCTACTATTCACAAAAAGTTCGTGTACTTGCTGGTAGGCATCCAGAATGCCCGGTGCTTCAGCCATGACGGCGTGCAAATTTGGTATCATACCGAAAGCTTTCTCTGAGCCTTCTAACAACTTTTTGCTTTCCTCGGGGGCTGACTCTTTGTCGTGTAGTTTAAAGTCACTCATATTGTACTCCTGACGGTTTAAGCTTTATTGAATATGTGAGTATCAATATAGAATAAAAGCTCAAAAATAAAAGCAAGCAGGTGTCAGCTTGAGTGTTTTAGTCATTTAGAGAGGTGTTTCTGTTGTGAATCAAAAACTAGCCTGTCACGGATGATAGTTCTGACGATAATCCGCAGGAGAAAGACCTGTATACTTTTTGAAGAAACGACTAAAGGCTGTTGCCGACTGATAGCCAAGTTGCTCCGCGATTAAGTCTAGTGGAAGCTGAGAACTATTGAGTAACATGTGTGCCCTTTGTAATCGCAGTTGGTCGACGAGCTTTTTTGGGGTTAGGCCGGTTTTCTTGATGCATCGTTCTGCGAATGCACTGACCGATAAATAAGCAAGTTCTGACAGGTGTTCTACCGACCAGTCTGCTCCTGGTTCGTTAATCACCGCAATAACCATTGCTCGCAGTTGGCGATCATTGAGCGCTGCCAAAGGTCCACTGGGAGACTCGCCTTGATCAATAACTTGCCTTAGCAGATTAAGGGCAAGAACGTCACTGAGTCGACTAATTACGGTATGGTACCCGGGAGCTTGCTTCGTTGTCTCGACTCTGATCATTTCTATAATATGTGACAATTGCCGGTACTGGTCGGTTTGCTTCAGAATGAGCCAGGGCGGCAGCAGTTGAAATAATGTGTCATTTGCCCCCGGAGCTGATTTAACTTCGTAGCAGACAACACCATATTGTTGATGGGCGGGCTGACAATACTTGGGAATATCGGATTCATTTATATTAGAGGGGATATGAGTCTCACTCAAAAAATGTGAAACGCCTTTATTAACGAAAATAATGTCAGACGCGCTTAATTTTACTGGAGCGATTGAAGAGTCAGGTAAGCCAAACCAGCAATCGCCTTTTGTGACAACATGAAACGCCACTTTTTCCGGTTGCCTGACCATTAAAGTCCAGTCTCCGCAAAGGCCGGACTCAAAGTGAAGTTCGGTACCTTGTGCGGCTTGTTCTAATAGTTCGTTTAGGGCTTCCGTTGTTTGAGTTGTGTGTTCTGTTGTTTTTGTCATTCCGTTATCAATTCAATTCGTTAATACTGACTATTATGCTTGATGTCAGTTGGGAGTAAAGATTTAGCAGCTTTGCTGTTGATTCTGGTGACTTAAAATAGCGAAAAAAACGATCTTATTGCCAGGGAGAGACGTAACCGACTGGCGCGATTGATAAAAAGATTTTCGTACTGCTTAGCAAGTACAGAGTATTAATAAGGAAAACAAGAATGAAAAAGTGGTTGTGGCTGGGTTTTTTACCTTTAACGGCGGTTGCACAAGAAAAGCCAATGGAAGTCATTGAGGTGATTGGTCGTGATGATACCGGCGTAGTATTGCCATCTGAAGAGTCAACCGAAGGCTTATTTGGCTTAGCTGAAAGCTTACAGGGTATTCCACGCGCTGCCACTGCAATTAGTGCCTCCTTAATGGAGGAGGCCGCAATTAACGACTTACATGACATTGCTCGTTTTGCACCGAACAGCTTTGCCGCCGCGGGTTTTGGTAACCCGTCGTTACCCACACTCCGTGGTCAACTGGGTGAGCTCTATGAAGCCGGTATGCGCCGTCAGGCAGGGAATAATGGCCTGGGAATTCCTATGTCATTTAACGCAATTGAGAGTATCGCGGTGGTTAAAGGAGCGCCGCCGGTCATGCTTGGCACTTCGCAGCGCGTCGGAGGCTTTGTGAATCTGCAGCCTAAAACGGCTCGTGTGACTGAGTCAGACTCGATATTAAAGGCGCAGTTTGGCGAGTGGAATCAGCACCGTTTGCAGCTTGACCACAACTGGGTGTTAGAAGACAACGAACAGGGTCTGCGCATTAGCGCTGAGTATGTGGATGAAGACAGTTTTTACGATTATCACCATCATCGCAGTGACGATATTCTGCTGGCGTACAAGTTTGCCCCGAACGATGATACACAGCTGGATGTCTCGCTTGAGTATTATGACGTAGAGTGGACAGATAATGCCGGTATCAACCGGCCAACGCAAAACCTAATCGACAATAACCTGTACATTACGGGGCAGGGCGTTCAGCCGAATGGTTCACAGGTTCCGGGTGCTGGCGCGGTTGTCAGCCCGACTGGAGAAGTGGAAATTGATCGCAGCACCACGCTTACCGACCCTCTGGATACGAATACCGCTGAAACGACGTTACTGCATGCCAAATTTCAGCAGTGGCTGAACGACGATATGGTGCTGGTTAACCGCACTTACTATCAGTATTTAACCCGAGAAGGGATTAACCAGAACAGCTTTGTCGAAATTATCGATGACGCGCATACCTTCGAAAACCGTGCCGAACTCCACATTAATAACAAAACGGTGGTGGGTGTGAATTTGCGTGTTAACGACGTACTTGGTTATAGCCAGTTTACGACCGAGGCGGATAACCCTATAGACTTGACCGGTCCACTCAGTAATCGCCGAATTCCTTTAACCGATGAGCAGCAGGCGCGTTTAATTGAGCTACGCCCGGGGGTATTTGTGTCACCGGGCGGACAGTACGATATTGACGGCGATGGTGCCGGTGATTTCAATTTATCGGACACCACAGATTCAACCAGCTATCAATGGGGAGTTTTCGCTCAGCACGAGCTGGACATTACAGACAAATGGCGTGTTACCGGTGGTGTCAGAGTCGACTACTATGATGTAGAAGCTGAAGATCCAATAGCTCCACAGGGCGTTGAAGCAGCCAATGATACCTACAGCGACTGGTTGACGGCCGTTAGTTTATCAACACAGTACAACTGGACGCCTGAGCTTACGTTTTATGCTACAGCTTATGAAAGTGACTCGACGTCTAACTCAATGGCCGGAGGGACTGTATTGAATGCGTCGGGCCAAATCGATGCGCAGAATTTTGCGACAGAGAACTCCCTTTATGAGCTAGGCGTGAAGTACGCTCCGAGTGATACGCGTTGGTACGCCGACGCCGTGGTTTTTAACCAAAAGCGCAGCTTGCGGAATCGCGATGGATCGAACAGCGGTATTCGCACCGAGGGTTTTGAAACTCAGTGGCATTACAGTCATGAAGCAGGTTACTGGTTAACTCTGGCTGCCAGCTATATTGATGCGCGTTGGGACGACTCCGCAGCCTCACAGGGAACAGGCCAGGTCGCAGATGCGTTTGACGATTCACGCCCCGACATTATAGAAGGTACTGGCGTTGGCTCTCCGAACTTTACTTTGTTCCCGGCTTCTAATCAGCAACTGCAGGGTATTCCGGAAGTGCAGGCTTCGGCTGTTGCCGGCTGGCAAGTTACGTCTGAGTGGTCAGTTGGAGGCGATTTAAGCTATACCAAGCATTATCCGCTGGATTACCTACAGACCGTATTTATACGTGACCAGCACACACTGAATCTGAACGCACGTTATCGTTTTAACAAACAGTTAAGTGCCCGCATTGACGTGTTTAATGCAACCGATCAGGACAATTGGTCACCGGTATTTGAAGGCGGTTATTTTGGTGCAACCCTGGCTTTTCCGTCGCAGCCTAGACATGCGCGCTTAAGCGTTAACTACAGATTTTAAGGAAGCTTTATGTCAGCCAAGAAGCTGTTGCTATTACTCATTATTATTGCGCTGTTTGTCAGCGCTTTTGCGTTCGACTTAACGCAGTATCTGTCACTGGACGTATTAAAAGAAAAGCAGCAACAGCTTAATCAGCTTTTTGCTGATTACCCTTTCACTGTATTTGCGGTTTATTTTGTTATTTATGTGGTGACTACGGCTTTATCTTTGCCTGGCGCAACCATTCTAACTTTGGGTGCCGGCGCTATATTCGGGCTCGGTTGGGGCTTGCTGTTGGCAAGTTTTGCAGCATCTCTTGGTGCCTTTTTGGCTTTTTTAAGCGCCCGCTTTATTTTGCATGACTGGGTGCAGGAAAAATTCGGTGATCGCCTGACTGCTATTAATCGCGGAATGGAACGAGATGGCGCGTTTTACTTACTGAGCCTGCGTCTGGTTCCGCTGTTCCCGTTCTTTGTTATTAACCTGGTTATGGGTCTGACCAAAATAAAGGCGTGGACTTTTTACTGGGTCAGTCAGGTAGGTATGCTGCTGGGTACCGTTGTATACGTTAATGCAGGAACTCAACTGGCCCAGATATCCAGCCTGGGTGATGTCATTTCAGCTGATTTAATTGGTGCCTTTGTCTTACTGGGAATATTCCCGCTAATTGCCAAAGCTGTACTGGCTTTTTTGAAACGCCGCAAAGCCTTCAAAGGTTTTAAAAAGCCCAAATCTTTTGATAATAATTTGGTGGTTATTGGTGCCGGTTCAGCCGGGTTAGTCAGTGCTTACATAGCGTCAGCGGTAAAAGCAAAGGTTACGTTAATAGAAAAGCATAAAATGGGCGGCGACTGCCTTAATACCGGGTGTGTGCCTTCAAAGGCTTTGTTGCACGTAGCGGAGCTTGCCCATAATGCGCGCAGTGCCTCACGTGTTGGAGTGAGTGTTGGAGAGGTGTCGGTCGATTTCAAACAAGTGATGCAGCAGGTGAAGTCGGTTATAAAAGAGATTGAGCCGCACGACTCGGTTGAGCGTTACACCAAGCTCGGTGTGAACGTAGAACAAGGCGAAGCGCGTATTGTTTCGCCCTGGGAAGTTGACGTAACCAGCGATGTCGACGGTAAGAAAGAAACAAAGCGCATCACCACCCGCAGTATTATTATTGCAACCGGAGCAAAGCCGTTAGTCCCCAACTTTGAAGGCCTGGATAAAGTTGATTATTTAACGTCGGATACGTTATGGGAATTAGAAGAACTGCCCAAACGCTTATTGGTATTGGGTGGCGGACCCATTGGCTGTGAATTGTCACAAGCGTTTCAGCGTTTAGGTTCGCAAGTTACTCAGGTGGAAATGGCCGATCGGCTTATGGGGCCGGAAGACGATGATACAGCCAGGCTGTTGAACGAGCGTTTAAGTGCTGAAGGTATTGATATTAAACTGAACCATAAAGCCCTGCGATTCGAGCAACATAATGGCGAGTCGGTTCTTATTGCTGAGCATGAAGGGCAAGAGACTCAGTTGCCGTTCGATAAAGTGATTATTGCACTGGGGAGGCAACCTAATATCTCCGGCTTTGGGTTAGAGGAACTGGGAGTACAGACCAATAAAACGGTCAGTACCAATGAACTGCTTCAGACTAACTTTCCAAACATATACGCCTGTGGTGATGTTGCCGGGCCTTACCAGTTTACCCATGTGGCATCGCATCAGGCCTGGTATGCCTCAGTGAATGCGTTGTTTGACCCCTTCAAGACATTCCGTGCCGATTACTCTGTCATCCCCTGGGTAACTTATACCTCGCCGCAGGTAGCCAATGTGGGCCTAACTGAGCAGCAGGCTAAGAAAGCTGATAAGGCGTACGAGGTGACTGAATACGACATTGGCGATTTGGATCGTGCTATTGCTGATGACAATGCTTATGGTCGGGTGAAAGTTCTGACCAAGCCTGGTAAAGATGAAATGTTGGGTGTGAATATTGTTGGGCCGCAGGCCGGGGAGCTGCTTGCAGAATACGTACTGGCTATGAAGCATGGCATTGGTCTGAATAAAATACTGGGGACGATACACAGTTATCCGACGCTCGCGGAAGCCAATAAATACGTTGCCGGTGAGTGGAAGCGCGCCAACGCCCCACAGAAGCTGCTAACATGGGTTGAGAAGTTTCATCGCTGGCGCCGGAGTTAATATGCGTATGCGTTTTATCGCAGCCATCAGTTTATTGCTTGTGACACTTTTTGCCGCCTCTCCGTTGAAGGCGAGTGAGGTGAACTTTTATGCCTGGGGTGGCTCGTCGGAAGTAAACAGTTACTTACGTTGGGCTCAGAAAGAGCTCAGGGCTGAAGGTATTCAGCTTCGCCACAATAAAGTGGCCGATGCCTCTGAGGTGGTTAAGCAATTAATTGATGGGCGCTCCAATGCTGACATTATCTGGATAAACGGTGAAAACTTTCACGCACTGAAAAAAGCCGGCGCCTTACGTCCCATTGCCGATGAAATTAAAGCGTTAAATAACATCAGCCCCGAACTTAACTGGCAGACCGATTTTGGCGAACCGGTTGAAGGACTGGAAGTGCCCTGGGGCGTTGGGCAGTTTAACCTTATTAGTCGGCCCGGGCTTTTCCCTGAGAAAACAGTGAGTGCAGAAGCGTTACTGAACGCTGCGTGGGATAATAGAGGCCGTATCAGCTACCCTAAGCCGCCGGACTTTCATGGCACCACCTTTTTAAAGTCACTGTTGTTATCATTGCATCCGCAACAGCGTGATGTCTTTCAGCAGCCAGTAAGCGAAGTTGATGCGAATGAATGGACTAAGCCTTTATGGCGCTATTTAGACAAACTGCATCCACTATTGTGGCAGCAGGGTGAAAATTTTCCGTCGTCAGCCGGAGAACAAATTTCTTATCTGGCGAATGGGCAGTTGTTAATGGCGGTCAGTTTTAACCCTAATGATTATCAAACCTTAGTTAATCATGGGCGGTTGCCGGCAGGTGTTAAGCGCCACACGTTGTCAGATAAAGCTATAACCAATAACCATTATCTGGCCATTCCGGTCAGTTCGAATAATGCAGAGGCGGCAAAGGCGGTTATCGAGTTCCTGCTTTCTGAAAAGGCGCAGCAAAGAAAAGCCGAGACCAATCGCTGGGGCGACCCTTCTGTTCTAAAAAGCGCGCAAAAAGGCGATAAAAGCTCCGCGTTACTGGAACCTACCGATGACTTTCATGCCAGCTGGCAGAATTATCTGGAGCGGGAATGGTCCGCGCGTTATCAATAGCTGTCTGGTTACTGCTGATCATTCTGCCGGTCGGCAGTGGTGTGCTTTTCCTGTTGCTGACATCACTTGATGCGAAAACCGGAGTTAGTTTAGCGGCATTCAGCGAACTCATATTGGATTACGAGTCGGTACTATCAAGCTTCGCTCTTGCGGTTGTGGCACCTTTTGTGGCTTGCTATCTGGCATTTTGGATGGCGCCTGGCATACTTCGTAAACCGCGCTTACAGCAGTTACTGTCCCCTTTATTGTCCATTCCGCACGTGGCTTTTGCTGTTGGACTTATGTTGTTAATGAGCCCCTCGGGCTGGCTAGTACGGCTGATCGAAACTGTCAGCGGGCTCTTCCCTGCGCCGCCGGCCGGTTGGCCTTTACCGGAAAAATCCTTAGTGACGGTAATAATTGTACTGGTTTTAAAAGAGCTGCCGTTTTTGTTGTTGATGATATCGGCTCAGTTAAAACAATTACCGGTTAAGTCCTGGCTTATTCAGGCGCAAAGTTATGGCTATAGCGAACGCCAGGCCTGGTGGCGGATCCTGGTACCAGAGCTACTGTGCAGGTTGAAGCTTCCTATGGCAGCTGTGATCATTTACTCATTGTCTGTGGTCGATATTCCCTTATTGGTTGGCAGTAACACGCCTGCCGTATTGGCTCAGCGAGTTTACGAGTGGACCTTTCGTTTTGCAGCCGATAGTCAAGTAAAAGCAATAACAGGTGCCTGGGTTCTGTTAGCAATGGCTTTGCTTTTACTATTCATGAATTCAAAGCATTCTGTTTTTTATCACCGTTTAGTACTGGTAAAAAGTGCAGGCACGCCAGACCGACTGAATTCGGGCAAGGTCAGCCGTTATGCGTGGGGCTTTTTAGGCCTTCTGTCGTTTGGTGTTATTGCTGTTTTAGCGCTACAAAGCCTGGCCTCAAGCTGGTTTTATCCCGATTTATGGCCGGCCGCTTTAAGTCCTGAGCGTTGGCAAGCGGAATGGAATTACTTGCTGGAACCGGCAATTCATAGCTTTTGGCTGGCCTTACTCAGCGCACTTGTTGGGACGATAGCGGCAATGATTTTACTGCAAAGGCAGAGACAAAAAGCACTTAAGTCATTCTACTGGCCGGTTCTTATTGCTTTGTTTATTCCCCAGGTGCCATTGGTATTGGGCTGGCAACGAGTGCTTGGCCAGCAGTTAACTGAAGGGTGGCAGCTTTGGTGGGTGTTCTGGTCTCATGCCGTATATACTTTGCCTTATGCTTATTTGGTTCTGCATGGCGCTTATACCAGCTTTAACGAACAATGGTTAACCCGGGCACAAAGCCTTGGTTATTCGGCACGGGCAGCCTGGTGGCGAATTATGCTGCCAATGCTAAAACAGCCTCTCGCCATTGCTTTTGCGGTCGCTTTTTCGGTCAGTATCGCTCAGTACTTGCCAACTCAATGGTTAGGGCAAGGGGTTACGCCAACGTTAACCACCGAAGCGGTCAGTGTAGCCAGTGGCGGAGACTGGCGTATAGGTAGCCTCTACGCGTTACTGCAGATGTTATTACCCTTATTGGTTTTTATCTCCGTAGGGGCAATCAGGACGGAAAGTTATGCTGAACATTCGTGATCTTAAAATTGAGCTGCTGAGAGGTAACCAGACTGAGCTTTTATTCCAACTGGATGAATTAACAGTTGGAAAAGGAGAAGTTGTGACACTCATGGGCCCTAGCGGCGTTGGTAAATCAACCTTATTGCGCTGGGTGTTAGGCGAACCTTTGGTTAACTTTCGCATTCGCGGGCAGTTAAGCTTAAATGGTGAGGACATCAGCGAAAAGTCAATTGCGCAGCGTCAGCTAGGCATGATGTTTCAAAAAGGTGGTTTATTTCCCCATTTGACCATTGCAGAGAATTGTTTCTTTGCTCAAAAGCCGCGCTCTAATTTGAGCCGAATTGAACAGACAGAAAAATCCTTAGCCATGCTGAAAACACTGGGACTCGAAGATAAATGGTCAGTGTACCCTGACAGTTTAAGTGGAGGGCAGTATGCCCGCGTTGCCTTACTGTGTTCATTGCTGGCAGAGCCGCAAGCTATGTTACTGGACGAGCCCTTTTCATCGTTAGACGCAGGCCTGCGTGAAGACGTCAAACAGTGGACTTTTGCACTATTACAGGAAAGGGAAATTCCAACGTTGCTGGTGACTCATGATATTGCCGATGCCTGCGGGCGAGTAATTGAGATGAGAGGAGAAAGCGTTAATGTTTGACCCTAAAATACTCCCTGTTACCCGCAAAGTTCTGGATATACCAGCGAGACTCTTAGTACGCGCCGGAATCAGTGCTGATCAGGTCACTGTTGTGGGCTTTTTTATTGGTTTATTGGCGGTGCCCTTATTGGCTTTCCAGCATTATGAACTGGCACTGGCCGCTATTTTATTGAACCGGGTATCTGACGGTTTAGACGGGGCAGTGGCAAGGCGTACGCAATTAACAGATGCCGGTGGTTTTCTTGATATCGTGCTGGATTTCATTTTCTACAGTGTCGTGGTGTTCGGTTTTTTACTGGCTGCGCCAGAGCAAAACGCCATAGCGGCCGGGGTTTTGCTTGTTACTTTTATGGGAACCGGTGCGACCTTTCTGGCTTTTGCCAGCGTGGCCGGTAAACGTGGCATTGAAAACCCAGACTACCCGAATAAGTCGTTGCACTATATGGGCGGTTTAACCGAAGGCTTTGAAACAATTATGGCTTTTGTTGCGTTTTGTCTGTGGCCACAACATTTTTCTGTGCTGGCTTACGTGTTTGCTACCGCATGCTGGGTTACCGCAATAACGCGTATTGTTGCTGGCTATCGGACATTAAAGCAGCCTGTGGCGGCAGGGAGTGATAATGTCTGAAACGACCTGGCGTCTAAGTGTCTTTATTGGTGTCTTATTTGTTATGGCTTTGTGGGAGTTTCTTTCTCCTAAACGAAAGCCCCGATACAGTCGCAAACAGCGATGGCCTGCAAACCTGGCTATTGTTGCTGTTGATACCATGCTGCTTAGAATTATTGCACCTATTGGTCTGACAGGAGTTGCATTGTGGGCGTCAGAAAAGGAGTGGGGTCTGTTTAATTATTTAAGCAGCATACCAGGCAATAAACTACCGTTTTGGTTTGTTGTTCTGGCAAGCCTGGTGGTGCTGGATATTGTTCTTTACTGGCAACACCGATTGTTTCATCGTATTCCTGTTTTATGGCGCATGCATCGGGTGCACCATGCCGACCCTGATTTTGATGTGACCACCGGTTTACGCTTTCACCCTGCAGAAATTGTTCTCAGCTTTTTTATCAAAGCCGCTGCCATTCTTGTGCTAGGTGCACCGGCACTGGCTGTTATTGTGTTCGAAATTATTCTAAACGCCTGCTCTTTGTTTAACCATGGCAATGTCGCACTGCCGAAGCCTCTGGAACGGGTTGTACGTAAGGTGCTGATTACCCAGGAGTTACATCGCATCCACCACAGTGTGGAAAAAGAAGAAACCAACAGTAACTACGGCTTTAGTGTCAGCTGGTGGGATCATCTGTTTGGCAGTTTCACCTCTAAACCAAAGGCAGGATCTGACCAAGTAGACATTGGGTTAAAAGAGTATCGGGATGCAAGTATGACGACTAAACTTTGGGGGCTGCTAAAAATCCCTTTCCGAAACTAACAGAAGGTTTCAGACTTACTTTGCCTTACCCGATAAACTTTGCTACCAACCCTTACACTGTATGTTAAGGGATTGTAAAGATTATGGATCGGCGGCAAATAGTCATTCGAAATAACGTTCGGATCCGGGGTAAAGGGAATAAAACATTACTTTTCGCTCATGGTTTTGGCTGTGAACAACGCATCTGGGATCCGGTTATTAAAGCACTTCCGAAAGGTTATAAGGTAGTGACTTTTGACTATGTAGGCTGTGGTGAATCGGATTTTAGCAATTATATCAGTAAACGTTATCAGTCGCTAAAAGGCTATGCACAAGACCTCACAGAGGTGGTTCAAACGCTTGGTCTCACCGATATTACTTTGATTGCGCATTCTGTCAGTGGAGGCATTGCGTCTCTGGCGTATCCTGAGCTTGCCGATAAAGTATCAAAAATAGTTATGCTGAACCCTTCACCACGCTATATTCACGATTTGCCCTCTTATGAGAGTGGCTTTAGTCGCGGTGATGTTGATGAATTAATGGTTTTAATGGAGCAAAACTTTTTCCAGTGGGCCGAGTATATGAGCCCTAAGGTTATGGAGAATAGTGATAATCCACAATTGGCTGATACTCTGGAGAGTTATTTTATTGCCGGTGATGTCCAGTTAACACATAATTTTGCTAAAGCGACCTTCTATTCTGATGTAAGAGACACCTTACCTAACCTAAAATGCCCAGTGCTTATTCTGCAAGCTAAAGCCGATATCGTTGTGCCGTTAAAAGTATCAGAGTATATGGCAGAAAAGCTGCCTTTAGCTAAGCTTGTGGTTATGGATGCCCGTGGGCATTACCCACAACTGAGTGCGCCACAACTTGTGGCGCTCTATATTAATGAATTTGTTTAAACGGTAAATGGAAATGGCTGACTACGGAAAGGGAAAATGGCCGGTTTTGGCGTTGGAATGTGAACTTGAGCAGCTTATTGTCACAGAGGTTACCAATCGTCTTTGCCTGTGCCTTCAGCTCACGCCTAAAGAAATGGTAGGTAAAGCCCTGGATGAATTATTGACGCCAGCATCAAAGCTCTATTTTCTATCAGCAGTTGAACCTAATCTAAGGCAGGGCAACGACTGTGAACAAGTAACGCTCTATTTTAAAGCGGCAGATGGCCCCCGTATGTTCTTGGTAAATGCGGTTGTTGACGATAAAAAACGCTTCTCTCTTATTCTAATGCAGGCAGACAGACACTTAACGCTGGAGCGTCAGTTAATTCGAGAGCGTGACCAGACCAAAGAAATTAATCAAGAGCTTCAGCGTCGCGAACAAGAGTTACTTGAGCAACGCGCCCTTAAGTCTGAGTTGCTGAGTAGAATGGAGTCTGTCAGCTCGGAACTTTTGCAAACGGAAAAACTGGCCGCGTTGGGCCAATTAGCAGCGGGTATTGCGCATGAAATTAATAATCCGGTGGGGTATATACGTTCAAACTTGAATACCTTAAGTCAATACAACCAGAGGCTATTAGACTTTATTCATCAAAATCAGGTTATTAGCGATGCACAGAAAGAGTCCGTTGATTTGGCTTTTTTAGAGAAAGATTTATTGTCACTGTTAAATGAAACCAGTGAAGGCGTACAGCGAATTACTCAGGTTACCCGAGCGCTTACCCAGTTTACCCGAAGCTCGGGGTTACAGGACTGGTGTGACATTCATAAACAAATTGATACGACCTTACAGGTAATGCGTGGTGAGCTTCGGAGTAAAGTGGATATAGATAGAAACTACCTGCCAGATTTACCCCTTGTTTACTGTGACCCGGCTAAGGTGAACCAGGTATTAATGAATGTCCTGTTAAATGCGGCAGATGCAATTGAGCGTTTTGGAGTTATTCGCATCACCACCAAATGCCATAGTGAGCAAGTTGAGGTGATTATTGAAGATAACGGTTGTGGCATGAACGAAGAAACCGCTAGAAAAGCACTTGAGCCCTTTTATACCACGAAACCAGAGGGCGAGGGCACAGGTCTCGGCTTATCAATTAGTTACAGCATTATGATAAGTCTTGGGGGGAGCTTAAGGATATCCAGCCAATTGGAAGAGGGCACCAGGGTTTACCTGACCTTTCCAGTGCCGGCGAATAATTCAGAGGATGAGCATGGAATATAATTGGTTACGTTTGGTTGCTCGCAGTTACTGGCGTTCTTTGACTCTGGCGTGCTGGTTATGGGGAAGTATAGGTTGCTTCGTTATTAGCGTGGGCTTGGTCAGTGTTAGCTTCCGTATGTCGTTAACCGATGCTCTCTTTGCCGCTGCCGTCGGTGCTGTCGGTGTCATTCTCTCTTACTCTCAGCGGCTTCGTCTTTTTATTAATCGTCAACGAGTCCTTTGCTGGATAGCAGCCGGTACCTGCTTTTTCTTAAGTGGCTGGCAATTGTATTTTGCTTTTCAAACAGACTTATATGTTTTTCCCGGTTTTTTAGCCGCTATAACGGGAATCGGACTCATTTTCCTGCCCTTTTTTACGGTTTCTAACGACTTGCATAAAGACGGTAACTGGTTATGGATAATGTTGCTGCTTTATATCCTGGCGGGTATTTGGTGGTTTTATGCGTTAAATCAGCCTTTGCACGGTGTCAGTGTTTTGCAGGACTCTGTACCCGGAGTCATTCTGGTCGGACACTTTGTTATTTTAACCATGTTATATATTAGCCGGGATGCTATTTTAAACTTTCATGAGCTGACTTCTCAGCGAGACAAAGCGTTGGAAGAGCTCCATCGTTCAGAGCAGCACTATCGCTCACTGTTTGACCATAATCCCAATGCTGCTTTTTCACTGGATCTATCCGGCCGTTTTACCGACTTAAACAAGTCAGGCGAGAACTTTCTGGAAAGAGAGAAAGATAAAGTGGTAGGTCAACATTATGAGAATGTTCTTGTTTCAAATGAGCTACCCCGTGTTGCATTGTTTTTTGATAAAGCATTGAAGGGCGAGCCAATGCATTATGAAACCATCATTCAGAGACGCTCAGGTGAACGGCTCAACTTGAGTGTCAGTAATATCCCAATGCACGAAGATGGCAAAGTTGTTGGTGTATTCGGTATAGCTCAGGATATTACGGCAGTTAAGCAAACCTATAATGAGCTGGAACAGGTCAACGATGAGTTAGAGAATTTTGCAGCCGTTGCCTCGCATGATCTGCAGGAGCCTTTAAGAAAAATAGTGAGCTTTGGTGAGTTGTTAAAGCGGTCGGAATTAAAAGAGCAAGAGAAAGATTATCTGGAACGGATGGTTTCAGCCTCTCGGCGTATGCAGCAACTTATTTCAGAGATACTTGAGTTGGCAAAGCTAGGGCGTGATTCTTTAAAACTGAAACCCGTTGATTTGAATGACATTGCCAGCCAGGTGCTGGCCGAGCATCAAGCTAAGCTCTCGGCTATGGGGGCTTTGGTCGAAATAAACCTTAGGCATAGGATAACAGCAGATGCTAAATTGCTTGCCAGAGTGTTTGAAAACCTGCTGACGAACGCAATGAAATACGCCCGGAAAGATAGAAAGTTAAAAATAGAGCTATATTCTAGCTCAACTGGTGCCGATAGAGTCACTATTGCCTGTTCGGATAATGGTATTGGTATTGAAGCGAGTTACCATCAAGCCGTTTTCCGCCCATTCAAACGGCTGCATTCACGTAGCGAAGTTCCCGGAACCGGAATGGGATTAGCTATTGTTAAGAAAATCGTCGATCTACATCATGGCGAAGTCAGTGTAACGAGTCATATTGGACAGGGGACGACCTTTAAGCTTGTTTTACCAAAGTAACTTTTTGCTGGGATAACTATGAACTTATCAGTAACAGAAGCATTAAATATTCTGCTGATTGAAGATGATGCAGACGATTATATTTTGACTCGGGACTTATTGCTAAAAGGCGCCCCTGAATACCAGCTCAGTTGGGTAAAATCGAAGCAAGAAGCCATAGAAAAAGTTCAGCAAGAGGACTTCGATGTCATTTTGTGTGACTTTCATCTGGGGGCAGATGACGGGCAGGCAATTATCGAGTGTTTGCGCGAGAGTCATGTAGAGACTCCAGTCATTTTTCTGACCGGACAGGGCACTGATGATTTGAGTAAAAGAGCGATTCAGCTAGGGGCAGAGGATTACCTGGAGAAATCCGAGGTTACGCCGCTGGCTTTAAAGAAGAGTATTTATTACACACTGGAGCGGCGTAACTACCAGCGAGACTTATTAGACAGCCAACTGACTTTCGAGTACTTGCTGGAAGACAGCTTGCAACCAGTTGTCTTAGCTGATCACAACCGGGTGATTATGTATGCCAACCCTGCGGCAGAGAAGCTTCTTTTGCAAACCAATGCGGAGCTTCGGGGCCGTAAATTGCCGTTAGAGTACAGTAGCAATTATGCTTTTAGTCATGAAGCCATGCTTAATTTACCTAATGGCAAGCAAAAACGAGTTCGCCATTACAGCATTCAAACCTATTGGCAAGGGCAGTCGGTTCGGTTAGTGCATTTTGAAGACATAACCAACCGTATTGAGCTTGAACAGAAAGTGGCGTTTTTTGCTAATCACGATACGCTGACGGGATTGCCTAACCGGGTCTTACTGGCTGACCGGTTACAACAAAGTTTAACCCTGTGTCGACGTAACGACGTTGAGTTAGCGGTGGTCTTTATTGGTCTGGATGGTTTTAAACCGATTAATGACACCATGGGACACACCGTAGGTGATAAGCTGCTGCAGGCCGCTGCGGAAAGGTTAAACGAGTGTCTTCGCCCGGGAGATACGTTAGCTCGTATGGACGGCGACGAGTTTGTTGCTGTTCTGCCTGAACTCAACCATTCAAGCGATGCAGTCGTGGTTGCCGAACGTTTAATAAAAGCCATACAAAGTCCGTTTTTAGTTGATGGCAGTGAGTTGCACCTGTCGGCAACGGCGGGCCTTGCGATAACCAACAGCTACAATGAAGATCCGCTTAAGCTGGTACAGCAGGCGGACATTGCGATGTATGAAGCCAAGCGCTACGGCATAGGAAGTTACCAGTGGTTTGATCAGAAGCTGGACAACCAGGTTTCTAAGAATCTGAAGATACGAAACTCTTTACAGGCTGGTATAGAGAAGCAAGAGTTTGAGTTGTTTTATCAGCCACAGTTTTACCTTTCTAATGGCGAAGTAACGGGGGTGGAAGCGTTGATCCGCTGGAATCATCCGGAGCTGGGAATGGTCTCACCAAATGACTTTATCGAAGTTGCAGAGAATACCGGCCAAATTGTACCTTTAAGTGGCTGGATTCTCCGACAGGCCTGTAAAGACTTTTTCGTGCTGGCAGCTAAGAGAGATACACTTACTACAGTGTCTGTGAATATCTCTACGGTTCACGTTTTGCGATCAGAGTTCGTTGATACAGTGCGGGACGTAATTACAGAAACCGGAATTAAGCCGGCACAGTTGGTGCTGGAAATTACAGAGTCTGTCTTTATGCGGAATCCTGAACTGGCCATTGGTAAACTTCATGAGCTTTCTGAGCTGGGTGTTAAAGTGGCGTTGGATGATTTTGGCACGGGCTATTCAAGTTTAAGTTACTTAAAGAACTTACCCGTGAATTTGTTAAAAATTGACCGTAGCTTTATCAACGACATGGTTTCAAACAGCCATGACTGTGCGATTATTGAAGGGATCATCTCCATGGCTCATCATCTGGGGCTGGAGGTCTTAGCCGAGGGAGTTGAAACCACCGCACAGCAAGAATACTTACGTCGATGCCACTGTGATGCGATGCAAGGTTTTTTGCTGGCGAAGCCAATGCCCAAGGAGCAAGTGCTGAGCTTCCTGCATGACTACCGCAGTAATATTAATGAGAAACTTACAGAGCACGAACGTCAGGCTGTTCTCATTGTTGATGATGAAGCAAATGTTCTGAAGTCGCTTCAGCGCCTTCTGAGACGTGACGGCTACCATATTTTTACGGCGTCTAATGCTGAAGAGGCTTTTAATATATTGGCGCATCAACCGATGGATGTTGTGATTTCTGATCAACGGATGCGAAATATGCAAGGCTTAGAGTTTCTCTCAAATGTACGAACTATGTACCCGGATACGGCACGTATCGTACTGACCGCGTATCGAAACGAGGATAATTTAACTCAGGCAATTAATGAAAGTGAAGTGTACCGGTTTTTAGATAAGCCCTGGGATGACGAAGTGTTAAGACAGACCGTAAGAAACAGTTTGCGTCCCCGGCAGGAGTCGAACCTGCGACCTTTCACTTAGGAGGCGAATGCTCTATCCAGCTGAGCTACGAGGACGTGCCCGCGATTATGCCAGAAGCTGTCGCGGGTTTCACCCTCAGTTAATCGGCACTACCCAATCGTTCACCTGAATATTGTGTAACATATTTCCTTTGGTCAGCTCAGCAACTGCCGTAGATTGCTGGACTTGAGAAACTTCCACCTCAAACTCACTGACTTGCCATTTTTGACGGTAACGGCCCTGGTCATCAGTAAATTGGCTGGGCTGAACAATTTTAAGCTTGTCGCCCGGGCTTACGCCGTGTTTTTCACCTAAATTAAACTGAACCGTTTTTTCATCGACCGCAATGATTCTGGCTCGTACCGGTTTGCAGACGACTTGTTCTTTTACACCGGAGGCCAAGTCTCGCAAACCACTATCAAGGGCTGCGCCGAAAGGCTCATTCCAGAATTTCGCGGTGGCGACGTCCACATCGACAGTGCGATCAAAAGTCCAGGGTTGAGTGTCTTCAACTCGTGCGCGGGTGACCAGTTGTCCGGTGGTCGCATCCAGAAGGTAAAGCGTTAAGGCGTAATGGCGGTTTGGGTCGCTGGACCAAAACCAGTTAGAGCTGGTGTCCATCATGGCTAAGTCGTCAAACATACCAAAGACAACAAACTGACTGTCATTGGCTAAACCAAGACTACGTGCCATCCGCCCCAGCTCTTCCAGGTTCAGGCCATTCAGAGCTTGGCCTAGTCCAGCATGTCGCTGCAACGTATGAGATATATGCAGTTGACTGCCAACACCGCCAAGCTCTCGTGCTAAGCGTTCTGCGGCAACTTCGCCAATTTCCCAGATTTGCCCCCAGGTTCCATGGGCGCGATCGCGCAACTCAAACGGGACGACAGTAACGGAGTTTTTGTAGCTGCTTCGGGTGCAGTCGCCTTCACGGTTCCATATATCGGCTCGTAGCAGGACAATAACGCGGTCATCACGAACTTCTTCACGAACAATAGTGACTTGATCCACATTGCCCTGACTGCTCCATTGGGTTTCAGTGTTTCGTAACACGCCGTCAACCACTTGTTGAATGCTGGAGATATTTCCGCCGGAAGTGAGAAGCGCTTGCTGCAGAGCGTTTTCGATAGCTTTCTGACGTGCCGCATCGGTATCGCCGTTTATAATGCGGGCAGTGCCCTGGGCTTCTACCCAACGCGCTTCGCTTGGCATAGCGATAAAGAAAACAGAGGTGATCAGCAGCAGGGTTTTCCAGTTCATGGTGTCATTGCATCCCAAGTGTCAGTTTTTAGTCGTTACGTTACTGTTGAGATTAATTGCAAAAACCCTGCCATGTTTATCTAATGAATTTGGACTTAGTAATAAACAACGCGCTTCACTTTTTGCTGGCGGTTGGTGCTTTGGTACAAGCGGTGTACTTTTTCAAAATCCAGACGCAGTTCAGTCGCGTAATAATCACCAACCGTGTAGGTTTTTACCACTTCGGCGCCACGAATAACGCCATCAACAGAAGCCTGGAAGCTGTCCTGGTTTAAGGCCCAGTCTTCAACGGAACTGCCACCGGCAATACGTTGACCATACACTTGTTCGGCAAGCTCGCGATAAGCCGCCAGTTTGGAGGCACGCATAGCGTTTAGGTCTTTTAGCTGTGAATTCTCGCCTTGTTGAGTTTCGATAGGAGCGTAACCAACCGCATTCAGAACCGGAAACTCATCTGGAGTCTGAGTTTCCCACTCAACGTGTTTTTGATCATACGCTAAGTTGTTGTAGGCACTACATCCGCTTAATAGCAGTGTAGATGTGAGTAATGCGAAAGAAAGTAGATGCTTAGCCATAACGACCTCTGATTGAACAAAGTACTAATCGTTGTAACGGCTGAATGGCAGAAATCTTTAGCGGATTTTGCCTTTACTATTGTAGGTGAGGCTGTCTTTTCGTGCAGACTGCAAAATGGTCTGCTTTAACTGCTCAATGTTATTCAATGTTGACTGCACAACCTGCTCGTTGACCTGACTTTGGTGCTGGACGTCATTCAGGGTACTTTTTATAGCGGCAACGGCTTCGGCTAAGTCAGGGTCATCTTTGAGCTGTTCTTTATCGGGGTGTTCGGCAAGCTGTTGGTCGAGTTGATTAACTCTGGCTAGCGCTTTTTCTTTTGCTTCTGTAATAGCATTTACATCGGCGTGTTGGCGGTCAACGATGGCGTTTAACTCACGTTGTTGTAACAACGCAAGTGTATCTAGCGAGTCCGCCATTTCCTGAAGGAGCTCATTGACAGGCGCCAACACGGTCATTATTCGTTATTGCCGTTACTGAACAAGTCAGATTCAAACTGAGCTAGTTTATTGGCTAACTGCTCAACATTAATTTTATATGAACCGCTTTCAATATCCGCTTTTATTTTGTCAACTTTGGCTTGATCGATTCCACTGCTGTTCATGGCTTTTTCTTGTAAACCACCCAGTTGCTGCGCTTCGCTTGTTAAAGAAACGGCGTCTCCACCTTTTTGCGAAACCGATGCAGGCTTACTTTGAGCATCGTTCTGCACTTGGCGATTACTGGATTTGCTATCAATGTTGGCATTTTTCAGCCCGGCATTGTTAATATTAATTGGCATTGTGTTTAGCCTCGCTAGATAAAGTCTCTCGGTTACTTATCGACCATACTCAAAAAAACTTAAGTAAATATTTTAACAATTTTATAAATTGACGGTCACTTCATTTAATCCTGTGACAACAGCCTGTACCGATTTGTTCGAACGTGCGTTTTCAACAACCACGGATTCACCTTTAAGGCCATCAGCCAACGCCCTTCCGGCAGCAGTAATTCGCAATGTTTTATCTTGAGCCACTATTGTAACGCTTTGGCCCTCACATACAAGACAGGTATCGCTGGCGCTTATGGCTTGCCCTGCGCCTATGCGCTTTTTAATACGAGCGCCAACTAAAGCGGTCATGTCGGTGAACACATTGGAGCGCACACGGTTAAGGTCAACTTCGGAAAACACTAAGTCGCTTTCGCTAATCATTTGCCCCGGCGACATTGGAGAGGCAGCAGTGACGACATTCTTATACCGGTATATACGGACAGGCACGTAAGTTCGCCAGTGAGCGGCTGCAGTGCACTCTATTTCAATCGTAGTGTAACTGTCTAAAGTCGCGTTATTGGCTAAACCAACGTTCGGCTGTTGTGGACAGACTTTTGGCGTCATACGAGGGTCAAGATTATTAGCAACAACCTCGACGCGTCCGTTATCAGGTGCTGATACTCTTTGGTCTACGTAATTGTGAGCCATTTCCTGTAAGGCTTTGTAGTCAAAGCGGAGGTTCTGCTTTTTACTGGTCTCATCCGCGTTAGCCGGGCTTATGCCGGTAAACGATGCAACAAAAATAAAAAGCGAACTGATCAGCAGCGATTTACGTACTATCATAAAAATTCCTGATGTTATTCGTTAAGGTTCTCTGGTCGAGTGCCGAAAAAAACGGTATAACGTCAAAAGTTCGGCAGTTCGATGGTTTCAGTATGGTTGTTGTTGATGTAAGCAAGTACCGTGCCGAAGTAGAGGTTCCCTGCCATATAACAGGAGTGAATAATGGCCAGTATTCTTGATTCAGTGAATCAGCGCACACAAATGGTCGGACAAAACCGACTGGAACTTTTAATGTTTAACCTTAATGGCAAACAGCGGTTTGGCATTAACGTATTTAAGGTGCGCGAAGTTCTGCCTTGTCCTAAACTGACCGCTATGCCTAGGCGAAACCCTCTTATTCGTGGTGTTGCGCACATTCGCGGGCAGGCTATTTCTATCATTGATTTAAGTATGGCGACTGGTGGACCCGAGTTAACCGGTATTGAAAATCGCTTTGTGATTATTGCCGAGTACAACCGAACCATTCAGGGTTTCCTGGTCGGTGGGGTTGACCGCATTATTAACATTAACTGGGAAGATGTCATGCCACCGCCGAAAGGCACTGGCCGGGGAGCTTACTTAACAGCGGTCACTCAAATTGAGGATGAACTGGTTGAGATTATTGATGTTGAGCGAATCCTTGCTGACATTATGCCAACTAATATGGATGTCAGTGAAGATGTTGCTAATGCGCCAATCAATGTTGCTAAAGAAGACTTAACCATTCTAATCACTGACGATTCTTCAGTGGCTCGGAATCAGATAAAACGAGCGTTGCAGTCTTTGGGTATTTCGTTAGAGATTAAAAAGAACGGTAAAGAAGCTTTAGACTATTTAAAAGAGAAGTCTAAAGAGGTTGGGGGGTTGGTGCATCCTCATGTTCCGGTATTAGTTTCTGATGTTGAGATGCCTGTAATGGATGGGTATACCTTAACTGCAGAAATCAAAGCTGACCCAAATTTGCGTGATGTTCACGTTATTTTGCATACATCATTGAGTGGCGTCTTTAATCAGGCTATGGTGAAGAAAGTTGGGGCCGATGATTTTATTGCAAAATTTCATCCAGATGAACTAGCGACAGCTGTTCAAAAATGGCTTAATACGGTTGTAGCCTGATGCTATTGTATTAGGTGAAACATCTGACCTGACGTTAACGTCAGGCTACGGAGCCGACCAGGCTACGAAACGAAAACCGAAATGGAAGCAGTTTATATAACGTGTTGAATCGCGAACTAAGTTTATCGGAATATCAGGAATTTCGTCAGTTCCTCGAACATCAGTGCGGAATTGTACTGGGTGAGAGCAAACTCTATCTGGTGAAGAGTCGTTTAGGCCCTTTAATGGGAAGGTTTAATGTCGACTCTTTAGCTGAGCTTGTAAAACGTTCAATGAAAATTAGTGAACGTGCATTACGTGCTGCGGTAATTGACGCAATGACGACCAACGAAACCCTGTGGTTCCGTGATACTTATCCATTTGAAATTCTCAACGACCGAATTTTTCCTGAGTATAAAAACCACTCCGGCCCTTTAAAAATCTGGTCAGCTGCCTGTTCGTCAGGACAAGAACCGTATTCTATTGCGATGACGTACTTAGAGTATAAGGCGAAAAACCCCGGCGCATTGCGGGCCGGTATAAAGGTAACGGCTACGGATATTTCAAATAAGGTTCTTGAACAGTGCGCTATTGGTGAATACGACAGCCTTGCTTTGGCCCGCGGCTTGTCAGCAGAGCGACGTAAAAAATTTTTCACCGACGCCGCAAGTAAGCCAGGCTCTATGAAAATCAAAGATGAACTTAAGCAATTCATTCACTTTCGTCATCTGAACTTGTTGGACAGCTATTCTTTATTGGGTAAATTTGACGTTATTTTTTGCCGCAATGTTCTTATTTACTTTGCCCCGGAAGTAAAGCGGAAAATTATTGCCCAATTTCGGCAATCACTAAACCCGGGCGGTTATCTTTTCCTGGGTGCCTCAGAGTCTATCTCCGGACTCACCGACGATTTTGAAATGATCCGCTGTCAGCCTGGCATTATTTATAGAAGAAAGTAGCCTACCGCAGAGAATAATCTGCTGAAAAATACTTTTCTCTAAACTGGCACGCTTCCTGCATTGTCTTCACCATCGAACACTGTGGAGACAAAAATATGGCACTTTCCATGGACAAACTTATGGGAATACAGCAGCACACGTTGGGTGTAAGAACCCAGCGTGCGGAGCTTATTGCCAATAATATCGCCAATGCCGACACCCCGGGCTACAAAGCGAAAGGTCTGGATTTCCAGCAAGCGCTGCAACAAGCACAGCGCGGTATGGAAAACCATAAAATGGCGCGCACCCACGAAAAGCATTTCAACGTTGAGATACAACCTCAGGGTACAGAAAAGTTCCGAGTACCATCGCAGCCGGATACCGGTGACGGTAATACCGTTGATGTGCAGTTGGAACAAAACTTGTATGCACAAAATGCACTGGAGTACGAAATGACCATGAACTTTCTCGACGGCCGTATTAGTGGCGTGAAGAAAGCCTTGGGTGGACAAGGGAGATAATAAGTCATGAGTCTGTTTAATATTTTTAATGTGACCGGTTCTGCCATGAGCGCGCAATCAGTACGACTGAACACAACGGCAAGTAACCTGGCCAATGCCAACTCGGTAAGTAGCAGTATTGATGAAACCTACCGGGCGAGAAACCCGGTTTTCGCAACAGCTTTAGCTGATGCAAAAGGCGATTACCGAGGCAACAGCCTGACGAATCAAACTCAGGCAGGGCAAGAAGCAGGCGTAAAAGTACTGGGTATAGTCGAAAGCCAGGATCCGCTGCAAATTGAGTATGCTCCAAATCATCCAATGGCTGACGAGAGCGGTTACATTTACCGTCCCAACGTCAACACTATGGAAGAAATGGCAAATATGATTTCGGCTTCGCGTTCCTACCAGACAAACGTGCAGGTAGCGGACACTGCCAAAACAATGACACAACGTTTATTGCGTCTGGGTCAAGGGTAAGCAGGAGATAAAAAATGGAAGGCGTAAGCAATAATTCCTACATCGATGACATGAAGTGGAAGAAGGATGACGGCCCTGAGTATGCCGATCCGGATGAGCAGCAAAAGCTCGAGCAGGAAGACTTCTTCAAGCTGCTAACGGAGCAGTTGAACATGCAGGACCCGTCTAAACCGGTCGAGAATGATCAGATGATTGCTCAGATGACCAGCTTTACCATGGCGGAAGGTATCAGTGGCTTGTCGGATCGTTTTGATCAGTTTGCGACGGATATGACCTCAAACCAGGCGCTGCAGGCTTCAACTATGGTTGGTCGCAAAGTTCTGGTGCCTACTGACCAGGCTAACCTGGAGTCGGGAGCCGGAGTCTCAGGCATGATAGCCACTCCGCAAACAGCTCAGAACGTGAAGATTAATATTAAGGATGGCACTGGTGCAGTGGTTCGTACCATTAATATGGGCGATATGCCTCAGGGTACTAAAGAGTTTGAGTGGGACGGCAAAATGTCAAACGGCGCAGATGCTCCTGCCGGAAACTACTCGTTCTCAGTAAACGCCAGCGTCGGTGGCCAGACTGAAGAACTTCCCATACAGATGCATGCTCGCGTGCAAAGTGTCAGCACCGGCGGTGACCGCGGTGTGGTTTTGAATCTTAAAGGATTAGGCGGCATCAAACTGTCCGATGTCTCTGAAATTAGCTAACAGGTGAGGTGACTTATGTCATTTAATATCGCACTCAGTGGTATCAACGCATCGCAGAAAGATCTGGATACGACTGCAAATAACATTTCAAACGTTAAAACAACGGGTTTTAAACAGTCGCGTGCGGAGTTTGCTGACGTTTACGCTACCAGCATATTTAACGCGGGCAACACGAAAGTGGGTGACGGTGTTCTAACTTCTCAAGTGGCTCAGCAGTTTAGTCAGGGCACCTTAGATTTTACTGATAACTCGCTGGACATGGCGATTAGCGGTAACGGCTTCTTCGCAACAACCGATGGTTTAGGCTCACGAGATCTGACTTATACTCGCTCAGGTGCTTTTAAGCTTAATGATGACAAGTTTATTGTTGATAATCAGGGTAATTACCTGCAGGGTTATCAAGTTGATCGTAACAGCGGTACAACCTCATCGGTTGCATTAGCGACGACCCAGCCTATCCGTATTCCGGATGTTGCTGGCGCGCCGCAAAGCACCGATAACGTATTTACTGCATTTAACGTTGATGCACGTCGCTCACCAATTGACGGCACGGCTAACCCATTTGATCCAGAGACACCAAGTACTTACCATAGTTCTACGTCAGCTACGATTTATGACTCACTAGGTGAATCTCATACGTTGTCAACTTATTATGTGAAGCGCGGCAACAATCAGTGGGATGTTTACGCGACCTTTGACGGCGACGAAATTAACTTAAGTCCAACCGGCACAGCGACATCGACACCAGCTGCAAGGGACTCTGTTAACGGCTATTCAGGTTTAGAAATAAACTTTTTAGGTAGCGGTGAGCCTGATGTGCCGGCGGGGCAAAATACTTTTGACCCAGGCTCAATCGACTTGTCAGGTAATAATGCTGATGGTGACCCGTACCTGGATAATGGTGCAGACGCCCAGACTGTTCAGTTCAACTTTCAGGATTTGAGCGGCACAACGTCACCGACTCAGTTCGCTTCAGACTTTGAGGTAACTAATCTGGACCAGGACGGAAGCACAGTAGGTCGCTTGACTAACGTTGATATCGATAAGTCAGGTTTAATCGCGGCAACTTATTCAAATGGTGATGTTCAGTATTTGGGCCAGGTAGCAATCGTTCGCTTTGCTAATGAACAAGGCTTAACGCAAATTGGCGGAACCAAATGGCGCGAGAGTATTGACTCAGGCGAGCCGCTTTCTGGTGAGGCGAATACTGGTACGTTTGGTGGTATAGAAGCTTCCGCGCTTGAAAACTCAAACGTGAACCTGACTAAAGAGCTAGTTGACTTGATTACAGCGCAACGTAACTTTCAGGCGAATTCGCGTTCACTTGAAGTTAATAACACTATTAATCAGACCATTCTTCAGATTCGTTAATCGCTTTTATCTGTCGATTAAAAAGACGCCTTCGGGCGTCTTTTTTCGTTTCTGGCATGAAATCTGCATTATCAAACGCAGATGACAAAATTTTGGCTGGAGGTCAGCTATGGACAAGATGCTATGGGTAGCGATGAGCGGCGCAAAGGAGAATATGAACTCCGTTGCCGTGCGTGCCAATAACTTAGCTAACGCCAATACCACGGCGTTTAAAGCCGACTTGCAACAGGCAAGGGCAATGCAGGCCTTTGGTGAAGGTTTGCCGACACGTGTCTTCTCTATGACAGAAAGCCCTGGGCAAAACCTTGCCAGCGGGGCAATACAGACCACCGGACGTAACATGGATGTTGCGATTAAAGATCAGGGCTGGATTGCGGTTGACGACGGCAACGGTAATGAGCGTTACACCCGAAATGGCAGTCTGGAAGTCGGTACCGATGGCATGTTGAAAAACTCCAACGGTCAAACGGTTTTGGGTGATAACGGACCCATTTTTGTGCCCATGCCAATTGATAACCTGGTTATAGGTTCCAACGGTAATGTGTCCATACGCCCTATGGGGGCTCCGGCGGATGCGATGGAAGTGGTTGACCGGATTAAACTGGTGAACCCGCCGAGCGGCAATATAGAAAAAGGTAATGATGGTCTGTTTAAGCTAAAAGACGACCAGCAGGCTTTTGCTGATGCCAACGTTAAACTGGAAATTGGCGCTCTGGAAGGGAGTAATGTCAATAGTGTCGAAGAAATGACACATATGATTGCACTGCAGCGCCAGTATGAAATGAACGTCAAATTAATGAAGACGGCCGATGAGAACGCACAGCGCTCTGAATCGCTGATGAGAATGAGCTAATCGTAGCCCGAGGAGAAACATTATGAACCCAGCATTATGGATAAGTAAAACCGGACTGGATGCGCAGCAGCGCGATATTTCAGTCATTTCCAACAACCTGGCGAACTCCAGCACGGTTGGCTTTAAGAAGAGTCGCGCAGTATTTGAAGATTTACTCTACCAAAATATTAACCAGCCAGGCGGTCAGTCGGCACAGGACACTGAGTTGCCTAACGGCTTGATGCTTGGCGCCGGTACCAAAGTGGTTGCGACGCAAAAAGCGCATACCCAGGGTAATGTTCAGACAACGGACAATTCATTGGATGTGATGATTGACGGCAAAGGCTTCTTTCAGGTGTTGATGCCGGATGGAAACATTTCTTACACCCGTAACGGTCAGTTTTCTTTAAATGAAGAAGGCGAAATGGTGACGTCGGGTAATGGTTACACCATTGAGCCTGCTATTCAGATACCGGAAGACGCGATGTCGGTCAGTATTTCACAAGAAGGCGAGGTTACTGTCACGCAGCCCGGCAACCCCGATAACGTAGTGGTTGGGCAGCTTAATCTGGTTAACTTTATTAACCCGGCCGGCCTACAGCCTATGGGTCAAAATTTGTATAAAGAAACGGCCGTGAGTGGTGCACCTTTAGAAGCCGTTCCTGGTGTTGACGGAATGGGGAATACCATTCAGGGCGCGCTGGAAACCTCAAATGTGAATGTAACTGAAGAGTTGGTCAACCTGATTGAAAGTCAGCGTGGTTACGAGATGAACTCAAAAGTGATTTCGTCTGTGGACCAGATGCTGAGCTACGTGAATCAGCAGCTTTAATTGAATAAATAGCGGGTGAGTCTATGCGTTTTTTACTTTTTTCTTTAGCAGCGTTAGTTCTGGCTGGTTGTGCGCAAACACCGCATAAACCGATGCCGAATGACCCCTATTACGCACCCGTATTACCGGAGGAGCGTGCGCAGCCCGTTGTACCCACAGGCTCCCTGTTTCAGGACGCTTATGCAGACAACCTCTATTCCGATATTAAAGCGCGGCGGTTAGGCGACATTATTACCGTGACTCTGCAGGAACAAACAACAGCCAGCAAAACGGCAACCACTGAAACCTCTAAAGAGAGTTCGGCTGAACTAGGCGCCCCAACGATGTTTGGGCGTGATATTACCTTTGGTGGTAACCCGTTATCAGCGAGTGTGAATGGCACCAGAGACTTCAGTGGCGATGGAAGCTCTGACCAGAGTAATCAGCTTAACGGCGAGATCACCGTGACGGTTATAAAAGTACTGCCAAACGGTAATTTAATTGTTCGGGGGGAAAAGTGGATGCGCATTAATACCGGCGATGAGTACATTCGTTTAACCGGTATGATCCGGCCTCAGGATATTACTGCCGCTAACCAGATCCCATCCACTCGCGTGGCGAATGCACGCATTGAGTACTCAGGTACCGGCAGTCTGGCTCAGGTTCAGGAGCAGGGTTGGTTAACTCGCTTCTTCAACAGCCCGGTATGGCCATTCTAAGGAGTAAGGCATGAGAACGGTTAAATTCATCGCACTTTTGGTCGGTTTAGTGTCAATGCTGGTTTCTCCGGTACAAGCCTCACGCATAAAAGATATTGCGTCGGTTCAGGGCATTCGTGATAACCAGCTTATTGGTTATGGCCTGGTGGTTGGCTTACCGGGAACCGGAGAGCAGACGCCGTTTACCGATCAGACATTCCGTACCATGTTGGGTAACTTTGGTATTAACATTCCCGCTAATGAGCGTCCAAAAATTGATAATGTGGCGGCCGTTGCCGTACATGCGGACTTGCCTGCCTTTGCAAAACCCGGCCAGAAAATTGATGTCACCGTTTCTTCTGTCGGCAGTGCCGATAGTCTGACTGGTGGTACCTTGTTGCAAACCTTTTTGAAAGGTGCCAATGGTGAAGTTTATGCGGTTGCGCAGGGTAGTCTTATTGTGGGCGGCTTAGGCGCTGAAGGTAACGATGGTTCGCGTATTGTCATTAACACCCCGACGGTCGGCCGAATTCCGAATGGTGGAGTCGTTGAACGCGAGGTTCTGTCAGGTTTTGGCTCTTCCGATTACTTTACCTTTAACCTGCACCAGTCAGACTTCACAACAGCTAAGCGTATGGCGGAAACCATTAACGGCTTAGTTGGCGAAGGCACAGCTCAGGCAGTAGACGCAACTTCTGTGCGGGTGAGGGCGCCTCGAGACATGAATCAGCGGGTCAGCTACATGTCGACGCTCGAAAACCTGGAAGTACAACAAGCCTCGGCGGCCGCGAAGATTATCGTAAACTCGCGTACGGGAACTATCGTAGTTGGTCAGAATGTTGAACTGCGCCCTGCAGCGGTTGCACATGGCAACATGCAGGTGACCATTGCTGAGAACGTGAATGTCGATCAGCCAACCCCATTTGGTGAAGGGGAAACGGCAATTACCCCGCAGTCGATAATTGACATTGATCAGGATGATGCACGCATGTTCGTTTTCGAGCCCGGAACCACGTTGAATGATTTGGTTCGCGCAGTGAATCAAATTGGTGCTGCTCCAAGCGACATGATTGCCGTATTGGAAGCATTGAAACAAGCCGGTGCGTTATCTGGCGAGCTCATTGTAATCTAGCGGCGACTTAAACTATGACGGTTTCAGACTCTCATTTAAAGCAAGCGCAACATGCTATGGATACCCACAGCCTTGACGGGCTGCGGAAGCGTGCGTTCAAGCCCGATGACAAAGAAGCCTTGATGGAAGCCGCGCAGCAGTTTGAAGCCATATTTCTGAACATGGTCATGGGCAGTATGCGTAAAGCTAACGCTGTGTTTGAAAAAGATAATCTGCTGGATAATCGTTACACCAATATGTACCGAGATATGTATGACCAGCAACTCACCTCAGAACTGTCGAGCCAGGGCACACTAGGGTTGGCTGAGTTGATGGTAAAGCAGTTAGGTGGTGATGACAGTTATGTACCGGCGTCAATGAATCGCAATGGCGCGAACCTTGACGACCCGCGTATGAAAAATCGTGCAGATATGAGCAACGCCTCGCAGAAAGTCAGTGATCAGGGCGGCATTGATGCCGGCCTGTACTACGGTAATCAGCGGGTGAATACTGCTAAGCTGAGCGATGGCGATGCGACCTTTAATTCCCCGCAAAGCTTTATTGCTGCACTAAAACCTCATGCCGAGAAAATAGCCAAAGAAGCCGGTTTAAACCCGGATGTACTGATGGCGCAGGCGGCGCTGGAAACTGGCTGGGGCAAGCGGTTGGTGCCCGGACGTCATGGTGGCTCCAGTAACAACCTGTTCAACATTAAAGCGGATACGCGTTGGGACGGTGACAAGTCCCATGTCAGCACACTGGAGTTTGACGGTGAAGTGGCCCGCAAAGAGCGCGCCGCGTTTCGTTCTTACGCCAATGTGGAACAGAGCTTGCAGGACTACGTAAACTTTATAAAAGAACATCCGCGTTACCAGCAGGCATTAGAAGTCGCTGATGACCCGAAACAGTATACGCAAGCATTACAGGATGCTGGTTACGCGACCGATCCTCAGTACGCACAAAAGGTTCAGTCGGTACTAAATAACCCGGCTTTTGTTGATAAAGAAATTTAGGAATGCGGCAGGCGGCAAAAAATTGCCGCATTGGCTAAATAATATTCGCTCGGTGCCGATAAAGGTCACAGAGTAACTGGAGAATCATCGATGAGTTTCGACTTATTACAACTTGGTAAAAACGGCATTTTGTCGCATCAGCAGAGTCTGCAGACGACCAGTAAAAATATTAATAATGCGAATACACCAAGTTATGTGCGTGAACGTACCGAATATCTTGAGTCGTCTTATGGCGGGCTTGAGCGTGTTCGTGTGCAGCGTATGATCGATGAATTCGCCAACCGCCAGTTACGCACAGATATCTCTAAAGTTAGTTATTACGAAGCTAACTTACAGCAAGCTGAACAGCTTGATACCTTGCTGGGCGATAGCACTACCAATGTTTCGTCAAGCGTTGAGAGTTTCTTTAACTCTCTGCAAGACGCTAATAATGATCCCGGCTCAGTTACCGCACGACAATTGGTTTTGGCTGAAGCTGATTCAATGGTTACCAAGTTTAATGATTTCTCCGGTTATCTGGATGAACAAAAAAGTATTATAAATGAAAGGATTAAGCTGTCGACTGACCGTATTAACTCGATTGCAGAAAACATTGGTAATTTGAATGAGCGCATTTTTGCTTCTTCCGGCGGGAGTGATGCGAACGGTGATACTAACGCATTAATGAACCAAAGGGACGAAGAGCTCAGAAAACTGGCTGAGCTTGTCGAATTTAGTGTCGTTAAGCATGACACAGGCGCTCTTAGTGTTAACTTAAAGAATGGACAACCACTGGTGCTGGAAGATGGCCGGTTTAATTCGGTGGCAGCAAAGAACAACCCGAACACTGAACGTCTGGAGTTTGTTCTACAGAAAGAACATGGCTCAGGTAAAAGCAGTGAGTTTCTAGTACCGGTTAGTGACGTAGGCGGAGAAGTTGGTGGCTATTTAGAGTACCGCGATGAAATTTTGATGCCCACACAGCGTCGCTTAGGTCAGTTGGCGGTGCGTATCGCTGATAGCATGAATGCTCAAAACCAAAAAGGTATGGATTTAGACAATCAACTGGGTCGTAAGTTGTTTGATTTGACGCAAACTTCTGCGCAGGGTTTGGGATACGATGAGAATACCGGGAACGCCACGGTGAGGATGAATGTTCTTGAAGGTAACAGTGAGTCGTTCCCCTCTGAAAATTTACAAGTGACTATGACCAGCGCGACTGATTACGAAGTGGTAGCGGTTGATGCGACCGGGAAACCTTTGTCGGGAGCTGAAGTCGTTACCGGTACTTTAGATGGTGGAGGTAACGCCGACATTGTTCGCTATGGTGTATCTTTGAATGTGGCGAACACGGCTAATGCTGGCGATAAGTTTTTAGTAAAGCCGGCAGAAAGCGCGGCGTCGGAAATTAATTTGTCAGTTCGTCGCCCGGAAGATATAGCGCTGGCTAGCCCTGTCCGTGTCAGTGACAACCCCGATAACGAGGGGGCAGCTAGTGTCGAGCTTAGTCAAATTAATACGCCCGATGAGCTTTATAACGCAACTAACGACGGGCTTATTGGGACGGCTCCGGCAGAGATAGAAGTTGTTTCAGTAACCGGTAATAACTATGAATTGCGTATGTTAGATCAGAATGGCAATCAAATTGGCACCAATTACACGACGTCTGATTTAAATAATGTGATTCAACAAGTCTATGATAATGCCGGTATCGGCATTGATGCTGATTACGATATTAATATTGTCGGAGAGCCTGAAGCGCTAGATAGCTACCGTATAGAATACAACTTGAACGGCTTTGACGATAATAGTAACGGTCAGGAATTATCTGATTTGCAGCGTCAACAGTTGGTTCGCCGAGACGGTGCAGAGGACTTCGAGCCAACCATGACGTTTAACGAAAGCTATGGGCGTTTAGTTTCAGATGTCGGTAGTAAAGTCAGTCAAAACCGGGTGCTTAGAGACTCTGCCGTAGCGGTAAAAGCACAGACTGAAGCACTGTATGAGTCGCAAGCGGGTGTGAATTTAGAAGAAGAGGCTGCTAATCTTATTCAGTATCAGCAGGCTTACACGGCATCTGCACGAATTATTACCACGTCGCAGACCATTTTTGACACGCTGTTGCGGTCATTGGGTTAACGTTGGCAAGGTTAAGAGGTGAGATAAGATGAGATTAAGTACCAGTTTATTTTATCAGCGAGCCCAGGACAGCCTGACAACATCACAGGGCCGGCTCGATAAAGTGCAGCAGATGTTGACTAAGCAAACCCGTATTCTGAGCCCGGCGGATGATCCAATCGGTAACTCACAAGTACTGGCTCTCGACGAAAAGTTGGCGCAGAACGCGCAGTTCGACCGTAACTCAACGACGTTAGAGAACAACTTGCGTCGTGAGGAGAGCGTACTATCCAACATGGTCGACTTTGTTCAAAAAGCACGCACTTTGTCAGTGAATGCTGGCAATGGCAGTTTGTCAGCGGAAAACCGAGAAGCGGTTGCGCTGGAGTTACGTAACATCGAACAGGCTTTGTTTGATTTTACCAATGCTCAAGACGAAGCCGGGGAATATATCTTCGCTGGTTACCAGAACCGCATTCAACCGATGGAATACAACCAGGCGACAGAGTCATACTCTTATAGAAGTGATGACGGGCAACGCAAAATTCAGCTTTCCCCAAGTTTGTATTTACCGGCGGGAGACCCTGGGAGTAAGGCTTTCAGCAACCTGTCGACCCGTGCGGACATCGATTTCACTAATGGTGATAATTTAGTGAAAGGTTTGAAAGCCCCTGACCGGCAAGCTTTAAAAGATTATTGGGACGCAGGTAATGCGGATACGCAATCGGCAAGAATAGAGTTTGTCGGTGGTGATTATCAAATTCTAGATGGCGGACTCAACCTTGTTCAAGGACCGGTCGCTTATAACCCAGGTGATACTATCACTTATCAAGGGATTGAAATTGAGACTTCTGAGAATGTCGTTAATGGTGACGTTATAGACTTTGATATTGGTGAGCCGGTATCTCGAAATATTTTGACCCAGATAGGTGACCTGGCCGACTCTTTAGAAAATTCAGGGCCTGAGGGCAAAGGCTTTTACAGAGAGGAAATAGCCTCATCATTGACTGCCTTTGACGATGCTATTTCGAGCTTGACCGATACTCAGGCGAAAGTCGGTGCCCGACTCAATGTGCTTGAAAGCTCACGATTGAGTAATGCCGATATCGAGATAGTCAACAAAAAGGCGCGAGCTGATATTTCTGATGTGGATTATTCAACTGCGGTGACTGACCTGATAAAAAACGAGACGATTTACTCAGCTGCCCAGCAAGTATTCTCCAGAGTCAGTCGCTTAAGTTTGTTCGATTACTTGTGATTTGTTGTAGCCTGACATTTATGTCAGGTTCCACCTTCCACCTGATATAAATGTCAGGCTACATAAAAAATCTAAAAATTCCTCAAAAAATATTAAAGCTCCCCAAAAATTTGCCGATATAGTTTGTGAGAGGAAAATTTAACCAGGCGAAACACGAAGCCTAAACAATTCCTCACGCTTGGCGACATTAACGAGAACCAAGCTTTAAAGAAGGTAACTGAGGAGCATTATTATGCCATTATATGTAAACACGAACGTCAGCTCGTTGAACGCACAGCGTCAGCTGATCAGCTCAGGTAACTCGCTTGACCAGGCTTTTGAACGTTTGTCGTCAGGCTTCCGTATCAATAGCGCTTCTGATGACGCTGCAGGCTTACAAATTTCAAACCGTCTTGATTCTCAGGTTCAGGGCTTAAATCAGGGTAACCGTAACGCGAATGATGGTATCTCTTTGGCGCAGACCGCTGAAGGGGCGTTAGACGAAGTAACCAATACTTTTCAGCGTGTACGTACATTAGCTCAGCAAGCGGCTAACGGGTCAAACACGGATGAAGATCGCCTGGCAATTCAGGAAGAAATTCGCGTGTTGATGGACGAAGTTAATCGTATTGCTCAAGATACGACTTTCGGTGGTCAGAACTTGCTTAGCGGAGAGTACGAAGCTAAGTTTCAGGTTGGTGCTGATGCGAACCAAACCATTGACTTTACAATGAAGACGGTTGGTACCTCAGGCTCATTATCAGCAAACGGGGGCTTTACGCTTTCAGGTATCGCAAATATCGCTTCTGATGTTGTGGAAAATAGTTCTACTATTTATACATCAGCTAACGGCTTTGCGTCAGGTAATACCTTTGATTTTAGTACAGTTTACACAGCTGATGGTATTTCAGTTTCGACACAAGACGATGCTCAGGCTGTTTTAGCCGGTATGGACTCTTTGATCGCTGTTGTTGACAAGAAGCGTGCCGAGTTAGGTGCGGTTCAGAACCGTTTCCAGTCAACCATTCGTAACCAAGGTAATATTGCTGAAAATCTTGAATCAGCGAAGTCACGCATCAAGGACGCGGATTTCGCGGCAGAAACAGCCAAACTGACTCAGTCTCAGATCTTACAGCAAGCATCTCAGACTATTTTGGCGCAGGCAAACCAGCGTCCACAGGCAGCTCTTCAGCTACTGGGTTAACTCTAGTTAAACCTAAAATATTAGAAACCGGAGCAATTGCTTCGGTTTTTTTATGGAAGAACTAAAAAAGCGGCTAAAGTTTGCCGCTTAGCTGCCGTTAGTTTAAGAGATGGTTATATTTTCGCCAAAGCTCGAAATGTAACCCTAATGAACTAAGGAGCATTATTATGCCATTATATGTAAACACGAACGTCAGCTCGTTGAACGCACAGCGTCAGCTGATCAGCTCAGGTAACTCACTTGACCAGGCTTTTGAACGTTTGTCCTCAGGCTTCCGTATCAACAGCGCTTCTGATGACGCTGCAGGCTTACAAATTTCAAACCGTCTTGATTCTCAGGTTCAGGGCTTGAATCAGGGTAACCGTAACGCGAATGATGGTATCTCTTTGGCGCAGACCGCTGAAGGGGCGTTAGACGAAGTAACCAACACGTTCCAGCGAGTTCGTACGCTGGCACAGCAAGCAGCAAACGGTTCAAACACCGATGAAGATCGCCTGGCAATTCAGGAAGAAATTCGCGTGTTGATGGACGAAGTTAATCGTATTGCTGAAGACACGACTTTCGGTGGTCAGAATTTGCTTAATGGACAGTACGAAGCTAAGTTTCAGGTTGGTGCTGACGCGAACCAAACCATTGACTTTACAATGAAAACAGTAGGCACTTCTGGTTCATTATCAGGGGTTGGCGGCTTCACTTTATCTGGAATTGCTAGTATAGCTTCGGCGGTAACTGGTGAGCAGCTAACTGCGATTTCGGGAACAGCTAATACTGATTCATTTGCGGCCGCTTATGTAGCTAGTACTATTTCAGTTTCGACACAAGACAATGCTCAGCAAGTTCTTGCGGGTATGGACAACTTGATCGCTGTTGTTGACAAGAAACGTGCAGAGTTAGGTGCGGTTCAGAACCGTTTCCAGTCAACCATTCGCAACCAAGGTAACGTTTCTGAAAACTTAGAAGCAGCGAAGTCACGCATCAAAGACGCGGATTTCGCGGCAGAAACAGCCAAACTGACTCAGTCTCAGATCTTACAGCAGGCATCTCAGACTATTTTGGCGCAGGCGAATCAGCGACCTCAGGCCGCACTGCAGTTGCTTGGATAATTTACATTTTATTCATAATTAGTATTGAAAGCCGAGCTTTTGCTCGGCTTTTTATTTTTTTATTAAAGAATATATTCAGTTTGCCGATAACTTTAATAAGCACAGTTTTTACAGGCATAAAGCCTGTATTTCAAATAAGGGGAAATAACTATGCCTTTATACGTAAACACGAATGTCAGTTCTTTGAATGCTCAACGTCAGTTGATCAGTTCAGGAAATTCACTTGACCAAGCTTTTGAACGCTTGTCTTCAGGCTTCCGTATCAACAGCGCATCGGATGACGCCGCGGGTCTACAAATTTCAAACCGTCTGGAATCTCAGGTCCAGGGATTGAATCAGGGGAATCGCAACGCAAACGACGGTATTTCTTTAGCGCAAACTGCGGAAGGTGCACTGGATGAAGTTACCAATACTTTTCAGCGTGTACGTACATTAGCACAACAAGCGGCTAACGGTTCAAACACGGATGAAGATCGTCTGGCAATTCAGGAAGAAATTCAAGTCTTGATGAGTGAGGTCAACCGAATAGCGGAAGACACTACCTTTGGTGGCCAGAACTTGCTAGATGGCTCTTATGAAGCGGCTTTTCAGGTTGGTGCCGATGCTAACCAAACTATTGATTTTTCAATGAAAACGGTTGGTGGCTCCGCTGTTTCTACAAACGGTGTAAGCGCTAACGGCGGGTTTACTCTGTCCGGGATTGCAGGTATCGCTTCAGTAGTAACAGGTGAATCACTAACAGCTACGTATGGTACAGCGACGTTTACTGCGAGTAACAACGGAGCATCAGCTCTCTCCTTTGCTGCTGTATTTGAAGCTGACGGTATTTCGGTTAGCACTCAGGAAGGAGCCCAAGCGGTATTGGCTGGTATGGATAACCTAATTGCGGTTGTTGACAAGAAGCGTGCCGAATTAGGTGCAGTACAGAACCGCTTCCAGTCTACTATTCGTAACCAAGGCAACGTTTCAGAAAACCTGGAAGCAGCGAAATCACGTATTAAAGATGCCGATTTTGCCGCAGAAACTGCGAAACTGACTCAGTCTCAGATTTTGCAACAGGCATCGCAGACTATCCTAGCCCAGGCAAACCAGCGTCCACAGGCGGCATTGCAGTTGCTTGGATAATAACTTCACCAACTCAGTTGGTTATAAAAAACCAGAGCTTTTTGCTCTGGTTTTTTTGTGTCTAAAAAAAGTACAAAAAACTTCTAAAGTTTCTATTGATGCTTTCCGATAACAAATAAGGAAAAATGTTTTAAGTTCACTTTTGTGCTTAAATAGTAAAAACGGATGAATGGTGATCATTATGGCTGAGCTTAAAGTAGAAAGTTCTCCAATTGCTTATACAGCAACGACAGAAAAAAGCCTTCCTGCACAAGAAAAAAAGGATAAGGTCATTGATACTGTCCAGCAAGTAAAGCAAGAAGGGCAAATAAAAACGAAACAAGAACCCCAAGCGAATGAACAGTCGGTAGCAGATGTTGTCGAAGAAATGAATCAATCTGATGCCATTCGAAACACGAGTCTTCAGTTTGTTATTGAGGAACGTGGTGATCCACCTGTCGTTAAGGTGATGGATAGAGACAGTGGTGAAATGATTCGCCAAATACCATCAGAGCTTGTAGTGAAACTCTCTAAAGCTTTGGAGGAAATGGCCGATACAAAAGGTAACACGTCAGGCTTTTTGTTTGACAAGCAAGTGTAAGGAGCATTGATATGCCGTTATTTAATTCTGCAGGAGTAGGTTCAGGTCTCGATCTGGAGTCGATTATTTCCTCGACTTTGCAGGCTACCAATCAACCTAAACAAGCGAAGTTTGCTCGCCAGGAGTCTCAGTATGATGCAGAGCTTTCGGCGTTAGGTGCAGTGAAATCGGCATTGTCAAAGTTCGATGATGTGGTTAGTAAACTTAGCGATAGTGACCTGTTTGATAAACGGGTTGCAAATTTAACCCAACCAGAGTCCGGTGATTTAATTAGCTTTTCGAGTACTGATAACTCAACCAATGGCTCGTTTGATGTTGAAGTTGTTGAGCTTGCTCAAGGTTCGCGAGCGGTGTCAGCAAATGGTTCATTTACTTCGTCTGATCAAGTTGTGAATACAACCGAGAGCACTCTAAGTTTTGCTGCGGGCGATAAAAGCTTCGATCTAACTATTGCGGCAAACTCTACTTTGGAAGACATTCGTCAGCAAATTAATGATTCAGCAGATAACTTTGGTGTTACAGCAAACATTATTAATACAGGAACAGAAGCTAAGCTGGTATTTAATTCTGATGTTACTGGCACCGGTAACGATTTAAGCGTAACGAATGACAACGCTGAGTTAGACGCACTATCGACTCAAGCATTTGGTGGCGGCGTCGGTGGTATGTCCATAGCAGCAGAAGATCAGGCATCAGATGCTCAGATAAAAATTGATGGTATTGTTGCAACGAGCAGTTCAAATACCTTTACTGACGTTATTCAAGGCTCAACGATTACAGCAATTAAAGAGAGCGAAAACAACGAAACTGCTCAGGTAGAGATAGCCAGAGACAGGGAAGGTGTTGACAAGCTCATTGATGAATTTGTTAAGGCCTATAATGGTGTTGTTGACATAATGGATAAAGCAACCGCATTTGATGCATCGAGTGGAAACTCGGCACCTCTTAATGGCGATTCATTGGTTAGAGGACTCAAGAACCAAATGGTTAATGTTTTAACCAGTAATGTAGAGGGGGCAGGTGATTTTTCTAACCTGTTCGATATTGGTTTAAGCCTTAATGAAGATGGAAAGTTAGAAAAGACGAATTTAGTGCGTAGCGTCGATCAGGCTATGGATGAAGACTTCAATGCGTTTGGAAAAATATTCTCGAATGAAAGTGGTATAGCGAGCCGTTTTGAAGGTTTAATGGACAATTATATAGAATCTCGAGGCGCTATTACTTTTCGGGAAGATTCATTGAACCAACGGCTTGATGGTATTGAAGAAGATAGGTTAGATCATGATTATCGTATGCAGCAGATGGAAGCTCGTTTGCGTGAGAAATACTCTGGTTTAGATGTGATGCTTGCTCAAATGCAAAGCACACAAAGTTACTTGTCAGCGCAGCTTGGTAATTTACCAGGTTTTGGTGGCAAAGACTAAATTCACCTATTTAAGTATTGAGGTGCAAAATGAATAAGAAATTGAAAGGTTATACTCAAGGCTCCCTAAGGGCAAGAGTTGCAGGAGCTGACCCCTATCAACTGATACAAATGCTAATGGCTGGGGCTCTTGATAATCTAAACTATGCGAAAGGAGCTATTGAACGTAAAGACTTAGAAAATAAGGCTGTTCATATAAGTAAAGCTTCAAATATTATTGAGTCATTGCGCTCAAGTTTGAATTCCAAAGTAGGAGGTGAAGTGGCTGGGAATTTAGAGCAACTTTATCTCTATATGAACGAAGTTCTTGCTGATGCGTCACGCAATAATGACGTTGATAAAGTATCAGAGGTTCAAAGTCTGCTTTCCCAGATTAAGTCCTCTTGGGATGCAATTCCTATGTCAGCGAGACAGGAAGCAGAAAGTCAAATGTCTAACTCCACCGCCGTTGGTGCGTAATGGTAAGCTCGCTTGATGAGTTACTAAAAAAAATAAAAGATGAGTTGGGTTCGGAGCGAATAGATGAGTCTCATTTAAATGGGCTTTTTGAAGAGCTCCGTAGTCAAACGGAATCAATTATTTTAGATAGTAACTTGAGGGAAGAAGAGAAAGCTAAGAAACTGAACGACATCAGTATGTTGCTGCGTGAATATGAAAAAGAAGCGTTGAAGCAGAAAGAATTGATTCAGGGAGCCCTCAAGAAACTGACGAAAGGACGTCGTTCGATGAAAGAGTATAGAGAGAACACATAAGGTTCGTAGAGCTTGAGTGCTGACTATAAGTCGGGCTATAGTGTTGCGTAATGAATTAACGCGGTACATTTCATGGATAATATACAAGATCAACTTTCTCTGTTGATGAAAAGACTGAAAGCCTCAGAAACTCAGGTGGAACGCGAAAAGCTGTTCGCAGAAGAAGCCGAGCTTAGATTTCAATCCAACCTCGAAGCCTTTAAATCTTTTTATCCTAATATTGCTAAAAGCATTGAAGAGTTTCAGTCAAATGAGCCGCTTGAGATGTTTGTCACTGAAACGGGCTATGGGAACATTCGGGAACATAAAACCGGAGTCGCCTTATACGGAAATGATCCTATCTCGCAAGTGAAAGAACAGGTTGAGAAACACATAAAGAATCCTGTGATTAATCATATAGATTTTTCAACGTATGCTGAAGTCTCTGAGGGGGATGATCGGCTTCATGCTCGTCACCTAAAACAGTTAGGTATTTCGGTTAAAGAAGCCGGGAAGTATGAAAAGTTAGATGTGCTTCCAGAAAGGTTCCCAACCGCTATTATATTTGGGATCGGGTTGGGTTATCATTTGCCAATTTTATTGAATAAAGTCCAATTTGATTATATCTATTTAATTGAGCCCAGCTTTGAGAATTTTTATTGCAGTTTGTATTGTACAGACTGGAAGTCAATTATTGAGCAGGTAGATGAGCAATATGGGGTTCTTATTTTTCAGCTGGGAGCCTCCTATCAGACGTTTATTGACGATCTCTACCGAGTTTCTCAGGATATTGGGGCGTTTTCCTTAACCAAGTGTTTTTGTTACCAACATTACCCATCTAAAAGTACAGGCGAGCTTATTCTGCAGTTCTATCAACGTCTATTTGAAATCCACAGCGGATACGGTTTTTATAACGATGCGACGACAGCTATAGCTCACACTGTACATAACGCTACTCGAGGAATGAATCTTCTTAAAGGCGGAAATACATTAAATAAGTTCCAGCGTTTTCCGATTTATGTGGTAGGGAATGGCCCCTCTCTTGATGAAAGTTTAGATTTTATAAAAGAAACTCAAGAGCAGGCGATAATCATTGCTGCAGGTACAGCACTACAGACTTTACTTAAGCATGATATTGTCCCAGATTTTCATACATTGGTTGAACGACCTAAGATTACTTATGACATTTTATTAAGATCGCTTTCTTCCGAGCAATATAAAAAGTTAAACTTATTGACGCTGAACCTCATTTATCCGGATGTTGTGCCTCTATATGACTGGGTAGGAATGGCTGGTAAAGGTATTGATGCTGGCGGCGATCTATTAAATTTTGTACTACTCAATGAGAAAAAACGGCCTCTTAACTACTTATCATTCTGTAACCCGATGGTTGCCAATACGAGTTTGTCCTATGCTGTTCACCTAGGCTTCAAGCAAATATACCTATTTGGCGTTGATAATGGCTACGCCTCAGATGGAAGGCATCATGCTAAAGATTCGGATTATTATAAAGGGCCATTAAAATCGATAAAAATGCATAAAGCCCCTCATAAATTAGAAGGGAATTTTGGTGGCACTGTTATGTCTTCGAACCTGTTGGCGATGTCTGCCCGGCAAATGGGAAGACTACTTGAAAATTATGGTAAAGCTTTAGGGGTTGAATGCTACAACGTTGGCGAAGGTGCCAAAGTAGAAGGGGCTCTACCATTACGCCCGAGCCATTTACTGCCTGAGTTTTCAGATATTGATAAAGAGCTAGTCATTGAACATATTAAAAGTGACTTGTTCGATAAGTTTCAATGTGAAGATTTTAGTAGATATTTAGATTTTGAGAAGTACGATGAAATATGTGATCACTTAATTGAGCTTAGTGGTGAGAAAATTTCTTCACGTGAAGAAGCTTTAGATAATATTAGAAGACAATCAAGATACTTATATAGTCATAGGGGCTCAACCTACTCGCATCTTCATTATGTTCTGGAGGGTGAGCTATTGTATTTTCATTGTCCTATGATATCGATTCTATTTTTGAATAATGATGAAGAGCACTGTGTAAAGCATTTTAATGTTGCGATGCATAAGTGGATTGACTTCATTAAAGAGGCAAAAGTTAATTTTAAAATAGCATGGTTAGAAAAATGCACTATGTCTGCTGAATAAAGAGGATTGATATTAGAGTTTTAATCCTCATCCTTCGCAATGTTTGATTTTTCAACTTCGCTTTACTAAAGAGTAAAGCCATCGTCGATAGTAAGGTTGGCGCCGTTTATATAGCGAGCGTCATCTGATAACAGAAAACTGATTCCACCACAGATGTCTTCGGCAGACAGCATGCCATGGCCTAAGGTTTTCTGTCTGTAGGCGTTCAAAAAAACTTCTGGCTGGCCGTTTTCAATCCCTCCGGGCGAAATGCAGTTAATACGGAAATCGGATTGATTGATGTATTTCGCAAAGTATTTGGTCAGGTGAATCAATCCTGACTTTACCGCCGCATATTCGACTGGCATCGTCATTGATGTACCCTTGTAGATATTGAAATCAGGGGGACTAATGCCGTAGATAGAACTCAGCATAACTACGGAAAGAGATCGTTGATGTTGCTGAAAGTATCGAGCGGCTTGTTTTATCACTGCAAAGGATGAGCCGAGCTGTAAACTAACGTTATCGTTAAAACTGTCCAAAGAAACGTCCAGTGCATCGGTGCCATACTGATCGTTACGTGGATATGCACAGTTAACAATCCCGTCTAATTTTGGGGTCGTGTTCAGTAACTGTTGGATGTCTGACTCACGTGTAATGTCACATATGATGCTGTCATTATCTGAATTCACGTCTACGCCAATGACATGCCCTCCAAGCTCCGCAATATGGTGAGCAACGGCTTTTCCAATTAGGCCATTGGCTCCGAACACCATTATGTCTTTTCCCTCTAGCACTCGCTACGCTCCCTCATTAACAACTCTGCAAATTTAAAATCCATGATGTCGTCAATATCCACAGCACGTTCCCGTGGAACTTCGATAGCAGTGACCTGACCATCAAATAAGCCCTTATTATTCATTATGTGCTCTGTTGAAGCAACATAGACACATGTGGTGATGTTGTAGGCATTGGACACGTCTTGTCGGCGTGTAACCGAATTCGGCAATGGCTGCATAAGTTGAACGCGCTGCGCATCAAAAAATACCATGTTAAAGCTTGGGTGGTGAGTTGATGGTGTTACTGATAAACAAATATCAGCATCGGTTTTATGTTTTTGCTGTATTGCTCGGAGAATGTCATTGCTTGAGGTAAGCGGACTTGTTGCGGGTACGCTGACGAAAGTGTCAAACCGACCATAGTGTTCTTGTACCCACTTAATCGCATGTTGCCAAGACAGCCACTCCGGACTGGTGTCGTTGGCTAATTCGGGAGGGCGCTTAATTACCGTGGCATTATAATGCTTAGCAACGTTGGCAATATCACCGTCGTCGGTCGATACGAAAACTTGATCTATGCCATTACATTGACGAGCCGCTTCTATCGAGTAAGCCAGAAGGGGTTTACCGCAAAGGGGCTTAATATTTTTGCCTGGTAAACCCTTTGAGCCACCGCGGGCAAAAACAAATGCCATCGTACTAGTCATGTTGAGCTGCCTTTTTAATCTGTTGAATAATATCTAATACCTTAAGCCCTTGTTTTATATCGATGTCAGCGCTGCTATTGGTGCTAATCGCTTGCTCAAAGTTCTCGACGAGATCCAAGTATATTTGGTTCTTGTCGTAGTCACGATCCTCGAAAAGTAGATGCTGGCCGGTTTTGTCATATTGGATGATGGTGTTATCCATCAGATCCCACTCGATTCGCGCATTTTGTGCAATGACTGTACAGCATCGGCGGGGCGCCTTTTGCAGGAAGTCAAGGTGTAAGGTGCCGTGGACGTCCTTTTCCAAGGCTAATGTCGCATCGACTAACTGTTCGACGTCTGTGGTGAGCTCATTAGTGGTTCTCAGGGTAGCGCAACGCACATGCTTTATACCAAACAGCCAATGCAAATAGTCTATCTCGTGACTGAGCTCGTTCAGCGCTCCACCACCGAGCCGTGCATTTGCTGACACCGAGTCTTGATAACGAGTTTCTGGGCGCCAATATGGCAAGTACTGACCCACTTCGACGTGTACGTTGTAAATGGTGCCTAGGAGCCCGCTGTTCAGTAGCGTTTTAACATAGCGGGCAGATGGGAGATACCTTAAGCAGTAACCAATACCTAAACGCCGTTGTTGATTATCATCGAGGTGGTTAATAAAGGCTTTAGCATCCTCATAATTATCTGCCAACGGCTTTTCGATTAATGTTGGCGCTCCGAGAGTTAGACAGGCCATCGCATGTTGCAGGTGGTAATTGGCCGGTGACGCTACGATTGCTAAACTAATTGACGAGTTGAGCTTATCCAGCTCAGCCAAACGGTCTGCTTCAGGCGGGCATTTAAGGTTAGCTGGGTTGCTATGGATTGCTATTACCTGCGCTTGAGGATAGAGCAGTTTGACGTTACGCATGTGGCGACGTCCAATGCTACCGCAACCAATAACGATAATGTTCTGCATATCACAAATCCAAGTTAATGATATCGAGCTGCGCTCGTTTGTAGTCTTCGACTCGACCTATATCCAACCAATACTCGCGAAGTGGGTACATTACGACATCGTTGTTTTGTGCGATGCTTTTCTCTAGCAGCGAGGGCATATCCAGATATGTGTCAATTGTCACTTGCTGGCGTAACTCCGGACTGACGACGTAAATCCCGGCATTAATAAAGTAATGTTCAACAGGCTTTTCTTTCATTTGCACCACTTTGTGCTCTTCCCCCTGAATTACACCAAATGGTACTTGGTATTCGTAATCACGTACACACATCGTTGCATGAGGTTGATATTGATTATGGAACTCTAACACCTTCTCAAAATCTACATTCGTGAGTACATCACCATTCATCATAATCAGCGGTAAGGGTTCGATATCGTCTGGTAACAAACCTAATGCCCCGCCAGTTCCTAATGGCTTATCTTCGTGCACATAACGGATATTTACTTTCCACTTTGAACCATCGCCGAAGTACTCTCGGATCATATTTGGCAAGTAGTGAGTAGAGATATAAAAATTATTAAAGCCAGCGCGAATAAAGCTGTTTAGCACAATTTCAAGAATGGGCTTGTCGCCAACTTTTAATAAAGGCTTTGGGCAATTATCGGTGAGCGGACGTAATCGAGTTCCAAAACCTCCTGCCATTAAAAAAACGGGGTTATCATAAGAACGTCCTGAGCCTGATCTTTGCAACGTTTCTAAACCAACAACTTTGCCTTGATTGAGCAGAGGGATTGCTAATAAGCCCTTGGACTCCATCAATTTAATTGCCTCTTTACGAGTAACAGTGTTATAAGCTGTTACTGGAGACGAATTCATTACTTCTGATACGGAATCTGTCAGGGCTACTCCATTAATTAGCCCTCGGCGGATGTCTCCATCAGTAACGACCCCGAACAATTCACCTTGCTCTCCAACAACGATTGCTATGCGCAAAGATTCCTGCTCAATGACTTCAAGAGCATGGCGAATCGATTGATTGGGTTTAATGAGTATTCGCTTCCATCTCTCGTTCATTATATTCTCGCTTGAATTGTCGCTGAAACTTAAAACTCGAGTCGGGCTCCGACTCGTATAGTCGGAGGTGACTTTTTACTGCTTGCAGAAACGTTAAGTTGAATTGTTGAGTCTAGTGTTTTCACAGTGATAATTTTTCCATTAACGTTAGTAACTACACCCTCTATACAAATATATTCTGGCGCGTCGTCAATCAGGTTTGCGCTATGAATATCATAGGTTACTCCAGCATACCTGAATTTGGCTAATGGCCCAGGAGGTGCGAGTGCTCTGACAAAGTTAAAAATTCTTTCAGATGTCCAGTCAAATTTGACAAATTCATCTCCGACTCGTCGTTGGCAAAAGTACGTTCCGATCGGGTGAATAGTTTTCTGAGGAACTCTTTTTACTTGACCATTGCAAAGGTTCTTAATAGCTTTATAGAGTACATACCCGCAGTTGTTGATTGCTGTTTCTAACAAGGTTCCGTAAGTGTCGTCCTTGGAGATAGGTAATATTTTTTGCTCAATAATATCGCCAGTATCGATTCCATCATCTATAAAGTGCACGGTTATACCAAATTCTTCTTCACCATTAATCAATGCCCAGTTAAGGGGGTTTCTTCCGCGGTAAAAAGGAAGTGCTCCGGCATGACAATTAATAAAACCCAAAGGTGGAATTTGGAGTAAAGAACTTTTAATAATTTGATTAAAAGACATTGAAACGAAAAGGTCACAGTTTAGCTCTGAGACTTCTTGAATAAAGCTACTTTTATTGACATTTTCACAAAGCAGAAATGGTATATTCAGCTTCTTCGCCCAATCTTTTAAAACAGAATCCTGTTTATCAAACCTTGGAACGATAAAAGCTATCTCTATATCTGGATCATTAGCCAAAAGCGCAATGGCTTTGTGAGCCCAAGGGCCGTCTGCGAAGTATCCTATCCTCATTAAATTAACTCATCCTCTTTGTAGTTTTTCAGCGCCACACTTCCTAATAATTGCCAGTAATCAAATGGCGTACGACCATCTCCCGGACGCTTTATTGCGATATCGTTAATTGATATTCTCTGACCTTCCTTTATCGGTTTTATAGTGACTATACTTTTTCGCGCTACAGGTTTGTTCAAAATCTCTGATGGTGTGGGGCGTTTTATACCATCTCCTAGTGCTTTTTCGATTTTTTTTATTGAGTCAATCATTTGCGTCAACTCCTCTGGTTCGAGTGACGCCTTGTGATCGGGACCTTCTAAATTACGATTCAGAGTAAAATGCTTTTCGATTATAGCTGCCCCCTTAGCGACAGCTGCAATTGGAATAATAATTCCATCGCTATGATCAGAGTACCCGACTGGAAGCTTAAATGCTTGATGAATAGTATCCATAGCAGTTAAGTTGATTTCATCAAAAGGTGCCGGGTACTCTGTCGTACAGTGCAATACTGAGACTTTATCTTTCAGTAATTTTTGCCCTTCCACTGAAGAGTAGGCGGCTTCAAAATCAGCGTGCGTTGGTTTTTCAGCTTCTTTATTCAGATAGCCAAAAGCAATGACAGAGAGAGCTTTTTCTACCTCGGCTAGGGTGGCCATTCCTGTAGAAATAATTAAGTCACACTGAGTGCGTGCGTGACTTAGCAAGAACGGGGCATTAGTAATTTCGCCCGACGGAACTTTCAAGCGCGTTAGACCTAAATCGTTTACTAAAAAGTGAAGACTGTCATCATCGAAAGCTGTTGATAGAAACTCAATACCCAATTCTTTACAGTAAGCTACTAACTCATAGTGCATTTCAGGAGTAAGTTCGAGCCGCTTTAACATTTCATACTGGCTCTCTTTTCTACCTATATTTCTAGATTGATAGTCAGCTTGCTGTGCGTCTTTTGTGACCAGATTCTGTGCTTTAAATGTCTGAAACTTGACGATGTCAGCACCTGCGTCGCTGGCAGCCTTAACCAACTTGCGTGCTAACTTATGATCACCATTATGGTTTACCCCGGCTTCTGCAATAATGAGGGTCATTGGCTCTCTCCAATATCGTAAAAAGTCTTCGTTCTATTCAAATTTGCGGACTTAAGAATGTCAATGATTTTACGGCTGGCGTTGCCTTGTCCGTAAGGGTTACTAATATTTTCACTGACCTTTGTAGTAACTGCTTTATCTATTGCATTGTCGATAGCATCGTATGAACTGTCGCAATGAAGGACACTGTCAGCTGCTAAACGTCCCAACTGGCGTTGACCTATATTGACAGTCGGTGTTTTGAAAGAGGGAACCTCGATAATTCCACTCGAAGAGTTTCCGATTACCGCGCTGGCATGTTTAATTGCACTTAAGTAACGCTGCTGGCCTAATGATGGAATGGCTATAACGCGGTTTTTATTTGCATCAGCATACTGCTCAATAAGCGGAATAATTTGTCGTCCACCATCGTCAGCATTTGGGTAAGTGAAAATAACGTCAAACTTAGGATAGTTATCCAGAGCTTTAGTCAGATTTTTAAAGGTTTCTACCGGAGCTTCATCCGCTAACGTTACCGGGTGGTATGTGACAACGAAAAAATCCTTGCTCAACTCAAAGCCAAGGGATTCGGCAAGTTGTCCGCAGTCTAACAGCTCTGTGCGTGCGATGTGATCTAAGCCGAGTGCGCCAACATTAAAAACGCGATCAGGTGTTTCGCCAAGCTGAATGACTCGCTTTCGGTATTCTTCCGTTGCAGTAGCATGCAGATAACTTAATTTGGTAATGGCATGGCGAATGGCATCATCATAGGCACCTTCGGTAATTTCACCACCGTGAATATGCAGTATCGGTATTCGCATTAACATCGCAGACTGGGCTATTCCTAAAGCTTCATAACGATCGCCCAAAATAACCAAAACATCTGGCTGTAGTCTGGTTAAGGCATCGGCGTAACCGATAATACCCATGCCAAGACTTTTAACGGTGCCCAGTGCTGTATCTGATGAAAGCAGCATCTCGACTTTCTCATCAATTTCAAAACCATCTTGTTCGATGAGCTGTGCCGTATAGCCGAACTCCGGTGACAAATGAGAGCCAGACGCTATAATCTGCAAGTGAAACTCCGGGTCTTCACGTAAATCGTGAAGCAGCCAGTATAAAAGTCCGTAATCAGCCCGGGTTCCGGTAAAAACGGTCACCTTCATTGGTCACACCTCGTTAAAATGGGTGAACTTGGGATATTCACCAAACGGGACTGTATGTCTTCTGATACCGTCAGCTTACCACGTGGACAACGCTCGAACATGGGAAGTCTAGTCATTAAATGCCATGCCGGGCGACACATAATCCCTGCGTTATGTTGTTCTTCAATAACAGTATTACGCAAGTCACTATGCTCACACAAAATAGCATTTAACCAAAAATTGGAGCGGCACTCTGAAGGTTCATCCATAAACTGGAAATTGGAGCCTTTAAAGAACGCCTTGTACTGTTCTGCCAGTTCACGTTTTTTCTCGATAAATGTTTCCAGGTGACTCATCTGTGCGCAACCTAAAGCTGCATTAAGGTTTGGCATTCTGTAATTAAAGCCCGGTTCGTCATGATAGAACTCGTAGGGATGAGAAGCCTTAGCTGTTGTTGTTATGTGCTTCGCTCTATGACCTTCGCTTTCATCTGCACACAGCAGCATACCACCACCGCCTGTGGTAATTATCTTGTTGCCATTAAAACTCAGTGCTGAAAAACGAGCTTTAGTTCCGGTGTGCTGCCCTTTATAAAATGAACCTAAACTTTCAGCCGCATCTTCTACCAGCTCGATGTTCCACTTGTTACATATAGCCAGTAATTCATCTAACTGAACCGGGTGCCCAAAAGTGTGCATAGGAACGCAGGCACGGATTTTTCGCTTAGACGTTTTGTGAATACAGTTTTGTCCATCGGTTATTGCATGCTCTTCAAGAAAGGATTCAAGTGCTATAGGGCACATTCCCATGGTCTGATAAGCCACATCGATAAAAATTGGCTCAGCACCCATGTGATGAATTGCATTGCAGGTTGCGACAAACGTCAATGCCTGAGTAATGACATAATCACCGCTCTGAACACCCGCCATGTATAAAGCGGCGTGAAGAGCCGCTGTACCATTAACTGTTGCTATTGCCCTGTGAGCTCCGGTAAAAGCCTCGACTTGGTTCTCAAAACTAGTGACGTATTCACCGACGCTGGAAACAAAGGTACTTTCTATAGTGTCAAGAACATTTCGTTTTTCCTGCTCTCCAAAGGTTGGGGCATGCAAGGGAATAAACTCATTGGTCTGGTAGAGTGAGCGGATAAATTCGCTGAGTTGAGATGTCGTTGGTGACATAAGGCTAGTTCACATTTTGCTGTCGAGGTACTTGCCAGTTTCTTTATGATCAAAGTTTGGCAACAAAGTACAAAAGAGATCAATGATATCCTGTTTATTCCAGCATTTTGACTGCTTGAGTTTAAGGATTTTGTGTTCAAAGTTTTTCAGTAAATCAGATGAGTAATTCAGCTCATTTTTAACCACACCAATATTGCGAAAGCGGTTCATTTCGATAGTCTCGTCTTGAGTGAAAAACTCTTCAAAATCTTTTTCTCCGGTGGTGTCACTTCCGGTGAAAAGGCATGGCCACTGGCCTTTTTCTGGTAATGTTAAAGCTAGCGCTCTGGCTTCATCTTCTGACTGACAAAGTACGGGTTCTAGGCCTCTTTGCTTTAAGTATTTTTCAGCAATTTCAGAAAAAGTAATCAAGTGCAGAGCTTCGCTCAGCTTTGGAAAAAAGATGTCTCTGTTTTCGCCGAAAATACAGGACATTAGGCAAAGTTCACCGGACTCTTTCGGGGTAACGAAATAGCGTTTAATGTCGTTGGGCGCAACTATCGGTTGCCTTTTCTGAATACGTTGGTTAAAACCATGCAAAAGCGAGCCGTCGGAAAATGCAACATTGGCGAAACGAGCCGTTGATATATCCACTTGTTCACTGCGTCTCATTAAAAACATTTCCATGATTCGCTTTGACGCTCCCATCATATTAACTGGGTTTGCTGCTTTGTCGGTCGAAACACAGAAATATTTTTGGCTGCCATGTTTAATCGCGTGTTCAATGCTTTTGTCGGTATTGAAGATATTAACGTCGAGCATTCGCATTAATGTGAATGGATCTTTTTCGCTACGAACATGCTTTAAAGCGGATAAGTTGAGGACATAATCATACTGTCCGTAATAATTCATTAATGCTTCATACTCGTTTGACCCAATGTCCAGTGCAAAGGTTTTAAAGTCGCCATGGATATAGCCCAGCGAGCTACGGACATCTCTGACAAGCTCAACTAAGTTATTTTCACTAATATCAACAACATGGAGTCGTTTAGGAGAGCGTTTAAAAATTTCTTTAACAACCGCTTGCCCAATTGAGCCCGCGCCACCTAAAACAAGGAAGCTGGAAGAAGAAACTTGTTCGCAAAGTTCCGTTTCATGATGTTGGATATCGCCAGAGAACAGCTCTCGATCGCGACCAATTAACGATAAAATATTATCCACGTTATGTATTTTATGAGTCTGAATTGATTATAGATTGTAATCGGCAGAGTATGCTATGTCTTGAGTTAATGCAATTTGAAGTGAGGTATTTAAGGGGTTGGTGATTGTTGGTTTAGTCTTCTTTCAATAAAAACAAAAAAACCGGCTCAAAAGCCGGTTTTTCTCTCCCTGCGCCTAAGCCCAGGTCAGTAATTCTTCTTACAGTGCTTTGATCTTAGCATTCAAACGGCTTTTATGACGTGCCGCTTTGTTTTTGCTGATAAGACCTTTAGTCGCGTAACGATCCAGCATTGGGGTTACGTCTTTCATTGCAGTGTTTGCTGCTTCTTTGTCTTTTTTATCAATAGCTGCGTTTACACGTTTAAGGTAAGTACGCATCATTGAACGACGGCTTGCATTGTGGCGGCGATTTTTCTCGGCCTGAATCGCACGCTTTTTAGCAGACTTAATGTTAGCCAAGGTGAACTCCTAAATTCATTAACAGAACGCTTCTCTTATAAAGGCCGCAGATTATGCCTTTTCTGCTGTAAAAGTCAACAGTGAAAAGGGAAAAACTCACCGCTTTAGCTGAGGTTTTGATAAAATAGCATCCACCATTGGTCTCAGTTACAATCAAAAACAGAAACTTAGCTGTCAGCCGAAAGGATCTCTCTTGTCAAAAGCTTTGCTCCGTTCAGGATTTATCGTCAGTGCTATGACTCTTATCTCGCGTGTATTGGGTTTGGTGCGTGACGTGGTCATTGCCAACCTGATGGGCGCCGGTGCTGCAGCGGACGTGTTTTTCTTTGCCAACAAAATTCCTAATTTCTTACGCCGACTGTTTGCCGAGGGCGCGTTCGCGCAGGCGTTTGTACCGGTGCTGACGGAGTATAAGCAGGGTAAAGAGCTGCCTGAACAGCAATTATTGATAGCTCGGGTATCCGGTACTTTAGGTACTATTGTTACTGTAGTGACAATCTTCGGTGTGGTGGCCTCCCCGGTTGTCGCCGCGCTTTTCGGTATGGGTTGGTTTTTAGATTGGTGGAACGATGGGCCGCAAGGGGACAAATTTGTACTGGCCAGTGACTTACTTCGCATTACTTTTCCTTACTTATGGTTTATTAGTTTTACCGCCATGGCCGGCGCCATACTCAATACCCTGGGTAAATTTGCGGTAGCAGCTTTCACCCCGGTATTTTTAAATGTCGCTATTATTGCGGCGGCTATCTGGTTGGCTCCGCAATTAGAGCAACCAGAATATGGATTGGCCTGGGGCGTATTTTTTGGCGGGTTAATTCAGCTTTTATTCCAGCTGCCGTTTCTGAAAAAAGCCGGGTTGCTGGTTAAACCCAAATGGGGTTGGAAAGATCCAGGCGTTACCAAAATTCGCAAACTGATGCTGCCGGCTATATTTGGGGTGTCAGTCAGTCAAATTAACTTACTGCTGGACACCCTCATTGCCAGCTTTTTAATGACTGGCTCCATAAGCTGGCTATACTATTCGGACCGCTTGTTGGAGTTTCCTTTAGGTTTATTTGGTATTGCCATCGCCACGGTTATTCTGCCGGCGCTTTCTTCACGTCACGTAGACCAGTCAAAAGAAAACTTCAGTTCCACGCTCGACTGGGGCATTCGTATGGTGCTGTTGTTGGGTGTACCGGCCATGGCGGGCCTTTTTGTATTAGCTGAGCCCATGCTTATGGTGTTGTTCATGCACGGCGCCTTTAGCCCGGACGATGCGCGTATGGCGTCCTACAGTCTTATGGCCTATTCGACAGGCTTGTTGAGTTTCATGATGGTGAAGGTGCTGGCAACGGGCTTCTACTCCCGACAGGATACTAAGCGACCGGTGAAGTACGGAATTATTGCTATGGCAGCAAACATGGTGTTTAACATTGCTTTGGCCATTCCCTTTAGTTATGTCGGATTAGCACTGGCAACGGCAGCTTCCGCTGCTATAAATGCTGGGTTATTGGGCGTGACTTTATGGCGTGAAGGGGTGCTGAAAAAACAACCAGGAACAGGGCGGTTTATTCTGCAGGTACTGTTTGCCACTACGGCGATGATAGCCGGTGTGCTCTGGTTAAGTCCGGATATTGCTACCTGGCGAACCAGCTCTTTAGTTGAGCGCCCCTGGCTTTTGGCACAGGTAATTGGATTCGGCGCGCTGATTTATGTCGGTGTGCTCGTCATCACGGGTATGAGGCCACGACATTTCCGTGCGCGTGAGTACTGATTATCACCTCAGTATCAGTTATAATCGCGTTTTTCCGGAAAACATTAAGATTGTGCGGGCATGGAACTGATTCGCGGTACTCATAACCTAAGAGCTGAGCATCACGGCTGTGTGTTGACCATCGGTAACTTCGATGGTGTTCACCTGGGCCATCAGGCGGTATTGAGCCAGGTCCGTGAACAAGCGCAGCAGTTGGGTGTCCCCTCGGCAGTTATGACCTTTGAGCCTCAGCCGCAAGAGCTCTTTCAGCCTGAAAAAGCGCCTGCACGGTTAACCAACTGGCGTGAAAAATATCTCGCGCTACAGGCACAAAATGTCGACCGACACATTGTCATTGAATTTAATAAGAAGTTTGCCAGCCAGCCGGCTCGTGAGTTTATTGAGCAGACGTTGGTTGGCAAGCTGGGCGTTAAGTTTTTAGTGGTTGGCGACGATTTCCGTTTTGGCTACAAGCGCGAAGGTGATTTCGAGTTGCTGCAAAAAGCCGGTAACGAGCTGGGTTTTGAAGTGGTGGACACCCGCAGTTATCGTCAACAGCAACAGCGCGTAAGCAGCACTGCCATCCGTCAGGCATTAGAGGAAGGTGACTTTGAGCAGACGGAACAAATGCTGGGTCGGCCTTATCAAATGTGCGGAAAAGTCGTACACGGGCGGAAGAATGGCCGAACTATTGGTTTTCCTACCGCTAACGTGCCACTAAAGCGATTAAAAAGCCCGCTGCACGGGGTGTTCGCGGTAACAGCCGGGCTTGGTAAGGGCGGAGAAACTTATTCCGGAGTCGCTAACCTGGGAACCCGGCCAACATTAAATGGCGACGAAGTACAGCTGGAGGTGCATTTGTTTGAGTTTTCAGGCAATCTGTACGGTCAGCAGATGACGGTCACGCCGGTGGCCAAATTGCGCAACGAGCAACGTTTTGCGTCGTTGCAGCACTTACAAGAACAAATTGAAAAAGATGCCGCCCGCGCACGCGATGCATTAGCGTGCCGGAGTCAGTAACTATGCGGAAATGGAAACAGTGACCCATGAGTGATTACAAACACACCTTAAACTTGCCAGAAACAGCGTTCCCTATGCGCGGTAACCTGGCTCAGCGCGAGCCAAAAATGCTGGAGCAGTGGTATGAAGCTGATCTGTACGGTCAAATTCGTCAAGCTAAAGCGGGCAAGCCTAAATTTATTCTGCACGACGGCCCTCCGTACGCGAATGGGCAAATTCACATTGGTCACGCCGTAAATAAAATTTTAAAAGACGTTATTGTTAAGGCAAAAACCTTAAGCGACTTTGATGCCCCTTATGTACCGGGCTGGGACTGCCATGGTCTGCCAATTGAATTGCAGGTAGAGAAAAAGCACGGTAAGCCGGGTAAAAAATTAAACCTGGCTGAGTTTCGTGAAAAGTGCCGCGAATACGCGATGACCCAAATCGACCAGCAGCGTACTGACTTTAAACGCCTGGGCGTGTTAGGTGACTGGGATAACCCTTACCTGACCATGAATTTTAAGCAGGAAGCTGACAGCGTTCGTGCTCTTGCAAAAATCATTGATAACGGTCATATGCACCAGGGCTTTAAGCCGGTTCACTGGTGTACTGACTGTGGTTCTGCGTTGGCTGAAGCGGAAGTGGAGTATCAGGACAAAAACTCACCGGCTATTGATGTGCGCTTACCGGTTGCAGCAACGGCGGAAACCGTCGAGCGTTTCAGCACGCCGGAAGGGCATGTCGGTGAAGGCGATGTCAGCATGGTTATCTGGACCACTACCCCATGGACCATTCCTGCTAACCGGGCGGTTACTTTAGCCGAAGGGCTTGAGTACACTTTAGTGCAAATTGAGGCCGGCGATGACCAACCTGCAGAGCGAGTGATTCTTGCTGATGATTTGGTTAAAGACTGCATGGAACGCTGGAACATTACCCATTACCACAAGCTGGGTTTCTGTAAAGGTAAAGACTTAGAAGGTCTGCAATTACAGCATCCGTTGTTTGAATTGCAGGTGCCGGTAATTCTGGGCGACCACGTAACCACTGAAAGTGGTACCGGTTGTGTGCATACGGCGCCAGGCCATGGTGTCGATGACTTCCTGGTCGGTCAACGTTACGGTATTGAGGTTTATAATCCGGTTGGCGATAACGGCGTGTACAAAGACGATACGCCACTGTTTGCCGGGCAGCATGTATTTAAAGCAAACGAGCCTATTGTCGACAAGCTACGTGAAGTCGGTAACTTAATGCATGCAGAAAGTTACCGTCACTCGTATCCGCATTGCTGGCGCCATAAAACGCCGATTATTTTCCGTGCAACGCCACAGTGGTTTATCAGCATGGACAAAAAAGGTTTGCGCAGTGGTGCGTTAGATCAAATCAAAAAAGTGGGCTGGTTCCCGGAGTGGGGACAAAGCCGCATTGAGTCCATGGTAGAGGGGCGTCCTGACTGGTGTATCTCTCGTCAGCGCACCTGGGGTAACCCTATTGCTATTTTCGTAAACCGCGAAACTGATGAGCTTCACCCGAACACGCTGGAGCTGATGGAAAAGGTCGCTCAGCTTATTGAGAAAGACGGCGTTCAGGCCTGGTTTGATTTAGAGCCTGAAACCTTATTGGGCGATGAAGCCGACAAATACCGTAAAGTTACCGACACTTTAGATGTCTGGTTTGACTCTGGTGTTACACATCACTGCGTACTGCGTGAGTTTGATGGCCTGCGCTGGCCTGCTGACTTATATTTAGAAGGCTCCGATCAACACCGCGGTTGGTTCCAGAGCTCGTTGGTTACAGGCGTTGCCATGTATAACGAAGCGCCGTACCACCAGGTTCTGACTCACGGTTTTACTGTGGATGCACAGGGCCGCAAGATGTCTAAGTCTATCGGGAACGTAGTCGCTCCGCAGGACGTTATGAATAAGCTGGGTGGCGATATTCTGCGCTTATGGGTTGCGTCAGCGGATTATTCCGGCGAAATGACAGTTTCTGATGAAATCCTTAAACGTTCAGCGGATGCGTATCGTCGTATTCGTAATACATCGCGCTTTTTACTGGCGAACTTAAGCGGGTTTGACCCTAAAACCGACCTGGTTGCCAGAAAAGACATGGTTGAACTGGACCGCTGGATAGTCGGTCGTGCCGCTGACTTGCAGAAAGAACTGTTGGAAGCCTACGACAACTATCAGTTCCATAGCGTTGTGCAGAAGCTTATGCACTTTTGCTCAATTGAACTGGGCAGCTTCTATCTGGATATTATTAAAGATCGCCAGTACACCGCAAAATCTGAAGGCCTGGCGCGTCGTTCGTGTCAGACGGCGCTGTATCATATTGCTGAGGCACTGGTGCGCTGGATGGCTCCAATTTGTAGCTTTACTGCTCAGGAAATTTGGGACTTGTTGCCAAACGAGCGTAGTCAGTATGTCTTTACCGAAAACTGGTATCAGGGCTTTGCCGAATTTGCCGGCGTTAAAGACGATGAAAACGCGTTCTGGATGCAGTTGCTGGAAATTCGCGATGTGGTTAATCAGGCATTGGAACAGTCGCGTCGTGACGATGTTATTGGTGGTTCATTGCAGGCGGAAGTGACCTTGTATGCTGATGATAAGCTGGCCACCTCGCTGAATCGCTTAGGCGAAGAACTGCGTTTTGCGCTGCTGACATCAGAAGCTGAGGTGGCTTCAATTGACGATGCACCGGTTGATGCAGTTAAAGCTGAAAAATTGCCGCTGGCGGTTAGTGTAGCTAGGTCCGAGTATAAAAAATGCGAGCGTTGCTGGCATCACCGTAAAGAAGTTGGCACGTTAGAAAGTCACGCCGACTTATGTCAGCGCTGTGTAACGAACATTGAAGGTGAAGGTGAGGAGCGTCGTTTTGCCTGATTTTGCTAACCAGACTAACCGTGCAACCGGGCTGCGTTTTTTGTGGCTGACGCTGTTGCTGGTAGTTGTTGATCAAATTACAAAAATTTGGGTGGCGGGTGAGTTTGAGCTTTATGAAAGCCGGGTTGTTATTGAAGGCTTATTTAATTTCACTTACGTACATAACTATGGCGCTGCATTCAGCTTTTTAAGTGACAGTGGCGGCTGGCAGCGTTGGTTCTTCACCGCTATAGCTATAGCTATTAGTGTTGTTTTGCTTATCTGGATGCGCCGTAACCCGGTAGGCTTGTGGCGGCAGAACCTGGCCTTTTCGCTGATTCTGGCCGGGGCTATTGGTAATGTAGCTGACCGTTTAATGTACGGCTATGTCATCGACTTTTTTGATGTGCACTATGAGGGGTGGCATTGGCCGGCCTTTAACGTAGCGGACATGGCTATTACTATTGGTGCTGCACTCATGTTGTTGGAAGCTTTTTTTGATAACCGTCGGGATAAAGTCGAAGACGGTCACAAGCAGTAAGGAGTTTCGTTTGAGTCGTTTACCTATTGAGCACGGACGGGAAGTGGTTATGCACTTCACCATTAAACTGGCCGATGGCTCGGTCGCGGACAGCACTAAAATGTCGGGCAAGCCTGCTAAATTTCGTATGGGTGATGGTAACCTGACGGAAAACTTTGAGGCTTGTTTGGTGGGCTTACGTGAGGGCACCGAGCGTGAGTTTACGCTGGAACCCAAAGACGCCTTTGGTGAACCGAATCCGGACAACTACTATTACGTAGACTCGGCAAAGTTTAGCGATGAGACCAAACCGGAAGTTGGCGCTATTCTGGCCTTTACCCAACCGGACGGTACAGACTTACCGGGAATTGTTCGTAAAATTGAAGGTCCAACAGTAACCATCGATTTTAATCATCCGTTGGCCGGACAAACGGTGGTTTTTGAAGTAGAGATTATCAGTGTTGAGCCGTGATTGGTTAATGATTCGGGCTGAACGCAGGAGGAAATGATGCAAATTTTGTTGGCGAACCCACGAGGCTTTTGTGCCGGAGTTGATCGCGCTATTACCATTGTCGAGCGGGCTTTGGAAATCTTTGAGCCGCCGATTTATGTGCGTCACGAAGTGGTTCACAACAAATATGTCGTTAATAAATTACGTGACGCTGGCGCGGTATTTGTCGAAGAGTTGCATGAAGTGCCGGACGACCAGATCGTTATTTTTAGCGCCCATGGCGTTTCTCAGGCGGTAAGACAAGAAGCCAAAGATCGTGGTTTACGAGTGTTTGATGCGACTTGCCCTTTGGTAACCAAAGTTCATATGGAAGTGACACGTGCCAGTCGCAAGGGGCATGAATGTGTACTTATTGGCCATGCCGGACATCCGGAAGTTGAAGGCACCATGGGTCAGTATAAGAACGCCGATGGTGGTATCTACTTAGTTGAATCGCCTGAAGACGTGAATAAACTTGAGGTTAAAGACTCGAAGAACCTCCATTATATGAGTCAGACAACCTTATCGGTTGATGACACGGCCGATGTTATAGAGGCTCTACGTCAGAAGTTTCCTGACATTAATGGTCCACGTAAGGACGATATCTGCTACGCCACCCAAAACAGGCAGGATGCCGTGCGTGAATTAGCCAGTGATGCCGATATTATGCTAGTGGTGGGAGCACGCAATAGCTCAAACTCAAACCGCTTACGCGAGCTTTCAGAGAAAATGGGAACTCCGGCTTATCTAATTGATGATGCCAGTTGCATCGACAAAGCCTGGTTAGAAGGTCACGATAAAGTTGCAGTAACCGCTGGCGCTTCGGCACCAGAAGTGTTGGTGAAGGAAGTTATTGTTAAGCTGCAGGAGTGGGGGGGTAAAACCGCTGTTGAGCTCAGTGGCCGAGAGGAAAATATCACTTTCTCAATTCCACCGGAGCTAAGGCCGCACCCCGCTGCTTAACAATTATCGGGAAAGCCAGAAACTTTGTGTTAGCTCATTATCACTTCCCCAGGAAACTGTTATTTCTGAGGTAGCGTTGAATTGATCAATTGGTATTGTTTCTGATTCGATAAGAAATGAATCGACCTTGATAACAGCAGGTAGATCATTTTCTTGGCTCCAGCCTTGTTGAGCCTCACTCATGTAAGTCATCATCAGCTCCACTGCCTGGGCCTTTTGGGTCGCTTTTTCAATTGCCGATAGACTGGTTTGTAAAAGCTGCAGGCTGGTTACAGACCAAAAAGCCGCCAACGCGGTACCAGCCAGAACTTCAATCAGAGAAAAACCTTTATTATTGCGCCAGCTCATAAGCTTCCTGCTGTATCTGAAAATCCTGCTGAAGTTGTTGAGAAAGCTGTTGCCATTGATGCTGTTGTTGAGCCTCTATCATTTGTGCGTAGAATAATAATGCCGCTAAGCTTGCCGTGCTCAGGCTGATAAGCGTTACTAAAGTCAGTATCAAAGCAAATCCTTTTACGTGCATAGTCAATTCTCTTTGTGGTTAGCTCGGATTAAGAGTGATTAATCGTGTGAACACTTGTGTCTGTTCGCCGCGAGTGACGGTTAGGGTGACAAACAGTTTCGATAACCCACTGCCTGAGTCAGGAAGGTAAGAGTGTGCAGTGAACTGAGTAACTTTAAACTGGGATCTATCCGTAATTGACTGCCAGCCATAACCAGTGCAGTTGAGCGTCATTGAGTTGTGCTGTAATTGGTTATTTCTGACCCTGAAGCCAATCGAGCCACCATTCTGTTGAGAGAACAAATAGCAACTCTGGGCAGGGTTAGATAACTGTGTGATCACGGTATTTTGTAGTGTTTCAAAAAGCTGGTTAGCCGTTGCCTGAGCGTTGAGTAAAAAGGCCGCCTGCGATACGTGTTGATATCGCAATCCAGCTTGCCATTGGAGCTGTTGTTGAACCGCCATAATAACGAGAGCACCAATTGCGGCCGCAATAAGCACTTCAATTAAAGTGCTGCCGCGCACCGAGTGATTTAGCATGTTGCTACTCCGGGTAGCGAACGACCTTCATTCAAGCAAGTACGAATGCGGCCCTTACTGCTGATGATGACTTTTAACTGTCGGTCACGCGCTTTGAGTTTGATATGGCCCGGAGCAGCTGCCGCGGACTCTCCATAAAACGTGAGTGGCGATGACGTGCTGTAGGTTGACTCAGCAACGACTCCCACTTTGCTGGAATGACTGATTAAAAGCGATAAATCAGCATCGATACTTTCGTTAATACTTTGAGATTTTGCCTGTACTTGCTGCAAATAAGACAACCATCGTCCAGCCTCCTGTTGAAGCAATAAGGAGGATGTCTGCTGATGAAAAATCGGTAAAGCAAAAGCCCCCAAAACTGCGCTAATTGCCAGCGCAACCAGTAGTTCAATAAGTGAGTAACCGCGCATAAAAATATCATGATGAGTTTCAGAAACTCTTGAGTATAGAGGGCTTCTGAGCCGCGTCTGTAAGCCCTGGATTAAGAGAATGTCAGATAACAGCCGAATAGGATGAAAGCTGGCTCGATTCTTGAATGAAACACCGCAGGTTCAACTTTTTGACGCAACAGGAAGACGTATGGCGGGCGGTGCCGAAAAGTTAGTAGATTTAAGAAATTTCACGCAGAACAACGCGCATCTGATCAAAGGGTTCGGAACGCCTGTGGCCATTATGGCCATTCTGGCGATGGTGGTTCTGCCTATTCCGGCCATGGTGCTGGACATTCTGTTCTCGTTTTCAATTACCTTGTCACTGGTAGTTATGCTGGTGGCGGTTTATACCCAACGTCCGCTTGATTTCGCCGCGTTTCCCACGGTATTGCTTATTGCGACGGTCTTACGATTAAGTCTTAACGTTGCCTCAACTCGTATTGTTTTGCTGGAAGGTCATAACGGCCCCGGTGCTGCAGGCTCAGTGATTGAAGCTTTTGGTAGCGTGGTCATAGGCGGTAACTACACTGTCGGTCTGGTGGTGTTTGCCATTCTGGTTATTATTAACTTTGTGGTTATCACCAAAGGTGCTGGCCGTATTTCAGAAGTAACCGCTCGTTTTACCCTTGATGCCATGCCGGGTAAACAGATGGCCATTGATGCTGACTTGAACGCGGGTCTAATCAACCAGGAAGAAGCCAAAGCCCGACGCAGTGACGTAACCCGCGAGGCTGATTTTTACGGCTCTATGGATGGTGCCAGTAAGTTCGTAAAAGGGGATGCCATAGCCGGTATCTTAATCCTCTTTATCAATATTATCGGCGGTCTGCTGATTGGTATGATCCAGTACGGTCTGACCTTTAATGAGGCCGTTGAGGTTTATACGCTGTTAACCATTGGTGACGGCCTGGTCGCGCAAATTCCCTCGTTGTTACTGTCGGTTGCGACCGCCATTATCATTACTCGCGAAAATGACAGCAAAGACATGGGCGATGCGGTTGTCCTGCAACTGCTGGACAATCCGAAAGTTTTGGTCATTACCAGTTCAGTACTCTTTGCTATGGGTGTTATCCCGGGTATGCCGCACCTGGCTTTCTTAAGCATGTCGGGCGTGTTGGCCGGTGCCGCTTACTTCAAGTTGAAAAAGTCAAAAGCCGAGGAAGGTGAGCTGGTCGAGAAAGAGCAGGAGCAGCAAGTTCAGCAGGCTCAGCAAAAAGAGCTGAGCTGGGATGATGTGCGCCATGTGGATACCATTGGCCTGGAAGTAGGGTATCGCCTGATTCCGTTGGTAGATAAGCAGCAGGGCGGAGAGCTTCTGTCACGCATTAAAGGCGTGCGTAAGAAGCAGTCTCAGGAGTTTGGTTTTCTGGTGCCCGCTGTTCATATCAGAGACAACCTCGATTTAGGCCCCAACAGTTACCGAATTACCCTAATGGGTGTGACTATGGGCGAAGCTGAAATTCGCCATGACTGGGAAATGGCGATTAACCCGGGTCAGGTATTCGGCGAACTGGAGGGCGAAAAAACAACCGACCCTGCCTTTGGTCTGGATGCGGTCTGGATCCGCCCTGAACAACGAGAGCATGCGCAGACCCTGGGTTATACCGTGGTGGATGCGGCAACTGTCGTTGCAACACATTTAAGTCAGATAGTGACAAACCATGCGTCACAGCTACTGGGTCATGAAGAAGCACAGGAATTACTGGATCGTTTAGGTCGCACGCATCCTAAACTGGTCGAAGGCCTGATTCCGGATCTGCTGTCATTGGGTAATTTTGTGAAAGTACTGCAAAACCTACTGGATGAAGGCATAGCGATTCGTGACATGCGCACCATTGTACAAACCTTGGTTGAGTACGCGGGTCGTAGCCAGGATCCAGAAGTATTAACTGCTGCGGTCAGAATCTCACTACGGCGTTTAATTGTTCAGGACATTGCTGAAGGGGCGGCGGAATTGCCTGTCATAACTTTGGCACCAGAGTTGGAACAGATGTTGCATCAGTCATTGCAAATGGCTGGTAATGACGGAAATCAGCAAGGCGCCGGAATCGAACCTGGTTTGGCCGAACGCCTGCAACAGTCATTACGCGAAGTGCATCAGCAGCAGGAAATGAATGGTGAACCTTCAGTACTGCTGACCTCGGGACTTCTGCGGTCAACCATGGCGCGATTTGCGCGTCACGCTACCGATGGTATGCGAGTGTTGTCCTATCAGGAAGTGCCGGATGATAAACAAATTCGCATTGTCAGCTCAATTGGTGGACAACAAAACGGTGGTGAACAAACCGCCACACAAGAGTAACGGGAGTCGCTTGTGAAGATTAAACGCTTTTTTGCCGAAGATATGCGCCGTGGTTTGCAACAGGTTAAAGAAACCTTAGGTCCGGATGCTATTATCTTGTCTAACAAGAAGGTGAACGGTGGTATTGAGCTGGTTGCAGCCATTGACCCCGATGCGCAACAGGCACAGCCAATGGCTGAGCAAGCACCGAATGAGCAGGCCGCGTCAAAGACACCGGAAGTACCGGCTGAGTCTTTGCAGGAACTGTTACAGCGTCAGGCACAGGCTGAACAGCCTGCGCAACGCACTGCTGCGCAAGCGGTTGCTGAGCCGACACAACGACCAGAACCAAAGCCAGAACCACAAGCCTTCGCCGATTCTCAGTTAAGCGACGATATTTTTCCTGAACAAGTAAACGCACCAGCAGCGGACGACTCCCAGGCCATTGCTGAACTGCGCTCTCAGGTAAACGGTATTCGTCAATTACTGGAACATCAGTTGAGCGGCTTGATGAAGCAGGAAATGGATCGCGAAGAACCAACCCGCGCGATGCTGATGAATCGCTTGATGTCTATGGGGTTGAGTGAACGAGTCGCGGACCAGATTGCCTGTTTTATTCCCGAAGGTGGCTCAGACGATGAAGCCTGGGAACAGACTCTGCATTTGTTGGAAGGTCAGTTAAATACCACGTCCGACGATATTTTGACACGCGGCGGCGCGGTCGCCCTTGTTGGCCCGACGGGCGTGGGTAAAACCACCACTATTGCGAAATTGGCTGCTCGGTATGCTCAGCGCCACGGTGCAGATAAGGTGGCACTAATTACCACAGATACCTTTCGTATTGGTGCCAGTGAACAATTACAAACCTATGGTCGTATAATAGGATGTCCGGTAAAAGTCGCTAAAAATGCGCAAGAGCTGGCAGATGCATTACTTTCACTGCGCCAGAAGAGCTTAATTTTAATTGATACGGCAGGCATGGGCCAGCGCGATAAGCGCTTGAGCGAGCAGTTAAGTCAGCTTATCCAGAATTCACGACTGCGCATTCGTCCGTACCTGGTGCTTTCAGCGACATCACAGAATCAAGTATTGATGGATGCCGTTAAGCAGTTTAAAACGTTGCCTTTATCCGGTTGCATTTTTACTAAGCTGGACGAATGCTTAAGTTTAGGTGAGAGTATCAGCGTGGCTATTGAGCATGGCTTACCAGTAGGCTATTTAACCAATGGCCAGCAGGTTCCCGAAGACATTCGGGTAGCCGATGCGAACTTCATGGTAGCGGAGGCCGAGCGTTTGCTTGATAAAAGCATTTGTTCCTCAGTGTCAGACGTGCCAAAATCGTATTGGAATGCGGCGTTTTCTCGCTGAATGAGCCGATGTAATATAAAGCTGTTGTCAATTTAGTCAGAAAAGAGATACGCCCGATGGATCAAGCAAGCGGTCTGCGAAGAATGAAACAATCAAAAGTAAAAGTTATTGCGGTAACTGGTGGTAAAGGTGGCGTGGGTAAAACCAATGTGTCGCTGAATATGGCTATTGCAATGGCAAAGCAGGGCAAACGAGTATTGGTGCTGGACGCCGACTTAGGCCTGGCTAACGTCGATGTGATGTTGGGTCTTCGTGTTGAACGTAATCTCTCTCATGTATTAAGCGGTCAGTGTGAACTGGAAGATATTCTGATTGAAGGTCCTGCGGGGATAAAAATTGTTCCGGCAACTTCGGGAACACGTTCGATGGTAGACCTCAGTGAATCTGAGCATGCCGGTTTAATAAGAGCATTTAGCCAGTTACAGGGCAATTATGACGTATTGATTGTGGATACCGCGGCTGGCATAGGCAACACAGTTGTCAGTTTTGCCCGGGCCTCGCAGGACGTGCTCGTAGTGGTTTGCGATGAACCAACATCGATTACCGATGCTTATGCACTTATTAAAGTATTGAGCCGTGAGCAGGGGCTTTTCAAATTTAAAGTGGTTGCCAATATGGTGCGTAATATGCGTGACGGGCAAGTACTGTTCAATAAGCTAACTAAGGTTACCGACCGATTCTTAGACGTTGCTTTAGAGCTGGCAGCAATTATTCCTTTCGACGAAAACTTGCGTTTAGCCGTGCGGAAACAGCAATCTTTCGTCATGGCTTATCCAAAATCGCCGGCGTCATTAGCGATAAAAGCGCTAGCTAAAAAAGCGATTGACTGGCCTGTTCCGGCGCAAGCTGGCGGTCATTTAGAATTTTTTCTTGAACAATTGATAACTTCTGCCGATAACGAGAGTAAGCGGGATGTTGCCAATGAATAAAGCTGCCGTTTATGCTGCCACTGCTGACAACCGGAATGCTATTATTGAGCAGCATACCGGGCTGGTTAAGCGTATTGCCCACCACATGATGGCGAGGCTACCCGCCAGTGTGCAAGTGGATGATTTGATACAGGCAGGCATGATTGGCTTATTAGAAGCTGCGCGCAACTTTGATAACAGCAAAGGCGCCAGTTTTGAAACTTTTGCCGGCATTCGCATTCGTGGTGCGATGCTGGATGAAATTCGTCGTGGAGATTGGGCTCCTCGCTCCGTACACCGTAACCACAGACGTGTGCTGGAAGCCATTCGTCAGGTTGAAAATGAAACGGGGCGTGACGCAAAAGATACGGAAGTAGCCGCAAAACTGAATATGGGTATGGATGAATACCATCATATTCTGCGGGATGTGAGCTCAGGACGAATTGTTGGAATTGAAGATCTTGGCGTGTCAGAAGATGCGCTAATGCCAGAGCAGGTAACGGGTTCAGCTTATGAGCCACAACGAGATGTTGAGAACGCTGCGTTTCATAAAGCACTGGTTTCGACAATTTCATCGTTACCAGAACGTGAAGCCTTGGTGCTTTCGTTGTATTATGACGAAGAATTGAATTTAAAAGAGATAGGTGAAGTGCTGAGCGTGAGTGAATCACGTGTCAGTCAGATTCACAGTCAGGCAATGTTGCGACTGAAGTCGCGAATGCAAAATTGGGTTGAATAAACTTTGGTGGTAATCGAGAGCCTCAGTGGAGGGTGCTTTGGATAAAAATATGAAAATTCTTGTTGTGGATGACTTTTCTACAATGAGACGAATCATTAAGAACTTACTTCGTGATCTTGGCTTTACCAATATTCAGGAAGCTGATGACGGTAATACGGCTTTACCCATGTTGCAGAACGGTGATTTCGACTTTGTCGTAACCGATTGGAACATGCCCGGTATGCAGGGAATTGACTTGCTGAAGGAAATTCGCAAGGACGATAACCTGGCGCATTTACCGGTATTGATGGTAACGGCGGAAGCCAAGCGTGAGCAGATCATCATGGCCGCTCAGGCGGGCGTTAATGGTTACATCGTGAAACCATTTACAGCCGTAACCTTGAAAGAAAAGCTCGACAAGATTTTCGAACGTATTAGCTAAAGGGCGAATGACTATGTCGGATAACGCCCATGATATTTCTCTGGAGCAAGCCAAGGAACTCGTAGCCTTGCTTGAAGACGGGAAGCAGCAGCAGGCAAATCAATTACTGGAAGACGTTTACAACCGTCGTAACGACAAGTTGTTTACCTCTGTCGGGCAGTTAACACGCGACCTCCACGAAGCACTTCAGGATTTTCAGGTTGACCCTCGTATTGTGCAAATGACGCAAGATGATCTTCCTGATGCGCAAAACCGTTTGTTGTATGTCATAGAAAAAACAGAAGACGCAGCCAATAGAACAATGGATGCGGTAGAGGCTTGTCTGCCTCTGGCTGATGAGATGCATCAGCGTGTGGAGAAAGTCATGCCGGCCTGGAATCGGTTGATGAGTAACGATATTGATATAAATGAATTCAAGTCTTTATGCCATCAGGTCGATGATGTACTTAAGCGCTGTGGTGAAAACATGCCACAGGTGCATGGGTTGATGACTGAAGTGTTGATGGCTCAGGACTTTCAGGATATTACCGGGCAAGTTATTCGCCGGGTCATTCAGTTAGTTGAAGACGTTGAAAAGAACTTAATTGAGCTACTTAAAATATTCGGTAAAGAAGAAGAGCGCCGTAAGGCTGCAACCGCAACGGCCGATAAGAAAAATGCAGGTGTTGCGGAAGGCCCAATTATAGATGCTGATCAACGTGATGACGTGGTTGGCGGACAAGACGAAGTGGACGATTTGCTGTCCAGTTTAGGTTTCTAGGAGCATCAGTCGCATGAGCTTTGATATGGACGAAGACATTCTGCAGGACTTTTTGATCGAGGCGGGAGAGATCCTCGAGCAATTGTCTGAACAGCTGGTTGAACTGGAAAATGATCCAGAAAATAAAGACCTGCTGAATGCTATTTTCCGTGGTTTTCATACCGTAAAAGGTGGTGCCGGATTTCTGTCGCTAGGCGCACTAGTTGATACCTGCCACGGTGCGGAAAATGTGTTCGATACCCTGCGTAATGGTCAACGTACAGTCACCTCCGATTTGATGGATGTTATTCTGCAGTCGTTGGATACCATTAATGCTCAATTTGCACAGGTTCGGGCTAAAGAAGAACCTGAAGCTGCATCGCCTGAATTACTGGAGCTTTTGCATAAGCTGAGCCAGCCGGAATCAGAAGATGAAGAGCCGGTTAAAGCGCCGGAACCCGAACCAGAGCCAGAGCCAGAACCAGAACCTGAAGCAACCGACGCGAGTAGCGGCGAAAGTATTGATGAAATTCAGGACGATGAATTTGAAGCTTTACTGGATGAGTTGCATGGTGAAGGTAAAGGACCTGGCAATAAAGAGGAAGCTAAAGCCTCTGATGATAAGTCTGCACCGGGCGATGACAAGGATGAAATAACAGACGATGAATTTGAATCGTTGCTGGATGAATTGCACGGCAGTGGTAAGGCACCTCAGAGTGCTGAGAAGACACAAGAGAAGCAAAAAGAGCCGACAAAAGACGACGAAATAACAGATGATGAATTCGAGTCGCTGTTAGATGAGCTCCATGGTAGTGGCAAAGCGCCGACGCCGAAAGGAGATAAGCCAGCAGAAAAAGCCGCTGAGAAAAAAACTGAACCAAAAGCACAAGCTAAATCTCAGTCTAAGCCTGCAACTAAACCAGAGCCGAAACCAGCGGCTAAAGCGGAAGATAAACCTGCGGCAGCAAAAGCGGTTGATAAAAAGCCAGCGGCGCCGGCACCAGCGCAGGCTGAAACCACAGTCCGGGTTGATACCAAACGCTTAGATGAAATTATGAATATGGTCGGCGAGCTGGTTTTAGTCCGGAACCGTCTATTAAGCCTGAGTAACTCAGATGAATCAGACAGTGACGAGATGGGTAAAGCCATTTCTAATCTGGATGTTGTAACTGGCGATTTGCAAGGCGCGGTAATGAAAACCCGTATGCAGCCCATTAAGAAAGTCTTTGGGCGTTTCCCACGGGTTGTCAGGGACTTAGCGCGCAACCTTAAGAAAGAAATTAACCTTGAGATGTACGGTGAAGATACCGACCTGGATAAAAACCTGGTAGAAGCGCTGGCCGATCCTTTGGTGCATTTGGTTCGTAACTCTGTTGACCACGGTATTGAAATGCCGGACGTGCGTGAAGCTAATGGTAAACCGCGTGCGGGTACGGTAACACTGTCGGCGTCTCAGGAAGGCGACCATATTATGCTGTCGATTAAAGACGACGGTGCAGGTATGGACGCGGAAAAGCTTAAGGGCATTGCTATCAGCAAAGGCATTCTTGATACCGACGCAGCTGCCCGCTTGAGTGATGAAGATGCTTATAATCTGATTTTTGCCGCTGGCTTTTCGACCAAAGAAGAAGTTTCAGACATATCCGGACGCGGTGTCGGGATGGATGTGGTTAAAACCAAAATTAGTCAGCTTAACGGTAGTGTCAAAATTCAGTCGGAACTGGGTAAGGGCACCGAGCTTTTGATTAAAGTTCCGCTGACTCTGGCGATATTGCCTACCTTGATGGTTGCGGTAAAAGAGCAGACATTCGCTCTGCCACTGGCTGTGGTAAGCGAAATTATCGATCTCGATATGAAGCGTACCAATACCGTTGATGGTCAATTAACACTGATTGTACGTGACCGTGCTATTCCGCTGTTTTTCTTGGAGCATTGGCTGGTTCGTAATCCGGACCGCTCAAGCCGTAATGAGAAAGGCCATGTTGTGGTTGTGCAAATTGGCAACCAACAGGTTGGTTTTGTCGTCAACGCACTGATTGGTCAGGAAGAAGTGGTCATAAAACCATTAGATAAGCTATTACAGGGTACACCGGGTATGGCCGGAGCAACTATCACCAGTGATGGCGGTATTGCTTTGATTGTTGATGTACCAAGTATGCTTAAGTATTACGCAAAACGATAACGGGACACACCGTTCATGACTGTAAAAGTTCTCGTGGTAGATGACTCGGCGTTTTTCCGACGCCGGGTTACTGAGATTTTAGAAGACAATGCCAACATTAAAGTGATTGGTAGTGCCAATAACGGAGAAGAAGCGGTTTCACAAAGTCGCGTCCTCAAGCCGGATGTCATTACCATGGACATTGAAATGCCGGTAATGAACGGTATTGATGCTGTAAAAGTCATAATGAGCAGCAACCCTTGCCCTATTTTGATGTTCAGCTCGCTGACTCATGAAGGCGCTACAGCTACGTTAAACGCGTTAGAAGCGGGCGCCGCTGACTTCCTGCCAAAGAAATTTGAAGACATAGCTCGAAACCGCGATGAAGCGGTGAAAACGTTGCAAGATCGCGTACTGGCAATTGCCCGACAACCTGTTAGCCGCACGCCTGCCAGACCCTCACCGACGCCGACGGTAAAGAAACCTACAGAACGTGCGGATGAGCCAACGACAGCGCTTGAGCGTATTCGTCAACGTAATCAGGAATTACAAAGTCAGCGTGAAACTGATGCGCGCACTGCAAGGTCGGCTGGGTCACTAACAACGAACCGGGCGTACCAACTTTTGGCAATAGGAACGTCAACCGGAGGTCCTGTAGCTCTGCAGAAAGTATTGACTCAGCTACCGGCTAATTTTCCTTACCCAATTGTAATGGTTCAGCATATGCCGGCAGCGTTCACGAAAGCTTTTGCACAGCGGCTGAATGGTTTGTGTCAGGTTAATGTGAAAGAAGCAGAGGACGGCGATGTACTCAGAGCAGGAACGGCGTATTTAGCGCCGGGCGGAAAACAACTTATGGTCGAAGGCAGGCCTGGTAGTGCACGTTTAAGGGTAAAAGACGATACCAGTGGACGCATTACTTATAAGCCGAGCGTGGATTTAACTTTTGCCAGTTTATCAAAAACCTATATGGGTAAAGTGCTCGGCGTAATTTTAACAGGCATGGGAGCCGATGGTCGTGATGGCTCTCGTATGCTTAAAGATCAGGGAGCCACGATATGGGCTCAGGATCAGGCCAGCTGTGTTGTTTATGGTATGCCGCAAGCTGTTGCGCAGGCGGGAATTTCAACTCGCAGTATTAGCCTGGATGATATGGCCAGGATGATTATGAAAGAAGTCGGTTACAGCGGCTTATAGCGGGATGAGTGAATGATCGTATGGACGGTAGCTAATCAAAAAGGCGGGGTCGGTAAGACCACGACAGCTGTTGCTTTGGCTGGACTTTTGGCTGAGCAGGGTAAGCGGGTCCTTTGTATTGATACCGATCCTCACGCGTCATTAACCTACTATTTTGGCATTGACTCAGAAGAGCTTGAGTCCAGTGCTTTTGATGTATTTAGCGCCGGTAAGAACATAACGGCTGAGCTAATGCGTCGTAGTATTTTGCCAACCGAGTTTAAGAATCTGAGTGTTATGCCTGCGACTATGGCATTAGCAACGCTGGATAGAAAACTGGGGACTCAGGACGGTATGGGGTTAGTACTTAAGCGCGGCCTGGGGATGATAGCCGATGACTTCGATTATGTTCTGATTGATGTACCGCCGGTATTGGGGGTTCTTATGGTGAACGCACTTGCCTGTTGCCGTCGAGTGTTGATTCCGGTGCAGACTGAGTTTTTGGCCTTGAAAGGCCTTGACCGGATGATGCGAACCCTGACACTCATTCATAAGTCGCGTGGCGAGAATTACGCTTATACTATTATCCCGACACTTTACGACAAACGAACTAATGCGTCGTTGCAAACTTATAAAAAGCTTATTGCCCGTTATGGACGTTCGGTCTGGAATGGCATGATTCCAATAGATACTAAATTTCGGGATGCATCTAACGAGCAGCAGCCTCCTTCAGTTTATGCGCCTAAGGCGCGGGGAGTTTTGGCTTATCAATCCTTGTTGACCAATTTACAGCAGTTGGATGTACGTTGATTTATGAACATGAAACGCGATAACAGTGAAGCGGCAATGGCCGAATACCTCGACGCTTTGTTGCTCGAGGAAGAAACGGTTGAGTTTGATAACGAGCCGGTAAAACAACTGCTTGCACAGGCCGCACCGAAAATTCAGGCGGTATCTGAGGAAGAAACCGTTAGTCTGAATCGTGAACAGGATTTATTACCTTTAGTTTCTGTAAAAGCTGACGATATCTATACAGAGCCGGAAGTTGAAGTTGCCGCGGAAGTAGATACTTCGACAGATACAATAGTCGTTGATCCATCGGATGTTGAGACGGATGGCGAAACAGAAACTAAAACTGAAGCGGAAGTTTCTGAAGAACTGGAGACACAGGCAGAGCCGTTACCGGACGCGATGTCTGAGTACATGGAACACGATTTTCAGGCTCTGTTTTTTAAAGTAGCGGGACTGACACTGGCAGTGCCATTGAAAAGTCTTGGCGGTATCCATCAACTGGGAAAAATAAGCCCTTTGATGGGTAAACCTGAATGGTTCCGCGGCATTATGACCGAACGAGACAATAAGCTTCAGGTGGTCGATACAGCCCGCTGGGTTATGCCGGAAAAATGCACGCCCGAGCTGGAAGAGAGTTTGGACTATCAGTATTTGATTACACTAAACGATAGCCCTTGGGGGTTATTGTGTGAAGAGCTGGTTACCAGTGAACCTTTGCAGCCACAATCGATTCAGTGGCGTAAAGAGACCAATAATAAACGACCCTGGCTTGCCGGGGTTGTCCGTGACAGAATGTGTGCATTGCTCGATGTTAACGCATTGATTACACTTCTGGATAAAGGTCTGGGACATATCCAGCAAGATTAATAACGCATGGCGGAGTAAGACATGAGTAAAGACAATCGCGCTATCAAGAATGAAGCTGACGTTGATAGTAATGACGAAGTTTTGCAGTGGGTAACATTCCAGCTGGATCAGGAAACTTACGGTATCAATGTAATGCAGGTTCAGGAAGTGCTGCGCTACAGCGAAATTGCTCCAGTACCTGGTGCACCCAACTATGTATTAGGCATTATCAACTTGCGCGGAAATGTCGTTACCGTTATTGATACGCGTCTGCGTTTTGGTCTGCAACCGACAGAAGTCACTGACAACTCTCGCATTGTCATTATTGAGTCTGAACAGCAGGTGATTGGTATACTGGTCGATAGCGTGGCTGAGGTTGTCTACCTGAAAACGTCAGAAATTGACAGCGCACCAAACGTTGGTACCGATGAAAGTGCTCGCTTTATTCAGGGCGTCAGTAACCGCGATGGTGAATTACTGATTTTAGTCGATTTGGATAAAATGCTAACCGATGAAGAATGGGATGAAATTTCCCGTCTGGGCTAATTCATGACGAACTGGTTATTTGTTATTTCAGCGCTGGCTCTTGGGCTGGCGCTTATTGCGTTAGTAGCCGTGGTTATTACTTCGCGGCGACAGGCTGAATTAATAGAGCGTCAGCAGCAGCGCTTATTAATGCTGACAGAAACGGCCAGTGAAGTGTTATCGCTTCGAGAGCAATTTAAGCAGCAGCCAGATGCATCATCTAAAGCTGATTTCGCTCAGCAGCAGGTAGTTGCACAACTGCAACAGCAGGTTGCACAGCTAAATGATGAGCAACAACAGTTGCAGCAGAAATTACAGGAAGTGGCGGAGCAGGATCCGGGCAGTAAGCTTTATCAGCGTGCGGCTAAGCTGGTTGCCAGTGGTGCCAGTGCAGAGGAGCTGATGCAAGAATGTGACTTACCTCAGGCGGAAGCGGAGTTGCTTATTTCTTTGCACAAAAAAGGCGCTTAGCTTCGTATTAACCTTCCTCCCATTGCCTTGGGAACTTGCCATCCAATAAATAAGCGAAAGCGATAATTTCGGCGATAATAATGTAAAGCTCTTTCGGAATTTCATCGCCTACATTGAGCTTTGCCAATGAATCTGACAAGAGCGGATCTTCGTGTACCAACACACCATGCTCTTTAGCTACGGCGATGATTTCTTCGGCGAGTTCATCGAAACCGCGAGCGATAACCTTGGGCGCATTAAAGCCGTCGTACGACAGTCCTATTGCCTGCTTTTCTTTTTTCTCACTCATACCGTCACCCGAATAATACCACTGTGCTGCTGCGCCAAATTGTCAGGAATTTTGCCTTGCTGAACCCGAAGTTTAACGCTGTTTACTTCTAATTCTTCCAGCCGTTTCTCGAGCTTTTCGACATGACTTTCCACAACTTTTTGTGCTGTTTTAGTTTCAGTATAGAAGTCAACTGAAGAGCCTTGCGGGTGATAGCGACCTTTGACCAACAGAGGGCCTGTGCTATCTAATTCGAAGCGCAGAGTGAATAACCATAGGGTACGGCCACTGTCTTCTTTGTTGCTACCGTCTTTTTCTCTGCGAATAAGAAGCTCATGTTGTTGCGGCTTCTGTGTGTCCGCCGGTAGCAAAATGTAATATTCTGGTTGTTGTGGAGCAGACTCCTGCAGTCGTGCCTGACTACTTTGCGCTGAATTCAGAATGCCGGTAAAGAGTTGCAGTAGTCGCTGTAACTGTTGCTGTGGCAGTTGTTGTAACAGCGCGTTTATGCGCTCCCGAACCTCTCCGGCATTTTCCGGAGCAGGGTTAAGTACCTGCTGTATCAGCGCTTGAGTAAATTGGTTAGGCAAAGTGGGGGCTGAATTATTGGCCGTTGTTGTTTCAGGCTTTTGTTGTATAGCCAGGCCCAGTAGCGTCATTAACATTTGCCCCAGGCTGCCCATTTGCTGGCTGGGCCGGGCACTGACCGGACGTGCCGCAAACCAGTCGCTGACCCAGCTTTGTAGCGCTTGTGGGCGTTGCATAGACTCCGGAGCAGGCATCTGCTGCAATACCTTCAATAAAAGCTGCTGGAGGGCTTTAGGTGGCGACTGAGTGGCTTCTCGTATTGCGTCAGCAGACAATCGCGGAGGGGTTTGTTGTATCCCCTCAACCTGTGGTTGCGCGACAAGTTTAGGTCTGATGCTTTCAGGTATAAAGCTCTGCAGGGCTTGCTGGAATTGTTTTGGGGTCAGTTGCTGAGCCTGTTTTATTGCCAGCCCACTGGCAACGGGCGCAGGTAATTTTTGCGCTGCCTGCAAGTTTAAGTTGCTTTGACTGGTTGGCTGATTATCGGCTTTAGCTGTAGGTGCCGCTGAAGCAGGAGACTGAGAAAGAGGTTGAGGTTTAACGGGGAACTGGACGGTTGCAACTCGCCCCTGCTCAACAAAGGCTTTAACCAACTTGGCCGGTAACTGTGTTAACGGCATTTCTGCAACCACAAGTGGTTTTGCATTGCCAGTATTCAGGCTCAACTGCACAACCGGTAGCTTGGGATCCGGCTGGGTAATGGTTAGCTGCAATTTTGTGGGGACAGCCAACTGGGGTTGTAAATTCTTCGGTGGATTCGGCCATTGCCAGTTGTTGCCCTGAATACGCGCTGGTTGCTGTTCACCTTTTGCCGGTTCATAAGTCACGGGCAAACTAATTTGAACCAGTAGTTTAGAGAGTACTTTTGCAGTGCTGGCCTGAACTAAAGGCGAATTACTGATGGTAACTGAGGCAGGCTGGCCTTGTTGAACGTTAGCGGAAGGCCCGGATGGCATATTATTGGTTTTCGGCGCATCTGCTCCGCTATTAAAAATGCGCATGAGGCTGGATAATTGCTGCTGCTCGGCACGAGCTAAAGTCCGTTCCGGCGATGCCATCATTTGTTGTAACAGTTGCTTAATATCAGCCATGCGCTTTACCTAAATTTTATGGTAGAATCGTGGGCATTTGCGTCAGCTTACCAGTAAGGTTTCGGTTGTAAAATCCGCATGACACAGGTTGCTTCCACCAATAGTCCACTATTGCACGCAGAGCAGTTAAGCTCAATCCGTGGTGGGCGAGTATTGTTTGAAAATCTCAACTTTTCGGTAAGTGCTGGTCAGTTGTGGCAAGTCAGCGGACCTAACGGAGCCGGGAAATCCTCATTATTACGCATTCTGACTGGCTTGTTAGAACCGTCTAATGGTCTTGTGTCGTTTTACGGTCAGCCATTAAGTCATAACTGGTCAGAGTATTGCGAACAACTCTTATTTATTGGTCATAAGGCAGCCGTCAAAGGTGAGCTAAGTGCCCGTGAAAACTTTCACTGGCAGCAACAACTGTCTTCAACTGAAAATATCGATGCCTGGGAGCTACTTGAAAAACTCGGCTTACTCGGCTTAGAGGATGAACTGACAACCCGTTTATCGGCAGGGCAGCAAAGACGGGTAGCTTTGACCCGGCTGTGGGCTACGCAGGCTTCACTTTGGATCCTGGATGAACCTTTCACTGCACTCGACGTGCAGGGAATTGCTTTGTTGCAGCAGCGCTTCGTCGAGCATATACAAAACGGCGGTACTATCATTTTTACTTCGCACCAGTCGCTGACCCTCTCTGATTTGGCCCCTGAAAAACTGTCACTGGAATATCAGGGAGAAATACTATGAGCCAGTTATCGAGCCGGCAAATCTGGGTGACCCTGTTAAAGCGCGATCTTCGCATAGCGGCACGGCGGCGCAGTGACGCACTGAACCCGTTACTTTTTCTGCTGATGGTGGTGACTTTGTTTCCGCTGGGCATTGGCCCCGGACCGGATATTTTAGCCCGCATTGCACCGGGCATTATTTGGGTCGCGGCATTATTAGCCAGCTTACTGGGCCTTGAACGGCTGTTCCGCGATGATTTCCAAGACGGTACATTGGAGCAATTATGCTTGTTGCCCCAACCTCTGGCTTTTACCGTGACCGCAAAAATGGCCGTACACTGGTTGTTAAGCGGCTTACCCTTAGTTATTTTGTCGCCAGTGCTGGCGTTGCTGTTAAGTTTACCTTTGCAAGGCTGGTGGGCGTTGGCATTAACTTTATTGTTGGGAACCCCGGCGTTAAGTGCTTTGGGTGCTATTGGGGCGGCGCTGACCTTACAAGTTCAGCGCGGCAGCTCGCTAGTGAGTTTAATCCTCATTCCGCTCTTTATTCCTTTATTGATATTTGCCACAGCTGCGGTGGAAAATGCGTCGATGGGGCTTGCAGTTCATGGCCAGTTAGCGATACTGGCGGCAATTTCTGTTTTAACCGTAACATTGGCTCCGCTGGCTGTCGCAGCGGGCATTAGAATGAGTGTAAATTAATATGTGGCGATGGTTACACCCCTACGCAAAACCGGAAGCGACTTACCATTTATTGCAGAAGCTGCTCCCTTGGTTTGTGGCTCTAACATTAGTGACCCTGGTCACAGGCGTTATCTGGGGGCTGGCGTTTGCTCCCGGTGACTACCAACAGGGCGACAGCTATCGGATCATTTTCCTGCACGTGCCTTCCGCGATTTTCTCTATGGGGGCGTACATGGGCATGGCGATAATGGGCGCTATTGCTCTTATTTGGCAGATTAAGACCGCAGAGTGGTCTATTCCGGCTATTGCTCCGGTTGGCGCTGCGTTGACCGTGGTTGCTTTGCTTACCGGGGCTATTTGGGGAAAGCCGATGTGGGGAACCTGGTGGGTCTGGGATGCACGACTGACCTCTGAACTCATTCTGCTGTTTCTTTATGTTGGTGTCATGGCTCTGTATTTCGCCTTTGATGACGCCAGAACAGGGGCAAAAGCTGCGGCGATATTGTCTTTGGTAGGGGTTATCAACTTACCGATTATTCATTTTTCTGTGGAATGGTGGAACACCTTGCATCAAGGCGCCACCATTACGAAGTTCGAGCGACCTTCAATAGCGACGAGTATGCTTGTTCCTCTGCTGATATGCCTTGCAGGCTTTGCTTTTTTAACGGTCTCATTAGTGATGATGCGGTTAAAAAATGAGATACTCAGACATGAATTGCATCGTCCATGGGCACAACAACGACTGGAGCAGGATTAATGGCTTTTGACAGCTTTACCGACTTTGTCGCAATGGGTGGTTATGGACTTTATGTCTGGTTGTCATTCTTTTTAAGTTTTGTCGTGCTGGCTGGCGTGGCGCTTGAAACTTTGTTGGCAAAACGACAACTGGCTAAGAAAAGCAAGCAGTTACAGCAGCGTCAAGAGCGCTTAGCAAGACGCAAGGCAAGCCGTGCAGAAGTAGGAGACGGTAATGAATCCAAGACGTAAGAAACGCTTAACCTGGGTGGCTGTTTTAGTCATCGGGGTATCTGTCGCAACCGGGCTTATGTTATATGCTCTAAGTCAAAGTATTGACCTGTTTTATACACCAACAGAGTTGGTAGAGGGTAAGGGCAAAGACAAACAGAAGCCGCAGGTTGGTCAGCGCATCCGAGTAGGCGGTATGGTGGTTGAAGGCTCCGTTGAACGCAACCGGGAAACCCTGGAAGTCTCCTTTGAAATTACTGATATTGGGCCAGAAGTTACGGTTCTGTATCAGGGCATTTTGCCGGACTTATTCCGTGAAGGCCAGGGCATTGTCGCGCAAGGTGAACTGATTGAGCCAACCGTTTTAAAAGCCAGCGAAGTGTTAGCTAAGCATGACGAAGAGTATATGCCACCTGAACTTGCCGAGCAGATGAAAGGTATAAAGCATGTTAACCCCAATAAAGTTGAAGAGGGTGGCGAGCAATGATTGCTGAAGCAGGACATCTTGCCATAGCCATTGCTCTGGCCTTCTCAGTACTACTGGCTATATACCCCTTATGGGGTGCGGCTAAAGGTAACGGCGGTATGATGGCGCTAGCCCGGCCTTTTGCCTATGGTCAGTTTTTCTTTACCGCTATTGCTTTCGCTTTACTTGTTGCAGGTTTTGTTACTAACGACTTTAGTATTGCTTATGTTGCTGCTAACTCAAACAGCCAACTACCGGTCGTGTATCGGGTAACGGCCGTTTGGGGCTCTCATGAAGGGTCGTTCCTGTTATGGATGCTAATGCAGGCCGGTTGGATAGCCGCCGTTGCGATATTCTCCCGTTCTATGCCGCTACCAATGATAGCTCGCGTGTTAGCTATTCTGGGGCTGATTAGCATTGGTTTTTATCTGTTTATGATCACGGTGTCTAACCCCTTTGATCGCAGTTTGCCCTTAATTCCTGTCGACGGAAGAGATTTAAACCCGTTATTACAGGACCCGGGGATGATCATTCACCCTCCGCTGTTGTACATGGGCTACGTCGGATTTTCAGTTGCTTTTGCGTTTGCGATAGCCGCTTTGTTGTCGGGTAAGCTTGATGCAGCCTGGGCGCGCTGGTCTCGTCCGTGGACACTCGCCGCGTGGATTTTTCTGACACTCGGCATTGCTATTGGTAGCTGGTGGGCTTATTACGAGCTTGGCTGGGGTGGCTGGTGGTTCTGGGACCCGGTTGAAAATGCGAGCTTTATGCCATGGCTGGTAGGAACCGCACTATTGCACTCGTTGGCGGTAACCGAGAAGCGGGGCAGCTTTAAATCCTGGACCGTTTTATTGGCAATTTCCGCCTTTAGCTTAAGCTTGTTGGGGACATTCCTGGTGCGCTCTGGCGTTCTCGTTTCGGTACATGCCTTTGCTTCCGACCCCACCCGAGGTCTGTTTATTCTGGTTCTGCTGGGACTGGTTGTTGGCGGTTCGTTGATTCTTTATGGACTGCGTGCCGGCAAAATGCAAAGTTACAGTCGTTATGAACTGCTTTCTCGCGAAGTCATGCTTTTGGGTAACAACGTACTGTTAATGGCAGCCATGGTGGTGGTGTTTTTAGGGACTATGTTGCCGCTGGTCCATAAGGAAATTGGGCTGGGTACCATTTCAATCGGCGAGCCTTTCTTTAATGAACTCTATAGTTGGCTGGTTATTCCATTTGCGTTAATGCTCGGCTTAGGGCCTTTAATGCGCTGGCGCCGTCAGGCCATGAAGCCGCTTTTAAAACCTCTGGCGTTGGCGTTATCTATAGCCATTGTTCTGGCGTATGCGTTACCCAAAATCTGGGCTGATGAATTACCCGCGATGGTTGTTATTGCTTTGTTTCTTGCTTTCTGGGTAGCGCTTGCGACCCTAACGGAAGTTCAGCAAACAGTGAAGCAACGCAAGCAAGGTTGGTCAGGGATTACGAAGATCTCCGGTAGTCACTGGGGCATGGTGCTTGGGCATTTAGGCTTTGCCGTCACACTTATTGGTATTAGCCTGGTATCGCACTACGAACAGGAGCGCGATATTGCACTTGCTCCGGGACAGTCCGTTGAGGTTATGGACTACCAAGTGGTGTTCGAGCGTTTACAGCATCGTGAAGGACCTAACTACGATTCCGATGAAGGCTTGTTTACGGTTTATCAGGACGGTGAGCAAGTCACTCAGCTCACGAGTGAAAAACGCTTCTACCGAGTTCAGCGTACTAGCATGACCGAAGTGGGTCTCGATGCCAGTCTGTTACGTGATATTTATATTGCCATGGGTGAACCCTTAGATGACGAAACCTGGGCAATTCGTTTTTATATAAAACCTTTTGTTCGCTGGATATGGCTCGGTGCCATTATTATGGCCATTGGTGGCGCTATGGCATTGGCTGACAAGCGCTATAGAAAGCGCAGTAAAAAGGAGACAGCCGATGACTAAGTTCCGTTGGTTGATTCTGTTTGGGCCATTGGTTTTGTTTGCAGGCCTTGTGCTTTTCTTACTAAAGGGCTTAGGCAGTGATCCGACCGAGCTGGATTCTGCTCTGGTCGATGACCCGGTGCCGCAATTCCAGGCGCAAGACCTTTATGATACTGATATTACTTACGATGAGTCAGTGCTTCATAATGGTCCGCTGCTGATGAATGTATGGGCAACCTGGTGTCCTACTTGCCGGGCTGAACATGAGTTTCTAAATGAGTTGGCGTCTAAGGGGATTCCTATTGTTGGTCTTAATTATAAGGACGACTCTCGGGAAAAAGCGGTTAACTGGCTGAACACGCTGGGCGACCCTTACAAGGTTAATCTGTTTGACCCTAAAGGCGAAATTGCCTTTGATTTTGGTGTCTATGGGGCGCCAGAAACCTATTTTATTGATCATAAAGGTGTTATCCGGTATCGCCACGTAGGTGATGTGAATGAGCGCAATTGGTCGAATAAACTGCAGGGAATTTATCAGCAGTTGGTGGAGGAAGCCAAATGATACGAACGCTTCTACTGACTTTAACTACCGCTTTTTTGCTGGTTTCTTTTGTTTCAGCAGAAGATGAGAACACTCGCCAGTTCGAAAATGAACAACAATATGAGACCTATCGTCAACTGATAAAAGAGTTGCGCTGTCCTAAGTGCCAGAACCAGAACATTGCTGATTCCAACGCGCCCCTTGCTGAAGATATGCGCGATCGTACTTATCAGATGCTGAAAGAAGGCAAGTCGCGCGAAGAAATTATCAACTTTATGGTCGCTCGTTATGGTGACTTTGTTCACTATCAACCTCCGTTTACGAAAGTGACCAGTATTTTATGGTGGGGGCCATTATTAATTCTGGTTATTGGTGTGGGCACAGCGATAGTACTGACCCGAAAGAAAAAAGCAGTAGCGGAATTAACGCAGGAAGAGCGTGAGCGTTTAGAGCAACTGAGGAAGTCGCGCGATGAGTAGTTTATGGTTATTAATGGTGTTGATGTTGCTCGTTGCGGTGGTATTCGTATTACTGGCAACAGGCAAGCAACGGCGTTATCAAAAGCGTCAAGATGAAAACCAACGCTGGTATGAGCAACGTCTGGCCGAGCTGGAAGAAGAACGCTCTCAATATGACCTGCCTGATGAAGATTACCAGTACGCAAAGCAAGAATTGGACAAAACGTTTTTGAATGACAGTCAGGACGTTGAAGAAAACGTCCACTGGCACCGGGCTCCTGTGGCTGTGCCTATTGTTTTGTTGTTGGTTATTTCTGCCGTTCTTTACTGGGCTTTTGGAAGTTGGCAATTACAGCTTCAGGCGGAAGATGCGCGCAAGCAACTTCCGGAATTAGGCAAAACTTTACTGCAGCAACAGAATCAACAAGCCAGCCGTGAAGATTTAAATACTTTTGCGTTAGGGCTGCGACAGAAGCTGATGCGTGAGCCCGAGGATGCCATTGCCTGGTGGATCTACGCGGGCATTATGGTTGATTTAGGTGCCGGAGAGGATGCTGATGAGGCATTCCAGAAGTCATTGAAAATAGAACCCAATAGAGTAAATACGTTAGTCAGCTACAGTCGCTTTTTATTGATGTCAGGCGCTGAAAATGGTCAGCCTAAGGCCGCACGCCTTCTTGCTCGCGCATTAAAGCAAGACCCGGATAACATCGAGGCTTTATCGTTATTGGGCTTTGTTGCCTTTGAGCGTCAGGACTGGGCGCAGGCGGTCAGTGCCTGGGAATTACTAAAAGAACGGTTGCCGAAAACTTCCGAACGGTATCAGGCTGTAGTCAACGCGTTAAATAACGCTAAAGAGCAACAGTCAAAAGCCGATGTGCAACTACAGGTCAAGGTTCAGTTAAGCGATAATATGCGCCATCATCTGCCGGAAAATGGCACGCTCTTTGTTTATATAACGGGAATGGAACAGCCTATGCCTGCTGCTGTCGTTCGCCAGCCAGTCAGTGAGTTCCCGGTTACTGTAACCTTGTCCAATCAAAATGCCATGCTACCTGACTATAAGATGAGCGATCTTGAACAATGGCAAGTGCATGCACGTATTTCACAAGATGAGAAAATAGATCGACAAGCGGGTGATCTTGAAGCCGAAAGAGTCACTATAAATGCTGACGGATCAGCCGAATTAACTTTGACCTTATCAAGCCGGATTGAAGAATGAAAAAGTATGGATTGTTACTAGCCGTTTCTCTATTAATGGCGGGGTGCTCCTCGACACCCGATGACCCCTATGCAGACCCGCGTGACCCATTTGAAGATTTTAACCGGGGAATGTGGGAGTTCAACCGCGATGTGGATAAAGCGGTTTTAAAACCGGCAGCGGAAACCTATGAATATATTCCACAGCCAATTCGAACCTCTTTATATCAAGCCGTAGAGAATCTGGAAGAGCCATCCTCATTTGTAAATAATTTACTGCAGTGGAAAGTAGCCGATGCTGGCATTTCTCTAGGCCGCTTTGTTGTGAACTCCAGCGTTGGCTTAGTTGGTTTGTTTGATATTGCAACGCCTATGGGCCTGACAAAGCGTGAGGAGAGTTTTGGACAAACACTGGCAGTATGGGGCGTGCCTGAAGGTCCCTATTTAATGCTGCCTCTTATGGGGCCTACGGTAGTGGTTGATCGTGGTGGTGATTACGCCGATGGTCAGTACTTTCCATATCCTCTTTTAAGTTGGCCTCTGGATGTTGCGCGTTACGCAATTAAAGGTTTAGAAATGCGCCTGCGTTTACGTGAGCAGGAGCGAGTGCTGGAAAACTCTCTTGACCCTTATTCTTTTGTTAAAGATGTGTACTATCAACGCTGGCAAGATCAAGTCTTTGATGGCAACCCACCACTTGAAGACGAAGACTTCGATGACTGGGACGACGATGACGAATTCGATGAACTCGACGATTCGGACGATTCCGGCGATGAGTCTTATTGACGATTAGCTATTCCTGAACGATGCTTAGGGTATGAGTCAAAGCAAAGAGTAGACCATGCCCCGAGCACACATCGCATTAATTGAAGACGATCCGGTCTTCCAGTCTGTTGTCAGACAGTACCTGGAAAAGAACGGATACGAAGTGTGCTGTGCTGATAATGGTATTGAGGGCATTGAAATTTGCCGGACTCAGTGTCCTGATATTGTCCTTTGTGATTTAAAGCTGCCGGATATTGATGGCCTTGAGGTCATTGAGCAACTTCTTAAAGTCTGCACCCACATTCCAATTATTGTTATTTCGGCTTCGGAGAAAATGTCCGATATTCGGGAAGCGGTGCGGCTGGGTGCCTGGGATTATCTCGTAAAACCAATTCAAAGCCTTGATATTATTGAAAATGCGGTTGAGCATTGTTTACGTCGTTATCAGTTGGAAGAAACCTACCTACACGATGTATGGGAGTTAGATGCACACATCGATATCCTTTATCAGGACGACTTGATAGTCGGGCGGCTGGTAGAAGAGTTACACCCTGAAGGGATATTAAGCCTTAACGATTACCGGTTTGACTGTAGCTTTAATGATATTGGACAAGCACCGGTCTGGGTTGATTACAGACCTTTAACTGATGGTAAAGTGCTGGTTATTATGGCTGCCGCGCAAAATGCAACAGACCAGAATTTGCTGCCACTGCTGGTATTAAAAACCTTGATTGATCCACTGATAAGACAACACCTGTCTGGTCATGACGATACTCTGCTGTCGCCGGGAGTGCTATTAAGCCACTTGAATCATGAGCTATGTCATTCACAAGTCAGAACCGCGTTCGATACTCTGGTTGGCGTGGTGGATACGCAAAAGCACAGCTGGGTATGGGCTCAGGCAGGGGATAAACTTAAACCTGAGCCAGGCGCTAAGCCTGATTTGGCACTCGGCATCTGGCAACACGCTAACTTTCGTGAGCATAAAATTGAATATTTACACAAGTTATACTGCGCTTTTCAGGGTACCGAACTTATTGTGAGTGCTGTGCCTCAAACTGCTTAATGGCTCTATCCAGATAAGGTAATGACATATTCAGATTAATGGGCTGAGTAAATAATGGATACCCAATACCTGCGGCTAGCAGCGCAGGAACTTTCCACCATCCTTCCACTTCTACGATAAAGAAGAAAATAAGACAAATAGGCACCAGTTTGGCCATGTTGCAAATTAGGCGACGGGGCACCGGCATTTTTTCCTGTGCCATGGACAAAATCATAGCGCGTTCAGTAAAGCTGTATTGGGATAGTTGCGGAATATTGCGCGAAGAAAAATACAAAGCCATAGTCAGTCTTTCATTTGAATTTTGTTAATTGGGTTGCATTATAACATGGGAAAAGGTTATAAACTTCCGCTTCTGAAGTGAACAGAATTTAAGGACAGCTGTTATGGTCAAAAAAGTCGTTATTCCAGTAGCCGGGCTTGGAACTCGGATGTTACCCGCTACCAAAGCCATCCCAAAAGAGATGTTACCCTTGGTGGACCGTCCGCTAATTCAATATATTGTTGAAGAGTGCGCAGCAGCAGGGCTGACGGATGTTATTTTGGTCACTCACTCAAGTAAAAACTCCATAGAAAATCACTTTGATACCAGTTTTGAGCTGGAAACGACTTTAGAACAGCGTGTAAAACGTCAGCTATTAGCTGAGGTTAAAGCTATTTGTCCAGAAAAAACCACCATTATGCATGTCCGTCAAGGCGTTGCTAAGGGGCTGGGACATGCGGTTCTTTGTGCACGTCCTTTAATTGGAGATGAGCCTTTTGCGGTTGTTCTGCCCGATGTTTTGGTTGATGAAGCCAGCTGTAAATTGAATAAAGATAACCTGGCAGAAATGGTTAAAAACTTTGAAAAGAGTGGTCATTCGCAGGTAATGGTTGAAAAGGTGCCGCAACAGGATGTCAGCAACTATGGTATTGCAGACATTAATGGCGCAGACCTTAAGCCGGGTGAGCAAGCGGAAATTACGCAGTTAGTTGAGAAACCGCCGGTTAAAGAAGCGCCATCTGATCTTGCTGTTGTCGGGCGTTATGTCTTCTCGGCTGAATTATGGCCGCTGCTTGAAAAAACGCCTGTTGGTGCCGGCAATGAAATTCAGTTGACCGATGCTATGGCAATGTTGCTTGAAAAACAGCCGGTAAATGCTTACTACATGAAGGGCAAAAGCCATGATTGCGGTAATAAGTTAGGCTATGCTCAGGCTTTTGTTGAACATGCACTACGCCACCCGGATTTGGGTGACGATATGAAAGCTTATATAAAGTCTTTGAAATAATTGCCTCAGCGGGGCTGATGTTTGAGTATCAGTTCCGCTAACGTTTTTGCGCAGGGGCCGGTCTGCTCCGCTTTGGGCAATACCATATACAAGCTGCCTTTGCGCGAACTGCTCCCTTCAATTTCTATGCGACTTAGCCTGCCGGAATCCAGATCTTCCTGAACGACATAGGGTGGCAACCAACAAAAGCCGAGGCCGTTACGTATAAGCCTCAACGCCTCATCGAAGTGACTGACTGTCCAACGCTGTTCAGCTTTCAACCAGCCTTCATCTTCGACTGGGTTACTGCCGGTATCCTGAATAACAATTTGTAAATGCTGAGACAACTCATTTTGATCAATAGGTTGCGGCAGGTCAGCTAAAGGATGGTCAGGGTGACAGACGAGATCCATACTGTATTGACTGATGGGTTCACCAATAAAGCCGCGGGGTAAATGGTGGGTGATCACGACATCGGCGGTCTGTTCCTGAATTTGCTCTACAGTACCGGTTAAGACTGTATCGTTAATGATAAGACGACTGCCACGACTTACTTGCTGAAATTCGTTAAGGACAGGAATTAGCTGACTCCGGTCAAAAACCATTTCCAGAGTAAGCTTCACTTCGGGCTCCCAGCCTTGTTCCAGATTATCAGCAAGCTGTTCTATCTCTTCTGTAAGGTTAGTTAGTTGGCGAGAGCGCCTCAGTAAAACCTCGCCAGCCGCTGTTAAGTGAGCTTTTCTGCCCTTGACCTCAAGCAATTGAACACCCACCACTTGTTGCAGTTTTGCTACCGCGTGATTCAGTGATGACTGGCTTTTATTCAAGGCGTCAGCGGCGTGTGCATAACCGCCATAGTCAACGACCGCTTGCAATATGCGCCATTGTTCAATGGTCGACTTGGGTCGATAAACATTCATTTAGACTCTACTCCGGTGGGCGTTAAACTCGGGCAGTAATTACCGCCCGAATCGGTGCTTGGTAACCTTCAATAGTCATATTCGTGTCATTTGGATCAAGAAAGTCTGCTAAAGACTCTCCTGTCATCCACTGCGTCCGTCTTTGTTCGTCTAAAGAGGTGGTGTTGTGATCAACAATAGCTACATCTTTAAAGCCGAGTCGCTGTAACCAAATGGTCAGCGCCCGGGCACTTGGCAGGAACCACACATTCCGCATCTGTGCGTAACGCTCTCCGGGCATCATAACGGTTGTTTCGTCACCCTCGACCACAATGGTTTCTAATACCAGCTGACCACCGGGACGAATTAATGCTTTTAGCTGCTGCAAAAAGTCGATGGGCGAACGGCGGTGGTAAAGTACGCCCATGCTAAAAACGGTGTCGAAGCTTTTTAACTCGGGCATTTGTTCAATACCAACCGGGAAAAAATGTGCGCGCTGTTGTAAGGATAAAGGCATCAGTTGGCGAATAGCCCGAAATTGCATAAGAAAAAGCTCGCCGGGGTCAACGCCCCACGCCGCCTCTGCGCCGGCTTCAAGCATGCGCCATAAGTGATAACCACTGCCACAACCGACATCCAGTACCTGACGGCCGTTTAAGTCGTCTAAATGAGGTGCAACACGCTGCCACTTCCAGTCTGAACGCCATTCGGTGTCAATAAAAACACCAAATACGTTGAAGGGGCCTTTGCGCCAAGGCTGTAACTGCTGGAGTAAACCGGTTAGACGAGCCCGGTCGGCATCGGATGCCTCGTTCGAATGACCAACCTTTACAGTATCTGACAACTCGATATGCTCTGCGGTTAACTCGGGAAGTTGCTTTAAAACTCGCTGCCAACGTTTTAAGTTGCCATGCGGGTTATTTTTAAAAGCGGTTAGCTGTGGCGCTAAGGTATCCAGCCATTGAGCATGTGGGCTTTGCAAAAGTGTGCTGAGCTCTTTGCTAAAATCTACCATAGTATTCCTTATTTAACCGCGAGCATTGCTGCAAAATTAAAACACTGGAACCAGACTGTACTGTGGCGAAAGCCCGCATCCTGAAAGCGTTGTTGATGCTCTTCTAACGTATCGACTTTCATGACATTTTCGATAGCTGCGCGTTTCTGGCTGATTTCCAGTTCGCTATAACCATTAGCGCGCTTAAAGTTATGGTGCAAATCGATAAGTACATCATTCATGTCAGCATCGCTGTGGCGCACCTTTTCTGCCAATAACAGTGCACCACCATTGTTCATGCCGTCAAAGATACGTTGAATAATTTCACTTCTTTTTTCTTGCGGAATGAACTGAAGAGTAAAGTTCAATACAACCACAGAAGCATTTTCAATGTTGGTTTCAGCTAAGTCCTGACAATGAAGTTCTGCAGGGATCTGGCTTTTAAAGCCTTCCAAATGCAGTTTTGCGCGCTCTATCATTGGCTGAGAGTTATCTACGCCTATAATTCGGCAGTTATTTGCATATTCACAACCTTTACGCATAGCTAGCGTCGCCGCGCCAAGAGAACATCCCAAATCGTACAAATTGGAATTTGGCTGAACGTAACGACTCACCAATTGAGGCAGAGTTTGTAATATACTTGAGTAGCCTGGCACCGAACGGTTTATCATGTCCGGAAAGACTTCCACGACTTGTTGATCGAAGCAAAAGTCGGAAATGCTGGGTAAAGGTTTTGCAAATATACTGTCGTGTTGCGTCATAAAGCTACTTTTATTCAATAAATGGCTTAGATTTATTGGTATTTTACCGATAAATGAGACAGACGCACAGGCAATATTGGACTAAAATTCGGGCATTAGTCCGTTAGGAGAGTACATTGAATCGAGTTTTGGCTATCGTCAGTGCCTTTTTCGCCGTATTTACGGTGACGTTATCGAGCAGCTATGCCAGCCAACCCGAGGGGTGGCTGGAAGACTATAAAGAAGTTCGTGTCGGAGTGCCCGATCAGTTGGCGCCTTTGGTGTCTATTGAAGATGGCAAAGCCGAAGGTCTGGATGTCGATTTACTGGAAAAGTTTACTCGCGGTTTGCCCATAGAGATTGTTTGGAAGCCTTGTGGAGCATGGCAGCAATGCCTGAACGCAATCAAAGCGAAAGAAATTGATGTTCTGACTAGTGTGTCATATTCAGTTGAACGCAATCAGTTTATGGACTTTACTCAAAGCTATTGGTCAATGCCGTGGGCTGCAATTTCCCCGGTAAACCAACAAGCCAGCGAGGGGAGTATTGGTTTAAGCCAGTTAAGTGATAGTAAAGTTGGAGTGGTTGAAGGCTACAGCATAGAGTCACAGTTATCTCAGTTGAGAGGTGTTCAGCTTATTCAGTTTGATGGAATTCGTGAAGGTCTGAATTTAATACGTAATAATGGTGTTGATTATTATGTCGACAGCCTGCCCATGCTAGTCTATGAACTGCAGCGAAGACCTCTGCCGGGTACAAGACTTTCTGTTATTGACGACACCCAGGGTGAAGAGCTTTATTTGGGGGTAAGGGAAGACTGGAAACCATTGGTGATGGCGCTGAATGGTGGTATTGACTCAGTTACTGAAAGTGAAAAAAACCAGCTTAAACAGAAATGGTATGGTTTTGAACTGGAGCAGGGCTGGAGTAATGAAGAGCTTCTGGACATTGCGATGAAAGTGGGTTCAGTGGTTTTGTTGATTATTGTTAGTTTTGCTGTTTGGAACAGTCGGCTGCGTAAGGAAATTAAGTTACGCAAAGCTGCAGAAAGACAAATTCGACATATCGCAACTCACGATGAATTGACCGGTCTTCCTAACAGAAACTTAATGCAAGACCGACTGGAGCAGACGTTAAGTCAAAACGAAAGGACCGGAAAACCATTTGCTCTTCTGTTTCTGGACCTGGATGGCTTTAAAAAGATTAACGACGATTTTGGTCACAGTTACGGTGATGAGCTATTGGTACAGGCTGCGCACCGTATGAGTAGTTTGTTACGCCGATCAGATACGGTTTGTCGTCACGGTGGCGATGAGTTCGTAGTGATTCTTCCGACGGCAAATAATGTCGGGTCAGCGTTGGCGGTATCGCGTAAGTTAGTTGTACAGTTGGCAAAGCCCTATAAAGTGAAGAAAAAATCATTGGATATCAGTGTGTCTATTGGTGTCAGTCTTTACCCCCAACATGGGTTAACCTCAGACGATTTATTACGTTCGGCAGACAAGGCGATGTACCGAGCTAAGGCCGCTGGTAAAAATGATGTGCGTCTGTCTGGCGACGACGGATGACATTCGGCGTCAGTCCGCTATAATGTTGCGCTTCGTAAAAACATTCATTGCAACAGCTAGCAGGATAAACGCGCATGCGAACTCATTACTGTGGACAAATAAATGCTGAATTAGCGGGACAAGAAGTCACGCTATGTGGTTGGGTTAATAAACGCCGGGACTTAGGTGGCTTAATTTTTATTGATCTGCGTGACCGTGAAGGGATGCTGCAGGTCGTTTTCGACCCGGACCAAAAAGCGTTATTTGAGACAGCGAACAGCCTGCGCCAGGAATTCTGCGTTCGCTTAAGCGGCAAGGTCAATCGTCGTCCGGAAAGTCAGGTGAACAAAAACATGGCAACCGGCGAAGTCGAACTGCTGGCTACTGACTTAGAAATATTAAGTCGCTCTGAGCCGCTCCCTATTGATTTTAATCAGCAGGTAAGCGAGGAAGCACGTCTGCGTTATCGCTACCTTGATTTACGTCGTCCGCAAATGAACGAAAAACTTCAGTTTCGCGCAAAAGTGACCAGCGCGGTACGTCGTTTTCTGGATGACAGCGGTTTCCTCGATATTGAAACGCCAATGCTGACTCGCGCAACGCCGGAAGGCGCTCGCGACTATCTGGTACCAAGCCGTACCCACAAAGGCCGCTTTTTCGCGCTGCCACAAAGCCCCCAGCTGTTTAAACAGTTGCTGATGATGTCGGGCTTTGACCGTTACTATCAAATTGTTAAGTGCTTCCGCGACGAAGACTTACGTGCTGACCGTCAGCCCGAATTCACTCAAATTGATATTGAAACCTCCTTTATGAGTGCAGAGCAGGTGATGCAAATTACCGAGCAAATGACGCGTGACCTCTTTAAACAATTACTTGATGTGGACTTGGGTGAATTCCCGAGCATGACCTGGCACGAAGCCATGCGCCGCTTTGGCAGTGACAAACCCGACCTGCGTAACCCGTTGGAGTTGGTAGATGTTGCCGATGTCTTAAAAGACGTTGAGTTCAAAGTATTTTCTGGCCCGGCGAATGACGAAGAAGGCCGTGTTGCTGTCATTCGCTTACCAGGGCAGGCTGAAAACGTTTCGCGCAAGATGATTGATGAATACACTCAGTTTGTGGGTATTTATGGGGCCAAAGGTTTGGCCTGGATTAAAGTGAATGACCGCAGCGCAGGTCGTGACGGGTTGCAGTCGCCTATTCTTAAGTTTCTGCCGGACGAAGTGATTGAGCCATTACTAGAGCGCACTGAAGCGCAAACTGGTGATGTTCTGTTCTTTGGCGCCGATAAAGCGAATGTTGTTGCTGAAGCTCTGGGGGCTTTACGGCTGAAGTTAGGTAAAGATTTTGAGCTTGTCAGCAATGAGTGGAAACCGCTATGGGTTGTTGATTTTCCAATGTTCGAAGTCGCTGACGATGGCAGCCTGGCCGCGTTACACCACCCGTTCACCGCGCCGGTCAATGTGACTCCGGAAGAGTTAAAAGCCAACCCGGCAGCCGCTATTTCAAACGCCTACGATATGGTGTTGAATGGTGTTGAGTTAGGTGGTGGCTCGGTTCGTATCCACGAAAACGCCATGCAGCAGGCTGTGTTCGAAGTTTTAGGTATTGAAAAAGACGAAGCTCAGGAAAAATTTGGTTTCCTGCTGGAGGCGTTAAAATACGGCACGCCACCGCATGCGGGCTTAGCTTTTGGTCTGGACCGTTTGGTTATGTTGATGGTTGGCGCAACCTCAATTCGTGATGTTATCGCTTTCCCTAAAACAACCACTGCAGCTTGTGTCCTTACCGATGCGCCAGGTGCTGCAAACCCTGCTGCGTTGCAAGAGCTGGGTGTAAAAAGTATGGTAGAGGAAGACGAATAACCAACAAGGGTGAAATATGGCTGGTCATTCCAAATGGTCTAATATTAAGCACCGAAAGGCCGCGCAGGACGCTAAGCGCGGCAAAATTTTTACTAAATTAATACGTGAAATTACGGTTTCCGCTCGTGAAGGGGGCGGAGACCCTGAAACCAACCCTCGCTTACGTGCTGCTATCGATAAAGCCTTATCGAATAACATGAAGCGTGACACCATCGATACTGCAGTAAAGCGCGGCTCTGGTGATCTTGAAGGCGATAACCTTGATGAACTGACCTATGAAGGCTATGGCCCCAATGGTGTCGCTGTATTGCTGGAGTGCATGACCGATAACCGAAACCGGACGGTCTCCGATGTTCGTCATGCATTCAGTAAATTTGGAGGTAACTTGGGCACAGATGGCTCGGTTGCTTACTTATTTAATAAAAAAGGCGTTATTAGCTATCCAGCAGAGGTTACTGAAGAACAGCTTATGGAACCAGCGCTTGAAGCTGGTGCAGAAGATCTTCTTACATACGAGGGTAGCGGTACCGATGTCATGACCTCGCCGGAAAACTTCGGTTCCGTGAAAGACGCTCTGGATGAAAAAGGTTTAGAAGCCACTAACGCCGAAGTGACTCAGGTACCAGATACTCGAGTTGATCTGGATGAAGAGTCTGCGAGAACCTTCTTAAAATTACTGGATGCATTGGAAGACCTCGATGATGTCCAGAATGTTTATCATAACGCCGATATCTCAGATGAGATCATTGAGCGGTTGGACGACTAAGTGGCCATTATTCTGGGTATTGACCCAGGCTCAAGATTAACGGGCTATGGTGTTATTGAACAGCGCGGTAGGCAGCTAAGCTATTTAGGCAGCGGCTGTATAAGAGTGATAGGAAGCCGTACTGAGCCGCTGACATTAGCCGAAAAACTTCGCCGCATACACGACAGCGTCAGTGAGTTAATCACTCAGTTTAAACCTGACGAGTTTGCAATAGAGCAGGTATTTATGGCGAAGAACCCGGATTCGGCATTAAAGCTTGGACAAGCCAGAGGCGCGGCAATAGTGGCTGCGGCTTGTGCTGAGCTTCCTGTAGCGGAGTACTCTGCTCGCCAAATAAAACAGTCGGTCGTGGGGAACGGTGGTGCCGAGAAGTCTCAGGTGCAGCATATGGTGATGGCATTATTGGAGCTGCAGCGGTGTCCGCAGGAAGATGCGGCGGATGCGTTAGCGGTAGCCTTATGCCATGCTCACAGCTCTCAAAACTTGATAAAAATGGCAGGTGCTGCGCGCAAAACTGTGCGTGGGCGCCTGCGTTAACGGAGTACCAAAGTGATAGGTCATATTCAGGGCGTACTTACCAGTAAACAACCACCTGAGATCGTACTTGATGTCCAGGGTGTTGGCTATGAAATTCAATTACCAATGACGTGTTTTTATCAACTGCCCGCAGTAGGTGAGACGATTAAACTCATCACTCATTTTGTGGTGCGGGAAGATGCTCAATTACTCTATGGTTTTATTTCATCTTCCGAACGTTCACTGTTTCGATTGCTGATAAAGACTCAGGGCGTCGGTCCAAAGCTGGCATTAGCTATCTTATCCGGTATGTCAGCAGATGAGTTCGTCATTGCGGTCAACCACAATGACGTCAGCCGGCTGGTGAAACTGCCCGGTGTGGGCAAGAAAACCGCCGAGCGCCTGGTCATTGAAATGCGTGACCGCCTTAAAGACTGGCAGCCAGCGACACCATTTACTGACAGCACTCCGCTTGATAGTAAGGGGACGGACGCCAGGGAGCACCCGGCAGATGCACGCGCAGATGCGGTGAGCGCTTTACAGGCCCTTGGCTATAAAGAAAATCAAGCTGAAAAAGCCTTACAAAAGGTGTACTCTGCAGAACATAATAGCGAGACCTTGATTCGACTGGCGCTAAAACAGCTGTCGTAAGGAAACCCAATGATTGAAGCCGATCAAATACCCACTCAACGCCTCATCGAGCCCGATGTACAAGGTGAAGATGAAGCCGTTGATCGTGCCATCCGACCGAAAGCTTTGGCAGACTATACCGGTCAGAAGCATGTGGTTGAGCAAATGGGAATTTTTATTGAGGCTGCGCGTAAACGCCAGGAAGCTCTTGATCATCTCTTAATATTTGGGCCTCCCGGGCTGGGTAAAACTACCCTGGCGAACATTGTTGCTAACGAGCTGGATGTCAGTATTAAAACAACGTCAGGCCCTGTTCTTGAAAAAGCCGGAGACTTGGCGGCTTTATTGACAAATCTGGAAGCACACGATGTTCTGTTCATTGATGAAATTCATCGGCTGAGCCCGGTTGTTGAAGAAATTTTGTATCCTGCCATGGAAGATTACCAGTTAGACATTATGATAGGCGAAGGTCCTGCTGCCCGCTCTATCAAGCTGGATTTACCCCCTTTCACGTTAATTGGTGCAACAACCCGGGCGGGAGCGCTAACGTCACCACTTAGAGACCGTTTTGGCATTGTTCAACGCCTTGAGTTTTACGATGTTAATGAATTGACCGACATCGTAGCTCGCTCCGCTCACTTTATGAATGTTCGGATGCTTGACGGCGGTGCGCGGGAAATCGCACGTCGTTCCAGAGGCACGCCCCGAATAGCAAATCGGCTTTTACGCCGAGTACGGGACTACGCTGAGGTCAGAGGTAATGGTGATGTTGATGAAGCTACTGCAAATGCGGCTTTGACCATGGTGGACGTTGATCAGGCTGGCTTTGATTATATGGATCGGAAGCTGTTATTAGCCATTATGGAAAAATTTATGGGTGGACCGGTAGGGTTAGATAATCTGGCGGCAGCAATAGGTGAAGAGAAAGATACGATTGAAGATGTGCTTGAACCTTACCTGATTCAACAAGGCTTCTTACAGCGAACACCTCGCGGCCGGATAGCTACGCCACGCGCTTATCAGCATTTTGGATTAAAGCCTGAGAAATAAAAAAAGCCCGCACAATGTGCGGGCAAACAGAACAACAAGAAGGAAGTTAAATCCAGGGAACTATTACTCAATAAACAATCTCAGAAAAAGTGACAACCAATCTCTTCGTCTTTGATATGCTGGGTATTATAAGGCTAATCTGATTCTGATCAAACAAGAAAAATTAGATGTTCGAATTAAAAAAACTAATCCGAATTTAGTTTTTACTGCTTAAAAAAAGCGCAACATATTTATAACAACAGAATAAAATCGATAAAAAACAATGATTTGTTATTTTTGTGTTTCAATACTGTCATAAAAAAAAGTCTGTTGATAAAGTGACCAGTGACAGTTTTGAAGGCTTCTTTACAAAATATTACACAACCGTAACTTTTCGGAACTTTACTTGAGGTGGTAATGTCTCATTGTGACTTTGAATGGCCTATTCGCGTTTACTACGAAGATACGGATGCAGGTGGTATCGTTTATTATGCCAACTATCTCAAGTTTATTGAAAGAGCACGAACGGAGTGGTTACGATCTTTAGGGATTGAACAGGATACTTGGTTAGCTCACAATATAGCTTTTGTCGTTCGAAAGGTTGAACTTGATTTACGATTGGCAGCAAAGTTTAATGCCGAGTTGAATGTTACTGTAAAGGTTACACAAATAAAGAAAGCCTCATTGGTTTTCGAACAAAAAGTTTTGGCGAAGGATGGCAGTGTACATTGCCAGGCAACAGTTTTAGCCGCTTGTATTGATAATCAGGCAATGCGTGCTGTCGCTATTCCGGAACCGATAATTTCGCGTATTCAGTCAGGGGTTTAAAGCGTGCAAGCAGAGTTATCGTTTATTGACTTATTCATGCAGGCCAGCTTATTAGTAAAGCTGGTAATGGTAATTTTATTGGCGATGTCAGTCTGGGGCTGGGTGCTAATTTTTCAACGTAAGAAAGTGTTGAAGCAAGCACGAAACGATGCGCTGAAATTTGAAGACCGCTTTTGGTCAGGCGTCGATCTTGCTCGCCTTTATCAAGAAATTTCGGCCCGTGCGAAAAATGCGCGAGGTATGGAGTTATTATTTCATGCGGGCTTTAAAGAGTATGCCCGGCTGCGTAACCATTCAACGACAAATACGCAAACAATGCTTGAAGGTGCTTTTCGCGCAATGCGCGTTGCACATGCTAGAGAAACTGAGAAATTAGATAATAACCTGGGGATTCTTGCGACCATTGGTTCTATCAGCCCGTATATTGGCTTATTTGGCACCGTATGGGGCATTATGAATGCTTTTATCGCTTTAGGTGCTGTACAGCAAGCAACCTTAGCTATGGTTGCTCCGGGAATCGCTGAAGCACTTATCGCTACCGCTATGGGCCTGTTCGCTGCCATACCTGCTGTTATTGCATACAACCGATTTACGACAACTGTCGAGAAAGTTGATAATCAATATATGAACTTTATTGATGAATTTATCTCGATATTACAACGTCAGTCGTCGGCGCAGGCAGGAAAGAATAAAGTAGAGGGCGAAACGGTATGATGGTAATGCCGCGCAAACGTCGTAAGCCGGTTGCGGAAATTAATGTGGTTCCTTATATCGACGTGATGTTGGTTCTGCTTATTATTTTCATGGTAACAGCGCCATTAATTACTCAGGGTGTTAAGGTTGATTTACCAAAAGCAACAGCAGAGCCATTGTCTGAGGAAAGTAAACCGCCTTTAGTCGCATCAGTTGACGCAGAAGGTCGGTATTACCTCAACCAGGGTGATAGCAAGGACACGCCTATGCAGGCGGACGAGTTAGCAACACTGGTTGCGGCGCATTTACAAGTTGAACCCGATACACCCGTAATGGTGAACGGTGATGGGGCGGTGTCGTATAACCAAATTGTGCAACTGATGGTGTTACTGCAAAGAGCAGGTGTGCCTTCAGTCGGCTTAATGACAGATTCGTCGGATAATTAGTTGTGGCAAAATCAGATAGCTTAACCTTACCGCTGATATATTCGATTGTGATTCATGCCGTGATAGCCGGCGTGTTGTTGATCAGTTTTGAATTTACACCATCAACGCCTGAAGCGATGGAAGTCAATCTTGATCACAGCGAACTCGACATGTCTGAAGAAATTGTCAGCGCAGTTACTGTCGATAAATCGAAAGTACAGCAACAGGCCGATCAAATTCGTCAGAAAAAAGCAGAACAAGAAGCGGCTGAGCAACGTCGAATTGAAAGATTAGAAAGGCAAGCCGAGGAAGCTCGTAAAGCCCGTGAGCGAGAAGAGCAGCGAAGAAAAGAGATTCAACGTCAGCAAGAGTTGGAAAAGCAGGAAGCTGAAAAAGCGAGACAGCAGGCTGAACAAGAGAAAAAAGAAGCGGAACGTTTAGCTCAGGAGCGCGCTAAAGCAGAAGCCGCTGCGAAAGAAGCGGAACGGCGTAAGCGCGAAGCAGAAGAGGCTGAGCGGCGGGCTGAAGAAGAGCGCCGTAAGCGCGAGGAAGAACGCCGCAAGCGCGAGCAAGCGGAACGTGAAGCTGCAGAGCGCGAAGCTCAATTGCAAAAAGAGATGGAAGAAGAACGGGCCCGGCGTCAGGCAGCGCGACGTCAACAAGTGATGAGTGAAGTTGAAAAGTATCAGGCGCTTATTCAGCAAACTATCCAGCGTAACTGGAATGTTGATGACTCGATGCGTGGCAAGTCTTGTGAACTGACTATCAGGGTTGCCCCGAGTGGGTTTGTTAAGTCAGTAGACACAGGTAGTGGCGATGCGAACGTTTGTCGCTCAGCTCAGAATGCGGTTTTAAAGGCGACAACCTTGCCGGTTTCTGAAGATCCAGAGATTTATGAACAAATGAGTACGATTAAACTGACTGTAAAACCGCAGTTGTAACAAGGTGACCGATGAAAAAAATATTAATTAACAGCTTATTACTCTTTGTCGCGCTAACAGCTTTTGCTCGAGCAGGGGTATTGGAAATCGTCATCACGGAAGGTATTGATACAGCGCGGCCAATTGCGGTTGTGCCTTTTGAATGGAAAGGTGAAGGTGAAGCTCCGAGTGAGCTTACCGACGTGATTGCTGCTGATCTTATGCGCAGCGGTAAGTTTAATCCAATTCCTTCAAGTGCTATGCCGCAGCGTCCAGCAGCAGATGATGACATTGACTACTCTGCGTGGGCGAAGATGGGTGTTGAGGCGATTTTAGTTGGTTCTATAGAGCCATACTCTGTTGATCGCTACATGGTGAAGTTCGAGGTTATCGATGTTCTCAGAGGCCAAATTACTGGGGGTGATTCGCAAATGTTAAGAAATGGCGAATTAGTCCAGAGTAATGACCATATTCTCGATTCTCGTTCAAGTGTTATTGATGGTGATCAGTTTCGTTCTTATGCGCACCGAATTTCTGATGTGGTTTATGAAGCACTGACTGGCGAGCGTGGCGCCTTTATGACTAAAATTGCATATGTAACAGTCAACCACGATGACCGTTATCCTTATAAACTGGCGGTAGCTGATTACGACGGTGCGAATGAGAAGATCCTGCTTCGTAGTCCGGAGCCTCTTATGTCACCATCCTGGTCTCCTGATGGAAACAAGCTTGCTTACGTCAGTTTTGAGAACAAAACGGCGGAAATATTTATGCAGGATATCTATACCACCCGTCGGGAAAAAATAACCTCGTTTCCAGGTATAAATGGGAATCCGGTTTTCTCGCCAGATGGTAAAAAGTTAGCTATGGTGTTATCAAAGGATGGTAATCCTGAGATTTATGTATTTGATATTAATACGAAGGACTTGCAACGTATCACTCGTAATCGTACGATTGATACAGAGCCTAATTGGACGCCTGATGGTGAATCCTTGATTTTTACCTCAGAAAGAGGTGGCAGACCTCAATTATATAGCGTAAATTTACCATCAGGCCAGGTTCGTCGGTTAACCTTTGAGGGTGAACAGAATTTAGGTGGTACAATAGTACCGTCCGGCGAGGATATGGTTTTAGTTAATAGAACTCGTGGTAACTACCATATCGCTAAACAAGAGTTCCCGCGTGGGAACATGCAAGTTTTAACAAAAACGGCATTAGATGAGTCACCCAGTGTGGCGCCAAATGGCAGTATGGTTATTTACAGTACAACGCATAATAACAAGCAAGTACTGGCATTGGTCTCTATCGATGGGCGTTTTAAAGCACGATTACCGGCAACCGATGGTGAAGTGAAGTCACCGGCTTGGTCGCCATACATGTAAAACACAGCCTGAATGGTTAAATTGTTCGATAAAACGATAAGGACGAAAAGGATGCAGCTTAATAAACTTTTTAAAGCTCTGGCAATCGTTGTACCAATGGCAACTCTGGCCGCTTGTAGCTCAAATCAAGAAACTGATTCAGGTGCAGGTGCAGGTCAAGAGACCAATCAACAAGCTGAGCAAGATTCTGGTGTTCAAACCGGAGCAGCAGAGCGCGCTAAAACAATGGAAGAAGAGCGCCAAGAGAAAATGGAAGCGTTACGTAAAGAGCACATCGTTTACTTCGCTTTCGATAAATCTAACGTTCAATCAGAATACACAGACTTGCTGTCTGCACACGCTGATTACTTAGTCAAGAACCCTTCTGTGAAAGTTGTTATCGAAGGCCACGCCGACGAACGCGGTACACCTGAGTACAACATTGCACTGGGTGAGCGTCGTGCGAAAGCGGTTGAAGACTACCTGCATAACTTAGGTGTTCAGGATTCTCAAACCTCGACTGTTTCATATGGTGAAGAGAAGCCGATGGTAAACGAATCAAACGAACGTGCATACGCCAAAAACCGTCGTGCTGTTTTAGTTTACTAATCTAAGAAAAAGCGGATAGTACATGAGAAAAACGCTGTTAGCTGTATGTTTGTGTGTGCCTGGGGCTGTTATGGCTCAGGCACCTGTTTCTGGATTGTCATCTTCAGGTGATGTTGAGCAACGCCTCGAGCAAATTGAGCGTATGCTTGAAGCTCGCTCGGATGCTCAAATTAAAATGTTGAATCAGTTAGGCTCTCTGCAGCAAGATGTTGCTGAATTAAGGGGAATAACCGAAGAGCATGAGTATCGCCTGGAGCAGCTTTTAGAACGCCAACGCGAGCTGTATCAGGAAATTGATCGTCGTTTCAGTAATTTGAAACAGAACAATAGTCAGAGTAATGAAGAGACTGGCAACTACAACGATTTAGAGCAGGTCCCTACACAAACAGACAGCAGCAGCTATTCTCCAAACTTGAGTGAGAATGACGCTTACGACAAGGCTATTGCATTAGTTCTTGAAGATAAACGTTATGATGATGCGATACCCGCATTTCAGTCCTTTCTTAAAAACTTCCCAAATTCGACCTATGCGGCAAATGCGCATTACTGGCTCGGGCAGTTGTTTTTTGCGAAGCGAGAATACAGCGAAGCGAAACAACAATTTGAGACTGTTGTAAACGATTACCCGGATAGTAATAAGCGCGGTGACTGCTTACTGAAACTAGGTGCTATAGCTAGTGAACAGAATAAGTCGGCAGATGCTAAGGCTTATTATGAACAAGTGGTCAAAGAGTACCCGGATAGTACCGAAGCTAACTTGGCAAAACAGCGCCTTAATTAGTAACAACTGAGCAACATGTGTTCGTGAATTGAGCAGTTGCACGGTTTTTTTCAATTTTCAGTTGCATACGCGCACTATTTCAGTAAACTATGCCGCCGTTGCCAAGCAGAAACGGTAGCAAAATTGGCGTTGGGTTGTTAGCTCAGTTGGTAGAGCAGTTGACTTTTAATCAATTGGTCGCAGGTTCGAATCCTGCACAACCCACCACATCGTCAATTAAAATTATCTATCTGAATATGGGTTGTTAGCTCAGTTGGTAGAGCAGTTGACTTTTAATCAATTGGTCGCAGGTTCGAATCCTGCACAACCCACCACTTCCAATTACTTTGCTACAAGCACATCTTGAATTCAGCTATAATAAGCCCCACTTATCAAGAACACTTGGAAAATAAGCCGTAGTATCATGACCGAGATTCAAACTCTGGATAGCCTTGATTATACTTTTCCGCCTAAACCTAAACCGTTAAGTGCGAAAGAGAAATCAGAGACAATTAATCGTATTAAGCAGCTTCTTGTTGATGAGGATGCTGTGTTGGTGGCTCACTACTACACAGACCCTGATATTCAGGCTTTAGCTGAAGAAACGGGTGGTTGTGTGGCGGACTCTTTAGAAATGGCCCGCTTCGGTCGTGACCATCCGGCGAAGAAGTTAATTGTTGCCGGTGTTCGCTTCATGGGTGAAACGGCGAAAATTTTGACGCCTGAAAAGCAAGTACTGATGCCAACATTAAAAGCAGAGTGCTCGCTAGACCTTGGCTGTCCTCCCGAGAAATTCGCTGAGTTTTGTGACCAGCACCCAGACAGAACCGTGGTTGTTTATGCAAATACCTCTGCAGCTGTTAAAGCTCGTGCAGACTGGGTAGTAACTTCCAGTATGGCGCTTGAGCTTGTCGACCATCTGGACGCTAAAGGTGAGAAAATACTTTGGGCGCCTGACCGTCATTTAGGTGGTTATATTGCACGTGAAACCGGTGCGGATATGTTGTTATGGCAGGGCGCTTGTGTGGTGCATGATGAGTTTAAGGCAAAGGCACTGGAGGACATGAAAAAGCTCCATCCGGAGGCTGCAATTCTTGTTCATCCTGAGTCACCAGAAAATATTGTCGCTATGGCAGATGCGGTAGGCTCAACATCGCAGCTCATTAAGGCGAGTCAGGAATTACCTAACGAAACCTTTATTGTGGCGACGGACAAAGGCATTTTCTACAAAATGCAGCAGCTTCAGCCGAATAAAACCTTTATTGAAGCGCCTACTGCTGGAAACGGTGCAACTTGCCGCAGCTGTGCACATTGTCCATGGATGGCTATGAACGGACTAAAAGCAATTGAAGAAGCACTTACCGAAGGCGGTGAGGCGCATGCAATCCATGTCGACGAAACCTTAGGTAAAAAAGCCATGGTACCGCTGGATCGAATGCTGGAATTTGCGGCAAGCTTAAAGTGATTGAGACAGGCTCCTTCGGGAGCCTTTTTTAATTCCTGCTTATACAAGGTATTTATAGTCGCCATAAATGCATCAGCTACCGAACTGCACAACTGCATGCTAATCTGAGTTTATTGAATATTTATTCGGGTGGAATTTGCATGGGGTTTTACGATCTGGCTGAAGTGCGTGACAACTGCGGTTTCGGCATTATTGCTAACGTTAATGGCGAAGCCCGGCAAGGGTTGATCTCTACAGCCGTTAAGGCTTTGGATCGCATGCAGCATCGCGGCGGTATTGGTGCTGATGGCAAGACCGGCGATGGTTGTGGTTTGCTCCTGCAAATGCCAGAGCAGTTCTTCCGTCGGTTTGCAGAGAAGAAGGGCTGGCAGCTTAGCAAAAAGTTTGCTGTTGGCATGGTTTTCTTCAGTCGTGATAACGATAAACGCGAAACTGCCCGTCAACTTATTGAGCAAGAACTCCAGAGAGAGACCTTAGCCGTCACAGGTTGGCGCAAAGTGCTGGTAGATAATAAAGTACTGGGGGAAGGTGCTAAGTCGTCTGAGCCTGTCATAGAGCAGGTTCTGGTGTCTGCTCCGCCAGGCTGGCGCAAGAAAGACTTAGAAAGACGCTTGTATATGGCACGCAGACGCATTGAGAAGCTAATACCGAATCAGGAAGAGCTCTATATTTCTTCGCTTTCTAGTCTGGTATTGGTTTATAAGGGCTTAATGATGGCAGCGGACTTGCCCGCCTATTATGCGGATTTAGCCGACTCCGATATGAAAACCTCCATCTGCGTATTCCATCAACGCTTCTCAACCAATACCGAACCACGCTGGCCTTTAGCTCAACCTTTCCGGTTTCTGGCTCATAACGGCGAAATTAATACCATAAGAGGTAATCGCCAATGGGCGCAAGCGCGGGCTTATAAGTTTCAAACCCCCTTACTACCGGATCTACAGGATGCCAAACCGTTAGTGGGTTTGTCCGGCTCTGACTCTGCTTCGCTGGACAATATGCTGGAGTTGCTGTTAGCCGGCGGTATGGATCTGTTTCGGGCTATGCGCTTGCTGATACCACCCGCCTGGCAAGGCGACGCGACTATGTCTGATGAAATGCGCGCTTTTTATGAGTTTAACTCGCTGCACATGGAGCCCTGGGATGGACCGGCCGGCGTAGTGATGAGTAACGGCCGGCACGTCGCCTGCAGTCTGGACCGTAACGGTTTACGCCCGGCCCGGTATGTATTAACGCGAGCAGGTATTTTGACCATTGCTTCTGAAGTGGGTATCTGGGATTACGACGAACAGGAAGTCATAGAAAAAGGGCGGTTAGGTCCGGGTCAAATGATGGCGGTGGATACTTATACCGGTAAAATTTGGTATAACGACGAAATAGAAGATGAGTTAAAACAGCGCCACCCGTACAAACAGTGGCTGGAACAGCATCGTCGTCATTTAATTCCGTTTGAACGCAGCCATGCAAATAAGCTGGGCCAGCGCCTGTATGACGATGAAACCATGCAGGTTTTGCATAAAGCTTACCTGTACTCAGAGGAAGAGCTACAGCAAATCATCAGTGTATTAGCAAAAGATGGTCAGGAAGCTGTCGGTTCAATGGGTGACGATACTCCTACTGCGGTTCTTTCGAAACAACCACGATTACTCTATGACTATTTCCGACAGCAGTTTGCGCAGGTGACAAACCCGGCCATTGACCCCATTCGAGAACGGCACGTGATGTCACTTTCCACCATAATTGGGCGCGAACACAATGTGTTTAATGAAGCCTCTGGTGACGCTGACAGGGTGGTGTTCGAGTCACCAATTCTGATGTATACCGATTTAAAGCAGCTACGTGAACTGGACGAAAAACATTATCGTGCAACGACACTGTCGCTGGCTTTTAAAGCAGAAGAACACAACCTACAGCAAGCTATCGAAAACCTCGTTGAGAATGCAAAAAGTGCGGTGAGGGACGAGCAAACCGTAATTCTGATACTGAGCGACAGAGACTTGCAGCGCGAGCAATTGATGATACCGGCTGCGATGGCGGTTGGAGCGGTTCAACAGGCTTTAGTGGCTGATGATTTGCGCTGCGATTCGAACATTATTATTGAAACAGCGTCTGCGAGAGATCCTCATCACATGGCTGTGTTGTTGGGACTTGGGGCCACCGCAGTATATCCCTACCTGGCTTATGAAACGGTGGAGCAATTGGTTGCTCGAGGCAAAGTGACTCTGGATATTAGAGAGGCTTTGTTGAATTACCGTAAAGGTCTGAATAAAGGACTCTTGAAAATACTATCAAAGATGGGCATTGCGACAGTTGCCGGATATCGCGGTTCTTCTTTATTTGAAGCTGTTGGGCTTAACGAAGATGTTCGCCGTCGTTGCTTTGCTAACGTTCCGGCGCGTATTGACGGTACCGGCTTTGATGATATCCAGCAGGATCTCCAGCAAAGTTTCCACAAAGCCTGGTTAAAGCGTAAACCCCTGGCTCAGGGCGGTTTGCTGAAATATGTACACGGTGGGGAATACCATGCTTATAACCCGGACGTGGTCACGTCATTACAACGCGCGGTAGCGAGCGGTGAACAACGCGATTATGACGTTTACGCTAAATTCGTTAATCAAAGGCCGGTAACGCACCTGCGTGATCTGCTCAGTATAAAGCTACCTGAAACACCAAAGCTTGAAAAACAACAAGTTGAAGCAAAGGAAAGTCTGTATCAGCGTTTCGATACGGCCGCCATGTCAATAGGCGCGTTGAGCGCAGAGGCTCACGAAGCCTTAGCTATAGCAATGAACAAAATTGGAGGGCATTCGAATTCCGGTGAAGGAGGGGAAGACCCTAAACGCTTTAACAGCTTAAAAAATTCCCGAATTAAACAAGTGGCTTCAGGTCGCTTTGGGGTGACACCTCACTATCTGGTTAATGCCGATGTCATTCAGATAAAAGTTGCTCAGGGTGCAAAGCCCGGAGAGGGTGGACAGCTACCCGGTGAAAAGGTCACTGCGGAAATAGCGCAACTACGCTACGCGGTGGCTGGTACGACTTTGATCTCTCCACCGCCACATCATGACATTTACTCCATTGAAGATTTAGCTCAGCTAATTTTTGATTTAAAGCAGGTAAACCCTAAAGCTTTAGTCTCTGTAAAACTGGTTTCAACGCCGGGTATTGGCACAATTGCGACCGGAGTGGCGAAGGCTTATGCCGACTTGATCACCGTATCAGGCTATGACGGTGGTACCGGAGCTAGCCCTATGACGTCGGTCAAGTATGCAGGTTCACCCTGGGAACTCGGCCTGATCGAAGTGCACGAAGCTTTGGTAGCGAATAACCTGCGCCATAAAATTCGCTTACAGGTCGATGGCGGACTAAAAACTGGCGTGGACATAGTGAAAGCGGCGATATTAGGTGCTGAGAGCTTTGGCTTTGGTACTGCTCCGATGATAGCTCTGGGCTGTAAATACTTGCGGATTTGTCATCTGAATAACTGTGCGACCGGAGTGGCAACACAGGATGAAACCTTGCGCCGTGAACATTTTTCCGGGTTACCGGAGCGCGTTGTAAAATTGTTTGAGTTTATGGCGGAAGAGGTACGGGACATTCTTGCTCATCTTGGTTTAGCTCAGTTAACCGATGCCATCGGACGGGTTGATTTATTAGAGCGTTTGCCGGGTGAAACCAAACGTCAGCAGCAGTTACAGTTGACCGCACTGTTGGAATCAGCCGGGGTTCGGTCTGAACATTCACTGTATTGTACTGATAAGAATCCGCCGTATGACCAGGGCAAACTCAATCAACGCTTACTGGAATTGTGCAAAGAATCGATTGATGCGCGCAATGGTGGTCGCTGGTCGTTGACCATTCGTAACGATGATCGCTCGGCAGGTGCTAGTGTGTCTGGCTATATTGCCAGCCAACATGGCAATCAGGGAATGGCGGTAGCGCCAATTACCTTGGGTTTTATGGGGACCGCCGGGCAAAGCTTCGGTGCATGGAACGCCGGTGGCTTAAAGCTGCATCTGACCGGCGACGCGAACGATTACGTGGGTAAAGGCATGGCCGGAGGAGAAATTACCATTAAACCACCTGCCGGCTGCCGCTATAACAGTCATGAAGCCGTCATTATGGGGAACACCTGTCTGTATGGTGCAACCGGAGGAAAACTTTATGCTGCCGGTTGTACCGGTGAACGCTTTGCGGTGCGTAACTCAGGTGCCACAGCCGTAGTAGAAGGTATTGGCGACCACGGTTGTGAGTATATGACAGGCGGTATTGTGGTGGTGCTGGGTGAGTGCGGTATCAACTTTGGAGCAGGAATGACCGGCGGTTTTGCTTATTTAAGAGACAGCGACGGCGACTTGCACCGAAGACTTAACCACGAACTGGTTGAGGCGGTGTCACTGGATACCCCAATTATTCAGGAACACTTACGCGGTTTAATTCATGAGCATCACGAAGCGACGGGCAGCCAGTATTCGCGTGAACTACTGCGCAATTTTGAGCAGGTTGTGGAGAGCTTTTATATCGTTAAACCGAGAACGGCTAATGTCAAAGAGCTGTTAGGGCATCGGGCGCGGTCAACAGCAGAATTACGTGTGCAGGTGATGTAATGAACAAGAATATTTATCAATTTTTAGACGTACAACGCATTGACCCGCCCAAACGCTCGGTTGAAGAGCGCCGAATTGAATTCAAAGAAATTTATGACCCGATGCCGGGCGTGCAGCTAAAAGGTCAGGCTGACCGTTGCCTGGATTGCGGTAACCCTTATTGTGAATGGCAGTGTCCGGTTCACAATTATATTCCGCAGTGGCTGGAACTGGCTAACGAAGGTCGGGTTATTGAGGCGGCCGAGTTAATGCATAAAACCAATAGCCTGCCGGAAGTCTGTGGCCGGGTATGTCCTCAGGATCGCCTGTGTGAAGGGGCCTGTACGCTCAACGACGGCTTTGGTGCTGTGACGATTGGCAGTATTGAAAAGCAAATGGTCGACGAAGCTTTTAAGCAGGGCTGGCGGCCGGATTTAAGCGGCGTGATTCAGCGTCAGGAACGCGTTGCGGTTATTGGTGCAGGACCAGCAGGTCTTGCCTGTGCTGATGTATTGGCACGTAATGGTGTCAAAGCTGTAGTTTACGACCGCTACCCGGAAATTGGCGGGTTGCTGACCTATGGCATACCGCCATTCAAGTTGGATAAAGCGGTAATGACTTTGCGACGTGAAATATTCACCGATATGGGCATTGAATTTAAGCTAGGTGTTGAGGTAGGTAAAGACATCAGCTTTGTTGAGTTAGAAGCCAGTTACGATGCGGTATTTCTGGCCTTAGGAACCTACAAAGCGCTGGACGGAAAGTTGAAAGGCCTGGATGCAGAGGGCGTTTATCCTGCATTGCCGTTTCTCATTGGCAATACACAAAAGTTGATGGCTCATGAGCCTATGTCTCAGTATCCGCTGATTGATGTTAAAGACGAAGCGGTGGTTGTACTTGGTGGTGGTGATACGGCCATGGACTGTGTCAGAACCTCCATAAGGCAGGGGGCTAAGTCGGTTGTTTGTGCGTATCGTCGGAACGAAGGCAACATGCCGGGTTCCCGCAAAGAAGTTCATAACGCCCGTGAGGAGGGCGTATCTTTTGAGTTTAATCTGCAGCCGCTGGAGGTAGTAACTGATGCTACTGGCAAAGTCAGCGCTGTAAAAATGGTACGCACGGAGCTCGGTCCGGCTGATGAAGATGGAAGACGCAGACCGCAGGCGGTGCCTGAATCAGAATTTCTGATGCCCGCCACCGCGGTGATTATTGCCTTTGGTTACCAGCCCAATCCACCTGAATGGTTACAACAACATAAAGTGGAGCTGAGCGACTGGGGTACAGTACTTGCAACCGGAGACACTGAGTTTGCGATGCAAACCAGTAACCCCAAGATATTTGCCGGCGGTGATATGGTACGTGGTGCCGATTTAGTTGTGACAGCCATTGCCGAAGGGCGCAATGCAGCCGAGGGGATGCTGGATTACTTCGACGCCGTATAAGTTATGGGCAGCGCAATTAGCGCTGCCATTGTTTGATAACCGGCGCATAACCTTCGCGGAAGCTGGGGTATCGCAGTTGGTAGCCACTGTCTTTAAGGACTTTATTCAGGCAACGCTTGGAGCCTCTGGGCCCTACCTCAGTATCGATATTTTCAGGCAGTTCCAGACCGAGCTGCTGAGCAAGCCATTGGTAAACTTCATATTGCTTCACGGGCTCATCGTCATTGACTAAATAAACAGGAAGAGGCCGGGTGACTTGCGTCAGCAGGTGGACAATAAAGCCCGCGACATCGTCCTGATGTATGCGGTTGGTCCAGCTATCACGCAACTGAACTTTTCCCTGACTGAGCTGGCGCAGTAAAAAGTTACGACCTTCGCCGTAAATACCGCTGCAACGAAGAATTGAAGTTTGCCCCGGCAACGCATGAATAAGTGACTCGGCCTGCAATAATGCCTTGCCGGAATCTGATGTGGGTTCAGTGAGACTGTTCTCATCAATCCATTCGCCATCGCGTTGCGCATAAACTCCTGTGCTGGAAACGTAAATAATATTCGGCTGATGAGTTTGCTGCGCTAATACTTGTTGAAGATGTCGGCAGGGGACCACATAACCCTGGTGATAGCTATCCTCTGCACCTTTTGCCGGCGTCAGGGTAATAATCACGTTGTCCCATTTCTGCTTAAACAGCTGATAAAGCTCCTGTTCGTTGTTCAGGTCAGCTGCAATTAAGTCGACACCGGGGCGCACGGGTTTATTTGCGGGGCTTCTGCAAACTCCGGTAACCTGGTTTTTAAATGCGCTAAGCCTTTGCGCAACGCGGTCTGCAATATCACCGTAACCGAGTAAAAGCGTTTGCATGAAGATCCTCTTAGCGTTAATGTAAATTAAATGTTGAACAAAACAATAATGATACTGACCAGCAGCCCATTATGAGCAGTGACGCCCCAATAGAAACTCTGGTTGATGAGCTTAAAACAGATTACCACCGCTCTCAATTTGAGTCTCTTTTTAAACGCAAAACAGCGCACCTTAGCGGGCCAGAAAAGCTCAAGCTTCGCATGCAAATCACGGAACTGGCAAAACCGGCATTGGGGGTTGTTGATCTCCGTAAAAAAGTTCCGGCTGAGGTTGAACCTTATACCTTTCAAGGCCGCACACACTACTTTGATTTAACCGCCAGAAAGATATTTGAAGAAGGCTTACGTGCTTATAAAGGGGTTTTTACCAATGACACCAAAGCACAAATACTGGCGTTAAAAGCGCACCATCAAAAGTTGGCGGAGCATAAAGCTCAGACTCAGGAAGAACAAGACAAAGCTCTGGGTAGTTTTGTTGCTGGCTATCAATATAAGCGCAGTGAAGAGCGAGTGAACCTGGTTACCTCAGTGAAAATTGAGCTTGCTGACGGGCAGACGTTGAACGCCATGACGGTGGATGTTTCACTTTCAGGGTTACAGCTAAAGCTTCCTTTTGAACAACAGCTGGCTGGATTGAAGCATGCCCGTGTAACTCTCTATTTTTACGGCTTTTCAGATGATTTTGTTTTTGATGCTAGTACGGGTTACGAGTACCGGGTTGTTGGCGTTAAAGAAAAAGGGACGTGTTTGTACCTGCGCTTAAAGCGCTTTAATGAGTCTTCGGACGATGAGCTCAGCAAGCTTCTGTCGGACATTGTGACCAGTTCCAGACGACGCTACAAAATTAATGTTGAGCATGTTGCGCAACGAGTTATCGCGCGCGGGCATGAGAGCTGCTGGTTTAATGCCATTCAGGCTTTGCCTATCCTTCTTAGCAACAACTCCAGTAACTTTGCTGTAATAAGAACAGCAGCAAACCAAACACTGCTAAATAGCTGGCAACAACATCAGGAGGACTTACTTGCAGAGCTTCTTGAACAGAAGTGGGTGCAATCCTGTGTTTCGTTGTTAAGAGATTCCCGAAAAGCGACTCGTCAACAAGTGACATTTTTTCGTATTAGCTTGCCGGTGAATAAAGTCTGGCGCGAGTACTTACTTCCTCTACAGGCACTACAAACAGATAAGTCTTTAATGGTCACCTTGAATGCGCTACGGGTCGCTGGCTATGGTACGCGCTGTTACCAACTAACAATAACTCACAGTAAAGAAAAACAGCTTACTTACGCTGAATTAAACTCAATAAAAACACCTCTTTGGCAAAACAAAGCGAATGAACAGCCTGACTTATCCAGGTTGCAGGATTATCGCAGTAAGGGCGCAGAAAACTTAAACTTCAAGCTGCTGAGTAATGAGTCCTCAGCAAAGCAACAGATTTTTCCTTATGTGTTATCGAATGCGCTCTTTCTTTATAAACAAGGCGTTGAATGGGAGCCTCAGATTGCCGGACTAATGTCGTTAACAGAGGGCTTACCTGCGTTGTTTAATGATGTCGAATTTTGGTTAGCCAATGGCGACCGAATTCTTGGTGGGAGGCGACTCAGTTCGCATTTAAGGAAGAGGCTCCGTCAGTTATCGGGTGAGAATGAGTTTTCGTCTCGTATTCTGATTTTACGAGTCAGTAGCGCGCTTCAAAAAGAAGCGGTTATGGGGCGAGATATTGGGGAATACGAGAGTTTTGAAGAAGCGGCGGAATACATACGCTTTCTAAACGGCAGCAGTAACTTTGTTGCCGTTCTGGTCTCAGCACAGCCTTGTGCTAACCGCTTCCCTGAGGAGTTGAGTGAAAGTTTGTCTTATATTCATCGCTATTTACCGCATCGGGCAAAAGATCTGGAGTACAGTTTTTCTCAGCTTCAGGCGGTTATGACGTTGACTGACGTGACTCAGACTCTCATTGACCTGTCTGAACTGACTGTGTCGTCGTAAGTCTGCTATTCGCAGGCCTTAATGCCGTGGCTTTCCATCGTCGGATATTTGCCCCATAATCAAATGATTGTTTATTTAATAACAGGTGTTCAATTATGTTGAAATCATGGGCAAATCCGCTATTAGCAGCAGGCTTAGGTTTAGCGTTACCATTAACGGTTATAGCGCAGGACGGTATCGATTATAAAGAGCAGGAGAAACTGCACGAAATCGCTGGTGCAATGCAGGCCGATCGTATTGAAAGCGACATTCAGACTCTGGTTGATTTCGGCACGCGTCATACGTTATCTGAAACGGAATCTGATACTCGTGGTATTGGTGCTGCAAGACGCTGGATTTTTGCTGAGTTTGAACGCATATCGGAGGCCTGTGGTGGCTGTCTTGAAGTCATGTATGTCAGCGACACAATTTCCGGTGAAACGCGCATACCCGACCCTGTGGAAGTGAAAAGTGTTATAGCTATTCAGCGGGGAAAAACAGATCCTAACCGTTACGTAATGATGTCCGGTGACATCGATTCACGCGTTAGTGATGTGATGGATTATACCTCGGATGCTCCCGGTGCAAATGATAATGCAACCGGTGTGGCCGGGGCGTTAGAAGCTGCGCGAGTGTTAACTCAGTATGAGTTTGATGGTTCTGTCGTTTATGCTGCTCTTGCGGGTGAAGAGCAAGGTTTGTTTGGCGGGAAAATTCTGGCCGAGAAAGCCAAAGAAGAGGGATGGCATCTTACTGCGGTTCTCAACAATGACATGATTGGGAATATTGAAGGCATTAATGGCGTGATTAATAACACCACCGCACGTATTTTTGCTGAAGGCACCCGCATGAATGAATCGGACCGCGAAGCAACTATGCGTCGCTTTTATGGTGGCGAAGTAGATTCTCCTTCACGCAATTTGGCGCGCTACATTGATACAGTGGCCGACCGTTATATTAACAATTTAGACACTATGATTGTTTATCGTTTAGATCGCTTTGGTCGCGGTGGGCATCACAGACCTTTTAACGACTTAGGTTATGCGGGTATCCGCATTATGGAAACCAACGAAAACTATAACCGCCAGCATCAGGACCTCCGCGTTGAAAATGGCATTGAATACGGCGATACCATAGAGGGTGTCGATTTTGATTACGCTGCTAAACTTACGGCGTTGAACGCGGTTTCTATGGCGAGCATGTCGTGGGCACCAAGACCGCCTGCAGATGTCGAAATAGAAGGTGCAGTAAAACCGGATACAACGTTACGCTGGGCAGCCCAAGAGGAAGATGAAGAAAATATTGCGGGTTATAAAGTTTACTGGCGTTTAACCAGTGCCCCTCAGTGGCAGTTCAGCCGCTACGTTGGTAATGTAAACGAGTACACTCTGGAAAATGTGGTGATCGATAATTACATTTTTGGTGTAGCTAGTGTCAGTAACGATGGCTTTGAAAGCCCAGTTGTATTTCCGGGACCCGCGGGGACATTTTCTATTGAGTAATGAGTCGTTTAAAGCATTAACTGAGCCGCTAAATTATGAAGGTGAAGACCGAAAAGTCGGTTTTGAACTGGAGTTTAGTGGCTTAACCTTGGAGCAGACTGTTGATCTCCTGCAGCAGGAATTATCCGGCGAGTTAGTTTCTGTATCCAAAGCAGAGCATAAAGTTGAGGTGGATGGTCTTGGTTCGTTTAAAGTTGAGATTGACTGGGACTATTTAAAACGAAAAGCAAAAGCGGAAGGCGGCGACAAGTCCGCCTGGGTGCGTGAACTTGGCAGTCTTGCTGAAAATCTTGTGCCCATTGAAATTGTCTGTCCGCCGCTAACACTAGAGCAATGTGAGCAGTTACTTCCTTTAACGGATGCGCTGAGAGAAGCCGGAGCAAAAGGTACAGATGAGTCCTGGATAGCGGCTTATGGTGTTCATATTAACCCCGAAGTACCATCATTAGATGCTAATGTATTGCTGCGTTATCTGCAGGCGTTCTCCCTATTGCAGTGGTGGTTGGTTGAAGCTCATCGTGTTGATACAACGCGCAAACTCAGTCCCTACATCGATAAATACCCCGAGGTCTATACTCGTCTGTTGGTTAATCAGCATGAGGTGACTCAGAAACAGCTTATCGATGACTACCTGAAGCACAATGCCACCCGCAACCGCGCTTTGGATATGTTGCCGCTGTTTGCCTTCTTAGATGAAGGAAAAGTGATGGCTGCAGTGGATGACAACAAGATAAAAGCCCGTCCGACTTTTCATTATCGCTTGCCGAACTGTCAGCTTGAACATCCTGACTGGCAGTTAACCGAGCCCTGGAAAGTTTGGTGGGTTGTTGACGCTCTGGCTAATGACCAACAGGCGCTGGATTACTGGAAACAAGCGTTCAAGGACGCTGAGCGTCCTTTAATTGGGGTTTCTGAAAAAGACTGGAAGAAAAGGCTGGAGCAATGGCTGAAAGACCGCGAGTGGTTGTGACCGGAACCGCCAGGCGTTGGTCTCCGTCCTGGTGGTGTACCTGGCTTATTCTGAAGTGTCTTGGCGCTACGCCTTTGCGTGCAAGTGTCAGACATCGTTGTGAGCAAAAGAATATTGATGCGGTGATTATTGGTGGAGGGGATGACATTAACCCTTCACAATATAACCAGCCGCCAGAGCGTGACGGCGAGTATGACCCTGACCGTGATGAACTCGAAATTGCCTGGATACGGTGGGCTCTGGAGAACAAAAAGCCGTTGTTGGGCATTTGCCGCGGCTCGCAGTTAATCAATGTGGTACTGGGTGGTGAGCTTGACCAGAACATCAAGGAGCTGCGCCAGTTGACCTATAACCGCCCGGGGCTTTTGCCAACTAAGCAGGTGTTTATTGAGCCTAAAAGTCGCTTGGCGAAGATTTGTAAAAAGCGAAAACTGAGAGTTAATAGTCTGCATTCCCAAATCGTAAAACGAACGGGTGTTGGTATGCTTGCTGTGGGCTGGGATTTGGATGGTTTTTTACAGGCCTCTGAGGATCAGAATGAGCAGACTATCATTGGCGTACAGTGGCACCCAGAGTATTTATTTTATGTACCCAGTCAGATTCGAATTTTTCGTTGGCTTATTAAACAATAATTGAACATATCGATTATACCCACCTCAACTCATCAATTTTTTTGATCCATTCTGCGCTTCAATCTGTATAACCGTTCAAGAACTTAGAATCGACTTACTATAAAGTTTTTGGAGCGCTAAATGACCATCGCAAATCGTTTGTATGCAGGGTTTGCCTTTATTCTGCTATTGCTTGTTATAACCACCATCGTCGGCACATACCAGGTCGGTGAAATTGATAAAACTCTGGTAAGAGTTAACGAAGTGGGTAGTGAAAAACAACGGTTTGCTATTAATTTTCGTGGCAGTGTGCATGACCGCGCAATAGCTCTTCGTGATTTAGTCCTGGTTGAAAATGCCGACCAACGACCGCCGTTAAGAGACTTAATTGCTGATTTAAAATCGGATTACAGTAAAGCCGATAGTGGTATGGCTGATATTTTCTCTGACAGCAAGTTGGTAGACAGTAAAGAACGTGAGTTATTGAGTGAAATTGAAGACATTCAGGCTCAGGGCCTGGCGGCTGCTGATGAAACAGAGCGGTTACTGAATTCTAACCAACGTCAGCAGGCTCAAGAATACGTTCTTAAGGAAGTATCACCCATTTACGCTGAGTGGTTAAACCGCATTAACACCTTCATTGATTACCAGGAGAAAAGCATTTCTGCTGGTACGGAAGAGGTGATGAGCCGTAGTGAGAATTTTGCCACCTTAATGTGGTGGGTTACTGCGTTTGCTATTATCAGTGGCGGACTGGTTGCCTGGCAGATTGTCGTGAAACTGACACACACCATTGGCGGTGAACCTGAAGAAGCCGCAGAAGTGCTGCAGCGCATTGCCGACGGCGATTTAACGGTGTCTACCCGAACACGTTATGACGATAGCATGATGGCGGATGTTAATCGCATGGTGAACCAGTTACGGAACATATTGGGCGATGTTAATGAGTCTGCGGATACCATTCTGAACTCATCAAATGAGCTTGCCGAAACAGCGGGTAATAACCAAAAACTGGTGGTTCAGCAGCAAGAACAAACGACTCAGGGCGCAACAGCTATTCACCAAATGTCTCAAACCGTTCGTGAAGTTGCTCAGCACACTGAGCAGGCAGCACAATTGGCTGATGATACCGATAGAGAAACGGTAGCGGGCAGCCGAGAGGTAGAAGCTACGGTTCGTTCAATTGAGGAGTTAGCCAACCAGGTTGACGGCGCCGCTAAAGTTATTGGTGAGCTGTCTGATAACACTGCAGAAATTCATAAGGTGCTGGAGGTGATTGAAGGCATTGCCGACCAGACAAACCTATTAGCATTAAACGCAGCAATAGAAGCGGCACGAGCTGGCGAACATGGTCGAGGTTTCTCTGTGGTTGCCGATGAAGTAAGAGCGTTGGCAAACCGGACGCAGGATTCAACCCGCAGTATTCAAAACTTAATTGAAACCATGCGTGGTAGTGCTACTGATGCCGTTTCAGTAATGGACAAAGGTAGGGAAAAAGCAGCAGAAAGCGTGAAGCAAGCCCGTTCAGCCGGTGAATCTTTACACGCAGTAAATAACTCCGTGGCAAAAATGAGTGACATGAATGCGCAAATTGCTACTGCAGCGGAAGAGCAAACAGCGGTTGCTGAGGAAATCAATCAGAACTTTACCTCAATAACAGAAGCTGCGGAGCAAACTGCAGCAGGCTCAGAGCAAATTAGCGAAGCCAGCCGTGAACTGAATGAGTTAGCAAAACGGTTAAATAATGGTATGAAGCGCTTTAAAATTGCTTAAACCCCTTGATTAGAACGGCTAAAACCCCTACCATAGCGGCCGTTCTGGAGAGGTGGCCGAGTGGCTGAAGGCGCACGCCTGGAAAGTGTGTATACGGCAACGTATCGAGGGTTCGAATCCCTCTCTCTCCGCCAGATACAAAAGAAACCGCCTCAAGGGCGGTTTTTTTGTGTCTGCAGAAAGAGGGGGAATTGATGAGAACCTTATTTACATCATACTTTGTAAGTAAAGTTGTTCACCCAGACGATCCATTAAGTTCAGTTGAATTTGTAACCAGTAAGCGTGGTCTTCTTCAGTATCTTTCAGAATTCCGACCAGCATCTCACGGGTGACATAATCATCAACTTCTTCACAGTACTCAATGACTTCGCGTAACGTTTTTGCATTGTTGTACTCAAGCTGTAGATCGTTTTCCAGCATTTCCCGGACATCCGAACCAATGGTATGAGCTTCGCGGCTATCCATTTTCGGCTTACCTTCAAGAAATAAAATTCTGCGAATGAGCAAATCTGCATGGCCACGTTCATCATCAATCTCGTGATTAATGCGCTCATAAAGCTTCATTAAGCCCATATCTTCGTATTGACGTGAATGTGATGTGTACTGGTCAATTGAAGTCAGTTCAAAAGCCAGAAGACGGTTGAGCTGCTCAACGACATTATTATCTCTATTCATTATTCAGCTCCTTGAATTTTGGTTTGCAGATAAACTTCATTGCCAAGGCGCGATATGAGATCAATTTGGGTTTCAAGCCAGTCGAGATGCTCTTCCTGAGAGTCCAGAATATCCCGTAGGGCATTGCGGCTGACATAATCCTGATGTTGCTCACACTCTTTAATAGCTTCGCGTATGGCACTGACATCGTTAAACTGAACTTTGTGGTCCAGCTCCAGCATTTCTCTGGGATCTTCGCCAACGTATAATTTGCCAAGCTCCTGCAAATTAGGGATACCTTCTAGAAACAGAATGCGTTCGATGAGAACGTCCGCATGTTTCATTTCATTGATAGAAGCTTTGTAGACAGGTTTGTTCAGGCTTTCAAAGCCCCAGTTGCGATACATGCGGGCATGAAGAAAGTACTGGTTTATGGCGGTAAGTTTTAGCGTCAGTATTTTATTGAGTTGCTGGATGACTTTAGCATCACCTTTCATAGCCGTATTACTCCTTAATTCATTAGGTATGAATTAAGTGTAGCATACGGAAACCGGAAGTTGAGTCTCTTTACCTGCTTGGTTGGATCGTTGTTCGAGAGCTTCATGAAGTACGTCTTTGGCGCAAGCTTTGCAGCACCCACACTGAGAGGCCACACCATATTGTTGGCGCAGGTCTCGCATAGAATTCACCTCACCAGAAATTACCGCCTGATGAATGGCTTTATCATTAACGCCCTTACAAAGACATACGTACATAGACTATCACCTCAGTTAGTAATGATAGTCTATGTTAAATGCGAACGATTTGCAATAGTGTTTTATTGCGGTGCGATGAACCCTGTCTTCAGTAAGTACAGGGTATAGAGCAGGTACAGGCAAATAAAGATAAAACCATGTACGCGGTTAATCCGTCCCTGGCGGGCTTTGCGAATACCAAATACCATCAGTAAAAGCGTTAGAACTGCCATTGCGACCCAGTCACGGCTTAATACGAGCGGCTCAAGTGACACCGGTTCAATAGCGCCGGCAATACCCACAACAGCCAGCGTGTTAAACATATTTGAACCAATAACGTTACCCAGTGCCAGATCATGTTCGTTCTTGCGGGTGGCGGCAATTGCTGAAGCTAATTCAGGTAAAGAAGTGCCAATGGCGACCACGGTCAGGCCGATGACCAAGTCACTGACACCAAGCGATACGGCGATGTTGACCGCGCCCCAGACTAAAGCGCGCGAACTAACAATAAGCAGCAACAGTCCCACAATAAGCCAAATAATAGCGGGCTTCATAGGTAAAGGGTGCGAGTCAATTTCTTGCGTGTATTCAGTTGCTAAACTGTCGTCACTGTTTTTAGAGCCTATCCATACAGACCAGCCCATATAGCCAAGGAAAACAACCAGTAAAAGTACTGCTTCAAGTCGTGTTATTTGGTAATCGAGAAGGAAAAAGGCGCTTAATAGGGTAATGGCTATTAAAACTGGCATTTCGCGGCGAATAACCACCGACTTTACAGCAATAGGTGCAAGTAGGGCGGTTATACCTAAAACCAGAGCAATGTTGGTGATGTTTGAGCCGTAAGCGTTGCCCAAAGCTAAAGCCGGGTTACCTTGCATAGAGGCTAAGGCAGACACCACCATTTCTGGGGCTGACGTACCAAAGCCAATAATGACCATACCGATAACCAGAGGCGCCATGCCCAGGTGTCGTGCTACTGCAGCTGCGCCGTCAACAAAGCGGTCGGCACTCCAGACTAAAACCACCAACCCCAGAACAACCGCAACAATCGATAACGTCATAACACCCTGTTCCTGTTAAAAAGAAAGGGCGATAGTTTAACGCAGAGTTTCCTTAATAGCATCAATACTTGTTGGGTCGTCAATGGTCGACGGAACAGCTACGTCATCACCTTGCAGCACCTGCCGAATAAGACGCCGTAATATTTTTCCTGAGCGAGTTTTAGGTAATCTGGGAACAATATGCAGGGTCTTAAGGCAGGCAATTGCGCCAATTTCGGAGCGAATCGACTGAATGAGCTCTTGTTGCAATTGCTCATGACCAATAGTGGATGAATTTTTAAGAATGACGAAACCAACCGGCAGCTCACCTTTGAGTTCATCGGGCTGGGCAACCACTGCGCATTCTGCTACGTCTTTATGACTGGCCAGAATCTCTTCCATTTCGCCGGTAGATAAGCGATGACCGGCAACGTTAATCACATCGTCCGTGCGGCCCATAATAAAAACATACCCGTCGTCATCTATGTAACCACCGTCGCCGCTGCAGTAATAACCAGGAAATGCATTCAAATAACTGCCCTGTAGCCGTTCCTCGTCACCCCAAATGGTGGTTAAACAGCCTGGAGGTAAAGGTAAGCGCACACAAATGGCTCCTTCTTCTTTGCTGCCTAAACTTTTACCCAAGGGGTCCAGTACACTGATTTCGTAGCCCGGAACCGGGAAGGTTGAAGAGCCGGGTTTGACTTTAACCGCCCCAATACCCACAGGGTTGGCGCTCATAGGCCAGCCACTTTCTGTCTGCCACCAGTGGTCATAAACCGGCAAGTCGGTGAGCTCGGTCGTCCATTCGTACGTGGCTGGGTCTAAACGCTCGCCAGCCATGTAAATACGTTGCAGTGAGCTAATGTCGTAGCGGCTGAGGTGCTCGCCTTCGGGGTCTTCTTTTTTTATTGCCCGGAACGCTGTTGGTGCTGAGAAAATAGCACTGACTTTATAGTCCTGTACAATGCGCCAGAAGGCACCGGCATCTGGTGTATTAACCGGTTTTCCTTCATAAAGAATACTGCTGCAGCCAAAAATGAGAGGTCCATAAACAATGTAAGAATGGCCAACTACCCAGCCAACATCAGACGCCGTAAAGAAAACTTCTCCGGGGTTTAGCCCATAAACGTAATTCATTGAAAAGTTTAAGGCGACAGCGTAACCACCGTGATCTCGTACCACCCCTTTGGGTTTGCCAGTGGTGCCTGAGGTATAAAGAATATAAAGCGGGTGGGTTGCCGGCAGGGGAACAGCCTCGGCGGGGCGGGCTTTTTCCATCGCCTGTGCCCAGTCGGTGTCCTGGCCGTCCTGCATTTCAGCCTGACACTGCTCACGCTGATAAACAATGGTACGGGGGTTATACTGTGCTTCTGCCAGTGCTTTATCAACAATAGGCTTGTAAGGTAGAACCTTGCTACCTTCAATACCACATGAGGCGGTAACGATGAGTTTGGGGGCGGCATCGTCAATACGAACGGCAAGCTCGTGCGCTGCAAAGCCACCGAAGACCACCGAGTGAATCGCCCCAATGCGTGCACAAGCCAGCATAGCAATAGCTGCTTGTGGGATCATTGGAAGGTAAATAATGACTCTGTCGCCTTTCTCAACCCCTTGCTGTTTCAGTACATCGGCGAAGCATGCAACCTCATGGTGTAATTCGTTAAAGGTGTAGCTTGCTTCACTTTGAGTAACCGGAGAGTCGTAATATAGAGCGACTTGTTCACCGCGGCCTGCGTTAATCTGAGCATCGAGTGCTAAGTAACTGACATTAATTTCGCCGTCCGGAAACCAGTCTGCCATGCCGTTTTTCCTGACATGTGCAGCCACTTTAGGTGGTTTAAACCAATCCAGGCGACGCGCCTGGTCAAGCCAGAATCCCTCAGGATCTTGTTGAGCTTCTGAATAGACTTTTTTATAGGGTTGCATAGCACTACCTCAAATCCTTTTATGCAGAGCCTTTAAGCATATTCTGTTGGCTTAAATTTCCTATTCGACTTAGGTCTAAGCTGCTTTTGATCTCAATCGTAATTACCAGAACCTGAGTCGCCTTAACAGCAAAAACTCAACAATGGCAATAATGACTAGCGAGCCACAAAAGATCATGAAGGCATCGGCATTTTCAACACCGGGCATGCCGCCTATATTAATGCCGAAAACACCGGTTAAGAAGCTAAGAGGTAAAAACACACCGGCAATCACTGAAAGCCAGTAGGTGTTGCGGTTCATTTTTTCTGCTATGGCCTGCTGCAGTTGCTCGCGTTGCATCCACACCTGTTCAAGCATCAAATCAATTTGTTCGAACAGCCGCTGGGTTGTGTCGCGTTCGTTGATTAACCACTGATGCAATTCGGGTGTCATGATTTTCTCAGCTTCGGTACTGAGTTTTTCTAAGGCCGCCAACTGGGGGCGAATAAAACGGTTCAGGCGTAATAGCCGACGGTGCAGGGCTGTGAGCTTCATCTGAACCGATGCGGTATCATCAAAGCCTTCACCCTCAATGGCTTCAAGTTGTTCCTCCGCCGATGAAACAACATCTTCAATGCGCAAATTTATTTGCTCAATGAGCGCGACGATAAAGTCGTGTAACGACTCAGGCCCCATTCGCTGCTGGAGTTGCTCTCTTAGCTTTGCTATGGATAAAAATGGGCGTTTACGGAAGCTGTATAATGCGCCTTTATAATACAGTATGCGCAAACTGAGCATATCTTCCGGTGACTCACCGGTATTTAAGTTAACGCCGCGTAGTAACAACATAAAGCCATCGGGCAGGCGTTGGAACCGGGGGCGAGTGTCTTCTTCGAGTACGGCATCAATGAGAGGCTCGGGGATCCCCGCCTGAGTCAGCCATTCAGTCAGGCCCTCAACGTCACGTTGGAAGTGAAACCAGGTGTTCTCTGTGGCTACGGATGGTGATTTGATTTGTGTTGCGGGATGTTGATTGAAATCCCAGGCATCAATTAAAAAATCCATAGAACCCTCGCTTTAAGACTATTACTCAAAGTCTATAGCGAGGCGTTTAACTTGTCATTGTTTTCAGTAAGCTTCAGTCCGGAAGTTCACACAGTGATGAGTCAAAGACGACTAAATGATCAAAGTCGATATCAAAACCAATTTGCTCACCGGTTTGCAGCGGTTGGTGAGAGGGACCTACTGCGAGTACATGACTGGTGTCTGCAAGCTCCAGAGTATAGAGATAGTGAGAACCGCGGAACCCACAACCAACAACAATGGCTTTCATTTCACTCTTGTTGTTAATCAATACGTCATCAGGTCGAACAAGAAAGTTGACGCTCATGTCGGGCTTATTGCTTAATTGAGAGTGTTTAATGGTGCCAAATGCACAGTGCAACTCTTGGTCTTTAATTTCGCCATTAAGCAGCACACCACGGCCAATAAAATCAGCCACCAGTTGGTGAGTCGGCTGGTGGTAAAGTGCGTAAGGTGTTTCCCACTGGAGCAACTGGCCGGAATACATGACACCAGCCTTATCAGCCATAGCAAAAGCCTCTTGTTGATCATGGGTTACCAACAAAGCCGTAATTCCTTCTTCCTTAAGTAGACGCCGTACATCGTGAGCCAGTACTTCTCTTAATTCTGCATCGAGGCTTGAGAAAGGTTCATCCAGTAACATGAGTTTGGGTTTTGGTGCCAACGCTCTGGCAAGAGCTATACGTTGTTGCTGTCCACCAGATAACTCATGAGGGTAGCGGTTCTGGTAACCATTAAGGCCAATGCGGATGAGTAACTCTTTAATGCGCTCATCCTGCCGGGTTTTCGACAACTGGTTAATACCAAAACGAATGTTATCGGCAACGGTTAAGTGCGGAAACAGTGAAAAGTCCTGAAACATCATGCCGACATGACGTTGCTCCGTCGGCCATTGTACTTTGTCGGACGATACCGTCTTGCCATGAAGTTCAATTTTGCCTCCTGAAACAGGAGTGAAACCGGCTATAGCACGCAACAGGGTAGTTTTACCGCAGCCACTGGGACCTAACAGGCAGCCAATGTCCCCGGGCTCTAAAGACAGGTTAAGCCTGTCGACAATAAGGTCACCGGAAAGTTGGATACTGACGGTATCGATATTCAGTAGTGTGCTCATTTACTCACCTGTTTTTATCGAATTACTGCGTAAAGCGCGGGATAACATAATAACCGGAATAAGACCGACCGCGACAATCATTAAAGCCGGAGGGCCTGCATCGGCAAGCCTTTCGTCAGACGCCATTTCAAATGCCCGTACAGCCAGGGTATTAAAATCAAATGGTCTTAATACCAAGGTTGCCGGCAGTTCTTTCATAACATCAACCAGAACGAGAATAAGAGCGGCTAACAATGGACTGCGCAGCAGTGGTAAATGAATTCGCCATAAAATACGCTTGCCACTTGCGCCTAAGGTACGGGCACTGTCATCCATTTGTGGGGTAATTTGTTCAAGCCCTGAGTTTACGGTTTGTAGTGACACAGAGAGAAAGCGAACACTGTAGGCAAACAGCAAGGCTATGACGGTACCGGACAGTAATAACCCAGGGTTAAAATTAAACAGCCATTCGCTGATAGTGATAATTTGATTATCGAGCCAGGCTAATGGAGACAATAAACCTACCGCGATAACGATGCCCGGAATGGCATAACCCATGCCGGCCAGACTGATAGCAGCCCGCAATGGTCTTGTAGGGTGACGGCGTCGACCATAAGCAAGCCAAAGCGCCAAAGCAACCGTAATTAACGCTGCTAATAGCCCTAACCAGAGCGTATTAAAGGTTAAAACCCAAAACGCACTTTGTTGCCAAATTTCAGATTTTTGTATCGACCACCACAGAAGTTGCGATGCAGGTATGGCAAAGCCAAGAACAACAGGAAGCCAGCAAACCAGGGAGGCAACAGCTGCCCGCCAGCCACTTAAAGGGCGGCGCTGAGGTGCTCTGGTGCTTGAGCGTTGTTGATAGAAGCGGGCCCGGCGACGAGAGTATCGCTCGACCATAATGAGTATGATGACGAAAACCAGCAAAAGCGCGGATAGCTGCAACGCACCTTGTGCGTCACCAATGCCGTACCAGGTGCGAAAAATTCCCGTGGTAAAGACCGTAATGCCAAAGTACTCCATCGTACCGTAGTCGGCCAGAGTCTCCATTAATGCCAGAGTGACGCCGGTTGCGATAGCTGGGCGAGCCAAAGGAAGTGCGACTTTCCAGAAACTTCTTAGCGAGCTGGCGCCCAGGGTTCTGGCACTTTCAAAAGCTGTGGTGGACTGCTGCATGAAAGCGGCACGAGTAATAAGGTAGACGTAAGGGTAAAGTACGATACAAAGCACAAAAATGGCGCCGCTGAGGCTGCGGATTTCGGGAAACCAATAGTCACCAATGCTGACAGAAAATATATCCCGAACCAGCCCTTGTACCGGGCCTGCGTAGTCGAGTAAGCCGGTATAGGTATAGGCGGTGATATAGGCTGGCATGGCTAATGGCAGCAGTAATGCCCAGCTTGTCCAGCGCCAACCGGGAAAGTCATACTGACTGATGCACCAGGCTGTACTTACGCCTAATAAGGTAACCCCAAAACCAACGGCGAATAACAAGATCAAGGAATGACCGATATACTCTGGTATAACGGTTTGCCACAAATGGTATAGGGTGTCCCATTGAGGGTTTAATAACGACAAAGCTACCACAATAAGTGGTAGCCCTATCAACACCGCGACGGCAAACAGCAATAGCGTGCCACGGTTCATTTGCGTATCTCCTGATACAAATTAACGCCAGCCAGCGCGGTTCATCAGACGAACGGCATCACCGTTATTTTCACCGAGGATATCCATTTCGATATCGTCCTGTTTGAAGTCGCCCCACTGTTGTAGTGTTTCGCTCCATTCAACACCTTCGCGAACCGGGTATTCATAGTTGGCCTGAGCGTACCATTTTTGTGATTCTTCAGAGACCAGGAATTCAATCAACTTTTGAGCCTGCTCAACATTTTTCGCGTATTTTGTCACGCCGATACCTGAAACGTTAACATGAGCGCCTTGTTGATCCTGAGCGGGCCAGAATATTTTAACTTTTTTTGCAGCTTCACGTTCTTCCGCGTCATCTGAGTTCAGCATGTGGCCAAAGTAGTAAGTATTAGCTACTGCGATATCGCAAACACCAAAGGCTACGCCTTTAATCTGGTCGCGGTCGCCACCAACTGGTTTACGCGCAAAGTTTGTGACAAAATTTTCGGCCCATTTTTCTGTTTGTTCGGCGCCATGGTGCTCAATCAGCGCTGCCACTAACGACTGGTTATAGAGGTTATTGGAAGAACGAATACAAATGCGGTCATTCCATTTTTCATCAGCCAGACTTAAATAAGACTCCAACTCTTCTGGTTTTACACGCTCTGGCGAATAAAAAATAGGGCGGGCACGTAAACTGAGCCCGAACCAGAGGTTATCGGAAGAACGGAAATGAGAAGGAACCGCCGAGTCAATTGTGTCGGAATTCACTGACTGGAAGGCGTTGGCTTCAACCGCACGGTGAAGGGCGCCGGCATCTACTGTTAAGAATAAGTCAGCCGGTGTATTTTTACCTTCTGAGTTGAGGCGGGCAAGCAGCGCATCGGCTTTACCCGTTAATAGGTTAACTTCAATACCGGTTTCTTCAGTAAATTTTTCTAAAACGGGTTTGATCAGGGCTTCTTTTCGCGCTGAATAAATATTAACTTCAGCGGCGGCGCTAGTGAAAGACACCAGTGTCGCAGAAGTCGCGGCAAGTAAGGCTAATAATTTATTTAACTTACGCATTTGAAAGGACTCCTTTACGAACTCTATATGGTCGAAACGCGATGATTATATCAAACAAAACAAATAATGATAGCCATTCTCATTTAAAAAATAGTCATCTAAATTCGGTATTTGAGGGTAGTCAAGGTATTAGCTTCTGCTATTCTAAAAATGACTTACTTTCAGCGGAGAATTTATGTCTGACTTATCGTTGCTTGCCCTGATTGGTGTGCTGTCCATTTGTTGTCAGTGGTTAGCGTGGCGCATTAAGCTGCCGGCAATACTGCCCTTACTTATTTGTGGCTTATTACTGGGACCCACTCTTGGGTTGTTAAATCCCGATGCGCTATTTGAAGATTTGCTCTTTCCTTTTGTCTCTCTGGCAGTCGCCGTTATTTTGTTTGAAGGCAGCCTCACGCTGAAGTTTGAAGAAATTCGCGGGCATGGCCGAATGGTAACCAACCTGGTCAGTATTGGTATGCTGGTGACCTTTATTGTCATCGCTGTTTTGACTCATTTTATTATGGGTTATGGCTGGGAAATTTCGGCGCTGTTCGGCGCGTTAGTTGTGGTAACGGGCCCAACAGTTATCCAGCCGATGATACGTTCTATTCGACCTATCAATAAGCTCGCTAATATTTTGCGCTGGGAAGGGATTATTATTGACCCCCTCGGGGCCTTGCTGGCGGTATTGGTGTATGAATTTATTATAGCCAGTCAGGACGTTGCCTTCCTGCATGCACTTCAGGCGTTTGCAACAACCGTTGCGCTTGGTTTTGCTCTAGGTTGGGGGGCTGCTCGTCTACTAGGCCTTGCTCTGGGCAGAGGTTGGTTTCCGCATTACTTACAGAATGTCGCAACGTTAACAATCGTACTGGGTGTTTTTGCTCTGTCGAATGCCATTCAACATGAATCTGGCCTATTAACCGTTACGGTAATGGGTATGGTCATGGCCAATACGCGCAACCTGAATATGGAAGAGATACTGGAATTTAAAGAAACGCTCAGTGTGTTACTTATCTCTGCTCTGTTCATCATTTTGGCGGCGCGACTTGATTTCGCTGAGTTTGACGCGCTGGGAATGCCCGCCGTTATTCTACTGGCTATTATCTTGTTTGCTGTGCGACCTTTAGCAGTATGGCTTTCTGCCATAGGAACCGAACTGCGATTCAAAGATAAGGTTTTATTATCCTGGATTGCGCCTAGAGGTATTGTTGCCGCAGCTGTTTCGGCGTTATTTGCTTTGAAGATGGAAGAGTCCGGCTGGACCGAAGCTGCAGCGGTTGTTCCTTTAGTTTTCCTGGTAATAATGACCACGGTAGTCTTACAAAGTTTAACGGCGAAACCATTAGCCCGAATGTTGGGCTTATTAGAGCCATCGGCCAAAGGCTTTTTGATTTTTGGGGCCAACCAAATGGCGCGAGCCGTCGCAAAAAGTTTACAGGAAAGTGGTATTCCTGTGCGTCTGGCCGACACTAACTGGGAGAATATTAAGCTGGCCCGTATGGACAGTTTACCCGTGTATTTTGGTAACCCCGCCTCGGAACATGCCGCCAATAATATTGATTTGACCGGTCTTGGCAGACTGTTAGTCATGTCACCTTATAAACAGCTTAACCCACTTGTATCAATGTATTATCAGGACTGGTTTGGATCTAAGAAAGTGCATGGGCTAAATGGCGGCGAACAAGATTATCGTGCTAGCCATCAGCTAACTGAAAGCTACCGAAAAACGCTTAATTTATTTGGCGAAAGTGTTACCTATTCGAAACTTGCCAGCCTCAACTTTAAAGGGGCAAAAATTAAGTCTACGCCCATTACCGATAGTTTCAGTTTTGCTGATTATCAACAGAAATATGGAACAAGAGCATTACCAATGTTCGCGCTGGATGACGCAGAAAAGGTTCATATCTTTACCACAGAGCGTGATTTAATCCCTCAGTCAGGGTGGACTGTAATTGCCATGATTTCAGCGGAGCCTGAAGAAAATGATAGCGAAAAAGGCGGCGGGAAGGGAACAGACTGAGGTTGTCGGTTGCCCTCAGTGTGACTGGGTAAGCCAGCGAACCGAGCTTTCAAAGCGTGAGCATGCTGAGTGCCCACGCTGTGGGCATTTTCTGGAAGGTGCCGCCGCCACCAGGCACCACACCTTGGTGGCTATAGCGGCAGCAGCTTTGTTCTTGCTGCTGGCGAGCTTACAGGTCAATTTTATCAGTTATTCGGTAACCGGCTCTGAGCAATCGATGACTTTGATGGATGCGGCCTGGCAGCTTTCTTTTTTTCACGAAAAAGTATTGGCAGTTTTAGTTCTTTTGACTGTCATTCTAATTCCTGTGTTATATCTTGTGAGCCTTATATGGGTGTACAGTCAGACCCATACTTCGGGCAGTAACAGGTTGAATCGATACTTCCTTCGGTTAATGGAGCATTTAAAACCCTGGCTAATGACCGACGTCTTTTTACTGGGAACCCTGGTGTCGTTGGTAAAAATATCGGGTCTGGCAGAGGTTCGTTTACTTGAGGGTTTCTGGGGCTTCAGCGTTTTTGTCGTTCTACTATTGTATGTGTATGAGCGAGCTAAACGTACACCTATATGGGACTACTTTACGGCGACACCCCGGCCCAATATGCATATGCAAGCTGGAATGACTGCATATGAGCAGGGGTTGCAGACCTGCCCACTTTGTCATGCCTTAAACTCTAAAGACGCCGATAGGTGTTATCAATGCACCGAGCCGCAGAAGACAGCGTGGTGGCGGAAGCCGGGGACAACTTTGGCATTAATTATTGCTGGCGCTATTATGCTAATTCCAGCGCACTGGTTACCAGTCATGGAAACGGTACGTTTTGGCAATGAGCAGCCTGCAACCATTATTGGCGGGGTTACTGAATTATGGCAAGGTGGCGATAAGCCTGTCGCCGTAATTATTTTTGTCGCCAGTCTGGTTATTCCGGTAGCTAAAGTCTTAACACTGGCTGTCTTGTTGTTACTGGCTCACAGACAAACTCCGGCAATTGTCCGGAATCGCTTGTTATTATTTAAAGTAACCGACTGGATAGGGCGCTGGTCAATGATTGATATTTTCGTTGTAGCAATACTGGTCGCTTTAGTTCGGGGCGGAACTGTCATGTCGGTATATCCTGGTAGCGCTGCGGTGTCCTTTGCAGCTGCTGTTGTTCTTACTATGCTTGCAGCTATGAGTTTTGATACGCGTTTATTCTGGCGAGAGGCACATAAATGACTGAAAATTCGACAACCCGGGTTCGCAAAACCGTAGGTATTTCTCCGGTCTGGATTGTACCTTTGCTGGCGCTGCTGGTTGCACTTTGGATGGTTTGGCAGGATACCCGGGGCTCTGGCCCTACCATTACTATTGAAGTTGCAGACGCTGAAGGTCTTGAGGCCGGAAAAACTCAGCTGCGGGTTCGTAATGTCGATGTTGGTCAGGTTACTGAAGTTCGGTTATCCGATGATTTCTCTTCGGCAGTGGCTGAAGTAGCGATGAATGAGGGAACCGAAAGAATGCTTAATGCCGATACGCGCATTTGGGTGGTTAAACCCAGAATTGGACGGCGGGGCGTCAGTGGTTTAGGAACCTTACTTTCCGGCGCTTATATTCGACTGCAGCCAGGAGATTCAAAAGAACAACAGTTTCACTTTAAAGCATTAGAGCAGCCTCCGGTAACGCCACAGGAAACACCGGGACGCCGTTTAACCCTCACAAGCGAAGGGCAAACAAGTGTTACCGTAGGGGACTCAGTTCAGTACCAGGGCTTTACCGTTGGCCAAGTGGAACAAGCTGAGTTTTTAGTTGATGAGCGAGAGACGCGTTACCAAATTTTTGTAAAAGCGCCTTATGACGAGTTAGTTACTCAAAATACGCGATTCTGGTTGCAGCGCGGAGTATCTATTCAATGGAATTCCCAGGGGCTGGACTTAGCACTTGGATCGTTAGAATCGTTGTTGGGTGCCAGCGTAACTTTTGGTGTGCCTGAGGGGCAACCTAGGGGCGATAAGCTGACAGGCAACCAGGACTTTGAATTATTTGAAAGCCTTGAGGAAGCGAAACAGCAAGGCTATATCCATGGCATTGATTACGTTGTGCTCTTAAATGAGTCGGTTTCCGGGTTGGATAAAGGTGCCCCGGTACAATTTAAAGGGGTACGTGTTGGTACCGTCAGGGAAGTACCTTTGCGCTGGTTCCCGGATGACAGCGAAGAAGCGCCTTTAAAGCGTATTCCTATACTGATTCGGTTTGAGCCTGAACGTTTAAGAGGCCTGGTAGCAAATACCGATATTGAAAGTTGGGAAGATCGTTTACCTGACTTGTTTGAACAAGGGTTAAGAGCGAATATTAGGGCGTCAAACCTGCTAACAAACACGTTATTTGTCGATGTCAGGTTTTACCCAAATGCAGAGCAAGTTGATGTAGAGGAGACTTTTGCCGGGCATCCGGTCATGCCGGCGATGGCCAGTGACTTCACACGGTTAGAAGAGAAGCTGACGGAATTGATGGATAAGTTTAATGGGCTACCTCTTGAACAAGGATTAAACGACTTCTCAGGAGCGATGCAGTCGGTTGATGAAACAGCACAGAAGTTGGAAAGCGTATCCGATAGCCTGACTAGCATTGTTGAGCAGCCTCAGGTGCAACAGTTGCCAGAGTTATTACAACAGAACTTGATTCAGTTGAAAGAGCTAACGGGCAGCGTTAGTGAAGGGTCTCCTACCCGACAGCAACTAAACCAGACATTAAATGAAATTGAACAGCTTTCACGTGAATTAAAACCTGTTATTGAGCTGTTACAGGAACAACCGAACTCACTTATTTTTAGCCCTTCTGTTGAGCCTGATCCGGAGCCAAAAGCCTATGAATAATGGATTTATTGTCAGAGTACTAAAGTTGGTTGGTCTGACCGCTATGGGCGGGTTAATAGCGGGGTGTTCTTCTAATTCGTATGAAGTGACTCAATATCGTCTGCCTCATCTGAGCCAGTCAACCGAAGCGCTTTGCCAGACAAATAAACGCCCGGTTTTTGTGGGTGATTCAGCAGCAAAGTCCGGCTTGCAGCTCCAGCAGGATGAAACTCGTTGGCACAGTGCTCGTCAGCATCGCTGGAGTACACCCTTAGCACATCAGTTGCAGCGCAGTGCTCAGCGGCTATTGCTTGCTGATGACTGCGCCGGAAAGTTAACGATTTGGGTTGACGATTTTTACGGAAGTAATGATTCAAAAGCTGTTGTTGCCGGCCACTGGCAATATAAAAGTACCGATGCTCAAATTGTTCTTGAGGGGACTTTTACCGAGAAAGTTCCGCTGAGAAGCGACGGTTATCCCGCGTTGGTTAATGCACTCGATACGGCCTGGCTGAATGTGATGGACACGATTAACCTGGAAGTTGGCGATAACGTGGTGCGTTAAAAACGCCACTCACCACTTATTTGTATACCAACTTCGTTGTCGTAACTGCTGCTATCAATATATTGCAGCGAAAGTTTAATTAACCCTGCAAATGCCGGCTCGGTTCTCCGCAGCAGAGCTCTTGATAAGGTTTCATCATTTTTCTCTTTACTGTGGCTCAGTAACGCCGTCCAGGCTGAACCGTCAGCAGAGAATTGACGATAACTTGTCGATACGGTCTGACTTTGGCGCGGAAATGGTGAGCCTGGGTTACGCTGGTGATGCAAAAAATACTGTTTTTGGTTTTCATCTAAAGAATAAAAGTCGTGCTCTGTTCCGCCGTCAAGCTGACTGTATTCAATAGTCAGGCTGTGGCGACGCTCAGTTGAGCCGAACATCCATTGCGCCCCCAGAGTATATGCGGGCTTGTCATCGGCTTCCAGTTTACGGTCTATGCCAAGTTCTGCGTAAGCTGAAAATTGATGTGCTCCCCAATCAAAGCCAGTTCGGGCATCGGCTGTTAACATACGATTATCTGGCCGATTATCGGCGCTTTGCTCAATAGCACTGATACCAAACCACAAATGCTGAAATAACTGACTGGAAAAGCGGATGCCGTTGACCTGATAGTAATCACTGTAACCATCATCCTGGTAAGCACTAAACAAACTGATTTTAAAAGGGTTCATACCCGCAGGAGGGTAGTCAGGAGCATAGTCGATTCGAATTTTAGGCATAGGGCGCGCGTTATTTGAAAAAAGCAGACTGCTATGTTCTGCCGGCCCCCAGCGCAAAGGTAGAGAATCAAGGCTGAAACTCCAGTCATTCAGGTTATAAGCTAAGTAACTCCCGTCTAACGTTTTCTTATGGTCACCTTCGAAAGGATCCTGCCGGTAATTCACCTGAATTCTTGCTGCCCAGTTGGTTCCGTGCATACTTCTGCTTAAACTGACTTTACCTTCTTCATAAATATCGTCACCGTAATCCTGAACGATTTGCTCACTGTCCGTTGCCCCTATATACCAACGAGTTTTAGGGCCGGTTTGAGCTTGAGAAAGTTGATGACGGACATGCCGCAGAGCGAGTTGTTGTGTAGTGCTTAGCTCTTTTATTTCAAGTGCATCGAGTTCAGGCAAGAGGCTTTTCCAGGTAACCGGAAACTGTTGTATCGGGGTTTTAATCAGTCCAGACTCAGCCAAAACTGTCAGGCTATTTCGTAATTCGACATCATTTGCTTCAATCCAGACTGAACTGATAGCCGCAGGAGTAAGAAGTAGGCTAAAACTACCGATTATGAGCGTTTTGCGAATAAATGCGATGGATGACATGAAACTGATTTGAATCCCTATGACAAATTGCATTCTATACTGCCAGAAATTTTAACACTAAGACAACGGTTTATCTGAGCTTTTCAGTTATAATGTGAAGTTCTGGAGGTTTGGTTATGACTTTTAAAAACATTTTGTTTAGCGCGCTGTTTTTGTTGCTACTGACGGGTTGTAGCCCGGAGCAAGCAACAGACTTGCGCAGTGCCGAAATAAAAGCACTGGATGAAGGTATGTTACCAGATGAGCGCTGGCAGCTTAGCAAAGCCACGATTGAACTCAGTTTCTGTCGGGATCGTATTAATGAATCGCTGTTGGCATCAAAGTCTGAATTAAGAGGCTGGCGTTTGTCGGGCGAAAGCACGGCCTTTCCTCCTTACAGGAAAGAGGGCTTAAAAGCATTGGCCAAACTGCTTGATGAAACCGATATTTTGCTATGGCAAGTGGAAGGCAATGTGAGCGCTCAGCGTTATCATGTTGTAAAACCTTCCGGGGAGTCCAAAGGGAGCGTTGCTGATGCCGTTTTCCCCGCGGTTGTAACGTTATCTTCCATTGCTGAGGTTTGTCATGTGGCTGTTGATGACTCTGAATATTAAGAAAACTTTATTTATTGAAAATTCGTAGAGTTAGGTTGTTATTCGTAAAAATTTTCTGCGGTTCGACAGAACTCAACTAAACTTGTTACTTAAGGCGAACGCAGAGGGGATCAGTTATGTCTATTGGGCTAATTATTGAGAATAAATTGAGAGAAGCGTTCACACCAGTTCATCTGGAAGTGGAAGATGAAAGCTATATGCATTCAACAGGAGCTAATGCTGAGTCTCATTTTAAAGTGACTCTGGTAACGCCAAAATTTAGCGGGGAAAGGTTAATTAACCGACACCGCGCAGTGAATAAAATTTTAGCGGACGAATTGATGAACCATATTCATGCTTTGGCTCTGCACACCTACACGCAAGGCGAATGGGAGCAGCTAGGCGAGTCAAGACGCTCACCAAATTGCCTCGGCGGCTCAAAAATAGCGACAAATTAAGAAAAATTACGCATGTCTGATGTGTTCCTGCGTTCGCATTGGTTACAATAGCCAAAATAATGCGAACAACAGGGATACATCACTATGATCATTAAGCCAAAAATTCGCGGTTTTATCTGTACCAATGCTCACCCGGTGGGCTGTGCCGAAAACGTTAAACGTCAAATCGAATTTGTCCGTAACCAACCTGCTATTTCTAATGGCCCTAAAAATGTTTTAGTTATAGGCTGTTCAACAGGCTACGGGCTTGCTTCAAGAATTACTGCTGCGTTCGGCAGTGACGCACATACATTGGGTGTGTGCTTTGAGAAAGAACCCACTGAAAAGAGAACAGCAACAGCAGGTTGGTACAATACCGCGGCTTTTCATCAGCAAGCGGATAAAGCCGGTTTAGCTTTCCACTCTATTAATGGTGATGCATTTTCTGACGAAATTAAGCAGGAAAGCATCGACTACATTAAACAGAATATGGGCAAAATTGATCTCGTCGTTTATAGCCTGGCGTCACCTAAGCGTAAAGACCCGGAAAGCGGCGAAGTCTACAGCTCCGTGCTAAAGCCCATCGGCAAACAATACACCACGAAAACTTACAATACAGATAAAGATCAGGTGCACGAGATAACGCTTGAACCCGCAACCGATGATGATATCGCCAATACCGTGAAAGTTATGGGCGGTGAAGACTGGGAGCGTTGGGTTAAAGCCTTGCATGACGCCGATGTTTTAGCCAAAGACTGTCAAACGACGGCTTACACCTATATCGGTAAAAAGTTAACGCTTCCAATTTATGGCCATGCGACTATCGGCCGGGCTAAAGAAGATCTTGACCGCGCAGCGTCAGAGCTGGTTTCCGACTACGATGACCTCAACCTGAAAGCATATGTCTCTTCATTGAAGGCACTTGTTACTCAGGCAAGCTCCGCTATTCCAGTAATGCCTCTTTATATCTCTTTAATCTATAAAGTAATGAAAGAAGAGGGCACGCACGAAGGCTGTATTGAGCAAATTTATCGTCTATTCACAGAGGGACTTTATAGCAGCAACCCAGAGTTAGATGATGCAGGCCGCCTGCATATGGATGGTTATGAAACCAACGATAAAACTCAAGCTAAGGTCGAAGCGCTTTGGGAGCAGGTAACGCAGGATAATTTCCATCAACTTGCTGATTATGAAGGCTACCATCAGGACTTCTTACATTTATTCGGTTTTGGCTTCGATAACGTTGATTACGATGCAGATATTGATCCAAAAGTAAACTGGTAAGCGTTGTGGGAAAAATGCTAAAATCCCAACGATAAGTGTGGAAAATGTTTCAGGTTGCCGATGACAAGCCCCCTGAAGGCGGTTGTTTTTGTCGGTAACTATTTGATTATTCAGGTTTCCAGCCCTAGTGGCTGGTTGTGATGAATCTTCCCTTAACGAGTAGTGCAAACGCATATGATTACGATCAAGAAAGGGCTGGACATCCCTATTAAAGGGGCGCCCCAGCAAGAGCTATCCGACGGTAAGGCTGTGACGACAGTCGCTACCCTAGGTGAAGAATACGTGGGTATGCGCCCAACCATGCACGTGAAAGAAGGTGACCAGGTTAAAAAAGGTCAGCTGATTTTCGAGGATAAGAAAAACCCTGGTGTCAAGTACACAGCCCCTGGTGCTGGTGTAGTAAAAGACATCCTGCGTGGTGAGCGCCGAGTGTTGCAGGCGGTTGTTGTTGAGTTGAAAGGTGACGAGCAAGTGACTTTCGACAAATTTGACAGCGACAAACTCAATTCATTAGGTCGTGAAAAAGTTCAGGACATTCTGGTTGAGTCCGGTCAATGGACTGCGCTTCGTACCCGTCCTTACAGTAAAACTCCGGCATTAGATGCAGAAGCCAGCGCGATTTTTGTCAACGCGATGGATTCTAACCCGTTAGCTGGCGACCCAACTCTATTTATAAATGATCAGAAGCAAGCTTTCATTGATGGTTTGAAGGTTCTGTCTAACCTGACCGAAGGTAAGTTGTTTGTTTGTAAAGCAGGTGATGCTGAGGTTGATACTGGCGACGCAGATGTCACGCTGGAGTCCTTTTCCGGCCCTCATCCATCAGGTTTGGTTGGTACTCATATACATTTCCTTCAGCCTGCGAGCATCAAACGCCCGGTATGGCACATCGGTTATCAGGACGTTATTGCTTACGGTAAGTTATTTACTACAGGTGAAATCTTTACTGACCGAGTTGTTGCTGTTGCCGGCGAAGGCGTTAAAGAGCCACGGTTGCTGCGCACACGCTTAGGTGCAAACCTGCGTGAATTGACTGACGGTGAGCTTAAAGGCGACAACTTGAGAATTATCTCAGGATCAGTTCTGCATGGGCACACCGCAGATGATGCTCATGCCTGGTTAGGTCGATTCCATAACCAAGTCAGCGTGATTCCCGAAGGTAATTATAAAGAATTCCTGGGCTGGATACGTCCGGGCTCTGATTTACACTCGGTTACCCGCGCATACGCAGGACACTTCAATCCGAAAAAACTTTTCAGCATGACGACATCGCTGAATGGTTCTTCACGTTCAATGGTACCTATTGGAAATTACGAACGAGTAATGCCGCTGGATATTCTGCCAACACTCTTATTGCGTGATCTGCTATCAGGAGACACTGATGAAGGTCAGCAGTTAGGTTGTCTGGAGTTGGACGAAGAAGATCTCGCATTGTGCACTTATGTTTGCCCTGGGAAATATGAATATGGCCCGGTGCTGCGTGACTGTCTCACTAAGATTGAGAAAGAAGGCTAACCCATGAGCTTGAAAGACACTCTCGAGCGTATTGAACCGCACTTCGAAGAAGGCGGTAAATACGAGAAGTGGTACGCGCTTTACGAAGCCGTAGCCACTGTTTTGTACACACCTGGTACCGTGACTAAGTCGGCTACGCACGTTCGTGACCGTATCGACCTTAAGCGCATTATGATTTTGGTGTGGATGATGACCTTCCCGGCAATGTTCTGGGGTATGTATAACGTTGGTAACCAGGCTGCTATGGCCTTGGCTAATAGTTATGAACTTGCTGATATCTGGCAGGTTGGCTTGTTCCATCTGTTTGGTGGCGAGTTGGGGGCTGACTCCGGCTGGATTGCCAAAATGTGGTATGGCGCTTGTTTCTACCTGCCAATTTATGCTGTGACCTTTATTGTCGGTGGTTTCTGGGAAGTATTGTTTGCTTCAATTCGTAAGCACGAAGTTAACGAAGGTTTCTTTGTTACCTCGGTTTTATTCTCATTGATTTTACCGGCAACAACGCCGCTATGGCAGGTTGCTCTGGGTATCACTTTTGGTGTCGTTATTGGTAAGGAAATTTTCGGCGGAACTGGCCGTAACTTCCTTAACCCAGCGCTAACGGGTCGTGCATTTTTGTACTTTGCTTACCCTGCCAGTATGTCCGGTGATTCCATCTGGACGGCCGTCGACGGCTTTTCTGGTGCGACAAACCTGGGTAAAGCGGCTCTGGGAGAAATGGATTACGGTAACACCCAGCTTTGGTGGGATGCTTTCCTTGGTAACATCCAGGGGTCAGTAGGTGAAGTTTCTACCCTGTTAATCTTGATTGGCGGTTTAGCATTAATTTATTTCCGTATAGCCTCCTGGCGTATCGTGTTGGGTACTTTTGTTGGTATGGTTCTGTTCTCCGGATTATTGAACCTGATTGGCAGCGAAACTAACCCAATGTTCGCGATGCCCTGGTATTGGCACTTAGTATTGGGTGGTTTTGCCTTTGCGATGATGTTTATGGCAACTGACCCGGTTTCTGCGTCCTTTACTAATAAAGGGAAGTTCGCGTACGGCTTGTTGATTGGTTTTATGACGGTCATGATCCGTGTTATTAACCCGGCATTCCCGGAAGGCATCATGTTGGCCATTTTGTTTGCTAACGTATTTGCACCGTTATTTGACCATTTTGTAGCACAGGCAAATATCAAACGGAGGTTAGCGCGTAATGGCTAAGAAAAATGAGAGTTTAGGCAAGACCGTTGGTGTCGTGCTAGCGCTTTGCCTGGTTTGTTCAATTGTTGTTTCTGGTGCTGCTATTGGTCTGAAGCCAATGCAGGAAAAGAACGCTGCACTTGATATGCAGAAAAACGTTCTGGATGCAGCGGGCATTCTGGAAGCCGATACCGATATCATTGAAACTTACAATCAACGCATTGACACCATGGTTGTCAGTCTTGAAGATTTAAGCGTAAAAGATGATATTAACCCGACGTCATTCAGTAATCGTAAAGCGGCTGGTGACCCTGAAACCAGTACTAAGCTTGAAAAAAAGAACGATCCTGCAGGCATCGGAACGCGCGAAAACTTAACACAAATATATTTGGTTAAGAGTGAGTCTGGTGAAACAACAGGTCTGGTGCTGCATATACGTGGCCAGGGTTTGTGGGGAACCATGTACGGGCTGCTTGCGTTAGAAGATGACTTTGACACCGTTAAAGGTGTTAACTTCTACGAGCACTCAGAAACACCAGGATTAGGCGGCGAAATTACGAATCCTAACTGGGTTAAATCTTGGGAAGGTAAAGAAGTTTACGGTGAGGACGGTAACGTTCAGTTTGAAGTAGTGAAAGGTGGCGCTAGCGATGAGCACGAAGTTGATGCTTTATCCGGTGCAACTTTGACTAGTAATGGTGTTGAATACCTAATTCAATTCTGGATGGGCGAAAATGGTTACGGTCCATTACTCAAGAAACTTCGTGAGGGAGAGTTGAACAATGGCTAGTGTAAAAGAAATGAAGTCCGTTTTATTCGGACCGATATTTGCCAACAACCCCATCGCACTGCAGATTCTTGGTATCTGTTCTGCATTGGCTGTAACATCGAAAATGAGCAACACCCTGGTTATGTGTATTGCATTAACCGCGGTTGTCGCATGCTCAAACTTATTTATTTCGATTATCCGTAACCACATTCCGTCAAGCGTTCGTATCATTGTTCAAATGACGATTATTGCAAGTCTGGTAATTGTGGTAGACCAAGTGCTTAAGGCATACGCTTACTCAATTTCTAAAGAGCTATCGGTATTTGTTGGCTTGATTATTACTAACTGTATCGTTATGGGCCGCGCTGAGGCTTACGCGATGAAAAGCACACCGTTTATGTCGTTATTAGACGGTATTGGTAATGGTTTAGGTTACTCTATCGTGCTACTTGTGGTTGGTTTTGTGCGTGAACTCTTTGGTTCAGGTAGCTTGTTCGATGTACAGATTTTACCTCTGGCATCACAAGGTGGTTGGTTCGAGCCTGTTGGGCTTCTGCTAATGCCTCCAAGCGCCTTCTTTATCATTGGCGGGTTCATTTGGGTACTACGTACCTTCCGCACTGAACAAGTTGAACCTAAGGAGTAATGGTCATGGAACAATATATCAACCTGTTCATCCGCGCAGTTTTTATCGAAAACCTTGCGCTGTCATTCTTCTTAGGTATGTGTACTTTCCTGGCAGTATCTAAGAAAGTTAAGACAGCATTCGGTCTGGGTGTTGCGGTTATTGTGGTCTTGGGTATTTCGGTACCGGTAAACAATATTATTTACCACAACATCTTAGCGCCCGGAGCCCTGGATTGGGCTGGTTTCCCTGATGCGGATCTAAGCTTTTTGAAGTTTTTGACCTTCATCGGTGTTATCGCGGCGTTGGTGCAAATTCTGGAAATGACGCTGGATAAATACGTGCCCGCACTTTACAACGCGCTGGGTATATTCCTGCCTCTGATAACCGTTAACTGCGCTATTTTTGGTGGCGTAGCCTTTATGGTCGAGCGTGACTATAACTTTGGCGAATCAGTCGTGTTCGGAATTGGCAGTGGTGTTGGCTGGGCTTTAGCAATTGTTGCTTTGGCTGCAGTGCGCGAAAAACTGAAATATGCAGATGTACCTGACGGCTTACGTGGCTTAGGTATTACTTTTATTTCAGTGGGTCTGATTGGTTTGGGCTTTATGTCGTTCTCCGGCGTATCCTTATAACCAGTGTGTTGAATCGGTAAAAGAAAGGTACGAATCGATGCAAGAGATATATCTCGGTGTAGGGATGTTTACTGTCATCGTACTGGTTTTGGTTGCGATTATCATGTTCGCAAAATCAAAATTGGTACCTCAAGGTGATGTGGAAATCCTGATTAATGACGACGAAGACAAAAAAATCGTGACCCAACCTGGAACAAAGCTTCTGGGTGCTTTGGCAAACGCAGGTATTTTCGTGTCGTCTGCTTGTGGTGGCGGTGGTTCATGTGGCCAATGTCGCGTTACTGTTAAAGAGGGTGGCGGCGATATTCTGCCAACAGAGCTTGACCATATTACAAAGCGGGAAGCGCGCGAAGGCTGCCGTCTTTCATGTCAGGTCAACGTTAAACAGGACATGAAAATTGAATTACCAGAAGAAGTCTTTGGTATTCGTAAGTGGGACTGTACAGTTAAATCGAATGATAACGTAGCCACTTTCATTAAAGAGTTTGTTGTGCAGTTGCCGGAAGGTGAAGAAGTACCTTTCCGTGCCGGCGGCTTTATTCAGATTGAAGCTCCACCTCACCATGTGAAGTACAAAGACTTTGATATCGCGGAAGAGTATCATGCTGACTGGGATCGTTTTGGCTTCTTTGATGTTGAATCTAAAGTTGATGAAGAAGTTGAGCGTGCTTATTCAATGGCCAACTATCCGGATGAAAAAGGCATTATTATGCTGAACGTCCGTATAGCTACGCCTCCGCCTAACGATTTGAGCTTACCAGCAGGGAAGATGTCATCTTACATTTTCAGCCTTAAGCCAGGCGATAAAGTGACGATTTCTGGTCCGTTCGGCGAGTTCTTTGCTAAAGAAACTGATGCGGAAATGGTTTTCATTGGTGGTGGTGCTGGTATGGCGCCAATGCGCTCGCATCTTTTTGATCAACTGCGTCGCCTGAAGACTGATCGTAAGATTTCATTCTGGTACGGTGCGCGTTCGAAAAAAGAAATGTTCTATGTTGAAGATTTCGATATGTTGGCTGAAGAAAACGACAACTTCGATTGGCATGTGGCCTTGTCTGACCCTCAGCCGGAAGATAACTGGGAAGGCGATACTGGCTTTATTCATAATGTTCTTTATGAACGTTATCTTAAAGATCATGATGCGCCGGAAGACTGCGAGTTCTACATGTGTGGACCTCCGGTTATGAACGCTGCCGTCATCAACCTGTTGAAAGACTTAGGCGTCGAAGACGAGAACATTATGCTGGATGACTTTGGTGGTTAATCCATGATGTTCCTGAAAGTATCGAACGCTAAAATTTGGCTAGCCCTTATGGGGCTGGCCTTTTTAGTTTCATGCTCAGATGCACCGGAAAAAATCGCATTTAGCGGCGAAACAATGGGAACAACATACAGTGTTACGTTATACACTAAAGATCCCAGACACAATCAAGAAGAGATTAAGCGTAAAGTTGATATTGTGCTGAAACGTGTAAACGCCCAGATGTCGACTTACGATCCAGACTCCGAACTGTCTCAATTTAATCAATTTGAAAGTACTGAGCCGGTGGTTATTAGCCGTGAACTTGAGCGAGTTGTGACTCGAGCTTTAGAAATTGCAGAGCAAACCGAGGGTGCTTTAGATATAACGGTTGGGCCCTTAGTTAATCTTTGGGGGTTCGGTCCTCAGGCAAGGCCGGAACAAGAGCCTTCTGAGAGAGAATTACAAACCGTTCGTGAAAGAACGGGCTACCAGAAGTTACGCGTTGAGAACCACCAGCTTATCAAAGACAACCCCGAGATGTATGTCGACTTATCAACAATAGCAAAGGGCTATGGTGTTGACAGAGTTGGCCATTTACTCGATCAGTTACGGATAAAACAGTATCTTGTGGAAATTGGTGGTGAAGTTCTTACTAAAGGTGGTAAGCCTGATGAAGCGTCCTGGCGCCTGGCTGTAGAAAAACCTGTTTCTACGGAACGAGCTGTGCAGCGTGTTGTCCAATTTAAAGACGGCGCGTTGGCAACATCCGGTGATTACCGAAACTACTATGAAGAAGACGGGCGCCGCTATTCACATATTATTGACCCGGCGACAGGTTACCCAGTACAACATAATTTAGTTTCGGCATCAGTCTATGCGGACGATACTATGTCTGCTGATGCATATGCGACGGCGTTATTGGTTATGGGAACTGATAAAGCAGAAGCATTTGCCCGGAAACATAATTTAGCAGTCATGCTCATTTATAAAACGAAAGACGGTTTTGATGAGTATATCAGCGACGCATTCAAGCCGTTGTTGAGCGAGCAGGAGTAGGAGTTTTAATGCAAACCTTTATAATGGTATTCGCTTTGTTTGTAATCGTTGTACTGGCGATGGCTATTGGTTATATGGTGCAACGAAAGACAATTTCCGGCAGTTGCGGTGGCATTGGTGCGTTAGGCATGGAAAAGGCCTGTGACTGTGATAATCCTTGCGAAAAACGCAAAGAGCGAATGAAGAAAGAAGAAGCCTGGAAGGAAAATCAGATTCATTGACCCTTTTAGTGAAAAAGGTTATAAACATATAACTTTTTGTTAAGTAGGAGGGTGGCATGAAACCAATAGATATTCAGACAAATGCAAACGAGCTTTATCTGGATTGTAACGCCACCACTCCCGTACTTCCTGAAATTATTGAAGCGGTATCCCATACTATGGAAACCGTTTTCGGTAACCCATCAAGTAGCCATATTACTGGCTTAAAAGCACGATATATCCTGGATACTACCCGTCAGCTAGCGCGAAAGACTGTTGGTTTAACCTCTGGTCGGCTTATTTTTACCAGTGGTGCAACAGAAGGGATACAAACCGCTGTGGTTTCTGCAATATATGCAGCGATGCAAGCAGAGCCTGGCGATAGAAAAACGCTGTTACTCTACGGTGCTACTGAGCACAAAGCTGTGCCTCAGGCGTTGGAGCACTGGAATAGGCTTTTAGGTTTAAACGCGCGACTGGTTGCTATTCCTGTGAATAGACAGGGGGTATTAGACACTCAGTTTATTGCTCAGCATGCAAAAGATGCGGCAATGATATGTACCATGGCGGTAAATAATGAAACAGGAGTGGTGCAGGACCTTGAGCAACTAGAAAAGGTTATCCGTGAGCATAACCCGAATGTTCCATGGATGGTCGATTGCGTTCAGGCATTAGGTAAAAAAGCGTTGAACCTGGACGCGACTACTATTGATTATGCGCCTTTTAGTGGCCATAAATTGTATGGACCCAAAGGCATAGGGTTTATGGCGGTTAGAGACGGGGCGCCTTATACACCCCTTATAATTGGTGGTGGGCAGGAGTCAGGGCAACGTTCGGGTACAGAGAATTTACCGGGAATTGCGGCGTTGAATGCGTTGTTTGAGTTAATGCAGGACGAAAGTAATGACCGTTTTCAGAGCGATGATACTCTGCAGAACTACCGCAGCCAGTTGGTTGATGCCTTAAGTACCGCATTTCCTTCGATTGTATTTAATCATGATTTGGACATTTCGGTGCCTACCACACTGAACTTCTCGGTAGAAGGTGTCGCGTCTCGCGATATTATGGATGTTTTTGATGCTTGCCAGATAAGAGTGAGCTCGGGCTCGGCTTGCAGCTCAAAGGTGACGAGGAGCTTTGTGCTGGATGCCATGGGGCTAGAGGAATGGCGCAGTGGCTCAGCTATTCGGCTGTCTTTTGGACCGGCAACTCGACAAGAAGAAATTAATGAAGCCTGTATTCGAATTAAACGGGCTGCGGATGCATTAAGAAATTCCTGCCTGATTGTAGCGGATACAAATAACGACAATGATGCTCAACTCGATGGTGTTGTTCAACTCAAGTACGATGATCATTGCTGCTATTTGATTATTGATCGTGACGCCAGAGAAATTGCCGTAATTGACCCACACCCTGCACTAGCCGGGCGAATTGAGAATATTGTCAGCTGCCAGCATTACCGTGTTAAGGCCGTTGTTTGTTCAGCCGCGGATTCTGTAATGAGTCAATCAATCGAGTTACTGTTACCAATACTTATACCGTCTCAGTCTATTGACGAATATGATGTGTTCGGTTGGCCGAAAGCCGCGACAGGAGTATGTGATGTGGCTCCTGTGGAATGCGAAGGTAGTGTGATAGGCTGTATTAGTATTGGTGAGCGCCGGTTATTCCGTGTCGGTACGCGTAATCCAGTTTATGTTCTTAGCGAATCAGCGGAATATAAAGCCTTAGTTCATTCTGACTTTTTATTTACTGGTGCGGAAGTATCACATCAAGTTTACGAAGGCTTCATCGGTGAGAATACACTGATTTGTCCCGGACGCGACCCTGAGCACCACCTTGTTTACACACCTTGTGAGTTAAACGGCGACTGTCGTGTTGATGAAGGCGTTAATATTCCTATTGGGGATACCGACGAGTTTTGGCATCGAAAGGATCTTATTATTATCGATGTTCGGGAACGGCAAGAACACGTGTTAACGGACTTGCCGTGCTGTGCAGAGGTCATTAATGTCCCGCTTACTGAAGTTGCTCAGTTTATACACAGCAATCCTCATTTGCGCGAGCGTGACATTATTTGTTTATGTCGCTCAGGAAACAGAAGCCAGGTTGTGGCTAATGTATTGAGACGACATGGATTTAATAGCCGTCATTTATTAGGGGGCCTGGCTCTGCTTGGAACACCTGCCGCGTAAGAACGTATTAGAGCTTTGTGCGTTCTTGTGGCGCCTGCCACTGCAAGCGACCAACATATCCGTCTTTACCTACCAGCCAACAGCTGATGTCATCATGACACTGAATATTCCAGATGTTGGCGTCAGATAGCTTAAACCATTCGTTGCTATCCAGGTTAAGAGCAGCAGCGCCTTGGGGGTTAGAGGTCAGTAGCCAGGAACCGTTGTGATCAACCAGGCTTAAGCTGTAAAGTGCTCCGTCTATAGGTGGTTCCGACAGAGCTGTAAATTTCTCATTTTGATAATGCCACAGGCGTTCTTCATTGTTGGAAGCATCGTCTAAGTCACCACCGGCAATGTAAAAGGTTTCATCATTAATTGGCCATACGCTGGTGATACCAGCCATTGGCCCAGCCTGCATTGGTGTTTCTACTACCCGAAAGCGAATTCCGAAAGAACCTTTAATCAATACTCTGGCTTTATCGGCGTTACCGGTTGCTATCATCCAGTTGTCATTATTAAAGCGGGCGCAACTGCCACTTGAGGCGAAACCGCCTTCATTTGACTGAGGTGGCTCTGATACAGCGCTACGTACTTGCATCCAGTTACGACCGTCGGCGCTACGAACCATGCGCCACTCGTCACCAACGCTGTCGCCATGAACCCAGGCTTCACCGCTGGGCGAAAGTGCCATACAGTTAAAGAAGCTGTCGGACTCGCCGCGATAACGTAAACGCCAGCTATTGCCACCATTTTCAGTGTAATAAATGCGGGACTGACCGCCATTACCGACACTGAGTGCATAGGCACGGCGATCATCTATCGCTTCAATATCTCTGAAATCAAGATCTTCGGGGCCCGGCTGAAAATATTGCCAGCTTTTACCCGAGTCTGTGGTTCTGGCTACAGTTCCCTTTTCACCGGAAAGCCATATTGTGTTGCGGCTGACAGGACTAACGCCCACCCAGTGTTGTTGTCGAACATTATCAAATATTTCTATTTCCGGCGGTTGAGCCACCGCCGGAATACTTAATAATGCGCTGAAGGGCAAAGCAAGCTTGAGTACATTTATGGCTTGCTGCTGTAGCTTCGATGTCATAGACGTGACCTAATTAATTATGCATGTTATTGAGTGTAACACGTTTCCTTTTTACCGATACGTCAGTTCAAAGTCTTCAGTTCACTGAGCATCAAAACACAGCCCGTTGTCGGAAATGCTGTCGTCACCCATTAAATACAAATAGGTTGGCATCAGGTCGCCTGGCGTTTTTAATGACTTCGGGTCTTCCGCCGGGTAAGCTTTAGAACGCATCGAGGTGCGCGTGGCCCCCGGGTTAATGACATTGGTACGTAGCTTGGTGCCTTCGTATTCGTCAGCAATAACTTGCGCCATACCTTCGGTTGCAAACTTACTGACAGAATAAGCACCCCAGAAGGCACGGCCTTTTCTGCCAACACCCGATGATGTAAAGACTAACGATGCACTGGGGGACTTCTCCATTACCGGAATAAGTGCCTTAGTCATGGTAAATTGGCCGGTAACATTCACCTGCATGATGTCGTCCCAGCTATCTTTTTCAATATGCGTAAAAGGTGACAAGATGCCGAGCAAGCCAGCGTTATGAAGCACGCCATCTAATTTACCGAACTGATCCGCTATAGTTGCCGCCATATCCCGATAATGATTTTCTGTTGCGCCTTTTAAATCCAGAGGAATAATTGCTGGTTGCGGACTTTCCTGAGCAATAATTTCATCGTAAACCGCTTCTAATTTACTGACCGTGCGGCCGAGTAAAATAACTGAGGCGCCATGTTTGGCAAAGCTTAGAGCCGCCTGACGGCCAATGCCGTCACCGGCACCAGTAACTAAAATAACTTTATTTTTCAAAAGTTCAGGACTTGCCTGATAATCATGTACGGTTTTAATTTCCATAACAGTTTCTTAATACCATTGGACTGTGGTCGGGTGAGTAGGCTATTGTAACGATAATCGAGTAACTTCTCAGCAAACGAACGAAAAATCGGTAAAAAGCCTTTCATCTTAATTCATACAGGTGTATAAAAATCGTTAAGAGAAGGCATAGAATAACAAAACATAAAAAAGGATTGGGGATACCTCATGAAGAAATTATTACTCCCACTTGCGATTGGTTCTGCTCTTAGCCTGGTAGGCTGTGGTAGCGGTGACGAAGCGCCTATTACGGAAAGTGAAGTTAATGTTGCAGCATCACGCGTGGTGTTTGATCCGTCAAACGGAGCGTTATCTGCACCAACGAACATACTGTTAAGTGGTTCAGTTGACGGAACATTGAATTTACCTGTTGCTGATGCAACAGACACGGCTAATCCTCAGGTTGCTATTAACGCACTTGATGGTTGGGGTACTCACTCGACGTTAACGTTTGATTTCTCGCTGCCGGTTGACGAAAACGGTGAGCAAGTCATTATTGAATCGGCTAGCCTGGAAGCTCAGGGCTCTATACGTGTATTTGAAACAATTCAGGGTGGCAACGAGGTTTCTGCTGATTGCGCGGCAGCTAACCCGGCGGCGGTATGTGCGGTAACCGGTGAACTTCAGCATGGTACCGACTTTACTGTTAAAGCGACAGGCGAAGGCAGCGTTGCGGTTGTTCCTTTACGTCCGTTTAAGCCGGCTACCGGCTATTTGGTTGTACTGACCAATAATATTCAGGATTCACTTGGACGTGATGTTAAACCATCACAGACTTATACCTTGATGAAACGTGATGCTGAAGAGAACCCAGTGTCAGGTGACGCAAGCGCATTAGCTTTACAAGGCCTGGTCAATAGCTATGAAGGGGCTTTAGCGCAGTATGGCGTTGACCCTGAAGGTGTTATTTATAGCTCTAACTTTACCACACAGTCTGTGGGTGAGGTTCTGGGCGTAACGAAAAGTTTATTAGGGCAGCAGGTTGCTGCGTCTAACCCTCCGGTAATGCAGGCAGCTCCTCAAGGTTATACATTAGACGTTGTATTATCCGGTGCCGGAATCGAAGATCCTAATGCCTTGGCGGCAGCGAGTGCGGCAAAAGTTTATGGCGGACAGGTTGATTTACCTTACTACTCTCCGCTACCTAGTGCTGAGAACCCAATGGCACCATTAACAGGTCGCTGGACTGCACAGTGCGACAGTCCTGCAGCTATACTGAATGGGCTTCAGGCCGGTGAAATCGACCCAGCTGCGCAAGGTATTAGTGCAGAAATGATTGATGACCCTTCATTAATGCTGCCACCTAATGCATGTTTTGATATTGAAGGTGTCGATGAAGAGCGTCATTTGACGAAGTACAATCCGGTACCAGAAAAGCAGGGTGACCAGACTGTTGAAGCCTTTGTTACTATTCCTGATTTAGCAACAGCTAATGGCGTTCGCGCTCAAATGGGACTGGAACCTCTGAGTGCTCCTGAGAACGGCTGGCCTGTTGTGATTTTCCAACATGGTATTACCGGTGAGAAGGAAAATGCTGCGGCAATTGCAGGCACTTTTGCAGTAGCCGGTTTTGCCACAGTCGCTATAGACCACCCGTTACACGGCGGTCGCGCTTTTGATGTTGATGGCGATGGTACCGATGATATCGATGCATCCAGTGAAAGCGGTGTTACTGCTTATATGAATTTGAGCAGTTTGCTGACAACGCGCGATAATTTGCGTCAGTCAATTACCGACCTTATTGGGTTGCGCTTAAGTTTGAACTACTTTCAGGATGTGACTGGTACAGAGCAACTGAACGGTCAGGATGTCCACTTTGTAGGACACTCTCTGGGAGCTATTGCAGGTACCGGTTTCACCGCGTTGGCAAATACCTCCTTTGGTGAGAATAACCCATTAGCGGCACTTGACGGACAATTTGCTGTGCAAGCTTCCAGTTTAGGTATGCCGGGCGGTAGCTTGGCTAACTTCTTATTGGGTTCTGATAGTTTTGCGCCAGTCATTAAGAGCCAATTACTGTATGCTGCAAATGATGAATTTGCCGCTGCCGTTAATGCTCAGGCGGAAGCTGTTGGCGTTGAACCTGGTTCGGCAGAGTTCCAGCAGGTGTTAGTGCAGACTTATAACGGCTTTATTGAGAGTGCATCTGCAGAGCAGGTTGCGCAAATCAATGCAACGTTTGAGCAGTTCGCATTTGCTGCACAAACCGTTGTCGACTCGGGAGACCCAGTTAACTACGCAAGTGATGTCGTTGCTTCTGAAACGCCTGTATTCATGATTGAAGCCATTGGCGATTCGGTTATTCCAAATACCGTTGAGAACAAACCTCTGGCAGGAACAGAACCTTTAGCGGCATTACTTGGGCTGGAAGGGATCTCAAGCACGACAACATCTGAAGACGGTACTCCGGTATCGGGTATTGTTCGCTTTGGTGGCGATGCAGAACACGGTTCGTTGGTTGACGCCTCCGCGTCTGGCGCGGTAACCGCTGAAATGCAGCAGCAAATTGCGTTCTGGTTTGCTGCAGACATGATGCAATTACCAGTAACTAACGAAGAAGTGGTAGAATAACCTTCAGGTTATTGAACACTAAGTATTCAAAGGCCGGCAACTATGCTGGCCTTTTTCGTTTTAGGAGAGTGGTATGGACTTTGTTGCTGATATTGGAAGCTTTTTGCTAAAAGCAGCCATTATTGTGGTAGCGATTGGCTTTATTGTAGGGTTATTAGCTCAGGCGGCGCAGAAGCAAAAAAAGAGCAAAGGTGACCTGCAGGTAACCCATTTATCTAAAGAGCTGAACGAACTGAGTGAGCAGTTAAAAATTGAGCTGATGGATAAGAAAGCTCAGAAAAAAGCGCTGAAAGCGTTAAAGAAAAAGAAAGCGACAGAGAATAAAGAAAAGCGGCTTTTTGTTATAGACTTTAAAGGCAGTATGGACGCTAAGGAAGTCGATAGCTTACGCCATGAAGTCAACGCTATTCTAAACTTGGCCACTGAGAAGGATGAAGTACTGGTGAGGCTGGAAAGTGGCGGTGGTGTCGTTAATGGTTATGGTCTGGCGGCTGCTCAGTTACAGCGGTTGAGAGAACAGAAGCTAACGGTCAACGTCGCTATTGATAAGGTCGCGGCAAGCGGTGGTTATATGATGGCTTGCGTTGGACACAAGCTCATGGCTGCGCCTTTTGCCTTTATTGGCTCAATTGGTGTGGTGGCGCAGATACCTAACTTTCATCGGTTTTTGAAAAAGCATAATGTTGATTTTGAACAGTTAACAGCAGGTGAGTATAAACGTACTCTGACACTATTTGGCGAAAACACCGACGAAGGACGCCGTAAATTTAAGCAGGACTTAGAAGCTATTCATCGCCAGTTTAAGGCTTTTGTGCAGGAAAATCGGGCAGAACTGGATATTGATAAAGTTGCTACAGGGGAAGTCTGGTCTGGTCAGGAAGCAAAAGAGCTGGGCTTGATTGATGAAGTTATTACCAGCGACGCATGGTTGATGAAGCAGCATAAAGGCTTTGATGTACTGCAGTTGCAGTATGTTATTCGTAAACCGCTGAGTGAGCGTTTTGCCAAAGGTATGTCTGTCATTATTCATACCCTAAAGACGTCATTAACTCGGTCAGATGTCTCACAATAAAAGGTATTCAGCTCAGCTTTGCAGTTTTATAGCTGTTTATTTAAAGGCTTTCTGCTAGGCTGTGGCAGTTTTTTAAGAATGAATAATAAAGGACGCTTATGAGCGAAAAGAAAAAACTCAGCCTGACTAGCCGCATTGTCATTGGTATGGTCGCTGGGATCATTCTCGGTACTTTTATTCGTTACGTTGCCGGCGATAACGCCTGGGTTTCGTTGTATTTAACCAATGGCCTTTTTGACGTTGTTGGCCAAATATTCATTACCTCATTAAAAATGCTGGTTGTTCCGCTGGTGTTTGTATCACTGGTTGTCGGTACATGTTCATTAAGTGACCCCAGCAAGCTCGGTCGTTTAGGCGGTAAAGCTGTTGGTATGTATATGATAACCACTGCAATAGCCATTACATTTACAATTACGGCAGCCATTCTGATTCAACCGGGGTCAGGTATTGAACGTGCTTCTGATGCTGATTTCGAACCCAGTGAAGCGCCTTCAGTGAGTGAGGTCATTGTTAATCTGTTCCCGGACAACCCGATTAACGCGATGGCCGAAGGCAACATGCTGCAAATTATTGTGTTTGCGCTGCTGTTTGGTATATCGATGGCATTAATTGGCAAACCCGGAGAACGTTTAAAAGGCTTTTTCGACGACCTGAACGCCGTCATTATGAAGCTGGTTGTTATTCTGATGAACGTTGCGCCTTATGGTGTTTTTGCACTAATGGCAAAACTGTTTGCAGAAATTGGTGTAGAAATGATTGGCAGTCTGGCGAAGTACTTCTTGCTGGTTCTGTTTGTTTTATTAGCTCATGGGTTGATTGTTTATCCGCTATTTCTGCGCGTTCTGGCTCGGGTAAAACCCGGTATTTTCTTACGTAAACTGCGTGATGCCCAATTATTTGGTTTCAGTACGGCCAGTAGTAACGCCACCATGCCTATTACGTTAGAAACAGTTACACGACGCCTGGGTGTCAGTAACAGTGTTGGCTCCTTTACAGTGCCTTTAGGTGCTACCATCAATATGGATGGCACGGCAATTATGCAAGGTGTGGCAACCGTCTTCATTGCTCAGGTTTATGGTCTGGACTTAGGTATTGCTGAGTACCTGATGGTGATTATGACCGCTACATTAGCGTCGGTTGGTACCGCAGGTGTCCCAGGTGTGGGGCTTATTATGCTGGCTATGGTATTGCAGCAAGTTGGCTTACCGGTTGAAGGTATTGGCCTCATTATTGGTGTTGATCGCCTGCTGGATATGACCAGAACTGCAGTTAATGTTACTGGTGACGCTATGGTCAGTTGCGTTGTTGCGCGCTCAGAAAACGACTTCGATGAAGAAGTTTACTACGATCAAGAAGCGGGTAAAAAGTTAGAAGAACTTTAACTTTACAGGTAAAGAACCGGTGTACGCTTAAGCGTGCGCCGGCACTCCGGAATGAAAACGCAGTTCTGTATCTTCCGACGTAATTAACTCCGCTTCCCACTCTCTGAATTGATTCACTCTTTCCGTAATATCCGTATCACTGAGCTTTTGTGCCAGTTCCAGGTAATCCTGATAGTGTCTTGCTTCCGATCGCAGGAGCGATACATAGAAGCGGGTAATATCTTCATCTAAATAAGGCGCAAGCTCCGCAAAGCGTTCGCATGAACGCGCTTCTATCAATGCGCCGATAATAAGCTTATCAATTAAAGCTTGTGGTTCATATGTACGAACATGGCTTATCAGGCTGGCGGCATAGCGAGAAGCACTGAGCTTATACAGTGGAATATCACGCGCTTGCATTATCTCAAGAACTTGCTGAAAGTGGTGCAGCTCTTCCCGAATAAGCCGTGACATTTTATCAATAATTTCGTCGGCATAAGGCTGTGACTCTGCTGCTTTTAATGCTTGAGACAGCTGCTTACTTTGTTGTATTTGCTGAATTCCACCAATGCCTCGGTAGACTAAGTTTTCATAGGGTTGTAAAGCATCAAGCAAGGCTTGTGCATGGTCTTTATTAACCGCATAACGGCGCAGTAATAAAGCAGCACTTTGCGCGGCCTTAAGCTCACAATGTAAGTGATCAAGTAAAATGATTGGCAGGTTTTCTTCCCTCGCTGCCTGCTGAATCCACTTTTGTGGCGTTGGGCAAAGTAAAAAACAACGGATAGGCTCTAACAGCTTTAAATAAGGTTCGACGAGGCTATGATTCACAGCGATCCTTCTTGACTTAAAAATGCAAAATAAATTAACAAACTCGGCGTTGTTCTATAACAAAAGGCCTTGACAGAAAAGAGGTGGTGCTGAATATTAGACACATGGGGTGAATTTTTCAGCAGTACCCGCATCAAAATTATAACGTATTTAAGAATTCGGCGGTATGACCGCGTACTATGGGGAAGTGAAGTTATGATACTGAATCATATTTGGGGCTTATACGCTCATCCAGTACAAGAATGGAAGTCTATCGACAGTAAGCGGGAAAGCTTTTTTTACTCTTGTTCTCACGTTTTATTAGTTGCTATTTTACCTTGTCTGGCGGCTTATTATGCCTCGGCTCATCTGGGCTGGAGTATTGGCGCGCGGGACTCTATTTATTTGACACAAAATAGCGCAATCATGATGGCTGTTGCTATGTACATTGGTATTCTCGGTGCAACGTTCGCGCTGGCTTACTTAATTTACTGGATGGCAAAAACCTTCGGTGCTGATCCCAGTTTTACTAAGTCACTTGAACTGGCTGCTTATGCGGCGACACCGGTTATCATGTCTGGTATTGCTTCTTTGTATCCGGAGCTGTGGTTTGTGGCTGTAGTTTTCCTTGGCGGTGTGGCTTATTCCGTGTACCTGCTTTATTCAGGTCTTCCGGTTATTATGCACATTCCTGAGGAGCGCGGCTTTCTTTATGCCAGCTCGGTAGTCACAGCCGGCCTTATTGCTATGGTTGTACTTATGGCAACCACCGCTATTTTATGGACCAATGGCTTTGGGCCTTCTTTCGTTTCGTAAAGTTGGCTGCATAAAATAAAAATGCCCGGTTCTGTTTTATCACAACCGGGCATTTTTTATGATGCATCATAAAACTTTATTTTTTTAGATAATGCCCTGCCAGACAGGTAACCGGAGCTGCAGTCGGTTTACCGTGTTGCCAGTCACCGCCTTCAACACCACTGCCTGCGATATCAATATGAATGTAGCTAAGTGGTTTTTCGCTGTCGATACCATGGTTATCTAACCCAGAAACACCAACCAGGAACGCCATAGGGAACTGGTGTCCACGAGGTGTTGTAGCTGACGGGCCATTATTGGAGGAGAGTAAGTCATCACACAGAGTGCGGCCTTTCACGAAGTCAAAGTCTTCACGACGTGACCAGGAAATTTCAGTTGGGTCTCCATAGACTTCACCAGCATCAAACAGCGCCTGAGAGAGCTTCTGACGACGTGCATGTCCATTAGGTACCAACGCACTGTAAGGGCCTTTTGCCAGAGCTGCGTGGCCAGTCAGGGTGGCTACCGTGTACAGTTCGTGCTCGCTATCACTCTTTGCTGCCTCTTCACGCAAGTGAGACAGCAGGTCAGCCATAATCAGGCGGCCTTCAGCATCGGTATTACCGATACGTACACGCTTACCACTGTGTCCGGTAATGATTTCATCCGCAACAAAAGCATCGGAACCAATGCTGTTACGCACAGCACCAATTTCTGCAATAACATTTAAGTGTTCGGGTTGCAGTTCAGCTACTGTTTTCACAAAGCCGGCAACGCCTGCAGCACCGCCTTTATCACGGCTCATACCAGCCATGTGACCGCCAACTTTTAGGTCAGCGCCACCGGTGTCGTAGACAATACCTTTTCCGGCGAACATAACGGTACGTTCTGGCTTACTGCCATGATATTCAAGGCGTATAACGCACGGACGGTGACGTTCCACTGCCATTGACGAACGACCAACAGCCGCCAGCAGCGGGTACTCGTGTTGAAGCTGTTGTGAGTCGTCTATAACGGTGACTTTAACAGCCGTATGGGCAAACGCCTGACGGCAGTATTCAGCAAAACGCGGTGGTGCCATGCGTTCTGGCTCAGTGCCTGCTAAGTCGCGGGCAACACGTTTACCGGCTTCTACCGCCATAGCCCAGTCCGCATCAAGTTCACCAACTAAAATGACATCTTTGGTTGGTTCAATAGCTTCTTCACCATGTGCTTCACGCGCTTCAAGGGGCTGGTAAAGTGACTGGCAAAAGCCAAGGTAAGCCGCTAAAAATGCCTGTTTATAACGCTCGTCGTTAATATTTACGTTGTTCAGAGCAATAACAGGGTGGCGAGCTCCAGCATCTTGCGCCACTTTTGCGGCTGCGTGTGCGGCATCAAATACCTGGCGAACATCGTCAAAGTCACGGTTCAGAGGTCCGGTAGGGGCTGCAACCAAACGTTGACCCGGAACCCCGTCAGCTTTTAGCAGTAACGGCTGTTTGCCAACTCGCTGGTCGGTAATTTTTGCCTGTTGAATAACTTCAGCTAAAGCTGAGTCGTCAACAGAGTCAAAGTTTCCAATCAAGATAAGTGCATCAGCACCATCTTTTGAATATGCGTCAGCTAGTGAGCTAACAATTTGCAACTGTGCAAATGCCATAGAGTAAACCTCTTAATCAGTTTGTCGGTTAAGCGCGACGCCAACGGGTGCCTTCTGCACCGTCTTCTAAGACAATACCCATGTTGGTTAATTCGTCACGGGCTTCGTCTGCTGCAGCCCAGTCTTTATCTGCACGGGCCTTATTTCGCTTAGCAATCAACGCTTCAATTTTGGCGACATCATCGTCATCGCCCTGTAAAAACTCTTCAGGAGACTGTTGTAGCAGTCCCATTACTTCTGCAAGTTCAATCAAAATATGCGCTAACTGAGCCGCTGTGTCCGGAGCGCTGTCACGGTTACGGTTAATCTCACGGGCAACTTCAAATAGTACGCTCATGGCTTCCGGAGCGTTTAAGTCGTCGTCCATAGCCTGTTGAAAGCTTTGCCAGTATTCATTGCGCAATTCTTCGCTTGCCGTTTGCGGGGTAATATCACGCAGTGCCGTGTAAAGTCGCTCTAGAGCTGAATGTGCCTGATCCAAGTTTTCCTGAGTATAGTTCAACTGCGAGCGGTAATGGCTCGACAATAGAAAGTAGCGAACCGTTTCAGCATCGTACTGTTCCAGTACACTGCGAATTGTAAAAAAATTGCCCAGTGATTTTGACATTTTTTCATTGTCGACTTGCACCATGCCACTGTGCATCCAGTACTTTACGTACTCAGAGTGGTTAGCGCAGCAGCTTTGAGCAATTTCATTTTCATGGTGAGGGAAAGCCAGGTCTGAACCTCCGCCATGAATATCAAAGGTGGTGCCTAAATGCTTTTTGTTCATTGCCGAGCACTCAATATGCCAGCCGGGACGTCCTTCTCCCCAAGGGGATGACCAACTGGGCTCTCCGGTTTTTGCTGCTTTCCATAACACAAAGTCGAGAGGATCTTGTTTTGCTGAGTCAACATCAACCCGTGCGCCGGCCTGTAATTGCTCTAAGTCCTGACGACTGAGTTTGCCGTAATCGTTAAAGGTGGATACATCAAACAGAACGTCACCGTTACCGGCTTCATAGGCGTTGCCGTTTTCGATGAGGCTTTCAATCATCTGGATAATTTCATCCATATGGCTGGTGACGCGAGGTTCAATATCGGGACGAATTAGGTTCAGTGCGTCAAAATCTTTGTGCATTTCACTAATAAAGCGTTCGGTCACCTGATGAAAGTCTTCGCCTTTTTCCGCCGCGCGTTTAATGATTTTATCGTCCAGGTCAGTAATGTTGCGTACGTACTTAACGTCGTAACCAAGCTTACGCAGATAGCGTACGACAATATCAAAAGCGACATAGGTTCTGGCGTGACCAATATGGCAGTAATCGTAGGTGGTAACACCGCACACATAAATACCCACGTGGCCGGGTTTTATAGGCTCAAATGACTGCTTCTTGCGGGTCAGGGTATTAAAGACGCTTAATGCCATAATATGATCTCTTACTTATCCAACGGTTAGCGATGAAAACTGGGGCTTATGATACCACCGATGGCGAGGCTCTGGTACACTACCAGTTGGTTTAGTCAATGAAACAGGTACATTCAATGCAAGTCGTTTTACATACCAATCATGGTGATATTACATTAGAAATGCACAGCGAAACCGCGCCTAAGACTGTAGAAAACTTTTTACAGTATGCGCGCGACGGTTTTTATGACGGCACAATTTTTCATCGCATTATTAGTAACTTCATGGTTCAGGGCGGTGGTTTTGAACCGGGCATGAAGCAAAAAGAAACACGCGATAACATCGAAAACGAAGCACCGACAGCAAAACCGAATGTGGTCGGCTCAGTCGCTATGGCGCGCACGCCCGATCCCCATTCCGCGTCGTCTCAGTTTTTCATCAACGTGAACGACAATGCTTTTTTGAACTTTCAGAATGAAACACCAAATGGTTATGGCTATTGTGTATTCGCTGAAGTGGTTGAAGGTATGGATGTGGTTAACGCGATGAAAGATGTAAAAACAGGTACAGCTGGCTTTCACCAGGACGTACCTGTTGAAGACGTTGTTATCGAGAAAGTATCAGTTAACGATTAACCTTTATGACCATCGGCTTTATTGCAGATTTACACTTAAGCCCCGGGCGGCCAGATATTCTGGCTGCCTTTGGTGACTTTTGTCAGCAACACCAACACCTCGATGCGCTTTATATTCTTGGTGATTTATTCGATGCCTGGCTGGGTGATGACGATACCAGTGAATTTGCAGCGAAAGTGAAAAACCAACTGAAACAGATGACGGACAACGGTGTGCGGCTTTACTTTATGGCCGGGAACCGCGACTTTATGGTGGGCGAACGTTTTGCCAGCGAAGTCGGTTTAACCATTCTTCCCGATGAAACGGTTGTCGACTTGTACGGTGAACGAGTGCTGCTTATGCATGGCGATACACTCTGCACATTAGATACCGGCTACCTGCGTTATCGTTCAATTATCCAGAACCCTTTGGTTAAGGGCGTTATGCGCAACTTACCTTTGTCATGGCGTATGTGTATTGCGAATCGATTACGGAAAAAGTCTAGCAGTCAGAAACCCGAACTAACCCCCGCACAGCTTTATAAAATGGATGCCCAGCACCCTGAAGTATTACGTGTGATGGAACAACACGGTGTTAATCAGTTAATTCATGGTCACACTCACCGCCCTGCGGTTCACTGCTTTACACTGAGTGACGGTACTTCGGCAAAACGTATTGTATTGGGAGACTGGTATCAGCAAGCCAGTGCTTATCTCGTTTCTAAGTAACGTCTGCGCTTTTTCTCTCTTAACTGGGTAATATCGACCAGAACCAGTCCATCAATTGAATGGTTGAAATCCGGGTCGACACCAAACTCCAGAAACTGAACCCCTCCCGGCTCACACAGTTCTGAATATTGTTTATAAAGCGTTGGAATTGAACACCCCATATTGGCTAAGTAGCTTTTTAGCAGAACAAATTCGTTTGTGTAATTCGTACCAGTAAAGTCAGGAACAGTAGAGTAAGTGTGTAAACGATAGGGAATGTTGGCTGTAGCCATTTCAGCTTGAGCCGGGAAATAAGTGCTGTAAAACTTGACCAGAGCAGCCTGAGCCTCCGGAGGCAGCGCATTACTAATACTGACTGAACCAAACAGGTAACGATACTTAGAGTGTTTACGTAACAATGCGCCAATACCGACCCAAAGATAGTCCAGACTGCGTCTTCCCCAGTATTGGGGTTGTACAAATGAACGACCCAATTCAAGGCTTTGGGGGAGGACTTCTTTCATTGCTGCTGTAAACTCATAAAAGCCCTGGCTGTAGAGTCCGGAATGTCCCCGGGTTTCAATGATTTTTTTACTGTCACCTAAGCGGTATGAGCCGGCAATTTCAAGATCATCCGGGTCCCACAAAATTAAATGCATGTACCATGTATCGTACTCATCAAGATCGCGCTTGCGCCAGGTTCCTTCACCAACTGTGCGAAAAGCAACTTCCCGTAGGCGTCCGATTTCTCGCAAAATAGGTGAACTGCCGTCAAACTCATACAAATAAATCTTTTTACCGCAAGATGTTTCCCCTAATTGCTCACAGGCTTCTATTGCCGCTTTGAGGGGCTGACGGGGTTCCGGTCGGGCAATGGCTGTTTGAGTAGGGAATATTGCTTTTTTGGACGTTCCTAAACGGTACAGATGTTTTTTAAACAACTTAACCTGTTGGTTAATACTTAGCCCCTGCTGAATAAAGGCTTCAGTCGGTATTTTTTGGCCAATGTGACATTTCACTTGTTTTTGTTGCTGGCGGAACATTTCTTTGACCAACAGCATTGTGGCTAACGGCTTATAAACCATCGAAGCGGTATAGAACCATGCAGAGTTGTGAGCATCGAGTTTTATCGGCAATATATCGCTCTGAGTTGCTTTGGCTATTTTTAAAAAACCGTTTTGCCAGTGTGTGTCACGCACACCATTAGGGCGTAATCGCGAAACCTCACCTGCGGGAAAAAGAATAACGCAGCCCTCGTTATGGAGGTGACTGTGAATGTTCCGAATGTCTTTACGACTAGGCTTTCCTGCAAAAACGTTAATCGGCAATAACAGCGAATTAAGAGGCTTGAGTGCGGAAAGCCATTCATTGGCGACTATTTTTACATCGCTACGTACTTCACTGACTAATTTCAGCAAGGCCAGCCCATCAAGAGAGCCAATGGGGTGATTAGCAATAATGACTAAACGTCCATTGATAGGGATATTGTCAATTGCCTGTGATGAGTAAGCGTAAGTGAAATTAAAATAGTCCAGAGCATGTTCAACAAAGTCGATGCCTTCCAGTGCTGGAGAACTTCTTCCAAATTCTTGAATGTCCTCTTCATGTAACAGGTTTCGCAAAAACCAGGTAGTTGGCCTTTCCAGCCAGGGCTTACCTTTAATCTTGGGAAGCTTGTCGCTAACAACTTTATCAACAGATAACATAAGTGCTCCGGCAGTGCAGTTATCGATACCAAAAGTTTAAGCGGCGTTAATGACAGTTTAATGACGTTAAGGCACAAAAAAGGGGCCTTGCAGCCCCTTAGTGTTTGACTACCTTTTCTCTATAAGCTTAGTCGTTAAATTGCTTACCGAAAAACGACTCTTCCAGCCACTGTGGACGTTGGTCAGCATTCGCAATCTCTTTACCAATAGCAAAGTTAATGTTGGTAAAGCGCGCTCCAGCTTCGTAGTTTATATCCAGATTCAGTCCGTCGCTTGGCTTGTGATAATGTTCGGCGAAAAAATTACCCCAGACTTCACCACCGTCTTCACCTTCAGTACGCGAATTAAAGCCCGTCATCAGGAATACGGCCGGAATGCCTTTTTTAACCAGAGTGTAGTGATCTGAGCGGGTAAAAATAGCTTGTTCCGGCATGGGGTCAGGGCTTTGTTCAGTATCAAACTGTTTTGCGGCTTTGCTAACCGTTTCACCCAAAGTTGAGTGTGAAGCGCCAAAAGCAATGACATCGGCAAAGTCATAAAGCAGTACCGGCATATCCAGATTAACGTTTGCGACAATACTGTTTAACGGAACAGTCGGGTTATTGGCGAAGTAGTCGGCCCCCAATAATCCTTTTTCTTCTGCCGTAACGGATAAGAACATAATTGAGCGATCAAACTCCTGCCCGGACTCTACGAATAAACGAGCGGTTTCTAACATAACTGAAACGCCGCTGGCATTATCCATCGCACCATTGTTGATATTGTCCTCGCGGCTCATATCTTTGATAACACCGATATGATCTGAGTGTGCTGTGTAGACAACGTACTCATCTCTTAATGTGTCGTGAGAGCCGGGTAATACGGCAGCAACGTTAGGGCTGGTAATTTCTTCGTGGCGAGATTCGCGAGCCAAAGTTACTGTGCCTTCTAACTCAAACCCTTTTGGCGAAAAGTCAGGATCTTCTTCTATTTGTTCAAAAATCTCACTCAGTTCAGTCGGTGCATTAGCAAATAACTGCTCTGCAGGCTCATCGTCAAGGTAGGCGGAGCCCATCAGTTGTTGCTCTTCGCCTTTTGGTAGTCCGTTTGGACCAAGCCAGGTCATACGAGGTGTTTTGGTGTAATAAACACTGGTTTCATACTTGCGTGTTTCTTCGCGCACCGGCGTGTGCAGGGTAATGATACCAACCGCACCTTTTTCGCGAGCAATGTCGCCCTTAATGTTAGCTAAGTGAGCGCCTTCTTCGCTTGGCAAAAAGCCAGGGCGACCAGTCAGCATAACTACAATTTTACCTTCAACGTTAAGGCCGTCGTAGTCGTTTAAATCAAATTCAGGCGCTTCCATGCCATATCCAACGAAGACCAGAGGCGCAGATATCTCATCTTTTTCGCTGTAATGACTGGGACCGGTAATAAACTGTTTAGGGAATTCAAATTCAACCACCTCACCATCACTTTCAAAACTCATGCTGGCGCTGTTTTCTTTTAGTGTACTTTTGCGAAAAGGAACGCGTTGGTAGAAGCTACCATCATCTCCCGCAGGTTCCAGACCGAGTTTTTTGAACTCAGAAACAATGTAGTTCGACGCAATTTCGTGTCCTTCGCTACCAGTTTCACGGCCTTTTAAGTCATCATCGGCAAGAAACTCTAAGTGAGCACGTAAATTCGTTTCGTTCGCACTAACATCAATAGTTTGTGACTTTGTCTCCGGTGCACCGCACGCTGCAACAAGCAGGCTAAGCGCTGCGGGTAAGAGAATATGGGATGGCTTCATGTCGTATCCTTTGGTTTTATTTTTATCATAATAGCTGAGCTAGTGTACCGCAGCAGCTAAAAGACGACCAGAGTAGATAGTTGAAAGAGTGTTGCAAAACGTATCAAGGTTTTGTAATGTTATATTATTACATTAACAGTACGGCTTTACTGGAGTAGTTTATGAAATTGAATGCGTTAACCTTGGCTCTGTTAGCAACCAGCACTGTTGCTCAAGCGCAGCAGGAAGAACATGAGCATCTTAATGAATACGAGGTGATCGTTATTAATGCAAGTCCGCTGGATAAGACGGCACTTGAGTCAGCACAGCCGGTTAGCATTATTTCTGGTGACGCGCTGAAACAGATGCACGCGCACAGTTTGGGCGAAACACTGGCATTAGAGCCGGGCATTAATAACACGCATTTTGCCAACGTTGCGGGCAGTCCTATTATTCGTGGTTTGGGTGGTCCCCGGGTAAAAATCACGCAAAACGGACTGGATACCGGTGATGTATCGCGGGGAAGCCCTGACCATGCTGTCACAACAGAAACCAGCACAGCACAGCAAGTTGAAGTGTTGAGAGGACCTGCGACTCTGCTCTATGGCAGTGGGGCAATTGGCGGTGTTATTAATGTTGTCGATAATCGCATCCCTTCAGAGCCTGTTTACGGCTTACAGGGCAATGCGAATGTGTCAGCTTCGACCAATAATGACAATAAAGAAGGCTCCTACGATTTACAGATAGGCAACGGCCAATGGGCACTTTATACCGATGCCTTTATTCGCCGTGCAGATGATTATGAAACACCTTCTTTTATAAATGATGAAGGCGAAGTCGTTGATCACGTTGAAAACACCTTTGTCGATGCCGAGGGTGGAACAATTGGCGGAAGCTATCAATTCGATGACGGATTCTTCGGCGTATCGTATCAGGGGTTATACCAGGAATATGGTATTCCCGGTCACGCTCATGGCGAGGAAGAGAATGAGGACGAACATGACCATGGTGAAGAAGAGCTCCATGCAGAAGAATCAGGTCCATACGCTAATCTGGAACAAGAGCGTATTCAATTAGCAGGCCAATGGCGCAGCCCATTCAGCGGTTTTAATCGATTAGATTTTCGTGGCGCTTTAACTGATTATCAACATCAGGAAATTGAGGAAAACTTTGTATCAACTCAATTTGAAAACAAGCAAAAAGAGATACGACTGATTGGTCAGCATAAAGAAATAGCTGGCTGGAAAGGTGCTGTGGGCTGGCAGTGGGATATAAGCGATAAAGCAGCTTTTGGTGAAGAAGCTTTCACACCGAACACTTCGCGGCGTACACAAGGGTTGTTCTGGGTCATAGAGCAGGAATTTGGGGCGCACCATGTTGACTTAGGTGTTCGCCACGAGCGTACTTCGCTTTCAAGCGATGAGCAGAAGCTTGATACTTTCGATGCGACCTCGGCTTCGGCGGGTTATCTGTATCACTTCAGCGACCATACATCGGTTTCATTTAATTTAAGTCATGCAGAAAGAGCTCCGGCGGCAAACGAGGTGTTTGCCAATGGTAACCACTTTGCAACCCGTACCTATGAGCTGGGACTTGCCTATGAGCTGCACGAAGAAGAAAGTGGCGAGTATCATATTGAGGCAAGTGATACAGCGGTTAGCACGGAGACATCAAATAATATCGATGTCGGCTTCCATTACGAAAATGAGAGTTTTCACGCTAACGCTAATTTATTCTATAACCGTGTTGATGACTTTATCTATGATGATTTCACTGGCTTGAACAGTGAACAAATCCATGGTGACGAAGATCATGATGAACACGAAGGCGAACATGAACATGGAGAAGCATTGCAAGTTGTTCAGTTTAGTCAGGTAGATGCAGAGCTTTATGGTTATGAACTGGAGCTGGACTGGCAGTTGACCGATCAATGGTCTGTACATGGCTTTAGTGATTACACCCGTGCAAAACAGCGTGGTGGTGACGATTTGCCGAGGATCCCAGCACAACGAGTTGGAACCGAATTGCGCTACCAGGCTGTTAGCTGGGATGGTTCAATTGGTTACACTCGCTATTTAGAACAGGACAAAACAGCACTGAATGAAACCACAACTGATGCGTATGGTTTGCTGAACGCACGCCTCAACTTGTACCCAGACTGGCTGGCAAATTACGGTGCGACCCTGTATTTAAAAGGGGAGAACTTAACCAACCAGTTAGGCTTTGTTCATAGCTCCTTCTTGAAAGAGGATGCGCCGGTAACAGGCCGCCGTTTTCAGGCAGGCGTTTCTATTAGTTTTTAAGTGTTTTAGAAAACGCTGTCGCCTGAGTTCGGCGATAGCGTTTTCGCGTCAGTTCACCGCAGCCCACCGATTTTTATTCCGAATTTTGTTAGTATGAATAACAGTAAACTAACAACCGGATTGATAACCATGCCTTTAATACTTAATCGCCGAATTCAGGCGATTGCTGTTGTCATTTTTAGCCTTTTCAGCCTTTCAGTTTCAGCCAAGAACTTAACTATTGAGCGTATTTTTAGTGGTTCGCCTTTAGCTGGCGAAACGCCCAGAGCACTTAAGTTTGCGCCGGGAGGAAAGTACCTTTCTTACTTAAAAGGCAGTAAGGAGAACCCTCAGCGTTACGATCTTTGGTTGTACGATATTAAAGCTAAAGAACATCAGTTGTTCGTTTCAACTGAACAGCTGGCAACTGATGAAATTGAATTGTCTGATGAAGAAAAAGCGAGGCGTGAACGGCAGCGCGTTAGTGGTAGCGGTATCATTGAGTACAGTTGGTCAGCTGCAGGGGATGCTTTGCTGTTCCCATATAATGGCGATGTCTTTTATCACCAGCCGGGTAAATCAGAGCCCCGACAGATGACAAAAACTGAGGCTTTTGAAACGGATGTAAAGTTCTCTCCGAAAGGGAATTATATTTCCTATATTCGTGAACAGAACCTGTATTTTGTGGATATTGCCAGTGGTGAGGAGCAGGCTGTTACAACCGAAGGCGGCGGTACTATCAAATTTGGTATGGCTGAGTTTGTTGCTCAGGAAGAAATGAAGCGAATGACAGGGTACTGGTGGTCGCCGGATGAGTCGGCAATTGCACTAACTAAAGTTGATGAAAGTCCGGTACCTTTGGCAACTCGTAGTGAGATTTACGCCGACAGAATTGAAACGATACAGCAACGTTACCCTTTCGCCGGAAGCGATAATGTCGATATTGATTTAGGTGTTTATCGAATTAAAGACAGAGAAACCGATTGGTTAAAGCTGGATAGGCTAGGAGATGGCTATTTAGCCAGAGTAAAATGGGTTGGTGATAGCCAGCACTTAAGCTACCAGTGGCAAAGTCGTAATCAGCAAAAACTGAATTTGCTCATTTATAATCGTCAGGAAAAAAGTGAGAGGGAGCTTCTGACAGAAACGTCGGATAGCTGGGTGAATCTTCATAACGACTTGCACTTCTTAGAAGACAATAAGCACTTTATTTGGGCATCAGAGCGTAGCGGTCATAAGCACCTTTATCTTTATCGTCTGGATGGCTCGCTGATTCGCCAGCTAAGTTCTGGTGATTGGCAGGTTGACGAGTTGGAAGCCATTGATGAGAGTACAGGAGCGCTTTATTTTACCGCTCGTAAAGAATCTCCGCTCGAGTCTCATTTGTACCGGTCGCAGTTAAACGCAAGCTCTGCGGCGAATCCGACACGTATTACTGAGCGTGAAGGAATGCACGATATTGAATTTGCCTCAGATGCACGCTCTTACCTGGATACGTACTCATCGCCTCAGCAGCCTAAGCAAGTGAGTTTGCACGGACCAACCGGGAACCACCTGGCATGGCTGTCTGAGAATAAGATTACAGAAGACCATCCACTGTCTCCTTACTTGAGAAATTGGCGTTACCCTGAGTTTGGTGAGCTGGAAGCCTCGGATGGACAAACCCTCTATTACAAAATGACGAAGCCCAGTGATTTTGACGCAGAGAAAAAATATCCGGTGCTTGTGTACGTTTATGGTGGCCCGGGTGCACAGAGAGTGACCAAAAGCTGGGGTAGTGAGTTTGTCCAGCATATGGCGCAACAGGGGTTTATTGTATTCACTCTGGACAACCGGGGCTCAGCGAACCGGGGAAAGAGTTTTGAAGCGCCTATTTATAAAAACATGGGTGGTCCGGAAGTTGAGGATCAGGTTACCGGAGTGGAGTATTTAACCAGTTTGCCTTTTGTTGATGCAGAACGTATTGGTGTTTACGGCCACAGTTACGGTGGTTATATGTCGTTGCTTGCTATGTTTAAAGCACCTGAGCACTTTAAGGCCGGGATTGCTGGTGCACCAGTAACGGACTGGCGTTTGTATGACACGCATTATACCGAACGTTTTATGGGGATGCCGGATGAAGGCAATGCTTATGAGAAATCCTCGGTTTTCCCATACAGTGAAAACTTAGAAGGTGACTTACTGATTTATCATGGCATGGCCGATGACAATGTTCTTTTTACTCACAGTACGAAACTGTATAAACAGTTACAGGACAACGCTCAGTCTTTTGACATGATGAACTACCCGGGGAAAAAGCATTCTATTAACGGGCGTAATACAAAAATCCATCTATATTCAATGATTGCTCAATTTTTTCAACAAACCATTGGCGAACAATAGGTTATAATATGTACATATCTTCCACTAACAAGGAGTGACTATGCGCTTTTTATCCCGCCGACTGGTTATGCCAAATGATTTGAACTTTGCCGGTTCGTTGTTTGGGGGCCGTATTTTAGAATGGATTGATGAGGAAGCTTATATTTTTGCCAGCTGTCAGTTAGAGGCGAAAAGCTTAGTAACGAAACATATTGGCGCTATTACTTTTGAAACTTCAGCGTTTCAGGGGGATGTTGTTGAGTTCGGTCTGCAAGTTAAATCGGTAGGGCGTACGTCTTTAGCTATTACCTGTTTGGTTCGAAATAAACACACTAAGCAAAACATTTGTACTGCTGACGATATTGTTTTCGTTCACATTGACCCGGAAACACGTCAACCAACGCCGCACGGAAAAACTAAAGATCAGCTAGACGATATGCCAGAGCCGCTATAAGCGGCCCTGGTACTCTCGTTAGATTGGCGAGCCCGGAGGCAATGCTTCGGGTTCGTATTGTTCAGGCCATTCGGCATCCGTTAAGAACTTCTCTAAATCACCGGCCAATTGCTGCATTAACAGCGAACTGGATTCAGCCAGCTGCTTTTGCTGCTTAACAAGTTGGGCTCGCATCACTAAACGAGTCTCTGCCGCTAAACCGGGACTTTTTATCGCTCGCACCTCAGAATTTATTGCTGTGGTTAACAGACGCTGCTGTAACGGTTGGTTTTGGGCATTTTCCCAGTCGTTAAAAACGGTACTAAAAACTTCTGACATAATCTGGGCTGGTGAAGGAACCCGCTCGTTTTCTGCGTGCTGCTGAGTCAGTCTGTTCAGACGTTGGCTGTTAAGCATTAATTGCAGGCTTTGATCTGCGGCACTTGCGGCCATACTTAAAGTATCTGGTATAAGGCCGGTTTTACCATCAAAGTATTCACGCGAAGAACTCTCGCCATAAGCAGCCGGAACCAGCCACTGTTTAACATGTGAGGGCACGCGCAGATTGTCTGCCTGAATCGTTTTGAGCAATTGTTTCAACGCACTTTGTTGCCTGGATGCACTAACCGGTTGGTAGTCATCTGCAGCATCATCTGCCATGTAGTAACGGTAGTTAACACCGCCCAGCCATTTTACCGCGGCTTCTACCTGGTAACGGTGTAACAGGTAGATAGGCACAAAAATGGCTTGTAGCTGACTTAAAGGCTGGTCTGAACGCAACATATCTTTACTGAAGTTATCCAGCACCTGTGTGCGAACGGACAACAGACGCTCTAGCTCAGTTACCGGGTCGCTGCCGTTGTCCCATAAATGAGCAAGTGGGTGTGCGCCTCCCGCAGGACGAGCGTCTTGATCAGAAATGAAGCTGAGGTTAAGCGACTTATTCTTTTCCAGAATACGTGTTAACTGCTCCGTTGAAGAAGGCATGCCGCCAAAATCACTGTAGCCATAAGCCAGTACCTGTTTGTCCCAAATCCCCAACCCTTCAGTATAAGCGTCATTTAAACTTAAAGTACCGTCGGTAGTTAGGTTAACTAATGGGTGCGGGTAGTCCATAACCGATGCTCTATCAGATGTACTTGCAGCAAAGTTGTGAGCTATTCCCAGAGTGTGACCAATTTCGTGCGCGCTCAATTGACGAATACGGGCTAAAGCCATACTTTGGACTGCTTCTTTTAATTCACCGGCGTCGTTGACAAAGGGGGTCAGCAAGCCTTCAGCAATTTTCATATCCTGGCGAACACGCAGAGAACCTAAGGTGACATGACCTTTAATGATCTCACCGGTACGAGGGTCAATGACCGAAGAACCATAAGACCAGCCACGGGTCGCTCTATGAACCCACTGGATCACGTTATAGCGTACGTCCATTGGGTCGGCGTCGTCGGGCAATACTTTTACCTGAAATGCGTTGTCATAACCGAGTTCTTCAAAGCCTTCAGCCCACCAACGAGCACCTTCAAGCAAAGCTGTTTTTACCGGCTCGGGGGCTCCGGGGTCTAGGTAATAAATAATTGGCTTGCGCGCCTGGCTTTGTGACGCAATCGGGTCTTCTTTATTGAGTCGGTGACGTGGAATGTATTGCACTGTCATCGACTCACCAAGAGGTGCTGCGTAGTCTTTAAAACTGTGAGCCCAAAAACCACTGTTTGGATGAAATTTTCTGGGTTGATAAGCCGCATCGGGCAGCTTAATAAATGAATGATGAAGGTGAAGTGAAATGGCGTCAGAGTTGGCCGCTACCTGATTAACCCATTGTCCTTTACCTTCGCCGACAAAAGTAACTTTTGCTTCAAGTTCGGTATTCTCGACAAAGGCTTTACTGCGCTCAGGGTAAACAACGGAGCGACTTGCGTCGGCTTTAAATTGTCCTTGCTCGGTTTGCTGTAAGCGCTTACTGACTCCATGCACATCAGTCAGCAAATAGGGCGTGTAATCAATTAAAACGTTTTCGTTATTACTGGCGACAATATCGAAACCATGAAGTACTGCACCGGCAAAAGCCTGCTGGACACTATTGCGTTCTGCTGGATTACGAGTTTGCGCCCGGAACTGGGTATTGTGCTGAAGCAATAAAGCGGTGTTGCCCTCAATATGAAAAGACGCCAGTCGGGTTTCACCTAACTGACCTCTGTCTAAACCAACATCATTTGAACCCAGGCCCCAGGGAAGACTGGTTTGAAGAATAAATTGTCTATCGTTTTTGGGGACTTCCAGATAAAACTTACCTTTGGTCTCATCGTGATAAAAAGTAAAAAATCCCTGTTGCTCGTCAAACGACGCGGTGAATTTTTCAATTGTCGTATTTTCAGTGTCAGCCAGAACGCTGGCTGATACGAGCAGCGTTAGCAGTAACAAGGTTTTGGAAAGAAAACTTTGCATTGTTATTATCCTAGTTGTTCAGCAATTTCTTCTAAAATTTGCGTCGTCCATTGTTCGATACGTTCATCTGATAGCTCATATTGTGAGTCTTCATCTAGTGATAAACCGACGAACTGAGTGTTATCTGCGGTTAATGCTTTGGAAGCAGCAAATTCGTAGCCCTGATTAGGCCAAAAGCCAATTCGTTTACAGCCGTGATCAGCAATAGCATCGTGTAGCATGCCCAGAGCATCCTGAAACCAGTCGGTATAACCTTCCTGATCACCCATACCGTATAGCGCAACGACTTTGCCGCGCAGATCAACATCGTTAATGTCGTCCCAGTGGCTTTCCCAGTCTTCCTGAAGCTCGCCAAAGTCCCAGGTGGAAATACCAAAAATCAGGATATCAAATTGTTCAGCTTCTTTTAGCGGAGTGTCTTTAATATCAAACAGCTGAACAATGTCCTCGCCAATGGCTTGTTGAATTTTTTCCGCGGCAATTTCGGTATAGCAGGTAGTAGAACCATAAAACAAGCCAATTTCCAGGGACATAATAAACACCTCTGTCATGCGTTGAGTCTGTGATGCGGATGCATTGTAACAAAAAGACCGTTAGAATGAGCGCCTTTGTTTCCGGGGAAAGCTTCAAATGAGGGGCAGTATGGACTTTGATCAATTGGTAGAGCGGCTTGAATCGGTTTTTGACGAAGCGGTTGTTTCGGGAACTGATGATGAACTTTTCGCTTGCGGTTATTTACGTGGGCATTTTGATTTGGTTGTTGCCCAGCTAGAAATGTCCGGTGAGACAGAGCCTGGTAAGGTCATGCCGGCGTTGCGTGAAGCCGTGCACAAAACCCGTCATGAGTTATCTCCGACGGATCAGGCCCATATCAACAACGTATTAGATAAATTAGCCCTGAAAGCGACAAACGGAGATGCGGCGTAAAGCATTTTCGGTTAGCGGCATTAGCTCTCCGGTCAATTGACAGGCAATAATTTCGCCCAGCACAGGGGCTGAGGTAAATCCGCGAGAACCAAGCCCCGTCAATGCATATAAGTTATCGCTGAGAGCCCCGATAACAGGCTGATGATCGGGGCTCGTCGCTCTTACTGAGACTCTTGCCGTTTTAACGTCTAATGATTCTGCCCAAGGCTGCTGAGCATTCTCCGCCAACTGTCTTATATTCTCGTCGTTATCTTCGGCTTTAGTCGCCAGGCTGTCATTATTACGATTAAAGGTTGCTCCAACACAGTGCTGCTTTTTGTCAGCAGGCACTAAATAGCCCTTAAAGCATAAAACAGCCTTTAATGATGAAAGTTTGCTGGTGGTTTGAACCAGGCTGACTTGTCCCCGGACAGGCTGAATAGGTAATGCTTCAATGTCTTCTGGCAGCAGCGAATTAATGTGGTGCCCAGTGGCAATAACAACTCGCTCTGCTGACAGCGACTCTTTGTTATCGAGCAAGACGTTCCAGTGTTTATTGTCTGTTGGTTGTAGTGACACGGCTTTGGCTTTAACAAACTCGACGGCCGCCGCTTTAAAAAGACTTTTAACCACCGCCTCAGGCCTTAACCAGCCAGCTTTAGGGTAGAGTAGCGCGGGCACGCCCAGCGGCACCCCGGCTTTTTCTTCTGCTTCGGCTTGTTCCAGGTAGTGCACCGAGTCTTTCGCGTAGAGATTATCAGCTATACGTTGGTAACGCGTTTTTCTCTGCTCATTAAAAGCCGGTTGCATGACGCCAGTTGAAAACCAGTTTTCACTACAAAAAGTCTGGTAAAAACTTGTAGCAGTGGAAAACGCCTGCCAGTAAAACCGGCTAAGCGGCGTATGTTCAGCATGTAAAAGTGGATAAACCGCCCCCTGAGGGTTTCCGGATGCACCATCAGCTATGCCGGGGCTAATGACTTTGACATTAACTCCCCGGCGGGTCAGAGCCAGAGCTGTGCAGGCAGCACTTACTCCGCCGCCGATAATAGTGACGCTACGCCTGTCGCTACGTCTGAGTTTATTTGACTCGGAGTAATGACCACAAAGCATTTCTCTTTTACGGCCAAAGCCAGGAACTTTAGTTACTGAAAAGCCGGCTTGCTGCAATTCTCTTCTGACACTGCCTGCAGCGGTAAAGGTAGCGAAGGTGGTTTCACTGTGAGCTGTCTGGCTCATAGCGTCATAAAGGGAGCGTTGCCACATTTCCGGGTTTTTAGCTGGCGCAAAGCCGTCCAGGAACCAAACGTCAACTTGTTGTTGCGCCTGCGGGAGCCACTGGGGCAGTAACTCATTAATATCACCAATCCATAGATCCAGAATCACCCGGCCTTGTGATAGGATAAGACGATGACAACCGGGATCAGGTGCCGGGTAGTGTTTGAGAAATTCAGCACTAACCTCTGCTACAGGTTTCAGTAGCTGGTAAGCCTGATTAAGTTGGCTACGCGACAATGGGTACTTTTCAAAGCTGACAAAGTGCAGCCGTGTGTCACTGGGGGCGTGCTCTAGAAAGCGTTGCCAGGTGAGCAAAAAGTTAAGCCCGGTACCAAAGCCCGTTTCTGCAATGGTAAAGCAGTCATGGGTAGAGAGCGTCTGCCAGCGGTCGGGTAATCCGTTTTGAGCCAGGAATACGTATTGACTCTCGTCAACACCGTTATCGACAGAAAAGTAAATATCATCGAAAGTGGTGGAAACTGGTACACCTTGCTCGTTAAACTGGACCGATGAATTAGAATTCAAGTGGCTATCCCATGATTTATCAGTTGATGGCCGCTATAATAACAACTTTACGAACAACAGTGGACAAAGCAGACCACATTCATACACGACGTTGGTTAATATATCGACGTAGAAATGTCAGACAGGACTAAAGAATGAGAAGAGCTGTTATCACCGGACTTGGTATTGTATCAAGCATCGGTAACAATCAAGAAGAAGTGCTGGAATCATTGCGTATCGGAAAATCCGGTATTACGCGCTCAGAATCTTTTGCAGAAATGGGGTTGCGCTGTCAGGTATGGGGTGAGGTCAAGTTAGACCCTAAAGACCATATTGACCGCAAAGCGTTGCGTTTCATGGGAGATTCAGCTGCTTATGCCTACATTGCAATGGCTCAGGCCATTGAAGATGCAGAACTGACAGAAGAGCAGGTATCGCATCCTCGTACCGGCTTGGTTGTCGGTTCTGGTGGCGCATCAGGCGAACACCAAGTAGCAGCGGCCGATCTTTTACGCGAACGCGGTGTGAAAAAAGTGGGGCCTTACATGGTTCCTCGTTGCATGGCATCAACCACCTCCGCATGCCTGGCTACACCTTTTAAAATTAAAGGTGTTAATTATTCAATAAGTTCTGCTTGTGCAACTTCTGCGCACTGTATCGGTCATGCGTTAGAACTTATCCAGTTTGGTAAGCAAGATCGTGTTTTTGCCGGTGGCGGTGAAGAGCTGCACTGGACTCTGGGAATGGAGTTTGATGCGATGGGGGCGTTAAGTACAAAGTACAATGACACGCCTGAAAAAGCCTCCCGCACATACGATCAGGGACGCGACGGTTTTGTGCCAGCTGGCGGCGGCGGTATTCTGGTTATTGAAGAGCTGGAAGCTGCAAAAGCCCGTGGTGCGAAAATTTATGGTGAGATCGTTGGTTACGGAGCAACCTCAGACGGCTTCGACATGGTTGCTCCATCGGGCGAAGGTGCGGTTCGTTGCATGAAGATGGCTATGGAAACTGTGGATACCCCGGTTGATTACCTGAACACTCATGGTACCAGCACACCGGTTGGCGATGTCAAAGAGCTGGAAGCTATTCGAGAAGTGTTCCCGGAAAAAACGCCTATGATCAGCGCTACCAAAGCAATGACAGGTCATGCTTTGGGAGCTGCAGGTGTGCATGAAGCAATCTACTCATTGCTGATGATGAAACATGGTTTTGTCACACCTTCAATCAATATTGAAGAGCTGGATGAGAAAGCCGATGGTATGAACATTATTCAGAAACCAACTGAAGCTCCATTGCGCACAGTAATGTCCAATAGCTTTGGTTTTGGTGGTACGAACGCATCGTTAGTGATGCGCCAATACTCTGAATAAGCGATTTAGCTGGTTATTGCGGTGAAAGTCGTCGCTGACCAGAATATTCCTGCACTGTCTGACATATTGTCGGGTGCGGGAATGCTTTCTTACTTCTCCGAGAGAACTCCGCCACAAGACATGCTCGCCGACGCTGATGCGTTATTAGTCCGTTCTGTCACAACGGTTGATGAAGAGCTTCTGAAGCTGGCTCCGCACTTAAAATTTGTTGCGTCTGCCACTATCGGTACTGAACACGTCAACCTACCGCTGTTAAAAAACAGAGGAATTACTTTTGCCCATGCTCCTGGTGCTAATGCACAGTCAGTTGGTGAATATGTTCTTTGTGTGGTTCTCGACTGGTTGAGTAATAAGTCAGTGTATTCCGTCGATGAAGTAGACGTCGCTATTGTCGGAGCCGGTCATACAGGAAAAGCTGCGGGGCAAAGGCTTCAGGCTTTAGGGCTGAATGTTCACTATTATGATCCACCACTGTGTAAAAAGGGTGTTAAGTTTGTACACGACCACTGGCAGAGAGTGCTAACCGCAGATATTATCTCATGTCATGTTCCTTTAACCGATGACGGAGACTTTCCCACACGGCATTTATTTGAGAGTACGGCATTGCAGTCGCTGCATTCCGAGCAGCTACTTGTGAATGCCAGCCGAGGTGCTGTCATAGACAATAAAGCTTTGTTGGATCGTGTCGTTCTGGGAGAGCGGCCTTCAATTGCACTGGATGTTTGGGAAAATGAACCCGATGTATTGCTGGATTTAGTCCCTTATATTGATATAGCGACTCCTCATATTGCCGGGCATAGCCTGGAAGGGAAAGTTGGCGGGGCGGTTATGATTGCAAATGCTTTGTTAGCGCATTTTGAAATACCGGTTAATAAGGAATTGGAAGAGGTGTTACCGAAGGTTGAATGGCCGGAGCTCGATGCTGCGGTGTTAACGTCTCCAGAAAGGCTGAACTCTTGGGTAAAAGAGCATTTTAACATTCATGAAGATGACAAAAACTTCCGCCGTCATGGGCTAACGCGAAATGGGTTTGACAGTTTGCGGCGTAATTATCGCAAAGAAAGCCCGCGCAGAGAGTTCATTAATCAGGTGGTTACATGCCATAATAGCGAGCAATACATACAGTTTTTACAGTTGGGCTTTTGTGCCCGGCAATTGCCTAAGTAAGGAGTCAGCATGTCACATGGGTTTCGGGTTGCGGTATTAGGTGCAACAGGTTTAGTGGGTCAGCAAATGATAGATATTTTGGCTGAACGAAAATTCCCGGTGGCAGAACTCTTTCCTTTAGCAAGTGCTCGCTCGGCTGGCGCTACCGTTGACTTTAACGGTGAGGAAATTGAAGTATCAGATGCTACGGAGTTTGACTGGTCGAACGCCGATATCGCTTTTTTCTCTGCGGGAGGTTCTATTTCTCGCGAGTTTGCACCGAAAGCCGCTGAGGCAGGTTGCGTTGTTATCGACAATACTTCGGAATTTCGTTACGAACCGGATATTCCTTTAGTGGTGCCGGAAGTTAACGCCTGGGCTTTAGCGGACTTCAGGAATCGTAATATCATTGCGAACCCGAATTGCTCGACCATTCAAATGATGGTTGCACTTAAACCGATTCACGACGCGGTGGGTATTGAACGTATTAACGTAAGTACCTATCAGTCAGTGTCGGGTGCAGGTAAGGAAGCGATGGAAGAGCTTGCTAAGCAAACGGCGGAGCTGTTAAACGGAAAGCAACCGACAGTTGCCAATTTCAGCCGCCAAATTGCTTTTAATTGCATTCCTCAAATCGATGTTTTTCAGGACAATGACTACACCAAAGAAGAAATGAAAATGGTGTGGGAAACTCAAAAGATTTTTAATGATCCCAGTATTCGGGTTAATCCAACGGCGGTCAGAGTTCCTGTGTTTTTTGGGCATGCAGAAGCCATCCATATTGAGACACGCCAGCCAATTACTGCCGAACATGCAAAACAGCTGTTAAATGAAGCTCCAGGTGTGACTCTAATGGAGCAGAGGGAAGAGTTCCCGACACAGGTAGGCAACGCCGCTGGAAACGACGATGTGTTTGTCGGGCGGGTCAGGGAAGATATTAGCCATCCAAACGGTCTTAATTTGTGGGTTGTGTCTGATAACATCCGCAAGGGTGCAGCAACAAACAGTATACAAATTGCCGAAACTTTAATTCGTGATTACTGGTAATTTAACCGGCTGTATGTCATAAAGTTTTTTGAACTAACGCCGTTAAAGATAAGAGCAAAGCGCGGGCAGAGACGAAGGAATGAGAAAAACGATTAGAGTGCAGGTATTGAGATACTTTTCGCTGGCAGCCATTGCGTTGTCCGGCAGCATGACAGTCGCTGCAGCAGGCTGGCAGGACGGTGTTGTTATAAAAGGGGCCAAGGGGTCTGAAGCAACTGATGTTCGTCTGGGTCAGGAGCGCTATGGGCCTATTACCAGCTCCGATACCTTATGGGATATTGCTCGTCGCTATAAACCACATTCTAGTGTCACACAATACCAAACCATGGTTGCTATTGTTCAGGCCAACGATGAGGCCTTCGTAAATGGCAACATGAACCGTATGCTCGACGGTTACTACCTGCGCATTCCTTCTTTGCAAGAAATTGAAATGGTTAACCCTGAAGCCGCGCGTCGTCAGGTGGTGGTTGATGGTCAACTGCAAACTAAGTCTCAGGAGCTTTCAGAGGCAGAGCAAAGCACTCAGAGAACTCGCTCTGAACAGCAGCAACTACTTGAAGAAGCTCGGCAAAAAGCTGAACAGACGATTCAGGAAGTTGAGCAACGTCAGGAACAAAACTTTAAAGAACTTCAGTCTGACATTCAGCAGTCTATGCAGGCTGTTGAACGTATGTATGGCGAAAACCAGTCGCTGCAGGAACGTATCGATGCGTTAGCGGAGCGCCTCGATGAACTGGCTGCCAACGCAAGTAAAACCGATGAGCTTGAAGCTCAGTTTCAACAAGTATTAGCTCAACAGAGACAAATGCTTGAGCAGCAGGCTCGGGAAGAAGTTGAACAAGAGTCAGGTTTTTCCGATTGGCTACAAAGCCCATTGAATATGTTGCTGGTGTCGGTGTTGCCTGCGCTGCTTATTATTGGGTTAATCGTGTTTTTCTTTATACGTCGGTCTTCAAAGTCTAAAACGGCGGAAGAAGAAGAGCAGAGTCCCAATAAGGAGTTGACTGAGGAAGAAGCGGCTGCCGAACTGGATAAAGAGTTATTGGGTGATGTACCTAAAGACAGTACGGATGGTTTGTTTGATATCGATGGCGAGGAAACCTCCGATGATGAAGGTGATGACCTTAGCGCGTTAGAAGCGGAATTAACCGGACAGTCCTCAGATACAGATGAAACGGACTTTAGCGTACGCCTCGATGATGAAGACAGTGCACCTGAACAACAGAAACCTGAGCAGAAAGAAACCGTAGATGAAGATTTAGATGAAGATGATCAAGCGGTATTGCCTGGCGAGGATGACGATGCCGGAGAGCTCTCTCAGGACGAGTTGGATCGTCTGTTTGGCGAGGCCGATGATGATGACGAACAGGCAATAGACCTCTCTGTTAATGACGAGGACGAAGAAAAGTCGGAAACAGCTGAAGAGCAGCAAGATGCGCAAGCAGATTCAACGGTCAGTGAAGATAAATCTGATGACGAAGAAGCTGAGCAGGATGCTACCGACGATATTGACGACATTCTTGCTGATAATGCTCCGCAAGAGGCTGGGACAGATGATGAACAGGTAACAGAGGAAGCGCCGGAGAAGAGCGACGCGGACGACGAAAGTGATGACTTGTTGCCGGATGACTTCGACGATAGCGAAGTCGATGATGTTTTAGCCGACTTAGGCTTATCTGAGACTGAGACAGAAACAGGTGAAGAATCCACTCAGGACGAGACTGATGAATCTGAACAGGAAGCTGCAGAGCATTCAGAAGAAGCAGCAGTAGAGCCTGACGAAAAAACTGAAGAAGAACCGCAAGAGGAAGAGGATGATGATCTGGAGCAGTTGCTTCAGGAGTCAGATGAGTTAACTCAGTCACTGGACGAACTGGATGACTTAGAAGAGGAAACTCCTGAGGACGACGCCGAGCTTGATGAAGCGGAAGATGAAGCAGATAAAGACTTAGAGTCGCTGTTTGGTTCTACCGAAGAAAGTAGTGAAGATGTTGACTCTTTTAATGCAAAAGACGACGAGGACTTCGTTGATATTGATTCCTTGATGGCTGAAGCTGATGAAGAGGAAGAAGACAGCGACCGTTATCAGTCGTCAGCGGTTAAAGACGCATTACCCGATGATGAATCTGGTGAGGCTGAGGGGGCTCCTGAGGATGATGACCCAGCAGCTCAGCTGGATTTAGCCAGAGCCTATATCGAAATGGGTGAAGAGGATGAAGCTCGGGAGATTCTTCAGCAATTAGCAGAAGGTGACGATGAAGCGCTGGCGAAAGAAGCTGACGCGTTGAAACAAAAACTCGATTCGTAGGATTAAGCAGTATGCGAATGGCCTTATGCCTGGAATACGATGGCAGCCGCTATTATGGTTGGCAACGCCAACGTGAAGTTATTAGTGTTCAACAATGCGTAGAACACGCTGTCAGCAAAATAGCGGACGCGCCCATAGAGGTGACTTGCGCCGGAAGAACCGACGCAGGTGTTCATGCGACCGGACAGATTGTGCATTTCGATATCCCGGTTCCCCGGGCGGAGCCAGCCTGGACATTGGGCGTAAATAGTAATTTACCTGCCGGGATAGCAGTGCGCTGGGCTCAAGAGGTCGACAGTGAGTTCAGTGCTCGTTTTAGTGCTACCTCGCGGCGGTATCGATACATTATTGCCAATACTCGTTTTCGCCCCGGAATTCATTCGTTCGGCGTCAGTCATTATCATCATCCACTTGACGAAAAGGCTATGCAGAGAGCCGCACCAGCCCTCATTGGAGAGCATGACTTTACGACATTTCGGGCATCACATTGCCAGTCTCATACGCCATTTCGAAAGGTTACGGATTTAACAGTAGAGCGTCGCGGCGACTATATAGTTATCGATATAAAGGCTAATGCCTTTTTACATCATATGGTTCGAAATATTGTGGGAAGCCTAATTGTCATTGGGCAGCACGAGCAGCCACCGGAGTGGCTTGCAGAGTTATTGCTACAAAAAGACAGAACCAAAGCGGCGGCAACGGCGAAGCCCGGTGGGCTTTATTTGGTCGAAGTTACCTATCCTGAGAGCTATAATATACCTCAAGTTCCTCCGGGACCTTTATGGTTAGGCGACTAAGGCCACTGTTATGACCTCTTTGCTTGATCCATTTGTGGTACCATGTAAGCTACATCACATTGACTAATAACAGCCTTTGGGCGGAATAGTATGAGCTGGATAGAAAGAATTCTTGCGAAGCCAAAAATTAACAAACGTCGGGGTGTTCCAGAGGGCGTTTGGAGTAAGTGTACTGCCTGTGACAACATTATTTATAAGGCGGATTTAGAGCGCAGTCTTAATGTTTGTCCGAAGTGTGATCATCACATGCGAGTCACTGGCCGCAGTCGGTTGGATATTTTTTTAGATAACGACAACCGTGAAGAAATTGGTGCTGATTTAGAACCGAAAGACGTTTTACGTTTTAAAGACTCAAAAAAATACAAAGACCGTATTTCTGCAGCACAAAAAAGTACGGGCGAAAATGACGCACTCATTGCGGAAAAAGGAACCGTAAAAGGTGTCCCTCTAGTTGCTGTCGCATTTGACTTTAACTTTATGGGTGGCTCTATGGCATCGGTTGTTGGTGCTAAGTTTGTTCAGGCTGCAGAAGTTAGCCTTAAGCACCGCATTCCATTAGTTTGTTTTTCTGCATCGGGCGGCGCGCGTATGCAGGAAGCTCTGATGTCATTAATGCAAATGGCTAAAACATCCGCAGCTCTGGCACGTATGAGTGAAGAGGGTATTCCCTTCATTTCCGTGCTGACAGACCCGACTATGGGAGGAGTGTCTGCAAGCCTTGCTATGCTAGGCGATATTCATATTGCTGAACCTAAAGCGCTTATTGGTTTTGCCGGACCGAGAGTTATTGAACAAACGGTTCGCCAGACGTTGCCTGAGGGTTTCCAACGTGCTGAGTTCCTATTAGAGCATGGAGCCATTGACATGATTGTCGATCGCCGTGACATGCGTGACACAGTCGCTCGATTGTTGGCGAAAATGCAGAACCTGCCATCTACCGAAACATCGGAAGTCAGTGTAAGCGAATAATGACTGCCGGACCGCTATCTGCCCCTGCAGCGTCAGCGCCGCTGCAGGACTGGCTTACTTATCTGGAAAGTATCCATCCCCAAAGCATCGATATGGGACTTGAGCGTGTGGCCAGGGTTGCTGCAAACGCCGATGTGCTCGAGCCTGCGCCCTTGGTTATCACCGTAAGTGGCACTAACGGAAAAGGCTCGACCGTTTGCTACCTTGAGACTATTTTACAGGCCGCCGGCTACACCACTGGCGTCTATACGTCACCACATATAGTAGAGTATCGCGAGCGTGTTCGTATTAATGGTCAGGAACTGACGAACTCTGCCCATACCGAAGCTTTTGCTGCCATTGAGGCGGCGCGTGAGAACACTTCTCTAACCTATTTTGAGTTTGGTACGCTGGCTGCGTTATGGCTGATGAAAGCGAAGAAACCTGATGTGGCCATTCTTGAAGTCGGCTTAGGCGGGCGGCTAGATGCAGTGAATTGTGTCGATGCGGACGTGGCTGTAATTACCAGTATAGGTATCGATCACATTGCATTTCTTGGTAATAATCGAGAGCAAATAGGGCGTGAAAAAGCGGGAATAGCGAGAGCGGATAAGCCATTAATTTGTGGTGAAATAAGTCCTACAGCAAGCATCACTGAAACAGCGGAGCGTGTTGGTGCTAAGTTATGGCAGGTCGGCAGAGATTTTCATCGCAGTGAAAAGGCAGATAGCTGGAGTTACCGTAGTCAGTACACCCAGTTAAACAATTTACCTTTGCCTAAATTACCTATTATCAATGCCTCAACTGCAATTGCCGCTATTGAGCAGTTGCCCTTGCCGGTTACGCTGTCGGCAATACGGGAAGGAATAGCCGAGGCCTCGCTTCCGGGAAGAATGCAAACATACTCCCATAAAAGCTGTGAAATATTATTGGACGTTGCACATAACCCTCAAGCTGCTGCTTATGCCAGCCAGTATCTCGACAAGTTTTATCCAAAGCATAAAGTGTTTGCTGTTGTTGGTATGTTAAGTGATAAGGACCATAGCGGTGTCGCTAAAGCTTTGAATTCCAGAGTTTCCGACTGGTATTTGGGGTCTTTGTCGGAGCCTCGTGGTGAAACATCCGAGCAATTGGCGGTTAAAGCCAAACTGCCTCAAGAATCCTGCTACTTGTTTGACTCAGTTGAGCATGCATTTTGCGAGGCTGTCCAAGCGGCGGAGCAATACCAGGCAAATAATGGTAAAGCTCTGGTTTTCGGCTTCGGCTCGTTTTACACTGTAGCGAGAATTACCGCGCATTTAAAAGGAGCTTGAGCTTTGTCCAGTCCTCTGCAGAATCGTCTTGTTGGCACTCTGATCTTGGTGGCGTTAGCTGTCATTATTATTCCCGATGTATTGGATGGTGAGAAGGCAGACCCGATTGAGCCAATGGAAACCATTCCATTAAAGCCAACTATTGAGGAAGAATTGCAAAAACCGGAAACCTTGTCGGATAAAACGGTGTCAGAACCGGTAACCGTTAAAGAGGCTCCCCCCGAAACTGAGAAGACTACCGATTCAGCTGAGCCCATTAACGAGAACAGTGACGCCCAGGTTCCTCCACGCGAGCCGGCGGAGTATGCAGCGGATGGTAAAGCTTGGGTTATCCAGTTGGGCGCATTTAGTAACGAGGATAGTGTTAAACGCTTGATTTCTCAGTTACAGGAAAAAGGTTTTTCGGCGTACTCGCAAAAGGCATCTGATGGTTCAATTAGCCGTGTTTTAGTTGGTCCGGATACATCTAAGACGGAGCTTGAAAAGCAATTAGGTCCGTTGAAGGAACTTACCGGGCTGCAAGGCAAAGTTATTACTTATCGGCCATGAGTTTTGCAATATATCTGAAAAGAAAATCACATTCTCAGGCACATTCTGTTAAAATCCACCGCGTCTTTTGCGCAGCAATTGTGAGTCATTATGCTCTGGATTGACTATGCCATTATAATTGTTATCGGCCTTTCTACGCTGATCAGTCTGGTAAGGGGCTTTGTTAAAGAAGCCGTGTCTCTGGCCATCTGGATTTCAGCCTTTTTTATCGCGAGCCAGTTTTATCTCGATCTGGCAGTATACTTTACCGAAATTGGCGATCCCCTGGTAAGAAATGCCGCTGCAATAGCAGCATTGTTTGTAGCAACGCTTATTCTGGGCGCAATTATTAACTACATTCTTTCTCAATTAGTTCATCACACCGGCTTATCCGGAACTGACCGGGTCCTTGGTCTGGTGTTTGGCGCGTTACGCGGTGTCTTAATTGTTAGTGCTTTATTATTTTTTATTGATTCCTTTACCACATTATCTTCCAGTGAATGGTGGCAGGAGTCTCTATTAATTCCTCACTTCGGTGTATTTATTCAGTGGTTTTTCAGTTATCTGGAAAACAGCTCCAGTTTTTTAGTCCCTCAACCTGTATAGAAAGGTGAAAAGACATGTGTGGTATTGTTGGTATTGTTGGTAAGCAGGCTGTTAACCAAGCGCTGTATGACGGGTTAACTATGCTTCAACATCGTGGCCAGGACGCCGCTGGTATTATGACAGTTGATGAGCATTGCACTTTGCGCTTGAGAAAGGCCAACGGCTTGGTACGCGATGTGTTCCATACACGTCATATGCACCGGTTGTCTGGCAATGTCGGTATTGGCCATGTACGGTATCCCACCGCCGGCAGCTCAAGCTCTGCAGAAGCACAGCCATTTTATGTTAACTCACCTTTCGGTATTGCGATGGCGCACAACGGTAACTTGACCAACGCTGCCGATGTTCAGGAACATTTGTTCCAAACGGCTCGTCGCCATATTAATACCACGTCAGATTCAGAGATTCTGCTTAACGTATTTGCTAATGAGTTGGATAAGAACGAAAGTTTAACGCTGAGCGAAGAAGACGTTTTCCGCACTATGACCGCGGTTCATCGCCAGGTTCGTGGAGCCTATGCCGTAGTCGCTATGATTCTTGGTCACGGTATGGTTGCGTTTCGCGACCCATGGGGTATTCGTCCTCTGGCACTGGGTAAACGCGATACGGAAGATGGCGAAGAGTATATTGTCGCGTCCGAGAGCGTTGCAATTGATGGTACTGGTTTTAAATATGTGCGTGATGTGGAGCCGGGCGAGGCTATTTACATTACGAATGACGGTAAACTTTACTCACGCCAGTGTGCCGACAAACCCATGCACTGTCCTTGTATTTTTGAGTATGTTTACTTTGCGCGCCCCGACTCATTTATTGATGGCATCTCGGTGTATGCCTCCCGTGTCAATATGGGGCGTAAGCTGGGCGAAAAACTTAAACGGGACTACGCAGATTTAGACATTGATGTCGTTATTCCAATACCTGAAACCAGCTGTGATATTGCGCTGGAGATCGCCAATGTGATGGATTTACCGTATCGCCAGGGGTTTGTGAAAAACCGTTATATTGGCCGTACCTTTATCATGCCAGGGCAGACTCAGCGGCGTAAGTCGGTACGCCGTAAATTGAATGCTATTAGCGCTGAATTCCGCGGTAAGAATGTTTTGCTGGTTGATGACTCCATTGTTCGCGGAACAACCTCTGAGCAGATTATCGAGATGGCTCGCGAGGCCGGTGCCAAAAAGGTTTATTTCGCATCAGCAGCTCCGGAAATACGTTTTCCGAATGTTTATGGCATTGATATGCCAAGTGCCAATGAGCTTATTGGCCATGGACGTGAAGCAATTGAGATTCGTGACATGATCAAAGCTGATGGACTCATCTATCAGGATCTTGACGACCTGATAGATGCAGTTGGTGCAGAGAATCGCTCAATCAAGCGTTTTGAAACATCGGTGTTCAGCGGTGAGTATGTAACCGGAGATGTCAGTCAGGAATATTTAGACCGTCTGCACGCGGCTCGTAACGACGTTGCCAGATCTGAACGTGACGGTTCAGAAGACGCTAACCTCGAACTGCATAACGACAACGACTGACTCAGCCTAACAGCAAGGCTGAGCCATCAATTGCTCAGTCTTGCTGGAAAGGGTAAACCGAGCCTAACTTAAGAATTTGAGTCAGCTGATCCAGGGCTGAGCGCGACTCTTCTAATAATGCAGGGTCACGCAAATCATCAACAGCCAACTCATCGCGATAGTGTTTCTCTACCCACTGATTTAAACGACTGAATAACTTGTCAGACATTAAACAGTTCTGGTTTGCCCCGGCGAGCTCTTCATCGTTCAATGCAACTCGTAAGCGCAAGCAGGCGGGTCCACCACCATTTCTCATGCTCTGCTTTACATCAAAGAATTCAACCCGCTTAATGGGGCTGTCACTGCTTTGAGTCAACTGTTCCAGGTACGACCTGACGCTGTCGTTTTCCTGACACTCCGTTGGTGCGATGATTGTCATTTGACCATCGGGTGGTGTGATGAGCTGAGTATTGAATAAATACGTACTAACAGCGTCTTTAATACTGACCTGCTCAGTACCCACTTTAATGAAATGTAGTGGGTTATCGCCGAACTTACGCTGAATTTCTGCCAATTTCGCTTCTGTATCGGAAAAAGCCTGTTCATGGTAGAACAATACGTTTTGGTTGCCGACCGCAATAACATCGTTATGGAAAACCCCCTGGTCAATTACGTCAGGATTTTGCTGAATATAAACGGTATTGTCTTCACTCAGACCGTGCAAGCGAGCAATGGCTTGAGAAGCTTCTAAAGTTTGTCTTGCCGGAAAGCTTTTGGGAGCGGGCTTGGAGCTGTCAAAGGCATAACGGCCATAGACAAAGAGTTCCACTCCGGCGTGGCCATATTCACGACACAAACGAGTGTGATTGGCTGCACCTTCATCGCCAAAATGTTCGTTGTCGGGCAAATGCATATGGTGTTCAAAGTAGCGGCTATTGTTAAACATAGCTTGCAGGATACGACCGCTGGTTTGTGGCTCTAATGAACGGTGAAACTTATTAGTCAGGTTAGCCGGGGTAAAGTGTACTTTACCGTTGGCGGTGTCTGCACTTGGAGAAACGGTTGCCGCATTGGCGGTCCACATACTGGAAGCAGAACAAACGGCCTGAAAGACAGCCGGAGCTTCGGTGGCTGCTTTATGCAACACCTCGGCATCAGTGCCAGTAAAGCCTAAGCGGCGCAACGCAAAAATATCAGGGCGTTCCTGAGGAGCAAGTACTCCCTGTTTCATCCCCATATCGTGCAATGCTTTCATTTTTTTCAGGCCTTGCAGGGCAGCACTTTTAGGACTGGAAGAGGCTTTAGCGTTGGCCAAAGAGGCAACATTACCGAACGACAATCCAGCGTAATTATGAGTAGGGCCGACCAAACCGTCGTAGTTGACTTCGAAGTGTTGCATGCTCACTTTTCGATACTCCCTGCACGTATTGTGCACCTGATAATGTAAACTAAGGTGCCATTATACTGTTTTAAAACCGCCTTGAAAGCCTTTATTTTTCTGGCGTTTAAGCCTGTTAGTATAAATCTGACTGTTTATTTAACTTGTGCGAATTTTTATCAAATAACTGAGTTATGGTTGTTTCTGCTGACGATAACCGATATACCTAAAAAAGGTCGCTAATGAGCAATTGCACTTGTAATTGTTACTGTTAGCACGTATATACACGGTCATCTACAACAAGAGAACGATTATTCTATGGCAAAATCGCTCGTCATTGTCGAGTCTCCGGCAAAAGCCAAAACGATTAATAAATATTTAGGTAAGGACTTTGTCGTTAAGTCCAGTGTTGGTCATGTCCGTGATCTACCTACCCGCGCTACTGAGACAATCAAAAGCAAGCCGGCAGCTGAAGTCCGCAAGATGTCACCGGATGCGAAAGCTAAATATCAAAAAGAACGGGACTATAAGCGCCTAATTGCCCGTATGGGCGTTGACCCTGAAAACGATTGGGAAGCCCATTACGAAGTTCTGCAGGGTAAAGAGAAAGTCGTTAAAGAGTTAAAACAGTTAGCGAAAAAGTCTGACGAAATTATTCTGGCAACGGATTTGGACCGCGAGGGAGAGGCAATTGCCTGGCACTTGCGGGAACTTATCGGTGGTGACGACTCCCGCTATAAACGCGTGGTGTTTAACGAGATTACCAAGAAAGCCATTCAGGAAGCTTTTGAGCATCCCGCGGAGTTGAATACCGACCGGGTTAATGCGCAGCAGACTCGCCGTTTTCTTGACCGTGTGGTCGGCTTCATGGTTTCTCCGTTATTGTGGAAAAAAATCGCCCGGGGGTTATCGGCAGGTCGTGTGCAGTCAGTCGCTGTGCGCCTGGTGGTTGAACGCGAGCGTGAAATTAAGGCGTTTGTTCCGGAGGAGTATTGGGATGTTCATGCGGATTTAACCACGCCATCTGAAGACTCTCTGCGCATGCAGGTAATGAAACAGGCTGGAAAAAACTTTCGCCCGGCTAATAAAGAAGAAACCGATGCTGCACTGGCGTTATTGAAGAACTCAGGTTACGAAATTACCGGCCGTGAAGATAAGCCGACGTCGAGCAAACCCAGTGCACCGTTCATTACCTCAACACTGCAGCAGGCAGCCAGTACTCGGTTAGGCTTTGGTGTGAAAAAGACGATGATGATGGCTCAGCGCCTTTATGAAGCGGGTCACATCACTTATATGCGTACGGACTCAACCAACTTGAGTGGTGAAGCGGTTGATGCTTGCCGTGACTTAATAGCAAAAGACTTTGGTAAGAACTATTTGCCTGAAAGCCCGACTCGCTACGGTGCGAAAAGCAATGCGCAAGAAGCGCACGAAGCGATTCGCCCGTCAGATGTGAAGGTGAAGTCAGAATCTTTATCTTCAGTTGAGCGTGATGCTCAACGCTTGTATGAGCTTATTTGGCGTCAATTCGTTGCTTGTCAGATGGTTCCGGCGCGCTATGACAGTACGACCTTAACTGCCACAGCAGGTGATTTCGAATTAAAAGCTCGCGGACGGGTCATGCGCTTTGCCGGTTGGACTAAGGTAATGCCTCCGGCCAGTAGCAAGAAAGAGGGCGATGATAATCTGCCGGACGTAAAAAAAGGCGATGCATTGAAACTGGAACAACTGCTTCCGGAACAACACTTTACCAAGCCACCGGCTCGTTATGGTGAGGCGTCTTTAGTTAAAGAATTAGAAAAACGCGGTATTGGTCGCCCGTCGACTTATGCCTCGATAATTTCTACTATTCAGGACAGAGGCTATGTTCGGGTAGAGAACCGTCGGTTCTTTGCTGAAAAAATGGGTGAAATTGTCAATGACCGACTGGTTGAGAACTTCACCGAATTAATGAATTACAACTTTACGGCAGAAATGGAACAGGCCCTGGATGATATTGCTGCCGGAAAGCGTGACTGGAAAGAAACCCTCGATAAGTTTTACGCAGACTTTAAAGAACGGCTGGAGAAAGCAGAACTGGAACCTACCGAAGGTGGTATGCGCGAGAACAGCCTTGTTCTGACCGATATTGACTGCCCTGAATGTGGTCGAAAAATGGGAATACGCACCGCGTCAACAGGCGTTTTTCTTGGTTGCTCGGGCTATAATCTGCCGCCTAAGGAACGCTGCACTAAAACACTGAACCTGACGCCGGGTGAAGAAGCGGTTGAGGTAACTGACGAAGAAGAACGGGAAACCGAAGCGCTCAGAGCGAAGAAACGCTGTCCTAAGTGCGGGACAGCGATGGACAGCTATCTTATTGATGAAAAGCGTAAGTTGCATGTTTGTGGTAACAACCCTACTTGCGACGGTCAACTGGTTGAAGAGGGCACATTCCGGATTAAGGGGTACGACGGTCCAACTATCGAGTGTGATAAGTGCGGCTCTGAAATGCAGTTAAAAAATGGGCGTTTTGGTAAGTACTTTGGTTGTACCAACAGTGACTGCAAAAATACCCGCAAGCTGTTGCGTAGCGGTGAACCTGCACCACCTAAAGAAGATCCGGTTCCTTTGCCGGAGTTACCATGTGAAGAGTCCGATGCTTATTTTGTTTTACGGGATGGTGCGTCAGGTATTTTCTTGTCAGCCAATACCTTTCCTAAGTCACGGGAGACCCGTGCTGTCACTGTAAAAGAGCTTGCTCAGTTTAAAGACCGGTTACCGGAGAAGTTCAAGTATCTGGCGGAAGCTCCACAGGAGGACGATGAAGGTAACGATGCTATTGTTCGCTTCTCGCGCAAAAACAAAGAACAATACGTGGTGACCGAGATTAAGAAAAAACAAACTGGCTGGAAGGCATTTTTTCGCGATGGGAAGTGGCAGGTACAGGACAAGTAGTTAATGACTTACGGGCAAAGGGTCACTTTGCCAATGGTGAATCACAACCGGCTGGACTAACATAGCTGCGTGTCTAATGAAGGACACGGCACACTGGACATGGAGGTCCCATGTTATTGTCTCGCTTGGGCATAACATTTCCCGCTGCCTTTCTGGCAGCGGGTTTTTCTTTATTTAAGCCAGGCAAAACGCTGCGAAAACAATCCGGACAATCCGGACAAGCCGGCATCGAGCTGTTAATTGTATGGCCGATTATTGTGGCCGCTGTTTTTACTTTCGTTCAGGCACTGATTATCTGGTGGGGGCAGCAAACTCTGACGGTTGCTAATCAGTATGCTGTGCGCGCGGGTAGCATTAATAACGGTAGCCACAATGCCATGGTTAATACGTTAGTCGCGGGAATGGCGGGGCTTAAACCGCAACTTAGTACTGACAACAAAATGGTCGCTGTGACTGAAGCCTTGGTCGAGCAGCGACTTCATTACGCACAATTTGGTCAACTAAAAGTCTTGTCGCCTACCGTTGAGGATTTCCGCCAGTTTGCTGATTGGCGCTGGGATGATGATTTAAAGACTGAGGTGTTAGAGATTTCAGTTGACCACTACCATGCCCGAGCCAGTAGCGACGGGAGCGAACAATGGCACCAGGCAAGGGTACTGGTTATTGAAACCTATTGGTGCTTGCCCCTTGAGATACCTATTGCCGGTGAGTTTTTATCCGCGACTCAGACTCTACTATCAGATTCTAAAGCTGCACGTTATTGCGCAAAGCGCAATCGGCTGCTTAACAAACCTTTATGGGCGCTATCAAGTACCGCTCAGCACTCAATGCTAAGCGGCTACCGAAAGTAAATTAGCGAATATCGTGGTAGTCAACGCAGGCTTGTAAGGTATTTTCAATGAGTGAAGCTACGGTCATTGGCCCCACACCACCCGGAACAGGCGTTATCCAGCCAGCTTTCTCAGAGGCTGTCTGGAACTCAATATCGCCCGTTAAACTTCCATCAGGTAATCGATTCATACCAACATCGATAACGATAGCTCCGGGCTTAACCCATTCCCCCGGAATGAATTCAGGCTTCCCTACTGCTACAACTAAAATATCTGCTCTTTTTACGTGTTCAGACAGATCGTTGGTAAACCTGTGACAAACTGTCGTTGTAGCGCCCGCTAAAAGGAGCTCCAGACTCATTGGCCGACCAACAATGTTGGACGCACCAACGACAACAGCATTGAGCCCATGTAGATCAACTTTTGTGTGCTCTAGTAGGGTCATAATGCCTTTCGGTGTGCAGGGGCGTAAGGCCGGAATGCGTTGTGATAAACGTCCTACATTAAATGGATGAAAGCCGTCGACATCTTTGTCAGGGCGAATTCGCTCTAGTATCGGAGTAGCATCAAGGCCTGCCGGTAGAGGCAACTGGACTAAAATGCCATCGACAGAGGTGTCGTTGTTTAATTTTTCAATCAGCTCTTCAAGTTCCTGCTGGGTTGTCGTTGCCGGTAAGTCATAGTCGAATGAACGAAAGCCTACATCTTCACAAGCTCGTCGTTTATTTCCTACATAAACTTCGGAAGCCGCATCGCTTCCAACTAAGACAACCGCCAGGCCTGGCGCTCGCAATCCCGAATTAACGCGTTCTTTTACTTGTTGTTTGACGGCCTGACGTACAGTGGCAGCAATGGTTTTACCATCGATAATTTGAGCTGGCATAATGACGTTCCCAAAAGTGAGAGAATTCAAGGTGATATATGGGCTCTATTGTAACTTTTTTCTGCCCTGAATGTCACCGGTTGTTGGTTTAGTCGTCAGGTTGACGTAAAAGTAGCCACTCGGCACCAATAACAGAAAAAAAGTTTGACGGGTCAGTCTTCAACAGGTAATATTCGCCCCCGTTGTCAGCCAGCATTTGCTTTTTAAAAGCTGCGTCTGATACGGCTTTCGGAGAAATTCGGCGATTAGCGCAGTTTGGTAGCGCACTTGGTTTGGGTCCAAGGGGTCGCAGGTTCAAATCCTGCATCGCCGACCATTCTCTAGACGGTAAAATGGTTCGATATGCGCCCGTAGCTCAGTTGGATAGAGCAACGGCCTTCTAAGCCGTCGGTCGCAGGTTCGAATCCTGCCGGGTGCGCCAGAACGCGCCAAAGAAATCACTCAGTGGTGGGTGTAGCTCAGTTGGTAGAGCCCCGGATTGTGATTCCGGTTGTCGTGGGTTCAAGTCCCATCATCCACCCCATTTCTTTATAGTAAAATTTCCTGTTTGTCGGCGATTAGCGCAGTTTGGTAGCGCACTTGGTTTGGGTCCAAGGGGTCGCAGGTTCAAATCCTGCATCGCCGACCATTACACTCTTTAACCTTTTTCTTTTCAGCCAGTACTGCTACATTTAAGTCATATATAACTAAAACTTTTATTGTTAACCCTTGGCTGGAGTTATTGTTATGGACTTTAAGAAAAGTTTAAAGAATCCCGCTGAAGCGTTTGATTCCCCGCAAGCCGTGTTTGATCATCCTGACCTTTCAAACGAGCAAAAAATTGAGCTGTTGCAGCAATGGCGTTACGATGAGCTTGAAACGGAAGTTGCCGACCAAGAAAATATGGGTGGTGATAAACCGGATAAACTGGGTGAAATCAATAATCTACTGCTTGAGCTGGAAGGCAAATCTTAACTATTTTTCTCACCGAATAAAGTGAAGCTTAAAAATTGCCGCTCGGGACTCGACTCCGGGCGGTCTCCTCGCTATAATGCTGCGTCATTTTTAAAGGTCAACGCCGTTGCCGTATCTCATTTTTTATAATGATAAATTGATGCGAGTGACATTCATTGATTGAAACCGAGGTAATGAAGCAATGCAGGTTTCTGTAGAGACAACTCAAGGTTTAGAGCGTCGTGTGACTATTACAGTCCCGGCAGATGCAATTGATAGCGAAGTAAAACGCTTATTAAAAGAAGAATATCGCCATCGTCGTGTGAATGGTTTCCGTAAAGGAAAAATTCCGCCAAATGTACTGCAAAAGCTGTTTGGTCGCGAAGCACGTTCACGTGCAGCTTCAAGTGTTATGCAAAGCAAATACTTTGAAGCGGTTATGCAGGAAAAGTTGAACCCTGCTGGTGCACCTGCAATTGAACCTAAAGTCAATGAACCAGGTAAAGACCTTGAGTTCACTGCAACGTTCGAAGTGTATCCGGAAGTAGAAGTTCAAAATCTGGAAAAAGTGAAAGTCGAAAAGCCAGCTGTTGAAGTTACCGAGAAAGACGTAGACAACATGTTGGAAACGCTGCAAAAACAGCACGCTGACTGGAAAGAAGTTAAGCGTAAATCCAAAAAAGGTGACCGTGTCACTATGGATTTTGTTGGTTCTATTGACGGTGAAGAGTTTGAAGGCGGTAAAGCCGAAGATTTCGCTCTGGAACTAGGCGAAGGCCGCATGATTCCTGGCTTTGAAGATCAAATTAAAGGTATTAAAGCGGGTGAGGAAAAGACGATTGAAGTCACTTTCCCGGAAGACTACCACGCTGAAAACCTGAAAGGTAAAGAAGCGCAGTTCGTTGTAACAGCTAAAAAAGTTGAAGCACGTGACTTACCTGAACTAAATGACGAGTTCGTTGCGTTATTTGGTGTAAAAGAAGGCGGCGTTGAAGCGTTGAAAGAAGAAGTTCGTAAGAATATGGAACGCGAACTGAAAAACGCAGTAAAAGCAAAAGTTAAAGAGCAGGTGTTAAAAGGCATTGTTGAAAACAACGATGTTGAATTGCCTAAGTCAATGATCGACCAGGAAATTGATCAACTGCGTAAGCAAGCTGCTCAACGTTTTGGTGGTAATGCAGATCAAATGCCTGAATTGCCGGCTGAGCTGTTTGAAGAGCAGGCAAAAGAACGTGTTAAAGTTGGCTTGTTATTGGGCGAAGTCATTCGCGGCAATGAGCTTAAAGCTGACGATGAGAAAGTTGATGAGATCATTGCGACAGCAGCTTCTGCTTATGAAGACCCGCAGGAAGTTGTCGAGTACTACAAGTCAAACAACGATATGATGCAGCAAGTTCGCAACTTAGCGTTGGAAGAGCAGGCTATCGAATTTGTGTTGGAAAAAGCTTCTGTGAAAGACAAGAAAGCAAGCTTTGACGACATTATGAATCCGAAGCAGCAGTAATCTCTTGTAACGGAGTCCTTGACGGGTCCCGCTACAGCTTGGTTTAATGGCTCGTATGACTTCATACGAGCCATTTTTATTTCAGGAGCTTTATAACACATGTCGAGCGATATTCAGGATCCAATGGCACAGCTAGTCCCTATGGTTGTCGAACAGACGTCAAAAGGGGAGCGCTCTTACGACATTTATTCACGCCTGTTAAAAGAGCGTGTAATTTTCTGCTGTGGTCAGGTTGAAGACCATATGGCCAACCTTATTGTGGCTCAGCTATTGTTCTTAGAATCAGATAATCCTGATAAAGACATTTACTTGTATATTAACTCGCCAGGAGGTGTAGTTACGTCAGGTATGGCTATTTACGATACAATGCGCTTTATTAAGCCGGATGTTAGCACAGTTTGTATGGGACAAGCGGCCAGCATGGGGGCTTTCCTCTTAGCTGGTGGTGCTCAGGGTAAGCGGTATTGCTTACCAAATTCCCGGGTTATGATTCACCAGCCACTTGGCGGTTTCCAGGGGCAGGCTTCAGATTTTGAAATTCATGCGAAGCAAATTTTGGATCTGAAAGAGCGCTTAAACCGTATGTTAGCTGAGAATACAGGTCAGGATTACGAGAAAGTGGCTAGAGACACCGATCGCGATCACTTCTTATCAGCAGAAGAGTCAATCGATTACGGTTTGGTTGACGGTATTTTACGCCAGCGTGGCGAAGAGTCCTGAGCGGGCGCTTAAGTAGTAGGAGAAAAGCATGACGGATCAGTCCAAAGGTGATGGCGATAAGCCGCTGTATTGCACTTTTTGTGGCAAAAGTCAGCACGAAGTTAAGAAGCTCATTGCAGGGCCGTCTGTGTTCATTTGCGATGAATGCGTCGAGTTATGTAATGACATTCTAAAAGAAGAAATTCATCAACTGTCGCCGGTACCGGACCAGGATGAATTACCTGTGCCAAAAGCTATCCGAAAACATCTGGACGACTACGTTATCGGCCAGGATCGCGCTAAAAAAGTTTTATCAGTTGCTGTCTATAATCACTACAAGCGGTTACGTAGCTCAGGTAAAGGCAAAGAAGAAGTTGAGTTAGGCAAAAGCAATATCCTGCTGATAGGCCCAACAGGCTCAGGTAAGACTTTCCTTGCTGAGACTATGGCGCGCTATCTGGATGTTCCTTTTACTATGGCGGATGCGACTACGTTGACCGAAGCAGGTTACGTTGGTGAAGATGTCGAGAACATCATTCAAAAGCTTTTACAAAAGTGCGACTACGACGTGGAAAAAGCCCAGCGCGGTATTGTCTATATTGATGAAATTGACAAAATTTCACGTAAGTCAGACAACCCATCAATTACTCGCGATGTTAGTGGCGAAGGCGTTCAGCAAGCTTTATTGAAGCTAATTGAAGGTACGGTTGCTTCAGTGCCTCCTCAGGGTGGACGAAAACATCCTCAGCAAGAGTTCCTGCAGGTTGATACATCGAAGATTTTATTTATCTGCGGTGGTGCATTTGCTGGCTTAAACAAAGTTATTGAGCAGCGTTTGTCTACCGGAACGGGAATAGGTTTCGGCGCCGAAGTAAAAAGCAAAACGCAAAGTGAAGAAGGCGAGATTATAGCGAAAGTAGAACCGGAAGATTTGGTTCGCTATGGTTTGATTCCAGAGTTTATCGGTCGCCTACCTGTTGTAGCTACGCTAGAAGAGCTGGATGAAGAAGCCCTTGTTGAAATTCTGCGTGAACCGAAAAATGCTTTAACGAAGCAATATTCTGCTTTGTTTGAAATGGAAGATGTCGAACTGGAGTTTCGTGAAGATGCCTTACGGGCTATTGCTAAAAAAGCTATGGCGCGTAAGACAGGAGCTCGCGGTCTGCGTTCAATAGTTGAAGGGGTTTTACTGGGTACTATGTACGAGTTACCTTCTATTGAGGGCGTGGTGAAAGTTGTGGTTGATGAGTCGGTGATAGCCGGGGAATCAGACCCTATTTTAATTTACGCGAATCAACAGAAAAACAAGCAGGCTTCGGGTGAATAATACGAAACTGTATTAAAAGTGTTCGAAAAAGGGCCAATCTGGCCCTTTTTTTCTGTCAAGGATTGAACTTTCAGGTAAAGACCGCATATAACAAAGTAAACCTAGGTCGGGAGAGAATTTAATGAGCGAAGAACGCACCGAACAATTAACGATGCCTGTTCTGCCGTTGCGAGATGTAGTGGTTTACCCGCATATGGTGATTCCGCTATTTGTCGGTCGGGAAAAATCGATTCGATGCTTACAAGCGGCGATGGATGCGGATAAACAAGTCTTTTTAGCAGCACAGAAAGATGCGTCGGTGGATGAGCCTACCAATGATGACATTTATCCGGTGGGTACTGTCGCTACGGTTTTACAGTTATTGAAGCTGCCTGATGGCACTGTGAAAGTGTTAGTTGAAGGTAAGCAGCGTGCGCAGCTTGATGAACTTCAGGATGACGAAGAGTACTTTAAGGCCAGTATCCATTATCTGGCGGCCGAAGAGTTACCGGAAAAAGAGGAAGAAGTCCTTATTCGTTCGGCTCTAAACCAGTTTGAAGGCTATGTGAAGCTGAACAAAAAGATACCGCCAGAAGTGCTTACTTCATTGTCTGGTATTGAAGATGGTGACCGTCTGGCAGACACAATGGCGGCACATATGCCATTAAAACTTGCAGAAAAGCAGGCCATTCTTGAAATTACCGATGTGCGTGAGCGTATAGAGCACCTGATGGCATTGATGGAAGGCGAAATCGATATCCTTCAGGTTGAGAAACGTATTCGCAGTCGCGTCAAAAAACAAATGGAAAAAAGCCAGCGTGAGTATTACTTGAATGAGCAAATGAAAGCCATTCAAAAAGAGCTGGGTGAAACAGAAGACGGCGTCGATGAGTTTGAGCAATTGCAGAAGAAAATCGACGACGCCCGTATGCCCGCCGAGGCTAAGAAGAAAACAGAAGCCGAGCTTCAAAAGCTAAAAATGATGTCGCCTATGTCGGCGGAGGCTACTGTAGTTCGGGGTTATATCGATTGGATGGTGTCGGTCCCCTGGAAAAAGCGTTCACGTATTAAGAAAGACTTGTCCCATGCAGAAAAAGTACTGGATGCAGACCATTATGGTTTAGAGAAAGTCAAAGAACGCATTATTGAGTACTTGGCGGTGCAACAACGAACCACCAAAGTGAAAGGTGCGATTCTTTGTTTAGTTGGTCCTCCGGGTGTCGGTAAAACATCGCTCGGACAGTCGATTGCGAAAGCGACAGGGCGAGAGTATGTGCGTATGGCATTAGGTGGCGTGCGCGATGAAGCAGAAATACGTGGTCACCGTCGTACTTATATTGGTTCTATGCCGGGTAAACTGATTCAGAAAATGTCTAAGGTTGGCGTACGCAACCCACTGTTTCTGTTAGACGAAATTGACAAAATGTCGGCAGACATGCGAGGTGATCCTGCCTCTGCGTTATTAGAGGTGTTAGACCCGGAACAGAACGTTAACTTTAACGATCATTACCTGGAAGTCGATTATGACCTGTCAGATGTTATGTTTGTTGCGACATCGAACAGTATGAACATCCCGGCGCCTCTGCTCGATCGAATGGAAGTGATTCGTCTGTCCGGTTATACCGAAGATGAAAAGCTAAACATAGCAAAACGTCACTTATTGACGAAGCAGATTGGCCGTAACGGTTTAAAGGAGAAAGAAATTACGGTTCAGGACAGTGCCATTATCGGTATTATTCGTTACTACACTCGTGAAGCCGGTGTGCGTAATCTTGAACGTGAGTTGTCACGACTGTGTCGTAAAGCGGTGAAAGAAATTCTGCTGGACAGTTCTATTAAGCACGTTGAAATTAACGGCGATAACTTAAGTGACTACCTGGGTGTGCAGCGCTTTGATTATGGTAAAGCGGAAGAAGCGAACCAAGTCGGTCAGGTTACTGGCTTAGCATGGACTGAAGTTGGTGGTGACTTGCTAACTATCGAAGCCACGAATGTGGCCGGTAAAGGAAAGACAACCACGACCGGTTCGTTAGGCGATGTTATGCAGGAGTCTATTCAAACCGCACTGACGGTAGTTCGCAGTCGAGCTGATAAGCTGGGTATTGCTGATGACTTTCATGAGAAACGCGATATTCATGTTCATGTTCCTGAAGGCGCCACACCAAAAGATGGGCCAAGCGCCGGTATCGCAATGGTTACGGCAATGGTTTCATCGTTAACGGGTAAGCCTGTGCGCTCTGACGTGGCTATGACGGGTGAAATTACGTTGCGGGGTGAAGTACTGGCTATCGGTGGCTTAAAAGAAAAGCTATTGGCAGCGCATCGCGGTGGAATTAAGCATGTATTAATTCCCAAAGAGAATGAACGCGACCTAAAAGAAATAGCCGACAACGTTAAAGAAGACCTGGTAATTCAACCGGTGAAATGGATTGATGAAGTATTAGATGTCGCCTTGGTTAAAGATTAATCAGTGACTTAATACTAAAGTCATATTCGAACGCTAGAATGCGGTCTGCGGATGAGAAATCATGCTTCAGACCGCATTTTTTCGTTAAAAAGTGAGTAAAAAGGGTTTTCAATCGAAACGACTGTGGTAGCCTAGAGTTTAAAGCTGATTCAAATGTATGACATTAAGAACAGCTGGATAGGAAAGCCATTTGGACATAATGGTGCTTGAACAATTAAATCAAGCTTGATATAACCGTTTTGGCCCATTTAAATCCGAATGGAACCACGGAAACTTGATAATAACAATCTAAGGGGATGATACTGTGAACAAGTCTCAGCTTATTGACAAAATCGCGGCAGGTGCAGATATTTCTAAGGCTGCTGCTGGTCGTGCTCTGGACTCAATGATCGATGCAGTAACTGATGCTCTAAAAAAAGATGACCAAGTCGCATTAGTTGGCTTCGGTACGTTTAGCGTACGTGAGCGTTCTGCTCGTACTGGTCGTAACCCTCAAACGGGTGAGACTATCCAGATCGCTGCTGCTAAAGTACCTTCTTTTAAAGCAGGTAAAGCACTTAAAGACGCAGTAAATTAATTAAAGCGCATTAGCGCTTTTTTTAAAGAATAATAATAGTAGCCCGAGGTTTATAAAACCTCGGGTTATTTTTTTGTATGAATGGTGAGTTTTAAGACGAATCACCTTATAATGTGACGTCGTTTATTCAGGTTAAATAAGGAAAGCCTTATTATGTTAGAGCGGATTCGGGAAGGCTCGCAGAGTTTTACTGCTAAGGCCATTCTTGTGTTAATCATTCTAACTTTTGCATTGGCAGGTGTTGGCGGTTATATCACCGGCGACACAGAAGATGCTGTTGCAAAAGTTAATGGAGAAGAAATTCCTCGTAGTGACTACGATCGTGCTTATGAAAACGAACGTAGCCGCTTACAAGAGCAGTTCGGCGATATGTTTTCTGCCATTACTTCCGATCCGGAATACATGCGTAGTTTGCGTAGCAGAGTTCTGGAACAGCTTATAGAACAGGAATTACTAGTACAGTACGCAGAAGATAGCGGAATGCGTGTGGGACCGGAGCAGGTTAAAGCAGCAATTCGTGATATTCCACAGTTTCGCACCGCCGGACAGTTTGATAACGATGTCTATTTAATGGCGTTACGAAATGCGGGTTATAGTCCGGAAGCTTTTGCTAAAGTTATGCAGCAGGACATGACCCGGAATCAACTATTGCGTGGCTTGTCTCAGTCCGAATTCGTTTTGGAGCCCGAGGCTTTAGCATTTTTGCGCTTACAGAACCAAACGCGTTCAGGCGGATTCCTGGTAGCAAGTAACGAGTCTTTTGAGGACCAGGTGGAAGTTGCTGAGTCGGATATTGAGACCTTTTATCAGCGAAACCAGGACATGTTCCGTACTGAAGAAAAGTTGAGCGTTGCTTATGTTGAGCTTTCTTTGGCGGCTATTGAGTCTGATATTGAAATAGCTGATGAAGAAGTGCGTGAGTACTACGAACAACGCCAGCAGCAATACGCAACCGAAGAAGAGCGTCGTGTGTCGCATATTCTTATTGAGTTCGATACAGAGAACGCTAAAGAAAAAGCTGAAGAGGCGCTGGCCGAACTGGAGCAAGGCGCGGACTTTGCTGAGGTAGCGCAAACCTACTCTGATGATACTTTTTCTGCGGAGCAGGGCGGTGACCTTGATTGGGTCGAAGCCGGTATGATGGACGAAGATTTTGATGCCGCTGCTTTTGAGCTGGAAAATATTGGTGATCTGTCTGATATTGTTGAAACCAGCTTCGGTTATCATATTATTAAGCTGACCGATTTACGTGAAGGTACGGTAACACCATTTAGTGAAGTAGAAGACGAAGTTCGCCAACAGCTGTTAGCAGAGAAAGCGGAAGACCGTTATTTTGAAAAACAGCAGAAGTTGGCAGAAATTAGCTTTGAACAGCCAGATACTCTGGAGCCTGCTGCTGAAGAAATTGGTGCTACAGTTCGTCGTACTGACTTATTTACTCGTGAAAGAGCGCCAACACCTTTGAGTGATGATGTTATTCTCAATAACTTGTTTTCAGAACAGTTAATTGAAGAAAAGCTAAACAGTGATGTTATTGAAACCTCTGATGATCGCTCTTTGGTTGTGCGTGTTACTGAACATCAACCTGTACGAGTAAAAGATCTGGACGAAGTCCGCGAGCAAATTGTTGCCGAACTGCGTGTAGAAAAAGCTCAGGAGTTAGCACTGCAACAGGCGGAAGAATGGATGCAAGCCTGGCAGTCGGGTGAAGAAGCCAGTGGTGAGATTATGTGGGTAGATAGTATTACACGGAACAATAACGAGCATCCAAGAGCTATTGTACAAGAGCTTTTCTCGATGTCTCCGTCTGCTACAGCCGATGAAAACACCTTTACTACTGTCGCGCTTCCTAATGGCGATGCTGCAGTGGTTGCATTGACAGAACTTAACCCGGGCAATGAAAATGAAGATCAGCTTGATGAATTGCAAAGTCAACTGCAGAACCGTCAGGCACAAGTCATGTTACAAGCTTTCATTAATAACCTGAAAAGTGATGCAGATATTCAGCGTTTATCGACTCCATAAAGTGTAGCGCTCATCGATAATAGAAAAGCTCAGACTCGTGAAAGTCTGAGCTTTTTTTGTTTTTCGTCAGTATTAATTGTGTCCGTAGAGCTCTGGTAAGACGTTATTTTTTGTCGTGCCAGGTAACCTCCCTAAAGAGGACTTAACGTCTTTATACAGCTTCTTGCCTTCCTGCCAGCTGCCGCTCCCCGGCTGATACAAACTTTTTTGGAGAGTAGCACAGGTGCTTTGTATGGAAAGGTACTGAGATAATTCCGTTAAACTATTAAATGTTCGGTTAAAATAACGGTTTGCCCACTCAAGCAATGCTTTTTGGGCTGCATGGGCATCGTTTTTACTGCAGGCCTGCTGAAACTCTCTCCATAGTTTATCTCTGTTGAGCTGGTGGGACGTTTTAGACGTCGATTCTGCCGCGCCTTTTGATGATGATTGGCGACGCATCAGCAGGAAAAGGTTGCTGGCTAATGATGCCAGTATAATAAGTCCTAATATGAGAATGAACCAACTTTGCTGCCACCAAACCAGGGTTAGTGAAGGCTCTGCAGATTCAACAGCTTTTTCCTCCGCACTTTGCTTTTGCGGCGCTGCGGCGTCACTTGGTTGATTTCCTTCAGGGATTGCTTGCATACCTTCAGCCATAGCAACTGAAAACTCCAGGTCATCAGTTTCAGCCGAGGCTGCTAGCCCCGTTTTGGTATTAAACCATGGAACTTCAAGCGCCGGGATGCGCAACGGACCCGGTTGATTCGGTACAATTGCGAAGCTGACTGTTTTTTGTGAAATAACAACGCCGTTGCGCGTAAACTGGTCGGTTTCGTCGCCATCAGGATAGACTCTTACCGTATCTGGAAACTCAGGCTTTATCTCCGGTAGTTGTTCTGGCTTTACTCCAATGGCGGTTAACATGTATGAAATAGTCAGAGGTTCACCAACGGTGTAGGTTTCCTGCTCCGGTGAAACCGACTGAGAAATACTGACTAATTCACTCGGTAACCAATGCCCCTGCCAGTTAGCCGGAACGGGTTGGACGTTAACATCTATTGTTTCCGCTATTGTGCTAACGGGCTGAGTATTGGAAAACGAAGAGAATATTGAGCGTTGTCCCTGGGTAAAGACTTCTCCATCAAAGCGTGCCCCTGTGATACTTAAAGGACCTGATTTGCTGGGCGTTATTTGGTAAACACGCTGATAAACCTTATAGCGACGTCCATTAACCATCTGTGTACTTTCTTCGTCTCTGCCTATTTGCTGTACGTCTGCATTTTCGACTTCCGGGGGCACTAAGTTACCCTTGTTTAAGTCCGCAGCTAAGAACAGCCGTGCGACATAGGTAATAGGCTGCTGCAGGTAAACTTGTTCGCTATCGACCTGGGCTTCTAAAAAGGCCGTCTTTTGTTCTGTCTCCTGATTGCTTCCGGCCTCCAGTACCTCTATGGTTATCGGCTGAGAGGAGACACCGCCAATGGTAATTTCCGGAATTGTGTATTCGCCCGCGGCTTGCGGAATTAATACGGTAGTAAACCGGGTTTGTTTACTGAGTCTGCCGTTTATCATTGATGTTTGACGGCTTACAGAGGTTCTTCCGACCACAAAGTCTTTTAACAACTTTGATGGAGAGAAGCTGTCGTTTTCAACGTCATCGTCAATGGTTACTGTCAGTACAAACGACTGGTTAGCGGTAACCGGGTTGCGGTCTACCGTTGCAGTGACTTCGGAAACATCGGCGCGAGCAAGCTGACTCACAAGCAATAAACTCACCAATAAAAAAGTGTGTAGCCATACTCTTACCATTTTTTATCTTCTCCCTGCGGTTCTGAAGCTCTGCGTTGGCGACGACGCTGACTTTCCAGAAGCATCTTGTTACGCAATAGAATACTCGGGTCATCCGGAACTCGGTTCATCCATTGCTCCAGTTGCTGTGCCTTTTCAGGATCAATTTCACCCTCTCTCACCTTTTCCTGAAGTTGTTGTGTGGACTCTTCATCGGTTTCTGAACCCTCATTCTCAGTAGTGTCCTGCTGTTCTTTTTCTTCGGCCGGCTCTTCCTTCTGCTTTTCTTCCTGTTCGGGTTGGCCGTCTCGTTGACCATCTTTGCCGGGATCAGGCGGGCCGTCGTTATTATTGGACTCGTTGTTTTGCTGATTTTGCTCGTTACCATTTTGTTCTGAGTCATTCTTCGATTCGTCGTTTTGAGAGTCAGACTTTTCTGAGGACTCTCCCGAACCATCAGATGAGTCAGAGTTTTGTTCTTTTAACTGCTCTACTAACTGTTTGTTTTCTGCTGCCTCTGACCAGTCAGGCCTTTTCTCCAGAGCTTTCTCGTAAGCTTCAATGGCCGCATCATATTGCTGCAGGTGGGCTAAAGCATTACCTAGGTTGTACTGGGCTTCGGGAGAAGAATGTTGAGCAAACACATCAGCTGCGGCCTCATAGTCACCATTGTGATATAAGGCTGACCCTTGCCGCAGAGGATCCTTGCTCAGGTTGGCGGCTTGTTCATATTGCTCTTGTTGATAAAGTTTTTGAGCACGTTGTTCGTGATTAAGAAAGTACTTCTCCAGAGTCGACTCCTGCGCTGCACGAAGCTCAGGGCTAAAACTCATTAATGGTAAAAGCATAGTCAGCATAATGGGGCTGAAGAGACCGCTACGGCGCCAGTTTAATAGCATAATGGGTAGGATAAAGAGAGCGACATAAGGCCCCATATCTCGCCATGCGTCGCCTTGTTGCTGGTCTTCACTGTCTTTCCCTTCACGTGTAAGCGGCGGTTGGTTTATCAATTTCTCAATATCACGATTATCAGCGGTAACTGACGAGAATGCGCCGCCAGTAATAGAGGCTAAATCTTCCAGTCGTGATGGATAAGTCTTAGCTATGATAACCTGATTATTCTCTTTTAAGAGTTTTCCCGAGCTGTCTCGTATTGCAGCGCCTTCTTCCGTGCCAATCGCCAATATCGAAACACGGTGTTCTATTGAACGCAGGTAACTGCTTAACGGATTGAGATCACGGCTGGTGATACCGTCTGTGAGCCAATAAATATCGCCTTGTGGGTAACCGGCGTTTCTTAACAGCTCATCAGCCAACTGCAGTGCAAGCAAAGGCTCACTGCCTGCTGCAGGCATGATTTCCGGCGACAACGACGGAATTAAATTCATTAAATTCCGATTGTCGGCCGTAAGAGGACTGATGATAAAAGCATCGTCGGCGTAGGCAATAAGCCCGGTATCTCCGTCAAGGCCCGCGCGAACTAAGTCAATGGCTTTATATTTCATTCGGGTCAGACGGTTGGGGGATATGTCATCGGCAAGTAAGGAAGGAGACATATCCACAATGACTACCTGGCCTGACTCAAGCTGATAGACCGGCTGTGGCAACCTTTCCCAGGTTGGGCCGGAGAGTGCGAATGTGGCTAAAATACTAATGAGCAGGAACCGGTGAACCGGCCATAGCGATGGCTTCGATCCTGACTTTACCAATACCTTTGATAAATGCCCGGGTAACCATTGATGCCAACCTGCCTGGTGTATCTGACTATAGATAAAACGCCAATATAATAGAGCGACAGGGATTAATGCCAGTAACCACCAGGGACGCAATAAGTGAAACTCGCTCATGAACTTTTCCCCCAAGGGCGGTAATGCATCAAAGCAATGAGCATAAATAAAAGAAAGCTTGTACCCAACGGCCAGTAAAAGAGACTAACTCTAGGTCTAAGTTGTTGTGGATCGCCGGCAATAGGCTCCAGTTGGTCAAGTCGTTGGTAGATATCCTCAAGCTCGTTAGTGCTGCGAGCCCGGAAGTATTTACCGCCGGTTTGCTTAGCAATACTTTGCATCAGCGGTACATCCAGATCTCGACTGGGATTGACTCGCCGTTGTCCGAAAAAGCTGTCCACTACCACCTCTTCGGCACCAACGGCAACTGGGTAAATCGTAACATCATAAGCCTGAGCAAGTTCAAGTGCTTGCTCCGGAGTCAGGTTACCTGCTGTATTCTGACCATCGGTCAGTAAGACTAATACTCTATTTGACTCTTCGTTGTCCCGAAAACGCTTAACAGACAGCGCAATAGCGTCACCGATTGCGGTGCGCTCTCCGACTAAACCCAGTACAGACTCATTTAACATTTGCTTTACGGTATTTCGGTCGTAAGTCATTGGTGTCTGTAAATAGGCCGTATCGGCAAAAAGAATTAAGCCTAACCTGTCGCCTTCACGACGCGCAATAAAGTCGCTGAGTACGTGCTTAACCATGGTTAAACGGTCTACGGAACGTCCGTCAAGCTGCATATCGGCAATTTCCATACTGCCGGATAAATCGACCGCCAGCATGATTTCCCGGCCTTCTGCACGAATAGCGAGCGGCTCGCCTAACCATTGTGGCTTAGCGACAGCTGCTACTAGCATTAGCCAACATAAACCCATAAGGGAAAGCCATAACCAGCGTCTGCCAGAACCCGGGCTGCTGTCTGCAAGACCATAAGTACTGGGTAGCCTTATGGCTGAACTGTTTTTACGAACCGGTGGTAGCCACTTCCAAACAACAAAAGGTAAGGGCAATAAAAGAAACATCCATGGCCAGTCAAATTCAAACATCACTGACTCCCGGTTGTTTGCTCAAGTCTTTACTCAGCCAAAGACGAGCAAGTTGATAGTAACTTCGATTGAAATCATCGTCTTCAGTACTGTAAAAGTTTTTATCGGCCTGCTGAAGCAAAGGTTCAAAAGATGCCTTTTCGTTATCTGATAAGGACGCCAGTAGAAAAACGAGCCAGGTGCGGCTGTGTTTTGTGGCGACAAGTTCCCGAGGATAATACGCCAGTGCCGCTCGTTTAAGCAGCACCGTTATTTGCTCGGCATTCGCATCTTTTTGCTGCAATAATTGTTTCGTTGCTGTTTTACGTACTTTGGAATTTTGCCAGCGGCGAAACAGAACAATAGATAGCACCAGAATCCCTGCCAGTAGAGTTACTACTACAGCGATAGTAAGCCAGGAGGGCGGCCACCAGCCAGCCTGACCAGGTTCAACGATATCGTTAAGCTGTTCTAAAGACGGTTGCTGCATCAGGTCACCTCCGTCCATTGTTGCTCTAGTGGCAGGGCACTTGATACTGGCGTTAATGACAATTTTCGCTTACGGAACGCTTCCTGAATATTCTGCCACCGGTTGTGTGCAGCTCGATGATAAGTTGTTCTTTGCTGGGTGTTAGCCAGGTTCACATTAATTTGCTGCTGGCCATCTGTGATAGCCAACGGATGAGATGAATAACCTTCAGGTAACTCATGTTCCATTGGGTCATAGACTGAAAAACAACGAACCGAATTGTGCTGAGAGAGAACGCGTAGACCATCCAGAAAGTTTTCGCTGGCACCATAAAAGTCACTAATGACATAAATGGTACTGCCTGGCTTAACTAACTGTCTTAAACGTTTTAAATTTTCCTCAAGTGCATTAGGTTTCTGTTTTTCTTTGTTTTTCCAGCGTGTAAAACTGTCGCTGTGAACGTCAAGCAGTGCATGGCATAAGCGTAAAACACCTTTTTGACGGGCAACTGGCTTGAGTTCCTGATGCAACCAACCATTACCCACTAAACCGCCAATGCGGTCGCCTTTATGCTGAGCTTGCCAGGCAAGAGCTGCAGCCAGGTGACAAGCTTGCACTGATTTAAAAATAAACTGACTACCGAAAAATTGAGTCAAGGGTAAGTCGACCCAGATGAACACAGGGCGCTCTTTCTCTTCCCGGTAAAGCTTAGTATGCGCCTTGCCTGTTCGGGCGGTAACCCGCCAGTCAATAGAGCGGATGTCATCACCGGGCTGGTAGTGCCGGACTTCATCAAATTCCATACCTCTGCCGCGACTTTTACTGAGTAGTGGTCCAGTCTGGCTTGAGCGCGGAAGGCTTTTATGATGACGGGCGAACGCATTTATTTTACTGCGATAATACAGCAGTTCATGAATGCCGGGGCTGACTCCGTCACAATGCAATTGCTTTAGCCACTGTTCAACTTCGGCTTTTAACATTATGGTGCCGGTACAAGTTTTAAAATCGTGTCCAGAACCTGATCGTGTGATACGCCATCGGCTTCGGCCTGGTAACTCAGGATAATTCGGTGGCGCAGTGCGTTATGAAACACGCTGATGACATCGTCAGGAGTTACGAAGTCGCGACCATCCAGCCAGGCTTTGGCTCTGGCGCAACGCTCAAGAGCAATGGTGGCACGTGGGCTGGCACCATAGCCTATCCATTGAGCTAAGTTTTGGTCGTATCGCTGCGGCTGTCGTGTCGCAATAATAAGCTGAACCAGATAATTCTCAACGGCCTCATCTAAATACAGTTGCAAGACCTCCTGGCGCGCATTGAATAAGTCTTGTTGAGTTAATGGTACGGGCTTGTCGACATCTCCGGATAACGCTTCACCACGAGTTAATCGCAGGATTTGTTGCTCTGTTTCGGCATCGGGATAGTCCAGTTTCAAATGCAGTAAAAATCTGTCCAGTTGAGCTTCGGGTAGGGGGTATGTACCTTCTTGTTCCAGCGGGTTTTGCGTGGCTAAAACCATGAAGAGGTCAGACAATGGATAACTACGCTGGCCAACAGTAATCTGTCGTTCAGCCATGGCCTCTAATAAAGCCGACTGAACTTTGGCGGGTGCGCGGTTAATTTCATCAGCCAAAATTAAATTATGGAACAAAGGGCCTTGTTGGAACTCAAACTGTCCAGTTTCGGGACGAAAGATATCGGTGCCGGTTAAGTCGGCCGGTAAGAGGTCGGGAGTGAACTGCACACGATGAAAGTCACCCTCAATGCCTCTTGCTAAAGCTTGAACCGCTCTTGTCTTGGCAAGACCAGGAGGGCCTTCGACAAGTAAGTGACCGTCGGCCAAAACGGCAATTAACAGATTTTGAGTGAAATCTGGCTGTCCAAGAACTTGTCGGTTGAGATAATTTTGTAGCTGTTGAAACGCTGTCGCGGTCATGTTTACTCCAGGCTGTCGTTATCGGCGAAAACTGACTATGCTGTCAGTACCGCATAGCAATGACAGTAACAATGCTGTCTTTGTTCCGAATTTTCAATCTATACAGCATACTTTACCGAAAACGGTGGTTTTAATCTGCTCTATTACGGGCTAGAATTTGTAACATAATTTGTGGTCAGACCAGTATTGGTTTACGAAGTGAGGAATTATTATGACAGCAGCGCAGCGCTTGCTAACCGTTAATGGTGAACGAATTGCCTTTGTAGCAGGCTTAAGAACACCATTTGCTAAGCAGGCAACAGATTTTCATGGCATCCCGGCCGTCGATCTTGGAAAGATGGTAGTTCAGGAACTTGTCGATAAAACCGGCATTGAAGCTGAATGGGTTGAGCAACTGGTATTTGGACAAGTGGTCCAGATGCCGGAAGCGCCAAATATTGCGCGTGAAATTGTGCTCGGCACAAGCTTACCGGTGAATACGGACGCTTATAGTATCTCTCGTGCTTGCGCTACCAGTTTTCAATCAGCGGTAAACGTTGCCGAAGCTATGGCCGTTGGACATATCCGTGGCGGTATAGCTGGTGGTGCGGACTCGTCGTCTGTATTACCTATTGGCGTGAGCAAACGTCTGGCCAGAGCTTTGGTTGATTTGAATAAAGCGAAAACTCTGGGGCAACGGTTGTCTATTCTGAAGCGCCTGGGCTTTAAAGATTTATTACCAGTACCACCTGCTATTGCTGAATACAGTACCGGCCTAAGTATGGGAGATACTGCGGAACAAATGGCAAAAACGCACAACATAAGCCGCTCAGATCAAGACGAGTTAACTGTGCGCTCTCATCATAAGGCCCATGCCGCGTGGGAAGCTGGCTGGCTGAATGACGAAGTTATGACCGCCTATCCGGAACCCTACAAGAAGCACTTAGGCCGCGACAACAATATTCGTGGCGAAAGTCAGGTCGATAAACTGGCTAAATTGAAACCGGTGTTTGACCGCAAGCATGGCTCAGTGACTGCCGCAAACAGCACACCTTTAACGGATGGTGCTTCAGCAGTACTAATGATGACCGAAAGCCGGGCTAAAGAACTTGGGTTACCGGTGCTGGGTTATCTACGAAGCTACGCCTTTGCAGCTTTGCAGGTTGAAGAAGATATGCTGATGGGACCGTCCTATTCAACTCCGGTTGCGCTTGACCGCGCCGGCATGACGCTTAACGATTTGGATCTTATCGATATGCACGAAGCGTTTGCAGCGCAAACATTGGCGAATATAAAAATGTTTGCCAGCGACAAGTTTGCAAAAGATAAGCTGGGTCGTGATAAAGCCATTGGTGAAATCGATATGGATAAATTTAATGTGCTGGGCGGCTCTATTGCTTATGGTCATCCATTTGCCGCCACCGGTACCAGAATGATCACGCAAACTTTGAATGAATTGCGCCGTCGTGGCGGAGGTGTTGGTTTAACGACAGCATGTGCCGCTGGTGGTTTAGGTGCAGCAATGATTGTGGAGACAGAATAATGAGTCAGGATAAAGCATTCACTATGGAAGTGAGGGACGACGGAGTAGCAGTAGTTACAATAGATGTCCCTGGTGAGTCAATGAATACCTTAAAAGACTCATTTGCAGAAGAAGTTGGTAGTTTGATGAATCGCTTAGAGAGCGATGATTCAGTGAAAGGTGTTGTGTTTATCAGTGGCAAGCCGAGCTCTTTTATTGCCGGCGCGGATATTAACATGATAGATGGCTGCGAGAACGCGGTAGATGCAGAAAGCCTGGCAAGAAAAGGGCAGGCTATGTTCGACCGTATTGAGCAGTTAAATGTGCCTGTGGTTGCAGCCATCAATGGGGCCTGCTTAGGTGGTGGGCTTGAGTTGGCCATGGCATGTCATGTGCGAATTTGTACCGATAACAGCAAAACGGCTTTAGGTCTGCCTGAAGTAAAATTAGGGTTGCTGCCGGGCAGTGGCGGTACCCAGAGACTACCGGAACTGGTTGGTGTTCAGCAAGGGCTGACTATGATACTGACCGGTAAGGAACTGCGCGCTAAGCAAGCTTTAAAAGCTGGTTTGGTAGCAGAAGTTGTCCCACAAAGTATTCTTTTAGATGTTGCCGTAGAGCACGCGCTGAAGCGCAAACCCAAATCAACGAAACCACCGCTTAAAGGAATGAGTAAGGTATTAGAAGCAACACGTTTTGGTCGTGACATTATCTTTAAAAAAGCCGGTGAGCAGGCCCAGAAGAAAGCTCACGGCAATTACCCGGCAATTGATAAAATCATTCAGACGGTTCGAGAAGGTGTTGAGCGCGGTCGTGAAGCCGGCTTAGAAAAAGAAGCTCGTAGCTTTGGTGAGTTGGCAATGACACCGGAGTCTTATCAACTCCGTCAGATTTTCTTTGCTACAACAGAAATGAAGAAAGAAACCGGCGCAGACGGCATTGAGCCTGACCCGGTAAAACGGGTTGGTGTTTTAGGTGGTGGCTTGATGGGCGGTGGCATAGCCTATGTAACTGCGGCTAAAGCGGGTATTCCGGCACGTATAAAAGACATCAGCGAAGATGGAATTAGCAACGCTTTGCACTATAGCTATGAACGCCTGAACAAAAAGGTTAAGCGTCGTCATATGCGCCGCGCAGAGCTTGAAAAGACTATGTTGATGTTAAGTGGTTCACTTGACTATAGCGGATTTGAACGCACCGATGTAGTTATTGAAGCAGTTTTTGAAGATCTTAACCTGAAGCAAAAAATGGTTGCTGACGTGGAAGAGCACGCCGCTGAGTCGACTATTTTTGCAACCAACACCAGCTCGCTGCCTATTACCCAAATAGCGGCTACAGCAAAACGCCCAGAGCAAGTTATTGGTCTTCATTACTTTTCTCCGGTGGATAAAATGCCGTTGGCAGAAATTATTACCCACCCAGGTACATCGGATAAAACCGTTGCCACCACAGTATCCTTGGCTAAAAAGCAGGGGAAAACACCTATTGTGGTAAAAGACGGTGCCGGGTTCTACGTTAACCGTATTCTTGCACCTTATATGAATGAAGCGGCGCGCTTGCTGTTAGCTGGTGAACCTATTGAGCACCTGGATAAAACTTTGGTGAAATTTGGTTTCCCGGTAGGGCCTATTACCTTGCTTGATGAGGTTGGTATCGACGTTGCGGCGAAAGTAGCTCCAGTTTTGGTGAAAGAACTTGGTGATCGCTTTGAAGCGCCTGACGCTTTTGAAAAACTGATTGATGACGATCGCAAAGGAAAGAAGAATCAAAAAGGTTTTTATCAATACGGCAAGGGTGTAAAAGGTAAACCTGTGGATACGTCGGTTTATTCTTTACTGGATATCGACCCTAAACAGAGCAAATCAGCTGACGAAATTATTGATATTTGCTTGTTACCTATGCTGAATGAAGCGGCTTACTGCCTGCAGGAAGAGATTATCCGTAGTCCGCGTGACGGTGACATCGGTGCAATTTTTGGCATCGGATTCCCGCCTTTCCTGGGCGGTCCTTTCCGTTACATGGACAGTCAGGGTCTTGAAACGATAGTGGACAAGCTGGAGAAGCTGGCCTCAGAAAGAGGAGAGCGATATACACCAGCGCCTTTACTTAAACAGATGGTAGAGAATGGCTGGAGTTTTTATCAGTAACGGACAGAACCAAGCTGTGAATTATACCTGAGCAGCAACGTTGTTGTGCTGCTCAATAAATTCAATTAATGCGTCAGCCGGCATAGGCTTAGCATAATAAAAGCCTTGAATGTACTCGCATTTGAGGCTTTTTAATGTCTGCAACTGAGCTTTTGTTTCAACCCCTTCTGCAACCACTTTTAACCCCAGGTTATGTGCCATAGCGATGATAGAAGCAACCATATTCCGGTCTTTGTCATTAATTGTAATGTCATCGACAAAGGCCTTGTCGACCTTCAGGCTGTTCATTGGAAAACGCTTTAGGTAAGACAATGAAGAATAACCCGTTCCAAAGTCATCCAGTGCCAGTTTAACGCCCATATCGGATAAATTTTCCATCATCGTAATTGCGCGCTCAGGGTCGCTCATTACCATGCCTTCAGTGACTTCGAATTCAACATGACGAGGGTGCAGGTCTTCCTCTCGCAAAATTTGCTCTATTTGCAGCGCCAGACTGGACTGCATAAACTGACGAGCTGACAAATTGATTGCAATACTCTTTGGCGACCCCGGATAAGACATGAACTTTTTCATATCACGACAGGACTGACGTAAAACATCCTCGCCCAGAGCGATTATGAGTCCGGTTTCTTCAGCCAATGGAATAAATTCAGCTGGGTTAATCATAGAACCATCACTGCTCTCAATGCGAGCCAGGGCTTCGAGGCCAGCAATGTGGCCAGAACTGATTTCAATTTTAGGTTGGTAATACACTCGAATATTATTGGCTTTTAATGCCGCTCTCAGTTCATTTTCCAGCTTGAGTCGTTTAACGGCATTTTCGTTCATCGATTGACTGAAAAACTGGTAGCAGTTTCCGCCACGCTGCTTGGCATGGTACATAGCCATATCGGCCTTTTGTAAAAGCTCCTGCGACGTCTGCCCGTCGTGGGGGTAAAGAACGATACCAATTGAGCTGCCTATGACAATTTCCTGCCCCTGAATTATATAAGGCTCTGCTACTTTAAGGTTTATTTGATTACCCAAATCGCCAATTAAATTAATATCAATGCTGTCTTCAATAAGGAGACCAAACTCATCACCACCCAGACGATAAAGGGTATCCTGTCTGCGGCCTATATCCATTAACCTTTCAGCAACCTGACATAAAAGTTCGTCACCTATTGCATGGCCTAGAGAATCATTAATCTTTTTAAAATCGTCCAGGTCAAAAAGTAACAAGGTGTGAGAGACCTTTTTTCGAACCAGGTTAGAGTGGCTAACCTGGAAATATGAGCGGTTCGGTAAACCTGTCAAAGTGTCTGTATTAGAAAGACGACGCAGTTCATTTTCAGTATGTCGTCTTTCAGAGATATCAGAGAAACTGGCAACAATGAGGGATACTTCGCCGTTGTCGTCGCGAACTGCATCCAAAGTAAGCTCCATAAGGAACTCACCGCCATCGGCCTTCAAGTCGTTAACTTCACCACGCCATGTTCCATCTTTTATTACGGCGCGCTTTATTTGATTCACAAAACTTTCAGGGTAGCAGGGTAGAGTTAATACTTGCCCTAAGACTTGTTCACGCTGGAAGCCACTAATACGTTCGAACGCGTTATTGACCTCGCGTTTACGGAAAAAGCGATCAAAAATACAAATACCGTCAGAAATATTTGTAATTGATGAAGCCAGCATATTAATGCGCTCTTCGGAGCTAACCAGGTTGCTTATATCGCTTAAGGTGCCATACATGATTTTATTTTGACCGTCACTATGCAGTTGCCCCCGGTCCATAACCCAAAGCCAGCTTCCCTGATTATCCAGCCGGTATGTACATTCAAACACCTCTGACTTTCCTTGTAGATGGTCATAGAGGTTACTCTGTAAGCGTTGTAAGTCTTCAGAGTGAATATTTGACTTACCGCCAGAAAAGCCAATTCGCTTCCCATCAATAGGGAATGCAGGGCAACTTTGCCAAATATTCTGGCGAACGAGTTCACCAGAATTTAAATTCCACTCCCAGCATTGATAGTTGCTGGACTGCAGTCCCTGCGCTTGCCTTTTGTATTGATTAAGCGTCTGTTCCAATGCCAGTTGGCGTTGACGGCGAACTAACCAATAAATGACTAAGCCCATCAGAATAGCTGCAATATAAGCTCCCCAGGCAATAGAGCTTTGCCAAAGCGGAGTCACTACATCGAGCTGCTTAAAGGCTGATGGAGACCAGTTGGTTCCGTCATAAGAAGCTTGTACTTCAAATCTATGGTTACCGGCGGGAAGAGACGAAAGCTGCACAAAATCCTGACCTTGTTCGAGGTACTGCCATGCAGTTTCGTCCCTGTTTAATTTGTAACGATAAGAAAGATATTCACTTGCTCTGGAAAATGGCAGGCTAAACTTGTTTAAATAGCTATTTTCACTTACTTTTTTGGTATCAATATGTATCGGTCGCGGGAAAAGCGAACGACTTTTAAGAATAAGTTGTTTATTCGAAACTTGGCCAAACTCGTCTATCTCTATTGCTTCAGTTTTTGTATGAAGCCAAAGTGACTTGCCAAACTGAGTTAAGTTGGAGGGTTGAGAAGACAGCTTAGCAACATTCAGTTGCTCCCAGTTTTTTTCTAAGATGTCATATCGGTAAACCGCTTCAGCTTCAGTGGTCAGAACATACAAGTAGTTCGCAAAAAGCTCTATCTCTGCTACTTGAACACTTGCGTTTGGGTAATGATGGAGTTCAGAAATCTCTTTCTCCAGGGTGTCATAAAACAATACACCCAAATTGGTCGCCAGCCACCAGTTACCATTTTTGTCTTCAGTTGACGCGGTAACTTGCTGCATCAGTTTAGGTGAGTCAATGTTCTCCGTTTTCTCTGTATGCTGGGAGGTGTGTGCTAACACAGAAGGAGCAAAGGGACTTTCTATTTGAAAAAGTCCTGAGTGTCTGGATATTGAAAATATGTCTCCCCGGGCAATTTGGGTGGTCTTTGTAGTGGGAATATCGTGCAACTTATTAAGTTTGCCATTAGACAGTTTGTAAAGACCATGCTTTGAGCTGAACAATATCCCACCATTGGCTGATAAACGCATACTATTGATATCGCTTAACTCCCTGAGATAGTTGGGGATTGGTTCTAGCCGAAAGTCGTCATTCAGTATGACCAGACCGACATTGGTGACCAGCCAAAGTTGCTGCTGGTAGCGCAATGCAGAATAGAGTTCGTTTCCGGGGATTTGCTCTGTTATAGGATTTTGCTTATTGAGAGAAAAAACTTCTCTGGAGAAGCCATCCCAAACGAATACACCGTGTTCTTCAGTGCTTAACCAATACCAGTGCTTGCCGGAATAGATAGAGTTAATCTGCTCAATTGGTTCGCCGTTATAAGTTAAGCTGAGCTGTTCAAATTCATTGGCCTGCACATTGTAGCGGTAAATGAAACGTTCGGTCGCAACAAGTAAACGGCCATTTTTATCTTCCGATATCGAGCTGATATTTGAGTGAGTCGCTGATTTATACCCCGGGAGTGTAAATACCTCGGGTGTAAATGACTTTAATGGCAGTCGAACCAGACCTTTCTCCGAATTCAGCCAGAGAGACTCTGATTTATCAAAGAAAAGCTGTTTTATGCTAACTGATAGTGCATCCGTTGTAGATTCATCGTTTACTGGGTAATTATAAAATTGCTTGCCATCGAAGCGGCTCAGTCCTTCTTCAGTTGCAATCCATAAGAACCCATCAGGGCCCTCAGCACTATCATATACATGATTGTCAGGTAAGCCGTCTGAAAAAGACCATTGTTGAATCGTAAGATCGTCAAGAACTTCTTGCGCAGAAACATTAGGACTATAGCTTTGTAATAACAAAAAGCATAGCAAAAGCGCAGAGCATAATGTTCTGATAGAAAAAGTAAAGATCACGAGAAACCTAATGAGTGGCCACTTAAGCAGCTCTTTATTGTTAATATATCGTTAAGATAACGAGAGAGCAACTTACTGTCAAAGACTATTCTACTCGCTCTGAACTTAGGTTTGAAGTCTCAGTAGTTGCGTTTTATCACTTAGACGCTCTTTTATTCTCTCGAGCCACTCGACTAACTGACAGTGCTCCAACGCTGAGAGTAACTCTTGTTGACGGTTAAATTCAGTATCTGCAAGTTGAATGGCTCCCCACAGTCTTTGGCTGCGCACGCGTAAATTGCGATCGATAGTTCGTATCTGTTGTCTCAGTACTGATTTTGCATGATGCCATTCTTTTAACGTTAAATTATGGAGAGCTTCCAGTTGGTGCACGATAACTTCTTGCATCGCCAGGTAAATTTCATCGGCACTGTATTCGTGCGACTGTAAGAAAAAAAGAATACCGGGCAACCGCTGTACCGGGAAATACTGACTTCCTGCAACATAACCGAGTTGGCGTTCTGTTCTCAGCTCCTGGAATACAGACTGGTGAATCAGTTGCTGTAAAAGCATGAAACTGATTTGTTCCATTGATGTGTCATCTTTTCCCTGATAGTACAGAAGCAGGGCTGTATCTGAATGCTCAGAAGGGACCAAAAGTTGCTGTGAAACAAAGTCCTGGATGCGTTTTATGGGAGCCCGTTTCGTCGAAGCACTTTTTGAACTTGGTAAATTAGACTTAATAAGCTGCCCAAGCTGTAAAGCGTTTTCCTTTTTCCAGTCGCCGTGTGCAAACGCGGTAACGTGAACAGGGGAAAACAACTTAGCGATTTCTACCGTAAATTGACGAAAAGAGACAGGCTCTAGCTCACATGCTAAATCGTGCAGCCTGAACAAACCGAATTGCAGTTGCTGGTTGAGCTCAGCAAAGAGTTTATTCAAAGGTTGGTTCTGGTGAGCGGAGTGCCAGTTACTTAAAAGGCTTTGCTTAAGATCGTACCATCGGCGCCTTGCGAAACGCGTTTTTAAAGCGCGTTTTATAAGGTGTTGCATTAAAGGGATTTGTCCTGCCGACAAGCCTGTTGTATGAATGGTAATGCCGCTTTGGGTTGGGTATATATTAAAGTGTAACCCCGCGACTTCTGCATCGTAGAGGTCATCATTTAAGGCGTCTATCATTAACTCGGACCATAAGCGGGCAATGGCAAAATTAAAGGCCGAGCTGGTGACCGCAGGTAATTTTAATGAAAGATAAATATGTCCTTTAGGAACTCTGAAGTCACGATCCTGTAAGTGCCATAACTGGAGCTGAGGGCTATCTTCAATCAAGTTTGGCAGGGAACCACCGGTTTCTAGCTCTAATGGAGCAAATCGCGAGTTGAGGAAACGGTTGGGTTTGGGTAAGCCGCAGCAAAAGTCCTCTGGCGTTGATGAAAACAACTGGTGCTGAATCTGACTAATTGTTTCTATGGCGTACTCTGTATTATAAATAGGTGCGACCCGATCAGTTTCAACATCAGGGGCAACTATGGTAATACGAGCATTCTGTGCTGTCATTTCTTCTAATAACCGCTTTGCATAGGCGTGATTTAATCCGTCCATACGGTAATCACCGTAGAGCGCATCTTCCTGTTTATAATGAAAAGCGTTAACAGACAGCTGGTTAGCCAGCTCGCCAACCGGAGTGGGTTCCTGATAAAGAAAGCTCATTTCCGTTGTTATACGGCGCTCTTCATAGCGCCAGTCAATAATACCTTCCGCTTCAATTTTCCGAATATACGCAAAAATCCATTGCACTATATTACTGGCATTACGGCGACCAGAGCTTGTAAGCTGTAAGTTAATATTAAAATCTTTAAAGTTGCTGCCGCTGATACCGCCACCAGCAGAGAGAGAATTAACCCAGCCTTTTGAACGTAATGCATTAAACAGGCTTCCCGGGCCTTCGTAACCTAATAAGTGAGCGATAAAACTGGTGGTTTTATGAGGATAATCTTCGTCAATACTGGGTAAAGGTAAGGTCAGAATAAGCCGGTAGGCCACTTTGATAGGCTTTACTTTAATCCATACACCTTTCTGCTCTTTAAGATAAAGGGGAGCTGTAATGGGCTCTTTTGGGGCGTTTTCCTGCTTGATGTCAGAAAAGTACTGTTGCGCTAGCTGACTTAGCTCATCAAGGGACTGTGGTCCGGCAATAACCAGACGCATTCTTTGGGCAACATAATGCTCTTTAAAAAAGGCTTCGAGCTTACTTTTTAAACTGCCGTGTTTGTCATTTTTGAGTGTATTAAGGTTACCGACGGAAAACTGACTAAAAGGATGTTCAGGGTTAGCAGTAACCTTATGAACCTGATAAAGGCGACGAAGTTCATCATTTTGTTTTAAGCGGAACTCGGACTCAATGGACTGCTTTTCTTTATCTATCCAAGCTTCAGATAATAAAGGTTCTTTCAGCGTGGCAGAAAAAAACTCTAAAGAACGCGTTAAGGCGTTAGCATTGCAGTCAAAATGAAAGTTAGAAAACTCAGTACCTGTCCAGGCGTTGTGCTGACCACCATGCAAGTTAAGAAAGTGCCCAAAAGCAGAAGGTTCAGGGAAGGATCGGCTGCCCAAAAACAGCATATGCTCCAGAAAGTGGGCTAGCCCTTGAGTATGGTCTGGATCATCAAAGTGACCGGCATTTACGGCAACAGAGGCCGCAGCTTTGGGGCTATCAGGACAATGAACCAACAACACCTTAAGTTGGTTGGACAATGTTAGGTGTTGATAGTCTCGTTTGTCTCCAGAACTGCGGACAACACGGACGACCTCATCAGTGAGTGAAGAGTTCGCCATAATTCTCCCTGATATGAATTTTAAAGCGAGTTATTGATCCAGTGGCTGCTCGAAGTTTTCTGGCTTATCAAAGTCACCTTCAAAGTCCTGCAACTGCTTGTTGTTGAAGGTTAATACCAATTCTTTGCGGAAATCCTTGCCAGAATTTGGATCCATATTGTAGAGATATACCCAACGGTCAGAATCAAAACTGTTTTCAGCAACTGGGTTTCCTAATACGAAAATAACTTGTTCTTCGGTCATTCCTACGCGTAATTTATCGACATCTTCTTGCTCCAGGTAATTTCCCTGAGGGATATCAATACGATAAACCACTTTATCGACCAACGAACAGCCACTTAAGCCAATAATGGCAACGAGCAAAACTCCAAATCTTGACATGAAATACCTATTAAAATTAATCATAATTGATTGTATTGGCGTTGATGATAAACAATGACTTCATCGAACGCCAGCATAGAACGAATTTAACTGGCGAGTAACTCTTTAGCATTGGCTTTTGCCATGTCAGTCACCTTGTCGCCACCGAGTAGCCGTGCCAATTCAATAACTCGTTGCTCATTCGATAACGCTGCAACTGCTGTCTCCGTCTCCGCACCATCTGTTGTCTTACTCACTTGTAACTGATGGTGAGCTTTTGCTGCAACCTGTGGTAAATGAGTGACACAAATAACTTGTGAAGTCTTGCCCAGCTTTTGAAGCATGGAGCCGACGATAGCTGCTGTAGGGCCACTGACACCAACATCAACCTCATCAAACATCATGGTGGGTACCGTTTTCTGAGTCGCCGTCATGACCTGTATGGCAAGGCTTATTCTTGAAAGTTCACCACCAGAGGCGACTTTATTCAACGACTGTATTGGTTGTCCGGGGTTAGTTGTCACGAGAAAATCGACTTGGTCAGTACCCAAGCGAGTCGCCCGTGCGTTGGTATCATGGTCTACCTGAATAACGAAACGTCCATGCGGCATATTGAGTTCATGCATAGATTGACTGATTTTCTGGCTTAATTCTTTTGCCGCCTGCTCCCGACTACTGGACAACTTCTGCGCGCTATCCCGGTAGGTTTTACGAGCCTGTTGTCTTTCTTCATCAAGTTGCTCTGCGTGTTCGCCGGCTTGCTCCAGACTATTTAATTCAGCTATAAGTTTTTTGTGCTGTTGACTTAGCTCTGTGCCCGGTATTTGATGTTTTTTAGCGAGGTTAATAGCGGTACTTAAGCGTTCTTCAACAATTTGGAGCTCGCCGGGGTCTAGCTCCAGATCATCCTGATACTGTCTTAATTCCAGAGCAGCTTCTTCAATATGTACTTTAGCCTGTTGCAGTAACTGATTAATGGGGGTGAGTGCTGTGTCCATTTCCGCAGCTTCCTCAAGCCTTTGGCTTGCTGACTGAACTAAGCCTGCGGCGTTATTATGTTCGCCCTCATAAAGTGCGTTTAACGCAAATACGCCAGCTTCAAGCAGAACCTTGCTGTTACTCAAGCGCTTGTGTTTTTGATCCAGTTCCTCAAACTCACCATCAGCCAGGGCAAATTCATTTAATTCGTTAACTTGATACTCAAGAAGCTGACGTTGAGCTTCCAGTTCTTCCTTTTGCTGCTGATAATGCTGATACTGTTTTTCGACGGAAGCCCAGTTTCGATAATCTTCCTGAACTTTATCCAGCAAATGCTGGTGACGAGCATAACTGTCGAGAAGACTTAACTGGTGATCTTCTTTTAGTAACAACTGGTGTTCATGTTGACCGTGAATGTTAACTAACAAGGGGGCCAGAGATTTTTGCTGACTCAAAGGAACAGGGGTTCCGTTTATCCAGGCTTTAGAGCGGCCATCGCGTTGAATAACCCGGCGTAATACGCAGTCTTCATCGGCATCAAATTCGTTGGTTATTAACCATTGATATGCGGGACTGTCGGCTTCAAGTGTAAAAACGGCAGAGATTTCTGCTTTTTCTTGCCCCGGGCGCACCCAGTTTGCATCGGCTCTACTGCCCAGACATAGGCTTAGCGCATCTAAAGCAATGGATTTACCGGCACCCGTTTCGCCGGTGATGGCAGTCATGCCGTTATGAAACTCAATGTCTAAAGACTTAACGACGGCAAAGTTGCGAACAGTTAATTGCGATAACATAGCCTTCGCTCCAATACTGTTGATATGTACAGGTTATACAGTATTTATACAGTAGTTATTGGGAAATGCAAGTTTGCGAATTAAAAAAGCCGACTGCCCCAGCCCAGTTTATTCCGCAATACGTGATAATAATTATGGTCTATCGGATGAATCATTCTTAATGTTTTAGCGTATTTTTTTATAATGACATCATCACCGGGGTGTACCGTCATTCGGGCGTGTCCATCGCAACTAATCTGAAGTAAGTCGTTATCATAAGCCGCTTTAAGTCGAACCTGGCTGTTGCCGTCAACAACGATAGGTCTGCTACTTAAAGTGTGCGGGAACATCGGTACCAGCGTCATGGCGTCAAGACCGGGGTGTAAAATGGGGCCGCCCCCGGAGAGTGAATAAGCGGTAGAGCCCGTTGGTGTTGCGCAAATTAATCCATCAGAGCGCTGGCTGAATACAAAGTGGTCATCGACATAAAGTTCGAACTCTATCATGTGAGCGACTTTGTCCGAGTGCAGTACTATTTCATTAATTGCACGACCAGTGCCGGAGGATTCTCCGTTACTAATGACTTCGGCTGAGAGTAGAAAGCGCTCTTCAACGTGGTAGTCCCCGTTCAGAACCGCGAGCAGAGGAGTCATGACTTCATCGGGGTCTAAATCAGTTAGAAAACCTAAATTACCCCGGTTAACGCCTATGACACCAACGTTGTGTTCGCACAAGGCTCTGGCAGCGCCCAGCATATTGCCGTCGCCGCCTACGACGACGGCAATTTCCGCCCATTCCCCTAAGTCCTGAAGACTGAGTGTCTCAACTTGTTCTGGTAAGGTTAGCTGTTCAGCTGTGCGAGTCTCCAGACATAAACTAAACCCTCGATGGATCAAAGCGGTGGTAATAGTTTCTAAGGTTAATTGGGTACCCCGGTCATTTGCTTTTCCAAGCAGCCCAATTTTTTTAAAAGCACTCATTCACAGAATCCTTATGCGGTCGTGTGCTTACGCTACGATGAGCAAGAAAATTTATCAAGTGAGAGAAATCCCCTTGAAAGAAAAAAACTTGCCCCCATTAACTCTGCAACCTCAATTTTAAACTGGTTAAAGAGAGTCACTTATGACCGATAAAAACGATTCTACGCAAAAAAATGAAGCGGCCAACGAGCCGGCAGTAGAGCAGCAAAAGGCGGAGCAGGAAGCAGCACAAGCTGCAGAAGATGCGTTGCAGCAGGATGTAACCGCCGATGAGACTGAAACAGCGGGCCAGTCGTCAGAGCAAACAGATCGCATTGCTGAGCTGGAGCTTGCTCTGAGTAAAGCCGAAGCAAAAGTGAATGATCAACGCGATTCGGTGCTTCGCATACAGGCTGAAATGGAAAACGTTCGTCGTCGTGCCAGTCAGGATGTTGAAAAAGCACATAAGTTTGCGCTGGAAAAGTTCGCTAACGAGATACTGACTTCGGTAGATAACTTGGAGCGTGCTTTACAGCTGGCTGATAACGAAGACGAAGCGAACAAAAACTTTGTGGAAGGTATAGAGCTGACCTACAAGAGCTTAACTTCAACGCTTGAAAAATTCGGCGTTAAAGCAATAGGCGAAGAAGGCGAAGCCTTTAATCCCGATCAGCATCAGGCCATGTCGATGCAGGAGTCGGATGAACACCCTAATAACACTATAATGGCTGTTATGCAGAAGGGCTATGAGCTGAATGGACGCTTGTTGCGCCCAGCGATGGTGATGGTTGCGCGTAACTCGAGCTCTGGTGTCGACACTAAAGCGTAACAAAATCGAAAATTATCCCTGTGTTGGGTATTGAAATTCGAACATAGGCACCCCAGATAAGGGGTATCGAAACAAATTACATGAATTAGAAGTTGGAGACGAATCATGGGTAAAACGATTGGTATTGATTTAGGTACAACAAACTCTTGTGTTGCTGTACTGGATGGCGGCAAAGCTCGCGTGATTGAAAATGGCGAAGGCGACCGCACAACGCCGTCAGTAGTTGCATTTACTGACGATGGCGAAATTTTGGTAGGTTCACCGGCGAAACGCCAGGCTGTAACCAACCCTAATAAAACCTTGTTTGCGATTAAGCGTCTTATCGGGCGTCGCTTTCAGGACGAAGAAGTACAGCGCGACATCGGCATCATGCCTTACAAAATTGTTAAAGCAGATAATGGCGATGCCTGGGTAGAAATTGATGGTGACAAGAAAGCACCACCACAAATTTCTGCTGAAGTTCTTAAAAAAATGAAGAAGACCGCCGAAGAGTTTTTAGGTGAGTCGGTAACTGATGCGGTTATTACCGTACCGGCATACTTTAACGATGCTCAGCGTCAGGCAACCAAAGACGCGGGTAAAATTGCGGGCCTTAATGTAAAACGTATCATTAACGAGCCAACCGCTGCAGCGCTGGCATACGGCATGGACAAGAAGTCCGGCGACAACGTGATTGCTGTGTATGACTTAGGTGGTGGTACGTTCGATATCTCAATTATCGAAATTGACGAAGTTGAAGGCGAGCACACCTTTGAAGTACTGGCGACTAACGGTGATACACACTTAGGTGGTGAGGACTTTGATAACCGCTTGATTAACTACTTAGTCGAGCAGTTTGAGAAAGATCAGGGTATTGACCTGCGTAAAGATCCGCTTGCGATGCAACGCTTAAAAGAAGCGGCAGAGAAAGCGAAAATTGAGTTGTCATCTGCGCAGCAGACTGAAGTGAACCTGCCATACATTACGGCAGACAACACGGGTCCTAAGCACATGGCTATTAAGGTGACCCGTGCGAAACTGGAATCATTGGTTGAAGACTTGATTAAGAAGTCGCTTGAGCCATTGAAGCAGGCGTTAGCGGATGCTGATCTGTCTGTCAGTGACATTCAGGACATTATCATGGTGGGTGGTCAGACCCGTATGCCGAAAGTACAGGCTGCGGTAACGGACTTCTTCGGTAAAGAACCACGCCGCGATGTGAACCCTGACGAAGCGGTTGCCGTTGGTGCTGCAGTTCAGGCTGGTGTTTTACAGGGCGACGTTAAAGACGTGCTGCTGTTAGACGTATGTCCTCTGTCGCTGGGTATCGAAACCATGGGCGGCGTAATGACTAAACTGATTGAGAAGAACACCACGATTCCAACCAAAGAATCGCAAACCTTCTCAACGGCTGAAGACAATCAGTCTGCAGTAACCATCCATGTTATCCAGGGTGAACGTAAACGCGCTGCGGATAACAAATCTCTGGGTCAGTTTAACCTGGAAGGTATTCGTGCAGCGGCTCGCGGTGTACCACAAATTGAAGTCACTTTTGACATTGATGCGGACGGTATTCTGCACGTATCAGCCAAGGATAAAGACACAGGTAAAGAGCAGAAGATTACTATCAAAGCCTCTTCTGGTCTGGATGAGTCTGAAGTCGATAAAATGGTTAAAGATGCCGAGGCTCATGCTGAGGAAGACAAGAAATTTGAAGAAATGGTACAGGCACGTAACCAGGCGGATGGTTTGGTTCACGCAACCCGTAACCAGTTGAAAGAAGTTGGCGATGCCTTGTCTCAGGAAGACAAAGACGCGATTGAGAAAGCTTGTGAAGAACTTGAGCAAGCGTCTAAAGATGGTGATAAAGAAGCCATTGATGCGAAATCTCAAGCGCTGATGGAAGCATCACAGAAGCTGATGGAAGCGGCTCAGCAGCAGCAAGCTCAGCAAGGAGCTGAAAGTGCTGCTGGCGGTGAGCAGCAGTCTTCCAAAGCCGATGACGATGTCGTTGATGCTGAATTTGAAGAAGTTAAAGACGACGATAAGAAGTAAGCATTAAGGCAACTTCGCAAAAGCACACGGGTGTTGCCGCAAGGTAATACCCGTGTATTTGTATCAGGCTGACACACCAGCATAGATAGAAGACGAAGAATTATGGCGACGCAAGATTTTTATCAGGTTCTGGGCGTATCAAAAGACGCTAACGAACGTGACATTAAAAAAGCCTACAAACGTATGGCGATGAAGTATCACCCTGACAGAACTAAGGGTGATAAAGAGATGGAAATAAAGTTTAAGGAAATTAAACAGGCGTACGAAGTACTTTCCGATCCTCAAAAACGCCAGATGTATGATCAATATGGGCACGAAGCCTTCGAACAAGCACGTCAGGGCGGCGGTGGCCATGGTGCAGGTGGATTCGGCGGCGGTGCTGATTTTGCTGATATCTTTGGCGATGTATTTGGCGATATTTTTGGTGGTGGCAGACGCCAGCAGGCGCGTGCGCAGCGCGGAGCTGACTTACGCTACAACCTGGATATGTCGCTGGAAGAAGCGGTTCGCGGTAAGACTGTTGAACTAGAGATTCCAACGCTGGTTGAGTGTGGTGACTGTGGCGGCAGTGGTGCTAAAAAAGGCAGTAAACCGCAAACTTGTGGACACTGTCATGGTGCCGGCCAAATTCAAATGCGCCAAGGCTTTTTCGCAGTACAGCAAACCTGTCCGCAGTGTCGGGGTAAAGGCACGATTATTAGTGATCCTTGCCGAACTTGTCATGGTCAGGGCCGTAAGGAAGAAACCAAGACCTTATCGGTTAAGATCCCATCTGGTGTCGATACCGGTGACCGCATCCGTTTAGCCAATGAAGGTGAAGCTGGTGAACACGGAGCGCCTGCCGGTGACTTATATGTCCAGGTTCATGTTCGCGAACATCCTATCTTCGCTCGTGATGGTAATAACTTATTCTGTGAGGTACCGGTAAGTTTCACTAAAGCCGCTCTTGGCGGTGATATCGAAGTGCCGACGCTTGATGGCAAAGTGAAGCTCAAGGTTCCGAAAGAAACACAGACAGGCAAGCATTTCAGACTGCGCGGTAAAGGTGTTAAGTCAGTGCGTACAGGTGCGGTAGGCGACTTAATTTGCAAAGTTGTAATTGAAACGCCGGTTAATTTGTCGTCCAAGCAGCGTGATATGCTTCAGGAGCTTGAAGATTCAATGGGAACTGGTGATGAAGCCGCAAAATTCCGACCCAAAGAAAAAGGCTTTTTTGACGGCGTAAAACAATTTTTTGATGACTTACGCGGTTAGATTGTCTATCACTATATAAGTGCATGACATAAAAAGACCGGAGGCAGTCAATGAATTGGAAAACCGCAACGTTAAGTGCTTGTACGTTAGTCTTACTGGCGAGTTGTGCAGAATCTCCAACGGGACGTTCTCAGTTACAGCTCTATTCTAGCAGTGAGCTGAACAAAATGGGGGCTGCCTCTTATAAGGAAATACGCGAAGAGGAAAAGATTAACGAAGATGCTGAGGTCAACGCTTATGTTCGTTGCATTAGTGATGCGTTAATTGAAAACTTGCCCGGTGACTACAACCAAATGGATTGGCAAGTTACTGTGTTTGCGGAACCAACAGTGAATGCTTTCGCTCTGCCGGGTGGTTATATCGGTGTCTATGACGGTTTAATCAAAGTTGCCGAAAATCAGCATCAGCTAGCGGCTGTCATTGGCCATGAAATTGGTCACGTTATTGCTGAACACAGTAATGAGCGGATTTCCAGTAACATGATGGTTGGGCTTGGGCTGCAATTAGGAGGCATACTCGCCAGTACGCAGCTTGATAGCGATGAAGCAGGTTTATTAATGGCTGCTTTAGGTGTGGGTGCCCAAGTCGGTATCCTGTTGCCTTATTCGCGTACTCATGAATCTGAGTCAGACGAATTAGGTATGGAATATATGGCAGACGCCGGCTTTAAACTGGATCAGGCTCCTGAGTTGTGGCGCAATATGCAGGCAGCGTCAGGTGGTGAGTCTCCTCCAGAGTTGTTATCGACGCACCCGAATCCGCAAACCCGAATTAAAGATCTGGAAGCTTTGATACCCTCTTTACAGGAAAGGTATGAAGCTGCCCGTGCTGCAGGAAACAAACCTGCCTGTGTGCGTCCGGCTTCTGTAGACAGCGAAGACTGAGATAATTAAGGGGATTCGCACGTTTCCCCTTAACCTCCCGAAAAGCTATAACCTAGTCCAATTTGTTCTTTTTGTTAATTACCCGAACAATTTACCCTAGCAGCCATTTTTTTAAGCTGCTGGGGTTTTATGTTTAAAGCTTGGTTTGCAATTTCATTTTGGCAACGCGTTTTAGGCGCTTTTGTCTTAGGTATGTTGATAGGTGGGCTGGCACCCGAGGTGGGTGTTGCGCTAAAACCACTTGGCGACCTGTTTATAAAAGCCATTAAAATGCTTGTTGCGCCGCTTATTTTCTGTGCAATTGTTAGCGCAATTACTGACCTTAATGACGGTAAAAAGCTCGGGCGACTGGGGGCCAAAACCATTGGCTTGTTTATGTTTACTGCGGTTATCGCCAGCGCTATTGGTTTAACCCTGGCAAGTCTAATTGATATGAGTCCTGTAACAACCTTGACCGCTACAGAGCAGGCAGAAAAACAAATTCCAAGCGTTGCTCAGGTTTTCCTTAACTTTGTGCCCAGTAACCCTTTTGCAGCTTTGACTGAGGGTAACGTTCTGCAAATTGTGGTATTTGCTGCCTTAGTCGGTATTGCTATTCAGCGCTTAAAGGAACGGGGCGAGCCGTTACGTAAGACCATTAAGTCTGGCGCAGAAGTTATGTATGAAATTACTCGGATGGTGCTACAGCTGACGCCAATAGGCGTACTAGGGTTAATGTCGTGGGTTATCGGTGAGTATGGTTTTAGTACTTTACTACCACTGGCTAAATTTGTCGGGGTTATTTATTTGGCCTGTCTTATTCATATTATTGTGGTTTATGGCGGCTTGATCCGCACCGCTGGCGGTATGAATCCCTGGCAGTTTTTCAAAGCGATATTCGATGCACAGATTGTAGCCTTTACCACCTGCAGCTCGTTTGGCTCATTACCTGCAGCGCACCGGGCTGTTACCGAAAGGTTGGGTGTTTCTAAAGACTATGCCAGCTTTGTGTTACCACTGGGCGCAACCATTAATATGGACGGTTGTGGTGGTATTTATCCGGCAGTTGCATCTATTTTTATTGCGCAGTTGTACGGAATACCATTAGAGTGGATGGACTATGGCTTGATCATGCTGACTGCAACCTTAGCATCAGTAGGAACTGCGGGCGTACCAGGCACCGCATTAGTGATGCTGACCGTAACACTGAATGTTATTGGCTTACCTTTAGAAGGTATTGCTTTTATCGCGGCTATTGATCGAATAATCGATATGGCCAGAACTCTGACTAATGTGACCGGCGATATGATGGTTTCCAGAGTGGTTGCGCGCAGTGAAAACCTGTTGCAGGATCAAGCTCATTTAGCAACGGAGTCAAAATAATGATCAATGTGGGCGTGTTCGGAGCTTCAGGCAGAATGGGGAATGCTGTTATTCAGGCATTAACGACTGACAGTGATGCTAAGTTAGCAGCTGCGATAGTCCGGAAAAACAGCTCAAGTTACGGCAAAAGTGCAACGGAAAGTGAACCCATTCACTTTATCAGTGCTGAGGAACTGCAACCCGATCAAATCGACGTCCTGATTGATTTCTCATTACCTGAAGCATTAACTGAGAACCTGAAGCTCGCTGAACAGTATCAATTGCCCATAGTCGTTTGCACGACAGGTTTGAACGACGAACAGAAAGAGCGACTGGCTCAGGCCGCCGAAGCGGTGCCTGTATTATATGCAAGTAATACCAGTATAGGCATAGCGTTACTTGAGCAGCTTGTGGGATTGAGCAGTGCAGCGTTACCCGATGCAGATATCGAAATTTTTGAAGCGCATCATCGTCATAAAAAAGACGGCCCGTCGGGAACTGCGATTACTTTGGGACAAGCCGCAGCAAAAGGCCGGGAACAAAGTTGGGAGCAAGTAAATGATGGTGTCCGGGCTGATGGTGTGCGCAGTGAAAAGGGTATTGGCTTTTCAGTAATGCGGGCGGCGGATATTGTGGGTGAACATCAGGTGACCCTGGCTGTTGACGGCGAACGCGTAGAAATAGGGCACCGGGTCAGTAACCGTAAAATTTTTGCTGAGGGCGCTATAAGGGCTGCTAAATGGCTTAAAGGACAGACTCCCGGTTTATTCAGTCTGCAAGACACACTTAACTTGCAGGATATCCTGCAACGCTTGCTTAAGCGATAAATACTGCTGGACGATTTTCGTAAAATTTCGTAGAATAAGTGCAATTTGCCTGAATCAGTCCGAAGGCTGGCGTGATTTGGCAAAATGCGCGGTTCAGGACGCAAAACGGGGAAGTCAAATTATTGATTCACCCGTTTTTTTATGTACGGAGGTTGCCCTTGAGTATTCTAGCGAGTCAATCCGCTAAACGAGCGATTCTGGTGCTTGCTGATGGGACCGTGTTTCGCGGGACCGCTATTGGAGCCGAAGGCTCCGCAGTCGGCGAAGTGGTCTTTAACACGGCCATGACAGGCTACCAGGAAATTCTTACCGACCCATCTTATACCGAACAGATCGTTACTCTTACTTATCCCCATATTGGCAATACCGGCACCAACTCAGAAGACGAAGAGTCTGATAAGGTCTGGGCTAAAGGTCTTATCATCAGAGATTTGGCAATGAAAGCCAGTAACTTCCGTAGTGAGGAAACGTTGAGCGCCTATTTGCAACGTCATAATGTGGTAGGCATTGCGGACATTGATACGCGCCGTTTAACTCGCATATTGCGTGAGAAAGGTGCTCAAAATGGCTGCATCATGGTCGGTGAACTGGATGAAAACAAAGCGCAGGCATTAGCGCAGAAGTTTCCCGGATTAAAAGGCATGGACCTTGCCAAAGAGGTTTGCTGTGACAAAGCTTATGAGTGGTCTGGTGGCAGTTGGCAGTTGGGCGAAGGACATACCAAGCCCGAACAAAATCAGTACCATGTGGTTGCATACGATTATGGGTGTAAGCACAACATTTTACGTTTACTGGCAGACAGAAACTGTAAAATTACCGTTGTACCGGCACAGACCTCGGCCGAAGAAGTTTTAAAGCTAAACCCCGATGGCATTTTCTTATCGAATGGCCCTGGCGACCCGGAACCTTGTGATTATGCTATTACTGCAATAAAGACATTACTGGATAAAGACATTCCAATATTTGGTATTTGTCTTGGGCATCAGTTGCTCGCAATTGCCAGTGGTGCACGCTCGATGAAAATGAAGTTCGGTCACCATGGCGCGAACCATCCTGTACAAGATTTGAAAACGAAGCGGGTTATGATCACCAGTCAAAACCATGGCTTTGCGGTGGATGAAAAGCAGTTACCAAATAACCTGGAAGTTACTCACGTATCATTGTTTGACGGAACACTACAGGGTATTCATCGTAAAGATAAACCTGCGTTTAGTTTCCAGGGTCACCCGGAAGCAAGCCCGGGTCCACATGATGCCAGTGAACTGTTTGACCACTTTATTGAATTGATGCAGGCCAATGCCTGATTCGTCGAATGATATTCGATACCGTCATCCGTAGCGAAAGGACAGATAGAGCGACTTTATGCCAAAACGTACCGACATTAAAAGTATTCTGATTCTGGGCGCAGGCCCGATTGTTATTGGCCAGGCGTGTGAGTTTGATTACTCTGGAGCTCAAGCGTGTAAAGCGCTGCGCGAAGAGGGTTACCGGGTTATTCTGGTTAACTCTAACCCCGCTACCATTATGACTGATCCGGAAATGGCCGATGCCACTTATATTGAGCCCATTCACTGGGAAGTGGTCGAGAAGATTATAGAGCGTGAGCGTCCGGACGCTGTTTTACCGACTATGGGTGGGCAAACGGCTTTGAACTGCGCTTTGGATCTTGACCGGCACGGTGTACTTGAACGTTATAAAGTGGAAATGATTGGCGCTAATGCAGACGCTATTGATAAAGCCGAGAACCGTGATCGCTTTGACAAAGCGATGAAAGCGATTGGACTTGAGACACCTAACGCTGAAATGGCTCACAGCTTAGATGAAGCCTTCGATGTGCTTAGCCGGTTGGGGTTCCCTTGCATTATTCGTCCGTCTTTCACTATGGGTGGCAGCGGGGGCGGTATTGCTTATAACCGCGAAGAATTTGAAGAAATTTGTCGCCGGGGTCTGGACTTGTCGCCAACCAATGAGTTGTTAATTGACGAATCGCTACTGGGCTGGAAAGAGTACGAAATGGAAGTTGTGCGTGACAAAAGCGACAACTGCATCATTGTTTGTACTATTGAAAACTTTGACCCAATGGGCATTCATACTGGTGATTCGATTACGGTTGCGCCTGCCCAGACGTTGACAGACAAAGAATTCCAAATTATGCGTGATGCGGCTATGGCCGTATTGCGTGAAATTGGTGTGGAAACTGGTGGTTCAAACGTACAGTTCGGTGTTAACCCTGATACCGGGCGTATGGTTATTATTGAAATGAACCCCAGGGTGTCGCGTTCTTCGGCACTGGCTTCAAAAGCCACAGGTTTCCCAATTGCTAAAGTTGCAGCCAAGCTTGCCGTTGGTTACACCCTGGATGAGCTTGAAAATGAAATAACCGGTGGCAGAACGCCCGCTTCATTTGAGCCTGCGCTTGACTACGTTGTGACAAAAATCCCACGTTTCAACTTTGAGAAGTTTGCTAACTGTAATGATCGCCTGACCACGCAAATGAAGTCGGTTGGTGAAGTTATGGCTATTGGACGTAATTTCCAGGAGTCAATGCAAAAGGCTCTAAGAGGTTTAGAACTTGGAGCTTCGGGTTTTGACCCTATTGTTGAGATTGATTCAAAAGACGCTCGCTCTAAAGTTATCCGTGAGCTCAAAGAGCCGGGTGCTGAAAGAATTTGGTATATCGCTGATGCGTTCCGCTTAGGCATGACCGTTCGCGAAGTGTTTGAACTGACGCGAATTGATGAGTGGTACCTTATTCAAATTGAAGAACTGGTTAATCTTGAAAAAGAAGTTGACGAGCTTGGCTTAGCCGGACTAACCGCTGAGGTTATGACGGTATTGAAACGGCGCGGCTTCGCCGACTCACGAATTGCCGATGTTTTACACGTCAGCGAAGCAGAAGTCCGTAAAAAGCGTCACAAATTTAAAATTCACCCTGTTTATAAACGGGTTGATACTTGTGCGGCTGAGTTTGCCTCGGGTACTGCTTATATGTACTCAAGCTACGATGAAGAGTGCGAATCGGCACCGTCCGATAAAGACAAGATAATGGTTATTGGCGGTGGACCTAACCGCATAGGGCAGGGTATAGAGTTCGATTATTGCTGTGTACATGCCTCACTGGCTTTACGCGAAGATGGTTATGAAACCATTATGGTGAACTGTAACCCGGAAACCGTTTCAACGGATTATGACACCTCTGATCGCCTTTACTTTGAGCCGATTACTCTTGAAGACGTACTGGAAATTGTACGCATTGAGAAGCCCAAAGGGGTTATCGTTCAGTACGGTGGCCAGACACCATTGAAGTTAGCTCGCGAACTTGAAGCAAACGGTGTTCCGATTATTGGTACATCACCCGATGCTATCGACCGGGCAGAAGATCGCTCTAGATTCCAGACAGCAGTACGTCGCCTTGGCTTAAAACAACCGGAAAACTCAACGGTAACCGGGTTTAACGAGGCATTAACGGAAGCTAAGCGTATTGGTTATCCGCTGGTTGTACGTCCATCCTACGTATTGGGTGGCCGGGCTATGGAAATTGTTTATGATGAAGCTGACTTGCAACGTTATTTGACCGATGCGGTCAAAGTATCGAACGATGCCCCGGTACTGCTGGACCGTTTCCTTGATAACGCGGTTGAAGTGGATGTCGATGCTATCTGTGACGGTAAGGATGTGCTCATTGGCGGTATCATGCAGCATATTGAAGAGGCAGGGGTTCACTCAGGTGATTCAGCTTGCTCATTACCACCATATTCTTTAAGCGATATCATTCAGGCACAATTGCGCGAACAAATGCGTAAGTTAGCTTTTGAATTGAACGTAAATGGTTTGATGAATGCTCAGTTTGCTGTAAAAGACGACGAAATTTATCTTATTGAAGTAAACCCAAGAGCTGCACGTACCGTACCTTTTGTATCTAAGGCAACAGGCGTTCCGTTAGCGAAAGTCGCCGCGAGGGTTATGGTGGGTCAGTCACTGCAGCAGCAGGGCTATGTGAAAGAAATCATTCCGCCATATTATTCGGTGAAAGAAGTGGTTATTCCTTTTGCGAAATTCCAGGGTGTGGATCCAATCCGTGGCCCGGAGATGCGTTCAACCGGTGAGGTTATGGGTGTAGGTGAAAGTTTTGAAGAAGCTTATGCCAAAGCGAACCTTGGCGCGGGTGAAGCATTAGCGAAAAAAGGGAAAGCTCTGATTTCAGTAAAAGACAGTGACAAGCAACGTTTAATGGACTTGGCTCGTGGCTTATTAGCTTTAGGCTTTAGTCTGGAAGCGACACGTGGTACTGCGAAGATGCTTGGTGAAGAGGGTATAGACTGCAGTATCGTTAATAAACTGCAGGAAGGGCGACCAAATATCGTTGATGCCATAAAAAATGGTGAATATAGTTATATCATCAATACGGTAGAAGGGCGTCGTGCGATAGAAGATTCTGTTTATATTCGTCGTGAAGCACTGTTGAATAAAGTGATTTATACTACAACGTTGAATGCTGCATTTGCGACAGTTAAAGCAAATACAGCGGATGATCGAGCTCGAGTTAGTTCGGTACAAGAATTACATAAAAGGGTGTCGTTAATATGAACCAGATTCCAATGACGGAACATGGCGCGCAGTTGTTACGTGATGAGCTCAAGCGTTTAAAAACGGTAGAGCGCCCACGTATTGTTGAAGCTATAGCTGATGCACGCGAGCACGGAGATTTAAAAGAGAACGCTGAATATCACGCTGCGCGTGAACAGCAAGGTTTTTGTGAAGGTCGTATTCAGGAAATTGAATCGAAACTTTCCAACGCACAAATTATTGATGTCACTAAAGTGCCAAATAACGGAAAAGTTATTTTTGGCTCAACAGTCACCGTTTATAATACAAAAACGGATGAAGAAGTGACCTATAAGATCGTGGGTGACGATGAAGCTGATATTAAATCAAATCTAATTTCAGTGAACTCGCCAATAGCTCGTGCATTAATTGGTAAAGAAATTGACGAAATTGCAACAGTAACTACACCCAATGGTGAAGTTGAGTACGAAGTGGTTGCTGTAGAATATAAGTAATTCTAAAGCACATAATGAAAAAGGGCTGGAAACGAAAGTTTACCAGCCTTTTTGTTTTTATACGTCGGGTCGGTTGTTTTTTGTACTTATTATTGTATAGTTCGCAGCTTAATTAGATTTTTAACATTAAATCAACAAAAGAAGAGCTGCAATGGACAAGGAAACGTCACCATCATCTCAAACACCTCAATACACACCACTTGATGAATTAAGCGTTACGGAATGCTTTGAACGTTTAAAGCTGGTTTCGCAGAAAGGAACCTATAAAGACGTTTCTCTGTGGCTAGGAAGAAAGCCTAACGACTATGCCAATAGAAAGCGCAGCAACAAAATACCCTTTGCTGAGATTATTCGAAAGTTACTGCAGGAAAGAATCTCTTTAAATTGGTTTTTCGCACCGGGCTATACTTTGCATGAACCGACCTATTCCTATACACAGCCAGACTATGTGAAAAGCAGTGTTGCAGAGGAAGAGCGCAAACGTCGACTTGAGTTTCTAAAAGCCCATCGAAAAATTGAACCTTTCTTAAAAGCCTACAACCTGGAAAATGACGAACAATGTCTGGAAGTGATGTTAGATGTTTACTTTTCGACTAAAGACAAATGGATGGAAAAGTCGCAGGCGTTGCAGCTGGTAGCTAAAGCATTGTCGCTGACGCCTGCGAGTAAAAGAGACTAGCCTCGGGGAAGGCGAATTTTAGGCTCTTCGGCCGGTCGGTATATCACTTGCGTTTTACCGATAATTTGCACTTCAGAAGCACAGGTTTCGTGTACAATAGTTGCCATAATTTGCTTTCTGAGCTCACGATCTTCTTCCGGGACTTTTACTTTAATGAGTTCGTGGTGATCAAGTGCCTGCTCAATTTCTGCAAGAACACCTTCAGTCAGGCCGTTAGCCCCAAGCAGTACGACTGGCTTCAGCGGGTGTGCCAGACCTTTTAAATGTTGTTTTTGCTTATTACTTAATGACATTCGATAATATCCGTTTTAGAGCTTGATTTTTTAACATTGTAACGCCAGATCAGGTATTCAGGCCAGACAATTAAGGAAACTTCGTTAAATTATGGGAAAAAAACGCAGTGTGAGCAGTCAACGCTGGCTGAAAGAACATTTTGACGATCAGTTTGTCCAAAAAGCACAGAAGAAAGGACTTCGTTCTCGTGCTGTTTTTAAGTTAGAGGAAATGCAGCAAAAAGATAAGTTGATCAAAAAAGGTCAAACTGTCGTTGATTTAGGTGCGGCTCCTGGAGGATGGTCCGAGTACGTGGCTGACTACTTTAACGGAGATGGCCAAGTTATTGCTTGTGATATTTTAGCGATGGACCCAATCGTCGGAGTCGATTTCCTTCAGGGCGACTTTAGGGAAGAATCGGTATTAAATGCGTTGCTTGATCGTATTGGTGGTAAAAATGTGGATGTTGTGTTGTCGGATATGGCGCCAAATATGAGTGGTAATGCTACGGTAGATCAAGCTCGCTCTATGTATTTAGTAGAGCTGGCGCTGGATATGTGTCACCAGGTTTTAAAGCCTGGCGGGAGTTTTGTCGTAAAGGTGTTCCAGGGACAGGGTTTTGAACCTTTCCTAAAAGATATGCGTGCGGCATTTAGCAATGTGAAAACCAGAAAACCAGAGTCCTCCCGGGCACGTTCCAGAGAGGTCTACTTGGTAGCGACAGATTATAAACTGTAGTACCCTGTTGGGTAGTTGATTTTTAATAGAGGTAATAGGCTTTGAGCGATATGGCAAAGAATCTCATCTTGTGGCTTGTGATAGCCGTCGTACTGATGAGCGTTTTTCAGAGCTTCAGTCCGAGCGGAACGACATCGGCGACTATGACATACAATGAATTTGTGTCTCAGGTTAACAATGGCAATATCCGTCGTGCTGAATTTGGTGATGATGGACGCACTATTTCAGGTATGACTCGCAATGGTCAATCGTATAAAACGGTTGTGCCAACTCAGTATGATCCCAAAATTCTGGATGACTTGTTGGCAAACGATGTAGAAACTCAGGGTACCCCACCTGAAGAGCAGAGTGTTCTTGCGTCTATCTTTATCTCATGGTTCCCAATGTTGTTGCTTATTGGTGTATGGATATTCTTCATGCGTCAAATGCAGGGTGGTGGCGGTCGTGGCGCCATGTCGTTCGGTAAGAGTAAAGCGAAACTTATGAACGAAGAGCAATCAAAAACAACATTTAAAGATGTTGCTGGTTGCGATGAAGCTAAAGAAGAAGTGTCAGAATTAGTCGATTATCTGAAAGAGCCTTCTAAGTTCCAGCGTCTGGGCGGAAAAATCCCTAAAGGCGTGCTTATGGTTGGTCCTCCGGGAACGGGTAAGACTTTATTAGCTAAAGCCATTTCCGGTGAAGCGAAAGTTCCGTTCTTTAGTATTTCTGGTTCTGACTTCGTTGAGATGTTTGTTGGTGTTGGTGCTTCTCGTGTTCGTGACATGTTTGAACAAGCGAAAAAGTCGGCTCCTTGTATCATCTTTATTGATGAACTCGACGCCGTAGGTCGCCAACGTGGTGCTGGCCTTGGCGGTGGACACGATGAGCGTGAACAAACACTGAACCAAATGCTGGTTGAAATGGATGGTTTTGAGGGCAATGAAGGCATTATTGTTATCGCTGCAACTAACCGTCCCGATGTATTAGACCCTGCATTGTTACGTCCGGGTCGTTTTGACCGTCAGGTTGTTGTTGGCTTGCCGGATGTGCGTGGTCGTGAACAAATTCTGAAAGTACATATGCGTAAAGTTCCTCTCGGCGACGACGTTAAGCCAGAGCTGATTGCTCGTGGTACGCCAGGATTTTCCGGTGCCGATTTAGCGAACTTAGTCAACGAAGCTGCATTGTTTGCCGCGCGTGGCGACAAGCGTGTGGTTTCAATGGAAGAGTTTGATAAGGCTAAAGACAAAATCATGATGGGTGCTGAGCGACGCTCTATGGTTATGACTGACGATGAGAAAGCCATGACGGCTTATCATGAAGCTGGTCATGCCATTGTGGGTCGCCTGGTACCAGAGCATGATCCTGTCTATAAGGTATCGATTATTCCGCGTGGTCGTGCATTGGGTGTCACCATGTACTTACCTGAGCAAGATAGAGTGAGCCATAGTAAGCAACATCTCGAAAGTATGATCTCGAGTTTGTTTGGTGGCCGTTTGGCCGAAGCAATTATCTTTGGTGACGAGAAAGTCACTACCGGCGCCTCAAATGACATTGAGCGCGCAACAGAAATTGCTCGCAAAATGGTTACTCAGTGGGGCTTGTCTGAAAAGATGGGGCCATTACTTTACGCTGAAGATGAAAATGAAGTCTTCCTTGGGCGTTCGGTAACTCAGCATAAGCACATGTCTGATGACACCGCGCGAGCTATCGACGAAGAAGTGAAGTCGGTTATTGATCGTAACTATCAACGGGCGAAAAAGCTGTTGGAAGAGAACGTCGATATCCTTCATTCGATGAAAGATGCGTTGGTTCGGTATGAAACTATCGATGCCGACCAAATTGATGACTTGATGAATCGTCGGGATGTTCGTCAGCCGAAAGACTGGGATGACAGAGACAGTGGTGGTAATGGTTCGGATGGCGGCGCTGCGAAGGCAGATGATACCGAAGAGCGTCCTGAACGACCTATCAATGTCGATAAACCCGGGGATGCAACTTCTTAAAGTTGACTCTTTTTAAAAGCCACCGAGAGGTGGCTTTTTTGTAAGAAACAGTAATAAGCGGAGCCGAGTTATGCCTAAAAACCCCAACCCTTTGCAAGTGATGGGAATTGTTAATGTTACGCCGGACTCATTTTCAGACGGAGGTGAATACAATCGCTTGCATGACGCGATTGATCATGTAGCTCAGCTGATAAGCGACGGCGCTGATATGGTAGACATTGGGGGAGAGTCAACTCGGCCCGGCTCACTTGCTGTACTGGAACAAGAAGAGCTTGATAGAGTCATTCCTTTAGTCGAATCGGTAAGGCAACGTTTTGATGTATCAATTTCTGTTGATACCACTAAGCCGATAGTTATGACTGAATCTATCAAGGCCGGCGCAAATATCATTAATGACGTAAACGCATTACGAGAAGAGGGCGCACTGGAAGCTTTGGCGGGAACCTCTGCAGAAGTTTGCTTAATGCACATGCAGGGAGAACCTCGAAGTATGCAGCACAACCCAAGCTATGACGATGTTGTCTGTGACGTTAAGGCTTTTTTACAAGAGCGTATTATCGCCTGTGAGCAAGCAGGTATTGGCCGAGAGAGAATTTGGTTGGATCCTGGTTTTGGGTTTGGCAAGTCTCAACGACATAATTACCAGTTACTACAAAGGTTACAGGCGTTTCACGAATTACAGTTACCCTTGTTAGTCGGAATGTCGCGAAAAAGCATGATTGGCCATGTTACAGGGCGTGAAGTCAAAGACAGGTTAGCCGGTAGTTTAGCGGCTGCAACCATTGCAGCTATGAAAGGAGCACGTATAATTCGCGTTCATGATGTTAAGGAGACAGTTGATGCAATGAAAGTGGTTGCAGCAACTTTAGAAGGAGAGCACCTTTGAGTGAGCGTAAATATTTTGGTACCGATGGCGTGCGTGGACGAGTCGGGCAGTTCCCGATAACCCCTGAATTTGCGGTAAAACTAGGCTGGGCCGCAGGCCGAGTGCTGGCTGCAAAAGGTACCAGTCGCGTATTGGTTGGTAAAGATACCCGCGTTTCAGGTTATATGCTGGAGTCGGCCCTGGAGGCCGGACTAGCTGCAGCTGGCGTCGGTGTGGATTTCTTAGGCCCTATGCCCACTCCCGGCATTGCGTATCTGACACGGACATTCAGAGCCGCTGCTGGCATTGTTATTAGTGCATCGCATAATCCGTATTACGACAACGGCATAAAGTTCTTTGCTGATAACGGACACAAACTTCCAGATGCCGTAGAGCTAGAAATTGAGCGGCTGTTAGATGAACCAATGGATTGCGTGATTTCAGAGGAGCTGGGCCGTGCTAAGCGCATTAGTGATGCCGCCGGTCGCTATATAGAGTTCTGTAAAAGTGTTTTCCCTAACGAAATGACTCTGGAAGGTTTACACATTGTAATCGATTGCGCGCACGGTGCGACCTATCACATAGCGCCTAATGTGCTTCGTGAACTTGGTGCTGAAGTGACTGAAATTGGTACTCAGCCTAATGGACTTAATATCAATAAAGAATGCGGCGCAACACACCTGGCGGCATTACAGAAAAAGGTACTGGAGACTAAAGCGGATTTAGGTATAGCTCTGGACGGTGATGGTGACAGGATCATGATGGTGACGGAAAATGGTCGCCCAATTGACGGTGATGAGATCCTTTATATGCTGGCTGTGACTGCACAGAACCAAGGACAGTTACAAGGTGGTGTTGTCGGCACATTAATGACGAACTTTGCGCTGGAAAAAGAACTCGATAAAAGACGTATTCCCTTTGTCCGGGCAAACGTCGGTGACCGCTATGTCATCGAAGAGTTGGTTAAGCGAGACTGGTATCTTGGCGGCGAGAATTCTGGTCATGTTATTAATCGTCAGCATCACACCACCGGTGATGGTATTGTTGCCGGGTTGCAGGTACTGGCAGCTATGTATCAGGAACAAAAGTCACTGGAAAAATTAAGCTGTGACTTTCATAAGTTCCCACAAATTCTTATCAATGTCCGCTTCGACAGCGATAAACAGCCTTTAGAATCGGCGAATGTTAAAAGTGCGGTACGAGAAGTTGAAAAAGCACTGGCAGGCAGTGGTCGGGTGCTTTTACGTAAGTCAGGCACTGAGCCTTTAATCCGGGTAATGGTTGAAGGTGAAAACGAAGCTAAGGTAAAAGCCTTTGCTCAACAAATAGCGAACGAAGTTGAAGCGGCTACAAATTAAACAGTTAGCGGGCAGCGATGAAAATCTCGCTTGTAAGTTGGCGAGTGTTTCGCTACTATTCCCGCGCTCTGAAGTAGAGGACAAACTATGCCTAATGCATCACTAGTGATTGCAAATTGGAAAATGAACGGAAATCGCGAGCTAACGAAAACCATGTCGATAGCGTTGCGAGAGAAACTTAGCCAGCTTCAGAAGGTTAAGATAGTAGTCTGTCCTCCGTTTACCCTTATCAGTGAGTTGGCAAGTCAATGTTATTATGATGACATTGCTATTGGCGCTCAGAATGTTTCTGAACATGCCAGTGGAGCCTATACAGGCGAAACCTCGACAACTCAACTGCAAGAGTTTGGTGTTAGCTACGTGCTAGTCGGGCATTCAGAACGTCGTCAATTGTTTGCAGAGACAGACGAGAAGGTAAACGAGAAAGCACTAGCGACCGTCAATGCAGGTATGACAGCAGTTATTTGTGTTGGTGAAAATAAAGCTCAGCGCGATGAGGGTAATACTTGGAAGGTTGTAGCAGAGCAAGCGAAAGCTGCGTTGGCGAACCTTCCTAAAGAGAAAGCCGGGAAAGTTGTTTTGGCTTATGAGCCAGTATGGGCAATTGGTACCGGAGAAACAGCATCACCGGAACAAGCACAGGACGTTCATGCAAAACTAAGAACGTTACTAGTAGAGCAATTTGGCGCTATTGGTGAAAAAATGCCGTTATTGTACGGTGGCTCAGTTAAAGCTGATAACGCTGCCGAATTATTTGCGCAAAAAGACATTGATGGTGGTTTGATAGGTGGGGCGAGTTTGAAAGAATCAGACTTTGTTGCTATCTGCCAAGCTGCTCAAGGGTAAAATTATGTACGAAATTTTGATGATTGCATTTCTCGTTGTTGCTTTAGTCTTAATTGGCTTCATTATGCTGCAACAAGGCAAAGGCGCAGGTATGGGCGCATCTTTCGGTGCAGGCGCATCGAACACTGTTTTCGGTTCTTCAGGTTCAGGAAACTTTCTGACACGCGCCACGGCAGGGTTGGCGGTAGTCTTTTTTATCCTGAGCCTGGTATTGGGTAACTTATCGACGTCTACGGATGAGAGCTCAACAGACTTCTCAGACTTGTCAGTACCTGAAGAAGAACAACAGTTGCCTCCGGCGGAAGACGAATCAGATCCGGAATCTGACGTACCGCCAATCGACTAAAAGTTTTGCAGAAGTGGTGGAATTGGTAGACACGCTACCTTGAGGGGGTAGTGCTCTTACGGGCGTGCGGGTTCAAGTCCCGCCTTCTGCACCAAAATTAGCGCTCTGATTGTTGCGTCAGAGGTTGAAAATCAACGAAAAATACGTATAATGTGCAACAAGTTTCGGACGCGGGGTGGAGCAGTCTGGTAGCTCGTCGGGCTCATAACCCGAAGGTCGTAGGTTCAAATCCTGCCCCCGCAACCAATTTTAGTAGCAGCGTTTCGCATTAGTCGGCGCTTTTGCTAAAATAACTGACAAAGGGTCCAGTGTTCAGAAAGCCCCGCAGCAGCTCGGGGCTTTTTGCTATGCGGCCTTAGCTATCTTAGGATAGCCAGAACACTGGGCGCTTGCGCCCTTTTTTTGTTTCAGGAGGCAGTAATTGGCAAATTTGCAAGAACGGTTAACCGATATGATTCGGCCAGCAGTAGAAGCTCTGGATTTCGAATTATGGGGTGTGGAGTTTGTCCGCGCCGGTAAGTTTTCGACGTTACGAGTGTACATTGATCATCCGGAAGGAATTAGTGTAGATAACTGTGCCGATGTCAGTTATCAGGTCAGTTCCTTATTAGATGTGGAAGACCCAATTAACGTTGAATACAACCTTGAAGTGTCCTCTCCTGGAATGGAAAGACCGTTTTTTAATGCCGAACAAATGCAGCCTTACGTGAATGAAACCGTTGCTTTTGAGTTAGTAGCGGCACAGAAGAACAAAAGGAAGTTCAAAGCGAAATTGATAGCGGTTGAGGGTGAAGAACTGACCCTTTCCGTTGATAACGATACTCTTCAGGTGAATATGCGTGATGTGAAAAACGCTCACCTGGTTCCAACATTTGATTAAAAGATTGCGTTGGCGAGGCAGCACTCATGAGTAAAGAAATACTGTTAGTCGCAGAAGCGGTTTCAAACGAAAAAGCGGTACCACGCGAAAAAATATTTGAAGCTTTAGAGTCAGCATTGGCTCATGCGACCAAGAAAAAATACGACGGTGATATTGAAGTTCGTATCGATATTGATCGCAATACAGGCGAATTCGATACATTTCGCCGTTGGTTAGTTGTTGAAGACACGGATACAGGGTTAGAGCACCCTTACCGTGAAATTAGCTTGTCAGCAGCGCAATATGAAGACCCATCGGTTCAAGCCGGGGACTACGTAGAAGAGCAAATTGACTCAATTCAGTTTGACCGTATTACGACACAAACCGCTAAGCAGGTTATTGTTCAGAAAGTACGCGAAGCAGAGCGCGCACAAGTCGTTGATGAATATCGCGATCAGGTGGGCGAAATGGTTAGCGGTATTGTTAAGCGAGCAAACCGTGAGCACGTTATCCTCGATTTAGGTAATAACGCTGAAGCCATTATTTACCGCGATGAAATGTTACCGCGTGAGTCGGTACGCCCTGGTGACCGAATTCGTGGCTTGCTTTATGATGTGCGTCCCGAAGCTCGTGGTGCGCAATTATTTGTCAGCAGAACCAATCCGAATTTCTTGTTGGAACTTTTCCGTATCGAAGTGCCGGAAATTGGCGAAGAAATGATTGAGTTGCGTGGCGCTGCACGCGATCCGGGTTCACGTGCTAAAATTGCAGTGAAGAGCAATGATAAACGCATCGATCCGGTTGGTGCTTGCGTCGGTATGCGTGGAGCGCGGGTTCAGGCTGTTTCCGGCGAGTTGGGCGGTGAGCGTGTGGATATCGTACTTTGGGACGATAACCCGGCACAGTTTGTAATTAACGCAATGGCTCCAGCAGAAGTTGCTTCTATTGTCGTTGACGAAGACGCACACACAATGGATATCGCCGTAGCGGCCGATAATCTTGCGCAGGCCATCGGTAAAGGTGGACAGAATGTTCGCCTGGCCAGCCAGTTAACTGGCTGGACATTAAATGTCATGACAGAAGACGAGTTCAATGAGAAGAACGAAGCAGAAGCTCAGCGTTTATTGAACTTGTTTGTTTCAACCTTAGATATTGATGAAGACTTTGCGGCGGTGCTTGTTGACGAAGGCTTTTCTTCGTTAGAGGAAGTGGCTTATGTCCCGGTTGCGGAATTCCTTGATATTGAAGGAATGGACGAAGATATCGTAGAAGAATTACGTAGCAGAGCACGTGCTTATTTAACGACGAAAGCTTTAGCTACAGAAGAATCTCTGGAATCGGCTGAACCAGATGAAACGCTGTTGAATCTTGAAGGAATGGATCGCCACCTGGCCTATGTGTTAGCCAGCAAGGGTGTGACCAGTCTGGAAGAGTTAGCGGAACAAGGCGTTGACGACTTAGCCGATATTGAAGAACTAAATGAACAGCAGGCTGGCGATTTGATTATGAAAGCCCGCAATATTTGCTGGTTCAATGAAGAACAGTAGAACGATCAGCGGAGGTACAACAGACTATGGAAGAAGTAACGCTCGATAAGCTGGCCAAAGATGTCGGTACAACAGTTGATCGTCTGGTTCAGCAGTTCGCTGAAGCGGGCATGACCAAGAAAGCGGGTGATTCTGTTAATGAAGAAGAGAAACAGAAACTACTGGCTCACTTGAACCGTCAACATGGCGGTGGCGGCAGCTCTGAACCCAGCAAAATGACTTTAAAACGTAAAACGAAAAGTACGTTAAGTGTTGGCGGCGGAAGAGATTCTAAATCCGTTCAGGTAGAAGTGCGGAAAAAACGCACTTATGTCAAACGTTCAGCAAGTGAAGAGCAGGAACGTGAAGAACAAGAACGCTTAGCCAAAGAAAAAGAAGCAGAAGAAGCTAAACTTCGCGAAGAAGAGAAAAAACGTGAGGAAGAGCAGCAGCGCAAAGAAGCTGAAGCAAAAGCTAAAGTAGAGCGCGAAAAAGCTGAGAAAGAAAAAGCTGAAAAAGAAAAGCTGCGTAAAGAAAAAGAGAAAGCACGTCAAAAAGCGGAAGCCGAAAAACGTGCAGCGATGACACCTGAAGAACGTGAAGCGGCAGACAAAGCGAAAGCAGAAGCCGAAAAACTGAAGCGTCAGCAGGAAGAAGAAGCCCGTAAGAAAGCGGAAAAAGAAGCGGAAGCGCAAGCGGAAGAAGCTCGTAAACTAGCAGAAGAAAACGCCAAACGCTGGGAAGAAGAAGAGCAGAAACGTAAGCAGCAAGAGCAGGAAGATGTGCACTTTACAACGTCTTCTACAGCTCAAGAAGCGGAAGACGCGCAGGACTTCGACGAAGAACGAAAAAGTCGCAAGCGCGGCAAAAAGCGTCGTCGCAAAGATGAAGAGAATGATGAAACTCCGCGTCGCGAAAAGCGTCGTAAAGGTGCTCGTCGTGGTTCATCATTGCAGCAGGGCTTTAATAAGCCAGCGCAGCCGGTCGAGCGTGATGTAAGAATTGGCGAAACGATTACTGTTGGCGAACTGGCTAATCGTATGGCAATTAAAGCCAGTGAACTCATCAAGACCATGATGAAAATGGGCGAGATGGTTACTATTAACCAAATTCTTGACCAGGACACAGCTGCCTTAGTTGTTGAAGAGCTCGGACACAAGCCAGCACTTGTTAAAGACAATGCGCTGGAAGAAGAAGTGCTTTCTGACCGCCACGAAGGTGGTGAAGAAGCGCCTCGTGCTCCGGTTGTAACGGTTATGGGTCACGTTGACCACGGTAAAACGTCGTTACTGGATTACATTCGTAAAGCTAAAGTTGCTTCAGGCGAAGCGGGTGGCATTACCCAGCACATTGGCGCATACCACGTTGAAACCGGTCACGGAATGGTAACCTTCCTTGATACTCCGGGTCACGCGGCCTTTACCTCCATGCGCGCACGTGGTGCCGGCGCAACCGACGTTGTTATTCTGGTTGTTGCAGCGGACGACGGTGTTATGCCGCAGACCAAAGAAGCGGTTCAACACGCGAAAGCAGCGGGCGTTCCATTGGTTGTTGCTGTTAACAAAATGGATAAAGAAGGCGCGGACCCTGATCGCGTTAAAAACGAGTTATCTCAGCTTGAAGTTATTCCAGAAGACTGGGGTGGCGACGTGCAGTTTATACCGCTGTCAGCTCATACCGGTGAAGGCATTGACGAGCTATTAGAGGCTATCTTGCTGCAATCCGAAGTACTGGATTTACGCGCCGAGAAGACCGGCATGGCTTCAGGTATCGTGGTTGAATCCCGCCTTGATCGTGGTCGCGGACCAGTGGCAACCGTTCTGGTTCAGCGTGGCTTATTGAAGCAGGGCGATGTCGTACTGTGCGGCCTTGAGTACGGACGTATTCGTGCCATGCGAGACGAAACCGGTAAAGAAATTAAAGAAGCCGGTCCTTCAATTCCTGTAGAGATACTCGGTTTATCCGGTGTGCCTCAGGCAGGTGACGAGGCGACCGTTGTTAAGGACGAGCGTAAAGCACGTGAAGTTGCTAACTACCGCCAGGGTAAATACCGTGACGTGAAATTAGCGAAACAGCAGAAAGCGAAACTGGAAAACATGTTTGCGGACATGGCTGAAGGTGACGTTGCTGAGCTGAACATTGTATTGAAGTCGGACGTACAAGGTTCATTGGAAGCGATTTCTGATGCTCTGACTAAGCTGTCGACTGATGAAGTGAAAGTGAACATCATTGGTAGCGGTGTTGGTGGTATCACTGAAACCGATATTTCTCTGGCCAGTGCATCGAATGCGATTGTTGTTGGTTTTAACGTTCGTGCCGAAGCTGCAGCCAGAAAACTGGTTGAGCAAGAGAGTGTCGACTTACGCTACTACAGCGTCATTTACGACTTGATTGACGAAGTTAAAGCAGCAATGAGCGGTATGCTGCAGCCTGAGTTTAAACAGCAGATTATTGGTTTGGCAGAAGTTCGTGATGTCTTCAAATCACCTAAGATCGGTGCAATTGCCGGTTGTATGGTAACTGAAGGTATCGTCAAACGTTCAGCACCAATTCGCGTACTACGTGACAACGTTGTTATTTACGAAGGTGAGCTTGAATCACTGCGTCGCTTTAAAGATGACGTTCAGGAAGTTCGTAACGGCATGGAATGTGGTATCGGTGTTAAGAACTACAACGATGTCAAAGAAGGCGACCAAATTGAAGTCTTCGAAACAGTCCAGATAGAACGTACGCTTTAATCAAGGACACAGTAATTTATGGCACAAGAGTTTAGCCGTACCGAAAGGGTACGGCACCAGCTACAACGAGAAATAGCTATGATCCTGCAGCGCGAGATAAAAGATCCTCGCGTTAGCATGGTCACAGTATCCGATGTGGAAGTTTCTCGCGATTTAGCTTATGCCAAGGTGTTCGTTACCTTTTTTCAAGATGACCCTGAACAAGTTAAGCAGGCGTTAAAAGTGCTGAATGAAGCGTCAGGCTTTATTCGTTCTTTATTAGGTAAACGCATTAAGGCACGCATAGTTCCGCAACTTAAATTCCAGCACGATGCCTCGTTAAATGAAGGTATTCGCATGGGTAAGCTGGTTGCAGAAGCACGCGAGCGAGATAAAAAAAGCAGTGAAAATAGCGGAGACGATTAATGTCTAAAGCTCGTCTACGCAAAGGCCGTGCAGTAACGGGCGTAGTTTTATTGAATAAACCGCAGGGCATGAGTTCAAACCATGCCCTGCAGCATGTTAAGCGCCTGTACAATGCACAAAAAGCCGGTCATACCGGAGCCCTCGATCCTTTAGCCACTGGAATTCTGCCCATCTGCCTGGGAGAAGCGACAAAGTTCTCACAGTACTTACTTGATGCCGATAAAGCGTATCGGGTTGAAGCTTTGTTAGGCGTCCGAACGACCACGAGCGACGCCGAAGGCGAAGTCGTTGAGGAAAAACCGGTTTCGGTTGATGCTAAGCATATAGCCGAGGCAATTCGCGACTTTATTGGTAAGCAAGAGCAATCACCTTCAATCTACTCAGCTTTAAAGCATGAAGGCCGGCCACTGTATTATTATGCTCGGCGCGGCATTGAGGTTCCCAAGAAGACACGAGAAATCACAATACACTCCATAGAGTTACTGGGTGTAGATGGGAATAAAATTTCTCTTCAAGTCAGTTGTAGCAAAGGTACGTACATTCGGACTCTGGTGGATGATTTGGGCCAGGCTTTGGGTTGTGGTGCACACGTTTCTAGTTTGCATCGTAATGCAGTGGCCGATATTAACGAATCGACCATGGTAACGCCGGAGCAGTTGGAAAAAGCCGCAGAGCAGGGTGAGTCTACGCTGGATAATTTGTTGCAACCTGCTGACCTGCTGTTAGGTGAACTGCCAAAGATGACAGTAACTCAGGCACAGACGAGAGACTTCCTTCACGGGCAACCGGTTCCCTTACCAACGAAAGATGCGAATGAAACAGAAGAGTGGCGAGTTCTTAATGAGCAGTCTCAGTTTTTAGGTGTGGGCCGGGTGAAAAACTCGGAATTATGGCCGCGTCGCGTTATTGCTCTTGAGTATGCCGATTTATAGTTGTTTTTGTGGTGTTAGGTGGGTATAATCGCCGCCTTCATATCGACGCTGAATTAGTGATTGGCGTTGATCATTTTGACAAACCTAGGAGTTATCATGTCACTAACTGTTGAACAGAAAGCTGAGATTGTAAAAGAATTTGGTCAAGGCGAGAACGATACCGGTTCTCCTGAAGTGCAAGTTGCGCTTTTGACAAAGAACCTGGCTGAATTACAAGACCACTTTAAATCACACAAGAAAGATCACCACTCACGCCGTGGTCTGTTACGTATGGTTAGCCGTCGTCGTAAGCTGCTTGATTACCTGAAGCGTAAAGACGAAAAACGTTACGTAGCTATCGTAGAACGTTTAGGTATCCGTCGCTAAGACATACCAACGTATAAAGAATTGTTTTAAAAAGGGCCTTTCGGCCCTTTTTTTGTATTCTTTTTAGGCTTATGGGTCTTAATTTTGTCACAATTCCCTTATACTATGCGACGAGATAAATAAAGAGAGAAGACGAGTATCAATCCGGATACTCTATATTTTGAAGGTAAAGGAAAGAAACGTGAATCCAATAACTAAACAATTTCAGTACGGTCAGCATACAGTCACATTAGAAACTGGCGTAATAGCACGTCAGGCGACTGGTTCTGTACTTGCCAGCATCGATGATACAACAGTCTTAGTCACTGTTGTTGCCAAAAAAGAAGCACGTGAAGGGCAAAACTTTTTCCCGTTAACAGTCAATTACCAAGAAAAGACCTACGCAGCTGGTAAAATTCCAGGCGGTTTCTTTAAGCGTGAAGGACGTCCCAGCGAGAACGAAACACTGACATGTCGTTTAATCGATCGTCCAATTCGCCCATTATTCCCTGATGGTTTTATGAACGAAGTGCAAGTTGTTGCCACTGTCGTTTCAGTAAACCCTCAAATTAACCCTGACATTGTTGCCTTAATTGGTACTTCAGCGGCGTTGTCTATTTCTGGAGTTCCTTTTGCAGGCCCTATTGGTGCTGCACGTGTTGGTGTGGTTAATGATGAATACGTACTAAACCCAACGGCAGACGAGTTAGAAAACTCCAAACTGGACCTTGTGGTTGCTGGTACGGATAAAGCAGTCTTAATGGTTGAATCAGAAGCAGAACTGCTGTCTGAAGACCAAATGCTTGGTGCTGTCATGTATGGCCATGAAGCAATGCAGGACGTTATCAAAGCAATCAACGAGTTTACCGCGGAAGCTGGTAAAGAGAAGTGGGACTGGCAGGCGCCGGTAAAAAATGAAAGCCTGCAGACTAAAATTCGTGAACTTTCCGAGCAAGGCATTGGCGAAGCTTATCGTACTACCGACAAAGCAGAGCGCAAAGGCAAGCTGGACCAAGTAAAAGAGCAGATGGTTGAAAAGCTGACTGCAGAAGATGAAAATGTCGATTTAGAAGAAGCCGGGAAAATCTTCCATGACCTGGAAAGTGACATTGTACGTAGCCGTATTATTGCCGGTGAGAAGCGTATTGATGGTCGCGACCCTGACATGGTTCGTGCTATTAGCGTGGCTACTGGTGTATTACCGCGTACTCACGGTTCTTCATTATTTACCCGTGGCGAAACTCAGGCGCTGGTGACTGCAACTCTGGGTACTGACCGCGACGCGCAGATGATTGATGAACTGACCGGTATGAATACCAGCCGTTTCATGTTGCATTATAACTTCCCTCCATACTGTGTCGGTGAAACAGGCATGGTTGGTTCGCCAAAACGTCGTGAGATTGGTCATGGTCGTTTGGCTAAGCGTGGTATCCAGGCAGTTATGCCTAGCCACGACGAATTCCCTTACACCATTCGTGTGGTTTCAGAAATTACTGAATCAAACGGTTCAAGTTCAATGGCCTCAGTTTGTGGTTCTTCATTGGCGTTAATGGACGCTGGTGTACCAATTAAGTCTTCTGTAGCGGGCATCGCTATGGGCTTGGTTAAAGAAGGCGACAAGCATGTTGTTCTGTCTGATATCCTTGGTGATGAAGATCACTTAGGTGATATGGACTTTAAAGTAGCCGGTAACACCGATGGTATTACTGCGTTGCAAATGGACATTAAAATTGATGGTATCACTCGTGACATCATGGAAAGTGCATTAGCGCAGGCTAAATCAGCTCGTTTACACATTCTGAAAGTGATGGACGAAGCTATTGGCGGTCACCGTGAGGAGCTTTCTACTTATGCACCTCGCTTTACCACCATCAAAATTGATCAGGACAAGATCAAGGACGTTATCGGTAAAGGCGGAGCGGTCATTCGCGAGCTTACGGAATCAACTAATACCAACATTGAGATTGGTGATGACGGTACCATTAAGGTTGCAGCAAGCGATCAGGCTGATGCAGACGCCGCTATTGAGAAAATCAAGCAGTTAACGGCTAATGTTGAAGTTGGCAAAATTTACCAGGGTAAAGTAGCTCGTATCGTCGACTTCGGTGCTTTTGTTACTGTGTTACCGGGTAAAGACGGTTTAGTTCACATTTCTCAAATTGCAGAAGAACGTGTTAATGACGTCAACGAATACCTGAAAGTCGGTGATGTTGTTCCGGTTAAAGTACTGGAAATTGACCGTCAGGGTCGTGTGCGTCTGAGCATGAAAGAAGCTGCAGAGAAAAAAGAAGAGCCAGCAACTGAAGCTCCTGCAGAACCAACTGCTGAAGAAGAAAACAAGAGCGAAGAATAATCGTAAAGGTTCTCTAAGCTTTGTTAAAAACCCCGTTTAAACGGGGTTTTTTTATGTCTGGCTTTTGCCTGTTTGGCGTCGAGTGTGCTGTAATAGAGCTATAGGTTTATTCAAAGGAAACATTATGCAGGTGCGAACAAGTAGTGCATTCATCGGAGCTCTTTTATTATTAGGAGCGTTGACGGGATGTGCGTCGCAAAATTCAGTTAATCAATTGCCGGACAATGTTGTGCTTGCAGAGCCTGAGCGCGCAGAATTTCGTTATGAAATAGAGCTTGCGCGTATCGCTCAGATGTTGGGAGAGGACCTAACTCAGGAACAACGAGCCGAGTTATATTATCGCCGTGGCGCCTTATACGATGCAGTCGGGCTAAGAACTCTGGCCAGAATGGATTTCACTCGTGCACTGGAATATAACCCCAGATTGGCAGATGCCTATAATTTTTTAGGTATTCAATACACACAGTTAGAAGAATTCGATTACGCGTATGAAGCTTTTGACTCCGCAATTGAGCTGGACCCTGAGCACCGTTACGCTTATTTGAATAGAGGAATAGCTGAGTACTACGACGCAAGAACCGAACTCTCTCAGGAAGACTTAGAGTATCATTTAGAGAGAGAGCCGGAAGACCCTTATCGGGTTATTTGGTTATTTTTAGCGGAATATGAAAATGACCCAGAACAGGCACAGATTAGTCTGGAAAAAAATGCTGGAGAGCTCGATAAGAGTGAATGGGGTTATCAAATTACACAACTGTATGCGGAGAAGCTTTCTAAAGAGGCTTTTTTAGAGCGTATGACCCGTAACTTGGGTGAATCTGAAAAACTGACAGAACGTTTATGTGAAGCTTACTTTTATCTGGGGAAGTATATGCAGATAAAAGGTGATCAGCTGGAAGCTATGAATTATTTCAAATTGGCTTTAATGACGAATGTTTATGAGTTTGTCGAACACCGCTATGCGTCGGTTGAGTTAACGCGTATCCGTCACGCTTTATTAAACCGGTAAAGAATCACCCGATGAAAGGACGGCTGTTAATACTTTCTGCGTTTTTGGTTGTAAGTGGTTGGTCTCATCAGGTTCATAATTCTCAGCAGACATTGAACTGGTTAGCGCATAAGGGCAATGCGAAAGCGCAATATCAATTAGCTAATTATCATTGGCAAGATAAAAATCGCACTGCTGCTCATTACTGGTGGCAGCGCTCGGCCAGGCAAAAGTATTCTCCTTCCATAAAAAGCTTAATTAGTGCCTTTCCTAAAGCTACCGAGGACTGGTTAAAGTTGGCTGTTGCTGCTGGTAATCCCACAGCTAAGCGACAAGTTGCAATGGCTGAACTGACAAACGACAATATTTCGATAGAACAATGGCAACGGCGTTGGCAAAGTGCTGAGGAACCCTGGTTAAATCAGCAACTTGCATTGCTTGAGCGCTATCAAAAGAAAAATAGCTGTGCCATGAGCATTAAAGTGATTGCGGGTAATCAAAGTTCAAAGAAGCGCTATCTGGATTTCTTATCGGCCGTAAAAAAATCCCCTTTTACTACCAGTAACTGGTGCGTCAGTTGGGTTCTGGACGAGGATTTATCATGCACTACCGGCGATGAAAGAGATCGGGCAATTTGTCGTTCAGAAAAAAAGTCTGACAGGACGGTTATATTGGCTGATAAGGGCATTGCGAGCGCCGACAGTCGGACATTGACATTGACCCCTGATAGCTCGGAAAAAGTTATTCAACATGAACTGGGACATTGGCTGGGGTTTGCCGATGAGTATGCCATGTCTGAATCTCTTGCCCGGAAATTTTGCAACGGGCATTATGAGCATGAAAGCTTAAATATTATTGTTTCCGAGCATGCTCAGTACTATTCCAGCGAGCAAGTTCAGGATATCTATGACAATTTGCCATGGAAGAATGAAATATCTTCATGGCAGGAAATTGCACAGAAAGACGGGGACAAATGGCACCTGGGAAGCCCGGGAAGTCGCGAGATAGGACTTTTTAAAGCTGACACCTGCAATGCTATTAGTGATAGACAAGCCTGGCGTCCGGTGAATGTCAGAACCGCAATGGAGCAGCACGATACCGGGCTATGGCCAGATCTTTATCTGAAGTTATTAGGGGAGTCTCAATAACTGCTGTTTAAGCTCATGTATTGAGTGCCACTTGAGCCAGGATAAGTACCGGACAAAGTGTTGCTAAAAACCAGATAAGTGAACGTAATTTGTCGTAATTGCTCAAATACGCAATGTGGTAAAGCACTCTTAGTACAATGAATGAAACGCTCAGAAACTCAATTCTTTCGGTTACCTGAGAAGTGGCTATAGCAGCTAAAATTGCAGCGGCAAATAACGGGAAAGCTTCATAGGCATTGTAATGACCTGCAACAGCACGGGCACCCCGTCCAAGTAAGCGCTGTTGCTGAGCCCTGGGGTGTTTATTGTCGTAACCATTGTCGCGATTCTGAAAATAAACCACAGGAGCCTTGGCTAAAATAGGCAAGACTCCGGCAATGAGTAAACACCACAGTAAAAGGCTCATGGTCAAGTTTCCTAATTAACGTACAGTTTCACCTGCCGCCTGCAAGTCGGCATGATAAGAAGAGCGCACGAGCGGACCGCTGGCAATATGGCTGAAGCCCATTTCAACACCTGCAACACGCAGCTCTTCAAATTCATCAGGGTGAACATAGCGAGCAACCGGAATATGGTGGCGGCTAGGCTGTAAATACTGACCGATAGTCAACATATCGACATCATGCGCACGGAGGTCTTTCATAACTTCCAGAATTTCTTCTTTGGTTTCACCAAGGCCAACCATAAGTCCCGATTTAGTGCGTATGTCAGGGCGAGCTTCTTTGTATTTTTGCAACAAATCTAAAGACCACTGATAGTTTGCACCCGGACGGGCTGCTTTATAAAGACGAGGTACAGTCTCAAGGTTGTGGTTGAATACATCAGGCGCTTCGCCTTTCAGGATATCAAGCGCTACTTGCATACGGCCACGAAAGTCCGGCACGAGTACTTCAACCTGAATGTTGTTTTCGCTGTGTTTACGTATTTCACGAATACAATCGGCAAAGTGCTGAGCTCCTCCATCGCGTAAATCATCACGATCAACTGAAGTAATAACAACATACTTTACTTTCATGTCGCGAATAGTTTTTCCCAGCTTTTCTGCTTCTTCAGGGTCTGGCGGAAGAGGGCGACCATGAGCAACATCACAGAATGGGCAACGACGTGTGCAAATATCACCCAGAATCATAAAGCTAGCCGTACCGTGGTTAAAGCATTCCGGTAAATTTGGACAGGAAGCTTCCTCACAAACAGAATGCAGGCCATGACTGCGCATAGCCTGTTTAATTTCATCAATACGCTCAGTTGAAGAAGGGAGCTTCACCTTCAACCACGACGGCTTACGCAACATTTGGTCGCGTTCTGTGGGAATAATCTGTACTGGTATCAGTGCCATTTTATCGGCGTCACGCATTTTGACACCAGGTTCAACTCTAACTGGCTTTGACATAATCTTGAGCGAGTCCCGTTTGTTGAAGAATGTTGCTGTAGGAAACTGAACTAGAGAAGTGTTTTATCACTGCATTAGCGGCTTCACTAAAGCTTTCAGGACCATTAAGATCCTTAGTTTGAATCATTTTTATGCCCGACAGCCCACAAGGGTTTATCCGGGCGAAGGGCTCCATATCCATATTGACGTTTAACGCCAACCCGTGGAATGAACAGCCTTTACGAATACGCAGCCCTAACGAGCAAATTTTATCATTACCAACGTAGACACCCGGAGCATCGCGTCGTGCTTGGGCATCAATACGGTAATCGGCAAGAGTCTCGATAACCGTGTTTTCAATTTGATTGACTAACTGGCGAACACCGTAATTTAGGCGACGAATATTCAGAAGAAAATAGATAACAACCTGACCAGGACCGTGGTAGGTTACCTGCCCACCTCTGTCTACTTGAATAACGGGAATATCGCCAGGAGCCAAAATATGTTCGGCTTTTCCGGCTTGCCCTTGGGTAAACACAGGATCATGTTCGACCACCCACAGTTCGTCTGCAGTGTTCTCGTCGCGTTGGTCGGTGAATTGCTGCATGGCATGCCATACGGGTTCGTATGGCTGCCTGCCTAATTCACGAATAATTAGGGTATCGTTCATGCCGTCATTATAACGTTTGTCTAGAACAACGGCTAGTCTTGCAGCTACAGAACGTAGCGAACGTCGTCAATATCTGATAACGATCGATAAAGAATTTCAATATGCTCCTGACTTTCTACACGCACAGCAACAGAAACCGAATGATAATTGCCTTTACTGCTCGGTTTTACGGAAGGAGAATAATCGCCGGGAGCATGCTCCTGTAAAACTTCGACAACTTGATCGGGAAGGCTGTCACTGGCAACCCCCATCACTTTAAAAGTAAAGTGACAAGGGAAGTCTACCAGTTCATCAAAGCGTGTCTTTTGCATCTATCTTAACCTTTATTCTTCACTAAACTGCTGTTTAATATAATCCATAATTTTCTTGAAGAAACCGCCTTCCTCAACTGCCTGCAGAGTCACTAATGGAAAGGATGCGACATCTTCATCGTTCAACTGAAGGTAGACTGTTCCAACATGCTGGCCTTTTGATAACGGAGCCTGCAATTGCTGCTCAAGTTCAAAGTTAGCTTTCAGTTTGTCGCGTTGGCCTTTAGGTAAGGTAATGACCACATCTTCACTGATTCCAAGTTCAACTTCGTCAAGGTCTCCTCCCCAAATGCGATGAGAAATAAAGCTCTCACCAGCACTGTAAGCTTTGACTGTTTCGTAGTAGCGGAAACCGTAGTTAAGCAGTTTTTTACTTTCTACTTTACGAGCCTGTTCGCTGTTAGTACCCATTACCACAGCAATTAAGCGTGTACCTTCTTCAACTGCAGATGAAACCAGACTATAACCAGCTTCGCTGGTGTGTCCTGTTTTTATGCCGTCTACGTTCAGGCTGCGGTCCCAAAGTAATGAGTTGCGATTGTACTGCTTAATGTTGTTGAAGGTGAACGATTTTTCCGCATAAAGTGCGTACTCTTCCGGTGTTTCTTCAATTAAAGCACTGGCTAACGTCGCCATGTCACGAGCAGAAACGTACTGGTCGGGGTCTGGTAAACCGTGGCTGTTAGAGAAATGGCTGTCTTTCATGCCAATTTGTTCAGCGTAGTTATTCATTAAGTCGGCGAATGCGTCTTCGCTGCCAGCAATGTGTTCCGCCATAGCAACGCAGGCGTCGTTACCTGAAGAAATAATAATGCCGCGATTTAGGTCTTCTACGCTGATTTCCTTGCCAACCTCAATAAACATTTTTGACGACTCAGGGAAGTTTTTAGCCCAGGCATTTTCGCTTATGGTAACCATGTCGTTTGAGCTAATACGGCCTGAAAGTATTTCTTTACCAATGATATAACTTGTCATCATTTTGGTAAGGCTTGCAGGAGGAAGGCTCTCAGCTGAGTTACCTTCGGCCAGAACCTTACCCGTGGTGTGATCGATAAGTATATAAGCTTTGGCGTTAATTGATGGTGCATTGGGGACCAATGACTGAGCCGCAAAACTTACTGAGCTGAATAATAGGGTTACAACTGTAAAAAGGTGACAAATTTTTTTCATTGGAATTATCTTTATCTTATCGGTCAAAAGGTGAATCGAGTGCGTAATGGGGCCGGATTATATCAGTTCTGATGCTTAGCGTCAGGAGTATCGGACTGACTTTGCGCTGCCTTTACGCGAAAAGCTTGCGGGTATCCTGAAGACCGTATTTGCTCCAGTAAATCGTAGCTGTCATCTTCTGAAACCGGACCCAGCATTAATTTATGTAGACCATGACTTTGTTCAGTAGTTGCAATCTCTTGGAACTTCGGCGGTAAGTCGTGTTTTAATTGCGATAAACGGTCAGGGTTTGATGATGCCACTAATTGAATGAGGTAATCAGGTCGGCTTTCTGCGGTTGTTTTCTGCGCCGAAGGCATGGGAGTGTTCAAACTTATGGCTTCAATTCTGACCGGAGCTGTCCCATTGTCTAACATGTCGAGTTTATAGGCTGCAGCGAAGGATAAATCGATAATACGCTCAGGATGAAACGGGCCTCGGTCATTCACTCTGACGACAACGCTACGATCATTGCTCAGGTTAGTGACTTTAACGTAGGTTGGTAGAGGCAGGCGTGTATGGGCTGCGGACATGCTGTACATGTCATAATACTCGCCATTGGAAGTCAGGTGCCCATGAAACTTATTGCCGTACCAGGAAGCGTAACCTTCCTCAACATAGCCTGCTGCACTTTCCATAACTTTATAGTCATTACCCAGCACCCGATAATCACGGTTCCCTTGAGGACTAATGGGTTCGTGAACAGGAACGGCATTACGTAGCTCCGACTCGTTAGGTAGCCGGGTGGGGGCGCTGTCTTTGTGCTGACTGTAGCGGCCCGCTGGCGAATTTGAACAACTGCTGAGCAGGAAAATACTCAGCAGTAAGGTAAATAAGTTATTCCACTTCATTCTTCAACTGCTCACTAAACTGATAGACGGCCATCGCATATAAAGGGCTGTGGTTATATCGCGTAATAACATAGAAGTTATCATATCCTAACCAGTATTCATGGGCTTCTTCGGTTTCAAATTCGAAAACTCGCACTTTAGTCTCGTCATTGACTGCACTATGAGATGGAAGTTCATAGCCTTTACGCTTTATATCAGCGCGTTTTAGATTTGGTTTCATGCCGTCACTGACTAACTTTTCCCAGTTTTGCGATTCGTCAAGTGCTTGAGCAACAGGTTGACCTTGTTGCCATTTATGCTTAGCAAAGTAATTGGCGACACTGCCTATGGCATCGACCGGATTGGTTAAAATATCTCGCTGGCCGTCGCCATCAAAATCAACGGCATAATGCCGATAACTGGAGGAAATAAACTGGCCAAATCCCATGGCACCTGCGTACGAACCTTTGGCTTCACTGACGTTCCAGCCTTCTTCCGATGCTAACTGGAAGAATTCACCAAGTTCAGAGCGAAAGAATTTTGACCGGGGAGGGTAGTGAAAACCTAACGTGTAAAGTGAATCAAGGACAGAGTATTTGCCCATATAACTACCATAAAAGGTTTCAACACCAATTATAGCAACGATAATTTGTGCCGGAACGCCGTATTCTTGCTCAGCCCGCTCGAGCGTTTCTTTATGTTTGCGCCAAAATTTAATGCCCGCCTCAAGACGCTTTTCCGTGAGGAAAATAGGGTAATACTGATACCAGGGTTTGGCTTCCCAGGGGCGCTGGATTGCTTCAAGCACTTCCTCATTTTTTCTGGCTTTTGAGAGCCATTGGCGAACCTTGTTTTCATCAAGCTGATGCTCTTGAACCTGTTCCTGTATAAACTTTTCAACTTCAGTCGATTGCTGTTGAGCAGTCGCATAAAAACTGGTTGTAGCGGTAAGTAAAGCTAACCCAAATAAAGCGCGCATAGGAATCCCCTGTTTAGCCATTTTTCATTACCAGGCGATGGTGGGTTGCTATAGACATTAAAATGCCAAACCCGGCCATCAGCGTCACCATTGAGGTGCCCCCGTAACTGATTAAAGGTAATGGTACCCCAACCACAGGTAAGAGTCCTGAAACCATACCAATATTTACAAAAACATAAACAAAGAAGGTTAGCGTCAGCGAGCCAGCCAGTAATTTGCTAAAAATATCTTGTGTTTGCAAAGCAATAATTAAGCCTCGCAGAATGATAAAACCGTAGAGGACAAGTAGAAGGATTACGCCGGTAAGTCCAAACTCTTCGCTAAACACCGAAAAAATGAAGTCCGTATGGCGCTCAGGTAAAAATTCCAACTGAGACTGCGTACCTTGTAGCCAGCCTTTACCATCTATCCCACCAGAGCCGATAGCTATTTTCGACTGGATAATGTGGTAACCAGAACCCAGTGGATCGCGCTCAGGGTTTAAGAAAGTTAATACGCGTTGACGCTGATAGTCGTGCATAAGATAAAACCAGAGAACTGGCGTAAAAGCGGCTGCTGTAACTCCAGCTACGGTAACGAGCTTCCAACTGAGTCCGGCAAGGAAAATAACAAAGATGCCGGCGCAGGCAACGAGCAGAGAGGTTCCTAAATCGGGCTGCCGCGCAATGAGTAACGTGGGAATAATAACCAGGACTAAAGCCCCAAATAGCCGATAAATTGAAGGCGGAATAGGGCGCTGATTCATATACCAGGCCAACATTAGTGGCATAGCTAACTTCATAATTTCCGATGGTTGTATGGTTAATGGACCAATATCCAGCCAGCGTTGTGCGCCTTTTCCCATTTCGCCAAAAGCAAGTACGGCGAGTAACAGCAAAACGCCGCCAATAAAGACAGGAACAGCAAAACGTGACAGAGCACGAGGAGGAATTTGTGCAACAATAAAAAGAACGGCAAATGAAAGACCAATACGAACGGATTGTCTTTTGACAACGTCGAAGTCCTGGCCTGCAGCGCTATAGATAACAAATAAGCTAACAATAGACAGAACGATCAAAGGGATAAGAAGTGGTCCATCAATGTGGAGCTTCTTTAGTAATGGATTGCGTTGGCGCTCTTCAGTCGTCAGCATTAGTATCTTCCTGCTGTTTATTGCCGTTATTAAAGCGAGTATGCCAAAGATCCAGCATTTTTCTTGCTACCGGAGCCGCAACACTTCCTCCACCACCCAGCGAGTTTTCAATGGTTACCGCAACAATAACTTTTGGGTCATCAGCTGGTGCATAACCGACATACATAGCGTTGTCCCGGTAACGTTCTGCTATATCTTCGGCATTATATTCTTCTTCTTGTCCTAAGCTTCTTACCTGGGCTGTGCCGGTTTTTCCCGCAGATGAATACGGTGCGTCTTTAAAAGCAGCTTGCGCGGTGCCTTTTTGTTCCATGTTAACGTTACGCATTCCCTGGGTAATAACCTCCCAGTTACCACTGTCCTCTAGCGTTAAAGGTTCGCGGTGAGTAATTAATGCTTCCTCAAATTCGCCTTCCTGTATTTTGCCTCTGAGTAAACGAGGAACCAGGTGTTCACCTTTATTTGCAATCATGGCGGTGGCTACAGCCAGTTGCATTGGTGTTGCTGTCCAGTAGCTTTGACCTATACCTACAGACAGTGTTTCGCCAGCGTACCAGGGCTGACCAAAGCGAGCCCGTTTCCAGCCGCGAGATGGCATCAGGGCTGGTACTTCTTCATGAATATCAATACCGGTTTTTTGGCCAAACCCGAATTGCTCCATAAAGCTGGATATTTTATCGACCCCGAGTTTTAGCGCTAAGTCGTAGTAGAATGTATCGCAACTTTCGGTAATTGCTGTTTCTACATCAACCCAACCGTGTCCCCAGGCTAGCCAGTCCCGATAACGTCTGTCGACGCCTTTAATTTCGAACCAGCCGGGGTCCCATATGCGGGTCTTCTCAGTAATGGTTCCATCTTCTAGTCCAAGCAAACCAATTTGAGGCTTGATAGTCGATGCCGGTGGATAAGCCCCTTGAGTAACCCGGTTAAGCAGAGGGCTTTGGGTTGAGTTTAACAAAGACTGATACTGGTTAACGGAAATGCCGTTAACGAACCAGTTAGGGTCATAGCTCGGCGTGCTGGCCATGGAGAGAATTCCGCCAGTTGTCGCATCCATTAAAATAATAGAGCCTCTTTGCTCGCCTAATAACTCTGCTGCCTTGCGTTGCAACTCAAGATCCAGCTCTAAGACGATGTCCTGACCGGGTGTTGGCGCTTCGATACTGAGTGTGCGAACAGCTCTGCCGCGGTTGTTAACTTCGACACTCTGGTAGCCAACTTCACCATGTAATTCTTTTTCGTAGTATTTTTCAATGCCGAGTTTTCCAATGGTTCTACTAGCAGCGTAGTTGGGTAACTCACCGCTTTCACGCAGCTTTTCGACATCGTTACGGTTAATTTTTGCAACGTAACCCACGGCGTGGGTTAACAGCTCTTTGTGAGGGTAGTTACGTATCAGCCGCGCTTCAATACTAACGCCGGGATACTTGTGTTGTTGTGCTGCAAAGACCGCAAGTTGCTGCTCATTTAGGTTGTCCATTAAGGGAACATTATTAAAACGCCGCTGGTTTTTCAGGTTTCGGTAAAAACGTTCGATGGTGGCATCCGGAAAGCTTAGCAACTTTTGAAGTTGATTCAGGGTGCTGTCCAAATCATCGATTTCTTCAGGAGTGATATCCAAACTATAAATAGGAGTGTTCTCAGCGAGTAAAACACCGTTGCGGTCGTAAATTAAGCCTCTGTTAGGTGCCAGCGGCAGCAGCTTTATCCGATTATCGTTAGAGCGGGTCTGAAGCTCATTATGCTCACTAACCTGCAAGTGATACATGTTGGACGCTAAAGCAACAAAAGCGGCTACAACAATTACCATCGCGACTAAAACGCGACGGCCAAAAACGGCTGCTTCGGTATCATGATCACGTATGTGGGTGCGCTGACGCATTATTATTCTCTATGGTACGGATGATTGTTATTTAGGCTCCATGCCCTATATAAACTCTCTGCGACAATTAACCTTACCACTGGATGGGGCAGGGTCAGTTTAGACAATGACCAGCGTTGTTCAGCTGCAGCCAGACACTCATCAGAAAGACCTTCGGGTCCGCCTATCAACAGAGTGACATCTCTGCCATCCATTTGCCACTTTTCTAACTGTTGAGCAAGTTTAGGTGTGCCCCAGGCCTGACCTGTGACCTCTAAAGTGACAATTCGGTTCCCTTTAGGTATTGCTTGCAGAAGTAATTTACCTTCTTGCTGCATAACGCGATTTAAATCTGCTTTGCGGGTGCGTTTTTGAGCAGCAATTTCATGTAAAACCAGTTTGCAATCTGCCGGGAACCGCTTTTTGTATTCGTTGAAGCCTTCAGTAACCCACGTGGGCATTTTGGTGCCAACGGCGAGTAATTGAATTTGCACTTACTGGCCCCAGAGTTTTTCTAATTGATAGAAGTCGCGAATGCTATCCTGCATTACGTGCACAACGACATCACCAAGGTCAACTAAAACCCACTCAGATTGTTCACCACCTTCAACGCCAATTGGAGGAGTACCAGCATGTTTCGCCTCTGTAGCGACATGTTCAGCAATACTTCTTACATGCGTTTTCGAGCTGCCAGAGCAGATGATCATGTAGTCAACAACGTCGGTTTTATCATGAACATCTAAAATTTGAACGTCACGACCTTTAAGATCATCGATTTTATCAATGACAAATTCACGCAATTCTTCTGCCTGCAAAAGATTTTCTCCGATTTGAGGATTAAAACCCGAAGTTTAACAGAAATTAAGAAAAGTGTTCAGTCACAAATACAGCTGATGTTGCCTTATGTAGTCATAAACATTTGAGGGTAGAGGCAAGTCACGTTTGCGTTGCTGCAATTGCTCTCGCAGTTTTGTCGCAGAAACATCAACCATAGGGGTTTGTGCAATATAAACATAACCCGAGGACTGTTGAGTTAAATCTCCTTTATTTTTCGTCAAATGCTTTGAAATAAAGGACTTCAGTTTATCGTCCTGGGGGTTAAAGTCTACACCGGCTCGTGGCATAACAATCAGGTGTGCACTATCGGTAAGCTGTGTCCACTTATGCCACTTATGGAGACTCATTAAGGAGTCCATACCCATAACAAAGAGCAGAATGTCATTAGGAAAGCGCTCTTTAAACTCGCTTAATGTATGAGCAGTATAGGAAAGTCGGTCTTGCTTTAATTCCCAGTCTTCAGCAGTAAAAGCAGGGTGTTGCTGACAGGCAAGTTTCACCATTTCCAGTCTCTGCCGGGCACTGGCACAGGGTTGAGGCCGGTGGGGCGGAACGGCGCTTGGCATGAGCGACAAAGTAGAAATGTCCAGTTCATCTACCAGAGCTGACGCTGTTTCTATATGCCCGTTGTGAATGGGATCGAAAGTTCCGCCAAAGAATGCTCGTATCATAAATGGATAAACTGTTCATTGGGCTCGATACCGTGGCTAAATGCAGAAAGAGCTTGGTTAATGGCATCAGCATTTTTGCAGCACAGTAAAATGAGAAGGTGCGTGGTTAATGTCAGAGGCGACTCACCGCTGTCGAGCTTTAATGCAGCCTCGATTCTTTCAATGAGTCTTTGTGCGCCAAGCAGTGTTTTTTGGTTCAACTGAGCGGCTCGTTTATGATAGCCGGGCTGCTGATTTGGCCAAATCATAAACTGCCGGAACAGGGCGTTAGTATCAGCCTGTGCCTGCTGCGCCTTTTGCAGGGCCGATAACAGCTGCACCTCGCGTTGGAGGATCCAAATGAGCCGATGGAAATCGTTTTCTTCGTCTAACAAGCGATTCAGCCGGTGCAGGGCGCCTTCGTAATCCTGTTGCTGGATGCTCTCCTGAAGCGCAAATACACTGAAGCGGCTGACATCGTCAATGGATGTTTGCAGGAATTCTTCGGTAATGATCCCGTCATTGCTCAGAAGCTGCCATTTACTGAGCTCCTGGTCCAGCGCTAATAAGTTGCCTTCAAACCAGTCTGACAGCTTTTCAGGAACGCCGGTAGCTAAGGTTAATTGGTAACGTTGAGCCCGTCGATGAATAAATGCCGGTAGTTGGGATTTATCCGGGCTTTGTGTCCGGACTAAGGGACCGCGCTCAGCCAGCGCCTTGAACCAGCGGCTGTTTTGAGTTTCTTTTTTAAGGCGGTCACCAATAACAACGAATATGTCGTTTTCAGACTGATTTTGTGCGTATTCTGTTAAAGCAGCAGAACCGTCACGGCCTGGCTTATTGTCGGGAAGCTCAAGTTCCAGCAAACGTTTATTCCCGAACAGGCTCATTGACTGTTCATCGGAAGAAAGTTGCTGCCAGTCAAAGTCCTTACTTTGCAGCCAGTGTATTCGTTCGAGCTCATCAGAGGATAAGTGCTTGCGAATGCTATTAAGCGAATCATTCCTGAGTAAGAGATCATCACCAAATACCAACAAAATGGATGGAACGCCGTTTTGCTGTAAGTAGTGTTCAAGCTTTTCAGGATAAATGGTTTGCATTGCTTTAACGTTTTACTCCGACATTTCGGAAATAATTTGCCGCAAGATAAGACGAGAAGCCTCCGCTCTCATTTCATCGACCAGCATTTCGCGTTCACGGGTTTTTGCCAGAACAAAGTTTGGGTCGTCCTGATAATCCCTGGCAACTTCGACCGTGCGTTCAAGCAATAATCGCTGGTTTTGTATTAATTGATAATTAACTTGGTACAGCAATTCATATTCGGCAACCTGGCCGCTTTCGAACAAAGACAATGTTCTTCGCTCTAATTTGTCGGAAGTCAGGTGAACCGTTATTGACTGTGATTCATCTGAAAGTTTAATACCGGAATGCGCAAAGCGTTGTTGCATATGCTCATTTAGCTCTTTTGACACCTGACTTTTCAGAGAAACTGACTGCAGTGTTTCTGGCAACTGATAGTTCCCGCGCAGCTGAAAGCCACACCCGTTTAGGGTGGCTATCAGCACTAGGATGAGAACAAGGTTTAACGTCGCGCGCATAGCTTATCCAACAACAATATTGAGGATTTTCCCGGGAACATAGATCTTCTTACGAATCTCTTTTCCTTCGGTGTGCTTCTGTACAGAATCTTCCTCAAACGCAATTTGCTCAACTTGCTCTGCTGAAGCATCGGCTGGTACTGTCAGTTTAGCCCGAACCTTGCCATTAATTTGCACGACAATCAGCTTTTCGTCTTCAACTAACGCACTTTCATCGACGCTTGGCCATTGAGCGAACGCCAGAGGTTCTTCATGGCCAAGTTCTTGCCACAATTGTTCGCATATGTGCGGTGTAATAGGGGCGAGCATGCGCACCATAGCGTCTATCGATTCAGCCAGTATTTGTCTGTCGGCCTCGCTTTCCAGTGGTGCTTTTTGTAAGTGGTTTAACAGCTCCATAATTGCTGCTATAGCGGTGTTGAAGTGCTGGCGACGACCCATGTCGTCACTGACTTTAGCGATGGTTTTATGCAGCTCGCGGCGCAGTTGCTTTTGATCCGCGTTTAAACTGTGGCCCGTGCATGCACCACCAGCATTAACTAAGTCGTAAGTCAGCTTCCACAAACGGCGTAAAAAGCGTTGCGCTCCTTCAACACCAGAGTCTGACCATTCCAAGGTCATTTCAGGTGGAGCCGCGAACATCATAAACAAGCGTACGGTGTCGGCACCGTAGCGCTCAACCATGGTTTGCGGGTCAATACCGTTATTCTTCGATTTTGACATTTTGCTCATGCCACCAATAGCAACCGGCTGGCCGTCTTGCTTATGTTTAGCTCCTGCAATGGCGCCTTTGTCATCACGTTCAATATCAACGTCAAGAGGCGATACCCACTGCTTGCCGCCTTTCTCGTCTTCGCGGTAATAGCTGTCTGCTAAGACCATGCCCTGGCACAGCAGGCGTTTGAATGGCTCATCAGAGTCAACCAGACCTGTGTCACGCAACAGTTTATGGAAGAAGCGGGCGTACAATAAATGCAAAATCGCGTGTTCAATACCGCCAATGTATTGATCGACCGGCAACCAGTAATTGGCTTTTTCTGGATCCAGCATCGCGTCATCAGTTTGCGCGCTGCAGTAGCGAGCGTAGTACCAGGATGACTCCATAAAGGTATCGAAGGTGTCTGTTTCGTGTTCTGCTGGCTGGCCTTTGTATTCGGTTTTACGCCACTCAGGGTCAGACTTTATCGGAGAGTTTACACCATCCATGACCACGTTTTCTGGCAGCTTAACCGGAAGTTGGTCTTCCGGAACCGGAACAGACTCACCATTTTCCAGATTCAACATCGGAATAGGTGTACCCCAGTAACGCTGACGTGATACCCCCCAGTCGCGCAGGCGGTAATTGACTTTACGTTCGCCAATACCTTTTTCTTTTAATTCAGTAGCTATGGCATCAAAGGCTTGTGCTGAACTCATTCCGTCGTAAGGCCCGGAGTTAACCACGGTACCTTTTTCGGTAATAGCGGCTTTTTCAATGTCGCTCTCACCGCTAATAGGCTCAATAACAGGGCGAATTTCCAGCTTGTATTTAGTTGCAAACTCCCAGTCACGCTGGTCGTGTGCCGGCACTGCCATAACTGCACCAGAGCCATAGTCCATTAAAACAAAGTTAGCGACCCAAATAGGGATCTCTTCACCTGTCATTGGGTGAATAGCTTTAATGCCGGTATCCATGCCCAGCTTTTCCATTGTTGCAATGTCGGCTTCTGCGACTTTGCTGTTCTTACAATCTTCAATGAAACTAGCCAGTTCAGGGTTAGTTTTTGCGGCTTCAATAGCTAACGGATGCTGTGCGGCAACACCCATATAGGTAACACCGTATAAAGTGTCGGGACGCGTCGTATAAACGCGTAAACTTTCGCCCGTGGCTGCAACTTTAAAGTCAATTTCGACACCTTCAGAACGGCCAATCCAGTTACGTTGCATGGCCTTAACTTGCTCTGGCCAGCCATCAAGTTGCTCAAGGTCATCCAGCAACTCTTCAGCGTAATCGGTAATTTTAATAAACCACTGAGGAATTTCTTTTTGTTCTACTTTGGCACCTGAACGCCAGCCACGACCATCAATGACCTGTTCATTAGCCAGAACGGTTTGATCAACCGGATCCCAGTTAACGGTTGCGTTCTTTTTATAAACCAGGCCTTTTTCATACAGCTTAGTGAAGAACCATTGCTCCCAACGGTAGTAATCAGGGGAACAAGTCGCAAGCTCACGCTTCCAGTCATAGCCGAAGCCAAGACTTTTGAGCTGCTCGCGCATGTAGTCGATATTTTGGTAAGTCCATTTAGCTGGTGCCGTTTTATTTTGTATCGCGGCGTTTTCAGCAGGTAGTCCAAAGGCGTCCCAGCCCATGGGTTGCATGACATTTTTTCCGAGCATGCGCTGATGGCGACTAATAACGTCACCTAAGGTGTAGTTACGAACGTGTCCCATGTGTAGCTTACCGCTCGGGTAGGGGAACATGGAGAGGCAATAGAACTTATCCTTGCCTGGTTGTTCTTTCGCCGTAAATACGTCTTGCTCCTGCCAGCGTTTTTGCATGGCAGATTCGATTTTGCTCGGGTTGTATTGTTCTTGCATAATTCCTGCTGATTCCGGTTGAATTTAAGTATCGGCTTAGCTAATTGCGTACCACATAAGAAGCATAATGATAATGCCGGCCAGACCAAAGAAACCGTTTTCAAAAACAGCACGCTGTTTGACTTCGGCTGGTTCTGACTTACCAATGCCGAAAAGCATAAGCCAAGAGCTTAATCCAAGACCACCTGCAGCAATAAGCACAGCAAAAAGAATGGCATCAAATATATTTTCCATAATGATATCCCTGTAGAAAAATGGAAAAGAACAGCAACAGAACCGCTCTGTTAAGCTTCTATAGTGTACTGATTTTCGTGCCGGATGACTATGCTTGAGCGCGCTTCTTAGTACGTTTTGTAGCGATTATCGGCAACAACCCGAGCAAGGCCAGAATTATAGCGCCCCAGTTGCCTATGGTGTTAAAGATCGTGGAACCCTGAACACCATAAACATTCGTAGATAGCGCTGTTGCTTTAAACTGCGGGGCTAAAGCAATGTAATTGCCATGCTCATCAACTGCAGCTGTAACTCCGTTGTTGGTCGCTCTTAGCAACGGTTTTCCCAGCTCCATAGCGCGCATACGAGCTATTTGCATATGTTGCCAGGGGCCATGGGAGTCACCAAACCAAGTGTCATTGCTAATGGTGACCAGATAATCTGTATCATCGTAGGTATTGCTTCGTACTTGTCCTGCAAAAGCAATTTCATAGCAAATAGCCATGGCCAGGTTGCTGCCGTTAGCCTCAAGGTTAGGTTGCTGGTATCCGCCACGACTAAACGACGACATAGGTAAATTGAATAGTGGAGCTAACGGACGCAGAAGGTTTTCAAAAGGAACAAATTCACCAATGGGAAGCAGTTGATGTTTCTGGTAACGGTTTGCGTTGCCGTAACTGTAGTTCTCATTGTCCAGAACAATAACCGAGTTATAGAAATCATCGTTTAGCCTGTCGTAATCAATAATACCGGTGACTAAGGCTGAGTTGTTAATACTGGCAGATTGCTCAACTGTATTGAGGACATCACTTGCATAGGGTTCAAGGGCCGTAATAGCCGACTCCGGCCAAATAACTAAGTCGTGATTAAACTTAGGACGGGTTAAATCCAGGTAGCGCAAGATATTTGGCCATTGTTGTTCGGCCTGCCATTTTAGCGATTGCTGAATATTGCCCTGAACCAGTAGTACCGACATGGATTCGGTCTTTCTCTCTGTGGGTTGTATTTTAGGAAATACCACAGCGCAAGTGAGAAAAATGAGCGGTATTAAAAGCGGCGCCGGCTTTTTGAACCGCAAAGCCATGACTATGCTGAGCGCTGTAAACCACAAAGCAACCGTAATACCCGTTTCACCAATAACTGGCGCCAACCCCCCAAATATACCGTCAGTTTGACTATAACCCAGGCTCAACCAGGGGAAACCTGTAAATAACCAGCCCCGCAGCAATTCAGCTATGAGCCAGAAAAGCGGAAGACTGAAACGCCATGCAAACTTACGGTGAGAGAGTTTTTGCCAACACCAAAATGCCAGTGCAGGGAAAAGCGACAGGTAAGCAAACAGCAGAACCAATAACAGCAGCGTGACTGGTACTGGCACGCCGCCATATTGATCGATGCTGACATATATCCAGCTTAAGCCAGCGGCAAACCAACCCAATCCAAAGATAAAGCCGGCTCTGAATGCTCGCTTAGGCGCTAATGGCCAGATGACACCAACCACAATAGGCAAGACAATAAAGGGGAGCCAATGCCAGTGGAATGGCGAGTAAGCGAGCGTTAGGGTTGCACCGCAAAGTAACAAGAGCACGGAGCGTGTAACGCTTCCCGAAAGCTTCATCATTACTGCTCAGACTCCGGTGTACCATCGTCATTTGAATTCAGGCTGACTTGTAATTGCTGAATACGTCTTTTGTCGGCGTTTGTCACACGAAAGGTCATATTGCCTAAAGTGACTTCTTCGCCTGCCTGAGGCAGGTGTCCGAAACCATGAGCAACAAGTCCGCCAACAGTGTCGTGTTCTTCATCGCTGAAGTTGGTATTAAAGTACTGATTAAAGTCTTCGATGGTTGTAAGGGCTTTAATTGAATACCGACTTTGGCTAAGACGACGGATATTATTTTTGTCGTCATCACCCTGAGCGTCCGTTTCGTCTTCAATTTCACCGACAATCTCTTCCAGAATATCTTCTATAGTGACCAAACCAGATACGCCACCGTATTCATCAACCACAATGGCCATATGGTAACGGTTAGAGCGGAACTCTTTGAGGAGCACATCGACCCGTTTACTTTCAGGAACGATAACCGCAGGTCGCATCACTTTTTCAAGTGAAAACGCTTCTTCTGTCATGTTAAAGCCGTAGCTCAGCAAATCTTTTGCTAACAGAATACCTTCAACGTGATCTTTGTTGTCGGTGACAACAGGGTAACGACTGTGTTGAGAATCGATAACGATGGGGAGGAATTCGTCCACACCTTGATGGATGTCAATGGTGACCATCTGTGAGCGTGGAATCATTATGTCGCGTACTTTGAGTTCAGCAACGTCAAGCACGCCTTCAATCATTTCTCTGGTATCGTTGTCTATCAGGTCGCGATCTTCAGCGTCCTGAATTAAATCGACGAGTTCTTCTCTGCTTTTCGGCTCACCAGCAAATACCTGCAGCAGTTTTGCTGCCCAGGATTTTCCCGACGAGCCGTTGGCTGAGTGGGGGTTGTCGTCGCTCATTGAGTGTTAAGCTCCATATTGTCTATCGGTTGGTACGGGTCTGAGATATTCAGACTCGCTAAGATGTTACGTTCAATTTGTTCCATTTCTTCTGCTTCGTTATCGTCAATATGATCGTAACCTAATAAATGCAGAGTACCGTGTATGACCATATGCGTCCAGTGAGCAATCGCTGACTTTCGTTGATCCTGCGCTTCTTTCTCTACAACGCTTTGGCAGATCACTAAATCACCTAAAAGTGTAACGGGTAACTCCACCGGACTATTGAAAGGAAAGGATAAAACATTGGTTGCATAGTCTTTACCACGAAACTCATTATTCAGTTCCTGGGCTTCCTGTTCAGCAACAATACGTATTGTTAGTTCAACCGCTTTGCTGTCTTGTTTCAGGTAATCCAATGTTGCTGAAACCCAGGCATGCACGGCGTCCTCATCAGGAGCATGAGTAACGCCATCAGCGAGTTGGTAATCCAGTGTCAAATCGGCCATTAGCTTTTGTCAAAATCCTCGTAGGCTTGCACAATACGTTGTACTACCGGATGTCGAACGACATCACCAGCCTGGAAGAAAGTAAAGCTGATATCAGGAACTTTATTGAGAACTTCAATGGCGTGTCTCAAACCTGAGCGCTGCCCGCGGGGTAAATCAACCTGAGTAATGTCTCCGGTAATAACGGCTCGTGAATTAAAGCCGATACGGGTAAGAAACATCTTCATTTGTTCACAGGTCGTATTCTGGCTCTCATCTAAAATGATGAAAGCATCGTTAAGTGTACGACCGCGCATATAAGCTAATGGCGCGACTTCAATAACGTTACGCTCAATCAATTTTTCAACTTTTTCAAAGCCGAGCATTTCAAACAAAGCGTCGTACAGAGGGCGTAAGTATGGATCAACTTTCTGGGCTAAATCACCCGGTAAGAAACCCAGCTTTTCGCCTGCTTCAACCGCTGGGCGAGTCAGGAGGATGCGGCGCACTTCCTGACGCTCCAGAGCATCCACTGCGCAAGCCACAGCCAGATAAGTTTTACCGGTACCGGCCGGACCAATACCAAAGTTAACGTCATGAGCTAAAATGGCACGAACGTAACCGGCCTGGTTGTGATTACGAGGCTTGATTAAACCGCGCTTCGTTTTTATATGAGTCATTTTTTCCGCGGCAGGGTCACCTTGCTCATCGTTTTGCTCAAGAACTTTTGCCTGTTGAATTGCAAGATGCACTTGCTCAGGTTCAATTTGGCCTTCTTTGCCTTTTACTGTTGCGGTCTCAACGTATAAGTCGAGCAACAGCTTATGTACGGCACTGACGCTGGCAGAGTGACCTATCAATCGAAATTGATGCCCGCGATGCGTAATCTCTACGCCGAGGCGACTTTCTACGTGCTTCAGATTTTCATCTAAAGGGCCGCAGAGATCGGAAAGCCGACGCGAATCCGTCGGCTCTAGCTCAAAATCAAGTGTCTGTGTTTGTGGACTCAATCGTTTCCTCTTTACTTAACTGGCTTGTCGAGGTATCTGAACGACGCCCAGTTCATCAGGCTCGCTCGACTTTCCTCGCTGCAAAATAGTTTCTGGCGCCGTATCAATACGCAGTCCCATATCAGCTTCTTCACGAATTAACTCACCACGCAAAGAGTTAGGGAGAACTTCCGTAATACGTACATCAACGAACTGTCCAATCATATGGGGTTGACCAACAAAGTTCACAACCCGATTATTCTCAGTTCGCCCGGTCAATTCCATCGGATTCTTTTTTGATGGCCCTGTAACCAGAATGCGCTGTTCCGTTTCCAGCATACGGCGTGCATGCGCCATAGACTGTTGATTCAGGCGTTGCTGTAACAACTGCAAGCGCTCTTTCTTGGTTTCTTCACTAATATCATCAGGTAAGTCAGCCGCTGGCGTTCCCGGACGTGCACTGTAAATAAAGCTGAAGCTCATATCGAAGTCAATGGTCTGAATAAGATCCATGGTTGCTTCAAAGTCTGCGTTGCTTTCGCCCGGAAAACCAATAATAAAGTCCGATGACATAGCAATGTCTGGTCGCGCTTTCTTTAAAGCACGAATTTTTGATTTGTATTCCAGTGCGGTGTGTCCACGCTTCATCATGGTTAAGATTCGGTCTGAACCACTTTGAACCGGCAAGTGTAAATGGCTTACCAGCTCAGGGATGGTTTTATAAGCTTCGATGATGTCATCGGTGAATTCGACCGGATGAGAGGTGGTGTAACGAATGCGATCAATACCATCAATTGCGGCGACCATATGCAGCAATTCAGCAAAGCGGCAAACAGCACCGTCGTAGTGCTCTCCGCGGTATGCGTTAACGTTTTGACCTAAGAGGTTTACTTCACGAACGCCTTGTTCAGCCAGCTGAGCTATTTCATAAATAACATCATCAACCGGGCGACTGACTTCTTCGCCACGAGTATAAGGTACGACACAGAAAGAACAGTATTTACTGCAACCTTCCATAATAGAAACAAAGGCACTGGCACCATCGGCTTTGGGTTCAGCCAGACGGTCAAACTTCTCAATTTCCGGAAAAGAGACATCGACCATGGGTGCGTGAGTTTCAGAGACCTGGTTTACCATTTCGGGTAAGCGGTGCAGAGTCTGAGGTCCGAAGATAATATCGACAAAGGGAGCGCGTGCGCGAATTTCATTGCCTTCCTGGGAAGCAACACAGCCACCAACCCCGATTAATAAATTGGGGTTGTTCTTCTTCAGGTTTTTCCAACGCCCTAACTGATGAAATACCTTTTCCTGCGCCTTCTCGCGGATGGAACAGGTATTCAGCAGAATTAAATCTGCCTCTTCAGCTTCTTCGGCAACATCGTAGCCGTGGGTTGAGTGCAGCAATTCTGCCATTTTAGCAGAATCGTACTCGTTCATTTGGCAACCCCAGGTTTTGATATATAGCTTCTTACTCATGACCACTCGATGGTTGATTGATTTCGTTTAAGGCGCTTATTTTATCGCGTATTGGAGCAGATTGCCAAGTTTGAAATGATTAACTTTTGCGCCGCGTTCGAATAGCAAAATAGCCTGCAACAACAATGATTAACGCACCCCATAACATGTGCCAGGCAAGTTCCTCTCCGAACAGCCAGTAGCCCAGCAATGCCGCAAATAGAACTGAGCTGTAGGTAAATACCCCAACTTTAGCCGGCGGTGCTATAGAAAAGGCTTTGGTCATTGCTAACTGACCGTACACAGCAAGCAGGCCCATAGCAATAACCCCAACCCAGTGTTGCGTGGGGATAGGCTGCCATAACCATAACAGAGGAATGCCCGATGCGATTGTGGCCAGAGTAGAAAAATAGAATACAATTTTACTTGTCGATTCGGTGTTAGACATATGCCGAATGACGGTTTTGGTGAATGCTGCTAATGCGGCAGCCAAAAAGGCTAACCCAATAACCGGAGAGAGTTCGCTGTTCATGGGGTCAAGAAATATGAAAACACCAATGAACCCCAGTGCTATAGCCAGCCAGGTTTGTCGGGCTACATAGTCGCGCAGCCAGAGCCAGCCGATAACCGGAATTAAAAAGGGTGATAACAACAGCACCAATGTAGCCTGCGCTAACGGGATAGTGGCAATGGCATAGAAGAACAAGTACATTGCCGCTATTCCTGCCGCGCCACGGACTAGGTGTAGTTTTAAGCGCTGTGTTTTTAAGTTGCCGACTCCCTTTCGCCATAGCCAGGGGAGCAGTACAAGAAAAGCGGTAAGGTTCCGAAAAAAGACCAATTGCTCAAAAGGCTGGTCTTTACTGATGTACTTTACCAGGGCACTGACACCGGCGAAGCTGGCCTCAGCACTTAAAATAAGCAATGAGGCAATAATCACAGCTTTTTGTGTACTTTCCCTGGCCTGCATAAAAGCTACTCTGAACATCGTCTAATTGGCTATGATAACGGAAATTAACCCGTAGATGTGTTATTTATAAGGGCTAGCGGCAAATACCCCAAGTGAGAGCATAGACATGGAACAGCTATCAGTATTAATTAACGGTGGTGGAATGGTCGGGGCAGCAGCAGCGTTAGCTTTTGCCCAGCAAGGCGCGCAGGTAACTGTGCTGGAGCCAAAACCGCCAAATGTTGAGGAAAATACTGATCCCGAATGGGACTTACGCATATCGTCGGTGAATAACAGCAATTGGCAGTGGCTGCTGGGGCTGGGTATTGGTGAAGATGTTCGGCATTCACGGGTGTTTGATTATCACCGCTTAACGGTAACATCGATAAGCGGAACGAGTTTATCTTTTCATGCTGATGAGGGCGGTCTTCCAAAATTGGGTGTCATGGTCGAAAACAACGCTTTGCAACAGGCGCTGTGGGCTCAATTGCGCGCTTTGAAAAATGTTAGTCTGAGGACCGATGGCAAACTTGAAAGGTTTGATACGTTGTCCCGTACGGCCTTTTTAAACAATGGCGAACGTCTGGATTATGATTTACTACTGGGCTGTGACGGCGCTCACTCAATAGTAGCTCAAGCCGCAGGCATTGATTACAGAGGGTGGGATTACGATCAACGATGCTTACTGGCAAATGTTCGTGTTGAAAAGCCGATAGCGTCTGAAACCTGGGAAGTGTTTCGTTCTCAGGGGCCTTTTGCATTGTTACCGCTGACAGAGAATCGGGCGTGTTTAATTGATTACAGCAAACGCGATGACATCACTGCGTTAGAAAAAGATAAGCGAGCACTTGAGTCCCACTTGAAACAGACGTTTGCGCCGCATATTGGTGACTTTCAGTTACTAAAAAGTGCCAGTTTTGCTCTACAGAGAAAACATGCCTGTCACTATGTTAAAGCCAGTTCTATTGTCTTATTAGGTGATGCGGCTCACAGTATTCATCCTATGGCCGGGCAGGGGGTTAATCTGGGGTTTGCCGATGTTCGCTGCCTGATTGACACCTTAGAGCAGTACTCGCAAAGCACAGCATTAGTTGAATATGAGCGAATCCGTCGGCGTGAAAATGCGAAAATGATGCGAATGATGGATGCGATACAGTTTGGCTGGCGCAACAGCAACCCTATAATGCAGCTGGCAACATCAGCATCATTGAAAGTAGCGGGCGTACCCTGGGTTAAGCGTTGGTTATTACAGCAGGCTGTCGGTAAATAACAGACACAAAAAAACCACCTTAAGGTGGCCTTTCTGTTTTTCCACTCTTACTTGAGCAGAATAACACTCGAGTAATGTGGTGCGGAGGGGGGGACTTGAACCCCCACGTCCTTGCGGACACTAGCACCTGAAGCTAGCGCGTCTACCAATTCCGCCACCACCGCAACAGTAGTTAGTATGGCTGGGGCACCAGGGATCGAACCTGGGAATCGCGGGATCAAAACCCGCTGCCTTACCGCTTGGCTATGCCCCATCCTACTAGGACTGCAATCACTTTTTGGAAACAACTAATGGCTGGGGCACCAGGGATCGAACCTGGGAATCGCGGGATCAAAACCCGCTGCCTTACCGCTTGGCTATGCCCCAATCTTAGCTGCTCTTGAGAGTTGGTGCGGACGGAGAGACTTGAACTCTCACGCCGTGAGGCACTGGAACCTAAATCCAGCGTGTCTACCAATTCCACCACGTCCGCATCATAATCAGTTAAAGGTTGGTGGCTACGGCGAGATTCGAACTTGCGACCCCAGCATTATGAGTGCTGTGCTCTAACCAGCTGAGCTACGTAGCCTTACCTTTTTACTTACCGCTCTCTGTGAGTGCGGCGCGTATTATGCAAATCGCTCCGCAGCCCGTCAACCTATTTTTGATAAAAAACGAGATTAACGGGCGCGTTTGAGCAAAAAAACAGTGATTTGTTTAAAAAGGCATCAAATCACCAGGGCAGGCTTTCACCGTTGCTATGGAAAAACTGACCTGTGGTGTCCAAACTTAGCTCATCAATACGTTGAATTAAGCGCTCTGCTGCGGTTTCAGCAGGAATATCGCCGGCATGATTCACCATATCGGTTTGCACGAAGCCAGGGTGCAGCAAAACAACAGAAATTCCTTGATCTTTTAAGTCCAGTGACAAAGATTTTCCCGCCGCATTTAATGCCGCTTTTGACATACGATAACCATAGCGACTGCCGGAACCATTATCGGCAATAGAACCCATTCGGCTGGTAATCATTGCTACTTTGCTGCCTTCTTTTAAGTTGGGCAGCAGAGCTTCAGTGACGCGCAGAGGTGCCAGAGCGTTTACCTCAAACTGGGCGCGAATATTACCAGCGTCAAGTTCTCCTAGTACGTCTTTGTGCAGCAAGCCTGCGTTATTCACCAGTATATCGATTTTTTTATCGCCTAAAGTTTCAGAAAGGCGAAGAAGATCAGAAGCTTTAGTCACATCTATCCCTTCAACAATATCGACATCCAGCTCCGTTAGTTGTTTTGAATTGTTACGACAAACCGCCGTAACTTTATAGCCTTGTTTGGCATATTGGCGTGCAAATTCGTAACCTATACCGCGGTTTGCTCCGGTAATCAGAACCTCTTTTTGACTCATTTTTTTACTCCACATCTTGACTGCGTTACTCGTTAACGCCGCCTTCGGTTAGTTTTTTAGGGTCCAGCAACTGTTCAAGTTTATCCCGACCTAAGTCTGTCATCTCGTCTGCAACGTCAATAATAGCGCGCCCGTCTTTATAAGCCATTTTGGCAATTTCGGCAGCTTTGTTGTAGCCAATAACCGGGTTAAGTGCGGTAACCAGAATGGGGTTTTTAGACAGAGCCTGCTCGAGGCGTTTCTCATTTACTTCAAAATCAGCAATGGCTTTACTTGCCAGGGCATTACAACTGTTGCTCAATAAATCAACGGACTGGAGTAAATTGTAACCAATAACCGGCAGCATTACGTTTAACTGAAAATTTCCCTGCTGAGCAGCCGTTGTCACTGTTGTATGATTGCCATTAACCTGGGCTGCAACCATTGCTACAGCTTCGGGAATTACGGGGTTTACTTTTCCCGGCATAATACTACTTCCGGGCTGTAATGCAGTTAGCTGAATTTCGCCTAACCCGGCCAGTGGACCGCTGTTCATCCAGCGCAAATCGTTACTGATTTTAAGCAAAGTTGTCGCCAGTGTATTCAGTTGGGCCGAAAGCTGTAAATTGACTTCCTGCCCCGCAATACCGGTAAACGGGTTAGCGGAAGGTTTGAATTCACTGCCGCTTAACTGGGTTAATGCTTCAGCAAATTCAGCGGCAAATTCTTTGGGCGCATTGATACCAGTACCTATGGCTGTTCCACCCTGAGGAAGAATGCGACTGCGTTGAAGTAATTGTGGAAGTTGCTCGGTTGTGACTTCCAGTTGGCCCGCCCAGGCATCTAATTCTTGCGCCATGGTCATAGGCATGGCATCCATCAAATGCGTTCTGCCAGTCTTTACGACATCTCGCAGTTCAATGGCTTTTCTTCTGATGGTATCAACTAACTGTTTTAATGCCGGCTCTAACTGTTTTTCGACCGCCAGGACACTGGCAACCTGGATGGCAGTAGGAATAACATCGTTACTCGACTGACTTTGATTGACATGGTCATTGGGGTGAATTTCCACACCTTGCTGCTTTGATAAATTGGCAATAACTTCGTTCATGTTCATGTTAGAACTCGTGCCGGAACCCGTTTGGAATACATCAACCGGAAAGTGTTCCAGATGTTTTCCATCAATGATTTCCTGAGCGGCTTGCGCAATAGCGTCGGCATGTTTTTGTTCCAACTGGCCGATTTTAGCGTTAGCCCGTGCCGCACTGGCTTTTACCATTGCTATGGCTTGTATCATTTTAGCGGGCAGAGTGAGTCCGCTAATGGAGAAGTTATCAACTGCGCGCTGAGTTTGTGCGGCGTAAAGTGCATTCTGGGGGACTTTGATTTCGCCCATGCTGTCTTTCTCTGTGCGATAATCCTGGCTCATGAGTATCCCTCCTGTCATCGAGCTTACGAGTAAAAGCTTCTATGCCTAACCTACCAAAAATGAACCATAGTGGATCATTCGTACGTACTCCAATCATAGCGCAGTTTGTTTTTTTCGGTTACGTTAGAGCTGAACGTATTAAGTCATTGCCGGGGGCTGGTGTGAAGCATGTAATTGCAGCGTTTTTATTTATGGTTTTAAGTGTCCAATATGTGTCTGCCGAGACTTTAAAAGTTAAATTGGTTGATGCAAATGGTCAGCCGTTAGTCAATGCCGCGCTATTAATTGATAGCCAAAAACATAAGCTTAATGAAAATAATGAAGCGGTAATTGATCAGGTGGATAAACAGTTTACTCCCACAGTTAGTGCTGTAAAGAGGGGCACTGATGTTGTATTCCCTAACAGCGATAATATTCGACACCACGTGTACTCATTTTCTGAAGCTAAGAATTTTGAGTTAAAGCTTTACTCAGACAAAGAGCAGCCAAGCGTTAACTTTGATAAAGAAGGTATTGTGACCCTGGGCTGTAATATCCATGACCAGATGATTGCATACGTACTGGTAAGTAATGACTATGAAGTGGTCGTGACCGACAAACAGGGTCTAGCTGAGCTTAGCCTAACCGAAGGGGAAAAGCTGGAAGAGGTGACGGTATGGCATTACTGGATGGGCGATAATTTATCTCAAGCTCAGAACATAGCATTAGTACGTAATGGCAAGGAACTCACCGGACAAGTCCGGGTATCTGCGCCTCAGCAGGAAGAAAAAAAGCCCTCTCGTTTAGAACAGCGATTTAACCGTAAAGGGAACCAATGATCACACGGTTTAGAACTCGCTTAATTATTATTCTTGCCGGTTTGGTAGCCGGCGCTTTATTGGTTGCCTTAGCAGCGGTGTGGGTTGCAACGGAAAACCAACTGGAGCGCTCAATTGAACGAGAGTTGAGTGTCAGTGAAAAGGTATTCCGGGAACTGCTCGATAGCCGCAGCACTCAGCTACTTCAGGCAGCTGAAGTTCTTACCGATGATTTTGGATTCAAGCGGGCGGTATCTTCCAAAGACAGAGAAACCATTATTTCAGCGTTAGTGAACCACGGTGAACGGATAGAAGCTGAATTAATGGTACTGCAAACACCCAAGGGGAAAGAAATTGCTTCTTCACACGCCTTTGATGAATTGCGTATTAACCCTAGTGCGGCCGGTTCAAACCGAGAGCTAGCTGTAGTGGAAGACGAGCTATTTCAGTTAGTCACCGTACCGGTCAATGCGCCCAATCTAATTGCATGGGCAACGCTTGGCTTTGAAGTCGATTCTGAATTGGCTGAGGAGCTAAAAAGTCTGGCTAATGCTGATATCAGTTTGTGGCTGGAGAGCTCTAACAATGTTCTCGCCTCAAGCCTTAAACAACCGAAAATTTCATCGCTATCGGAGACCTTGAACAAAAGTGGCGGGAATTTGGACTCCTGGTTACTAAGCAACGATTTTGCAGGTAATGAAGTCATCCTTAATCTTGACTCGGGTGACGCTGTTCATGTTGTGCTGACGACATCTCTGACTGCTGCAACCGAGGAGTTTACACGACTGCGTTGGCAAATTGTTTTAATTGCTGTTGCCGCTTTGGTTGTCGCTATGCTGTTAGCCGTCATTATTGCGCGCGGAGTGTCACGGCCATTGCAGCAGTTGTCAGGAGCCGCCAAAAAATTGCAGCAAGGCGACTACAGTGAAACCAACCTGTCATTAAATGATGATGAGTTCGGTAAGTTGGCTGACACTTTTGGTAGCATGCGAAAGGCTATTTCTGAGCGTGAACAACGTATTTCTTATCAGGCATCTCATGATCATCTAACTAACTTACCTAACCGACGGTTTTTCCGAAAAGAATTAGAGAAGCTACTCAATGCAAATAACAAGGGCTGTTTATTATTATTAAATATTCGCCAGTTTCGTGTGCTGAATGACAGTGTTGGTCAGGAAATTGGCGATGATATTTTGCGGCAACTGTCCGACCGTTTACGACAGTGCTGCGTAAATTCAACCTTACTGGCGAGAGTGGGTGGTGATGAGTTTGCTATTTTGTATTCTTTTGAGCAGTTAGCATTTGAACTAAACAGCAGCGTAAATCAATTAGAGGCGTTTCTTAAGTCGCCTTTTAAGGTAGGAGACAGTGATTATCGGCTGGCTTTTAATTTAGGTGTTGTCTGTTTTCCTGAACAAGGCGCAGATGTTGATTTATTGATTCGCCGCGCGCAGGTCAGTGTACAGCAAGCCAAACTTCAGCAGAGCTTCTACGTAGAGTATCAGCAAGGGCTGGATGAACAGCACATGCGGCGCCTGCAAATTATTGAGTCGTTAAAAGACGCCGTAAAAGATGAAGAGCTGCATCTGGTGTTACAACCTAAGATTAGCTGTCAGGCCGGTACAGTCGTGGGTGCTGAAGTGCTTTTAAGATGGCAGAGTGAGAAGCTGGGCTTTGTTGGTCCCGATGAGTTTATTCCTTTGGCAGAGCAGTCGGGAGCTATTACCGACTTAACAGACTGGGTCTGCAGGCAGTCTGTGGAGCTGCTTCGTAACTGGGAGCAGCAAGGAAGAACTCTTAAACTGAGTATCAATTTATCGACGGTTGACCTGTTAAGTGACGCCTTACCTCTATTGTTTGAACAATTGATAAAAGGTTTCACTCAGCTGCCGCAGCGCCTGGTTCTGGAAGTGACGGAAAGTGCGGTTATGCAGGATCCTGAAAAAGCGATTGCCCGACTGGAAACACTCAAACGTCTTGGGTTTTCTATTTCTATTGATGATTACGGCACCGGGCACTCATCGCTGGCACAGTTACGCAGGTTGCCTGTGGAAGAACTCAAAGTTGACAGGGCGTTTGTGCAGTATTTGAGTGAAGAGGCTATGGATGAATCCATTGTCCGGTCAACCATTCAACTGGCCCATGAATTGGGTCTTCGAGTGGTTGCTGAAGGTGTAGAAGATGAAGCTAGCTGGAGGGTGTTACAGTCACTCCATTGTGATGAGTTACAAGGCTATTACTTTAGCAAACCCTTAGCTATTTCGGATTTTAAGAACTATTTAACCGACCATGAGTTAAAAGAATGAAAATGAGTATAAGAGATTCTTTAATGTATGGAAGCCACTTTATTTTGGCTGGCGTTTTGCTTTTTAGTCCACCTGCGTTCGCAGACCAGGGAGCAAGACTATTAGCGACGGGTGGCGCCAGTACGTTAGAAGGAGCCGGGGGAGGCGGTATAGTCCCCTGGGCAACGTTAAGCAGTTACGCAGGAGAAGGTCAATTTGGTGCAACGGTCAATTTAAGTGAAGTTGCTGTAGACGACTTTCGCTTAAGCGTGCAGGGCGCCAGTATCAGTTGGAGTAACCGAATAGAATTGTCGTACGCGGAACAAACATTTGATCTGTCCACTATTGGTGGTGAGCTTAGTCAAAGTATTGTCGGTGCTAAAGTGCGTTTAGCCGGCGACCTCATTTATGGCGACTTACCTCAAATCAGTGTGGGCGCGCAGCACAAAAAGAACAAAGACTATGCACTGCCTTCAGCCGTTGGCTCTCAGGATGACAGCAGTACTGACTGGTATGTCAGTGCCGCAAAAGCCTGGTTGGATGGGCCTTTTCATCGTACCTGGGTCGCAAACTTAACCTTGCGTTCAAGCAAGGCGAACCAACTGGGCCTGCTGGGCTTTGGCGGAGACAAAGAGAATAGCAGGGACTGGCTGGCGGAAGCGTCGGTAGCGGCTTTTTTGAATCGTTATTGGGCTGTGGGTATTGAATACCGGCAGAAGCCCGATAATTTAAATTTTGCTGAAGAGCAGGACTGGAAAGATCTTTTTGTCGCTTACTTTCCAAATAAACATGTGTCCGTTGTTGGCGCTTACACTGACTTAGGTTCAATAGCGGGACTCGATGAGCAAACCGGCTGGTATCTGTCTGTTCAGGCGGCTTTTTAAGGAGAAATTATGAGAATAGGCCTGTTACTGGCGGTGTTATTGTTTACTCCGCTGTCAATTGCTCAGAACTTGTACCAGCAGTTGGGAGAGCAAGAGGGTATTGAAACCGTTGTTGAAGAAATGCTTTACAGAGTGGGGGGCGATGATCGTATAGCTCATCATTTTACTGATGTGGACATTATGCGGGTGCATAAACTGATTAGTGAACAAATATGTGACGTTAGTGGTGGTCCTTGTGACTACAGCGGAGATGATATGAAAACTTCGCATCGCAACATGGGCGTTACTAACGCGGACTTCAATGCACTGGTGGAGCACCTAATAGCGGCGATGGAAAAGTATGAGATACCGGTTGCGGCTCAGAATCAATTATTGGGTCTGCTGGCGCCAATGCATGACGATATTGTAGAAAACTAACGGTACTGGGGAGAGCTTGTGGCTCGCGTCGTGCGAGCCACAAGTCGCTTTTTAAACGTTAAAGCGAAAATGAATGACATCGCCGTCTTTTACGATGTACTCTTTTCCTTCTAAACGCCATTTACCGGCATCTTTTGCACCTTGCTCACCGTTGTTGGCAATATAGTCGTCATATCCAACGATTTCGGCACGAATAAAGCCTTTTTCAAAATCGGTGTGAATGCGTCCGGCTGCCTGTGGTGCTGTTGAGCCTACTTTAACTGTCCAGGCGCGAACTTCTTTTACGCCGGCAGTGAAGTAAGTGTGCAGGTTTAATAGCTCGTAGCCACCGCGAATAACGCGGTTCAAACCTGGCTCGTCCTGACCCAGTTCGCTCAAGAACTCTTCTTTGTCAGCTTCGTCCAGCTCGGCTATTTCTGATTCAATAGCCGCACACACAGGAACCACCACGGCGTTTTCGGTTGCCGCAATTTCACGGACTTTATCCAGATGCGGGTTGTTTTCAAAACCGTCTTCATTGACGTTGGCAATGTACATTGTTGGCTTTAAAGTCAGCAAGTTGTACGAGCGAATGGTTGCACGCTCATCTTTGCTCAGCTCTACAGAGCGAGCCATTTTACCTTCATCAAGTGCCGGCTTCAGTTTCTCCAGTACCGCAATTTCTGCTTTGGCTTGTGCGTCACCACCTTTCGCTTTTTTACTCAGACGGTACAAAGACTTATCAACAGAATCTAAGTCGGCTAGTGCCAACTCGGTGTTAATGGTGTCGATGTCATCGGCAGGATCAATACCACCACTGACATGCACAATATTGTCATCTTCAAAGCAGCGCACGACATGACCAATAGCGTCGGTTTCACGAATGTTTGCTAAAAACTGGTTACCTAAACCTTCGCCTTTTGAAGCGCCTTTAACTAACCCGGCGATATCAACAAACTCCATGGTTGTTGGAATAACGCGCTCGGGATTGACTATAGCGGCTAATTTATCCAGGCGAGGATCAGGAACAGGAACGACGCCCGTATTTGGTTCGATGGTACAGAATGGAAAGTTTGCAGCTTCAATGCCTGCTTTTGTCAGTGCGTTGAAAAGTGTGGATTTACCCACGTTTGGTAAACCAACGATACCACATCGAAATCCCATGAGAATTTAGCCTTTCTGTTCAGGGCGGTAGCTGTGCAGACGCTGCAGTGCAGGTCCCCAGCCGTCCACCATTAATGTGTCGATACTGCGGCTGGCTTCATCGATACAGTCATCGATAAGCCGCTGCTCATTTGCTGAGGCTTTGCCTAAAACAAAACCCGTAACTTTCGTTTTATCGCCCGGGTGGCCAATACCGATACGCAGTCGCATAAATTCCTGGCTGCCTGTTTGGGCAATAATGTCTTTAATTCCGTTGTGCCCGCCGGCACCCCCACCTTTTTTAAACTTAGCAATGCCGGGTGGCAAATCGAGTTCATCGTACGCCACTAAAATTTCGCTAGCCGGTATTTTATAAAAGTTAGCCAGAGCCGCCACAGAGAAGCCGCTGCGGTTCATAAAATTTTGTGGTAGTACAATGCGCAGATCATGAGCGCCTTGTTGCCAGCGTCCGATCAGGGCTTTGCTTTTTGTATCAGGGGAAAGTGTAATTGCGTGGCGTCTGCAGAAGTCTTCGACTAACCAGAAACCAGCGTTGTGGCGAGTTCTTTCATACTCGGGGCCCGGATTTCCCAGGCCCACAAGTAGTTTTACTTCAGTTCCCATAACAGGAGACTGACTTACTCTTCGTCAGCGTCGTCTTTGCTGTTTTCAGCAGGAACGTCGCCAGGTGCTACTGTATCTTCTTCGGTCTCTTCTTTCTCGACACGAGGAGCAGTAATAGATACAACTGCCTGGTCGTGATCATCACCTTTAGTCAGTTCAACTAACTCAACGCCTTTAGGCAGTTTTAAGTCAGTCAGGTGAATGGTGTCACCAACGCTGAGTTCAGCAATATCAACTTCCAGGTACTCAGGTAAGTCTTTCGGCAATACAGTGATTTCTACGTCGTTGACATGGTGAACAACAACACCGCCTTCTTCTTTAACACCCTTAGCCGTTGTTTCGTTTAAGAAATGCAGAGGTAAGTTAGTGTGAAGTTTGTGGCCTTTCTCAACGCGCTGGAAATCCAGGTGAGTCAATTTTGGCTTGTACGGGTGACGCTGCATATCTTTAAGGATTGCCTGATGCTTCTTACCATCAAACTCCAGCGTCAAAATGTGCGAATAAAAGGCTTCGAAGTCAGCCATGTTATTCACTTTGTTGTGGTCCAGTTCTAGTGCGACTGGCTCACCTTTACCACCATATAAAATTGCTGGTACTTTGTCCGCGTGACGCAGGCGGCGGCTCGCACCTTTCCCCTTGTCCGTACGGACGGTAGCTTTGATATTAAAATCTAATTCAGCCATGATTTGGCCTCTCAATGTTTAAAGTTTTTTATTTGTCAGCACTCGCGACCAAGAGCTGACCCAGAAACTTAGAAACCGACAACGTGGCCGGTTTCTAAGGGCGCGCAATACTAGCACTGAGCGGGATTAATTACAACAATCAGTACTCGAACATTGCGGAAATCGATTCTTCGTTACTCACTCGGCGAAGCGCCTCAGACAACATACCTGATAAGGTCAGTTGGCTGACTTTACCGGTTGCTTTCATAGCGTCGCTTAGCGGCACGCTGTCTGTCACAATCACTTCATCAATATCTGAATCTTTGATGTTCTCTACGGCATTGCCTGAGAATACCGGGTGAGTTGCATAAGCGAACACACGTTTAGCGCCATGTGACTTCAATGCTTCTGCGGCTTTACACAAGGTTCCGCCGGTATCGATCATGTCATCAACAATGATGCAGTCACGGCCTTTAACGTCACCAATAATATGCATAACCTGCGATACGTTAGCAGAAGGGCGGCGCTTATCGATGATGGCTAAGTCAGTGTCATTCATAAGCTTGGCAAAAGCACGAGCACGGACGACGCCACCGATATCGGGAGAAACAACAACTGGGTTGTCAAAGTTTTGCTGACGCATGTGCTCTAATAACACCGGTGTTCCGAAAACGTTATCGACAGGCACATCGAAAAAGCCCTGAATTTGTTCAGCGTGTAAATCTACAGTCAACACTCGGTCAACACCAACGCTTGATAAGAAGTCTGCAACGACCTTTGCCGTAATTGGAACTCGAGCTGAACGAACCCGACGGTCCTGGCGAGCATAGCCAAAATAAGGCATAACGGCAGTGATACGGCCTGCTGATGCACGGCGCAGTGCATCGACCATCACAATGAGTTCCATCAGGTTATCATTGGTTGGAGCGCAAGTAGATTGAAGAATAAAGACGTCGGAACCGCGGACGTTTTCGTTAATAGCGACGCTAATTTCGCCGTCACTAAAGCGACCAACGGATGCTTCACCAAGTTTGATATAAAGGCGATCGGCGATTTTCTGGGCTAGCTCCGGAGTGGCGTTGCCGGCGAAAAGTTTCATGTCAGGCACAACATACCTCGACTTTTATTGGGTTAATGTCTGGATAAGTGGTGAACGGTTCTGGCCTTGAGCGACAAATGAGCGTAACCCTTTAGGGACATGCTGCTGCGCTTCCTTTGCGGCTTGCCTTGTTTCAAATGAAGAAAAAAGACATGCTCCACTGCCAGTGAGCCGAGTCGGAGCGTATTCTAGCAAGGCACGGCGCAACATAGCAACTTCGGTGTGCAGATAGCAGACCACCGGCTCAAATACATTAGTGACGTCTTGAGTGTCCCAGTTTTCGGCACTAACCACAGCGCAATCTCGTTTTAGCTGTGGGTGAGAAAACAGCTCAGCTGTGCTTATGGAAACTTCAGGTTTTACCACTAAATACCAGAGTTCAGGCGGTGATACGTTGGTGAAAATATCGCCGGTGCCTTCGGCAAAGCATGCCTGCCCGTGAATAAACACCGGAACATCGGCACCGAGCTTTCCACCAATTTTCTGCAACTCAGAAGAAGAAAAGTGACTGCCCCATAGGTTGTTTAACCCAACTAAAGCGGTGGCTGCATTGGATGAACCGCCGCCGAGGCCTGCACCTTGCGGCAGGTGTTTTATCAACTCAATAGTACAACCGGGTAGTTGCTCAATACCTTTTTCTTCGTATGCCTGTTTAAGTGCTGTCAGAGCTTTCCAAACCAAATTTTCCTGTTCGGGTATTTGACTACTTTCATCAATTAAACGGAATTGCCCGTCAGTTTTTTCCGGGTGAAATTTAAGGGTGTCGCCATGGTCCAGAAACTGAAATACGGTTTGTAGATTGTGGTACCCGTCCGGGCGACGACCTGTAATGTGCAAAAATAGATTCAATTTTGCCGGCGCAGGGAGTGTTAATGTCGTTACTGCCATTGGTTCACTTGCACCTTTATTAAAAGATTTGAACTCTCTAAGTGTACCTGTTCGGGCAGGGTGAGTGTTTGACTCTTACTTTGGTCGTAAAACCAGTTTATCTGCCAGTCTTGCCCCTGGTTAAATACCCGGGACTGAGACAGAGTGCCGTCTTGATGATAACGGACAGCTTTCAGCGCCCCGGTTTTTTTCCCTATAACCCAATCATGCAACTGCTCAAAAGGAATGCTTGCACCGAGTAATTGGTAAAGCAGGGCATCGGCCGAAGGCGCCCATCGTTCTTCATTGTCAGAGTCAACTAACAGAGCGCCGCTGTCATCAATGGTTAATTTCGCTAACTGACCTTTTAACGGGTGGGAAAAGCGAATGATTTGCTGGTGTGGCAAATAAGCCCAGTTGATATAAAAACTGTCACGCTCTTCTTTCTTTTTCTGGATAATAGCCATGCGGCCACTTAACGACCATTGTTGCAACTGCTCTAATTGTTGTTGGTGAGCCTTAATAACTTGCTGGTTCACCTGAGTGCTGCTGTTTTGCTCTGATGGCGTTGGTAGTGCGCACCCGCTGAGCAAGGTAACGGCGACTAGATAAGCCCAGAAAATTCGACGTTGAATCATATTTCTCTATTGGTGCAATCGGAATGTCAGTAGTTGACCAGAAAGCGCTGTGACTTTCAATGACTAAGGCTTTCACGTACAATCGGACAACTTAGATTTTGGCCGCGTTGGGATAACGAGTTTCACAGTCAGATGACCATTTCAGCTCTTGGAATTAATCACAAAACAGCATCGGTAGATTTGCGTGAGCAAGTCGCGTTTAGTGCCGAACAACTCGATACCGCGTTGCAGGCCGTGCGTAATCTTCAGGGCGTTGAAGAAGCGGTTATTGTTTCTACTTGTAATCGTACAGAGCTGTATTGTCGCGGTGAAGTATCTGGTGACTTGTTATTGGGCTGGCTGACGGGGTTTCATAGCCTGTCTCCTGACGCCCTGGAAAATCACCACTATTTATTTCAGGGCGAACAAGCCATTACTCACCTTATGTCCGTTGCCAGTGGTTTAGATTCTCTGGTGCTAGGCGAACCGCAAATTCTGGGGCAGGTAAAGCAAGCGTATCAGGCCGCTAAACGACAAGCTTCAGTCGGCGGCATTCTCGAGCGTTTGTTCCAGCAAACTTTCCGGGTAGCAAAAACCGTAAGAAATGAAACTGCAGTTGGTCAGAATGCGGTTTCGGTAGCCTATGCAGCCGTTTCTATGGCACGCCATATTTTTGCTAATTTACAGAACTCAAAAGTCTTGCTTATTGGTGCCGGCGATACATCCGAGCTCGTTGCTCAGCATTTAAAACAGCAAGGCGTCAGCGAAATTATTGTGGCTAATAGAACCTTGCAGCGTGCGCGTGAAATGGCTGAAAGAGTCGGGGCGACAGCACACAGTTTATCGGAGCTTTCTGAGCTTCTGCCACAGGCCGATATTGTTGTCAGTTCAACTGCCAGTACTTTACCTATTGTGGGTAAGGGCAGTATTGAAAAAGCGCTGAAAAAACGCCGTCACAGACCCATGTTATTGATAGATTTAGCCGTTCCCCGAGACATTGAGGAACAGGTTAATGAACTGGATGATGCCTACCTTTATACAGTGGATGATTTGCAAAGCATCATTAGCGAAAACATTCGTAACCGTGAACAGGCAGCGCGTGAAGCGCAAGTCATTATCCAACAGCAGACACAAGAGTTTAATGACTGGCTGAAATCTCTTAATAGCGTCGAGCTTGTGCGAGAGTATCGGACGCACACGAAAACTCTGGCCGACGAACAGTTAAAAAAGGCGTTGGCTCAACTTGAGCAGGGTAAAGACCCGGCTGAGGTTCTGCAAAGGTTCAGTCACCGTCTGGTGCAGCAGTTAACGCACAAACCGACAAACTTATTAAAATCTGCCGGCGAAAATAACGATCAATATACGCTGGCCGTTTTGCAACAACTTTGGTCAGAGCCATCCTCTGACCCATCAGAAGGCAAATAAAAACATGTTGAATCCATCCATTGAACGCAAACTAGAAGGGTTAGTTGAGCGTTATCAGGAAGTGCAGGCTTTATTAGGTGAGCCCGATGTGATCAGCGATCAAAACCGTTTCCGTGCTTTATCTCGCGAATATTCTCAACTGGAAGAAGTGGTTGGATGCTTTGAAGAGTACCGCCAGAACCAGGATGATCAAGCCGCAGCCAAAGATATGGCTGAGGATGATGATGCAGAGATGCGCGAAATGGCGGCAGAGGAGCTTAAGCAAGCCAAAGAAGCAGAAGAAGATCTGGAAAACCGTCTGCAACTGTTGCTGTTGCCTAAAGACCCGAACGATGATCGCTCATGCTATTTGGAGATTCGGGCCGGTGCCGGTGGTGATGAAGCTTCAATATTCGCTGGGGACTTATTCCGTATGTACAGCCGTTACGCAGAAAAAAATGGCTGGAAAGTGAATATTGTCAGTGCCAGTGATGGCGAACATGGCGGTTATAAAGAAATTATTGCGCACATGAGCGGCGACGGTGTTTACGGTCGAATGAAATTTGAATCGGGTGGCCACCGCGTACAACGTGTTCCCGAAACAGAATCGCAGGGTCGCATTCATACCTCAGCCTGCACCGTAGCGGTATTGCCGGAAATTCCAGAAGCCGAGGCCGTTGAAATTAACCCTGCAGACTTACGTGTTGATACCTATCGTGCCTCAGGAGCCGGCGGTCAGCACGTTAACCGTACCGATTCGGCTATTCGTCTTACTCACATACCGACAGGGGTGGTAGTAGAGTGTCAGGAAGAGCGCTCTCAACACAAAAACCGAGCTAAAGCCATGTCGGTTTTGCAGGCACGGATCCAACGTCTGGAAGATGAAAAGCGTCAGGCTGAAGAAGACAGCACGCGTCGTAATTTAGTGGGCAGTGGTGACCGTTCGGAGCGTATTCGCACCTACAACTATCCGCAAAGCCGGGTTACAGACCACCGCATTAACCTTACCTTGTACAGGTTAGATGAAGTGCTAACTGGCGACATCGACTTACTACTCGATGCAATCATTACTGAGCATCAGGCCGATCAACTTGCTGCTTTGTCTGAAGGACAACAATGACGCTACAGCAGGCGATAATATGGGGCAGAGAGCAGTTGAGTCAAAGTGAAGATGCGGTTGCTGATGTATCTGCCTTACTTTGTTATGTGCTGAATAAAGAAAAAGCGTACCTTCTGACCTGGCCTGAAAAAGAACTCACGGCTGAGCAGCTAGAGCATTACCGGAACGTTATTGCTGCTCGCCAGAATGGTCGTCCGGTGGCTCATATAACCGGTCGTCGTGAGTTTTGGTCACTGATGCTTGAGGTTAATGACAGTACCTTGATCCCCCGGCCTGACACCGAAATACTGGTTGAAGCGGCCCTCAGTCTGGAGCTTCCTGAAAACGCTCGTGTGCTCGACTTAGGCACAGGAACCGGAGCGGTGGCGCTGGCGCTAAAGTCGGAACGTCCGGGGTGGCAGGTTATGGCGTGCGATAGTAATGAATCGGCTGTTGAACTGGCTAGGCGTAATAGTAAAAAATTAGGTTTAGATGTTGATATTTTGTGCAGTGACTGGTTTCAATCTGTGCCAAAGTCGCTTAACTTTGACTTAGTGTTATCCAACCCACCTTATATTGATGCCAACGATCCTCATTTAGGATTAGGGGATGTTAGATTTGAACCCCATACGGCATTAGTTGCAGAAAATAGTGGTTTAGCCGATATTGAGACTATTATAAAACAGGCTAACGAACGTTTAGTTGAACACGGCTGGTTACTACTTGAACAAGGATGGCAACAGGCAGATAGTGTCGTTGAGCTGTTGTTGAAAAATGGTTATAAAATGATTAACCGTTGGCAGGATTATGCTAGGGTAGAACGAGTTACCGGTGGGAAGAAAGCCAGGGCGGAGAGAGAATAATAATGAGCAATCAGTTTATGTTTGCTGACGAAGCCAGCCAGCAAACCACAAAATTACCGACAGAATATTGGAAAATTCTGATTGTCGATGACGAACCAGAGGTGCACGCCGTAACCAAACTGGCCTTAAACGATTTTAATTTTTTAGGTCGGGGGTTAAAGTTTTACAGTGCTTTTTCTGGGGAAGAAGCTCGGCAATTAATCGATGAACACCCTGATGCGGCAATATTGTTACTGGATGTCGTCATGGAAACGGATGATGCGGGGTTGCAGGTTGCGCGTTATATTCGCGAACAGGCAGACAACCACTTTACTCGCATTATTCTGCGAACCGGGCAGCCGGGGCAGGCGCCAGAGCGCACGGTTATCGTTAATTACGATATAAACGACTATAAGTCTAAGACAGAACTTACGGCGCAAAAACTTTTTACCGCGGTCATGTCATCGTTGCGATCATACCGCGATATTATGTCGATTGACCAAAGCCGTCACGGGCTTGAAAAAATCATATCAGCCTCTGCGAACCTTTACGCTTTACAGCCAATGAATAGCTTTGTTGATGGTTTAGTGCAGCAACTCAGTTGGGTTATTGGCGGGGCAAAGCAGACGCTTTATGCAACGTCTAATGAAGACGGCTCCACCTATAAAGTTCTTGCAGCCCACGGTGAAGACTCGAAAGTTTGTGTGGGTCAAACGTTACGCTCTGTTATCCCGTCAAAAGCTTTGTCAGAACTTGAGCATGTTATTGCGAACCATGGTTCCTATTATGGTGACGACTTCGTGCTTTTATATTGCCGCAGCCATTGTCGTGCTCATGGGTCCGTTTTATTTATCGGAGGCTTATCTCGTCCTCTGACTGCAGACGACCATCATGTTCTTCAACTGTTTTCAGAGAACGTCCAACTGGCACAAGATAATGTCGTGTGTCTGGAAGACTCAGATAAATTCCTGGCGCGTTTAGCGGATCAACTTATGCTTCACCATGCAAGCCAGTTTAATCATGTTCTTGAGCAAGACGATGAAGTTCGTTTGACTTACGAAATTGCTCAACGGGTTGTTGCAGATGACGCGGAAACTACCGCATTGGCCTGGTCATTATTCGCACAAGCTCGGCCATTACTTGATTGTGCAACTGATGCCGCAGCTGCCGTAGAAACAACCTGTCAGCAGCGTGTTGCGCGTTCACTGAGAGCGTTAGCTCATGGTGAGCATGAGGCAACACAGAGTGCCCACAGAGCATTAATAGAAAGACTTGAGCGGTGGGACGGACTGGGTTTACCGGAAGGTAAACAAGGTTCCGATATCGCAATAAGTACTCAAGTTCTGTTATTGACTGAGCAACTCCTTGAGTGGTGGGAGAGTGGCATCAGCGATGACGATATTACAGTACGGTTGAACGATGAAAAAGGTCGCTACTATTCACCCAAGTTTCTTGATGTAGTGATTAAAGCCCTGCCTGAACTTAGAAAAATTTAATTAAATAATAAGAGGTTACTTGTGTACACTGCTTTTAAACACTTACATGTATTGTTTGTGCTGATTTCGATCAGCCTTTTTTTATTCCGTTTCGTACTGCAATTAATTGATTCGCCATTAGTTAAAAAGAAGTGGTTGAAAATAGTCCCTCACGTCAATGACACCTTATTGCTGCTTAGCGCTGTTGGTATCATGGTGAGCTTAAGTATGTACCCAATTCAGGTTCCCTGGTTAACTGACAAAGTGATAGGTGTTATTGCTTACATTGGTTTTGGCGTACTGGCCATGAAAGGAAAAACAGCTGGCGCACGCTGGCTTGGATTTATCGGCGCCTGCGGCTGGATAGCGTTTCTGCTGCACGTTGCAATGTCAAAACAAGCACTTATTGCCGGTTAATTTAAGGGAATATTTATGTTAGCGCCTGATTCAGTCGTTTCGGAAACCAATGCGTTAATTACCAACGACGGAGTTGTTGCCGGGTTATTATTTGCAATTCTCGGTTTCGTTTTTTATACCAACACCAGTGAACACCCCGCTTTTAAAAAGTTTTATCGTTTTGTTCCAGCGTTGTTGCTTTGTTATTTTCTGCCGTCGCTATTGAATACTTTTGGTATTGTTGATGGAAACCAGACAGCTGTAACCGATATTGCTATGGATTATCTGTTACCTGCCTGTATGGTTTTACTGACTTTAAGTCTGGATGTTAAAGCTGTTTTAGGGCTTGGTTCTAAGGCTCTTATTCTATTTTTAACTGGTACCTTTGGCATTGTCATTGGTGGTCCAATTGCTTTGCTACTAGTTTCTGTTGTTTTCCCGGAAATGATAGGCGGAGCAGGTCCTGATGCTGTCTGGCGCGGAATGACAACAATTGCAGGAAGCTGGATTGGCGGTGGTGCGAACCAGGCTGCAATGAAAGAAGTGTATGAAGTGGGTGGCGGTATTTTTTCCGCCATGGTCACCGTTGATATTATTGTCGCCAACCTTTGGTTGGCAGTATTGCTGTATATGGCAGCAAATTCTAAGAAGATAGACGCTCGCACGGGTGCAGATACATCGGCTATCGACAATATTCGCCACAGAGTTGAAAAGTATGAAGCTGAGCATGTCAGAAACCCCAGCTTACGCGACTTGATGCTCATTTTAGCTATTGGCTTTGGCGTTGCCGGTTTGGCGCACTTATTAGCCGACTGGATTGCACCGGCAATAGCGACTAACTATCCGGCACTGAGTAAGTTTAGTTTAGACAGTTTATTCTTCTGGGTGATTGTGCTCGCAACTGCTGGCGGTATCGCGCTGTCCTTTACCCGGGCCCGGTCAATGGAAGCTGCCGGCGCTTCGAAAATCGGCTCAGTTTTCGTCTATGTTTTGGTTGCCAGTATTGGTCTGCATATGGATGTCACAAAAATTGTGGAAACACCGAAGTACTTCTTAATTGGTGCTATCTGGATGATCATTCACGCTGGCTTGATGCTATTCGTAGCAAAACTGCTGCGCGCTCCGGTGTTTTATATGGCGGTTGGCAGTCAGGCGAACGTTGGTGGTGCGGCGTCAGCACCCGTTGTGGCCTCAGCTTTTCATCCTTCATTAGCGCCGGTTGGTGTATTATTAGCGGTAATGGGGTATGCACTCGGAACTTACATGGCGTACTTCGCAGGCCAGATCTTACGTGTTGTTGGTAGCTAATCGCAGGAGTTTAGGATGATCAAAGAATTGCAGCTGGGCGACATTCAAATTGCAAATGACAAGCCGTTTGTTTTATTTGGCGGAATGAATGTACTGGAGTCCCGTGACTTAGCCCTGCGAATTGCCGAACATTATGTGGAAGTAACCAGCAAACTGGGTATCCCATACGTGTTTAAGGCATCATTTGATAAAGCTAACCGGTCGTCCATTCATTCATTTCGCGGACCAGGCCTGGAAGAGGGCTTACGCATTTTTGAAGAGGTAAAACAGCAGTTTAACGTGCCTCTTATTACCGACGTCCACGAGCCCCATCAGGCGGCCCCGGTAGCGGAAGTGGTTGATGTATTGCAGCTTCCTGCGTTTCTTGCGCGTCAGACTGACCTGGTGGTTGCCATGGCGGAAACTGGCGCTATGGTTAACATTAAAAAGCCACAGTTTCTTGCGCCGCATGAAATGAAGCATATCATCAAAAAGTTTGCAGAAGCGGGCAACGAAAAAATCATGTTATGTGAGCGTGGCTCAAGCTTTGGTTACAACAACTTGGTTGTTGATATGCTTGGCATGGATGACATGAAGCCTATGGCTCCGGTTATCTTTGACGCTACTCATGCCTTGCAACGTCCGGGAGGACGAGCTGACTCAGCCGATGGTCGGCGGGCACAGGCTGCACAACTGGCTCGCTCTGGTATGTCATTGGGTATTGCCGGTTTGTTCATTGAAGCTCATCCTAACCCCGATGAAGCCAAGTGCGATGGACCCTGCGCGTTACCTTTACATGCGTTAGAGCCTTATTTGCAGCAAATGAAAGCCATTGACGACTTAGTGAAGTCATTTGCGCCTTTAGATACTTCTAACTGACATTATGTCATTGCAAACCAATCAATCCTTACGGCAAACGCCGCTTGATAGTCGACAGGCCATTAAGCTACTGCTAAAAGCGGTGGGCGGATTGATTGCGCTGCTTTCTATTGCGCTGCTTGCCCCCTTTGTTATGGCGGTTGTCAGCGGCGAGAAAGAGCAGTGGACCTATTTAACGCTCTCTATTATTGGCTTGGTTGTTGGCTTGGTTTTATTTCTGCAACCAGCTGGTGACGCTAAGCTAAGAGCGCGACAAGTCTTCTTGCTGACCACGTTGTGTTGGGTGTCAGCAAGCCTATTTGCAACCTTGCCTTTTATTTTTGCGAAGCCTTACCTCGATTTCTCAAGCGCCTGGTTTGAAGCTATGTCGGCTATTACCACAACCGGTGCAACAGTTATTTCAGGGTTGGATGATTTACCCGCCAGTGTGCTGTTGTGGCGCGCTATGCTGCAGTGGTTAGGTGGTATTGGAATCATCGTTATGGCGATGGCAATTTTACCCTTCCTGCAAGTTGGTGGTATGCGCCTTTTCCAGGCTGAATCATCCGATATGTCGGGTAAGTTTATGCCGCGCTCAAGCCATATGGTCATGGCAATAGGGCGAGTGTATCTCATATTAACGGCGGCTGTTATTGGTCTGTATTTAATTGGCGGAATGGGCAGTTTTGATGCTTTTGTCCACGGCATGACCACTATAGCTACAGCGGGTTTCTCAAACTATGATGCCTCTTTTGGGCACTTTTCTGATACCCCGTTCCTGGTTATAACGGGCACCATTTTTATGGTGGCAGGGGCACTTCCTTTTGTGCTTTATATACGGTTGCTGAAAAGAGACTTTGAACCGCTCTGGAAAGATACTCAGGTGCGTGCTTTTATAACTTTCCTGCTTATTGCTATTGCGCTGATTACTTTGGTGCAAATAGCCAAAGGCCGGGAGTTCGGCGATGCGTTAATGCACACCGCTTTTAACGTGGTGTCGGTGGTAACAACAACGGGGTACGCAACAGAAGACTACGGAAGCTGGGGAAGCTGGTCGTTAATGGTCTTCTTCTATTTGATGTTTATTGGTGGTTGTACCGGCTCAACTTCCGGTGGCATGAAAATTTTCCGTTTTCAGTTGTCACAACTTTTATTGAGAAAGCAGTTTAGCCAGTTAATTCATCCTAACCTGGTGAGTGTTCAAACTTATCAGGAGCGTCGGGTTAACGACTCGTTACTGGGCTCTATGGTCGCCTTCTGTTTTATGTACTTTCTTCTCATTGCCGTTATAGCACTTGGTTTGTCGCTATTTGACCTCGACTTTTTGACAGCAATATCTGGTGCAGCTACTGCGGTTGGTAACGTTGGGCCCGGTTTAGGTGAAATTATAGGCCCGGCAGGTAACTTCGCGAGCCTGGACGGCGGTGCTAAATTGTTGCTTATTTTCGCAATGTTAGCCGGCCGTCTTGAAATTATGACCGTACTTATTCTGTTCCACCGTCATTATTGGCGGCATTAAGTCCTATACAATTAAGTTTACGCGGCAGATCAAAATAAATTCAGCGAACACTTGCACGCTGAAACGACATGAATTAGATTAAACGCATGTTTAAATCATGCGTTTATTTATTTCATGGCAGCACGCATTTCGACTCAAAAGAAAATACTCAACGCCGCAGAAATGCTTTTTTCCAGAGATGGATTTGAGCAAACCTCTTTACGGCAAATCACGCAGGAGGCGGGGGTTAACCTTGCCTCTGTCAATTATCACTTTGGTTCAAAAAAAGCGCTTATTCAAGCGGTAATGGCACGCTATTTAGTTATTTTTATGCCCGTTTTGGAAGAGCAGCTGCAACAGGCTGAACAGCAAAGCGAGTTAAAAACAGAAGAACTGTTTAAGCGTTTCAAAATACCGCTGGCAAAGTTAACTGAGGTTAATAAACAAGGGCCGGATATCTTTTTAAGATTACTCGGCTTTGCTTATTCTGAAATTCAGGGGCATTTGCGCAAATATACTCAGCAAGAGTTTGGTGGTGTATTGCAGCATTTATTAGCTCTGTTAAAGCGCGCCAATCCACATTTAGATGAGCAACAAATGTTTTGGCGTCTACACTTTATATTAGGCGCCGCCGTTTTTGCTCAAGTATCGGGGCAGGCTTTAATTGAAATTGCTCAGTCGGAATTTAATGAAAAGGTTGAGGCGCAGGACGTCATTGATCAGCTCATACCTTTTGTTTCCGGCGGGCTTGAAGAAGCGTAAAGATACCGTTGTAAGTTCGAGATTTGACGACACTTTTATTGTGATGGTGCACTGGAGATAACCATGGAAATTTTTATTCTGTTAGTGGTTTTAGTGGTACTGGTGTTTGCAGTCGGAGATATCCGTCGCAGCCTGGTAACTAAACCGGTTTTTGCTATTTTTAAGCGCATTTTGCCGCCTATGTCGGATACCGAACGCGAAGCTATGGAAGCGGGTGACGTTTGGTGGGACGGCGAGTTGTTCAGCGGCCGCCCAGACTGGCAGAAGTTACTTGATGTACCCGAGCCAAAACTGACCGCTGATGAGCAGGCGTTTGTCGATAACCAGTTGGCAAAACTGATGGACATGCTGGACGATTTTAAAATTGTTCAACAAGACCGTGACTTACCCAAACAAGTTTGGGACTACCTGCGTAAAGAACGTTTCTTTGCCATGATTATTGGCAAAGATCACGGCGGCCTGGATTTTTCTCCCGCGGCAAACTCTTACATTGTTTCGAAAATTGCCAGCCGCTCTATCAGTGCGGCGGTATCGGTCATGGTGCCTAACTCATTAGGTCCGGGTGAGTTACTGACTCACTATGGTACAAAAGAGCAAAAAGACTATTGGCTACCTCGCCTTTCGGACGGAACGGACATTCCTTGTTTTGCACTGACAGGACCTGAAGCTGGCTCCGACGCAGGCGCTATTCCCGATGAAGGCATCATTTGCAAAGGCGAGCACGAAGGCAAAGAAGTTGTCGGTATTCGTCTTAATTGGTCTAAGCGCTACATTACACTGGCTCCGTCAGCAACCGTTTTGGGTTTGGCCTTTAAACTCTATGACCCGGAAGCCCTGTTAGGTAATAAAAAGGAAATTGGTATTACGTGTGCGTTGATTCCTACTTCGCACAAAGGCATTGAAATTGGCGATCGCCATTTCCCGCTGAACCAGGCTTTCCTTAACGGTACAACCTTTGGTAAAGACGTTTTCATTCCGCTGGACTGGATTATTGGTGGTGCGGATTACGCCGGTAAAGGCTGGCGTATGCTGGTTGAATGCCTGTCAGCTGGTCGCGGTATTTCGTTGCCGGCTCTGGCTACAGCATCGGGCCATGTAACTCAGCGCATGACCGGTGCTTATGCTTACGTTCGTCAGCAGTTTGGTATGCCCATCGGTATGTTTGAAGGCGTTCAGTCATCAATGGGTAAAATTGGTGGTACCAACTACATTCTGGAGTCAACACGCCGGTTGACTATTTCTGCTTTGTGTCAGGGGCAGAGCCCGTCTGTTGTTACGGCAATGACCAAGTACCATATGACGGAAATGGGGCGCGAAGTACTTGAACACGCCATGGATATTCACGCCGGTAAAGGCATTCAGTTAGGTCCGCATAACTATTTGGGTCATGCGTACATGGCAACACCGGTGTCTATTACGGTTGAGGGTGCAAATATTCTGACTCGAAACCTGATGATATTTGGCCAGGGCGCAACGCGCTGCCATCCTTATGTGTTAAAAGAAATGCAGGCAGCGGCTAACCCGAATGAAGACGAAGGGATGCGCGACTTTGACAGCCTGTTACTTAAGCACATTGGCTTTGCTGCCAGTAATGTCTTCGGCAGCTTGTGGCTGGGTCTTACTGGTGCCCGTTTTGGCGAATCACCGGTTAGTGGTGAAACTGCTCACTATTATCGTAAGCTGGGGCGTATGAGCCGCGGTCTTGCATTAGCGTCGGATATTTCCATGCTTATGCTCGGTGGCGATTTAAAACGTAAAGAAATGATTTCAGCTCGTTTAGGTGATGTTTTAAGCCACTTGTACATGGCTTCGGCAGTGCTTAAACGTTTTGAAGACGAAGGTCGTCAGGTAGCTGACCTGCCGTATGTTCATTACGCGCTTAAGCACCATTTATACAGCATTGCTGATGCTTTCTATGGCTTCTTTGATAACTTCCCGAACCGCTTTATGGCGTGGACTATGCGGATATTGATTTTCCCGCTGGGTAATCACTTCAAAAAGCCGTCAGATGAAATTCTGCAGAACATCAGCACCAGCATGATGGAGCCGGGTGTTACCCGTGACCGTCACACCTTCTTGTGCTACTGGAAAGACAGTATCAGCGACTCTACCGGACACATGGAAAAAGCGTTTTTGTCTATGCTGGAAATGAAGCCGGTTTATAAAACGCTGCGTAAGGCGCAAAAACGCGGTGAGTTATCGCCCAACCTGAACGGTCAGGAACTGGCAGATGCTGCACTGCAAAAAGGCTTAGTCGACAAAGATACTGCCAAGAAGTTGGCTGAAACTGAAGAGCTGCGTTTAACCGCTATTGGTGTAGACAGCTTCGCGCCGGGGATTATTGAGAATAATCAGTTTTATACGGCGAAAGGTGACATAAGAAAAGCAGCGGTTAGAGACTAACCGCTGCCAATACGAGTTCTTATTGAATAGACTCGCGCTTATCTTTCATATTGTAGATAGGCTCTACAAAAGAGCGCTTCTGAGCGCTCTTTTTTGTTTCTGCGCTAGCTGACGCAGCAGGGCAACTACCACTGCTGATGTAAGTATTTGCAGCCGCTGTAAGTGGGTCCTCAGAGCTACCCCAGTCTCCAATAATTTCGTCCTCAACTGAACAGTTCGGAGCAATACCGTCGTAATACTTGCCTTCACCTTCTGAGTTTACGGTTTCAAAGTTAATAGCAAAGGTGACTTTATCGCACAGCTCTTCCGGCTGCTGACCTACCGGTTTACCACAGGTGGATTCACCAACGGTAACAACCTCAATGTGAGGACTCAGGGAGTTAATAATGATTTCTGAAGACGAACAGCTGCTGCCGCTAGTCAGTACAAATACCCGGTCCAAATCAAGCTGTTCAACGCCATCGACCAGACTAAAGTCAATGCTCTGATTATTATTACTGTTCTGTTCGTTAAAGCGGTACTCTAAAAAGGTTTCACCCTGTACATTTATGCCCGCTGCCTGAGTTGCGGCCTGATTAGCGTAGCGGATCAAACCACCACCATTGTAGCGAACATCAATGACTAAATGGTTAATACCTTCAGCTGCAAACAAATCAAAAGCATTGTTTAAGTCGTCGCCGGTGCGGTTAATGAAAGAGTCTAAAGTGAAGTAGCCAACGGTTTCGCCGTCCAGTTGGTAGGTTTGAGCTCCCATAACGGTATTGGTTTCTACTTCAACTTTACTTAATACTTCGGTTTGCTCTGTGCCGTCGGGCTTTTGCCAGGTAATTTCGCGGCTCAGGCCTTCTTCATTAGGGCCTAGCGCGTCATTAAATTCACCATTGGCAAGCAGTTCAGAAACCGCTACACCCTCAATAGCGATAAGTTCATCGGCGCGGTCAATGCCTGCGGTATCTGCGGGGGAGTCGTTATAGACAAAACGAAACTTAACGCGGCTTTCACTAATTTGTTCCATAGAGAAGCCAAAACCGTAGTAGGTAGCGCTGACAAACAGCTGATCGTACTCTTCTTCAGTCAATATGTAGCTGTACCGGTCCTCCGGTACACGAAGTTCTTCAAGTACCGCATACACATCATCAAAAGCCTCCGGATCTAAGGTGTCCTGCAGTTGGTCAGCCCAAAAGTAGTCGTCCTTCATGTATTCGAAAAAGCGCTGATTTTGGTCCTCGACCGAGCAAAAGGCGTAACCGTCGTCGTTATTGGTTCCACCAGAATTGTCCGCACCACCGCTATCTGAACCACCACAGGCAGAAAGGGCCAGAGTAATACCTATGCATAAAAGTGATTTGTCGAGTCTCATACTGCATCTCTTGTTGTGTTGTAAAAATGTTAATTTAGCATAAGGAGCGAAAAGATAAACAGGGAACATGGCGTCTTTACTTAACTCATGGCAAACTGCTGACTATTGAAAACCAAACGAGAAAGCCGCTGTTATGGCACAAGTAATGATAGATATTGCGGGCACTGAGCTGACCGAAGAAGACAAAAACCTTCTTGCGGCACCCGCCGTTAACGGACTCATTTTATTTACACGTAACTTTGCGTCCTTAGAGCAGCTACAGGCACTGACAAGCGAGGCACGAGCTGCCGCCGCCAAACCTTTGCTCATTGCGGTAGACCACGAAGGTGGGCGCGTGCAGCGTTTTCGTCAAGGCTTTAGCGCCATTCCTGCTATGGGGTCGCTGCAACAAATAGAAAACGAAGACGAACGTCAGCGCGCCGCCCGCGATTTAGGATGGCTAATGGCGGCAGAGGTTCAGGCTGTAGGTATCGATATTAGCTTTGCACCGGTGCTGGACGTAGACGACTGCAGTGACGTTATTGGTGATCGTGCTTTCTCGGCTGTGCCATCTGAAATTTCTAAACTGGCGTCTTCTTTTATTGAAGGCATGCACGAAGCCGGAATGGCCTGTACCGGTAAACACTTCCCGGGGCATGGCTCCGTTCAGGCGGATTCCCACATTGCCATTCCCGAAGACGACCGAACTTTGAAGCAAATTAGGGCTCATGACTTAAAGCCGTTTTTGTCATTAAGCCAGAAACTGGACGGTATTATGCCTGCCCATGTTATTTACCCGCAAATAGACCCACAGCCCGCCGGTTTTAGCGAGTTTTGGTTGCAACAAATACTGCGCAGCGAGCTGCAGTTTAATGGCACCATATTTAGTGACGACCTGTCTATGCAGGGCGCTACCGTTGCCGGTGACATGCAGCAACGCGCGGTAGCAGCTCTGAACGCCGGCTGCGATATGATACTGGTGTGTAACGACAGAGCCGGAGCGGTGCAAGTGCTGGATGCTGATTTGCCAGCAACAGAGCCAGAGAGCGCACAGCGCGTGAATAGAATGCTGATGTCATCGTCAGCAGTATCGCTGGAAGAGCTAAAACGCACCGAACGCTGGGAGCAAGCCCAACGCTGGTTGTAGGTTATTCGTAGCTTTTATTCATAACTCTCTATTCGTAAAGAAGGGGGTCTTCCATGCCGTTGGCGGCGAAGGCCTCTAAGCGCTCCTGACACGCACCGCATTTACCACAGGCTTTGTCTCGGCCGTTATAGCAAGTCCAGGTTTGGCTGTAATCCAGCCCCATTTTCAGGCCGTCGGCTAAAATTGCGTTTTTATCGACGTCTAAGTAGGGGGCGTGAACGGCTACCGGGTCGTAGTTAGCCATTTTACTCACTACGTCCATTTGTCGCACAAACTCGGGGCGGCAGTCGGGGTAAATGGCGTGGTCACCCGAGTGCACACCATAGTAAACCGCCGAGGCATTTTCAGATACGGCGTAACCAATGGCCAGCGACAGCAAAATCATATTGCGGTTGGGTACTACGGTAGATTTCATTGACTCTTCTTCGTAGTGGCCTTCGGGAATGTCTATGTCGTCGGTGAGTGAACTGCCAGAAAGAAGCGAGTTAATAGCGGTAATATCGACAACTTTATGGGGTATTCCATGCTGTTTACAGACGCTAGCCGCAACTTCAAGCTCTTTTACATGGCGTTGCCCGTAGTTAAACGACAGTGCCAGAACCTCGTTTCCTTCTTGCAGAGCTTTGTGCAAAACGGTAAACGAGTCCATTCCGCCTGAATAAATAACAACGACCTTTTGCGACATGCTGTAACTCCCCGTATAATCCGCATTCATACATTCTAGCCAAAGCCATTTTAACGGAAGCTATGCCTTACCGCATCAACGAAATTTTTGAAACCTTGCAAGGCGAGGGCACCTTTACCGGTGTGCCATCTATTTTTCTGCGTTTGCAGGGTTGCCCCGTGGGCTGCCCATGGTGCGATACCCAGCACACATGGGAGACCAACCCAAGTGACCAGGTAAGCGTTGAGCGCCTAATGGCAAAAACCGAAGCCACCGCCGAATGGGCTGAAATGATGGCAGAAGATATTATTAGCCGCTTTGAAAAAGAAGGTTACACCGCCAAACACGTAGTGATAACCGGCGGCGAACCCGCTATGTTTGACCTGCTGCCGCTTGGCAGCGCCTTAGAAGCCAAAGGGTACCAGTTGCAAATAGAAACCAGTGGTACCTTTGAGCTAAAAGTAACAGACAACACCTGGGTAACCGTGTCACCCAAGCTGGATATGCCGGGTGGCTACCTGGTACGCCCAGACTGTATGGCACGCGCTAACGAAGTAAAGCACCCCGTAGCCATGCAAAAGCACATAGACGCGTTAGATTCCCTTCTAAAACGCTGCCCACCCAAAGCAGACGCCGTAATTTGTCTGCAACCCATAAGCCAACGGCCACGTGCGACAGAGCTTGCCATGAAAACCTGTATAGCGCGTAACTGGCGCCTTTCTGTGCAGATGCATAAATATCTCAATATTGAGTAAGACATTTGCTACTTCTGATCTGACCCTCTAAAACTCGTTCTATACTTCCTGGCGTCAACGCTAATTGTGGTGTTGATTTTTACCAGGAGGGAGTTATGAATACGCGTTTAGCCCGGCGTTCTCGTGGTCAGGGAATGACGGAATATATTATTATTGTGGCTTTGATTGCGGTTGCTGCAATCGGAGTTTATTCACTTTTTGGTAAATCTATACGTAACCAGGTCGCCGGTCTTGCTCAGGAAATGACCGGGCAGTCGTCTTCCCAGCAAATTAATAGAGCGCGCCAATCCTCGCGTCGTGCCGGTACAGTTGCTAATAAGGAAGTAAACCTCGGTAACTACAATGAGGCTACAGAGCAGGGCGAACAGTAATGAACGCTTTGGTGGCTTCTAATTCACGCACAAAAGGGCAAACCCTGATTTTAATGGTCGGGGTATTGCTGTTGGTGTCATTGTTGCTATTTGCCGTAACGGATATGGGCAAACACGCCAGACGTCAGTGGTATTTGCAAAGTGTTGCTGACAACGCATCTTATAGTGCCGCTGTTGCAATGTCTCGTCAGATGAATTTTCTAGCATTAACAAACCGCGCACTTATTGGTAACCAGGTGGCAATCGCCCAATGGGTGGGGTTGGCGAGCTACTTAGCGATGCTCGATAGAACAGCTGACAATCTCGAAGCCGCTACATCATTCATTCCATATTTGGGACAAATTACCCGAGCGTTATCAACAGTAATTGCTCGTATTGAAGAGGGTTTCGAGCAGGTTGTAAAAACCTTGATTCGTTTTCAGTCTGCTGTAATACAGGGAATATCTGCAGCGCAAAGACTGTTAGATGCAAGCTTTGCTATAGAGCTTCCTTTGCTTATTCAGGATATCGTTTCCAAACATTCAGAAAATCTTAGCTGGGAAGCGTATCAAGGCGGAGGAATAGCCCCATTTCCAAGCCTATGGTGGCGTAAGACTGAAGTGCGTAACACCAAGAATGAAAACGAATCTAAAGAGTTAGAAGAGCTTACCCTTAAAAGCCTGGATCCGTTTAGCAAAAGTCGAGGATACGATTGGGTCAATGTTTTTACGCATAAAATAGTGAAGCGCGGCGGAACAGAATTATCAAGAAATAGAAACGGGGGCTGGGATTGGCACGCTTTAGATTCGGTTTCATTGCATGGTCGACGTTGGTTTATAGGAAGCTTTAAAGAACAGCTTCCTTTAGGTTGGGGAGCTAAGGCTCAGGATCAACGACGATACCATCGTTCAAATTATGGTGGTGCTTTTCGTAGCAACTCAATGTCTTCTCGGTTGGCTCTGGCGCAGATGGGGTCGTTTAAATTAGAGCCACGTCCTTTCGACTATATGGGGTTAAGAGAGTTTAGCCAGTTTGGAGATAACACAGTATTGATTTCCGTTCAGAGTAATGGTGAGCAGGCCGCTCATGCGAAAGCTATTGTTAAATTCTCGCGGGCGAAATCGGTATTCCCCAGAAGAGATGGAAAAATAGAGTCAGAGAATCTATTCAATGCGCTTTGGGAGCCTCAGTTAGTGCCTCTTTCCACTTTAGATAAAGGAGTACTCATTGGTCGCTATAAACTTTAACAAAGGGCAAGCGTTAATTGAAACTATGATTTCAGTCGCGAGTTTAGTTCTCATTTTAAGTACTGGAATCAATGAACTAGTTTCTGCTGAGAAACTAGCCATCAGTGATTTAACCAATGCTCGTAAACTTATTTGGGATTATCGATTTGATGACAAGTCATTACGTATTAGTTCTGACTATAGAATGCATGATCGCTTAGGGGGAGTTCTAAATCCTCTTGATCAGTTGATTGAGGTTGATTTACCGCTGAATAATCTTTGGGAAACCCGAAAAAATATTTTTCCTATGGTTAAGCTTAATGACAGCTGGGAAGCCAAACAGAAAGATGATCTCAGTAACAGACCTGCAAAACTGGTTGTAAATAACGCTTTGTCAGGTTCTATAACTAATGCCATACAGGACAGCCTTAGCTTTCTTTTTATATCAGAAGAGCTGAGTTCTGATTCACTGAAGTTTGGTTATATAAATAACGAAGTAGTACCGGAGAATGCATTAAAAGAGGAGTGTATCAATGGTTGCTGATATTCCTGCAGGGTTTGATCAATGGGAGTGGTCCGAAATGCCATTATCACAGCATGCAGAGGCTACGGGGTATTTTCTAAAAAATCCGGAAATTCCAGACTGGGATGTGGTTAAGGACTTTTATTCATATTGTCCGGCTCCTCATCGGAATTTTTGGATCTGTCCAATAGGCTCCGATAATTGGACCTTTTTCAAAGGAGATAATGGTTCATGGATACTGAGCAAGATAATTTTGCCGTATATGGAAAAGCCAAGGCTAGAAGGCCCATTCCACGCAATTTCTAAGATGGATAGAGCAGGAAAGGAAGTTTGGGTTTATCTATCTACATTCCGGTTTGAGGATATCAAGAAAGTATTAAAGTTCACTTACAGTCAAAAAATAGAATCGTTCCAATCTGTTGAGAAACAACACGATGTATGGATATTCAAAGAGGATATGGGACGCCTCATGTTCTCTGAACAAGGTGAATATGTGATTTTGGTTCATATCTTATGATTCGGAAGGAAAGTGGTCAGGCATCGACAGAGTGGCTGGTTATTTCGCTACTGATAATGACAACTTTGTTAATTGTTGAAGAGCAGTTTTCTCTCATCGATTATTTAATAGAGACTGGTCGGAAGGCGAAAGAGTTCTATTACTTTATTTGGCGCTATTTAGTGCTAATTCCAGGAGGGTCTTCATGACAAAAAAGGCGAAATGGATTTTTGCCGTAAGCTTTAGCTCAGTAATTTCAATAGCGACTGTCTGGTTAATTCACCAGTACTTACAACAAGAAACGTCACGTAGATTAGAAGAGGCCTCGAGAAACACTGGGAGTGTCGTTGTGTTTGCGCAGGATCTGAGTGCCGGTCACGTACTCTCTGCAAAGGACTTATTAGCTCGTAAGTATCCGGAGGAATTAATTAATGAAAACTGGTACATCGAGCGTGAGGCTAGTCTCGTGATTGGTCGACAGCTGCGCGATTCTGTTCAGCCGGGAGAGCCCGTCTCTGAACGTGTGCTACTGAATAATCAAAATAGTGGCCTATCAGAAAAGTTGCCTATTGGTTACTACGCTATCACAGTTAATACGGATAATTTAGGGCATCACAATGCACTGCTAAAAGAAGGTGATGTCGTCGATATCGTTTTTGTTGGAGACTCATTTGATAAAGGCAGGGAGTACAGCGCTTTTAGTGCGATAGAAATACTTGAAACTCACGGCTTAGAGGACGGGTATGGCTCATATTCTTTGACTTTATTAATTGATCCTAATGAGGTTAAGAGTTTTACCAAGGCGCTGGGGAGCCCCATGCTGGTATGGGCTCGTGGCCGTCAATTATCTCAAACTAAGGTTTGGTCTAAAGATTTAAAACAAAGCAAGGTGGAACCATGGAAGGTCCAATAAAATCAGTGTGTTCAGCGTTACTTTTTCTATTTGCCTGTATTGCAGGAGCAAATGCAAGTGACTCGTCTTATGCCCTTAAGAAAGGGGAAACTCAAATAGTCAGTATTGATCCTGGCACAAACATTGTTATTAGCGATGAGAGCATAGTCGATGTTCATGTTTTAAGTAATTCTCAGGTCGTTCTAAGGGCTTTGGGAGAAGGAGAGACTGATATTTGGCTCAATCATCGGGATGAGCTAAGAAAGCTGAACATCAGTGTTTCAGATACTTTTTCCCTCTCAACCAGTGCGCGTATCAACGCGATTGTTGAAGCAGAAAGTGATTTAAGGAAAGTAGATAAGCCAGAAGTAACTGTGCTGTCGGGTCAGGTATCGAAAAGGCACTATGACGAACTAAGTAAGTTATCTCAAAGTAACGAGAGACTGCTGAACTTAACTGAGCCTTTTTCAAAACAAGCCCCCATGCTTACTCTTCGAGTTAATATTCTGGAGACTAAGCGTCAGTATCTTGAAGACATTGGAGTTCGCTGGCAGGGGACAACCAGCGGACCTACTTTTTCAAGCACTTTATCCGGGTTATTTGAATGGGACGCGGAAATAAACTCCCAATTAATGCTTATGCAGCGTCGTGGTTTGGCTAAATTATTAGCTAACCCTACGCTCTCTACACAGAGCGGCGAGAAAGCCACTTTTCTTGCAGGTGGAGAGTTGCCTATCCCCCAGGTTGTGGCTCAAGGAATGCAAGACGTTACGTTTCGTGAATACGGGATAAAGCTAATTATTGAACCGGTTGTTCTGGCGGGGAATAAGATAAAGACTCAATTACACGCGGAGCTAAGCAATATTGATCCAGCCGTTTCGGTGTTTGGTGTTCCGGGAATATTGAGTCGACGGACAGAGTCTGTATTTCTATCAAATGACGGAGATACGATGGTTTTATCAGGGCTATTAAGTACGGATGCGTCAGCTCAGGAAGATCGAGTTCCAGGGATAGGGGAAATACCTGTGATAGAGAACGCTTTCAAAAGCCAGCAGAACAGAAATCAAGCTACTGAACTCGTTATTATGGTTACGGCTGAACGTATGGATACCGCGGAGAAAAAAGTTCGTGACAGGCGCGATAAACTCGCACAGAAAAATGGCTGGTACAGGGATGAATCAATTTTACAGTTGAAGGAGACTTTCTGATGGCACCCGTCACTTTAATTAAATGTCTTAGAGCTCGTTTAGATACGAGGGATCCTAGCATTGATGAGATGAATGAGTCCGAGTTGAGAGTCTACGCTGAGTCATTTTTAAAAGGGAAAACCAATGCTTCTAATCAAGATATCAAAGATGCAGTTGCTGAAGTCATTGGTCTGGGACCAATTGAAAGGCTTCTTGCTGATGATACTGTGAGTGAAATCATGGTGAATAGCTTTGAACATATCTATGTTGAGCGCGGAGGTAAGCTAGAGAAAGCTTTAGAGCAGTTTAGTAATGAAACCGCGTTACGCAGAGCTATTGATAAAATAGTCCTTCCTCTCGGAAGACATGTGGATGAAGCATCCCCAATGGTTGATGCTCGTTTACCTGATGGATCCCGTGTTAACGCTGTATTGGCGCCTCTTGCAACTAAAGGCTCTTGTCTCACCATCCGGAAATTTACGAACAAATCCCTAACAATAGAAGATTTGGTATCCGGTAACTCTCTGACTCAACAGGCAGCAGAATTTTTGAAACTAGCCGTTCGTTGTCGTCAGAATATCATTGTATCTGGAGGTACCGGGACAGGGAAAACGACCTTGTTAAATGTTTTATCTCAGGAGATATCGGAAGAAGAACGAATTTTAACTATTGAAGATGCAGCAGAACTCAGGTTGCACCACAGCAACTTAATTAGCCTGGAAGCCAGGCCGAAAAATCAAGAAGGCGTAGGTGCAATAAGCATCAGAGAGCTTGTCATTAACGCATTACGAATGAGACCAGATAGGCTTGTTGTAGGTGAGTGTCGGGGGCCGGAAGCTTTGGATATGCTGCAGGCAATGAATACTGGTCATGCTGGCTCTCTTAGTACGGTACATGCAAATAGTGCGAGAGACGCATTGAGACGTTTGGAAATCATGGTTCTTATGGGAGGGATAGAGCTGCCCGTTTCAGCTTTGCGGCAACAGATAGCAAGTGCTATTGACCTTATTGTACAAATAGCCCGTCTGCCCGATGGCAGAAGAGCTGTAATTAGTATTAATGAGGTAACAGGAATTGATGACGATGTTCTACAAATGTCGGCATTGTTTGAATATTCAAATAATCAAAAGTCGCTAGTGAGTAACCAGACTCTTTGCAAATTTGCGGAGGAGCAGACTGAGGATGTTCGTCGAGGTATATGGAGAACAATTATGGAGGGTGAGTCATGTTTGCCCTCGGTATAGTGCTACTGATTATTATTAGCGGACTTTGTTGGATATGGGTTTTGTCGCACTTAACACCTAAGCGCTACCAAAAACTTGAAGAAGAATTAGCTATTTCTACTGTTCGGTCATTAGAAGAGTTTTTCTTGAGGTTACCTGTAAAAACTTTGATCAGAGTCTATTTGATAGTTGCGTTGTTACTTCCTCTATTAGCTTGCGTATACGTTGATGTTAAGTGGGCAACTATTACTTTTATTTTTACTTTACTGGCTCCGCCTTTTTCTTATCGATACTTCAAAAAGCGGCGTCTGCTAAAAATTGAAAAACAACTTCCAGGAATGTTGGTTGCTTTAAGCAACCAAATAAGAAGCGGAACAAGCGTTGGTTCAGCACTAAAGAGCTTTCGAGGGAATATGTCAGCTCCTCTTGGTCAGGAGATAGATGAGTTATTGAGACAAGAAAAAATGGGGAGGCCGCTCATAGACTGCTTAGAGTATTGGCAGTTCAGGCTGCCAATCTTTTCAATAAAGCTAGTGGTTCAATCTTTGGTTTTAGGTTTGAAAAGCGGAGGCCAACAGTCGGAGTTATTTTTGAGGTTAGCGGATAATTTGCAGCAGCAACAGCATCTTCGAGAGCGTCAACTAACCCTTACTTCGCAAGCTAGAATGCAGGCGAAAATTCTAGTTCTGATGCCGGTTGGATTGTATTTCCTTTTGAGCTGGATGAAGCCAGAGCATACCGCGCTTTTTACGGAGTCTCGTGTCGGCATTTTTATGTTGATAACTGCTTTTTTCTTGATGTCGATTGGTGGGTGGATGGTTAAACGTATTATGCACCCAGAAGATGAAAGATGATCTTAGTAGCCTTATTACTATTTTCTGCATCATTAAGTTTCGTATTGCTAGCTGTGACAGCATGGCAGTTTTTCGCTCTTGGAAAGAAGCTCGATAACTTAATATCGACTATCTGGGGTTATCTACCTGAAAAAACAAAAAAATGGGTTGCCTATCATTTAAAAGTCGAAGTTCTAAATAGCGAAGCGCGTTCCTTTTTCTTTTGGGTCGTAATGGCTAGTGTATCGGTGGGAGTTTATTGGGCGTCCGGTGTTTGGTTAGTTTTAGCGATTTATATACTACTAGTACTGCAAATCATTAATAAGAGAAGAGTTGCAGCTAAGAAAAATAATCGTCTTGTAGTTCGTCAGTTGCCGGACTTTTGCGATTTAATCGCAATGATGATCGCCTCTGGTGTCCCTCTTATTTCAGCGCTAGAAAAAGTGTCCGATTCATGCGGCGAATTACTACTTGCACACGAAATAAGAGGGATGTTGAGCCGCCTACGGAGAGGAGCCAGTTTTTCACAGTCTATGGACGAACTGTCGGAAAGGTATGAGGCTAAAGAACTTAAAGAATGGAGTTTAATGCTGATTAAAGGATATGAACAGGGGGCGAGTCTTACAAAGTCATTAAGGTTTTATGCGAACCAACTGAGACAAGAGTTACTTAACTCGGCTGAGAAAAGAGCTCAGGAAGCTCCTGTTAAGTTGCTGTTTCCACTCGTAACTTGTTTTTTCCCTGTCAATTTTTTGGTTATTTTGGGGCCTGTTATTGTGCAGTTAAGCCAAGGAGGGTTTGGATGAATAAAAGTCGAGAAGTAACTTTATGGCCAAAAGTAAAAGAAATGAAAAAATTTCATCAGCGATTAATAGGAATGATGAATGAACCGCAACCAACACCAGATAGAGCTTTTTGGTTCCCATTCTGTAAGTCAATTCACACGTGGGGAATGAAGGAGCCTATCGATGTTATTGCCCTGGATAAAGATAGAATTATTATCGAGGTTCGCCGTTTGATATGCCCAAATGAGATTGCGCGCTTTAAGGGCGCATATGGATTAATTGAAATGGCTTCAGGAAGTTTTTGGCCCTTAGAAAAATGGATTGGGAAGAAACTAAAATTTGTTAAAGCGCATGGAGAGCGAAATGAAAAGAAACCTTACGATTGCAGTATTTCTATTGAGCTTAGTTAGCTCTGGGTGTAGTACAACAGTTCAGGAAAATCTTGCTCGAGAACAAAGTATTGAATCGGCAATTAATTGGTATAAAGCCGGTGATCTGCTGTCGGCTGAGCAGCATTTGCAGTGGTTGCATAAAAAGGGACTAGGGACAGATAAAAGCTGGAAGTTGCTTGGTAATATTTACTTCCGACAGTATCGGTTTCAAGCGAGTCAGTCAGCTTACAGAAATTCACTGAAAATGAATGCGACTGACAAGGAAATCTGGTTTAACTTGGCTTTACTAAGTATTCGGCAGACAACAAACATCCTAATGGATGCGCGAGTAGAGCTGGCTACTTTTGATGGGGAGCTTGAAACGTTATTAAGTGAGATGCTAGAGCTTCAGAAAGCTCGATTGCAAGAGACATCAGAAGATGAGCCGACTTAGTCGGAAACGGATGCTTGAGCGTGAATAACGGGTGTAAATAGCTTTCGGCGTATACGCCAGCATATTTCCAAACAGAGCCTGGGTTAGACAGGCTCTGTTGTTTTTTTAAATCGGTCGGTAGGCATCAAAGCTAAAACTGAAACTATCAGTTGTCCGAATGGAACAAACAGTAAAAAGACCCACCAGCCGCTAATTCCTGTATCTTTTAATCGCTTCGCCGTGAATGGTATGTACGTGACAAGTAATATAAGGCTGCTTATTGCTCTGGTTAACTCGACAGAATAAGGCACTTTCACCCAAAGGTCATCAGTAGCATAGAGAACTACGCAGGTGGTTATCAGTACTAAAAGTGTTGCCCAGTAGCGGCCTCGAGACACTGTGCCAAAAACATTAAAAAAGTACATGAATGCGTCTATGGGCAATCTTAATAACGACATTTCAACTCCAAAAATTAACTAGAATGGGTCTGGTACTACTTGCTCCACTCCGTATAGGCTACCTAATTGCAGTTAATTGTTGTAGAGCAACTTTTGTTATTGTTTGTGCAAGTGAATTTAGTGGAATATCTAATGCACCCGGTACTTGGCGGCGTTATGTCATAGTCGAATTTTTCAGCCATTTTGAACAGTCTTATTCTGACCGTCCATAGGAAGATCAAAGCTGCTCATTTTCTTGGCTTTTTTCTTTACGTGCTGCCCACCAGTGGTAAAGCGATGAAATAAGTAGTGCTATGAGAAAATCCTTAAACTCTGAGCTGTGTAGGGTAAATTCACCCGCTTGAAACGATTTAACGATAGTGCCTCCCACGAGGTAACCACCAATCAAAACAAGTGCCCAGTAAAAGGTAGAACGTATTTTATTATCTGTTTTCATATGCTCTGCTCATACTGTTTTCAGTGTTTCTGAAACCATTCTCGCATGGCAGTTAGTGCCGAGTCATTAATCTCATTGCTACTGTCATGCCGCAGTCCATGGTCAAGTTGCTCAAAGAATTGGTAGTCGACATTCTCTGAACTATCCAGGCTCTTTACCATGGCATGGGTTTGTTCGGGGTCTACTGAGTTGTCTTGTCCAGACTGAATAATAAGCAGGGGCGTTTTTCCGCTCTCAATGACTTTAGTTTGCTCAAGTGTGAGCATTTCTTTCCACCACTTGTAGCCATGTTGGCTTGAGTCAACAGCGAATGCTTTATCTGATTCTCTGATTTTATCTGCAAACCCGCGAAACTCCTCAAGTACCGCACCTGTAACCTCTGGGGGAGTGGATGCCTTTATGTTGTGCTCAATGTCGTTTTGAAATGAATTTCCGCCACCGTTAAACGCTATAGTGGCGGTAATATCAGGCAGGACTTTGCGTAGCATAACGGCAACAACCGCTCCCTCGCTGCCACCAAGAACGTACACCGACTGGTAGCGTTTCTTTTCTTTTAGGTGCTTTAGTACTTGTTTGGCGTCGCTCACGCGTTGCGATGGTGAATCATTGTCGATATAGGCTTGCGGACAGGCATTAATGTCCGGGCTGAGCCCCCATTTCTCAATAATTAGAACATCGGCGTCCGGTCGTACTTTAGGGTAAACGCTTTTAATAGAACTGATGGTTAATGCGCTTCGACAGTCAGAGCCTTGCAATATGAGCAGTAGGTTATTCGTCGGCTTTTCTCTCGAACCGAGGTGATAGGTAATCTTAGACTCGGATACTAACGAGCGCTTCAGGGTATGTGTCTCAAACGTCATTTCCGAGTTAGCCATTGCGTAGCTACTGAAAATCAAACATATAAAAGCGATAAATAGACTAAAGCTACGCATGGATTAAATACCGGTTAACGTCTTCATTATAGGAGCAGATTATCGACTAACCGCTTTAATCACAAACCATAATTTTTTGTTCTCAAGGAGCGAATGAGTAAACGCTGTTCGTAACTTTTGGTACGATGCTTGTACGCTATTTTAGTAACCATGAGTATTGGAACAGACCAACATGACCATAAAACCAGGCATTTACGAGCATTACAAAGGCGGGTGTTACCGCGTTATTGATACCGCCCGCCATAGCGAAACCGAAGAGTGGATGGTGCTTTATCAGCCCCTTTACGGTGAACAAAAGCTCTGGGTACGCCCCTTTGATATGTTCGTGGAAACGGTAAACGTGGACGGTACCCACGTACCGCGGTTTCAATTTGTTGGTAACGAGTAGGGTAAAACAATGAGCGAAAACGATAACAAGCTGTTTCTGGTTTATGTGGGTGGCACAGCCCCCGGCGCCAATATAGAGCTGCACGACGTACGCTTTGTGGTGGGTAAGCGCATGGAAGATACCTACCCTGCCATTCGAAAAGGGTGGTTTGGCACACAAAAAGGACTGCACCTGGACAGCTTTGTTCACTTGCACCATGTGGATGGCTTCCGTATTCATCTTACCCAAACAAAGCCGGATAACCCTTCGGACAAAAAACTGTATTTTGTGAACTTTGGCGGCTATTTCTCCAATAAACTTGCTGAGTATCACGACTTTACGGTGGTGGTTGCTGACTCGCCCAATTCGGCAAAGCAACTGGCGCGGGCGCAAGTGTCTAAGGCCGGCTTAGCCGGCGCGGAGCAAATTCATAAAGACGACTTACTGGCTGTGGATGACTGCTTGTGTGTAGACCTGGTAGATAATCACTATATAACGCTTGAATACGATGGCGAGCAGCAGGCTTTAGTGCCGGACTGGAAAGGTTATCAGCCATTGCCATAAATTTTTTGCATCCAAAGGTATGCGTTGTTGTGTCTAATACTGTGTAAGCAAAACAATTTAACAACAATAGGGGGCGTTATGTCCGATCTTTGGGTACCAATTACAGCCATGCTGAGTATTTCAATCGTTATTATTGTGGGCTTAGCGTTATCGGCGCACCATAAAAAACACTTGCAGTTAACTTTACAAAAACACATGGAAAACGGGGGCACATTAACTTCTGAACTTCTTGGTCAGTTAGGAACGTCACCAGGCAGTCGCCATAGTGATCGTCGTAAAGGCTTGGTTTTGGTGTCGGCAGGACTGGCCTGCTTAGTTGCCGGATGGTCAGTGGGTGACTTGGATGTTGGCGTTATGTTCGGGGTTTTCCCGGTGTTTATTGGCGTGGCATTTTTAATTTCAGCTTACTTAGCTAACGATGAATGATAAAGCGCTGATTGCTCGGGTAATTGCCCGCGGCGATCAGCACGCCTTCGCGACTCTGGTTCGTCAGCATCAAAATGGCGTCAGGCACTTTCTTCGGCGGTTAACTGCTGGCGATCACGCACTGGCCGATGATTTGGCGCAGGAGGTATTTTTGCGTGCTTACAAACATTTGAAGAACTTTCGCGCAGAGGCAAGCTTTAGCAGTTGGCTGCACAGTATAGCGTACCGCAGCTTTTTGAATGAGCAGCGCAAGTCCTATCATCATAATGAGGTGTCGGGCGACACCTTGCCGTTTATTCCGGGCCCAACAAGCCCTGTCGACAGCGACATTATGGTTGAACGACTGATGAGCCAGCTTTCGGTACCGGAACGTACCTGTTTAACATTGTCTTTAAGTGCGGGAATGAGCCATCAGGAAATTGTCGCTATTACTGACTTTCCGTTGGGCACGGTTAAATCACACATTGCCCGTGGGAAGCAAAAGTTGGTTGATATTGTCAGCCCCTCACAAAACAAGCAGGAGGTCGCCTCATGAGTGCGTCTGAACATGAATCTTTGAATGATCTTCTGAGTTACAAGAGTCGCTTAGTTGATGAAAGCTTTACTGAGCAAACGTTAAGCTCTATTCGAAAGTCTGAGAAAAAACGCGGTGTTCTTGTGTTGTTGGCATTTCTGAGTGCGCTACTGGTATCGGTAGCTTTATGGGTGGCATCAGGCGATAGAATTTTTGAGCCGGTAAGGGACTTTATGGCTCAGTCACCGTATTTATTCACGTTGGCTATTATTGCTTTTTGCTCAATAACCTTCTGGTCAACTCAGCAGCGGAGCTAGTTGAGGTCATCAATTTTAACGGTAAACTGTGTTGCCGGTCGTGGGGACTTCACTGAACAACCGGCACATAGAGTCGGTTGGTGACAACGCTGTCGCCGCTTACCACCACCTGAAATAAGTCGCCGTAGTCGTCTTCTTCCAGCTTTTTAGCACTTCCGCCTGCCGCTTTTATCAACTCAGATACCGTATTGCTATGACCAATAATCAGTGCGTTCTTTTTGAGTCCTTTAATGCTGGTTACTATCCCTTTAAAGTCTTTAGAAGGGTAACTCTGTACAGGTAAATCTAAGTGTTTTGCCAGTGCTTCTGCGGTTTGCTGAGTGCGCTTAAAGTCGGTAGAAAATATGGCTTCAATGTCGCTGTTTTTCAGAATTTGGGCCAGCATTTGCGCGCGCTGCTTACCAACCAGACTGAGATCGGGGTCGGTCTTGTCGGTTGTTTTCTCCATATGGCGTGAGAAGTAAAGGCTATAGGTGTCTGCTGACGCCAGGCTCGGGAAAAAGCTCATAACAATAAAAATTAAAAGTAAACGGCGCATAAGTTGTTCAAGGTGGTTATCTAAGGTTAGTTTATAGAAACAAAACATACCGTTCCGGAGAGTCGCAGACAAGTGCTATTCTTGGAGTAATTTAAAAAGTGGTCAGGGGGCGGAATGAAAGCACAGCCAATTTTGGACTTTTGGTTTAAAGAGTTAACACCAAAACAGTGGTTTGCTAAAAGTGACGAGCTGGACAATACCATAGCCAAACGCTTTTCCGATACGTTAAAGGCTGCAGCTAAAGGTGAGCTTTGGCATTGGCGCGAAACGCCACATGGCCGTTTGGCCGAAGTAATCGTCTTAGACCAGTTTTCGCGAAACATACACCGCGGTGGTCCAAAGGCTTTTGGGCAGGATACGATAGCGTTAGTGCTGGCGCAGGAAGCCGTAGAAAAGGGCGCAGACAAGTCGTTGGATGCCAATGAAAAGGCGTTTCTCTATATGCCTTATATGCATAGTGAATCGGCGTTAGTTCATCAAGAGGCTATACGGCTTTTCAGCCAACCCGGGCTTGAGAACAACTACAAGTTTGAAGTAAGACACAAAGAAATCATTGACCGGTTTGGGCGGTATCCGCACCGTAACCGGGTACTAGGACGCGAATCGACCCCGGAAGAAGAGGACTTTCTTAAACAACCGGGGTCCAGTTTTTAATACTACTTTATATTTTCAATCAGTTGCGAAAGCGAACTTACGGTAATAGTGGGGTTAATGCCCCAGGGGTCAAACTGAGCCTCTCTGGAGCGCTTAACCCAGGTTGTTTTCCAGCCTGCTGCGCTGGCGCCAATAATGTCGAAACTGTTGCTGGATATTAGCCAGGTATTTTGCTCCTTACTGCCGCTTTTATCGAGAAAGTGTTGGTAAACCTGAGGGTTAGGTTTAAAGCTTTTAATGTCTTTACAACTGACTATGTCGTTAAAGTAGCGGCTGAGCTCGGCACTTTCCAGCAATTCAGTTACTGCATCGGCGCTGCCGTTAGAAAAGGCAAAACACTTTATACCCGCCGAATTTAACTTGCTCAGTGCGGCTTTCGCATCATCGAATGCCGGTAAGCTTCGGTATTTTTCCAGCAACTCTTCCTGTTGCGGTGCACTTAACCCGGCACCCAGTTCATTGTTTGTGAACAGAAGGGCGTCTTTTGTACAGACCGCAAAGTCCTCATACTGCTGCATAAGCCCACGACGAAATGAATACTCTAGTTGCTTATCACGCCAGCGGCTCGAAAACTCTTGAGCTTTGTCGTCGCCAAGGTATGAACCTAGTAGGGAGACTACGCCCTGAGTGTCAATAAGTGTGCCGTAAACGTCAAAAGCTAAGGTCGTCAAAATTACGCTCCAATTGCTTAATGAATTCTGTACATAGGTGTACGGCGTTATCCCTAATTTAGTTTGCCTCCAATTAAGTAATGCGAATTATTGTCATTTGTATTTACATTTAGAAAAAGCATCGGTAGCATACTGAGCCGCTTAGCCAACTTAATTAAGGACAATGAGAAATGGACAAATTCGTACCCAGTGCAATTGCTACCGTAATAGCTTCAACTCTGGCAAGTAACGCCCTTGCAAATGACTTCGAACTGCCCGACGGTATGGAGCGTATTGTTGTCACTGCTACTGGTTTTGAGCAAAAGCTGACGGAGGCGCCGGCGAGTATCTCAATTATTACCAATGAGGAAATAAGGTCGCGCTCGTTTACGTCACTATTAGATGCTGTTAAATACCAAGAAGGCATTGATATAGGCACATCGCGGGATAAAACCGGTCAGGGCAGTATCAGCATGCGCGGGTTAACGGGTGACTACACCTTAATTCTGGTTGATGGCATACGCCAGAATAACCACGGTGATATTTACCCGAACAACTTTGGCGGCAATGCGTTTAACCACATTCCTCCGCTTGAGACAATTGACAGAATTGAGGTGATTCGCGGACCTGCATCGACGTTATACGGAGCCGACGCACTCGGCGGTGTTATTAATGTTATTACCAAAAAGCACACTGAAGACTGGTCTGGTGCTATCACCTTTGGTCGCAGTTTGCAGACAGACGATAACTTTGGTGACGACTTCACGACAGACTTCAGCGCAACGGGGCCTTTGATAAAGGATGTATTGAGCCTGGGAGTGCGCGCGAGTTTGTATGACCAGCAAGCATCTTCCCCTCAGTTTGAGCCAGCAGTTGATCCAAACGGTACCGTGCACATACGGGAATTAGGATTTGGCAGTGGTGGGCGAACCGTTGACAACAAAGACGAACATTACGGCTTTTCAGTGTCCTATACTCCGGCAAAGGGACACAACATTAAGTTTGATTACGACAACTCTCATCAGTCTTATGACAATACACCGTCTTACGACGTAGAAACAGACACCATCACTTATCCGCTGGGTACCAAAGACAGCATTGAGTCTATTTGGCAGGCTCGTGGCGGACAAGTTAACCCCCGGGCGGGTTATGCGGCGGATCAAAGCTTTGATCGCACCTGGTGGTCAATAGCGCACGATGCCGACTGGTCCTTTGGTTCAAGTATGGTGTCGCTGGCTTATGTGGATACACAAAACAACGGAAGAACCTTGCCGTTAAGTGTTGATGAGCGTTTGTTGCTGCAGCAAATGTACGATGGCACAGGGGACTATTCCGGCTTACCTGAAGACGAGCGGCGTTCTATTGCTGAGGAAACATTTCTGCCAAGACCTGACCGCCCATTAGACAGCAGCCAATATACCCTGGACGCAAAGCTGGATATTCCTTTTTCAGGTTTTGCCGGGCACCACAATTTGGTGATAGGCGGCCAACTTATTGATGGCGAGCTAAAAGATGGTGTCTTTGGTCTGGAAGAAGGCAATGCCGGTGCTATTCAAGAGCAAAAAATGTATTCGCTGTTTGTTGAAGATAACTGGATGCCAATAGCCGACTTCACCCTGACTGGCGGCGTTCGCTACGACGAACACGATGTTTTTGGCAGCCAGGTGTCGCCTCGTCTTTATGCGGTTTATAACTTAAGCCCGGCCTGGACGGTCAAAGGTGGTGTAAGTACGGGTTACAAAACGCCGAAAACAACCGATTTATATGACGGTATTGTCGGCTTTGGTGGGCAGGGAACCATGCCTTTTGCCGGTAACCCGGAGCTACAGCCTGAAACCAGTGTTAACTCAGAAATTGCGCTTTACTGGAACTCAGACAACGGCGATAACAACTTTAATATCACCTACTTTAATACGAGCTTCGAGGACAAAATTGCCCGCGGTGATACCGTTCAAAGTTGTGAGCAAACCGGCGGTGTACGTCCATGCGTTAACTTAGGTGAATATGAACAACTGGGTTATGACACATGGAGCCAGAGTATCAATATCGATAAAGTCGATGTGCAGGGTGTCGAAGTTGCTGCTCGGTACGTTATGAGTGAAGCGTGGTCGATACGTGGTAATTACACATGGACTGACAGCGAACAAAAAAGCGGTAACCAGGCAGGGTTGCCATTAACCAATACTGCAGAGCATATGGGCAATCTTTGGCTGAACTGGCAGGCGTCGGATGTTCTGACGGTATACCTGCAAGGTGAGCTTCGTTCTGACCGCTATCGCGGTTATGACAGCAATATTGATAAACAGCTTTATTTTGAAAACTACAGTCTGCTTAACTTAGGTGCGAATTATAAACTGACGGAATCGGTCGATTTAAACCTGCGTATTAACAATTTACTCGACCGTGACTTCACGACGTATTCAACAACCTATACCGACTTAAATGGTGACGGCGAGTTTGAGTACGTAACAGGTCGTGGCACGGTAAGCGAAGTTGTTTTCACCGACGATTACAATGTGAAAGATAAAACTCGTAACTTATGGATGGGAGTGACAGTTACTTTCTAAAGAACTGAGAGGGCGCCGGAAAAGCCCGGCGTTGCCCTTCTTTATCAGAGGTGTTACAAAATACTTTTGTATCGGAAGAACAAGTAGTCGAGTGAAAAAAATATTTCAACAAACCTCAGAGCTTCAGCACTTTTTTGAACAACTTTACGAGAAATCGTTAAATCCGTTTTGGATAGCTGAAGTGAAAGACGATGATTTTATTATTGTTATTGCGAACCCTGCAGCGCAAAGACTTGAGCCCGAGCAAGTACCTGGAGCTTCGATTCGTAGGCTAGCTAATAAAATAGGTGCTGCCGATGAGATGTTGAAAGGGTACTACCAAGCTATTGCTAGCGGAAATTCCGTGCAGTTTGAACAACGTCCGGTTGTTGCTGAGAAAGAGTACTTATTTAGAACGCTTATAGTTCCAATAAAAAATTCAGCTGGGGAAATTACTCATATATGGGGGAGTGCGCACAACCTTACTGACTTCCTGGATCCTCAGAAAGAATTGTTGGCTATTAATAAGCTATTGGATGAAAAAGTCAGAGAGCGAACTCAACAACTGGATGAAGTAGTTCAGGAGCTAGAGCGTATCTCCTGCACCGACGACTTGACCTCGCTGCCAAATCGTCGTCATTTTGATAAGCAGTTGAAGCAGGCTATAGTTGAGTGTAACGCTAACGAGTTACCGTTATCGTTAATCTATATGGATATTGATTTCTTCAAACAGTTTAACGATAAATATGGGCATGCCGCTGGTGACGCTTGCTTAAAGAGTGTTGCTGATACACTAAATGATTTTAATGACGGTGAAAGAACATTAGTTGCTCGTTATGGTGGTGAAGAGTTTGTTGTATTACTTGCTAATACAGATGAAGTAAGAGCAAAGTCCACTGCAAAAACTATTCTAAGGTCGGTAGAAAGCTTGTCAGTTTCTATTGGAAATAGAGTTGAGAATGTAACGATAAGTGCCGGTGTAGCTTCTTCGCTCTCATCATCACACGATTCAGATGCCTTACTAAAGGCAGCGGATGATGCGCTTTATAGGGCTAAAGAAAAGGGTCGCAATCGTGTAGAAGTGGAGATCATTCAATAAATGACAGGAAAAGAGCAATGTCCATGTGGTAGTGGTGTTATTTATGTCGAATGCTGCTCCCCTTTACATCAAGAAGAGTCTGTCGCTGAAACCCCTTAGCTCGCGTTACAGTGCTTTTGTAAAACAGTTTAACAACTCCTACTGAAAACCGGGCATCACAGTACACTTTCGAGCGTTTTACAAAAAAACTACAATAGCGGCGTTTACAGCTCCCATAACTAAAGCATCTACGAAGCTAAACCCCATTTAATCTCTTTCACAGCGTTGACCTTGCTTCCTGTTATTATTGTTTTGTTCCTCTTAGTAATAGCATCTGTTCAAAATACTTGTTAGATTTACCGAAAAAACAATGGTCTAGTATCTTGGAAAGACGAAAGGAAGAGCGTCGACTTCAACGGCGTGAAAAGTTAACCACGGCTTTATTGGCGAAGATCAGCATATGGGCTATTTCGATAGTTTTTATCGCTTCTGCTGTTACCTTCCTCACAACTTATAACAATGCCCGAGAGCGAGTTATAAATGTTTTACAACAAGACTTAGCTCCGACCCTTGAACGTAATCAAGCATTATTCAATCGAATTGAAAGTAATGCCAATATTTTAGCGAGCGAATTTCTCTCTCAATACAAACTATTGCAACATTCTGAACATACGGCTCAATGGTTTGATGAATGGTATGAGGAAACATCCCCAGGCGTGGTTCGGTTAAAGCCAGAGTTTAATCGTGGTTTAGCAATTAACTCTAACTATTTTGAGAACCTGAGCGCCTTTTTGGGGCCTCGTAACAAATCAATAAGTGAGGAGCTGAAAACAAGGGTTATAGCGGCACAATTGACATTGAATGAGCTTGCTCCGGCTTGGCAAAAAGAAGTGGCAAACACGCACTTTTCTATGCCGGAAAATATTATTTCAATGTACTCGGTTGATTCTCCGTGGGGTCTTTTAGCGGATAAAGATTTAGTCATTACCGACTATTCAGTGGTTAAATCAACACTTCAAAGCGAAAATCCTGAGCGCAGGCCTAACTGGACCGGTCTTTACTACGATATTTCTGCTGATGTTTGGACTATTACCTATCAAAAGCCAATCGATTTAGAAGGTCGGCATTTAGCTAACGCCAGTTTTGATGTCAGTTTAGGCAGTTTATTAAGTGATCTAACAGAGAGAAAACGAGCGAACTCTGAACACATGGTGCTAAATACAAAAGGTGACCTAATTGCGGCTTCAAATATGTCGCAAGAAGCAATAGCTAAACGCTCAACACTGAACTCGGAAACATATAGTGAACCTTTGTATCAAGCCGTAAGTCAGTTGGTTGCCGGTAATGTTTTTAATGAAAAATCCGTTATTTTGGAAGATGGCGTAGAGGGACAGTTACTTATTGTCGATAAAATGGATGGACCTGGTTGGTGGCATGTGACTTTGTATCCGCTGCAAGAAATTCGCCAGCAGGCTATTGCGTTACCACTTCAATTAGTAGCGGGTGGTATTGGTTTGGTGATACTTATTTTATTGATGGCTTATTGGCTTATTCAACGAGAAGTGAGTAAGCCTTTACATGAAGTTGCCACTGTTGCTTCTCTGATGGGTCAGAAAAACTATCAAGAAGCTTTGTCTCATAGAGCTGCTTCGATAAAAGCTCGTGGTGAAGTTAAACAGGCTTTAGATGCTTTTAAAACCATGGCGGGCCGCTTTATTTCAGCCCAAAATGAACTTGAGCAACAAGTTGAAGCACGAACCGCGGAGCTAGCAGAAGCTAACAAGCAACTGGACGCGCTGGCACATATGGATGGTCTAACTGGGTTGTTTAATCGAAGAGCTTTTGACCGGGACTTAAACGCGGCGATTAAATCAGAAAAGTCTTATTATTTAATGATGGCAGATATTGATGAGTTTAAGCCTTACAACGATAACTATGGACATGAGGCGGGCGACACTGCCCTGAAAAAGATAGCGGACGGCTTACGAGACAGAACTGCGTTGAAACTTTACCGGTACGGCGGCGAAGAATTTGCGATGATTATTCCGGCGGCTGAGTCAATTGAAAAAAAGCTTAATGAGTTGCGTGAAGCAGTAATGACTTTAAGTATTCCACATGAGTACAAAAAAGCGGAATTGCCAATTTTAACTTTAAGTATGGGAGCGGCACGGATTCGGGATAATGAAGCCGCAGCTGACGCAATTCGAAGAGCTGACCGGCAACTTTATCAAGCTAAAAGAGCCGGTCGGAACTGTGTTTTTGTTGAGCTTTAGTAAGGCTTTTTATTTTAATGCAGGCACATAATATGCGCGCTTTTGGTAAAGCACTGAAGGTAACATCGCATAAGAAGTGACTTTACGTATGTGTTCACCGTTTACGGGTTCTTTTAACGGCAAGAATGTCTTTTGCTCGGGTTCGAAACGGAACAGTTGCGGTGGCTGCCCCACTTGAAGTACTGTCAGTATTTGTCCGTTCTTACCGCTTTCCAACCAACCATAGTTATCGCCAAATTGCATCATAGCCCGGTTCATTGGCGTAAATTCAGGTCGGCTTAAGTCTTGCCCAACGGTAGGTGTATAAGTCGACACTCCGGCCAGTGAAAGTAAGGTCGGAGCCAAGTCAATTTGACTGACTATTTCTGATACGGTTTTAGGTCGAATGTCGGCGCCCAAAATTAACCCCGGAATGTGAAACTTGTCGACAGGTACTAGCTCATTGCCATAAACGCGGGTGTCGTGGTCAGCAACCACCAGAAACAATGTGTTATGCCAGTAATCACTCTTCTTTGCTTTGGCAAAGAATTCGCCTAACGCATGGTCTGCGTATTTAACGGCATTGTTTACTGTCTGTTTGGGTTGCTCTGCTAAAACAATTTCATTGTCAGGAAACTCGAAGGGCTCATGGTTTGATGAGGTAAATGCAAGGGTAAACTGAGGCGCTGAATTATCGGTTTGTGATAAACGTTGGTGTAGTTTATTAAATAAGTCTTGGTCGCTTACGCCCCAGCTCCCTAAAAACTGGGGGGCATCGTAGCCGTCCTGGTCAATAATAGACTGAAAGCCATTACCTACAAAAAAGCTGGCCATATTGTCAAAGTGTGCTTGCCCACCGTATATAAACTCAGTGTTGTAGCCTTCGCGGGACAGTGCGTCTGCTAAGGTGAAAAATTGACGTTGAGAACTTGAAAGTTTAACCGCAGAGCGTGCCCGAGTCGGTAAAAAACCGGAAATGACAGCTTCGATACCGCGTACCGAGCGAATACCGGTAGCGTAGAGATTCTCAAACCACCATCCCTGACTCTTTAAGCGCTCAATGTTAGGGGTTAACGGTTTACCGCCTAGCGACTGAACAAAGGTGGCACCAAGACTTTCTTCCAGAATAACCACAATATTTAAAGGAGTTGTGCGGGTTACTGAAGCAGGTTGATAATGCACGGTAGGGTAATCAGTAAATGGAAACTCCGCATTCGCTAAATAGGGCGCTTTGAGCACCTCACTAACGACTTCGTCATCGGTGAGTTTCCCGTAAACGCGATTTGCCTGTGCTTCGTGCTTTAGGTTGTAGAGTGCATACTCAAGGGTATAGGTGGAGTTTAGAATTAATGAATTAACCATTGCATCGGACGTGACTGCGAAAAATGCCGGGTTTGCAGGTCGGTGAGCCAGAGTCGATCGGATACCAAATAACGTGGTAATGATTAATACAGGTAAGAAGGTTATTAGGTAACGGCGTTTTACGGCTCTTGGTTTAAAACCATGTTCTGCCTTTTTGTACCAGCGATACGCTAGATAAACGAATAATAGCGTTGAGGCTATGCCGGTAAAAAGCCAGCCCGCGAAGCCGTTCATTAGCATAGAAAACACTTCCTTTGGATATGCTAAGTATTCAAAGAATAAACGGTTAGGGCGAGTATCGTATTGTGCCAGAAATGCGGGAGTGGATATTTCCATAAACCACAATACCAAAGCGCAAACTAAAAACCAGACGGTCCATAATCGGCGCCACCACCGCTGTATTGTTGGTCTGTTCAAAGCAAAGCTTAATGGAGAAAAGAGCAGCGTCGGAATCAGAACAAAGTATCCGATCTGGATTAAATCTGCACGTACGCCAAGTACCATAAAATCAAACCAGCTTATTGCGCTGTTCACTCGCTCTGAATAAAGCAATGCCAACATGAAACGAGATGCGCTTAGCAGGCCCAGTGTCACCACAGCGAAATAAGCAGCGGGCTTAAATAACGCCAGGGTTTGCCATAAAGTACGGCTGTTTTTTTCGGTTATAGGCATAGGTGTTAGCTCTTCCTCTTATAATTCCTCAGCGAAGAAGCTAACAGTCTTTTCTTAAGCAAAGCTTAAGCCTGTTTTAATAGTCTATGATAAACACCAGTTGATAAGTATTAGAGAGATAAACTATGAAACCAGGTTACACCGGTATAACGCGTATACGCAAAGCGACGTTTAATTCATTACGGGGGATTAAAAACGCATGGCGCTATGAAGCGGCGTTCCGGCAGGAAGCTCTCATGTGTGCGGTGCTGATACCAGTTGCTTTGCTTGTGGAGGCGACTATGGCAGAGCGGTTGCTGCTGATTATGAGCTTATTTATTTTAGTCATCACTGAGTTATTAAACTCGGCCGTGGAGGCGGTCGTCGATCGTATCGGTGCCGAGCTTCATGAGTTGAGCGGTCGCGCTAAGGATATCGCTTCCGCCGCGGTATTTTTTGCTTTACTGCTATTAGCGGTTACCTGGTCCAGTATTCTGTTTTTTTAATTTTATAAAAAAGCCGGAACTTTTCTTCAAGTACACAAACCATGATTTCTGGCCGTAACTTAAGCTTTCCTTAAGTCTTTATTCATAAAGTGACAGCATCAAAGCTGTTTCAGCCGCAGAGCTGACTTAAGGAGTAAAGTATGCGTCACTGCTGGATATTACCCAACCACCCGTTACGGGAGCAGGTGGAATCTTTTATCTTCGAACAATATTGGCTGAACTTTGATGCCTGCCTGAGAGCCCTGCCACGTTTGCTTATCGCTGTATTCGACGAGGCTAGATTGGTTGCTGCTTGTGGCGTTCAGTTGGCCGATGAGCAAGTATTGTTTTCACAAATCTATTTAACCAAATCACTTCATAAATACCAGGTTGACTCTGAATCTTTACCAAAGCCTGAACACTTGGCGGAAGTCGGGTCAATGGCTGCACTGGCACCAGGTTACTTGCCACTACTATTCCGAGCAGTGGTAAAACTTCTGAACTCCTTAAATCGCACTGCCGTTATATTCACTGCTACGCGGGCATTACAAAGGTATTTTGGTCGTTTAGGAATTTCATTAACGGTATTAGAAACGGCTAAACAAAGCGCGCTACCTGAGTCTACACGCGATCTTTGGGGGAGTTACTATCTGCACCAACCGGTGGTACTGGCCGGTTGGTTAAAGCAAGGCTGCGTTTTTGAGCAACTCATTACGAAACAAGCTTCAAATCATGTGTCTGTTCGCGAGGTTGCCTTATGAATGCCTTGTTCGAACGAATTCAGCAGTACGCAGTCATTGCTCCTGATGCAATTGCACTCTCCTCTGAAAAGCAAAAGTTGAGCTACAGAGCACTCGTAGATGTGGTTGATAAACGAGTGAAGCAATTAGATCAGCAACCTCAGAGAGTCTTTTTGTTACAAAAAAACGAACCCATCGCTTGGGTGATTGAGGACTTAGCGCTCATGCTGGCTAATAAGGTTTGTATACCGGTGCCGCCATTTTTTAGTCAGCAACAGCGAACTTATTTGCAGGCGAAGGTGAATGATAACAAACCACTTCCGTCTGGAACATCGAAAGTTACTTTTACTTCGGGTAGCACTGGTGAGCCCAAAGGCGTCTGTTTGTCAGTTGAAAACCAACTAAAAACTGTTGCAGCTCTGGCTGAGCGTGTTGCTGACGTAAGTGTCAACCGCCACATGTCCATTATGCCGCTGTCTATTCTTCTGGAGAATATTGCAGGTGTTTATCTGGCATTGTGGTTAGGAGCAGAAGTTCTGCTACTAAGAGGCGAAACATTAGGACTGAAAGGTTCGTCTTCTATAAAAGCTAATGCGTTTTTCTCAGCCCTACTTCACTATAAGCCAGACAGCTTAATCCTTACGCCAGCGTTGCTTAGTGCCGTTGTTGAGGGCGTTAAGTGTGACGCTATCGAAGCGAAACAATTTAAGCTGCTGGCAGTCGGCGGTGCTCGTTTGAGTACAGCACTTGAGCGGCAGGCATTGATGCTGGAACTGCCAATTGTTCAGGGGTATGGATTATCCGAATTTAGTTCGGTGGTAGCGCTGAATGACCCCGTAGCGATAGCCTCTGGAACCGTGGGGCATCCCCTTAACCATGCTGTTGTGATGGTAAACAACGGTGAAGTCGTTGTTCGAGGAAATACCATGCTGGGTTATTGGGACAATCCTGACAGCTGGTTTCCCAGCGAGATTAATACGGGTGATCTAGGCCAGTTTGACGAAGACGGACGATTAATTATTTTAGGGCGTCGAAAGCACATTATTGTGAATGCCTATGGTCGCAATATTGACCCTGAGTGGCTAGAGGCTGAACTGTCCAGTCAGCAAGCGATTCGCCAAGCGGCAGTATTTGGCGATGAAGAAACCCCGTTGACGGCTCTGATGGCGCTAACGACTCCTTTAACCCCTGAGCAGGTTAGCTCGGTTATTTATCAGGTCAACCAGCAGCTTCCAGACTACGCTCGCATCCAACGCTATGTTGTTCTGAAAGAGCCTTTCACTGTTAGCAACGGTTTGTTAACCGGAACTGGGCGCTTGCGGCGCCTCGCTATCAAAGACGCTTATCAAGTTGAGATTGACTCTAACACCTACTCATCTGCTAACGAGGTATACGATGATGTTCTTTAATACTCTATGTGAACAAACCCGGAATGAACAACGCTATTTGTTGAGCGCTCCTGCCATTCAAGAAGCGCTGCAGGGAGAGATCACCTTAGCGAGATATCGTGCTTTTTTAACTCAGGCTTATCATCACGTTAAGCACACCACTCCGTTATTAATGCGTTGTGGCAGCAAGCTTTCGTTTCGGGATGAGTGGCTGCGTAAAGCGGTCATTGAGTATATTAATGAAGAATATGGTCACGAGCGCTGGATACTCAATGATATTAAAGCGGCCGGCGGGGACGTTGAAGCGGTGCAGTCGAGTGAGCCGCACACCTCAACTCAAGCGATGGTGTCACTGGTTTATCAGGTCATCGACAATGAACACCCCGCGGCATTTTTCGGCATGGCACATGTGCTGGAAGGCACTAGCGTTAAGTTGGCAACACAGGCTGCGGGACAAATAAAAAGCGCACTGAAACTACCGGATTCAGCGTTCAGCTATTTACTATCGCACGGTGATCTGGACCAGGAGCACGTGCAGTTCTTTGAACAACTGATGAACCAAGTGACCGATGACAAAGCTCAGCAAGTTATTGTGCGTACAGCGAAGCATGTTTATCGGTTATACGGTGATATGTTTCGCGCTCTACCTGAACTGGCAGGAGAGCCGTTATGAGTCAGTTTATCTGGCAACAGCAGACGATTGTACTCACCGGCGCCGCAGGCGGGCTTGGTCAAGCCCTTGCCGAAGCACTGAGTCAACGAGGTGCCAGGCTTATTCTGGTGGGGCGCACCAGGAGCACGCTTGAAGCGTTGGCAGAGCGTCTTAATCAGACGTCGTTTGTGGCTGACTTGACCGAGTCGAGTGAGCGAAAGCGGCTGCTTGAATTTATCAAAGCGCATAGCGCATCGGTAACCGGGTTAATTAACAATGCTGCGGTTACTCATGAAGACTTGTTCATTAATGCGACGGTCGACGACGTTGAACGTGTTATTACCACGAACCTAATGGTGCCCATTGCATTGACGCATCACCTTCTTCCGCTGTTAACCGCTAATAACGGTTGGATTTTGAACGTCGGTTCGGTATTCGGTGCTATCGGTTTTCCCGGCCAAAGCCTTTACTGCGCCAGTAAATTTGGTTTGCGAGGCTTTAGCGAGGCGCTGCAGAGGGAATTATTGAACAGCGACATTAATGTGATGTACGCAGCTCCGCGCGCCATTAAAACTTCACTGAATAATGGTTTCATAAGCCGACTAAACGCAGCACTAAAAACGAAACAGGATGATCCGCAACAGGTTGCGCAGCAGCTTACCAGGCAAATAGAAAACCAGTCATGGCTACAAACACTGGGGTGGCCGGAGCGGCTATTTGTTCGCCTAAACGGGCTGTGGCCTGAACAAGTTGGGCGGAGTTTGAAAAAAGCACGAGATACTTTATATCAATTACTTGAGGAATACCGTCATGAAAGGCACTAAATTATACGTATTTGTTTTAATCGGGTTATTGGGTTTCCCGGCACTATCGGCTGAACTTAATTCCAGCGCTAACAGCCAGCAACGCTTGCATGATGTTCAACAGCGTTGGGCAAAGGTGAATTATCAGTTAGAAGATGAAGTACAGGAGCAGGAGTTTGAAGCGCTTGTTGCAGATGCTCAGCAGTGGGTTGAGAAAGAGCCTGAATCCGCACCCGCACACATATGGCTGGGTATTATTAAAAGCACTTACGCAGGTGTAAAAGGCGGGTTAGGTGCGTTGAGTTTGGCGAAGGAGTCAAAAAAGTCGCTGGAGAAAGCGCTTGAGTTAGATCCTAATGCGCTGGACGGTTCAGCTTATGCATCGCTGGGCACACTGTATTACAAAGTTCCGGGTTGGCCGTTTGGATTTGGTGACGATGATAAAGCACAGCAACTGCTCGAAAAAGCGTTAACAATTAACCCCGATGGCATTGACCCTAACTACTTTTACGCAGATTATTGGTTTGAGCAGGGCGATTACACTAAAGCAGAGCATTACGCGCAAAAAGCATTAAAAGCGGCGCCACGACCTGAACGGCCATTAGCTGATGAATCTCGTCGTGCGGAGGTTAATCAGTTGCTGGCTAAAATACAACGCGAACAATAAATAATAAGGGTATCTGCTACATGGATCTATTGTTGGTCGAAGATGATGCAATGCTCGGGCAAGCTGTTGAACTTGGCTTGCACGATCGGCAATTTAACGTGCAATGGGTTCGGACCGGTGCGGCAGCTATTAGTGAGAGTCAGCGGGTTAATTATGATGTCGTTGTGCTTGATCTTGGGTTGCCTGATTTAGATGGTAGCCGCGTATTGTCGTCACTGCGTAAAAAAGGACAAGTGCTGCCGGTATTGGTGCTGACAGCGAGAGATGACAGCGCTGAAACAGTGAAATTGTTGGATCTTGGTGCTGATGATTACATGATAAAGCCCTTTGATATGAACGAGCTTGCGGCAAGGCTGCGCGCTTTAGTGCGGCGTCAAAGAGGGTATGCGACACCAGAACTGAATTGTGGGCCCATCAGCCTTGATGAGGTTAATTTTCAAGTGCTTGTTAATCAGCGGCCAGTTAATTTGTCAAAACGTGAATTTGAGTTACTGCGTGCGTTGATCGCCGCACCGGAGCGCGTGCATAGTCGCGATAAATTAGAGCAAATTGTATTTCGTAATGAGCAGCAGGTAGAGAGTAATGCCCTGGAAGTTCATGTTCACAACTTACGCAAAAAACTGGGTAATAAAGAATGGATTCAGACCATTCGAGGTGTGGGGTATCGTTTAGCATGCAGCTGATTCGTAGCGTAAGAACGAAACTTAACTCGATACGCCGACGAATTCTTGTCGCTGTTTCTGCTGTTTATCTGTTGAGTTCAGCTATATCTGCTGTATGGATTTACGCGGAAATAAGTCACGAGGTTGACGAATTATTTGATGCAGAGATGGTTCAGCAGGCAAAAACGTTACTGGCACTTTTACCCCTCAATGATACTGGCGTAGCGCGTGACATAACTATTAGTCGTATTAATGCGCATTCATACGAAGACAAACTGGCGTACCGTATTGAGACGACTGATGGCAAACGTATAATGCAAACCGAGGGATCTTTAGACCCTTCTGTCATACCTTTCAAAGAGGGCTTTTCAGTTAAGACGTTAGACGACGAGCTTTGGCACAGCTTCGGTTTGAATTCGCAGGCTGGGGACTACCGCATTCTGCTCTTGCAGCAAGATGAGTTTCGCTCAGAAATACGCGGCGATCTTACTACCGATATGGTGGTGCCCATTTTAACGTTATTACCGTTAATTTTGTGGTTAGGTTGGTGGACCATAAATCGAAACTTTTCCAGCTTCAGGCGGTTGGCAGAGGCATTGCGTCGTAAGCGTTCGGATGATTACAAACCCTTTGCTGAAACGAAGGATACGGAAGAAGTGGCGTTGGTGAAAGGTGCGTTAAATCATTACCTAAAGCGAATCGAACAAACCTTTTTGCGCGAAAAGCAGTTTTCTGCCGATGCAGCGCATGAACTCAGAACGCCATTGGCGAGTCTGAAAGCGCAGTTGCAAAACCAGTGGCAAAAAGCCGAAGCTCAACAACAAAAAGAAGAGTTGGAGTCGCTGTTAGCAAGCACTGAGCGATTGGTGAGCCTGGTCGAAAGCCTACTTTTACTGTCAAAGACGGAGTTACCGCCGCAGCATTGGAAACAGGTAAATGCAGCCGCCATTCTTCGACAGGTTGTTTCGGATTATTACCAGTATGCGGAATGGAGACAGTTGACGATTGATGTCAATCTTCCTACCACTGCTTTGTGGCGCTCGGAAGAGCGTTATCTAACGATGTTATTCAGTAACCTCGTCGATAATGCTATTAAGTATGCAGCACCTAACTCTTCTATTGAAATTCAATGTGATGGCTCCTCATTTATAATACGCAATCGTATCGAAACATCTCACCACGTTGATGCTAAACGACTGACCGAGCGTTTTTATCGCGGTGGGCAGCTGCGAGCAGAGGGTTCAGGATTAGGGCTGAGCATTGTCAGTAATTTAGCCAGACAGTTAGGGTTAAAATTGACGCTAGCTCTTGAAGAGGGTTGGTTTGTTGCAAAGGTTGACGGTGATCAAGCATTAGCTGAAAAGCGGATACTCTTCAGACAGCCTTAATGTTGGCTTAATAATGTCGGGTTACTCTGAAGCAAATGATTAACAGGAGTAACATTATGGATAGGCATTATTCACCATTATCACGTACATTGCACTGGCTAGGCGCGTTGGCAATTATTGTTATGCTGACACTTGGGTTTATGATGGTGTTTGCGGACTCACGGGAGGTAAAACATTTTTCTGAAGCTGCGCACATCGGCACTGGCTTTTTTGCCTTCTTATTAGTAGGTTGGCGCAGCGTATTGCGACTGTATCAGGGGTTTCCTGAGCCCGTGCAGACGCCAAGGGAAAGGTTTGCCCGATACCTTCATTACGTTCTTTTATTGGCTATGTTGGTTTTGATTGTCACGGGGCCACTGTATTTATTTACCGAAAATGATCCACTGTCAGTTTATGGGTGGTTCACAGTATCGCTCGATTTGAGAGCTCTAGAATGGCTTCATGAGCCAGCAGAGGAAGTGCACAAGCTGTTGGGCACTTATATACTCCCGTTGTTATTGATATTGCACATTGGTGGGGGGATTCGCCATTTCTATAAACAGCGTGGTTAACTCGCGCTAAATTGCACGAGTTAACCAGTTATCAACAACGAGAGACTGTCACTTTAACGCTGAGATATTCTTGGCAGTTAATTCAACAATACGCTGCCTCGCTTCCGGAGAGGTCCAGGCGTTATGCGGCGTTACAATTAGGTTCAACGGCTCGTTTAGAGCATCAAGCAACGGATGTCCGTCTTTAGGAGGCTCTTGTGGAAGAACATCGGTTGCATAGCCGCCAATTTGGCCGTTACGTAATGCGTCCAGCACGTCGTGCTCGTCTGCAACACCACCCCGGGCATTATTAATGACTAAAGCGTGAGGCTGGCAATGCTTGATATTACCGAGGTTAAGCAAACCTCTTGTTTCGTCGGTTAGCGGGCAATGGAAAGAAATAACGTCGGCCTCAGGCAATAACTCATCAAAACTCGGGCGTGAGTCGTCGTCTTTTCCCGGACGAGCCGTAAAGGTAACGCGCATACCCAATGCTTCAGCCTGTTTTTTTATCGCCTGCCCAAGTTCGCCCGAGCCGACAATAACCAGGTGCTTGCCCTCAAGTTGGAACGTTGGCGGGTCAAGCAGGGTAAACAACGGCGATTTTTGCCAGTCACCAGCAGCCAGCCGTTTTTGCATAATAGGCATTTTTGTCGCCAGCGACAGCATCATCATTAATGTGTGCTGAACCACACTGGGTGTTCCGTAAGCTTCAACATTCTTAACTGGAATACCAAGCTTTTCGGCTGTCTTTAAGTCGACATTATTCATGCCTGTAGCCAGTACACAAACTAGCTTTAACTTCTCTGCCTTCTTTAAAGAAGCCTCGTTAAGCACCACTTTGTTGGTAATAATGATATCGGCATTTTGAATACGTTCGTCGACTTGCTCAGGCGAAGTGAGAGGGTAACAGACGAGCTCGCTGACCTGATTTTTAATAGGTGATAAGTCAACGCTTTCGCCTAAACTATCATTATCTAAAATAACCGCTTTCATAATGGCTCCTACTACCTTGGCAATATTTTTCACCAATAGCCTACCATTAATTCTAAGTTTTTCTGGTACTAACGAGGAAGAAACATTAAGCTTTCTTCCTCAACTTAAAAAACTGATATTGCAAAACGTGCTCTATTACAAAAACAACAAAGCACTCATTTTACTGCTAAAAAATATTAAACGGCAGGTGTCGTTAAGCCGCTCCCGGCAAGAGTTAGATGCGGTTATTTCTGAGCTTAAATCTTTCCCGGGCAGTTACCAGCTTAATACAAAAGTCTATTGGATTATTTTTACCGCCTTATTGTTAGCGACAACGGCATTAGGTTATTGGGACTGGTCTCAGCGACAGCATTTTCAGCAAAGTACCTGGATTATTATTGCAGCCGGCGGGGCGTTAACTTTGCTTGCTGGTATTACCGCTTATTACCCGCATCATCTTATGTCGAAAGTGTCTCATGCTTTGTTACAGCGCGATGGCTTGCTCGATAATAACCTGACGCCGGTCACTTTTAATAGGAAAGCGACAGCGCGCCATTTTCAACAACGTTTTAGTGAGTTTCACCGAGGTAATTATAGCCGCGAAATTCACGAGCTGTTTAAAGGCAGTTACCAGGGCGATGAGTACTCGTTTGACTATCATTATTACCACTTTCACTACGTCGATGAACGCATTGTTACTGAAACCTACACCGACAGTAATGGTCAGGTAAGAACGCGCACTCGTCGCGAGTACGATCATTATGATCGCTATGGTTTGATTTTACCTTTTGGCTTACTGCGTAATTTTGCGGTCATTGGCTTTAGCCTTCCGGGAGCAGGTAAAGCAACATACAAGCCTGCATCTAATCGTTTTAATAAAGTATTTAAGGTGGTCGCTGCCAGTGAAATTGAAGCGGCTAAAGCCATGAAGCCAACGGTTGTTATCGCTTTTGAAGAGCTTTGCAATGTATTATCGAAAGTAAACTTTGAGGTGAATGATGCGGCCGATTTATGCCTTTCATTTGCCGACAAGGATCTTATTGCAACACCGAATAAGGTTAAAATAAGTGAGTTTGAGGCCTTTGTTGACGTGTTAGAAGGCGAGCAAGAATTTCAAAAATTAAAAGCGGCACTTGGTCATGTTCATTATGTTATGACTAAGCTGGACAGTAACTTTTAGGAGCAAGTCAATGACTGGAATATGGATAGCTATTGGTATTGCGGTAGTTTTGGTGATAGCCATTATTGCCATTTACAACGCCATTATTAATAGGGCTAATGCGGTTGAGAGGGCCTGGGCGAACGTTATTACGCAGGAACGCCAGAAAAACAAAATCATTCCTCATTTAGAAGATGTCGTAAAAGATTACAAAGAGTTTGAGCAGGGTACATTGACTAAAGTCACTGAACTTCGCAGTGCGCTACAAGGCTTAGATAGCGGTAAGGTAGATACAGCGAAACTTGAGCAGGCTGAAGCCAAAACCGGGGAACTTCTAAAAAGCTTAAATGTGACGGTTGAAAACTACCCTGAACTTAAAGCGTCAGAAACCTATCAGAAATTAATGCGGGAAATTACCGACCAACAGGAAAATATTGGCGCGGCTATTCGTATTTTTAACCAAAACGTTGAAGATTTTAATAACGGCATTGAAGTTTTTCCAAACTCATTGGTTAATGCCACGCTGAACCGTAAAGAGAAAATTAAAACCTTCTCCGACTCTCAGGCTGAAGAAGGTTTTGAGTATAAGCCTAATATCTAAGCGTTACTTCGCCGCTTTCTGGGAGAGCCCGCCGACAGCCAGGCGGGCGCTTAACCAGGCAAGAACCAGCGCAGCTACCGTCGTCAGTAGCCACCATGATAGCGGCACACCTAAGTCGATTAAGTAGCCAAAAAGCATGGGCGCGGCAGCTGTCGAGAAAATCATCAGTGAATGGTAAAGCGCACGAATGGTGCCAAGGCTTCGGGTTCCGTATATTTCTGGCCAGAGTGTTCCCGATATGGCTGAATTGAAACCAGCACTAAACCCACCAAGCAGCATGAATGCGTACCATCCCCAGAAGGCATCGACAAAGGTCAGAATAATGAGACCAATGGCGACGGGAAGCACATTGACCCCAATTAATTTAAATGAACCGAGTTTGTCGACCCAGCTACCGGCCGCAATTGAGGTGATGACGCGACTGACTGAGAACATCGCAATACCAATGGCAATGACATCCAGCGACCAGCTGCGTTGCTCGGCGAACCATAACTGGTTAATCAAAATGCCTGTCATTACAAAAGGCAAAGCTAACATTGCCGGAAGTACGCCAAGAAAGTGTTTGTCCCGAATAATATCCCGTTGACGGAGCATGGCGGGCGGCTCGTCTTTAGCGTGGGGTTCATTGGTTTTAGCAAGAGAAACTTTGGGGTGATGTGCTTGCAGGCTGACTAAAAGGGGCCAGAACACAACAAGAACAAGGGCTGTTATTAACCACCAGGTATTAATAAAACCAAGTTGGCTGAGTAAAAACAGAGCGATACTGGGAAGCACTATTTCCCCGGCAGGGAAGCCGATACCGGAAAAGGCAACGGCGCGCCCACGCAGCTCATTAAAGTACCGACCCATACTGGTAACGGCCATATGTCCCATAAGGCCCTGACCAAATAACCGGAGCCCAAACAACGCGACAATTAATACCAGCCAGTTTGCGGATAGCGCCATAAGTCCAGCGGAGAGTGCCAGCCCTAGTACAACAAAGTGTGCAAATTGCTTTAGCGGAATATAGTCGAGTTTTTTACCTACGCGCATGAGGAATAGCCCACCCACAGCGGTGGTAATGGCGTATAGACTTCCAAACTGCCCATAACTGAGGTTATGCAGTTCGGTAATGTCATCGACAAAGAGCGAAATAAAAAAGGTTTGCCCAAAACTGGAAGCAAAAGTGGCCATAAAACCGAACATTAGAAAGGCCGGATACTGCTTTAGTAGCTGCCAGTAATTCATAGCAATACGTCCTTGATAGAGCAGTTCAGTTTTATATCAGCCAAGTCGTCAGCTCGAGTCTTACCAAGCGTTAACAAGGCAATAGGCTGGTTATTCTGATGGGCCTGCCGTGCAAAGCGGTAACCTGAAAACACCATAAGTGACGTTCCGATAGCGAGCAGAGCATTACTGTCCTTTAATGCCTTTTGAGCTTCCTCGACGCGGGGGCGGGGGACGTTATCACCAAAGTAGACAACATCGGGTTTAAGAATACCGCCACAGCTCATGCAACCGGCGACATTGAATTGTTCAAAGTCAGCTTCTAAGTCTGCGTCTCCGTCCGGCGCGGCGTTCGCTTCAAGCGCGGCAAAATCCGGATTCATTTTCAGGCTGCGCTCATGCATGTCCAGTCTGGGGCTAATCTGGCGGCAACTCATACAGACCATGTCGTTGGCGTAGCCATGCAAGTTAATCACGTTCTTCGCGCCGGCCTTTTGGTGCAGACCATCAACATTCTGCGTAATAATGTGACTAATTAACCCTTGCTGCTGCAACTGGGTAATCGCGTAATGTGCGGAGTTAGGTTGGGCATGGTATAGAACAGGCCAGCCAAACAAACTGCGCGCCCAGTACCTTTTCCGAACAGCTTCGCTGCGCATATAGTCTTGATGCTGAACCGGAGGTGTCCGTTTCCACGCTCCGTCACTATCACGATAGTCAGGAATGCCGGAGTCGGTACTCATACCGGCACCTGTAATTACCGTTACTGGTGAGTTTTTCTGTAGAAACTGGATCAAAGCCGCCTGGGCTTGAACTGGGTCAGTTAGTATCATTGGCTAGTCGTAACAGGTTACATCTTATATAGAAAGCTAACATTGACGACAATTAATTGTAATATCAGCTTAGTGCATTATATTTATACAGGAAACAATGAGTTTACCTGAGTCTACTTAATAGAGTTAGCTGGAAACAATAATATAGCTCCTACATTCATAACGGAGTTATATCATGTTTAAGAGTCCAGTTTTTAAGAAAGCGATGGCTGAAATAGCCCAGGGAATTATGTTTTCCAAGGGAAGCATTAAAGTTGAGTCTAATGGGAAAGATCCGGTATTTAAACCTTTTGGATATGATGACTTAATGCGAGACATGCGAAAATACCAACAGTGCTGTAATGAGAACCGTAATGATGAGGTAAAAGACGGTTGCTGCTGCGTATAGAGGGCGTACTCAATGTTAGAACGATTAACGGATATGGCTATCTTTGCAGAGGTAGTCGAAGCGGGGAGCTTCACTCATGCGGCAGATGAGTTACAACTTTCTAAGGGAGCTGTTAGTAAGGCTGTTAATCGTCTGGAAAAGCACCTGAATATTAAGTTATTACGCAGGACGACCAGATCCTTGTCATTGACAAATGAGGGAGCCGATTTTTATCAATATTGTAAAGTGGTGGCCGAGCAGGCTGTTTTAGCAGAAGAACATATAGGCTCCCTTAAGAAGGAACCGACAGGCACGGTTACAATCTCGTCCCCCGTTAACTATGGAGCTACATGTGTAGCTCCAATCATAGCTAAGCTAAAGGAAAAGTTCCCAAAGCTGTCTATCGACTTATCTCTTAGTGACAGCTTAACGTCTTTAACAGAAGATGGAATTGATATAGCTATTCGGTGTGGTGAGTTGAAAGACTCTTCACTTTACTATCGTCCTCTTAAGTCATTAAAGCATGTGATGGTTGCGACTCCTCACTATTTGGAAACGCGAGGCGAACCTTTACATCCGAACGACCTGAGTTACGATAAAAAGCAGCATTTATGCTTACCGAGAAGCTCAAAGCTTTCTGATAGGCACTGGTATTTTTACTGCGACAAGGAGGAGTATCAGGTAACCGTCGAAGGAGCGTTTTTCACGTCGGAAAACAGAGCACTAAAAGAGGCAGTTAAAAGTCACTTAGGTATTGCTTACCTTCCTGAGTATTCAGTTCAGGAAATGATTAATGATGGAACGGTTAAAGTAATTTTGGCGGACTTTATGCCAAAACCGACTCCAGTAAGCCTATTGTATGCAGAAAAACGATACGCGAGTTCGGCCATCAATGAGACGATTCAATTTCTCCAGACGCACTTAGGATGAACTCCCCAAGCTATAAAAGGTTTCGTTAGTAAAGAATCCGCAAATCTTATAAGGGTCTATACTAAAGCATGCTAGTTTTTGGGCATTGACTGTTTTAAGGGAGTAAATGGTATGAAAAAGTTAGTTTTAGTTATGGCAATGTCATCTTTGGCGCTTGTTGGCTGTGAAAATATGAGTAACACCCAAAAAGGTGCGTCTATAGGTGCGGTGACTGGTGCATTGCTTGGTAAAGGAACGGGTGATCACGATAAAAGTCGCTATGTCTGGGGGGCTGCTGTTGGAGCACTGGCTGGTGGAGCCATTGGTTCTTATATGGATAAGCAGGAAGAAGAGTTTAGGGAAGAGTTGGCTGACAGTGGCGTGAAGGTAATACGCGACGGCGATAACCTTCGTTTGCAGCTGCCAAGCAATATTACGTTTGCCACAGGCAGTGCGAACATTTCTCAAAGCTTCAATCCGGTACTGGACGATGTTGCCCGGGTTTTGCAAAAGTATGAGAAAACCACCATGCTGATAGAAGGCCATACCGACAGCACGGGGTCCGCAGAGTACAACCAGCAACTGTCTTTAAACCGCGCTAAAGCTGTACGCAACCACTTAGTTGGAAGTGGCGTGGATTCGCGCCGTGTGACAACAGAAGGTTACGGCGAGAGTATGCCAGTTGCGAACAACGACACAGAAAGTGGCCGTCAGTTAAACCGTCGGGTTGAACTGCGTATTGTCCCTAATACAAAGTAAGTCTGGATAGTAAAAGCACTAACGCTGAAACTCCAGAATTTGATTGTTTGCCGGCATAGTATGGGTGTTTTTCAAACGAAACCCCTGCTGGCTGGCAAGCTCTGCAATCCATTGTTTATCACGTATTCCCATTTGACTGTCACGCTCCTGCAAAGACTGATGAAACGCACGGTTGCTGTCACTGGTGAAATGTCCGTTGTCATTAAACGGCCCGTAAATACATAAAAGCTTTACCGATTTAAGCTTGCCCCCTAAATGATTAAACAGCCCTTCGACACCCTCTTTGGGCATAATGTGACAGGTATTTGCGGTAAATAAGGCATCGAACTGTCCATCGGGGGCAGATTGAAACACATCGAACTCAATCGGCAAAGGCTGACCTGGTACCCCTTCTTTTTCAATTCGAGCTTTTACCCCCGGTAAATATGCCGGTTGATCACTTGCCTGCCATTCTAAATGAGAGAGTTTTTTTGGGAAGTAGACGGCATGTTGTCCTGTACCGCTGCCAACTTCCAAAACTTGTGACGCGTTAGCAAAAGCGACTTCCAGAACATCAAGTATTGGTTTCTTGTTGTTTTCACATGCTTGCGAGAACGGGAGTTCCATAAAATCTCACCGAGTTGCCTTCTTAGTGTTGAGTAATATAACAGGGAAGCGACAGCATTTTACATCCAGGATTTTCTCAAGGCCTCTACCTGATACAGACAGGTGTCTACGTATTTCTCTCCGGTTACCCTTTTAATGAAAGGCAGTGTTTGACCTCCGCAGGCTAATACAAGCTTTACGGAACACAATTGGAAGCGCCGCATAAACCAGCTTTGATGCAACTGCGTCTGTTGCACTTTATGAATTGGGAAGCATCGGTAGTTGACGCCAATGAGTCCTTTTCTTAGGTAGATAAACTGCTCGTCTATTGCGTAACCCCATCTTTTCCAACTCAGTATGACCAGGCCGGTCGTTAAGATAAACAATCCGCCAGCAGCAAGTGAAAGCCCGGGTTGGTCAAAGTAAATGAAAGCGACAGCTAGAGGTATTAATAACCAGAATGCAATAAGCGTATTTCTGACGGCAAGGCGTTTACTAACCGGATGGTAGTTGATGGTACTTAACTTATTTTCGGGCCAGGCGTCTGTTGCTAAAGCGTTTGCTTCTCCCAGGGTGACAGAAGGCACCATGATTTTTCCACCGGATGTACCGGCGGATTGACGATCAAGGCTCGCTCCTAACTGTTCAAACTTTAAGTTAACTCTTTGAAGTAGTCGGTCAAGCCAGTTCTGTTGGTAAACAATCATCTGAAGTCGCGATAACTTCATGACCACTTCATGGCGAGTAAAAAAGCCGTTACGGCGAATGTAGCGATCATTGCTCCGGGTTAATTTGAAGTCATAGAAAGTGACGACTGAACCTAAGACGGAAATTAACGCCATAAAAGCAATTACGATAAAGGTGATTGATAAAAAGAACAGCACGTATTGCCAAAAGGCGTACTGGGAGGAAGCCATTAGAGCATCAACATCTACTCCAAGGTTTTCTATACCCGCAATAAACTTCTCTGAGAGAGAATTAAAGAAAGGCGCTAAAGCACCTAACACAATCCAAATACGGTTACTGGCAAGTCCATGAATAATCAAATCCCGAACTGAGCGAGAGTTCAACAGTTGCTCTTGTTCCGCCTCATTGTTTTCGGTATCTGCATTAGAAGTTTGCTCCGTTTTGTGGGAGAGAATTTCCTGCTTAAGTGACTCAGCAATACCTTTCGATAAAGCAATGATTTTTGCTTCGAGCTTGCTTGAGCCCGCCGTATCCAACAGCATACATACGTGGTTAGTAGGCCGATAAAAGATAGGTTGTTCAAAGCGAACATTTTGAATACGTTCAAAAGGCAGGTCGATATGGTTTTTTTGAAAGACCCCGGAGTGAATTTGTACGCGCCCGTCAGTTAATCGGTATTGATAGAAGTAGAACTTTAGCAAAGCGCTTATTGCAACAAACAGCAGTAATGCTGCCAGGCCAGAAATAATCGCTAAACCGTTTTCAGAAAATTGATTATAGCCAACAAGAATAGCCGGTAATAAGTAAATAAGATTGTTACCGACGTCTTTTACGAACTGCACTGCAAAGTAAATAATGGCAACAGGCGAGAGTTTTAGCCATTGGCCTTGATAGTTAGTCATTCTCAGCAATATCACTATGAGTTAATACGTAGGAACGAAGTTCACGGGCTTTTTCTTCCGGTAAACCGGGTATTGCAAAGGTATGCATGGAACCGCCGGCACTAAAAACTTCCAAATTCGATAAACCAAAATGCCGATCAATAGGTCCGTGCTTTAATTCCACATGCTGTATACGCAGGATTGGTTGACTGACAACAGACTTAAAAATTACTCCGCTACGGAAACTGAAATCATGCTCACGTAGGGCATAGCCTTTGTTTTTATCAGCAATAATGCCATAAACAGAAGTCAATAAACCAAAAATGCCAGCGGCTAACTGCAGCTGAGGTAAGTAAATTTCAAGACTCTTTGGAAGAACAAACCAAGGTTGCCAGTAAAGAATCAAGAGTATGCTAACCACAATTAACCAAAAGGTTAAGCGGCACATTAAATTGACCTTCACATACATTGGACTTAGCGGAGTAAACTTCTGAGAGCTTACCTTTGGAAGGTTGTCAGGTATTATTGGTTGATTGCGAAAAGTATCGTCTGGCATGATATCGCTTTTGTGATTGTTATTATGTTTTAAAATTAACAGTATTCTTCTACACGTTCTAGTTTCAAGGCAATAAAAAAGCGGCTTAGAAAAGTCGCTTTTATTCAGGGAGTTTTAAAATAAACGATAATTACTGTTCTTCGCGAACCTGAATATCGTTCTCGATGTCTTTGACACCTTTTACGGTAGCAGCCAGATTTTCTGCTGTATCAATATCAGCTTCATCTTCAACAAAGCCTGATAACTGAACAATACCGTTATTTGTTTCAACATTAATATCCATACTGCTTAGGTTGTCATCTTCAAAGATAACTGCTTTAACCTTAGTAGTGATAACAGCGTCATCAACATATTCGCCAGCGTCTTTCGCTTTTTGCTCAGTGTAGCTTTTTGCTTCCTGAGCTTTATCTTCCGTTTCCTGCATCGCATTCTCAGCTTTCGATTCCGCTTTTTCGGTTTCTGCTTCACTGCAACCAGAAATCGTTAGCATTGAAAACGCAATCAAACTTGCTGGTAGTGCCATTTTAAAATTCATCATGGGTAACCTCCTGTTATTGAAAAATCGTTACCACAAACACTATAGCTACATCTTTACGACTTTACGGTCATCTTTACAGATGTTTTGCAAAACTAGCTGCTGTCTGTGCTCCCGTGATAATTCTTAATATCTTTATCACCGTTCCCGATTTTGACTTCCCTTGTTTTTTTGGTTCCTTCTTCTGCGGCCTGTCAGAGAGTTTGCCTATAAAGAAACCGGTACCAACGGCAAAACAAAGAGCAGTAGGAGAGGATAATTTGTCACAAGTTGTGGAAACTACCTGACGCGAGCGACCTTTCAAAGCCAGCTTGCGACTTTTAAGGTTTTGTTCCATTTGCGCAATTTGATCATCCAGGCTTGACGCCATAAAGCCTCCATTAAAGATTGCTGCTTGTTTTAGAAAAAAGCAGATTGCGGCTGTTCTGCTTTATGCGTCTCATAAGGTAAAACGCAATGGCTAAGTGACACGCAGCAACAATAATAAGTGTTGTAGTCAGGGACAAAGCGCCGCTATTTACAACAGCAGCTACGGCAGCAGCAATTAGTGCTCCCCAGGCTGATAAAACTAAGCAGCTAGCAATAACGGCAAAAGCGACCATGCGAACGAAGCTTTCTCCAGCTCGCCGAGCTTCCATGCCAGCTAGTTGGAGTTGTGCCCTAACAACGCCGCGCACTTCACTTTGCAGTGCGCGAACTTGTTGAAGCAAACTTTCAGCTTCGCTTGTTTCCGTTTGATTACGAGCGGTCACTAAACAACCTACTTAATAAGTAGCCACTTGCAGCCGCTATTCCCAAAGACTTAATGGGGTTCGCCTTAACGTAATCCGTTGCGGTAGAAAGCCACTTTTCTTCAGTTTCTTTAAGGCTCTTTCCTTTTTCACCTAAGTTATCAGAAGCTTGTTTAGCAGCGTCTGCAACCTTATCAATGGTGTCATGAGCTTTATTCGCTGATTTGTCTACTGCTTCTTCGGGATTAATTTTTTGGTTACTCATAATGTGCTCGCTTTTTATTGAGAATGTACTTCTAAGCAAAGACACTAATGCCAATATAAGCAAATTTATTTACAAGGTTTTACAGAACGTAGAATCACTTAGCTTTTGATATTTAGTGAAGATAAATAAAACCTTATAAAAAGCAGTGTTATTCTTATTTTTGATTGAGATCAACATCGTTATTCCCGAGTTTGAATAAACTGAAATTAATAATTCAAACAGGGGAAATAACCATGAGTTTATGGCAAGAGTTTTTCAATGATCCAGTAATATTCTTTTCTTTTAGTGGTTTGGCTATTGTTATCGGCATGTGTGCTTTTTATGCTGTTTTCTTCTATATAAAGATGACTAAGTCGGAGAAAAAGCGTAAACAATAAGTTTAAAGGAGATTTATGAAATATATTTTTCAAGTTCGTATTAAGGAAGGTCATACGGCAGAAGAATATGCAAACGCCTGGGTTCGGGCTAGTGAGATTATTCAGCAGGCCCCGGGCGCCAGAGGCACGGAGTTACATCGAAAAATTGGTGATGATAAAACTCTAATAGCAATAGCATCCTGGGACAGTAAAGAGCAGCGAGACGCGATGGAAGGTCAGCATAATCCAAAAGTCGCTGAGATTATTCGCAGCGCTGCGCCGTTTTGTGAAATAACTCCATTAGGAGAGTTTGAAGATCCTGAATGGGTTGTGATGCCACCTAAAAATTAGATTTGGGTTAACCAGCCGTGTTTGTCTTCAGCTTTACCCCATTGAATGTCGTTCAGCGCTTTGCGCAGCCTCAATGTCGTCTTACCTGGACTTGCATCGCCGACCGGAATTTCCTTTCCTTTATGAATTAAGGTTCCAACAGGCGCCAATACCGCTGCTGTGCCGGATAGAGCAGCCTCGCTTTCCGGTTTGGCCGCACGTTCAAGTAACTCATCGACGCTCAACTCACGCTCTGATACTGTCATGCCCATATCGCGGGCAATAGTCAGAATGGAGTCTCGGGTGACACCGTGTAAGAAACTGCTGTCCAGTGCTTTAGTGATAATTTCGTTTCCGTCAATTAATAGGAAGTTAGCGGCTCCGGTTTCCTGCACATCGCCATTGGGGCAAAACAGAACCTGATCGGCGTTTACAGAAGCACGTGCTTGCAAGATAGGTTGTAAAGCACTGGCGTAGTTACCGCCACTTTTAACCATTCCCATATGAGCAGCGCAACGCGAACCATCTTCCTCAAGAAGTAAACGCAGAGTTTGGTCGCCGCCGGCAAAGTAATCACCAACAGGCGAAAGGAGCACATAGAGCATGGACGAACTGGTCGGGGAGGCGGCTTTACCAATAGCAGCCTCGGTGCCTATGTGAGTAGGGCGTATATACATTGAGCCAGGCGGCTTTGGTACGTCATTATGAAAATGTTTAACCACATCGGTAATCATTTTTTGAAGTAAACCGCTGTCAAATGCAGGTAAAGAAAGCAACTGACTGCTTTGTTGCATGCGCTCTATGTTGCGGTCCATTCTAAAAAGATTTATTGAACCATTTTCATGGCGAAACGCTTTTAACCCCTCAAAACAGGTGCTGGCATAGTGCAGAACATGAGCGCCGGGGTGTAACTGTATGCTGTCAGAAGAGACCAGTTCAGGCGAACTCCAGCTTGAGTTTTCGAAAGTTGCCAAAGTCATTTGTGGCATAAATACAGTGCCAAAAGCTGCCATAAAGTTATCCTGCTTGGGTAAATAGTTGCGCCGTAATATACCATAATTTTTAACATTTGGATGACTCCGTAGGTTTGCTTCTTGTTGGGCATGCTCGTACATTGAGGTATCTATACGTAGAAACAGGTGAACGATTAATGAATAAAACACTAAAAATAACGTTAGCTAGTGCATTATTGACCACAGGGGTGACACAGGCAGAAGAAACAGACACTACATTGAATGCCTATGCTGCTGGGTACACTGCGGGTTTTACTTGCAGTGCTATTTTTAATGGCAATAAGTCCTCCGCGCAAATTCGGGAGCATGAGCTAAGTGGCATTTATTCGTTAATTGCTGATCGCGTGGCGAACATGGAGCCTAAAGTTGATAAACAAAACCACTGGGTACGGGTGCCATATGATAACGGGAACCGTGAGCGAATATCCGTCTGGCGACCTAAGCTGGGTTGTGTCGACTTACCGGTTGGAGCAAGCGTTGATGACGTAAAATTTGTTGCAGATCCTTTCAGTGGTGATAAGACGGCTGGAAAAGATAACGGCGAGCCCTGGAAGCAAAAAGCCGAGATTAACTCCGTCAGCAATAACGCTCAGTTAGAGTCCGTGCTGCAACAGGCATTTGCGAAAAAGTACGGTTCAGGGGCTCGCACTTCTGCCATTTTAATTGCAACGCCCGATGAAATTATTGCAGAACGCTATATAGAGGGTTTTACACCTGAAACCGCGCAGCGCACCTGGTCAGTTGCAAAAAGTATTGGTGCCAGTGTTATCGGAGCGGCAGTTCAGCAAGACAAGATAAAGCCAGATGAAGCTGCCGGTATTTCAAATTGGTCGCACCCGCTTGATCCCCGTCGGCATATTACGCTGGAAAACTTACTGCATATGGCGTCCGGGCTGGACAGCAATAAAGCGGGCAACCGCACCGACCGCGTTTATATGGGGGGAGGATTAGTCAGTGATACTGCCACTGAAACGGCACTTGAAGTGGATCCGGGCAGCCGCTGGAAGTATGCGAATAATGACACTATGTTGGCTTTAAGAGCCTTACACGAGCGTTTTGACAGCACAGAAGAGTACCTGAAGTTTCCTTATCAGGCACTGCTGGAAAAAGTAGGAATGAATCATACCTTTGCCGAAACCGATTGGCGTGGCGATTTTATTTTATCGTCGCAGGTGTGGACAACGTCTCGTGATTTAGCTCGTCTGGGTGTTTTACATTTGCAACAGGGTCAATGGCAGGGTGAGCAAATTTTACCCGAAGGCTGGCTTGAATATATCAGTATGCCTGCACCGGCTCAGCCGCCGGAGAGTTCTCCTGGATACGGAGCGCAATGGTGGCTCTATAACGAGCGATTCCCTGAATTACCCGATGACACTATCGCGGCGCGAGGAAACCGGGGACAATTTCTGGTGATTATTCCGTCAGAGAATTTAGTGGTTGTTCGCCGTGGCTATGATATTGCCGGAGAGCCAGGGTTTAACGAGCACGACTTTGTACGAGATGTACTGAAAGCGCTATAAAAATTCCTTCGGGGGAAGCTGAATAATGATAGACTGCTTCCCCCAGCCCGACGGACAGAGAGCTTACTTATGAGCGAAGAACAGCAAGTCATTCAAAGCAAAAATACGCAAAATTACAGTGTTGACGGTAAAACTGTAGAAATTGATATTTATCGGACTGAAGACAGTGGCTGGATTTTGGAGATTGTCGATGAGAATAACAACTCGACTCTTTGGGAAGATGAATTTGAAAAGGAAGATGATGCCCTGGTAGAAGCGATGGACGCTTTAAAAGAGGAAGGCATTGATAACTTCATAGAACCCGCAAAGTAAAATGATCAGAGTTTCACAGCGCGTTGAATTTGCAGAGCACGAAATAGAGTGGCAGTTCATCCGTTCTAGTGGTGCTGGAGGCCAGAACGTCAATAAAGTCGCTACTGCGGCTCAACTCATTTTTGATATTCAGGCCTCTTCGTTACCGGACTTCTACAAGCAGCGCTTGCTAAAAAAGTCAGACCATCGCATTACCCAAAGTGGCAAGGTCATAATTAAGTGTCAGGAAACACGGAGCCAAGCCCGTAACCGAGAGCTGGCGCTGGAGCAGTTGATTGAATTAATTCGCAGCGTTGCACAGGTTCAAAAGAAGCGTATTCCCACAAAGCCCAGCCGCTCTGCCAAAGAAAGGCGATTGACGAGTAAAAAGCAGCAAGGTTATAAAAAAGCGCTTCGGAAAAAAGAATTTTAATTTCCAAACTTTTGTAACGAACCTGAGCAATTTATTCGGACACATTCAAGTATGAGCTGCTTGAGTTCGCATTGACTGCAGTAATCGCAGCAGCGGATGTCGCTGGCGACTAATTTTTTCTCAAGCAATAATTTCTTAAGTTGCTCTTTACTCACTGAAACTTGTAAGCGCTCAGGTTTGTTCCTGCGCATAACCGGACTCCTCTAGTTGTTGTAAACAGTGCCCAAGACAACGAGAATGTTGGCAGCCAGTAATAAGTAATTGATGACAGTAGCGGCAAAGGTCGGCTAATGATTCTGAGTTGGTGCTGTCTAACCAGTGGATAAGTTGTTTCGTACTGTCCTGTTGAAACTCGTACGCTCGCATCTGCTGATGACGCCGAATATAAGTCGCAATTAATAAAATAGAGCTGGTTGTATAGCTCTGAACTGCGTTAGCGGCAAGTACCGGCTCGTTAAACACCTGTTTTGCTGACTCGCGTGCCCGCACAAGGTAAGTAGCCGCAGACTGATAGTCTTTGCTGTTGAGGAGTGAACTGGCAGTTTTTAATTGTTCCTGGCTATTAAAATAGTTTTTATAGGTGTTTGTCATTTTGCATCCTTTGCTGGGCTTTGATGAAACAAGCTAACGCAAATGATAATAGTTCGCAATAAGTTATTTGTAAACGATCGTAATCAAAAAATAATGCGTATAAGTAACTTACAAAACAATAAACCTGGAGCTTCAATGAAAACTTACAAGCAGCAAGATCTAGCAAACATGGACGATACGGAGAGAGCACGTTTTGTTAATTGTTTGTCCGGGTTTAAAAGTGCGAATGTGGTCGGCACTCGTGACAGGCATCAACAGAATAACTTAGCAATGATAAGCTCTGTGGTGCACTTAGGGAGTAACCCTCCTTTACTTGGTTTTGTCATGCGTCCTAAATCGGCAACTCGGCACACCTGGGAAAATATTGAAGAGAGTGGGGTTTACACTATTAATCAGGTGAGTGAAAAGTTTTTCCAGAAAGCTCATCAGACATCAGCAAGGTACGATCGGGAAGTTTCAGAGTTTGAAGCCTGTGGTCTTACACCAGAATTTGAAGATGGTTTTCATGCCCCACATGTTGCTGAAAGTGCCTTGCGAATTGGCATGCAACTGGTGGAGGTTATCCCTATACAGCATAATGACACGGCATTAATCGTAGGTGAAATTCGGTGGGTCGAAGTTAAGGAAAAGGCGGTGAAAAGTGACGGCTATATTGATATTGAATCTTTAGGGACAATGGCCATTTCGGGTCTGGATGGTTATCACAGTACTCAACGGGCGGCGCGTTTATCTTATGCCAAGCCCGATAAGAAACTAGAAGAACTGGATGTCGAGGGGCGCTCTAAAGACTCATAATGTCAGGTACTTTACGGCTGTGCTTCTTGGTTATCCAAAACAGCAGTAAACCGACAATAGACAGTGCACAGCCGACCCAGCCTGTGCCTTGCCAACTGAGAGGGGAAATAATGGCCAGCCCGCCCAGCCAGGCCCCTAAGGCATTTGCGGCGTTGAAAGCTGAATGGTTCAATGACGCCGCCAGAGTCTGTGCTTCACCTGCAACGTCCATCAAACGTACCTGAAGCGCCGGAACCAGAGCCGCCGCGCTACCCAGTAATAACACCATTGGCATGACGGTCCAGAGGCTTTGCAATGTTAACGGGAAAATCGCCAGTACAATTGCTGACCACAACAAAGAGCCACCAATAGTCAGTTTCAAATTGCGGTCGGCCGCCCAGCCTCCGACTAAGCTACCTGCCAAAGAGCCTATTCCGTATATTAATAAAGCAACAGGGATCCAGTGCGGAGCAAGACCTGTGGCGTTTATTAGGGTTGGGGCTATATAACTTAATACCGCAAACATACCGCCGAAACCTATGGCGCCTATGGCTAGCGTAAGCCAGACTTGAGGGTTCTGCAGAGCCTTCATTTCACCCCTTGCCGAGGTTCTTTTCTCATTAGGGTGTTTTGGCACTACAAATAAAATCATGACCAGAGCTAGAAGTCCTAAAGCGCCGACTGTATGGTAAACCGTGCGCCAGTCGATAAGTTGCCCAAGCCAGGTTGCTAAGGGGTTACCGACTAAAATTGCTACAGTCAGCCCCATCATTACCATGGTGACAGCCATACCTCGTTGATTTTTACGAACCATGTCGGCGGCGACAAGACATGCAATACCAAAATAGGCACCATGAGGTAAACCGGTTAGGAACCGCAAAACCTGAAGCAAGGGGTAGCTTTCTGCTGATGCACTGGCAAAGTTACCGAGCGCGAAAGCAAGCAACAGCACCAGTAACATGGGTTTGCGCGGAAAACGCGCGAATAAAATAGTAATGAGCGGTGCGCCGATAACCACACCCAGCGCATAAAGGCTGATCAGATGGCCGGTTTGTCGGGTGTCAGTGTTGAAGTCAGCAGCAACGTCAGGTAGCAATCCCATAATGACGAACTCACCAATGCCAATAGCAAAACTGCCAACTGCCATGGCAAAAATGGCCAGTTGAACCTGTGCTTTAGAGAACTGAGTCATGGATCAGGTTTGCTTCCTGTATTAGTTGAATCGGTTAGGATTGCGCAGTTTATCGAATGCAGCAGCTATTGCAATCTCTATGACTTTACTGTACAAATAAACAGTATATTTACACATCAGCAAAGGACCATACCATGGCTGTAGTAACCCAGTATGTAGTTATTCGCGACGGAGCCGAGAAAATGACATTCACTTCAAAAGCTGAAGCCGATGCGCACGATAAAATTTTGGACATGGCTGAGGCCCTGAATCCTCTCATTAAAGACAGCGAGCTTTTCACTGATGAACAGCAGCTTGAGGATATGGCGCTGTTTTTGGCGAAAGAACGAGAAAATGTTCTCATAGCTTTAGGTGCTAAAAAGCCAAAGAAACCAAAAACCGAGAAAGTATCTGCGGAAAAAGTTGAGTCATCAAAATCAAACGATAAAGCGTCGTCGAAAGCGGCTTAGTGACCACCATACGGGTTAAATATTTTGATACTATAGTGACCTTGTTTTAATGAATAGGATCGAACTATGACGCAAGAAACGATTTACCATATTGGAACACCGGGAACCCCTTGGGGAGTTGAAGAAAAAGCGCAATGGTTAGCTGAGCAAAGCAAAAAGCGTTCGTACTTTGATGATGTTGTCAGCAAAATTGAGACTTTTAAAGCAGACTTTGACGTAGAGCAATATGGTGAACTTGCGTACGAAAGTGATACTTATCCTTTGTTTGTGGTCAGAACTAAAAACTGGGACGCGGGCAAACCCACGGTTTTAGTTACTGGAGGTGTACATGGTTATGAAACCAGCGGTGTCCATGGAGCACTGAGGTTTATCGAGACCAAAGCCAATGACTATCAGGCAAACTTTAATGTGGTGGTTGCACCCTGTCTGAGCCCATGGGGCTATGAAACTATTAACCGCTGGAATCCTGCGGCTATTGATCCTAACCGTTCGTTTGTAGCAGATTCGCCTGCCGGTGAATGTGCGCACATTATGAATTACGTTGCGGACTTAGGTGTGGATATTCTAGTTCATATTGATCTGCACGAAACAACGGATACCGATAACAGCGAGTTTCGTCCGGCAAAGGCCGCGATGGACGGAAAGGTGAATACCAACTGGAATATTCCTGACGGCTTTTACTTAGTTGGAAACTCTGAAAAGCCGTACCCTGACTTTCAAAAGGCGGTATTGAATTCAGTTGAAAAAGTTACGCATATTGCCGACGCTGACGAAGAGAATAAGCTAATTGGTGAAGATATTGCCCAGCGTGGTCTTATTTTATTGCCAACGGCAAAAATGGGGCTGTGTATTAGTTTTAGTAAAGCTGAGTATGCCACTACAACAGAGGTTTACCCGGACAGCCCGAAAGCAACCCCGGAGCAATGTATAGAAGCTCAGGTTGCAGCGGTCACCGGAGGCCTGGACTTTTTAAAGTAAAGCCCAACCCTCGTTACTTGGTCGGTAAACCTGGTTAGTAAATTAACGTCGTGTGTCTGGCCGCTTTTGGCGAGGTGCACGGCGTGAGTTTTGAGGCCTTCCGGTTCGTGGCTTTTGAATGGGTTCCGGCTTTATATTCGGGTCTGGCTCAAAGCCTGGAATCAGTTCTTTTGGTATTTCATTTTTAGTCAGCTTTTCTATGTCACGTAGTAATTTATGCTCGTCCACACAGACCAGTGACGCTGCTTCACCTTCACTTCCGGCACGGCCTGTACGGCCAATACGGTGTACGTAATCTTCAGCTACCTGAGGTAGTTCAAAGTTAATCACGTGCGGCAGTTCGTCAATATCAATACCACGTGCAGCAATATCGGTTGCAACTAATACTCGTAATTTTCCGGCTTTAAATTGCGCTAAGGCTTTGGTTCGTGCGCCCTGACTTTTATTACCGTGAATAGCCATTGCAGGCAGACCATCATCCGTTAACTGTGTTGCCAGTCGGTTAGCCCCGTGCTTAGTTCGTGTAAACACAAGAACCTGCCGCCAATTACGACTTCCTATCAGGTAACTGATTAGCTCTCTTTTACGCTTTTTATCAACGGGGTAAACGCGCTGCTGAATGGTGTCTGCTGCCGCATTTTGTCTGGCAACTTCAACTAGCTTTGGCTGTTGCATAAACTGTTGAGCTAGCGCTTTTATCTCACTTGAGAACGTTGCAGAAAACAACAGTGTCTGGCGTTTTTCCGGAATCAGTTTCATGACTTTCTTAATGTCATGAATAAAACCCATGTCCAGCATTCGGTCAGCTTCATCCAGAATCAAGACGTCAATTTTACTTAAATCTACTGTTCCCTGACGGCTGTGGTCCAACAAACGACCCGGCGTTGCGACAAGAATGTCGACACCGCGTCGCAATGCATTAATTTGTGGGTTAATACCTACACCACCAAAAATCACCAAAGACTTAAGTCCGGTATATTTAGCGTAGGTGTTGAGGTTGTCTTCAACTTGTGCCGCTAACTCTCTGGTTGGTGTCAGGATTAACGCCTTAATAACAGGCTTTCCATCGGTTTTTGTTTGCGATAGCTTGTGCAATAAAGGAAGCGTAAAACCTGCTGTCTTGCCGGTACCTGTTTGCGCAGCTGCTAGCAAGTCGTGGCCAGCCATTACTGTCGGAATGGCTTGCTGTTGAATTGGAGTAGGGGTGGTATAACCGCATTCAGTAACGGCACGTAGTATATTGTCGCTCAATCCTAATGACTGGAATGAGGCTTGGCTTTGTTCTGTGGACATGAAGCTCCGGGAGTTATAATAGTCGATACCACACTTACGTGGCTTTTTGGCATTATATCACAGACGGCAGTAAACCTTTATTTAGAAACATGCGTAATAAGGTAACTTTTTCTTGCTTTGATGAAAAAGTGAGCGCATTATTCGCGCCGCTTTACCCTGAGTTTAGGGTGTTTAGAGGAATTTTTATGTTGTACCGCCCCTGGGTCGACTCCGCTAACCGAGTTTTCACTGGTGTTCTGATTGTTCAGTTACTGATCACCTTTGTTATTGCTTTTCTTACTGGCGACTGGTTTGTTCCTGTCGTCCTGTCATTGCTTATTGTTTCTTTACCTTTGCTTCTTATTAGAGCCTCAGGCCAAAGGCAACTGACAAGGTATGTTATAGCCGCCGCGATTCAATTAATTACGGCGGTTCATATCGACCAGACCATGGGTCTGGTTGAAATGCACTTTGAAATTTTTGTGGTAATGGCATTTCTTATTTATTACCGGGACTGGATGATTGTGGTAACCAGTGTCGGGGTGGTTGCAGTACATCACATTTTATTTTTTGTTTTGCAGTCTAGCGGTGCCGACGTTTATATCTTTGCTGAGGGTTATGTGACCTTAGGTATTCTCGCGATTCATGCAGGCTTTGCTGTAGCTGAGGGGGCTGTACTTTGTGTTATAGCCAAACAAAGCGATACCGAAGCGGTTAGTGCACAGACATTACGTAACAGCATTGCCGATATAGTTAAGCAGTCGGATAAATTAAATCTGATGGTCGATGTCAGCGGTACAACAGATGAAGTTACTGCCTTTAAAAACTTACTGACTCAATTCCGGAAGAATATTCAAAGTACTCGTAGTTTATCCAGACGGGTTCAGTATGTGTCGGGTGCGTTGTCTAAGGAGAGTGAAGAGCTTATCAAGAGCCGGCAGAACAGCTCGCAAGAGGTTGACAGTATAGCCAGCGCAATTGAGGAAATGGCCGTTACTATTAGCAGTATTTCAGAGCAAGCTAATTTAGCTAAAATCTCGGCGGAAGAGTCAATTGATCGTTCAGAGCATGCGGCAAATATTGCTGAAAATGCTGCTGGTTCTATAAGTTCCTTAAAAGCCAATGTTCTTGCCACCAACGACAAGTTGAAAACCCTGGACAGGCAGTGCCATCAAATATCCGATGTTATCGGAGCCATTAATGATATTACCAAGCAAACCAATTTACTGGCTCTGAATGCGGCTATTGAGGCTGCCCGGGCGGGTGAAGAAGGTCGTGGTTTTGCCGTGGTAGCTGACGAAGTGAGATCATTAGCCTCCACTACAGGAAAAAATGCTGAACAAATTAGCCAAATTAGTCAGAATATACTCACTGAAGTAGCTGAAGCGGTGAACTCAATGGATGCTTGTGTTCAGCAAATTGATGAAGCGGTAACATATTCAGAAGAGTCAGGCACTTCAATGAAAACCGTTGCTCAACGCATTAATGATGTGGCTCAAAAGGTTATTTCAGTCGCAGCGGCTACCGAAGAGCAGAGAAACGCTAGTGAAGATATCTCTCGATCAGCACAGACAATGAGAGAGTTGTCTGAAGCAGAAACACAATTGTTGCTGAACGGGCAGGAAAACGCTACATCACTAAAAACAGTTTCGACCCAACTGGATTCAGAAGTGGGGCGCTTTATTGTTGACTAAGCTATCAGGAAAAGCCCGAACTCGTTGGCTTATTATGATCATTTTTGCCTGGTTTGCATTAGTTCTTTGGGGCTTGAGTTACTTACTGGAACAGCGTTTGGTCTGGTTTGATGAAAAGAGTCAATTACTTGAGCTGGGCAATAATGGCGAATTAGCTCAACCTTTGGTCACTGAACTGGTAAATAAAGGGTTTTCAGTAAGCGGAAGCGTTTTTCATATTAGCTCCCAAAATTGTAACTGTAATTGGCGCAGTGTCGGACATACCAGTAGTGTAAAACGGCAAGTAACGGAGTCTGGTGGTAGGAACTACAACATTGATATAGATCAATTCAGTGAGCTAAAAAGGTTCGTTCCTGCAACACCAGCCATTATTATGTTTAATGAGTCATCAGAATTAATTTACCTTGGGCCTTACGCCGATGGTGCATTTTGTACAGCTGAAAGTAGTTTTGTGGAAGCATTAATTCCTTTAGTTTCAATGGAAAAGAAGGCTCCCGAATGGATTAATACCGTTGCAAAAGGATGTTATTGCAGCGTTTAAATATGGCCAAAGAGCGGAGTCAGTAAAATGGAAGTAAGACAAACCTTTATAGAGTTTCTGGAAGTCATTCCGGACGGGGCTATTGTTATTAATCGGCAAGGCATGATTATTGCCGTTAATCAGGCCGCAGCTTCAATGTTTCGCTACTCTTCATCCTCTATGCTGGAGTTGCACCTTAACAAGTTACTGCCGGAGGATGTCCGGGAAAAACACGATGAGCATTTAGCGACGTTTTTCAAACACCCGGGGCGGCGCTCTATGGGAAACGGGTTAATCTTTTCAGCCATTCGTCGCGATGGTTCAAGTTTCCATGTTGATATCATGCTTAACCAGCTAGAGTTGGAAGGTGAGCTGTATGGTATTGCCATAGTACGCGACTATACTTTGCAAAAAAAAGCTGAAGATAAAATTCGTCTGGAACTAGAATTTGAAAAGCGTCAGGCGCTGACTGACCACTTAACCGGCATTATGAATCGAAGAGCTTTTACCGCACAATTACAGGATGAAATTGATCAACTGACAGAACATGGAATGCCCTTCGCGGTTAGCTTTATCGATTTGGATGACTTTAAAGACGTTAATGATGAGCATGGGCATCATTTTGGTGATGAGGTTCTGCAGAAAATTGCTCAACTGATTCGATTGCACAGTCGCCATACCGACTATGTTGCTCGCATTGGCGGCGACGAGTTTGCGACCATACACCCAATGATTTCTGCTAATGATGCACAGCAGATGATGCAGCGAATGCGCAGTGAATTAGTTAGTGGTATTGACCATGCTGAACTTCCGGTAACTTTGTCGATTGGCTTGTGCCAGTGTGATAAACCTTCAGAGCATTACACCATAGAAGATATTATGGCGAGGGCAGACAAGGCTATGTACCAGGCAAAGAAAGAGGGTAAAAATGCGGTCGTGCTTACCAATTAACTGTAATAAAACGTAATTAAGTTTGATTGTTACTCAAGGTCTACTCTAAAGTGGTTTCAGGACTTTTAAGGAGAGGCCATGGGAATCTTCACATCCTATCTACGAATGGTTTTACTGATTATCGGTGTATTGGTGGGAATACAGTTGCCCGGCTTTGTCGATCAGTATGGAAAAAGCCTACAGGCACATTTAATTGAGTCTGAACGCAGTCTTAATGAATTTCGCGACGAAGCTGAAAAGTTTTTTGACGGTAGCATTGAAGAACTTATTGCCCATTATCAAGCCAGCGACGACAGAGTTTTTCAGGAAGGTGGCCAGAGTATCAGCGCAATTTATCAACGTTATCAACAGTTGAATAAAGCCCATCAAAATTTTAAGCAAAATGCATGGAGAGCCTACCAACAGGCGTTTTTCACGCCTGTGGAAGATATTCAGCAAGAGGTTAGAAGCGACTTTTCTTACACCGTAAGACTGAACCCCGGCGCTATTTTGTTTGGCCTGGTTTCGGGGTTAATACTGGCGGTATTTGGTGAACTTATTGTTCGACTGCTGGCGAGGCCTTTTCGACAATCGCAGCGCAGTTAAGCCCGCTCGGTAGTGTGCCGTAATTAAACCCGCCATTAACATCAAGCCGACCCGCGCAAAAGGCGTCCGCCATTTCCGGGGTTGCATGTTGAACCAGTAACGCCGCCTGGAGGCCAACGGCCATAGAATCAGCAATGGTGCGAGCGCGATATTGCAGGGTTTTGGTGTGAGTAAACTGTTCCTTTAATTTAACCATAAACTGGTCTAATCGTTTGTCAGCCCCTTTTGCGCTTTGCAATTCCGCGAAATAGGCATCCAGGACTTCAGGCTGTTTTTCTATAGCTCTTAGAATATCAAGACACTGAACATTACCACTGCCTTCCCAAATAGCGTTGACGGGTGATTCACGAAAGAGTCTTGGCATAATGTGGTTTTCCATAACGCCGCTTCCACCAATGACTTCCATCGCTTCATAGGCATGATTAGGCGTTCGTTTACAAATCCAGTATTTACCAACCGGCGTAGCAATGCGCGATAACAGTTTTTCATGCTCGTTGTCCTGGTTATCCATTGCTCGAGCCATTCGCATCATGTAAGTCATGGCGGCTTCACTTTCAAGCGCCAGATCAGCTAATAGATTCTGCATCAGTGGTTGTTCGCTAAGCCTGGCGCCAAAAGCTTCTCTGTTACTGGCATGGTGAATCGCCTGAGCCGTTGCCTGACGCATACCCGACGATGAACCAATCATGCAGTCATAACGTGTGGTTGCGACCATTTCGATTATGGTTCGAACGCCGCGGCCTTCTTCACCAACCATCCAGCCCAAAGCACCGCGAAGCTCAGTTTCACTTGAAGCGTTCGCCGCATTGCCCATTTTCTGTTTCAACTGCTGAATTTGGATCGGGTTTTTGGAGCCATCAGGGCGCCATCTTGGAACTAAAAAGCAGGACAGCCCACTGCTTGTTTGTGCAAGCACTAAAAATGCGTCACACATGGGAGCGGACACAAACCATTTATGGCCAACCAGTTCGTATACCTGGCCGGAGCCCTCTTTTGTAAGCGGATAAGCCCGCGTAGTGTTGCGTCTGACGTCTGACCCTCCTTGTTTTTCCGTCATTGCCATACCAATAGTCACGGCATTTTTTTCTGTGTGAGGAACGTTTCTTGGATCGTATTGGCGGGCGGTAATTTTTGGGGCCCACTCTTCTAATAAGTCAGGCTGATGCCTTAGTGCCGGAATAGCGGCAAACGTCATGGTAATAGGACAGCCGTGTGAAGCTTCTACCTGCGTGTGGAGGTAATATTTAGCTGCGCGAGCGACATGAGCTCCTGATTTTGGGTCACTCCATGGGCTGGCGTGGAGTCCGTGCTCAATTGCTGTTGTCATTAATTGATGATAACTGGGGTGAAAGTCCACTTGGTCAATACGGTGTCCGTAGCGGTCATGCGTACGTAATTCGGGTTGGTACTTGTTGGCCAGAAAGCCAAGTTCAATGCTTTCTTCTTTACCAGCCAGTTCGCCAAAAGCAATAAGGTCGGAATAAGCCCAACTTGCACCTTCGCGCTCTACAGCCCGCTGCAAAGCCTTATCGGCCAGATAAAGGTTATAGTTTTCTAACGGCTTAGGCTGGTTTTCAACTGCGTGCGTGCTAGCCATAAATTGTTCGGCTTGTGGGTAGTGCTGAGTCATTTCTTACTCCTTGTTACTTCTGAGTGAAGCAAGATAAATTTTATTCGTCAATAGACTAATGGTTGCCTTTTGAGTATTTTTTGATAACAGTAAGGTCAACAATTAACAATAAATGCAGTAATTGCCTTGCTTCAAACTATTATTAGAAGTCTGATACTCGTCGTTGTCTGGATACTCCTGTGGCGTATTGCCGCAGTGATGGAGTATGGACCACATGCGAGTATTTGGTTTCCTCCTGCGGGGCTGACATTTGCTGCATTCCTGGTCATGAGCTGGCGGGCTTTTCCGGCCATTCTTATTGCCGGAACTGTAACTACATTTTGGGTCTCTGAGTTATATGGAGGCGAGACTCCGGCTAAAGAGTTGTTAACTACTGGCGTTCTTTTTGGTTTTGCTCATACCTTACCGTATTTTTTAGGTGCCTGGTTGTTGCGATCAAAGCTTACCCGGCTTGGCAGTTATGGGCTTGCCAGTACCATAATGACGTTTCTTGGCGTTGCCGCTCTTTCATCATTTTGCGCCGCCTGGTTGGGTACCGAAGTCATGATTTCAGGTAACCTGCTGGAAGCCGATGCTATTTGGTATACCTGGCTGCCCTGGTGGATAGGAGACATGAGTGGGGTTATTGTTCTCGCACCGATTTTTATTGCCCTGATGAGTTGGCGTTATCCGCAACTGGAACACTGGTTGGGAGGGCTTAGCTTTACGGTAAAAAACGGGAACCAACGCTCTTTTCTTTGGAAACTGCTGCTTATTCTGGCTTTGTTGGGCTTAAGCCTGATATTGACGGCAACGGCAAATAAAGATGAAGCGGCTTTCTCAATATTTTTCCTGATCCTTCCTTTATTATGGGTTTCGTATACGGAGTCTCCTTTAAATACGGCCATATCATTAGCGTTATTCAGCACTATTACGGCATTTTCTGTCGGCATTTTAGGGTTGATGGACTACGCAATTGTGTATCAGTTTGCCGTTACTATAATTGCGGCAAGCGCCTGGTTTGGATTAACAGTTCCAACACTCATGGCCCATAACGAGTTGCTGACCCGGCAGGTTTCTGAGGATGGATTAACGAAAACAGCTTCGCGTGAACATTTTATGCAGCGTGCGGATGCTCTAACTAATCTTAGTAAGCGCCAAAATAAACCCGTTTCATTGATCATGTTCGATGTGGATGAATTTAAAAAGATTAATGATAGTTATGGGCATGTCGCTGGTGATCGAGCTCTTGTACAGGTGACAAATATCGTTGCTTCGGTACTGAGAAGTAGTGATTTGCTCGGGCGTTTTGGTGGTGACGAGTTTATGATTTTATTGCCGGGGAGTTCACTACAGTTTGCTGAAGAAACAGCTGAAAGATTACGAACGGAAGTAAACGGGGCAAGACTGGAGGGCACTAATCATAGCTTTTCTTGTAGCTTTGGAGTGGCTGAAGTCGTGCCGGATGAGCACATTATGGCAACTATTGACCGTGCCGACAAAGCGCTGCTAGCAGCCAAAAAGCGCGGTAAAAACTGTATAGCCAGGGAGAACTGATGCGTATTGTATTTTTAGGTGGTGCGGAAACCGTCACCGGATCAAAATATTTAGTGGAAACCGATTCTACTCGGATTCTTATCGATTGCGGCCTTTTTCAGGGATATAAATGGCTACGTCGACGTAACCGGCAGCCTCTGCCTATGGGAATAAACCAAGTGGATGGTGTGGTCCTAACGCACGCACATCTTGACCATTCTGGCTTTGTCCCTGTGCTTTATAAAGAGGGTTTTCGTGGTCCCGTTTTTGCGCATCATGCAACATCAGGACTGTGTGACATTCTACTCGCCGACAGTGGACGCATTCAGGAAGAAGATGCGAAATATCTGGGAAAACATAAGTTAAGTCGACACGAAAAGCCCGAACCTTTATACGATGAAGCAACAGCAAAGTCAGCTATGAGGCTATTTCAGGGCGTTGAGTTTCATGAGCAGTTTGAAATAGGAGATATTAAGGTCACTTTGCAGCCGGCGGGTCATATTCTGGGCGCTTCAAGCGTTATCATTGAAGCCGAAGGCAAAAAAGTTGGGTTTTCCGGAGATGTCGGCCGGCCACACGATATCATGATGTACCCGCCGGAGCCTTTACCTGACTTAGATCTGCTATTGCTTGAGTCGACCTACGGCGATCGGCTGCACAAGGAAACTGAAGATGCGGAAGACCAGCTTGCAGAAGTGGTCAGGGAAACGTCTCAGGCTGGCGGTGTTTTATTAATTCCAAGCTTTTCAGTCGGCAGGGCACAACTGTTACAGTACTTATTAGTCAAGCTTATGGAAGAAGGTCGAATACCCAAACAACCCATTTATTTAGATTCTCCTATGGCAATTAATGTCTCGAGTCTTTATCAACGCTTTCATAAGCTGCATCGCCTGTCCGACTCTGATTGTTCCAGGACCTTTGGTGCCGTTGAATATACGCGTTCGGTTGATGAGTCTAAGGCTATTGCCTCCCAGTCGGGGCCGCATATTGTTATTGCCGGAAGTGGTATGGCGACAGGCGGGCGCATTCTTCATCACTTTAAGCGTTGGTTAGGTGATCATCGCGCGACGGTTCTGTTTAGTGGTCACCAGGCGGGAGGAACGCGTGGAGCTAAAATGCTACAAGGGGTTGAATCAATAAAACTGCATGGGCAGTGGTTACCGGTCAAAGCCCGAATACGGTCACTAGAAGGACTGTCAGGGCACGCCGATTATCAAGAGATTTTGGATTGGTTGGCGCAGTCCAAATTAAAACCCAATACGCCGGTGCAATTGGTGCACGGTGAACTGGACGCCCTTGAAACTTTCCGTGATTGTTTAATGCAACGTACATCTTATGATGTTGAAGTGGCTGATTATCAGGGGGTGTATCACCTCTAGCCGGGGTTGCTAAAATACCTGAAACGGAAAATTGTTTTGTAGCTGGCGATGATACAACGTTAAATAGTGTGAGTTACAGGGGCGGAATTCAATATGACCGTAACCCGAGAACCATTTACTTTATTGACTGGATAAAGGTGAATACGAGATAACTCATTAAATATTGGTGTGACGTACCGATTTTGAGCTAAACCGTAATAATAGAAAAGGGGCCTCATGGCCCCTTTTTTATTAAAAATGCCATTTAACCAAAAGGTTAGGGTTCTTCTCTGTTACTCCGTCAATATAGAACTTATTACGCCAGTAAACATATTCAATACCAACGTAAAGAGGCGCCGATAACTCAAAGTAAGGAGCAATGTTCCACTTTAGTTGAGAGGTGAAGTTAAGGTTAGCCGGGCCGACGTTGCTGATACCGGAAGCGTAATCAATGAAACCGTCAAACATCCACTGTGTTTCACCAATGGAGAAAGGCAAGCCCCAACTGGCAGTCAACTGATAGTTATTTGGCAAGCCATCGTTATTTCTTTTATAAGCATCAAGTTCAAAGAACTGGAAACCGGGAACATCAAATGCGGCACCAATGCCGTATAAGTAATTGGTAAAACCGTCACCTACCTCAGCAGTTGTGGTGAAGCTAATGTTTTTGACTGGGTTATCGTCAAACTCAAGCAGGTAGAATTCAGGTGAAAACTCTATATAGGTTTCGGTATCGCCGTTATCCGACTCCAATCTGTCAGCAAAACTGAATATCTTCCCCCAACTATATCCGCCAACGTACTCGAGGGTGAGTACATGACGATCGGGATCTCCGACTTCGTAATCACTTCCATTGAGGTAGGTAAGGCTGGTATCTGACCAGTAACGTTCGGCGTTTACAGCAAAAGGAAATGAGCTGCACAATAGGAGTACTAATATCAGTTTTTTCATCGGGTATAACCTAAAAAGCAATTAGCTGAGTTAAATTTGAACGGATTATACGGGACTGGATGAGTAAGGTTAAGTAAATATCTTGGGTTACGGACTGTTATTATATCGGCAAATTCGGTACATTACAAAAAGCTAACATTTCTTTTGCGACTTAGGCCGAGCAAGCATGCATGCGTGATCAATTTTTGTTAAAGCAGTACATTAATACGCTTGAATCCGCAGCTTTGTGTGCGCGACTGTCGCCTAACGGCAACATTCGCTGGATGAGCTCCTCTCTCCATAAATTATTAGACATTCATTATCTGAAACAAACCACGGCATTTTCTGCCTTCCTTCATAAAGATAACCGTAACGATATACTGGATGCCATAAAACAAGCGACAGACAGCGGTGAGACCTGGAATGGTTCACTTTGTCTGAATAGTAACAGTCGCAGCAATTGGTGTCGGTGCATGGCTATTCCACTGTACGGAACCGATGGCCACTTAACTGAGCTGGTGTTACTGTTCCAGGACATTTCGCGTGAAATGTACCTTGATGAGCTATTGCAGGAAGCTAGATTTGATCAGGTTACCGGGCTTGCGACACGAGTTGATTTGCTGAATGACCTTAAACGTGTTGGTACACAATGTCTTGCCGTTATGGATATTCGTAAGTTCCGAAGCTATGCCGACTATTACGGTTTAGAATTTGGTGATGAGTTGCTGCGCCAGTTTAGCCACTGGGCATCTGAGATTTTAGAAAGTAAACACATAAAAATTTATCGACTTTATAGCGACAAGTTTGCACTTATCCCTGATTTCAGGATGATCCCTAATTTGTTCGAGGATCACCTACTCAGCTTCTATCAGTCATTGTTGTCAAAAAAGTTCGTAATTGGAAGTAGCGACATTGCGCTGGATGTTGCTATTGGCATGGGCGTTGGTCGTGGTAAGCAATTGCAGTTGGCAGAAAGTGCGTTATCAAAAGCAAAGGTTATTTACTCGGGTTATAAAATTGAAGTGGTGTATGAAAGAGAATTTCTGAATGAGAATAAAGTGAACTGGATACCGAAGATTCAGTCCGCTTTGACGGATCATCGCTTTGTGAACTACTACCAACCCATTAAAAGTACAAAAGAAGGGCAGCCGAGTTATTACGAAGCGCTGGTGCGGTTAAGAGACAATAACCATGATTTAGCGCCCGGATTGTTTCTCGATAAAGCAAAAGCAACACGCTACTACTGTGAAATTACGCGCTCTGTTATTGAGCAGGCGGTTCTTACATCAGAACAATGCCAGGTTGCCATTTCTGTAAATTTATCAATAGAAGACATTCTGAATGAAGAAACCGTAAGCTTTATTCACTATGTTCTTGCTGAGCATAAAAAAGCTCAGCTTATTTTTGAGATTACGGAAACTGAATCAACCGAGGACTTCACGAAAATCCAGTCCTTTGCGAAAGATGTCCGACGGTTAGGTGGCCAAATTGCTATTGATGACTTTGGCGTTGGTTACTCTAATTTTTCGCGTTTAATACGCCTGCGTCCTGATTATTTAAAAATTGACGGCAGCATTGTTCAGAACGTACTACATGACCCGACAAGTGCCAGTATTCTTAATGGCTTAATTAGTATTTGTAAAGAGTTAAGTATTCCTATCGTGGCAGAGTTTGTTGAGAACAAAGACGTGAATACCTATCTCTGTGACCAGCAGATTGAATATCTGCAGGGATACTATATTGGCAAGCCATCCCCGGAAGTAAACCGCGTATTAAATTAAGCCCTTTTGATTCTTAAAACACATAAGGTCAGGAAAAGTCACTGCTATGAATGATTTCATTGAAACTTATGATAATGCTCTATCGAACGAGCTATGCCAGAAACTCATTGATGTTTTTGAACAGTCTCCACATACGTTTGATGGCCGTACTGGCGGTGGGTTAGATACCACGAAAAAGGTCAGTACCGATTTATCGCTCAATGCCCACCCTGACTATCAGGAGTTGTTGCTAAAAATTCAGCAGACAACAGCACGCCACGCGCTGGAGTACTTTAAGAAATATCGGTTTGCTTTAATTGGGCCTGTTGCACTCACACTGCAACATCCTAAAACGAAACAACCTGTTGCTTTGACTAATGATAACTTTGATGAGGTTGCGAAAGGCAACGAAATGGCAATTATGCAAAAACTGTTTCGAGTTGGCGCAATACAAATGCAGCGTTATAGAAAAGGTAAGGGCAATTACAATTACTGGCATTGCGAAGCTTATCCGCAAAAGGGATCTACTGAACCATTGCACAGAGCTTTGTTGTTTATGTACTACCTGAATGACGTGGATGAAGGTGGAGAAACGGACTTTTATTATCAGGATCGTTCACTAAAGCCTAAAGCGGGTCAAATGGTGATAGCACCTGCGTATTTTACTCATACTCACAGGGGAAGAACGCCAGTTTCTAACGACAAATACATTCTTACCAGTTGGATCCTGCATAGTCGCGCAGAGCAATTATTTGGCACATAAAAGAAAAAGCCCCAGCCGGGAAGGCTGGGGGCAGACATTATTATTTAATGTCGTCTTCACTTAGGATAGTCACTTCCCCAAGGTTAAGTTCACGGATCTTATCTTCAATTTCAGCTAAGTCGCCAACAATTACCCAGGTCATAGCGTCAGGTTTTAGAACCTTATCGGCATTCTCATGAATATCGTTAAGGGTAATAGCGTTGATGCGCTGTCCATAAGCTTCTAGGTATTTAACGTCTTTGCCTTTATTGAAGGTACTGACCAAACCGCTAAGCAGGCTACCTTTAGTTTCGTACGCGCCAGGTAATTTAGCGGTTTTATTAGCTTTTACTTTGGCAAGTTCGTCTTCTGTAGCAGGCTTATCGCCTTCATATTGAGTAAATTCTTTTATGATTTCCTCAACAGACTCTTTGGTTTTGTCAGTTTGTACTGGTGCCAGAGCCACTAACAAGCCCGGACCTTCGTTGTCCAGCCAAATTGAGCGTGCACCGTAAGACCAACCTTTATCTTCACGTAAATTCATGTTCAGACGGCTGGTAAAGCTACCACCAAGAATGGTGTTCATAACATCGATGGTATCGGCGTTATCAACCTGACCAGAAGGTGCCAGCTGCCCGGCTATAATTAAAGACTGTGGATTCCCTGGTTTATCAATAAGGAAAACACGGTTGGTTTCAGAGGCCATTGAAGCGTCAAGCGACTTTTCTGGTTTCGCAGAAGCCGGAGCCTGCCAACTAGAGAACTGATCTTCTAATAGTGACTGAGCTTGTTCAACGGTTGTATCGCCAACGATAACCAATTTGGCGTTGTCAGGACGTAACCAGGTTTGCGCATGCTCGACCAAGTCTTCACGAGTTAAAGATTTGATAGAATCAACGGTACCTGAGCCTGTTAACGGCTGACTATAAGCGTGACCGTCACCGAACATCAAGCCTGGAAGAACACGTAGAGCCTGAGTTTGAGGGCGAGCTTCTTCCTTGCGAATGCCTTCTATCCAGTTTGAACGCTTGCGCTCAATTTCTTCTTCAGAGAAGGCTGGATTTTGCAGAACGTCATTCATTAACGCCAAACTTTCAGCGAAGTTAACGCTGAGTGTGTCCATGCTAATGCGTGAACTATCCAGGCTGGCCGACGCATTTAAGTTGGTTCCTAAAGACTCTAAACGCTTATTCAACTCTAGCGCACTCAGGTTTTCAGTACCTTCTTTTAGCATCGACATGGTGTAACTTGCTGTACCGAGTTTACCGCCAACATCTGAGGCATAACCACTGTCAAAAACCAGACTCATTTCAATCGTTGGTGTATCGCTACGCTGTGCCAGATAAACTTCTAAGCCATTGGACAAAGTAAACTGTTCAACCTCTGGCAGCTCTAATTGTGGTAAGTCGCCGACATTGGGTAATTGTGAACGGTCTGCATCGGTCTCTTGCGCAGCGTAGTTAGGTTGTGGAACAACATTAAGAACGAAGTCACCATGGCTTAACCACTGTTCTGCAGCGTTTTGCAGATCGTTGGTTGAAGCTTGTTTGGTCCACTCCATTTCTTTTTCGTAAAAGCCCGGGTCATTATGATAGACCGCGCCAGAGGCGAGTATGTCGGACTTGCCACCAAAACCACCTACTTTTTCAGCGCGACGAACAAAATCTGCCGAGGTGCTGAATTTAGTACGTTGTAATTCTGCTGCTGTCGGGCCTTCCTGTATCAGGCGCGCAAGTTCTTCATCAATAATTTCTTCAATCTGTTCAAGTTCAACACCAGGCTTGGCGTCGGCCGTGATCATAAATTGACCGGCCAGTTTGCGACCGTACTGGAATGCCCCGACAGAGCTGGCAATTTGCTCGTTGTAAACTAAACGTTCATAAAGTCGTGAGTTTTTACCGTTAGCCAAAATATCGGCCAGAAGGTTGAGGTATTCAGAGTCGGCAGTTCCCATTTGTGCGGTATTCCACACTTTATAAACTCGAGGAGCCGGAACGCGATCCTCCATGGTTGCGCGTTTTTGTTCGTCGCGTTTAGCAACCCAGGCTTTCTGCTTCTTCAATGGTTTGCCAGGTCCGATATCGGCAAAGTATTTAGTGACTTTTTCCTTTGCGGTTTCAACATCAATATCGCCTGCTAATACCAATACAGCATTAGCTGCGCCGTAGTAATCTTCAAACCACTGGTGTACGTCGTCCAGAGAAGCTGCGTTTAAATCTTCCATTGATCCAATAACGGACCATGAGTATGGGTGACCTTCAGGGAAGGTTTGCTCGGCGATATAGCTCCAGGCTTTACCATAGGGCTGAGCTTCACCTTGACGTTTTTCGTTTTGTACAACGCCACGCTGCTCATCGAGTTTTTCCTGAGTTACGGCTCCTAACAGGTGGCCCATACGGTCCGATTCCATCCAAAGTGCCATATCAAGTGCTGGCGTAGGGACGTTCTCAAAGTAGTTAGTACGGTCATTGTTAGTCGTGCCGTTCATTTCTGTAGCGCCTGCACGCTCAAAAGGACCGAAGTATTCGTCATCGTAGTTTTCGGTACCATTGAACATCAAGTGCTCAAATAAATGAGCGAAGCCTGTTTGTCCGGTTTTTTCATCTTTAGAGCCAACGGCGTACCAAACGTTTACCGCAACAATAGGGGCTTTGCGATCTTCGTGAACAACGACAGTTAAGCCGTTATCTAAAGTAAATGTCTCGTAGTTGACCTTTACTTCGGGAAACTGTGATTGGCTAACAGCCTGTTGATTATTAGCTGACTGGGTTGACTGGCAGCCACCGAGAAGGGCCGTTGCTACCGCAACAGCGGTAATAGTTTTCATCATTTTCATTGTCGTTCCTGAATTATTTTTTATTAAGCGACATCACTATACGAGAGTCATCACTAATATGCCTACATATGTTCAGACTAAATTGTAACGAAATTAAACATATGGAAACTTGTGCTCAGATATTGTGAGAATAAAGGTAGTAGTCAAGTCTTTTAATTACGCAGACAATCAAGGATAATTGCGCGCGGTTTGCAGCAAATAGAAACGGAAGCTTGTGAGTAAAATAACAGTTATAGCTATAGCTGGCGCTTCAGCGTCAGGAAAGAGCCTGTTTGCCTCAACGGTGTATCAGGAGTTGGTGGCTGAGTTAGGAACTGACGGCATTGCTATTCTGGCCGAAGATGCTTACTACCGTGACCAGAGTCATATGACCATGGAACAACGGATTTTAACTAACTATGATCAGCCGGCCGCTTTCGAACACGATTTGCTGATGCAACATTTGCGGCAGTTAAAAGCCGGCGAAGCTGTCGAGATGCCACAGTACAGCCACACTACTCATACCCGTCTGGAAGAATCAATACGGGTCGCACCTGCAAAAGTTGTTATGGTTGAGGGGATTCTGCTGTTAACTGATGAAAAATTACGCGAGCAGTTCGATATCTCAGTATTTATGGATACGCCTTTGGATATTTGTCTGCTGCGTCGTATTAAGCGCGATATTGAAGAGCGTGGTCGTACGTTGCAATCGGTTACCGAGCAATATGAACAGTATGTTCGCCCCGCATTCTTTGACTTTATATTCCCGTCTAAGCAGTTTGCTGATCTCGTTGTCACTCGCGGTGGTCAAAACGAAATCGCCATTGATATTATAAAAACAAAAATACGTCAGTTGCTGGCGGAATAAAGTTGGTTCTTTTATGAATAGTATTCTCGGCGTTGCCGTCATTTTTATCGTTGCTTATTTGGTTTCAACGAACCGTAAAGCCATTCGTTGGCGAACAATTATTGGCGCTTTTGGTATTCAAGTTGTACTGGCTGGGTTTGTACTTTATGTGCCTATTGGACGAGAGTTACTGTTCAGTTTCGCGCAGGGCGTGTCGGCCGTTATTGGTTACACCAAGGCGGGTATCGATTTCTTGTTTGGTAACCTGGCGTCAGAAGAGTTTGGTTTTGTATTCGCTATTCAAGTTCTGTCGGTCATTGTTTTCTTCTCCTCTCTCATTTCAGTTCTGTACTACTTAGGCATTATGAAGTGGGTTATTCGCATTTTGGGCGGGGGGCTGCAAAAACTGCTGGGTACCAGCCGCCCCGAATCAATGTCAGCTGCTGCCAACATTTTTGTAGGGCAAACCGAAGCGCCTATGATGGTAAGACCGTTTATCGGTACTATGACGCGCTCAGAGCTGTTTGCGGTCATGGTTGGTGGTATGGCGTCGGTATCTGGTTCGGTTTTAGCCGGTTACGCCGGTGTTGGGGTTGAGTTAAAATATCTGATTGCAGCAAGCTTCATGGCGGCTCCCGGTGGCTTCTTGATGGCGAAGATGATGATTCCTGAGTGTGAAAAGCCACGCAATGATTTAGAAGAAGTGGAAGTAGAAGATAACTCAGCAAACGTGATTGATGCGGCAGCGCAGGGCGCGTCCAGCGGCCTGCAACTGGCTATGAACGTTGGTGCTATGTTGCTGGCCTTCGTTGCACTTATTGCATTGGTTAACGGTATTTTTGGCTGGGTTGGCGGTTGGTTTGGTTATTCTGAACTGACCTTACAGCAAATTTTTGGCTACGTATTCCAGCCAGTGGCTTATGTACTGGGTGTTAGTTGGGACGAAGCGAACCTGGCCGGCAGTTTTATTGGCCAGAAGCTAGTGATCAACGAGTTCGTCGCCTATCTGGATTTCGTCAATTATAAGGACCAGTTAAGCCAGAATTCTCAGGTGATTATTACCTTTGTGCTTTGTGGTTTTGCGAACTTTTCATCCATTGCAATTTTACTGGGTGGGTTAGGTGGTATGGCGCCCAGTAGACGCCATGATATTGCTCGTTTAGGTATGCGTGCACTATTAGCTGCGACTTTGGCAAACATGATGAGTGCCGCAATCGCCGGCTTCTTTGTTTCGCTAACCTAAATTAATGGCGGGATCGCGTTAAGCGCGGTCCCGCATGACACCTTCCTGAATTGTCGATGCGACTAACACACCATCTCGTGTAAAAATTTGTCCACGAACTAAGCCGCGCTGGCCGCTGGCAGAAGGGCTGTCTATTGCGTAAAGCAACCAGTCATCCATACGGAAGTCGCGATGGAACCACATGGCGTGGTCAACGGTAGCAACCTGCATGTTGGGTTGAGCAAAGCTGACGCCATGGGGCTGCAGTGCTGTTGGCAAGAAGTTAAAGTCTGACGCATAAGCCAACAAGTATTTATGAACGCGTTGATCATCCGGCATGTTGCCGTTTGCTCTGAACCAAACGTAGCGACGCGGCTCATCTTTTTCAGGTTTAAATGGGTTGTAGGGTGTCACAAACCGCATTTCTATGGGCTTATCGCAAATGAACTTTTTGCGCAGTGGCGCCGGTATCAGTTCTTCGTGCTCACGATAAATGTCCAAATCTGAAACTAAGCCTTCAGGACCAGGAACCTCGGGCATGGTGTCCTGATGCTCATAACCATTCTCCTGTTGCTGGAAAGACGCTGTCATATAGAAGATGGGCTTACCGTATTGAATGGCTTTGACTCTGCGTGCTGAAAAGCTTTTACCGTCGCGTATGGTTTCCACGTCATAGACAATAGGCTTTTTCGCGTCGCCGGGGCGTAAAAAATAACTGTGAAAAGAATGGCAGACGCGTTCTTGCGGTAAAGTTTCTTTTGCCGCTGACAATGCTTGTCCAATAACCTGTCCACCAAAGACAGCACCAAAGCCTAAATCCTGACTTTGTCCACGATAAAGACCGTCCTCAATGCTTTCGAGGGTCAGTAAGTTGAGTAAATCGTCGAGTACCTGACTCATCCATTATGTCCTTATTGATTTCGGTAAGACTGATGTTTGTTGATCTTAAACGCTTTTTACTGACTATGTAATATAAACACAATTTATAATAAAAATAGTTGCTTAACTGAGTGCTTAACCACCAGTTAATTGGCACAAATCTTTGATTTATGTTTTCATCAAAGCACAATTTCAATGGCTGAAACGGTTCAGTTTGTCTATATTTAAAAGACCGTTGAGCTAAAAACTACGCTTTTGGAAGCGAATGGGAGAGTATCTATGTCAGGCAAAGACAGTCTGAAAACCTTAAGTTCGTTAGACGTTAAAGGAAAAACCTTTCATTACTACAGCCTGCCTAAAGCAGAGGAAGCCTTAGGAGACATTTCAAAACTTCCGGCTTCAATGAAAGTGTTGCTCGAAAACCTATTACGAAATGAAGATGGCGAAACCGTCACAAAAGACGACTTACAAGCCATGGTCGACTGGTCGAAAAAGAAAAAAATCGACCGCGAAATTCAGTACCGCCCGGCGCGGGTCCTCATGCAGGACTTTACCGGTGTACCGGGTATTGTCGACTTAGCCGCAATGCGAGACGCTGTGGCTAAAGCAGGGCACGACCCTGAAGTGATTAACCCTCTGTCGCCGGTGGATCTGGTTATTGACCACTCGGTAATGGTCGACAAATACGCAACCGAAGGGGCATTTAAAGCAAACGTCCGCATGGAGATGGAACGTAACAAAGAACGTTACGAGTTCCTGAAGTGGGGGCAGGGTGCCTTTGAAAACTTCCGCGTAGTACCACCGGGTACCGGTATTTGTCACCAGGTGAACCTGGAGTATTTAGGTAAGAGTGTCTGGACTAAAGAGGAAGACGGCAAAACTTATGCTTATCCCGATACCTTAGTGGGAACCGACTCTCACACCACTATGATTAACGGCATTGGTGTCTTGGGTTGGGGCGTCGGTGGTATTGAAGCCGAAGCTGCAATGCTGGGTCAGCCTGTTTCCATGTTGATACCTGAAGTTGTCGGCTTTCGTATGACTGGTGCACTGAAAGAAGGTGTTACTGCGACAGACTTAGTCTTAACCGTGACCCAAATGCTGCGTGAGAAAGGCGTCGTAGGTAAGTTCGTTGAGTTCTATGGTCCGGGTCTGGACAATCTGCCATTAGCAGACCGTGCAACTATTTCAAACATGTCGCCGGAATATGGTGCAACTTGTGGTTTCTTCCCGGTCGATGACGAAACATTGCGTTATTTCCGTCTGTCAGGACGTGATGAAGAGACTATTGAGTTAGTTGAGAAGTATTCTAAAGCCCAGGGCTTGTGGCGCGACAACGACAACGAACCGGAGTACACCGACACGCTGGAGTTAGATTTAAGTACTGTAACGGCTTCACTCGCTGGTCCGAAACGTCCTCAGGACCGGGTGGATATGGAGCAGCTTGGCAGTAACTTCGACCTGATACTGGAAACTAACGGTAAGTCGGGCGAAAAGGACAAAGAAGTCCAAGTGAAAGGTAAGGATTATTCCTTATCTCACGGCGATGTTGTTATTGCGGCTATTACGTCTTGTACGAATACGTCAAATCCAAGTGTCATGATGGCGGCTGGTTTGGTTGCTAAAAAAGCCGTAGAGAAAGGTCTGGCACGTAAACCCTGGGTTAAATCCTCGCTGGCGCCAGGCTCTAAAGTGGTTACCGACTACTTCGAAAAAGCCGGTTTAGATGAGTACCTTGATAAGCTTGGCTTTAACTTAGTGGGTTACGGCTGTACTACTTGTATTGGTAATTCGGGCCCGTTGGATGATGAAATCACGCAGGCCATTAATGAAGGCGACTTGACGGTTTCTTCTGTATTGTCAGGAAACCGTAACTTTGAAGGCCGCGTTCACCCAGAAGTTAAGGCTAACTGGCTGGCGTCACCACCGCTAGTGGTTGCCTATGCGCTGTCAGGTACAACACGTACCGATTTGAGCAAAGATCCTTTAGGTAAAGACTCGGACGGTAATGACGTGTTTTTGAAGGATATTTGGCCAAGCAGTTCAGAAATTGCTGAAGCTGTGAAAATGGTTGATAAAGAGATGTTCGGCAAAGAATACGGTGAGGTCTTCGAAGGTGATGAAGAGTGGCAGTCAATTAGTGTTGCCGAAGGCAATACGTATAACTGGCAGGATGACTCTACCTACGTTAAAAACCCGCCGTTCTTTGAAGGCATTGATAAGCCACTGCAGGCACCGAGTGACATTAAAGACGCTAACGTGCTGGCGGTATTTGCTGATTCAATTACCACGGACCATATTTCACCGGCAGGCTCTATCAAACCGGATTCACCGGCAGGTAAGTATCTGCAAGAAAATGGCGTAGAAGTTAAAGACTTTAACTCTTATGGTTCGCGTCGTGGTAACCACGAAGTCATGATGCGCGGTACCTTTGCCAATATTCGTATCAAAAATCAGATGTTAGATGATGTCGAAGGTGGTTACACCAAGTACATTCCAACTGGCGAGCAAATGGCTATTTACGATGCCGCCATGAAGTACATGGAAAATGATACGCCGTTGGTTGTATTGGCCGGTAAAGAGTACGGTACCGGCTCAAGCCGTGACTGGGCGGCGAAAGGTACAACGCTGTTAGGTGTTAAGGCTGTACTGGCGGAAAGCTACGAGCGTATTCACCGTTCTAACTTGGTGGGTATGGGTGTTCTGCCGCTGCAGTTTGCTGAAGGCGAAGGTGTTAAAGAGCACAAGCTGACCGGCGAAGAGCAGATATCGATTCTGGGCCTTGATGATAATCTCAAACCCGGACAGATGCTGAAAGTTGTTGCTAAACGCAAAGACGGAAGCGAAGTCGAGTTTAAGGTTAAGTGCCGTATCGATACCGGTAATGAAATGAGTTACTACAAAAGTGGTGGTATCTTACATTACGTATTGCGTGGAATGCTTAAATAAGAGTCGCTATAGTGAACTGAAACCCGGCCATTGCGCCGGGTTTTTTTATATCATTAAACCGCGGCCACCATCGACTTTAATCGACTCTCCGGTAATAAACGGGTTATCGCGTAAAAAGCGAACGGTTTCTATCATGGGCTCTAAACCGCCTTCAACCCGCAATGGTGTTTCATCCAGAACTTGCATACGGTGCTCTTTATCATGCTCGGGTAAAAAGAGAATTGGGCCTGGCTGAATCGAGTTTACTCTTACCGATGGTGCTAAGGTTTTAGCAAATGACTGAGTCATATTGGCCAGTCCGGCTTTAGCCGCGCAATAAGCAATGTAATCGGTGGAAGGGCGGTCAGCGTATATATCCGTTATATTAACGACCAGCCCGTTTTCTGACTTACTTAGCTGCTTTTGAAGGCCACTAATAAGCATATAGGGCGCTATGCCGTGTACCTGAAATACTGCAGCAAGCGCTTTATTGTCGTTATCAACGGTTTCGTTATCGAAGAAACAGGATGCGTTGTTGACCAGAAGCTCAATCGAGTCAGTGGCTTTGCTGATAGTTTTTATCATGCCCTGGATACTTTCGATATCGGTAAAGTCTGCCTGCACTGCTGTGGCGCCAAGCGATTCTAATTCGTTAATCCCGTCGCGTGAACTGTTGTAGTGGGCGAACAGTTGATAGCCTTCAGCCAATAACGCCTTTGATAGCTCAAAGCCAAAGCGGCGGCCGGCACCTGTAACGAGTGCTGTCTTTTTCATGAGGCAATTCCTAAATCGGTTAATAACGAGGTTAAGTAATCAGGCACTTGGGGGTTATCACTCACTTTTCCCAGAATATCGATATCAATCGTGCGATCTTTAAGGCTCCTTTGCGGATCAGAACGGTCACGGCCCAAAGCTTCTTCAATGAGATTAAACTCCTGTTTAAGTTGCTCGGCGCTCATCGGTGTTTGAATAATAAACAGAGCATTCAAAAAGTCTTTGTCGGTATCCATATTTACCGGACGCGTAGGAATATTGCGTGAAAAGCTTATATTACGGGATAAAGCTTCAAGGGCTGCCCTGGCTTTAGGAAAGTGACTCTGTGGTTCTATATTGGAACCTAAACTGCATAAATACTTTTGCATTGGATAATTGACCGCTAAACGTAAATAAGATGTTGAGATAACTACGGCTTTAAACATCAAATAGATGACTGCTTCAAACAGTTGAAATTGCGAAGTTCTGCTGATAGCCTGAAATTTCAACTGATATTGGTGAGCAGAAGTCTTAATGACGACACAGAAAAACTGCTTTAACTATCGTTATATATTGTTGGCTTTATGTTTTTTGATCATATTGCCAACCACCACGCTCGCAAGCCCCCTGAAGCTAAGCGGGCCTGACTCTGTCGTTAAAGAAGGGTATTTTACCGTTTCCGTTAGTACGACTGATGCAGCCGAGCTTAACAGAGTTACCATTGAAGTTGCCAGTGATTCAGCGTTCTCGGAAAGCACTAAACAGTTTCCCGCTTTAGGCGACTTTAAAGACATTTCATTAACTGGCTTTAGTAATGGCACCTACTATTTGAGGGCCAGAGCGGAAGACGCTAAAAACCAGACTTATCTCAGTAATACCATTGAAATTACAGTAAAGCATTACCCACTTTGGCAGGCTTTAACGCTATTCTTTATTGGTTTGGTCATTTTTATCACTTTGGTAGCAACGCTGTTGTTGTTGCATCGTCAATGGATACACTCTAAACACCATAAGCATCATGACTGAGTTTGCATTAGAGACGAGTACGGGTATTACAATTATCATCCTGTTCGGGGTGTTCTGGGTTGCCTTCGGTTACTGGTTAGGGCGCAAAAACCGTAGCCATGAAGACTTTGCGTTAGCGGGTCGTAATGTTGGCTTCGCGTTTGCCGCTGCAACAGCCATGGCTACCTGGGTGACCAGCAACACCACGTTGGTGGCGCCGCAACTGACCTATCAATTTGGTATCTGGGGAATGATAGGTTATTCCTTTGCAGCCTTAGGCCTTATTCTCTTCGCGCCAATGGCCAAGCGAATTAAAGAATTGCTACCTAATGGTTACACCTCCGGAGATTTTGTGCGTCTGCGCTATGGCAACTTAGCCTGGCTCGTCTTTATTATTATTTCCGTGGTGTATGCGTTCGGCTGGTTAATCAGTCTGGGCATGGCAGGCGGTATTTTGCTGGAATCGCTGAGCGGCCTTGATTACCACATTGGAATGACAACCATACTGGCTATTTGTGTCGGTTACACCTTATTTGGCGGTATGCGGGCTGTTATAGCAACTGACTTTATCCAGGCCCTGATTATTATTGTTGGTGTCAGCTTTATCGCTTATTGGCTGATTGATAACGTCGGGCTGGAGAGTATTCACAGCAATTTAACGGCTGAACACCCGCAACTGCTGGACCTGCTGTTTCCCGCTGCCGTTATGTTTCTGTTCAATAATATTTTCTTTGGGCTTGGCGAAATTTTTCATTCCAATGTCTGGTGGTCACGTGCTCTTTCTTTCAAAAAGAACGTTGCCTACAAAGCGTTCTTAACTGGTGGGCTACTGTGGTTGCCCATTCCTATTGTAACGGGCTTTATTGCTCTGGCGGCTCCGCAACTTGGAATATTTCCGCCAAGCCCGGATATGATAGGACCTACCGTTGCAGCAGCCGTACTCGGAAAAGTCGGGGCTATTGTTGTCTTTATTATCATTTTTTCTGCACTGGCGTCTAGCCTTGACTCCTTACTTGCCGCCACATCAGACCTGGTGACACAAGATATTTTCCATAAGCGCCTTAAGCCAAAGGCAAGTGACAAAACCTTAATGCGCTTTAACCGCAGTTGCATCCTGGGTTTGGGTATTATGACCTGGTTGCTGTGCTTGCCGCGTATTGCTACGTTAGGTGCTTTACTTAATTTTGCCGGTGCTTTTGTCGCCAGTACTATCTGGCCGATACTGCTTGGGCTTTATCAACGCAGGTTAACAGGCGGTTATGCAGCAGCGGCTATGGCATTTGGCACTCTGTTTGGCATGATTGGCTATTTCGCTATCGGATTTTATGTGGCGGCGCTAACGTCATGCGCCGTATCCGGGCTGATCTGTTTAGTCGGTATTATCCGTAGCGATAAAAAGTTTGACTGGAACCAGTTAGATGAGGGGGAACAAGTTCATGCTGATTAGTGAAGTGGCTTTTGAATGGATGATTTCTCTGGCACTGGTTATGACCTGTGCGGCACCGGTATTGCTACTGGGCCTTTTTATTAAAGATTTTATTTCCAAAACCATATGGTAATTGTATGACTATAAAGGATGTCTCCTTTGAGCGAGATCGCCCCGATGTGTGTGGCGATGCTCACCCAAAGGCGTTATTGAAAGCAATTCAGGAAGATGGTGATTACCTGCTGAAATTATCGAATCAGCATGTGGTATCTGCTGACCAGTTTTCTCAGCTGGGTATGTTGCAATTGTTTCGGCTTGCGGCAAAGTATGAGGCCAACCCTCGTCGCTTTAGTACCTCGTTACAAGGTAAAATTTTGATTAGCGCGTTTTATGAGCCAAGTACCCGTACGCGTTTATCATTTGAAAGTGCCTGGCACCGTCTGGGCGGCGACATAATGTCAATTACTGACCGTTCTACCACCGGCATAGCCAAAGGTGAGCGCTTGGCTGATGTGGCTGAAATGTTTAATAATTATGGTGATTGCGTGGTTTTGAGGGACAATAATGAGACCTCACTGGAAGAGATGATCGATTCGTTGCGCATTCCTATTATTAATGCTGGCAATGGTTCAGATGAACATCCTACACAGGCGCTTACGGATATGTATGCGTTGTTTAAATGGCGCCCCGATTTGGTAACTGATGAGGCCGATAAAGCACCGATAAAAATTGGAATTATTGGTGTACCAAATAAAATGCGTACAGTGCGTAGCTTTATTAAATGTTTGGTGAAGTTTCCTAAAGCAATAGATGAAATTGTCATTATTCATGACGAGGAGTCATCGACTCAGTTGTTTGGAAGTGAGCAACGAGAACAGATTGAACAAGCCGGAATAAAGATTCGTACTACTCGGGATTTAGAGAAGGTACTACCAGAACTGGATGTGGTTTATATTAACGCCATTTCATGGGAAGGTGATACCTTTAGTACTTATGGCAGTGAGTTTCATTTAACGGCGCAGTCACCGCTAAAAGACAGCGCTATTATTTTACACCCATTAGCGCGCGGTGAAGAATTATCCGCCGATCTCGACCATACGCCTCATAACTGGTATTTCAGCCAGGCACGGGGGGCGGTGTTTTTACGTATGGCGCTGCTGACCTGTATGGTACAGCGAGCTGAACGCGTCATTGATGTCGTCTGATACGAGGAAAAGCAAAGAATGTGCGGAATTGCTGGCGTTTTTCAACATCAAACGGAAAGAGCGATTGACCCCCAAACCCTAGTGAATATGGCCGCGATAATGCATCATCGCGGTCCTGATGGGTTTGGTTACGAAGTGCAACAGGATTATGGCGTGGGATTCAGTCACGCTCGTTTATCCATTATTGACCTTGACGAAAAAAGAGGCCGTCAGCCGTTTTTGTCAGCCGACAAACGATTGATGCTGACTCACAACGGTGAGTTTTATGACTTCAAACGCATTCGTGCGGACTTAACCGCTCGTGGCGCGCGCTTTAACAGTAAAAGTGACTCTGAGATTGTTCTGCATTTATTTGAGCGTTATGGCCTGGAGGACACACTAAAGGAACTTCGGGGAGAATTCGCTTTTGGTTTGTTTGATGCCCAAGACGAAAGCCTTTACTTGGTACGTGACCGTTTTGGAATTAAGCCTCTGTATTGGACAGAAACAGAGCACGGGATTGTGTTTGGATCTGAGCTGAAAGTGTTGTTTTCTCACCCGGATGTTAAGCGGGAGTTTTCAGCCGAAGGTTTGTATCACCAGTTAATTCAGGTCATGGTACCAGGTTCTACTGCTTTTGAAGGCATTAATCAGGTTCAGCCCGGTTATGTGGTTAAGCTACAGCGCAAAAACGGCAAGGTGGTTGCGACGGAGCACAAATACTGGGATGTCGATTTTCCGCCTGAGGAGAGCTATCCCGGAGCGGATGTGGACGAGGAATCCTATATCGAAGGGGTTCGCGCTAAATTACTAGAAGCTGTTCAGCACCGTATGACAGCCGATGTGCCTGTGGGGTGCTACCTGTCAGGCGGTATTGATTCATGTGCAATTCTTGGCCTGGCGTCGGCTTCGACACAAACGTCAGTTAAAGCCTTTACCATAGGTTTTGATTCTGCTGACTACGATGAAACACCGATAGCAGAGGAAATGGCGGAAGCCACGCAAGCCGACCATCATATTATGCGGCTTAAAGCCGATGACCTGTACGATCATTTTGTGAAAACCCTGTGGCACACCGAGCGAACCATTTATAACACCCTGGGTGTTGCTAAGTACCTTATGAGCAAAGAGGTGCACGAGTCCGGTTATAAGGTTGTGATGACAGGCGAGGGTTCGGATGAGCTCTTTGCAGGTTACCCGGCGTTTCGTAAAGATATGTTTTTACACGGCTTAGATCACTTGCCTGAAGTTGAGCGGGTTGAGTGGCAGGAGCTGTTGGAAAAAAATAATAAGCTCTTTAAAGGCGCTATGTTGGCCCGTGAAGAGTTTGTCAGCGACGCTTTTAACCAGAAAATGGGCTTTACCCCGAGTTGTGTGCAGCCGTGGTTATCGTGCTCTACGGTTGCCTTGCCGCTCATGTCAGAGAATAAGCGTCAACAAGTTGAGAATTATGATCCCAGCAAGGCAATAGCTGATACGCTGGATAAGAATATGCTCGATGGACGTCACCCGCTCGACAGAGCCCAGTACGTTTGGATTAAAACTATGCTGGAAGGGCAAATCCTGACCTGGGGCGGTGACCGTGTTGATATGGCAAACTCAATGGAAGCGCGCCCCGCATTTTTGGATCACCACTTAGCGGAATACGCTTTCACCGTTCCACCGCACCTGCGTATTAAAGGTAATAAAGAAAAGTATGTGTTGCGCGAGGCGATGAAAGGTTTGCTTCCGGAAACGCTGTATAAGCGTGAGAAGTTTGCCTTTATGGCACCGCCTGCGCATACGGACCCAGAAAAATGGAAAGCGGTAGAAAAGCTGGCTGAGCAATTTCTGAGTGAAGATGCGGTTAAGTCGGCTGGCTTGCTCGATTACAGCGAAGTGGTAAAGACCTTTGAGCGCCATCAGGACGAAAACGTTCCAAATGAAGAACGTGTGCAGCTTGATGCGGTTATAAATCATATGCTGGGTGTTCAGGTGCTGCACCACCACTTTGTGGCGACTGACGTACCTAAGCACGCAGAACAGCGAGCCAGAGAGCTCGGCTGGTCTGCCTAATTCTCAATATTTAGTCTTCGGTGACTGCAGGAATGTAGTCACCGTAACCTTCTTCTTCCATATCTTCTAAAGTAATAAAGCGCAGTGCCGCCGAATTCATGCAGTATCTCAGCCCGGTTGGTTCAGGGCCATCTGTAAATACATGGCCAACGTGAGAGTCTGCCTTACGACTGCGAATTTCAGTACGCGTGTAAAACCAACTGCTGTCTTCTTTTTCAACAACAGCGTTCGGCGTTATTGGCTTGGTAAAGCTAGGCCAGCCAGTACCTGATTCATACTTATCCGCTGAAGAAAAAAGCGGTTCACCACTGACAACATCAACATAAATGCCTTGTCGTTCATTATCCCAGTAGGGGTTATCGAAAGCAGGTTCAGTGGCGTCCTCTTGAGTAACCGCGTATTGAATGTCCGTTAAACGCTCTTTTAATTCACTTTCACTGGGCCTAGTGTAACTTTGTTTCGTGCTTTCATTTTCGCCAGTGGGGTTGTCGTTGGTGAACTGTTGGTAATCAACGTCAGAGGTATCTCCCCAGTGTCTTTCTACAAAGTCATAACGTCCCGAGTTATAGGTATAAATACGATAACGAACCGGGTTCTTGTCGTAGTAATTCTGGTGATATTCTTCTGCTGGATAAAAACTTTTTAGCGGTGTTATTTCTATAACGACGGGCTCAGAAAAAGGACCGTTTTTATCGAGCCATTCACGTGACTGCATTGCGATGCGTTTTTGTTTTTCGTTATGGTAGAAGACAGCAGGGCGGTACTGCTTACCGCGATCAACGAACTGTCCCTGGTTATCCGTAGGGTCACTAATGCGCCAGAGTTTCTGCAGTAAAGCAGCATAGCTGATAATATCCGGGTTATAGTAGATTTGTGCTGCTTCGGTGTGCCCTGTTTGTCCTCCGGCAACTTGCTCATAATTGGGGTTAGCTTCATCGCCACCACTGTATCCGGATACAACTTCACGAACCCCAGGCATTTTTTCGAAGGCCTCTTCGACACACCAAAAACAGCCACCGGCAAAAGTCGCGATTTTTTCATTTTTTTGCTTTGTTGGCTCATTATTCTGTGCCATGCTGAAACAAGATAGTAACAAACCGATAACAATAATTATTAGGCGAAATGACATTGTATTCTCCAACTTCAGACGGTATGTAGTTATAGACTATTCAATATGAAAAAGATTACTTGGTTCGTTTTTATTTTTAGCCTTAGCTGTCAATCTACCGTTGCTGTTCAACAGTCTGGGGAAGATGAGGACATGTGGCTGGACGAATTTCGCAGCGGACTTGGCTCATCTGTCGATACCACAGCACGTTGGTTTGACGGATTATTTGGTGATGAAAGTATAGGTCGGTACGAGCGTTCGTACGGACGGTTGTCGGTGGCACCTCAGTGGGATCAATATGACGGTTTTGAAGTGAAGTCACGCTTTAGAGCGCGTGTAACCCTGCCTAAACTAAAAGAAAATTTTTCGGCCTTTATTGGTCGAGTGGATGAAAACGAATTCCTGGATGACGATTCTGCAGGCAGACCTTCTGTTATTCGCTCTCCACAGTCCGATGAAGAATGGCTAGTCGGTCTGGGGTTTGACCCGGAAATTAACGAGGCCCATAGGGTGTCATACAGCATTGGTATTCGCGGAGGTTTGCGCTTTGATACCTACGCCCGGGCGCGTTATATGACCGGTTTTGTTTTTTCTGATAACCAGCAGGTTCGTACTCAGTCTTCCGCCTTCTGGAGGGACAGTGACGGTTTCGGTGTTGCTCAACGAGTCGATTATGAAGCCACGTTAACCGATACCTGGCTTGTCCGCTGGGCCTCGATAGGAACCTTCGCCGAAGAAACTCATGGACTGCGCTGGAGCAGTACCGCACGTCTTTACCATCTTTATGGTGAGGATAAAGCCTGGGCAACTGAAACCTGGATAGAGGGAAACACTGATCATGCTGTGCCTATTCAGGACTATGGCGTACGTTTTCTAAATCGCCAGCGCTATTTGCGTGAATGGTTTTTTGCCGAAGCCTGGGTTGGTTATCACTGGCCACGCAGCGAAGTTACAGAGCAGCGTGGCGGCCAGTGGTTAGTAGGTATCGAATTTGAAGTTCATTTTGGAACCGATAATTCCTACATGCCCGATCCAGAAAAACGTAAATCAAGCACCAGAGGGTCATGGTCTGAAGAGCGGAAGGGGCCGTCAGAAAAGTACGTCTCATCACGATAGTCGTAAACCCAGGGCTCATCCGCATTAAAGGGTAAGTGGTAAACTCCCTCAACGCTATCTTCCAGCGACTTGGCGACAAAGATATGATCTAAGGAACCCGCCTGACTGCCATATACATAGGAATAGTCCATAGCATCCGAAGGATTATAGAAGCCATTTTCACTAAAGTAACGAATAGGATCTTCATGGTAATAAGCGTTGAAATCACCTAATAACACCGGGCTGGCTAATGACTCTTCAGAAACCCATTCCAGCAGCTGCTGGGATGATTTAAGGCGTAAGTCATTCCAACAGGCCTGGCCGTCGTTTTTATTGCTATTCGGACTGTCAGAGTCTTCCGGGCAACTGCCTTTCGATTTAAAGTGATTAACGATGACACTAAATTCGTTGTCTGTGGTTCTATCAATAAAACGCTGTGCTAGTGGTGGTCTGCTGCCCCATGAAAATGGACCCTGGCGAGTAAAGAGTGCGTGTGAGCTCGGCTTAACCCGTTTGGGTTGATAAATAATGCCAACGGTAATTTGATCAGTACCAATTTTTTCAGCCCGAGGTTCAGCAACTTCGTATTCTTTACCGGAAGCCTTCTCTAGCGCATCAACCAACTGGAGTATAGCGCTACGCTCACCAAAACCATCGTTTTCAAGTTCCATTAAACCGACAACGTCAGCATCAAGAGCGGTTAATGCGGCAACAATTTTTTTCAACTGACGTTTCATTTGCTCTTTATTATCAGCCCCTCTTGGTGTGGGGAAGCCCAGGCCTGAACCATTTCCGTTAAAGAAGTTGAGAACGTTGAAGCTCGCAATTCGAACAGAATCATTTGCTTTTTCAGGTAATTGCGGCTGTTTGGATGGACTCTCTAACGTCAGATCTTCGGTTGGTTGAATTCTATAAGCATTATTGAACTGACTGATGATACCGTTAAAGCTGGTTATAGTGGCTCCCGAACGTAAGCTATTTTGTTTGCCGTGCCAAAGGCTTGAAAAAGGTAAAGGGCTTGGCTCAACGACATTGCTGTTATCGTCAACCTGAAGTCGATTCAATTGGTTTTCTTCAGCTTGACGTTTGGCGTCCTGGCCCGGCATAACGATTTGTGTTGGTGTCCATAAACGACCAGAAGACACATCAAAATAGCCATGGCGTGGATAGTTATAATGCCCTGATATTGTCAACTCATTAGCTGAGGAGGCTGATAGCCTTACCGGCATACCCTCTAAAGACTCTAACTCAGTTAGCGATTGAACCGGCAGGTTTAAGTCGGTTATGCCAGGGAGCGACTCGGCGTCGCCACAAGTTGTTATGCTCGATATATCAACCAAAGAAGTTAACTGCGAGCGCTCCTCAACTTTACCTGTTAGCTGTACTTTCTCACCAATATCGACACTGGAATGATGCTTTTCTGTAACGGCAAATATACCTTCGGAGGTAGCAGGGTTATCATCCATGTCTTCAGCAAAACTGTGTATAAAAAAGCCGCTAAGCTGCTCATCAGTTTGCCAACTGGCCGTTACAATGCCGCGCACTGTAACTTGTTGGTCAATCATACTGGATTGTTCGTTTTTTCCTTGAATTTGGGCTATAGGGGTAGCCTGCTTTTCATTGTCACAAATATCAGCGACCGCTGCGCCCGAGAAAAAAAGAACCGGTAGCAGATTAAATAGTTGTTTGTTCATTTTAATTATCCAGTTTGTGATAGCTTCCAACTTCGAGCACGGGCGCTGCGTCCAGACGTTCTGCGTCCATCATATTGGCAATTCGTTGCATTGATGAAAGCAAGAAAGATTGCTCCCACTCGTCCAATGCCTGAAATTTCTCAATAAAATCTTCCTGAAGAGGCTGAGGTGCTTTCTCCAGTAGACTTAAGCCCTGCTCAGTAAGGTACAGAGAAACCCGGCGTTTATCCTGTTCACTTCGGTGCCTGTGGATGAGGTTACGGTGCTCCAGACGTTCGATGACATTAGAAACGGTAGCGGGACTTAAATTGATATTCTGTGCAACTTTACTGGCAGTAATGCCGTTTGCTGCATTTATTTCACGTAAAATAAGTAGCTGCGGTCCTGTTAACCCGGAATACTTGTTGAGTTGTTTAGAATATAAGTCGATTGCACGAATGACTTTTCTAAGTGCCAGCAGTAATTCTTCATACTTTTCCATAGCTTCCCCGAAACCAACTAGTATCTTGGAGCTGACAGGTCAGTACGGCGGATTTGAACCACAACACCCAGCTTAGGGTGATCAAAGTAATGTGTTTCGTGACTGATAACCCGTCTTAACTGTGAGAAATAGAAACTACGCAGATACGGCGTTTGTTCGTTCGCATTGTTTAAGGCCAGCGATGCCTGCGTTTCGATATCATTGGCGAGCTGTTCTGTTTTATCCTTTTCACGCAAATTAAATTCGCCATCAATATGCAGATAATTACCAACCAGGAAAATATCGATTAGCCCATCGAACTCCCACGCCAGGTTGGGATGGCCTGCGGCTACTAGAGGAGGACGTACCGATGTCTTTTCGTTCAATTGAGTAAAGGGTTCAGAGCCTTGCTCTATAGCTGACAAAAGGTATTCAATATTGTCCATCCGTTGTTGCTGACTGGCGTTGGATAATGGGGTAATAAGCTCTTCCTGTTCTCTGGGAAAACCATTGTAGAAAAATTCTTCGCTGTAGTTTTTACCGCCATAGAGTCGAAACTTACGACTTTCGCCACGTTTAAAAACGGGTTGGCGCCAGGCCAGATGCAGTAACGCTTTACCTTGACCCTTGCGCTCCAACTCTTCGCTAACAGGCGTTAGCTCTAAAACGTCTTCTGGCATTAAAAAAGGTTGTGAAGCACTCTCGATGTCACCACCGGAGCCATCAATTACAACCTCTGTTTTATTGAGCTCTGACAACGCGTGGGCGGGGCCGAAAGGGTTTCCGGCAATGGGAATCCACTGGTCTTCGTTTTCATACTGGCAAGCAATATCAATTTGCCACTGACTTTCTGAAAGTGGTTCACAAACTGGTAAAGCGCTGCGAAGACGGCGGTTCTGCAAGCTATGGTAAGTGGTCAGTAAATCCTGGCTTTGGTTAACGGCTATTGGCTGTATGGTCAAAGGAAAGGTCTCATCGGACTGGTCGGTGATGGTCTGTTTAAAAACCAGAACTTCAACTTCAAACCAGCGCCAGTAGTCTTTATCAGACTGAGCCACTGCATCAACAGACACTAATGCCATTAGTGCTGTTGTTAAACCCAGTACCGATTTTAATCTACGATGCACCAGCGCCATTCCCTCACTCCTGTGTTACGCCGCCTGAGATTGTTCTGCAAATTCTTCTAACAGAGACTCTACCAGTTTTAACCGACTTTGAGTATCTTCCAGTGACTGACTTAAACGTAAACGGTTCGGCCCATCCAGTTTGTAGTAATTAGGCGCTTTCTGAATCAACCCTATAATAATTTCCGGGTTAATTTTTGTATCGTCGGCAAACTCAATAACGCCGCCCTGATTACCGATATCAATTTTACGTATACCCAATTGCTCGGCATTATTACGCAGTTGTGTTTGGCGCATCAAGTTCTTGGCTGCGTCCGGTAATAACCCAAAACGGTCAATTAATTCAACCTGCAGATCATCCAGTTCTTTACTGGTCTCACAGTTGGCTATTCGCTTGTATAAACTTAAACGGTTATTAACGTCTGGTATGTAAACTTCAGGTAAAAGAGCCGGAAGTTTTAAGTCAATTTCAGCACGTTCATGCAGCAGTTGCGCAAGAGCGGGTTCTTTACCTTCTTTTAAGGCTTTAACCGCTTGTTCCAGCATGTCCATGTATAAAGTAAAGCCAATGCTTTCAATCTGACCGCTTTGATCGTCACCTAGCAGCTCACCGGCACCACGAATTTCTAAGTCGTGAGTTGCTAGCATAAAGCCGGCCCCCAGGTCTTCAAGCTGAGAAATAGCTTCGAGTCTTTTATGCGCATCTTTTGTCATGCGCTTGGGGTGTGGCGTTAATAAATAGGCATAAGCCTGATGGTGGGAGCGTCCAACGCGGCCTCGCAACTGGTGCATCTGCGCCAGACCTAGGTGATCGGCCCGATCCATAATAATAGTGTTGGCGCTGGGTATGTCGATACCGGTTTCAATAATGGTGGTACAGACCAGAACATTAAAGCGCTGATGGTAGAAGTCCGACATAATCCGTTCAAGGTCACGTTCACGCATTTGTCCGTGAGCAACCACAACCCGCGCTTCCGGAACCAGGGCTTCGATATCAGCCGCGGTTTTCTCAATGGTGTCGACATTGTTGTGTAAGAAATAAACCTGACCACCGCGCAGAACCTCACGCAATATGGCCTCACGAACCGTGGGCTCGTCGTATTCGCGGACAAAGGTTTTTACTGCGAGTCGCTTCGCTGGTGGCGTGGCTATAATTGACAGGTCACGAATGTTGTTCATGGCCATATTCAGGGTACGTGGAATAGGTGTAGCTGTTAGCGTCAGAATATCTACGTCAGCGCGCAGGCGTTTAATTGTGTCTTTTTGACGCACGCCAAAGCGGTGTTCTTCGTCGACAATGAGCAGACCTAAGTCATGACACTTCACGTTGTCTTGTAGCAACTTGTGCGTACCAATAACAATATCGACTTTGCCGTTGGATAAGTCTTCAAGAATGCCTTTTGACTGCTTGGCGGTTTTAAAGCGTGAGAGCACCTCAACCCGAATGGCCTGGTCAGCGAAGCGGTCGCTGAAATTTTCATAATGTTGCTGGGCAAGTAGGGTGGTCGGAACCAGAACCATCACTTGTTTACCTTCGTTAACGGCAATAAAGGCCGCGCGCATTGCCACTTCGGTTTTACCAAAACCCACGTCGCCACACACCAGTCTGTCCATTGCACGAGGCTGTTGCATATCCTGCTTCACAGCATCAATTGCGGCCTGTTGGTCAATGGTTTCTTCAAATGGGAAACCGGCGGCAAAACGTTGGTATTCTTCGTCGTTAATATTTAATGCATAGCCGGGCTTAGCTTCTCGGCGGGCATAGATATCGAGCAGTTCAGCCGCAACATCTCGCACTTTTTCCGCCGCACGTTTTTTGGCTTTTTCCCAGCTGTCATTACCCAGTTTGTTTAGTGGAGCATGACTTTCTTCCCCACCACTGTAGCGGCTTAAAACATTCAGGTTAGCGACCGGAACATAAAGTTTGGCGCCACCAGCGTATTCAATGGTGACAAATTCCGTAGTGACATTACCGGCATCCAGAGTAGTCAGCCCCTGATAGCGGCCTACGCCATGGTCCAGGTGAACGACCGGCTGACCGGCTTGCAGTTCTGCCAAGTTGCGAATGAGTGTATCGGCGCTGACAGTCGCTTTTTGCTGACGTCTGCGGCTTTGTACCACGCGGTTACCAAACAATTCGGTTTCAGTAATAAACCAGAGTTTGGCATCGGGTAAATAAAACGAATTAATAATGGGGCTAATAATTAAACCGACTTGTTTGGTCGGACACTCTTCCATGCCTGAGCAAAGCTTAACGGAAAACCCGAGCTTGCTGACAATTTCACGCAGAGCTTCACGACGGCCTGCGCTCTCAGCAGAGAGCAGAACTTTTTCGTTGTTTTCTAAAGCCTGCTCTAACTTCTCTTTTAGTTTGGCAAAAGGTTGTTTCTGTTGATGATCGGCAGCTATCTCAGTGACGGCTTCAGTCAGAAACGGTGTCGGCCCGGGTTGTGCCATTTCAGCCGGTACGCTGGCTCGCACCCGACGGTATCGCTTGAAACCAGCGTGAATATTATCAACCGGAAGAAACAGTTCATTGGGGTGTAATAACGGGCGTAAGGGATCGAACTGGCGTTGATCGTAGCGATGATTGATATCCTGCCAGAGGCGCTCCAGACTTGCCTGAATGTTACCGAAGGTAACCAGTACGGTGTCGTCCGGAAGGTAATCAAACAAACTCGCCGTTTCTTCAAAAAATAGCGGAAGATAGTATTCAATACCGCCGGGTAACTGACCTTTGCTGACTTGCTGATAGACCGATTCGCGCTCAGTACTTGCGTCAAAGTGTTCGCGGTAGTTTGCGCGGAAACGTTCAATTGCCGTTTTGGTTAACGGGAACTCGTGTGCGGGCAGTAAATTGATGCCCTCTATAGGGTCTTTCGATAGCTGAGTTTCTGGGTCAAAGGGCCTGATACTATCAACTTCGTCATCGAAAAAGTCGAGCCGGTATGGGGTCTGGCTGCCCATAGGGTAAAGATCTAAGATTGACCCCCGGGCGCTGAATTCACCATGCTCCATAACCTGATTTACGTGGCGGTAACCTGCATTTTCCAATTGCTGTCGCAACTTCAGGCTGTCGAGTTGCTGGCCTTTCTCAATTTGTAGTGCTTGTCCCTGAACAAAAGAAGTTGGTGCAATGCGGTGGAGCAAGGTATTAATACTGACAATCAGTGCACCACGCTTAGCTTCCGGAAGGCGCGCTAAGACACGTAAGCGATCAGATATAATGTCCTGATGCGGAGAAAAGCTGTCGTAAGGAAGTGTTTCCCAGTCAGGGAAAAGCGTTATGTCGTCATGGTATTCCGTGTGCTCACCGGCAAAATATTTAACTTCCTGTTCTAACCGGTAGGCCTGATTAGCATCTGCTGTAACGATTAGCACCCGGCCGGGTGTAGCATCAATTAGCTTAGCAATAGCCAGTGCAGGGGCACTGCCGTGCAGTTCCTGCCAGGTGAGATCTTTATTTGCTGCCGGTGGGAAAGGGGGTCTTAATACAGATGCCTTAGTCATGACTACTCAACTGGTTTGGAAAAACGTCGGTATTATACCGAAATCAATCAGGATTTGGATGACGAGGTGTCGCTTTCTTTTTGTTCCCTGCGTTGTTTTGAACGTTCTTTAAGCTGACGGCTTTGGGCATGAAGGCTGGCTCGAATCAAGAGTTCCTGATCTTCCTCGCGAATTTGAGCAAAACTAAGAGTGCAAAGGTAAGTCTCACCATTCTCTTCGGGCTCTGACTTTTCAGCTCTCAGGTAGCAATAAATTGCCAGAGCTTCTTCTTTGAAAAATAGTTTGGCCTGGAACGTCTGGTCTTCTGTTAATGGCGAGTCATTTAAAATACGAATGCCGCCGCCGCCATATTCAACACCCTCAAACCGGTATTCGGGATCATCCTCATTGCGGAGCATATACCCCAGCAATATGTTCATACGCTTGTGTTGCTGCTCTAAAAAAGCGACCAGAGCGCTGCCTGACGACTGTTCAACTTTAATGCTTTGCAGTTGTTGCTGGTCACTTTCAGCCATACTGGACGCAATAGTAAACAGCTCCGGAATCTCAGCAATAAATGCGTCTTCATCCGGAATATTATCGGCCGAATCCAGTGCAATTAAATTGACCGGGAAGTGATCTCTTACCGTGAAGAAATCTCCTATTGGCGATGTCATTGATGTCTGCGATTGCGTCATTGTTTCGGCTTTTAGTTGTCAGGCTCAATACAACTCATTATCCTTGCTCGTTATGAATTAGCAACCATCAAATAATTGAGGGTATATGTTTCAGCCGGTTGTGCTGTTTATTGGCCTGCGTTACAGCCGGGCAAGGCAGGGCTCTGCCTTTACTGCGTTCATTAATCGCTTTGCTTTTGCAGGCATTGCGCTGGGCGTAATGGCACTGGTGGTTGTTATGTCGGTTATGAATGGCTTTGAAGGTCAGTTAAAAAGCCGCATTTTAGGCGCGGTGCCTCAAGTCACTGTAACGGATCCAGACAGTAGCACGCAGCTAAGCCACTGGCAGGAGGTTCAACAACAGCTTCCTGAACTGACGGCAATAAAGGGTTCTGTCCCATTTGTACAAACGCAGGGCATACTGCAAGTATCGGATAAAATGTCTGTTGCCAACATACAGGGCGTCTACCCGGACAATGGCACATTACCGCCATCACTTGTCGATAAGATGGTTGTCGGTAACTGGGAAAGTCTGGAACCCGGAAGCTACCATTTGGTTATTGGTCAGCGGCTGGCACAAAAACAAGGTATCGCTCCGGGTGACACTGTCAGAGTTATTGCAGCGCAGGGTGGCGTTTACACACCCTTTGGACTGGTACCTTCGCAGCGTCGGTTTGTCGTCAGTGGTTTATTTGCCATGGGCTCCGAAGTTGATGAGTCGGTTGTATTCGCTCATGGTGATGACCTGGCTCGTTTAATCCGTCTTCCCGAAGGAAAAGTTACCGGGCTGCAGTTGTTTCTAAATGATGCCTTTGATGCCCCGCAAGTTGCTCAAACCCTGCGTAATCAAACCGAGTTAAGCATCGATGACTGGCGCCAAAGCTATGGGCAGTTGTTTGAGGCTGTTGGCATGGAAAAACGCATGATGTGGCTAATGTTGGCCTTGATCATTGCAGTGGCTGCATTTAACACACTGTCTGCTCTGGTTATGGTGATAAATGATAAGCGCCATGACATTGCCATACTGCAAACTTTGGGGTTATCTAACGGCCGTATTCGTACGGTGTTCTTACTTCAGGGACTCTATAACGGAGTTCTTGGGTCGTTGTTGGGTGTTACTTTAGGGCTTCTTCTGAGTTGGTATTTAAATGACATTCTGGATCTATTTGGCGCTCAAATAGTTTCAGGCACAGAGGAAGGCTTACCTATTATCATCAACCTTTTTCAAGTTACTGCTACGGCTGTTGCTGCAATTCTGTTAACTCTGGTGGCAACGTTATACCCGGCCTCACAGGCAGCTCATGTTCAACCTTCGGAGGCATTACGCTATGACTGACGCGCTGTTGCGTTGCTCAAAACTGAGTAAATCGTATCAGGACGGTAATAATGAAGTGACCGTTTTAAAAGATATAGACTTTAGCCTTCAGGCTGGCGAGATGGTGGCTGTGGTCGGAACCTCCGGGTCGGGGAAAAGTACTTTGCTGCACTTGCTGGGTGGTTTGGATAAAGCTTCCGGCGGACAGTTATTTTATAAAACCGATGAAATGACTCACTGGAAAGCCGACAAACTGGCGCGATGGCGTAATCAAAACCTTGGGTTTGTGTATCAGTTCCATCATTTGTTGCCAGAGTTTTCAGCACTGGAAAATGTCGCAATGCCGCAAATGATAGCTGGTAAAAGTCCGTCCGAGGCAAAGCAACAGGCAAAGCAATTACTGACCAGAGTAGGTTTAGAGCATAGATTATCTCATCGGCCTGCGCAGCTGTCGGGAGGAGAGCGTCAACGGGTTGCTATTGCCCGGGCTTTTGTGAATAAACCGCAAATTGTGCTTGCTGACGAGCCTACCGGTAACCTGGATGGTGAGGCCGCAGAGAGTATTTACCAATTAATGCTGGAGCTGAATAAAGAAATGAATACCGCTTTTATTGTCGTAACGCATGATTTGCATCTGGCAGAGCAATTGCAGCGGGTTGAAGTCTTGAAGAACGGCGTTTTGCATAAGGAACACGACTAATGCGGCTTGCCTGGTTAATTGCCCGTCGCTTTCGTCAGGGAACAACGAAACAAGGTTTCTTATCGTTTATATCGGCGTCATCAACTATTGGTATTGCTCTTGGATGCGCGGTATTAATTGCAGCACTGTCGATGATGAATGGCTTTAACCAGGTGTTACAGAATAAGTTGTTAGCGGTTGTGCCTCAGGTTGAATACAGTGCGGTTGAGGGGCATCTGGATGACTGGGAGTTAGTGGCAGAAATTGCTGAGCGACACCCTCAGGTAGTTGCTACCGCGCCGGGCATCAATTCCACGGTTATGGTACAAACCCAGTCGACATTTCATGGTATTCAGGTTCGGGGTGTATCGGCAGAGCAGGAGCAGAAGGTTTCTTCTTTATCAGACTACGTCAGTAAGGACGACTGGCAGCGTTGGCAGCAAAAGGGCGGTTTGCTATTAGGTGCCGGGTTAGCGGAAAAGCTGGAGCTAAAGGTTGGCGACTCTGTTTCGTTGTTAACCCCCGAAAAATCGGAACAAGGTTTTCGCTCTCCTGAGCGTGTCAGGCTTAAAGTGACAGGACTTTTTCAGTTTGGCGGACAAATCGATTACCACAACGCTTACGTTTCACTCGATACAGCTATGGATGAACTGGATTTTGCCCGCGATGTCAGTTCTGTCAGGTTGCGGGTACAAGATGTGTTTTCCGCACCGGCTGTGGCCAGAGAAGTGGGTAACGAACTGCCAGAACTGGTGTACCTTGACGACTGGACACGAAGTCACGGGCACTTGTATCGGGATATTGAACTTGTGCGCTGGGTGGTTTATCTGGTGCTTATTCTGGTTATGGCGGTTGCCTGTTTTAACATTGTATCAACGTTAATTATGACGGTCGCCAAAAAGCGCAGCCAAATTGCAATGCTAAAAACCTTGGGTATGAAAGACAAAACCTTATTGCAGTCTTTTGTTCTGCAAGGTTTTATGAACGGGCTGTACGGTGTTGTTATAGGTTGTGTTTGCGGAATATTGCTGGCTCAGTTTTTACCCAATATTATGCTGGCACTGGAAACCTGGTTTAATTTTGATGTGCTGTCCAGTGATATTTATTTTGTTGGCGAAGTGCCTTCTGAATGGATTTGGCCGGATGTTCTTCTGGTGGCTGGTGTAGCGCTGCTAATGAGCTTGCTCGCGACTCTCTATCCGGCCTGGAGAGCAGTGAAAGTTGAACCGGCTAAAGCTTTACATCAAAGCACTTAAGTTTAAGGGTTACGGCGGCGCCAGGCCTTGACCACAGACTGGCGCCACAGCAGACGAATACCAATGTAGCCTATAAAGCTGGATAAAGTTCCTAAAACCAAACAGCCAAGCAAGAAAGCCGGACCTATGGTTGAAATACTGTGCATTAACCACTCCCAACTGGCTTCAAAAGCAAAGGGCTGTGGAGGCTCTGCTAACAGGGCGTTACCCACCAAATAGCAAAGGTAGAACATGGGGGGCATGGTAATAGGGTTGGAGACCCATACCAGGCCAACTGAAAGTGGCAAATTAACGCGAAAAGGAATTGCCGATGCTGCCGCTAATAACATTTGAAAAGGGACAGGTATAAAGGCGCAGAACAGGCCTACCGCAAAGGCTCCTGACGCCGAACGTCTGTTCAGGTGCCACAAGTTTGCGTCATGCAAAAGGCTGCCAAATAAGCGAATCGCTTTTGACTCACGCACTTTTTGGTGATCAGGCATTAAGCGTTTAATGAAGCGTCTGGCCATAATGTGACGTTTATTACCTATCCTGTTACTGCCCCAAGGAAGGAGCAACGATGGATCGCTGGTTACTCGTGTTTTCAGGCGGAATTTTGTTCGCCTTCATGCACTATGACATTAAATTCTGGCTGATTGTTTCAACTATCGCATTACTACTTTTGGCGATAGCTTACACCCGCATGGGCGCCTGCCGGAAAAAAGCAAAACGGCGATCGACCGCACTACTACTGATGGCGTTATTTTGCGGCATTTTATGGGCTAATGCCAACCTTTATTGGCAAAATATACGGGCAATACCTGCGCCTTTCCTCAACTCCGACGTTAAGCTCAATATCGAAGTGGATGAAATATCCCGGGCTTACCCTTATCACTTGCGGGTAACGGGCAGGGTTAAGCGTTTGTCAGACAACGCGTTGCCATTTTGGAAACAACCCAGAGTCCGGTTGAATTGGTACAGAAGTAATCTTAAACAAGCTCCTAAAGCCGGAGAAACCTGGCAGTTGGTGGCGCGCTTAAAGGAAGCGACAGACTATCGTAACCATGGGAGCTTTCGGTATAGACAATACTTGCTACGCAATAACATACACGCAATAGGAAGTATTCAAGAGGGCGTTAAGTTTGGTTCTGATATCAGTCTCCGGCAGAAAGTTTTTGACCGGATACAACAGGCAGCTCTGAACGAGCCAGGTATACTAGCGGCCTTAACTATTGGTGAACGTAGCTTATTGAGTACACAAACCCGGGACAGCTGGCAAAAAACCGGTTTGGCCCACAGTCTTGCTATATCGGGTTTGCACCTGGGGATGGTTGCTGCTTCCGCTGTATTATTTTTCCGCCTCTGTTTTCGTTTTCCCCCTGTTAGTTCTAAGGCCAGAGAACAAATAAACAGCCGTTTCTGGTCGTTAGTCTTAGCTGCATTTGTTGTGACAGGTTATGCCATTCTGGCAGGTTTCCCCGTGTCGACAGTAAGAGCACTGGCCATGTTTTTGGTCGTTCTTTTGCACTTAATTCTAAGCCTGAAATTAAGACCATTAAGTTTATTACTACGAGTTACTGTTGCGGTGCTTATCGTTGATGCTTTTGCTTTGCAAGATCCTGGCTTTTGGTTGTCGATTACGGCGGTTGCAGCGTTGTTCCTGGCAAGCTGGCGTTGGCAAAGAGCACGAGGAAAACTCTCTGCTATTAAAAGCCTTTGGTCCATTCAGTGGCTGTTATTGGTGATTATGGCGCCTTTGTCGTTTTTGCTATTTGGTGGGCTTTCATTGCTGGCTCCGGCAGTGAACTTGCTGGTATTGCCGGTTATAAGCTTTTGGCTGTTGCCACTGGCATTAACGGGAACGGTTGCAGCACTTTTGGATTTAAGTTTTGCATCAACGCTTTGGCAATTAGCAGAATTTCCGGTCGCACATTTAAATCCTTTTATCCGTTTTTTAGCAAAGCAGCCAGTAACCTGGTTGCAATTAGATGCCTGGCCTGTAAGCCGTATGGCAAGGTTCGGTGGTTTGTTTGCGTTAATTCTTGTACTGCTGGTGCCGGTTAAAACTGCCTGGCAACGTACCGTACTGCTCTTATGTTTGCCTCTTTCTGTTTTGGTGCTGCTAAATCAAAGAGATGGAAAGTTGCGTCTTCACGTTCTGGATGTGGGGCAAAGCCAGGCTGTAGTGCTGGAGCGAAATGGCAGAGCCATGCTAGTCGATACTGGTATTGAATTTAACTCTGGCTTTAGTGTGGCTGAGTCGGTCATTGAACCGTTTTTGAACTACCATGGGCTTGTTCCCGAGCTTGCGTTCATTAGCCACGGAGACAGCGATCACAACGGTGGACGTGCTTTTTTATCAAGACGCTATCCCAATTTGCAGTGGCAGGGGGAAGGTAGTGATAAGCCTTGTGTAGCTGGTGATACGGGGTATTGGAATGACTTACAATGGAGAGTGTTATGGCCTTCGCTGGAATACCAAAACTCAACCGCATTAAGTAAAAATAATCGCTCTTGTGTTCTGTTGGTTCAATTTCATGATTTTACTGTATTTTTGCCCGGGGACATTGAAATGCCTGCCGAACAAATGTTGTTGGGACGTCTGCAAATCGATACTGAAATAAAGTCAGATGTCATGGTTGTTCCGCATCATGGCAGTAAAACTTCTGCTAGCTGGCCATTATTGCAGGCTGTGGACGCGGATGCCTATTTGATAAGCTATGGCCGGCATCGTGGGTATCGCTTCCCCCACCGATATACCCTGGAAAGAATTGCACGAACAGATCGACCCTGGTTCGGGACTATGAAAAGCGGACAATTAACCATTGTGAGTGACGGCAGTACATGGAGTTTGGAGTTACCCTTTGAAAACAGGTAGAATACCAAAAGTGTTAATGACTTAATTGAGACTACATGGATTCTCAGGTTAAAAAAAAGACGACCTTCAAGCGCTTGTTAGGTTACATCAAACCTTATAAAGCGGCCTTTCTTCTTGCTGTTGTCTGTATGATTGGTTATGCAGGCATAGATACATTATTTATATCCCAAATCCAAACCTTAATTGATGACGGTTTAACAGAGCAGAACTCCAGTGTTTTGATCTATGGCGCTATTTTTGTTCCGTTTATTTTCATCCTACGCGGCATACTTAACGTTGGGTCCAGTTACTTTTTAAATTGGGTTGGTTTCAAAGTTGTTACCAAAATGCGTCAGCAGCTGTTCGATCACATGATGAAACTGCCTGTCAGCTTTCACGACCAGCATTCAACCGGCGACTTAATTTCTAAAATAACTTATGACACTCAGCAGGTATCGGAGGCCAGCAGTAAAGCTGTTTTAGTCCTGGTTAAAGAAGGGGCTTTCGTTGCCGGGTTATTAGGTTTGATGTTTTACCATAGCTGGCAATTGTCGTTAGTATTTTTAGTGATAGGTCCCTTAATTGCTAAGGTTGTGAGTATTGTTTCCCGACGCTTCCGTAAAGTGAGTAGCCGTATTCAAACGGCTATGGGTAATGTAACAACGACGGCTGAGCAGATGATTAATGGGCATAAAGTTGTGCTCATGCATCAGGGCCAAAGAGATGAGGCAGCGCGCTTTGCTGAAATAAATAATATTACCCGTAACCAGAATATGAAGTTGGTGAATACCCGGGCAATTAGTACTTCGGTTATTCAGTTTATTGCTTCTTTAAGTCTGTCTATGGTTTTGGTTATTGCCAGTTTCCCGGAAATGTTGGGAGAGCTCTCAGCCGGTGCGTTTACGACCTTACTCGGAGCTATGCTTATGCTGCTGCGCCCGTTAAAGCAGTTAACTAACGTTAACAGTGATTTCCAACGGGGTATCGCTGCGGCCACCAGTGTGTTTGATATTCTTGATGAGCCAATAGAAATCGATAAAGGCTCGAGAATTATTGACCGTGCGGAAGGAAACATTGTTTTTGAAGATGTGTCCTTTTCTTACCAAAAAGGCGATGACCCGGCTTTGGAACACATCAACTTTAGCGTAGAACAAGGTAAAACTCTTGCTTTGGTCGGGCGTTCGGGCAGTGGTAAGTCGACAATTTCAAATTTGTTGACCCGATTCTACGACGTAGAGCAGGGTCGCATCTTGCTTGACGGTCACAACATTAATGACTACAAACTGAAATGTCTGAGGCGCCAGTTTGCGCTGGTTTCGCAAAACGTCACTTTATTTAATGACACCATCGCTAATAACATTGCTTATGGTGCAGCGAATGAACTGTCACGAGAGCAAATCACTAAAGCGGCGGAACAGGCTTATGTCACTGAGTTTACTGATAACATGCCTAAAGGGCTGGACACCATGGTGGGTGAAAACGGGGTTATGTTATCCGGGGGGCAGCGGCAACGTATTGCTATTGCCCGTGCATTATTGCAGGACGCTCCTATTCTGATTCTGGATGAAGCCACATCGGCGCTGGACACCGAGTCTGAACGTCATATCCAGGATGCCTTAGGAACCTTGCGTCAAAACCGAACAGCCATTGTGATTGCACACCGTCTGTCGACCATCGAAAATGCTGACGAAATTATCGTAATGGATAACGGCGAAATTGTTGAGAGAGGTACCCATCAGCAGTTACTGGACCACGAAGGCGCGTATTATCAATTGCATAACTTGCAGTTTAGCGGAGGCGCCTAGTGTGGCTACAAAAGCAGTGGTATAAAGCCAAACTGCACCCTCTTTTAATTCTTCTGGCGCCGCTGTCATTGCTGTTTTGGCTACTGACAAACCTGCGTCGCAGTTTTTATTATTTAGGCCTTATAAAACGCTACAAAGCAGAAGTGCCTGTTATTGTTGTCGGTAATATCAGCGTTGGTGGTACAGGTAAAACGCCAATGGTGGTTGCTCTATGCCAGTGGCTGAAAGACGAAGGCTGGACGCCGGGCATTATAAGCCGGGGGTACGGTGCAAAAGGCCCGTTTCCTCACGTCATTACAGAAAATGATAACGCCACAGATGTTGGAGATGAACCTCTGCTTATGCGTCGCAGAACTGGTTGCCCGGTGGTCATAGCGCCCAAACGAGCCGAGGCCGCGCAACTTCTGTCCCAACAACATCCTGAAGTGGATGTCATTATTAGTGATGATGGTTTACAGCACTATGCATTAAAACGTGATATCGAACTGATTATGATTGACGGCGAAAGAGGCACAGGAAATGGCTGGCTGTTGCCCGCAGGCCCTTTACGCGAAGGTCCGTGGCGCTTAAAAGGTGCGGACTGGGTTATTTCTAATTACGGTCGTCATGCTTTTGCGAGCCATGTAGTAGATGTTAAGCCGGGTCACTGGTATCGAGTTGATAACAATGAAAAAGTCGAGTTAGAAACTGATAACAGTTTTAATGCGGTTGCCGGTATTGGTTACCCCCAGCGATTTTTTAACTCTCTGTCAGAGCAAGGCGTACAAGTTGAGAAAAGTCAGGCATTTGCTGATCACCACGTTTTTAGCGAAGAAGACTTTTCTCAATTGAGCGGTAAGCCTATATTGATGACAGAGAAAGACGCCGGAAAGTGTCAGCCATTCGCGCAACCGGACTGGTATTATCAAACAATTGAAGCACAACTGCCCGAGTTAATGAAAACTAACTTACTGGCAGAACTGGAAAGGAAGAAAAATGCCCATTGATAAAACGACATTAGCGATTTTAGCGTGCCCTAAGTGCAAAGGTAAGCTGACTTATTACGCAGAAAGAAATGAATTGGTGTGCAGGGGCGAGCGACTTGCTTACCCCATCGATGAAAATATTCCGGTTTTATTAGCAGATAAAGCTCGCGAACTGTCTGCAGAAGAGCTAGAAAAGGTTCCTTCATGAGTTTTACCGTTGTTGTTCCAGCACGTTATGGTTCCAGCCGACTGCCAGGTAAACCTTTGGCTGACATTGGCGGAAAACCAATGATTCAGCACGTGGTTGAAAGGGCAGAAGCGAGTGGCGCTGCCGAGGTGATTGTCGCAACTGATGACCTTAGGGTAAAAGAGGGCGTAGAGAAATTTGGGGGCCGAGTGATGATGACTTCAACTGAGCACTCGTCGGGTACTGAACGACTGGCTGAGGTGATTGAACAGTTGGCGCTTGCGGAAAATGAAGTAGTGGTGAATGTGCAGGGCGACGAGCCGTTCATTCCGCCTGAAATTATTCGGCAGGTAGCGGATAACTTAGCTAACCAACGGCAGGCGCCTATGGCGACTTTAGCCGTTCCTATTACTGATGCTGAAGATATTTTTAACCCTAATACAGTAAAGGTCGTTACCGATGCAGCTGGATACGCACTGTACTTTAGTCGCGCGGCTATTCCATGGGATAGAGAGCATTTCTCTGCCGAGCGGGAAACGAATGTCATAGCAGGTCATTACCACAGACATATCGGCATTTATGCCTATCGGGCAGGTTTTGTCAGACGTTATATTGAGTGGCAGGCGAGTCCTATAGAGCAGCTTGAATCCTTAGAGCAATTGCGAGTGCTTTGGCACGGGGAGCGTATTCACGTGGCCGAAGCTATTCTCGCACCGGCTGCTGGTATTGATACAGAAGAAGACCTGCAGCGGGCACGAGAACGGGCAGTCGATGGTTAATCCATCGCCGCCATTTTTGAATACTCGTCTTCGAAAAAGAACTTTTCTTCTCCAAAAGCCGGCTTTAATTGATGTAGCCAGGTTGCATCCGGGTCGTACTTAGCAAAGAAGGGGCGTTGAACCCAGTCAGGGTTACGTCCCTGAATAAAACGTAAAGCAAAAACTTTTTCGCCAGCAATTTCGGTCACACCCTGAACTTCCACTTTACCGGGACCTGCACTCATTGAAGGGCCGCGAACCGTGCGAGCAATACCGGATACCTGCTGGTAAGCCTTTTGGAAGATCTCCCAGGTGCGTTCCAGCGGTACTTCAAAGTAACGTTTGGCGCCAGTATCCCGCTCAACAAACATATAGTAAGGGATCATACCAAGCTGTACTTGCTTCTCCCACATGGAAGCCCATACATCGGGGTCATCGTTAATGTGTTTAAGCAGCGGAGCCTGGCATCGGATTTGCGCACCGGTAGCGCGCAGGCGACGAATAGCTTCCTGGCAGACTTCCGTACGCAGTTCATTAGGGTGGTTTAAATGCGCCATAATGGATACGTGCTTACCGCCGGCGACTAAACGCTCTAATAGGCGTAGCATGTCGTCTGCGTCCGGGTCAGTAATGAAGCGGTAAGGCCAGAAGGTCAACGACTTAGTACCAATACGTATGGTCTTAATGTGCTCAAACTCTGGTTTAAGCAAGTCTTCTAAATAATGTGCCAGCTTGCGTGTGCGCATAACCATAGGGTCGCCGCCGGTGACCAGTAGGTCGGTCACTTCTTTGTGCTGAGCTAAATAGCGATGTAATTGATCCGCGTCATTAGAGTTAAAGCGTGTGGCTTTACCAACGAATTGCGCCCAGCGAAAGCAAAAGGTGCAGTAAGAATGACAGTACTGGCCCTGAGCCGGGAAAAAGAGAACCGTTTCACGGTATTTATGCTGCATGCCGGGCAAGGGTTCACCGTCAACATGCGGCACGTTCATTTGCATTTGGCCTGCAGGATGAGGGTTCATTTCGTCACGTAGTTGAGTTGCTAAGTCAAACACTTCGTTAGTCGTGTGTTTACCTGACATTAAATCTGCCATACGTTGATACGCAGATGGTTCCAGCATGTCCTTTTGTGGAAATGTCAGTTGAAACAGCGGGTCATTGGGTACATTTTCCCAGTCAATAAGTTCATTAAACACATACTCGTTAACTCTGAACGGCAGAACATTAGCAACGACTTTCATTTCAAAGCGCATGTCAGCAGGAACTTTTTTAAGTGCCTCAATTTTATCTAACTGGCGATGCTGATATACCTTGAACTTACGTGGCGTAATGATGGGTTGTTGTACATTGACTACTTGCTGCATAAGCCTCTCTGTAATTATCTGCAACCTGCTAAAAGCACGTTGAAAATGAATTTGTCTGTCAGCTCTTGGGCGACCAAAGAAATGCGACGTAGTATAAAGAAATTGGGTGTAAGTTGCACGTTCTGTAAGGGATAAAAAGCGATGTACTCGAACTAATTAGCAATAGACATAAAAAAAGCGCTCAAATGAGCGCTTTTCTAAAACACGATGATTTTACTTTTTGATTGGTGTAAATTCGCGTTTTGTATAGCCTGTATACAGTTGACGTGGACGACCAATTTTCTGGTTTGCTTCGCCCATCATTTCGTGCCAGTGAGAAACCCAGCCGACAGTACGTGATAGCGCAAAGATAACAGTAAACATATTGGTAGGAATACCAATAGCTTTCAGTACGATACCAGAGTAGAAATCAACGTTCGGGAACAGTTTCTTCTCAATGAAGTAGTCGTCTTCCAGAGCGATACGTTCCAGCTCCATTGCAACGTCCAATAATGGATCGTCACGGTTAAGCTCTTTCAGTACTTCGTGGCATGACTCGCGCATAACAGTAGCACGAGGGTCCGTGTTTTTATAAACACGGTGGCCAAAGCCCATCAGACGGAATGGATCGTTCTTGTCTTTGGCTTTCTCGATGTATTTTGGAATGTTCTCTACTGAACCAATTTCAGCCAGCATGCGCAAACAAGCTTCGTTTGCACCACCGTGCGCAGGTCCCCATAAAGAAGCAACACCAGCGGCAATACAGGCGTAAGGGTTTGCACCCGAAGAACCGGCAAGGCGAACGGTTGAAGTTGATGCGTTTTGCTCGTGGTCAGCATGCAAAGTAAAGATGCGATCCATTGCACGGGCAACTGCAGGGCTAATTTTGTAATCTTCAGCAGGTACAGAAAACATCATGTTCAAGAAGTTTTCTGCATAACCTAAGTCGTTACGTGGGTATACGAACGGCTGGCCTATGCTGAATTTGTATGCCATTGCTGCAATTGTTGGAATCTTAGCAATTAGGCGGTAAGCACTGCGTAAACGTTGGTTTTCATCGTGAATGTCTAAATCATCGTGATAAAAAGATGATAAAGCACCTGTTACTGCACATAGCATTGCCATTGGGTGCGCGTCACGACGGAAGCCATTAAAGAAGTTGTGGATTCCCTGGTGCACCATAGTGTGTTTAGTAATGGTGTCTTTAAATTCAGTGTACTGTTTTTCGGTCGGCGCTTCGCCGTGTAACAGCATATAGCAAACTTCTAAATAGTCTGCCTTTGTTGCAAGCTCACCAATTGGGTAGCCGCGGTGCAGTAAAACTCCGTTCTCACCATCGATGTAGGTGATAGCCGACTCGCAAGAGCCTGTAGCCAGGAACCCAGGGTCAAAGGTGAAGTAACCATGTTTGCCCAAAGTTCGGACGTCAACTACATCCTTGCCTGCCGCAGGTGAAAGTACCGGCAATTCAATGGATTGGCCGTCAATCTGTAAAGTGGCTTTACGATCAGCCATAAGGAATTCTCCTCACTGTCTACTTTGAAAAAGTGCGCTAATTTAACTCGATCATGCCCTTAAATGTCAATTTTAATCGGGGAACATGAACCAATTATAGTCAAACATACGTAATAAACATGACGAAAAGATTACTCAGATTGAACAATTATCGGGTTACGTTAGACTTTAGTAGTAGAGCGTAATAACTGAGCGCTCAAATCTGAGTTTCTCGTTGTAATTAATGGTTTGGCTAGATATACTTTGCCCCGTATTAGTGGCATGTATCTGTGTCGCGCAAACGAAAATTGCATTTCTTTTGTGCTTTATTAAAAGGCAATCTATCGTGAAAAAAGAAAGACCTGTTAATTTAGACTTATCAACTATCAAGTTTCCTGCCGCTGCCAAAGCATCCATACTACACCGTATTTCGGGTGTTGTTATGCTGTTCTCTCTGGCATTTTTAATTTGGGCTTTTGCTGTATCACTTAGTGGTCCAGAAGGTTTTGCTCAAATCGAGAGTATCATGACCAGCTTTATTGCGAAGTTTATTGGCTGGGGTATTTTGACAGCGCTAGGATTTCACTTAATCATCGGCCTGCGCCACTTAGTAATGGACATGGGCTATTGGGAAGAACTCGATTCGGGAAGAATTAGCGCAACGATTTCAATTGCACTTTCTATCATTCTTTCCGTGTTAGTAGGAGTTTGGCTATGGTAACAGCAGCAGCTACTTTTGGTCGCAGTGGTACTCATGACTTTATCTTATTGAGAGCCAGCGCGATTGTAATGGTTTTATACACACTGTTCATGGCAGGCTTCTTCCTTTCTACGCCAGATGTAACTTATCAAGTGTGGAATGGTCTGTTTGCCAATATCTGGATGAAAGTCTTCACCATGCTGGCACTGTCCGCTGTGTTGATTCACGGTTGGATTGGTATTTGGCAGGTTTCAACAGACTACGTGAAAGCTGCTGGTTTAAGAGCTTTTATCCAATTAGTCTTCAGCGTTGGTCTGATTGCTGTTTGGCTCACTGGCTTATTCGTACTGTGGGGTGTTTAAGTGAACGTTAAAACTTTAGAATTTGATGCAGTGGTGATTGGTGCTGGCGGCGCTGGCATGCGAGCAGCACTGCAAATCTCCCAGGAGGGGATGACGTGTGCGTTGATGTCCAAGGTGTTTCCAACGCGCTCTCACACCGTTTCCGCCCAGGGTGGTATTACTGTTGCGTTAGGTAATGCGCATGAAGATGATTGGCAATGGCACATGTTTGATACGGTTAAAGGATCAGACTACATCGGTGATCAGGACGCTATCGAGTACATGTGTAAAGCGGGTCCAGAGGCTGTTCTTGAACTCGAAAATATGGGCTTACCTTTTTCACGTTTTGAAAATGGCAAAGTTTATCAGCGTCCGTTCGGTGGCCAGTCAAAAGAATTTGGTGGCGAGCAGGCAGCTCGTACAGCCGCAGCGGCTGACCGTACCGGTCACGCATTATTGCATTTGCTGTATCAGCAAAACGTTAAGAACAAAACAACCGTTTTTTCTGAGTGGTACGCACTCGATTTAGTGAAGAACCAGGACGGCGCAGTAACCGGTGTTACCACGCTGAATATTGAAACTGGTGAAGTCTATTATGTAAAAGCTAAATCTGTTGTTCTTGCGACTGGCGGTGCGGGTCGAATTTATGCATCAACAACAAACGCGCACATTAACACGGGTGACGGCGTTGGTATGGCATTACGTGCCGGCGTTCCGGTACAAGATATGGAAATGTGGCAGTTCCACCCAACGGGTATTGCTGGCTCTGGCTGTCTGGTAACTGAAGGTTGCCGGGGCGAGGGTGGTTACTTGTTGAATAAAGACGGCGAACGTTTCATGGAACGTTATGCACCAAACGCGAAAGACCTTGCCTCACGTGATGTTGTTGCTCGCTCAATGATGACCGAAATTCGTGAGGGCCGCGCTTGTGAAGGCCCATGGGGACCTCATCTTAAACTTAAGCTGGATCACTTGGGTAAAGAAACACTGGAAAGTCGTCTTCCGGGCGTTTGTGATTTATCACGGACCTTTGCTCACGTTGACCCGGTAAAAGAACCTATTCCTGTTATCCCTACCTGTCACTATATGATGGGCGGTATTCCAACCGACGTTCATGGTCAGGCTCTTACCGTTGACGACAAAGGTGAAACCAAGCCAGTACCTGGTTTGTTTGCTTGTGGTGAAATTGCTTGTGTATCCGTACACGGTGCTAACCGTTTAGGCGGTAACTCACTACTTGATTTGGTTGTATTTGGTCGTGCTACCGGTATGCGTTTAGGCGAGACTTTAGCGGCCAATAGTGAAGCCCGCGAATCGTCTGATTCCGATGTAGAACAAGCTATGGCTCGTTTCAATCGCTGGGAAAATACGCAGAAAGGCGAAGACCCTGCACAAATTAAGAAAGACTTACAGAACTGCATGCAGATGAACTTCTCAGTTTTCCGTGAAGGCGAAGCGATGGCGGATGGCCTGAAAGAATTGAAAGAAATTCGTGAGCGCCTGCAGCATGCTCGTTTAGATGACACGTCTAAAGAGTTTAATACGCAACGCGTTGAATGTATGGAACTTGATAACCTTATGGAAACGGCTTACTCGACAGCGGTTTCAGCAAACTTCCGTACAGAAAGTCGTGGTGCTCATAGTCGTGCAGATTATCCGGATCGTGATGACGAGAAATGGTTGGTTCACACCGTTTATCGTCCGGAATCGGAAGATATGGTGACTCGTCAGGTTAATATGGCACCGAAACTGCGCGAAGCTTTCCCTCCGAAAGCTCGTACGTACTAATAGAGGGGTTCAACGATGAAAACATTGAACATTTCGATTTATCGTTACAACCCGGATGTTGATGACGCGCCTTACATGAAAGATTACACCCTAGAGGTGGAAGAAAATCAGGACATGATGGTGCTGGACTTGCTGATTAAACTGAAAGAGCAAGATCCATCGTTGGCGTTCCGGCGGTCATGCCGTGAAGGCGTTTGTGGTTCAGATGGTCTGAACCTAAATGGCAAAAACGGTTTGGCCTGTATTACTCCAACTTCTGCTCTTAAAGGCAGTAAGATTGTAATCCGTCCGTTACCGGGGTTGCCGGTTATTCGTGACTTGATTGTTGATATGAGCCAGTTCTATCAGCAATACGAGAAGATCAAACCGTACCTAATTAACGACGATAAAACGCCACCAGCGCGCGAGCGCCTGCAGTCACCAGAAGAGCGTGCTAAGCTTGACGGTCTGTATGAATGTATTCTATGTGCATGCTGTTCATCTTCATGCCCATCGTTTTGGTGGAACCCGGATAAATTTGTGGGTCCGGCTGGTTTGTTGCAGGCTTATCGATTCTTAATTGATAGCCGGGATACAGCAACGGATGAGCGTTTGGATGACCTCGATGACGCCTTTAGTGTTTTCCGTTGTCACGGAATCATGAACTGCGTCAACGTTTGTCCGAAAGGGTTGAATCCGACTAAGGCTATTGGACACATTAAATCGATGCTTTTGAACCGCGCAGTCTAACTTGTTAGATTACTGCGTGGGTTTAAGCGGTTGATGTTGTGGATAGCCATCCCACATAGGATGGCTATTTTTTTATAAAAACGGTTTACTATTCAGGTGAAGGAAACGCAATGCAAGATGGTGTAATGCGTGAATGGTTAGAAACATCGCATCTAGCCGGTGGTAACGTTGCCTACATTGAACAAATGTTTGAGGCGTATCTGGATGATCCGACGGCAGTCAGTGATGAATGGCGTCAAATGTTCGATGCGTTGCCGAAAGCAAACCACATCGTTGATACCAAACTCAGCGAAGTGAGAGAGCAGTTCCGCGAAGCAGCAAAGAACAAGCTCAAGCAATCTCAAACAGGCAGTACAACTGCCGCAGATCAAAAGCAAGTCAAAGTTTTACAGCTCATCAATGCTTACCGATTCCGCGGTCATCAGCATGCCAACCTTGATCCTCTCGGTTTATGGAAGCAGGAAACCGTTCCAGATTTATCATTAAACTTCCATGATTTAAGCAAAGATGACTTAGAGCGTGAGTTTAATGTGGGTTCTTTAGCCGTTGGCAAAGACACAATGAAGCTGAGTGATATTCATGAGGCTTTAGAAAACATTTATTGTGGCTCTATTGGCGCCGAGTATATGCACATTGTTTCAACCGAAGAAAAACGCTGGATCCAGCAACGGTTGGAAGGTGTTCTTGGTCAGCCTAAATTTGAAAAAGAGCAACAAACTAAAATATTAAAAGAGCTGATAGCAGCGGACGGACTGGAAAAGTACCTGGGGTCTAAATTCCCAGGCGCTAAACGCTTCTCTTTAGAGGGCGGTGACAGTCTGGTTCCATTATTAAAAGAACTGATTTCACGCTCGGGTGAGCAAGGTGCCAAAGAAGTGGTTATTGGCATGGCTCACCGCGGACGTCTGAACGTATTAGTGAACGTTCTGGGTAAGAAACCTCAAGACTTATTCGACGAGTTTGCCGGTAAGCATGACAGCACTAAAGGCTCAGGTGATGTTAAGTATCATATGGGTTTTTCGTCCGATTACGCAACACCGGGCGGAGATGTTCACTTAGCCTTAGCTTTTAACCCATCGCATCTGGAAATTGTAAACCCAGTGGTTATGGGCTCGGTTCGTGCACGCATGGACCGCCTGAAAGACCCTGAAGGCAAAAAAGTACTGCCAATTACCATTCACGGTGATGCAGCTGTTGCTGGCCAGGGCGTAGTACAAGAAACCTTTAATATGTCGCAAACACGAGCTTATCGTGTTGGCGGTTCGGTTCGAATTGTTATTAATAATCAGGTTGGTTTTACCACAGCAAAACAAGAAGATGCGCGCTCGACTCAGTATTGTACTGACATTGCAAAAATGGTGCAGGCGCCTATATTCCATGTGAATGCGGATGACCCGGAAGCGGTAGTTTTTGTCACTCAGTTAGCACTAGACTACCGTAATGCGTTTCAACGTGATGTGGTTATCGATTTGGTTTGTTATCGCCGTCACGGGCATAACGAAGCCGACGAGCCAAGTGCAACACAACCATTAATGTACGCTAAAGTTAAAAAGCAGCCGGTGGCTCGTGAACTTTATGGCAAAGAGTTAATTAAAAAATCGATAGTTGATGAAGACACTGCCAAACAGTGGATGTCTGATTATCGTGATGCATTAGATAAAGGCGAAGTCGTAGTTGATGAACACCGTCCTATGCGTCAGCACTCGGTTGACTGGTCACCGTACATTGGAAATGACTGGGATGTTGAATATGACTACAAGGTTCCAGTTAAAAAGCTGAAAGATTTGGGTAAGAAAATTACGACATACCCAGAAGAACATAAACTAAATTCCCGCGTTGCAAAGGTTTATCAGGAACGCCTGAAAATGGCAGAAGGTGATAAATCAATGGACTGGGGTTTTGCAGAAACCTTAGCCTATGCCACCTTAGTAAACGACGGTACTCATATTCGTCTGACCGGGCAGGACAGTGGGCGTGGTACTTTCTTCCACCGTCATGCTGTACTGCACAATCAGGAAGACGCATCGACTTATATGCCACTGAACAATCTGGGATCAGAGCAGGGGCAGATTGAAATTTATGACTCAGTACTTTCAGAAGCCGCGGTTGTTGCCTTTGAATATGGCTATGCTACGGCGGAGCCACAAGCACTGGTCATGTGGGAAGCGCAGTTCGGTGACTTCGTAAACGGTGCTCAGGTGGTTATTGATCAGTTCCTTAGCTCTGGTGAACAGAAGTGGGGCCGTTTGTGTGGCCTGACATTATTGTTACCGCACGGTTACGAAGGTCAGGGGCCGGAACACAGTTCAGCGCGTCTGGAGCGTTTCTTACAGCTCTCAGCCGATCACAACTGGTCAGTTTGTGTTCCGACAACGCCGGCACAGGTTTTCCATATGATCCGTCGCCAACACTTACGCCCGGTCCGCAGACCCTTGGTTGTGATGACGCCTAAATCATTATTACGCCATCCGTTGGCCGTTTCAGAAATGGACGATTTAGCGGATGTCGGGTTCCAGAACGCGATTGCAGAAATCGACGATTTGAAACCGAATAAAGTAAAACGCGTGGTATTTTGCTCCGGTAAAGTCTACTACGATTTACTGAAAGAACGCCGCGAACGCGAACAAGAAGATGTTGCCCTTATTCGTATCGAACAGCTTTATCCGTTCCCTGCGGAAGAAGTGGCAGAAATTATGAAAGATTATCAGCACGTTAAAGATTTTGTCTGGTGTCAGGAAGAGCCTCAGAACCAAGGCGCATGGTATAGCAGCCAGCACCACTTCTGGGCCGCAATTCCGAAAGGAGCTCAGTTGTCTTATCGTGGTCGTAGTGCGTCAGCCGCACCAGCGGTCGGATACATATCAGAGCACAACAAGCAGCAGCAAAAACTTGTTGACGAAGCGCTAACCATTAAATAGGTGAAGATGAACCATGGCGATTGATATAAAAGTTCCTCAATTACCCGAGTCTGTTGCAGATGCAACCATTGCAACATGGCACGTAAAACCTGGCGATAAAGTGTCTCGCGACCAGAATCTGGTTGACATCGAAACCGACAAGGTGGTGCTGGAAGTTGTCGCGGAAGCGGACGGTGTGCTTGGCGAAATTACCGCCGAAGAAGGCACTACAGTAACCGCTGAAGAAGTCATCGGTAAAATTGAAGAAGGTGACGGTGAGTCAGCTTCTGATGATAAATCAGAAGACAAAGACTCAGACGACAAAAAAGACAAAGAGGATAAGAAAGAGAAATCGGAGAAGAAAGATTCTGATTCTTCAGACGATAAAAGCTCTGACAAGAAAGGCTCTGGCGAGAAAATGGAAGTTAAAGTTCCTCAGTTACCAGAATCTGTCTCTGACGCCACAATCTCAACGTGGCACGTAAAAGCTGGCGACGCAGTCAAACGCGACCAGAACCTAGTTGATATTGAAACTGACAAAGTGGTTCTGGAAGTAGTTGCTCCGGCAGATGGCGTTTTAGCTGAAATTAAGCACGAAGAAGGCGACACTGTTGGCGCTGACGATGTCATCGGCATTGTCGAAGCTGGTGGCTCTGCTGGTGGCAGTGCAAGCAAGTCTGAGGACAGTAAGTCTGAATCTTCTTCTGAAAGTAAAGATGAAAGCAAAGACGATGGCGGTGACAACGAAGTAGCTGGTCCTGCGGTTCGTCGCTTGTTAGGTGAGCACGGTCTTAAGCCAAGTGATGTTAAAGGCACGGGCAAAGGTGGTCGCGTAACTAAAGAAGACGTGGAAAAACACGTGAAAGGTCAGTCTTCGTCTAAATCATCTGACAGTAGCAGCAAGCAACAGTCTTCACAGCCTGCGGTTTCAGGTGATCGTGATCAGAAACGCGTACCAATGACACGTCTGCGTAAACGTATCGCAGAACGTTTGTTGCAAGCGAAGAACGACACGGCCATGTTGACGACGTTTAACGAAATCAATATGAAGCCTATTATGGACTTGCGTAAGAAATACAAAGACGTGTTTGAAGAAACACACGGTACGCGTCTCGGTTTCATGGGTTTTTACGTAAAAGCAGTAACTGAAGCACTGAAACGCTTCCCTGACGTGAACGCATCTATTGATGGCGACGATATTGTTTACCACAACTTCTTCGACATCAGTATCGCCGTATCGACACCTCGTGGTCTGGTAACACCAGTTCTGCGTGATACTGACCGCTTAAGCATTGCGGACATGGAAAACGGTATTCGTGACCTGGCTATTAAAGGCCGTGACGGTAAGTTGACCATGGATGAAATGCAGGGTGGTAACTTTACGATCACCAACGGTGGCGTATTTGGTTCACTGCTTTCAACACCAATTTTGAACCCACCACAAAGCGCCATTCTGGGTATGCACAAAATTCAGGAGCGTGCCATGGTGGTGGACGGTAAGATTGAAATCTTACCTATGATGTACTTAGCTCTCTCTTATGACCATCGAATCATTGATGGTAAACAATCGGTAGGTTTCCTGGTTACCGTGAAAGAGTTATTGGAAGATCCTCAACGTCTTATCCTGGATATCTAAAGACGCTGAGAACCAGCCGCAACGCTAATTTAGCTTGCGGCTGTTAATTATGCGCCGATCACGTTAAAATTCGGCGCGGTATTCGGGTAGGCAGCACTTCGCTGCTTAAGTTGTTTCAACGAATCGGAAGAGCATCATGAATTTGCATGAGTATCAGGGTAAACAACTCTTTAAAGAGTTTGGTTTGCCAGTATCTGAAGGTTTTGCTTGCGACACTGCTGATGAAGCGGTAGAAGCGGCAAAACGTATTGGTGGCGACATTTGGGTTGTCAAATGTCAGGTTCACGCTGGTGGCCGCGGTAAAGCGGGTGGCGTGAAATTAGTGAAAAGTTTAGACGATGTTCGCGCATTTGCTGAGCAGTGGTTAGGTAAAAACTTAGTCACTTTCCAGACCGACGAAAAAGGTCAGCCGGTTGCTAAAATTTTAGTTGAAAGCTGCACTGACATCGCAGACGAGCTTTACTTAGGTGCAGTTGTTGACCGTGCTTCACGCAAAATCGTGTTCATGGCATCGACCGAAGGCGGCGTAGAGATCGAAACCGTTGCTGAAGAAACACCTGAAAAAATCCTGAAAGCTGAAATTGATCCGACAGTAGGCGCGCAGCCATACCAAGGTCGCGAATTAGGCTTTAAACTGGGTCTAACTCCAGACCAAGTTAAGCAATTTACTAAGGTCTTCTTAGGCCTGGCTAAAATGTTCGAACAGTATGACTTAGCCTTGTTAGAAATTAACCCATTGGTTATCACTGACGAAGGCAACGTTCACTGCCTGGATGCGAAAGTAGGCATCGACAGTAACGCATTGTACCGTCAACCTAAAATCCGTGAAATGCACGATCCGTCACAAGACGACGCACGTGAAGCAGAAGCGGCTAAGTGGGAACTTAACTACGTAGCACTAGACGGCAACATTGGTTGCATGGTTAACGGTGCTGGTTTGGCGATGGGTACGATGGACATCGTTAAACTGAGTGGCGGCGAACCAGCTAATTTCCTTGATGTTGGTGGCGGCGCGACGAAAGAACGTGTTTCAGAAGCGTTCAAAATTATCCTGTCTGACAGCTCAGTGAAAGCCGTATTGGTTAATATCTTCGGCGGTATCGTACGTTGCGATATGATTGCAGAAGGTATCATCGGCGCTGTTGAAGAAGTGGGCGTTAAAGTTCCGGTTATTGTTCGCCTTGAAGGTAACAACGCTGAACTGGGTACCCAAAAATTGAACGAGAGTGGCCTGAACATTATCGCTGCAGAGAGCTTATCTGATGCTGCCGATAAAGTGGTTGCTGCGGCAGGAGGTCAATAATGAGCATTTTGATCGATAAAAATACCAAAGTTATCTGCCAGGGCTTTACTGGCGGTCAGGGTACTTTCCACTCTGAACAAGCCATTGCTTACGGTACGCAAATGGTCGGCGGTGTTACACCTGGTAAAGGTGGTCAAGAGCACTTAGGCCTGCCTGTATTCAACACAGTAAAAGAAGCCGTAGAAGCAACTGGCGCAACTGCATCAGTTATCTACGTACCAGCACCTTTCTGTAAAGACTCAATCATCGAAGCAGCAGACGCTGGTATCGAACTGATTGTTTGTATTACTGAAGGTATTCCTACACTGGATATGCTTTACGTTAAAGAATACCTGACGCACAAAGGCGTGCGCATGATCGGTCCAAACTGCCCGGGTGTTATCACTCCGGACGAGTGCAAAATTGGTATCATGCCTGGCCACATCCACAAGAAAGGTAAAGTGGGTATCGTGTCACGTTCAGGTACATTAACGTACGAAGCGGTTAAGCAGACTACTGACGCAGGTTTTGGTCAGTCTAGCTGTGTTGGTATCGGTGGTGACCCTATTCCGGGTTCTAACTTCATCGATATTCTGGAACTGTTTGAAAAAGATCCAGAAACCGAAGCTATCGTGATGATTGGTGAAATCGGCGGTACAGCAGAAGAAGAAGCGGCAGAATACATTAAAAACAATGTTTCTAAGCCGGTTGTTTCTTACATTGCCGGTGTTACTGCGCCTCCAGGCAAACGTATGGGCCACGCTGGTGCCATCATTGCAGGCGGTAAAGGTACTGCTGACGAGAAATTTGCTGCACTTGAAGCAGCAGGCGTTAAAACTGTACGCAGCCTGGCCGAAATCGGCAAAGCTGTTGCAGAGAAAACTGGCTGGTAATAACTCGCCAATGCTTAAACAAAACCCGGCCTTCGCGCCGGGTTTTTTGTTGCTGGCCGCTATTATGTAGTACTTGCACGGACTTTCAAAAACTTGATTAGCTCAGTTATCTAAAGAGCCTAATCGGCTTAGCTATATCTTTAGTAAACTAGCTTCGAACCCTTTGTAAGCAGCCATTTCTCTACGATCGCCTATCGTAAATAAAAAAATCATGACAAAAGAATTGTTTACTTGTTAAATTTATTGCTAGGTTACACAATAAGCCATTCAACTCACTTTGAATAGAGCCAATAATGATAATAAGAAAAGCTCATATAAAAAAGTTCAGAGGCTTTAAAGATCTTACAATCTCTCTGGGATCTCAGCTTACGCTTATAGCTGGTCAGAACGGAACACAAAAGAGCACATTATTGGGAATTTTATCCCAGCCTTTTACTATTACAGAAAAAAGCCACCCTCTTTATAGTGAAAAACCACTTTGTGGTGGTAACTATAAATCTGCATTTCACGAAAAATTCAGAATATCAAAAAAGTTCGATAAGCCGAAAGAGCATGAGTGGACTATTTCTTTCAGTCAGGAAGACTCTGAAGACTTTACTTTAACTAGCTACCCTAGAGGGGATGCAATTAGATTTTGGAAAAAAGGAACTAAAAGTGCCGGAAGCGGCTATATACAGCTTCCAGTTATATTCCTGAGTTTAAAGCGCCTATTTCCTATGGGAGAGGATAATAAAATAGATACTTCAGCTTCTGTTAGTCTGAGCTCGAAGGAGAGTGAGTGGTTTGAAGATAGTTATAACAAAATTCTTTTGTCTCAGGATGAACTTGAACAGGTGGATTATCTAGAAAGTTCCAACAAGCAAACCTTAGGTGTCTCAACCAAAAATTATGACTGGAATTCAAATTCAGCCGGACAGGATAACTTAAGTAAAATATTGCTAGCTATACTCTCCTTCAAGAGACTTTCGGAAAAATATAAAAACGGTTATGAAGGTGGAATTTTAGCTATAGATGAGATTGATGCTACTTTATTCCCGGCTTCCCAAGAAAAGCTCTTTGATTTCTTATTAAGCTTCTCTTCAAAGTATAAAATTCAAATTGTTGCAACGACTCACTCATTGAGTTTATTAAAGAAAGCTTGTGAAGTTTATAAAAACCCCGCACGTAATGAAAAGGTGAGAACTGCATTCATAAAGAAACCGGGAACTGCTCTAGTCATAGAAGAAAACCCTACTTATGATACGATTAGAAGTAACCTTTACGTAAATTTGCGAGCAGTACCAAGTAGAAAAATTGATATTTACGTAGAAGATAAAGAAGCGAAAGACTTTTCTACTGCTATTTTGGGGCGAAAGTTTAAAGGAATGAACTTTGTAAATTGCTCATTAGGGTGTGGCAACTTGATACAGTTAGTACGCAAGAAAGTTCCAAGTTTTACATTTCCTAACTCGATAGTTATTTTAGATGGGGATGCAAGAACTGATTTAAAGAAAAATAACTACAAAAATATCATATTCTTACCTACTAAGCTTTCTCCAGAGCAACTGATCGCCGATTTCCTTAAAAACAAGATATCGCCAGATGACGAGTTTTGGAAGAGTAAGCACCAAGACTACTCTCTACAGGTGTGTTTTAGGAACTTCTCTTTCAACGACATAATGAGTAATCGAGACAAGGCTAAAAAATGGTACCAAGAGCAAAAGGAGTCAGGAGTCTGGGGGCAAGGTGCTAGAAGTGTATATAAAGAATTGCTTGGACGGGAGTACCAAGATGAAAAAGAAACTTTTATCCGAGAGTTTGAAAAGGTATATAATGCAATATTAGAGTGATGGACACCATACTACCCCCCTTTGGAGTAAGTTCCGTAGTAGTTTTATTAGTTTCTACTACGGGAACATAATGACTTTTTTAATGTTAAGCTAGCTCTAAAGAGCATTCGTCTACTAGCTCTTCCAGACTCATATTCGTTATTAAAAGTTCTGTTCCTAACCTTTTCTTTGCAGCAGTATAATTTAAATTAAAAGTAAACTGTGGGAACTGCTGATACAAGCCAGAAATTTCTTCGCAATTGTCATACGTTAATAACCACTTCGATTCTAAGTTAGCTATTATCTCTGAAATTATTAAGTGATCCGAATGCTCATAGAAATTGGTATATAAGGTTGAGCCTTTGTGATAGTACGGTGGATCGATACAGAATACCTTATTTTCAGGAAGTTCTCTTTCTGCTCTCTGAATAAACTCAATAGCATCCTCATTATATAAGTGAATTCTATGAGCATACTTGTTTATTCTTTCAATTCTCTCTATCAGACCGGCTTTTCCGAAACGACAATCTAGTTTATATGAACCATCCTGCTTAAGTCCTCCTATAACCCCCGCTTTTTGAATTATTCCTGAGCGATTTGTTCTATTTAAGAAGAACGTTGAAAAGCCAAGTTCAAATATATCTGCTTCCTCTTTATTTTCTTGAACTTCTCTTTGTATTTTCCACTCGTCCAGAGTAACTTCAATATTCTCTATTTTGTCTATAAACCGTTCAGTTTCATTCAAAATTGAGTGCCAAAATGACCAAATTGAACGATCTAAATCGTTTAAGTGGATTTCGTGGACATGCCCACCAAACAATAGGGACAATGCGAGCCCAGCCCCGCCAGCATATGGTTCAATATAGTGTCCCCGATCTAGCTCTTGCTCGTTTATAATTGTTGATATCATCTTGCGTATCCCAAACTTGCCTCCAGGATACCGAAGAGGTGATGGAGCCATGGCCATAACCGTCGTTCCCTATTTTTCGGTATTGATTATATTTGTTATTCTAACTCTTAATATTCAAGGATTCTAATATTCTAAAGAAGTTTACTCGCTGATTTCTTCAAGCAAGAAAATCACTATATCTTGGATGTTATCCCAAGCTATCGTGACAGGTTTATGTTCGGGATAAATCCCCGCATGTGCGTTAGCTCCTAGGGACTTAGGGGATAAGGTTTTATCTGAATCCCCCTGAATCTGCTTTAATGCTCCCAAAGAATTTCTTTGACCTTTAGTTAAAGTCTTTCCTGAAGCCTCTATCTGCTTGATAACTTCTGCCAGAACAATATGAGTTTTAGTCCCCGAATGCGGAGCTGTACCAGTCGACTTTTCAACATACAATATATAAATATTCTCAAGAAAAGCTCGAACAAGTAGAGTAACGGCTAGGGAGTGTTCATCGATCCGCAGTTTCTTTATATCGTTGTAAACACGCGCAAGAATCGGGTTTTTTATAGATACCCCTAAGCCATTTTTGAATAAGTATGGACGCTTACTAGGATCCATTGTTTTTTTCTTAGGGCTGTCGGGTTTCTTTTTTTCTCGTTTAACTTCACTAAGCTTAGCTGGTTCTACCTTAGTCTTTGGAGCAACACCTTCACTTATCAATGCCTTAGAGTAAGCTTCCCAGTCTTTTTTATTCGTTCTAGAATGAACTGGACCTCCGTCGGCTACTAAATCACTTATAAAGCGCTCTATAACGTGTTGAAACTCTTTCTCCGGGACGTCAATAATGATATCTGCCTCAGAACGCTTGCTAGCAATTCCTAAAGTATTTCGAAAGTATGGGTTTCCTAAGTAACGTGAAGCTGTTGTAAGAACCTGCTCGTTATCAGCTTTATCTATGAACCCACACGAAACCGCATAGTCAAGAACGCTTAAAGCTAGAGCATTACTGTCAGCTTTATTTCTTCTTGTATTGTGGCGAGTCTTTTGTTTGGCGTTCCATTGCTGAGTGCCTTTGCCGTCTTGACTCCCTTCATGTCGACGTTCAACCCAAATATCGGCTTCTTGTCTGCTTTCAAACAAAACAACATCGACTTCTGAAGGAGCTTTACTGCCGTTGTTAACAAGTTTTTCAAAGTACTTTTTATGACCGGAAGGTGACCTCGCTGGATCATTTAATAAAATTGTGGCGCAAACTCTTCTATTTCCCTCTATCACGACATATCTGCCTTTATCGTCCTTAATCACCCCAATCTGATCGAGCGGACTTTGTCCATTCTCGGCTATATCACGAGCTAGAGTAGTGACTTTCTGCTTTTGAACTAAGTGCTCGATTATCCGTTCTTGATCTTTAATGATTTCATGACGTGGGTTTTCGGTATCTAAGTACAGATCTAATACATTTAATCTTGTCTGAGTACTCATGATTCGTCCGTGATGGTTAAGCTTATTATTTTCTTATCGTACCAGCGCAGTAATCAGCTGCAAGACATTTATCGTAGGGTTAGGCTCAGTAAAATGGAAGCCTAACCCTTCAAAATTAGGCCTCCCAAATCATTTCATCATCTCTTTTAATTCCTTGCCAATACCCACATTACCAACGTGACACTCCACTGATAAATACTTTCTCAGCTAAGCTCTGTAGCTTTTCCATCTGAGTGTAGCGCCGTGTATCTTCTCTCCATGCAAATTCGTTTGCATAATCTTGCATATATTTCGCTTCTAAGCGATGACTTATTCCATATTCCCAGCGGCGCATACGACTGAAAAATGACTCAGCCTGATTGTTGTTAACCCCGTCTATCGTACTGTACTCTTTTGAGTGCTGAACTGATTCGTGTTTGTATCCAATTGAACACTGAAGATATGCGGGACTTTCGTCGGTTTCTATGTAGGTCCCCGGTTCGACAAATGTCCGAATTAAAGACATGGCATTTTTTTCATCTTCAGCTTTAACGACACGACATATAGTTCGATTAGCTCCTTCGCCCTTAGGTCCCAACTGCCGAATATTCATCACAATACGTCGGTTACGCTTTCTTCGCTCGAAGTTTGCACGAGACATTCGGCTTCGCTTCGCTCCTTGAGATTTACCAAGCTTAATTTTTGCGACTATATCCTCAGGCTTTCCAACACGACGGAACTGGCCGCTTCTGGGCTTACCACCGAAATGACCTCCATCAATTTGAACGTGTCCTTTTAGCTTTGATAAGTCTTGAGTTTGAGTAATAGCCTCTTTGAACTTGTGAAGCAGTGTAAAGGCTGTTTTGTAAGGAACATCCATATCCCGACAAAGTTGAGAGGCGGAGATACCTTTAGTGTTTGATGAATATATATACATGGCCAAAAGTATTTTCATCGGGGACAATTTGGTTTTTGCTAACACTGTTCCTGAAAAAAGACTAAAAGAGCGGTCACAATGACGGCATCGCCATTGCTTGCGCGTTTTAAGAAAGCTAGGCGGCTTGATAGAGCCACACTCAGGGCAAATATGGGAACCAAGCGTTTTAAACTTTAAGTCTTTGAAAAAATTAAAACCGTCGTCTTCGCTCCAGCCAATAAGCTTGAATAACGAAAAATCCCGGACTTTCTTTGATAATAAAAAATGCTGTGACATAAAAACCTCTTTATAAACAGTTGATTAAGTTTAGGTATAAAGAGGCCCAGCCTCACTTGACATCAGCGAAGCTATCGCACATACTGCGGAATACAGGTTGGCAAAACTTGTATTCTATGAAGCCGAAGCGTTTACCCGACGTTTCGGCTTTGTGCTTTCTGGGCCTATATTAAAAATTAATAATTTCTTTCATATTCCTCCTTTATCTCTTTGTTCGACTAACCAATCCGCCACATCAACAGTCAAAGCGAAAGATGTCCGTCTTTTAACTGGTGTGAACAGCGGGATACTAATTGCACCTCTTAGTCTCGCTTTTCTTAGCGCAACTAAGCTCTTGTAACCTAGAACTTTGGCTAATTCAGAGCCGCCTATCATCTGCCCATACTGGGAAACGAGGTCTTTTTTTAGTTCTTCATACAGCTCATCTCTTTTTTTCATAGTGCTGCCTAAGTATCTATCTGTATCGAAGAAAAACCTTATCGTTAATGTCAAAGTTCAGTACAGTAGATTTTCAGGTACTGAGAATCTACTTGCTTTTTAATAAGGTATTGAAACTTAAAGGATGAAAAAAGATTCAACATGCGGACATTCAGTTTGTCCGCATACTTACACCAAAAATAGTGGCTTAATAAAAGAGGCTCGGGTCAGTATGTGGCTAGAGTCGCTTTACTTTTTTAGCGGCTGCGATTCAATTACTCAGCTAGAGAGATTTGTATGGGGAGACAAGCAGTATGCGGCCGGTAATAGTAGAGTCAAGAAACTTGATAAATATACTAGACGTCCTCCTGCACAGCCTTCGAAACGTCGAATTAATGAAGTTGGTAAGGTTATTCCTAATAGCGTTCAGGTATACGATAGTCCTTTATGGAGTTCGCTAGAGTCGGAAACCAATCTAAGTACAAACATCAAAAGACTACAGGAAATCGCAGGCGGAACTTTAGAAGATAGCGGTCGGATATTAAATGCTCATGGAAATATGCGGCTACATATCGTAGAGCTAAGCTGGTCAGCTAAAGAACTTGATGAACTAGCTATTTGTATCCTTTCTTTTCAGATCGCCCGCATAAAGGGATGGTGTTGGTTAGCGATGAATATAGCCGCAGCTCTTTATGCTAACTTACCCTTCCAATATGCGTTTTACAAAGATAAATATCCAAGCTTTAAAAAAGTCATTCACTTAATAATAGCGATCTTGCAAACAGTCCAGTGTATGTATTTTCGATTTGCCATTCCTAACCGCAACCTAAGCACTCAGTTTGATACCTATGAAGCTAACGTAATGAAAGTATATGAAGAAATAGAAAAACGTTATCCGCGAAGGAAAGTAGATAAAATGATGCGAAACTGCATAATATTTATGCATCATCATGGTCTAATTCACTTGTTATACAAACAGATTCCCATTGACATCAATACTCTGATTAATTGTTTTCAGGATAGTCTTTACGTAAGAAAAAAGATGCTTTTTTCTTACTTGTGGCCTGGTTTTCCGGTTCGTCGTAATCGGCGAAAACTGGAATTTGACTAACTAGGAATTTTCCTCTCCTTGAAACAGTTTTCAAAAAGGAACAGTATATATTTTGTGCGATATTGCACTTAATAGGAGAAAATAATGAACGATTGGGATTACGTAAACTTTAGCGAAGATCATGAGATGAATTATCACTTGGGGCTAGTGGGAAAATCACAGTCTCAGGACAATAGAAAATTCTTGAGAGAAAATACGCAGTGGACTGCGAAAAACGGCTTAAATAAACCTCGCATTACTCATGAAGAGTTTAAGCCCTTTGTTAGGGCAGACAAACCGTATTTAGCGGATCCCGCATAGTGATATCTTCCGCTAAGTTTGTAGATGTCATGATAACGCCTAGAAGGTATAGGCGTTATTTTCACTTTGAATAGCCATTAGTTCACTACACGCGTAATAGCTATGTCACCGGCGATAACTGATCATTTGAACTTTGTCGGCGTTTTGACTTTTAAAACATCTTAATGTAATCAAAGACATCACGACAAACTTCGTGAATTCTAAATTAGCTGAAGCTTTCCTTAAGAATATAACTAGAAGTTGGTGTACAAATGAAAAGATTTATTTTAGGTGACTACAGTTGGGTAGAAGTTCTTACTGCTACAGTATTTTTTTCGCTTTTGGCCTGTATAGATTATAGGTTTTTTAAAATAATCTTTAGTAATGGAAATTTTTCAGAAAAAGCTCTATTTATGATTCTAGCGACCAATATGGTCGGCCTTATAATTGTGTCTGCTCCATACCTCAGAAGGAAAGCTGAGTGCCTATCAAACAAGAGAATAGAAGCCTTCTTAGATCTTCCTGAGCGTGGCGCTAAAGTAAGCTCTTCTACTATCTCAGGCTTTTTAGGTGATCAAGCTTTGGCTTCATTTCTAGCAACAGTCCTAGTTTTTACAGGAAAAGGGGTTTTTGAGACTTATGGCGGTATCATCCTTGCTTTTTATGTAATCTCTTTCTCTTGCATTGCTCTTATGTTAGCAAGTATTTCTTTAATCCGATTTATAACTCATTTCACCAAATTTGGTGGCTTCCTTTATGCTTTTGCTTCTACATTAGCGGCGGGAGTAACATTTGCTTTCTTCAACATTGGTTTAAAGCTGGGAGCTTAGGTTCTCTGCGCTCTTCTCGTAAGCAGTAGTCTCTTTTTGCCTACAGATTTATAAAAAAATTTTTTATCTGTAACACTAGTTCTACGACAGTGTGCGTTATGAAAAGCAATGACATCAGAGTTAAAAAATTACCATTCGGAGTTGTGCTATAAGCCTTTATGAAGCCGAGTGCTTCGCGGTTTCCTTTATACTTAAGCTTAAGTCTTTTTAGTTTTTCGTAGCCTCCACTAACACTCTTCTTCTAGCGACTGACCTTGGCTCCAAGCAGACACATGCAACTGACGTAGAGAATGGCTAAAATAATCAAATTCCATATAGCAGGGATTCCGGTCGAAGATATTGTCGCTAGTGATAGTTCAGCAAGACTCAAAAAACTCTATCAGCTCATACAGCAACCTCTCTTTGTGGGGTTGATGTAAATTAATAACCCACCGTTTTTCTGAATCGGAAAGATCTTTATTTTCGCTCATGCTAAATTCCTCTCTAACGAAGTAAGCTAATGAATCTTAGCAAAGTTTCGGTAACCGTTAGCGGATATATTGCTAATTTCACTACCTTATAAAGGAGATACTTATGAGCAATAGCTGGTTTGATAAATGGGGCGTTTGGCTAGCAGCCGTATTGAGCCTTATATTTTTTGGAGCTTTGATAAGTCAAGATGTTCACACGTTGACGGGAATCACGAATGCTATAACGGCGAGTGGTACTATATTACTTGGATTTACTGCTGTAATGGCATTGGAAGCATGGAAAAAACAAGAGAAAACAAAGTTTCAAGCAAAGTGCGCGGCGACAATTTACTCTGAGCTTCATTTAGTTAAGGGGAGGCTATATGGAAACAAATATATTTTTCTGAAAGCCAGGGAGATGACACCCGACAATAACATTAGTAGACATGATATTGAGAAAGCAAAAGCGAGTGCTCAAGAAACTCTTAGAGAACGTTATGAGGAGTTGAGAGAGACGCTAAGCAACTCTGTCGCACCAAGTGCCATAATGCTTGGAGCCGAGTTTTCTGAAGAAATATCCAACTTACTAACAGAATCTCTTTTGCTTTCAACTCAGGTAAACTGGAACGAAGTTGAAAGTGATAGGCTAAATAATACGGAAGCAAAGCTAAGTGAACTTTTAGACTTTCTCTCCCAAGTGGCTCTATTTCAACGACAGATCTAGGGCGATGCTGTTAAGTTGGTAAAAGGATTATTTGCGTCCAAAAAATCCTTTCAGTTGCCATAATCTGTTATTAGGTTGGTTAATCTTATACTCGTCTTCAGGAGCCTTTACCGATTCCAGAAGACCTTTTCTAACTAGGTCTTTTAAACGATATCTAATGCTCGTTCTAAACTGCATATAGTCATCAACATCCTTAAAATGTATGCCTAAGAGCGGGTAAGCTCTGGTTGCCACATCATCAGTTGTCAAAGCCTTATCTGCTCCGTGCATTACGGTATAAATCGCTTTAGTCAATGAACCGTACTTAAAACGGTTTTTTGTTTTGGGGTGAATGTCAGGTACATCTTTGGGATCGAGCGGTATTTCGTGCAGCCGAATAACATCGTCGACACTTTTGAGCTTTGCCTCGATCAGTTTAAGATCTAAGCTTAAGTCTTGGATTTGGGTTTTCAGTTTTTCGCGCTTGCCATTTAAGCGGGCACGTTTACTGACCAGCCATTTTAACGAAGAAGGGATACGTGTAGTCATGAAAAGGATTTTAACTTTCCATATTACTATTTTTTAGTGCAAGTACTACATAATAGCGTTGCTGGCTGATAAGGAAAAAGAGTTCGCTCTCATAGAGACGCTACGATCACATTCGTGTGGGCTTGACGAAGGCCATGAATGGCCTTCGTCACCCTGACACCCGCTACTCTTGGGTAGGTTCAGGAATTGTTTATGACTCTCGGTCTACTCCAAAAAATGGCTACTGAGTGTCTAGTGAACTAGTGGCGATTAAACCCTTCCTCAATATCAGGGGATGGCCTTGCAATATAAAAACCTTGAGCACCACCGGCACCTAGTTGCTTTAAGATATCAAAAGTTTGCTTATCGCTGACAAACTCCGCGATCGTTTTGATATTTAAACTTTTAGCCATATCAATAATGCTGCGTGTTACGTGCTTGCTATTCGGGTTACTCTGAATGGACTTTATTATGGAGCCATCTATTTTGATATAGTCTGGTTTTATTTCGACTAGATAAATAAAGTTTGAGTAGCCACTGCCAAAATCATCTATCGCTATCAACGCGCCGAGAGCTCTAACTTGCTGAATAAAGCTATTTATAGACGCAAAGTCTCTAATTGCTTCTGACTCCGTTATTTCAAAAATGACCTGGGCTGCCGGGTTAGATTCAAGAGCGTTTATAATGTACCGCACAGTTTTTACATCAAGTATATCTTGAATTGATAAGTTGACCGATATGAAGCAATTTGACTCTATTGATTGTTTAACTGTTGCATCTACCATTAAATGCGTTAGCGCTTGGTAGTATCTTGTCTTTTTCAAATAATTTAGAAATCGGTTTGGTGATACAATTTCGCCATCGCGCAAGCGAATTCGAACAAGAGCTTCATACTTTCTATGGTCTCTATCTTCGGATGTCATTGTTGCTACTTTTTGAAAGTAGGGTATGACACGATTCTCTTTAAGTGCTAACTTTGTTTCTTCTAGCCAGAAATAAAAGTCATCCGTTTCTGAATCTTCAGTTCTGATGATAAGACTAGATGAAAAACTGTCGTGCTTAGCTTCGATTGTTGCGCTTTCAGCATAAGCAAGCGCTCGTTTTTTAGAGTTACCAAGACCGACTGAAAAATTAATTTCATGGTTATGCCCATCAACGACAAAGTCAGACGATTCTAAGGTCTCCTTTATTTCCATAGCTAAGAATTTGAAAGGGGTAATCTTTATAGGCTTTATGGGGCGTATAGCGAATACTGCACCGTTGAGATGGTAGAGTTTTATAGAGTAGTTAAAACTCAAGCTTCGAAAGCGCTCCGCAACCAGTTTGATAACGGCATCACCGTAACTAATACCCCAGTAATCATTTAACAATTTAAAATTTTTAATATCGAAAATGGCTACTGACTCAACGGGGGTTCGTTCAAGGTCTTTAGATAACTTGGCTCGATTCGGAAGATGTGTTAGCGCATCCGTATTTTGTTTCTGAATTGTTTGGCGAGCCGTTACAATGTCAGTCACGTCATTACGAATGCTGACATACTCTTTTATCTCGCCACTTTCATCTGTAATAGGGTAAATAATGGTTTTTACGTAATATGATGAACCGTCTTTACGCCTATTACGGAGTAGACCACTCCATCGCTTTTTTTGAGAAATTGTTTTCCACAATTGCTCAAAAACTCTGTTCTTCATTTTGGGGTGCCGAATGATTCTATGAGTATTTCCTATAAGTTCATCTGCGGAATAACCACTTATTTGTTCAAACTTCTTATTAACGTAATAAATAACGCCAGAGGCATTTGTAATAGAAATTATTGAACTTGAATCAAGAGCGTTTTGATGCTGACGAAGAGAGTAGAGTAATGCCTCATGCTCTGCGCTAGCTTTAGTGGCAAGATTGGTTAACGCTTGTGTTGAATTAGGTAAAGAACGTTGTTGATCCGATCGTCTGTTCGCTTCTAAGATCACATCGCTTTCCGAGAGCTGCAGAACAGTTGTGCTTAGATTAAGTAACTCTGCTCTATTTCTTACTGTAGAGAATTCTCCATAGAAAAAGCCGCCTGAAGATTCTGTTCTTTTAGATATTCGCTCTATCTCTTCGCTAATTCGACCTTTCAAAAAAGATCGTCTTGCCGCGCACGAGAACGTCAGGGTGCATACACCTTTCTGGTTAAAAAACTCAGGTGTTCCTTTCAGTGTGCTAGTGACATCGGCAAAAGAAAAAGACACTTTATCGCCAACTTTTAATGTGCCAGCATAGATAATTCCTTGTCCGCATTTCGTCAGACTAATAGGGGCTCTTAGTATGTTTCGCTTTTTGTTGCGAAGCATTAAGGGAAACTCCATGACGCTCTTTGGAAACAGCTGGGTTATATGCTCTCCGATGTAGTCATTATAAACCTCGATGATAGGTCGCTCATCGAGTTCAAAAACTGTATTTTTCTGCGCTTGGGTAACGGTAAATTGTCTCCCTATTGGGCGCCAGCCTTCAAAACTTGTAATTAAAGCTTGCAGGGTTTCGCCGTATAGAAGGACACCTATCAAGCCGTCCGCTTCTATTTTGTCGCCGAGCAGCATATATGCTGATTGAAAATGCCCGTCATCTGCTGCTATACCACCAACAACTTTGCAACCGGGGGCTAGGTGGTAGAACTGTCTAATTACGTCTTCAGGATTTATTGTAAAAGCGTTAGCGTAGATAATCGCCAGTTGTGGGGATGTTTTATAGGGATTAGTAAGTATGTCCGCTAAGGAGACGGTTGTTGAACTATTAATTTCAAAGGGTTCTATTTGAGTATCTTTTTCGAATATACAGACATGGATTACAAGCTGATTTGAGTAACATTTGTCAGCTAAAATTTCACCATAAGTTGAGGTTCCAATGACACAGAAAGTTGGTGTCATTGAAATAATTTGTGTAGCGATCGAAGCGGTATGACTCTCGTTTAAGCCGGAAAAAATTTGTATTAATCCACGTTCTTTATTCAACCTGTTACTGAGTATGAATTCATTGAGACTCTCTGTACTTTTGAATAAGTGAATCAACTGCCTCATAAGTTAACCATCCTGTTGGTTTTCCCAGAATTGAGTTGTTAATTGCTCTAACCTTCGTGTGATGCCAACGGTCTTATTTGCGACATCACTACTTAATTGGACCGCTTCAAGATTCTGCTCTGCATTAGTTCTAATAGAAGAGATATTCTCTCCAATATCATTTGCAACAGCACTCTGTTCTCTAACGGAGTTAGCAATTTGGTCGCTCATTAACGAAATAGTATTGATAGTCTCGACGAGACTATCGAGATTAACCGCTGTTTGTTGGCTTTTCTCTACACTCTGAGTAGCCATATGTTCACCCTGCTTCATAACCTCAACCGCATGGCGAACACCGCTTTGCAATTTATCTATAACAATCCTAATTTCTTCGGTCGACACTTGTGTTCTGGTCGCGAGAGACCGGACCTCGTCGGCAACAACGGCAAACCCTCTACCTGTCTCTCCTGCTCTAGCAGCTTCGATAGCGGCGTTAAGTGCTAATAGGTTTGTTTGATCAGCAATACTTAAAATTACATCAAGTATTTTCTCGATATCCTCGCTGCTTTCTGAAACCTCGTTAATTACCTTCGCGGCGTTACTGATCTGTTCTTTAAGAGTTCTAACTGACTGAGAGTTTTCATCAACAACTGACTTTCCATAAGCTGCTTTTTCATAGCCGCTACTTGATGAACTTGAAGTCTCTTCAGCGCTGTTTGCGACAGTTTTTATACTTTCTGACATTTGATTAATTGCGGCTGCAACACGCTCTGTTTGTTCAAACTGCTGTAAGGTTCCAGTCTGCGACTGAGTAACAGCACTACTGAGATTGTGAGCACTTTCCGATAAAGCATTAGACATATCGTTGATGCGTCCGATTAAAGCAGCGTTTTCAGATTCTAATTTCTTAAAGGCAAGCAGAATTGAGCCTGCCTCGTCTGAACGACCTGTGTATACGTACCTGGCTACTTTGTCATTAGTAACTTTGTAACTAGCAGCAAGAACTTCTTTCAAAGGAGCTAAAGAAAGAAATACTAAAAAAGCGGCAATGACTGTGGAAACTAGACAAAAAGTCAGTACCAGGAGAGCGTTACCCGAAAATAGATAGGAAATTAATGGAAGAGCGATTGGTAGCAACAGGGCAGTTAAAACTTTCTTCCAAATTGACGGCCTATCTTTAACCTTCTTATGAGTTGTATCTTGGTTAATTTTCTCGTAGACGTCAGATGCTCGCTCAATAAATTCTTTTTTAGCTTTGCGCCGAACGGATTGATATTCTTCAATTTTGCCATTTCTTTTAATTGGAGTAGCATACGCGTCGACCCAGTAATGATCGCCGTTCTTGCAGCGATTTTTTACAATGCCCATCCATGACTTTTGAGCTTTTAAGTCAGACCAGAAAACTTTAAATACCGCTGAAGGCATATCCGGGTGACGCACTATATGGTGATTCTTACCTAACAGCTCTTCTTGAGAGAAACCGCTTATCTCTATAAAATCTCTGTTAATGTATGTAATTTGACCTTTTAAATTCGTGGTTGAGAGGATGTTAGCGCGATTAGAGAATTCTTGCTCAACTCTTGTTATTGGAAGGTTCTTTTTCATGTGGTTATCCAGAGTTACTGTAAAGTTTACAAGTGGTTTGTGTTACTAATTTGTTGATTACTTTATGAGCATTTTGAAAAGTTGTTAACATAATACGGCAGAATGCCAAAAAACCACGTTAAAACTGTGGTTATATTGACGAAGATCAAATACGTTCTGTGGTTTACATTTTAGAGGTGAAACAAGAGCGAGGAATTAATACGAATCGCTACAAGCAATTTTCTTGTGCCTACTGTTGATTTCTGGGGCTAGGTTTTTAGGAAGAGCACCTTAAAGTGCTCTATTTATTCTGACTTTCCAGTGCCTGAATCTTATTCCAAAGCTCTTCTGCTTGTTGGCTGATATGCGAACTATCGCGAATGTTCCCGTTACGCTGCATCTCCATTGCTCTTTCTTGCAGCTGCTTTAGGTCTTTGCGCATTTTTTTCGTTGGGTTTGACTTAAAAAGTCCAAACATTAATGACTGCCTCAAATTATTATATGTATCTAGCAATACGACAAAACCTGATTAAAAGTTCTGCGTGAAAAGCATAAGAATAATATGATGTTCTTAAGTTAAGTTTTTTCTTTGGGATTCCTGTCGATATATTGTTGGTGATGTTCATTGTTTTTTGATGGATTAATGCGAATGACAGGAACATGACATAGCAATGTCGTAACTGTGTCGGGTGCTTTAAGATATGATTTACTCGAGTTATCGGGCAATAGAGCTGAATATAACAATGAAAAGTACCAAATTCGCAGAACGATTAGTTTACCAGCGCAAACTAAAAGGACTCTCGCAGGAACAGCTTGCTGAGAGCACAAGGGTAACCGTTCGCACCATTCAACGCCTGGAAAAAGGTGAGGTCACACCCCACTTAAGAACAGTAAAGCTACTAGCGGCGGCACTCGAGTTAGATGTTGACGATTTACTTGAACTCGATGACCCTCGCAACGAGAATATTCAAACAAAGTGGCTGCTATTAATGCACTCATCGCCATTTCTTGGCTTTGTAGTGCCTTTTCTCAATATCTTGTGCCCGTTGTTTGTTTGGATTCACAAGCGTGAAGATAACCCACTGTACGACGCTCATGGTCGTGCGGTTATTAATTTTCAAATAACCATGATGCTAATTTACGCACTTGCTTTTGTTGCACTACTTAGCGTCGAAGGGTTTGGCTTTTTATTCTTTATTGCCGTGATCCCTTATACCGCCTTAGTTATGTTGGCTAACGTTATCGCTGTGATAAAAGCACAAAAGTATTTTTACCCTAGCATTCCTTTCCTTGGCAAAAAATAGCTGATAGCGCCGCCCCACATTTAAAATATTTAATAAAGGAAAAAACCATGAAAGCAATAATTTATTATTTGCTGGCGGGTACGCTCGTCTTTTTTTCAGCAAGCGAAGCGATAGCTCAACCAGAAATTTCTAGCGAAAAAGTTCAGGCATTTCAGTCTTATCTCAGAGACTTTCGTAAGGAGAACAAAATTCCAAGCTTGTCCATTGCGGTAGTGAAAGACGGTGAAATCATTATGCTCGAAAGTATTGGCTTTCAAGATCACGACGCCGAAGAATCAACGACGGAAGACACATCGTACCTTGCTGCTTCTATCACAAAAACGTTCACGGGTGCGACGTTACTGGCCATGGAGGCCGACGGGCACATTGATCTCGATGCGGATTTTACGACCTTAAGCGACTGGGACAGACGCTGCCATTGGTTAACGACGAGCGGAACTATTTTCGGTGGAGGAACTCTGGATAACGGCTACCAAGTACCTAAGGTAAAGTGCGACCAAGTGATAACTCTACGCCATGTCCTTCAGCACCAGGTACAGGGTGAGCCCGGTACGAGCTTTTTCTACAACCCCATTGTATTTGGCCGTTTATCTAACTGGGTAGAGGAAAACACGGATAAAAGTTGGCGCTATTGGGTGAAAAAATACGTTATTGAGCCGGCGAAATTAGAAAATATTGCGGCTGGCTGGCGCGACCCTGCTGGAGGCGAGGTGTTAACTCATATTGCGCCACCTTTTCGTCATGCGCCCGAACAATCGGATGGGCTTGCAAATTCAGTATTACCAAACACTGAACTGAACGCCAGCTCAGGAATTATAGCCAGCGCTAAAGAACTTGCACGCTATTCCATAGCCCTGGATGAAGAACGAATTTTTCCTGCACCTCTAAGAGATAAAATGTGGACGCCAGCAAAGGATAAAGAGGGCAACGCAATGCCTTATGCCTATGGTTGGTATGTGCAGAACTGGCAAGGACATAAACTGGTTTGGCATGGTGGCTGGTGGCCGGATGCGTATGCCGGACTCCTACTAAAGGCACCTAATGATGGAATAACCTTAGTTGCACTTGGAAACACTGATGGGCTGCGACACGAAGTTAATAGTCTGACTAGCGCACAAATAGAGAAGAACCCGCTGGCGTTAAAGTTCTTAGAGCTATTTGTTGAACAGTCGAAGTAATCAGTGCTTGTTACTTTATATTAATCACTTAGCAAGAGCTGGGGCTTGATGTCACCGTTGAAGCCGTTATAGCAGGCATAATGGCTGCTACCATAACCGCGGCTTCAATGGCCTGGACAGCCTCTTTAGCGGCTTTAGAGACCAGCTCACCGTTTTCTAGCTGTTTAATGCGCTGTTTGCGATCTTTCAGTTCTTGCTTACTAAAGACCTGTGGTAACAGTTTTGCGCTATTGGCTAAGGCGACGGTAATCGCTATTCGTGGCTCAATGTTGTCGGTGTTACTTAGTACCGCTTCACGCATCGCTTGACGCAACTCCTGCTCTGGCTGCGGTTTAACCTCCGGATACACCCGGCGCTCAAACAACCACAACACTTTTTCTTTCTCTGCTGAGACAATACCGTCAGCAGCAAGTGCCTGTGCGACTTTATGTTTAAGATCTTTAATGCCGACGAGCTTTTGCACCCAGTCTTTTAATTTACGCTGCCGTTTAGCCTCGGATATTATCGTTAAGGCTTCATCTAACAGAGTATCGCCAGTGGGACTGTCATCAACGACTGCTACTTTTTCTTTATTGTCGTGATCAACCTTTATGCGACCCAGTATTAATAGCTCAGCGGTAATGGCACCGGCGGTCGCGTACTCTACATACATACCGTTCATAGTGCCTTTTTCTTCGCATAACGCGAGCAGCATAATGGCTTCGTAGAGTTACAGATTGTCGGACATGGTTTATGTTTCTCAGTTAAATTGAATGTCTGAAATTAAAGCAAAAAAAACTTACAAAAAGCAAACTTGATGCTAAGTTGTTGATTACAATATAACCAAGAGGAATGGATTCTGATGAAAAAAACTATTGTTTTCATACTGTTATTAGCGTGTCCGGTTTTTGTTGTTGCTGGTGAGTCAAGCTGGCAACCCTTTTTTTTGGAAAAGGGTTTAATCAAATTCAAAGTTTATGTTGAAGGTGTTGAGGGCTATGCAATTGTTGATACTGGAAGGGAAAGAAGTTCAGTTAATAAGGCCTTCATAGAGGACAAAAAATTAAGCACTGACGTATTGAACTATGTGAAAGTATCGGGCATTTTTGGAGAAAAGCGAAGACCTCGTTACAAAGATGTCGATATAGAAATTAATGGTGTTACCTACCAACAAAACCTCTATGAAGTGAGTTTCGGCCCACCTAGAAATGCCGTGATGCTCGGCGCAGACTTTTTAAAGAATGTTGTTGTTGATATTGATTATCGCAACCAAAGAATTCGATTTTTTTCCAATCGCGATGAAATTGACGTTGTGAGTAATGTTCCACTGACCAAGCAGCGTGGCACAGGTTACCCTATTATTTTAGTGAATTTAAACGATGAAGATGAGCGCTGGGTTATTCTGGATACTGCGCATAGTGGAGGTGTTCTTTTGGAGAAAAGAGTTGCGACGCAAAATAACTGGTTCAAGCGTTTTAGCTCAAGTTCCTCATTAGTGATGGGAGTCAACAGTATGGGTTACCACAATGTTATTGACTTGCCAAAAATAAGGCTGGGCCCGTATGAAGTTGAAAAAGTCCAGGTCGCTGTTCCGGAGACTAACCGACTGTTTCGCCTTACCAGTCAGTACGAGCAAGAGCACTCCAGAATTCGAGGACGTAGAGTCGAGGGCCTCATAGGCTATGAGGCACTGAAACACTTTAGACTGTTATTTGATTATCGTTCTGGCAGTATAGAGCTGTCACAGGCTCAGGCTTCCGAGTAAATCCTGATTTTTTAGATGTTCTCGTGGCCAGGCGGTTTACTCTGTTTAATCGGCTGGCCGATAAGCTTCTCAATGGCTTTCAGCGCAGGGGAGTCCTCGTCTGTGACCAAAGAAATAGCATGACCTACCTGGCCAGCTCTGCCGGTACGGCCAATACGGTGCACATAGTCGTCAGCAACCTGCGGTAGGTCATAGTTAATAACATACGGCAGCTTTTTAATATCGATGCCACGCGTAACAATGTCGGTTGCGATAAGCACTTGTACCTTGCCACTTTTGAAATCAGCCAATGCTCTGGTGCGGGCGCCCTGGCTTTTGGCGCTGTGAATAGCTGCGACTGAGAAACCGGCTTTATCCAGCTGTTTGACTAATCGGTTAGCGCCTTGCTTGGTGCGTGAAAACACAAGTACTTGGGGTAAGTCGAGGCTTTTCAGCAGTTTTAATAACAGTCCCAGTTTTTGGCTTTTTTGTACTTCATACACTGTTTGCTCAATAGGCTCGGCAGTGGCGTTGGCTGGTGCCACGGCAATTTCTACCGGGCTTTTAAGCAAGCCTTTAGCCAACGCACGAATCTCATTGGAAAACGTCGCCGAGAACAAAAGCGTTTGGCGCTTAGCCGGCAGTAACTTAATAATTTCCTTTATGTCGTGAATAAAGCCCATGTCGAGCATGCGGTCGGCCTCATCTAGCACCAGCACTTCTAACTTGGGGAAACGAACCGCGTTTTGTTTGTATAAATCCAGCAAGCGGCCTGGCGTTGCCACCAGAATATCCACGCCTTTGCGAAGCTTCATCATTTGCGGATTAATTTTCACACCACCAAACGCCACCGCGTAATTCAATGGCAAGCCGGCGCTTAAGTTCGCAACACTTTCACCCACCTGAGCTGCCAATTCACGAGTCGGTGTTAAAATCAAAGTGCGAGCCGTGTTTGCCTTGGCACGTTCGTTACTTTTCAGAAGCTCTAAAATAGGCACCGTAAAGCCAGCCGTTTTGCCTGTACCCGTTTGCGCTGCTGCCATGACGTCTTTCCCTGCAAGCACCAAAGGAATAGCCTGTGCCTGAATGGGCGTAGGTTTGCTATAACCCTGACGTGAAAGGGCAGTAAGCATTTCCAGGGAAAGTCCGAGATCAGAGAAGGTCATGTATTAATGTGCAATTTAATGGGGATTAGAGCGTGTATTCTACCTCAGAGAGGCGGACGCCGCATTTCATTTAAGGGGGGGTGAATCTACTTTCAAGCAAATTACGTTGTCCGTCACTTTTTCGGTAGGTAGGGCTCAACGTCAGTCTGTGGTTTGCCAAACAAATAACCCTGGAAATACTGACACCCCATATTTTGCAGGCGTTTGAATTGCTCGTTTGTTTCAACGCCCTCTGCGATAATGGCCAAGTTCATGCTACGACCCAAACTAATAATGGTTTCGGTTAACAAGGCACCTTTGCTGTATTCATCTAAATCACTGACAAATGCGCGGTCGATTTTGAGTTCGTCAAGGGGCAACCGTGTGAGGTAGGCTAAAGACGCATAGCCAGTGCCAAAGTCATCTAAGGAAATAGACACACCCAACTGGCGCAAGCTTTTCATTTGTTCAACAATAAAGTCTATATCGTCAGCTATTAGGCTCTCTGTTAGTTCAAAACATAAGTTACTAGCATTTGCTCCTGTGCGCTTAAGAATGTTCTGTACGCGCTCGACAAAGTCACCTCGACGAAATTGAACGGAACTCACATTGACTGAAATCTTTAGGTGTTTGCAGGCGTTATATGACTGCCACTGCAAAAGCATTTCACAGCTTTTTTCCAGAACCCAGTCACCAATACCGATAATACTGCCAGTAGCTTCAGCAATAGTAATAAAATCATTAGGGGAGATAGTCCCTAAACTAGGGTGCTGCCAGCGAAGTAGGGCTTCAAAGCCAATAACTTGCTGATGTGTATTCACCTGTGGCTGAAAGGCTAAAGCGAGCTCTTCATTTTCAACAGCATGATTGAGTGCTTGAGAAAGTTTTAAGCGTTCTTTCACGGCCGACTCCATTCCCTGATCGAAGAAACGAACAGTGTTGGTATTAGAGCCTTTCGCCATTTTAAGTGCTATGCCTGCTTGGCGGATTAACTCATCACTGGGTAAGTTGCTTGGGCAATGAAATAAAGTGATGCCAACACAAGCGCTGAGCTGATGAATATCACTCTCGAGCATTAGCGGTGTTTCTACATCCTCAATAACTTGAGTTGCCAGTTGCTCCGCCTCTGTTGCAGCGGCATCGAACGACGGTGCAGTGCATGGCAATAAAAGAACAAACTCATCTTTACCAAGACGTGCGAGATTATCGTGAGAGGAGCTAAACCGTTGTAATGACTTCGCACAGTGCACTAGAACTTGGTCGCCACTGCTGTAACCGAGGCTTTCATTGATACTATGAAAGTTATCAATATCGATAATGAGCAATGCTGCAACCGAACGTTCGCTTTTAATACCACGTATCATACTAGCAATGCGCTCTAACATTAGTCGTCGGTTAGGTAAGTCTGTGAGCGGATCATAATATGAGAGGCGCTGCACTTCGGCTTCAGCCATTTCTAACGCGCGCATATCGGCGTCCATACAAAACATAATGGGCTCGTCATTCGCCAGGGCCACAACGGTATGGCTTGAGTACACGGGAACTATACTGCCGTCTTTATGCTTAAGGTTGAGTCGAGCCGGGGGAATGCCTTGTTGGTGCTCGAACATCCAGGCTACCGCCTGTTCGACCTCGTTACGCATATTATTAGGAATGATTAAGTCATAAATACTTCCGCCCAGCGCTTCGTTAGGCGAATAACCGTAGATTTTTTCCGAGGCACCATTCCAATAGACCACCGTTCCATCGGCACTGTAGCCTTGAATAGACATTGCCTGTGTCTCATTAAACAACTTGTGGAACCGTGCTTCGCTAATTTGCTTGTCGCGGTTTTTTGTCATAGGAGTTAGCCGTTAGTTAAAATGGGAGTTAACGAGTTAACCTAAGTACAAGTGTAGAATAAAATTGATAAAACCCTTAATTCTTCATATAGAACGACAAGCTAGTCCTCATTGATGAGGAATTTAAAAAGAGTGTTGTACCGAGGCTGTGAACTAGTGGCGATTCAGTGACAACTCTTTCACCATATATCGCTGCTAAGCTTAGAGGATGGTTGTTATGAGCCTGGTATAACCCGACTTTTGAGCAATTTAAAGTAATTAAGTGCTCTCCCGAAATGTCCTTCTCAGGCACAAAGTTGACGTCCACTTAAAAGTTTCCGATGATCGAATTAAATAAGCTGGTGACTAAGTTATAAACCTGCAATCTCCCCAATCGGTTACTAAAACTTTGCCTGTAACTCTGGTTGTACCACCAACACTTTCAAGTCTACAATGCTGTTAACTATTCGTTCGGAGCGGGCATTATGGACTTTTCCTACAGTGCGAAAACAAAGGACTATTTGGCGCGGCTAGATGCCTTTATGCGCGAGCATATTGAGCCGTATGAAAACCAGTATCAGAAAGAGAATTACCGGCTGAACAGTACGCCCAACTGGCGTGAATGGCAGGTGCCACCAAGGGTGGCAGAGCTTAAACAGATGGCAAAAGAGCAGGGGTTGTGGAACCTATTTTTGCCGGACGACGAGTTGGGCGCCGGTTTATCCACACTGGAATATGCGCCGTTGGCCGAGCGCATGGGCCGCAGCCTGTTAGCGCCCGAAGTCTTCAACTGTAACGCTCCCGACACCGGCAATATGGAAGTGCTGTATCACTTTGGTGATGACCCGCAGCAAGAGCAGTGGCTAACACCGCTTTTGAACGGCGATATTCGCTCTGTGTTCTGTATGACAGAGCCCGATGTTGCATCCTCCGATGCCACCAACATGCAAACCACCATTGTTGCCGATGGCTCAGACTGGGTTATTAATGGCCGTAAGTGGTGGAGTACGGGTTTAGGCCATCCGGACGCTGAAATTGCCATTGTTATGGGGCTGACCGACGAAGATGCCGACAAACACCACCGTCACTCTATGGTGTTAGTGCCGTTAAACACCCCGGGCGTGAATATTGAGCGCATGTTGCCTGCTTTAGGCGAGTACGATGCGCCTTATGGCCATGGTGAGGTGGTGTTCGATAACGTGCGCGTACCGAAAGAAAACATCGTTGTTGGCCCCGGTGCCGGCTTTAAAATTGCGCAAGGTCGTTTAGGCCCGGGGCGTATTCATCATTGTATGCGAGCTATTGGCGCAGCAGAGCGAGCGTTGGAGCTTTTCATTGAGCGTGGCGTATCGCGCATTGCCTTTGGTGAACCGTTAATGAAGCTTGGCGGCAACACCGAGCGCTTAGCTGACTTGCGTGTAGCCATTGATCAAGCGCGCTTGCTGACTCTGCACGCGGCCTGGCAAATCGACAACGTTGGCGCCATGAAGGCTATTAAAGAAATATCGGCCATTAAGCTGGTGGCACCGAATGTGCTGCAAAAAGTGGTGGATGAAACCATGCAGCTGTTTGGTGGCGCTTCTATGTGTCATGACACACCATTACCGGGGTTACTGACTGTAGCCCGTTCATTACGTATTGCCGATGGACCCGATGCGGTTCACCGTGCGACTATTGCAAAAAACGAATTAAAACAATGGAAAGGGCGCTCCAATGACTGAAACTTCATCCGCCGTCGTTGACCAGGCGAGTGACGTACGCGAAGAAGAAACCTTACCAATTGAGGCATTAGATAACTGGTTGGCGGAGCATATTGGTGATGAGCTGCCTGAAGACCGGGGTACGCTGCGCATTACTCAGTATACCGGTGGTGTGTCGAACTGGACTTATCGTTTAGATTACAACGGCCTGGCTTTGGTTCTGCGCCGCCCGCCAGATGGCACAAAGGCCAAGTCAGCCCACGACATGGGTCGTGAGTTCCGCCTGCAAAAGCGCCTGAGACCGGAGTTTCCTCATGTTCCCCGGATGCTGGCGTATTGTCGTGACGAGTCGGTTATCGGCGCCGAATTTTATATCATGGAGCACATTACCGGCATTATCCCACGGCGGCGTTTTCCTAAAGGGCTGGATTTAAGTTCTGAACAAGCCCGGCAGCTATGTACGAATGCACTGGATAAACTGATAAAGCTGCATCAGGTGGATTTAGACAGCACGGGCCTACGCAAAATTGCAAAAGGTAAAGGCTATACCGACAGGCAGGTGAATGGTTGGTGCAACCGCTATGAAAAAGCAAAAACCTGGAATGTATTCGGGGCGGGTTCAGTGATGCGCTGGCTGCAGGAAAATAAACCTGAAAATGAAACCATCTGTCTGGTTCATAATGACTTTAGGTTGGACAACCTGATACTCAACCCGGAAGACCCGACGGACATTATCGGTATTCTGGACTGGGAGCTAGCGACCTTAGGTAACCCGTTGATGGACTTAGGTAATTCGCTGGCGTACTGGATAGAAGCGGGTGACGACAAAGTTGCCAGAGCGACAAAACGCCAACCGAGCGATTACCCGGGCATGCTAACCCGTAAGGAAATTATCGATTATTACTGCAAGCGTACCGGCACCAAGGTAGAAGACTTCGCCTTCTATGAAGTGTTTGGCTTGTTCCGTTTGGCAGTGATTGCCCAGCAAATTTATTACCGGTATCACCACAAGCAAACCACTAACAAAGCCTTTAAGAACTTCTGGTTTCTGGTGAATTACCTACTGTGGCGTTGCCGTCGTCGTATTGCTAAAGCTTAACTAATTAAAAAAACAAAGAGATTCAACAATGCCACAAGAACGGAAAACCATTTTAATTACCGGTGCCAGCTCTGGTCTAGGGCAGGGCATGGCGCGCGAGTTTGCCGCTGAAGGCAAAAAACTATGTCTGTGCGCACGCCGTTTAGACCGTTTAGAAGCGTTAAAGAAGGAGCTGGAAGAAAAGCATTCTGGCATAACCGTCAGCATTAAAACTCTCGACGTAAACGCTCATGAAGACGTATTTCGGGTGTTTCAGGAGTTTAAGCAGGAGCAGGGACAAATTGACCGCTTTGTGATAAATGCGGGCATGGGTAAAGGAGCGGCGTTAGGTATGGGTTATTTTGAAGCCAATAAAGCCACGGCGGAAACTAACTTTGTTGCTGCGCTGGCGCAGTGTGAAGCCGCTATGGAAATACTTCGCGAGCAAAAGCAAGGGCACTTGGTGACCATTTCATCCATGAGTGCCTTCCGCGGTATGCCCCGTGCTATGACGGTTTATGCGGCAACTAAAGCGGGTTTAGCCTCGTTAACCGAGGGCATTCGTGCGGACTTAATGAAAACCTACGGTAGCAATAGCCCGGTAAAAGTCTCGACTATTTACCCGGGCTACATTCGTTCTGAAATTAACGAGAAAGTGAAAAATACACCTTTTATGGTAGACACCAAAACCGGTTGTCGGTTGTTGGCAAAAGCCATCAATAAAGAGCCGGTAAAAGCTTACGTACCGTACTGGCCCTGGGCATTGATGGCGTTTTTAATGAAACGCTTACCGCTTAAATGGGTGCTTAAGCTGACTTAACTCATGTTACCCGGGTAAAGCCGGCGTTTTACTCATAGCCAGAACACACGGCGTCACCCCGGGTGGAAACCTGCACCGACAGCGACTGGCTGACACCTTTGGCGTCATTGAATAGAAACACCGGTTCGACCAAAAACATGTCGCCGCGGTTTCCGTCGTGGTTTATTTCTAGTTTCTGATCAGCCATCTCCAGTTTAATGCAGCCGTCGTGTTCTGTAGTCATAATTCGTTGCCATTTATCCGGTTGCGGCTCGTGCAGCCAAATTTCATAGCCTTGCCACTGCGTGTTGTTTCCACGCTGGCACCAGTAGCTATGGGCTTCTAAAGAACCGTCGTCGGTTGTTGCTATTTGCTGTATTTCACAGTCTTCCTCATGCGGAAGGTCGGGCTGCATGGTGGTCTTCTGATAGATAACAGCGCTACCAAGAATGACGATAACAGTAATAATAATGGCACTCACGCCGAGCAGAATTTGCTTTAACATATGGCTCCAGAACCTGATACAGTATAAGTTCTTAGTATAAAGACAATAAATATAAGAACAATGACTTGGGGGAAGTATGTGGCAACGTGTTTTGGCATTACTGATTCTTATTGCCGGCCTGTTAATGGCTGTTTTGGGTGTGGTGAGTGATAATGACACCAATGTCAGGCTGTCGGGTGCGGTTCTGATGCTGATAGGTATTATCTGGCTTTACAAACAGCCGACTTTAAAGTCGCTTAACCGTACCGATAAGCCGACGTTGAAATGGTATCAGTCTCCTATCCTGTGGGTTCCGATTATCGCGATTATCCTTTTTATTATCAGTCTGTTCATGTAGGAATCTAAGTAATGAATATAGCGAAACGAATTGTTATTTTAGCAGGTGCAGTCGGCTTGTTTTTCTATACTGCAAAGCAGGAAGAACTGATTACATTGATTGCGAATTTTAATCTTGGTTGGTACAAATTAGGTGTTCCTATTGCCTGGGGTTTAGTACTTGGCGGCCTAGGTGCTCTGCTAAGATTACGTTGGTTGTTGTCGTGGATGGCGCCCGTTACTCTGGTTGCCAGTGCCATAACCACAATGGGCCTTATTGGTGCTATAGCCGTCTTTGCCAAGCACCAGTTGGTGGTGCTTAGCTTGCCACCATTGCAACTAGCCGCTGTGGGTATTGGTCTGTATTTGTTTGGCGTCAGTTTGACTAAGCTAATGGGAGACATTGAAGCCAGAAAATCGGAAAAGGACGAGGAATGAGTCGTCAAAGTAATCCCGGAATTACATTAAACAGCGATATTGGTGAAAGTTTTGGTGCCTGGAAAATGGGGGCAGATGATCTAATTATGCCCCACATTGACTGTGCCAATGTGGCTTGTGGTTTTCATGCGTCAGACCCCCTGACCATGCTGAAAACCGTCAAGCTGGCAAAACAGCATAATGTGACCATAGGAGCGCACCCTGCGTATCCTGATCTCGTTGGTTTTGGGCGACGCCACATGAAGTTAAAACCCGATGAAGTAACGGCGTTAATTCAATACCAGGTAGGTGCTCTACAGGGTATTTGTGCCGGGCAGAAAACTGAAGTGAGTTACGTTAAGCCGCATGGAGCACTTTATAATGACATGCTTAGTGACGGCCAACAGTTTGATGCGGTTTGTGAAGCTATTGCTGCGCTTCAGGACGATCGCCAGGAGCCACTGCCATTAATGGTTATGGCAACCCCTGAAAACGACGCGTGGCGGCACCGCGCGCAAAAATTCAATGTCGAATTATGGTTTGAAGGCTTTGCTGATCGGGCTTATGACGACAACGGACAACTGCGCTCGCGAAGCAATTCTGATGCGGTACACGGTGACCCGGAAACCATGTATGCTCAGGCTGAGGCCTTTGCTAACGGTCGTTCTATTGAGAGTGTATCTGGTAAGTCGTTGCAGATTGAAATCGATTCTCTTTGTGTTCACGGGGATAACCCAAAGGCGATAGAAACAGTGGAGAAACTGCGGGATATCGTCCGAAAAGCTTATGACTAACTCTGCGAGTAAAAAGTCTAATTTTCCAAAACTGGTTTCTGCCGGTGCCGATGCCGTTATCGTGTATTTAGGTGAGGGCATCAGCGTTTCGGTTAACCAGCAGGTTCTGGCAGCGGTTAAGGCGGTAGAAGAACAGCTATCGGATGTGGTGCTGGACTTAGTGCCGTCTTATAACTCGTTAATGGTGTATTACGATGTGCTGCGCACCGATGAGCCGGAAATACGGGAACGTTTGCGTAGAGCGTTAAGCGACTTGAATAGCGATGACCGAGAACAGACCGGCAAGCGGCATTGTATTCCGGTTTATTATGACGAAAGTGTCGGACCGGATTTAGCCCGCATTGCTGAAATGAACAACTGTTCTGTGGATGATGTAATAAAAACGCACACCAAGCAAACGTACCGCGTGTACGCCATGGGTTTTGCGCCGGGCTTCGCTTATTTAGGTGAAGTTAGTGAGAAGATCAGAACGCCCCGTTTAGATAACCCCAGAAAACGCATTACCGCAGGCAGCGTTGCCATTGCGGAAAGCCAGACTGCTGTTTACCCGTCAGCATCGCCCGGTGGGTGGAACATTATTGGCCGCACTTCAACTCAGTTGTATGACCCGTCCTCCGGGACCATCAGCCCGCTGAATGTGGGTGATGAAGTCGAATTTTACTCAGTCAGCAAAGAGCAGTTTGTTGATGAGGGCGGCGACACGGAGGCTTTGTCATGATCCGTATTATTGAACCGGGCATGCGCTCAGCGGTTCAGGACTTTGGACGCTTTGGTTATTTGTCGAAAGGCCTGACCCGGGGCGGGCCTATGGATGAACATGCGTTTTTATGGGCAAACCGGTTACTGAATAATGATTTTAATGCCGCACAAATAGAAATTACTTTGGGTGGCTTTGAAGTGGAGTTTGACTGTGACTGCCAGTGTGCCGTAACCGGCGCTGATGTTGAACTGACACTGGACGACGAGAACTTGAACAACTGGGAAAACTTTAAAGTGCGCGCGGGTCAGCGACTAAAAATGGGTTATGCTACTGCCGGTGTTCGTGCGTATTTAGCGGTGCAGGGCGGTTTTCAGGTTGAATCTAAGTGGGGTAGCTGCGCAACGGTTACCCGTGATTCTGTGGGTGGTTTGCACGGCGACGGTTCGCCATTGAAAGCAGGCGATGAGATCCATTTTAATAAACAAGAGTTTCAAATATCACGCCGTGTTGGCTGGGCTTATCGACCAAACTACGAAAAAATACCGGTTATTGGCTTAATACCGGGCTTTCAGTACGATGCTTTTCCAACTTCAGCAAAAGAAGCTTTCTGCTACGAAGACTATGAAGTGACTAAAGACAGCGACCGCATGGGCATTCGTCTGTCAGGCAAAGCCTTAGAATACGACGGCGAAGGTCTGGTGTCTGAAGGGGTGAATGTGGGTTCTGTACAGGTACCGTCGAACGGCCAGCCCATTATTATGATGCACGATAGGCAGACTCTGGGTGGTTATCCCAAACTGGGCACCATTAACCCCTTTGATTTAGGCCGGCTGGCGCAATGTCAACCCGGTCAGACGGTTCGTTTTACCCGCATTGAAGGTAAAGTCGCACAGCAGCAACTGCGCCGTTTTTATCAGTTTTTTAATGTTCGCTTAGCTTGTCAGGCAGGCGATAACCTGCGATCATAATCGCTTCATTTTATCCGGTGTTGATTTTGTAGCGGAGACAAAAGGTTCATGGCTGATACTGATTCACGTCCCAGTAATTTTATTCGTCAAATCATTGATAAAGATTTGGCCAGTGGTAAGCACTCTACCGTACATACCCGTTTTCCTCCGGAGCCTAATGGTTACCTGCATATTGGTCATGCCAAATCGATAGTGCTGAATTTCGGTATTGCTGAAGACTATAACGGCACCTGTAACCTACGTTTTGATGACACCAACCCGCTGAAAGAAAAAGTGGACTATGTGAACTCCATTAAAAAAGACGTGGAGTGGTTGGGTTATCACTGGGAAGGCGAGCCACGCTATTCCTCTAACTATTTTGATCAGCTGCACGCGTTTGCAGTTGAGCTCATTGAAAAAGGTCTGGCCTACGTTGATTTCAGTTCGCAGGATAAAATGCGCGAAATGCGCGGCACTCTGAAAGAGCCGGGCGTAAACAGCCCTTACCGTGATACTTCTGTGGAAGAGAACTTAAAGCACTTTGCTGACATGACAGCAGGTAAACACGAAGAAGGCACCGCGGCATTGCGGGCGAAAATTGATATGAGCTCGCCGTTTATGTGCATGCGCGATCCGGTTATTTACCGTGTGCGTTTTGTGCACCATCACCAGACCGGTGACAAGTGGTGCGTTTACCCAATGTATGACTTCACTCACTGTATTTCCGACGCGCTGGAAGGTATTACGCACTCGCTGTGTACGCTGGAATTCCAGGACAACCGTCGCCTGTACGACTGGGTGCTGGATAACATCAGCATTGACTGTCACCCGCAGCAAATTGAGTTCTCGCGCCTTAATCTGCAATACACGGTGATGAGTAAGCGCATTATCAATACGCTGGTGGAAGAAAACAAAGTGACCGGGTGGGATGACCCGCGTGTCGCCAGTGTTGCAGGCTTGCGCCGCCGTGGTTACACACCAGACTCGATTCGTGAATTTTGTCGCCGCATTGGTGTGACTAAAATGGATAATCAGGTCGAAATGAGCATGCTGGAAGCCTGTATTCGAGATGACCTGAACGCCAACGCACCACGCGCCATGGCGGTGATGGACCCGGTTAAAATTGTTATTGAAAACTACCCCGAGGGGAAGCAGGAATTGCTGGATGCTCCGAACCACCCGAATGATCCTGAAATGGGCTCTCGGCAGGTGACTTTTAGCCGCGAAATTTGGATTGAACGGGAAGACTTCCGTGAATCGGCGAATAAAAAATTCAAACGGTTGGTGCTGGATAAAGAAGTGCGTTTACGTAATGCCTATGTTATTCGTGCGGATCGGGTAGAAACCGACGACAACGGTGAAATTCAGACCATTTACTGCCACTACGACGCCGATACTTTAGGTAAAGACCCTGCGGATGGTCGTAAGGTGAAAGGGGTTATTCATTGGGTTTCGGCTGAAACGGCGAAAGAAGCCGAATTCCGTGTGTATGACCGTTTATTCAAGGTGCCTAACCCGGCTGCCGAGGAAGATTTATTCTCAACGTTGAACCCAGAGTCTTTGGTTCTCAAGAAAGGTTTTGTGGAAGCAAACTTGGCGAATGCGAAACTGGGCGAGAACTACCAGTTTGAACGCTTAGGTTACTACTGCCTGGATCAGGACGCTGAGACAGAAGGCCGTTTGATATTCAACCAGACAGTTGGATTACGCGACAGCTGGGCGAAAATAGAACAGCAGCAAGCTACTGAATCGTAAACTGGTCGAGTAGTTTAGCGCCGTATAAACGTGAGGGGGTGTAGAAGCCCCCTGAATGTTTGTGGTTTAAGGTATGAACGGCTAACTCAACAGCACCTTCCGCGGTTAGGGAATAGCCATTTTTCACTTTTACCCGCATACTTTTCTTATTGCCTTTGGCATCGGTAACTTCGCCCCAAACGTAAGTCGGGTTATTCTTCCGCTCTTTTTCTTCAGGGCCGGCAGGCTGTGACTCCAACTTTTTCTTCAGCTTAGCCTGAACCCATTTCCAGTTAAATACCCAACGGAACCAGTTCATCCGGCGCATTTTCTTTACTAAGCGTGGGCTGGCCGGTATATACACTTCAATATTAGGTATTTCCGTAGTGTAGTAGGCGGTAGAGACATCGCCCCAGGGAATAGTCATGGCACACTTCTCGCCATTACCAAAATCTATCCAGCGGGAATGCCAAGCGTGCGGAACATCGGTAACTTGTCCGTTAATGCGGGCTGCGCCTCCACGACCTAAACGCTCGATACTGGTTTTGGCTGTACCTCGGCTCATACGTGAACCGGAGTCAAAGCCTAAAGCCAGATGCTCGGCTTCCGGCATTTGGGCATTTAGCCGTGCGGCAATGCAATCTGTTGGAATAACGTCAAACCCAACGCCTGGACAAATAACAATACCGGCTTCGCGCGCAGCTTTGTCCATAGAGTGAGCGTACTCAAATACGTCTATCTCGCCGGTAATGTCTAAATAGTGGGTTTTGGTATCAATACAGGCTTGAATAAGCGGTACTGCTGTCTGGCTAAACGGACCTGCGCAATTAACGACAAGGTCAACGTCTTCTAATTGCTTTTTCACCTCATCGATATTGTCCAGCGAGAAGGCTTTGTATTGAAAATTCAGATGACGAGCGACTGGCTCAAGGGAATCTTCGTTACGGCCGGCTAAAATGGGTTGGTAACCGCGTTTTTTTGCCTGATGAGCAATGATTTTGCCCGAGTAACCGTATGCCCCGTAAATGAGCCAGCGCAGAGCCATTAGTCTGCCTCAGCGGCAGCTTTGTATTCGCAGCTTTCGCCGCGTTGACATTCGCCGTACAGATAAAGGCTGTGATTGGTCAGTTTTATTTTATTGGCTGCGGCAACTTTATCCTGGCGCTCTTCAATGACGTCATCTTCGAATTCGAAGACGTGCCCGCAGGTCAAACACACCAAGTGGTCGTGGTGATGCTTTGCACTTAATTCAAATACCGAACGGCCACCTTCAAAATGGTGGCGAGTAATAATACCAGCGTCATCAAACTGGTTTAGTACCCTATATACGGTAGCAAGGCCAATTTCATCTTTTTGTTCCAGCAGAATTTTATAGACGTCTTCCGCACTGATGTGTTGGTTTTCTGGTTGCTTTAAAATTTCCAGAATCTTCATCCGTGGAGAAGTGACTTTGAGTCCTGCTTTTTTTAGCTGTTCGTCGTTACTCGCCATAATGATTCGTATCTCAGTTAAACATGTACAACAGCATACCCTGTATTAGCTGTCACTTGCCAGTTCTGCCAGACACATTTCTTCATAAACTTGCTGGCACCATTTGCTAACACGCTCTTTGGTTAATTCTGGCTGACGGTCTTCGTCAATACCCAGGCCGACAAAGTGGTCATCATCTGCCATGCCTTTAGAAGCTTCGAAGTTATAACCTTCTGTAGGCCAGTGTCCGACAATGATGCCTCCTCGTGCCTCGACAATATCGCGTACCATGCCCATAGCGTCGAGGAAGTACTCGGCGTAATCTTCCTGATCACCACAACCAAAAATAGCAATGAGCTTATCGGTGAAGTCTATTTCTTCAAGTTCGGGGAAAAAATCGTCCCAATCGCACTGGGCCTCGCCGTAGTACCACGTCGGAATACCGAACAGTAGTAGGTCATAACTGGCAATATCTTCTTTACTGGATTTAGCAACGTCTTTAACGTCGACAAGCTTTTTACCCAGTTCTTTCTGAATCATCTGAGCGACGGCTTCGGTGTTACCGGTATCGCTTCCAAAGAAAATTCCAACAGTTGCCATAAATCAATTTTCACCTGGTTATACGAACAAACAATACTGAATGGGTTGCCATTCAGCGGCGTAAATTATCAATTGGGTTAAACTCCGGACTCCCAGAGCACCTGAATAATACCTTTTGCAATAAAACCAAAACAGCCAAGAAACAGTACCGCCCAAACAATAATTTGCCCAAATTTTGGTACGGCTGAACGTTTCAACACATCACGAATGGCTAAGCCTATGAGTAAGAATAGTATGGCCAGCGTAAAATTGGTGGCCAGAACTTCAATTTGTTCGTAATACTCAGCTAACACACTGCTTAACCCCGCTGATATTGACTGTTTTTTTACGGCACCTAGATTACCACAAAGCACCGCGACTGGCGAGATTACTGGGCCAGAAACTCAAGCACAAGTCGGTTGAATATTCGGGGCTTCTCGGCATGCAGCCAGTGACCAGCGTCTTCTATTATTTTTACGGATGCGTTACTAAAGCGCGAGTTAACCTCCTGTTGGTGCTTTTCTGTCAGGTAGTTTGAGTTGCCACCTTTGATGAAAAGTACAGGACCTTCATATTGGCCTTTACTGACAGCCGCTGAAATGTTTTCGTAATTTTGCTTTAACCCTTCGAGATTAAGCCGCCACTGATAGCCGTCATCGGCCTTTTTCAAATTTTTTAGTAAAAACTGACGTACGCCTTTTTCCGAAATTTTGTCCGCTAATTGCTTATCAGCATCGCCACGGCTTTTTACCTGACTCAAGTCCAGCCCTGAAAGTGCATCCATGATGCTGTCGTGAGTTCCGTCATAAGCCGCGGGGGATATGTCTGCGAATATGGCTGTTTTAATTCTTTCCGGCACCTTCATGCAGATTTCCATGGCGATTTTGCCACCCATGGAGTGGCCCAGCACAGCAAACTGCTCAATATCCAGGGCATCGGCCAGCTTGATTATGTCATCGGCCATGGCCGGATAAGTCATGGTGTCACTGTGAAAAGAGTCACCGTGGTTACGAGTATCCGGTAAAATACAGAAGTAATCTTCGGACAGTTCGCGGGCGATACTTTTTAAATTATCTTTATCGCCAAACAGTCCATGAATAATGATGATAGCCGGATTGCTTTCGGTGCCAAGTGTTTCGTGATTCAACAATGAAGAGTCTGCCATCGAACTGCCTTTAGTGATAAACTTTGATGCATATTTTCAAGGCTTTGTCGGGGCGTTGCAAGTGACAAAGCACAACCTTTCAAATTTTAGAGGTAGAAAGTCAACAATGAAGCGGATTGACATTGACGATGACTTATACGCGTACATTGCAAGCCACACCAGACAAATAGGTGAAAGCGCGTCGGATATTCTGCGTCGGCTACTTGATGTGAGCAGTGCGGAATCTGCAGTGGATGCTAAAAGCGAACAAACCGAGTCGGTTTTTAATCGTTTAAATGAGCAGGATGTTCGTATTCAGAAAAGCGTGGTCGCGCGCTTTTTGTATATTTTGAGCATGTTGTACCGCTGCCATTCAAGTGAGTTCTCACAAGTGCTGAATATTCGCGGGCGTGACCGTCAGTATTTTGCCCGCTCAGAAGAAGCTTTGCTGACCTCCGGAAACAGTACCAACCCTAAGCAGATACCGGACTCTCCATTTTGGGTAATTACCAACACCAATACGACAAAGAAAAAATCTATGCTGACTCAGGTCGCAGAAAAGCTGGGTTATGATTCAGCAGATGCAGAAAAAATTAGGGACTTTTTATAATGGCGAATCACGAACGAGCAGGTCAGTTGGCACAAGCTGGCGACTTGACTAATATTGCGCAATTGACCAGCGCTTATTATGTTTACGAGCCGGACCCACGTAAAGCGGCAGAAAAAGTCAGCTTTGGTACCTCGGGTCACCGCGGCAGTTCATTGAAGCGCTCGTTTAATGAAGCCCATATTCTTGCTATTGCGCAGGCCATTTGCGCTTACCGCGAAGAGCAGGGCATTACCGGGCCAATTATGGTGGCCAAGGATACTCACGCCTTGTCAGAATCGGCTTACATTAGCGCTTTGGATGTATTCATTGGTAATGGTATTGAGGTGCAAGTTCAGGCGGCTCACGACTACACACCGACGCCGGTATTAAGTCGTGCAGTTATTGAATGGAACCGCCAAAACAAAGCGAAAGCGGACGGCGTGGTTATTACACCGTCGCATAACCCGCCAGAAGACGGTGGCTTTAAATATAACCCTCCGCACGGTGGCCCGGCAGACTCAGACGTTACACGAACCATAGAAAAGTACGCAAACGCGTTGCTGTCGTCGGGTTTGGTCGGGGTGAATACTTGTGAGAGCGAAGACGTATTACAGCATCCGACACTGACCTTTGTTGACTGGCGCACGCAGTATATTAGCCAGCTTGAAGACTGCATTGATATGTCGGCTATTCAGAATGCAAAACTGACGCTGGCGGTTGATGCTATGGGCGGTTCAGGCGCTAAGTACTGGCAGCAAATTGCTGAGCATTACAACTTATCTATTGAGGTTCGTAATGCGGTGGTCGACCCGGCGTTTTCATTTATGCCGTTGGACAAAGATGGCAAAATTAGGATGGATTGCTCCTCGCCGTTCGCCATGGCCAGCTTGCTCGAGCTGAAAGACAACTACGATTTAGCCTTTGGCAATGACCCAGACTACGATCGCCACGGCATCGTAACGCCGACTCACGGCCTGCTTAACCCGAATCATTATTTGTCGGTTGCTATAGATTACTTGTGCAAAAACCGTGACTGGGACAAGGGTATTGCTGTCGGTAAGACACTAGTATCCAGCGCCATGATTGATCGTGTGGTGAGCGCAAACGAGCGTCCATTAATGGAAGTGCCGGTTGGCTTCAAATGGTTTGCTCAGGGGCTTGCTGAGAAAACTATTGCATTTGCCGGCGAAGAAAGTGCCGGTGCAACCTTGTTGGATCGCAAAGGAAATACCTGGACCACGGATAAAGACGGTATTGTTATGGCCTTATTGGCGGCTGAAATACTGGCAAAAACAGGGAAAAACCCGGGACAATATTATGATGACTTATGCCAGCAACATGGCACGGCTTATTACCGTCGGGTTGATACCGTTTCCAGTGCCGATAAAAATGCTCGCTTTAAAGACATTCGCGCATACAAAGTGAAGCTACCGGAACTGGCGGGTGATACTGTTTCTGATATTTCTACGAAAGCGTCTGGTAACGGGGCACAGTTTGGCGGTATTAAAGTGACCACCGATAATGGTTGGTTTGCCGCCAGACCTTCAGGCACAGAACCCGTTTACAAAATTTACGCAGAAAGTTTTGTCAGCGAGCAACATTTAGATGACATTTTGACACAGGCCACCACCTGGGTGAATGACCTGCTGGCAGATTAGTGAGTTAACGAAGGACGGCGTTGGATTCCATTTCTTCGTCGTCCTCTTCTTCTGTTTCTGGGGCTTCCTCAGCCATCGATGTTAATAGCTCGTCAGAGGTTTGTGACGGCGCCAGTATGGCAAAGTTGCTGTGTAACTGGTCTTCTGCTTTTGCCCGGCGGGTAATGCGGTACAGCGAGTAAAAGCCAACCATGGCGGTTAGTGTCGCCAGCAATAAAAAGAAGTAGTTAATTGCCCCAAACTGCATTAATGCTGCAACAGCCGGCGCACCGATAATAGAGCCCGCACCACCAATTTTTATGATAGCCCCGGTTGCTCCGACCATTTGATCGCGTTCGAGAAAGTCGTTGGTGTGCGCCATGCCCAGTGAGTATAACGGCAAAATAAAGGCGCCTAATAAACCAACATTCAGGTAGATCAGAAGTGCGTTTGATGCGCCTAACTGTGACAGCGCAGCCGCAGTCAGTGTGCCACCGGTTGCACAAATAGCAATAACAAAACGGCGATCAATTCGGTCTGATAATAAACCGAAAGGTGCTTGTGAGATCAGGCCGCCGACAATAAAGGCTGACATGAAGAAGGTAATTTGCACAACGCTCAGACCAATATAGGACGCATACATAGGCCCGATACCATAGAACATAGCGTAGCAGGCTTGCATAATGAACGCATTTACTACACCCAGCGGCACTGTTTTAAGCAACAACGAGACAGGAACCTTTCGGTTCTCGTGGGTTGTCGGCTCGACTGTCACACTGACCAAGATAGGAATTAAAGCAAGGTTAATCAGTAGGGCGACAATGGCAAAGGCAACGAAGCCAGCCGGATCGGCAACACCCAAAATAAGCTGACCGGCAATGAGGCCGGTGTAAATAATGACCAGGTAAATGGACAGTAGGGTGCCGCGACTGCGGTTGTCTGCCATTGTATTCAGCCAGCTTTCGACAATGACAAAAATACCGGAAATGGCAAAACCAGTAATAAAACGCATAACAAACCATACGATGGGGTCGACCCAAATGGCTTGCATTAAAATACTAAAAGCAGCAAGTGCCGCAAGACCACCAAATGATCGAATATAGCCGACACGGCGAATATCTTTGGGTGCGCGGGTAGACCCAAACAGGTAACCGATAAAGTAGGCTGACATGATAAAACCGGTAACCAGGGTGCCGAAGTCTTCAATGGTGGCACGCAAACTGAGTAGGGTGCTGGTCATGCCAACACAGACTCCAATTAAACTGATGCTACCAAGCAGTGAACTGATACCGCGAAGTTGTTGTTTTAGCATGCCTTTGTCACCCTTCGTCCGTTTGTCGCAATACTACCTTTAGTCGTCTTATTTTCCTAGAGGAGATTCCCACAAGCTTATCCACAAGTTGTTACTTGCTGTTCGCTATCGGGCTGTTTAATATGCTCTCAAAGCCTTATTTGGATAATGACATGTCAAAGTCGAAGATTCATTACGTTGCAGTCGCTTTTCTATTACTGTTAGCTACTTTTACGGCAACAGATGCTGAGGCGCGGTTAATTGATAATTTGTATTCGGCAGAAGTTGAAGTCTCATCGCAAAGTTCATCGCACCGACAGCAGGCAATTGGTGAGGCGTTTGATCGAGTCATTATTAAGCTCACTGGGGAATTGGATTCGACAGAGCACGAAGCGATAAAACGAGCCAAGCGAGAGGTAAATAATTATCTGGTGCAATATGGTTACAGCGATAATCGGGGACAACGAACGTTAACTGCTACCTTTGATGGCAGAAAGTTAAGAGCACTTCTTGCCGAGCATAAACTGCCTTACTGGGGTAGCCGAAGACCTCAGTTAATGCTTTGGATTGCAAAAGAAAATGATAGCGGGCAACGGAGAATAATTGATAGTAACAGTGAGTCTGTTTTTACCCAGCAGCTTAGGTTTTTCGCTAAGCAGTACAGTATTCCTGTTCAGCTTCCGTTAATGGATTTAACCGATAATTTCACCATTAGTGCAATGGATGTCTGGGGGCGCTTTTTAGACCCCGTGAGGACAACGACAGAACGCTATGGTACAGATGGGTTATTGGTAGCTCGCATTGTTCGTCAAGAGGACGAGGAAGCACCCTGGAGTTTGAACTGGTTTGTAGAAATTGGTGATGACAGGTTTGCCGGAGAAGTGACGGCAACAAGCGTTGACTGGCTGGCAGAGCCTTTAATAGAGCAATTAATGATAGAGCTGTCAGATGAATACAGCATGACCGCGGGTGATGAGAATGTTCGCAATACATTAACGGTAAAAGTTGAGCAGTTAAGTAGTCTGAGCAGTGTTTTAAAGCTGGAAAGCTTTTTGAAAAGTATTGTATCGGTACGGGAGGTTCGCTTACTGCAATATTCTCAGAATATGAGCGAATTTGAGATTGTCGTGAATGGACCTGTCGACCAAATATTGCAGGCTATTAACCTGGATGGTCGTCTCGTTTCTCAGGAAGTCGGTCCTTTTGTAGCAGCAAAACAAACGGAAACCCCCGTTTACCGCTGGAATGAGGGTCGCTAATGCCTCCACAGCAATTGCCGCTGGCTGTTCAGTTGCCGGACGATGAGCTTTTTTCTACCTTTCTTGAAGGCGATAACACGACCTTACTAAGCTGGTTAAAAGCTCTCCCCGAAGCGAAACCTCCGTTAAAAAGAAACCAACAGTTAACTTGGTTATCGGGCGCAAGTGGTGTGGGTAAAAGCCATTTAATGCACAGTGTTATTGCGTCGGTTGGGCCCCAGCAGCGTATTGCTTATTTGCCGTTAAAAGAGCTTGTTGAAGTCGATGCAGCAGCGGTGTTGAACGGCATTGACCAGGCAGATCTCATCTGTCTGGATGATATTGATACTGTGACGGAAAAACAGAACTGGAGCTTTGAACTGTTCTCTTTAATTAACCGAGTAACCGATAAAGAGTCTACGCGTCTCATTATGGCAGCAAAGCAGTCGGCGGCTCAAACTGCGGTTGTATTGCCGGACTTACAGTCGCGCTTTCAATGGGCAACGGGTTTTCAGGTACATCCATTAAATGATGAAGAAAAAAACAGCGCTTTAATACTCAGGGCGCAATGGCGGGGGCTGGAACTTCCTGCAGATGTAGCAGCTTTTATGACTCAGCGACTGGGGCGTTCTATGCGCGATTTAATGAAAGCTCTTAATGAACTTGATCAAGCCTCTATTACCTATCAGCGACGCTTAACAATTCCTTTTGTTAAGCAAGTTCTGGAAATTTAGTTGTAGTCTTTTAGCTTTTTCAGCCCTAAACCTTCTGCCCGGCCTTGATAACGGGCATAACCTGTTGCTCCGATAAAGGCTCCGGTTGTAAATATTAGCTCCAGTATTGACCAAATTCGCTCATCGGGGTGCGTGTATACAACAGTCAATCCGTGCAGAAAGTAAAACATTAAAATAAAGTTGGTCCACGCGTGCGTGTAAGCTTTGCCTTTAACCAGACCGTAGAGCGGGAATAACAAAGGCAGTACCCATAAAAAAAGAGCAATATAAACGGGTAGCGTTCCTGGCGCATCGGTTGGCATACCGTGCCACAAAGCCACTAAAATAAGTAATGGCCAGTAGCAAAGTTGTGTTAACCAGCGGTAAAAGCGCGGAGATGTCGGCATTTAAAATTCCTATGATGAAAGCTTGCTAGCGAAGTTTGTGACACGTTTGCCTAGTGCAATAGCACATTGACGTTCGTGCTCAGTCAGTTTGTTACTGTGTTCGTGGTGACTGGCTCCGTATGGTGAACCACCGGATTGAGTTTGATGCAGAGCCGGCTCCGAGTAGGGAATACCAACCAACATCATGCCATGGTGAATTAAAGGCAGCGCCAGTGTTAGCAGCGTTGATTCCTGCCCACCATGAAGTGAGCTGGATGAAGTAAATACTGCACCAGGCTTGTCGGTTAACGCTCCTTGCAGCCATTCACGAGAGGTGCCTTCCCAAAATTTTTGCAGGCTTGATGCCATATGACCAAAGCGGGTCGGGCTTCCAAGAATCAGCGCGTCACAGTTTTCGATATCGCTGTTTTCAATTTCCAGATCTCTGTCACTAACCGCATTACTGCCGTGCCCGGTGCTGCGCAGAACAGCTTCGCCACCCGCGCTTGTTACTCCTTCAGCGATAGCATCGGCAAGCCTTTGCGTTGCACCGTTGCGGCTGTAATACAGAATGACAACAGAAGTCATGACAGGATATCCAACACGGCTTCAGGAGGGCGTCCTATAGCGGCTTTATTCCCAACAATAACAATAGGGCGCTCAATCAGTTTGGGATTGTTGATCATGGCGGTAACTAATTCGTCTTCATCAGTAATACCGGCAAGCCCTAATTCTTTATATATACTCTCTTTCTTTCTCATTAGCTGCTCAGCAGAGAGGTTTAATTTATTCAGTATGTCTTTTAACTCTGCAGCATTGGGGGGTGTTTTAAGGTACTCGACAATTTCCGGTTCAATATTATTTTGCTGTAGTAGCTCCAAAGTTTGTCTTGATTTTGAGCAACGAGGATTATGATAAATTGTTACTTGGCTCATAAGTGTCGTACCTTGTAGTATCTGAATATCCGTTAATAGTAACGTAATTGAGGTAAGGAATGAAACTGAGAACGCTAGTTTGCGCTTCGGCTGCCGTATTGATAGCGGCATGCTCACCAAAGCCTGATGTCATTACCGACCAGAATAATGAGTTCAGCTGGTCTCAACTTGACGAGAAAACAGTCGTCGTTAATTATTTTGCTGAATGGTGTGCTCCATGCCTGCGTGAACTTCCTGAACTGAATGAATTTAACCGCCACAAACCTCAGAACGTAGAACTCATTGGTGTGAGCTTTGATCCTATGTCGAACAGCGAACTTGGGGAGCTGAAAAAACGCCATGGAATTGAGTTTCAACTGGCTTTGATGGACCCGGCACCTGCATTTCCATTTCAGCGCCCGCAAATGTTACCGGCAACTTATGTGATAAAGCCCGACGGTACGGTAAAAGGACCCCTTATGGGCGAGCAGGATCTTGAATCACTGGAAAATGCTATTAACTCACATTAAGTTTTGTACTTGCTGCTCTAAATTGCGTATTTGGTCAATACGCGCGTTAAGCCGTTTGTGCGTTAGATCACTGTCTGTGTGGTTGTGAGCGGTATGCAACTGCTCTATAGCTAATTTGAAATTGCCTCTTAATGCAAGCGCTTCAGCGCGGGTTTCGTACATAGCCGCGCGTTTACCGTTGCGCTCATAAACCTGGGTGAGAAGGTCAAGTGCGAGTGGATCACTGGGCTGATGTAATAGAAAGTCTCGTAGCAGATTTTCTGCCAGAGCGGTGTCTTGTGCCTTCAGTGCAGCATTGGCAAAATTTAATGTAATAACGGGTTCATTGGGCTGTTGAATGTATTTGCCGCGCAACCAGTCCAGTACCGTTTCATAGTCATCTTTTGCAAGCAAAATGTCGGTTTGAACATCGATGTAAAAAGGGTTGCTGGGTGCGCGCTCCAGCAAAGGCTGCATCAACTCAAGAGCAACATCGGTATGGCCGTTATCTAAAGCTCGTATTGCGAGAGCGTACTGCCCGGCTTGCTGGTTTATCGTGTTACGACTAGAGCGCATAGACTCGAAGTCGCTTTGGGTACTGTTACCAATATAACGAGCCTGAATCCGGGCCTTTGCCAGAGCGAAATTGAGACTCGGCGGGACATCGACACGTTGCATATTTTCTGCCCGGCTTCGGGTGTCTGCAATACGAGACTCCGGAAGGGGGTGCGTCATTAGCATTTCAGGCGGTTTGCTAACGTATCGATACTTCTCAGCAAGGCGACCAAAAAAGTCAGGGGCGCCTCTTGGGTCAAACCCGGCAGCTAACAAAACCGAAAGACCAATGCGGTCAGCCTCTTGTTCATACATTCGGGTGTAATTAATTTGGGACTGCCCGGCCATACCTATAGTGGTATACAGTCCCGCCGCTCCGGCCTCCGGGTTAGCCATGCCGACTAAAATTGACCCAATAATGCCGGCTATGGTCATTGGCATGCTGCGTTGCTGTTCCTGCATGCGTCGCACGATATGGCGTTGAGTTATGTGGGCAACCTCGTGCCCAAGCACTGCGGCCAGTTCTGATTCGGTTCTGGCTTCGTTAATTAACCCTGTGTGCACTCCGACGTATCCACCCATAAAGGCGAAGGCGTTAATTTCCTTATTGTTGATCCAGAAAAAGTTAAATGGATAGCGAACACCACTGGTATTTCTGACCAAGCGTTGCCCTATACTATTTAAGTAGCTATCTAATACCGGATCATGAATGATTGGGGCTTGCGAGCGCACTTGTCTCATATAGAAGTCGCCAACCACACGTTCACGCTCAATACTCATGAAGGCTGCACCAGTGGTGCCTATTTCCGGTAAACGCTTATTATCTTGCACAGCATTACTTGCCGCGCTAAAGCTTATTGCAAAAGTGAATAAGCAAGCGATAAAAAAGTGTATTATTTTGGTGGACATCAACGACTCATTGGTTCAATGGAACAGGTTTTATTTAACTATCAGAACAAAATTCTTATCTTTAGTTCCTTTTTACTCTATGGGGTTATGGAAAGATTGCAAGGACTGATATTATCAATGGAACATAAGAATAAGGGACGATGGCTATGTGGGAATACATTCAGCAGTGGTATCGACGGAAATTTGCAGACCCGAATGCAGTGACTTTGTTTCTGCTACTGGTGGTTACTGTACTTGTCATTGTACTCTTTGGCAGCTTAATAGTGCCTTTGTTAATCGCTATTTCTTTAGCGTATTTGCTAGATTGGCCTGTTATGCGACTAATGCATTTAGGTTTGTCCCGGCTTGCGGCGACCATTATAACGTTTTCTCTGTTCCTGGCATTGATGCTCATTGGTTTATTAACTCTGGTACCAGTTATTTGGCAGCAGAGCACGACCTTAATTCAGGAAATGCCGGATATGGTGACTAACCTACAAATTTGGCTACATAAACTGCCTGAAATGTTTCCTGGCATAGTCGATGACAGCCAAATTAACGAGTTCACTCAAGAAATTAAGCGGCGGGCGGTTGGTCTGGGCGAAAATCTAGTAACGGTCTCGTTAACTTCTATTGTTAACGTTATGGCTATGTTGGTTTATCTGATTATCGTGCCGTTACTGATTTTCTTTATGCTAAAAGATCGGGATATTTTAATTGCTCACTTTAGTCGCTTGTTGCCTTCAAACAGACAGTTAATTTCGCAGGTGGGTCAGGAAATGAACCTGCAAATTATGAACTACATTCGTGGCAAAGCCATAGAAGTGGTAGTGGTTGCTGTAGTGACTTTTGTTACTTTCAGTCTATTTGGTTTGCGTTATTCGGCGTTGCTTTCCATTATGGTGGGGCTATCGGTTTTAATTCCTTATATTGGCGCTGCAGTTGCCACGATACCCGTTGTGCTCGTGGCGTTATTCCAGTTTGGCCCGACGGCGGCATTTGTGTGGGTTACTGTCGCTTATTTAATTATTCAGGCGTTGGATGGCAATCTTTTAGTGCCGCTATTGTTCTCTGAAGCTATTAGTCTTAACCCGGTTTATATTATTGCTGCGGTGTTAATTTTTGGTGGTATTTGGGGCTTCTGGGGAGTTTTCTTTGCTATTCCGCTAGCTAGTTTGGTTAAAGCTGTTTTGACAGCCTGGGACAGCAATACAGGTGATAAGGCTATGGAGGAAACACCGCAATAATGCGGTGTTTCTCAAGTATTAAGCTTGTTTTAAGTGCTCAAGTACCACCTCATGATGCTCTTTTGTCTTAAATTTATTAAACACCTGAGACACGGTTCCGTCTTGTTCAACTAAAAAGCTAATACGATGAATACCATCGTACTCTTTACCCATAAACTTCTTGAGTCCCCATACCCCAAAGTCTTCAGCAACTTTGTGGTCTTCATCGCTTAACAAAGTAAAGTTTAATTCATCACGTTCGGTAAATTTAGCTAAACGCTTAGGCGCATCAGGGCTAATGCCAACAGATACAACATTAAACTCTTCAAGCTGCTTGCGACTGTCGCGTAAGTTTTGTGCCTGCACGGTACAACCGGGGGTCATGGCTTTAGGGTAAAAGTAAACCAGTACGCGATGTTCTTTTAGTAATTCAGATAAGGTAACAGAGTTTTCATTCGCATCAAGTAAGGTGAAATCCGGTGCTTTATCGCCGGCTTTTAATGTTTGCATAGCTTTCTCCTGGAACTTCATTAACAGTACGCTACATGATAACGGACACGAGCAAACTTGGAAAATGCTTAAGTCGCAGAAGTTTACGGAACCTTCTTGGTAACTTATGTTCCTATCACTTGTGTTTCGTTAGGGCTGGCATTACCATTGGAGCCCCAATTTAGGACTTGGAGAATGTATGCTTAAGGGCAGTATTGTCGCTTTAGTTACCCCTTTTACAAAATATGGCAATGTAGATTACAGCGAACTTGAGTTTTTGGTGAATAAACATTGCGAAGCGGGTACAGACGCTATTGTAGCGGTTGGCACGACAGGGGAGTCAACAACCTTAACGCATGAAGAACATATTGATGTCGTGAATGCGATGGTCGAACTTAGCGCAGGGCGTATTGATATTATTGCTGGTAACGGTTCAAACTCGACCAGCGAAGCGGTGCAATTAACTGAGAAAATGACTCAGGCAGGTGTGAGTGGCTTTTTAAATGTTACGCCGTACTATAATAAACCCTCTTTAACCGGTCTTATTGCACATTATAAGGCCTGCGCCGACGCTTCAGATAAACCCCAAATCCTATATAATGTTCCGGGTCGTACAAGTCTTGATATGACACCTGACATGGTCGAACAGTTGGCAAAAATTGATAACGTTATTGGTATAAAAGAAGCAACCGGTGACGTAAGTCGGGTACAGGAGCTTAAAAAGCGCTGCGGTGATGACTTCATTTTACTAAGCGGTGACGACCCCACAGCACGCGAATTTATGTTTGCGGGTGGTCATGGCGTTATTAGTGTTACTGCTAATATTGTGCCTGCCAAAATGAAAGAACTGGTTACAGCTGCGGTTTCAGGTGATACCGAGCGGGCTAATCAGATCGATGCTGAGCTTGAACCTTTGCATAATATGTTATTTGTTGAATCCAACCCAATACCGGTTAAATGGTCTTTAGCGTTAATGGGCTGGGTAAGCGCAAACTATCGTCTGCCTCTGACTCCTCCGGAAGAACAGAATCAACAATTGATTGAGTCAGTGTTGCAAAAAGCAAATCTATTGAATATTCAGGAGTCTTAATGAAATTGTCTCGCCTTGCGTATATGGGCTTAGCTGCCGCAGTTATCACAGGTTGTTCGTCGGTAGAAAAAGAACGTGCAAGTGGCGGGTTTGAGTATGTGAATATTCAACCGACTTCAGCACTGGATATTCCGGGGGACCTGGAACAGCCGGAAAAAGGAAATAAGTATCGAATTCCTGAAACCGATATTGCGCAAGCTCCTATTGGCCACCGGGTTAACATTATCGCGCCTCAGCAAGTTCGCCCTTTGGGTTTAGGAAGCCGGGTGTTAGAAACTGAAACGGAAACGCGGGTGTATTTTGACGTTGTGGATGGCATGGGTAATTCCGTTGCTGACTTTGTCCGTCAGGCCGCACGAGATGTTCTGGAGCGCCGTAACCTTGAGTGGGAAGAAGTTAGCGAGAACCGTTGGTTAACTGAGCAAATGACCGTTCAGCAAACAATTGATGGAGAGGGCGGTTTTCTTGGCTTTGGTGGCGAAAGCGACAGTGAATTAGAAAGGACATTTCGTTACGAGTTGATCCAGGAAACAGAATCTCACAAGCGTACGACAAGTTTGCGGATAAATGTTAATGACTTCACCCAAGTTGTTGGTGGTGAAGAGAAAGTGGTTGCTCCACTCATTGTTCGAAACCTGGAAACCGACTTATTAAACGCTATTATTTCTGAAGTAAACCGTAAGCAGCAACTGGCTGTTGCCCGTGATAAAGCTGAAGGAATTGATACTCACTTATCAAAAGCTGCCGAAGGTCATTCTATATTTGTGGTTGAAGATAACTTCGACCAGGCATGGCTATTGGTTAACCTTGCTCTGGAAGAGATTGGATTCGAAGTTGATGACTTAAACCGTGAATCAGGCACTTACTTTGTTGAGTACAGTGAACCGGGTAGTGGCTTCCTGTTTATCGGCGGCGATGATTATGAAAACCTTGGTATAGCTGAAGGTGAATACGAATTCTGGTTATTGGATGACGGCGAGAATACATCGGTTACGGTTTATAAAGACGATAAACTTGTCTCGGATGAATGGATGAACAAAGTATTTGAAGCCTTTAAAGCAGCTGTTAAACAGCAAAGCAAACTTTAACTTAAGCGCGAGTGGAAAGATTCATGGAAAAACGCAGTGAACTGTATCGGGGTAAAGCAAAGACGGTCTATCATACCGACGATCCTAACCGTCTTATCCTGGAGTTTCGTAATGACACTTCAGCGTTCGACGGCGAAAAGGTCGAACAGCTTGATGATAAAGGAATGGTGAATAACAAATTTAACCACTTTATTATGGCCAAACTGGAAGAAGCCGGTATTCCAACGCAGCTGGACGAGCGCTTGAGCGATACAGATTCGTTGGTGAAAAAGCTGGATATGATTCCGGTTGAATGTGTTGTTCGTAACGTCGCTGCTGGCTCTCTGGTTCGCCGTTTAGGTGTTGAAGAGGGAAAAGAGCTTAATCCACCAACATTTGAATTCTTTTTGAAAAACGATGCGTTACACGACCCGATGGTTAATGAGTATCACATTCAGGCCTTTGGTTGGGCAACGGCGGAACAAATTGAAAAGATGAAAGAACTGACGTTTAAAGTGAACAATGTACTTAAAGCGTTGTTTGCCGATGCGGGCCTGTTGCTGGTTGATTACAAGCTTGAGTTTGGTGTCTTTGACGGGCAAATCATGCTGGGTGATGAGTTCACTCCAGACGGCTGCCGTTTGTGGGACGCACAAACCCGTGAAAAGCTTGACAAAGATCGTTTTCGCCAGGGCTTAGGCGGTGTTGTTGAAGCGTACCGCGAAGTAGCTAAACGTCTGGGCGTAAAGCTGGATTAGTCTTTTTTATCGGGTTCCTGGTCGGAGTCGTCTTCTGTTTTAGACGATTTCGTACCAGGCCATTTAAACTTCGCTGTATATTTTAAAACCATAATATTGCTGATAACGACACCCAGTACTAACAGTATCAGTAACCACACCAAATATTCGTCCATCCGTCATCCTCCGTTATCGTATCGACATACTGTTTTTTTATTTGCTCAAGGTTTTCCAATATGATGAGCTTTCCTTCAATAGCAAGTGAATTAATGGTTTCCTCCAGTAATTCCAGACTCAGTTTCTGGTGACATTCTTTTGCCACTGGACGGTAACTTAAGTGCCATGGTTCTTGGGCGACACCTCCCTGGTAACGGGCGTACGGAAAAAAGAAACCGCTTTCGTGAGCGTGTTGAGTCAGCCAGTGCCAAAGCGTATGGCAGGGACCTTCGGCATCAATATACTCAGCCGGCACTAATCGCAATTTAAGCTCATTGTTTCGGAATGGGCGAGGATCATAGATATCGAAGTCACTTCCCCAATGATGCCGACTACTGCCTGGTAAGGCTGACCAGTGCAAAATAGCGTGCATTTTTTCGCTATCGGTTAAAGTAGAAACATCCAGTGGCTCACCTTGTTTGGACAACAGTGGCAGCTTGCCGCGCCATTTCCGGTTCCAGATAGACAACTGCCTGTCCAGTGATCGGAACCCGCTGGCAATAGCGAGCTCAAGTCCATTAGCAGTCGCGGCTTTCTGCAGAGCAAGATAAGCTTGTGCGGCATCCGGGTGAAGCATATGCCCGTCTACCGCAGTTAAGTGCGTTTCACAGGCACCCGTCAGCTCGGTGTTGCTCAACATAGAAGCTTCTCCATACAGCGATAATACACTTGGCTCAGCTTATCCAAGTCACTGGCTTTAACGCATTCGTTCACTTTATGAATGGTCGCGTTCACAGGACCAAGCTCTATTACCTGAGCACCGGTCGGCGCAATGAAGCGTCCGTCGGAAGTACCACCGGCGGTGGAAAGAGTAGTCGAAAAGCCACATTCATGTTCAATGGCAGACTGAACGGCTTCAACTAACGCGCCTGACTCGGTTAAAAAAGGCGGTCCGTTAAGCTTCCATTGCAAACTGTATTTTAGCGAGTGCTTATCGAGTATTGTCTCAACCCGTTGCTTAATCTTCTCTGCTGTCAGTTCAGTTGAGAAACGGAAGTTGAACTGGGTATCAATACGTCCGGGTATCACATTTCCTGCACCTGTCCCGGCCTGAATGTTCGACACCTGAAAGGTTGTTGGCGGAAAGCTGTCGTTGCCTTTGTCCCACTCCTCTTGAATCAAGTCACTGAGTGCAGGTGCAAGGTCGTGTACCGGATTTTGTGCCAGATGAGGGTAGGCAACGTGGCCCTGTATGCCTAATACCGTTAAGTCGCCGGTTAAACTGCCTCTGCGACCATTCTTGACAATGTCTCCCAAGGTTTCGGTACTGGAAGGCTCACCAACAATGCACCAGTCGATGCTTTCTTTGCGCTGTTGCAGTGTTTCTATAACCCGTTTGGTTCCGTTAATAAAAGGCCCTTCTTCGTCACTGGTGATCAGAAAGCCAATATCGGCATCAACCTCAGGATACTCCTTTACGAAACGTTCGGTAGCCGTGACCATCGCAGCTAAACTGCCTTTCATATCAGCTGCACCGCGTCCGTAGAGATAGCCATTATGAACTGTTGGATGGAACGGAGGAAACTGCCAGTCGTTGACATCACCAGGAGGAACCACATCGGTGTGTCCGGCGAAACAAAACAATTTACGGCCCTGACCACGACGCGCCCATAGATTGGTCGTGTCCTCAAAGATCATGGATTCGAGTTCAAACCCCAGGGCAGCGAGCCTTTCACCGATAAGCTGCTGGCAGCCTTCGTCTTCCGGTGTAATTGAAGGGCGGGAAATGAGCTCATGAGCAAGCTTTAGTGTCTCTGAACTCATAAGTAGCGTTCGCTCCAGAGTTTTTCATTAAAGCCACAATGAACAGCCTGGCCGGATTGAACTAGTGGGCGTTTAAACAGAGTTGGTTGTTCAGCAATTAATTCAGCTATAGCATCTGCGTTTTCAAGAGCTTTTTGCTCATCAGACAGGTTGCGCCAGCTAGTACTGCGTTTGTTCAGCAGCGACTCCGCAGGCAGTTGTTGTAACCAGGCGCTCACGGTTTCTGTTTGTAATGGCTGCTGCCGAACATCAATAAATTCGTAATCGACTTCGTTTTTATCTAACCATTTAAGTGATTTTTTAACGGTGTCGCAGTTTTTTATGCCATAAACGCGCAACATAGGTACAGCTCCTGTCGATGTTAATTAAGTAATAAGTGGACTGTCTTTTGCGGTAACGAGTCCGAATTCCAGCCAGTCAAAGGGTTCAGTTGTTTGCTCAGAGCCGAGCGAGCAGATAAGAACAGCAAGCCGCTGTTGAACAGGCTTTAAACCGCGCAGCAGTGACTGATTAATTTTAATCAGAGGATCACCGGATTTAACTTGAGTCTGTTCACGGCAAAGTACGGTCAAAGCTGGATGGGTTCCGAACGCATCGCCTGAACCTGTGACTAACTGTAGAGAGTAAGTGTCATTTAGACGTAAAGATAAGTAATCGCCACTACTGCTTATATGGGTCAGTTCGCCATCAGCCGGCGCATACAACGTACTGCCGGTCATTTCAATGACAATACCTTTACCGAGTAAACCATGCTGGCATACTGGCGGAGAAGGTTGCGTTGTAATGATGCGCCCCGTTATTGGCGCATAAAGAACGGGAAGCTTACTTGTTGTCACTACTGACACCATGATACTGACTAATTCAGGTAGTATAGTGGCAAAGCTAAAGGCTGGCTGCAACTGTATCCACATTAACTGTGGATATCTTTGTGCACTACACGGTTGTAAGGCTGTAAGCTTATGAAAAATAAAGATAATAATGAAAGAGCGAATATCGTACAATAGACAGTTAATCGTTTATAATTACATCAGGTTTGGCAAAGAGGTCATCATGAATCGTTCATTTTTTGCTGTTCTAAGAGATGGAAAGGTGTATGCCGATAAATGGCCTCATCATTCAGTTGTTGCCGCTATGGCTGAATCCAGAATTATACCGGTAACACGTAAGGCCATTAGTTGGACGCCGGGCATTGCTGTTTTAAATGCAGCATTAACCTGGCAATTTATGCCAGAAGAGCAACTGGCTCCCGGGTTGATGTTGTCTTTGATTATGCTGAGCCTGCCGCTGCAGGGATTATACTGGCTAGGTTGGCGTTCGCGACAACTGCTAAAGCCTTCGTTGCGTAATTGGTACAAAGAGTTAAGAGACAAGTTAAGAAAACAGGGCGTTGAGTGTCATCCAAAGGGCGAAAAAGGACCGGAGTATATGGACCTGGCAATTATTTTGCGAAAAGCGCTGGAAACATTACCGCCGGAAGAGCATTAATATCAACCGGCGGTAATGCGTCAATCAGATTTTAAAGGTAGACCAGACAGGCGCGTGATCGGAAGGCTTTTCGATGCCCCTGAGTTCGTAGTCTATACCGCTGTCTTGGCAATGCTCCGCCAATGTTTTGGTGGCGAGGATAAGGTCAATCCGAAGTCCGCGGTTATCGTCAAAGCCACGAGAGCGATAATCAAACCAGCTAAATTGGTTATCTACATCCGGGTTTAGTTCGCGGTAGGTATCAGTAAAGCCCCAGTCCATAAGCTTTTGCATCCACTCACGCTCTTCTGGTAAGAAACTGCACTTGCCAGTTTTTAACCAACGCTTTTTATTATTCTCACCAATGCCAATGTCCAGATCGATGCGGGATATGTTTACGTCACCCATAACAATAACGGGCTGATTGGGAGAAAGATCGTTATCCAGATAGCTCATTAAGTCCTGGTAGAATTTCGCTTTTGCCGGAAATTTAGTCGGATGGTCGCGACTTTCTCCTTGCGGAAAATAACCATTTAAAATGCGCACATAGCTGCCGTCAGTAAGCGGGTAATCACCCATAATCATCCGTCGCTGGGCATCTTCATGGTCAGAAGGAAAGCCAAACTGAGGGTTTTCCAGAGGCTTTTTACTGAGCATTGCTACTCCGTAGTGACCTTTCTGCCCATGAAAGATAACGTGATAACCCATGGCTTCTACGTCTTTCAATGGAAATTGGTCATCGTGTACTTTGGTTTCCTGAAGGCCGATGACATCGGGCTGATGTTTATCGATTAACGCTTGCAGCTGGTGCAGACGTGCGCGTATACCATTGATATTAAATGAGATGATTTTCATTGAACGTCCTATAAATAAGCCTCTTTATTGTCGTAGGATAACACAGCAAAGAGCAAACTTGGGATGCGAACGGTCGAGAAAATTCGTATACTCTGGCAACGATTTTGAGAGGGGTATTAGCATGCAAAATGTGCTAAACAATCTGGGTTTAATGATTCGCCCGCATTTTTACGAGTTAGCCATGATGATTATTGCCACATTGTTGGTCATTTATGGTGCTGAAGTTAACCGTATGGTGAAAAGGCAAGTGGCGCACTGGCACTTTGTGTTTCGCACTATGGTCTTTATTCTCGTTTGCGCTTTTGGATATGGCTGGTTAATCGTTTGGTTTACACCTGTTTTAGCCGGCTGGTTAAGTCTTATTCCGCTTCATTTACTGGCGGTTAGCACTATTGGAATATTATTCTTGCTGGGGTTCCTCGCAGAAAGAAAACGACAACTATAAGCCTGGGAAAGTGGTATGACAGATTGGATTGACATAAAGGCTGGAGCCTCGGCTTATCAGCATATTCAGGAGCAGGGGCTCACCGCCGACGATGTCGGTTTACTATTAGGTGCTTCAGGTGGCCCTAAATGGTTTGTGCTTCAAGGGCTAGATAGGTGGATGTTTGGCGAATTTTTTAAAGATAAGAAAGAGCCTCTGAATACCTTAGGAACTTCAGCTGGCGCATGGCGTTTCGCGGCGCTTGGACAGCAGGATCCAGTAGCAGCCAGTGACTTATTCTGTCGTTTATATAGAACTCAAACTTACAGCGCGAAACCTGACAGGGACGAGATAACCAGTGAAGCAAAAGCGTTACTGGCCAAGTATGTCCCCGAACAGGCGGTAACGGAAATTTTAGGTCAGTCGAGCGTACGGCATCATTTCATTGTTGCTCGTTGCCGGGGCTGGACAGCCGCTGAAACAAAAAAACAGATGTTGGGTTTGTTAAGTTCAGCTTTTGCTAATGGCTTAAATCGTCGTTGGTTAGGACGGTTCTATGAGCGGGTTATTTTTCATCACCCGCAGTCGGATCTCAGCTTTTCCCGAGGTTGGCGCGATTTGCCGACACACCACGTTGAGCTGACCCATGATAACTTTCAGTCAGCGTTATTAGCGACAGGCTCAATCCCCTTGGTGTTGGACGGTGTTACCGATATTCCGGGGGCGCCAACAGGCACCTACCGTGATGGCGGAATTACTGACTACCATTTCGATTTAGATTTGTCCGAAGTTAATGGCGTGGTGCTTTATCCTCACTTCCACAAGGAAGCGATTCCGGGCTGGTTCGATAAACGTCTAAGTTGGCGGCGCACTACCGGGAAAAAATGGCCTAACGTGGTATTTATTACGCCATCCGAAGACTTTATTCAGTCTTTACCTTACGGAAAAATCCCAGACAGAACAGATTTTGCGAATTTGGATGCTGCGACTCGCATCGATTATTGGGAAAAGGCGGTTGATGCGGGCAAACGCATGGCGGATCAGCTTCAGGACTGGGTTGCCAATGGCAAGCTTTGTGAAAAAACAAAGCTGTGGCATCCTTAAGTTACAGGCCGTGAACGTCGAAGCTAGCCTCACAAATTTGCTCAAAGCGCTCGGCAGCCAGTTGGCGGGCGCTGTTTAATTCTCTCGCGGTCAGTTTATGGAGCAAATTATCAATAATTTGTTCCGCTTCCACCTCTCCGGCTCGCTCCGCCAGGGTTAGCCAGCAGCAGGCGTGAAAGACACTTTCAGGTAAGTCTTTACCTTGTAGAAACATTTGGCCTAAATATAACATTGCTTTGCTGTGACCAAAAAGAGCTGCTCGACGAAAGTGCTTCGCAGCTTCAAACCCATGTCCGGCTTTCAATAGATCAGCCGCTCTTACGTAGTGGTGTTTGGCAAAACGCTGCCAGTATTCAGGGCCGCGGATGGTGGGCTGTTGTCTGGCAGGTAGTCGCGTTCTAGCCAACTCTATCAGTTGGTCAACCTGCTTTAGTAGCGCTGTTTGCCATTCATTGACGTTTGCCTGGGTCATCCGGGTATCGTTGTTTTTATGTTATTGTTTTTGCCAGTGTACACCAAGTTGCTAGTGCGGCAAACTGGTTGAAGTAAAGCCTCTAAAGCGAGTCTAAGTTGATGACAACACCTGTAACCAATGAAAATTTAGCGGCCCTGCTGAACGTAGGCAGTCGCTTAAGCTTATTCGTATGGGAGGACTCTCCTGGTTGGCCGGTTCTTTTTGTGTCCGATAACATTGAAAGCCTGCTTGGTTATAAAAAGGAAAGATTAGAAAAACGAGAAATAGAATATCGTGATCTGATTCATCAGGATGATCTTCCACGCGTTATGGAAGAGGTGGAGATACTTTTAGCTAAAGAGTCCGGTGGCTCAATAACGCATCAGGATTACCGGGTAAAACACGTTAACGGACAGGATGTCTGGGTATCCGATACGACAGTGGTAATGCAGCAGGAAGATGGCACAAACCACCTGTATGGCTATTTAATCGACATTACTGAGCGTAAACAGTTGCAAATAGCTTTGGAAATGGAGCGTAACCGATTACAACTCATTTTAGATGCGACGCGTCTGGGTACCTGGGAATGGAATCCGCAAACGGGAGTCACAATTTTTAATAAGCGCTGGGCCAATATGTTTGGTTGGGAGGTGAATGAACTGGAGGCAAATGTAGAAAGCTGGTCAAGTCGTTTGCATCCGGAAGATTACGATGGTGCTTGGCAGGCTATTAAAGACCACCTGGACGGTATTACACCCTTTTATGAGAGTACGCATCGGATAAGGCATAGAGAGGGGCATTGGATCTATGTTCTGGATCGGGGGAAAATTATAGAGCGTGATAGTGAAGGCCGGGCGATTCGATACACAGGTACCGTTACCGATGTAACTGAACAGAAAAAGGCGGAACTCGATGCCCGCAGAGCGGCACACGCGAAAAATGTATTCTTGGCCAATATGTCTCATGAAATCAGAACACCACTGCATGGCATACTGGGTATAGCTTCGGTGTTAGAGTCAACGGTTCTCAACTCTCACCAGCAGCAGTTGCTTGCCACTATCAAGAACAGTGGTGACTATTTGCTGACCACACTGAACGATGTACTTGATTTAACACGCGCAGAAGAGGGACAGTTGAAGGTTACCTTGGGAGTGCACTCTCCGGTGAAAGTATTAAACCATGTTATTCGTTTGTTTGAGCAACCAATAAAGGACAAAGAGTTAGACTTTACTATGGATGTCAGCGATGACATTCCGGAAAACGTGTTAATGGATCAGGCACGGGTGGCTCAGGTTGTCAGTAACCTGGTCAGTAACGCATTAAAGTTTACGTCAAATGGCTCTATTTCTATAAGTGCTAGCTGGCAAGGGTATGAAAATAGGAAAAACGAAGGGGAACTGGTTGTAAAAGTCCAGGATACAGGGAAGGGGATTCATGACACCCAGCGCATATGGCAACTCTTTGAACAGGAGCAGGATGGCTTTAATCGGCCGGAAGGTGGAAGTGGACTCGGACTGGCTATTGTTCGTAACCTCGTACAGTTATTAAGCGGCACCATTCAAGTTGATAGTAAACCCGATCACGGTTCGTGTTTCACCCTTTGTCTGCCCATGACGATTCAGCTTGCAGGAGTGAATGAGTCAAAGACTGAGAGCATGCCATCTTTACCCAGAATGCAAGTTTTGGTTGTTGATGATAATAAAATTAATCAGCTAATAATAAAGGAGATGCTGTTGTCTCTGAACCAGAATGTTGAGCTGGTGAGTGACGCTCAGAATGCGCTGAAGATGATGCAGGCAAGAAACTACGACGTATTGTTTATGGATCTGCATATGCCGCATATGGACGGTATGGAAGCAACTCGGGCTTTGCGCGATATGGACATTCATCAGCCCTATGTTATTGCTCTAACCGCCGATGCTTACCCTGAGACCCGGACTCAGGCGCTGCGTGCCGGAATGAATGACTATGTTACAAAACCTTTTGTTAAGGCGGATATTGCTAAGGTTCTTGATAGATTTTCTGAGCTACAGAGCCGAAAAGCTCTCTGATTGGCACAACCCTTGATGCCTGTTGTACCATAGGCGCAGTTTTCACTGAATTAAGGGACCCAAAATGGAGTTTAGCAGCAGTTCTCAGTATGTCGTTTCGCAGGAACTGGCAACAGCCGTCAATGCCGCAGTAACGTTAGAAAAGCCGTTATTACTAAAAGGTGAGCCTGGCACCGGGAAAACGCGCCTGGCTGAAGAGTTAGCGAGAGCATTAGATACCGAATTGCTGCAATGGTCTATTAAGTCAACGACAAAGGCGCAGCAAGGCTTGTATGAATACGATGCGGTATCGCGCTTACGTGATAGCCAGCTGGGTAGTGATAAAGTTCATGATATCAGTAATTATATTCGTCCCGGTAAGCTTTGGCAGGCCTTTACCGCAGAGAAACGTCCGGTTTTGCTTATTGATGAAATTGATAAAGCTGATGTTGAGTTTCCCAATGACTTATTGCACGAACTGGATCAAATGGCTTTTCACGTTTACGAAACAGGTGAGCAGATAAAAGCGCAGCAACGTCCTATTGTGCTTATTACTTCGAATAACGAGAAGGCCTTGCCGGATGCGTTTTTACGTCGATGCTTTTTTCATTATATTCAGTTTCCTGACAGTGACACGTTAAAAGCCATTGTCGATGTTCATTTTCCGGATTTGCAGAAGAACTTACTTGATACCGCTTTGGCACTTTTCTTTGAGTTAAGAGACGTTCCCGGACTGAAAAAGAAGCCTTCAACGTCAGAACTGCTGGACTGGCTACGACTTTTACTTGTGGAGGACATTGACGCGAATACACTACGAAAAAGCCGTGAGCAGGGTGGTTTATTGCCGCTGTCAGGTGCTTTGCTCAAGCATGAACAGGATGTCGAGCGCTTAGCCGAATACGCTCGCATCCAACGACGCTAAACGCACTATGTTTATCGACTTTTTTCAAACCCTGCGTCGACACGGGCTTAAAACCAGCATTACCGAATGGCTGGACTTACTCAGCGCAATGAAAGCGAATCTGGCTTTTGCAGATGTCGAGCAGTTTTATTATTTGTCCCGGCTTATTCTGGTAAAAGATGAATCTCAGTACGACAAGTTCGACCGTGCATTCAGTGAGTATGTCGATAAAGTCTCTAAGGTAGACGTGACCGAAAAGATACCTAAAGACTGGCTGGAAAACGCGCTGAAACGAAACTTAAGCGAAGAAGAAAAGAAAAAGGTACAGCAACTCGGTAGTCTGGATGAATTAATGAAAACCTTCCAGGAGCGTTTAAAGGAACAACAGAAACGCCACCAGGGGGGCTCAAAATGGATTGGTACCGGAGGAACGTCACCCTTTGGTGCTTATGGTTACCATCCTGGTGGTATTCGAATAGGTCAGGATGGCAATCGTAATCGCAGTGCCGCCAAGGTATGGGATAAACGTGAGTTTCGTGACCTTGATGATAACGTCAGGCTGGAGCAACGCGGCTTTCAGATGGCTCTCAGGAAGCTGCGGCAATTTGCACGCACTGGTGCGGCTAGCGAACTTGACTTAAACAGCACCATTGAAGCCACGTCAAAAAAAGGTGGTTTACTTGATCTGAAGTGGCAGCCTGAGCGACATAATGCGGTTAAAATTGTTTTGCTGCTGGATGTTGGCGGATCAATGGACGACTATGTATATCAATGCGAGCAGTTGTTCACGGCGTTAAAAAGTGAGTTTAAGCATTTGGAGTTGTTCTACTTCCATAACTGCGTCTATGAAGGCGTCTGGCGTGATAACTCCAGACGTCGGCAGGAACAAATTCCGACCGAGCAGTTAATTCAGACATACGGCGAGGATTACAAGTTGCTGTTTGTCGGAGATGCGACCATGGGTCCGTATGAAATTGCATACCCCGGTGGCAGTGTTGAACATTGGAATGAAGAGCCCGGCGAAGCCTGGATGAACCGCTTAACTCAGCACTTTGAAAAAGTAGCCTGGCTTAACCCGCAACCTGAAGAACATTGGCGGTATTACATGTCGGTGCGCATGATTAACGATTTAGTCGGAGGCAGAATGTACCCTCTGACCCTTGACGGTCTGGAACGGGCAATAAGTGGTCTAAAATGACTCCTTTACTTGCGGCGTCTTCCGACAATAAGTTTCAGTTTTTAAGCGACGCTCATCGCGCTCTTATTGCCAGAGTTCGCTTAATACGTGAGGCAAAATACCATATTGCTTTGCAGTACTATTTATGGCGCCCGGATAGCAGCGGTCTGACACTGCTAAAAGAATTACTAGATGCTGCCGAGAGGGGCGTGCGTGTTGATTTGCTATTGGATGATTTACACAGCAAGCCGTTAGAGCCGCTATTACGAGATTTATCCTCCCGAACCAATTTTAATATTAAACTGTTTAACCCTTTTAAGCATCGTAGCTGGCGCTGGCTTAACTGGCTTACCGACTTTAAGCGAATGAACAGGCGGATGCACAATAAGGCATTACTGGTCGACGGAAAAGTTGGAATTGTTGGTGGACGTAACGTTGGTAACGAGTACTTTGGCACTCATGCCGGTCAGCTTTTTTCCGATCTTGATGTTATTGCCAAAGGTGAGGTTGTTAATACGCTTCTTGAAGACTGGCAACACTATTGGAATTGTCTTTTGTCGGTACCGGTTAGTTCAATAAGGTCGGACAACCAGAAACGATTATTCGAGGATACTTGGTCCGGATTTCAAAAACGCCCTGAACTGCAGGACTTAAAGCAGTTTGTTCTGTCGGATGAACACTTGAATAATTTTTCGGACAAAGAGTCGGAGCTTTGGTATGAGGCGCCCGCTATTGTAGTCAGTGATGACCCTTTAAAGGCTCAGTTAAATAGTAAGCCTGAGCGTTTGGTTACGCAACAACTGGCAAAGACATTAGGTTCGGCACAGCATTCAATTGTGATGGTTTCTCCCTATTTTGTCCCGACACCCGCTGGTGTTAAAGAACTCGAAAACTTGTCGGAGCAGGGGGTTAAGGTCCGGGTCCTGACTAACTCGTTAGCGGTAACCGATGTGCCGGCGGTACATGCTGGTTATCAACGTCACCGCCGACGCTTATTACTGTCAGGTGTGCAGCTATTTGAATTGCGCCGAACAGAAGAGAAGCGCCTGCGTAAAGATGTCAGGCCATATTTTAGACGCTCTGCCTCGAGTTTACATGCGAAAACGGTAACCGTTGACGCTAAGAGAGTGTTTGTCGGTTCGTTTAATTTTGATCCGAGATCAGCTCAAATCAATACAGAATCAGGCTTGTTAATAGAATCGGTAGAGATGGCAGAGCGAATTAACGCAATGTTTGAGCATGAATTACCACTGCGCACCTACGAAGCGAGGCTCAATCGTTTTTATAAGCTGTACTGGCTGGATAAAAGTAAAATACCGGCACTGCGGCTTTATAAAGAGCCTGGTGCCGGTATTTGGCGTCGCTTGGCGGTTTGGTTAACTGCCCGTTTGCCGGTTGATCACTTGCTTTAAATTATAGCTGCTGTGCAACCCAGCGCTTCACTTTGCGTTCCAGTACGGTAAGTGGAACAGCACCGTCCTCAAGAACCACACGATGGAAGGCTTTAATATCAAAGTTATTGCCCAGTTTTTTCTCAGCATCGCGACGGAGTTCGCTAATTTTTAGTTGACCAATTTTATATGCCAGCGCCTGACCGGGCAACGCCATAAAGCGCTCAGCCTCTGATACCGCACGAGCTTCGGCAACCGGGGCATTGTCATACATGTAATCTAGTACCTGTTGACGGCTCCAGCCTTTGGCGTGAATTCCTGTATCAACGACCAAACGTATAGAGCGCCACAATTCTGCGGCTAATTGTCCGAAACGTTGATAAGGGTCATCGTAAAGCCCCATGTCGTAGCCTAAAGCTTCTGAGTATAATCCCCAGCCTTCAGTGTAGGCCGTTTCCCGGCCAAATTTACGGAACCGGGGTAAGTCTTCCAGCTCTTGCTGAATGGATATCTGGAAGTGATGACCAGGTGCTGCTTCGTGCAGGAACAGCGCCGTTTTTGCCCAGTTTGGACGCGATGGTAAATCGTAGGTGTTCAGGTAGAAAATTGCTGGTCGTGAGTTATCAGTAGGTGCTGCCTGGTATGAACCTGAACTTGCCGATTGCTCACGAAACTCCTCAACTTTGCGCACTTCGTACTCAGCTTGAGGGAAGATATCAAACAATTCGCCAACGACTTCATCAACAGTACCTCGCAAGGACCGGTAGTCCTCGACCATTTCGTCTCTGCTCTCGTAAATGAATTGTTCGTCGTTCGTCATGAAGTCAAAAAACGCCTGTAAATCGCCTTCGAAATTGGTTTCCTCCATGATGTCGCGCATTTCATCATGAATACGGGAAACTTCGTCCAAACCAATATTGTGAATACGATCAGCGCTTAGCTCAGTTGATGTGTTAGCCTTAATTTTATACTCATACCATTCCATACCGCCGGGCAACTGACCTAAGCCAAAACTGTCTGTACGAGTCTCCGGTAAATACTCATTACTGAGATAATCACTAAGCTTTTGATAAGCAGGCATGACCGTATCCGCGATAGTTTCGCGGTATTCTTTACGAATGGCTTCGGCGTCTGTATTTGCTATATCCTCAGGTAAATCTTTGACTGGGCGCCAAAAGATGCTTTGTGCAACGTCTTCGGTAATTTGAGCATCAATTTGGGGAATGGCCTTTTCAATTAAAACGCGCGGTTGAACAATGTCTTGTTTAACCCCTTTTTCCATATTCTCAATAGCTTGCTCGAAAAGTCGCGGAATTTTTTGCATGCGACTGGCCCATGCACGGTAGTCTTCTGCTGTATTGAATGGTTGAGCCGAAGTGCCGGAGCCGAGCATAGCCAGGCGACCAGCGATATTGTAAAACTGGTTGATAGGTAACAAATGCTCAGGGTATTGCGCGCCCTCAATGGCCAGCTCTCGGTTTCGCTTGAAAATTTCATAGCTGATCTGCTCTGAGCGGGGAAGTTGCTCAGCATTAATGTCTTCAATTTTATCTAAGTAGTTTTTTTCAAAAGCGAGTAATTTTTCAAGATGTTCTTCTGAATAGAAGTTCGGCAATTCATCATTATATTTGTTGTCACCAATATAAGTCGCTAATAACGGGTTTAGTTTCAGCTGTTCGTCAAAGTAGTTTTTATAAATCTCTTGTAGCTGTTCGGTTTGAGACCTTTGTTTAACTGAGCTTGTTTGACTATCAGATGCCGTTTCTGTTTGTTGTGGCTGGCCGCAACCGGCTAACAGTAGTGACAATGAAATAGCGAGAGTGGTTTTGTTCATCATGTTAAGTACCTGCTTGCAGTTATAAACGGTTCAAAGGGACTTTTAGGTAAACAGTACCATTACTTTCTGCCGGCGGCAGTTGACCCGCACGAATATTAACTTGAATGGAAGGAATAATAAGTCGCGGCATATCCAGTGTTGCATCACGCTCTTCTCTCCATTTTACAAACTGCTCTTCACTTGCTTGTCCACCGACATGAATGTTGTCTTTTTTTTGCTCTTTTATCGTGGTTTTGCATTGATGTTCACGCCCCTCTGGAGGGTAGTCGTGGCAAATAAAAACTTCAGTCATATTGTCTAACTGAAAAAGTTTTTGAATAGAGCGATATAAGGTGCTGGCGCTGCCTCCGGGGAAATCACACCGGGCTGTGCCGACGTCAGGGTTAAATAAAGTGTCACCAACAAAGACTTTGTTTTCATTCACAACGTAGGCAATATCGGCGGGTGTATGGCCTGGTGTATGTATTACACGGAAACTCATTGACCCTACCTGAAATGTCTCCCCGTCACTTAACAGTTTATCGAAGTGCTCTCCGTTGGGGAGAAACTCTTTTTCAAGATTATAGACCTGTTTAAATATTTTTTGCACATCCGTAATATGCTCGCCGATAGCGATAGGCGCATTGAGCTGCTTCTTTAAAAAAGGAGCGGCACTTAAGTGGTCAGCGTGCGCGTGTGTTTCCAGTATCCAGGCAACATTTAAATTGTTTGTCTTAACGAAATCTAAAATGCGTTGTGCTCCGTTAGTGCAGGTTTTACCCGAGGGATAATCAAAGTCGAGCACGGGATCGATAATAACGGCATCTTTTTCATCCGGATTAAAGACAATATAACTGAAAGTTTCGCTGTCGTTATCAAGAAAAGCTTCAACTTTTATTGAGTTATGCTTGTTCATGGTTTTGACTCCATTCGGTTGCGACCGGCGCTTTTCGCTTGATACAGAGCCTGATCAGCGGCAACAAGTAAACCAGCATGATCAGCATAGTGAAAACTGCTGGCAACACCAATACTAACGGTAATCTTCATGTCTTCAACAAGATCGTCGAACAGTGTTGCAGCTATCCGCTCACGCATTCGTTCACTGGCTTCCTTAGCGACTTCAAGCTCAGAGTTAGTAATTAATACGGCAAACTCTTCGCCGCCCCAGCGAGCTACATAATCAATGTCTCTGATTTCGTCACGCAGGACATCGGCTATTCTCACCAAAACCTTATCGCCGACGGTGTGTAAGTAGCGGTCGTTGACTTCTTTAAAGTAGTCGACATCGAGGATAGCTAGACTCAGATAGGTGCCCTCGCGTCTGCAGCGACTCAACTCATGTTGCAGGCGTTCATCAAAAGCGCGACGGTTCCCAAGGCTGGTTAATGGATCCTGTCGCGCCATGTTTTCTAAGTCTGCCGTCTTTTCTTTAACCATTTTTTCCAGTCGTAGTCGTGTCTGGTTATGTTGGTTAAGGCGCGCCTTTACGCCAAACAAGGCTAAAAGTGCAACCACTAAAGAAGCAACAATCCAGAACCAGGCTTGCATCCAAATGTGAGCAGATTGCCGGAAAGCAAAATAGTCGGGTTGACTCCATTGGCCACCGGGATATCTGGCCCGAACTTGAAAGATATAATCGTTGGCAGGTAAGGTTGTGTACTCTGCGGAGTTAAGGGAGTTTTTATTCACCCAATTTTCGTCAAAGCCAACCAGGCGAACCTGATAGTCAATTTGCTCGGCCATAAGATAACCGGGGGCAACAAATTCGAACACAATGCGGCCCGTCTCAGCACTGAGTTTTTCTCCGAAGATAACCGTTTCCCCGTCTGCCTTTACTGACTCAATATTGACCTCAGGAGGAAGGTTACCAATTTCTGTAATGGTTTTCGGATCAACCTCTGAAACACCATTGCTAGTTGCCAGCCAGATGCTTCCGTTCCTGGTCTGAAGCATAGATGGACCACCACTATTTATTTGAGCACTCTCAAGACCGTCGACTTCACTAAAGCGCTGAACATTAAGCTTGTCTTCCTGTCCTTTTAAAACTTTGGTAAAAGAATCATGTTCAATCATCACTGGGCCACGGTTTGAGCCCAGCCAGAGGTTGCCATTACCGTCGAAAGCAACGGACATAAAGTTATCAAATGGTAAGCCTTGATCGCGGTTGAAAATTTGCCAACTGTTCTTATCAAGATCATGAACGATGAGTCCTCTATCGGTCGCCATCCATAGGTATCCCGAATGTTCGGTAATATGAAAAGCCAGTTCGGCATTGTTCAGTTCGGTTAAGTCAACAGGAGTAATTTGGTAATCAAACCCATCACTCTGAGCTACGATATTAATACTGACTACGCCACGTGCCGAGCCAGCCCAAAGCGTGCCTCTCTTATCGAGGTACAATGAGGTTGTATAATTATTGGTTAAACCATCTTCTTGAGAAATATGCTGGGATACCCATTGCCCTTGGGAATTTTGGTACAAATGCGTAACTCCCAAAGGTGTTGCCAGGAATTTTCCAAGTTCAGGATCAAGTTCAATTTGACGAACTTCGTCCGCTTTTAATAGGTTATTACTGTCAAAATGCCGGACAATTTGCTTTCCATCCCAAATATAAAGGCCGTCAGTGTACGTTCCGATATGAAGTTGCTGTTTATGATCATAAGCTAGTGAGAGTACGGACTGCTCGTTTAACGAGGTATCAGGAGCAAGGGAAGAAACTCCCGTTTCGTCTATAATTGAAACCCCATTGCTGGAGCCAACAACGACTTCATTCTTGTCACTCTCCGCTATGGCTCTGATATAGTTACCTGTAAGCCCGTCTTCTTTTGTATAAGTCGAAAAAAGTACATCTCTGAACTGAACCAGTCCACCGTGCGTTGAAACCCAAAAGCTGCCTTCTCTATCCTGAATAATATCCAGTACATGATTGTTAGGCAGGCCTTCGCTGGTATCGAAATTCTCTATACCGTACTTATCGCTAATGCGAATGAGCCCTTCCCGATAGGTCCCCAACCAAAGTTGTTTGTCAGGCGACTGAAACAGGGTGCTAATTCTTCTGTCGACTTCGGGTAGCTGACGTTCAAACTCCATGTTTTCATTCTGCTGATAAAGCCCATTCTCCGTGCCTACAAGTAAGACTCCACTTTGCAGTTCAAGCAGTGCAGTGATTAACTGCTCGGGAATGCCGGCAATGGTTTCAAAGCGAGCCTGACCAACTTTTTTAACTTGAAGGCCTCGGTTAGTGGCAGCCCACAAGTTGCCTTGGCTATCTACCAATGACTCATAGACAAACATGGAATTTAGGCCATGCTTAGTCGTAAATTGTGCGGTACGTTGATTGTTCTTATAAACTATCAGGCCAAGCTCTGAAGTCGAGACCCAAAGGTTACAATTATCATCAATAAATAAGTGGTTCACAAAAGGTGGGGCTGACTCAAGTGTTTCCCAGTGTCCATCGTAGAAACGAGCAATTCCTCCGCGGCTGCCTGCAACATAAATGCTGCCGTCACAATGACTGTAAGCGGCTGTATACATTCCTATATCTGGTAAGCCGGTTTCGCGCAAATTGTCGTAGATATCAAAACGGCGACCATTAAAACGTGCTGGTCCTTGCCAGGTCGCTAACCAAAGATACCCTTTGTCGTCCTGAATGAGTTCATTAACTGAGTTGTGAGGTAAGCCATCACGCGTTTCCCAATGCCGAATTAAGTAATCGTTGAGCGGCCGTTGTTCGTCAGTAACGCCTTTTTCATAGAATGCGGCCACGGCTCCCGGGGAGTTAAGGCAAAAAAATGCAGCTAACAACGAAAATAGTGTGTACTTCATAAGCCATCGATTTATTAAACAGTATTATTGGATGGTATGTTGTCGCCGAGTGGGTTGCAATAACTCTAAAGCTTACAATCTAAAAAATCAGTTAATGAGTACATTAGTGAGAGACAATAATTCAAAGGAGCGATAAATGACGAAAGCCTATGCTGCACAATCAGAAAACTCTAAGTTGGCGCCTCATGCTATAGAACGCCGTGAGTTACGTAACGATGACGTTGCTATCGAAATTACCTATTGTGGTGTTTGCCATACCGACATCCACTATGCGGAGAATGACTGGGGAGGGACTATTTACCCGGTTGTGCCCGGTCATGAGATAATCGGTAAAGTCACGGCCGTAGGCGATAATGTTAAAGACTTTAGTGTGGGAGACACGGTAGGTGTGGGCTGTATGGTTGACTCGTGCCGCGAGTGCTCTTCTTGCGAAAAGGGGCTGGAACAGTATTGCCTTAATGGGATGGTGCCAACCTACAACGGGGAAGATTTACACGATAAGAGCATTACCTATGGTGGCTACTCCGAAAAAATAGTAGTCAGTGACCGTTTTGTGGTGCGGGTATCGGAAAAGCTCGATCCAGCAAAAGCCGCGCCACTCTTGTGTGCCGGTATTACAACCTATTCCCCATTGCGCCACTTTGGTGTGCAAAAAGGGCACAAGGTCGGTGTCATCGGCATGGGTGGTCTGGGACATATGGGCGTTAAGTTTGCCAAAGCTATGGGTGCTGAAGTCACTATTTTTACGCGTTCAGAGAGCAAAGTGTCCGAGGCTAAGAAGCAAGGTGCAGACCATGTGATTATCTCAACCGATGATAAACAAATGGAAGCGGCAGCAGAGACCTTCGACTTTTTATTGGATACCGTGCCGGTACAGCATGATCTCAATCCGTACATTAATTGTTTGAAAGTCGATGGTACCCACATTTTAGTGGGGCTGTTGGAACCCGTTGACCCTGCGTTGCAAGCCGGAGCTCTAGTGATGAAACGCCGGGTACTCGCGGGCTCCTTAATTGGTGGTATTCCTGAAACACAGGAAATGCTCGATTTTTGTGCCGAACACGATATTCACTGTGATGTTGAAATGCTGGATATCCAGAATATCAACGACGCCTTTGTACGGATGAAAAAAGGTGATGTGAAGTATCGATTTGTTATAGATATGGACTCGTTAAAACAGTCTTAATGAGTAAATAAATTGACCACGCTTTATCGGGCGTGGTCTAATTTGCACAAAGAAGAGGTGCGTACGCCAGGAACTTTCGAACTTAGGTTGCCAAAGCCAGATTTGAGTCGAAGGAGAGGGGGGGTTACGCCGAGGCAATAGAGTCATTTGGCGACAATATTGCCGGTTGCAGGGTTTGAACACCCACAACTGTCACCTTTAAGGTGGAGAGCTTCTGGTGTTTGCATTTTCCTATTGGCTATTAAGTTAACCGAGCCACCTATTCTGCAAAGCCTGAGTTCTCCGAACACTTATGTTGTTATGTTCAGGAGAAAACTGTGTCTTTTACTGTTGCTAAGTTCGGAGGTACGAGCGTTGCCGATTATCCCTCAATGCGACGCTGTGCCCAAATCGTTCAGAATAATCCCTCTATTCGGCTGGTAGTTGTTAGTGCCTGCGCCGGCGTGACGAATCGACTGGCGGAAATAGCGGATAGACAGGGTCAGCAAACAGAATCACTGCGAAATGAAATTTATACTATCCATTCGTCTATTCAGCAAAAGCTCAACAATTCCAGCACCCTGGAAGCTTCGTTGTCTCAACTGCATGAAGAGCTGGAATATCACTGCCAAAAGGCAATAGAAAACTGGGCAGCCTGGCGGGATGAGTTACTCAGTTTCGGTGAGCGTTGCTCGAGTCTCTTGTTCTCCTGCGTTCTGAATGAACAAGGTACTTTGTCGGATACTCTGGATGCTCGTCAACTGCTGAAAACAAATAGCGCCTTTGGCCGTGCGCAACCGGATGAAGTTTCGACTAAGTCACATTGTCTGGAGCAGAAACAGAAGCTCGACTCTGAGTGCGTGTGGGTAACTCAGGGTTTTATTGGCTCAGATGATAAGACGCAGACAACAACTTTAGGTCGCGGGGGAAGTGACTATAGCGCCGCATTGTTAGCGGCAGGCTTTAATGCAACCGATTTACAAATTTGGACGGACGTTGCAGGCATTTACACAACGGATCCGCGAATCTGTTCGAGCGCTCGGGCTATAGCCGAAATGAGTTTCTCAGAAGCGGCAGAGTTAGCGACTTTTGGAGCAAAGATCCTGCATCCCTCCAGTTTGGCACCGGCGATAAAAAATGTGATTCGGGTCTTCATTGGCAGTAGCCAGAATGCCGCCGCCGGCGGTACGTACATTTCCGCTAGCCCCACAACTCGACCTGACGTACGAGCCGTTGCACTTCGCCGGAATCAGACTTTAGTTACCGTTCATAGTTTGAGTATGCTGCATGCCAGCGGTTTTTTGGCACGACTTTTTGAAATATTGGCGCGCTATAATGTCAGTGTGGATTTGGTCACAACGTCAGAAGTCAGCATTGCTCTGACTTTGGATGAAGGCGGAAGCATTGCAAATGGACAGGCCTTATTACCGGCTGCTGCTTTAGAAGAACTTGAGCAGTTTTGCCGCGTAGAAATTGAAACGGGTTTGTCGCTGGTGGCTATTATCGGAAACGGCATTGGTCGCGATGCTCACATTAGCCAACTCACTTTCAATACCGTGAACGATTACCCTGTGCGCTTGATTTGCCAGGGAGCGAGCGAGCATAATCTTTGCTTTCTTGTAGAAGACAGTGAAGGTGAGAATGTGATCCGAACCTTGCATGATAGGATATTGAGTTAATAATGTGTAAATAATTGTCTATTTATTGTAAAAATAAACTACAGTTAAAGAGAATCCAATAAACAAATTCAGGTAATTATTATGAAACAACTTACATCAAAAACTCTCGCTATTACTTCGGCGTTATCTGTTGCTTCAGCAATGAGCATGGGTGCTGCTCAGGCAAACCCTTTTGAAGCAACCGAACTTTCGTCGGGCTATGAAGTTTCTCAACCACAAGAAATGAAATGCGGTGAAGGTAAGTGTGGCGAAGAAATGCAGAAGAAGAAGTCCAAAGAAGAAATGAAAGAAAAAAGGGAAAAGGCCAAAGAAGGCAAGTGTGGTGAAGGGAAATGCGGTGAAGGTAAGTGCGGCGAAGAAATGAAGAAAGAAAAAGCCGAGAAAAAAGGTAAAAAATCAGAAAAATCGGAAGAAGGAAAGTGTGGTGAAGGCAAGTGCGGCGAAGGTAAATGTGGCGCTTAATCACTTAATCTTACTTTCGTTCTAATGACGAAACTGACTATAATGCTCGCTTTCTATTTGAGCAGAATGAAGGCGAGCATTTTTAATGGATTTCTTACAATCTATCATCCTTGGCATTATCCAGGGGATAACCGAGTTTCTTCCAATATCCAGTTCTGCTCATTTAATTCTGATGCCAATACTTACCGGCTGGGAAGATCAAGGTGTAGGCTTTGATCTCGCCGTTCATGTCGGTACCTTGCTTGCTGTCATTCTCTATTTTCGCAAAGATGTCACTGAACTTTTTATAGACGGTCTTCGTTCCATCGGGGCTCGGCAACACGTCGGCCAGAGCCGTTTGGGCTGGGCTGTTGTTGTCGGAACTATACCCGCCTGTATTGCCGGAATACTGTTACTGGATTACATAGACACTGCGCTAAGGGCTGTGGGGGTTATTATCACCACCACGGTTGTATTCGCTGTACTTTTGGCTGTTGCAGATCGCTTTGCCCGGGGCAGTAGAACCTTGCAGGATATTGGTTTTAAAGATGCGATTATTGTTGGACTTGCCCAGGCTTTAGCGCTTATTCCGGGCACTTCACGTTCCGGCGCTACCATAACCGCGGGTTTGTTTTTAGGGTTAAACCGAGAGTCAGCTTCAAAGTTTTCATTTTTTATGGCCATTCCAATTACAGCTGCTGCTGCGTTGGTTAAGCTACTAACCATAGCTTCAGAGTCTATTGCCGTTGATTGGTTAGGTTTTCTGGTTGGTGGCGTTGTATCGTTTTTAACTGCTATTACCGCTATTCACTTTTTCCTCAAGTGGCTTAATGCGTTTGGTATGTGGCCCTATGTTATCTACCGTTTAGTCTTGGCGGTTGTCTTGTACTTATTATTTTTCTGAGTCGTTAATTTATGTACGAAAACATTAAAAAGCAGTTGTTCCAGCTTAAAAGTAACAGAATTTTTGAAGCGCTGGTGGTCGCCGTTATCATTATTTCGGCTTTGGAAATTGGTGCTAAAACCTACGAGTTACCCGCTTTCGCTAACAGTCTGACGTACGGTTTAGACCTCTTTATAACGCTATTTTTTCTAATCGAAATTACCATTCGCTTTATTGCCGAAGACAATAAGAAAGCCTTCTTCAAAGACGGCTGGAATGTGTTTGATACCCTGGTCGTGTTAGTGAGTCTTATCCCAATCAATGACTCTGAACTCGCCTTGTTGGCGCGCTTGGTTCGGATCTTCCGGGTACTTAGGATGATATCCATTATTCCTGAGCTTAGAACCTTAATAAACTCCTTACTAAAAGCGCTTCCCCAGATGGGTTACGTTGTACTGCTTATGTTTATTATCTTCTATATTTATGCCGCAGTTGGCAGTTACTTGTTCGCCGATATCAATCCGTTCTTATGGGATAACATTGCCACTTCAATGCTTACCTTATTTAGGGTGATGACCTTTGAGGACTGGACGGATATTCAGTACGAAACCATGGAGGTTTATGGTTGGAGTTGGATTTACTATATGACCTTTATTTTCCTGACTGCTTTTGCGTTCTTGAATATGGTCATCGGCATTGTGATTAACGTCATGGATAAAGAAGGGCGGAAAATTGAGCTTGCTCAGGAAGGTTTGGATGAAGGTTTTGTGGACAAAGAACCTTCAATAACCGATCTGCAGCAGGAAATTCGGGAATTAAAACAACTGATAGTGGCTCAGCAAGATGCCGAAAGAAAGTAAAAGCCTATACAGCGCAAAGCTTCTTATTAACGATATTCCCGTTACGGTTAATAGTAAGCGCATTAAAAATATGTACTTAAGGGTGCGCGCGCCTTCAGGTGATGTTGAAGTCTCAGCTCCTAAGCAGTGCTCGCTAAATGAGATTGAAAGTTGGTTGTTTGAGCGTCATGACTGGTTGATAAAGCAACGAGAAAGAATTGCAATGCGGCCAGTCCAGCCAGAACTTCAGTTTGTTTCAGGCGAAGAGCATAAGCTTTGGGGAAAAGTTTACACATTGGATATTGAGCTTAAAAAGCGTGGTGCCGCGGTTAGACTTAACGATGATAAACTGCAACTGATTTCGCTGCCGCATTACAATGCGGTTCAGCGTAAGCAGGTTTTGGATCGTTGGTACCGCGAACAAATTACCCGGGAAATTGAAGCCTTACTGGATATTTGGCAACCGCGGATGGGAGCATACAGTAACAGTTTCGGTATCAGGGCAATGAAAACCCGTTGGGGTACCTGCAATATACGCAGCAAAAAGATATGGCTGAATCTGGAACTGGTTAAAAAACCAGTTGAGTGCCTTGAGTACGTAGTGGTTCACGAATTAACTCACCTGTTTGAGCGCTATCATAATGCGCGTTTCTACGCGCTAATGGATGAATTTCTCCCTGACTGGCGTGAGCGAAAAAAACTGACCAACCAGTTTATCTGAGTTCTTCCCCTAGTTGATTCTGTGCTATTAACCTGAACACATAAGCCACTTTAAATAGGCCGGCTAAGATCACCTGTGACAAATGCAGAAAAACGAGCAGCATCAACGGTAAGTTTTCTTCCTGAAACCAAGCCAGATAGAAAACAACGATTGAAAGCAGTAAAAACACCACCATAGAAGTGTTAGAGGTTTGCAATAGTTTACGTGGTTTCATAAGAGACATTCCTAGTGCATTTTAATAAATGCATATTAGATGTATCTTTAATTTGAATCAAGAAAAGGTTAGGAAATTGAAAAGAATACTGATGGTTTGTTTAGGAAACATCTGCCGGTCGCCCGCCGCTGAAGGCTTTATTCTACACTCTATGGATAGTCATCAGTTGGCTATTGAAATTGACTCTGCTGGCACGTCGGCTCATCACATTGGCGAGCCGCCGGACAAGCGTATGCAGCAGAGTATGCGAAAACGCGGTATTGATATTAGCCATTTGAGCGGTCGTCAGATCGTTGCTGAAGATTTTGAACAGTTCGATCGTCTTTATGCAATGGATCAAGCCAATTATGATTATTTGATAGCTATGGCCGAGGCAAAAGCGCCGGAGCATAGGCATAAAGTCGAATTGTTTTTGCAGGCGCTTCATAATCAAAATGGTGATGAACCATTGGAGGTACCCGATCCGTACTTTGGAGGGCAGGAAGGATTTGAATACTGTGTCAATCTTATTGAACGAGGCGCTAAAGCCCTTATTGAACAGGAAGGAGATTAGAGAGTGCAATATTTACACACCATGGTGCGGGTGCACGATTTAGAACAGTCTTTGAATTTCTATTGTGATTTATTGGGTCTGCAGGAAGTTAGAAGGAAAGAGGTAGAAAAAGGTCGTTTTACTTTGGTCTTTTTAGCCGCGCCGGATGATGTTGAACGCGCTAAAAAGGAACAAGCGCCGATGATGGAACTGACCTACAACTGGGATCCGGAAACTTATAGCGGCGGCCGTAATTTCGGCCATTTAGCTTTTCGAGTCGAGAATATTTATGAGTTGTGCCAAAAACTCATGGACAACGGCGTCATTATTAACCGGCCTCCGAGAGACGGACACATGGCCTTTGTGCGCTCGCCGGATAATATCTCGATAGAGCTACTGCAAGAAGGCGATAACTTGCCGCCACAAGAGCCGTGGGCCTCTATGGAAAACACGGGTGAATGGTAATTCAGAGCCAGATCCTCTATAATCTGCGCCACAAAATTAGATAAGTAAGTTTATAGATTTTTACTTTGGTCCAATAAATAGGAATGACTATGTCGACTGATAAAGCAAAGATTATTTATACTGAAACGGACGAGGCACCGCGCCTTGCTACCTATTCGTTTCTGCCTTTTATCGAAGCATTTACTAAGGCAGCTGGTGTTTCAGTAGAAACTCGTGATATTTCTTTAGCTGGTCGTATTATTTCGCAGTTTCCGGAGTACCTGACCGAAGAACAACGTCAGTCAGATGCTTTAGCTGAACTGGGTGAAATGGCGAAGACAGCAGAAGCAAACATTATTAAGCTGCCAAACATCAGTGCATCTATTCCACAGATGACAGCTTGCATCAAAGAGCTGCAAGAACAAGGTTATAAGCTGCCTGACTTCCCGTTTGACCCACAAACCGACGAAGAAAAAGACGTTCGTGCTCGTTATGACAAAGTGAAAGGCAGTGCGGTTAACCCAGTATTACGTGAAGGTAACTCTGACCGTCGCGCACCAAGTGCCGTAAAAAATTACGCTAAGAAGCACCCGCACCGTATGGGTGAATGGTCTAAAGATTCGAAATCTCACGTTGCGCATATGAATGAAGGTGACTTCTATAGCAGTGAAAAATCAGTGACCTCTGCCAGCGAAGATACTTTCAAGATTGTTTTTGAAGCTAACGGCGAGCAAAAAGTACTGAAGGAATCTGTACCGGTACTGGCAGGTGAAGTTGTTGATGCTGCAACGATGAGCAAAAAGCAACTGCAGGCCTTTTTTGAAAAAGAAACGGTAGCAGCAAAAGAGCAGGGCGTATTACTGTCATTGCACTTGAAAGCCACCATGATGAAAGTCTCTGACCCAATTATGTTTGGTCATGCGGTACGCGTTTTTTATAAAGACGTTTTAGAAAAACACGCCGATGTGATGAAAGAAATTGAGTTTGATCCAAGCAACGGTATTGGCGACCTTTACAGCAAACTGGACAAGTTGACCGCAGAGCAACGCGACGCCATTGAAGCGGATATGAACGCGGTTTACGCGAAGCAGCCTGAACTGGCGATGGTCAACTCGCACAAAGGTATCACTAACCTGCACGTTCCAAGTGACATTATCATCGATGCATCTATGCCGGCGATGATCCGTGACTCTGGTAAAATGTGGGATACGAACGACAGCCAGAAAGACGCAAAGGCGATGATTCCAGACCGCAGTTACGCGGGTGTTTATCAGGAAACCATTAACTTCTGCAGAGAAAATGGTGCCTTTGACCCGTCAACAATGGGCACAGTACCTAACGTTGGCCTAATGGCGCAGAAAGCCGAAGAGTATGGTTCGCACGATAAGACTTTTGAAATTCCGGCTGACGGCGTAGTGAAAGTTTTTAAAAAAACCGGTGATGTTGTCTTCGAACACAACGTAGAAGAAGGTGATATCTGGCGCATGTGTCAGGTGAAAGATGCACCTATCCGCGATTGGGTTAAGCTGGCGGTTAACCGTTCACGCTTAAGTGGTATGCCGGCGGTATTTTGGTTAGACAGCAACCGTGCTCACGACGCTCAGTTGATTAAGAAAGTGGAAGAGTACTTGAAAGAACACGATACGGACGGCCTTGATATTCAAATTATGGCACCGGTAGAAGCAACTCGTCATACATTGCAGCGTGTGAAAGAAGGTAAAGACACCATTTCTGTTACCGGTAACGTACTGCGCGACTACCTGACTGACTTGTTCCCAATTTTGGAACTGGGCACGTCAGCGAAAATGCTGTCTATTGTGCCTCTAATGAACGGTGGCGGTCTGTTTGAAACAGGTGCTGGCGGTTCAGCGCCTAAGCACGTTCAGCAGTTTGTTGAAGAAAACCACTTACGTTGGGACTCTTTAGGTGAGTTTTTGGCGTTGGCTGCTTCTCTGGAGCATCTAAGCCGTACGTTTGATAACAAGCGCGCGCAAATTCTGGCAGATAGCCTGGATGTTGCAACGGCTAAGTTCCTGGAAGAGAACAAGTCACCGTCACGTAAAGTGGGTGAAATTGATAACCGTGGTTCACACTTCTACCTGGCAATGTACTGGGCAGAAGCGCTGGCTAACCAGAACGACGACGCAGAACTGAAAGAACGTTTCAGCAAACTGTCTGAGAAGCTGTCTGGTAACGAGCAAGCAATTATCGACGAACTGAACAAGGTTCAGGGCGTTAAAGTGGACATTGGCGGTTACTACCAACCTGACACAGATAAAGTATCAGCAGCAATGCGTCCTTGCTCTGTGTTGAACGAAACGCTTGCCAGCTTATAATTTACACATTGTAAATTAAGCTATAAATGTAAGAAGCAGGCTTCGGCCTGCTTTTTTTATATCGACAAATTGTTACCCACCTATTTGGAGTCATGATTTTGGCTAGTAGCAACTATCTCATTAACTTATACGAACGCTGCTTAAAATTGCCTTTTGGACGTAAGATTTTTTCGGCAATGTTTGCCCGAAAAGCACCTTACTTTAAAACGATTAAGCCGCTCATTACTGAATTAAAGCCGAATTTTTGTCAGCTGAAGTTTAAGAAACGAAAAGCAGTCCAGAACCATATTGGTACGGTTCACGCCATTGCTGTATGCAACGGAATGGAAATGGCGATGGGCGCATTAGCCGAAGCATCCATTCCCAAGCACCTGCGCTGGCTTCCAAAAGGTATGAATGTGCAGTATCTGGCGAAAACCGACAGCGATGTGACCATAGAAGCCACTAGTTCAGAGTCCACCTGGCAACCGGGCGATCAGCCCATATCGGTAGAAGCTAAGAGCAGCGACGGCACGGTTGTAGCCGCCGGGAACATTACTATTTATGTGTCAGAAAAGCCTAATCGATAAGATGAAAGGACTGCTGTCTGCCATTTAAATAGCTAACACCGTTCCCATTAAAAAACGCGTCCTCTTCCAGCATGATGGTGATGGTTTTATCCTCAAATGTGGTTTTGTTATTAAGCTCTATAGAATAGGCCGTATTGGAAAACAGTGGGTATTCGCCTGCGCCTTTTATAGCGCGCTGTTTATCCCACATACCAATAGTGGGGCCTGAGCCATGGCCATAATAACCAATAGGGTGGGTATAAATCATAGGCTCCAGGCCTTTATCTTTAGCTTGCTCTAACGCCGCAAGTAAAACCTCGTTGCCAGAACGTGTCTCTTCAAACTGTGCTGTCAAAATATCCTGTAGTTGGTTGGCATTAGCTAATGCCTGTTTCAGGGCTTCAGGTGCGTCTGATTCGCCGTCTTTTAAAACATAGGCGTGTTGTTGAGTATCGGTATTTAAGCGTAGGTACGTAATGCCAAAATCCACGTGAAGTAAATCGCCGGGTTGTATGGTGACACCGGTTGAACGTGGATGTCCGGCCTCAGGAGCATCAATACGCTGCACACTCACTGAAGGATGAAACCACACCGGCAGGCTCTCTTTTGCCGCACGCTCACGGAACCACCACTGTAAATCCTCAGTAGTGGTTTGTCCGACTGAGACAACCTTACTGGAAAAGCCCTCGGCGATAATTTGGTGAGCAAGCTTAACGGCATTACGATAATAGGGCCGCTCGGCTTCTATTCGTTGTTCAAGCCAGGAAACGGCAAGCGGTTCAGCACTTACAATGTTATTTTTTAAATTTTCGGGTAAAGCGGCCATGAAAAGTTCTTTATCCGTTGCTGTAATCCCGTCGGCCTGAGCGAAATCTTCCGACTGATTAATCGCAATAGCATTTGGGTTACGCTCTGTAATAACGTCCTTCAGACGTTGCCATTGATCAGGCTGTTGCTCTGGGTTCCATGCACTTTTAAACACTTCGCCAACGTCATAGCGGGCTATTGCTAAGGTCTCCAGACTCTCACCGTTACCCGCGTCATGGATAACCAAAATTGTTCTTCGTCTGGCTGACAACCAGTCGCTGGGTAGGAAGGTTTTAAGCACTGGGTCCTCGTTGTATTCGCGACTTATCAATACCCACATATCAATATCAGCTTTTCGCATTAGCTCCGGAAGCAGTTGCTGCACGCGTTTCTGAAGAAGATCATCAACAACTTCTGCACGCTGTTTAAGAGGGAGAGGACTTATATTTTCTGCAAATAAGCTGGCGGAAAATACCGCACTAAAGGTGAGGTTAACCAGTAAAGTAATTTGTTTTAGCATAAGTGCGACCGACAATAAAAAAGGGACCCGAAGGTCCCTTTTTATCAGCTTTTCACAAAGAAGTGAATTAAGGCTTACCAACTGGCTCGTTGGCATCGATAATTGCACCCGGGTGCTCGTCTTCGCCATCGTCCGGCGCCAGCTTTTCCCATTTACGGGTAAACAGTGCCAATACGAATACAACCGCACCAACGCTCACACCGAACACAAAAATGGTCCAGTAAAGCTCAGGCATTGCTTGTGGGTTTTCCGGGTCAAGACCACCTGCCAGAAGACCCGCAATAACATTACCCATGGCATAAGTCAGAACGAAAACGCCCATTAACTGTCCAGCCATGCGCTTTGGCGATAGTTTACTGACCGCACTTAGTGCTACCGGGCTTAAGCAAAGCTCACCAACGGTGTGAATAAAGTACACTGCAACCAACCAGTAAGGTGCTACTTTTAAGCCGCTAGCCGCCGCTTGCGACGCAAAGAACATGACAATGAAACCGGTCGCCATAATGATAAGGCCAATCGCGCTTTTAAAACCGTACGATGGATTGATCATGCGTTTGCTGAGATTAATCCAAAGCGCAGCGAAAAAGGGTGATAATGCGACCAAAAAGATAGAGTTCAGTGACTGGAACCAGGTTGTAGGAATTTCAAAATCACCGACCATGCGATCCGTTAAGTCGCGAGCAAATAGGTTGAACGATGAACCTGCTTGCTCAAAACCAGCCCAGAACATGGTTGAGGCAATACAAACCAGAAATAGGGCGCCGAGTCGCTTCATTTCATCTTTGGTCAACTTACCAAACATGAATATGGACAGGTAATACACAAAAAAGATAACAGTGAAAATAACCGCGACGTTACCGGCAATTAGCGTTGGGTCTAAAGTAACGTAGTCATTCAATGCTAAAAATGTGTAAACCGCTAAACCAGCTAATAAGAGCCAAATAACTCCCCAGCTGCGCTTTGCTGCTTTAGGACCCAGAGGTTTAGGTGGTTTCGTTCCAACATTGCCAAGTTTAGGTTTAGTCAGTTTGTACTGAATAAGGCCAAATGCCATACCAATAGCAGCTGCGCCGAAGCCCCAATGATAACCTGCATTTTCCATAAGGTAACCGGTAACAATGTAACCGATGATAGAACCGATGTTGATACCCATATAATAAAGGGTATAACCACCATCACGACGGTCATCGTTGGAGCTATATAACTGGCCAACCATGGCGGTGATGTTGGGCTTTAATAAACCTGTACCAAGTACTACCAAAATCATACCAACGAAGAATCCAGCTTCACTTGGTATGGCTAAGACAATGTGTCCCAGCATAATAATTATGCCGCCGTACCAGGTTGCGCGCTGACCGCCTAATAAACGGTCAGCAATCCAACCGCCGGGTAAGCCCATGAAATAGACCGCACCGGTGTATAGGCCGTAGATAGCGGTTGCAGAGGCAACAGTTAGGGCGATACCGCCTTCTTGCAAACTGGCGGTCATGAATAAAACGAGTAGCGCGCGCATACCGTAGTAGCTCATGCGCTCCCACATTTCGGTAAAGAACAGGGTCTGTAAGCCCCCTGGCTGTCCGAAAAAGCTTGAATCTTTATCGACTATTTTTGTTGGATCCATTCTTGTTATCCATTTTGTTATTTAATATGAAATAGTTAGCGTTATTAGCGGCTCATTCGACTTTGGTCTAAGTCGAAAAAAGTGGCCTTACTTTACTAGCGAAGACTGATAAATAAAACCGAAAACGATGAAATACTCAGTTTTTGAGCTGTTTCTACGCCGGAACTGACTTAGGTTGACGGTTTAATGGAGACTTTTTGAGGATAAGGTGAATACATCAATATTGTCGACAATTTAATTTATGTCAGCTTGCTAATAGCGTTATTTTCATGGAAAATAGAGCAATCAATAATTACTGTCGACAATTAATGCAAATAGTCAGTCCTTTAGAACGTTCAGCCATTACCTCTTCAGACCGAGTTCTGTTTGAAATACAGCGGGCTATTGTGGAAGGGGATATAGCAGCGGGCTCAAAAATTAGTGAACCTGGGCTGGCAAGGCGTTTTAATGTTAGCCGAGCGCCATTGCGTGAAGCTTTAGCCAGACTTGAGCGTTGTCATCTTATTGAACGAATACCGAACGCGGGTGCCAGAGTGGTTACCTTGTCACCGGAAGGCTTAATTTCGTTGTATCAAATACGGGAAGAGCTGGAAGGCCTGGCTTGTCGTTTAGCGGCAGAACAAATGCCGGAAAATGAAATTGATGAGTTACGGCAATTACTCGATAAGCACCTGGAAACTCAGCGGGTTCGAGAAGGTGAAAGTTACTATCAGGAAGCTGGCGATCTCGATTTCCATTATCGCATTATACTCGGCAGTAAAAATCAGTATTTAATTAATATGCTTTGCGACGAACTCTACTATCTTGTACGTATGTATCGAGTACAAATGGGAATGAATGGTCCAAGAGTTTCGCGCGCCTTCGATGAACACAAAGCCATTATCAATGCCATTGCTAATCGCGATGGAGAATTGGCTGATCTGCTAATGCGCCGCCATATTGGCGCGTCTCGTAAAAACATTGAATTACGGTTACAAACACAAAAGGAAACATCATGACTCATATGACAAGCCCGGGTGCTAAGTTGCGCCAAGCTATTGCCGACGAAAATCCTTTACAGATTGTTGGCACCATTAACGCCTACACAGCAATGATGGCAGAAAAGGTTGGGCATAAAGCGCTATACCTGTCTGGCGCTGGTGTGGCAAATGCGTCTTTCGGCTTGCCTGACTTAGGCATGACGTCGTTAAATGATGTTTGTGAAGACATTCGCCGTATTACTGCAGCAACCGATTTACCTTTGTTAGTTGATGCTGACACTGGCTGGGGCGGGGCATTCAACATTGCCCGTACCGTTCAGGAAATGACGCGTGCCGGTGCTGCCGGAATGCATATTGAAGATCAGGTGGCTCAGAAGCGCTGCGGGCACCGTCCAAACAAAGAAATTGTGACGCAGGAAGAGATGGTAGATCGCGTGAAAGCAGCAGTTGATGCGCGTATTGACGATCAGTTCCTTATTATGGCGCGTACCGATGCATTACAACAGCAGGGTCTGGAAGCGGCTATTGAACGTGCGCAGGCTTGTGTGGATGCGGGCGCTGATGCCATTTTTGCGGAAGCTGTTCATACGCTTGACCAATACAAAGCGTTCTCCGAGGCTTTAGATGTACCGGTTCTGGCAAATATCACTGAATTTGGCGCAACGCCATTGTTTAACAAACAGGAATTAGCTGACGTTGGGGTGGAAATTGTTCTTTACCCTTTAAGTGCTTTCCGGGCAATGAACAAAGCCGCACTGAACGTCTACAATAGTATTTTAGAGAACGGTGATCAGAAAGCCGTTGTTGATGATATGCAGACTCGCGCAGAGTTGTATGACTTTTTGAACTATCACGATTTTGAAGAAAAATTAGACCAATTATTTAAGAAATAATACACCGTAGCCTGACGTTCAGGTCAGGTGAGATATCGAATACAAAAAGATATTGTAAAATTGAGAAGGGAACAACATTATGGCAGAGAAGAAACTAAGCGGCGCAGGTTTGCGCGGACAGTCAGCCGGTGAAACGGCACTATGTACTGTTGGTAAAAGTGGCTCAGGTTTAACCTACCGTGGCTATGACATCTCTGAACTGGCTGAAAAAGTCAGTTTTGAAGAAGTAGCTTACCTTTTAGCAAAAGGTGAGTTGCCGAATAAGCAACAGCTAACAGACTACAAAAAGCGCTTGAAGTCACTGCGTACTTTACCTCAAGAAGTCAAAGACGTACTTGAGCGTATTCCAAAATCAGCGCATCCAATGGACGTTATGCGTACCGGTTGTTCAATGCTGGGTAACCTGGAAACGGAAGAAAGCTTTGATGAAGCTGACGATCACATCGAACGTCTGCTGGCAACTTTCCCGGGTATCGTACTGTACTGGTACCGTTTTACTCACGACGGTGTTCGTATTGATACCGACTCTGAAGAAGAGTCTATTGGTGCACACTTCCTGCGTTTGTTACACGACAAAGCGCCTTCAGAGCTGCATACAGCAGTAATGAATACTTCATTAATTCTGTATGCTGAGCATGAGTTCAATGCATCAACCTTTACGGCTCGTGTTTGTGCTTCAACCTTGTCAGACATTCACTCTTGTGTGACCGGTGCCATTGGTTCATTACGCGGCCCACTTCATGGTGGTGCAAACGAAGCGGCAATGGAGCTGATTGAAGGCATGAAAGACGCTGATGATGCGGAACAGAAGCTGAAAGGCATGCTGGAACGCAAAGAGAAAATCATGGGCTTTGGTCATGCCATTTACCGTGACTTTGATCCGCGTAACGATGTGATTAAAGCCTGGTCTAAGAAGTTGTCTGAAGAAGTGGGCGACAGCCGCTTGTATGATGTTTCAGTACGTTGTGAAAAAGTCATGTGGGATGAAAAGAAACTCTTCCCGAATGCGGATTTTTTCCATGCATCGGCTTATCACTACATGGGCATTCCGACCAAATTGTTCACACCAATTTTTGTAATGTCTCGTGTGACTGGCTGGACAGCTCATGTGAAAGAGCAGCGCGCTAATAACCGTATCATCCGCCCAAGTGCTGATTATACTGGTCCAGAGCCTCGCAAAGTTCCAGCTTTAGAAGAGCGCTAATTCGATTGGAACTGATATTTGTACAGGAGCAGTTATCTACTGCTCCTTTTTTCGTTTAACGATGACGATAAGTGGTAACTCATGACTTCATACCGTAAAAAACTCGCTGGTACCACGCTCGAGTACTTCGATGCTAAAGCAGCCGTGGATGCGATTGAACCAGGCGCTTATGCGCGTCTGCCTTACACATCTCGTGTATTAGCTGAGAATTTAGTTCGCCGCTGCCCTCAGGATATTCTGACGCAGTCGCTTGAACAGTTGATTTACCGTAAAAAAGAACACGACTTTCCCTGGTTTCCGGCTCGCGTTGTCTGCCATGACATTCTTGGTCAGACGGCTTTGGTTGATCTAGCCGGTTTGCGTGACGCTATTGCAGAAAAAGGCGGTGACCCTGCCAAAGTAAACCCTGTGGTTCCAACTCAGCTGATTGTTGACCACTCACTAGCAGTTGAGCACGCCGGTTTTGATAAAGACGCTTTCGAGAAGAACCGGGCTATTGAAGACCGTCGTAACGACGATCGTTTTCACTTTATTAACTGGACCAAAACCGCGTTTAAGAATGTTGATGTGATTCCTCCTGGCAACGGGATTATGCACCAGATAAACCTGGAGAAAATGTCGCCGGTAGTGCAGGTTCGCGACAATGTCGCTTTTGTAGACACCTGTGTGGGTACTGACAGCCATACACCAATGGTTGATGCCTTGGGTGTTATCTCTGTAGGTGTTGGCGGCCTCGAAGCGGAAAGCGTTATGTTGGGGCGTGCATCTTATATGCGTTTGCCTGACATTGTAGGTGTTGAGCTTAGCGGTAAGCTGCAACCGGGCATTACCAGTACAGATTTAGTGTTGGAAATGACTGAGTTTTTACGTAAAGAGCGTGTCGTTGGGGCGTATCTGGAGTTTTACGGTGAAGGTGCTGAAGCCTTAACGGTAGGCGACCGTGCAACCATCTCAAATATGACACCGGAATACGGCGCAACTGCGGCCATGTTCTATATTGATGATCAAACTGTTGATTACCTGAAACTGACCGGTCGTGACGATGACCAGGTTGAATTGGTTGAGCACTTTGCCAAGGAAACCGGGTTGTGGGCTGACAGCCTGAAGTCCGCCGAATATGGACGGGTACTTAAGTTCGATTTATCAAAAGTTAAGCGTAACCTGGCCGGGCCCTCAAACCCGCATTCGTTGTTACCGGCATCGGAACTGTCTGAGCGTGGTGTAGCTAAGCATATCGAGAACCCGGAAGAAGGCAAAATGCCTGACGGTGCGGTGATTATTGCGGCTATTACCAGCTGTACCAATACCAGTAACCCGCGCAACATGATTGCTGCTGGTTTGATTGCCCGTAACGCGAACAAGCTGGGGTTAACCCGTAAGCCGTGGGTAAAATCATCGCTGGCTCCGGGCTCAAAAACGGTCAAAATGTATTTGGAAGAAGCTGAGCTACTGCCTGAACTGGAAGATTTAGGTTTTGGCGTGGTGGCGTTTGCCTGTACCACCTGTAACGGCATGAGTGGTTCGTTAGACCCGAAAATACAGCAGGAGATCATTGATCGCGATCTGTTCTCTACGGCGGTACTGTCTGGCAACCGTAACTTTGACGGGCGTATCCACCCATATGCTAAGCAGGCGTTTTTGGCGTCTCCACCATTGGTCGTAGCTTACGCCATAGCGGGTACCATTCGCTTCGATATTGAAAAGGATGTGCTGGGAATTGACCCTGACGGTAACCCGGTAACGCTGAAAGATATCTGGCCAAGCGACGAAGAAATTGACGCCATTGTGAAACAAAGCGTTAAGCCTGAGCAATTCCGTAAGGTTTATGACCCAATGTTTGACCTGTCAGTTGATTACGGTGAGAAAAATAATCCGCTGTATGACTGGCGGCCACAAACCACATATATTCGTCGTCCACCGTACTGGGAAGGTGCATTAGCTGCAGAACGTACCATGAAGGGCATGCGTCCATTAGCCGTGCTGGGCGACAATATCACTACTGACCATTTGTCTCCGTCAAATGCCATTATGGCTGACAGTGCAGCGGGCGAGTATCTGGCTAAAATGGGTGTGCCGGAAGAAGACTTTAACTCTTACGCAACGCACCGTGGCGATCACTTAACGGCTCAACGCGCGACCTTCGCGAATCCGAAACTGTTTAATGAAATGGTGAAGGACGAAGACGGCAAAGTCATTCAGGGCTCGCTCGCGCGCATTGAGCCGGAAGGCAAAACCGTACGCATGTGGGAAGCCATTGAGCACTATATGGAAAATAAACAACCGCTGATTATTGTGGCTGGTGCTGACTATGGTCAGGGCTCGTCGCGCGACTGGGCTGCAAAAGGAGTGCGTTTAGCCGGTGTTGAAGTCATTGTGGCCGAAGGCTTTGAGCGTATCCACCGTACCAACCTGATAGGTATGGGCGTATTGCCGCTGCAGTTTGAAGAGGGCACAACGCGTAAAACGCTGAGTATTGATGGCACTGAAACCTTTGATGTGAAGGGTACGCCTGAAGCTGGTGCAAGGCTGACACTGGTCATTCATCGTGCCAATGGTGACAGTGAAGAAGTACCGGTACAGTGTCGCTTAGACACCAAAGAAGAAGTGTCGATTTATGAAGCCGGTGGTGTACTGCAACGTTTTGCGCAGGACTTTTTAGAAGCAGAAGCAAGCTAGGGAGTTCTCATTATGGCAAGTAAACCGCAAATTAAGATTCCCGCCACCTATATGCGTGGCGGGACCTCGAAAGGGGTTTTCTTTTGTCTGCAGGATTTACCCGAACCGGCACAACAGCCTGGGGCCTTACGTGACGCTATATTGATGCGGGTAATAGGCAGTCCGGATCCCTATTCTAAGCACACAGACGGCATGGGAGGAGCCACTTCAAGCACCAGCAAAACAGTTATAGTCTCTAAAAGTGAGCAACCAGACCATGACGTAGACTATCTGTTCGGTCAGGTATCTATCGATAAACCGTTTGTCGACTGGAGCGGTAACTGCGGAAATTTATCCTCAGCCGTAGGGCCTTTTGCTATTGCTAACGGTCTTGTCGATGCTGATCGTATACCTGAAAACGGTGTGTGCGAAGTCCGTATCTGGCAGGCCAATATTGGTAAAACCATTGTTAATAAAGTGCCCATGGTTAATGGTGAAGTACAGGAAACGGGTGACTTTATTCTGGATGGTGTTACCTTTCCGGCGGCGGAAGTGCCGGTGGAGTTTATGGATCCATCTGCCGACGGTGAATCAATGTTTCCTACCGGTAACCTTATTGATGATATAGAGGTTCCGGGCATTGGTACATTAAAAGCTACGATGATTAATGCGGGCATTCCGACTATTTTCCTCAATGCCGAAGAAATTGGTTACGACGGTACTGAATTACAGGAAGTCATTAACGGAAGTCCGGAAGCGCTGGAGCGTTTTGAAACCATTCGTGCCTATGGTGCGGTAAAAATGGGCTTGATAGACGATGTTAGCGAAGCGGCAAATCGGCAACACACGCCTAAAGTGGCTTTTGTTGCGCCGTCAAAAGACTACACCGCATCCAGTGGCAAGGTCATTAAGGCCAACGACATTGACTTGCTGGTAAGGGCTATGTCGATGGGTAAACTGCATCATGCCATGATGGGCACTGCTGCTGTTGCTATCGGCACCGCTGCAGCTATTCCGGGTACCACCGTGAATTTAGCGGCGGGCGGTAAAGACCGTACCATGGTTAATTTCGGTCATCCGTCCGGAACCTTGCAAGTTGGTGCAGAATGCAAGCAGGTTAACGGGCAGTGGACCGCTATTAAAGCCATTATGAGTCGTAGTGCACGGGTCTTGATGGAAGGTAAGGTTCGCATTCCTGGTGACGTGCTGTAAATGAAACAAGCCACGCAGGTTAAACTGCTCAAAGTCGCTATGATCACCGGCATTAGCCTAATATTATTAGGTCACGTGGTGTTGGCTGTCACCTTCGGCAATGATGACATTGACTTCCGTGGCTATATTCTGGGGGCAGCGATGAACGCCATTGGCGTTATTTTATCGCTGCCTACCAAAATTTATCTGACTTTAGTGCTCATGGAAAAAGAAGAACGCGACAATGAAAACACTCATTGGAGCGATAGAAACTCACGTTAATCAGCGTAGCCCCAAGGTGTTGGTGGTGTATCAACGGTTTCTGTTAAGTCAAAATCCACCCGAAACTCTCTGCCTTCGCGAATTAAACGATAGGTAAATGTCTCTTCGTGAATATACATTTGCCAGATGTTGGTATTCGACTGAGGCACTCCAAGTTCAATAAATAATTCTTTTGAGTAAGCATCAGCGGGGAAAGACTGGGCAGTCGGGTAACCCTTATCGACAGTATGACCACCGTACATGGTTAAAGGGTCATAGTTGCCATCCTGCTTGCGGTGATCATGCTTAAGACTAATACCAGACCCTGTTTGTGTTAAAATCCAGGTGCGTGAATGGTTGTCTCCAACGTGGAACGGAATTTCAATTTTTGTATCACCGCATTTGCGTACATGCATAATTAGCGGGCCTTCGAAGCCCTCACTTGCAGGGGTATCAACCGTTACTTCTCCGGCGTATGATTTGCCACAGTGCTCGTTAATTGCCTCAAAAAACTCAGCCTGAGCTTGAGTACTAACGCGTGGAGCGGGTTTTACTACCTGGGCAGAACTGATAAACGGTGCAAAGCTTGCGACGGCAATTGACGTAAGAAAAAGAATATTTTTCATTTTTAGACCATTGAATAATGTTTAATTTTTAATTATATGAGAAAGTAAAACCTGACATGAATCAAAGGCACATGCCAGTACTTTTACGTAAACTTATGATACCAACCGCATTGACTGAAGTCTCCGACCTGGAAAATATTCTCGATAGCCTCGACGCCGTCGTGTATGTCTCTGATACAGACACTTATGAACTGCTTTTCATGAACAGGTATGCGCTAAAGAATATTGGTGGTGTTAACGAGTTTGACGATGTTAAAGGTAAGCGTTGCTTTGAGGTTTTACAGAAGGGGCAAAGCAAACCTTGTGACTTTTGTACCAATCCATTACTTCCGAAAAATGGCGATACCTACCTTTGGGAGTTTAAAAACACTCGTAACAATTGCTGGTACCAGTGTCGTGATCGCTTAATTCAGTGGCATGACGGGCGGCAGGTTCGGTTAGAAGTGGCGGCGGATATTACCGAACGCAAACAGGTAGAAGAAGAGCTGAAGGAAGTTCAAGAAGAATTAAAAGTTCTCGCAGAAGTCGATAGTTTGACTCAACTTTATAACCGTCGTGCATTTTTTATGTATGCCGACAAGTTACGAGAAAGTCTTCCTGTATCATCTAGTTTGGGTTTAATGATTCTCGACTTAGACTACTTTAAAAACATCAATGACGGTTACGGGCACGAAGCGGGCGACACGTTGCTTGCGGCTATTGGTCAGAAGCTCAGTTCTTTAGCTGATAGCAATACCGTCATAGGACGTATGGGCGGTGAAGAGTTTGCCATTGTTTTCCATGAAACCGATAAACGAAAAAAGCTGGATTTCGCGAAGCAGGTTCACAAAGCCGTTAGTAGCGTGAAAGCCATCTATTTTAATGACATTCTACACTGTACCACCAGCATTGGCGTATCATCACAACTTGCCAATACACCACTCAGAGATATCATGCGCCAGGCAGATAATGCTTTGTATCAAGCAAAATCTGCCGGGCGCTCTCAAGTTAAAATGATTTAAGGCAACCAAATATTCCCAATAGCTGTGTCAGCATCGAAGTGGTGAGCAACTTGCGCTTGCAGGAGTTCACCGCAAGCTAAGGCGTCGGTCATGGCATCGTGAGGCGCATAAAAGGGCAAGTTATAGCGCTCGCGACTGTCAGACAGGCGTATGGATAATGGCTTTTTACCTGTTAGCTTGTCCCAAAAGCTACGCTTTTGGCGATGAAAACGCGCTTCTATTTCCATGGTGTCGATAACCGGGAAGTGAATGTTTTCTTTTAAACGCTCTTTAAAGGCGCCTTGCAGAAACGGACGCTCAATGCCGTTGTAATGGACCACCCAGACCTTTCCGGCTACGGCTTCTAATAATGGATCGATAATTTCGGAAAAATCGGGGGCACGTTCAATGGCACTGTGTGTTATACCGTGAATGGTAATTGACTCACTGGTTAGTAGCCGCCGAGGTTTAACAATCCATTGCTTTGCCTGGCTAATGCTGATTCGCTCAAGTGTCATGGGTATAACGGCAACACTAATAACTCCGTGCTTATCGGGGTTCATACCGGTGGTTTCAAAGTCGACTGCAACCATAGGGATATCGTTAATAGGGGAACAACTATTAACTATACCCGCCTCATAGTACTTTTTCAGGGCAGGGTATTTAGCTGTTTTAGCCAGTTCCTGAAAACGTTTTGGCCAGTCTATGGTACTTTTCTGTTGCCTATTCTCAGCACCCGGTGGCAGGTATAACACTATCAGCCTCCGGAATACTTGTAACGCAGGTATTTCTGCGCGTTACTAAGAATTTGAAAGGCGTCTTTTAAGTTTTTACGCTCAAAATCTGATAAGTCTTCCGGTGCGACGTTGTTATCCGGTGTTTCACCCGCTTCTAATGCTAACGCCTGGTGGCGAATTCGGACCATAGAAATGAGTTCAAGCGCATCGCGTAAATCAGGGCCGCGACCTTTGGGAAGTACATTAGCCTCTATAATCTCTTCTAATCGCGCAAAGGAATTCTGCCGTTGAGCACCAATGGCCAGAGCATGCACCCGAATTAAGTCAGCAACAGGACCAGTGCCGCGGCGCTTCGTATTAATACTGTCACGGTGTTTGCCGTCTTTCTCCATAACAAAGTCTTTAAAAAAGCCCAACGGAGGCGTTCGGTTTAATGCATTACGAGCCATAGAGCCAAGGAACCGCTTGTTTTTCGGTGCTTTTTTTCGAATGAGCTGATTCAACTCTTTAGCAAAACGGGTTTCGCCACCTACACCGTCCAGGTCAAAAAATATGGATGACTGCAGCAACTTCTCAGGCGATGGGTTTTCTATCCAGTCGGTAAAGTAGTGTTTCCATTTAGAGAGAGGCTGCCGCCAGTTTGGATTTGTTGCCATAATATCGCCGGTGCAGTAGGTATAACCGCAGGCATTTAAACCATCAGAAACAAACTGTGCGATATTAAGAAAATACTCATCATGTAGTTTCGGGTCAAAACTGTCGTCCAGCACCATAGCATTGTCTTGATCTGTCACAACGGTTTGTTCGTCGCGCGCCATGGAACCCAGCGCCAGAAAGCAGTAGGGCACCGGCGGCGGCCCATATTTTTCTTCGGCTAACTCTAATAGACGCTGTTTGAAGCTGCGCCCAATGGTAGCCATAGCCGAGCCGATAATGCGCGAGTTGGCGTCTTCTTCAACCATACGTACAAAGCTCTTATGCACGTCGGGCACCAACTGCGAGAGCTCTTCAATGCTGGTTTGCTTAAAGATACTGGAAACAACATATAAGCTACTTTGCGATTCATGTCTTGCTACGTCGGACAAAGCAATAACGCCAACTACTCTCTGCTGGCGTAGCACCGGTAAGTGGTGCAGGTTGGTGCGTAGCATGGTTAAAAAAGCTTCAAAAACACGGTTGTTGTGCTGAATGAAAATCAAATTTTCAGACATGATGTCATTGACCGGACTGGAAGCATCTCTGTCGACAGCCAGCACACGTTTACGTAAGTCTTTGTCGGTAATTATGCCAACAGGTTTGTCTTGTTTTTCACCATCGTAAATAAGCAGTGAAGACACTTTCTCATCTGTCATTAGTCCTGCTGCTTCGCGTATTGATGCGCTTTTGTCGATGGCTACAGGCTCGCGCGAAATCAAGGTTTCGACGCGGGCTGACAATGTGCGGTTGCGGTTCTCGTGTTCTTTTACCGCGTGACTAACACGGCGCTGTTCTTCAATTTCAACCGCATCGGCAAAGGAGTCATATTCGTCATAAAAGCGATTAAAGAGTTCGCCCGGAATGTAGTAAAGCAATGTGTCTTCAATGGTTTTAACCGGGAACCGGACATGTCCTTTACGAAGCAAACCGGCTTCACCAAAAAAGCCACCTTCGTCCAACCGGTTAAACAGCGAACCATCTTTGTGGTAGGTCTCAATAGAGCCACTTCTGACCACATGGAGGGAATCGATATGCTGATTAAACTCCAGTATTTGAGTTTTTGCCTTGAAGTAAGCTACTGACGCATTCTTAGCGGCTAATTGAAGCTCTTCTTCCGGTAACTCATTAAATGGAGAATACTTGCGTAAGAAATTCAGTATCTCGACGTGCTCAGCTTCCATATAAGCACCCTAAAAAGTGAGCGACACCCAGAGGCGCCGCTCGTGGTAAGTTATTTTGTGGTTTTATTAACTCTTGGTTCAGAGCGCAAGCCCTGAACGACTGCGACACAAGCTGCCAGCAAGACAATAGTGAATGGTAAGCCTGCTGAAACAGCCATTGCCTGTAACGCAACCAAGCCGCCACCGAGTATTAGAGCAATGGCAACTAAGCCCTCAAATGTACACCAGAATATGCGCTGGGGCACTGGCGCTTCGACTTTACCGCCGGCACTGATAGTATCGATAACCAGTGAACCAGAGTCAGAAGAGGTAATGAAGAACACCATAACAAGGATAATACCTACAAATGAGGTAATACCTGTCCATGGCAGGCCTTCCAGCATAACGAATAACTGTAATGGGAGGTCAACGTTGGCGACTTCTTCTGCTCCTGCCACGAACTGTTCAATTGCGGCAGTACCGAATACGGTCATCCAAAAGACACAAGCGAGCGAGGGGATTAAGAGTACTGAAATTAAGAACTCGCGTACAGTACGGCCTCGTGAAACCCGCGCAATGAACATGCCGACAAAGGGTGACCAGGCAATCCACCAAGCCCAATAGAACGATGTCCAACCTTGGGAGTAGTTGAGATCTTCACGACCGACCGGATTAGAAAATGCCGGAAGGTTAACGATGTAATTGTAAAGGTTGTCAACAAAGCCTGTCAGGATAGCCATTGTTGGGCCAACGATAATGACAAACAGCATCAGTAAAGCTGCAAGCGACATATTGATTTGAGAAAGTCGCTGAACACCCGCTTCAAGTCCTGCAAGTACTGAAAGAAGTGCTATGGCAGTTATGCCTATAACCAGTAGTACCTCTGTTGTATCACCTTCAGCCCAGCCAAATAAGAAATTAAGTCCGGCTGCAGCCTGAGATGCGCCTAGTCCCAAAGAGGTTGCGAGACCAAACAGGGTTGCCAGTATCGCTATAATGTCGATGACATGACCTGGCCAGCCCCATACACGCTCACCCAAAATAGGGTAAAAAATTGAGCGAATTGTTAACGGTAAACCTTTATTAAATGAAAATAAGGCTAAGCCCAGAGCTAACACCGCATAGATAGCCCATGGGTGCAGTGCCCAGTGGAAAATCGTAGCGGCCATACCCAGCTTCATTGCAGCGGCTTCATCGCCACCAGCACCACCAAGAGGTGCCCAGTCAGTGCGTATACCGTCGGCGTTTGTTTCAGTACCGCTCAAGGCCGTACTGAAGTGGGTTATCGGCTCGGAAACACCATAGAACATAAGCCCAATGCCCATACCGGCAGCGAATAACATTGAAAACCAACCTAAATAAGAAAAATCAGGACTGGCTTCGGTCCCCCCCAGACGGACATTACCGAGTGGAGAAAAGATTAAAAACAAACACAAGATTACAAATATATTGGCCGCTCCAATAAAGAACCAGTCGAGGTTGGCGGTCAGCCAGTCTTTGGTGCTTGTAAATACAGGTTCAGCTTGGTTTTGAAACATTAAGGTTATGAAGACAAAGGCAACAATTGCCAGTCCTGAAATGGCAAACACGCGATTATGAAAATCAAGACCAAAAGGTCCGAATTTCATAACAACATTGTCTTGTCCTACTTGATAATCAGTACTGATTGGATTGACTTCACCGTCAGGAATCATTGGGTCGTTAGCTTTACGCTCACGCTCGAGATCTTTATCTCCGCGGAGCACTTCTTCTTCTTTTTTAGTCATTAGCTCTCCCCTTTATAGAAGTAGGCATTTACCGCCTTGAATTTAAACGTTTATTCTAAATTTATTACTAGAGTATAGAGAGCTACGCAGATTTCTCAAAGTTAGATCGGTTTTTTGCTGTAAAATAATAGGTTAGAGCAATAAATTTAATTAGGAAGGACGCTGACGTGCGCTATACAGAGGCGCATGTCAGCGTTTAGGGGAATCATCGCAGTATTAAAAACTGTACCGAACTGTTGCGGCGACAGTATCAATATCCTGATCAATTTCATCGAGGTCGTAAAGTTTGTAGCCAACCCCGAGTGACAGGTTCTTTGTTAAGTGGAAGAATGCCGAGGCATCGTAACGAATGGCATTTTCGTCTTCAATGTCGAGGTAATCAGCTTTTACCGACAACTCGAAAAAGTCGGTGATCATTGAGCGAATACCCAATCCAGCACCGTACCCGGACTCATCGAATGACTCAGAGCCGATGTCGTCAACAGAGCCTACAAGCTCAAGTTTTTCATAGGTTACGGTTGCAAAAATATCGGTGGATTCTGTAATGCCATGATTGAACCCGATGCCGGCGTTAAGCGAGTCTAAATCGACATCGCCGAATTCCGATTCATCACCGACAGAGTCAAAGTTAGCCAAGATAAAAATGGATTCATTCAGCGATAGTGACCCCGATACGGCATATCCGTCCATTGAGATATCTTCGTCAATGGGCGTTTCGATATCGGTGTCAATGTACGACGCCTGGAGTTTATTCCAGTTAGGAGAGTCCGCTAGTGCGCTAGTTGAAGTTCCAATCAATGCAAGAGCAATTAATGTTTTCTTCATAATACTTCCTTTGTTGTGAGTCGCTAAGCAAAGATAACCAAATGGCTACCCTGCGTTAAAACGTAGATACACCAACGGCAGGCAGCAATGAACTTTACGAAACCTTTAATCTAGTCGGTTGACCAGGGAAATGAGAGCGGCTTCCGCAACTCTTTTAATGTTATTGCGATCTTCGCTGTCACTGACTTCATAGGTGACGGCGTGAGCGGCGAATTCATCAGCTATAAACTGTTTAAACACACCGCTTTCAGGGTGGTCGCCTGGCTGATATTCGAGTTCCACTGAATCGACCATTTCGGCTATTTCCTCAATCCAGTCGTAAACTCGTTGGGGGTTTCTTAAAGGAACACCACTTGGCGACTCATAGTCTTTAGGCATAGTGTAAAAGACGTTACGGTGAGTGGAGTGAAAGTCTATCGCAAACTCTATTTGCCCACCGTTTTCTACGAGCTTTTCAAGGTAGTTGGTCAGAGCCTGAGTTTCCGGCAGTGTTTGATTATTCCAGTCGCGGTTCATATCTATGCCGGCTGCCGTTAAACGCCAGTTGCCATGATAGACGCCGTCCGGGTTCATGTTGGGAACCAGTAATATATTGTACTTTTGACGAAACTTAACCACGTAAGCTTCGTCGCTGAATAAAAGCTCGCCGAAATGGAGCAGGGCAAGTGCTCCGGTAACCTCAGGAGGGTGTTGCCGGCCAATAAGTATTATCCATTTGTCGCTGGATTTCACTTTGTGTTCTAAGGCCGCTAAGTTACGCCCCTCACTTGAAACCCCGAGAGAAATAACTTCTGATTGTTGTGGTTCTTTGATTAAACTACTAAGCCACTCAATATAATGAACATTATCGATTATCTCCTGCCCGGCAATAAACTCTTTTGTTTGAGCCGATAGCGTGAGTTCGAACTGAAGCCAGCCATCGCCTTCAGAAAAAGGAATTGGATGCCACATGTCATCACCTTCGCTTCGCTTGGGCTTATAACGTGACACTCCTTCGTTGGCGACCAGAGTGATATCGATGGTTTGACTCTCTTCAGTAAGATTCTCTACAGCAAAGGCATACCACGGGCTTGGATTAATTTTCTCTCTTTCTGGTTCAAGATAAAGACTGTATTGATTGTTATCGTTTTTTTCACAACGATGCAAACGGCCGACAGCGAAGTTTGTCGTGAAATCCACTTTCTCAAAAGAGCAGTCCTCAGGCTCTCTGTCCACTTCCTCAGGTTGTTGAAGCGATAACTGACTAAATAACGCGATACTGGCCAGTGAAAGCATCTATTCTCCTGATTTTAGGGGGGTAATAGATTTACTAATATAGTTGACTCTGAGCCTTTTACTCTAGTTCCCGTAAACTAAAGTTAGTTCCCATATAGTATGTAATCTATAAATTCTTCGACTAATAACATTTCGCTTATATTTTAGATAAAAGCTGACTATTCGATTAGCTCAATCTATTTTTCGAATCTATCTGAGCGCCCTAAAACCGAGCGTTTAGTCTATATTAATAGCGCACTTACTGTGTCTAACAAAAAGGGTAATTAATCATGTTTAAGAAAACAGTACCTTTACTTTCTGCTGTAGCGATTGCGATATCGTTTTCGGTAGGATCAGGTGTTGCCAGTGCCCTGGAAAACTCATCTTACGAGGTGAATTCTCCTGAGCCTAAGTCAAACGAGTTTTGGTGGCCAAACAAGCTGAATTTAGAGCCTTTACGCCAACACAGCCCGGAGTCAGACCCTTATGGCGATGATTTTGACTACGCTGAGGCTTTCAGTCAGCTTGATCTTGAGCAAGTCAAAAAAGACATTGAAGAACTAATGACATCTGATCAGGACTGGTGGCCAGCCGATTACGGTCATTATGGTCCTTTCTTTATTCGTATGGCCTGGCACGGAGCCGGAACGTACCGAGTTCAGGACGGCCGTGGTGGTGCAGCCGGCGCTCAGCAACGTTTTGAACCGTTGAACAGCTGGCCGGATAACGTCAGTTTAGATAAAGCACGCCGCTTGTTGTGGCCGGTTAAGCAGAAGTACGGCAAAAGTATTTCCTGGGCCGATTTAATGGTGTTAACGGGTAACGTTGCGCTTGAATCGATGGGTTTTGAAACCTTTGGTTTTGCCGGCGGGCGTGAAGATGCCTGGGAGCCTGATATTGTTTATTGGGGTCCTGAAAAAGAATGGTTAGCCGGCGACGAACGTTATTCAGGTGATCGTGAACTTGAAAACCCTCTGGCGGCTGTTCAGATGGGCTTAATTTACGTTAACCCTGAAGGGCCAAACGGTAAGCCTGACCCGTTATTGGCAGCAAAAGATATACGCGACACCTTTGGTCGCATGGCAATGAACGACGAAGAAACAGTCGCTCTTATTGCCGGTGGCCACACTTTTGGTAAGGCGCACGGCGCGCACAAGCCAGAAGAGTGCTTAGGTGCAGAGCCTGCAGCTGCGGGTGTTGAAGAGCAAGGCCTAGGCTGGAAAAACAAGTGTGGCAAAGGTAATGCTGAAGATACCATTACCAGTGGTTTAGAAGGTGCATGGTCAGTTAACCCAACGGCATGGACAACCCAATACCTGGATAACCTATTCGGTTTTGAGTGGGAACAGACGAAAAGTCCCGCTGGCGCTATTCAGTGGATCCCTGTTGACGGTCAGGCGTCAGAGCTGGTTCCTGATGCGCACGTTGAAGGTAAACGTCATGCGCCAATTATGTTTACGACAGACCTATCACTAAAAGAAGACCCTGAGTATCGTAAAATCGCTAAGCGTTTTCACGAAGACCCTAAAGAGTTTGAACTGGCCTTTGCTAAAGCCTGGTTCAAGCTGACACACCGTGATATGGGTCCTAAGCAGCGTTACCTTGGTGATATGGCGCCGCAGGAAGATCTTCTATGGCAAGATCCAATTCCTGAAGTCGACTTTGAACTGATTAACGATGGTGAAATTGAGCAGCTTAAATCGGCAATTCTTGACTCTGGGCTATCTGTACCTCAGTTAGTACGTACAGCTTGGGCATCGGCATCAAGCTTCCGCGGTACTGACATGCGTGGTGGTGCTAACGGTGCTCGTATCGCGTTAGAGCCTCAGGTGAGCTGGGATGCAAACAACCCAACTGAGCTTAAGAAAGCGCTAAGTACATTGAAGGGTGTTCAGGAAGACTTCAATGATGAGCTATCAGGCGACAAGCAAGTGTCGTTAGCTGACGTTATTGTTCTTGGTGGCGCAGCGGCTATTGAAAAAGCGGCGAAAGACGCAGGCTACGACGTCACCGTTCCTTTTGAGCCGGGCCGTACTGACGCGTCTCAGGAAATGACCGACGTTAACTCGTTCTCTTTCCTTGAGCCTAAAGCTGATGCTTTCCGCAACTATTATGCTGAAGGTAACCGAGTACCACCTGCTAAGCATATGGTAGATAAAGCTGACCAGTTAACCTTAACTGTCCCTGAAATGACGGTATTAGTTGGTGGATTACGTACTTTAGGTGCTAACTATGACGGTAGTGACCATGGTGTGTTTACTGATAAGCCAGGTACGTTAACTAATGACTTTTTCGTTAACCTGCTAAGCATGGATAACGAATGGAAACCGTCATCGGACAACGAAGCTATTTACGAAGGTTATGACCGTAAAACCGGTGAACAGAAATACACTGCAACTCCGGTTGACCTGATTTTTGGTTCGAACTCTGAACTGCGTGCGGTTGCAGAAGTTTATGCAATGAGCGATGCAGACCAGAAGTTTGTTGGTGACTTTGTTCAGGCATGGACTAAAGTCATGCAGTTAGATCGCTTTGATCTGAAGTAAAACCTGAATTCAGGAAAAGCAGAAGTGAAACGGTGGCGGTAAAATGCCACCGTTTTTTATTACTTATCTAGATTATTTAAAGCAGTTTTGCGCGAAACTTTTTACCTTTTATCTTATTGTTACTAATAAGACCTAAAGCATGTTTCGCCAATCGAGAATTTACGGCAACAAAACCAAACGTACTTTCCAGCTTTATTTTCCCAATATCGTCGGCACTGAGAACATTGTCTCTGGTCAGTGCTCCGACAATGTCACCTGGTCTTAATTTATCTTTTTTCCCGCCACTTATTTGCAGTGTTGTCATGGTCGCTTTCAGCGGTTTAATGTCAGATAAATTTGGTGCAGGCTGCACCTGAATGGGGTCTGTAAAGGTATCTTCAAGCAGTCGCATTTTATAGTCGTCCTGGGCGGCAACTAAGGTTATAGCCATACCTTCTTTTCCGGCGCGGCCGGTACGGCCTATACGGTGGGTATGGGTATCTAAGTCGTGCGCCATATGAACATTAATAACCAAGTCGAGCTCAGCAATATCTAACCCGCGGGAAGCGACATCCGTTGCCACCAACACCCGTACACTGCCGTTACTGAATTGTATAATTGCCTGGTCACGGTCTTTTTGTTCAAGCTCTCCATGCAAAGCTAACACGCTAAACTTATTTGCTTTAAGCGTACTGAGTATGTCTTTAACTTCGTTCTTTGTGTTGCAAAAAACAAGACAGTTTTCTGGCTGGTGCTCCGTTAACAGGCTCATAACCAGTTGTGCGCTGTCTTCGTTGTTCATTGCATAAAAGTGCTGTTTAATCCTGGGCTTAGCCTCATCTTCAACGGCACTAATATTGGACGCTTTGGTTGTTACCTGCTCGGCCAAAGCGGCAATATTTTTTGGATAAGTCGCACTGAACAACAGGGTCTGTCGTACTTTAGGAATGTGCTTAACAATAGCGCTCAGGCTCTCCTGAAAGCCCATCTCAAGCATACGGTCAGCCTCGTCCAGAACGAAAGTGTTCAGCGAGGAGAGATCAACATTTCGTTGCTCAAGGTGGTCAAGTATACGTCCGGGAGTTCCAACCAGTACATGAGCGCCATGCTCAAGAGAACTCGTCTGAATGCGACTTGGCTCTCCGCCGCATAAGGTTAATACTTTAATGTTCGTCATAGATTTAGCTAAATTACGAACTTCTTCAGCGACTTGGTGGGCTAATTCGCGTGTAGGGCAAAGCACTAATGCTTGTGGCGCAAAGCTCTTGGTATTTAGCTTGGACAGCATGGCCAGCGCAAAAGCTGTTGTTTTTCCCGAACCGGTATTGGCGCGAACAACCGCATCGGTATTATTGAGAATAACAGGCAAGCTCAGCGACTGAACGGGTGTCATTTGTTCATAACCAATTTCATTCAGTCTGGAAATTAAGGCTGGCGCTAAGTTTAACTGACTAAATTGAGTCATTTTAGATGTGTTTTCTGGAGTCTTATCGGGCATTAAGAGGCTACTTTCGGTTTAAGTTTCTTTGCGTATTGTAACAGGCTTTGGGCAAAAGGGAGTGCGATAATCCGTTTAGTCAGACGACTCTTTACCGGAATAAACGCCCAAAGCAGTGACAGTGATAAGAATAAGCAGCATGCCCAATATTTGTGAATAAGCCAGTACTTCACCTAAAACAATAACGCCGAAAAGCGAAGCCGTGACCGGCTCTATGGTTGCCACAATAGAGGCTAAGGCCGGTGATGTCCGCCGTAAACCAATAAGATACAAAATAAAGGATGCACCGCCGCCAAGTACCCCAATAATAGCAAATAGCGGCCAGTCGACGGAACCCGGCACCTGAGCTGCTTCTGCTGGGTCTATCAGAGCACCCAGCACCACTACCAGGGTTAGAAAAGCAATGGTAAGAATGGCCTGCGGGCTGCCGTGCTTAGTCGCATACTTAAAACCGAAGATAAAAAAGGCCAAGGACAGTCCCGAGAGTAACCCTGTTGCCACACCCAGCAGGGTAATGCTATTCCCTTCTATTTGGTAAACACGGGTCAGTAGCACAACACCCACCATAACCAAGGCAATTGCTGCCCACTTTACCAGCGTTGGGCTTTCCAGCTTAAGTGCAAAAGAAATGAGGTAAACAAATATTGGTGCGCAATACATAAGGGTTGCTGCAACCGCAACGCTGCTTTCGGAGATACTAAAGAAGTAGAAGCCGAAGTTGCCGGCCACACCCAACCCTGCAATTACGGACCACAGCCATAACCGGCTATTAGCCAGCCCGCTATAGCGAGGCCTCAGCGCCAGCCAAATAAGCACAAACACCAGCCCAATTGCGCCGCGGTAGAAAGAGATTAATAGGGCATCCCAGTCATTGTTGATCAGAATACCGGCAATTCCACCCGACAACCCCCAGAAAAGCGCCGCTGACGCTACCAGTATGATGCCCGAATTAGTCATGCATTGGTCAACTTCTAAGTGAAAAGTTTAACGTGCTGAAAGTATTGAATTTAGAAGACTTGAAAGGGATTTTCAAATGGTGCTGGTTAGAAAGTGATGAGAAGGAGTACATCAGAATTAGAAGCCTGTTACTCAAGTGAAACTCTAATAAACTAAGACCACCGGCATGACTGCCAAAGACATTTCCGGCTGCTTAACGACGACGTGCTAAGTAACCTATTTAGTGGCCTGTGTTGACCCTTACTATGACCTGCTAGTGTTTGTACTTCACCGTGTACATGAGGCAGTGCTGCGTGAGGACAAACACGCCAAAACACCGGAGGGTTTCACCTTAAAGCGTTATTTAGAAAAGGGCGCTTAGCAGTTTTCCGACGTAAAAAACTGCGCATTACTCAACTGCTGCCCGTCTAGCCGGTAACCGACCATAGGGCCACCTTTTCCTGCCGACCAGTCAACGCAGGCAATGTGGTCGGTTTGTACGCAGGGCTTGCCTTGCATCCAGTAGTGACCAATAAACAGTGGCTTTTGGTTGTCGTAGCCAGGCATAGCAGCACCAGGGATTTCGGCGTCTGGCAGGTTATTTACATCGTCTACACCAATGGCCAGTTCGCGGTAATGTGGATGAGCCTCGCGCCACCATTGTGTGCGAATTTCAGTGCGGGGATGCTTGCTTTTGTCTAAAAATGAATAACCTTCTGGCAGTTGTACTTCCCAGCCTTTGCAGAGCACTTCAATTGCATTAAACAGGTCATGGCCTTGGGTGTTAGCTGCAACCCAGGCGTCCTCATTTAACACGCCGCCAGAGGCATAACGTGCTAACACGTCTAGCGACGGCTGATGCCAGCAGGCATGCACCACACGTAAATGGGGTAAGTCCAAATACATGGGCAAGGTTTTAAACCAGGCGATGGTGTCGGCGTACCAAGTCGGGTCTTGCTCGGCTTCTTTTAAAAACGCCTCGTGCTGCTCAAAGTTTTTCTGAGAGTGCTCGCGTAGGTACTCGCCATTTTTGTCCTGAGTAACCCATGCGACGGCGTTAAATTCGTGGTTTCCCATAATGCAAAGGGCATTACCGCTTTCAACCATGCGCCGAATAATATTAACAGAGCGCCGTTGCTGTGGTCCACGGTCGACTAAGTCGCCTACCGAAATTAGCGTGCGTTCCGAGTGCTGGTGCACACCATTCACTTCCTCATAACCCATATTGCTGAGTAACGCTTCAAGCTTGTCAGCCTGTCCGTGAATGTCTCCAATAATGTCGTACATGAACTTCCTTATTTGCTTAATACAAACCAATGGTAACATTTGCGTGCGACATGTCAGGTCGCAAGTGCTTTCTTATTTAGAAAGCAGGCAGCATAGTAATACCGAACCAGCTCCGCGGCATAAGTCATTCCTTTTATAGCTTCTTAAATATGGACATCACAAGAGAAGTGAGTGGGCAGGGAGGCTGTTTCATTGAAACGCTAAGTTAGTGAACGACTCACAAATTTGATAGTGCCATTTTCAATATTCGTCTGGTAATGTAGGCAATAACTTACAAGCTAATGATAATAAAAACTATGCAGATAACGGACTATCATGCAAAACACTAAACTTCTTGAGTTAATACATAAATATCCTGTCAGCGAGATTGATCGCATCTTCTTACTTTTTCGCAACGGCCGATTTAAACACTTCTTGGATAAAAGCAACTTTACTTGCGTTGAATGTGAAAGTGGCTTGTTGGACAGTAAATTATCAAAGAAAAGAATACAAAAAATGGAACTGAATATTGTTGGAGCAGGCTTATGACGATGAATAACGATATTAAATCACTTAACTTCGAGTTTCTTAAGCCGGAAATGAAGCAACTAGCCCAGCTGGGTGGGCTAGCTGAAACTTTATTATATGTTGACCCAGGCAGTTCATTGATTCGATTAAGAAGCTTTGCTGAAGAAGTAGTGAAACTAATATATAGGCATGAACGTTTGCCTCGGATGCCACAGTCGTCTTTTTATGAGCTACTTAATAATCAGGTGTTTGAGGATTGCGTGAGCAGGTCACTTATTCATCAGATTCATTTCCTGCGAGTCAAAGGTAACGACAGTGCGCACGGAGGCAAAGGGTCGTTGCGTGATGCGCAAATGGCTATTGGTATTGCTCATCAAGTCGCAACGTACTTTGGTATTAAGTATTTAGGTAAAGAGAAGCAGGGTATAGCTGACCTAAAAGACGTAACAAATCCGAAAACGCAACTTAATGAGTTGCAAAAATCTGTATCTGCCTACGAAAAAGAGTTAGAAAAACAGCAGCAAGAGCTTGACGAAGTAATTAAAGAGCTAGAACGGGAGCGAACTCAGTACGCTTCAAAACTTCCGCAGCCAAGTGAGGCGGATCGTAAGCAGCTTAAGCGCAATAGTCGAGCCATTGCTGATAGCTTGCAATGGAATGAAGAGAAAACACGTTTATTACTTATAGATTCACTTTTGGAAAACGCTTTTTGGGATACCAGTGACCCAAATAGTGTTGGTCAAGAAGTTGAAGTTGACTTTCCTGCTAATCCATCTGGGAAAGGCTATGTTGATTACGTTCTTTGGGATGACAATGGCCAACCGCTTGCGGTAGTGGAGGCAAAACGCTCGGGAAATGAAAGTCTACACGCAGGGCGAGAGCAGGCACGTCTATACGCTGATGCGTTCGAACGGATGGGCAAGCAACGCCCCGTTATTTTTTATACTAATGGCTACGAGACCTTTATTTGGGACGACGTACAATACAATACGTACCGCCGGGTTTATGGCATATATTCTAAAGACAGCTTGCAGTACCTTATTTATCAACGGAAGTACCGTGAACCGCAGCTCGAACGGTTTAATCCGGATATGAAAATCACCGAGCGACCTTATCAAATTGAAGGTATTAAAACTGTTGCTGCACATTTCCAAAACCAACGTCGTAAAGCACTGATTATTCAAGCTACGGGTACGGGTAAGACGCGTGTATCAATTGCATTGGCTGAGCTACTGTCGCGCACAGGTTGGGCTAAGCGTGTTCTCTTTCTATGTGATCGCAAAGAGCTCCGCACACAGGCAGACGACGCGTTCAAAGAACATTTGGGCTCCGAGCCTCGCTGCGTTATCGGTGAGAAAGGCCAGATCGACCAGGATGCACGTATCTACATAGCAACATACCCAGGCATGATGAACCGTTTTGCTCAGTTGGATGTTGGTTTCTTCGATTTGATTATTGCAGATGAATCGCATCGAAGTATTTACAATAAATACCGTGATTTATTCGATTATTTTGATGCGTTACAGATAGGTTTAACAGCAACACCGGTTAAATTTATTAGCCGCAATACCTTCGATATGTTCGACTGCGAAAATCTGGATCCGACGTTTGAGTTTGGTTTAGAGGAAGCAATCGAACATGAACCACCTTATTTGGTTCCATTCCGCGTACGGGATTTAACAACGGATTTTCTGCGCGATGGTATTCACTATAACGATCTGAGTGAAGAACAAAAAAAACAATTAGAGGAAGACTTAGGCCTCGAAGAAGCCAAAAATACAACAATTGCCGGCAAGGATATAGGTCGAAAAATTTTCAGTGAGAGCACTGATAAAATTATTTTAGAAAACCTAATGAACAATGGCATAAAGGATGAGACAGGTTCTCTTGTTGGCAAAACTATTATTTTTGCGCAGCGCCAAGATCATGCGGAACATTTGGAGGAGCTGTTTTGTAAGCTTTATCCGCAGCATGGACCAAAAGTTTGTAAGGTGATACACAACCGTATTCCACATGTTGAAAGCTTGATTAAAGAGTTTAAAAAAACCGATAACCAGTTTCGGATTGCTATTTCAGTCGACATGCTAGATACCGGAATAGATGCTCCGGACGTTGTGAACCTTGTGTTCGCTAAACCCGTAAAGTCGTGGGTTAAATTTTGGCAGATGATCGGGCGCGGAACACGGTTGCGTCCAAACCTTTTTGGGCCAGGTAAAGATAAGTCAGAGTTTCTCATTTTTGATCATTACGGTAACTTCGATTTTTTTGAACAAGAGTACAAAGAGCCCGAAAATTCAGTAGTCAGACCGCTACTACAAACGACCTTTGAGGCTCGTGTGGCGCTCGCTCAAAGCGCACTGAAAAATAACCATATAAAGGCGTTTAATCTAGCGATAAAGCAGGTTAAAGCTGATCTGGCTGACTTACCTGAAGAGAGTATCGCTGTGAAGCGAGAATTACGGAAGATACATCAGCTCATTCAGACTGATGCCTTGCTGAAATTTGACGCGCGAACCCAACATCTTTTGATGCAAACGGTGGCACCACTAATGGCTGCGCGTGTTTTGCGAGACAAACACGCAAGCCAGTTTGATCGGTTAATTGCCGAAATTAAAAAGTGTTTTGTAGAACAAGCGAGTTGTCTTGAGGAGGGCAAGGATCAGCTAATGATCGATATTAGTGCGCTTCCTTTGAATATTCAGAGGGTGAGGCAAAAGAGTAGCATTCTTGAAGAAATTCAAAGTGCGAAGTTTTGGCGCGAGCTGTCCATTGATGAACTAGAGCGAGCGCGCACAGAATTACGAGGAATCATGAAGTATCGTAAGTCTGCCGGTGGCTCCTCTTTGGGGACAAGTCGAACGAAAACGCAAGATGATGGTGTTCAAATTACAGAGCGTGAAGTTTCCTTCATGCAATCTAACGAAGTGTTGCTTTATCGTCGTCGTTTGAAAGCGATATTGAAACGTATGGTCGAGCAGAATCCGACGCTCCAGAAAGTTCGCGACGAACAGCCTGTAACAGATGCAGAGTTGAAAATGCTAACATCGACTATTTTGACGAATAATCCAGGTGTAAGCCTTGAAGTACTCAATGAATTTTATGGGCGTACGGCTGATCAATTACAGCTAACGTTGCGAGAACTCGTGGGGCTGGATGCAAAAGCTGTCGATGCGCATTTAACTAAATTTTTACGAGAGCACCCAACACTGACAGCACAGCAAGTTAAGTTCTTAAACTTGCTTAAGAGCTATATTGCAGAGCATGGCTCGATAATGATTGATACATTGTATGAAGCACCATTTACTTCAGTTTCACACGAAGGAGTTGATGGTGTTTTCACTGCTGATGACGTTGATGAATTGATTACCGCAATAACCCCATTTCTGAAGACTGAAAGTCAGTCACAAGAGGTACAGGAATAACTATGCTTACAGGCAAAATTAGAAGTGATATTGATAAACTCTGGGAAAAATTTTGGACAGGCGGGATCACAAACCCACTAACGGTCATTGAACAGATCAGTTATTTGATGTTCGCACGCATGCTTGATATGCAAGAGGACATGGCTGAACGTAAGGCCAGCCGAACGGGAGGTTCGTTTGAGCGACTGTTTCCCAACACGCCAGAGGGGCAGCTGTTACGCTGGAAAAACTTTAAAAACATGGGTGGTAAAAAGCTTCATAGTCATTTGAAGGACAGTGTATTTCCATTTTTTGCGACGTTAGGTGCAGAGTCGGATCAGCAAGATGGCCTTGACGACGAGGGTACTGAGAAAAAAGCTCTAGGGCATATTGGTGAATACATGCAAGACGCCGACCTCGAAATCAAAAACGAATCGGTCTTAGTTTCAGCTGTTGAGATGGTTGACGAATTGCCGCTAACGCAAAGCGACGTGAAAGGTGACATATACGAGTATTTACTGAGTAAGCTGACTACCGCTGGGATCAATGGTCAATTCAGAACGCCACGTCATATCATCGATATGATGATCGAGCTGCTCGCGCCTGAGCCGACAGAGGTTATTTGTGACCCGGCTTGCGGTACTGCTGGCTTCTTAGCGAGAACGATGGAGTATTTGAATCGGGCGTATTCAAGCGAGGCAGGTACGTTCAAGGATGAGGAGGGCAACTTACACTACAGTGGTGATTTGCTGGCGCCTTATCGCGATCACATCAATACGAACATGTTCTGGGGCTTTGACTTCGATACCACTATGCTTCGCGTCAGTAGCATGAACATGGCGTTGCACGGTGTGAATGGTGCCAACATCCTGTATCAGGATAGTTTGGGCAAATCGATTAAAGAAAACTTTCCTAAACAGGAAGAAGACTTTTTCGATGTGGTATTAGCTAACCCGCCATTCAAAGGCAGCCTTGATGAAACTAATACCAATCCTGATGTGCTTGGTCTAGTTAAAACCAAGAAAACAGAACTGTTGTTTGTTGCGCACATATTACGCTCGCTCAAGCTTGGTGGGCGAGCTGCGGTCGTTGTTCCAGATGGCGTACTCTTTGGTTCATCAAAAGCGCATCAGCAACTGCGTAAAGAGTTAATCGAAAACAACCAGCTAGAAGGAATCGTTAGCCTCCCTAGTGGCGTTTTTAAGCCTTATGCAGGGGTTAGCACTGCAGTTCTCTTATTTACCAAAGGCGGCTCTACAGAGCAGGTTTGGTTTTATGATCTTCAAGCAGATGGCTTCTCTCTCGACGACAAACGAACACCATTGAAAGGTGATGGCTCAAATGACGTCCCCGGTGCTATAGCTAAATGGAAGCAATACCGAAAACTGGTTGAAGAAAATGCCTCTGCTGACGCAATCAACGAAGTCTTTGGCGACAAAACCCAGAAAGCTTTTGTTGTGGATGCGGACGCCATTGCGCAGAGTAAGTTTGATCTCTCGATTAACCGTTACAAAGAGGTCGTTTATGAGGAAGAGGAGTATGAAGACCCGAAAGTGATTCTGAGCAAGCTGAAAGCACTTGAGAAAGAAATCATGGCTGATTTAAATGAGTTGGAGGGGATGCTGTGAGTTTATCCGCAGAGTTTCTTAGATTTCCACCTCATTGGACGGTACTTCCTTTCACTGATGCAGTTAAAGATGCAACTTCTGGGAATGCGAAGCTTAAGAAGGAAGAATATTTAACAACAGGCTCATTTCCGATTGTGGATCAGGGACAGTCTCTTTACGGAGGTTATACTGATAGAGAGGATTCAGTGTGTAAGTCAGAGCTCCCGATAATCGTGTTCGGAGATCACACAAGGGCTTTTAAGTTTATTAACGAACCGTTCGCTTTAGGAGCCGATGGAGCCAAAGTTTTAGAGCCAAAAGTAGAGCTAGATAAAGGATTCTTATTTCATTACCTAAAGCAGTTGCGAATAGAGTCTGCAGGTTATAGCCGGCATTATAAATTTCTGAAAGAAAGTTATGTGCCTGTTCCTCCGTTAGTTGAACAAAAACGCATTGCCGCCATTCTCGACAAAGCAGATGCCATCCGTCGCAAACGCCAGCAAGCCATAAAGCTTGCCGGCGACTTCCTCCGCAGCGTCTTCCTCGACATGTTCGGCGACCCGAATAGCAATAGCAAGAACGTTCCGGTGCTACCAATGACGGAGGTGTTCAATATAAAGACTGGAAGTCTAAATTCAAATGCTGCTGTTGTTGGGGGGCGGTATCCATTCTTTACTTGCGCAAAGGAAGTATTAACAATTGATGACTATGCCTTCGAGCAAGAAGCGCTATTGTTAGCTGGAAATAATGCTCAAGCGGATTATGACGTAAAGCACTATAAAGGAAAGTTTAATGCGTATCAGAGAACATATGTTCTTACTCTTATGAACGAGAGTTGGAGTTACCCTTTCTATAAATTTGCTCTCGAGTATCAGCTCGCCAACTTCAAAAGGTTGTCTAAGGGCTCAAACACTAAATACATCACGATGGAAATCATGAGAAGAACGATGCTTCCTGTGCCTAGTCAATCTGAGCAAAGGTCGTTTGTTAAGTATTACGAGAATAACAAGTCGCTCCAAAGGCTAAAAGCAGAACATGAGCAGGAATTTATTTCATTGGTTTCATCGTTACGTCAAAGGGCTTTTACAGGCCAGCTTTAGATAAGGAAATGGGTCATGCGTTTACAATCCGTCAAACTCACCAATTTTCGAGGCTATCAAGAGACAACCGTTATTCCTATTGATGGGGCAATGACAGGTATCGTAGGGCGGAACGATTTTGGTAAGTCGACGATACTTGAAGCGTTAGCGGTTTTTTTTGAAGCTGATGGCGCAAAAGCGGATAAAAACGACATGAATTGCTTTCGTTTAGCAGAAGGCTATGACCATTTTGAAATTGCGTGTGAATTCGATGAGTTGCCAGAAAATTTGATTCTTGATGAGCAAGTCGAAACAACGTTAGCCGATGAGCACCTGTTGAATAGTTATGGTAACTTTGAGGTTGTGAAGACTTTCAAAGCTACCACGTCAGGAAAACCCGATAAAACTTATATTCGCTGTGATCACCCTTCTGACGAAGGTTTGGATAATCTATTAGGTTTAAAAATTGGTGATCTTAAAAAGCTAGGAAAAGAGCGTGGTGTTGAAGATGCTGTGCCCGATAAGCGCGTAGCATCATATTGGCGCCAGGCTATTCGCTTGGGAGCGCAACCGCTCAACCTTACCGAGATTTTGCTGGATGTAGACAAAGGTTTATCGACCGAAGGTAAATCCGTTTGGGGAAAGATCCAGGGTGAACTTCCTACTTTCGCGCTGTTCAAGGCTGACCGCGAGAGTAGCGATGGTGATGCGGAAGCTAAAAATCCTCTACAGCAAGCCGTTAAGGATGCTCAGGCTGCATTGCAAACGCAAATCACCGATCTTGAACAGCAGATCGAACAAAGTGTGCTGGATGTTGCCGATCGTACGCTGGAGAAGCTCCGAGAAATGGCTCCGGAGCTTGCCAACGAGTTGACACCAAGGTTTAAAGATAAGCCCAAATGGACTTTCAATTTCACGCTGGACGGGGAAAACGGTATTCCCATTAATAAGCGCGGAAGCGGCGTGCGGCGATTAATACTTCTCAACTTTTTCCGAGCAGAGGCAGAAAAAGTGGTGACTGGCTCTCAACGCAATGTGATTTATGCGATAGAAGAACCTGAAACATCCCAGCACCCTAATTACCAGATCATGTTGATGAAAGCTTTGCTGAACTTGGCTAGTCAAGATAACCGAGAGATTATAGTGACAACCCATGTGCCAGCATTAGCTGGTCTAATTCCCATTGAGGGAATTCGCTTTGTCTCTAAAAATGATGATGGCATTCCTATTGTCAAAATGCCATCAGACGATGTACTAAAAGAAGCCGCCGAGAGCCTTGGAGTGCTTCCTGAAACTGGCATGGAGCGAGCTAACGGGGTGGTGTTAGTCGAAGGGAAATCAGATGTAACTTTCTTACGCCACACAACCAAGACATTGAAGGAGGCTGGACATATCGATGCGAGTTTGGATGACGCTGGTATCGTTCCTCTACAAACTGGAGGCAGCGGCAACGTTAAGCACTGGGTTACTCATAAACTTGCTGATGCCCTTGGTTTACCTTGGTGTGTCTTTTTGGATTCTGATGTCGGTGGAGACCCAGCACAGATTAAATCAATTCAAAAAAGGAAAGCTGAGGTTGAAGCACAAGGAAGAGCTTTCTTCTCTACCCGAAAACGTGAAATTGAGAACTACTTATGTCCAGATTTGATAAAGGCGGAGTCTGGAAAAGATGTTGTATACACCGATACTTGTGACGCTAAGAAGATAATAGGTAATGCGGTCGGTATGAAGCCGGATGATGTTACAGATAAGTTTTGGCCCTTAATGAGCGCTAACGCCATAATTCAGCGTTCACAATTTAATGAAGGTGGCGAGGATAAGTGTGAATTGGTTGAGCTTTCTGAAAAACTCTCAGCACTCGTCAACTAGAGCCAATATGGAGATGTGAAATGGCAGTTTATGTCGGATATGTCCTTTGCGACGATAGCTGGACTTAGTGCAGGGGACTCGACATAAGCTGAGTATTAGAGTGAGTGAATAACTTAGAAAGAGTTGCTTGACTTCAGTCTGAGAATGGCTTCAAAGAGCAGCTCGAGCTACTGCATAATTGATTTAAAGAGCAAGTAAGGAAAGAAACATGAGCATGGAATCACCGTTTACAAAAACGCTAGTAAAGTCGTTAACTGAAAGGCTCCACGCAAAGTACTTTTCTGAAGAGTACGATGACCGTTTTGATTCTGTCCTAGAGGCAAAAGAGCGGCGGCGCGGTATCAATCCAATGAGCCAAGAATACATCGATAAAATGGACTCAAAACGTCGTGAGTTAGGTGTGTCTAAGTTAGGTCCGGGCGGCAAGCCTCAAGATAATAAGAGCCTGGAGCTTACTGAACAGTGGGCAGTCGACTTAATTTTTGCGCACGAGTCGGCGTTAAGCCGCGATTTGTCGCTTGCACTTTTTAACGAAGACCCAGCGGGAACAATGTGCAAAGAGAATGAGTGCGACGACGAGTACGACTACATTGCGGCGTCAATTATTGCTAACCCGATGCGCTCAGGTACGTTTAAGGCGAGTTTAAGAGCCGCGTTAGAGGATTCGTTCGGAGAGGATATTTTTATTGACCCGCGTATTAGCGATGAATCGATTGATATTGGCGAGCGTAAGCGCATAGCGAACGTAGATAAAGCCTCTGAACTGGCTGGTAAGTTGATAAACCGTGTTGCTGCGCATTACGTTGAGCTGTTTGAAGAAGAGTCTGAGCAAGTAGGGATAACGAAATAAATGACAGAGACACGTACACATTTAAGCACGCTGATACGCTCACCAGATCTCGAAAAAATTTCATTGATGCTGGCAAAGCCCAATATCTTTGAAATATTGCGGCTCGCCCACCATGAAATAAGGCACTCAAATTTCCTGGCTTGGTTGCTGGATCCGAGTCAAAGTCATAATTTAGGAGATACCTTTTTAAAATGGTTTCTCAAAGAAGTGTTTCAGGATGAACGGGTATCGTGGATTGATGAGTTTGACGTTGATGGTGTAAAGACGAGCAATATTATTATTCACCGCGAATACAAGCATATTGATTTGCTAATTGAATTTCCGGATTGGATTGTCGTCATTGAGAATAAGTTTGGTTCGTCCGAACACAGTAATCAACTTGCACGTTACAGAAAAGTGGCGGAGAGAAATTTCCCCAACAAGCCTAAAGCCTTTGTTTATTTGACTCCTCAGTATGAGGAACCTAAATCACAAGATGACCGTGCAGTATATGTAAACTTTACTTATGGCTCAGTAATACAGCTATTAGAGCAGGCGTGTGATATTTATTCCAACACCATGCCTGAAACGGTTTTGCATTACATTACTGACTATATAAGAATTCTGAAGAGATACGTTATGCAAGATAATGATGAAGCAGTTGAGTTAGCCCGAAAAATTTACCGAAACCATAAGGAAGCGTTGGACTTCATATTAGAGCATAAGCCAGACAGGTTATTAGAGATAGGTAAAGTATTTAGTCAACGTGTAGAAGCACGAGGTTACGTTTTAGGCTCCAAAGGCAAGGGCTTTACCCGATTCTTAACTAAAGAGCTAGATTCGGTAGTGCCTCGTGAGAGTGATGGTGGCTGGCCAAATAGAGAGTCATTTTTGTATGAGTTTGATTACCGAAATAAAAAAGTTTCCTTCCGCGCCACTGTAGCGCCGGGAGAGCAACAGCTCAGACAACGGATTATGGATATATTATCTCGGGTTGATGGTGTGAAAAAGCCAAACAGCAAAAGTTGGTCGGCTGTTTATAGTCACAGCTTTAACTACGAGCTAACCAGCGAAAAGTTTTTCGATGAGGAAAAGCTTGTCGAGGTAATTGATAAAGTACTGGACGCTGTCGGACCTATTATAGAAAAAATATCAGTGTGTTTGGTTGATGGTTTGAAGAACGATTCTGAGCTTGCTGACTGCTGACTGCTGAGTGGTTAATTTTTTGCAAGTAGTAGGAACGTCAACGCTTTTGCCATGGCGATGCTTTCTTCCAGCCATGCTCATTAGCCTTAAAAGAGCGCCATTGAATTGATTAGTCTCTTCTCAAGGCGCTTATTTACTTTACCGATGGTTGTGGGCAGAAATACCTGCGTAGCCACCACATCCCCTGGAGCGAAGTGGTCGTTATCGATCCACTTTAAAGTGTATCGATTAATTTAGCTCCAAAAGCGGCATGCAGATTATCAGATCTAGTTGGCGGTTTTGCATGTTGCACCGATATTAGCCACGAGTTAGTAATTTGTTCAACCCCGACTACTGCACCATAAAGCGCACCGGCAATACAAGCATTGGTGTCAGTATCGCCACCGCGCGCTATGGTGTCATTAAGCGCATCTTTAAAGCACCGCGCATGAGTAAGCTGGTAAAAGGCATTATGCAGTGCAATTTTCACCCAACCCATGAACCCATAATGATCCGGGTAAGGACTTTGCTGCGACGTCGTTAACGTTGTTTCTAGCTGGTTCAATTGATACGTTGCACACACCGTTTGGGCATAGTCAATCAGCTGCTCAGGGGTAATGCCATCTGTTAGTAGCGCATGGCGAATACTCAATACATACAAGACGTTAGCTTGTTGGCAATGCTCATTGGGATGAGTAATGGCTGCATCCAAACGTGCCCACTCAGACCCCGTGTCTGCATCAACTTGGGTTGAAACAATCCCGAGCGAACTAGCGCGCATTAACGCACCATTGGCTTCGCTGTCATCATCGGGCTGTCCCATAAGGCCTTTGCGCGTTGTATTGCCGCAATCAATTGGTTGACTGTACATCCAATCGCAGTAGGCATCGGTAGCACGATCTACATCATAGCCAATGAACTTAGGCGTGTTATCAGGCGCTGTAGTGAAGCATGAGCGCAACAAAGCAATGGCCATTTCGCTGTCATCGGTTAGCTGTCCGACAACCGTATCTTCGATAAACACGGTCGACGCCGCTATCTCGTTAATACCATTAGGATATTGGCTCCGGTTTTTTACGTAGACAAAATCAAAGCGCCCGCAAGCTCTCTAAAAAGTCTTGTTTAAATGTTTTCTTGTGCTTCATTTTTATGCTGTATAAATAGAACTGACCTGAGCCGCCCAGGTAAAATACCTTGTCTATTAGGCGCGGAGGAACAGAAAGTTCTTCGCTGAGTTGATATACGTGCTCAATTGCGGTTTGCGGAGAAACCTTCTCTTCCCCCTTGAGCGCTGCCACCGCAGAGATGACGTGGGTGTCAGGCTTTACAAACTCTGTATGGCCTAAGTCTGCTAAAAAGCTACCAGATAGCGCTTCACCATATTGATGAACGTACTTTTGAAAAGACTGCGCTAATTTTTTAGCGGCTTTTGCACTGCCAACGGTTGCGTCCATATCTGCCCAAAGCGTTTTTGGATTAAACTGGTATGCATCATTCAAATACACTAACCCCGTGTAAATACCGGTCAAGACTTTAGCCCAGGCATCATCCATCCCCAGCTTATTAGCAACAATATTAGAAGCCTGCCAGTGACCCGACTTTAGTTTTGGTAGCATTGCAATTGCCGCCCGATCAATGCCGTCATATAAGCTAGGGTTGTTATCAACAATGCTTTGCCAATGTGCCGCATAGGCTTGTGGATCTGTAAGTGCGGCAAAATCCATTTCTTGCTCGAAGGCTTTCATCACACGAGGCGTTAACGTTTGGTCGCTCGCACCGCGCACGACATGTCGAACATATTGGCGATTTAAATGCGTGCGTACCATTACGCGAACAATACCGAGTGTAGTTCGTGTAGTTTCAAACGCCAGTTGCTGTTCAAGTGCGTTATAGTTTCCAGTACGTAGTTGCGCACCAATCCACTCCGGGGTAGCCTGCAGAATTGGCATGGCATAGTGGCTCGGATTAAGGTGGCTTTTTACAATGAACTCCGCAGCATCAGCGAGGTTTGGATTACTCTTTAGCAAACCTTGTTCTGTGTGCGTAATAAGCGTAGCAACTAAATCATTATCGAATATGCGATCATGAGTAGCGGTTAACGTCATATTACTCTCCTTACTGTTTAACGCTGACTATCTTGTCATACCAGCGCGACAAAAAATGTCGCGCCACATATCTTCTTAATTAATACGATTTCAGCTACTCGAAGCCGCTATTTACACCTGCACAGATATTATTTACTGTAACTGGACAGATTCTGAACGGAGGGATGATTTAGAGTAATGGACTGCGACACGCTAAAGGCATATCAACGCATGCATCGTGACATTTGGAGTAAAGGTGCAATTCCAACCTTTCTGGGACCACATTAACTACGAAGACCGCGGCAACGATTGGGAAGATCGCTTTCAAGCCGCTAAACGCTGGGCTAACGACGCATTAGGGCAACAAGACACGGTCACCATTTTGAGTACTATCATGGATCGTCTGTACACTCTGCGAAACCAAATTCTCCACGGCGGCGCCACCTACGCCAGCAACGTAAACCGAAACCAGGTAAAAGATGGCTGCAAACTGCTCGGCGCCATAGTACCGCTTATTATTGACCTGATGATGGCCACTGGGACTGAAGTTTGGGGTAGTGCGGCTTATTATGTTGAGTAGAGCGTTGCTCTCGCGTAAGTTATTTTTGGCGGTACGCAAGAAAAAAGCCAATGAAAAAGCCTCCTACGTGTATTAATCCGGTTTTAGTAGTGAACAACCAACTAAGAATGATGAGAGTTAGGGCTGTGCCGGCATAGTTATCGTTCGATGAGACAAGCAGAGCAAGCACTAGCATGGAAATAACTGTAAGCGGTCGGGTAAGGGCAAACTGAATCCACATTGCGACAAAGCCCATGGCGATTAAACCGACAATGACTGTAAAAACGATGTCCATAAAGCACCTCCAACTTAATGTGAGGTTAAACTTTAAACTACTACTGCGGCGTCCTGTGTCGTGCTTGACGTTTGAACCGCTAGTAGCTTACCTCTTGCGTTAATTGGGGCTTAGGTGCTTTACTACGTTTTTAGTATTTTTGGCAAGTTTATTGTGGCTTTGCATTTTCTAATATATTCAATAAACGTAAACCATCATTTATCTGTTCAAGGGTGAGTTTATCGTCAACTAGTGGCGATTCAATGAAGTTGTGCGTTAACCCTTCTAGGCTCAATGAAAGATTCGTTTTGTTAGTCCGTTACAAAGAGACTCTGTGAGTCCAGCACTGTCTATCTGGTGTAACCCGTAGGTGTCATTTCTACCTCTCGGAATTCTTATATAAGACCTGTCAAAGGCTCCTAATCTTGACAATAGCTTGATTTAAAAGGATTTGCTTATCGCAGCAACTGCTTGAGAAAATGACATTTCGTGCATCTCTCCCTTTAGCCATGGAGGGCTGCATGCTGTAGTTTCCGAGAAATTGATAAAGTCGAAAGCTACTCCGCTAGCTCGTTTGGATTTTAATGTAAGCTCCATTGGCTTAAAGAAAGGCCAGTTGTTTTTGTTTTTTAAAGGGTCTGATAAACCTTTGATTGCATAGTTTTGGAGAAAGTCCCCAGGTATAGTTGTTAATGACTTCCCTTGAATATTAAAGACCTTCTCTGGAAGACGTAAAGCCAGGAAAAATTCCAAAAAACTTTTTTTATCAGGTTCTTTACATGAGAGTGGCCGGAGATTAATAACCGTGGACGACGAACCTGACTTGACTCTGAGGTCGAAACGATACGGCTTATCTTCAGCTTCATTTATATAGGAAATCATAGGATCTGCTGCACCTGATACAGATACATTGTTGGCAATCATCGTGTCAGGAGTTAACCGATTTTCTTTTAGGCCAGACATATTAAAAGGTTTCAAGCCAACTTCCGCGAGCTTTGAATTAATCTGGTCTAGGCTATTCTCAAAGCCGATAAATTTGAGCGAGGGACGCAATGTATTAGAAACTCGCTTTGAGCTAGGGTTTGTAACGAATTCGGTTACTGCCGCACCCCAAAGTTTGGAATGTTGTGGTTTTTTCGGATCATAACTTACGGGTCTTACGAGTGCGCTGTGCTTGCCTGTTTTATAATTCCCTTCGGTTTTGTTAGACACTCTTTGAGGGCTTCGTGCTCGATGAACCAAGAAGTACTCTATAAAAAACGCGATATCATTCCCGTATTTATCATTATGTTGATAAAGTCTATTAACAAAGGTTCCTCGAACTTGATGTTCTGAGTTAATCCCCATCCTTTTTATGTAACTTGCTATCAACTTGTCTTTGACCCCAGCTAGATTTTCCCCACTTTTTATTTTTCTTAAAACATTTTTGGTATGAGAAAGATCTCTATTCTTATTCCCCTTACCTACGTAGAAAATTTTGTCCCATGATGGAACAGCGTCTTCAAAGTACCCGTATACGTAGGCACCTTTGGAGTTGTCGTCAACGTTAGGAATCTCGCCAGATTGTAAATCAACTTCAACCGACTTTATTGCGTCAATAAGCTTTGTGAGAAAAGTTTTATCGGGAGAAGAACAAATAAACAGTACGTCGTCTGGGGCATCAGATATTCTATTAACTGTGGATGTTATTTCGAGTGGCCCTACAACATCAAAGTCGGTTTTGTCTTTCATTAATGCGGCTAAGAACATAGAAACTCACTTACTTGTTTATATTAAGAGTTCAATTAGGGCTTCTCAAAAGAGCTAAAACGGAGCTCCCGGTACTATGCTTAAAATGTTCATGGATAGAGGGCAATTACCAGAAGCAGGTTGGTCTCAGTTCGCTCTTCATTGTAAATATCCAATACAACCTTGCTATTGTTTAAGAAAAAATGCAAATGAACCACTCAAAAATCTACTCCTTTCTGGAACGGAGAGGAGGGATGTTGTAGTGGCAAACTAAACTTGGCCAATAGAGAATGCTGTTGATGAAACGCTCCCGCTACCCTTTGTACGGACTTGTGAACAAGAGCTTAAACCTCGATATATTTATCCTTCAGCGACTGATGTTGAAGGGCAGATAGAGGTAGCTGAGTCATTGCAATATAGCGAGGCGTTGACGTTATCTGGCAGTTTTAAGACCGCCAAACTAGGCGATGCACTTCATCAACTGATAGGCTTTACTGTGCTAAATGCAGATGAAAACGCCGAACTGGTCGCGCGGAGACTCTTGGCTCCGTTCACATCTGATGAAGCCCAAATGCAGAAACTGGTAAGTCAGGCACAGCAATTTGTTGCCTGCGTGAAAGAGCGTTTTAAGCCGAAAAACGTTTGGGTGGAGATGCCGGTGACGGCTAAAAACGAGACCAACCAGACTATCAAAGGCAGTATTGACTTATTGCTTGAAACGGAAGCGGGTCTAGTGGTTATCGACCATAAATTGAAGGGAGTAAAGACGCCGGACAAACAACAAGAGCTTGCACGCCTTTACGGTGGACAATTAAAAACCTATAAAAACGCGCTTGAACGAAATGGGTATTCCGTTCAAGCGTTAGCACTAAACGCATTTAATAGCGGAACGTTGATGACTGTTAGAGCCTATTCTCCTTGCGGTTCATGATGTACCAAATCATCTGCTCTTCATCGCCGTCTTTTAAGAAATTAGGGCCTACGGTGCTGACTCGTGAGAGTAGACTGAAGCCGCTAGGATGCCCCAAATCAACAGGGTATGAAGTGCCTAAGTTTGGTAAGTCGTTGTCTTCAAAGTTATACCCTTCGAAGCTATATTCGGTGATTGAGGGAATATTGGTTATAGGGTTATAAACAAAGGTTCCGTCCCCCTGGTTTAAAAACACAGCTAGCTCTTGCTGGCACTTGTCTTCTGACTCACAGCGGCTGCCGCCCTGAGTTACATCAACAATGTCCAGCGTACCGTCTTTGTCGAAATCCATAAGGTGTAACGAGCCCTCACCGGATACGTAGCCATGATGCTCTGATCCCAGACGCAGATCATTGTTTTCTAGCCTATCGGTTAGCTCGATCAAATTTTCTTGCTCGTCGAGTGCAAACATTCTGAGAATTCGGCCATCGTAATAAGGGTCGAGCCGTGTTTGTGCTATGACTAACTCGTCGCCAGGGTAGTCCTCCGCAAGATCGCCCATAATGGCATAGTTTGTATGGGTGTTGTCTGCTCCCCAATATTCTTCAGGAAACGGAATAATGGTCGGCTGATTTACCATGGTGAGAGATGAGCCACCCGAAGCGCTGATTAGTAGTTGGCTGCGGTAAATGTTTATAGGTTCAGGAAAAACCTGAAGGTAATTAAACATCGCTAAGTCAGTGCGACCGTCATCATTCATATCCCCTAATGCAGAAGCAAAAGGTTGCGACCATTGCTCGTCAGCCGTGAAGTAATCGTCAGTTTTATCAGTAAATACGCCGTTACCATCATTCAACAATACTGAGATACCGGTAAAAATGTCCGGATGACCGTCATTATTGATATCACCCACAGACATATTGTGACCTATGGAATAAGCAGAGGCATCGTCGGTACCACTCATGTCAAGATTTAGCTGGTTGGAAGCATCGACTAATTGCCCTTCACCATTACTTAACAACAATAGCGGAAGCTCTGGGCCGCGCTCATGCTCAGCCCTCTCCTCATCCCACTCGTCAAATACCTGATAAAGGGAGCTGGCGACAATATCAGGTACACCGTCACCGTTAAAATCTGCTGACTTAATTCGGTAAGCAGAAAACCGATGAATATTTTCGTAATCGGCAATGATACTATTATTAAGCTTCATCGTGCCGTCCCCATTATTTTCAAAAATCATTACGCGAGCAGGGTACTCAGTAATATCTCGTGGCAGTGTATGAGGGAAATAAACAATACTAACGGCTACATCGGTATGTCCATCGTCATTAAAGTCACCTCTTACATAGTCTGCGTTACCTTCATAAAAGGCGTATGACTCACGGCAGTCTTCCGGCGTCGGGTAACAAACTGTTTGTGGTTCACCATCCTGGGTAATGGTTTCCGCATAAATACCGATGTTTTCTAACCGCCAATTATCGGTTTCTGTGGCAACCTCCTCCGCTAATCGGTAATCGTCGTAATTTTGAGCATATAACTGACGAGGGTCGTTATCTATATTTACAGAGACAGTTTGAGAATCAACGGTTTCCCCATCTTGTATGAGCTCAACTGTAAATTCAGTACTGACATCGTCGGTTACCTCAGGCAAGGTGACTGTTAACGATGTTCTATCCAGCGTAAGCCCAAGTTCTGGAGACGATTCTTGAGAAACATTTAACTCAGCCTCTTCACCGGGCGTCCATGAGATGTCGATGGTTTCTGAGTTGTTTTCGGTAGCGCTAATCGAAGCGATCGTATTCAAGGCGACCGGGTTGAGCTTAGGGTTTTGGGCTCCCGAGTCAGTAGATGCATTCGAACCTCCTCCGCAAGCGGCAAGGCTGACAGCACTTATGGCTGCTATAGAATAGACTTTCGTTGTTGACAGGGACATAAAAAACTCCTTATTTGTTTTTTATCATAGTGTTACGTAAAGATTTATCAAACGCACCCTGTTCAGCAACGACTAACACATGCAGACCTTGCGTGGACGGATCCACCATGCGCAGCAGCACGCGGGTGTTGCTCAAGCGTTCTTTGACGTACTGACGGCTGACCTCTTCAAAGCTATTATCGCTGCGGCGGTTGTTGCTGGTTGACGTTAACGTGGCTTCGTTTTCGACTACCGTCTGAATACGCCCAGCGAGCTTTACCAGCGCTCTGGCTTTTGCTTCAGACTCGCTGCCTGACTCTGAATAGCCGGTTTCGGCAACCGGGTAATCGTCAATGGGGTAGCCGCAAATCCATTTGGGCGCTGCGGTTTGACCGTCTTTAAAGGTGCAGTCGGCGATATACTCGTTGTATAAGGCCTGATCTTTGGCTGTGGTGTCGAGCGCGCTATCGGTGCTCGAACAGGCTACTATGATGCTTACGCTACATAGCACGAACAGGGTTCGAAAGGTTTTCATATTGATACTCCTGTGTTTAAGAAACACGCGCTAAAAAGCCGATGGCGTTATTGTTGCTGCCGTTGAGTGTCTGCGGCAAAGAACTCATGTCGTTGTGCAAACGGCACTGACGCAATGCTTTGATCAGTTGCTGTGGCGTTGCTTGCAACTGTTTTGGTACGTGAATGGACCTAAGGTTGTTGGCCGAGGCAAACTCGTCAGAAAAATCCTGCAGCAATTCAGCTGGCCAGTTATTAAGCTGCACCGACAGATCAAATGCATCGTCGACGACTGGGTACTCGCTAAGTGCTTTTGAGTCACTAATTGTCATTACTAATGGGTAACGGAAATCACGGATTTGGGCAGCTAACCACCGCGAAAAACTATCTGGGTTTGGGACAATGCGCATGGCAGTCAGTAGCAACTGATCGACTTCATCTATCACAAGCATTTCCTGCTTAACAGAAGCTTGCTCGAAAGCACTTTCTATAACTGAAAGAAAAACGGCTGGATCGCCAATTAAAAAGTCGTCAGCCGCGTAAAACCGCGTACTTTGATTGCACTCAAAACACAAGTGACGAGCTAAAGCAGTTTTGCCGCTGCCGTTATTACCACTAATAACGGTACGTACGGTTTGGTTTTTCTGACATAAAGCTGCAAGTTGATGCAAAGGTATTGCTGATTGGGCTTGGCAATGCTCCAGCTTGAAAGGGCCGAGCTCATCACTATACCAGCTTGGCGCGTTAGGGAATGTCATATCGAGCATTTGATCAGCGCTTAAATCACCATGCCTGATTCGGTCGGCTAACTGAGTCAGTCGTTCAATTGTTGCAGGTGTACTAACGCGCGCAGCGGCGAGTTCGTGAATGCGTTGTTCGCTAATACGGTGTTTGGCAAAAGCATTATTCATCATGCGAACGCGTGAGCGATAATCGAGCGTTGGCATTTGTAAGACGTAATCAAAGCGGCGTAAGAATGAATCATCAAACTCATCGACACTGTTACAGACCCAATAGGTCGTGGCAGTGCGCTTGTCTAGAGTCTGGTTTATCCAGCCTTTGCGACGGTTTTCATTTTCGCGCTCATTTAGCACGTCTTCGACTTCATCAAACAGAATGTGGCAGTTAGGCGCGTTGTTGAGCATGTTTGACATACGAGAGTATTCACCTAAGCGATACGCGCAGTTTTCATGCTTACGGGTTGTGTCATCGGCGACAGCAACTTCATATAAAGAAGCATCTACAGAGGCAGCTAGCGCTTTAGCAAGTTCGGTTTTACCCGAACCGGGTTTACCAACAAACAGGACGGATAAGGGCTTGCCGCCATTTTGGGTAGCATCAGCAACACAGTCTTTTAGCAACTGCAAACGTTGACCGATATGAGCAAAGTGGTCAATGCTCAACTTAGCGGGAGAGCTTGGCTTAAGCAGACCAGCAAGTATGTCATCGTCTATGGATCCGGCGGTAATGACACGAGCTAAAACATCTTCCTGCATATAAAATCGTTCCATCGACTCCATTCGGAACGAATAGGGCGCTGGACCGGTTAGGTGCATTTGTACAATGGTCGACTGGTCACTGGTCATTACAGCGAATTGCGCGCGGTCGATACCGACTAGCTTACAAACGATGTCGATTTGTGAGTCGCTTGAAAAAGTTTTTTCAATGAACTCGCGCAGTGTGCCGATTAAGCGTGAATGGGAGCTTAGAAAAGAAAACACAAGGATACGGTATTCTTGCTCACTTAACTCTAGTTGACGCTGCAAGGCTCTCACGCCAACAATTTCTGGCACACGGGGTGACCAGTCAACGCTTTTGTCATCACCAAACGCGACTAACTGCTCGAATAAGTCTTCAGGGAAGTTGTACAGCTTGGTCAAATGCCGTATGCGCATCATCAGTTTTTCTTTACTTTCTTTGTTGCCGCTTAAATTAAAGACACGGGCTAACCAGAAAAAGCTCAGCGGAGCGTACATAGCCTCGAAGCTGTCGTGCTCAACACTGTCAAAAGTTACTGGTAGCTGTGGCAGGGCAGGTGAAACCGTTAACGTTGCGCTCATACATATCCTCTTTATTGACCATGTGCCGAAGATAGTAACGGACGACTGCGACAGGATGTGTCGCATTAGCTGTTTAATCTTTATAGGCTGTAGTTAATAAAGGAACTGCTATGCGTATATTTTTTCCACCATTACTGCTTTGTATGAGCCTAATGATAAGTGCCTGTACGGTTAGTGGACCCAAGTATCACTATTGCTCTGTTGCTAATACTGATGACCCGGGATGGGTTAGCGCAGACCGTGAACGTGGCTATATAGTCATTAAAATTGGTGTTCGGCATAGCCGGGCAGCGGAGCGTGATATAGCCCGTTTGGCTAAGCAGTCATTAGCGGAGAACCTATACAGTGATGTGCATGCTTATACAGAAAGCTCTTACATTACTGATAGAAGCGGTGAGCAGCGCTTGGTGACCGATAGGCTTATTAATATTGCTTCTAACGTCAAGCTGAAAAACGTAAAAATGGAGTTTAAAGAGGTTGATGGTTGTTTGGCAGCCTGGGCAAGTGTGTCTCGCGAGGACGCTAACATTGCACTGAAGCATTCGCATCCAATTAACCAAGCTGAACAGCGCGACTGGGAGAGTATTAAAGATTCACGAAAAGTAAGTGATTATCGTGCGCATATTGAAAGATACCCTAGTGGTTTATACACCGAGACCGCAAAAAACCGCATAGATGTGCTCAGAAAGCAAAACAACACGCGCTCTATTAATAATAGTGGGGTTAGTCCGCCGGCGAAGATGTTCTGGCATTTGATTAACAATATTTTTTATTGAATTGATTCCGATGTCTGATATAGGTTGAGACAGTAACAGTTAAGCGAGGTGGTGATGAGCTCAGGCCAAACAAAAAAATCAAAAGAGAGTCGGGATACACTAAAGCGGATTTATGCAATGTACGAGTTTTTGCATAGCCAAGATGCAACAGCTGCTGAAATTTGTCGCGAGTTGCAAGGTAAAGGGTATTCAATAGATAAAAGAAGTATCCAACGAGATCTAAGTGATTTTAACGGTTTGATGGGACTTCATCCTGTCTCTGAAGCTCGAGGGCCTACCGCAGCTGTTTGGAGTGTTGACCATATAGACTTTTTATCGCTGAATGACAATAATTATGCGACTGCACTGGCTATTGTCATGGCTGAACAGCAACTCCGTGCGACAGCCCCTCCACAGATAACAAACCAACTCAAAAAGCCTTTTGATAAAGCGAAGAAGCTTATTGAGAGTGATAAAGGTTTAACCGGACGTTGGTACAACAAAGTGAAGGTTAGTAACCCGTCTCATTGGTTAAAGCCGCCTCATATTGATGAAAACATTTTCTCGATTGTAAAAGAAGCAGCGTTAGAAAACTCTGTGTTGGAACTTATATATAAAAAACACCAAAGTGACAGTGATGTAGAGAATGTTACTGTTACCGCTAAAGGATTATTCTATCGCGGCAATGTGGCTTATTTGGTGGCTTATGCTCATTCAAAAAGTGATGACTCCATAAAAAGTTATCGGAATCTCCCTATTTCACGAATTGTAAGAGCGAAAAGACGGAACTTCGAAGAACCGCAGGGCCCTGTTAATTTTTCGATTAATGACGATACCAATGCACAGCTTTTTGAATTCCGGTATGGCGAGCCATTTACCTTAGAATTGATGATTTTTAAAGCAGTACAACGGGAAGTTGAAGATGCGCACCTGGGGGACAACCAGGTGGTAACCGAAATTTCGGGTAATGAAGATTTTAAGCTGCTTAAAGCGACAGTGCCTTATAACCTTAACCTAATTCAATGGCTGCTAGCGAGAGCTCCTTACCTTAAAGTTGTCGGTCCACCCGAGTTTAAAGCGAAATTTGAAGAGGAGGTTAAAAGAGCCTATTACAATGTTGCACATGATGAACCTCATGTACCTAAAGATAGAAACTTTTAAGGTAGTTTGACGGAGACTCCGGCAACTTACGCTTAATTTGGGAAGTGGTGCGTCCGAGTAGACTCGAACTACCGACCTCTGCCATGTCAAGGCAGCGCTCTAACCAACTGAGCTACGGACGCACATTTTAGAAGTGTCGTTAAGACGGGCGGTATATTAGTGATTTGCGTTAACAGGTGCAAGCGATTTTTTATGAAACCCATTTGTTTGTAGAAATTCTATTCAATATAAAGCGCAGACGTGTTGCGCTGAAGTCCTGCTCAATTTGCTCAAATTTGCTTTTTCGGCTTCAATAAGGAAGAGAGGGGCAACTAAAACGGCTAAGACTCAGGAGGTTTGATGTTAAATTTTTTACGAGTAATACGGGCGTTTGCCGGGCTTCTTTTTCTTGCCGGAATAGTGGGTATTATTGTGCAGCTTGGGTTTAACATTCTGCATGTTGATATTTTGATGCGCTCATCGGTCATCGTTATTATGGTTGGTACGTTGTTTGCGGCTTTCTGGCTGTGGGTCTTTCTTGGCTTGCGCTACGTTATTAATGAAATTCATGAAAAAGAACAAGGTAAACCACACCCCAGCCTGACTAAGAAGTGGCATCTGTAAGCGTAAAATAGGCGTTTAATCAAGCCCCGGCGTAAAGTCACAGGCACTGTAAAACTTCTGCCACGGGCGAACAAAATGTACTGATGCATCGGTGAGTTTTTTACTGAGTGTACCCAGCTCTGCAATGTAGGTCTTTAACTCGGGTTGAGGTGCTATACCTTCCAGGCTTTCAAGAGTCATCAGCAAACGCTGATGCTGTTCGATAATTTCCGCTATGTCGCCTTGCATTTCTTCAATATAAATGGCGTTAAAAGCTTCCTTCAGTTCCAGAGCCTTATCTGGTACTTGGCCGTTTTGGCAGTAAACCGATTGTGGAATTTCAGGCAGAAGTTCGGTCATTTTCTCCAGTTTATAGGAGTAGTCCAGCATAGTACGGAACAGGTCGGGAAGGTAATTACTGCGCTCTAAACGGCCAAGCATTTTTATTAGCTCTGCCGGGTCATCGGCTTTTTTTGTGTAGCTCCAGCGTTCTAGTATACGGGTAAAGCGTTCAAGTGCATTCACAGCGTAGTTGTATTCGGTTACGTGTATTTTGGGTAATGAATTATTTCCTACTGACAGAGCTCTTCTCAGTCCCTCGTCGCGGGCAAAGGCATTCGCCAGGCTGTCTTTAAGCTGTGATTCCTTATGCGCCAGTGCTTCTTTCAATTTATCTTTAACACCAGCCGAGTCAGGGTGTTCAATGCATTCATTGAGTGCCTGGATCATAGTAAGGTCAGCATGGTAGCGGCTGAATCCATCCTTTAGCTTGCCCAGCGAACTGTTGTTTTCGGCAATCAACTGACCTAACTGGCAATGATTAAGCTGAAGGCTGTCCAGTAACCCCATGCTGGTGCGTTCAATATTCTGGGTTAAATTGCGTTTAGCGGGGTACTGCAGTTTAGGTTTAGGTGCTTGTATCGTTTGAGTAGGCAGGTTGAGTGTACTGTGAACTTGGTTATGCAGCTTATCGGCGTACTCCGTTAGCCCGGGGTCATCTGAGCAGCCAGATAACCCTAAGACGACTAACGCATAGCCAAAAGACCTGAAAATCAGTACACTTCGCTTCATTGTTTTATTCCTTGCAACAAGGTTTTATCGATGTTTACCGGTATTGTCCAAACCCAAGCTACGATATTTTCAGTCTCTGACCAAGGATCTTTTCGACACTTGGCCATTAAAACTGAACCTCAATTTCTACAAAATTTGGCCATTGGTGCAAGTATTGCAGTAAATGGCTGTTGTTTAACGGTGGTTGAGTTTAACGAGACCCAAGTGCACTTTGACGTTATTGATGAAACGCTGCGGCTAACGAATTTGGGTTTGTTAGGTGAGGGTGACAAGGTTAATCTGGAGCGGTCGCTTAAAGTGGGCGACGAAATTGGCGGGCATGCGGTTTCAGGTCATATTCACTGCCAGGGCAAAGTGACTAAAATTGACACGTCCGAGAATAATGTCGCTATGTGGATAGAACTGCCAGAGCAATACAGCCCATATTTGTTCGCCAAAGGGTTTATTGCGGTTAATGGAGCCAGTTTGACGGTAGGTCAGGTGGAAGCAAATTGCTTTAGTCTGCATTTAATTCCGGAAACTTTGCGCTTAACCAATTTAGAATCAACACTGGTGGGTGACAGTCTGAATATTGAACTTGATCAGCAAACTATCACTATTGTTGAAACTGTTGAGCGAGTACTGGCTCAGCGTCAGTAAAATTGTTCATCGTTACCGTCTACTTTAACGCGCGCCTGCTGGTTAACTTCATCAATCTGTAACTGAACATGAATGAGATCACCGCAGGCGGAACACTCTTCCTGATAGTCCTGATTTCCCTCCGATGCATCAATATCTAAAAATGTATTGTGCCCACAGTGAGGGCATTTTACCGGTACACTTTGTAAGTTTTCTTCGTTCATTGGTAACTCCTTTGCCGGGATGCAAGGCTAAACACTGGCTGAGAAGTCGCTGGGTATGAAACAGACACGCTTCGAGTCCATCCATGGATGCTTAACTCAGGCCATCCATGGCCTTCGATAGTCTGTGTCATACCCAGCGACTTCCTTAGACGCCAGAGTTTATTCGCGCATCCCCAGCGAAATAAGGTTCTGCTTCTTACTATAGAAATAAAATACCGATTCCGCCCAATGAGATTAAAGCTCCGGCTATAGAACGCGGGGTAATGCTTTGTTTTTTAAGTAAAGATATGGGTATTAAAAAGAGTGGGGCGGTAGATAGCAAAGTTTGGGTAAGACCCGGATTGATATTAGCGATAGAAACTTGCTGTAGCCAAATAGCCAGGAATGTACCGAACACAATGGCTCCGAGCAGTGGTAAAGGATTGATAGAACGAACTTGTTTTATGATTGCGCCGTACGCGTCTCGTTTTGAAAGCCCGACAATTATGGCGAGCAATAAAGACCCAGCGGCAAGACGCACAAATGCTGCATCAATAGCATTAATATTGGATTGCATTAGCACCGCAAAAGCCATGACTAAACCGGTGGCCTGACAGAGTGCTGCGCCGCAACCGAAGAAGATACCGGACGATGAAAGTGCAGGCTGTTTGTCGGGAGCTTTTTCTGTAACGACCCATAACACTCCGCTCAAGGTTATGACTGCACCGCTAATTTCAATAGTTGATAGACCGTCGTTTAAAAATACCCAGGCCATGAATGCTGCCAGTGGTGGTGCCAGATATTCCAGCAACATAGCGTGCCAGGGGCCTAAACGCCGCAGAGCGGAAAAATGACAACTGTCACCAATGGTAATACCTATAATGCCGCTCAGGGCGAGCAACCAAAGTCCGGAGTTGAGTTCCAGCTGGCTGCCTAAAAGTAGACTCACAATTAAAAGCAGGGGCGTTGCAATAGCCCCTTTAACCAAATTCATTTGTAAGGGAGAGAAGTGGCTACCGGCGCGGTGATACAGTACCGTGGCGACGGCCCAGAAACTTGCGGCGAGTAATGCGGAAAATTGACCAACTAACTCTGCGGTAACGTCTGATGTCAAAACAGGCTCGGCGGTTGCTCAAATGTAAGCGGTCGATTATAGTAGCGTCTCGCGTTCGATGGTACCGAACGCAAAAAATTTCGTAGGTTTTTTCTATAAAACAGTTAAAACTAAAATAGAGCACGTGGCACTTGGTAGGTGTCACCACTGGTTGGAAAGGAAGTTTCATGCCTGTAATTACTCTCCCTGACGGAAGTCAACGCGAATTCGATAAACCCGTAAGTATTATGGAAGTGGCTGCCGATATTGGCGCTGGCCTTGCTAAAGCAACGGTCGCTGGCCGTATTGACGGTGAGCTGGTTGATGCTTGCGAACTCATTGAACATGACGCTCGCATTGAAATTGTGACGCCAAAGGATGATGACGGAGTACATATTATTCGTCACTCTTGTGCGCACTTAATGGGACACGCGGTAAAACAGCTGTGGCCAGATGCGAAAATGGCTATTGGCCCGGTCATCGATAACGGTTTTTACTACGACATTGACGTTGATCATACCTTTACGCAGGAAGATCTGGATAAGATTGAAAAGCGGATGAAAGAACTGGCTAAAACGGAATATGCCGTTATAAAGAAAAAAGCCAGTTGGAAAGACGCCCGCGAAACTTTCGTAGAACGCCATGAGCCCTACAAAATAGAAATTCTGGACGAAGACATCCCAACCGATGCTACGCCTGGGCTTTATCATCACGAAGAATACGTCGATATGTGTCGTGGCCCTCATGTGCCAAACATGAAGTTTTGCCAACATTTTAAAATCATGAAAATGGCGGGCGCATACTGGCGTGGCGACTCTGACAACAAAATGCTGCAGCGTATATACGGTACGGCCTGGGCAGATAAGAAACAGCTAAAAGCGTATTTACAGCGTTTAGAAGAAGCGGAAAAGCGTGATCACCGTAAAATTGCTAAAGCTCAGGATTTGTTCCACTGGCAGGAAGAAGCGCCGGGTATGGTTTTCTGGCACCACAATGGCTGGACCATTTTCCGTGAGTTAGAAACTTACATTCGCGAAAAAATGCGCGAGTATGAATATCAGGAAGTAAAAGGTCCTATGATGATGGACCGCGTGTTGTGGGAAAAATCGGGTCACTGGGAGAAATTCTCTGAGCTGATGTTCACCACGTCATCGGAAAACCGCGAGTACGCAGTTAAGCCGATGAATTGTCCGGGACACGTTCAAATCTTTAATCAGGGCTTGAAGTCTTACCGTGACTTGCCATTACGTATGGCTGAATTTGGTAGCTGTCACCGTAATGAACCTTCAGGTGCGTTGCATGGTCTGATGCGTGTTCGCGGTTTCACACAAGATGATGCGCACATTTTTTGTACTGAAGATCAGGTACAGGAAGAAGTCGCGGGTTGTATCAGAATGGTGTACGAAACCTACAAAACCTTTGGTTTTGAGAACATTGATGTGAAGCTATCAACTCGCCCTGAAAAACGCTTAGGCGACGATGCTACATGGGATCGTTCTGAGACCGCACTAGCCCAGGCTTTGAAAAATAATGACATCGATTTTTCTTATTTACCGGGCGAAGGGGCCTTTTATGGCCCGAAAATAGAATTTACTTTGTTCGATTGTCTGGGCAGAGCGTGGCAATGTGGTACAATACAGCTCGATTTTGCGTTACCAGAACGTTTAGGCGCTACTTACGTGGGCGAAGATAACGAGCGACACACGCCAGTTATGATTCACCGCGCGATTTTAGGTTCACTTGAACGCTTCATGGGTATTCTTATTGAAGAGTACGCAGGGCACTTCCCGTTGTGGTTGTCGCCAACGCAAGTTGTGTTAATGAATATCACGGATAATCAAAGCGATTATGTGCGAAAAGTTGTCAAAACCCTGAACGAAAAGGGAATTCGTGCATCAGCCGACTTGAGAAATGAGAAGATAGGCTTTAAAATCCGTGAACACACATTAAAACGTGTTCCATATTTACTGGTTGTCGGCGATAAAGAAGTCGAAGCTGGTGAGGTTGCGGTACGTACACGTGGTGGTGAAGACTTGGGCAAATTCCCGTTAGAAGACTTCATTACTCGTGTAGAGGACGAAGTCCGTACTCGCAAAATTGATTAATTGTTTGGAGGAATAAACCATTAAAGGCGGAAAAAGAACTCAGAAAGCTGCAGATAAAAACCGTATCAACGAACAAATTACAGGCGTTGATGAAGTTCGCTTAATCGGAACCGATGGCGAACAAGCTGGTGTCGTCAGTATTAACGAGGCTCTTGATGCAGCAGCGGAAGCTGGTGTTGATTTGGTGGAGATGAGCCCTAACGCAGAACCACCAGTCTGCCGATTGATGGATTACGGTAAGTTCCTCTTTGAAAAGAGTAAAGAACAGAAAGAGCAGAAGAAAAAGCAGAAACAGATTCAGGTCAAGGAAGTTAAGTTCCGACCTGGTACTGATGAGGGCGACTACCAGGTAAAACTGCGCAACCTGCGTCGTTTCCTCGAGGGAGGTGACAAAACCAAAGTCACTATCCGTTTCCGTGGCCGGGAAATGGCACACCAAGAGTTGGGTATTGAATTGCTAAATCGTGTTAAAAACGATTTAGAAGAAATCTCAATTGTTGAGTCGTTCCCAAGACGTGCCGAAGGGCGTCAGATGATTATGGTCTTGGCACCCAACAAGAAGTGATCGTGGTTTACAAGTAGTCTGATTGTCAGGCTCACCCTTTCACACTTTTATCAACAATGCGGAGTTTAATTTCATGCCAAAAATGAAATCGAACAAAGGCGCTTCCAAGCGCTTTAAGAAGACTGCTTCTGGTGGTTTTAAGTGCAAGCAATCTCACTTGCGTCACATTCTGACTAAGAAGAGCCCTAAGCGTAAGCGTCAGCTTCGCGCGAAGAACATGGTCCATGAGGCCGACGTTCAATTAGTCGCTCGCATGTTACCGTACGCATAAGGGGAGATAGCAAATGGCACGAGTAAAACGTGGTGTAATCGCGAGAGCGCGTCACAAAAAAGTCCTGAAGCAGGCGAAAGGTTATTATGGTGCCCGTAGTCGCGTTTATCGCGTAGCGGTCCAGGCAGTAACTAAAGCAGGTCAATACGCATACCGTGACCGTCGCAACAAGAAACGTCAATTCCGTCAATTATGGATTGTTCGTATCAATGCTGCGGCTCGTCAAAACGGTCTGTCTTACAGCCGCTTTATCAATGGTCTGAAAAAAGCATCTATTGAAATCGATCGTAAAATCTTAGCCGATATCGCTGTTCACGATCAAAACGGTTTTGCCGCTTTGGTTGAGAAAGCAAAAGGCGCACTGTAATTATTCAAAACCTTTATTGGTGAGAATAAACAGATTCAGAAGGGAGCCAATTGGCTCCCTTTTTCATTGAAAATTCGCTATTATAGCGCCTTTATTATTTATCTTGTGTTGTTGAGGGATACGATGCAGCTAGAGCAAATTGTTGAGCAGGCTGAATCGGCCATTGCGGCCGCAAATTCACCGACTGCGTTAGACGAAGTCCGCGTCGAGTATATGGGCAAAAAAGGGCAGCTTACTGAGCTTTTAAAAGGCTTAGGTAAGTTAGATCCGTCTGAACGCCGGGAAGCCGGACAGAAAATTAACGAAGCCAAACAGCAAGTGCAGACCAGTATCAATGCCCGTAAAGAGCTATTGAAAGCTGCTGAATTAGCACAGAAGCTGGAAGCGGAGCGTATAGACGTTACTTTACCCGGACGGTATTCAGCGGTAGGCGGTGTGCATCCGGTGACTCAGACTATTCGCCGTATTGAACAGTTTTTTGGTGATTTAGGCTTTAGCGTAAAAGAAGGTCCGGAAGTAGAAGACGGTTTTCATAACTTCGATGCGTTGAATATTCCAGCGAACCATCCGGCTCGTGCTGATCACGATACGTTTTATTTTACCCCCTCAACAATGCTGCGTACGCAAACCTCTGGTGTGCAAATTCGTACCATGGAGAATGAGCAACCTCCGTTGCGGATCATTTCTCCGGGCCGTGTTTACCGGAACGATTACGACCAGACCCATACCCCGATGTTTCATCAGGTAGAAGGGTTAATGGTTGATACCGATGTCAGCTTTACGCAATTAAAAGGTATTCTGGAAGACTTTCTGAATCACTTTTTCGAAGAGTCGCTGACGGTTAGGTTCAGACCTTCGTACTTTCCGTTTACCGAACCTTCAGCTGAAGTTGATGTTATGGGTAAAGACGGTAAGTGGTTAGAAGTTTTAGGCTGCGGTATGGTGCATCCAAACGTGCTGAAAGCGGTGGGTATAGATTCGGAAAAATACACCGGCTTTGCTTTTGGTATGGGCGTTGAGCGTCTTACCATGTTGCGCTACGGCGTGAATGACCTACGTGCGTTCTTCGAGAACGATCTGCGTTTCCTCAAACAATTCAACTAACGGGCAGTAAGCAATGAAATTCAGTGAACAATGGTTAAGGGAATGGGTTAACCCCGACATCAGCAGTCATGAATTGAGTGAACAGCTCAGTATGGCGGGTCTTGAAGTAGATGCTGTTGAGCCGGTTGCCGATGAATTCCATACTGTGGTCGTTGGTGAAGTGATTGAGTGTGGTCCTCACCCGGACGCAGATAAACTGCAAGTGACCAAAGTTAACGTTGGCGAAGGCGAGCCCGTTGATATTGTTTGTGGCGCGCCAAACTGCCGCCAGGGCATTAAAGTTGCTGTCGCTAAAGTCGGTGCAGTTTTACCCGGCGACTTCAAAATCAAAAAGGCGAAACTGCGTGGTCAGCCGTCAAACGGAATGCTGTGCTCGTTTAAAGAACTGGGCCTTATTGACGAGCATGAGGGCATTATCGAGCTACCAGCAGATGCTCCGGTAGGAGAAGATTATCGTCAATACTTGCAACTTGATGACAACAGTATTGATATTGATTTAACACCTAACCGTGGCGACTGCCTGAGCATTAGAGGCATTGCCCGTGAAGTGGGTGTTTTAAACCGTGTGGATATTACAGCACCACAAAGCAGTGAAGTGAAAGCTACTATTGATGATGCACTAAGTATTACTTTATCAGCTGCCGAACAATGTCCGCGTTATTTAGGTCGGGTTGTTAAAGGCGTGGATTTAACGCGCCCAACGCCTGTTTGGATGACAGAGAAATTAAGACGTAGTGGTATTCGCAGCATTGACCCGGTAGTTGATGTCACTAACTACGTGTTGCTAGAGCTGGGCCATCCAATGCATGCGTTCGACTTAGATGCGTTAGAGGGCGATATAAAGGTTCGTTTAGCTAAGCCTAAAGAACAACTTACTTTGCTTGATGATCAAGAAGTTGAATTGGATGAGGATACCCTGGTTATTGCTGATGATAAAAAAGCATTAGCAATGGCTGGTGTTTACGGCGGTAAGAATAGCGGTGTTACTGAAAGCAGCCAGAATATCTTTCTGGAAAGTGCGTTTTTCGCACCAGACGCCATTTTAGGAAAAGCCCGCCGTTATGGCTTGCATACCGACGCTTCGCATCGTTACGAGCGAGGCGTAGACCCTCAGTTGCAGCGCGTTGCGATGGAGAGAGCGACAGAATTATTGTTGGCAATTTGCGGTGGTGAAGCGGGACCGGTAACCGAAGCGGTGGCAGAAGAGTTTTTACCACAACGATCGGATATCACACTGAGAATTAGCCGCTTAGCAAAAGTGTTAGGTGTTAGCATTGCTGATGATAGCGTTACCGAAATTCTGGAGCGCTTAGGCTTTGATGTTTCATTTGACGGTCAGCAATGGCAAGTCGGTATTCCTTCATACCGTTTTGACTTGAGTATTGAAGAAGACTTGATTGAGGAAGTGGCTCGTATTTACGGATACAACTCAATTCAGGCAGCGCCTCCGGCAGCTCAACTACGCATGAAAGAGCGTAAAGAAAGCCAGCTTAGTACTCACAAACTGATTGATGCGATGGTCTGCCGAGGTTATCAGGAAGCGATAACCTACAGCTTTGTTGATCCTAAACACCAAGCGCTAATGTTTGACGAAACCGCGGCACTGACTTTGCCACACCCAATTTCAGTGGATATGTCTTCTATGCGTGTGAGCTTGTGGCCGGGCTTAGTCGGTGCGGTTGCTCATAACCAAAAACGGCAGCAGGCTGTTTTGGCCTTCGTTGAAACCGGTTTACGTTTTATTCCCGATGAATCGGCAGAAAACGGGGTTCGTCAGGAAGCGGTAATCAGTGGTATACGCTCTGGTAAAGCGCATTCAGAGCATTGGTCTGAAGGTGATCGCGGCGTTGATTTTTACGACGTGAAAGGGGATATCGAAGCCTTGTTAGCTCAAACGGGTAACTCGGCGGAGTTTCGTTTCGTTGCGTCGCAAAACCCAGCGTTGCATCCGGGGCAGTCGGCGGCTATTTACTGCGGTTCTGAAAAAGTTGGGGACATCGGAGCTTTACATCCGAAATTTGATAAGGCGCTGGGTCTTAGTCAACGCACCTTTGTTTTTGAGTTGTCGTTATCAGCCGTGACTCAACGGCCTTTACCGCTGGCTAAACCTATTTCTCGCTATCCATCAATTCGCAGGGACCTTGCTGTCGTTGTTGATAAGCACGTTGCGGCGGGTGAGCTGATTGCTGCGATGGAAAATGTTGGCGTAAAACAGTTAGTTGACCTAAACTTGTTTGATGTTTATGTCGGTGATGGTGTGCCAGAGGATAAACAAAGTCTGGCATTATCTGTCACATTACAAGACAGCGACAAGACGCTTGAAGAAGCCGATGTTACTGAGCTTATGACGAAATTTATTGAGACATTAAAGAGTGAGTTTAATGCAACATTGAGGGATTAAACTATGGCGCTGACCAAAGCAGAACTGGCGGAAGTATTGTTCGACAAATACGGTATTAGTAAGCAAGATGCCAAAGTGTTGGTTGAAGATTTTTTTGAAGAAATCAGAGTTGCTTTGGAAAAAGGGGAGCAGGTCAAGTTGTCAGGTTTTGGTAACTTCGAGCTGCGAACCAAAAATCAGCGCCCAGGGCGTAATCCTAAAACGGGTGAAGAAATTCCAATTTTGGCGCGTCGGGTGGTGACTTTTAAGCCTGGTCAGAAATTTAAAAGCCGTGTAGAAAATGCAGAGCCTGAAGATTAACTTCAGGCTCTTTTTAATTTGAACGGTAGGGTTGGCTGTTTTAGTTAACGGAAGAACAATTGGCTAAAGGGGTTTAATAACCGGCTGATACCAGAAGTAAAATGCAGTGGTGCATCTAGAGTTGCCAAAGTTAAGCAATCTTCATCTTGTGTTTCCGGCGTGTGAGTTCGGCTTGGATCTAACAAAATAAAGTCGCCGTTCCGATACTCGTTCTGTTCATCATTAAAAACGCCATCAATGACCAATGTCGCTTCATGTCCTTTATGCGTATGCTCGGGAACTTTTGCTCCCGGAGCCATATAGATAAGGTTAGTTTGGTTACCGTTATCCAGCGTTAAAGGTGCTCTCCAGAGTTTGCCAACCAACTTGGACCATTCGCCAATACGGTGACTATTGTGAGCCAGAGTGCGGGGCAGAGTAAAACGACGGCCCTCCAGAGAAAGCACTTCGTTTGGCTGAATAGCTGGCTTATTGCATGCTGAAGACGCAAAGATAGCGTCAAGCATTTGGTCACACTGAGACTTGCTCATAGTCGTGCTGGCAACGCCGACCAAAGCGTCCAGGTTTTCCTCACACAATTTCTGTTCAATCTCACACACTGTTTGACGACACGTTTTGCACATATCGATATGTGTTCCGACAACTAACGTCATTGCTGCGCTTAGATCGCCAGAGGCGTATTGATATAAAAGGCCTTCGCCTGGGTGTGATTTAATCATCATCGACTATCAACTCTTTCAATTTTTTTAATGCTAGACGAGTTCGGGATTTGATTGTCCCTAAAGGTACTCCCAAGGCGTCAGATACCTCTTGTTGGGATTTACCTTCAATATAAATCTTTTCAATAACAACCCTCTGTGCGTCGGGCAGTTTTGCGTAGTAAAACGAAATCTCTTGCATCAGAACGTCATGGTCTAACGCATAGCCATCATCCAGACTGTCATTTTGTTCTGAAAGAATAGGCCAAAGTTCATCAGCACTGATATCGTCTTTACGTTTTTTATTTTTACGAAGCAAATCAAAGCGAATATTTCGCGCTATGGTGAATATCCAAGTAGAGGGTGAGCCACGATCAGGCTTGAACAAATGAGCTTTATGCCAGACGTTTGTCATGGTTTCCTGAACTAAGTCCATAGCCGTTTGTTCGTTACCAAATTGTCGTGTAGCGTAGGATTGCAGCTTAGGTGCGAACAGCCTGAAAAGTTCACTAAAGGCAGCACGACTTCTATTTTCTGCGATCTTTGCCAGCAGTTCCGCTGCTCTATCTGCAGCGTCTGTCTGGGTGGTAGTCATAGACCCCCGTTTCGATGTTCTTTCTGACATCACTTGCATAATTAGACCTGCTACTTTTGTTCACTAGTTCTAATTACTACGCGGTGCTTAAAAAAAAGGATCACCCAGATGGCAGAATATTTATTCAATTAACGAATTAAGTCTAGCAGATATTCCTTAGCTTTAAGACAATTTTCGCATCGAATAAGCTCTTGCTTGGTGTAAACGTCTAATGGCAGTATTTCAAGCCAGCGTGAACATATCCAGTCAAGCTTTTCGTAACCTAAGTCAGGTAATAACTCGGACAGTTCAGGGTAGGTTTCAAATGCTTCCTGAAGCCTTGTTTTTAATTTATTTGAGGTTGCGTCAAGCGCAAGTTCCGGCCAGTTTTCAAGGTGCTCAACTTTACCGAACCTTAGCTTATCATTTTCCGACCAGTGCTCATCAATTCGAACCCGGTTTTTTCCTTCAATGGTAATACCTAATAAACCGTCATCTCTTGGTTCAAAATCAATAATTTTCGCGGTGGTTGCATAGGGCAGCAAATAGTCGTCAGATGTCGCTGCATGTTCATTATTAAACATGGCGACAACAAACTCGCTGTCATTCTGCAGACACTCTTTAACTAACCGAGTATAGCGAGGCTCGAACACTTTTAGCTTCATGCGCCCGCCAGGCATTATATGCGCTGTGAGCGGGAATAGCGGTAACTGCTGATACTGCTGCATATAACCTCATTTGGTTAGCGACTCGGAACATTTAACCAACATTACGTGGGCTTGGGTCGTGTTGGATCTTTTTTATCTTGTAAATGACAAACTATTTTTAGCGATATACCGTACGTTATCATCAGGAAATATTAATGAGGATAACATTGTGAAACTAAAGGTTGGTATTAGTTCCTGTTTGATGGGTGACGAAGTCAGGTTTGACGGGGGACACAAGAAATCGGCGTTCTGTGTTGATGAGTTAGGTCGACACATTCAGCTCGTACGTTTTTGTCCGGAAGTTGGAATAGGAATGCCGGTGCCCAGACCAACCATAAGACTCGAACAGCACGATACTGTGCAAGCGGTAGTACCTAAAACGGGACAAAATGTAACGGTAGACTTAGCAACTTTCGCTGACAAGGTTCAGGTCAAAGTGGATGAGTTAAGTGGTTATATTCTGTGTGCTAAGTCGCCGAGTTGTGGCATGGAGCGTGTTAAGTTGTATGATCCTGAAACCGGTCATGCTCAAAAAGCAGGAATGGGTATTTTTGCAGCCCGGCTTAAGAAAAATAACCCGGCTTTGCCGTTAGAAGAGGATGGACGGTTGAATGATCCTCACTTGCGTGAAAATTTTGTCATGCGCGTCTATGTTTTTAATCAGTGGAAGGAAGTTAGAAATAACCTTTCAAAACATCAGCTTTTGCAATTTCACCAGTCTTGCAAGTTGCTGTTGCTGGCCCACAATCAGCAGGCTTACCGTGAACTGGGTAAACGGCTGGGCGAGCAAGATGTTATTGACGATGCATTTACTGAGCAATACATTATTGACGTTATGGACGCTTTAGCTAAACCAGCGTCGCGTAAAAATCATACCAACGTACTTCAGCATATTCAGGGCTACTTCAAAGCCGACCTTGAACAGGAACGCAGAGAAGAACTAAGCGACATTATTCTTCAGTACCATGACGGTATTTTGCCGCTAATGTCACCACTCACACTAATACGACATTATCTCAGAGAGTTTCCAAAAGAGTACCTGGAAGGTCAGTGGTACCTGAAACCTTACCCCGAAGATTTAAAATTACGTTATGGACTATAAAAATGCGTGAAGCAATTTGGTTCCGTAGTGACTTGAGAATGCTAGATAACCCGGCGTTATTTCACGCCTGTAAAAGTGATGAAGCACCGGTTGCCGTGTTTTTCGCCTGTTATGAAACCTGGGATAACCATAACTGGGCGCCAATAAAGGTCGACTTTCTTTGGCGTAACCTGGAAAGTCTGCAAAAAGACCTGGCAGAGAACGGAATTGAACTTGAAGTCAGGTTGGTTCCAAGATTTAGTCAGGTATCGGGAGAACTTAGGCAGTTTTGCCGTGACTATGGAGTTAAGCGAGTTCATATTAACGCAGAGTACGCATTGGACGAAAAGCGCCGGGATGCAGCGGTAGAAGCGGTACTCAGCAATGATGACATCGAATTTATGACTTACCATGGAAACCTACTCGTTGCTCCCGGACAGGTAAGGACGCAGCAGGGTGATTATTATAAAAAGTTTACCCCTTTTAACCGACGTTGGCGGCAAGTTGTTAACGAGTTAGCCCAAAGTGAACCACTAAAAATTAATTCTTACACTAGGGTTAAAGTTAAAGGGCTTCCAGAAATTCCCGTCAAACGGAAGGATTCGTCTGACTGGAGTGCAGGGGAGCAAGAAGCGTTGGGTAAGTTGGGGCAGTTTGTTGGTCATAGTGTTGCAGGTTATCAACGTGCCAGAGACATACCGGCGCAAAATGGTACCTCTAAGCTTTCTGCTTATTTAGCGCTGGGTGTTGTAGGGCCGCAAACCGCGGCACGTGCGCTGCATCGGTTTTCCCCGGAGTTTCCTTTCGGGCTGCCGTCAGGAGCTGATACCTGGCTTACTGAATTAGCCTGGCGCGAATTTTATCAGCATCTTATGTATTTTGTGCCACGCTTATCAAAAGGTAAAAGTTTTCAAACGGAAACCGACAGTATTCGATGGTTAGACGACGATGAGGCCTTTGAACGCTGGTGTGAAGGTCGTACGGGGTATCCAATTGTTGACGCCGGAATGCGTCAATTGACATCAACCGGGTGGATGCATAACCGCTTAAGGATGATTACTGCTAATTTTCTGGTAAAAGATCTATTAGTGGGCTGGCGAAAAGGCGAAGCGTTTTTCATGCAGCATTTAATTGACGGAAGTTTTCCGGCAAATAATGGTGGCTGGCAATGGAGTGCTTCGGTTGGTACCGACGCAGTTCCGTATTTTAGAGTTTTTAACCCTGTTAAACAAAGTGAGAAGTTTGATCCTGAAGGGGAATACATTCGTAAATGGGTACACGAGCTTAAGGAAGTACCAACAAAGTATATTCACTGGCCTCATAGTTGGCTTCAGCAACAAAGCAGTAATGACTATTGCGCACCCGTAGTTGAGCATAAGTTTGCTCGAGAGCGATTCTTAACAACGTTTAAGCAGGTGAAACATGGATAACAGTGAATTAGTTGAAAAGCTAAAAGATTTTTACGACGAGCTGAAAACCGAAAACCTCGATGACCTAGATGATCTCTATCACGAGGAAATTTCCTTTACAGATCCGATTCAGCATGTGGTTGGTCTTGAGGATTTTCGCAAATATTTAAATCACACAATGGAAAATGTTGAGTATTGCCACTTCGCATTCGATGATGAGTGTGTTGGTGAGGGACAGGCTTTCCTTGCCTGGCAAATGCGTTATGCGCATCCTAAGTTGGCTAATGGTATGGAGATTATCCTTCCTGGTGTTTCTTACCTAACTTTTGAAGATGGCAAAATTAGAGAACAACGAGATTATTATGACCTCGGCGCCATGCTTTATGAACATGTTCCTCTGGTAGGTTATGTTATTGATAAAATTAAACAAAGGCTGACAGACGAATGAAAGTCTTAATTACCGGTGCTTCCTCAGGTATCGGCCGACAGCTTGCTCTGGACTATGCCGCTGATGGCAATCAAGTGGTCGTTTGCGGTCGCAATAATGAAGCTCTTAGTGAGCTGAAAAAGCAATATCCTGAACAAATATCATGTAGTGCTTTTGATATTACTGATAAAGAATCAGCCAAGGCGTCGCTAAAGGAAGTCGACAACATTGATGTTGCGATATTATGCGCCGGTGTCTGCGAGTACCTGGATGTAAGAGAATTTGATGCAGACATGTTTGAGCGTGTATTTAAAGTGAATGTGTTTGGCACCATGAATTGTGTAGAAGCATTATTGCCACAGTTTAATGATTCAGCACGTCTGGTTATTGTCGACAGTCTTGCTCGCCTTTTACCTTTCACCAAAGCTCAGGCATATGGTGGCTCTAAAGCTGCAATGCATTATATTGCCAGAAGCCTGGAGGTGGATTTAAAGCCAAAAGGTATTAAAGTTCAGACCGTGTCTCCAGGCTTTGTAAAAACACCGATGACAGACGCTAACGATTTTGAAATGCCGATGCGCGTTGATGTTGAATTTGCGTCTCAGGCAATCATTAAAGGCATTAAAAAGAACAAGCGGGATATCGCATTTCCGTGGCTCTTCAGCAGCCTTTTAAAATTTATGTCAATTTTACCTGAAAGCATTCAAGTTAAATTATCAGAACAAATGGCAAGGAAGCAGCAGTAATGAAGATAGCCGTTATAGGAAGTGGCATTGCGGGTTTAACAAGCGCTTATTATTTGAGTAAAGAACATCAGGTGAGCGTTTATGAGAAGAATAATTACATTGGCGGACACACCTGTACTCGCGATGTGAAAATTAACGGGAACATGTTTGCTGTTGATACTGGTTTTATCGTTTTTAATGATAAAACTTACCCAAGGTTCAAACGCTTACTAAGCGAATTAAAGGTCGTATGGCGCGATACTGAAATGAGCTTTAGTGTGCGCGACCCGAAATCAGGGTTAGAGTTTAACGGTCATAATTTGAATACCTTGTTCGCGCAACGAAAAAATTTATTCAGCCTGTCATTCTACCGACTTTTAAAAGGCATTCTTAAGTTTAATGAAGCCGCTAAAAAGGCATTAGAAAGTGGCGTAAACGAGCTTGATAATGTCACCTTATCAGAGTTTCTGGCTGAACATGATATTCCGGCACCGGTTTCCGAATATTACTTGCTGCCGATGGTTTCGGCTATTTGGTCGGCAAGCCTTGCGGATGCGAGAGATTTTCCCCTCGGGTTCTTCCTGCGTTTTTTCAATAACCACGGTTTACTCAATGTCAGTGACCGACCTCAGTGGCACACTTTAGTGGGTGGGTCTCATGCCTATATACCAAGGCTGACAGAACCCTTTAAGCAAAATATTAAATTAAAGAGTGAAATTGTGACGGTAAAGCGGCAGAAAGAACAGGTTGTTTTGGTATTCAGTAATGGGGAAGAAGAATTCTTTGACGAAGTAGTATTTGCTTGCCACAGTGATCAAGCTCTGGCGTTACTGCATGATGCAACAGAAGCCGAGAAAACGGTTCTCGGTGCCATTGAGTATTGCCCAAATGATGTGGTTCTTCATACCGATGAAAAATTACTACCGAAGAATCGCCGTGCCTGGGCAAGCTGGAACTACCTTCTGCGTGAAAGTGAAGCTGCAGAAATGCAACCAAGCTCTGTCACCTACAACATGAACATTCTGCAGGGGTTGCAGTGTGATAAGACAGTTTGTGTCACATTAAACAATACTGCGGCCATCGCTCCAGAAAAAATAATTGAGGAATTCACCTATGATCATCCTCAATACTCGGTCGCATCTTTAAAAGCCAGAGCGAAACGCGACGTAATTTGCGGTAAAAATAACACGCATTTTGTCGGCGCATACTGGTATAACGGGTTCCATGAAGATGGTGTCAGAAGTGCTATAGATGTTGTTAACAGACTAAATGCCGTGGCAATTGAAAACTCATGAAAAGCGTAATTTATTGGGGCGATGTTTTTCACGTAAGGCATCGTCCTAAACACCACGCATTTAACTATAAGTTTCAGCAATGGTGTATCGATTTATCTGAGCTCGAAGACGTCCATCGTTTAAGTCGCTGGATGTCATGCAAAGGTTTTGCCCCTTTGTGGTTTCGTCGAAAAGACTACCTAAAAGATGAAGAGGGCAGCTTGCATCAGGCTGCGCTAAAAAAAATGTCTTCCCTCGCAGGAAAAGCATTAGAGGGTGATGTTCTTTTTGTTGGTAATATTCGAACTTTTGGCATTTTCTTTAGCCCGGTTAACTTTTACTTCCTTCAGCAGGAAACTGGTGAGTTCACTCATATGCTCGCTGAAGTCAGTAATACTCCATGGTTACAACGCCATTATTATTTAGTTGATTTATCAGAGGACTCCCCTAAAACAACGAAACAGTTTCATGTTTCACCTTTTAACCCAATGGATATGACTTATCATTGGGAAATCACCCCGCCCCACGAAAGCTTAAAAATTATTTTAAGTGCTCACCAGGAAAAGAAAGATTTTGTTGCCGGAATGAAATTAAATCGGCAACCGCTAAACCGTAGTGCAATTTACCGCGTACTAAGAACAACACCTTTCATGGCCATGAAAATTATTGGTGGCATTTATTGGCAGGCGTTAAAGCTTTTTATCAAGCGGGTTCCATTTTACGGAAACCCTGGTAGTTAAATAATCAGAAGGCAAGTTTGTATGTCCAGTGGTGAAACGACTATGGTGGCGCCTATTCAATATGGCGTGTGGGATAAATTGTTCCGAACTATCGCATTTAAATTATTAGCGCATTTGGAATATGGCAAGCTAACGATAAAAGAAAAAGGGACATTCATTGATACCTTTGGTCACGCCGATAAAGAGCTTAGCGCTGAAATTGATGTTAAGGACTCTTCTTTCTACCGTCGCCTGGTAACCGGTGGAAGTATTGGTGCAGCCGAACTTTATATTGATAAGCACTGGGATACCCCCGATTTAACCGCTGTTATCCGGGTTTTTGCACGCAATTTGCCAGCTCTGGATAAATTGGAAACCCGTCTGGCTTGGTTAACTTTTCCGTTTAATAAGTACCTGCATTGGAGTAACCGGAATCATAAAGGTCAGGCAAAGAAGAACATTTCAGCTCACTATGATCTCGGTAACGAACTCTATACTCGCTTTCTTGACGAAGCGATGCAGTATTCAAGTGCGCTATTCCTGGATGCGACTGATTCTTTAGAGCAAGCGCAACGTAATAAAATGAAGCGTTTATGTGACTCTTTGGAATTAAAACCCGATGATCATTTACTGGAAATAGGTACCGGCTGGGGTGGTCTGGCAATTTACGCTGCGAAACATTATGGCTGCCGGGTTACTACAACCACTATTTCAGAAGAGCAGTTTCAGTACGCTAAAGAGCAGGTTGAGGCTGCCGGTCTCTCCGATAAAATTGAATTGCTAAAACGGGACTACCGGGACCTGGAAGGGCAGTATGACAAGTTGGTTTCTGTCGAGATGATAGAGGCCGTTGGTAAAGAGTATTTGCCTACCTTCTTCCGTACCTGCAATAAGCTTTTAAAAGAAGACGGGAAAATGTCATTGCAGGCTATAACTATTGCTGATCAGCGTTCGGCATCGTACGCCCGCTCCGTCGACTTTATCCAAAAACACATATTTCCAGGAGGCTTCCTGCCTTCGTTAAGTCAGATGACTCAGTTATTTACGCGTTATACCGATTTGGTTGTTCGTGATGTACATGACTTTGGTTTAAGTTACGCAAAAACGCTGAGGGAATGGGAGGAACGTTTTAACAGCAGGCAGAAGGAACTGGAAGAACTTGGCTATGACGAGCGGTTCTCGAGGCTATGGAATTATTACTTTAGCTATTGTGAAGGTGGCTTTCTTGAGCAGCGAGTTTCAGTTGTTCAGGTTACGGCCAGCAAAGCGCAGGCTTATTAATGACATCTATTCAGCATAAAGTAGTCAGCTTCGTTTTTTTTAATGCGTTGTGGTTCAGCGCTGTGGCGGGCCGAGACAGCTATATTGTTCTTAGTGGTGTGCTTTTGGCATTGCAATTTGTCTATAGCGTTGGGGTTGTCAAAGTCAGCTGGACTTTAATTCTGAGGTTCTTCGCAGTTGGCCTGTTACTGGAAGCTATAACCATAAGCCTGGGAGTGATTGATTTTGCCGGCGGTTATTTCCCTTTATGGTTAGTTATGTTGTGGCTTGGTTTTTCATCAATGGCGCCGGTGGCGCTGGACTGGTTGGCTCCGAAACCTCTTTTTGCTGTCCTGGTTGGTGCCGTATCTGGTCCTGTAACTTATGTTGCCGGTGTTAAATTAAACGCAGCAACGATTGATTCAATGCCGGTGGTTATTGCTTGTTATGCGGTCGTGTGGGGACTAATGATGGCTTACTTTGTTTTCTCCATGTTACCTAAAAAAGAACGAGGAGAGTAAAACTATGAGGCTTACATTAGGCGGTTTACTGGCTCTTTTTTGCGTTAATCTTTTTGCAGCTGAATGCTCTCAGTCAGTACCCGGTGATTTTAATAAAGTTGGAGAGACCCGGTTAAGTGTCTATTTCTGGGATGTTTACGATGCAACTTTGTTCAGTCCGTCGGGAAACTATGAAGAGAGTGAGCGCCAAGCGCTGCTATTAGAGTATTTGCGCGATATTAAAGCAAAAGACTTAATAGAAACCACAGAAGAAGAGTGGCAGAAGTTGGAGTTAGAACGTGAAAAGCACGAGGACTGGTTAGCGCAATTGAATTCGATTTGGCCGAATATAAAAGAAGGAGACTGTCTTTTATTGGTTGAAGATGAAGAGGGATCTGCCGAGTTTTACCAAGGCGAAAAACTTCTGGGAACCATTAAAGATAAGGAATTCACAGAGCAATTTTTAGCTATTTGGTTATCTGAAAATAGCCGTTTTCGTTCGGAAAGAAACGAACTGATTGGAGAGAAATAGTATGCAGTTATTTAAAGTAATAGCGATAACAGTTCTGCTTTTTTTAGTGTCGGCTTGCTCTACCGGAATAGATGCTTATAAGAGTGAAAAGCCAGAATTAAAACTGGAAGAATTTTTTAATGGTGAGCTCGTAGCTTATGGCATGGTTCAGGATTATAGCGGCGAAGTTATTCAGCGTTTCGAAGTTACTATGACCGGTACCTGGGAGGGTAATGAAGGTGTTCTTGATGAACATTTTACCTATGCCGATGGACGTGAAGAGCAACGCGTTTGGCAAATAACCAAAACGGGGCCTAATAGCTACGAAGGGCGCGCAGATGATGTAAAAGGCGTAGCCAAAGGGACTACTGCGGGTAACGTATTAAACTGGGGATATCAGCTAGAAGTAGAGGTTGATGGTGAACCCATGGTATTAACATTGGATGACTGGCTTTATCTGATTGATGAAAACAATATGATCAATCGAACGGATATGTCCAAGTGGGGTTTCCCGGTAGGAGAGATCACGCTTTATATCGGCAAGAAATAAATATCAAGAATCTCTGTCAGCGACCGATAATAAGAGTATAATCCTGGATATTGGTCAAGCCTTAAAAGGTTTAGGGAAGCTGCAGTGGCAATAAATTATCCGACATTTTCTTACAACAATCCCCGTATACAAGGGCAGACAGTTTTTATTAAGCGTGGTCCACATCAGGGGAAGTTAGGGATAGTCTTAAAAACATTGGATAACGAACGGTTTCTTGTTTCTCAGGCCGAGTTTGGCTCTGAGCAGGTAATTTTTAAACGCAGTGACTTTTTAGTGCATCGTTACCGTAAAATTAAGGTGCCGATTGACCGCGTAGCGGGTAAGAACCCTGATGTTTTATAAACAAAAAAGCGACCCTTTGGTCGCTTTTTTGTTTACTAGTTAGGATTTACGCTGTACCACGAGGCAAGCGGCAATCACTTCCTTTGTTTTCCAACTTTTGTTTCCACAACTCTTTTGCGGTTAAGCCGCCAGAACTGGATTTTTTAGCCGGTGACTTCTTCGCTGTCGATTTCTTAGCTGCAGGCTTTTTCTCAGCCTTTTTCTTAGGCTCAGCTTTTTTCGCGGCCGGTTTCTTGGCTTCCGTCTTTTTGGGTTCAGACTTCTTGGCTTCAGATTTCTTAGACGCTGACTTTTTCTCTTTACCCAGAGCCTTGGCTTCATCGGCTAACTGCGTCAGACGCACATTTTTGCCACCGTCAACGCTATACCAACCGTTGCTGCTTTCTATCTTAGGCTTTTTACCGTGAGCCTTTTGATAAGCTTCGGTATATTCAGCGAGTACCTTTTCTTTATCCAGTTTGCTCATTCAATTGTTCCTTTATTCAAGGTTTGTTTTAAAAGGTTTGTCTAAAAATACTTCACCCTTCGTTTATACCGTTTTTTCGGATTATTGTCTAATTTCGGGTAAACTTAAGCCTATTTGCACAGTAAATTTGGTTTTTAATTATGTCGATTACAAGAAATGAGTTACAAAATTACCTTAATACTCTATTAAACAGTAACCAAATTAAGGACTACTGCCCGAATGGTCTGCAGGTAGAAGGCAAAGCTGAAATAAATAAGATTATTACCGGGGTTACGGCATGTCAGGCTTTGGTTGATAAAGCAGTTTCTGAAGGGGCCGACGCAATACTTGTTCACCATGGCTACTTTTGGAAAGGTGAACCTGCCGAAGTCGTCGGTATGAAAAAACGCAGATTACAACAACTGTTGAAACATGACATCAACCTGTTTGCTTATCACTTACCCCTGGATGTTCACCCTGAGCTTGGCAATAATGCCCAACTGGCAAAATTAGTGGGTTGGGAGTTTGATGGTGCGGTCGATCCTTCTGATCCCGCATGCCCTTTGGTTACAGGTCGTTTAGCTCAACCTATGCTCGATGATGAGGTCGCGACTCACTTGGAGGAGCGATTGCAACGACAGTTGGTATGCCGTGTAACAGGGGGACACAGAATTGAAAAAGTCGCCTGGTGTACCGGTGGCGGGCAAGGGTTTATCGATAGAGCAGCCCAAATGGGTGTTGATGCTTTTATTACAGGAGAGGTTTCAGAACCTACCATTCACAGCGCCCGAGAACAGGGTATCGCCTTTTTTGCTGCCGGGCATCACGCGACTGAGCGTTACGGTGTAAAAGCGCTGGGCGAGCATTTGGCTCAACACTTCAAACTTGAGGTTGAGTTCATTGATATCGATAGTCCGGCTTAAGAGAAGCGCTAAATGAACAAGAAAAAGCAGGAAAGAGGGGACTTTAGTGGTATCAGTCAAAAGTTCTCTAAATCAATCTACGACACCACAAAAGGCCAGCTAAGAGTAGAGGTGCTCAAACGCGATTTAGCACCGTTACTGGCAAGTGAGCCATGCTCTGTGCTGGATGTTGGTGCCGGTTTAGGTCAGGTAAACCAATGGTTCCAGGAAAAAGGCTTTACCGTTGTGCACTCCGACCTGTCAACGGACATGGTTGAAGAAGCTTCCCGACGACATAAAACGGCAGGTTTAAAAGGTCAGTGTAAGTATATTTCAGCCAGTTTAAACGATTTGATTAACCAGAAACCGTTCATTCAGTACGATATCATTCTTTGTCATGCAGTCCTGGAATGGTTGCCTGACACCGAGCTTGCTATTGAGCAATTAGCGTCATTATTGAAGCCCGGCGGCAGGCTTTCGCTTATGTTTTATAATCATCATGCGCAATTGTTTGCTAATGCTGTTTACGGAAATTTCGATTACATAGAACGGGGGTTAAAAGTTAAGAAAACCGTTCGTTTAAGCCCTCAAAACCCTATTGTGCCTGAAAAGGTGGATGACTACCTGCAAGATAACAAACTAAAAGTCAGGCAGAAAACGGGTGTCAGATGTTTTCATGATTACTTACGAAACTTAGACGATCAACAACGCTTTGATGAGCTATTGTCACTTGAGATGAAATACAATCAAATATCCCCTTACCGCGAATTGGGACGTTACCAGCACTGGCTTATAGAAAAGCCAAATTTTCAGGAGGAGTGAATATGGGAAAGCAATGCGCATTCATTGGTTTAGGCGTTATGGGCTACCCTATGGCAGGGCATTTACAAGATGCCGGGCACAGCGTTAGCGTTTTTAACCGCACAACCACTAAAGCAGAAAAGTGGGCAAAGGAATTCTCGGGTAATTACGGGAAAACGCCGGCAGAAGCCGTAAAAAACGCGGACTTTGTGATGGTCTGTGTTGGCAACGACGACGATGTTCGGAGTGTCTTTTATGGTGACGATGGTCTGCTCTCAGGACTAAAGCCCGGTGCTGTGGTTATAGACCATACAACAGCTTCCGCGGAATTGGCTCGGGAATTAGAGCTGGCGGTAGAAGAAAAAAAGGGAAGCTTTCTTGATGCACCGGTTTCCGGCGGGCAAGCCGGTGCTGAAAACGGTGTTTTAACAGCAATGATCGGCGGTAGCGATAGAACTTTTGCTGCCGCAGATGAATTATTTCAATGCTATGCAAAAACTCGCCAGTTAATGGGGCCGGTTGGTAGTGGTCAGCTGGCAAAAATGGTCAACCAAATCTGTATTGCAGGTGTACTGCAGGGGTTATCGGAAGGCCTTCAGCTGGCACGTAAGGTCGGGCTTGATCCGGATAAGCTTATTACTGCCATTAGTAAGGGCGCCGCAGGTTCCTGGCAGATGGAAAACCGGTATAAAACTATGTGGGATAACCATTATGAGCATGGTTTTGCAGTGGACTGGATGCGCAAAGACCTAAAAATTGCGCTGGCTGAAGCTGATAGGCAGGGAGTATCTTTACCTGCTACGGCGCTGATTGACCAGTTTTATGCCGATGTTCAAAAAATGGGTGGTAACCGTTGGGACACATCAAGTCTTCTGGCTCGTCTGGAAAAATAACGATATAATTTCAGACAGAAAAAAAGGAGGCATTTGCCTCCTTTTTAATCTGGTTAAGTTAAAACTTAACGGAAACCTTTACGGCGTAATGCGTTCGTACTGAAGTCATCACGGCTTGGAGAAATATCCCATTCCATGTAAGTACTTTCTTCATTACCCAGACCAAGCGAGATGTAGCGACCTGAGTCCAGGTCATATAGTGCTTCCGCGGCCATCCATGGTACGTCCTGGTTGTAGAACTGAGTATTCAAAGCTTCACCAACGCGCCATAATTCACCACGTCCGTCATAGTGATCAACTAAAGAGGCTGTCCAGCTATCTTCGTCAAGGTACATAGTACGCTTGGAGTAGATGTGGCGTTCGCCATCTTTAAGGGTACCTTCAACAACCCAAACACGGTGTTTTTCGTAACGAATTAAGTCCTGATTCATGTGACCCGCTTTGATAATGTCGTCATAATCCAGCTCAGGGTTCATAATTTCGTAGTTGTTGTAAGGAATATAAACTTCTTTTTTCTCTTTTAGTTCCCAGTTGTACTTGTCCGGAGCACCATTGTACATATCCAGGTTGTCCGAAGTACGAAGACCATCAGCTGCTGTGCCTGGTCCATCATAGGCTACGTTAGGTGCACGGCGAACGCGGCGCTGACCGGCGTTATAAATCCATGCACGACGACCTTCTTTTACCTGGTTAATGGTTTCATGTACCAGAAGCACAGTACCGGTTAAACGAGAAGGAGCTTCAACTTCCTGCATAAAGTAAAACAGAACGTTGTCGTCAGCTTCCTGACGTCCAGTTTCAAGATACTCTGGAAATACCAGTGTCTCTTTTAATTCGACAGTAGTGTAATTACCGTTTGATAATACCGGGAACTGAGCAATGTTACGTGTTACTGCGCCACCACGGTAGCGTGTAATATGGTTCCATACTGCTTCTAAGCCATTTTCCGGAATAGGAAACGGAATGGTTGTATCGAAGTTCTCGACGCCGTTACCACCGGCAACCATCTCTGCATTTTCTGCATTTGATTTGATTTTCGGCCACAGTTCGTCCGGATAAGTTGCTGTACGACGAGTTGGGTAAACGTTCATCTTATAGTCTGAGTATTTCTCAAACATTGCGATTTGACCTTCGCTAAGATGTTCTTTGTGCTCATCCAGATTATCGTGGGTGATGGTAAATAACGGTTTATCATCGGCAAATGGGTTATTACCGCGAACAACATCAACCGACTTATCAGAGTAACCACCATCCCATGCAGGGATAGATCCATCAGCGTTAGCTGCTTTCTCAGCACCGATAGGGGTTAAGTCCTGACCGAGCCGAGCGGCTTCTTCTGGTGATACTTTAGCCGCAACGCTCGCGGAAATCACCGACATGGCGAATACGCCAGCTGTTAGCATCAGTTTATTCATTATAATTTTCCTTGTTGTTCTACTTTCCAACATCACTTTGCCAGAGGACCGACCTCTCTAGCAATACTTTAACGAAAAAAAGCACGAATTTAACGAAAAAAGGTTTTCAAATATTCTTGAGCTTATACAATCCTATGACATTTTTAGTACCCGGGAGGTTCCATGCGCTTGTCTTTAACCCCATTAGGGGTGTTGTTGGGGGCTATTTTTAGTACCACAGTGCTCGCACAGGAAGGCGACACAACAACAATTACTGATTACGAAGTGATCAGTGCACCAGCATTGTCATCAGACAGAATTAAAAGCGAAGTACTTATTGAGGTGACAACTGTCGGATCGCGTCTAGTCGCGGTTGGCGCGCATGGCAACATTTTATGGAAAGAGGGCGGCGACTGGCAACAAGCAAATGTTGATACCAGTGTACTATTAACCAGTGTAGCTTTTGCCAATGAACAAATCGGTTGGGGAACAGGGCATCACGGTGTCATTATTAAAACTGAGGATGGCGGTAATACCTGGAAGCGACAGCTCGATGGTTTCGAGCTTATGAAGCTAGAAAAGAGTTACTATGAAAAACGTATTGCAAAATTAAATGAGCAAATTGAGTCGAGCGATGACGAAGAGGTTGTTGGCGAACTCGAATGGCAAGTTGAAGAGGCGCAATTTCAAATTAGTAACATTGAGGTAGCCGAAGAGGAAGGCCCGAGCAAACCGTTTTTAGATCTTTATGCTAAAAACGCACGGGCAGCGTTAGCGATTGGCGCCTATGGAACTTTTCTAAAAACCGAAGATGGCGGCGAGAGTTGGGAAGTGATATCTCATCGTCTGGAAAACCCTAATGGTTATCACTTAAATGCTATTTTCGGGCAAGGCGATGATCTTTATATTATGGGCGAAGCCGGTTTGGCCTTTGCCAGTAATGACGGTGGAGCGAGCTGGGAAACATTGAATTCGCCGTACCATGGTTCGCTGTTCGGCGGCCATGTTGATACCGAAGGACGACTATGGGTTTATGGGCTGCGCGGAAACGCGTTTGTTTCTGAAGATAAAGGACAGAGCTTCACTACCATAGACACAGGTACCAGAGTTAACCTATCGGCTGGTACAACGACTGGGTCCGGAACACAACTTATTGTTGGGCACTCCGGGACTATCCTTGAAGTCGATGAACAACTGAATATAAAGAACAGAACTCACCCTAGTGGTTCAGTTATGACTGATATCATCGAAGTGAGTAAAGGCGAGTGGATTATGACCGGGCGCAGCGGTTTGCTGCACTGGCCTGCAAGAATTACCGAAGAAGAAGCTTTAGCAACGCAACAAGGAGCGCAGTAAATGGATAATCCGAGTGCGAATAAGTCAGCAGGACTGCTGGAGAAACTATTATTCACGGTACGGGCTCCCTGGCTAATTGTCTTTCTATTACTCACATTGTTTTTGGGTTATCACGCTTCGCAGGTGCGCCCTGACGCCAGCCTGACAAAAATGATCCCGACCAACCATCCTTTTATTCAAAACTACTTTGACTATCAGGATGATTTAGCCAGCTTAGGTAACGTGGTTCGTGTTGCTGTTGAGCATAAAGACGGAGATATTTTTGATCCGGAATTTCAGCAAAAACTGCAGGAAATTACCGACGAAATATTTTTCATTCCCGGGGTAAACCGTTCAGGACTCAGAAGCTTATGGACACCGAACGTTCGTTGGATGGAAGTTACTGAAGAAGGGTTTGTTGGTGGTCCGGTTATTCCCGATGGCTACGATGGCAGCGAAGAATCATTAGAGCAGTTAAGAACGAATGTTTTGCGCTCGGGCGAAGTGGGTAACCTGGTTGCCAATAACTTTGAATCCACTATCGTTTATGTGCCGCTTGATGAGGTTAATCCAGACACCGGTGAAAAGCTGGATTATCAGCAGTTTTCGGAAAAGCTGGAAACCTTGGTTCGCGACAAATACCAAAGTGACAACATTGAAATTCATATTACCGGCTTTGCCAAACTAATTGGCGACTTGATCGAAGGCGCTGAACAGGTTGGCTTATTCTTCTTGTTGGCAATTGCTATCACGCTCATCATGCTTTATTTCTACAGTCGCTGCTGGCGTAGTACTTTTATGGTGCTGAGCTGTTCCATTATTGCAGTAATATGGCAGTTAGGAATCATTAAACTCATAGGAAGCGGCATTAATCCGTATTCTATGCTGGTTCCGTTCCTTGTTTTTGCCATTGGGGTTTCCCACGGTGTGCAAATTATTAATGCCATTGGTATTAACCGAGTGGCAGGGCTTGATAAAGTTGCTGCTGCACGTACGGCTTTCCGAGGTTTGTACATAGCAGGGCTAACGGCTTTAGCCAGTGACGCTATCGGTTTTACCACTTTAATGGTTATTGATATTGAAGTGATTAAGGAACTGGCTATCGCAGCAAGTATTGGTGTAGCCGTTGTTGTGTTAACCAACCTTGGTTTGCTGCCTATCCTGATGTCTTATCTGGGAACGTCCGATAATGGAGTGGCTTATCAGAAGAAGATTGAAGGCGAGCGTCATCCATTATTTGAGTTCTTTGCTAAGTTTACTCAACCTAAGTGGGCGTATTCAGCACTAGGTGTTGCACTTGTTATGCTTGCCTGGGGTCTGATTAACAGTCAAAACATGGCTATCGGCGACTTGGACAAAGGGGCACCAGAGCTTCGCCCCGACAGTCGTTATAATCAGGATAATGCCTTTATCGTTGATAACTACAGCTCCAGTACTGATATCTTTGTTGTTATGGCGGCATCGGCACCAGAGCAGTGCATTGCCTATGACAATCTCGAGTTGATGGAACGTTTTAGCTGGCATATGGAAAACACCAGCGGTGTTCAAGACGTTAAGTCTGTGGTTTACGTTTCTAAGATGGGTATGTTCGGTATTAATGAGGGTAACCTGAAGTGGTTCAGCTTAAACCGGAACCAGTACGTGATTAATGCGTCGTTAAGTCGCATTCCGGATGGGCTTATTAATAACGACTGCTCAATGGCACCGGTAATTATTTATCTGGATGATCACAAAGCCGAAACGCTCGAAAACGTTGTTGCCTCGGTTAATGAGTTTAACCAGAACTATCAGGAGGACGGTTTAGAGCTGCTAATGGCTGCTGGTAACTCCGGGATTGAAGCTGCAACAAATTCGGTTATAGAAGCGGCTCAGAATAAAATGCTGTTGTGGGTATACGGTGTCGTGATTTTGCTGTGCTTTATTACTTTCCGCAGTATTCGTACGGTTGCCTGTATTGTTCTGCCTCTGGCTTTCACTACGGTAATGAGTCAGGGTCTGATGGCAGTATTAGGTATCGGTATTAAAGTTGCGACTTTACCGGTTATCGCTTTAGGGGTTGGTATAGGCGTCGATTACGGCATTTATATCTATAGTAAGGTGAAAGAAGGTCTAGAACAGGGGATGTCGCTGCAGGATACCTATAAGCATTCACTGGACAACACCGGCAAAGCGGTAGGCTTTACTGGCCTGACCCTGGCTATTGGCGTCGCAACCTGGATATTCTCACCAATCAAGTTCCAGGCGGACATGGGCATACTGTTAACCTTTATGTTCCTTTGGAATATGTTGGGTGCGCTTATTCTTATTCCTGCATTGGCTCGTTTATTCAGAGTGGGTAATAAAAACAGCTAATCTACCCACTGAAATTAGAGAGCTATTTTATCAGGCGTCGGCTTTTATTAAGTCGGCGCCTTTTTCTGCTATAGCGATAGTGGGAGCGTTTGTATTACCACTAATGACATGAGGCATAATGGAGGCATCCACTACCCGAAGCTGTTCAACACCTTTTACTTTTAACTCGGGATTAACGACGGCATCTTTGTCGTTTTCAGGGCCCATTTTACAGGTTCCCGCCGGGTGGTAGATGAGCCCGCATTTCGACTTTATCTGCTTTAGAAGTTGGTCGTCGTTAAGTTCAGGGCTGGGGAATATAAATCCACCGTGATGTTTTGATAAAGCGGGCTGCTTTAGTATCTCAAAAGCTTTTTTTATACCGTTAATTAAGGCTTTCTTATCGTTTTCTTCTTTTAAAAAACCATAAGTAATTAGCGGTTTTCCTAGAGGGTTTTCCGGGTTCAGCCTAACTTCTCCGCGCGATTCCGGCCTCAGTAAACACACATGACAGGTAAAACCTTGTTTTAAGGTTGGTGTCCAGTCATAGCCACTGTCGTTAAACATAACCGGCAGCAAGTGAATTTGAATGTCTGGCTCCCGGGCTTTGTCGGACGAGCAGTAAAAAGCACCAACTTCAGCGAGTGAATGGGCTAACTGGCCTTTCTTTGTGAAGAGATAGCTCACAAAAGGAATTGATAGCTTAATTAAACCCCAGGGTGTCAGAGTCAGACCATCTTTGGCATTGTTCTTACAATGAATACTGATATCGACGTGTTCTTGCAGGTTTTTGCCTACGGCAGGATTTTCATAGACTAAATCAATTTTGGACTTTGCCAGTTGTCCGGCTGAGCCAATGCCCGAACGTAATAGAATTTGGGGAGAATTAAAAGCCCCCGCACAAAGAATGACCTCTTTCTTTGCATTGGCTATATAGCGGCTTTTGCCTTGCTGGTAACATACACCTGTGGCCCGTTTATCTGAAAATAGTACGCATTCGGTTAAACAGCCAGATAACACGGTTAAGTTTGGGCGAATTAAAGCTGGCTTGAGGTAAGCATGATATGCACTGCATCGTTTTCCGTCTTTTATCGTAAACTGGTAAGCTCCGTGCCCCTCAAGGTGAGGACCATTAAAGTCCGGGTTAGCCGTTAAACCGTATTGAGCACAGGCCTCTAAAAACTGTTTTGATACACAATAGTAAGGCGTTACATCGGATACCGATAATGGCCCCTTATCACCATGATACTTTGACCGCCCACGGCTGTTACTTTCACTCTTTATAAAGTAGGGAAGCAGGTCGTTATAACCCCAGCCGTGGTTACCCAGTTCAGCCCAGGCGTTATAGTCACTTGCGAGCCCACGCGTGTATATCATGGCGTTAACACCGCTACTTCCGCCCAGCATCTTTCCTCTCGGGGTATAGCAACCCTTTTCGTTATCGAGTTGAGGTTCTTTTTGACTACGGTAAAGCCAGTTGAATTTTCGGCTGTGCATAAAGCGCGCAAAGCCTGATGGCATATCTGAGAATAGACCGCCATGTGAGGTTCCGGCTTCTAATAGTAATACGCGGTACCTGCCACATTCGGTTAACCTGTTAGCTAAAGTACAGCCGGCAGAGCCGGCACCGACTATGATGTAGTCAAATGACCCGGTGTCATTATAGGGAAGCGGCGTAGTCATACAGAGACTTTAATAAACGCAGTTTATGCGTATCTTCCTGATGCTGGCTCGCTAAGTCCTCAAGCCTAAGCGCAAAGTCCTCAGCAGACAACATACCTTCTGGTGGCTCTACTAAGCGTTGCTGGCAAAACTGGCGCCACTGGTTCAGCTCTTTGTCTGTGAGCGTTGAAGGATAGTTTCTTGCCCGGTAGCGCAGTAACAACTGCGGCATGCGCTTGTCCTGAAAGTCCAATTCCAGCCCAGCCAGTTGCTGAGGCTCAGATGAACGAATAATCTCCATATGTTTTTTATCCTGAGGGGAGAAGAAACCATCGTATATTTGGTGATCAACGTCTGTTCTGGGCGCGAACTCTTTTGTCTGTTCGAACACCTGCATAAGTTTGTCGCGGAAGTCGCTGTTCTCCTGCAACCATTTTGCGTTAGTCACAATGGCTTGAGTATCAAGCGCTGCATTATTTGCTGCGTCTTCTGAAATGGTTTTAATGGGAGCCAGGAAGGGGCAGCGGCCCAAATGAATATTTTGTAATCCACTTTTCTTAAGTCCTTGCTCCTCAAGTTCTTTACGGCTGGTGTAAGTTAAAGCGGTTAATTCCTCTACTGATTTTTCAGCAAAATCCATAGGAGGAACGCGCAAGTCCCAGGCTATAACGTTATTGTTCTGTTTCGGATGAAAGCCCAGCGGCAGTATGGCCGACAAATAGCGGTTTGCTGTACCGTAAAACCCGCTAACATGCGCCAAAGGCTCAGGTGCCTGCCAGTTAAACAGATTCAGTAATTTCTGCTTACGGCGAATGCTATAAGCCCATTGCCACAGCTTGGGCTGTTTCTCGCTGATGAGCTTAGCCAGACCGATGGTTGCATAAACGTCCGACATAGCATCGTGCGCCTGACCATGTTCAATGTTATTAGCAACACTTAAATGCTCCAGTTTTAAACTGGGTTGTCCATCAGCATTCTCTGGCCAGTTGATACCGTCCGGGCGCAGCGCAAAACAGGCTCGCACCACATCAATTAAGTCCCAGCGTGAATTGCCGTTCTGCCAGCTGTACTCGTAGGGGTCGTAAAAATTGCGATAGAACAGTAAACGGGTGACTTCATCGTCAAAACGGATGTTGTTGTATCCAATAATGGTGGTATTGGGCTGCTGAAATTCTTTTGCTATGGCTTTGCTGAACTCTGCTTCACCGACACCTTGCTTAAGCGCAAGCTGTGGCGTTATGCCGGTTATTAATGTGGCTTCCGGGTTAGGCAGAAAATCCGGTGTGGGCTGAGCGTAAAGCGTTAGCGGCCGGCCAATAGCATTAAAGTTCGCATCTGTGCGCAAGCCGGCAAATTGTGCGGGCCGATCCACTAACGGGTTAGCACCCCATGTCTCGTAGTCGTGCCAGTAGAAAGTTTCTTGTTCGTTTTGTGCCATAACCCTAGCTGCTCAGCAGAAAAAGAAAACTATAGCACGAGGGCAAGGAGAAATTCAGCCACTCACTGCCTTTCAATTTTATTCACTTGCACATCGTAGGCTTTATTCAGTTTCTGCTCTAAAGTGCGTTCATCCTCATGACGAAAAGCAAGCTCTGCGTGAGGTAATATACGCTCTGCTAAACGCCTTGCGATAGCGTCTCTGAACTCTTGATCGTCACCTAATGAGTTACCATCGACTTCCAGTGTTATTTGCTGTTTATCGCCTAAGTGTGTGTATTCAACGTGATAAGTCGGCATCTGAAAATCTCCTCGTTGTCAGTTCGGTAGTTTCCTGCGACTATGCTATTACTAACAGTCTAGCCTATAACAATAAAACCGAGGTCGAGATGAAAAAACTCTATTTATCTGCATTACTTACCGCTGCTGCGTTTGGATCGCTGTTACCGGCGCACGCTGATGACCATGATGTAGAATATGCCATGGCCATTCACGGCGGAGCCGGAACAATTACCCGGGCAAATTTAACGGCTGAACAAGAGCAAGCCTACAAAGAGAAACTGACGGAAGCGCTAGAAGCAGGCCGAAAGGTATTGAAAGAGGGTGGTGACAGTACCACGGCAGTTATTGCCGCTATTCAGGTAATGGAAGCCTCACCACTTTTTAACTCTGGCAAAGGCGCGGTTTATACCTGGGACGGAGAACATGAGCTTGATGCTTCACTGATGGAAGGTCTGAATGGTAACGCCGGCGCAGTCGCGGGTGTGAAGACAGTAAAAAGTCCAATAGAATTAGCTCGCGAAGTAATGGAAGAGTCCGTACATGTAATGCTAAGTGGTGAAGGCGCTGAGCAGTTTTCCCGTCAGCAAGGACTGGAACAGGTAGAGAACAGTTACTTTAATACCGAGCACCGTTATCAGCAGTTACAGAAAGCCAAAGAAACTATTAAGAAAAGTGAACAGCCAGAGCAGCAGGCCTGGGAATACCTCGATATCGATTACAAATACGGAACGGTCGGCGCTGTTGCGGTTGATAAAGACGGACTCTTGAGTGCCGGTACGTCAACCGGAGGCATGACAGCTAAACGTTATGGTAGAATAGGGGATTCACCAATTATCGGCGCCGGTACATGGGCTGACAATGACAGCTGTGCTGTTTCGGCTACGGGACATGGCGAGTATTTTATTCGCTTCCATGTGGCTGCCGATATTTGCTCTCGAGTTAAGTATAAAGGGCTTTCGGTGAGTGACGCGGGCGATGAAGTCATTCATGGTGTGTTGCAGGACGCCGGCGGTACCGGTGGTGTCATCATTATTGATGCTCAGGGTAATATTGCGATGCCATTTAATACCGAAGGCATGTACCGGGGTTCTTTTAAAGGTGAGGAAAAAGCGGAAGTCGCTATTTATAACGAGGATGAATAAGTTCGGAGTCTATGAGTCGTCAAAAATCGCACGATAAATTACAAAGTAAGCCTTTTGTTGATAAATTTCAGACACAATTAGAGCAATGTACAACACGTCAGGCCGCGCTATTGCGCGGCCGTTTGCGTGGTCTGAGTAAAATTAAAAACGAGCAACGACAGCAACAGGTGCTGGAGCGGATAGCTGCCGACATTGAAACTGCCGAACTTGAGTATTTAGAGCGGCAGCAGCAAAAGTTTCATATTCGTTATCCTGAAGAATTACCGGTTGCTCAGCAGCGTAATGACATTAAATCGGCCATAGAGCAGAATCAGGTGGTGGTCATTGCCGGTGAAACCGGGTCGGGTAAAACTACCCAGTTACCGAAAATGTTGCTGGAACTGGGCTATGGCCGAAAAGGCACTATAGGTCACACGCAGCCTCGGCGCTTGGCTGCACGCAGCGTAGCCGCCCGTATTGGTGAAGAGTTGCAGGATCACAATAAAACACAGGTTGGCTACAAAATTCGGTTTCAGGATGAAACGGCACCAACCACTGCAATTAAGCTGATGACGGACGGCATGTTGTTGTCTGAGTTGCAGCAAGATCCTCTGTTATTACAATACGATGCCATTATTATTGATGAGGCCCATGAACGGAGCCTTAACATCGACTTTTTGCTGGGTGTACTGCATACCTTACTGCCCAAACGCCGCGACCTTAAACTGGTTATTACCTCGGCAACCATTGAGACAGAGCGTTTTTCGAAGCACTTTCATGACGCGCCTGTGTTGACGGTAACAGGGCGAACTTATCCCGTGGAGGTTCGGTATCGACCGCCAAAAGAAGACGGGAAAGCAGCCGATGCCGACGTACTTCAGGGCGTTTGTGAGGCGGTTGAAGAGCTGCAACGTGAAAGTGAAGGTGACATCCTTATTTTTGCCAGCGGTGAGCGTGAAATCCGCGATTATGCGGACGCTATCGGCGATTTGAAGTTGCGAAATACTGAGGTTCTTCCTCTGTATGCGCGTCTTTCATCGCACGAACAAAACCGAGTGTTTCAGGCGCACAGTCAACGCCGTGTGGTTATTGCCACTAACGTAGCCGAAACCTCATTAACGGTTCCGGGGATACGCTTTGTTATTGACCCCGGAACGGTACGAATGAGCCGTTACAGTTACCGTACTAAAGTACAGCGACTACCCATTGAATCAATTTCTCAAGCCAGTGCAAACCAGCGTAAAGGTCGTTGTGGTCGTATTGGTCCGGGTATTTGTATTCGCCTCTATAGCGAAGATGACTTCTTGCAGCGCCCGGAGTACACCGATCCTGAGATCCTCCGTACTAACTTAGCGGCTGTTATCTTGCAAATGTCGGCGTTACGGTTAGGTGATATTCGACAGTTTCCTTTTGTCCAGAAGCCTGATGAGCGTTTTGTTAAAGATGGTCTGAACTTACTAGAGGAGCTTCATGCAATTGAGCCTGGACGTAAAGCTGAACGTCCGCAGTTGACTGACACGGGCCGACAATTGTCACGACTGCCTCTGGACCCGAGATTAGCCAGAATGGTGCTGGCAGGGCAGCAATATGGTTGTGTCAGGGAAATGCTGATAATTACCGCCGCGCTGAGTATTCAGGACCCGCGTGAACGTCCGCACGATGCACAGCAAAAGGCTGATGAGTGGCACCAGCGTTTTCGTGATAAAAGCTCCGATTTTATGGCGTTTTTAAACTTATGGAATTACGTAAAAGAACAGCAGAAAGCGCTGTCGGGTAATCAATTCCGTAAGCAGATGGGTCGTGAATTTATTCACTTCATGCGGCTGCGCGAGTGGCAGGACATTTATACACAAAGCCGGCAAACGGTTCGGGAAATGGGATTATCCATTAACGACGAAGCTGCTACCTATGAGCAAATACACCGGGCTTTAATTACTGGTCTGCTATCGCAAGTTGGCTTTAAAGAAGACCGGCACGAATATCAGGGAACCCGGCAGAGCCGGTTTCATATTTTCCCAGGTTCAGGTTTATTTGGTAAGCCGCCAAAGTGGGTTGTTACCGCAGAGCTCGCTGAAACTTCCAAGTTGTACGCCCGAATCAACGCTGATATTGATCCCTTATGGGTTGAAGAAGCGGCTTCTCATTTAGTCAAAAAACAGTACCTTGAACCTCATTTTGAGAAGAAAAAAGGCAGTGTTATTGCTGATGAACAAGTGACTTTACTGGGCCTTATTCTGGTACCGAGAAGACGCGTTCAATATGGCCCGGTTGCACCGACTAAAGCACGTAATATTTTTATCCGGGAAGCTTTAGTTAACTCTCAGTTAACGCGCAAGTTGCCTTTTATTCAACATAACTTGAAATTAATTGGTGACATTCAGGCTCTGGAAGCTAAATCCAGACGACGTGATATTCTTGTTGATGAAGAGGTTTTGTTTGAAGCTTACGACCGTACAATACCCGAAGGTATATACAACGAAAAGTTACTGGCAGGATGGTGGCATAAAGCCGCAAAAAAAGAACCACGGTTACTGTTTTTTGAACGTGATGATTTAATTGCCGGCGAAACCGAACATATTACTGAGAACGAATACCCGGAGTTTTGGCGACAAGGGAACCTGCGACTGCCTCTAAGTTACCACTTTGAGCCTAACGCAGAAGACGACGGTGTCAGTGTGAATATCCAGCTGGGTATTTTAAACCAGGTGAAGCTTGAGGGTTTTGACTGGCATATTCCGGCATTACGGGAAGAGCGTATTGCCCACTTAATTAAATCGTTGCCAAAAGCCCTGCGCCGAAATTTTGTGCCGGCGCCAAACTTTGCTGGCGCGATAATGGCTGACGTTGAATCTATGCAAGGGCGTTTAACCGATGCTATGGCGACTAAGTTGCGACGTATGACCGGCGTAACAGTTCCGGAAGAAAACTGGGATGAATCCTCGCTACCGGTTCATCTACGTATGAATTTTAAAATTTTTGACGGCAAGAAACTGGTTAGTCAGGGACGCGATTTGCAAAGCCTTCAACAGCAGTTATCCGGTAAGGTGCAGCAGCGCCTCGAGAAAACCGCCGGTGATGATATTAGCCGTGAACAGGTGGATAGCTGGGATTTTGATGACTTACCGGAGGTGATTACTGAGCGCCAGCAAGGTTTTGAGCTCAAGGCTTATCCCGGCTTGATAAACAAAGGTAAAGGTCAGGTTGCACTGCAGCTATTTGATAACCCGGAGCAAGCAAAACAGCATCATAAAACCGGCGTGCGAGAGTTGCTATTGCAGCAGATACCATCGCCTATTAAGCATTTGCAGAAGTCTTTGTCGAACAAAGCTAAATTAGCCATGTATTTTAATCCCTGGGGCAAAGTAGATGCGTTAATAGCGGATTGCATAGCCGCAGCAGTAGATGGCCTTATCCAGGAGCAGATAGAACAGGGCAATAATCTTAGAAATAGACAAAGCTTTGAGCAACTCAAAGAAGTTGTACGCGCAAACCTGAATGATCGCGTTGAAAAAATAGCATTGGAAGTCGAACAGTGCCTGTTGTTGTCACAACAAGTTCGAAAGGCACTAAAAGGAAAAATTCCGCTGGATCAAATCCAGTCTCGAGGCGACATTCAGGACCAGTTGGACAACCTGGTGTTTGCTGGTTTTGTTTCCGCTTATGGCGGGGAGCGTTTGAGTGACATTGTGCGTTATTTGAAGGCTATTCAACGTCGGCTGGAAAAGCTGCCGGTTGATCCTAATAAGGATCGTTTAATGACACTGACTCTGGCCAACCTTGAAGAGCAATATAAAGCGGTGGTGAAAGCTTACGAAAATAAAGGTTCGGTAGTTCCCGATGACGTTGCCGAGATCCGCTGGATGATTGAAGAACTAAGAGTATCGTTCTTTGCGCAAACGCTGGGAACAAAGTATCCGGTGTCAGAAAAGCGGGTTAAACAAGCAATAGAGGCGGCTAAATAGCCGCCTCTACAATTGAATTCGTAAGCGTAAATTAGGCGGTGTAAAGCCCTAAGTTTTCTTTTGCGTAAGCTTCAAACTCAGTGAAGCCGCCGACGTGTTGTTCATCGACAAAAATTTGAGGAACGGTCTGAACAGGCTTACCGACAGTTTTTTCAAGGTCAGCTTTGCTGATACCTTCGGCGTGAATATCGACATAGCGATAATCAAAGTCATCCATATCGGCTTTTAATTTGTCCGCAACTTCTACTGCACGAACACAAAACGGACATCCCGGACGTCCAAAAATTACTGTAAACATGAAATACCTCTCTCGCAAAAATATATGCTGCCATTATCCAGATTTTAGTGCTGGTTAACAATTCTTCTGTACGATGGGCACAATCGATTTAATGAATGAGGCTAGTGCTCAATATCTAAATCGGATTCAGGGACACAGCAGCAGGGTAAAATATCGCCTTTTCTGACATAGGCCAGCGGCTCGGTTATGTAGCGAACTGTGCCGGACTTTAACGTGCTTCTGCAGGCACCACAGAAACCACTACGACAATGGTAATGCATTTCTAACTGGTGCTTCTCTAAGGCTTCGAGTAAAGTGCCTTCAGTCGCATCAACGGCAAGCTCAGGCCCGCCGTTGACTTTGACTTTAAAGGTGTTGGCCATAGCTTAGAGATCAAAGTCCCCAAGGTCGGAGGCATTAACTTCACTGTCTATTTGACCAACAAGGTAAGAGGTAATTTCAGACTCTTGTGGTGCTACCTGAACATTGTCTGATACCAGGTATTTGTTCATCCAGGGCAGTGGGTTAGAGCGCTGGTTTTCAAACGGAGCATCAAAACCAATGGCCTGCATACGCAAGTTGGCAATGTACTCTACATACTGGCATAGCATGCTTTCGTTCAGACCAATCATTGAGCCGTCTTTAAACAGGTAGTGCGCCCACTGTTTTTCCTGTTTAACAGCCGTCATGAAAATCTCGTAGGCATCATCGCGAAGCTCTTCGGCAATTTCTTTCATTTCCGGATCGTCTTCGCCGTACTGCCACAGGTTCAGAATATGCTGTGTCGACGTAAGGTGAACGTTCTCATCACGGGCAATCAGCTTGATGATTTTTGCGTTACCTTCCATTAACTCGCGTTCTGCAAAGGCAAAGGTGCAGGCAAAGCTAACGTAAAAACGAATGGCTTCCAGAGCGTTAACCGAGTTAATGCACAAAAACAGCTTTTTCTTTATTTCGCGCTGAGTGACCGTATGGGTCTTACCGTCAACAACAATGTCGCCTTCGCCATGGGTTTGTAACAACTGCGTGTAAAAAATAAGATCGTCGTAGTACTTTGAGATGTCATTAGCGCGAATTTTAATTTGCTCGTTAATGACGATATCTTCAAAGACTTCGCTGGGGTCACTAAACAAGTTACGCAGAATGTGCGTGTAGGAACGCGAATGAATGGTCTCAAAGAATGACCAGGTTTCGATCCAGGTTTCTAACTCGGGAAGAGACACGATAGGCAGCAGCGCGATATTAGGCGAGCGACCCTGAATTGAATCCAGAAGCGTCTGATACTTCAGGTTAGAAATAAACACATGCTTTTCGCTGGCAGTCAGTTTATTAAAGTCGATGCGATCACGGCTGACATCGATCTCTTCAGGGCGCCAGAAAAAGCTGATTTGTTTTTCTATAAGCTTTTCGAAAATACTGTGTTTTTGTTGATCATAGCGAGCAACGTTAACGGAGTTGCCTAAAAACATAGGCTCCGTTAACGGATTATTCTGCTCTTGGTTAAACGTTGAGTACGACATTCGCTAAAATCCTTATTATTAAATTTTACAAGCACCACCGGCACAATCGTCATCTTCTTCGATGATAACTTCTGCGCTCTGGGCCTGAGGCTTGTCGGCACGTTGACGTGCAGCAATGTCGGACTGGTTATCAGCCGCACCATCACGAGTGTTGTGATAGTAAAGCGTTTTAACTCCCAGTTTATAAGCGGTCAACAGGTCTTGCAGAAGCTGCTTCATTGGTACTTTACCGGCGTCAAACTTATTCGGGTCGTAATTGGTGTTTGCAGAAATTGTCTGATCCACAAATTTTTGCATGATACCAACCAGTTCAAGATACCCTTTGTTGCTCGGAATTTGCCATAACAACTCGTACTTGTCTTTCAAATTTTCGTAGTCGGGTACAACCTGTTTAGTTACCCCGTCTTTTGATGACTTAATGCTGACAAAACCCCGCGGAGGCTCAATACCGTTAGTTGCATTAGAAATCTGCGACGATGTTTCTGACGGCATTAGGGCTGATAGTGTTGAGTTACGCATACCGTGTTGTTTAATGTCAGCACGGAGCTTATCCCAGTCTAAATGCAGTGGCTCGTCGCACACTTTGTCCAGGTCTTTCTTGTAGGTATCGGTTGGCATAATGCCCTGAGAGTAGGTGGTCTCATTAAATTTAGGGCAGGCACCTTTTTCTTTAGCCAGATTCATTGAAGCTTGCATCAGGTAATACTGTATAGCTTCAAAGGTTTGGTGAACCAGCCCGTTTGCAGAGCCGTCTGAATATTTAACACCGTGCTTGGCTAAGTAATACGCAAAGTTAATGACACCAATACCCAGAGTTCGGCGGTTCATTGTGGCGTTGTACGCGGCCGGGACAGGGTACTCCTGATAATCGAGCAGGCTGTCCAATGCGCGAACGGCCAAGTCTGCTAAGTTTTCAAATTCACCCAGGTTTTCAATTTTACCGAGGTTAAAGGCCGACAGAGTACAAAGCGCAATTTCACCTTCTTCGTCATTTACATGGCTTAATGGCTTAGTTGGTAAGGCAATTTCAAGACACAAGTTACTTTGACGGATTGGAGCAACTTTAGAGTCAAATGGGCTGTGTGTGTTGCAATGGTCAACGTTTTGCACATAGATACGGCCGGTGCTGGCTCGCTCCTGCATAAACAGACCAAACAACTCAATGGCCTTAATACGCTTTTTACGGATGCTCTCATCCTGTTCGTACTGTTGGTATAAACGCTCAAATTCGTCCTGATCTTCAAAGAAGGCGTCGTAAAGCCCTGGAACGTCAGACGGGCTGAACAAGGTAATGTAATCGTCTTTAATCAGGCGCTGATACATGGTGCGGTTAAACTGAACACCGTAGTCAAGGTGACGAACCCGGTTTTCTTCAACACCACGGTTATTTTTCAGTACTAATAAACTTTCGACTTCCAGATGCCAAAGTGGGTAGAACAAGGTTGCCGCGCCACCACGAACACCACCTTGCGAGCAGCTTTTAACCGCTGTCTGAAAGTATTTATAGAATGGGATACAACCGGTGTGGAAAGCTTCACCATTACGGATAGGGCTGCCTAATGCGCGAATACGCCCCGCGTTAATACCGATACCGGCACGCTGAGATACGTATTTTACGATAGCACTTGCGGTGGCATTAATAGAGTCGAGACTGTCGCCGGCTTCAATCAAGACACAGGAACTGAATTGACGTGTCGGCGTACGCACACCTGACATAATAGGTGTCGGTAGAGAAATTTTAAATTCAGAAGTTGCATCGTAGAAACGCTTAACGTAATCCATACGAGTGCTTTTCGGATAATCCGAAAACAGACAAGCGGCGACTAATATGTATAAGAACTGCGCGCTTTCGTAGATGTCACCCGTTACCCGATTCTGAACCAGATACTTGTTTTCCAGCTGTTTAACCGCAGCATAAGAGAAGTTCATGTCACGCCAGTGATCAAGGAACTCGTCCATTTGATCAAATTCTTCTTCGCTGTAGTCATCCAGCAGGTGTTCATCGTAGCGATGCTCGGCAACCATCTTTTTCACATGGTCATAAAGACGCGGCGGTTCAAATTTACCGTAAGCACGTTTACGCAAGTGGAAGATAGCCAATCGCGCTGCCATATATTGATAGTCGGGCGCATCTTCTGAAATGAGATCCGCAGCTGCTTTAATGATAGTTTCATGAATGTCTTCAGTTTTAATGCCATCGTAAAACTGAATGTGAGATTTAATTTCAACCTGAGAGGCTGAAACATTATTCAGTCCTTCGGCAGCCCACATGATCACTCGGTGAATTTTATCGAGGTTTAGCGGTTCGCGTTCGCCGCTGCGTTTCGTAACATAAAGTTGCTCGTTCATTTTGCGCCGACTCTTAGCTTTTTGTTATAGGTTTGTAGCCACAAGATATAGTGCTTATTAGTTGTACAGAGCGATATTTACACAATATCTAGTGTGTCTGGGATGAACTGTATGCTAGGTCTAACTGCCAATACGATCAAGTGAATTTAACGGTAAAAACTGAATAATTTTGAATTCAGAATCTTGATTTTTTGCCAGCCTTTAACTGGCCTGAGTTTGCGCGCAAAAGTGTTCTATATAATTTTTTTGTCTTTTAAAAGAAGTTAATAGATCAAGAGTTGTTGATAGCCAGTAACTCCAACAATGCCAGTGGTGACTCAATATGGTAATCGGCCTGCCAGCGCTGGGGCTGGTCTTCGTTACTGATATAACCGTACTCGGCAAGCACAGTGACCATTCCGGCGTTACGGCCTGCTTCAATATCGCGTTCGGCATCCCCCACGTAAAGGCAGTCAGTTGGCTCAACACCAAGTTTCTCCGCGGCATAGAATAAAGGCTCAGGTGATGGCTTTGCGACACTGAGAGTATCGCCGCTCACCACAACTTCAATGGCTTCAAATTCAGGGAAGTGTGGTAATAACAGGTGTGTCAGGCGTTCAGGTTTGTTAGTCACTATAGCTACTTTAATGAATTCACGCTGTAATACCGCCAGTAGTTCGAGGACGCCCGGGTAAGGTTGGGTATGAGTGGAAATATTATTTTTATAGGCACTCAGGAAAGCGTGTCTCAGCTCCGTTTCCATATGCGTATAACTGTCGTCGAAGGCCAGTTTTAATAGGCCTCTGGAACCGTGAGAAGCAACTGGCGTAAAAACCTCAGCAGTGACAGCAGGGCGTTCGTACTGTTCGCAAACAGCATTTAATGCGGCACCTAAGTCGGGTGCGGTATCAAGTAAGGTTCCGTCTAAATCAAACAGGACGGCTTTTACCGGAGAGCTTTTATCTGAGGTGTCCATTAACTACTCCGGCTTTTTCAAAGCGACAATGTAATTTACATCAACATCTTTGTCTGAAAGTACAAAGCCTTTTAAAGGATGAAAAATTAAGCCATTAATAGCGATATCTTCCAGAGCCGCTTTATCGGTCATGTTCAAGAGTTCTGATGGGCGAATAAAACGTTGATGCTGATGAGTCCCTTTGGGCACCCAGCCTAAAATATGCTCGGCGGCGACAATCCCCAATAACCAGGATTTTACATTACGGTTTAAAGTGGAGAAAAATACTAGCCCTCCGGGTTTAACGGCTTTGGCACAGGCTTGTACTATGGCGGCCGGGTCAGGGACGTGCTCAAGCATTTCCAGACAGGTCACTACGTCGTAGCTAGCGGCCTGTTGTTCGGCCAGAATTTCAACGGCAATGCATTGATAGTCAATTTGGCGTCCACTTTCTAACGCGTGTAAACGGGCAACCTTTAATGACTGCTCGGCTAAGTCAATACCGGTAACTTCTGCACCTCGTTCCGCCATGGCCTCACTGAGCAATCCACCTCCACAACCGACATCCAGTACTTTCTTACCAAAGAGTCCTTCGGTATGGTTTTCGATAAACCCCAGCCGGACCGGGTTAATTTTATGCAAAGGTTTAAATTCGCCATCCGGATCCCACCAGCGCGAGGCGAGAGCTGAAAATTTTGCGATCTCTTCCGGATCGACGTTTTTTTGTTCAGTTTTAGAGCGACTGGTGGTCATAGATTATGCGTCTTTAAGAGATGGATAACGCGGCTAGTCTACCTCAGGCAAAGAATAAGAAAAAGAGGGTGCGAGACGCGTTTGGGATGGGTACAATGATTGGATCAAAATAACAATGAATATGCGGATCTATATTTAGGGAATAAACTATGAGCGATCTAGCCAGAGAAGTGTCACCGGTAAATATTGAAGACGAACTAAAAAGTTCGTACCTCGATTATGCCATGAGCGTCATTGTTGGGCGTGCTTTACCTGATGTCCGTGACGGCCTGAAGCCAGTACACAGACGTGTCTTGTTCGCAATGAACGAATTGCGCAACGACTTTAATAAACCTTATAAAAAGTCAGCGCGTGTTGTTGGTGATGTCATTGGTAAATATCACCCTCACGGAGATAGCGCGGTTTATGACACGATTGTTCGTATGGCGCAGGATTTCTCATTGCGTTATATGTTGGTTGATGGTCAGGGGAACTTTGGTTCTGTTGACGGAGACTCAGCCGCTGCGATGCGTTATACCGAAATTCGCATGGCAAAAATTGCTCACCAGCTACTAGCCGACCTGGACAAAGAGACCGTTAACTTTGTCGATAACTACGACGGTACAGAGCGTATTCCTGATGTATTGCCAACCCGAGTACCCAACCTGTTAGTTAATGGTTCATCGGGTATTGCCGTTGGTATGGCAACCAATATTCCACCTCATAACCTCACTGAAGTTATTGACGGTTCACTCGCTATGATTGATAACCCGGATATTGATGTTGAAGGGTTAATGGAATACATCCCGGGGCCGGACTTTCCAACAGCAGCCACAATTTCTGGTCGTAGCGGTATCGTCGAAGCTTATAAAACCGGCCGTGGTCGTATTCATTTGCGCGCTCAGGCGGAAGTGGAAGTTGATGAGAAAACCGGAAAAGAAACCATCATTGTTACGGAAATTCCGTATCAGGTGAATAAAGCCCGCTTAATTGAAAAAATTGCTGAGCTAGTTAAAGAAAAACGTGTTGAAGGCATTAGCGCGTTACGCGATGAGTCTGACAAAGATGGTATGCGTATCGTCATTGAGATCCGTCGCGGTGATGTCGGAGAAGTTGTTCTTAATCATTTGTACGCTAATACACAGCTGCAGGTGGTATTTGGTATCAACATGGTTGCGCTGGATAAAAATCAGCCACGCCTGTTTAACCTGCGTGACATGCTGGATTGCTTTATCCGTCACCGTCGCGAAGTGGTTACCCGTCGCTCAGTCTATGAGTTACGTAAAGCACGTGAACGCGCGCATATCTTAGAAGGCTTGGCTATATCTCTGGCCAATATCGATGAAATTATTGAACTTATCCGTCGTTCACCAACGCCTGCTGAAGCTAAAGCTGGGCTAATTGCCCGCGCATGGCAGTTGGGCGATGTTGCTTCAATGCTGGAAACAGCTGGTGTTGATGCTGCCCGGCCTGATCATCTGCCTGAAGAATACGGTATCCGGGGTGACAACTATCACCTGACCGAAGAACAGGCTCAGGCTATTCTGGATTTACGCCTGCACAAACTAACCGGTTTAGAGCACGAAAAAATTCTGGATGAATACAAAGGCCTGTTAGAACAAATTGCTGAACTGCTGCACATCCTGAACAGTTCAGAACGCCTAATGGAAGTGATTCGAGAAGAACTGGTAGAGATACGTAACAACTTCGGTGATGAACGTAAAACCGATATTACTGCTGCTGCACATGACATCAGCATGGAAGACTTAATCAACGAAGAAGATGTGGTTCTGACGCTTTCTCATGAAGGTTATGTGAAGTATCAGCCATTGACAGAATACGAAGCGCAACGTCGTGGTGGTAAAGGTAAAGCCGCCACTAAGATGAAAGACGAAGACTTTATTGAAAGACTGTGGGTAGCGAACACGCATGACACGATTTTATGCTTCTCAACCCGTGGTCGTATTTACTGGATGAAAGTTTACCAGTTGCCGTTGGCTAGCCGAGCTTCGCGCGGTAAACCAATAGTGAACTTGTTACCGCTTGAAGCCGATGAGCGTATTACCGCTATTCTGCCGACGCGTGATTACCCTGAAGATAAGTTCGTTGTTATGGCAACAAGAAAGGGAACCATTAAGAAAACCCCATTACCGGAGTACTCACGTCCTCGTAACGGCGGAATCATTGCACTGAACCTGGTTGATGACGACGAACTGATTGGCGTTGATATTACCGATGGTAAAGGTGAAATCATGTTGTTCTCTGATGCGGGTAAAGTTGTACGTTTTGCAGAAGAGCAAGTGCGCTCAATGGGCCGTACAGCAACCGGTGTTCGCGGTATTCGCCTGGAAGAAGGGCAACGCGTTGTCTCTCTGATTGTGCCGCGTGAATACGAAGACGAAGAAGCCAATGTATTGACCGTAACTGAGAATGGCTACGGTAAACGCACGCCGCTAAGTGAATACCCGGCTAAGAGTCGTGCGACCAAAGGTGTTGTCTCTATTAAGGTCAGCGAGCGTAATGGTTCAGTTGTAGGCGCCATGGAAGTGATTGATGGCAACGAAATCATGTTGATTAGTAATAAAGGCACCTTGGTCAGAACTCGTGTTAATGAGGTTTCAACCGTTGGTCGTAATACTCAGGGTGTACGCTTAATTCGTACCGCTGATGACGAAAAAGTGGTTGGTTTACAAAAAATCGATGAAATTGATGAAGATGAAACCTTAATTGATGGCGAAGTTGTCGCGGAAGAAGGTGAGGTTTCCTCTGAAGAAGGCGTTGAAAATCAAGAGGGTTCCGACGAGTCATGAGTCAGTTGTTTAACTTTTCTGCCGGACCGGCAATGCTGCCGGTTGAAGTGTTAAAGCAAGCTCAGGAAGAGTTACTGAACTGGAATGGGCAGGGCGTGTCGGTGATGGAAATTTCACACCGCGACCCTGCTTATGTTCATATGGCACGTGAAGCTGAGCAAGACCTGCGCGACCTGTTAAACGTACCGGACGACTACGAAGTGCTCTTTTTGCAAGGTGGAGGCCGGGGGCAGTTTTCTGCGGTTCCGCAGAATATCGCGTCACCAGATGCCACCGTAGATTATCTGGATACGGGAATATGGTCTGGTTTTGCTATCCGTGAGGCCGAAAAATTCGTTTCCCGAGTGAATATTGCAGGGCAAATTCAGGAAGGCGCTAAAGGCAAGGAAATTCAGTCGCTAAAAGAGTGGAAATTGTCTGACAATGCCGCTTATTTTCATTATTGCCCTAATGAGACGGTCGATGGTATTGCGTTACATGAAATACCTGACGTAAAGGCGCCAATTGTGGCTGATATGTCATCGAATATTCTCTCTGAACCACTGGATGTCTCAAAGTTTGGTGTTATATACGCTGGTGCCCAGAAGAATATTGGTCCTTCAGGTTTTACTATTGCTATCGTCAATAAAAAGCTTTTAGGTCAACCGCAGAAGCAAGTGTCATCTATTATGGATTACCAACTTCAGGCGAAAGATGGATCGATGTATAACACGCCGAATACGTTTGCCTGGTACCTGGCAGGGTTGGTTTTCAAATGGTTAAAAGCACAGGGTGGACTCACTGCCATGGGCGATCGGAATCATCATAAAGCGCAGCTTTTATATGACTTTGTGGATCATTCGGACTTTTATAGTAACAGAATTAATCCTGCTTATCGGTCGATCATGAATGTTCCTTTCCAGTTGGCCGATGATAAGCTCGATGCCGAGTTCTTAAACGGCGCTAAAAAGGAAGGTTTACCGGGGTTAAAAGGGCATCGCTTTGTTGGTGGCATGAGAGCCAGTATTTATAACGCAATGCCGCTGGAAGGTGTAGAAGCATTGCTAAGTTATATGGCTGATTTTGAGCGTAAGCTTGGCTAAATAAATAGAATAAAAAAGGTAGTGAATCGCTATGGCAGAATTTAACGCATTAGAACTGGTTAATCCCGGAGTTAAACAATTACGTCCGTATCAGGCGGGGAAGCCTACGTCCGAATTACAGCGTGAGTTAGGTTTGCAACATGTGGTGAAGCTGGCCTCAAATGAAAACCCATTGGGTTTGAGTGAAAAGGTCAAAACGGCTCTGGAAGCTGAGTTAACAGATTTAGTGCGCTACCCCGATGCTAACGGTTATTACCTTAAAAGTCGTCTGGCAGAACTCAATGAGGTCGGTACGCAACAAATTACTCTGGGTAACGGTTCTAACGATGTTTTAGAGATTTTAGCTCGTACCTTTGTGTCAGACAAAGACGAAGTGATTTTCTCTCAGCATGCATTTGTGGTGTATCCCTTGGTTACTCAGGCTATTGGCGCAAAACCTGTTGCCGTCCCTGCAGTAGATTACGGGCATGATCTCGAAGGAATGGCTAAAGCTGTTACCGATAAAACCAAGATGATTTTTATTGCTAACCCAAATAACCCAACCGGTACTTTTTTATCGACTTCTGCACTGAAAAGCTTCCTGGACAAAATACCGCAAAATATCATCGTGGTTCTGGATGAAGCTTATTACGAGTATGTACCTGAGGAAGAGCGCGCACCATCGGTTGAGTGGATAAAGAGTTACCCTAACCTGGTGGTTAGCCGGACCTTTTCTAAAGCCTATGGGTTAGCCGGTTTACGCGCAGGTTATGCCGTAAGTCATGAAAGCGTAGCTGATGTTCTTAACCGTATTCGTCAGCCATTCAACATGAATTCGCTGTCACTTAAAGCTGCGGAAGTGGTACTGGATGATCACGCCTATTTGCAAAAAGCCGTTGAGCTAAACGCACAAGGTATGAAGAAACTAACCGAGTTTTGTGAAGAATTGGGGCTTAACTACATTCCTTCTTACGGTAACTTTGTAACCATAGAAGTCGGGCCGGATGCTGAAAAGCTCTACGACGAGCTTCTGCACGAAGGTGTCATTGTACGTCCTGTTGGTGGCTATGAGTTGCCTAATCACTTACGTGTCAGCATTGGCTTACCAGAAGAAAACGAAGCCTTTATTAAGGCAATGAAAAAGCTGCGTGGCTAATTCTGTTCGCTTAGAGCCGCGGAGTTATTGCCGCGGCACTGTTACCTTACCCGGCTCAAAAAGCATTGCAAACCGCGCATTGCTGATGGCTGCTTTATGCCAGACTCCTGTCACCTTACACAATTTGCTGGTCAGTGATGACACCCGCCGTATGCGTGAAGCTTTGCTCGCTCTGGGTGTTAGCTTTAAAGACGATGAACTTACAACTCAGGTTGAAGGTTTAGGTGGCAACTGGCAGAGCTCCTCGTCTGAACTTTATTTAGGTAATGCAGGAACGGCGATGAGGCCGCTTATTGCCGTGTTATCAGCGACTGCAAAAGACGAGCAGGCACCTATGGTGTTGAAAGGCGATGCACGAATGCACGAGCGCCCGGTTCAACATTTAGTTGACGCTTTGCAGATGCAGGGAGCGTCAATTGATTACCTGGGTGAATCCGGCTTTCCTCCACTCGCTATTTCACAAGGTTTAGCCCCAGGCAAGTTTGAAATTGATGGCTCAGTATCCAGTCAGTTTATTTCAGCGTTACTTATGGCGCTTCCTCTATTGCCCGGCGATTCAACCTTAACGTTAAAAGGCGAGGTAGTTTCCCGACCTTATATTAATCTGACTCTGCAAATGCTGGCAGATTTTGGCATTTCGGTAAAAGAGGAATCTCCTCAGTGCTATGTCATTGCCGGAAAACAAGTTTATCAGTCGCCCGGAGAATACTGGGTAGAAGGTGATGCCAGTGCGGCTTCATACTGGATGGCTTCAGCATTATTAGGACGAGGTCCGGTTAAGATAATAGGCGTCGGTAAAAAATCGATACAGGGCGATAGGCGCTTTGCTGAGGTAATAGAGCAAATAGGGGCCTCCGTGGCTTACCAGGATAACAGCATAACAGTTACCGGAACGGGAATAGTAAAGGGCATCGATCAGGACTTTAACGATATTCCAGATGCGGCAATGACGGTTGCTCCATTGGCTCTTTTTGCCGATAAACCGACAACCATACGCAATGTCGCTAATTGGCGCGTTAAAGAAACCGACCGCCTGCACGCTATGGCAACAGAATTACGCAAACTGGGTGCCATAGTAGAAGAAGGGCGAGACTATCTCCGTATACAACCGATTAAGAACTGGCAACACGCGTGTATTGATACTTACGATGATCACCGCATGGCAATGTGCTTTTCACTTGCGGCGTTCTCACCTACCGGAGTTACGATCAATGACCCGGATTGTTGCGCCAAAACTTATCCCAACTATTTCTCCGAGTTTTCACGGCTCTGTCACAGTTAACTCATAGACTTGCTGACTTTGATTAATGCAATTTTTTTACAAATGCGTATAATTGCGCGGCTAAATGCTGCGTAATGCAGAGCAATTAGAGGATTTTATGGCAACTCATATTCCAGTCATTACGATTGACGGGCCGAGTGGGGCAGGAAAAGGAACGATAAGCCGGCTACTGGCAGAGAAGCTAGGTTGGCATTTGCTGGACAGCGGCGCGATTTATCGCGTGCTGGCATTAGCGGCTTTGCATCACGATTTTACGCCGGAAGACGAAGAGAGTCTGGTGGCTTTAGCGGCTCACCTGGACGTGAAGTTTGAAGCGGAAGAAGAACGTTCATTAACGCATATCATCCTTGAAGGCGAGGACGTTACCATGACGATCCGAACTGAGCAGGTGGGTAATATGGCGTCTAAGATCGCCGCTCTACCAAGAGTAAGGGAAGCGCTTCTGCGCCGCCAGCGAGGCTTTAAAGAACTTCCGGGGCTAGTGGCCGATGGCCGAGATATGGGAACCGTGGTGTTTACTGATGCCGATGCCAAAATCTTTTTAACTGCTTCAGCCGAAGAGCGCGCTAGGCGACGCTTTGAGCAATTGAAGGAAAAAGGTTTTGATGCTAATATTGATCAATTAGTGAACGAAATAAAAGAACGAGATGATCGAGATACGAATCGCTCGGTGGCCCCACTTAAGCCAGCCGAGGATGCGTTATATCTGGATTCCACCGATACGCCTATAGACGACGTGTTGGAACAAGTATTGATGTTTGCTCATAGCAAACTCTCAAAGACTAGCTAGGGTCATGTGACCTTAATTAGGCGTCTGTTGTAAGGAAGCAAACAGACTTTTTTAATAACCCCGCTGTATACGGAAGTTCAGTGGACGTCTTATTTATAAGCGAAGTTAATCACTATGTCAGAAAATTTTGCAGAATTATTTGAAGAAAGCCTAAAGGAAGTTGAAACACGCCCGGGCTCCATTGTTAAAGGTACTATCGTTGCCATCGAAAAAGATTTGGTCTTAGTAGACGCAGGTCTTAAATCAGAAAGCGCGATTCCAGCAGAACAGTTCCGTAATGCAGAAGGTGAATTAGAAGTCAGCGTCGGTGACGAAGTTGATGTAGCCCTTGATGCAGTAGAAGACGGCTTTGGTGAAACCATTCTGTCTCGCGAAAAAGCGAAACGTTACGAAGCATGGCTGCAGCTTGAAAAAGCACACGAAGACAATGCAACCGTTATCGGTATTATTTCTGGTAAGGTTAAGGGTGGCTTCACAGTAGACTTAGGCGGCGTTCGCGCATTCTTGCCTGGTTCACTGGTTGATGTACGTCCAGTACGTGAAACAACGCACCTGGAAAACAAAGATTTAGAATTCAAAGTTATCAAGCTTGATCAAAAACGTAACAACGTTGTTGTCTCTCGCCGTGCTGTTATCGAGAAAGAGAACAGTGCAGAGCGTGAAGAGTTGCTTGAAAACTTGCAAGAAGGTCAGGAAGTTCAGGGTATCGTTAAGAACCTGACTGACTACGGCGCATTCGTTGATTTAGGCGGCGTCGATGGCTTATTGCACATTACCGATATGGCTTGGAAACGCGTTAAGCACCCAAGTGAAATCGTAAACGTTGGCGATGAAATCACTGTTAAAGTATTGAAGTTTGATCGTGAGCGCACTCGTGTATCTCTTGGCCTTAAGCAATTAGGCGAAGATCCATGGGCAGATATCGCAAACCGTTACCCAGAAGGTCACCGTTTAACTGGTCGTGTTACGAACTTGACTGATTACGGCTGCTTCGTTGAAATCGAAGAGGGTGTTGAAGGTCTGGTACACGTATCAGAAATGGACTGGACTAACAAAAACGTTCATCCTTCTAAAGTGGTTAATCTGGACGACACTGTTGAAGTTATGGTTCTGGAAATTGACGAAGAACGTCGTCGCATTTCACTAGGCCTTAAGCAGTGCAAACCTAATCCTTGGGAAGAGTTTGCGAAGAACCACAATAAAGGCGAGCAAGTTACTGGTAAGATCAAGTCAATTACTGACTTCGGTATCTTCATCGGTCTTGACGGCGGTATTGATGGTTTGGTTCACTTGTCAGACATTAGCTGGAACGCTACTGGCGAAGAAGCCGTTCGTGACTACAAAAAAGGTGAAGAAGTTACCGCTGTAGTTATGCAGGTTGATGCTGAACGTGAGCGTATTTCACTAGGTATCAAGCAGCTTGAAGAAGACCCATTCAATAACTACCTGGCAGCTAATAAAAAAGGTGCTATTGTTACAGGTACAGTTACTGAAGTAGACGCTAAAGGCGCTAAAGTAGAATTAGCTGAAAGCGTTGAAGGTTATGTTCGTGCAGCAGATATTTCACGTGAGCGTGTTGAAGATGCAAGTACTGAACTAAGCGTTGGTGACTCTATTGAAGCTCGCTTCATGGGCGTTGATCGCAAAAACCGTACTCTGAGCTTGTCTATCAAAGCGAAAGACGAAGCAGAAGAGAAAGAAGCGGTTGAGAGCGTTAACAAGCAACAGGAAAGCGGCGGTCTTAACAGCGCAATGGCTGAAGCCTTCAAAGCTGCAAAAACTGACGACGAATAATTTCCTGCAGTTATGCAGTTAATTAGAGGAGGTAATGATGACTAAATCAGAGCTGATTGAAAGGTTAACTTTGAAACACGAGTTACCTCCTAAGCAGGTTGAAGCTTCGGTAAAAGAAATTCTTGAACAGATGGTGCAGTCCTTGTCACAAGGTAAGCGCGTAGAAATTCGAGGGTTTGGAAGCTTCTCTCTGCATTATCGGGCTCCTCGTGTAGGTCGTAACCCGAAAACGGGTGAAGCCGTTGAGTTAGACGGTAAGTATGTACCGCATTTTAAGGCGGGCAAAGAGCTTCGCGAGAGGGTCGATACGTTAAGTTAGTTTTTAAGCTCGATTGATAAAAACGGCATGCTATACTGGCATGCCGTTTTTTTATAACTAACAGGTAAGCGATTATGCTGAAGAAGCTGCTTATTCTCATTCCTGTATTACTCATATTTCTTTTGGCAATGGCTTTTGGTGCCCAGAACCCACAAACCGTTATAGTAAATTTGTTGGTGCTGCAAACTGAAATGGCTGTTGCGTCATTACTTGCTATCTTTTTTGGTAGCGGGTTTGTTGTTGGTATTCTCCTGCTTTTCCTGTCGAGTCTGTCCTGGCGTTATCGTTACAACCGCTTGCTTAGACGCGTCAATAAATTGGATAAAGAGAGTTAATAGCTCATGTTGGAGCTTCTTTTCCTGCTTCTACCAATTGCTGCTGCCTATGGCTGGTTCATGGGCCGTAACAGTGTTCGTACGGAAGAGCGAAAAGAACAAAAGCGATTTTCCAAACAGTACGCCACCGGTATCAACCTTTTACTATCAGACCAACCAGACAAAGCGGTTGATTTGTTTGTTGAACTATTAGATGTCGATAGCGAAACCATTGAAACCCACTGGACTTTAGGAAAGCTATTTCGTCGTCGGGGCGAAGTAGATCGAGCGATAAAAATTCATAAGAACCTGACATCACTTCCTAATTTATCCGAGCACGACCGTTTAACGGCTATGTATGAGTTAGGAAAAGATTACCTTTCTGCCGGAATTTATGACCGTGCTGAACAAATGTTTGCTGGCTTGCAAAGTTACAAACTGTTTCGGGAAAAAAGCCAGAAACACCTTCTGGAGCTGTACGAATCTACCCATGAGTGGGATAAAGCCATAAAAATTGCCTTACGCCTGTCTAAACAAGACCCGGAAGCTCGAGTGGTTCTGGCACAACTTTATTGCGAGCTTGCAGATTTAGATGACAATACCAACAGTAAAATGAAGCATTACAATAAAGCATTAAAACATGATGATAATTGTGTTCGTGCCGTACTTTCCCTGGGTAAAATTTATATGAAAGAAGGGGCGTATAGTGAATCTATTAATTACCTGACCCGGGTATTTGAGCAAGATAAATCGTTTGTTCGCGAAACCATACCATTATTAAAAGAAGCATTTGAAAAAACTTCTGATACTCATACCTTTATCGAATTTCTCCATACTTGTGTCGAACAGAACGCCGGAATAACGGCTGCGATTACGCTCGCCGAGAAAATTTGCGAATCTCAAAGCATAGAGGACGCAGAACATTTCATGACTCAGGTATTAGAGCAGCATCCGACGATGCGAGGGTTCCATTATTTAATGGGCCTTCACATCCGGGCTGCAGATGTTGGTAATGCCCGTGACAGCCTTCGCAGACTGCAGAAAATGGTGCATGAACACATAGTGCAGAGACCAAACTATAAATGCCGACATTGCGGTTTCTCAGGGCATACTTTGTATTGGCGTTGTCCTTCCTGTAAGAGTTGGTCGACAACAAAACCTATTTTTGGACTAGATGGTGAATAAGACATGGCATTGCCGAAAATATACGTAGCTTTAGATTGCCAGACACAAAATGAAGCTGACCAGTTAGTCAGTAAACTTCCTTCCGGGCAAGTTGGACTTAAGGTCGGAAAGGAGTTGTTTACCTCGATTGGCCCTGAATGGGTGCGCAAGCAAGTAGAACAAGGCTTTTCCGTTTTTCTGGATTTAAAGTTTCATGATATTCCTAATACAGTTGCTAAAGCTGTTACTTCAGCGGCTAAAATTGGTGTCGATATTATCAATGTCCACGCCAGTGGTGGAAGTGCCATGATGAAAGCAGCTAAAGATGCGCTTGAGCCTTTCGACAATCCGCCATTGTTAATTGCAGTAACGGTACTGACGAGTATGAGTGATGCTGATCTTGCTGATATTGGTATTCAAGTAACGGCAGAACAACAGGTGCTTAATTTAGCGAAGTTGACACAGAATGCAGGCTTAGACGGTGTTGTGTGCTCTGCACAAGAAGCGCGCATGCTTAAAAATGCACTGGGTGAGTCATTTAAATTGGTTACGCCGGGGATAAGACCTGCCAATAGTGCAACGGACGATCAGAAACGAGTAATGACCCCTAACGAAGCTATGCTCGCTGGTGTTGATTATATGGTTATCGGGCGCCCAATAACGCGCTCAGAGAGCCCTGCGAGGACAATTGCGGAAATCTTAGCTTCCATAGGAGAGTAACCTACTTAACATCTGGCAATGTCGTAATCTCGGCAGACGGTAAAAAAGTTCGGCTATAGTATCTCTACTGCAGTGACGCAGTGATTTTATCGATAGGGAATAGATACTATGAAGCTAAAATTATTATCCATACTGTTAGGAGCATCACTCTTTTGGGTTTGTGGTGCACAAGCTAGCTTAATGCCAGCTACAGCAACTGCATCACCAGTAGTGCAAGGTACCAACGTTAAAACCGTCAACATAAATACCAGCTCCGCTCAGGAAATTTCTGATGTTCTGGTTGGCGTAGGCATGAAGCGAGCCGAACAAATTATCGAGTTACGGGAGCAATTAGGTGGCTTTACTGAAGTTGAGCAACTACTTGATGTGAAAGGTATAGGCGCAAAAACCTTAGAGAAAAACCGCGCATTCATTACTATTAAGCAGTAAGAAACTCAAACTCCAGAGATAAAAAAGGTCGGTAGCGCATAACTACCGACCTTTTTTTGTTGCTTAAATACCCTTAGTCACATTTCGCCATTTCAGCATAAGAACTGGAGCGGGCCTGAGAAATACTCGCTACACGACTGTCCTTATTAAACTGTTGGCGACTGGTAGCTTGTGCAACAGGTAACGCTTTAAAATCTTCGGAGCGCTCTACTGCAGTTGCTTTAGTCATGGCCGAAAAGGATGAGCCGCTTAAAGAACGACTTGGTATAACGGCCTCGGCCTTACCTTGTTGCTTGCGTTTTTGACCCGCAGCACGCTGGTGGCGAGGAGAACGGCGAGAGCGATCCCGACCTTTCTTTTCTTCGTTTGCTTTCGGCTCAGCTTCTTCTTTTGCGGGCTCTTCTTTTTCTACGGGCTTTGGTTCATCGTTAGGCGCTTCAGGTTCAGCTACATTAGCTGGCTCTGCTGGCGTAGGCATTTCAGTTTTATCAACCGGATTTTCTGCTTTACCATCCGACTGAGGCGCATTATCAGAAACGGCTTCTTTGGCCTTTTCTTCTTGCTCCACGCTTTCTGGTTTAGCTTTTTCTACTGAAGCTTGAGGCTCTTCATGTTTTTCATCGTCCGATTTTGACTGAGCCTGATTTTGTACGAGCTCGGCGGCAGCCTGGATGCGTGGATCAAGCACCTTATCAGAAATTGCTTTGTTCTCACTTTTACCCGAGCTGCTTTGCTGTGCTGGTTTTTCTTTTGCCGTTGTTTGTTTTTGAGAACTCTTGTCGGCGCTTACCTGCTCAGTGCTTTGTTCCTCTTTCTTAGCCTCATTTGCTTTTACTGCATCCCCGGCAGATGAAACTCTAACCGACTTTTCAATAGGCTTACGCTGGCGGCGAGGCTTATCCTGAGGTGCTTTTGGCTCTTTGGCTTTTTCTGGTTCAGCCGCAGCACTCGTTTGATCACTTTTAGCCGCTTCAGCTTTTGGTGTCTGGTTCGTTTTATTACTGCGCCCACGACGTCTGCGGTCATTCCGGTTACGTGTGTTACGAGTGCCCGAATCATCACGCGAATCGGCCGACTTATCTTCTGTTGTAGAAGCCGCGTCTTTGTTTGGCTCGTCTTTGTTGGCTGTCGACTGATTGCGACCCCTTTGTTGACGGTTACCAGAACGACGGTTACGACCTCGACGTTGCTGATTGCGTTGACTTTGCGAATTTCTTTGTTTGTTCTTATTCGCTTCGGCCTGACTTTCTTCTTCATCCGAACCAAATAAACCTGAGAACCAAGTTTTCAAACGAGCAAGTAATGACGGTTGAGTTGCTGGTTTTTTAGCTTCAACTTTTGGAGCTGGGGTAGGCGCTGCACTTGGAGCCTGAAGGCCTTTTAATGCTGGCTCTTCAAACTTAGCTTTATCCTGAGTTAGGGTAATAGAAACCGTAGACTCTGTTTGCTCCGGTTTTTGTACCAACTCAAAACTCGCTGATTCAGGAACTTCGTCATCACGGATTCGTAAAACTTCAAAATGCGGTGTTTCCAGATGATGGTTTGGGATAATGACGATTTTAACGTTGTGACGCTTTTCAATATGGTTAACAGATTGACGCTTTTCGTTTAACAAATACGTGGCTACGTCGACCGGTACCTGAGAGTGAACCTGAATGGTGTTATCTTTAATCGCTTCTTCTTCAATCAAACGTAAGATTGAAAGCGCTAAAGAGTCACTTGAACGTATGGTTCCCTGACCGTTACAACGTGGGCAAACATTGTTTGCAGACTCACCCAGTGATGGGCGTAAACGTTGGCGTGACATTTCCATCAAGCCAAACCGTGAAATGCGGGCAACCTGAATACGGGCTCTGTCTTGAGACAGGCTGTCGCGTAGGCGGTTTTCTACATCGCGTTGGTGGCGAGAAGGCGTCATATCAATAAAATCGATAACAACTAAGCCACCTACGTCACGAAGTCGCAACTGACGCGCAATTTCTTCTGCTGCTTCAAGGTTAGTCTGCAGTGCCGTCTCTTCGATATCACCGCCTTTAGTAGCGCGAGAGGAGTTAATGTCGATAGAGGTTAAGGCTTCAGTTGGATCAATAACAATTGAGCCACCAGAGGGAAGGCGAACTTCACGCTGGAAAGCTGATTCAATTTGGCTTTCAATCTGATAGTGACTAAAGAGCGGAACGTCACCTTCATACTGCTTTACTCGCTGCAGAAAGTCGGGACGAATTAATTGTATGTGTGTACGTACCTGTTCGTATACTTTCGGGCTATCAATGAGTACTTCGCCGATGTCACGACGTAAGTAGTCCCGTAGAGCACGGAAGATAACATTGCTTTCCTGGTGAATCAGGAAAGGGGAAGGGCGCTCATCGGCAGCTTTACTAATAGCTTCCCAGTGGTTAAGTAAGACGTTTAAATCCCACTCTAACTCTTCCTTAGATTTTCCTACGCCTGCGGTACGAACAATAAGACCCATTTCTTTAGGAACGTTCAGTTCTGATAAAGCTTCTTTAAGTGCTGAGCGCTCGTCACCCTCAATGCGACGTGAAATACCGCCTGCGCGAGGGTTATTCGGCATAAGCACCAAATAGCTACCCGCTAGAGAAATAAACGTAGTTAAGGCTGCGCCTTTTTGCCCGCGTTCTTCTTTATCAATTTGAACAATAACTTCCTGGCCTTCTTTAACCACATCTTTGATATTAGGGCGGCCCTGGAAGGTATAACCTTGTGGGAAATAGGTTTTTGCGATTTCTTTAAGAGGAAGGAAGCCGTGGCGGTCAGCGCCATAATCAACGAAAGCCGCTTCAAGGCTAGGCTCAATACGAGTAATTTTGCCTTTATAGATGTTGGCTTTCTTTTGTTCGTGACCAGGGCTTTCAATATCTAAATCGTAAAGGCGTTGGCCGTCAACCAACGCTACACGCAATTCTTCTAATTGCGTGGCATTTATTAGCATTCTTTTCATTACTGTGACTCAATTCTTTGGGCCACAATATGACACGCCCCTATGGCGATCGTGCAATTATCGAATTCGTCTGTCGCTGCAGGCCCTTTGGGACCTGCGTTACCCGTCATCTACAACGTGTAACTAAAATGAGTTTGACTGTGCCGATAACACCAACTGTTCGGTGTCATATTGTCGCTAAATTTTACGTCTGCAATCGATTATTAAACAAAGCGTGTTCTATGTGCTGTGTTCTTCTCCGTGCCATCAACATCTCGGGCAAGTCTCTTTTTAAACTTTAAAACCGTATGCTGATGTGGATAATGCGTCGCTCTGTTACTTCGACTGCGCGAAATATATTCTTCGTCTGCCATCTTCGATGGACTTTGACACTTAATTATTTCATGAAAACCACTGAAAATACAAGCAACAATTTCTCTGTTGAATCCTGCAGATGATGGTAAAATGACGCTATGAAAACGATACAACAAGAAGTTCGCTGGCACACCGTCTCTGCAGAGGAGTCGGGACAACGAATAGACAACTTCCTAATTGCGCAATTACGCGGTGTGCCTAAGTCATTGGTATACCGAATTGTACGTAAAGGCGAAGTGCGCGCGAATAAAAAGCGGATAAAACCTGATTATAAGCTAAAGGAGGGCGATATTATTCGTATCCCTCCGGTTAAAGTCAGTGAACGCCCGGATTTACCTTCAGCTAATTTAGAGCAGGTAGCGGCGCTTGAACATGCCATTTTGTACGAAGATGACGCACTGATTCTAATTAACAAACCTTCAGGTGTTGCGGTACATGGTGGCTCGGGCTTGCAATTTGGCCTAATTGAAGGGCTCAGAGCATTACGCCCTAAAGAAAAGAGCTTAGAGCTGGTACATAGACTGGACAGAGATACCAGCGGTTTGCTGTTGGTTGCTAAAAAACGTTCTGTGCTGCGAAACTTGCATGAACAGTTGCGCAACAAAGAAATGAATAAGCAATACCTGGCATTAGTTCGGGGGCAATGGCAAAAGCGGGTTCGTAGTGTTGAAGCCCCGCTAAAAAAGAACACATTAAAGTCCGGTGAACGAATTGTACGCGTTGATGCGGAAGGCAAAGCCTCTTTAACCCGCTTTCGTATCCAACAAAGGTACAAGGAAGGGACATTAGTAGAGGCTTCTCCTGTTACCGGAAGAACTCACCAGATTAGAGTACACGCACTGCACGCCGGACATCCTATCGCAAAGGATCCAAAATACGGTGACGCGGACTTTGATAACACAATGTCTCAAGTTGGCTTAAAACGTTTGTTTTTACACGCCTGGCAGTTGCGCTTCCAGCATCCTGTTACTAATAAGGAAGTTGCTTTCGAGGCGCCGCTGGACGACAACTTACAACAAACATTAAAGCAATTAACGCCCCAATAATATGGATAGCTTATAATGATGTACGATAAGCGACTTATTGTGTTTGACTGGGACGGCACCTTGATGGACTCGATAGGCCGGATTGTGTCGTCTATGCAAAACACGGCTCAGCATATCGGTTTGCCTGTTCCAACCGATATTGCCGTTAGAGATATTATTGGTTTGAGCCTTGAGCCAGCAATTGAAAAGCTGTTTGGTGTGCTTAACCCTGTAGAGTTGGAGAGCTTTTTAGTTCAGTATCGTGATGAGTATGTCGATTTAAACCCCACACCGTCACCATTATTCAATGATGCAAAAGGTGTCCTGTCTCAGTTGACTCACTCTGGCTTTCAGCTGGCCGTTGCAACGGGTAAAGCTCGTAGGGGGCTAAAACGAGTCTGGTCAGAAAGTGAAACCGAGCATTACTTTGCGACGTCGCGGTGTGCAAGCGAAACATTGGGTAAGCCTGACCCACAAATGCTTTACGAGATAATGGATGAACTAAAAGCTCATCCGGAACAAACGGTGATGGTTGGCGACTCAGTTCATGATATGAAAATGGCGGTCTCAGCAGGTGTGCATCCGGTTGGCGTTAGTTTTGGTGTACATAACGCTGAAAGGTTACGGGAGGCAGGCGCTGCTTTGGTTGTAGACTCATTAACAGAGTTAAGTGACAGACTTATAAAGGAGAGACCATGACATTACCGTTAATCCTTGGATCGGGTTCTAAATACCGCCGTGAAATTTTAGATAAACTGCACTTGAAATACGAGGTTGTTAAGCCAGACATTGATGAGTCTGCAATCGCTTCTGAAAGCCCACAACAGTTGGTGGGGCGTTTAGCTGAAGCCAAAGCCCGTGCAGTTGAAGAACTCATGACTCATGAACATGCAGTTATTATTGGTTCTGATCAAGTTGCGGTTTGTGATGGACATATTCTGGGAAAACCCGGTAATGCAGAGAATGCCGTTAAGCAATTATTGGGCTTTGTTGGCAAAACCGTCACTTTTTACACTGGACTGGCAGTGCTGAACACGGCAACAGAACAATGCGAAGTGAGAGTGGAGCCTTTTAACGTAGAATTTCGACACTTAACTGAAAAAGAGATTGAGCGCTACGTTGAGTTGGAAAAGCCACTTGATTGTGCCGGGAGCTTTAAAAGTGAAGGCTTAGGCATCAGTTTATTCGACAGTTTAAAAGGGAACGATCCCAACACATTAATCGGGTTACCGGCCATTGCCTTACTGGATATGCTGAGAACTCATAAAATTAATCCTCTAAATAAGGAATAACGACAGATTTCCCTTGTCACTAAGGTGGAACTTCGTTAACATTCGCGCGCTATGCAAAACGTTCGTATTCCCGTAACAGTAGACCCAGTTAAAAGTGCCAACAAGAAAGTGGTATATGACGGGGTTGTGCCTGGAAAAACATTGACACGACTTCAGGAAAGTCTGGTTGAACCATGCCCGGATCCTGAGGCAAGTGTTGAGTTTGGAATTGATGAACAGGGCATTAGTTATTTTACAGGGAAAGCAAAAGTTGCTGTAAAAGTACTTTGTGAACGCTGTAATACGCCCCTGGCAGTTGATATTCTGGCGCAATTTGCGTATGCTCCTGTCACTAAGCGGCAGGTGGCAGATGACTTTCCTGATAGCTATGAAGCTATTGAGGTAAACGATTTTGGGGAAATTAACTTGCATGGGCTTGTTGAAGACGAATTAATTCTGGCTATGCCATTAGTTCCTAAGCACGACGCTAAGGCATGTCAGGTGGATCGTGATGCGATGACGTGGGGCGAAATTGACGAATCAGCTGCTGAAGAGTCTGAGAACCCGTTTGCCGTATTACAAGAATTGAAGCGTAAATAATCAGGAGATAGCGTAAATGGCTGTTCAAAAGAGTAAGAAAAGTCGTTCAAGACGCGACATGCGTCGTTCACACGATGCGATAGACGGCCCAACACTGTCGGTTGACTCAACTACGGGTGAAACGCATCGTCGTCACCACGTAACAGCCGACGGTTATTACAAGGGTCGTAAGGTCGCTAACAAGTAAGACAGGCCATGCCTGAACTGAACATAGCGATTGATGCAATGGGGGGCGATAACGGCCCCTCTATTGTTATAGAAGCCCTGGAAAAAGCGGTTCATCAGTATCCCGATGTTAAATTCACCGTTGTTGGGCATCAGCACGAACTTACCCCGTTGCTTGAAAAGCATCACTTAAACTCTCATCCGGCAGTAAAACTCATACATGCAGAGCAAATCATCGAAATGGATGATAAGCCTGGTCAATCTCTGCGTAGCAAGCCCGAATCTTCTATGCGAATTGCCCTCAATGCCTTAGCTGATGGTGACTGTCAGGCTATGGTAAGTGGAGGTAATACGGGTGCCTTGATGACTAACGCCTATTTCACCTTAAAAACCTTACCCGGAGTGTTACGCCCAGCCTTAATGACAGCGTTACCGAACCAAACAGGTGGAAAGTCGTACCTATTGGATTTAGGCGCAAATGCGAGCTGTGACTCAGAGACATTATTTCAATTTGGTGTTATGGGTGCGGTAGCTGCAGAGTATCTTTCCGGTGTTCCTGCGCCTAAAATTAGCCTGCTAAACATGGGTGAAGAAGACATTAAAGGTAACGACGTAGTGCGTAACGCGGCCTTGCGACTCGCACAATGCGACCACGTCAACTATATTGGTTTTATTGAAGGTAATCATTTATTCAGTGGGCGTGCGGATGTGGTTGTTTGTGATGGCTTCGTCGGCAATATTGCATTGAAAAGTTGCGAAGGTCTGGCAACTTTCATTATTGACCAAATGCGGGAAACGCTTAACTCACATTGGTTGTACCGGTTTTTCTTCCGTTTTTTACAAAAACGGACGCACAAATCCTGGGATAGGCTGAAGCCCGACCACTACAATGGTGCGAGTCTGATAGGATTGCGGCATGTCGTGATAAAAAGTCACGGTAGCGCTAGCGTCGGCGCTTTTTATAGTGCAATTCAACAAGCCGTCGCAGAAGCGCATGAACAGCTTCCTGAGCGAATTAAACATCGTGTCGAAGCAGTCTTATCAGAACAGCTGTAATCAGTTAAGTAGCGCTATGACTTATTCAAAAATTGTTGGTACCGGACATTACCTTCCGGAGCAACGACTGACCAATGAAGAACTCTCGAAACGCGTTGACACCTCCGATGAATGGATAACCGAACGTACCGGTATTAAGGAACGACGTATTGCCGGTGCTAATGAAACGGCCGCAACAATTGGGTTTGAAGCTGCTAAAGAAGCCTTAGCTGCGGCTAAACTGAATTCGCAAGACGTGGATATGATAGTGGTCGCCACCACTTCCGCAGAACACGCGTTTCCAAGTGCCGCGTGTGAAATTCAGCGTATGCTGGGTATTACATCCATTCCCGCGTTTGATATCGGCGCCGCATGCTCCGGTTTTATTTATGCGCTTTCTGTCGCCGATCAATTTATTAAAAGTGGTCAACATCGCCGTATACTGGTGATAGGAGCTGATGTACTTGCTCGGTTGTGTGATCCTGACGATCGCAACACTCTGGTACTTTTTGGCGATGGGGCGGGTGCTGTCGTACTTGAACAAAGTGACTCCCCTGGTATTCTTTCAACTCACTTGTACAGTGCCGGCGAGTACAGCCACTTGTTAGGAGCGAAACAAGCCCCCAGAGGTACTGAAGGTAGTGCCGAAAGTGCCTGGATGTATATGAAAGGTAACGAGGTTTTCAAAGTTGCCGTTGCTAAGTTGAGCAGTTTGGTTACCGATACTCTGGCAGAGAATAAATTACAGGCGCAGGACCTAGACTGGCTAATACCTCACCAGGCAAATTTGCGTATAATTAAGGCAACAGCAAAGAAATTACAAATGCCGATGGAGCGAGTGGTTATTACTTTGGATAAAACCGGTAATACTTCGGCTGCCTCGGTGCCCATAGCACTTGACTGGGCGGTTAAAGACGGACGTATTAAACGCGGCCAAAAATTATTGTTGGAAGCCTTTGGTGGCGGGTTTGCCTGGGGCTCTGCGCTGGTTCAATATTAAGAGGATAATTATGACTAAAACGGCATTGTTATTTCCGGGACAAGGCTCACAAAGTGTTGGAATGTTAGGCGATTTATCTAACGACTTTGCCTTAATTAAAGAAACGTTTTCTGAAGCGAGTTCAGTTTTAGATTACGATCTATGGGAGCTGGTTCAACAGGGACCGGAGAAGAAACTTAATGATACCCAACGCACACAGCCTGCTTTATTGACCGCTAGCGTTGCTTTATACCGTGTAGCTAAGGAAAAAGGCCTTGCCGATGTGAGCGTTATGGCGGGACACAGTCTGGGCGAATACTCAGCACTCGTTTGCGCAGGAGCTCTTGGTTTTTCTGATGCGGTTAAATTAGTCGCTTTGCGCGGTCAATTTATGCAACAAGCCGTTGCTGAAGGTGAAGGCGCCATGGCAGCAGTTATTGGCTTAGAAGACGCTGATATTGAGAAAGTCTGTTTGGAGCAGGCAGCAGGACAGGTGGTCACTCCAGTGAACTATAATTCACCGGGCCAGGTTGTTATAGCAGGGCACGCTGAAGCCGTCGCCCGAGCTGCAGAAGCTTTAAAAGAAGCGGGTGCTAAGCGTGTATTGCCACTACCTGTTAGCGTTCCGTCGCATTGTGCTTTAATGCAGCCGGCAGCTAGCCAATTGTCAGAAGCGTTAAAGTCGATAAAACTAGAACAACCACATACAGCGGTTATTAATAACGTGGATGTCGCTGTAGCAGATAGTGAAGATGCGATCAAAGATGCATTAGTACGACAGCTATACTGTCCGGTGCGCTGGACAGAAACAGTGGAACAGATAGCTCAAATGGGTGTCGAAACAGCCTATGAGGTTGGTCCGGGCAAAGTTCTTACTGGGCTGAATAAGCGCATTACTAAGTCTTTTGGTTGTAGCGCACTGAATACGTTAGACTCTTTGAACTCACTTTAATTAATAGGTTATTAACGTGCAAAACTTTGAAAATAAAGTCGCATTGGTTACTGGCGCAAGCCGCGGAATAGGGAAGGCAATAGCAGAAACTCTTGCCAGTCAGGGGGCCAAAGTTATTGGTACTGCAACATCCGATAAAGGTGCAGCCGCAATTTCAGAATACCTTGGTTCCAACGGTGAAGGTTTGGCGCTGGACGTTACCGACTCGGAGAGCCTGCAGCAGACCATAAAAGATATCGAAAAGAAATATGGCTCTATTGATATTCTGGTCAATAATGCGGGTATTACTCGCGACAATTTAATGATGAGAATGAAAGATGACGAGTGGGATGCTGTACTGAACACCAACTTGTCAGCCGTGTTTAAGGTTTGTAAAGCCGTTGTGCGTGGTATGATGAAACGTCGTAACGGGCGTATTATCAATATTAGCTCTGTTGTTGGCACTACCGGGAACCCGGGGCAGGTAAACTACTGTGCAGCTAAAGCCGGCTTGGTTGGCTTTAGTAAAGCCATGGCGAAAGAAGTTGCTGCGCGTGGCATTACAGTAAACTGTGTGGCACCAGGCTTCATTGATACTGACATGACCAAATCGCTGAATGATGAACAAAAACAAGCTATTTTTGATAATATTCCGGCAGCGCGTTTAGGCGAGCCAAAGGAAATTGCTGCTGCGGTAGCATTTTTAGCATCGGAAGGTGCAGCTTATATCACTGGTGAAACCATTCACGTTAATGGTGGTATGGCTATGGTTTAAAGAGGTAAGCGGTACGACCTCTTAACTTTATGCTATTTTTTACTTTATTAATGGGGCTGGTTTCACTACACTACAGCCAATTTTCACTCTCGCGATGACTATTTGAGGGATTTTATAAATGAGTACTATTGAAGAACGCGTAAAGAAAATCATTGTTGAACAGTTAGGTGTTAAAGAAGAAGAAGTTAAGCCTGAAGCGTCATTTGAAAATGACTTAGGTGCTGATTCTTTAGATACTGTTGAACTGGTAATGGCTTTGGAAGAAGAATTTGAAACTGAAATTCCAGACGAAGAAGCTGAGAAAATTAAAACAGTTCAGTCAGCGATTGATTACGTAAATAATCATTCTAACGACTAATTTATCGTTGAACGTGATATAAAAGGCGGAGCCATTGGTTCCGCCTTTTTTGTTATGACAATACGTAAAATACTACTTAATAATATGCCTTATCATTGCTCAGAACTCGACAGAGGTCTGCAGTTTGGTGACGGGCACTTCACCACCATGCGAATTGCTAATGGCGCGCCTCTTTTCGTTGAACGACATCTTCAAAGACTTTCAGATGCGAACAGACGTCTCTTTATAAACCATGCAAGTTTCGATTCCCTGGAAGAACGCATTAATAATGCTTGCTCAGGAGTTGAGCAGGGCGTTTGTAAAGTTATAGTAACCCGGGGCAGCGGAGGCAGAGGCTATCGTTTTTCTGAAGGTTGTGTTGCTAACGAATACATTCAGGTAAGTGACGCTCCGCCGGCAATCGGTTCTGTCCATCTGGGAGTTGCGGCATTAAGGTTAGCTCAACAACCTGAGTTAGCCGGCTTGAAAACATTAAATCGACTTGAACAAGTACTATTGACACGTGAGTGCAGCGCTTCCGGCTATGATGACTTGCTGGTTTGTGACTCAAGTGGACATATTGTAGAGGCGATACAAGGCAATGTATTTTGGTTTAAAGAGGGTAAATGGTTCACACCTGATCTTAGCTCTGCTGGTATTAACGGTATTATTCGACAACTCATTATTGATGAAAAGCTACTGGCACCTTTAAGTATCGGTTGTTATCCAGTAAGTGAACTTGCCGGAGCAGAAAAAATAATCGTTACCAATAGTGTTCGAGGCGCTGTCGCCGTCACTCAGTTTAATGATAAAGTAGTGACCAATGATGAATTACCCTCAGTATTAGAACAGCTTATATGAAAAAAATACGTTTCACTTTTTTGTTAGTTATTGCCGTTTTAGCTATTTCAGCTGTTCTTGTTTTTATTTCCGGGCGGTGGTATTTATCTCAACCTATTCAGACTGAGCCCGCCCCCCCTTTACTGCTCGACTTCAGAGGCGGGGAAAGTGCCAGGACAGTTACTGCTGAAGTAACCGAACACTTCCGGGAAGGACATCCCTTAGTCAGTTATCGTATTAGTCAGATTTTCGCAGATATTGATCACTTACAGGCTGGATTGTATGAAATACACGGGCAACAAAGCTGGTTTGATATTTGGAAAATGCTAAGCCAGGGCAGAGAAAAGACGTTTACCGTTACTTTGGTTGAAGGTTTAACTTTTAATCAGTGGTTGGCTCAATTAAAGCAGCAGCCTTATTTAGTCAGTAAGTCTTCTGAATTAAGTGATTCAGAACTCAAACAAGCCTTAGGTATTAAAGAGACCTCTATAGAGGGTACCTTATTACCCGAAACCTACAGCTACAGAGCGTACACCACAGACATTTCAATATTGAAACAAGCTTACCTTTCAATGCAGAATGTATTATCACAAGCTTGGGAACAGCGGTCAGAGAGGTGTCCTGTAGACTCTCCTTACGAATTACTGATATTGGCCTCAATTATCGAAAAGGAAACAGGCTTGGCTGATGAACGTCCTCTGGTTGCAAGTGTTTTTACTAACCGTCTGGAAATTGGTATGCGGCTGCAATCTGATCCCACAACAATCTATGGTATTGAAAATTTTGACGGTAATCTGACGCGAGCCCACTTGCGCGAGAAAACCGCTTATAATACCTATCGAATTAATGGGTTGCCGCCAACCCCAATTGCGATGCCGGGAAAAGCGTCCATTGAAGCCGCTGCTAATCCGGTACGATCGCCTTACTTTTATTTCGTAGCAGATAAGTCCGGCGGACATGTCTTCTCAGAAACACTGGAAGAACACCAGCAGGCTGTTCGACGTTATCAACTGAACCAAGAGTAATTATGTCAGGAAAATTTATTGTTATTGAGGGACTTGAAGGTGCCGGTAAGAGCTCAGCAATTGCAAGCGTAGTTACTCATCTACAGGCAAAAGGCGTTCGGGTTGAAACCGTGCGGGAACCCGGAGGTACGCCACTGGCAGAGTCTCTCCGCGAACTGGTAAAAAAGAAATGGGACGAGAAAGTCAGTTCAACAACCGAACTGCTATTAATGTACGCAAGCAGAGTTCAGCTTGTCGATAATGTTATTAAGCCGGCTTTATTAAAAAATCGCTGGGTTATCGGTGATAGGCACGACTTATCTTCACGTGCTTATCAAGGCGGTGGACGTCAGCTTGGCGATGAATTACTAGAGAGAGTACGAGAAATAACTCTGGGAAGTTTTAAACCTGATTTAACCCTATTACTGGATGTTGATGAGAAAAAAGGCCTTGAACGAGCCCGAGAACGAGGGGATCTGGATCGCATAGAAGAAGAAGATCTGGCGTTTTTCCAGCGTACAAGACAAGCTTATTTGAACATAGCAGCAAAAGACCCGACAATTATCGTCATCGATGCCAATCAGTCTATGCTGGATGTACATCAGGCTATACTGCAAGCAATTGAGGAGTATTTGTTTTAATGGCGTTTCCATGGCTTCGGGAACCTTGGTTAAGACTTGTTGCGAGTGCCAATGCGGGTCGGCTTGCCCACGCTTATTATTTACAACATAACGCTGAGGCTGGCTCAACTGAATTTATTGAGCGCTTAAATCAGTTCTTGTTGTGCAAACAGCCAGCCAAGAGTGCGTGCGGAAAATGTAAGTCATGCTTGCTTTATCAGTCGGGGAATCATCCGGACACCTGGACTATCGACGGCGCAGAAGTTAACCGAATTGGTGTCGATAGTGTTCGTGAACTACAGCAAAATGTCATGCAGACAGCCAACCAGAGTGGTTTAAAAGTTGCTGTCGTATTACAGGCAGAAAAAATGACTGAGCAGGCAGGTAATGCGTTGTTAAAAGTTCTGGAAGAGCCGCCGGCAGACACACATTGGCTGGTATCAACAAAAGATGCGGAACGCTTATTACCAACCCTGAGAAGCCGTATGCAATGGATCAGCGTTGCTTATCCAACGACAGTACAAAGCGATGAACAGGTAGTTTCTGCTAAATCTCTTCTGGACAGTCTTCGCGGCCATAAAGAGTTTCCTGTAATAAAAGATAAGGAAGCAGCTTTAGACTGGTTGGATATATCAGAAAACCTGGTACTAGACTGGCTGCTGATTCACCAAAAAGCCGCTGTTTCTCGCTTGCGATATCAGTCATTAGAGGGTGACCTTCAACAGTTGAGTAGCTTTGACTGGGTGAATATTGCGCAACTCAGTGAATGGGTAGCAGAATGCAGACAGTTACGTCAGAAATTTCAGGGCTCCACTGGCATTAATTTACCGTTATTATTAAGTTTTTCCTGGAGTCGCTGGTCAAATACTCTTTCGGGTTAGGGGCTCCTTAAAAAGGAGAGCCCATTGTCTACTTTTCAATTAAATATAAACTCTGCGACTGAACTTGCTGAGCGCATTATTCCCGAACTTTCTCTTTTGACTCTAATGATACAAACCGGAACACAGCTTCCTGAAGAACCGGTTGTGGGAGAGAGCGTCACTCTGGAGCTTATGTACCCTGAACTCAGTCCTAAACCAGTCTGTTTACGTGCAAACGTTGCTTTGTGCTTTGACGCTAAACAAACTAAAGGCTGGATTGCCGTTACCCTTAGCTCAGAACAGCGAGCTCTGATTCATCATATCAATTACCTATGCCGCCATCACAGAAACGATTATGGTAAACTCTTTGAGCAATTAGTTACTGACTTTTGTCACTCACATTAACAATAAGTGGAGCTATTTATGTTCGTCGACTCGCATTGCCATCTGGATAAGATTAATCCTGAAAAAGCGGGCGCTGATCTAACGAAAATTGTAGAAATGGCACGAGCCAATAAGGTGGAACACATGCTGTGTGTTTGCGTTACACTTGAAGACTTTCCGGCTATGCAGGCAGCCGTTGCAAGTTTTGACGATGTTTCCATTTCTTGCGGGGTGCATCCTTTATACGTAAAGGATAGTCAGACGCCTATCCTCGAATTGAGCGCTAAGCTACATGAGCTTGCTTCGGCAAACAATGTCGTCGCTATAGGTGAAACGGGTCTGGATTATTTTTATCACCCAGAGTCTAAAGCGCTACAACGAGAAAACTTCGAACAGCATATTGAAATTGCTAACGATATTAATAAGCCCTTAATTATTCATACGCGCGACGCTCAGGATGACACCCTCTCTTTATTAAAAAATGGGCATGCAGAGAAGCCCGGTGGTGTTTTGCACTGCTTTACCGAGTCTCTGGATATGGCTAAAAGGGCTATCGATGATCTTGATTTCTATATTTCTATTTCGGGAATTGCTTCATTCCGAAATGCAGAACAGTTGCGTGCGACTATTAAAGCATTACCGCTAGAAAAGCTGCTGATTGAAACCGACAGTCCCTGGTTAGCTCCGGTGCCTCACCGGGGTAAAGAAAACCAGCCAGCCTACGTTGTCGATGTTGCTAAGTGCGTTGCTGATGTAAAAGGGATTACCCTGAGAGAGGTTGCTGAGACAACAACTTCTAACTATTACAAGCTGTTTAATAACACTTAATTAGCTGTGTATAACCTGTGTTTTACTTATTTAAAATTAATTAAAAACAGTGAGATAACCTAAAGTAAAAAAAAGCACAAAAATATTAGACATCTCTTTAATATTGGCTACACTGAAATTTACCGAACAAATTTTAGGCGAACTATTTTACAATTTTTATTCATGAGTTAGCGCACGGCTCAACCCTTGAGCCATTCCCCTATACCCGGAACAATTTGGATTGGTTCCGGGTTTTTTTTATTCATTATTTGTCGAAAAACCAATAGGTAGCGATCAAAAAAAGCGTTGTTTTGGTACAAATAGTTACGTGAGCTAATAAAATTTGTAATTGAATTTTGAGTTAAGGAGTCAGCGATGAGTGCGACAGTTGAAAGTAACGAACGCCCAGATTACGACAAGGTTATTGAGGATATCGCAGACTATGTTACAGGTTATGAAGTTGACAGCGATGAAGCGTGGGATACAGCACGCAACTGCCTGATGGATACTCTGGGGTGCGGTTTGTTAGCACTGCGATTTCCGGAGTGTAGCAAACATCTGGGTCCTTTGGTTGAAGGTACCACTGTTCCAAAAGGCTCCAGAGTGCCGGGAACTCAGTTTCGCATGGATCCTGTCAAAGCAGCCTGGGATATTGGCTGCATTATACGCTGGCTTGATTTCAATGACACCTGGCTAGCTGCCGAGTGGGGACACCCATCCGATAACTTAGGCGGGATACTGGCAACCGCAGATTTTATTTCGCAAAACAGAGTCTCTAAAGGTGAAAAGCCGTTAACAATGAAAACGGTTTTGGAGGCTATGGTTAAAGCCCACGAAATTCAGGGAAATCTCGCGATAGAAAACAGTTTTAACCGTGTGGGTCTCGATCATGTCGTTCTGGTTAAGGTGGCTTCAACGGCTGTCGTTACTTGGTTAATGGGCGGAACCAAGGAACAAATCATGGCGGCAGTTTCGCAGGCCTGGGTTGATGGCCAATCTTTAAGAACCTATCGTCATGCTCCTAATGCAGGGTCACGTAAGTCCTGGGCAGCAGGGGACGCCACTTCAAGAGCGGTTCGTTTAGCCGATATGACGATGCGTGGCGAAATGGGTATTCCGGGAGCTCTGACAGCTCCGCAGTGGGGATTCTATGATGTGTTATTCAATAAAACGAATAAAGATCAGAAGATAAAATCTAAAGAAGACTGGCAGTTTAAGTTCCAAAGGGAATATGGCAGTTATGTGATGGAGAATATTTTATTTAAATTGTCATTTCCGGCAGAGTTTCATGCGCAGACAGCCTGTGAAGCCGCTGTCACATTACACCCGGAAGTTAAAGACAGAATTGATGAAATAGAAAAGGTTGAAATTACCACCCACGAGTCTGCTATTCGAATTATCTCCAAGCAGGGAAAACTCGCTAACCCTGCCGACAGAGATCATTGTTTACAGTATATGACAGCCGTTCCCTTATTGTTTGGTGAACTTAATGCTGATCACTACGAAAACAGCTTTCATGAAAATCATCCTGTGATTGACACTATCCGGGAGAAGATTCAGGTGGTTGAAGACAAACAATACAGCCAGGACTATCACGACCCGAAAAAACGTTCGATAGCTAATGCTCTACAAGTATTTTTTAAAGACGGTACTCATACCGAGAAAGTCGCGGTGGAATACCCAATTGGGCATCGACGCCGAAGAGAAGAGGGCATTCCTGTCCTCGAGAACAAGTTTAAAGCCAATTTAGCCACTCGTTTTCCCGAACACAGGGTGAACTCTATTTTTGAACGTTGCCGTCAGCGGTCATCATTTGAGCAAATACCCGTTAATGAGTTTATGGATATGCTCACTATTTAATGGATGACGGCACAGCCCCACACCTACGTGGGGCTTTATCCTCGCCAAATGACCAAGATAATGAGTATTGGACAAACAAACTTAACGTACCAGGGCCATACTTTCCAAAACAAGCTTTTATCAATATTAGGTGAGCCTTGCTTTAACGCCTTAAGTAAATGGTTTTGGCGTAGTACCCAAGTTAGCATAATGCCAAACACCAGAGCCATTATTGGCTGCATGTAGACAGTGCTGAAGGTAATAACGGCGCCAAAAAGAGTTTCAAAATTATAAATAATGGCTGTAGAAATTGTGGTGACTACCAATGCGATAATCCACACACCACTACTGCGGTCACACTTAGCTTCTTCCCGTAGTGCATTGACAGGAGCTTCAAGCATTGAGATTGACGAAGTAATAGCAGCAATAACCATCAACAGGAAAAAGCCAAAAGACACGAAAAGTCCGGTATAGCCCAGTGCATCGAACATTGCCGGGAGCACGGTAAAAACTAAGGTGTCGGCAGACAATAAGCTGCCGTCCTCTGCATAGATGGGAACGCCATTAGACTGGGCGACGAACATTGCAGGTAAAATCAGTAAACCTGCTAAAAACGCGACACTGGTATCGATGCCGGCTACCCAGGCTGCCGTTTTTGGAATGTTCTCTGAGTTCGACAGGTAGGCACCGTAAGTCATCATTACGCAGACACCAAGCGACAATGAGAAAAATGCCTGCCCCATGGCGCGAATAATCAGATTCGGATCCGTTATGGTTGAAAAGTCCGGAACCAGATACATTTTAAGACCTTCTATGGCTCCGTCCTGAGTCAAGATATAGGCGGACATACCTATCAGCAAAATAAAGAGTAATGGCATTAGACGTCTTGACCAACGCTCTATTCCATCATTCACGCCTGATCGGACAACGTAAACAGTCAGCAACATGAAGAACACCATAGTCGCCATATTTCTGGACACTGAAAATTCAGTAAACCAAGCGGCGGTTTCGGGCAAACCAATTAAGATCATAAGAGGCTCGATCATATAAGACAAAAGCCAACCGGAAACTATGGCATAGAAGCTCAGTATCAAACTCAATACAATTAAACCAACGATACCTGCCAGTGCGCCTGAACCGCGAAGAAACGGTTTTTCGGAAAGATTCCTAAGTGACTCGATAGGGTTTTGTCGACGGATCCTGCCGATAGTAATTTCAGCTACAAGCATAGGGTAAGCCAGAAGTGCGATCATGATTAAATAAACCAATAAAAATGCACCACCGCCGTTACTGGCAGCTTGTGTCGGGAACCCCCAAATGTTACCCACACCGACCGCTGAGCCAGCGGCGGCTAATATGAAACCTAATCGCGTTGCGAACGCAGGTGATGAATTTGCCATGATTCTTCTTATTATTATTTAAGCAATATCAAATTATGGCGGAGTTAATTCGCCGCGTAAATTCTTCTGTAACAACTTTTGCATTTTACTTTGGTTTAAGTCTTGCGAAAGTACGTAATGCAGTTTGGTAAGAGCCGCTTCAATTGTCATATCGGCACCGGAGACAATTCCCAATTCAGCCAGGGCGTTCCCCGTTGCGTAGCCATCCATGTTGACACGCCCACGGAAGCATTGTGTGCAGTTAAGAATTGTAATGCCCTGGTCTATACCTGCTTTCAGGCTTTTCAGTAATGTGTGATCCTGCGGAGCATTTCCTACACCGTAACTTTGCAAGATCATTGCCTTTACTGGCTGTTGCAGCTGATTCTGTATGATTTTGGCTGAGATACCAGGATAAAGCATTACAACCCCAATAGGCTGGGGCGTCATTTCAATGACCTTAAGTTCATGAGTCAAGGGTTCCGAAAGTTCACCAGCGTTTAACTGAATTTGAATACCAGCCTCAAGTAAAGAAGGGTAATTAGGTGAGGCAAAAGCGTTAAAGCCATTAGCGTCAGCTTTGGTCGAGCGATTCCCCCGGTACAAGGTGTTGTTAAAAAACAACCCGACTTCCGGAATAGGGTAGTTAGCTGCAACGTAAAGTGAATTAAGTAAGTTAGTCTGACCATCAGAGCGCAGGGCGGCCAGGGGAATTTGAGAACCAGTTACGATAACGGGTTTACTTAAATTTTGCAGCATAAAGGACAGTGCTGAAGCCGTATAGGCCATTGTGTCGGTCCCGTGGAGAATCACGAAACCATCGTAGTCAGCGTAGTTTTGCTCGATATCCCGGGCTATGGTTACCCAGTCAGATGGTGTCATATTGGATGAGTCCATTAATGGGCAGTATTCATTAATGGTAAATTCAGGCATCTCATCACGAAAGAACTCGGGCATGTTCTCAACGCATCGGCTCAGGTGTCCCGCAACCGGAACATAACCCTGAGCTGATTTTTTCATACCTATGGTGCCGCCAGTGTAGGCGACATAAATCTTTTTACGCGACAAAGTTTACTCCCGTACTCTGCGAAATAACCGCGATAATTCTATCGCGGTTGAGGGCAGAGTGCACAATAAGAGTAAACATTTTTAGGGTCGTCAAAGTTCTGCAAAACTGCAGTTTCTGATTTCACTTTATTCAAGGCACCCATTAACCAGTGTTGTGAACTTAGATCTGGCGTTGGTAGGTAATCTGAACTGCTGTTAAACAAGTCAGCGAAAAACTTCTCTTTTGAAGACAACTCTTGCTTAACAATATTCACATCGTAATCATCAATGGCCGCAAGTTCAGCAGCAAGCGCAATAGAATCATCGTAATCACCTAATTGGTCAACCAGGCCAAACTCCATCGCCTGTTTTCCAGTCCATATGCGGCCCTGAGCAACTTCGTGAACATCATCGCGAGACATATTACGTGCGTTACTGACAATGGTTAAAAAGTTTTCGTAAGTGGTCTCAACAGAGCGTTGTATGAGTGTTTTCTGATAATCAGTCATTTCCTCGAGCGGATTCAATGCCGATATCTCGGTTGTACTCACAGTGTCACTGTGAATTCCAATCGCCGCAAAACTGTCTTCCAACGTCATTAGCAGACCAAAGACACCGATTGAACCGGTAATTGTTGTTGGTGCCGCAACAATTTTGTCCGCATCAGCCGCAATCCAGTAACCACCGGAAGCCGCTACGGAACTCATAGACGCAATAACAGGAATGTCGGCTTCTTTTGCCTGTAAAATCTCCTGGCGAATAATTTCTGACGCAAAAGCACTGCCACCGGGGCTGTCTATGCGAAGTACAATTGCTTTGGTTTGCTCGTTATTACGAGCATCGCGAATAAGCTTAGCTGTGCTGTCTCCGCCAATCATACCGGCTTTTTGTGAACCATTAACTATCTGACCACGAGCAATGATAACTGCAACTTGGTCACGATCTTTCGGTTTCAGATTTTCCGGAACGACTTTTTCAGAAGCTAGGTAATTGTCAAAAGTAATATGACGGAATGTATCTTCTTCTTTGTCGTGTCCGGCTAAGTTGATAAGCTCGTTGCGGACTTCTGTTCGGGTACGCAGAGCATCAACCAAGTTCGTTTCTAACGCCATTTCAGCCATATCGCCATTGGCATTATTAAAGGCTGACATGTAGTCATCTATTTTACCGCTGGTGACCAACGGATTAATGTTTCGGGCAGCCGTAACATCAGCATGAAAAGTTTCCCACAATGCAGAATACAAGAACTGGTTGGCTTCGCGAGCTTCTTCTGACATATCGTTACGAATGAAAGGTTCAACCGCGGCTTTAAATTTACCGACCTTGAACACATGCGGCTGAACTTTAAGTTTGTCCAGCAACTCCTTAAAGTAAACCTGAGTATAATCAAGCCCTTCGAAAACCACCGCTCCCATTGGATTCAGGTAAAGCTGATCGGCATGGGCCGCCAGATAATACTGATGTTGCATATAGTAGTCAGCATTACTGATAATTGGTTTTCCTGAAGTACGGAAATCATTTAATGCATCAGCAACTGCACGTAGTTTATTCAAACCACTGGGGTATAAGTTTTGAAGATTCAGGTAGAGCGCACCGATACGTTCGTCGGTTTTAGCCTTCTCAATTGAGTCAATAACATCAGACAAAAGCACTTCAGGAACTTCGTCTTCACTACCCATAGCTTCGCTTAGAAATTTGTTGAAAGGGTCAACCCAGGTTTTTTCTTCAACTAACATTCCGTTTGGATTAAGAACCATAATTCCATTTTCAGGAACTTCAATAGGGTCCTCTCCCTGCATTAAGCTGGCAATAAAAATTGCTAAAATAATAAAAAACACAAGGTTCAAAATGAACTTGCGAGTACCGTTGATTATTTTCCACAAATAACTGAAGATTGACCCGACTGAACGCATATTAATTCTCATTTGCTAATTTAAATTGGTCTTAGCATATCGAATGTCTGGGCGACAGACCAGTCAGAGAATGTAACTAAGCGTTACACATTGAATAAGGTTGATGTATGAAAGCCGAAGAATTACTAACAACTCGTTCCTCTATGCCGCGTTTAAACGAACCGGGGCCTACACAAGAACAGTTAGAACTGATACAGGCAGCTGCCGTGCGTGCACCGGACCACATGGGACTAACGCCTTATCAATTTATTCAGTTTCAGGCCAAAGAAAGACAAGTTCTGGCGGACATTTACCAGCAGGCGGCTCGACTTAACGACTTTTCTGAAACGGTCGTCGAGCAGGCAGGGCAGTTACCTTTTCGTGCGCCTTTAGTCATAGTGTCCTGTTTACGGTTTCACGACCACAAAAAAGTCCCGCGTGACGAACAACTTTGTACGGTCGCCTGCGCGACTCACGGCATGCAGCAAGCGGCTTTTGCTCAAGGTATTGGGGCAATTTGGCGTACGGGATGGATGGCAGAGGACGAGTTTATCAAGGAACAGCTAGGATTATCAGTAGACGATGCCATTGTTGGTTTTCTGTACGTAGGGACTCCTGCTGTCCCTACGCCAGTAAAACCACAAAAAGATCCGTCACCGTTCTTTATAAACGGAAACGATCTGGTGCTGGATTAAAACTCAGCACTTTTCGGAGCACGAGGGAATGGAATCACGTCACGAATATTTTGCACACCAGTGACATAAGCGACTAAGCGTTCAAAGCCCAGACCAAAACCTGCGTGAGGAACAGTACCGTAACGACGTAAATCGCGGTAGAAACCGTATTCTTCTTTTGGCAGGTTCATTTCTTCAATTCGCTGATCAAGAACGTCAAGACGTTCTTCACGTGCTGAACCACCGATGATCTCACCAATACCCGGAGCCAGAACGTCCATTGCAGCAACGGTTTTACCGTCTTCGTTCTGGCGCATATAAAAGGCTTTTATGTCGCGTGGGTAATTTTTCAAAATAATCGGCGCCCCCACATGTTCTTCAGCTAAGTAACGTTCGTGCTCTGATTGTAAATCCACACCCCATTCAACCGGATACTCAAACTTTTTGTCGCAGTTCTTCAATATTTCGATAGCATCGGTGTAATCCATATGCACAAAATCGTTATTAACAATGGCTTCCAAACGGCTGATAGCGTCAGGGTTAATGCGCTCGGCAAAGAACGCCATGTCGTCCGGGCGCTCTTCAAGTATGGCTTTAAAGACATACTTCAGCATAGCTTCTGCTAAACCTGCTATGTCGTCTAATGTTGCAAACGCCAACTCTGGCTCGACCATCCAAAACTCAGATAAGTGGCGACTGGTGTTTGAGTTTTCTGCCCGGAATGTCGGACCAAAGGTATAAACCTTGGATAATGAACACGCATAAGACTCAACGTTTAGCTGGCCTGAAACCGTGAGGAAAGCTTCTTTACCAAAAAAGTCCTCTGAAAAGTCGACTTCACCTTTGTCTGTTTTGGGAATATTCAGCATATCCAGCGTTGAAACACGGAACATCTCGCCTGCGCCTTCGCAATCAGAGGTGGTGATGATAGGCGTACTTACCCAAAGGTACCCCTGCTCGTGAAAGAAGCGATGAACCGCCTGAGATAAAGCGTTACGAACACGCATAACGGCGCCGGTAATGTTTGTGCGAGGACGCAGGTGAGCGTATTCGCGTAAATATTCCATGCTATGACGTTTTGGCGACATAGGGTAGGTGTCCGGATCTTCAACCCAGCCATAGACGTGAACTTTAGTCGCCTGCAGTTCAAATGACTGACCTTTGCCCTGAGAAGGAACAACAACACCCGTAATAGCAACAGAACAACCGGTTGTCAGCTTCTGCACTTCATTACTGTAATTGGGGAACTCTGCCGGAACAACGGCCTGAATAGCATCAAAGCATGAGCCATCGTGCAGGTTGATAAAGGAAATACCGGCTTTTGAGTCACGACGAGTGCGCACCCAGCCCCGGACTGTGACGGTTTCATCGACAGCAATTTTTCCTGCCAGAACATCCACTACAGAAGCATACGACATGAGTTGGTTTTCTCCGAAATTTACACTATTTTGCTATAGAAAGGTTGCTATGTTACCTCGGTTTGGCGCAGACTCAAGTATAACCCCTGAGAACAGAGAGAAAAAATTATGAAAAGGGGATCATTAGCGGATTTAAAGCGGATACCATTTTGGTCTCGTGTTCTGGGATGGCTGTCCATTTTCGGCTGGCTGATCTTTGTGGTTGCTGCCATTGTTTTTAATTATGCGAAACCTGAACGAAATACCATTCTGACAGAAATTTTCGGCATTTCGGTACGTGACTATTGGCACATCACTTTAGGTGACTTATTCGTCATACTTTTAGTTATAGGGCTGTTTGTCAGTCTGCTTAGCTTTGTTCTTAACTATGTTCTGTTCCGCCAGGACAAGCAGCATTTATGGATTAATATTATGGTATTAATCATGAGTTGCTTAGGTGGCTTGTCGCTTTATTTCTTTGGCTTCTAATCCATGCCGTTGTTCTGATTTTTAACATAGTCTGTCATTGCGTACGTCAGCTGGCTAAGCTCTTCCGCTGTAATGATGTAAGGCGGCATAATATAAAGTAAACGTCCGAAAGGCCGGATCCAGACACCTAATTCAATAAACCGCTGTTGCGCAACGGCTACGTCAATGGCCTGATGCATTTCCAGTACGCCAATAGCCCCAAAGACACGTGCGTCTTTTACTGAATCATATTCCGCTAATGGAAGAAGTTCTTTTTTTAACTGCTTTTCTATTTGGTTGACCTGTTGCTGCCAGTTGCCTTCAGCAATAATGGCCAACGACTCTGCGGCAACCGCGCACGCTAAAGGGTTGCCCATGAACGTAGGACCATGCATCAAGGCGCCGCCTCCGGGTCCCTGACCAATGATTTCCGCCACCTTTTTCGTGGTTAGCGTAGCGGCTAAGGTCATGTAGCCGCCGGTAAGTGCTTTACCCACACAAAGAATATCAGGAGTCACATCTGCGTGTTCACAGGCGAACAGTTTGCCACTGCGACCAAAGCCCGTCGCAATTTCATCGGCAATGAGCAACACATTGTAGTCATCACAAAGTTTGCGTATTAGTTTCAAATATTCTGGGTGATAGAATCGCATGCCGCCTGCACCCTGAACAATAGGTTCAAGTATTACCGCTGCAAGTTCACCATGAAACTGTTCAAACCAAAGTCTGAGTTGTTGACCTGCGTCGTCTGTCCATTCGTCATTAGGAGTTAATGTGGGTGCATCAGCAAAAAGCTGTGAGTTAATCGCTTTATTAAACAAATGATGCATACCGTTTACAGGGTCACAAACTGACATCGCTTTAAAGGTATCACCGTGGTACCCACCTTTTATTGTGAGCAGGCGATGCTTTTCCGGGCGCTCCTGAGCCAGCCAAAACTGCAGCGCCATTTTTATCGCGACTTCCACGCTCACCGAACCGGAGTCGGCAATGAATACTCGCTCTAGTGCAGCAGGCGCCAAATCAACAAGGCGTCTGGCAAGATCAATAGCGGGCTGGTGGGTGATGCCACCAAACATGACGTGGCTCATCTTGTCGATTTGGTTATGTGCCACAGCATCTAGGCGTGGATTACGGTATCCGTGAATAACGGCCCACCAGGACGACATTCCATCAATTACCTGAACTCCCTTTTCTAAAGTGAGCGTGCAACCTTTTGCGGACTCGACTTTATAAGCTGGTAACGGGTTCAGCATAGAAGTGTAGGGGTGCCAAATATGCTGGCGATCAAACTCAATATCGCTTATGGTCATAAAGTAATCTATTGTAAAGTATAGAATGCAAAGTATATTGACAGTGTATCGAGCTGAATTATTCTAGTCGACCATAATTTGCCTAGCATATGAGATTTACCATGTCGCAAGTCCGCAATGACTGGACCGTTGAAGAGGTTCAGGAGCTGTTACAAAAGCCACTAAATGACTTAGTTTTTGAAGCGCAAACCGTGCATCGCCAGCACTTTAACCCGAACGAAGTTCAGGTCAGTACCCTGCTGTCGATTAAAACTGGTGCTTGCCCCGAAGACTGCAAATACTGTCCGCAAAGCGCGCATTATCACACGGGGCTGGATCGTGAGCGTTTGATGGCTGTAGAAAGTGTATTGGCAGAAGCTCAGGCAGCAAAGGAAAAGGGCGCCAGCCGTTTTTGTATGGGCGCCGCATGGCGTAACCCAAAAGATCGCGATATGCCTTACGTTATTGAAATGATAAAAGGCGTTAAAGCATTAGGCTTAGAAAGCTGCATGACCCTTGGCATGCTAAGCAATGAACAGGCGAAAATGCTGCAACAGGCGGGGCTTGATTATTACAATCACAATTTGGATACCTCACCAGAGTTCTACGGTGACATTATTACGACCAGAACTTATCAGGATCGCCTGAATACGCTGAACAATGTTCGCGATGCTGGCATGAAGGTCTGCGCTGGCGGTATTGTTGGTATGGGGGAGAGTGTCACTGATCGTGCCTCTTTGTTAGTTCAGTTGGCTAACTTACCAAAACATCCGGAAAGTGTACCCATTAATATGCTGGTAAAAGTTGAAGGTACGCCTTTCGCCGAGTTAGAAGACTTAGATAACTTTGAGTTTGTACGAACGGTTGCTGTTGCACGCATTCTAATGCCCGCCTCGCACGTACGTTTGTCAGCTGGTCGCGAAGACATGAACGACGAAATGCAGGCCTTGTGCTTTTTAGCCGGTGCCAACTCGATATTCTATGGTGAGAAATTACTGACAACCGCAAACCCTGAAGCCGATGCTGATTTACGGTTGTTTGAGCGTCTGGGAATAACACCAGAACAACGTGATGGATACGATGACGAAGTCCATACAGCAGTAATAGAGGACGCTATTCAGGAACAGCAGAATCCTGTGCGCTATTACGACGCCTCATAGTGGAAAAGGCCGTGTCTGGATATCAACGTCGTCTGAAAGAGCGGAAGGGTTCTTCGCTTTTCCGTGTGCGAAAAGTGCGGAGCTCTGACACTCAATGGAAGCTAAACTTTAGTACCAATGATTATCTTGGCCTAAGCCAGCATCGGAACATCAGGCACGCTTTTAAGCAGGCTGTTGATATTTGGGGCGTTGGCAGTACAGGCTCACCTTTGCTCAGTGGCTACAGCAGTTCTCATCAGGAACTGGAAGAACTGCTGGCTGACTGGTTAGGAAAATCCAGAGCTTTGCTGTTTAACTCAGGTTTTGCTGCAAATCATGGCGTACTGACAACCCTGGTCGATAAGCAACAAAAGGTTTTTGCAGACAAGCTGGTTCATGCTTCAATTATTGATGGTATGCAGCATAGCCAGGCGCAATTTAAGCGTTACCCGCACAATCAACCTTCGCCGATAGTTGGTAAAGCAAATGCCGACGACTGGCTAGTTACTGAAGGCGTCTTTAGTATGGACGGTGACGCCTGTGACTTGACGCAACTGGCTTCCTTAAAGCAACAATATGGCATAAAAATAATTCTGGATGATGCGCATGGGCTAGGTGCCTATGGTTCTGAAGGAAAAGGGTCAACAACTTCTGGTTCAGATGTTGTCGATGTGCTCACCGGGACCTTTGGCAAAGCTCTGGGTATTGGCGGGGCATTTGTCTGTGCCGAAGACGATGAGATTGAAAGCTTGATTCAATTTTGTCGTGACTATATTTATTCGACCGCTATGCCGCCGGCACAGGCTGCTGCAATAAAGTCTTCAATCGAAATTGTACGCAGCGCAGAGGGTGATGAGCGGCGCGAGCATCTATATACCCGTATTCAGTACTTTCGTGAGCAAATGAAGCAACGCAACTTAAAAACAATCGATTCAAATACCGCAATACAAACCTGGCTTTTTAACTCCGATACCGAAGCGCTGGCTATGTCTAAGCAGTTACAGGCTAACGGCTACCTATGCAGCGTAATCCGTCCACCAACGGTGCCTGTTGGGACTTCCCGTATTCGCTTCAGTTTAACCTCCGATATGCCACAGGTGGCTCTTGAAACCTTTTGGCAGGTTGTAGACAGGATCCGTGACAATCTATGAAGCCCATGAATTTTCAGCAAGCTGTTGCGCGGCAGTTCAACAAAGCAGCTAAGCGTTATCATCAGCATGCCGATATCCAGCGGCTGACTGCGGGCAGTCTGTTGAATCTTGGACCTAACAGTGCAGCTGTTTTGCTGGATGTCGGTTGCGGGCCGGCGTCTACCACTGCTCATCTATTGCCCCGGACCGAACACTATATTGGTGTTGATATTGCCCCAGAGATGCTGACGACTGCAGCAAGCAATTACCAGAACCAGGTTTGGCTTAATGGTGAATGGGAAGCACTGCCTGTCACTGCTCATTCCGTTGACTGGCTTTTTGCGAATTTATCGGTGCAATGGGTACATCATTTAGAAAATGCGATGAGCGAGGCTTACCGCGTTCTAAAGCCTGGTGGTGTTGCAACGGTTAATACCGTTGTTGAAGGCACTTTCAGTTCATTCATTAAAAGCTGGAATGCTGTTGATGATCGACAACACACACAGACGTTTCACTCTCCGGAGAAGGTAGAGCGCGAAGTGCGTTTATCTAACTGGCAGTCTGCCGACCTTAAACTGGAAAAACACACTCAATACTTTGTCAACTCACGCGAGCTTATGGGAAGTATTAAAGGTGTTGGTGCCAATTATGTCAGACGCACGAATACCTCGGGTTTGATGACCAAGGGGCGCTTACAACAGCTTGAAAATGCATTTGAAAACTATAGAACAACAGAGGGATTGCCACTTGAGTGGTCGATTCTTAATATCAAGTTAGTTAAGTAACATTGAGTTTAGGTTAATATGGACACTTACTTTATTACCGGAACGGATACTGACGCGGGGAAAACCGTTGCTGCGTGTGCTTTTGTTCAAAACTTGGTTAAGCGCGAAAAGAATGTTGCTGTAATGAAGCCGGTGGCTTCGGGGTGTTACTGGCAAAGCGGGAAATTGGTGAATGAGGATGCACTAAATTTAATGCGACACAGTAATATAGCCTTCGATTATGACAGGGTTAACCCTTACACTTTTGAAGCGGCTATTGCGCCACATATCGCAGCTACTGATAATAATGTTGTAATAGAGAAAGAAAAATTAGTGACCGCGGTTGACTGGTTTCGTCAGCAGCCGATTGACAGCCTGGTGATTGAAGGAGCTGGGGGGTGGCAATTACCTCTGGCCCCGGGACTACGTATGCCCGAGGTTGTAAAAGATATCAATGCTCGAGTCATTTTGGTGGTTGGATTAAAACTGGGCTGCCTGAATCATGCTTTGCTGAGTCTTAAGTCAATACAGCAGGATGACTGTCGTTTTGACGGGTGGATAGCCGTACAGACAGAATCGGAACCGATGCCAAGGCAAGAAGAGAACCTAACCTCGTTACGCGAGTTGCTCTGTACTCAAGAGCTTGCTTATATACCTTACGTACCGGAGTGGTCGGGAAAAGATTTGACTGTTTATTTCCACAAATAAGATTGAAATTTTACGAAATATCCCCACATAACTTAGCAGATTAAGTTCCCTCTGGAGTACGGACAATGAAAAGAATTTTGCTGTTTTTAGCCACTAACCTGGCCATTTTACTGGTTGTTAGTGTGGTCTTTAATATTGTAATTGCAGCAACTGGAATTGACGCGCAAGGGTCAGTCGGGCTGTTAGTCTTTTGTGCGTTGTTTGGCTTTGGCGGTGCTTTCGTATCACTTTGGATATCACGCTGGATGGCATTACGCTCAACCGGTGCCCGGGTTATCGAGCAACCACAGAATCAGTCTGAAGAATGGCTGCTTCGCACAGTACAACAGCAGGCGCAAAAAGCCGGGCTTCCTATGCCTCAAGTCGCAGTTTATCAGTCTCCAGAACCTAATGCTTTTGCTACCGGGCGCAGTAAAAATGCCTCTTTAGTTGCGGTTAGCACCGGCTTATTACAAAACATGAATGCAGATGAAGTTGAAGCCGTTCTGGCGCACGAAGTGAGCCACATTGCTAACGGCGATATGGTAACGCTGACGTTAATTCAGGGCGTGATCAACACGTTTGTGATGTTTTTTGCGAGAATCATTGCCAGTGCGTTAATGCGTGGCGGCAATAATCAACGAGGTGGCGGCTTTGCTTATTATGGCGTTGTTATGCTTCTTGAAGTTGTCTTTGGGGTATTAGCCAGTACTATTGTTATGTGGTTCTCTCGTCAGCGGGAATTCAGAGCTGATGCTGGCTCTGCGGACTTAGTTGGTAAACAAAAGATGATTGCCGCTTTACGTCGCTTACAACAAGGCAAAGAGTCACAGCTTGACGGTACCATGCTAGCGTTCGGTATTAATGGTAAACGCTCGACAATATCTAAGTTGTTTATGAGTCATCCGCCTTTGGATGAGCGGATTCATGCTCTTGAGCAACGGCGTTAGTCGTTGCTTTTCAAGGGATACAGCGGTACATTCTTAATTCTTACTCACCGATAAAGCGGATAAATTTTTGTTATGGCCCAGTGGAGTGCGCGCAGTTGGCGCGATAAGCCAATTGAACAACAGCCGAAATATTCAGATCCGTCGCAATTACACGCTGTAGAACAACAACTTAGTCAGTTTCCGCCTCTTGTATTCGCTGAAGAAATACGGGCGCTAAGAAACCAGCTGAAAAATGTCTGTGAAGGAGAAGGTTTCCTGCTACAGGGTGGTGACTGCGCAGAATCTTTTAGTGATTTTAACGCCCCTAAAATTCGTGACACCTTCAAAGTGATTCTGCAAATGGCCATCGTCATGACATTTGCAGGCTCCTGTCCGGTGACAAAAGTGGCTCGTATGGCAGGGCAGTACGCCAAACCACGTTCAAGTGACTTTGAAACTGTCGGTGATTTAAGCTTACCCAGCTATCGTGGCGACATCATTAACGGACCAGAGTTTGTCGACACCGCTCGTCAACCTGACCCTGAACGTATGCTTAAGGCGTATCACCATTCTGCAGCAACTTTAAACTTGCTTCGTGCGTTTGCACAGGGTGGTCTGGCCAACTTACATAAAGTACACAAGTGGAACTTAAGTTTCCTGGCGTCAAATCCATTGAAGGAGCGCTATCAGCAAATTGCTGAAGAAATACAGTCTGCCTTGCGTTTTATGGAAGTGTTGGGAATAAACGCAGATAACAACGCAACCATTCATGAGACATCACTATTCACCTCTCATGAGGCCTTGTTGTTGCCTTACGAGCAAGCGTTGACGCGCACAGACACCTTAACAGGGCTTCCGTACGACTGCTCTGCACATATGGTCTGGATTGGTGAGCGTACTCGCAAGCTGGATCAAGCCCATGTTGAATTTATGCGCGGTATTCATAATCCGATTGGTGTAAAAGTAGGTCCAACCATGCCAGCGGACGAGCTTATTGGACTACTCGATATACTGAACCCGGATAACGAGCCTGGTCGTTTAACGCTTATTACCCGCATGGGGGCTGATAACCTGGCCAATAAGCTGCCGGAACTGGTACGTCGCGTTAAGCAGGAAGGCCGTAACGTAGTGTGGTCCAGTGACCCGATGCACGGCAATACTATTAAAGCAGATAACGGTCTGAAGACTCGTAATTTTGACGCCATACATAAAGAATTAAGGCATTTCTTTGCCATTCATCAGGCGGAAGGCACTTACCCTGGTGGTATTCACTTAGAAATGACCGGGGAAGATGTTACTGAATGTACCGGTGGCGCTTACCGTATCAGTGAAGCCGATTTATCCAGCCGTTATCGCACACAATGCGATCCGCGACTGAATGCTGATCAAGTGTTAGAATTGGCGTTCTTAGTCGCCGAGTCATTAAAAGCAGCCCGCAACGGCGAGGGCTGATAGTCTCCTTTAACCGATTATTTAAGAGGTATATTGTTGTATGTCGCAACAGGTAGAAGTGTTATTTGAAAACTTGTGGCAAGATTATTTATCACGGACACCTTCAGCAAAGAAGGTTCATCAAATTTTAGGAGAAGGGCACCCGATCGTGAATGATCACGTTGCTTTTCGTACCTTTGATATTAGCCCGGTAGGTTTAGAAGTATTGGCTCAGCATTTCTTAGATTTGGGCTACAAAGAAGGTGGTGATTACCACTTTGAAGCGAAGAAGCTTCGTGCAAAACATTTTGAGCATGAAGACCCTGAGCTACCAAAGGTTTTCATCAGCGAGTTGATGACCGCTGAATTTTCCGAAGAACTGCAAAAGAAAGTGAAAGAAATGGTGGCTCAAGTGTCAGTTGAGGACACCAAAAAGTCAGATTTCTTATACTCTGGTACGCACTGGAAAGTCAGCCATGCTGATTATCAGGCTTTGCTAGAAGAAAGTGAGTACGCGGCCTGGATGGCAGCGTTTGGTTATTGCGCCAACCACTTCACGGTCAGCGTGAATCAACTGCCGGGTTATGAGTCTCTTGAGCAAGTGAACCTGAAGTTGAAAGACAATGGCTTCAAACTGAACGACTCTGGTGGTGAAATTAAAGGCTCTCCGGAAGTTTACCTGGAGCAGTCATCAACTATGGCTGATCGTCACCCAGTTGAGTTTTCTGATAAAACAGTAGAAATTCCTAGTTGCTTCTATGAATTCGCAAAGCGCTACGAAATTGAAGAAGGCAAGCTGTATACCGGTTTTGTCGCAGCGTCAGCAGACAAGATCTTTGAAAGCACCAACGCTAAATAAGTTTTAATTTGAACAAATAATAGGGCGGCATTAATAGCGATGCCGCTCTAAGTTTGTCTTAGCCAGAATTTTTGCTGCAATTTCTTCCACGGAATAGTGCGTTGAGTTAATAAAGGGTATGGCTTCCCGGCTATAGAGCCTTTCTACTTCCGCTAGTTCAAATCGGCACTGAGCCATTGAGGCGTATTGACTGCCTTCACGTCGTTGACTTCTTATTTCATGTAATCGTTGCGAAGAGAGAGTTAGACCAAATAACTTATGGCGATGAAGTTTCAGCTCTTTAGGTAACTGTAACCGCTCAAAGTCATCATCATCGGTCAGCGGGTAGTTAGCAACCTTAATACCATACTGCATGGCAAGGTATAAGCTGGTGGGTGTTTTCCCCGTACGTGACACACCAATTAAGATCAGATCGGCTTTATCCAGTTGATTTAAACGTTTTCCGTCATCATTATCCAGCGCATAGTTAATGGCATCTATTCTGAAGTTGTAGTTTTTATGTACGCCGTGAGTACGATGCGTTTTAGGCTCAGCTTTAACTCCCAGCTCTTTTTCTACTGGCGCGATGAAGTGATCCAAAAAGTCGTAACATATGCCGCCGCACTCAGTAATCTTTGCTTTAAGTTTTTCATTTACGAAGGTATGGAAGATTAAAGGCGGCTCGCCACTGTCTGAAACGGCTTTTTTTATTGTTTTACACACTTCATCGGCTTTTTTCTGATTATCGATAAAGGGCAGTGTTTTGTGTTCGAAAGTAACCGGAAACATTGATAAAAGCGCGTGACCAAAGGCCTCCGCGGTTAGTGCCGTACCATCAGAAATGTAAAACGCATAGCGCACAGGCGAATCTCTTTTTAAGCGATTGAAGGTTCGATATTAACTTGTTGGGCCGCAGCGTGTAAAATAGTAGTCACTTCCATGCCGAAAAAATCAATTAAGGATTGTGACGTGCAAGAATACGTAGTTTGGTACCAAGATCTTGGAATGCAGGACGTTAACCGAGTTGGTGGGAAAAATGCCTCACTGGGTGAAATGATCAGTAACTTAGCCGGAGCAGGGGTTGAAGTTCCCGGTGGTTTTGCGACAACGGCAGACGCCTATAACCAGTTTCTGGAGCAAAGCGGCTTAAACGATCGTATTCACGATTTGCTCGACACACTTGATGTTGACGATGTGCAGGCCTTAGCAAAAGCGGGTAAAGAAATTCGTCAGTGGATTATCGATACACCGTTCCAGCCTGAATTTGAAGCAGCTATCAAAGACGCTTTCGCCGAACTCAGTGAAAATAATGACGAGTTTAGCTTTGCGGTACGCAGCTCAGCAACGGCTGAAGATATGCCGGATGCCTCGTTTGCAGGACAGCAGGAAACCTTCCTTAATGTACGAGGCCTGGGCAGTGTAATGGAAGCCATTAAGCACGTATTTTCTTCTTTGTTTAATGACCGTGCTATCTCATACCGTGTTCATCAGGGCTACGACCACCGCGGTGTCGCGTTGTCAGCTGGTATACAACGTATGGTACGCAGTGATATCGCGTCTTCCGGTGTTATGTTCAGCATTGATACTGAGTCAGGCTTTGACGATGTGGTTTTCATTACCTCATCTTACGGTCTTGGTGAGATGGTCGTTCAGGGCGCAGTTAACCCGGACGAATTCTATGTACACAAGCCAACGTTAAAAGCAGGCCGCCCTTCAGTTTTACGCAGAACGCTGGGCAGCAAGAAAATCCAAATGATTTTCTCTGACGACAGAGAGCATGGAAAGCAGACAGTCATTGAAGACATCGAAAAGTCGAAGAGTCTAACCTTCTCGATAACCGATGAAGAAGTTGAAAACCTCGCTAAGCAGGCTCTGATTATTGAAGAACACTACGGCCGTCCAATGGATATCGAGTGGGCAAAAGACGGAATCGACGGCAAGCTTTATATTGTGCAGGCGCGCCCGGAAACGGTTCAGTCAAACCAAAAAGGGCAAGCCATTGAACGCTTTGCACTAAAAGCGAAAAGTGATGTTGTCTGCACGGGGCGCGCTATTGGCCAGCGCATTGGTCGTGGTGTTGCTCGTGTGCTGAATGACATTAGCGAAATGGATAAAGTCCAGCCGGGCGATGTTTTAGTCACCGATATGACCGACCCTGACTGGGAACCTATTATGAAGCGCGCGGCGGCAATTGTTACTAACCGTGGTGGCCGTACTTGTCACGCCGCTATTATTGCACGTGAACTGGGCATTCCGGCGGTTGTTGGCTGTGGCGATGCAACTGACCATATCAGTAATGGACAGGCGGTTACGGTCTCCTGTGCTGAAGGTGACACTGGTTATATCTACCAGGGCGAACTGGACTTTGATATTACTGAGTCACAAATTGATGCCATGCCGGATCTACCGTTAAAAATTATGATGAATGTTGGCAACCCGGACAGAGCGTTCGATTTCGCCAGCTTGCCGCATGCCGGTATTGGCCTGGCTCGCCTGGAATTTATTATTAACCGTATGATAGGCGTTCACCCTAAAGCCTTGCTAAATTACGACCAGCAAAGCGATGAGCTGAAAAAGACTATTGATAGCATGATGGCCGGTTACAGCAGCCCTCGCGAATACTACGTAGCGCGTCTAGCCGAAGGCATTTCTACCTTAGGGGCAGCATTCTCGCCTGAACGTGTCATTGTGCGCATGTCTGACTTTAAGTCGAACGAATACGCCAACCTTATTGGCGGAAAGCAGTATGAACCGGGCGAAGAAAACCCAATGCTTGGTTTCCGTGGCGCGTCTCGTTATATCTCTGAAGAATTCCGTGACTGCTTTGCATTAGAGTGTGAAGCAATTAAACGCGTTCGTAACGATATGGGCCTGGCCAATATCGAAATCATGATCCCATTTGTAAGAACCCTTGAAGAAGGCCGGAAAGTGATTGAACTTCTGGCTGAGCAGGGACTGGTTCAGGGCGAAAATGGTTTACGCGTCATTATGATGTGTGAGCTGCCTTCCAACGCTCTGCTGGCTGATGAATTTTTAGACATCTTCGACGGCTTCTCTATTGGCTCTAACGATTTAACCCAGTTAACTTTAGGTCTGGATCGTGATTCCGGCGTTATCGCACATTTATTTGATGAGCGTAATGAGGCAGTGAAAAGGCTATTGGCAATGGCTATTCAAACCGCGAAGAAGCGCGGTAAATACGTGGGTATTTGTGGTCAGGGGCCATCGGATCATCCTGATTTTGCCGCTTGGTTGGTTGAGCAGGGGATCGATTCGGTATCACTGAACCCGGATACCGTTATTGAGACATGGATGTATTTAGCGGATCACCTGTAAAAATGACAGTATTACCCAAGGTTGCTGCTGAAAATGCTTTACCAGAGAACTATCGACAGTTTATTGAGCAGTTAAAAGAGTCGGGGTTCGCTGGTGAAATTGATGTCAGTTATTCTGGCCGTTTAATCGCGGCCACGGATAACAGTGTTTATCAAAGTTTGCCTCAGGCAGTTTTGTACCCACTACATCATGCCGACCTTGTCTTATTAATGAAGCTCGCTGGTGAGGAGAGTAATAGCAGTGTTCAGTTCTCCCCCCGTGGCGGCGGAACCGGCACCAACGGACAGTCTTTAACCTCAGGTATTGTGGTCGATCTAAGCCGGCACATGAATAAGGTGCTTGAAGTTAACCCCAAGGAAGGCTGGGTTAGAGTTCAGGCTGGTGTGGTTAAAGACAAACTCAACGACATTTTACGTCCGCACGGCTACTTCTTTTCCCCTGACCTTTCTACCAGCAACCGCGCCACCTTGGGTGGCATGATTAATACCGATGCGTCAGGTCAGGGCTCGTTAGTTTACGGTAAAACCAGTGATCATATTCTTGGGCTAAAAACCGTATTACTTGATGGGCATGTATTAGACAGCGGTCGGGTTTCGCTAGAGCAAGCGGAAAGTATCGCTCGCCAGGACAATCGAATAGCTCGGATATACCGCCAGGTCATAGACACCTGTGTTGGTGAAGAAACTCATATTCGTGAAAAGTTTCCGCCTTTAAACCGGTTCCTGACTGGGTACGATTTAAAACATGCCTATGACCCTAGAGAGCAAAAAATAGACATTTCTCGAGTCATCGCCGGTTCGGAAGGGACGTTAGGCTTTGTTAGCGAAGCTAAGCTTAATATCACTCCAATTCCTAAGCACAGAGTGTTAGTTAATGTTAAATATTCAAACTTTCAGTCTGCACTAGAAAATTCTCCTTTCTTAGTTGAAGCTAAAGCAACTTCAGTGGAAACCGTTGATAGTACGGTGCTCAATCTCGCTCGTGAGGATATCATTTGGAAGTCGGTTGAACCTTTACTTTCCGATGTTGAAGGTCAGCGGATGGACGGTATCAACATGGTTGAGTTTACCGGGCTGGATCAAGAGGAAATAGACGAGAAGGTCGGCTCGTTGACCAAACGTCTGGATAAACTGATTAAAAGCAAAGACAACAAAGGTGTTATTGGTTATCAACTTTGTGATGACCTGCCGAGTATACAGCTCATTTATGCCATGCGTAAAAAGTCGGTTGGTTTATTAGGCGCCACAAAAGGCCGACGTAAACCCGTTGCTTTTGCCGAAGACACGGCGGTTCCTCCGGAAAAACTGGCTGACTTTATTAATGAATTTAGGGCGCTATTAGATGCTAAAGGCCTGCACTACGGAATGTTTGGGCATGCGGATGCCGGTGTTTTGCACGTACGCCCGGCCCTGGATATGTGTGAGCCGGAAGACGAAGTCCTGCTTAGAGAAATTAGTGACCAGGTGGCAGAGTTAACCCAGAAATACGGCGGTCTCATGTGGGGCGAGCACGGAAAAGGTTATCGCTCAGAATACGCACCAACTTTTTTTGGAGAGCATCTTTATAAAGAATTGCAGAAAATTAAGGCAAGCTTTGACCCGTTTAACCAGTTAAACCCAGGGAAAATTTGCACGCCTCTGAATGCTGATGCGCAATTAGTTTCCGTTGACGCGGTAAAACGTGGCTTTTTTGATCGACAGATTCCAATAGCAACCCGAAACAGTTACAAAAATGCAATGGACTGTAACGGTAATGGTTTGTGTTTCAATTATGACCCCAAGTCCGCTATGTGTCCTTCCTATAAAGTCACACGAGACCGTCGTTATTCTCCTAAAGGTCGGGCAGGGCTTTTGCGCGAGTGGTTGCGCCTGACCCATAACGCAGGTTACGACGCTACTCAACGCCCTGAGCCTATTGGCTTTGCTAAACGCCAGTTAAACCGACTTACAGCACGAAACGACTTCAGTCACGAAGTAAAACAGTCGATGGATAAATGTCTGGCGTGCAAAGCCTGTACGAATCAGTGCCCGGTTAACGTTGATGTTCCAACGTTTCGAGCCCGTTTTTACGATCATTATTACAGTAAGTACGCTCGTCCATTAAAAGACTACTTGGTAAAAGGTATAGAAAAAACAGCGCCTCTAGCAAGTAAACTCCCGGTTCTGAGTAATCTACTGATTAATAACCCTTTAAGCCGGTTTGTACTTAAATACGGTGTGGGTTATGTCGATACCCCTTTATTTTCGACGCCAAACTTGAGAACGGCATGGAAACGTAATGGTCTTATCGAGTTAACAACGGAACAAATTCTGAGTTTAACTGAAAGCGAACGCGAACAGGCGGTTGTTATTGCTCAGGATCCTTTTACCACATTCTATGAGGCGGATTTTGTATTAAAACTGGGGCAACTCATTAAGAAACTCGGCTTTACCCCGGTTTTATTGCCTTTTATTGGGCATGGTAAAGCACAGCACGTAAAAGGTTTCCTTAATGATTTTGACAAAACGGCGGCCAGAGTCACCGAGCAACTGAAACCACTTTCAGATGCAGGAATTCCACTGATTGGGCCGGACAGTTCTACCGCTTTGATATTCAGAGATGAATACCGAAAATCAAACGGAGGTCAATTGCCAGAGGTTAAGGTGATGACCGTGGTTGAATGGTTAAGCACCCTAAACTTTGAGGAAGCCGGACCAACCAGCACCAGCCATTATGGACTGCTATTGCATTGTACAGAGCAAAGTTTTGTTCCGGAGTCGGCGCAACAGTGGCAAGCCTTATTCACAAAATTGGGGTTAACGCTAGATATCGTTAATGTTGGTTGTTGTGGTATGGCGGGAACTTTTGGTCATGAAAAGCAAAACCAGGATGACAGCCTTGGTCTTTATGAAATGGGATGGCAGCAGGCAATTCAGCAGTACGGCAGTAGCGGTGTGCTTGTCACCGGATTCTCGTGCCGGTCTCAGATAAAGCGGATAGAAAAAAAGCGGGTGAGACACCCGCTTGAAATCATCTTACAAAGCCTGAGTTAATCAGGCTTTCATTTTTACTGCTTACCTTTAGCAATAATTTCTCGAGCCATTTGGTCAGCAACTGCACCGGTAGGGCGGTCTTCGTCGTTTGCACGAGCAAAAAGCTGATCCAGGGTGTCGTAAATACCACGAACACGTTTATCTGTTTCTTCTAAGCTCATATTAGCGGCTTCTGAACACACATGAATAACGCCACCAGCATTGATTACATAATCAGGTGCGTAAAGGATACCCACATCTTTTACTGCTTGATCGTGTTTCGGGTTCGCTAACTGGTTATTTGCGCTTCCGGCAATGATTTTTACTTTCAGCTGCTTTAACGTTTCGTCATTAATGGTTGCACCCAGCGCACATGGCGCATAGACGTCAGCGTCAACATCGTAGATTTCATCCAAACCAACAGCTTTCGCGCCAAGTTCTTTAACTGCGCGCTCTATAGCTTCTTCGTTAATATCGGTAACGATAAGCTCAGCACCGTCTTCTGCGCAATACTTAGCAAAGTCATAACCAACAGAACCAAGACCCTGAACCGCTATTTTAACGCCTTTAAGATCTTCACTGCCTAACTTGTGCTTAGCCGCAGCTTTAAGACCCAGGTAAGTGCCCAATGCCGTATGAGGTGACGGATCGCCCGCTTTATCAGCAGTTCCGGCAACATGACTGGTTTCTTTAGCAACCATATCGATGTCTTCGGTGCGAATGTTCACATCTTCTGCAGTAATATAACGGCCGCTCAAAGACTCAATAAAACGACCGTATGCGCGGAACAGTTCTTCACTTTTAATTTTCTTTGCGTCACCAATAATAACCGCTTTACCGCCACCCAGAGGTAAGCCGGCCATAGCACTTTTATAAGTCATGCCGCGCGACAAGCGCAGCACATCAGTTAAGGCTTCGGCCGATGAAGCGTAGTTCCACAAACGGGTACCACCAAGGCTTGGACCTAAGGTTGTATTATGAATTGCAATAATGGCTTTAAGGCCTGATTCCTGATCATGACAAAAGACAACTTGCTCGTGATGATCGAATTCGGGATGCTCGTATAGAGACATGAATTTCAATTCCTCATTGCTTCAAAAATTGCGCGAACATTACCATTTAGATAAGGCTCGCGCTACTTTATTCAGTGAATAAATTAAGTAATTCAAACGAGTGTTTATCAACTCTTGTTTACACAGAATCGCTCAGGATTCTTCAATGTATAAATAGATAATTCCCTGATTTATCACTTCAGCAACTAGCTCAGCCTCTGACGTTGAATTTACTAATTTCGAAAGCTCGGATGCAGGTTTTGAGCCTTGCAGTTGAGCCAGCCACTCAGCTGTAGTTAAGGCTTCTTGAGGTACTTTGAAAGCTTCTCCATTACCATAAAACTCGGTATGACTTAGTTTTAAGAACCGGGCACCAGATGCTTTTTCAATAAACGCATTAGGTTGCGCCAGTAAATCTGGCACTTGCTGCGCTGTTGTTGGTAACTCTGGCTCCGGAAGAGAACGTTTTGACTGAGAAATAATTCTTGCGAGTAACGCATTTGTATCGTCACTTGATACAGCCTCTTTCAAAAAGTTTTTCAAGGCGGTTAATTGATTCTCTTCAATCTCCCAGGAGGTGTCCTCGATACCAATGTCAGGATCCTGATAGCGGTCCTGTAAAAACTCCTGTTGCATCGCAATATCGCCCAGCTGTAATAACAGCTCGGCTTTTGACGGTGCCCGAAATCCAACCGAATAATTGAGCGAAGGTTCTAAGGCAATGCCATCATGAGGGCAGCCTGCGGGAATATATAAAACGTCACCGGCTTTCAGGTGCTCATCAATAACCGCTTTGAATTCGCCTTCTACCTGACAAAGATCGGCTGCTGGCTGGCATTCCCGCATTGATTGTCGCTCACCAACGCGCCAGTGCCTGGAGCCCGCGCCCTGTATGATAAAAACATCATACTGATCCAGGTGAGGACCAACACCGCCGTTTTCGCATGAGAAACTGACCATGACATCATCTATGCGCCAATCCGGAAGAAAACGGAAAGGTGTTATCAATTCACCAACGTCTGGCAGCCACTCATTTACTGACTGAACTAACAAAGTCCAGTGGCTTTCACCAAACTGCTCGTATTCTTCAAACGGGCCATGAGTAACCAACCAGCCAGATTCGGTATCTGCCTGTGATTCAATAACCCGGGAATCGGCGCCTTCTTCCATGGCCAATCCAGCCAGAATTTCAGGGCTGACAGGGTCAATGAAATCAGCAAAGCCTTGTCGAATAAGACAAGGCTTTTTCTGCCAGTAGTTTGCTAGGAAATCCTCTTTATCAAAAGCTAATTTCATACAAGATCATCAACAAACTGAGTTGCCCGGCCAATATAGTTAGCCGGAGTTAATGCTTTCATTTCGTCTTTAGCGGCATCCGGCACGTCTAGAGAGTCAATAAATTTCGCAAGGTCATCGCTAGTAATACGCTTACCACGAGTTAAGGTTTTGAGTTTTTCGTATGGTTTTTCAACGCCGTATCGGCGCATCACGGTTTGCACCGGTTCTGCCATTAACTCCCAGTTTTCGTCTAGCTCGGCTGCCAGGCGGGCTTCATTAACTTCCAGTTTACTCAAACCTTTTAAGGTTGCCTGAAATGCAATAACGGCATGCGCAACACCAACGCCTAAATTACGTAAAACGGTAGAGTCAGTCAGGTCACGTTGCCAGCGGGAAATAGGCAGCTTTTGAGCCAAATGTTGCATAACCGCATTAGCGATACCCAAGTTGCCTTCGGAGTTTTCAAAGTCGATAGGATTCACTTTATGAGGCATTGTTGAAGAGCCAACTTCACCTTCAACAGTGCGCTGTTTAAAGTGGTTCAACGCAATATAACCCCATACATCACGATCAAAATCGATGAGTACTGTATTAAAGCGAGCCAGTGCGTCAAAGTATTCTGCAACGTAATCGTGCGGCTCAATTTGTGTTGTGTACGCGTTCCAGCTCAAACCTAATGACGTCACGAATTGTTCTGAAATTTGATGCCAGTCGACATTAGGGTAGGCCGCAAGGTGCGCGTTATAGTTACCGACAGCACCATTGATTTTACCCATAACGTCCACAGCTTTAAGCTGTGTTAATTGACGTTGCAAACGCACAGCAACGTTCGCAAATTCTTTGCCCATTGTGGTTGGCGTTGCTGGTTGCCCGTGCGTACGAGCCATCATAGGAACGGCTTTGTGTTCTTTCGCCAGCTCTTTAACTCGATCAACCAATTCCTGCATCATCGGTACTAATACTTCATCACGAGCCGTGTTCAGCATTAAGCCATGAGAAAGGTTGTTAATGTCCTCTGAAGTACAGGCAAAGTGGATGAACTCGGATACTTTATTCAGCTCTTCGTTATCAGCGACTTGTTCTTTCAGGAAGTATTCAACCGCTTTCACGTCGTGGTTGGTTGTGCGCTCAATCTTTTTTATACGCTCAGCATCGTCTACGGAGAAGTTTTCGACAATAGAGTTCAGTATTTGTGTTGCTTCTTCACTTAGTGTCGGCACTTCTTTAATGCCATCTACTTCGGCTAATAGCTGCAACCAACGAACCTCAACAGTGACACGAAATTTAATCAGTCCGTACTCGCTAAAGATAGGACGCAACATTTCCGCTTTTGAGGCGTATCGTCCATCGACAGGTGACACCGCGGTCAGTGAAGAAAAGGGCAACATAAACTGGCTCTCCGAGAGTTAATTAAGTCATTAATCTTTTATGCGACATGCAACAATTGCTGCGCTGTATCTAACATTTTCTTTCTTGAAAATACGAAATGACGACGTTTGCCGCCGACTTGTTGCCAAAGGACGGCACTACGAATGCCAGCCAGCAACAAGGTTCTAATGTGGTGCTGATTTGAGTCCCGTTTCAAAAACTCCGGGTTTCCATTAATTCGAATAGGTTGTCCCAGAGGACTTATCAACTCGCGGTAAATTCCCGCAAAACTTTGCTGTACGCGATAATCTTCAAATTCAAACTCTTCTTTCTGACGTTTTACCTGAGCTATACGTTCACCCAGTAAATTAAGTACGTCGGGGTGTTTCAGTAAACGCCGGGAAAGGTGAATTAAACCAACCAAATAGCGGGTGACCTCAAGATCTTTATTCTTATTATTTCCGGCCTGGCGAATAAACGCCTGAATGCCTGGCTGAATATTCTCCAACCCGCCATAAATATCTTCTATGTTGTCAGGGTTTTGTTGCAGAAGGCTGTGAACCAAAGTGTTTGTAATAGACTCAGGGTAGAGCTCTCCACTGCGAGCCAGCTTCTGCACAGCCATAGCACTTAACGACATGCCAGCTAAGGCAATTACCCGTTGCTGCCATTCGTTCATAGCTTGACCTCAAAATCGGTAATGCGCTGCTCAATAATGCCGCCGCCTAAACAAACTTCGTCACTGTAAAATACTGCAGACTGTCCTGGCGTTACCGCTGCAACCGGCTCTTTAAACTGAACCTGGAAGTCACCGTTATCAAGCGGAGTAACCCGGCAGGGTATATCCTGCTGCCGATAGCGAGTTCTAACCGTACAGTCGAAAGCCTCTGGTGGTGTGGTACGACTAACCCAGTGCAATTGCCCCGCAATAAGGCCCTGAGAATATAAGCGCGGATGATTCTTTCCCTGCGCCACAATTAAAACATTCCGCTCAACGTCTTTGTCGACGACATACCAGGGTTCACCGGAGGTATCGGCCATTCCGCCAATGTGTAAGCCTTTACGCTGACCCAATGTGTGGTACATCAAACCTTCGTGCTCGCCTAAGCTTTCACCGTCAACGGACTCAATGGGGCCGGGCTTTGCCGGCAGGTACTGCTGGAGAAAATCTTTAAATTTACGCTCGCCAATAAAGCAAATGCCCGTGGAGTCTTTTTTATCCGCCGTAACAAGGCCTTGCTCATCTGCAATTCTCCGAACTTCTGACTTCTCCAGCTCACCAACCGGAAACAAAGTTTGTGCAATATGCTCGTGGCTTAGCGTATAAAGGAAGTAGCTTTGGTCTTTATTGCTGTCTAAACCGCGCAGCATTTCCCATTTTCCGTCGTTCTGCTGACGGCGCACATAATGTCCGGTAGCAATGTAATCGGCATCCAACGCTTCTGCGGCAAACTCTAGAAACGCCTTAAATTTGATTTCTTTGTTACACATGATATCCGGGTTCGGTGTGCGCCCGGCTTTGTATTCTTCCAGAAAGTACTCGAACACGTTGTCCCAGTACTCTGCAGCGAAGTTAATCGTGTGCAGCTCTATGCCGAGGGTTTCGCAAACCTTTTCGGCATCGGCTAAATCTTCGGAAGCAGCGCAGTATTCGTCAGTATCATCTTCTTCCCAGTTTTTCATGAACAGGCCTTCTACCTGGTAGCCCTGTTGCAGAAGAAGATAGGCTGACACGGAAGAGTCGACTCCTCCTGACATTCCAACAATGACTTTTTTACTGGCATTTGACATAGATTGACTCTGGCTGACTGTAACTCCTGAATTGGCTGCGCATTCTATCATTTTAGGCCGCGCTAGGGTAGCTCAGGAAACTACCAAACAGGCGGTTCTTCACGCCATTCGCCTGGCTGCAGTGTTTTTAACTGAAAGGGACCAATTGCGGCACGTATAAGACGTAGGGTAGGGAGTCCAACATGAGCTGTCATACGGCGAATCTGACGGTTTTTCCCCTCACGGATCTTGATGCAAAGCCAGGTATCAGGAACCGTTTTACGCTCTCTGACTGGAGGGTTCCGTGGCCATAAGTTCATTGGCTCGGGCATGACAAAGGCTTCGGCTGGACGCGTCATTCCGTCGTTCAATTCAACGCCATTTCGTAACTGCTCGAGTTGTTCTTCACTGGGTTCACCTTCGACTTGAACCCAGTAAGTTTTCCAGACTTTATATTTAGGATTTGCCAGGCGCGCCTGATAAACGCCATCGTTAGTTAACAAAAGCAGGCCTTCACTGTCTTTATCCAATCGCCCCGCAGGGTAGACATCGTTATGTGGAATGAAAGCTTTTAATGTCTGGTCGCCTTCCTCACCTGTAAATTGCGATAACACGCCGTAAGGCTTGTTTAGCAAAACCAACTTAGGATTGGCGGGTCGTTTTTTCTGTGATTTCATGCCTGCCTCAAATTGTTCTGTCGATTTAAATTGGATCGCGCCAATGGATACTCTAGTATATCGGGCGCTAGTTTATCTTACTGTTAAAAAAAGTGTGGGAATTTCTGTGGATGATAACAAAGTAGTCATTGGGGGTTCACTGATTGAAGCCCTAAAAGGGAACTATCAGCTTTCAGTGCGGCAAGTATTAGAGCAGTCGTTTAATATAACCAAGTCAAACTTAGTGTCTTTGATTGGTGGTTTTTTAATCCTGTTAGGTATTAACGTGCTCATGGTACTGGCTATAATGAGTGTGTTCTCAATTGAAGTCATAGAAAGCTCGGCTCAAATTCAATATCTTGCCAGTATTCTTCAAGCTGTAATCAGCGCACCACTACTTGGTGGACTAATGCTAATGGGGATTAAACACAGTGTTGGCATCCAAACCAAAACAGCGGATGTCTTTAACGGGTTTAATGTACTGCTTCCCCTAATTACCGTTGCGGTTATCAGCAGTCTGCTTAGCATATTAGTGAGTGAATTAATGGTGCTTATTCACCCTAATTTCGCAATATTAGTATCGCTTTATATTACGGTAATTTTGAGCCTGGCTATGCCGTTGGTTGTAGAGCGAGGAGTAGGGCCGTTAAGTGCGTTGTATTACTCCATAAAAATAACGCATTTTAAACTTCCCAAATTTATTCTGTTGTTTCTAATTATTCTGGGGTTGCTGTTTGTCGCTATAATTCCTTTCGGACTCGGTCTCATTTGGATGTTACCAATGCTCTATAACCTCATTGGAGTGGTCTATCGAGACATTATTGGCGTAACTGTTATTGAGAAATCAAAAAAAGATAATTCGTCTGAAAATATTTCGGCTTGAGGACTACATGCGATTATTAACGATTTTACTGTTCATAGTACTGAGTATAGCTGCATTACTTTTACCCTGGCTTATTAAAGAAACTGATATAAAAGTTCCGGATCAATCGGTTACTGCGCATTTGCCGGCAATTCCGGAGGTTGAAGTGAAAAGAGACCTCCCGGATTTTATGTCAATGACAGATGTCACCGAAAAAAAGGAAGAGTTCTTCCGTTTTTTGCTGCCTTTAGTTGAATCTGAAAATATACGCATATTGCATGATAGAGCCTATCTTAAAGTTATCTATGAACGCTATAAAAACAATGAACTTACCGCTGCAGACAAAAAACAACTGGAAGAGTGGGTAGATTACTACCGTCTGGAAGACGGTATTGCAATTGATGATAATCTGTTTGGTCTTCTAAAACGGCGCATTGATATTATTCCGGAGATGATGGTTTTGGTGCAAGCCGCGAATGAGTCTGGTTGGGGTACTTCCCGGTTTTCCAGAAAGGGTTTAAACCTGTTTGGCCAATGGTGTTACTCAAAAGGTTGCGGTCTGGTGCCTAGTGGAAGAGTTGAAGGTGGTCGCCACGAGGTGGCTCAGTTTGACTCGGTTAATGCCTCAGTAAAGAGCTACATGCGTAATATAAATACCCACGGAGCTTATCTGGATTTGCGCTTATTACGTGAACAAAAACGTTTAAATAATGCAGATATTCTGGCGCGAGATCTTATTACGGGGCTTTCTAGTTATTCAGAGCGCGGTGAGGATTATATTGAAGAGCTACGAGCAATGATCCGTATAAACCGACCCATTGTGGAACGCGTTAGCGAAGAGTTGAATTCACCGTCGCCAAAACCAGAATAAAGCACGTCGACGTAATAGAAAAGGGCTCCGGTTGGGAGCCCTTTTTTTGTTTTATTTAAGCTAATTGTTTAATCGGAATATCACTCATTAAAACGGGTTCATTATTTACTGAAACAGAGCTAAAGCTTTCTGAATCAAAAGCTTTATCGCCGTTTTCATCGGCAACGCCATTTGCGGTAACCGCTTTAAAGTCAAACAGGGCGTTGTCGGCCAAGTGCGAAGGAACAACACTTTGCATTGCAGTAAATAGACTCTCAATTCTTCCTGGAAACTGTTTATCCCACTGATTAAGCATTTGCTTTATTCGTTTTCTTTGGAGATTTTCCTGAGAGCCACATAAGTTGCACGGAATAATTGGAAACTCCATAGCTTCAGAATACTGCTCTATGTCCTTTTCCCGGGCGTAGGCAAGAGGCCGAATAACAATATGTTCACCGTTATCGCTTGCGAGCTTTGGTGGCATCGACTTTAGTTTTCCACCATGAAACATATTTAAAAACAAGGTTTCAATCATGTCGTCTCTGTGGTGTCCCAGAGCTATTTTAGTGGCTTTTAATTTCTTTGCCGTGCGGTACAAAATTCCACGGCGTAGACGCGAACATAGAGAACAGGTTGTCTTTCCTTCAGGGATTTTATCTTTAACGATACTGTAGGTGTCTTCTTCAACAATTTTGTATTCAACACCAAGCTTTTCTAAATACTCAGGAAGTACATGCTCTGGGAAGCCAGGTTGTTTTTGATCAAGGTTGACGGCGATCAAGGAGAATCTGACAGGAGCGACTTTTTGAAGATACTGCAAAGTGTCTAACAGAGTGTAGCTGTCCTTACCGCCAGACAGACATACCATGATGCGATCACCATCCTCAATCATACCGAAATCTTGTATGGCTTTGCCGGCTTCGCGGCGAATACGTTTCTGTAGTTTGTTGAAACTGTATTTGTTTTCACTGGCCATAATGGCTCCTGCAACCTGTCATATTTAAGCTTTAGGAGCCGGATTATACCTGAGGCATTGAACTCAAGCGAGGGGACTAACAAAGTCTTCTGGCTTAATTGCTAATACATCACAATTTAGCTGATCCAGCACATGCTCCGCGGTATTGCCCAGTAACGCTGCGCTTATTCCTGTACGGCCAATAGTACCTAACACAACCAGCTCAGCATCCAGTTGTTTGGCTGCTTCAGGTATCACTTGTTCTGGTAAACCTTGAGAAAGGTACTGATAGTGACTTGAAATGCCGTACTCCCGGCCGAGAGCTGCCATTCGGTTTACATGATGCTGCTCGAGCGCATCTGTATACTCGCTGACATCAAACTCAGGAATTTCTACCGCTACATTAACGGGCGCACTGGGGTACGCGTTGACCAGATGCACACTGGCATCCAGAACTTTGCTCATTGACTGGGCATGTTCAATAATTCGTTTATTTAATTTTTGATGATGTTCTTCTTCAGAACCCGTGTGAACAGCAGCAATAATTTGTCCATGACTGGGCCATTCGTGTTCTTTGACCAGCAAAACCGGGCAAGGGGCTTTTCTTAACAAGTGCCAGTCAGTTGGTGTAAAAATTAAATTTTGGAAACTGGCACTGACCTGAGTACCTTTTATGATGAGATCATGCTTGTGTTTAATCGTTTCTTTTATAATGGCTTCAAACGGGCGATTGTGCCAAACAACGCTGATATCAATAGCAATAGCGTCTGTATCAAATTCACTCAACAAGTCGGTTAGCCAGGCTTTTCTGTCAGCAATGAGATTAGAACGCATAACATCACGTTCTTCGCTGGATAACATGGTTGTCATTTCATAAGAGAAATCGTAAATGGATAAAAACAAAGTCAGTCTGGCATCACTCAGTCGAGCCATGTGCAGACCTCTTTTCAAAGCTTTATGCTGCTCATCGGCGGCATCTATAACAACCAAAACATGACGGAATGCGTCCATACTCACCTCATAATAAATCCGCGTCTATTAGTTAGATTAGACGAAAGCAGAAAGCTTTGCAGGCTTTATTGAAAAAAAGGCTTGAGGAGGGTCAATAAACTCCATAAGGCATAAATAATAAGTAGAATACCCATAGCTGTACGCACGCCCTGAGCTCTCAAAAAGTTGTGAAGAAACTGACTGAAATGACCTGCTGCAATCATAGCTGGCAAGGTGCCTATGCCAAAAGCAGCCATGGTTAACGCGCCGCCGCTAGCTGAACTACTTAACGCTGCCCAGCTAAGTGCGCTGTAAACCATACCGCAAGGCAGCCAGCCCCATAAGGTTCCGGCAAAGAAGGTGGCAAAAACACCTGGTTTATTTCTCAGCCTAGCGGCAAACGGCTGAACCTTTCGCCATATCGGGCTTGCAGCTTTTTCCAAATAAACCAGGCCAGCAAACCAGCCAGTAAAATAGAGTCCCAATAGAAGTAGAAAAACAACTGCCAGCCAACGCAGAATAACCGTTGTATAACCGCCTTCTGGAGCAAAAAGACCAATAGCCCCACCGACAAGCGCTCCAATTATCATATAAGAGGACACTCGCCCTAAGTTATAAAGCCAGACATGATGGGGCTTAGTATTAATGCCCATGGCGCTTGCTATTCCGCCGCACATCATCAGGCAGTGGCCGGCACCTGCAAGCCCCATTAGTAATGCGGTTACAAGATCAGCGCTTTGGCTTATCGGATTCATCATCAGCCTTGTTATCTTCGTCATCCATTAGAATGTTGAGTCCCTGGCGCTCTATATCTTCAAACTGATCGGAACGTACCGCCCAGAAAAAAATGGCCACAGCGATAATCACAAAGATAATCGCAACCGGTATTAACGCGTAAATCACACTCATTTTCGATATAACCTTAAAGAGTTACCAATGACCAGCAGAGAGCTTAGCGACATACCAAGCGCTGCGGCCCATGGTGCAACCATACCAATAGCTGCAACGGGTAATATAGATACATTATAAACTAAAGCCCAGGTGAAGTTTTGCTGCATTACCTTACGCGTTTTAAGGGCACTTTCTATAACCACTTTTATTTGATTCAGTGACTCTGACATTAATACAACATCGGCTGCGGTTTGAGCTAAGTCTGATGCCTTTGAAAAGGTCATTGAGAGATCAGCTTTTGCAAGAACCGGGCTGTCATTTATGCCGTCACCGACCATCCATACAGTATGACCTAATTGTTGTTGTTCGGTCACGAAGGCCAACTTTTCTTCCGGCTTTAATCCACTATGGTATTCAGGTACATCCAGCTCTTTGGCCAGTTCATATACTCTGGACTCGCTGTCACCACTTAAAATAATGGGTTGATAGCCATTTTCTTTTAACCATTCTATGGTTTCTGCTGCACCTTCTCTTAGCTGATCCTCAACCCGAAACTGCGCCAAAACCTGCTTTTTGCTTGCCACAATCACCTGGTACTTATTGAGTGCTTTAAACTCCGGGTGCCACTGCTGAATAAAGCTTTCACTGCCTACTCGATAAACTTCATCATCAAGTTCACCTTGCAACCCTAACCCCATTTCGTTGCTCACATTAGTGAACTTTGCCGGAGTATCTGAAAGCTGACTCAAGGGAACGGAAAGAGGGTGCTCGGAAAACAGTTCCAGTCCGCTAACAATATTATTGACTGTTTGGGAGTCGATAGAGTCCTGGCGCTCTACCAGACGAAACTGGCCTTCAGTCAAAGTCCCCGTTTTATCAAGACAAACTTTGTCTAACTGTTTTACAGACTCTAGTACATCGGCGCCTTTAAGTAATATGCCATCTCGATTAAGGCGGTGAATAATGCCGGTAAGGGCGGTGGGAGCTGCAAGTGACAAAGCACAAGGGCAGGTTGCCACAAGAACCGCTAAAGTAACCCACAGAGCATGTTCAGGCTGGATCCACCACCAACTGAAGAAAGTAATCACAGCAATAATTAAAATTGCAGCAATGAAATAACCTGCAATTTTGTCAATAACTTGCTGCGCCTTTGGTTTAACCGCTAATGCAGAGTCCTGCATTGATATAATACCCGCCAGCACCGTCTGCTGAGCAACAGCCGTCACTTTGACGCGTATGGGTGAATGCTGATTTATACTGCCAGCTATAACTGCGTCACCGAGCTTTTTAGCTCTTGGCAGACTTTCACCTGTCAGTAAGCTTTCATCAACTTGTGCCTGCTGATTTAATAACTCACCGTCCGCGGGAATAGTTTCACCAGCTTTTACACGAATAACGTCACCAACATTTAACTGCTTAATAGCAATAGACTCAACACCGTCAGCGGTTTCTCTGGAAGCCAGCTTAGGCAGAAGAGTCAGCCGGTTAGTGGCAAACTTCAACGCACGTTCCTTTGCAAGTAGCTCAAGAAAACGTCCGGTTAAGAGAAAGAAGGTGAACATGGATATGGATTCAAAGTACACCTCGCCAGTATTGGCAATCGTAGCGTACACACTGGCACTGTATGCCCCTAATAAGGCGATACTTACCGGAATATCCATATTCAAGCGGGAAGCCTGTATAGCCCGAAGAGCGCCCGCATAAAAAGGTTGTGCACTATAAAGAATGACGGGTGTTGCAAACACCAGACTGACACTCCATAAAAAACGCTGTAAGTCAGGGGAGAGGTCACTTACCACGCCAAAATACAGGCCGAAGGCAATCATCATCACTTGCATGGTTGCAATGCCTGCCACGCCTAGACGTCGTATATAACTTTTTCTCTGGCGGGCATATTGCTGTTCAGCTTCATTGGCCTGGAATGGCAAAGCCTTATAACCAATTCCGGCGAGCGCTCTGAGAATACTGCTGAGTTTTAGCTCCTCAGGTGACCAACTCACCTGTAACCGACGACTAGTCACATTAACTATGGCTTTTTGTATGCCTCTCAGGCGCATCAATTCGCGTTCAATAAGCCAGCCGCATGCACCGCAAGTGATATTTTCTATCGTCAGAGTGGCAACCTCAGTGCCGCCTTCGTGCCTTACAAATTCTTTTTGTAAGTCGGGGTGGTCGTATAGGTTTAAATCATTTAACTCATCGGGAAGGACCGGAGTCTCCTGTAACTGCGAGGTGTCCCGATGTTCATAATAAGCATGTAACTGATGTTCGATAATGGTTTCTGCCACGGCCTGGCAGCCGGCACAACAGACCGGCTTCTCCGAACCTTTATACTCAACAGAAAGGTTAACTCCCCGGGGGACAGGTTGCAGGCAATGAAAGCATTCCATGTGTTTAAACTCCGTATAATAATGGACGAAGCTTTGTTAATTCACTTTTAGGGAGTTGATACTTTTCGCTCACTTTCCATTCCCTGTTATAGGGTTCAACAGTAACGGTCCACTTGCCGCTAATATTGTCTGGAATATCAGCCCGATAGGTACCGTCTGCGGCTACGCTAAGCAAGCGACTAAAGTCTTTTTCAGCTTGGGTGGTATGCACAAAATAAACTCGCAAAGCTGACAGCTCTTCCGGTTCACCTGAAGCGTATTTCAGAGTTAACTTGCCCTCGTTCGCAGTAAATTCAAAGGAAATATTACGACGCTGAGCTTCTTCAACATGCTCAATAACAGCGTTAATTGTTTTGCCACGTTTATAGTAATCGTCAACCACCATAGAGAAGTTGCCCTGAGAAATGGACAAATAAATGATAACGCCACAAACGATCATAACGGTAACGGGAAGGGAAATAAGAAACCATGGCCAAAACTGCTTATACCAAGGTTGAATCATAATAAGACCTCTTACAAAAAACCCCGCCGTAGCGGGGCTGTTTACTGCGTTTTATTCGTCGTTAGATAAGCTGTAGACATAAGCTGAAATAACATGAATTTTATCTTCACCTAAAATGTCTTTCCAGGCTGGCATAACACCATTACGACCGTAACGAATAGTTTCTTCAATTTTATTAATTGAGCCACCATAGAGCCAAACATCATCAGTCAGATTAGGTGCGCCCAGCTGTTGGTTACCTTTGCCATCCTGTCCGTGACAAGCGCTGCAGACTGCAAAGTTTGCTTTACCTGCTTCAACCAAGTCTGGATCTCTGTCACGACCACTAAGGCTTGCAACATAGTTTGCCAGTTCATTAATTTCTTTATCGCTGAACTGTTCACCAAAAGGTGCCATGTTACCGCGGCGACCTTCCAACAAGGATGTTTTAATATCGCTTGGTTCACCACCGTATAGCCAGTCGTCATCAGTCAGATTAGGGAAACCCTGGCCGCCCATAGCGTTTGAGCCATGACATTGAGCACAGTTTTGCAAGAACAAACGTTGGCCGACGTCTAAAGCATCTTCATTTTTTGCCAGTTCTTTAACCGACTGCTCCGCAAACGCTTCAAAAATAGGACCGTACTTCTCTTCAGCTGCACGAATCGAGCGATCGTACTCGACTATCATTCCTTTTTTGTGGGCTTCTTCCATAGCCTGACGAGACTCTTCTAGAGAGCGAACGTCTTGGTTTGAACTTTTCCAGTCCAATAGGCCATTGAAATTGCCTAACCCAGGATATAAAGCTAAGTACAAAAAGCCCCATGCAAAACAGGCCCAGAATAAATAGGTCCACCACTTTGGAAGAGGGTTGTTTAACTCAACAATTCCATCGAATTCGTGGTCCATTTCCTGACCTTCTTCGATGTGAGTATAATTTTTCATGTTCCAGCGCAATAGCCAAATTAGTACCACCAAAGTGGCCAGCGTCAGAACAATTATCCATGCACTCCAGAAGCTACTCATCTTTCTTCGACTCCGGTTTGTCGCTTTTATCTACTGATGACTCGTCCTCAAATATGGAATTAGCCGCTTCATCAAATTGTTTTTTTGTGCGGCGACTAAAAGCCCAAACCACAATAGCAATGAAAATTGCCAGTATGATCAGGCTAAATACGCCGCGCCAGGTTCCGTAATCCATTACTTATCAGCCTGCTGTAACGCAGTGCCAAGAGACTGCAAGTATGCGATAAGAGCGTCCATTTCGGTTTCACCCTGAACGGCTTCTTTTGCACCAGCAATGTCCTCATCTTCATAAGGAACGCCAAGTGAACGCATAACTTCCATTTTCTTAGCGGTGTACTCACCCGTTAGCTTGTTTTCTGCAAGCCACGGGAACGCTGGCATATTTGATTCAGGAACCACATTTCGTGGATTCATTAAGTGAACGTGATGCCACTCATCACTGTAACGTCCACCAACCCGAGCCAAATCAGGACCCGTCCGTTTAGAACCCCAAAGGTGCGGGAATTCCCAAACGTGCTCACCGGCCAATGAGTAATGCCCGTAGCGCTCAGTTTCTGCACGGAAAGGACGAATCATCTGGCTGTGACAGTTGTTACAACCTTCACGGATATAGATATCACGGCCTTCAAGCTCTAACGCGGTGTATGGTTGCATGCCTTTTATCGGTTCATTGACCTGCTTCTGAAAGAGCAGGGGAGTTATCTCCACCAAACCACCGATAGAAACAGCAACGATCATTAAAATAGACAGCCAACCTAAGTTCTTTTCAACAAATTCGTGTTTAAAGCGACTCATTATTCTCTCCCTCAGGCAGTTTGTACGACGTTGCCTGCAGCAGTCTCACGACGGCCGGCACGAATTGTCTGGTAACAGTTATAAGCCATAAGCAGCATACCAACCACAATGAACACGCCACCGATAAAGCGGCCAGTCCAGAACGGATACGATGCTTCAACACTCTCTACGAAGCTATAGGTTAATGTTCCGTCAGAGTTTGTTGCACGCCACATAAGACCTTGCATAACACCTGAAATCCACATTGAAACAATGTAGAAAACCACACCAATAGTGTGCAACCAGAAGTGGACGTTCACCAGCTTAATACTGTGAATTTCCTTCTGGTTAAACAAACGTGGCACCAGGTAATACATAGAACCGATGGTAATCATCGCAACCCAGCCTAAAGCGCCAGAGTGCACGTGGCCGACAGTCCAGTCTGTGTAGTGAGAAAGCGCGTTGACTGATTTGATTGCCATCATTGGGCCTTCGAAAGTCGACATACCGTAGAATGACAGAGAAACAATCAAGAAACGTAAAATTGGGTCAGTTCTTAGCTTATGCCATGCACCCGATAAGGTCATGATACCGTTGATCATGCCGCCCCACGAAGGAACGAACAGAATCACTGACATCACCATCCCCACTGACTGAGTCCAGTCCGGTAAGGCGGTGTAATGTAAGTGGTGAGGGCCCGCCCAGATATAAAGCGTAATCAGAGCCCAAAAGTGAACCACTGATAGGCGGTATGAGTAAACAGGGCGTTCGGCTTGTTTAGGAACAAAGTAATACATCATCCCTAAGAAACCAGCCGTCAAAAGGAAACCTACCGCGTTGTGTCCGTACCACCATTGGATCATGGCATCGGCAGCACCGGAGTAAATTGAGTATGACTTCGTAAAAGAGACAGGTATAGCCATGCTATTCACAATATGCAGCATGGCTATAACGACAATAAAACCACCATAAAACCAGTTTGCTACATAAATATGCGATGTCTTACGAATAGCCAATGTGCCAAAGAAAACGATGAGATAGGCAATCCAGACTACAGCAATTAATATGTCGATTGGCCATTCAAGTTCGGCGTACTCTTTCGTACTGGTTAAACCCAGAGGGAGAGTGATAACCGCGGCTACGATAACGGCTTGCCAACCCCAAAAGGTAAAAGCAGCCAACTTATCTGAGAATAAACTCACTTTACATGTCTTTTGAACAACATAGTAAGAGGTAGCAAAAAGAGCACTGGTACCAAACGCAAAGATTACCGCGTTGGTATGTAGTGGGCGAAGACGGGAGTATGTTAACCAAGGTGTATTGAAGTTTAACTCTGGCCAGACTAGCTGAGCTGCTATCAATACGCCCAACGCCATACCGACGATACCCCAAATAATGGTCATGACAGTAAACTGCCGGACGACCTTCATATTATATTCGATCGGTTGTTGTGGAATTGTTTGACTCATCTTTTAAATCCGCAGTGATTAAGATCAGGAAAAAGGTGACTTTTACCAGACACGATCCATGTAAAAGTACGTGCATTTTACGTGTTGTGACTAAAAAGGTACAGGGGAGATTCTTAATATCCCTGGTACCTTTAAGGTTATTTTGTTTTGAATCGACTCACAAGTTGACTCAGATCAATGCTGTTTTTACTAAGATCCCGACTGACTTCAGATACTCTTGTATTTGCACCCTGGTTAGCATGAGAAAGGTCAGAAATACCCGTTATATTCTCATTAAGATCTTTCGTTACCCGACTTTGCTCGTCTGTTGCTGAAGCAATTTGTATGTTCATACTAGAAATATTGGCGACAGCTTCCTGAATTTGGCTAATAGCGCGCTCGGCTTTCAGAGCTTCTTCATTGGTCGATGCGGAACGATATTCTACATCATTGATAATTTGTCCGACCTCTTTAATTGCTCCTTGGATGCTATCCACTATAGAAGAAATTTCGTCGGTTGAATGCTGAGTTCGGGTTGCTAAGGTTCTGACTTCATCAGCGACAACAGCAAAACCGCGTCCGGCATCACCGGCCCGCGCTGCCTCTATAGCTGCATTTAATGCGAGCAAGTTCGTTTGTTCAGCAATCGCAACAATAACACCGAGTATATTACCAATCTTGTCTGAACCATCTTGCAATAGGCGGGCTTTTTCGCCGGCTTTGCCAAGTTCAGAAGTTAGCGCCTCAATGTTATTAACGGATTCACGAACAATGATGGCAGAACGTCCTGCTTCTTCATCTGCCGTGTTTGCTGAATCTGCGGCCTGACGGGCATGGTCGGCAACTTCCGAAGCTGATGAAGACAATTCAGTTATTGCTGTAGCGATAGAGCTTGTTTGTGAACTTAGTTCATCGCTCTGGCGACGACTGGTAGCAGATAAATCGGTTAGCTGACTTGCAGCCTCACTTTCATTTCGGGCACTTTCCTGAACACTTTGCACCAACTGCTGAATTTTGTGCACAAAAGTATTAAATGAGATCGCTAATTTAGCGAGTTCGTCTGAGCCAGAGTCATCGAGCCGCCGGGTTAAATCACCTTCTCCTTCAGCAATATCGAACATGGCATTATTAATCGTTTTCAAAGGACGAGTAATACTGCGTATGATCAAAACAAACAAAAGAAGAAGAGGCACAGCAAGAAACAGAGCTAATCCCGCTAGCTTGAAAAACTCCTGCCACAACATGCTGGTAATATTATCGGTGTACTGGCCTGTCCCCATAATAAGATTCCAGGGCTCAAATACTCGTATTCTGCTAATTTTTGGAACCAGATTGTTGGCGTCGCTACCTTTTTGCCATATGTACTCTACGGTTGCGCGATCAGCCGAACGTGCTTTTTGGACCATCTCCTGAAACAACCGTGTGCCTTCAGGATCTTCATAGCTGGTGACATCTTTGCCGACTAATTGTTTAGAGAAAGGGTGTTGTACTAAAACGCCGTCACGACTTAGCGTAAAGATGTACTCCACGCCTTCGTAGCGAATGTTATCGAGGCGGGCATAAGCTTCGGCTCTCGCTTCAGATTCGCTGAGATTGCCGTCCTGATATTCCTGATGGTAATGACTGACTATGGTATGAGCTGCGTCAAGCACGGCATTGAGCTTACGTTTTTCTTCTTCAACCAACAGGTTGTTCAGAATAAACATCATAAACGCTACCATCAGAGCGGTACCTAGAGCGGCAATTCCCAATAGTGAAACGAGTCTCTGCGTAATACTTAACTGCTGTATGATCTTCATTGATGATCCTTAGTCAACCGACGGAAAGCTTACTTAATAGGTTATCGGCAGTTTACAGAATATTTACAGTAAAAAAGTAGCGCAAAGGTTAGTGTTCTGTCTAAATTTTTGATCCTCGCTTATTTAGCACCAGTGCAGATAGTGCAGGTAAAGTGAAAATAGTGACAAGTGCAGCACCAATGAGGCCAAACATCACAATAGCTCCCACTCCGCGGTAGAGCTCTGTACCGGCACCGGGAATAAAAACTAGCGGCGCGATACCACACAGTGTTGTTAAGGTGGTAATAGTAATAGGCCTGACGCGCGATAACAGACCTTCCTGAACGGCTTTCTTTATAGGGTAGTTTTCTTTATCACGTAGATAGATAGCTCGTTCCACAACCAAAATAGGGTTGTTGATCACCGTTCCCATCAGTATAAGAAAGCCCAGCATAGTGATCATATCGAACGGTTGACTCAGCGGTTGTAAACCAACGACTGGCAATAGCTGACCAACACCATTCATAAGAGCCAGTCCCGCAATACCCGCACTGATTCCCATAGGAATAGTCGCCATAATAAGCAGGGGATAACCCCAGTGAGCGAAAATAGCCACCATCAACAGATAAATAATAGCTATTGAGATAACGTAGTTTTCACTTAATGCCGCCTGAGTTTCTGCCAGTTGATCGGCAGCTCCCGATAACTGAGTGGAGATGTCTGCCGCTATAACGCCTTGCTCTCTTAAGTGCTGCAGCACTTGGGTTCGTACCATTTCAACACCGGATTCAAGAGCCACAGATTCTGGAGGAATAATATTCAAGGTTACGGTGCGTCGGCTATCTACCCGGCGGACTGTACTGGTATCAACAATTTGGCGAACCTCACTAATGGCGTTTAGTGATACCGATCGGCCATTCACGTTAAGAACGGGTAAGTCATCCAGCATTTCAGGGGTAACTTCGGTACCTTTTTCGCTATAAAGATACATATCAATTTTATCATCGCCTTGAAAATACTCTCCGACAAAAGCACCGTCTGTCAGCGCAGAAACCGCATAGCCAAAGCTGTCTGCATCTAAGCCCAACTCGCTCATACGTTCCCAGTCGGGCCGTATTTCTAATAAAGGCTGTGCCAGTGTGAGTGAATTAGGCGTTGACTGTATTCTTGGGTTATCAAAAACCTCCTGAGATCGGTTATATATTGCACGCGCTGCAGCATAAACCTCATTAAGCTCCTGACCACCAACATCCACATTAATACTGCGGGTGCCGCCGTCATTGCTGCTAATAATTGAGCCTTTAGCGGCAAAAGCCCTCATCCCCGGGTAACGCTCGTAAACCTCTGTTATCACACCCATTAACTCGTCGATTCGGTTTTTATCACGAGTTTCGGCAATAATACGAATGTTTGACGGCGCTACACTAAGGCTCATTGTCTGAAGAGCAGGAATAGTGACGCCTGAGCGTGTTACTTCGGCCTCTTCTGTCATTAAAGCCGGTTCAAAAATAGCTCGAATTTCGTCGCCAATAGATGACATGGTTTGTAAGTTGTAGCCTGGTGGGGCACTCATTGTGGCGAAGGTTTTTGCTTCTTCACCCTCGGGCAGATACTCCGCTGGAGGCGTTAAAACCAACCATATACCAACGACAGCAACAAAAGTAACGCCCACAGTGGTTAATTTGGACTTCTTTGAAGCCAGTAACTTTTGACTAACGGAATCAATGCGGTTGGTTAATTTGTCGGTCACTTTTGTTTTGGCTTCAGCGGGAAAGTAGGCCGCTAACAAGGGAACTAAAGTTACTGCGACAAACATCGATGCAATAATCGATGCTGAAATGGCAATAGCAATATCAGAATAAAGCTGCCCGGCTTCCTGAACGATAAAGAGTATAGGAAGGAAAACCATAACGGTTGTCAGTGTTGAGGTGAGTACTGCGGTCCAGACCCTCTTTACTCCCTCAATTGCCGCGTCTTTAGGATTCAGCCCCTTACGTCGCTCCAGCTCGATACTCTCTAGCACAACGATAGTGTTATCCAGCGTCATGCCAATAGCGAAGGCAATGCCGGCTAAAGAAATAACATTAATGGTTCTGTCGAGTAGCAGCAGTCCTAAAAAGCCGGCCAGGGTACATATAGGGATACCAATCACGGCAATAAGCGTCGCGCGCCCGGAGCGCATCAGCCCGTACATGACTAAAGTCGCAAATAGGGCACCCAGTAATAGGTTAAAGAGAACATTTTGTACGGAACTTTCCACATAACGAACATCGTCCGAGTTCAATGTGATTTCCATTCCGGCAGGGCGAAGCAGTTCTTCATTGATGCGCTCTACTTCGTCCATCATGGCATACTTAATATCAATGACATTAGAGCCAAGCTCACGCTGAACCTGCAAACTAAGAACTTGCTGGCCTTTGAACCAGGACTCACTGTTAAGCTCAAAATGGTTAAAGTCGATGTTTGCTACATCTTTTAGCCTCACCACGCTGTCACCGGTACGGCGGATAATTGTGCTTTCAATTTCTTCTAGTGACTCAAACCGACCAACAGTTCGTAGCAAAAAACGGCGTTTCCCTTGCTCCAGCTCACCTGCCGAGGTGTCGCGGTTCCGACTACTTATTGCAGAGCGAACCTCATTAACCGAGATGTTGTATTGTATGAGGGCGTCTTTATCCATCAGAATGCGAACTTGTCGCTGGGCACCACCACTAACGTTAACCTGGGATACCCCGGCAACCGATGACATTCGTGGGCGTACATTATCCTCAATGTAATCTCGCATCATAACCATATCGATATTCTTCGGATTACCTTCAACAGGAGCGACGCGAAAGTACATAAAGGCATTACTTGAAAAAGAGGCAGAGAAAATTCTAGGCTCATCGACATTCTCTGGGTAATCCGGCACCTGACTTAACGCATTGTTAACCAGGATTAATGTTTCGGTAACATCAACACCGAAAGGAAAGTCCAGTTCTATGCTCGCTTCACCATTGCTGGCACTACTTTCCATGCGCTGTAAGTTCGGTACAGTACGAAGAAACTCTTCCTGCTCTATGAGAATTTCTTTTTCTATGTCCTGAGGTGTCGCCCCGGGCCATTGCGTCTGAACAGAAATGGTTCTGACTTCTAAGTCAGGGATCATTTGCACGGGAATACGGAGTGCCGCAGTAATGCCCAGCAGGCAAAGGATCAAGATAGAGACTATAGTTACGTGCTTATGCTTAATAACCGCTTCAATCATAATCAGCAGACTCCGCCAGCTCCAGTGTCTGCCCATCGGTCAGGGCTTCATTACCCCGAACAACAACGCGCTCACCATTATCGAGACCGCTTTTTATTTCAACATAGCCGTTAAACCTCAAGCCAAGTTCAACCGGCCTTTCAATTGCCTGCCAATTATCGTTTTCTTTTACTGCTACCCAGACCGATGTACGCCCATCACTGTAGCGTACTATGGCGTCCTGCGGCACGGCGATTTGTCTGCGTTTTGTATCAACTTTAAAAGTTGCGGTTAAAGGCATGCCCGCAACCCAGTTATCCGGATAGTCGCCCGTTATGCGCACTCGAAAAGAACGGTCATTTCCGTCCACATAAGGCACAACTCTCTTAATACTAGCGCTAATAGCGGTTTCTTTTTGACTGAGTTTAACGGCTGTATCAGAGTCAATAGAAGGGTAATAAGATTGCGACAGGAAAACATCAACGTAGCGGTCTTTGTCGGCAACTAACTGAAAAACATTCTGATCAACACCGAGCCATTCACCAAGATCAGCGCTTCGATTTGTAATAACGCCGTCAAAAGGCGCTTTAAGTTCGTGGTAATCTTGGTTAACTTCAGTTTCTTTCAGCAAAGCTCTGGCTTCGGCCAGCTGTGACTTCGCCACCTGAACCCTGGTGCGAGAACGTCGCAAGTCACTTGCTGGTACAAAGTCAGTTTTAGCGAGCTCGTCTAATTCATTCAATTGTTGCTTTTCATCTTCCATAGTAGCCTGAGCACTTTTTACCTGGGCTTGCAGAGACTCTATCCGGGAGTTTATCTGACGTGCATCTAACGTGGCCAGAACTTCTCCCTTACTGACGGAGTCCCCGGTATCCTTTTGAAGCTTTAGTAGTTTCCCTTCAACCGCAAAACCAAGCTGCGAGTTATTCATTGCTGAAAGGGTGGTTGGCACTTTGACTGTGTTTACTATCGACTTGTCATTCGCTTCTATATACTCAACGGGTGTTTGGGCCAGCGTTGTACTAGCGACCAATAACGAAGTTACTATTAATGATTGTTTTAGCCACGATGTCATCATTCGCACTCAGCCGATTATTTAAATTGAATATTTTATAAGCTACGCAAAAGTTCAAAGATTCGATTACTATTGTAGACCAGAGCTTTAATTTAAGGTGTTTGCTATGAGTCTTACCGATCCAAAAACCTTTGAGTGTCCTTACTGCATGACAATTAACGATATTGAGGTGGACTGGTTAAATGATATTGGCCAACAGCAGATTGTCGATTGCCAAGTCTGCTGTCAGCCAATAGAAATAGAGATAATCCAATTAGGCGATGAGATACAAATCAAAGCGCACCGCGATGATGAGTAGGGTGCGCTTTACCAGTTTATATAGCGGAGATTTCCTTTGACGCTTTTTCTAATCCTTGCTGACGAGGCTCATCACCCATATTCATTCCTTCCGCCCGAACAATAGTAACGTCAGTAATTCCGATAAAAGAAAGTGCCTGTTTTAAGTAACTTTCCTGATGATCGAGGGCTTGCATATCACCCTCAGAATAGATGCCACCACGACCAGAAGCGATATAAACCTTTTTGTCGTTTACTAAGCCTTGTGGGCCTTGCTCCGTATATTTGAAAGTCACTCCGGCTTGTAATACACGATCAATCCATGCTTTCAGCTGTGTAGGGATAGTAAAGTTGTACATTGGCGCACCAATAATAATGGTATCTGCGTCGAAAAGTTCCTGTACCAGCTCATCAATCAAAGGTTTGTCTTCGGCTAGCAGTTCTTCGGCCGTAAGGTGATCAACCGGGGTCGCAACCAGATCCCGGTATACAACCGTTATCTCCTGATCATTTTTAAGCTTAGAGACAATGTCGCGAGTTAACTGGCGGCTAACTGACTGATCTATAAAGATACCCGAATCTAAATGTAAGACTTTCATAAGAACCTCATTATTTTCTTTTTTTAAGATAGGCCCAGTATAATTCGTTCCAAATAACTTAATAAGAAACTAGAATGGGAACTTATGTTCCATTCATGGAACCTTGAGGTGTTTATGTCTTTTCCCGACGTCACAAACTATTATTTATTTGCTCAAGTGATCGCCTCTGGCAGTATTAGCGCTGCCTCACGCGATTTAAGTCTGCCAAAATCAACCATAAGCCGGAAAATGGCTCAGTTAGAAAGCGAACAGGGCACAAGGCTTTTTCACAGAAGTCGGAGTGGCCTTAAGTTAACTGACGTTGGCCGTGAGTTTCTGGTGCATTGTGAACGTCTTGTCAGTGCTGCTGAATCAGCTCAGCAAGTCACTCAGCGCTTACTCGATAAGCCGCGTGGAAAAGTTGAAGTTAGTGCGCCTTATGCAATCAGCCAAAGCTTATTAGTTCAGGTGTTACCAGAGTTCATGAGTTTGTACCCGGAAGTCGAAGTCCAACTTGTGGTCACTAACCGCCCAGTGAACCTGGTTGAAGAGGGCATTGATATTGCCTTGCGTGTTCGAGCCACCATTGAAGATTCCAGCCTGATAGCCAGACCAATTAGTCAGGCACCTCAGACACTCTATATTGCCCCAGGCTTAATTCAGGACAAGGCCATTTTGAAGCCTGAAGACTTACTAAAGTTTGAACATCTCAGTATGCACTACACGAATGGTCGATACGCTTATGAGCTGATTCACAGTTCGGGTCAGCAAAAGAATATCAGAATAAAACCTCGCCTTATTACCGATGACATGATTGTGTTAAGAGAAGCCGCAATCAAACAATTGGGGATTGCCGCTTTACCTAATTACCTCTGTAACGAAGCGGTAAATAATGGCGAGTTAGTTCCAGTATTAACTGACTGGCATTTGCCAGTAGGAATTATGCATATGACGTACTCACACCGACGAGGAATTCTTCCCGCAGTACGTGTTTTTATCGACTTTCTTGCCGAGAAACTTCCAGATCTAGCCCAGCAGCAGTTTTAAAAAGTGTAGGTCACACGTGTCATTGTCATTAAAAAAGCCCATGCCATAGTCCTTAAAGGCAGGTTTAACACAGTATCTTTTTTAAAGTCACACAATAAAATGTCATCCTGTTGAAATTATTCGTTTACCTCAATTTACGAAATATATAGTACGTTGAGTGACTCATACCCGTGACGACCAAAGCTATTGCGTAACTGTAGTTGCCCCCGCTAAAACGGACAGTGCTAACTTGCCACTTTGAGAGCGCGATACTCTCGTGGTGACATCATTTTTAATCCGCTGTGCGGATGGTAAGTGTTGTAATCCTCGAACCAATCACCCAACTGAGCCATCACCGTTGCCGCATCCGGTCGGTCGTTCATGTACACGTAATCACGTTTAAACGTCTTCACGAACGCTTCAGCCATGCCATTACTTTGCGGGCTGCGTACCGGCGTGGTACAGACCTTAAAACCGAGTGACTTGGCAAATTGCCGCGTTTCATCGGCAATGTAACAGCTACCGTTATCGGTCAGCCATTCGACTTCTTTTGGCAAAACTGACGTATCGCCAAAGCGCTTCTCAATGCTTTCAACCAAAACATCCTGAACCATCGTGGCGCTAATGCCTTTAGTCGTCGCAACATAGCTCATAATTTCGCGGTCACAACAGTCCAAGCTAAACACCACACGCACTTTTTCTTTGTTCCAACAGCTGATTTCGAAGCCATCAGAGCACCATCGCGTATTTGAATGCAACGTTACCACTTTACCCTCGTGAGCGCGATTATCACCAACGCGGCCAGTATGTTTCGGTAACAACAACTTGTTTAGGCGCATAATGCGATACACGCGCTTTGGGTTCACTCGAGCGAAACCATAATCACCTGAGCGCAGCTTTCGATTCAAATGCGCGCTGAACGGCCCTTTTGTCGCTCATAAATACGCTGATAAAGGTTCGAGCGCGACACACCTAAGGCGCTTACGATTCGGATGATAGGGAATCGTCCGGTGGCAACAATGGCATGCGCGATATCAACTTTTTTGACTGGGCTATCTCCAGTGCCTCTTTGAGAATTTCCGTTTCCATCGTTTTACGGCCAAGTAGCTGTTCAAGCTGCTTCACCTTCTTTTGTAGCGCTTTATGCTCGGCTGCGCTGACCACTTCATCGCCAGCCTGAATTGCGGACATGCCACCTTCTTGCATGAGTTTCTTCCACTTAAATAATAAACTCGGAGTGATACCGTTTTGCCTAGCCACCAGTGACACTGAATAGCCGGGCTGCATGGTCATGGCAACAAACTTTGCCTTCTCCTGCGGAGTATAACGACGACGGCGTTGTTCGCCAGTAAAAATTTCAATGCGCTCCATAGACACTCCTTAAAGATAGGTCTAAGCCTATCGCTTAACTAATGAGTGTCCGTTTTAAAAAGGGGCTAATACAGTAACCTCGCGAATAAATCCCATCCTATTATTAAAAAATGCCGATGACGCAAATCAGGCGAGGCAAACCTCCCCCTACAATATTGTCGTTTTTATTGTGTTATTAATTCGAGTAGTTTAGTGTCAATCGCATAACAAAAAATCAAAGTTAGACATAGCTTTACGGCTAGCCGTAATTGCATATGCTCATATTGCTCTGTCTTGTCTGTAGAGTTTTAAGGTCGAAATATTATTTTTTAGTGGCTTAAAGTCTGGCAGTTATAAAGTGCGCGTGAACCATATGCAAATATTAGGCGTCATTGACCAAGTTCGGCAGCTATTTCGTGAATAAGAGAGTTTAAAGTTGAATTTAAGTACTAAGCATCACTACATTCTTGTGTTTCTAACAGCATTTCTTTCGGGGCTAGCATCTACCGCGGGCGTTTATTTAACAGCACCACACCAAACCGAACAGATAATCCGGCAGATGGAATATGAAAAGAAAGTCTCAGCCTACGAGAAATTCTTGGATGAAAGTATGTCCGAACCATCCTCACTAGTTTTTAAAGTTATATCTCTCGGTCAGAGGGTGAAGAACCTTAATACTGACGGCTCCATCCAGTCCATAGAGGACAAGCTTTTCGAGATTTCTCGTTCTACAGAACATGACAAGTTGTTCTATATATTGACTCGGCACTTCAAGCTACTCGAACTGCATGGCAGCGAGAGAATAAGACGGTACTGTGAAGATATAACCTCAGTACTTCTTAGAAATAGATCCGCAGTTGCCTGGAGCTACCATACCCAAGAGACGGTCGAAGTGAGAAATAGGTGGGATGATAACGATGGAGTAATAATAGGCTGGGAGCCTAGAGTCACAGATGAGGAAAGAGCCAGGCTCTTGATTCTGTCAGCCCAGTATGACGAGCTTATCCAACAGCTAAAAAGGGAGGTTTCGAGTACTGACGCATAACCAGTGTGGTCAGTAAGCGCTCCTCGCGACAGCGTTGGCATTCTGAGTTCCGACACTGATTGATTAGTTTATTTCCAAAGGCTTACAGGTGATCAAATGACAATTAGCGCAGTTGAAATTAAAAATATTAAAGGTATTGAACATGCGCATTTTAAATTTCAATTGGTGTCTAATAAGCCAAATCTACTAGTGGCGCCCAACGGGTTCGGGAAGAGCTCGATTGCGACCGCATTTAGTTCAATGAATTCCAACCGTTTGAAACTCACAGATAGTGATTATCACAAGGAGGATACTTCTCTCGCACCCGAGCTGGCTATTACAGTTAATGGCGAAAAACTAATTGCGAATGACACAAGTAACGATATTCGAAAGAAATACGACGTTACCACTATTCGGAGTGGCCTGAAGGCAAAAGCAACCAAGCGGAATATGGGGCGATTTACTCAAGCCTCTGCAAGTATGGAGATTCAGTCAATACCTGTCTGTAAAATACCTATAAAGTCATCGTTTCCTTATCAGATTACAGAGGTTAGGGAAGCGTTTGGAAAAAATGGAAAAATACTACCAAACATTTCACTTCTGTTCCAAAAGCCAGCACTAGCAGATGCGGTAGCCAGCTGTGATCTATCTAAGATGACGGGAAAGCGTATTAGTGAAAAATTGCGAGAAATTGTTGAAGAAGTGAATCAGCAACAGGGCTCAATTGATGAGATTCGCCAGTGGTTCGCAGAGAATTGCTTAGAGCACCTTAACACTATTCGACCATTATGCGACCTCGCAGGTAACTTACAACAACTCGGACTATCTGGATCTAGACAAGAGGCATTCTTGATCGCTTATCAAATATCCTCAATCTATGTTCAGGACAAGAAGACATTTGATTGTGCGATTGATTGGCTAGATTACACGGCGATCAAAAGTCATTATAAATGTTTACTTTCCGATTTTTGCAGTTCGGGTTGGCAGTGGGCACGGCTAAGTGAAGATAGGAAATCAAAAAAGCTTTTTGTTAAATTTCCAAAAGCACATCAACTTTCAAACGGGCAACGGGATCTCATAACTTTGGTTGTTCAAATGCACCAAGCTTTGTACGAAAATTCAAAGAAGCCTCTGATTCTCATCATCGATGAAGTGTTCGATTATCTTGACGATGCAAATCTGGTTGCTTTTCAATACTATGTGACATCTTTAATCGAAAGGTATAACGACAGAGGCCAATTGATTTATCCAATCATACTGACTCATTTAGACCCTGGTATATTTTTCGATTTTTGCTTTAATAAGCATAAGATACATATACACTACCTTCAGGCCAAGTCATCTGGCAAGGCTAAAGAATCGCTCAGGTTAATTGAGGCAAGAGATAACAAGCAAAATATCAAAGGTAAACTGGAAAAGTACTGGTTTCACTTCCATGTTGATGAAGGGGCAATCAGAGAAGAGCAGTGGCCAAACTATCTGCCAAACGAGTGGCGATTATCCGGTAATTTTCATCAGCACACGTCAAATGAAATCAAACGCTATCTGGCAGGAAAAAACTATGACCCTTTGAGTGTTTGTTTCTTTATACGTATTGGCATCGAGAGGCTAGTCTACAATTTATTGACTAATGATTTAGACAAGCGTGAGTTTCTTGATAGTACTAAAAAAACAAAGAATAAAATTGATTTTGTAGCTACCCGAGGAATTGAAGTTCCAGAGACGTATTACCTTCTAGGATTAATATATAATACAAACCTACATTGGAATCAGGGGCGTGACTATGTCTCTCCGCTGATTGCAAAGCTTAATCATCCTACAATAAAGAACCTCGTGTCGAGTGTAGTAAAGGCAATAGATGCTGGTGTCTAGTTTAAAAAAGTCAAAGGCTAAACAGCCCCTCCACCGGAGTTGATCAGGCACGCGATTGACAGCGGCACTTTCATCATAAGAAGCATCACATCTGAAACTTCGGATAACATACAACAAAGCGATGTTCTCGACTTTTAAAAGCAGTTTATCTTACCGTTACATTTGACAGGGAGCATGAATGGACACACAGCAATTACTGGAAGCTGCGCAGACAATCGACATTCTACGGTCGATGTTCGCCGATGAGAAAAACGAATGGTTGCCAGTTATAGCTGCTATTGGTGGAGCTTTCGTTGGCGGTGTTTCTACCTTCTTTCCTAGTTTCTTTCTAGAGAAGAGGAAATCAAAGCTGGAGAAACGTTCTGTAGAGATCGCAATTGTTTCTGAAATATCTGCTTTGTTAGAGGTCATAGAGCGTAGGGAGTACGTTCATGATTTAAAGGAAGAAATCGACTATCTCAAGCAGAACCCCCATGAGAAGATTCAGTTCGCTGTAAAAGTCCCGGCACACTACTCACAGGTTTATCAGCAGCACATTTCTAAGATTGGCCTTCTTCATCCAGAACTATCCGCAAGAATAATCCGGTTTCATCAGTTGATCGATTCAGTTGTTCAGGACATCTCGACTGACGGGATTGTTGCAGATGCTGGAGGCGATCTAAAAGCGTTAGGCGAACTGCTGACAATATTCGAGTCAGCGGTAACTGTTGGTAGGGCGATTGTGGGAGAGCAAGTACAACAATCACGAAGGGCGGAAGGGTGAGACGCTCTGCTTGGTTAGTGGTATTATTTCTAACTTGAATTATTTTCACTGGACGAGAAATGTTTGAACAAGCCTTTAAAAATATCGATGACATTCTTCACAAGGACGCCGGTTGCTCAAGCGAGCTGGACTACACCGAACAAACCAGTTGGATGCTGTTCCTTAAGTATTTGGATGACTTAGAGCATGAACGCGAGCTGAACGCCCAGCTGGAAGCTAAAGATTACAACCACATTATTGCGCCCGAGCATCGTTGGAGCACTTGGGCAGCACCGAAAGACGCTAACGGCAACTTCGACCATAATAATGCTCTAACGGGCGATGACCTTATCGACTATGTTGATGGTGAGCTTTTCCCTTACTTAAAAAGCTTTAAAAAGGCTGCCGAGAATCCGCACACCATCGAATACAAAATTGGCGAGATATTCGGTGAAATAAAGAACAAAGTTCAAAGCGGCTACTCATTGCGCGACGCCCTAGAAAAAGTCGACGAACTGCGCTTTCGCTCACAAGAAGAGAAGCACGAACTTAGCCACCTGTACGAAACCAAAATTAAAAACATGGGCAACGCAGGGCGCAACGGAGGTGAATATTACACGCCGCGCCCACTCATTCGCGCCATGATAGACATTATTCATCCAAGTATTGGCGAGACCATTTACGACGGCGCGGCCGGGTCTGCTGGCTTCTTGTGTGAAGCATACGACTATTTGCGTCAAGGCGGTCGTCAGAAAAAGCAACTGTCGACAAAAGACCTCGACACCCTGCAAAAGTACACTTTTTACGCCAAAGAGAAGAAGTCACTCGCGTACGTTATTGCCATTATGAATATGATTTTGCACGGCATTGAAGCGCCAAATGTCCTGCACACGAACACCCTTGCCGAGAGTGTGCAGGACATTCAGCCGAGTAATCAGCATGACATTGTGCTGGCAAACCCGCCATTTGGTGGCAAAGAGCGCAAGGAAGTGCAGCAGAACTTCAATATTAAAACTGGTGAAACAGCGTTTTTGTTTTTGCAGCACTTTATGAAAATACTCAAACCCGGTGGGCGTGCGGCCATAGTCATTAAAAACACCTTCTTGAGCAATACCGACAACGCCTCAATAGCGCTGCGAAAAGAGCTACTTGAAAACCATAACCTGCACACCATTCTCGACTGTCCGGCCAAGACATTTTTGGGTGCCGGTGTTAAAACCGTGGTGCTGTTCTTTACCAAAGGAGAACCTACACAAAACATTTGGCATTACCAACTCGACCCCGGCCGCAGCTTGGGAAAAACCAACCCGCTGAACGATAATGACTTGGAAGAGTTTGTCAGCCTGCAAAAAGATAGAAAAGACTCCGATAAGTCCTGGTCAGTGAACGTAGCAGACATTGACCAAGCAACCTGGGACTTGTCCGTTAAAAACCCAAACGTCAAAGAGGAAGCGCCGCTTCGCGAGCCAAAAGAAATTATCGCCGGCATTATTGAATTAGATAAAGAAAGCGAAGCAATACTGGCTAAAATTCGGGAGCTGGTGTGATGGGTTGGCAGACATTCAAAGTCAAAGATGTTTGTTCAGTAGAGAAAGAGAAACTTGGAAAAGATAAGTTGCCTTATGTGGGCATGGAGGATATTGAAAGCGGAACTGGCCGTTTTTTAGGAGATTTACTTCCAAAATCAGTTGCTAGTTCGACTTTTAAATTTTCAGACAAGCATGTTCTTTACGGCCGCCTAAGACCTTATTTGAATAAAGTCTTAGTCCCAAACTTCGAAGGACATTGCTCATCAGAAATATTTCCGTTGAAACCTGTGCATAATTTGGACCGAAGCTTTCTCGCGTATTGGCTAAGAAGTGAACGAGTAGTTTCAGCCATTAACCGCACATGCACGGGTGCTAGAATGCCTCGAGCAAATGTAAAGGAACTACTTGAGTTTGATATTGATATCCCCTCGATCGATGAACAAAGACGCATTGTAGCCATTCTCGACGAAGCCTTTGCCGATATCGACAAAGCCCGAGCGCTGACGGAGCTAAATCTTGAAAATGCCCGTGAGTTGTTTGAAAGTTATTTGTCCCAAGTTTTTGGTCGAACTGAAATGAATGTTGAAAAAGTTTCACTGGGGAAAGCTTCAGGTGGTGTTCAAACTGGTCCCTTTGGTTCTTTACTTCACAAGAGTGACTATATTGATGGCGGAATACCCCTAATAAATCCGGCACACATTACCTCTATCGGAATTGAGCCTGATAATAAAAAGACCGTATCTCTAGAAACTAAGGAACGGCTAAAGTCATACATCCTAAGCCAAGGGGATGTAGTTATTGGCCGACGAGGTGAGATGGGTCGTTGCGCAACAGTTACTGAAAAAGAGGATGGTTTTCTCTGTGGTACTGGAAGTTTTTTCATTAAGTCATCGGAGCATATATTTAGCCCATACCTGGTTAGGCTTTTACGGTCTAATATTGGAAAGAATAAATTAGAAAAGTTAGCTGGCGGTGCTGTTATGCCGAATCTTAGTAACGCTCAGCTTAGTAAGTTAGAAGTACCGTTACCAAGCTTCGATGTACAGCGTAAGATAGCAGATGAAATCGATATTCTCAGTGATAACCTTGAGAAGGTTTCAACAATATATTTCCAGAAAAGCGTTAAGTTAGAAGAACTTAAAAAGTCTCTGCTCCAAAAAGCATTCACAGGTGAGCTAACCAGAGTAGCTGGTTGATTAAGGCTGATGTCTATATGTAAGGTTCAGGGGTTAAAGCTTACATATAAATAATTGTATGTAAGAAAGCCGCCTGAACATGATATAAACAATCAATAAGACTAACGGAACGCAAAAGCACAACGTAAAGGACTCACTATGCCCATGCGCAACGAAGCGGACACCCGTGCTGAACTCATAGACCCCAAGCTGCTAGCAGCGGGCTGGGGTGTTACCGACGACAGCTACATTCGTCGGGAAGTTAGTATTACGCAGGGGCGCATTATTGGCGGTGGCAAGCGCGCAGCCATGCTAAGCAGTGATTATGTGCTGGAGTACAAAGGCCGCAAGCTGGCTGCCATAGAAGCAAAAAAAGAGAGCCTCAGTTACAGCGAGGGTGTGCGACAAGCCAAAGACTACGCTGAGCGTCTGCAATGCCGGTTTGGGTACGCCACTAACGGCCATGATATTTACCAAATTGACCTACACACTGGCAAAGAACAGTTGGTCGATGCCTTTTTAAGCCCGGACGAGCTCTGGCAACACACCTTTAACCCTGAAAGCGGTGAGGACGAGCCTGACTTTGCTCCAGTATGGCGAGAGCGCTTCGCTGAAATTTCGTTTGAAGCTAAAGGCGACTGGTCTCCTCGCTATTATCAAGAAAACGCCATTAATAATGCCCTGGAAGCAATTGCTCAGGGGAATGATCGCGTTTTACTAACGCTGGCAACCGGTACCGGTAAAACCTGCATTGCCTTTCAAATAGCCTGGAAGTTGTTTCACAGCCGCTGGAGTTTAAGCGCAAGCAAGAACCCAAGCTCTGCCAAGCGTCGTCCGCGCATTCTGTTTCTGGCTGATCGTAACGTATTAGCTAATCAGGCGGCTCGCGACTTTTTGCCCTTTGGTGAAGACGCCGTGAAGCGCATTAGTCCTGACGAAATTAAAAAGGACGGCAGACCACCGACAAACGGCAGTGTGTTTTTCACCATATTTCAGACGTTCATGAGCGGTGGTGAGGACGAGGAGGGCAACCCTACTCCCTACTTTGGCGAATACCCTGAGGACTTTTTCGACTTCATTATTATTGACGAGTGCCACCGTGGCGGTGCCAATGATGAAAGTAGCTGGCGCGAAATACTCGACTACTTTTCACCGGCGGTTCAGTTAGGCCTAACTGCCACACCCAAACGCACGGTTAACGCTGATACCTATGGTTATTTTGGTGAGCCGGTTTACAGCTACGCGCTGAAAGACGGTATTAACGACGGCTTCTTAACTCCGTTTAAAGTGTTGCCCATTATCGGCACTATGGACGAATACGTGTATACGCCGGGCGACGGCACTGTGGTTAAAGGCGAACCAGAGCCGGGTAAGGTCTACAAAGAAGGCGATTTTAACCGCATTATTACCATTCCCGAGCGCGAAAAAATGCGTGTACGCTACTGGATGGATCTATTTAATCCGCGTGAGAAAACCATTGTGTTTTGCGCCACGCAGGAGCACGCCGGTATGGTGCGAGACTTTATTAATCAGTATGCGGTGGAGCGAGGTTGGACAACCAACAGCAGTTATTGTGTGCGGGTAACGGCGAATGACGGTGTCTCCGGCGAGAACGATTTGAATACCTTTCAGGACAATGAAAAAACTATACCAACGGTACTGACTACCTCACGCAAGCTGTCTACCGGCGTCGATGCTAAAAACGTACGGCATATTGTGCTGATGCGGCCCTGTAACAACATGATTGAGTTTAAGCAGATTATCGGTCGCGGTACACGCATGTACGAGGGTAAGGACTACTTTACCGTTTATGACTTCGTGAAGGCGCATTATAACTTTGCCGACCCAGAATGGGATGGAGAGCCGATAGAACCGGATGTGTGCGAGCAGTGTGGAGAAGTGCGCTGTGTTTGTCCGCCGGAAGAGAAGCCAGAGCCCACCGCGTGCTCTGTGTGTGGTCAGAAACCCTGTATTTGTGAAAAGCCAGAGCCGGAGCTGTGCCCGGATTGTGGTCAAAAACCATCTGCTTGCGAGAAGAAAATTGTCCTGAAATTGTCGGATGGCAAAGCCCGTACCATTAAGCATATTTCGTCAGCGCTTTACTGGAGCCCGGACGGTAAGCCCATTACTGCAAAAGAGTTTATTGAGCGTCTGTTTGATGACTTACCGCAGTTCTTCAAAGACGAAGATCAGCTGCGCGAAATTTGGAGTGACCCGGATACCCGCGAAAAGCTGATGGAAGATTTAGCCGAAGCTGGTTACGACGAAGAAAAGCTGGACGACATGAAAGCACTAATTGACGCCAAAGACAGCGACGTTTATGACGTGCTCGCCTATGTTGCCTGGGCCAGTGAAACCCATACCCGTGAAGAGCGTGTACGCAGAGCCCGTCCCGCCATCGGTGAAGCGTTTGTGAATTACAAACAGCAAGAATTTATTAATTTTGTGCTCAGCAAATATGTTGAAGATGGCGTGTCTGAACTGTCTACCAGCAAAATGCGCAACTTAATAGAGCTGAAATACAACACTATTAGCGATGCCTCAGAAGAGCTTGGCCCCCCAAACGTCATACGCGAAACCTTCGTAGGCTTCCAGCGATTTTTGTATGGGGCATAGAGGCTAATGAGAACAGGTGTACAATAAATTAATTGGCTAAATAGCGAAGCACTTAGTCAATAGAAAGCATCTTGATGGTGTGGCAATTTATCTACAGGCTGTTACACCGTAATTTTGAGGGATAAAGGAGGATGGGATGCCTAGCTCCCGAAAGGATGAACGTCAGAAAAAGTTTTTTCACTTTTTGCAGAAAAAACAAAAGGATTCAAAGCTCTTCTCCAAGCAAGATGTTATTGCAGCTACAGGATGGACAAACAGTACTTTTAATACATACCTGAATAAGCACCAAATATCCCAGTTTCTAGTTGAAGTAAGTCCCAATCAGTTTGAGGCAATAAACACAAACGATATAAGCTTTATTGAGTTTAAAAAGAAGCTCTCTCAGAGCAAGCACTATCAAGAACTTGGCCATCGTTGTAAAAGCAATTTAGCTAAAGCCCTTTTGAAAAAGTCTAAAGATAACATGATGTTGGCTTTGGAGTTATATAATCGGCCATCCCTTGAAAACAAGCTTGACGGGTTTGTAATGTTGTTTTGCACCGCCTGGGAGCAGCTGTTGAAAGCAAAGCTCATTGAGCGTGATGGAGAAGATAAGGTTTATGAGAAAACAAATGGTAAAAAAGGCTTAAAGAAAACCATTAGTCTGAGGACATGTTTAGATCGTCTATTGGATGACAAGAACAACATAAGGAAAAACATCGAAATAATAGCAGACTGGCGTGATGAGGCAGTTCACTTATTGATGCCTGAAATACAAGCCATAGCATCCCGAGTCTTTCAGTCTGGAGTTCTAAATTTCTCGTCTGAGTTTGAAAAGTTTACTGAAGTGCCATTCATATCTCCACAACATACTGGAATGTTATCCTTAGTTGGTGACTTTCAGTTGCCACCAGCATCTTTGTTAAAGTCACTATATGGGTCCGCAGCAGAGCAAATTTTAGAGCTTGCCAACTCCGTTGAGCGAGAAATAGAGTCGGCAAATGATATTGACTTCGCTATTCCAATCAACGTATCCCTTATGTACACGAAGGATGAAAATGGAGCTCAAGTGATATTGGCCAAAGCAAATGGTAAAAAAGAGGATATAGAGAACCTAAAAAATGTACTGATGGTTGAAAAAGCAGTCGACCCAGAAAAAACCCATCCATTAACAAGAAAAACTCTTTTGGCAAACGTGCTTGAACGCTTGAATAAGTTTGAGAATGAAAAGCTTCGTAGGTGCTTAGTAGCGAGAGAAAATGGTAAGCCAATATTAAACACTAACTGTATTGACTCATGTGTACATAAATTAAAATGGCAGAGTCATGATAACGCGTTCCATCATCACCAAAAAATATCCGGTAGGCACTTATATTCAATGCGAGCTGTCGAGGAATTGGTCAGGCGAATTACAGAGAATGAAAGCTTCGTTAAAGAAGCAAAACACAAGTTTAATAAGAGGGTAAAAAAACAGAAGGATAACTCCTAATTTTCCGAAGAAACCATTTACATAAATGACTCGACATATTGAAAGAGTTAGGTGCTTTGAGCACTAGGCAGGGCCATTTCTATTTCGCACTCACGTCCGATGATAGCTTGACACTCATTCAAACTGTCGTAAAACTCATCGTACCGACTTACCAGCTCCGCCACTTTCCCGTCAATTACGTCAAAGAGACTCTCTTCTGCTGCAAATTGCTCTTGTCGAACATCAAGTTGAGGATGTACCAAAGCATCCCGAATACTCTTTAGCTCAAGTATCGTTTGGAATGGTTGCTGACCCCAAGGCGACTTTAAGTCTTTTAAACTATAAAGATACTTTAATCGGCGTTTTAGGTCATAAGTTAACAAGTTGTCGAAGCCGTCGATTTGACTTTTTTCATTTTCTTTAGATAAGCAATACGTTACGAATCCATCAAATTCGAAGTAGCTCATAAGTAGAGAGCCTATCTTAATATTGGAGGTGCCGTCGGTAGGGATTTCTTCGCCTCTATTTATTGCATCAAACAGTGCAGTGCGATTGATGTTTGCGATCTTGTGCAACGTAAAGGCGACGTTTCCTAAAGTTTGATAGGCTGGGTTGGTTACTTTTATAGGCATAGTCAAGACTCTTTAGATTCTTAAACAGGTTTTCGGTCAGCTTTGAAACGAAAATCGATAGCAGGTTAATGTTTGTTTATTAGGCTACTGATTTCGTTAAGAGCACGGTTAGTTTCATCAGCGTTCAAGTGTTGTCGAAAGCCAATTTTGTGTATTTTATACAGCACGATAGCAAATCCTAAAATGACTCCGGCATAACTATTTAAATAAGTGGCTACAGCGATTATAAGTGTATACAGGGTCGCCCAAAGCCCACTCGCAAAGCTTATATTGTGATCTGTTTTTATCCCCATTAAAATTTCTCCTCATCTAAGCTTGGTGGCCAATAGAAATGAGTTTTACCGACTGGATTGACCGACTTAACTGATTCATCCTGTGTACTTGCGTGCAAGTCTAAAGGCCAATTTTCTAAGAGCCCTTGATAAGCGCTGTACGCTGATATTAACGCATCCCACTCGTGATCGCTCTCAGTCTTTATTCCGGGGACTCCAAACCAATTAGAGAGCAGAGTGTCCATTTTGGCTCTTTCTTCAGGGTAGTTATATTTGCTCCCGGTCAGTGCATGGAAGAGTACTTTTGGGTGCGCCTCAGTTATACGGATGTTCGGTTCAAACTGTTTGAGCTTGATAAGGACACTCATACCGTTTAAAGCCATTGATCCATATAGGCTATTAGGCGGGGTTACGCTTTTTTGAACAACAGGGTACTTTGCTCGTAGCGTTAAGTCAGCGTTTCGCCAACCACTTTTTCCTGTCGACCATTGCGTTAGGGTATCAACACCAATCCCAATCAAATTATCAAACTCAAGTAAACGATTTAATACATCCTGTGCGGTTTCCACCGTTTTACTCTCAACTGTAGTGATCAAACCGTCAGCTATGAAAAGAAGCGCCAATCCATTGGCTCCGTTTCCTCCAGGATCGTAACCTGCAATCACTCCATTCATTTTTTAGTCCTTTAAATACGCTTGTTTAATGTGTTAACTGAGGTGACACACCTGTGTCTTCGATAGCGATGCCCGTACCCATAACTACGGCTGAGCCAAGGGGCAATATTGCTCCTTTTAACTGTAAACACAGTTCTTGGCCCTCTGAGAGGGCAAATAGCCTTAAATGCTTGCTGAGATATTCGGATATATTTAATCTCATCATCCAAAAATCATCCCACTCGTCGTCAATGTCCCACTTTGTCAGTAAATCTACTCGGTGACCATCCCTGTCCCGCACAAAGACATCCAAGTCCCAGAAATCACCTAAATACTGAACATTGAAGATGACCGCATCAAACACACTATTAATCGGGCCCGTTGCCAGGGTGCAATGTTTGACCGACGAAAAGACGCGTTGACTCGTTTGCTTGAGCTTGGTCAAGTAGTCGTCAAACTGCTTCAATCGAAACGAACTGCTTGAGCCGAATGGGCTGCCATTCTTGCGGGTATAAAAGTCTTTAAAGGACTCAACCTCAATTGTCGCGCTCTCGATAAATTGGAAAGGGCGAATGTCGCTGTAAGAATTGACGATAATCATTTTAAACTCCTTCAGTTGCCAGATTAGAACTAATAGTTGAAATCTGGCAAAGGAACTAACTTTTTTAGGAGTTTATTAACTAACTCAATTTACCAACCGTTTCGCATCCCCAAGAATAGCCTCTATTTGCGCTGACTTCTTGAATACATAACAGCTTTGCTGCCTCAGTTTTGGGTATTCAACAGGAAGCCCCGAAATCAGAGGGATTATTTCTGATTCATCTAACCCGTTCAGAGTACAGTATCGACTTAACAAGATGTGTTCGTCCAAAAACTGCTTGGCGAGGGATAAGTCAATTGCGAGACAGTTTCGAGCCCACTTTGAGTAAATTAATGGCGTCTGTCTAACTATTTCCTGCGTTATCGACTCATTTGTACCAAATAACTCAGACAACTCGGCAATATCAGCTCTTTCTGACTGATTACGGGCAAAAGCTCTATCAGCAACCTTAAGTGCAACGCTTCTTTGAATCAAAAGTCTTTTCCAATCACCAGTAATGCCCGGTTTAAAAAGAGGTATTTCGTCTCGCAGAGCTGGGTAAAGTAGGGCGCGTATATCTGCCTTGAAAAGGGGGAGTAACACTTTCGAAACCCAGTCTAATGAGACTAAGTCACCAACAAGTTCCGTTTTCTTCCCGGACTGCGCCAGTAATGTACTAATGATTCCGTACACCTGAGCTTTATCCAAAATTATATGCTCATTCTTTTTTCCTATAGCGAGTGGTTTCAGAATCGACTTGTCCTCCGCCATCAGTCGAACTTCAAGTGGAGAGACTCCAAGCAAAAAGGATGTTTCAGACACGCTGACGTGATGAGACGACGGGATACCTCTCGTGTTTATGATGTCTACTCTTTTCGATGATATAACGCCTTGGTAATCGTTAATCAGCTTCTCGTCGGGGCAGGAGACCTTAATATTCATGTTATTGAAGTTTAGATTTTTCAACCATGTCCGCAGTGCTAAACCTTCATGTGATATCGGTTGGCGTTCAATCTCAGCACAGTGCCTATTTCGCAGTTTCTCGCAAACAATAAGACCGTATGCGTAATTAATTATGTGTCTACGAGCTTTCACCGGAATGTCTAAGTCAGCAATTGGACCAAACATTGGGTCATTATTGTTCAACACATGGCAGAGCGCCTTACACAGGGCATCGATCTGATTTTGCTTGTTTCCCGTTAAAACGCTGGCCAGCTGAGTTTCGAATTCAAGCGGTGCGTCATGAGCTTTCATATCCTCATATTTAAGGCCGCACTGACATCCTTCGAGTTGGTAATACTCCCATTTAAAGCTTCTGTCGCAAGCGGGACACGAGTCAACCAAGGCTCTTTTGTGACAGTGGCAATAAGTAGAGAATAGGTTATTCCAATAAGCTTTATGGTACCCAGATTCTTGCATACAGTCTGGACAGCACTGAAAGCGTTTATTATCAATATTACGAATATACCTACCAGGTTCATGCAGGGAGAGGTTATGGGCGGTATTAAAAACTGAACACATTGTCTCAACTGGAAGAGATAAAACTTCTGCGAGACTAAACATCAGCTTGCCAGTGGATTTATTGCCGAGACGAGGCCAACTGGGTACATTCCTAATCTCGCAAGCAGTCAATAGCTGTCTAGCATTTGTAAAACCATTAACTTTTGCCAACCTTAGTAAAAAACCAGGAAGCGATTCACCGTCATGTGGGGGCACTCGAACACTTAGTTTATTCATTTTAATGACCCTCCCGTTTTAACGTTCTAATGCAAAGGTTTGTCGAAGGACGCTTCGAAGATTACGTTTACTAAGCTCAAACGGAGATGTTTGACTAGGATCTCCATAAAAATTCCTAATCCAGACAGTTTTAAACAGAAGTAAAGCCTCTTCAGTGGTTGACGCTTGTTGAACCAGGTTTTCTGTTTGAACATCTATCATCAATCGTTCAAGAGCACGCAGGTCGCCGCCTGTCGCCAACATTAACCGATCACTCAAATCCTGTGTTTCAGGAATTGGAAAATTAAGTTCAAGTAAAATGCGTTTAATAAAACGACGCCAATAGACTCGATCCTGATTCGTTGTGTATTGAAACTCTTGAAGAGTGAAGGGAGGGCGGGAGCGGGATGCAATTTGCTCCTCTTCAAAAGCAAGAGGCCTAGCAGCCAGGGTTCCTACCACAACAATTGCAGTATCGGTATCATCAACAATAAATTTTAAAGCTTTAACAACCTGAGTCCTGTCTTTGACCCCAGTCAGTGGAATTGCGTCCTGTATTTCATCTAGTACCATCAATTCAACACGGTGTTGTTTTAGGAGTTCTCTGACCCTAATTTTTAGCTCGCTCGTTTTTACACGTGCCTTCTGGCGGATCCCCATACTGATCAGAATTTCAGTATAAAACGCAGACTCAGTAAAACGTGTTGGCGCTTTTAATGTCATTACAGGTACCTTGTCAGCGATTTTACATCGAGTGGAGGGTGACTTCTCTTTAACCATCGCGATAAGACGTGATTTGCCAACACCTGGCTCGCCTAAGACGAAGCCGAGCTTATTACTTTTGGACAACCTTGTTTCACGGCACTTATCTATATACTTGTAGGCGTCTTCGAACCTAGTGTGGCGAACTAAAGGTAATTCACTAAAAATCATGATTATCTCCTTCAAAAGGTTCCACATCGGGACCTTCATCACCTTGGTTCTTGCTCAAAGATTCCTCGAGTGCTTTCATACCCTTAATAGTTTCATTTATTTTATTTATAGCTTGAGCCGGTGTTGTTGATTGAGTAGAAGTCCCAGGGTGCTTAAATGGTTGGTTTTCCAACGTATTAATTATTCGTTCCAATGAATTTTTTGCAGATATCGCTAGCCCGGCGGGATCAGTGGTAGGTACTTGAACCGCAGTAAATTGCGAAAGTTTGATGACATCAGCCAGAGCAGTGCCAATTTCTAAATCTCGTGAGGAGGCAACGACAAGGACACTGCTACCAACTTGACCAGTCAGTGCTGAAGGAACTTCAACAATTATTTTTGACACATCAAGCGCATTAAAACGAAAGCTTACAGTTGGGTTCTTGCGGGGGTAATTCGCTATCATATAAGCCCTGAGAGTTAAGAGCTCTTTCGACGAATAAAATAACCCGTTAATTTGAATACCTTGCCTAGATTGTATTGTTCCCTTGTGTGTGCTCCCTGTATAAAGCTCTAACTCGCCGTCCTGAAAAGAATTGTTTTGGACAGACGACTGCAACCGCAACCACTCGTCATTTGGTGTCCTACCCTCGAGGCCGCTATGTTCGGTAACTTGGTAATCATCAAATATTAAACTCAATATCTGAGCTCTGAAGTCAGCAAAACCAATAGGTCGGTCATTATGGATCTCGCAGGCATCTTTTCCGCGAACTTTTCTTTTATTGACGTAGCCGGGAAGAATGTATCCGAGTTTGCTCCGTAATGTGCCAAAAAATCTCTCAATAAAAGGTTTTGCGGTAGGGTCCTGCGATGGTGTTACAGAGAGCGTGACTCCAATGGACTCACAAAAATCACGGATATCGCAATTATTCGTGGCACTACCTGAGTCAATGACGATTTCATGCGGTAGCCCGCGAGCTATCCAGCTTGTCCCTTCTAAACCAATATTTTCAGGGTGATCAAGAATAGATCGAAGACATTCGATAGCTGCTGGTGATGACTCAGACTCTTTACGTGTTTTACAAAGAAAAAAAGATAAGCCAACCACACACCGTGTGCAAACGTCGAGAGCGGCAAAAATTATCACTTTACGAAAGACTTGGCCTCCATACTGAACCTCTGTAAGTATGTGAACTGCATCAAACTCAACCTTTTGCAGAGGTAAATCTGGAATAACGTAATTTTTATAAGTTTTAAAATAACGCCGCGCTTTCACTGCACCCTCTCTCGATGCCATTCTGTCGAGAGGGGATAGCCGAGAAATAACTTTTCGGACATAGCTTTCACTGACTTTTTCGTAACCATGCGATACCGCCAAACGGTTGACTTCTAGCCAAGTAAACCGTGCTGTGCGTTTTAACTTTGAACAATATATGCGGGTTATATTTTCCAAATAGAACCTTTCGCGTTCCTCAGAGAAGCTGCTTCCTCGCGGCGTAACACAAGGGAGTTCATGCTTCTCGAAGGTACTCAGTTTTTTCGAATGGCGAAGAAGTGTTCTGTCGCAAGGGAAGTCGAATTTGTCTGAATCAATATCGTCCTTAAAACAGGGAAACCTAGAGAAACAGAGTTCTTTCGCTTGTAATAATTTCTTCAGACTTTGTCCAACATTAACTTCAAGCATTACCTGATATAGAGGACGTAAATCGGGATTCAACTTGTATAGTAATAATAGTTCTCTCGTCATGGCTCTGACATTCTGGCCAGGTTGATTTGAGCGGAACTCAGACACCACCGAAAACCGTCTTTCAAGCGATGCTTGAATCAACTCGTTACTTGAATAAACATGGCAAGTTGAGCCTTGCGCTAAAGTAACCAAACCACCGAAGTTGTCGAATTTTTCAATTGAATATTTCTGTCCATCAAGCTCTACTTGCATCCCTTGCTTGAAAATTGGTCCGGACATATTGCTTGCCTCTCGCAAACTGCGTCTGTCGGGTGGGACAGACGACTCATTCTGAACTGGTAGTATTCGCTATCAAGAGACTCGAAATTTTTAGCCGTGCATCTGACGCGTTTGATCAAAACTGGGTGCTTTACAGCCAGTTCAAATGAGCGAAGTTTATTGAGGAACGCCTCATCCTCGACCCAGTCATGGGGTTTAACTTCTTCAAAAGAGACCGCTCCGTCTCTCCAAAGGACTAAGACGTCAGGAGTATAACTTACCGATTTACCGTTATGTTTAAAGTTAACCGTCATCGGCTGAGTCGTGTACGCAATCACATTTGGATCCAGCTCTCTCTGGATGCAGGCCGCTAATTCTGTTCTGGATTCACAATACATAGAACGTTGATTTTTTACTGAGTAAAAGAAGCCAACGTGTTTATTGGGTCCTGTGGTGAATAATTTGCGCGCCTTCATAAAGAGATCTCTCTCTGTGCTGTGATAATCAGACTGTACGGTTGCAAAAGGATTTTGGCAGGGGGTATAGATAAATTAATTCTTAAGTGATTGATTTTTAGATAATTAAAGTTTTATTTTTTCCGTTAAATATCAACAAGTTATAATATAATAAAACTTTATTCGCAAAACATTAGAGCTTTCTTTCCTTAGGAGCCAAGCCAAGAAATACAAATAGGGCATGGAATCGCCAAAACGCATCGTACGTTCTTGAAAGACGTTATCAAGTGAACAGGGAATTTGCGCAGTGTTTAACGTCAACCGGATGATCTTCTCTATGACGGTAACCATCACAACAAACCACACATTCTCAATTTCTATAAGCACTAGGTTGCCGTGGCTATCATTACATCCCATAGCAAAGTTATGCACGTGTATTCACATATTGATGCTCCAAGAATCAACTAGGCCCAAATTTAAATGACAGGGTGTGCGAAAAATGACAATGACACGTGTGAACTACAAAAGTAAGCACTTCGTAAGACTATTATACTGGCACTGTTATGATTTAACATAATATACATTATACGCAATTAAGTATTTTAACGATTTTACCTCCTAATGTGATTATTAAGAAAAGCGTGTAATTGGTAGGAATTGGATTGGCGACGTCCACCAGAAAAACTGGTTAGCGAAAACAGAAAACCCCCGCAGGTTCGGCAAAACCTCGGGGGCGCGGTCACCTAGAAACTTTTCGAATGAACTCGCAGGTGACGTAATTAATGTACTACAAAATCGTTGCCTGCTCCAGAAATGGAGCAGATTATGGTCGCAAAATTTAATTGTGATTCAGATGCTGAATCAGTGGTTCGAGAATCGGAGCGCAGCGGAGATTCTCTTCCTTGTCTAAATAAGAACAACTCAATCGAGAGTTTGCCCTCAAACGTCAAAAAACAGGTTTTTGCGTTGTCTCTCAATACTGAATATTTCATTGATACCTTTGGCTTAAACTCAGTCGGTTTTCTAACTCTGACCTTTAAAGAGCCCATAGATAAACCCAAGGAAGCTAATCGCCGTTTTAACTCCTTTGCTTCTAACTTCCTCAGAAAAAACACAGTGTCCTGGATAAAAGTTCAGGAACGCCACCTATCCGGCCGGATTCATTTTCATTTACTCATCGCTGTTGATGCCGACATTAGGACTGGCTTTGATTTTGAAGCTGTCAGGAAGCGAGATTATTCTTCTGTTTCTCCAGAGCTAAAGCAACTCTGGAAGCTATTCCGTGAAAACTGCCCCAAGTATGGCTTCGGCCGTCATCAATTAGAGCCGGTTAAATCGACTGCTGAAGGCATGGCCAAGTACCTCTCTAAGTACCTTACTAAAGACATGGGTAAACGGTATCCCAGCGATAAAGGCGCTCGCTTAGTTTCCTATGGGAAATGCTCCAGAATTGCCAGTAGTCGATTCTCATGGTTTTCTGATGGAGCCAAGCTTTTCAGAACAAAACTAGCTATTTTCGTGCATTCAGTAGCAGATCATTTAGGCGTTGAGCCATCATTTGAAAGCATGAAAGAAGCTTTAGGCGAACGTTGGATGCGGAATCATCGTCACCAAATCATGAATATAGACCTTTCGGGTACTGAGTCATGATTGAATTTAGAGACTTCCGCACCCTATTCGTCCATATTTACGGATTCAACTACCCTGCTGCTGCGGATGACTTAGGAATATCGCTTAGAACCGTTTACAGGTGGTTTGACGCTAATAAAGCCCCCAAACACGTTACAAAGTATCTAATGATAGTCGCTCGGGGTTATTTGCCTGATAGAGAGCCGTATATACAGTGGTATATAGATGGTGATTACATCAACACGCCTTATGGCCGCTTTCAGGCGGCCGAACTGGAGTTCCTGAACCTTTACAAATGGTCATCAAGGCGATACGCCGATATCGCCAGAAGTCAGCGTGAACGAGTCCCTGAAATAGAAAAACGTTTGCAATCTATGGTCGATGAAGCCAGTTCTTTACTGAACACCTTACATAAAACACGGATAGGTTAGCGACAAGCAAGCAGGCAGAATGACGGGTTGGTTGGCGCTAACCGAGAATTACCATCCCTTAAACATTTTTATTGCTTCGAGAATAAGTGCTAAGGACGCAATAATCACCGCCGCTAAGGTAAGCCTGTTTAATCCTTGAGAAAGCTTAGTGGATGATTTATTGGCTTCCTCCAATTCAAAAGCCAGCTTCTCTAAAGCTGATGCAGTTTTGTTGTGAGACTGAAAGAAACGATTGGCAGATAGCGTTTCATATGCTGTTTTCTCTACGTCTTCAATAGTTCGATTTGTGTCTGACATTATCTTCTTCTCTTATCTAGTTTTTTGATGGACAAATGATCAAAGCCATACCCATCGGTTATACCCCTACAATGCCATATTTATCCGTTTTTGGGGGTTATTAGGGGGCAAAGCCCCCTGATGATTGACAATATTTCAAACCATATGGACTCAAAAAGAGGTGTCTCAGTGCGTATTCGATACCGCTAAGAGCCTTGTACCACGCCCTGCTAGACAAAAAATGCGGATATGATAATCTTAGCTTTGACCGTGTGTCGCTTCACTTATTATTTTATACATTATACGCAATTATATTATTCGCAAAAATAAGCCTCTTAGTGGCGTTGTTTTCAATAGGCTCTTCGATAGTTACCTGGTTGGCGCTGCCAAGGAATGTAATACGCACCACCAATACAAGAAATTGAACTCTGGCATTGGTTATTTCTGGTGTCGTGACAAGATGACAAAACGACAACGTTGCCGCCTAAGTTGTAGACTTTAGCCTTTAGTCTGTCTAAAGCTTGTTGTCGACTCGCAGGTTCGTTATCGCTTTCGGACTGGCAATCGTTAGCGGAAACAAGTCCAAGCGCTTCGGCTCCGGTTCCTGTTAACTGATAATCGTCCAGTTGCCTTACATAAGAGGCTTGATAGCTCTCTGGATACAAAGAGCCTTCCGATAAGCTTTTGCATCCCAGAGGAATAAGAGTTACAAGAATGAGACTGCATAATTTTGCCGGCTGCATTGTTTATCTCCATTTTTTATTAACATAGCAAAACTCTCTCAATTAACCATTTCTGTTATCATGTCTTTATTGCTAGTTAAGAGAAGAACAATTCAATGAAATTAGATAATTTCGCATTGCAGCCACAAACAAACGAATGGTTGAAAGAGCTGCCGGCCGAACTTAAAGAAGATGCATTAGTTGGACAAAAACGAGCTGTTAATGCTTTGAACAACGCGTTGCGTCAACAAGGAACGTACTCAAATATCTATGCCTTATTTCCTACAGGGCTTCTGAAGCGCGATCTTCTTGACTCATATTTTAACGACAATCATTGGGAGTTTACGCAGTGGTATGACTGGATTTATTTGGCAAACCCCACAGATCCATTACGGCCATTATGTGTGAGTTTACCTTCAGGTACCGCTGATGCCGCTATAAAAGCTATCTGGGGGTTTCTACAACGTCCACTAGACCAGCGCGATGAGGCCTATAAAGCAATAATTGAGCAATTTGATACCCATAAGTTGCGTGATTATATGCAACAGATTAGGGATAAAAAAGCCGAAGAAATTCAGGGTGAAAGCCTGGCTTCAGTTCTTGTCGGACATGAGCACCCTGCCCCTTATTATTATTGCGACCGCGTAACCGAAGAACGTTTATTTGGACATATCGGAGTTCAATCCATTGAAGGCACGGTTAGCTCGGAGCTTCATCTAATTGAGGCAGGCTTACTACACAAAGCTAATGGTGGTGTATTGGCCATTGAAGTGGCCCAATTACTGGAAAATATTAAACTCTGGAAACGTTTAAAAGACGTTATAGAAGGCGGTGAATTTGAGTGGCCAAGACAGTCGCCTGACTCAGGAGCCGCTTTTTTCTACAGACCTGAGTCAGTCCCGGTAAGCATAAAGATTGTTTTACTCGGCTCTCGCAACGAGTACGCTCAACTTCGCGAATACGACGAAGACTTTGACCACTTTTTCCCATTTCTTGCGGACTTTCATGGTCATTACGCGACGCAAAACGAACCCGTAGCGCCCTACTTCAACTATTTACAGTATGTATGGCAACTGGCTGACGTATTGCCATTGAGCACAGACGGCTATTCTACCTTGCTGCGTGTTTGTGCCAGATATACCGATTACCAGCAAGAATTGACACTCAATACAGTTAGTCTGCTCCAGCTTCTTCGGGAAGCCAATGATTGCGCTCTGCAAAATCAACATACTAAAATTGATAAGTCTGCAATTGACTTAGCGCTTCAGCAGCAACGCGATCGCGAAGGTAACCTTGCTGAACTGAGTAGACGTAGCATTCTCGAACAGCAGGTTCGAATTGATACGCACGGCACCGCCGTTGGTCAATTGAACGGTTTGACCGTTGTGACTATGGGCGGAAGCGAATTCGGCGAACCTTCCCGAATTACCGCGACCATTCATTACGGCGACGGCGACATTATTGATATAGAGCGTAAATCTGATCTCTCCGGTAATATTCATACCAAAGGCGTCATGATTTTAAGCGCTTATTTAGCTAATCAGTTTGCTCGCCATGAACCTTTATCGGTCTCGGCAACCGTCGTGTTTGAGCAGTCTTACTACGAAGTTGATGGAGACAGCGCGTCACTTGGTGAACTTTGTTGCCTAATTTCAGCGTTGGCGGAGCAGCCCGTTAAGCAGTCTCTTGCCATTACCGGTGCGGTTGATCAGTTTGGTAATGTTCAGTCAATTGGTGCGGTAAATGAAAAAATTGAGGGGTACTACGCCCTTTGTGCTCACCGAGGCCTTAACGGTGAGCAAGGCGTCATTATCCCCCAATCAAACAAACATCAACTCAACCTTAATGATGAAATCGTTGAAGCCGTTAAAAACGGGCAATTCCACGTTTATACCGTTGAACATGTCGAAGAGGCCTTAGAGCTATTAACCGAAACGCCAATTAAGACACTCTTCCAGCACGTGCGAGAACGCACACTGGATAGTTCTGACAATGATCAATCCCGCAGCTTTTGGCGTCGTATTTTTAGCTAAGAAAGAACTTGTCGGATTTGTTTAGCGTACAGTTGTACGCTAAACTGCGCCCTAGTTTTTGAATAATTAAATTAGGGTATTTATGAATCAGTCGAGCTTTACTCGCGAAGAACTTCTTGCCTGCAGTCGCGGGGAAATGTTTGGTCCTGGCAACAGCAAGCTGCCAGCCCCCAATATGCTAATGATGGATCGCATCATTGAAATTAATGAAGACGGCGGTTCGGCCGGCAAAGGTTTTATTCATGCCGAACTTGATATTCATCCTGACCTTTGGTTCTTTGATTGCCATTTTAAGGGTGACCCTGTCATGCCAGGTTGTCTTGGCCTTGATGCTATGTGGCAATTACTTGGATTTCACCTAGCATGGTCTGGCGGCCCGGGTCGCGGACGTGCGCTGGGTGTTGGTGAAGTGAAATTCACCGGACAAATACTCCCCGAACATAAGAAAGTAAGCTACTACATTGATATGACACGAGTCATTAAGCGCAAATTGTTCATGGGTGTGGGCAATGGACGCGTTGAAGTTGACGGTCGAGAAATCTATACCGCCAAAGACTTAAAAGTGGGTCTATTTACAGATACTTCGACTTTCTAAAACTCGTCTTAAACGAAAAAACGCCGATGCTTTTTGTATTTAAGCATCGGCGTTTAAATTATTTAGCTATTTACTTCTGACAATTAGCGGAATAAGCCGGTATTTCTGGCCTCCATTGCATCTCGCCAACCTCCCAGCCAGTGGGATCTAAAATCATCTTGAGTTTGATAAGGACAGTGGTCTTTTGAGCGGCCATGCAAACCAGCTTTAAAGCCTTGAGTATGTGCTCTTTCAAAGCGATCACGCTTTTGTCTTTTCATAAATCTATCCCTCGCCTGTTATTCACAGATTATTATTTAGAGAGTTGAGGCGTTTTCTTGTTGCCTCATTACTATTGATAGACTTATTTCAGGAGAGTTCAATTGTAAAAGCAGCACAGTATCCATTGACTTTTTTTAACAGATTGAAACTGTGCTACTTTTTATTTTCTAAACTATTATGATTTTTTGGTCTTAAGGAAAGCTCTTCTGCGTATTGCAGTAATAAGCAAACCCAGTGAGCCTAAAGTAAGTAGTGAAAACAGGCCAGTTGACGCACCTTCACGCTCAATTTGATTCTCTTCCTGGCGGCAGTTATTCAGTTCACCATCAATAGGGTCAAGCTTGATTGTTACTGCGACTTCCCGCGTTTGAGTCTCACCTGATTCGTCCTGATACTCTTGCTGTTTAAGCGCTGTAGCAAGGATAACACCGTTATCATTTATGCTATTGGCTTCTACTATATTGTAAGGACTATCACAACTAATTGCGTCGTTTAAGTTGATAAACTCGGCAGCCTCATCAGTACTATCATAAGCAAAGCCAACACGTTGCCGAACATTAGACAAAGTTGCTTCAATCTCGCCTGTGCCTACTGCCATGCCATTATTGTTGATTGAATGAATAATGGTTGAGGATCCGGTAAAGAACCCTGGTACCATCGTCAGTTCTTCGAGATCAACATCATAAATGAAAGCCGTGTTTCTTAAGGTACCGGACAAGTTTTCAACTAAATAACCAACCGTCTGGTTATTATCATTGATGTCTTTTGCTGAACCCCAAAAATATTTTTCATCTTCTGTCACAGGTACTGCCTCACCATCGACAAAAACGGCTGGCATACGAATAGCGCCACGCTGAGGATGGTAAGTCCAACTCTGCCCAACAGCAATGTCGTTATTATTGACAGCAAAAGCATAACTTGAGAAGTCTCGATCATCTTCTTCATTGCGTGGAACTAATGTTCCAAGCTCTTGTTGACTAATAACTTCGCCATTAGCATCAAGCTGCCATAAGAAGCCTCTAACATCATAAATTGAACGTCTTGCAGAGAAGCTTGAGCTACCTCCGCCAAAGCGAGGGTTATAAAAAGGCTCTATATTTGAAGCGCCGATGCTTTTTGTTTCAAACCAAATATTCCATGCGCAGACCTGAAGCGGAGCAGAAACAATATCATCTTCATCTTCTGGTTCGCAGTTTGCTATGCGCTCTTCGGCCTTTGGACTTACACCTACACTGGCGTATCCCGCGGCTAGTCCGCCTTCGTTAATATCGAAAAGTGCGCTTTCACCACCAAGATAATCTGTTGCTGGAGGGGTTATTGACGTAGTTTCACCATTGTTATACCAAACGCCCCGAGTAATGAAGTCTGAAACAAAAAATTCAGAAGTTTGCTCTTCACCCTCACCGTCGGTGTATGTGTACTCAATAAGACCAAACGGAGCGCTGCTGTAACCCACTGCCGAATTCTGATTATTTATTGAATAAAAATAGCTGTCAGTGCTGTCTTCTAACTGATCTTCGTTTGCAGGAAACGGAATAATGGACTGAACAGTCGTATCAAAATAATAAGAACGGTTAATACCAACCCTTTGCTGCCGAGGTTCAGAGTTACGCTCATTCGCTATTTGCTGAATAATGTATTCGCGTTGTTCCGGCGTTAAGGTGTCAACCTCCTCAATGTCGGTGATTCCCGCATTCTGCAAGATAGTTGAGGATATCTTAGTCAGATCAATTTCAACATCGGTCGGTAGTCGCGAAACACCGACAACAAACTCCTGAGCATTGATATCCTTAGCAAAACTATGGCGGAAGTTATCAGCCGTTGGAATTTCTTCAATTTCGTATTTATCTGCTACTGCAGAGAAAGATATTGTCGACACTATCGCGACAGTGAGTGTTTTCAGCGTAAATGATTTCATTATTAACTAACTACTCTGTTCTGATAAGTTTTCCAGTTCTTCCCAGCGCTCCAGGTCCTGCATCAATTGCTCTTCAATACTGGCAATTTCAGTCATCACTGGTTCCGTTTTATCTAGTGGCTGTTCAAAGAACCCCGGTTCATTCATTATTTTTTGTAATTCTTCAAGTTTTGCTTCTTTATCAGCAATAACCTTTGGTAACTGTTCTAGCTCGCGCTGCAGTTTATAGGATAACTTCTTCTTAGGCTTGTCTGAACCTTTGTCGCCCGTTTTTTGCTTATTTTGCGAACTTTTGTTGCTGTCAGACTCTTTTGACGATGCTTTGGTTCCGCTATTTGGAAATGAATTTTCAGCCTTAGCGGCTAAATAGTGATTTAGTTCAGTAAAGCCGCCGATTATTTCAGTAATAACGCCCTCGCCTTCAAAATACAAAACGCTAGTAGCGGTGTTATCGACAAACTCCCTATCGTGGCTGACCAACAGAACAGTCCCCTGATAATTCGCAACAATTTGCTCCAGTAATTCTAAGGTTTCGATATCAAGGTCGTTAGTCGGCTCATCCAGTACCAAAATATTGCTGGGTTTCAGCAAAATCTTAGCTAACAGCGCCCGATTTCTTTCACCACCAGATAAGGCACGAACGGGAGTCCGGGACTGTTTCGGGCTAAATAAGAAGTCCTGTAAGTAACTGAGAATATGACGGCTACGTCCCTGGAACTCGATATCCTGCTTACCGTCACCGACGTTATCCATCACCGTTTGCTCAGGATCAAGCTGCGATCGATGTTGATCAAAGTAGGCAACTTCGAGATTTGTACCCAGCTGAACTTTTCCACTGTCAACGTCCTGCATGCCCAGAATAACCTTTATTAAGGTACTCTTCCCGCAACCATTCGGACCGACAAAAGCGACTTTATCACCGCGCATTAGTAATAAGTCCAAATCATTAATAATCGGCTTTTCACCAAAGCGTAAGGACAGATTTTCCCCTTCAAAGACTTTTTTACCTGACCGAGATGACTCGTTGACAGACAGGTTCGCTTTGCCCTGAAGTTCTCGACGTTGCTGTCGCTGTTTGCGCAAGTCCTGAAGTGCACGCACCCGACCTTCATTGCGAGTTCGTCGTGCCTTTATTCCCTGTCGAATCCAGGTTTCCTCAGCAGCTAACTTTTTATCAAACTCGGCATTATGGGTTGCTTCTACTTCCAGCGCTTCTTGCTTCTTCTGCAAATAGGTATCGTAATCTCCCGGGTAACTGGTCAAATGCCCACGATCAAGATCGATAATTCGGGTTGCCAGACGACGAATAAAAGCCCTGTCGTGACTAATAAATAGGACAGCACCAGAAAAATTAACGATTTGCTCTTCTAGCCAGCGCACCATTTCAATGTCCAAATGGTTGGTCGGTTCGTCCAATAACAAAATGTCAGGATCAACGACCAAGGCGCGAGCCAGGGCTACACGACGTAACCAACCACCTGAAAGTGATGCCATTGTCTCATCGGCCGGCAGTTGCAGTTTCGTTAAGACCTGCTCAATTCGCGTATTAACCTGCCACCCGTTAATTGCATCCAATTGATTCTGCAATTTATCCATTTCATCAAGTGTAGCGCTGCTTGGTGAATCAGTAAGGCTGGCCGATAGTTCATGATAACGAGCCAGTGCTTTACCAGATTCAGCCAGGGCTTCGGCAACGTAGTCAAATACTCTCTGTTCGGACTGTTTGGGCGGATCCTGAGGTAAGCGTGTCACCTTGGTATCTCCAACCCACTGTATTTGCCCAGAATCCAGAACCACTTCACTGTCTATAGCTTTCAGTAAGGTTGACTTGCCAGCACCATTACGGCCAACTAAACAAACCCTTTCACCGGCTTCAATAGTAAAATCAACACCGTCTAAAATCGCATCGGCGCCAAAGGCAAGGTGTGCATCCTGTACACGTAATAAACTCATTGCTCTACAAACTCCAGCAATTGATTAGCATCGAAAGGCCAACGCAGCTCGGCGTCGTCTTTTCCTCGAATAAATACTGGTACCAGCCAGCCGTACTCTTCTTGCAATTCCTGCTGTTCAGCTATATCGACCACCCCAAGTTCAACTGGCTGTTCCAGATCAAGCGAATGCAATAACTGGATAGCCTGCGTGCAAAGCGGACAATTTGGCTTGGTTAGCAAATAGAAATCCGACATTAATTACGCCCGTGAAATAATAAAATAGTGGTGAATACCTTTATGACGTTTAAAATCTTCCGGTATCGACGCCTGAGTTTGATCATTCACCTCAAGACCAGCTTTATCCAGCCCTTCTTTGTCGATGCGGAATTTCTTTCTATTGTTAGAGAATAAAATGACCCCATCTTCTTTCAACATTCCCGTGGCGGTTTTTATCAAACCGACGTGATCGCGTTGTATATCAAGGGTTCCACTCATCCGTTTTGAGTTACTAAAAGTGGGCGGATCAAGAAAAATAACGTCAAACAGTTGCTTACCCCGCTGTTCTCGCATCCAGCTAAAACAATCGGCCTGAATAAACTGGTAGTCACCTCTTAAACGGTTTAATGCAAAATTACGCTCACCCCATTTCAGGTAAGTTTTAGACATATCAACCGAAACCACACGAGCAGCACCTGCCCTTGCAGCCTGAACTGAAGCGGTGCAGGTGTAGGCAAATAAGTTGAGCACATCCAGTTCTTCACATTTATCCAATAACTCTTTACGTACCAGTCTGTGGTCCATAAATAAACCGGTATCCAGGTAATCGGTTAAATTCACCTCAAATTTGGCGCCGTACTCGTTAACCGTTAATACCGTGCTTTCCTGCGACTGCTTTTCATATTGCTGCTTACCGCTTTGCCGCTGGCGGCGTTTTAAAATAATTTTATCTTCTGACACTGGTAAAGCTGAACTTAAGGACTCCAGCATGAACCACAAGCGGTCATTAGCAACTCCTTCCGGAATGTCTTTTGGAGCTGCATATTCCTGCACAACAACGTAATCCTGGTAGATATCGATAGCTGCGTTGTACTCAGGAATATCAGCATCATAAACTCTCCAGCAATCCAGGCCTTCCTTATCCGCCCACTTACTTAATTTTGCATAATTCTTTTTAACCCTATTAACTAGGTCACTAGCTTGACTCTCTGCGAAGTCAGGTTGCTCTTTAGTTAAGTCATAAAGTGCCAGATTAACCGGAATTGCGCCGTTCAGTAGAGGATATTTCTTATGGCTGCGTAGTTTAAGGCGTTTAAGTAACTGCTCGTCTCCTGCCAATACAGCGATATGCCAATTCTGGAAAGTGTCTTTTAGCTGCCGGCCAAAACGACGGTACAACAATAAGGTTTCAACTGCTTCACCGAGACGCTCACCATATGGCGGATTACAGACTAACAAGCCACTTTCAGATGGTGCTTCACAGTTTGTCGCATCCGCAACTTCAAACTCTATAACTTCATGCAATAGCACCCGCTTGGCATTGTCTTTAGCTTTAGCTACCAGGTGTGGATTGTTGTCAGCGCCTTTTAGCTGGCCTTTAAAGTTCTTCTTCCCTTCTTTAAAGCGCTGTTCTGCCTGCTCTAGTACGTCATGCCATAATTGCGGCGAATGCTCATGCCAATATAAAAAGCCCCAATGCGCCCGGCTCAGACCTGGTGCGTGATCCGTTGCCATCATGGCCGCTTCTATTACTAAGGTGCCAGAACCACAAAATGGGTCAAAAATAACCGGTTCATCTTTTTCTAATTCGTTTTTGATTCCCGCACGAACTAATATAGCGGCAGCTAAAGTTTCCCGTAACGGCGCTTCACCCTGCTGCAGGCGGTATCCCCTTTTGTGCATGCCGTCGCCGGTAAAGTCTAAAGACCAAGTTAGCTTGTCTTTATGCACTCGCACTGCAATACGAATGTCCGGGTCTTGTTTATCGATACTGGGGCGTTCAAACCCGCTATTGCGAAAGTTGTCGACAATGCAGTCTTTAACTAGCTGAGCACCAAACTGGGTATGACGAATATCATCATTACCACCAGAAAAATCGACGACAAAAGTCCTGTTAGCATCGAAAACCTTGCTCCATGAGAATTGAGTTAATGCCAGTTTAATTTCATCCAGGCTGGAAACTTCCTTTTCACCAAGTTGAAGCAGCATTCGGCTTGCTAACCTGGACCACATTGCCACGGCATAAGCCTGCTGCAAATCAGCCTCGACATAGCAACCCGCAAGGGTTTGCTTAACATGACTTAAGTTGAACTCTTGCAGCTCATCAAATAAAAGCCCTTCAAGACCTTTGGAGCACGCAATAAAAAAACGATACATAAAAACTTCGCCTAAAAAATTAAGAGAACAATTATAACGGAGAGCTTAGTGGCTGTCTGTAATTGCAGCAGAAATAAGGGGATTACACAGTGCAGCGGCTAATAAATCAGCAGTTAAACCGTGTTTGTTTAAATACTATTCAATTGGGTCAAATAAAGCTTGCGCGATGCGAACTATGGCTATACTATGCGCTCTCAATCGGACGCGGGGTGGAGCAGTCTGGTAGCTCGTCGGGCTCATAACCCGAAGGTCGTAGGTTCAAATCCTGCCCCCGCAACCAACGTCCAGATAAAAATCTCTTTATAAAAACCTCCCAGAACACATCTTACTTTCCCAAAAAATTAATAAGCAAATATGCTAAGCCAGCTGTTGGCTCCAATTAGATTGTGCCGACATTGCCAGATCGACTGTCGCCGGTAAAAGTCGATTTAATGTGACTTTTATAACGTGAAACTGTTTCAAAGACTTAATTGCCGAAAGCTGCATTCCATCGCTTAATAATAAGCAGGTTGCAAATTCGTCATCTGCATCAAGAATTAAAAATAACCCTTGATCGAAGCCTGAATTTAATTCGCATAAGGTACGCTCTGCCGGCCATTCATTAATGTCAGACTTTTGGAAATGCCAGCTTTGAGGCATTTGAGGACGACCGAAACGACTCCAGGCGGTCGCATTTAATGCCGCACTACATGGAGTACAGGGGATTTTATCTGAAGGATAAGACTCTAAAACCTCACTAACCTTTTGGAAGGTTGTCGCATCCTCAATATCCATTAGTTGCTCACTAAAGTGAATATTGACTAATTGACTCGGTTTATAAGGTGTTTCAAATACACTGTCTTCGTTCAGCTTAATGCTGAGCTTGCCAGTTTCTGCATTGAACAACCATAGCCAATGGGATTCCGATTCCACAGTGTTAGCCTTTATAATTAGAAGAATTTAAGCCTTGCGATAAGATACTAAACTCGCACGGCTATTACAAGCGGTTAACAATTGAACGAATAAGACCCGGCCCCTGATAAATAAACCCCGTATAAACTTGCACCAAGCTCGCTCCAGCCTTGAACTTGGCCTGCGCCGCTTCCGGTGAATCTATGCCGCCAACGCCAATTATTGGTATCTGTCTTTGCAAAGTTTTACACAAGAGCTCTATAATCTGAGTACTTTTATTGTGTAATGGCTTACCACTTAGCCCCCCTGCTTCCTTAGCCTTCTTGTCACGCAAACCTTCTCGCGAAAGCGTCGTGTTAGTTGCAATCACGCCATCCATTTTATTTCGAAGCAAAGACTGAGCCATGACTTCAACTTCGCTTTCTTCAAGGTCCGGGGCAATTTTCACAACCAACGGAACGTAACGGTCATATTCATTCGCTAGTTCTAGTTGCGACTCCTTAAGCCCGGAAAGTAAAGCATCAAGACTTGAGCCATGTTGAAGGTCTCTTAAACCGGGTGTATTGGGTGATGAAATATTAATTGTGACGTAACCTGCATAAGGATAAACCTTTTTCAGACACGCAAGATAATCATCAAGGGCTCGCTCTTCCGGGGTATTTTTATTCTTACCGATATTGATACCCAGCACACCTTTATAAGACGAGGCTTTCACATTTTCGAGCAACACATCCACACCGTGGTTGTTGAACCCCATGCGGTTGATAATTGCTTCATCTTCTACCAGTCGAAATAAACGCGGTTTATCATTTCCTGGCTGTGCTAAAGGCGTAACAGTACCAACTTCAATAAACCCAAAGCCCATTTGCGCAAACGCATCTATACACTCAGCATTTTTATCAAGGCCAGCCGCTAAACCTACCGGGTTAGGAAAGTCTATTCCCATAACCCGGACAGGTTTACTCGGTAAGTTTTGCTTCCAAAGCAAAGACAGCGGAGTACGATGCCATTTACTTAAGATCCCGAGCGTAAGCTCGTGCGTTTTCTCGGGATCTTGTTTAAACAACCATGGTCGAATCAGCTTATACATTAACTGACAACTTTCGGTGCGCAGTTGTGGCTTAACAGCATCAGCTCTCTCAGAGCAACCGAGAACTTAGCAAACTCATGGCTTTTCGTCGTACGGAAATCCGATAACATCTGCTGCCAACGGGAAAGTAATACTTCATTCTGCTCTATCCACTCACTGATCATTTTCTCAGGGTCACTGACATCCGGCGTGGAACGCAGAACAACCTGAGTCAAAGAACGCTGCTGCCAGTCAAGTTCTTCCCGGAACGCCGCTCGTGCCAGTGCCTGCCAGTGATTTGCAACAGGTTGATTATTAATTTGAGTTAAGAACCAGTGCAGATTTATCTCTGCGCCTAAGCGGAAGTACAATGTGCCCACGGTCTTGAACGATTGACCTGTTTCATTAGCCACTTCCGCTAGGTCCATAGCAGAGAACACTGTACTCAGGCTGGCAACCTGCTTAGCAAGATTAGCCGGGAAGCCATGTTCTTTATATTTCTCAATGGTTTCCTCAATGACTTTTGCTTCCTCTTCAACCATGTACTTGAGGCTGTTTTTACGCAAGTCATCAAAGGCGCCCATGTAGAAGTCAAGATGTTCCTGCACACCACTTAATGCCGGATTACGGTGGCGTAAGAACCAGCGAGTTGCTCTGCGAACCATACGGCGAAGCTGGAACAAAACGTCGTTCTGCACTTCTGCCGGAACTTTGTTATTCAAGGCTTCAATTTGTTCCCACAGTTCTTCGACTTTAAAGCATTCACGTGCAACCACATAAGCTGAGGCAATTTCTGCATACGATGCGCCGGTAGCCTCCTGCTTACGGAAGACAAAGTTCGGCCCCATATCGTTAACGATATTATTAGCCAACTTGGTAGCAATAATCTGACCTTTAAGCGGATGCGATGTCATGCTGTCCGCAAAGCTCTCACGCAAAGCCTGAGGGAAAGAATCAAATAATTCGCGCATGTGATACGGGTCTTCAGTAATTTCATCCGTAATCAGCTGCTCTTTCAGAACCATTTTTCCGTAAGCCGTTATGGTGGCTAACTCCGGGCGTGTCAGACCCTGGTTAGCTGCCTGCCGTTCAACCAGTTCGTCATCATCAGGTAAAAACTCAAGTTGACGGTTTAATGCATGCTCCCGCTCAAGATGATGAATGAAGCGCTGGTATTCTTTAACCTGATCTGTACCACGCAATGCCGTTACAGAAATAGATTGTGTCTGTCTGTTACAGTCGTCAAGCACAATCTTCGCAACGTCATCGGTCATATCATAAAGCAGTTTATCGCGTTGCTTCTTCGTAAGGTCGCCATTATTGACCAAACCATTTAACAAGATTTTGATGTTAACTTCGTTATCCGAACAATCGACACCGCCAACGTTGTCGACGAAATCCGTGTTGACTCGTCCGCCCTTCTGGGCGAATTCAATACGTCCTAACTGAGTAAAGCCTAAATTACCACCTTCTCCAATAATTTTAGCGTTTAGATCCCGGCCATTTACGCGTAATGCATCGTTAGCGCGATCGCCAACATCACTGTCAGTTTCGGCCTTACCTTTAACATAGGTACCAATGCCGCCGTTCCAGATAAGATCAACTTCCATCGTTAAGCAAGCTTTTATCAACTCGTTAGGCGTCATTGATTTTTTCTGAGTGCCCAGCATTTTCTTAATTTCAGGCGTTAGTTCAATAGCTTTAGCACTTCTTGAGAATATCCCACCACCTTTTGAAATTAAGTCGCGATTATAGTCGTCCCAACTTGAACGAGGCATTTTAAACAAGCGATCGCGTTCTTCCCATGACTTCGCCGCGTTCGGTTCGGGGTCAATAAAAATGTGTAGGTGGTTAAATGCCGCCTGTAAGCGTGTGTGTTTGGACAACAGCATACCGTTACCGAAAACATCACCACCCATGTCGCCTATAGCGACACAGGTAAAATCGGTTGTTTGACAATCGATACCCATTTCCCGGAAGTGACGTTTTACAGATTCCCAGGCGCCACGCGCGGTGATACCCATTTTCTTATGGTCATAGCCAACGGAACCGCCTGATGCGAAAGCATCACCGAGCCAAAAGTTGTACTCAGCTGAAATGCCATTAGCAATGTCTGAGAAAGTAGCGGTCCCTTTATCTGCAGCAACCACTAAGTAAGAGTCATCTTCGTCGTGACGAACCACATCTTTAGGTGGAATAACCTCACCTTCAACAATGTTATCTGTGATATCCAGCAAAGCGCGAATAAAGGTTTTATAGCACTCTTTACCTTCGGTCATCATGCCTTCGCGGTCTTCTGGTAACGCTTTGCAAATAAAGCCACCTTTAGCACCAACGGGAACGATAACTGTATTTTTAACCTGCTGCGCTTTGACCAACCCAAGCACTTCAGTACGGAAGTCTTCTCGACGGTCAGACCAACGCAAACCACCACGCGCTACTTTTCCACCACGAAGGTGCACACCTTCCACTCGAGGAGAGTAAACAAAGATCTCAAACTTAGGCAACGGCAATGGCATTTCCGGAACAAGTTCTGGTAAGAACTTAACCGAAATATAAGGTTTATCGTTACCTTGTTCATCCTGTTGGAAGAAGTTAGTGCGTAAAGCGGCATCAATGAGCTCAACATAACGACGAATAATACGGTCGTCATCAAGGTTTGCTACATTATCCAGTTCAGTGTTGATACGAGTATGAAGCGCTTCGATTTTCTTCTCTGCGCCTTTCGTGCCCGGCTCAAACTTACTGTAGAACATTTTTACAACCAGCTTGGCCAGCAGTGGGTACTTGCTGAATGTACTCTCTATGTAGCTCTGACTGAATGTCGTCCCAATTTGACGCATATATTTGGCAAACATACGCAAAATAGTCGCCTGACGACCATTCATGCCGGCACCTAGTACCAGACGGTTGAATCCGTCATCCTCTAACTTACCATTCCAGACTAGCGCAAACGCTTCCTGGAAAGTTTCACGACTTTCTTCCAGGTTAAGCGAGCCAGCTGTATGGAGCATGTGGAAATCAAGTACCCAGTAAACATCGCCGTCGGCAGTTTTTATTTGGTACGGGCTTTCACCAATGACACGCAGGCCGAAGTTTTCCAACATCGGCAATACATCTGACAGATGAATCGGTTCATCCTTATGGAACAATTTCAGGTGCAAATGTTTGCTGTCGTCTTTCTCTTCCTGCGCACGGTATAAAACCATACCCAACTTATGTTCATCGTTTAACGACTCAAGTTGCTTAATGTCTGATATAGCAACTGAAGGAAGTACGTCTTCTTTATAAGCACGCGGGAACGCTGTGGCGTAACGTTTGTTTAAACGTGTTGCATTTGCTTCCCCAAAGGTGGACTGCAAAATACGTTCGAAGTTATCTTCCCATGTGCGGGCCGCTTCAATTAAATTCTGTTCTAATTCTTTCACGTTCACATCCTGATGATCTTGGCTCAAACGCACAGTGTAATGTGTTCTCGCTAATGAAGACTCGGAGAAGTACGTGGTAAAGTCCACGTCATATTCGGTCCTTAATGTACGGGCTAAAACGCTTTGAGTTCTCTGCCGTAACAGCGTGTTGTAGCGCTCTTTTGGTACGTAAACCATGCAGGACATAAAGCGGCCGAAGATATCACGGCGAAGAAAAGCGCGAGTCATGTCACGCTCTTGCATTTGTAAAACGCCCAAGCCCACAGTCAATAAGTCATCTTCTTCAGCCTGAACGATTTCATCTCGCGGATACGTTTCTAAAATATTCAGTAAAGCTTTTGCAGCGTGGGATTGTGGAGCAAAACCTGACATCTCTAATACACGAGAGATTTTTTCGCTGACAAGCGGAATATCCCGTGCGCTGTTATTATAAAAGTTTGCTGAATAAAGGCCGATAAAACGATCTTCGCCAACCACTTCGCCTTTCTCGTTAAATCGCTTAACACCAATATAGTCAGAGTATGCCGGACGATGCACCCGCGATTTAGAGTTCGTTTTTGTTAATAACAACAAACGATCGTTTTGGGTAATTTCGCGTGCGTCTTCCGGTAAACTTGAAACCAGACGGCCTTTCTCGCTAATGGAGTTTTTCATCAGACCCAGACTCGAATCTTTTACTTGTTTAAGTTCGTAGTCCCCTTTTACCGGGGTTAACTCATACGAGCGATAGCCTGTTAACGTAAAGTTATCGTTTGCCAGCCACTGTAGAAAACGCTGGATTTCTTTTTTCTCTTTCTTTGAGCCTGGGTAATAATCATTACTCAGTTGCTCTGAAACCGACTGCAGGCGGCTGCGCATCGACTGCCAATCTTGCACCGCGAGACTGATTTCCTCCATGACAGAAACCAGTTCATTTTTTAAAGTCTTAATCTCTTTCTGGCTTGTCTGACGGTCAATTTCAATCAAAAACACCGTATCTACGTAGTTGTCATCGCTACGGGTTCCCGGCTTTTGCAGCTCGGTAACCTGGCCTTTATTGTCACGCTTATGACTTAAAGGCATATGCAACAACAAGTGAGAGGTGATACCTAACCGAGCCAACGCCATCCGCACGGAGTCCACCATAAAAGGCATGTCACTCTGAATGATTTCAATAATGGTATGCGGTGACTCCCAGCCGTCGGTTGGAACTTCCGGGTTGTAAACTTTAATCAGTGCTTTATCACCGGACTTGTATTCATTAAAACTGTGCCACAGGCCCAAAACCGCACCATACATATCGCTATCGTGGCGGTTAGTTAAGTCATCACTGGCAATATTACGATATAGGCGCTTGGCAAAATCTGCTACTAAATGCGCCTGGGAGGAAGGAACTTTCTTATTTATCAATTCAACGACTTTTTCCAGTAAAACCGGAGATTGACTATCGACCAACGACATAATTACAGAGTCCTTGAGGTTGTTGGTGAAACGTCGTAGGCAAGCCCAAATGCGGCCCACGGCCAGAGAATATATGATTGATGTTATTGTCGAACATTTACGCTGGGGTTTCAACGCTTATTCGTGCTAAAAACAGGTGTTTAGACCAGATATGACGGGGAAAGTAATATAAGTATTTAGTTTAACTGAATGGACTCTATGTCAGTCGCTTTAAACCCACAAACTTTTGTTGCTCATCAACCTGCAAAAGAAAGCGTCCGTGTATCCCCTGGGTGTCAATAAAAGGAATTAAACGCCCCGCGGGTAATGCTACCCGCGTGCCGTTAACTGTTGTCACAACGACTTGTTGATAACCTTTGCTGTAATAAACATCACAGAACTCTTGATAGCTCATTCCCAGGTTAAAAACATACTCAATGATCACCGTCGCGCTAAACCTTTTAAATAATTATTCACTTAGACAACTTTCTATTTTTTCAAACAGATCACTCGCCAAGTTTGGCAGTTCGCGCAATATCTCAAGCTCTTTACGCATAAGTTGCTGTCGGTTGTTGTCGTAGCGACGCCAGCTAACAAAAGCGGAAAGCAAACGCGAAGCAACCTGAGGGTTGCTGGTATTTAATTGCTGAATTATTGAGCCAATTAATTCATACCCTGCTCCATCAACTCTATGAAATTGCGGCTGATTTTGCGTAAATGCGGCTAATAGAGAATATATACGGTTAGGATTTTTCAATGAAAAATCCGGATGCGTCATTAAACTTTTAACGCGTTCAACCGTTTTTTCATTATTAGCAAGTGCCTGGGTGCTAAACCATTTATCCATAACCAGTTTTTCACCACGCCATTGTTCTTCAAACTGATTTAACAAAGGTTCTGCAACTGCGTTATTCGCCCAGACGGCAGCCTGTAGAGCGCCAAGCTGGTCGGTCAGATTATCAGCCTGGTCAAATTGTTGTTTCAGGGTACTAGACGTTTTGTCACCAAGCTCAGCTAAGTAACTCAGGCAAATCTGCTTCAACTGACGCTTAGCTATATCTTCACCATTTAACTGATAAGCTTTTTTAGATACACAAGCATCCAGAAGCTTTTTGAGGTCATCCTCTAAAGCTTCAGCCAACAGCAGTTTTAACGACTTCAATTGAGCATTAATTGCTTCAACAGGAATGGTTTCATAAGCATCAGCGATAGTTGATGCAGTGGGCAGGGTTAAGGCAAGTGCTTTTAAAGCCGGATCAGTATTTGCCTGAAGTAAGTTCCGGCACGCCTGAATTGTTTGTTCAGACAATTCGGCGTTGTTATTAGTAGCAATGCCCTTTTCCACAATACGCGTAAACAGTGACTGAGCAGCATCCCAGCGACTGAAGTCGTCTTGGCTATGAGCAAGTACCACTCTTAGCTCGTCATCGGTTAACGGTCGTTTTATTTTTACCGGAGCCGAGAAGTTGTCAAACAAGGACAAAATCGGCTTCTCAGGCACATTGTTAAAAGTAAAAGTTGCTTCAGCGTCTTTCAAATGCAAGACGTCATTATCACTTAGTGACAAGCGCTGACCTTGTTCGCTATACGCTGACCATTTAACGGGAATATGGAACGGAGCCTTCTCTTCCTGGCCTGGTGTTGAAGCTGTTGATTGCTTCAATACCAACGTCAGCCGTTTCTCGTTTTCGTCGTATGACTCTTCAACTCTCACAATCGGTGTGCCGGCCTGCGAGTACCAGTTACGAAAAGTACTAAAATCTTGATCGTTAGCATCTTCCATGGCTTTGACAAAGTCTTCACAGGTAACTGCGTTGCCGTCATGACGCTCAAAATAGAGCTTCATACCTTTTTGAAAGCCGGCTTCACCTAGCAAGGTATGGATCATACGAATAACTTCAGCGCCTTTGTTGTAGACCGTTACCGTGTAGAAGTTGTTCATTTGAACTACTTTATCCGGTCTAATTGGATGCGCCATTGGGCCTGAATCTTCAGCAAATTGATGGCTGCGAATAACCCGGACATCCTGAATTCGATTAACGGCGCGAGAGCCTAAATCTGAGCTGAACTCTTGATCACGAAATACCGTTAACCCTTCTTTTAAGCTCAATTGAAACCAGTCACGGCAAGTGACTCGGTTCCCAGTCCAGTTGTGGAAATACTCATGCCCAATAACAGACTCAACGTTGAGAAAATCCTGATCCGTTGCCGTTTTAGGATTAGCTAATACGTACTTTGCATTAAAAACATTCAGGCCTTTATTCTCCATAGCCCCCATGTTGAAGAAGTCGACGGCTACGACCATGTAGATATCCAGATCGTAAACCAGATCAAAACGCTCTTCGTCCCACTTCATCGCATTCTTTAGCGATAACATGGCGTGATCTGCACGATCAAGATTGCCTTTATCGACAAAGAGTTCTAAATCAACGGTTCGTCCTTCGCGGGTGGTAAATTCATCACGTAAGACGTCAAAGTCACCGGCAACGAGAGCAAACAGGTAACAAGGTTTAGGAAAAGGGTCTTGCCAGGTGGCCGAATGCTTACCGTTTTCAAGCTCAAAGTGCTTTATCCGGTTACCATTTGATAGCAAATATGGAAAGTCGCTCTTATCGGCAATAACGGTAGTGGTGAATTTAGCTAAAACATCCGGGCGGTCAAGGTAGAACGTTATTCTTCGAAAACCTTCCGCTTCACATTGCGTGCAAAACGTACTCTCTGCCAGGTACAAACCTTCAAGAGCTTCATTAGCCGTCGGGTTAACACTATTCTCAATTTCTAACGTAAAAGAGTTCAGAGGCGTTCTGAGTGTTAAGCTTTGCTCATCGTGCTGGTATAAGTCTTCAGCAACCTCTTCCCCATTAACTTTGATACTAAGCAGAGTTAACTGTTCTCCATCAAGTACCAAAGGCTTTTCATGTTCGCCTTGTCGTACAACTTTTAAGACGCTCTTTACCCGAGTTTCAGTCGGATGAAGATCAAACGTTAAATCGACATCCGTTATTGTGAATTCAGGTTCTTGATAATCTTTACGATATTTAGCCTTTGGTAATTGTGTCATAGCTTCCTTCTGTATTGATTAAGCCTTAGCGGCTTCTTCTTTAGGGTTTAGATACAGTATCGTCCAGCCCGTATAAGCAAATACAATGGCAATAAGCGGCGTCAGATAGTTAAAGAACGCATAAATACCATATTCAAACGGGCTCACCGCAAGTACTGAGAACATATAAGCACCACAGGTATTCCATGGGATCAGAGCTGAGGTAATTGTACCGCTGTCTTCCAGTGTTCGGGACAGAACACGGGGATCCAAATTACGGCGTTCATATTCTTCTTTAAACATACGTCCTGGCAAAACAATAGCCATATACTGATCAGCCGTTAGCACGTTTGCCCCAAAGCAAGTAAAAATAGTACCGGTAATCAAAGAGCCAACACTTTTAGCTGATTTCAGCATGCCGCGGATAAAGCGCTCAAGAAGACCAACCTTCTCCATGATAGCGCCGAATGTCATAGCACTTAAGATAAGCCAAACCGTATTCAGCATTGACACCATTCCGCCGCCACTTAGTAGGGAATCTAAATTTGCACTGCCGGTGCTAACCTCTACACCATCTGATAATGCTAACCAAACAACTTTGAGTGCAGGTACCCAACCTTCTTCTCCGGCAATCAAACTGATCATTTCAGGCTGAAAAATAAGCGCCCAGGCACCACCCAGTAATGCGCCAAAAAATACCGTTGGTAATGCCGGCTTACGGGTCGCCGCCAAATAAAGCAACACAGCTAATGGCACTAGCATTGCCCAGCCAATATTGAAGGTAGCCTGGAGCTGTTCTTGCATAAGCTCTAAACGCTGTAAACTCACGTTGGTATCAGCATTAAGGCCAAGAATTAAAAACAGCACAACTGAAATAACAAACGCGGGTCCCGCGGTGTAGCCCATATAACGAATGTGTGCGAACAGTTCCGTCCCCGAAACGGCCGGAGCCAGGTTTGTGGTATCGGATAATGGCGACATTTTATCGCCAAAATAAGCACCTGAAATAATAGCGCCCGCCGCAATACCCGGTTCTAACCCCATTCCGGATGATACGCCCATTAAAGCCACACCAATAGTGGCGGCGGTAGTCCAGGAGCTACCGATAGACAAAGCAACAACGCCACAGATAATGCAGCTAGCTGCATAAAATAAACTCGGATTTAGCAGTTCAAGGCCAAAATAAATGAGTGTAGGAACGGTGCCCGATAAGAGCCAGGTACCAATTAATGAGCCAACCGCAAGGATGATAAGCATCGCGCCCAAGGCAACGGAGATACCTTCGGTAATCCCCTCTTCAATTTGCTGCCAGCTAAAACCATTTCTGAAGCCGATAATAACGGCGATGCCCGCAGCAACTAACAGTGCTATCTGGTTCGGTCCATAAGAAGAGTCCTCGCCAAACAAATAAACCGACGAAGACAACATAGCAATTAGCGCGAATAAGGGGATCAGCGCTTGTAATAAACTGGGTGCTTTTGTTTTATGACTCATTAATTATTCAACCTAAAGTTTTATAAAGCCGATCAGCTGTAAAAAAATAATAATGATGGCGACTGGAGAAATGTATTTAACACAAAGTAGCCAGACATCGAAAATGCCTTTTTTGGTATCCAGTTCGTCTTTTGTAAACTCAGAACGCATCACCCAGCCTGCTAATACCGCCAACAGTAACCCGCCTAGTGGTAGTAACACGCTCGATGTTAAAACATCTATGATATCAAAGAGTGAATTAATTGGCTTACCAAACCATTCACCACTTAATTGCGCCCACCCAGACCCGGCAAAGGAATGGATCGTTAACTGCCCAAGGAGCCACAATACTCCGGCCGATACCATTGTTGCAGGCCAGCGGCTCAAGGAAAACTTTTCAGCAACGAAAGCAACTGACGATTCAATCATCGCTATGGCCGATGTAAATGCTGCAATAACCAGCATGACAAAGAATACCGTTCCGACAAAACCACCAGCCGGCATCTCACTAAAGGCTAATGGCAGCGTTGTGAAAATAAGCCCCGGACCTTCACTTGGCGTTAAACCATAACCAAAAACCAGCGGGAATATGGCCAGGCCAGCAAGCAACGCTACAAAAGTATCTATAACGGCAATCCAAAGACTGGTTTGTACAATTGAGGTTTCACGTGGAAGGTAAGCGCCATACATAATGACAACGCCAGAGGCCAGACCTAAAGTAAAAAATGAATGGCCTAGTGCTATCATGACGCCGTTAATGCTGAGCTTGCTAAAGTCCGGTTCAAACATAAAGCCTATAGCCGCGGAGAAATCGCCAATGCTGCCGGAGTAAATAGCAATTATAATCAACAGAACAATCATGCACGGCAGTAATAACCTAACCGACCTTTCAAGGCCATTTTTCACACCATTACCAACAACCAAAACCGTGGCTATGATAACCAGGCTGTGCCAAAGCATTAGCTCACCCGGAGATGCCAGTAGTCCTTCAAAGGTTTTCCCTATATCTTCGGCTGAAGCCTGGGTAAATACACCTTGTCCTGCTTTGAATACGTAAGCTAACGCCCAACCTGCAATTACAGCATAGAAACTCAGAACTAAGTAACCCGTGAGCATGCCCAACCATCCGGCAGTTTGCCAGGCAGAGTGCTTACCGGATTCTAAAGCAACTGACTTTGCGGCGTAGCCTGGGGAATGACGGCCACGTCGACCTATAATGACCTCAGCCATCATAATGGGTATGCCAATAGCCAAAATACAAAGCAGATAAACAAGGACAAAAGCACCGCCCCCGTTTTCGCCCATTACATAAGGAAACTTCCAAATGTTACCTAAGCCAACAGCAGCGGCAGAGGAAGCCAGTATAAAACTTAGCCGGCTTGACCACCGGCTCGAGATAGCTTGATTATTTGTTGTCATTATTATTAATCGTTTGTGTTTATTAACGCGCTATATGACCATAAAAACAGGGTCTATGACAAGCTCACAAAAAAATACCGCCGTAAAGGCGGTACTTTAAAAATTACACTCTTAATTTGAAGCAAGTTGCTTATCATCAATAAAATCGAAAGCAACCAGAGCTGCCTGGTCAAGGTAAGGGTCGACCTCAACAAACTCCTCCGGAGCTTCTTCGATATCTTCAACAGTCTCTTTACCCGCGCGCTTTAAACGTTCATTAACGCGTTCTAGCTGTATCGATTTCTGTTTTTCCTGTTTCTCTTCACGCTCAGCTAAAACCAGGCTAACCCAAGTTTTATCACGTTCCTTTCGGAATCGCTCGATTTCCTCAAACACATAAGAAAATTCAGGATCTTCCTCTATTCGTTGATTCAGCTGTTGTTGCAACTCTTTTACCTCTGCGCTATTGATGTTGCCAACTGTGCTATATGTAGCTTTATCAATTTTATCCCAGGGTAAAGCATTGTCTTCTTTGCTTTCGCCCCACTCAGAAGCTTCAACAAATGAAGGGAAAACAATATCAGGCTGAACACCTTTTAATTGCGTGCTACCACCATCGATACGATAAAATTTAGCAATCGTATACTGTACACTTCCTAAAGGGTTGTCGTAAAAATCAAAACGACGAGCCAGCCCGCGATGTTGTTGTACGGTTCCCTTACCAAAGGTATTTTCACCAATAATAAGTGCCCGCTCATAGTCTTGCATGGCTGCAGCAAAAATTTCAGAGGCTGACGCACTGTAACGATCGACCATAACGAACAATGGCCCTTCATAATATGTCTTACCGTCTTTATCTTCACTGACATCAATTCGGCCACGTCCATCGCTCACCTGAACAACAGGGCCCTTATCAATAAATAAACCACTTAAGCTAATCGCTTCGGTTAACGCTCCGCCGCCATTACCGCGTAAATCGACGATAAGGCCTTCGACATTTTTGCTTTCTAAGTCTTCTATTAGCTTTTTAACATCAGCAGTTAATTTATTGTAGAACCCCGGAATTTCAATAACCCCCAGGCGCCGGCCTTTATAAGGCCCTTCCTCAAATTCTTTTACTTCCGCTTTGGCCGCGCGATCTTCCAGCTTGACTTTGTCACGGACAATCTCAACTTCACTCGGCGTACCACCAGCACCCTGACTGGCTTTTAAAACCTGCAAACGAACCGTTGTGCCTTTTGGCCCTTTAATTAATTCAACGACGTCATCCAGCCGCATGCCAATAATATCAACGAACTCTTCTTCATCTTCACCTTTACCCTGACCTACAGCGATAATTTTATCTTCAGGTGAAAGCTCGCCTGTTTTGTCCGCCGGACCGCCCGGAACCAGGCTACGGATTACAGTGTAATCATATTCAGACTGCAAAACCGCGCCTATGCCCTCAAGTTCAAGGTTCATATTCTGCTGAAAACGCTCTGAATTAGAAGGAGATAAATAACTGGTATGCGCCTCAACAGAGCGTGCAAACGCATTCATCAACGTCTGAAAAGCATCTTCACTTTTAGACTTAGTCAATCGGTTTAACGCGCTGTTATAGCGCTTGCCTAAGGTTTCGACAATTTCCGGCCACTCTTTACCTGCAAGCTTCAAGTTAAGAGCATCGTATTTAACCCTGCTCTGCCAAAGTTCATTGAGTTCTTCCAGAGACGATGCCCACTCAGCGTCTTCCCTGTCATAGTAGTACTTGTCATCTTCAGTTGAGAAATCCATAGGTTCTTCTTCATCAAGCAAAGACAACGCATACTCATAACGCTGGAAGCGGCGCTCCAGGCTTTTCTGGTAGATATCGAAAGCAACATCCAACTCACCGCGCTTCAGCATGTCATCAAATAAATGGCGATATTCATCTGCCGCTTCTACATCTTTTTTGAGCAAAAACATCTTGCTGTAATCAAGCAGCTCAAAATAGCGTTCATGGATCTTTTCAGACAGCTCATTATCAAGCGTCAGACTACTGAAGTGATAACGAGTAAAATAAGAGGTAATACGCTCACTGGCTGTATCGTGTTGAGCTTCTTGCTCTAATTCTGGTAACTCACTGATTTTGTGCTCTGGCGGTATAGCGACCGCGGCAGGAACAACACACATCAGTGCCAATGCACATTTTTTTACAGCCCAGTGTTTCATCGACTACTCCTACGCGCGCAGAAAAATCTTATCTGCTTTAACTTTCATGGTTAACCCGTTTTGCAACTGAACCTGAACATCATCTTTGTCCAGCTCCAAAATTGTTGCTGACATTGGGGTATTGCCTGCTTTTACCTGTACCTGTTGACCAACGGAAAGGTTATTGAGTTCCACATCGGCCAATTTAACTTGGGATTTATTTGGTTTTTTCGCAGTTCTGGGTTTAGTTTTAGACTTAGCTGAATCTGCATTTTTATCTTTGGTCGGTGCTTTCTTTGCAGAGACCTTAGCAGCAGCTTTATTTTTTTCAGCAACCTTTGCTTTGGACTCTTTTAATGTTTCCTGAGCATGTTGCTGATGTTCTTCAGTCACAGCTTCAACTGGGCTACCATCCAGATCAACGCGTTGAACACCCGCTTTTACGCTATAAAGGTAACGCCAACTGTTCGTATAATGACGTAACGCTGTTCTTAAACGCGTTTTACTCACTTTGTCATCATTTTCCAGGCGCTTTGCTAAGTCTTCAAAAATACCAATTTTTAATGGCTTAGCATCGCCTTTAATACTAAAACACTCAGGAAATTGCTCAGTTAAGTAGGCAATAACATCTTTGCTCTTCGTCAGCTTTTCAGGTTCACTCATTCCATTCTTCTTCCTGTTCGCGGACGACTTTCATTAAGTTTCGAACATAGTCGTCCATTTCATCAAATGACAAATCTAATAAGGCAGGCTCTTCGATCCAGTCGTACAGCGTACGGCGAACCATTTCTTCAAGCTGCTCTGTTGTATCGTCATCCTCTCGTAATGCATTAATATGATGAAGCATTTCGTTGATTCGGTCGGCGGCTTCTTCTTCCTGCTCTTCGAAAAAAACAACGTCCTGCTTAGTCACTAAATAGCTATGAATATCAAATTCAACAAACATATTAGCGTTTCAACCCTGACCAATCTAATGACTGGCAATATTTCGCAATAGCCTTAATGCCTTCTTCATCTTCTTCACTAAAACGGCCAATTGATGGACTATCGATGTCTAGTACCGCAACCGTTTTACCGTTTACAACAATAGGTGCCACCACTTCGCTGTTTGATGCCGAGTCACACGCAATATGGCCGGCAAACTGATGAACATCTTCGACTCTCTGGCATTCTTGTGATTGTGCCGCTACTCCGCAAACGCCTTTGCCAAAAGGAATTCGGACACAAGCGACTCGCCCCTGAAAAGGACCAAGCACTAATTCATCGTCTGAGCGGGTTAAATAAAAGCCTAACCAGTTAAGGTCATCGATATGTTCGTAAAGTAGCGCAGAAATATTCGCAAGGTTTGCAATTAAATCGGGCTCGGCTTCTGTTAATGCCCGACTTTGGGCTAACAAATCTGAATACAGCTGAGAGATCATAGTTCGCCTTCTTGTTCATCGAGTTTAAAACGCGCAATTGATTCTTCGGGAGTGTCTTTAAACTGCTCTTTCAATTCGCGTTTTGTTTTTGTCACCATCTCTCCATTAGCACCAATAGTAAACGCCTCACCAGAGCTTGCATAGCGCGCCTGATAAGCCATAACTAATTGAATAGAATTTTCGCGCTGTTCATCAGATAAACGGTTACCGTCCGGCCATTTCCCGGTTTCAACAGCGTGTACCAGACGCTCATAGACTTCCTGGTTCATCGCTTTAATTAAATCGTCGAATTGCATAGGGGTTACCGCTTTTTCTTTTTCAAGAAAAGAAGTTGTACACGGTTGATTAAAAACCAGACGACTCCAGCAACCATCGCCCCAACAGCGATACCGTATTGCCAGGTATTAGGCATAGGCTGTTGCATGAATAAATAAGTAAAAGCAGCAATAGCAATAAGTAAGGCGAGCATTGAACGTGACACCAGCTTATCAGACTTTTCTTGCTTGAGTCTTAGCCACTCACGTTCCATATCTTCCTTTGACTGACCGGCCAGCACAAACTGACAATGCGGACATTCTTTTACTTTGCTTGAAATTCGTTTATTACACGAAGGACATTGTGTTAACGCCATATACAACCTATCTCTTATGCAGTCCTTGCAATATAAGGCTTTTGCTCTTAATTTCAAGCGTTACCCGGGAATAAAAGTAAAACGGCCAACTTTACGTTGGCCGCCTAGCTTAAGTTTATTGCAATAAATCACTTCTTCTTATCGGCATCACCAAAGTCTTTCCAGTACGACTTGACGGTCGATTTCATTTCTCGGTGAAGTAAAATCATGCCCAGTAAGTTGGGTAATGTCATTAAAACAATGGCAACGGCTGAGGCCGTCCACACCAGAGTTGTATCGGCAAAGGACGCCCAGAAGAAGCCTGCCACATACAGTATGCGATAAGGCATTACCCCTTTCTGCCCAACCAGATAGACAACTGCCCTGTCACCATAATAAGACCAGGCAATAGCAGTTGAAAATGCAAACATTAGCAAGGTAATTGGAATAATATACTGACCGTAATCACCAAAGTAACCGTTTGAGAAAGCTAGTGAGGTAAGAGCAGCGGAGTGCACTAGCGACTTACCAACAACCTCAATGTCCTCTTTGATCAGATTACCGTTTTCAATTCTAACCTGACCGTTATAGGCATCTTCTCCTGCGATAATGAAACGTACATCTTCAGCAACAGAGCGCGCATGTAAAATCGTGATTTCACCATTCGTCTGCGCCTGGCCATCTACAACTTGTAAAGTGCCCGAGTAACGTTTTATTTCAGTATCGCTAATACCATTTAAGTACTTATACAATTCTTGCCTGTCTTCGCTGTCAACGTCGTTATATTCACCGACAACAAAATCCAGATCACTTCGGGCAAAGTTGTTCTCAAACTTCTCAGTCCAAACACCCGAAGATAAGATAACCAAACCGGTTAGAGTACAAATTAAAATGGTATCCAGGAACGGTTCAAGAATCGAAACTAAACCTTCAGCAACAGGGTCTTTCGCCTTTGCTGATGCGTGCGCAATGGGCGCAGAACCCTGACCGGCTTCGTTCGAGAATAAACCACGGTTTACACCACGGTTAAATGCGTAAGCAAAGCTTGCGCCAAGGAACCCACCTGCTGCCGCAGAACCAGTGAAAGCATCACTGAAAATGGAAACAAAAGATGAACCGATGTTATCGATATTGAAGAAAATAACACTCAAAGAGCCGATAACATAAACGATACCCATTATCGGTACAATTTTTGAGGTGACCGCTGCTATTCGCTTGATACCACCAATAATAACCATGGCTAACAAAATGGATAAAATAGCACCGGTCCAGATAGGATCAATTGCAAAAGTCTGCTCCATTGACTGCGCTATATTATTAATTTGTGGCATGTTTCCTGTGCCAAAAGAACTAACAATCGTTGCTATGGCAAAAATAACAGCTAACCATTTCATATTAAGACGGCGATCCATGTAATACATTGGACCACCGGCCATGGTGCCATCTTCGGTTTTAACGCGGTACTTGTGCGACAGTGTGACTTCGACAAACTTCGTTGTCATCCCCAGAAAGGCAGTCATCCACATCCAGAAAATAGCAGCCGGACCACCGAGAAATATTGCCAGCGCAACACCACCAATGTTACCAGTACCAACAGTTCCTGATAACGCCGTTGATAACGCCTGGAAGTGACTGGTATCACCTTGCGAGTCTTTGCGGTCAAACTTCCCCGCTAACACTCTCCATGCATGTCTGAAGTAGCGCACCTGCGGAAAGCCAAGATACAACGAGAAAAACAAACCCACACCGAGCAAAATAAATGGGAAATAGGGCGCAGAACCCAAAAACCCATCAATCCAAAGTAAAAAATTGTTGAGCGCTTCCAAGGAAGACCCCCTTTGTTGTTATTATTTTGTGATACAACTCTAGTTTTAACGTAATTTAGGTGAGACTGCCAACATTGCCGTTAAAACATCTTCCCCTAAACGCTGACACCGGGCGACAGACCAACCGAAATCTTCGTCTGGTAAATTTGCGTTATCTTTAAACGGCATTTCAAGCGTGTAAGACAAACACTTGAAGCGCTCACCAACAGCAGAGTTAGCAACTGTCATGTTAGCTTTACCCGGCTCATCTCGCTCGTAACCATATTCCGTCTGGAATTCAGGTGTTGCTGCTAAGAACGCTGCTTTAAAGGTATCTTCCAGCTCTTTATGGCGATCATCGTACGACGGAATACCTTCACAACCTGCAACGAAGTTATAAGGTAAGTCTTCATCACCGTGAACATCAAGGAACATATCAACGCCCGTTTCCTGCATGCGTTTTAGCACGTAAAAAACTTCCGGACTTTTTTCCAGACTAGGCTCGGCCCATTCACGGTTCAGGTTAGTACCTACAGCATTGGTTCTCAGGTGACCACGAACGCTGCCATCCGGATTCATATTCGGCACAACATAAAATACGTTTTCATCAAGCAGTTTGCGAGCTACGCCGTCTTCATCGTCCAATAAGCGAGTAATAAAGCCTTCCATAAACCATTCGGCCATTGACTCACCCGGATGCTGACGAGCGGTTACCCAAATGGTATTTTTGCTTTCATCCGGCTCACCAATTACCAGCAAGTTCAACTCACGGCCGTCGATGGTTTCACCCAGTAATTCGTGGTAGCAATCGATAGACTGCTGAGCTGACTGAATAAGATCCTGGTGACGCTCATAAGAATACGGAATGAAATAAGCGTAATAAACACTTTCTTGTTCCGGCGTATGACGAATAACTAGCTCTTTCCCATTGTACTCTGTGGGTACACGGAACCAAGTTTCACGATCGTAAGAAGCTAACGCCTGGTAACCTTTCCAACCGTCGGGGTAAGCTGAACCCGATGCATTCTCTATTGTCATTACATGCTCTTCGCCGGCCTCGGCAAACAGCTTAAAATGAAACCACTGGTAAAAATCGGACTGGTGATCTTTTCTGATTGCCAGACGGATATCATCTGCATTATTTGCGCTGATAACCTGAATATTGCCACTGTCAAAGTTTGCAGTGATATGCATACGTCACCTTTTGCTTTGTTAAATAAGAAATACTAGAAAAAAAGCGCCTTGAAGGCGCTTTTTCAATTATTTAGGTAAATTAGGTACTTTTAGCCCAGCCATAGCTTCCGCTACACGTACAACCTGGCAACTGTAACCAAATTCGTTGTCGTACCAAACATACAGTACAGCCCTGTCATCCTCTACGATGGTGGCTTGAGAGTCGACAACACCGGCGTGCCGCGAGCCCACTAAGTCAGACGAAACAATTTCAGTTGAGGCTGTATAGTCAATCTGATTAACCAACTCTGAATGCAACGCCACTTGACGAAGGTAATCATTTAACTCGTCACGGTTAGTGGATTTTTCAAAGTTCAAATTCATTATAGCCATTGAAACGTTCGGTGTTGGTACACGAATAGCGTTTCCTGTCAGCTTCCCTTCCATTTCAGGAAGTGCTTTTGCAACTGCCTTAGCTGCACCTGTAGACGTAATAACCATGTTCAATGGCGCCGAGCGACCGCGACGGTCTGCTTTATGGTAGTTATCAATTAAGTTTTGATCATTTGTATACGAGTGCACCGTTTCGACGTGACCGTTACGAATGCCATATTCATCATTCAGGGCTTTAAGAACTGGTGTAATCGCATTCGTTGTACAGCTTGCAGCTGAAACAATGCTATCGCTGTCTTCAATCATATTGTCATTAACACCGAATACGATATTTTTAATGTCACCTTTTGATGGCGCGGTCAGAAGAACTTTATTTACGCCTTTTGATTTGAGGTGCAGACCCAGCCCGGCTTCATCCTTCCAGATACCAGTGTTATCAATGACGATTGCGTTATCAATACCATATTGGGTGTAGTCAACTTGATCCGGCCCATCAGAGTAGATAACTTTAATGTTAGTGCCGTTAGCTTTTATGCACTGGTTCTCGTGATCGACGGTGATTGAACCGTTGAACAGACCATGGATAGAGTCGCGACGTAATAAACTTGCCCGTTTCTCTAAATCTCCATCGCGACCACCACGAACAACAATTGCGCGCAAACGCATTTTATTGTTCGCCCCGTTACGTTCAATAAGTAAGCGCGCCAACAAGCGACCGATACGGCCAAAACCGTATAAAACAACATCACGCGGCTCAATGTTATCTTCTGAATCAATAATGTCAGCTAATTCACGTTGAACATATTCAGTAACCGATAAATTATCGCCTTTGCCCCCAAACAAATAACCATAGGCAAGTTTACCCAAATCAACTCGTGCCGGTGACAGCTTCAGTTCTGCCATGGCCTGCAAGAAAGGAAAGCTTTCACGTAAGCGAACTTTTTGCCCTTCGTGACGAAGAATAAGACGATGTGCCTTAATGATATTGATAGTTGAGACATTCAGTAATGAACGTCCATAAACTAAAATTTCGACACCGAAGTTGCGGTACAACTTACCAAGCAACGGTTGCATTTGCTCGGCGAATTCCTGGCGTTCCTGCCAACTTGATAAGGTTGGATCTTGCTGGTTAGAGTTCATAGTGAGCCCTGTCCTCTATGCTAATGTCAGTGAGCTATTAAAGTGCTACGCTTTAAAAACCGCGATATTGTACTGAAAAGCTTGGCATGAAGCCAATTTTAAGAAACAATCGTATTTCACTCATCAAATGTTGAAGCCTATGTTAAAAAGAATCGCCATTACAAGTGCTGTCGTTGCCCTAGTTGGTTGTGTTGAAGGAAAACCGACTGTACGTGAAATTTGCCAGTCTAACCCAGCAATGTGCAGTGACTTAAATGACGATAACTGGTGTAACTCAGAGCGCAGGCAGCTTATCTTTAGTCGTTACGAGCGGCATCAGAAAGATACCAGCGAAAACCAATACTTTTTAATGCGTGACTTACAAGAGTACGCTCAATGTATGGAATTAGCTTCAACTATCGAGCACAAAAAGCTCAAGAAAAAACAGTCAAACCGTATTGAAGCCTATATCAACTCGCAAAAGAACATTAAAAAGTTAGCCGATAGAACGGCCAGTTCCGACCACCCGCTTTGGCTATACTGGCATTGGTCAAACCGCGGAAACGACCAGGCTCTGCAAAAGCTCGTGTCACTGGAGGGTACTCCGCAAATGGAGACCCCTGAACTGAAGTTGGCTTTGGCCACTTACTATACAAAGCATGATTCGCAAAAAACATTCGAGCTTCTCTATAGTGCATTGCGGTTGTATCAACCAGGTGATCGCATTAATCCTGAAATTCCTTCAACCTTAGTTTCCATGTACCTTAAAGAAGGTAACGGCCCTCAAGCCTATATATGGTCTCAGGTTGCCTGGCAACTCGGTCAGGACAACCTGGAGAAGAACAGTATGAAGAACATTGTTAATGCCAGCGAAGAACAATACGAACAGTGGGACGAACAAGCAGAAGACATTGTTGAGAAAATCGAAAAGGGAAACTTTCGCGGTTATTACTCATCGTCTTCGTGACGCATAGCAAGTGAGTTAACACAGTAACGCTGTCCGGTCTCGGTGGGCCCGTCATCAAAAACATGGCCCAGGTGACCGCCACAGCGACTGCAGAGTATTTCAGTTCTGACCATGCCATGACTTGCATCTTTTATATAATCAACTGAACCTTGTATTGCCTTATCGAAGCTTGGCCAACCGCAGTGTGCATCAAATTGGTGATTCGCTTCGAAAAGTTTTTGCCCGCAGCCGGCGCAACGGTATATGCCCTCTTTATCACAACTTAGATACTTGCCTGAAAAAGGCCTTTCAGTGCCTTTTTCCCTTAAGACATAATAAGCCTCATCGCCTAGTAATTCGCGCCACTCATGCTCGCTTTTATCTTCCCAGTTATGCTCACTCATAAAGGACTAACCTCTTTATCTTTCAATTAAATTTCGTACTACTGTCATACTGCGTATGCTAAACTTAAGCTAACATTCATGGCTAATTTTTGCTGAGGTTTTGCATGCTTCGTCGTACCAAAATTGTGACCACTCTTGGACCGGCCACAGACTCTGAGGAAACTCTCAGAGAACTTATCAGAGCTGGCGCCAATGTCGTTCGCCTTAACTTCTCTCACGGTAATGCAGACGATCACAAACACCGAGCTTCAATGGTCAGAAAAATAGCCCGCGAACTAGAAGCGCATGTTGCTATTTTAGGTGATCTACAAGGCCCTAAAATTCGTGTAGCGCGCTTTCAACAAAATAAAATTACGTTATCGGTAGGCGATAAGTTCATTTTAGACGCTGAGCTTGAAAAAAACAGTGGTGACCAGAACCGAGTCGGGCTGGACTATAAAGATTTACCCAACGACGTTAACCCGGGTGACATTCTGCTACTTGACGATGGCCGTATTCAATTAAAAGTTGAAGAAATTAACGGCAGCCAGGTGAAGACTGAAGTTACTGTTGGGGGCCTGCTCTCCAACAATAAAGGTATTAACCGTCAGGGCGGTGGTTTATCCGCTGCTGCATTAACTGAAAAAGATTACGCCGATATAAAACTGGCCGCAGAAATTGGTGTCGATTATCTCGCTGTTTCCTTCCCCCGCTCCGGGGACGACATAAACCAGGCACGTCACCTTCTTCGAGAAGCCGGCGGACAAGGCGTGTTGTGCGCGAAAATAGAACGAGCAGAAGCTGTCGCCAGCGAGCATGCTTTAGACGATATCATCAGAGCTTCCGACGCCGTTATGGTTGCCCGTGGTGACTTAGGTGTGGAAATTGGTGATGCACAATTAGTGGGTAAGCAAAAACAGATCATTTCTCGTGCTCGTCAATTAAATCGTGTTGTGATTACAGCGACTCAAATGATGGAATCGATGATCGAAAACCCTTTGCCAACTCGTGCTGAAGTTATGGATGTCGCCAACGCCGTACTGGATGGTACAGATGCCGTCATGTTGTCAGCTGAAACCGCCGCAGGAAAACACCCGGTGGCAACAGTCAAAGCTATGGCAGATATTTGTCTTGGCGCCGAAACCCACCCTTCAGCTCAACTGCGCCATCAGGACCTGGAAGAAATGTTTTCCAGTATCACCGAGGCCACTGCAATGTCTGCAATGTACGCTGCCACACATCTCAATGGTGTGACCGCTATTATTGCTCTGACAGAATCAGGCTTTACCGCCAAATTAATGTCCCGTATTACATCGCACCTGCCGATATTTTCCTTATCGCGTCACTCTCACAGCCGTGATAAGTCAGCACTTTATCGTGGCGTCTACCCTATAAACTTTGATTCAACCAGTGTACAAAACCCAATAACTGAAGCTATCGAAGTGGTTAAAAATAGTGGTCACATTAAAGCGGGTGATTTAGTCATACTAACTCACGGTGACGTTATGGAAACCGTAGGCTCCAGTAACACCTGTAAAATTATTGAAGTGCGCTAGTCACTAAAGTCCTGAATTAGCGAGTCGAGAAGGTCGATATATTCATCGGCCTTTTTTATCACACTTTTACGCTGTTCCTGAGTCAGGCTTTGATACATATCCCAAAGGAATTTATTTCGCAGCTCACTACTTTCGTCTGACTTTTGCTGAAAAGACTCACTTCTGAGTTGTTTGGGATCAAGAATTAAAGAAGACAACCTTTCTTCATCAACAGGCTGTTTCAGTAGCGCTTTTTCAAACTCGGTTATCCAACTTGCACGGTAACTTAACCAGGGTTCACGTAATGGGGGGGAATCGCTTACCCAATTACGCAATAACTTATCCTGCTCTGTCGTTAAGTCGCCGAGGATATCCTCTAAATCTTCCTCAACTTTGGAGATGCGATCAAGACGACGTAGTATATCACTCTGTTCTTTATCTTCTTCCAGACGCTGATAACGCTCTTCCTGAGCTTCTTCCAGCCGGCTCACCAATTGCTGGCGTTGTTTAACAGAAAGTGTGGCGAGCAAGTCGGCTTCGGCCTCAGCTTTTATGAGTATGTTCTTCCAAAAAGTCCACAAAGTATCTTCAAAAGCGGCAATATCGTCTTGTGTTAATGACCTTTCCTCAACCTTATCGCGCAACGCCTTTAATTCCTTACGGTACAAAGGAAGTTGTGTCTGAGCATGCCATTGGTGAAGTTCATCGACCTTTTCTGATAACAACTCTTGTTGCTCACCGTTTAAATCAACATAGTCCTTTACCTTCCATTCCACCAGAGTATCAGCAAACTGATAGCCTATATTGGCTGTACAACCTGCAATAAAAATAAGAACGGTAAGCACGCCTATCAGTCGATACATGGTCAGCTCAGAATTAGTTGTTTAATACGGTCTTTATAACTACGGCTTACTTTCAGTTTTTGACCATTTTTTAATTGTAAATGATACTCACCATTTTGCTGGTTACAAAGCTTCTCCACTTGCTCTATATTGACGATTGCAGAGCGGTGAACCCGCTGGAATAACTTAGGGTTTAAATCTTGCTCCAGTTCCTTCATGGTACGACGCAGTATATGAGTCTCATCTCCAGCGTGTATACACATGTAATCACCGGCAGCATCAACCCACTTGATATCTTTAACCGCCACTCGGGTAATTTCGCCACTATCTTTTATTGCAATGTAATCTGGGTATTCATCGGCAATAATGTTCTCACCCGCTGACAACCTTTCCAGCAAGGTATCAGCGTCCTGCCCGGTTACCTCAGCTACAAGGCTGATTAATTTACTCTGTTGCTCATCATTGACGTTTTGATGTTCGCTTATCACACGTTTAACACATTCAGCTAAACGATCATCATCAACGGGCTTTAACAAATAATCCAGCGCTCTGACTTCAAATGCCTTTATCGCATATTCATCATAAGCCGTCACAAAAACCACAATAGGCAAGTCCTGCCCTTGTTCCTTAACCGCTTTCAACACTTCAAATCCGTTAAGGCCAGGCATTTGAATATCGAGGAAAATTAAATCGGGCTTTTCTTTAACAATAACTTCAACAGCCTCTCGACTGCTTTTACACTCAGGCATCAACTCCAGTTGCTCGAATTCTTTTAAACGAATAGCCAAACCTTTTCTGGCAAGTGACTCATCGTCAACAACCAAGGTTTTCAATCGATTCATTATTGATTCTCCACCATTTCGATCGGAATAGTAATGCGAACACAAAGACCACTTTCTTCACCTTTGAGCATCTCAAATCGATAATGCTTGCCGTATAAAGACTTTAACCTTTGTCGAGTGTTATTGAGTCCTACCCCCTCTTTACGAAAAAGCTTTTCAGGGTCTGTTTGTATTTCTGGACCATTATCACAAACTTCCAGTATCAAATTGCCGTTATCAGCCCACGAGCGCACTCTGATTCTCCCGACGCCCTCAACGTTAGAAATAGCGTATTTTATTGAATTTTCAATCAAAGGCTGGCAAATCAAACTTGGAACCAACGCGTGTTTTGTCTCATCGGACAAATGAATATCAATTTCCAGCTGCTCGTCAAAACGAACTTTCTCGATATCCAGGTACAACAACAGCGCGTCAACTTCTTTTTCTAGCGTGACTTTTTTAATCGGTTCATTATCTAATGAAAAACGCAGGAAACGACTGAGCTTGTTCACCATTAAATTGGCTTTTTCGTTGTCTTTTAGCAGAATCAGTGTCGATATCGCATTTAAGGTATTGAACAAGAAGTGCGGGTTTAGCTGATATCTCAGCATTTTTAACTGTGCCTGATGCGCCATAGACGATGCGAGCAAAGCTTTTTGTTTTTCTTCCTGCAGCATTTGATAGTACTTAATACCAAAGTACAAACCACTCCAGCTAAGAACAATGTAAAACTTAGCCAAACTATTCTTTAAATAGAAAAAGGGACTGTCCGGCCGGAAGCCAAATTTATAAATTTCCCAATAGGTAGCGTTATCGACAATGGCCCAGGCTACCGCTGTAATGTATGAGACACCAATTGCGATAAGAACCATCAAAGGTGGTGGCAGCTCCCATATTCTGCGATACAAATACCGCAAAGGGATTGTCATTAAAAAGCCAGCATAAGCACCAAGAATGATGATCAAGGTGTATATGTCTCGCATTTCATGCATTAGTGAGCCAATATAATTCACTAATGCGTAACCTATCCAGCCACCGGCCTGAAGCAACCAGAAAAAGCGGTTACGATTATCCATCAGTAACTGCCATTGCGTTTTTATCGGCTTTTTCATCGTGCTGAAGACTCTAATCTCGATAACTCATCAATATCAACTAAGCTACCCGAGAAAAGTGAATTGACCTGTTCTTTCTGATTTCCCATGAACTGCACGCCTAACTCAACCTGACCATCAAGCATTTTTATTTGTCGAACTATTGCATTAAGTGTGAGGTCACCATTTCTTTTTTGTTCTATATTAAGAACAATTTTACTGCCATTTTCCCATAGCTCTTCCAGCTTATCGTCCGGTTTTTCATGCTTTAACCGACAGCCACTTTCTGAGACATCCAACACATGGCCTTTAAAAGACACTTCGTCACCGCTAACCGATTTTCCGGCTACTTCGGCAGGCAAAAATGCGTCAAACCGGCGCCCTTTTCTAATGACTCTGTGTTCTATCTGGCTAGGCCACAAAATGAAAAGCATTTTTGTTGGATGTGAAATGACGTAACTTATTTCACTTCGAAATGCACAGATCTCACCATTTCCATTTTCCAGCACAAAACGAACGATAACCGGTGTCTTTTCTTGTAAGTATTCACGCATATCACTGTATTTACGCGCATCAGGCATATTAACAATAACCCAGCGCTCATTTACTGCACCAATAAACTCTGAGTAAAACCGAGCCGGAACATTTGAACTGGCTAATTGAACTTCTATTTTCTGACCGGTAACGAGCTCTGAAATTTTGCCTAGCATAAGGGTCTCTTTGAGATGAATCAGTATGTTACTATGATCGCTAGTTGTCTGGCTGTGTCAAGCAAAGGAGAGTCTCTTGGTCGCTTACGATATAACCCCCATCGATTTACACGGGCATTTATTTAATGTTTCGCTCACTATTGAACGAGCGGTTGACGAACAAGAACTCTGGTTACCGAACTGGATCCCGGGCAGTTACTTAATACGAGACTTTAGTAAGCACATCATTGGGCTACATGCTGAGAGTAACGGACAAGAGTTAACGGTTAAGCAAATAGCAAAGAATCGTTGGCGTCTCGACAAATCAAATCACCCGGTTACTGTCCACTATCAAGTCTACGCCTGGGACCTGTCTGTTCGTTCCGCATACCTTGATCAGTTCCAGGGGTTCTTTAACAACACAAGTTTATGCCTGGCGGTCGAAGGACAGACCGATCTTCCCTGTGAACTGCATCTTCACGCGCCACCTGAAGCACCGCAGTGGAAAGTGGCTACCGGTATGACAAGAAAAAATGGACAAGCACACTCATGGGGTACATTTCAGGCAGAGAACTACGACGCTTTAATTGATTATCCATTTTTAATCGGTGACTTGACCATTGAGGAGTTTATCGCTCATGGGATAAAACATTCCTTTGTTTTAAGTGGTCGACACTTCGCTGATACCTCAAGAATAACGGCTGATCTTGCTCGTATTTGTGAAACACAACTGCAGATGTTCGGTGAAGCCCCTTTCCAGTCTTATACATTTTTGACCATGGTCGTCGGTAATGGCTTCGGCGGACTAGAGCATAGAAACTCAACTGCCCTTCTATGCAGCCGTAAAGATCTTATCAGTGCTCATCAATATCAAATGAATGACAACTATCAAACCTTCCTGAGTCTTTGTTGCCATGAGTACTTTCACAGTTGGAATATAAAAACCTTAAAGCCACGAGCGTTTTTGCCGTATCAATTGGATAAAGAGTCCTATACCGAGCAGCTCTGGTTCTATGAAGGCATGACTTCGTATTTTGATGATTATCTGCTTCATGTCAGCGGTATCATTGATGAAAAGCGCTACTTAGAAGTGCTTGGTGATACGCTCTCAAGAGTTGAACGAGGCGCAGGTCAATATCAACAAAGTGTTACCGAGTCGAGTTTTTTGGCGTGGACTAAGTTTTATCAGCAGAACGAGAATGCGCCTAACAGCATTGTCAGTTACTACGCTAAAGGTGCATTAATTGCTTTAAGTCTGGACTTGATGCTACGCCTACAGTCTGAGAATAAGTTAACTCTGGCCAACGTCATGAAAGACCTGTGGCACGAGTTCGGTAAAACTTCAATTGGAACTGCTGATGATACCGTCCTGAGTTGGCTAAATCGTTACCCTGGCGTTGATGTTTCCGACTTTTTAAAAGACGCGCTATACAACAAGGACTCAATACCTCTTATCGAGTTGCTGCAAAACTTCGGTATAGAAGTTAAACGACAAGTACCGGTAGATGATAACAGCAGTGGAGGCAAGGCTTCCGATCAACCAGCCAGAGTGAACTTCGGCGCAAAATATAAAGCATCTGCACAAGGGCTGGAGATCATCAATGTTTACCACGACGAAAGCGCATATCATGCCGGGTTATCAGCCGGAGACCGGATTATTGCCGTCGATCATTTGCAGGTAAATGAGCAGTCCATAAGAACCATTCTTGAACGCTACGTTCCCGGAGATACAGTAACGATCCATGCGTTCCGACGGGATGAATTGATGACCTTGGAACTTACCTGGCTGGACCCCGCGAAAAGCAGTTACTTTTTAAGCGTGGAGCAACCCGGTAAGTTGAAAGGATGGCTAACGCCTTCCGGTTAGTCCTTATAAAGCTGGGGAAGTAACGCTGGATCGAGTCGTTCATTTCCCCAGTTAACCCGCCAGTCAAGATGAGGCCCGGTTGCACGACCGGTTGCACCAATAGCACCGATTAACTCGCCCTGCTCAACTTTGTCGCCCACCTCTACATTAAGTTCGCTTAAATGCAAGTAAGTGGTCGTAACTTTATAGCCGTGCTCAATAATAATCGTGCCGCCTGAGTAGAATAAATCGGGTTCAGCTAACACTACCTCACCCGGCCAAGGCGCTTTTACGGGGGTGCCGGTCGGGCCAGCGATATCTTCACCATAATGCGGGTTACGAGGTTCCCCGTTAAAAATTCTCTGACTGCCGTAGACGCCGCTAATACGACCTTTCGCGGGTTTAATGACTGGGTTTAAAAAGTCCGTTCTCTCCGTTTCTTTTTGTCGCGCTACCCAAACTTTCTCCGCTTCTTTTCTCGCCCTTTTAACCTGTGCTGGATCTGGTGTCACGGTCTTTTGAGGTACCCCGTCAACACGGTCAATTTTATATTCACGAGGCGTTAAAGTAAGCTCTTTAGTTATTCTGCTGTCACCTTTTTTAATCACTAAGGTGTTTTCCATCGGAGCCTTTCGTGCGAAACCAAAAACAATATAACCTTGCTCAGTAACTTGCAGAGGTTCGTCATTCAAGGTTGCAGTAACTCCGGGCTCAGACTTTGCCAGAATAAGCGCCCCCTGAGTCAATGGGCCTTTTATCTCTAGTTCAATAGGTTCATCCGCCAATGCAGCGTTTATTGAACACAAAGACAAAATAAAAGCGGTAACTGTTCTACGCATAGGCAATGGCTCCCTTCCCAACCCCTTCAAACGCACGAACTTCGACCTTTTTATCGGGATTTTGTGATTTTATTTCTGCGACTAAATAATCCGCGATACATTCAACAGTTGAGTCGGTATCAATAACAAAATTTTCTGCATTAGGAACCACAAGTTCAAACAGGCCCTGATCAGCAGTATAGCTATAACAGGTGTGGCTGGAATCAGAGCTCAAGTCACTCGCTGCGTCAGATAATTCCAGGCTATTGTGAGAGCAAACATCTTCCGTCGTACCTAAATAAATATCCTGCCATTTATCTGACCACTCTTTTTCAAGTACCGGCTGTCGTATGTTATCCAGCTTAATCTGAATTTTTGAACGATGCCCGTGAGCTATACGTTGGCAATTTCCATCGTGTTTTTTCAGACCATGAGTGTAGTGGTAATAAAAACCATCAATATTCTCAGGTCGTAAAAATAAGCTAAGCCCTTCAACGTTACCCGGCAACTCTCTTTTTATTACGGCTTTAAGGTAGTCTGTAACCGTTTCAATGGAGACAATTTCTGCATCAATAAAAGCAAAAGCATCCGCAGGACAGAACAAATGAATAGAGCGCTGTTCCGGGCGCACAAAATCTACCCAGTTAGCACTGTCGTCAGAGTTATGCGTGACTTTTGTGTATGAGTGCTCCGCCGGCACAACCAACTTATGATCAACCGAATTATCGATAATGGCTTTAACTTGTTTTTTCACACGACCAAAATCCAGCACCATAGATTGCTCATTTAGCGCGCCATCCAGCACGATATCAACAATCCAGCTCTCACCTACTACTCCCCTGTCAGGGCATAAGTAAGAGCAATCAATAACGGTCAAATCATTCACAAATAACTGCATAGTGAGCTTTTCTCATCTCTTCTTTAAGAACTTCAACCAGTATAACCTGAAACGCCTTATCCGATAAGCTCAATCAGGTTGGCCCATTCCCACAATAATTTCAGCGAAAGTAAAATTAATGCGACGCCCATAGTGCGATCTACCCAGTGGCTGTAATGCCAGAGGGTTTTAAAAATGCGAGGCTGAGTAAGCAGCCAGGTTAAAAACAAAAACCACAGCCCGGTTGCAACGATAAGATACACACCGTATCCAAACTGAATGCTAAAAGGTGTTTCCGGCGCAATAATAGTAGTAAACAAAGTTAAGAAAAAAATAGTCGCCTTCACATTTAAGCCATTAGTGATAAAACCAACAATAAAAGCTTTACGTTTGCGTGGCTGGGTGGCGGCAAGTTCGCTGTCTGACATATCCTTTCTTGGTTTGGCTTTAATTGCCTGAGTCCCGATAAAGCCTAAGTACAATGCGCCTGCACACAGCAAGGTTTGGTACAGCCAGTCTGTCTGGTGAATTATTAGCGCCACGCCAACAAGTGAATAAGTCACATGAATGACAATCCCTGCGGCTATTCCGAGACTCACCCAGTAACCTGCCTTACGTCCAAAGCTTAAGCTATAACGTGATACAACCGCAAAATCCGGCCCCGGGCTTGCAACCGCAAACAGATGAATCAAGGCAATGGTTAAAAACTCACTCCAGTAAGACAACACAAACTCCTTATTGCGTATTTACACTTTAACTGCCAGAATCAAAGTTACTTTTTATTAATTACAGATTACTATTAATCAATATGAAAAACACGAAACTCCCCTCATTAAATGCACTGAGAGTGTTTGATGTTGCTGCCAGAAGCGGATCGTTTAAGCAAGCCTCACAAGAGCTTGGAGTCACTCAGTCCGCCGTAACCCGGCAAATACAAACTCTGGAAGAGCAGCTCGAAGTTCGCTTGTTTCAACGCGACAACAGAGTTCATTCACTCACCCCGGTGGGTCTTGAGCTTGCTCCTCAAATTGAACAAATATTCGAACAGTTGGAACGGACGATAGAACGCACCCGAAACCTTAGTGACAATACAACAACGCAGCTAACTGTCGCAATCAGTTCCGAGCGTTTACGTTTCTGGCTTGCCGGAAAACTTGCAGACTTTCATTCTCTATATCCTCACATACAACTTAGTTTTAGTCGTTGTAATGAGCACTTTGTTAATGAAAGTGCCGCGGAAATGGCATCGGCAATACAACACCAAAGCTGGGATCTCGCTATTGGTTATGGAAAGACGACGGACAAAAACATTCAGTCTGTTGTATTACAGAAAAACCAGCTGGTACCGGTTTCTGCTATTCAGACAAATGAAAGCCCATTCCATTTACCCTGGTTAATCAACCCGGATAACCCGGATCATCAGGCTATGTTAAAAGCTTATAGCCAAGAACTAGGTTCTACACGCATGATCCATTGTAATGATGTACAAATGTCCCTCGATTTATCTGCAGCAGAGCAGGCAATTGCACTCATCGACAGCAGCCTTATCACGCCCGGCTTGTCTAACTTAAAAGTTTATAATGATTTCGCCCGACCCTGTCAGTATCCGTTGAGTGTTTACTATCGTAAGCGGCAAAGACAGCCAGTCGCCCTTGTTGCTTTTATAAAATGGTTGCAGCTAATCATTTCTTAAGTAACAAAAACTCTGTAGCTCTTGTCGCCATAGATTATACCCACTATTCAAACGCCAATATCAACCGCCCTAACGACGGCCTCGACTTCTTTTGGTTAAGTTGGGCATTACCATTTTAACCCCAGGGTCAATTAGCGTTATCTGGCTGAAGTTGCTACATTTAGGCTTAAGTTCTATTCAACTGGAGGTCAAATGAAAAAGCAACTTCTTAAGTTATCAGCTATTGTAGCTACAGGACTATTTGTTTCAGCTTGCGGCAGTCCTGAGTCAGGAATGACCCAGTGCACTATGGAGCCTAAAGAAAACTGGTTAGATCAGGGACAATTTCAAGACTCGTTGAAAGAGCAAGGTTATGAAATAAACGAGTTTAAAGTAACCGATGGAAACTGTTATGAAATCTACGGATTTAACCAGAATAAACAGAAAGTTGAAATTTACTTTAATCCTGTAGACGGCAGTATTGTTAAGCAAGAAACTGAATAAAAAAGTAGAAGCAGTGCCAATGATCATTTGGGATAAATTTATAAGAACCTTTCATTGGTTATTGGTACTGTGCTTTTGTCTGAACTATTTTTTCCTCGAACATGGCAGCAACATCCACCAGACAGTAGGTTACACTGCCGCAGCTTTGGTTATGGCCCGTATTGTCTGGGGCTTTGTCGGGCCTCCCAATGCACGCTTTAAAAATTTTACCCCCTCATTTTCAGGTATAAAGAAACATCTTCATGAGCTGAAAGACGGAGAAATGGAGCAGGCTCAGGGTCATAATCCACTCGGTGGCCTTATGGTCTTTTCTATACTAGCTTTGTTTTTAGTTCAGGCTGTTACTGGTTTTCTTCGTGAAGAAGTGGATGCACTATATGGAGACAGCTTTTTAACCTCATTGCACGGTATATCCGCCAACATCATTTTTGCGCTCGTGATTATTCACATTATTGCCGTATTTATTACCGCTTACTTTGGTAAAATAGAGCTTATCCGCCCTATGATTAACGGCAAACGCCGGGTAAAGCGCCATGACTGAGGAAAAAGCTTCCAGAGAACGTATATATCAGGTTTCCAGTAACCGTGAGCGAGCATCTCATAAACTGCGTTATGTCGAAGCCTCAGCCCCCATCGAGGAGGACTGCCGTTTGTGTGTCGGTTCGCTAGCAGCAACTGGTCACAACGAAAGTGAGTTTTCCATCGCTAATACGGTCTATGATGACATTGCCAGAATGGCGTTTCTGGAGAAGCAGCTCTACTCAAACCAAGCCTACCCTCCTCTATTTTTTTATCAGGCTTTACAACAGTGGCACGACACATTTTTATCACTAAAAGTTGATAACAAAGTGGCTGGCTACAGCCTAATGGTCCCTCTGGCCGATAACGCTTTAGCGCTTATGTCCTTACTTGTTGGGAAAGGCTTTCAGGGACGAGGTTTGGGTAAAAAATTACTGCAGCAGTCTATTTTCCTTGCCCAGTCACTTCATTATGAGCGCCTTGAGTTGAGCGTCTCACCGGATAATGAATCCGCTGTTCGTTTATATGAGAAGTGCGGCTTTCAAACGACTGACTCTATTAAAGATTATTTAGGACCGGGTGAAGATCGCCTTCTAATGAGCTTACCTTTAGCAAAGACATAACATGACTTCTCTCGATTTATTCGGCAACTCGGGCTCTGAACCATTGCGTTCAAGTATCAGTGAACAGGCAACGCTGTTTCATCAGTTTTTAGCTAAAAATGACGACGCCTTGTTAACCGAGGTTCGCAGTGTCTTAAGGAGCTCCCCCTTACGCCAATTACAAACGCCTGCCGGGCATAAAATGTCGGTCAAAAGTAGCAATTGTGGCGAGTATGGCTGGCTGAGTGATAGCCAGGGCTATCGATATCAAAAGACTGACCCGGTCACCAACGCGCCCTGGCCCCAAATGCCTTCTCCCATTAGAGCCAAAGCAATAGAAGCGGCAACACTTGCGGGGTTTGATGATTTTAATCCTGACTCCTGTCTTATTAACGTTTATTTACCCGGTTCGAAAATGGGTCTGCATCAGGATAAAGATGAGGCGGACTTTACAAAGCCTATCGTTTCTTTTTCCTTTGGTTTACCGGTTAATTTTCTGTGGGGTGGTTTTACGCGCTCGGAAAAATATCAAAAGTTTCAACTTCAACACACCGATGCTTTAGTTTGGGGCGGGAGTGACAGACTCAGGTACCACGGAGTACAACAACTTAAAGACGGCATTCACCCAGTTACAGGCCGCTGCAGAGTTAACTTGACTATTCGTCAGGCAGAGTGATTAGAAGCGCTTTAAGTTCTGCATATAGTGGTGGATGTCATAACTCTTCGCTTTGTCCATAAGTTCATTTCGCTTTTCAAAACACAAGCCTTCTGTAGCAACATTAAACTCTTCAAACAGCTGAAAACTCTGTGACAGTAAAGCCTGGTCTCTTTCATTAAAAACCCCCTGATGTCTACTGGCCCAGTAATGAGCATGATGAAAGAGGTGTTCCGAAACTCGGGCAAACACAATAGGATTCAGTATTCGATAATGCCGATATTGTTGAAAACGTTGATAGTTAGTTTTGCCCTGCTCAGTTAACAGATCCATAGGCTCATCAACCAACATATACTTATAAAGGTAGCTGTTATTGAGCGCTGCAAGACGTTGCCAGTACTCGCGCTCTTCTTCATCTTCACAGCTGTCAATGCGTGCGTTTAAATCCGATATATCGTAAAACCGAAAATTGGTTAGTAGATGACTGCGCATGAACCGGACAAAAGATTCGGGTTGCTGAACTGCAAAGTTTTCGAACACTTCAAACACTTCAAGTGTTACATAATTAAACCTGGGTTTAAGGGCCTCATACTGACGTACTAACTGACGAAACCTTCGAGTTTTTCTAAGCCCCTGAAGATCTTCATCGCCTAATAAACTGTCCATACCTGAATAACGGAAGTTAAGCGCTAATTCTATACAATCGAGAGCATTTTCCTGCTCACCAGCTAACCAGTAAACACACGCCGCATTATGCAGAATAGATGGGTTTAACCAGCTGTAATGCGCCATACTTAAGTAGAACTCAATTCCTGCATCCAAAAATGCTGTATCCGCTTTTTGTTTATAAGCGTCGCAACTAAGCGCCAGGTAGTATTGAATAAGGTTGTAAAATTCAGAGGTTTCTTTATAGGCTTCCCACTTAGCGTCGAAGTCTGTATTAAACCACTCTTCTATCCGGGCTAACGATTTTATCGGAGATAATTGTTCAATGGTGGGGAGTGCGGGATGTCTACCCGAGTTGTTATCATTAGACGCGTTTGCAATAGATACCTTACTTCGGGCTTTTTGAGCCTGTGTGACAGAGCGAAATGGCTTATCACCGATAACAACGTAGTGCTTATCGACCAATCCGTAGGGCTTCACTATTGTAGTAGCAACATCTAGCCCGGTAAGGCAGACGCAACGACCTGTCGTATGGTTATACGAATAGATAAAACAGCCATTAAAGAAATAACTGTACTGAGCATTATTTTCCAGCGGATTACTACTTCCCAGAAACGCTGGGCTATCCGGCGTCACATTGATTGCGGTATTGGTTATCGTGCTCACGGTCACCTCCTGTCACAAGTTAGTCAAAGCCACTACAGGTGAATTATTAGACAGCCCTCAGACTATCTTTGTCACTCAACCTATAAAAGAGCCTTTACAGAACTTTAACTTTTGCTAGCAATTTCTTACTAGAAGCCAAAGAAAATAACGAGTAGACCTGAAGCCTGCGCAATTAATTATATAAACTTATAATAATCGGCACTTATGAATAAGTAACTCAACTATTTCTATAACAATATAGTATACCCTTTTTATTGTTTTGGCTAATTTTTGTACAGTTATATTCACCTTGTAGGGAGCCCAGGTGCTAGTTATATTAATTAGACTAGAATTGGGGTTTAGCGATTATCAAAGGGAATGATATCTACATGAAGCTATGGCGCGTACTGCTTATAATGTTGCTCATTGCGTTCGCTATAGGACTATTGGGTTATTCCTATTTGAATCAACAACTCAAGTCTCTTGGTATCACTGACTGGAATATTGAGTTTGACCGCTTAACAATTAGCCACATTGTTATTAAGCGGCTGGAGTTAACAATAGACTCGTTACCAGAGTCCTCTGCAAAACAACCCTCAACCGCCTTAAACCTAACACAGATACTCTCAGCCGAAGTGCCGGCCATAGTGCCCGAGCGCATTGACATCAAATCGCTACACGTGAAGGGAGCATTATTACCAGCCCCAATTTCTGCGACTTTTAAGTTATTAAACCAGCAACAACTCCAGCTAGAAATTGACAGTCAGGCGCCTGTTGTAGCCTCTCTGCAACTGACCCGAAAAAATGACAGTCTTGAGCTGACAACTCAATACGACAGTGGCGCGTTGCAGGCAAACTACGACTATCGTTCAGGCCAGCTCAATGCCAATGCAAGCTACTTAATCGCAGCACAGCAAGTTGCAGAGAACCTAAGCACAGACCAAATTCCGGTTAGTGCCCAATGGCGAGGTAATTTTTCGCCCGATACTGAACTCGGAGGACTTGAGAGCGTTACATCCGCACTGTCCGGTAAATTGTTGCTGTCGGTTAAAGATAACGCTGAAATAGTCGCTGTCGATAGCACCACTGCTGCATCAGGCGAGCTTCAGCTTAATTTGAATAACGGCGTTATTGACTCTTATACACTCGAACTAAACGGTAAAACTAACAACCTAATGTCCTTAAACGTGCCTGACTTGCCGGTACAACCAGAATCTGTAGCCTGGCAGTTAAGTAGCAACGACCAGCTTGCACTGCCATTACTTAAAATTCAGCAGGCAGTGAATAAAACTCACTGGCCTGTTAGCCTGAACGCCGTTGCTAAAGGTAAGGAGAACGAAGCGCTCAACCTGTCATCAGAGCTGTCAGTTGAGCAAAAACAATGGCAATTTGACTCAGTTGAATTAGGCCATTTAAGCCTTCAGGCCAACAATATAGAGTTACCCGTTGCCGAGCAGTCACTGATTATTAATAAGCTCACAGCAAAATTTACCGGCCATATTTCAAGCGACGCTGCCACGCTCCAAAGCATTGAGCCAACGCACATTGAGTTCTCTCACTTAAATAACGATGCCACCGTACTAGTCGATTTCTCACATGTCTTCTATCCGTACTCAGAGCCAGGTGATATTACCTCTGAGTTTGGTCTTAGTGTTCGTGCCGACGCTCTTAGTTTTGACCAGCTACCTCAAATAAAGGCCGCTTTTAACAGTGAGTTTCAATATCACAAAGAGGAGCTTGTCGGTAACGGCGAGCTCTTACTTGGTGAGCACATTCGTGTACAGCACCATAGCGAAATTACGCCCAACCAGTTAAAGAGTAACGTTAAGATTCATGACTTTGACTGGAAGCAAACGCCGCAACTGGATACGCTACTCAAGCACTTCGCGCCTCAGGTTGTTATCAGTAAGGCGACTATTAATGGTCAGGCAGACGTAATTTTTGACTGGAATGATGGTCGCTGGCAGCTTGAAAATGGCCAGGTTAAGATTCGGAAAAGCGACTGGGTTGCGAATACTTTATCGGCAGTCGATAGCAGCCTCAACTTTGAGTTTAATGCCAATAGCGAACAACTCATTGTTAATAATGCTCAACTTCACATCGGTAGCGTGCAACAAGGTTTTGCATTAGGTCCGGTAGCCGCGGAGTTCGAGGTCCAGATGCCCTTTCAAAACCCCAGGCAGTCAACGCTCAATTTAACCAACCACACCATAAAAGGGCTTGGTGGAAGTATCAGCATTCCTAACCAGAGTTATTCAATGACCAACAAGTTTGCGCTGCCGGTTGTGTTCGAAAAAATTTCTCTGGGCGAGCTTATGCGTCAATACCCTAGTAACAAAGTGTCGATAGACGGTAATGTCTCCGGAACCATACCAGTGCACTGGGACTCTAACCAGTTTACAGTTGAGCGAGGCTATTTAACTGCCCTGGCGCCCGGCGGGCATTTGCAGGTAGATTCGTCAGCATTAGTGTCGGTAGCAGGTAATAATCCGAGTTTAAAGACTCTGGCCGGCGTTCTTAGCAACTTTTATTATCAGCAGCTATCAACGGTAATCGACTATGATCAAAACGGTAAGTTGACGTTAGCTGTGCAGTTAAAGGGCTCAAATCCTGAGGTAGAAAATGGACGCCCGGTAGAACTTAACGTAAATTTAGAAGAAGACTTACCGGCATTGATGAAAGGACTAACACTTAGTAACAGCTTAAACGAAGCCATTCGTAAGCGAGTACAACAGAAAATCAATTAATCAGAGGATGATATGAGACGATTGTTTTTACTAGTAAGCGTACCTTTTGTCGTTTGGGGGTGTACCCCGACGGTTCAGGTAGCTGCGCCTAAAGAGCCCATTACTATCAACTTAAACGTTAAAATTGAACACCAAATTTATGTCAAAGTTGATAAAGCACTCGATGATGTAATTTCCGAATCCAGTGGCTTATTTTAACGACAAAGGAATGCAACTATGAAATATTTACTGACGCTGCTTTTAGTTACTTTTATTGGTTTATCAAGCCCGCTGGCACAAGCGCAACAGTTAGATTTGCAACAGGCAAAGGCACAATTAAGTGAAGCGAAAGAAAAAGGTCTGGTAGGCGAGAAAACTGACGGCTATCTGGGGGTAGTAGAATCGACAGAAGTTGCTGAGCAAATCGTTAAAAAAATTAACGAAGCCCGCCGCAAAGAATACACCCGAATTGCTAACGAAAACGACATTGCTGTCGCCGACGTTGAATTAGTCGCCGGAAAGCGCGCCATTGAGCTAACTAAGTCAGGCCTTTACATCAAAGTTGATGGAAAATGGCAAAAGAAGCCTTAAACGCCTTCTAAGCGTTACCATCCAAGAGTCTTAAAATGACTACTCCCATTCTTGTACTGGGTATGAGGGCAGCTTTAACGGCTTTGACGGTGCTGCATGCCCTTGCTCATGTGCAGCAACAATATCGCTATGAACTTGATTTCGGAATGTTGCCAAAGCCACCCACTTTTCAATAAATGTCTGTGGTGGCTTTTTAGCGCCAGAGTCTTTGTACTCTTTTAAGTACGGCGCAACCCAGTCATAACCTGCCTTAATCCGCCCCGCCTGGCGTTCTTTGAAACTAGCTAACTGCTTACGTTGCGTTTGGCTTAACTGTTTGTTATCAGCACCTTCTAAAGCTCTCCCAAAGAAGTACTCATTAAAACTTTCGGTCGAACGCTTAGATGCGTTCGTCCAATATTGCCAGTCATTAAAGTTTTTAATAGCACCGCTAATTGCATCGATTATTATTACCGTTGGAGTACCATAGTAAATGGGTTCACCATAAGAACTTACAAGCTCGTAACCACGCTCAAAATAGCCAACGTCAACAAGCTGTACTTGATAATGTTGCTTAAGTTGCTTTTTAAATTTTGGTTGATTGAACTGCTGTATGAGCGCATTACTATCACCACACCAATTGGCGCCAAGCACTAACATTAAGTCTTTACCTTGCTCCGCAGCTCGTTGTTGCCATTGTTCTGCTTTTTCCGGTTCAAAAGACTGCCCCGAAAACTCCCAGTCCTGAGCAACCCCCGGCATAGCAAGAAAGCAGCATACAAGGATATAAAGATACTTCATTATGGATCCAATACTATTCGTTATGAAAGATACTATACTGTAGGCCGTGCCGAACTGCGAGAGGAATCATTTTAATAGCAGTATTCATATCGATAAATTTTCCTTTAATTGGCAGGTCAAAGACGCAATATGTGTGGCGACATTATAAACTGTAGCGTTGGCGAAATAGCTGGCTCTGCCGACGAGATAAAGTCACTCTGTGACCATTGTCTAATGTTAACTCCAGAGCACCGTTAACGGCTAAGTCTACTTGTTGGATAAAGGTCAGATTGATCATTTGTTGACGATTGGCGCGGAAAAAACGCTCCGTTGCAAGTTGCTCTTCGACCCGACTTAGTGATTTATAGATCATTGGTTTTGCGTCATCAAAATAAAGCCGTGTATAATTACCTACCGCCTCCATCAAAACAATATCAGCCAGTGGCACCAGCCAGCAGGAGTCACCGTCTTTCACAAACAGTTTACTGTTCTCATCAAACTGAGATTGCTCACCGTATTGCTCTTTATCCGCCTGCAGGCGCTCCCTGAGTCTATCAATCGCTAACTTTAATCGTTCCGGTGATACAGGCTTTAGCAAATAGTCTAAGGTGTTCTGTTCGAAGGCTCTTAGGGCGTACTCGTCATAGGCGGTGGTAAATATGATATGAGGAACCCGATCCAACTCCATCAACATGTCAAAACCACTCTTCCCCGGCATATTGATATCCAGGAATACGACATCAGGGGCTTGTTGTTCTATGAGACTCTTGCCCGCAGCAGCATGGTCCGCTTCCCCAAACACACAAATGTCTTCATATTCTTCGAGTTGTGCCTTTAATTCCACTCTGGCCAGGCGTGAATCTTCGACTATAACCGCTCTAATTGTCATTTTGTCTCTCCGTAGAACAAGGCAAAGTCAACTCAGCAATTACCCGCCCCTCAATCTCGCGTAACTCAAAGCCGGCGCTGTTTTCATACAGCAGCGTCAAACGACGTCTGAGGTTTTCCAGCCCCAGACCGGTACTTCGCGTATTGCCATTTGACAGCTTACCGTCATTGATCACGCGGATCCTAAAATGGTCGATACATGAGGCTTCGATACAAATACAGCCACCATTCTGCCTTCGACTGATACCATATTTGATGGCGTTTTCTACCAACAATTGAACCATCATTCTTGGCACGGAAAGCGATCGGCATTCTTGGGCTACCTGCCAGTTAATTTCAAGACGCTCTTCGAGTTGAATGTGCATGAGGTAAAGGTAGTCTGTCACCACCTCTAACTCTTCATCCAATGTCACCAATTGTGTTAAATCAGCGTTAAGAGTGTAGCGATACATATCTGAAAGATGAGTCAGTGCACGTCTTGCGGCCTCTGGATCCTCCAGAATGAGGGCACGGATGTTATTCAAGGTGTTGAACATGAAATGAGGATTTAACTGATTGACCAAGGCGTCCAGTGAAGCTGACTTCAACGACTTATCCATGGCCCGCTGACGTTGCTTTAATTGCAGGTAACCGCGATATTGTTTAAGGCCAAAATAGAGACCTGACCATATAAGCATCACTAACCAAAGGGTGATCACATTGTTGAGGACATTTTTCGGGGTGATTAAGCTGGGCTGGGAGAACAAGGCTCCAGCAAAGGGTTCCAATAGGAGGAGTGTCAATAGACTGAAAAGGACACCCGCCAACAAGGACGCTAGTATGACGGAAACTACTTGAGTCGCGAGAGACCAGTGCCGGTGCTCGAAGTTTCTGTAGAGCCTGGCTAAAGCTGTACTCACAATCAGACCCGTAACCATTAGCATCAGGGTGGCTATAGCCTCTCCGAGGCTAAAGCCATAGCTTAGACCCCGGGACACGATATTTATTAAGCCGAATAGGCCCCAGCCCAGGCATTGCCAGAAATAAAACCGGTATAGCACTCTATTTTACCCTTTCACCAATCCACTGGCTCATGTGCGCCATTACTTCAGGAGCCATTGTCTGCTCGATACGTCCATACTCTTCAGGTAAACCAGATTCAGCTTCTTGGAATAGGTGGTTTAATCCATCGAAGACCCGAACTTCAGAGCTCGGATGACCGTGTTCAGATAAGAGTTGCTTCAATGCCGTTGTGTTAGACTCCGCCAGCACTTGAATGTCTTTGTTACCATTAAGAGCTAGTATAGGGGATTCAGCTTGGCTGAGATAACGCGAAGGCTCAAAAGCCAGAAAGTGGCGCATCCACTCACTGGATATTTTGCGGCTCTCCTGCTTTGCTTTTTCTGGTTGTTCTTTCATCTTTTCGACATAAAACGCATAAATTTTTTCTTCATTCAGGCCGTTGGCAACTTTTTTATAGAGATCATGCTCCAGCTTGCGTTCCTTGGCAGCCTCCGCTGAATCCCCACGCATAGCAACCTGAATGGCATAAGACTGCTCAGCGAGCATTTGATAGCCGGGCACTCCGGGCGTGGCCAACAAGACCACAAAAGCCAACTCATTGTGCTTGCTAGCGACAATGGAGGCCACCATGCCACCTTCGCTGTGGCCGATCAAGCCAATACTGTCCTCTTGCAGGTCAGGTCTTTCTTTAGCGAAGGCAACGGCGGCTTCGACATCCTCGGCAAAATCATAGGTCGTTGCTTTGCCGAAGTCACCCTCCGATTGACCCACGCCCCTGTCATCAAAGCGCAATACCGCAATTCCGCGACGCGTTAGGTAATCCGCCAGTACCAAAAAAGGTTTGTGGCCAAACACGGTGGAGTTTCTGTCTTGTGGCCCCGAGCCGGATATTAATATAGCAACCGGCGCCTCTTCAATACCTTTAGGTTTGGTCAACGTCCCCGCCAGGCGAATATCGGCTTGTGGGTTTTCAAAGCTGACTTTCTCTACCTGATAAGGAAAGGGTCCTGTCGGGGTTTGAGGTCGATTATAGGCAGTGCTTTGCTCACCGTCAGTCGATTTTCTCAAGGTTAGAGGTAGCTCTTTCTCTCCTTGATAAAAGACTCCTTGCAATTGCTCAGACCCGTGTAAAGTGGCTTTGTAACGAATTCCAGAGGCTGGTATATGCAGCTCAATACCGTTTTGCTCCACTTGGACATTGCTTTTCAAACCTTCGACACCCTGAGCAGGACTGTCCATAGTCGCGCTGTAACCGTCGTTCTTTTCGATATGAAAGACGACAGGTAATGCCAATGCGTCGTTGACCTGTAGTTCTCCGGTCCAACTACCAACATAGTCATCCGCCGCTTGCGCCTGAACTATGGAAAGAAGCCCTAAAAAAATACTTAATATCAATGATTTCTTTAACATTTCAATTGCTCCCGTTTGAATTCGAGAGTATTAGAACAATTGCGGGGTTAGTGGTGGGGAAAAATATGATCAGCGGTCAATAAACATGATCACTGGTGATTTGCAACGATTTAATGTAGACAGAAGGAATCAAAATTTGCCTTGTAAGCCAGCAAAATCAATGGCTAGCGGCATGTAATAGACTTTTAAATAATCGGAATTGGTGCCCGGGGCCGGACTTGAACCGGCACGAAGTTACCTTCGAGGGATTTTAAATCCCTTGTGTCTACCAATTCCACCACCCGGGCACTACATAGAAGTGTTCTCGAATAATGGAGGCGGGTCCCGGAGTCGAACCGAGATCCACGGATTTGCAATCCGCTGCATAGCCATTCTGCCAACCCGCCAGAATTTGGAGCGGGAAACGAGATTCGAACTCGCGACCCCAACCTTGGCAAGGTTGTGCTCTACCAGCTGAGCTATTCCCGCACCGTCATCTGCCGTGGCATTCTACTGTTTAATCATTTTCAGTCAATGACTTTTTATCAATTTAGTGACTGTTTGCGCAAATTTACGGCAAAGCTGTTACTTTCTGGTCAATTCACCCTTGGCTCCACGTAAATATTCCCACATTGACCAAACCGTTAATACAAAGGCGGCGTAGAATAAAAACATCGATAGCCAATAAATGTAGGCATTGGCGTTCCAGAGCAGTCCAATTAGGGCAATCATTTGTGCCACCGTTTTCCATTTACCTAAACTAGAAACGGCGACTTTTGCCCTATTGCCACTTTGTGCCATCCATTCGCGCAATGCGCTCACAATAAGTTCGCGGCAAATCATGGTTAGCGCAGGAATGGTAATAAAGACCGAGTTGTAATCTTCGACAATCACCACCAGAGCAGCAACCACCATTGCCTTATCTGCTACCGGATCCAGGAATTCACCAAACTTAGTAAATTGATTAAAGCGCCGGGCAATATAACCATCCAATGCATCGGTGATTGCAGCTAACCAAAAAATAAACGCAGCCCAAAAACGCGCATCTTCCATTGGCAAATAGAAAACCACCAGAAACACCGGTATCAGTACTATCCGAAAACTGGTCAAAATATTAGGGATATTCCACTTCATTATCCGCTGATTCCTTATTGTTTTTACTCATCACGAAATGAGTAATAAATTTTTTCCGCCAATGCTCGGCTAATACCAGGTACGCTGGCAAGTTTCTCAATACTAGCGTTTTTTACCTCTTGTAATCCACCTAGATTTTTCAATATTGCTTGCCTGCGCTTTGCCCCTACCCCTTCAATTTGCTCTAGGGTTGAGGTTTTCTTAACTTTGGCTCTTTTCTGTCTGTGTCCGGTTATGGCAAAACGGTGCGACTCATCTCGTATATGTTGAATCAAATGAAGCGCACTGGCGTCTTTACTTAACGGAATAGTCTCGTGGCTACCGGCCATTATTAATGTCTCGAGCCCCGGCTTACGCGACTCTCCCTTCGCAACACCAATTAAAACAGGTGCCTCTTTGCCCCAGTCATTAAAGTAACTCTCTGCCTGAGCCAGCTGCCCTTTACCGCCATCAATAAACAGTATGTCGGGTATGTTGCCCTGCTCTTTGGCATTATCATAACGCTTAGCCAAAGCTTTTGACATTGCTGCGTAATCGTCTCCCGGAGTGATACCGGTAATATTATAGCGGCGGTAATCAGACTTTTTAGGCCCGTTTTGATCAAATACCACGCAAGACGCTACCGTTTGTTGCCCCATAGTGTGGCTAATATCAAAACATTCCATACGCTGTATGGGCACTCCAAAATCTAACACCTGCTGTAATGCCTGAGTACGACGGTTCATGGTACTTTGTTGATTCAGCCGGCTTTCCAGTGCATTAACGGCATTCTTTTGAGCTAGCGACTGATACTGACGCTTATCTCCTCGCACTTTACTTTGCAGTTTAACGGGTTGTGACAACGCATCACTCATCACTTCAGCTAATACGTTGTCTGGCTGAACATCGACGGGAAGAACCACTTCTTTTGGAATTTTGCGTCCAGCCGTATCCGACAAATAAAACTGCAGTAAAAAGGCTCTCAGCACTTCATCATCCGGAGTGTCTGTCGGCACCTTAGGAAAATAACTACGACTGCCCTGCAAGTGGTTATCTCTGATAAACAGCATCTGTACTGTGGTCATTCCATTACCACGCGCTAGGCCAATAACGTCCAGTTCTTGCTGGCTGCCGGTCACCGAGTTGCGCTCCTGCGTCTTTCTTAATGCAGCAATCTGGTCACGAAACCTCGCCGCCCGTTCGAAGTCCAGGCTTTCACTCGCCCGTTCCATTTTGCCCATAAGCTCGTCAATAACCTGTTGGTTTTTCCCCTGAAGGAATTGCCGCGCCAGAGCCACTTGTTCGCTATATTCCTCGTCAGTGCAGACATTCACACAAGGCGCGAGGCAACGTTTTAGCTGATGTTGCAGGCAAGGCCTGGTACGTGCACGATAATAAGTATCGTCACACTGACGAATCGGAAACAGTTTTTGTAGTAAGTTTAAGCTTTCACGTACTGCTGACCCGTTTGGAAAAGGCCCGAAGTATTCACCTTTGGTCCGACGGGCACCTCGATGAAAGCCCAGCCTGGGGTGTTGGTGTGCTGTCAGAATAATGTACGGATAAGACTTATCGTCCCGCAGCAACACGTTATAGCGCGGACGATACTTTTTAATAAAGGAGTTTTCGAGTATTAAGGCTTCAGCTTCGGTGTTGGTTACGGTGACATCCATAGAAGCAATTTGCTTAACCATGACCTGGGTCTTTACCCGATCAACTTTATCGCGAAAATAGCTGGATACGCGTTTTTTTAAGTCTTTTGCTTTACCAACATAAATTACGTCACCCGACTCATCATACATGCGGTATACACCGGGTTGATGAGTCAAGTGACGAAGAAAGCTGTCGCTGTCAAAATGTTTCTGTGTATTACCTTCCGTCATCTACCTTCAAACTGAATTAGGTCGACAAGACCATGCTGAATTGCAAGATGAGACAATTGTACATCACCATCGATACCGAGTTTAGAGAAAATACGATAACGGAAAGTATTAATTGTTTTACTACTGATACATAGATGTTGGGATATTTCTCTTACACGAATACCACGGCTAAGCATTTGCGCAACTTGCAGCTCGCGCTCACTGAGCATATCAACCATGCTTTTTTGTTTCTGAGAACGTGGATTTTGTGCCAAATAAGCCGCTACTGGCGCCGCGACATAAACATTGCCCTGCTTTAGTGATCGAATTGCCTGAACTAAATCTGAACTGTCACATGAGTCAAGCAAATAGCCATCGACAACACTGATACCACACTGAAAATCCAATATATCCTGCTGGTTTCTTCCCCACACGATGAGTTTTAAGTCGCAATGACGTCTTTTTAGGCGTCGCCAGTGCTCAACTGTAGCGGCCCCGCCCAGTTGACTGCAAAGCACCACCACAGCATCTTCATACTCGTAACACGCGCGACGCAAGTCAGCTATTGCCGTAACAGTCAACACCTTGTCGCTAAAGTGCTGCTGCAAAACAGAGGCCATACCGGCACTTATAATTGGATTGGGAATTGCTAAAATAATACGGTTCATAGGTTACATTCCTTATTTGTATACCTTGTTGGTCATCCTTATTGGTTTAAATCCGTACCGCCCTGCCCGAATTCGCGTCGCATATTCTGAGCTTTTAATGACGATAACAAGTTGTTTTTACGAAACTTTACAAAATCTCGGGAAAAGCCAGTTCCAAGGTGTGGCAATAGCTATTGAAGAGGAGTCAAAGGTGGAGTTTTGAATAGAAGTTACAAACGGGCCTGATCCAGCATATCCCACAAATAACAAGCCAGGTAGCTTCTGTAGGGTTGCGCCCTTTCCGGAATAATTAAGATATCCTGATCTTTTAAAAGACTCATAGCTTTACGAAGTGAGCTGTCCTGAATTGGGAAAAGATCCTGATGGGCAAAGTGAAACATCGCTAAAATAGAGGCAGTCCACGGACCAACCCCCTTAAGCCGGGTCACATCGGTTATTAACTCTTTTGATCCCATGGTAGACCAGGACTTTACTCTATCCGGCTCTTTTTGCTGACATTGCGCAACACGACTAATAGCGGCGGCTTTTGTGCGACTAACACCGCAGCTCATAAGCTCTTCGACCGGAAGATAAGCTATACCTCCGGCACCAAGTGATCTAGCTTTTTGCTCTGCCCTTTCAATGATGGTTGCCGATACTTTCAATGACAGCATTTGACGGATAATGATCCTGGGTAATGCCTCAATAACCGGCATATTTGACGGAGCCAGCAACTCTCGCGACGGTAATTGCAACAACAGCAAATCGATACCCGGCTGAGTATCGATAAGGTGCTGTCGGATTACTTCTGGCGTTGTTTCCATCAACCTATTATGCAAACACAGTGAAGCTCTGTCGACTAATGGCTAACAGTTTTCCCTCTTCACTCCATAAACCTGCTCGGCTGTGGCCATATCCATGTTCCGCATGCTCAATAAAAGCTTCGTACTGAAACCAGTCACTGGTGTTAAACTCGTTCAAGGGGAGATCCGGAAACTCGATGGTCCAGGTAAGTGACGAAGCCGGTGCGGGGCTATCCAGGTGTGGAAGTACCGCAGGTGGCCAGGCATCAACTAGCGCTAAAATTGCTGCTGTGGTCAGTTCATGCCGCTCTTTACGAAAGCGTATCCAGCCACCAAAGGTTCTGCCCGGCTGCCCACTAAATGGCATACCACCGGAGGTAATACGGTAATCAAAGTTCTTCGCAAATTCAGGAACAATATCAGCTTCAGGTAAGCCAGGACCGTCATTAATTGTTTTTAAGTCAGGCGGTGTTTCACCGCTGACCGATACAGATGACGGGCGCCCTTTACCTAAGCTGGCTAAGCCAGCAAACATGACTTCGTCATTTTGTGTTATTTCAACCGAAACCTGCAACACAGAAGATCCTTGTCTTAATACGCGATAACTTAACGTTGCATCCCCTGGTGTCGCCGGAGCGACAAAAGAAATAGCGAAGCTACGCAGATGGTAATCTTCCGGGAACTGTTGCAATAGAAATTGTGCAGCTAAAGCAGCACTAAAACCACCAAAAAATGCCCTACCCTGTGCCCAACCTTCCGGTAGCTTAATGGCTTGATTATTCTTGTCATTTTCTATTAACGCTAAAGTCTCGTGAAACAGCATGACGCTTCCCTGTTAAACAGTTGTTTGAATTAGCTATTAAGAATACCAATTATCACCATGATGACAAAGGATGTTATTAGCAAAACCAAATAAACCAAACCTGATACGAAAAACTTGATGATGGTTAAAAACCAACGCTGTTGATAAAACCTTTTTTGAGTTAGCAATAAATAGACAAGTAACCAAATTAACAGAAGGTTCTCTACCCAATCACCTATTACTGTCAGCCAACTCCAACCTGGTGAATCTGCTAATGCTCCTGTTAATTGGCTAACAACGGTTACAAGCATTAATGTCAACAACATAAACGCGTGGGTGTGCAGCGCTACAGTAAGGTGCTCTAAATAAAACCGATGCCCAAATAAGTAGATAATTTTAAGAAATAGCGCCCAGAACGGAAGCATAAACAACATCATTTGAGGAGTCATCGATACCAGCTTCTGAGTAAACTGCCCCGGGTTTTCCGCTAAGTGTTTCAGTTTAGCTTCAAGTTTCAGCTCTTCCTCGGGCGTCATTAACGGTATATCAGTTCCTTCAAGGGATATGTGAAGCGGTTCAGAGGCGTCCTTTTCATTTGAAATAAAAGGCTTCATTTCATCAGGTAATGATTCTCTGACGTCTTGTTGCGTTTGCTGTGCTTGTTTCAACTCGTCCGGTGACGGCGGTCTGATATCGATATTAATGAGCGACGTCAATACCATAAAAGCTATCAACGATATGAAGAAATAGAGCCGCAACGGTGGGACATAAGATGCATGACGTCCCCGAATAAACTCAAGCGACAAAAAGCCCGGATTTAGAAATAACCCCCGAAGAGTTCGATAAAAACGCGAGTCCCAGTGTCCTATTTCACCAAACAGATCGCCCACTACCGCAAAGATACTTCGCATATATTGCTTATCTTGCTGCCCGCAACGGTGGCAGTATTCACCTTGAAGTTCTGTATTGCAGTTTTTGCAAAGGCTTGCGTCAGGTGTGGTCATGACAAATTCCTTTTTTTATAAATATATCAGCAATGAGGAAATTGTCGAATGACTTTAGAGGTCCGTAAAATGCAAAAAAGCCCAACTCAAAGAGTCGGGCTTTTTCATCTAAATTTGGCGGAGAGGGAGGGATTCGAACCCCCGGTGGGAATGAACCCACGCCTGATTTCAAGTCAGGTGCATTCAACCGAGCTCTGCCACCTCTCCGTATTGTTTGTTCTCTTCAACTGCGTCGTTGAGAACGAAGCGAATATTAAAGACCTAACTTACGCTTGTAAAGGAAAAATTTGAACAAAGTGTCCGTTTGGGCGTTTATTAGACAAACTGAACGTTTTTCACTAGAAATTACTCTTTAATTCCCTACCCAAGCCCCCTATTAATGCTGTAGTATTTAGGAAACTTTCTAAATAAAAAAACGTCTTAACAGACAGTAAGTTCAACACGGAGAAATCTATGAACAATCGCAGTCAGACTTATGTCGGTCAGAACGAATCGACGCTGGCCGTTAATAAGGTATTACGTAACACCTACACATTATTGGCAATGACACTGGCTTTCAGTGCCGTTATTGCTGCTGTCAGTACTATGATGAACTTACCTTATCCGGGCCTCATCATTACTTTAGTTGCCTACTTTGGTTTGCTTTTTGGTATTCATAAGACCAAAGATAGCGGCATGGGTATTGTATTAACCTTCGCTCTAACTGGCTTTTTAGGTTATACCCTCGGTCCTATCCTCAATATGGCACTATCAATGCCTGGAGGGGGTGAAATGGTTGCTACTGCCCTCGGCGGCACAGCCCTGACCTTCTTTGCAACTTCAGCGTATGTCTTAACCACGAAAAAGGACATGTCTAAACTAGGTGGTCTGGTTACTGCCGGTATTATCATGGTCTTTGTAGCGATAGTAGCTAACCTGTTCTTCCAGTTGCCAGCATTACAGCTTGCAATCTCTGCTATCATGATTCCATTAATGGCCATGTTGATTATGTGGCAGACCAGCGACATCATTAACGGTGGCGAGCGTAACTACATCCTCGCAACAGTAACTTTGTATGTCTCGATTTATAACTTATTCCTTAGCATGCTACAGCTGCTAATGGCGTTCGGCGGCGATGATTAATTTCTGCCTACAGGGTTATAATAAACGCCCCGCCATGCGGGGCGTTTTTGTTTAAAGTGACTATTTATGGCCAAAATAACGCTCATAGTTCAAAACAGTGCTGAACAGCACCTGAAGTCTCACGAGGCTTTATCCTTTGCTCTGGCTGCAATTAACAGCGGCCATGAGGTTGCTTGTGTCTTTTTCTATCGGGCAGCCGTGAATCATGCCCTACTGCCAACACCGAATGAAAATAAGGCTTTAATAAATCAATGGGAAGCACTGAACCGTCAGCATAATGTCCCCTTAGTGGTCTGTCACACGGTAGCAGAGCGTAAAGGAATTGAAGAGTTTCACTCAAGCTTTGAAGCCTCAGGCTTAACGGCTCTGGCAACCGCTATTGCCAACAGCGACCGGACCTTACAATTTTAACCATTATGAAAAAAATCGCTATTTTACAATGCAGTTCAGACACTAACGCAGCAACCGAGGCCTTAGATATCGCTTTATCGCTGGCCAGCTTTGATCACCCTGTTCAACTCATACTGTCAGGTGATGCAGCTAGTTGCCTACTCAGTAACCCTTCAAAGCGTTACGGCATGTTAGAGCTACTTGATGCAGAACCTATCGCTATAAGCTCGGAATCGACAATTAACATAGGCACCCTACCAGATTCGGTACAAACTGTAATTGTTCCTGAAAAGCAGCTAAAGCAGCATCTGGATCAATTTGACGAGGTTCTACAGTTCTCATGACATCGACACTGCACTGGATTAGAAATACGACACTAACTCGATGGTTGGCACAGCACAGTCATTTACTTGGCAATAAAGACGCTCTGTTTATTTCCGGGGAACAATTAGGTCAGTTACCTGATAAACCGCCTGTAAAGCAGTCAATATACGCCAGAAAAAATGACGCTGAATTTTTAGAGAATGCCTTACCAACTTATGTCATGTTAAAATCTGACGAAGAATGGGTTGAACTGGTTCTCAGTTTTCAGCAACAAATTACCTGGTAGTCAGTATGATTGAATTCAACGGCAAAACGTACGAAACCGACAAACACGAGTATTTAGCAAATATTGATGACTGGGATGAAGAACTCGCCCTGCATATTGCTGAACTTGAAAGCATTGATATGACGCCTGCACACTGGGAAGTCGTGAATTTCGTACAAAATTTTTATCGTGAGTTCGATACCAGTCCGGCCATGCGTGTTTTGGTCAAAGCAATGAAAAAGCAGCTGGGCGAAGACAAAGGTAACAGTCGTTACCTTTACAAGTTGTTCCCGAAAGGCCCAGCTAAGCAGGCCACACGAATTGCGGGCCTGCCTAAGCCAGCTAAGTGCATTTAGGCTTTACACTTAGCCTTTAATGACCTCAACGCCACCCATATACGGACGCAGTGCCTCAGGAACAACAATTGAACCGTCTTCCTGCTGGTAATTTTCTAGTACAGCGACTAACGCCCGGCCTACCGCCAAACCGGAACCGTTAAGGGTGTGCATAAGCTCTGGTTTTTTCGCACCTTTGCGGCGGAAACGAGCCTGCATACGACGTGCCTGAAAGTCCTGCATGTTTGAGCAAGAGCTAATTTCACGATACGCCTGTTGTGCCGGTAGCCATACTTCAAGGTCATAGGTTTTAGCTGCGCCAAAGCCCATGTCACCTGTGCAAAGCAGTACTTTACGGTAAGGCAGTTCAAGCTTTTGCAACACGGTTTCAGCGTGGCCAGTCAATTGCTCTAAAGCATCCATTGATTCTTCAGGTTTCACTAGCCAGACAAGCTCGACTTTATCAAACTGATGCTGACGAATAAGGCCTCGAGTGTCACGACCATGAGAGCCAGCCTCGCTGCGGAAACACGGTGTATGCGCCGTAAACTTAAGCGGTAATTCGTCTTCGTCGGCTATTTCGTCACGATACAGATTCGTTAACGGAACTTCGGCCGTTGGAATCAGTGACATAGGTATTTGGTCCTGTGACTCACCTTCAATGTGGAATAAGTCTTTACCGAACTTCGGTAACTGACCAGTACCGTATAAAGAATCCTGGTTCACCATATAAGGCACGTAAGTTTCCAGATAACCGTGCTCTTGTGTGTGTAAATCCAGCATAAACTGAGTCAGTGCGCGATGCATACGGGCAATACCGCCGCGCATAACAACAAAGCGGGCACCAGTCAGTTTTGCCGCCGCTTCAAAGTCCATGCCTTTGGCTAACGCCTCACCAAGATCTACGTGATCTTTTACTTCAAAGTCGAACGACTTCGGCTTGCCCCAGGTTAGTACTTCCTGATTTTCACTCTCATCTTTACCTTGCGGTACTTCGTCTGCCGGCAGGTTAGGGACACCCATAATAATGTCGTTGAGCTCTTCCTGAATCGCTTTAAGTTCTTCTTTCGCGCTATCCAGTTGATCACCTAAGTCACTCACCGCATCCAGTAACGGCTGTATGTCTTCGCCTGCAGCTTTTGCTTTACCAATCGCTTTGGAGCGACTGTTACGTTCAGCCTGAAGTTGCTCAGTACGTACCTGTACTTCTTTACGTTGCTCTTCAAGTTTGCTGAGTTTAGTAATGTCTAACTCAAAGCCTCGTTTAGCAAGTGCCTTTGCGGTGTTGTCTAATTCCTCACGGAAGTATTTAGCGTCTAGCATGAGTGTCCTATTTAACCGTTGTTGAGTACAACATCATTGCTGCAACAACAGCAGCAATACAAATAATTACGTTTAAGCCTATGTGTAATCCGGCTTTTAGCATTTCACCCTGGCTGGCCAGCGTAACAACTTCAACCGAAAACGTTGAAAAGGTTGTAAATGCGCCTAATACGCCTACACCAAGGAATAAACGGGTTGTCTCTGACACGGATTGTTGTTGTCCGTAGGCCAGTAACAGTCCCAATAAAAAAGAGCCTAATATGTTAACGGTCAGCGTTGCAAAAGGGAATGCCCGCAGTCCAAATGATTGCATAGCAAGGCCAATAGCGTAACGCCCCGAGGCACCTATGGCACCGCCAGCAGCTACGCAGAAAAAATGCAGTAATACATTATTCATCCGGCTCCCTCTTCCAGTCTGACTTTGCGTCCATATCCTTTAGCCAACGCAACTTTTCCTGCAACTTAATTTCTAAGCCGCGCGGCTCGGGTTGATAAAATTGCGTTTCAGCAAGTTCTGACGGTAAATAACGTTCACCGGGCACATAAGCATTCGGGTAGTTATGCGCATATTGGTAATCAGCACCGTAGCCTTGCTCTTTATGCACTTTGGTGGGTGCATTGCGTAAGTGTTCGGGTACCGGTGCGTAACTGTGTTCTTTTGCCGCCCTAAGTGCCCCTTTAAAGGCATTATACACTGCATTACTTTTTGCAGCACAGGCACAATAAATAGTCGCTTGAGCTATTGCTCGCTCCCCTTCTGCCGGCCCTACTCTGTGATAAGTATCCCAGGCGTTTAACGCTAGTTGTAAGGCCCGCGGATCGGCATTGCCAATGTCTTCAGACGCTATAGCCAGTAACCGTCGCGCAATAACCAGAGCGTCGCCGCCGCCGGTTAATAAACGAGCGTACCAATATAACGCGCCATCAGGAGAGGAGCCTCGTACCGACTTATGAAACGCCGATAAAATATCGTAATAATGATCACCCTGGTGGTCGAATGCAGTTGCCTTTTCGCCAATAGCGGCGGTAATAAGCTCAGCCGTAATGGGCTGGCTGCTGCTTTCAACAAAATCCGCCACCACCTCCAGATAATTCAGCAGCCGACGAGCGTCACCACCGGCTAAGTCCAGTAACTTTGATCTGGCCTCTCCTTCAAATTGAAGCTGCCTTCCTCCCAGCCCTCTTTCAGAGTCTTTTAATGCGCGCTCCAAAGCAACTTCGAGATCGTTTTTTGACAAGGTCTGCAGGCGATAAACTCGAGCGCGTGATAACAACGCATTGTTTAATTCGAACCCGGGGTTTTCTGTCGTCGCACCAATAAACACAATGGTGCCGTCTTCAATATGAGGTAAAAAAGCGTCTTGCTGGCTCTTGTTGAAACGGTGCACCTCGTCCACAAACAAAATGGTTCGTTGTCCCTGCTGCTTAGCCAGTAGTTTAGCTTCTTCAATGGCTTGTCTTATGTCTTTTACACCGGAAGTAACAGCACTTATGCGACTGACAGTGGCATTCGCTGTAGTGGCAATGAGTTCAGCTAAGGTGGTTTTGCCGGTGCCTGGTGGGCCCCAGAGAATCATTGAGTGCAAATGGCCTTGTTCGACGGCCACTCGCAAAGGTTTTCCGGGTGCCAGCAAATGTTGTTGCCCGACGTACTCATCAACCGTACGGGGCCGCATTCTGGCAGCCAGAGGTTTAAAATCGGGTTTAAAGTCTAAATCCAGGCTTGCCACAGCAGTTAACTTTGATCGTCAACATCAACGCCGTCAGGCACGTCAAAAACGAACTGCTCATCATCAATACTTTCGTTTAAAACAACGTCACTTAACATCAACTCGGTGCGTTCACCCTGAGCCTGAACCATCGTTATCTCTTTTAATTTTTCATCAGAGAAAAGAAGCTCCAGCTTGCGACCATTGGTTTCATGCTCAACGAAATAACGTCCGGCTTCTGAGCTCACACTATAGTTTTCCCATTGCTTGCCATTGCTGTCCAGCACCAACAATAACGGACTGTCATCCACCATATCCTGCTGTGCATAGACAGTGACTTGCTCGACAAATGGGTTGTAGTACCAAACCTTAGTACCATTAGCTATCATCACACTCTCATCCGGCTTTTTAGTATGCCAGTAAAGGCTCGCCGGACGCTTAAGCTTTAGCGTACCACTCAGGCTTTGCAATACATCGCCCTGCTCGTCTCTCACCTTTTGCTGAAAGTCAGCAGACAGGCTTTGCGTTTGTTTCAGGAGTTTCTGTAACTCGTACTTATCTGACTCAGACTCTGAGGCAAATACAGTAAAAGAAACGGCCATAATCATGGCAAATACAACTGCTTTCATGAATTTAATCCCTTGGAGCTCTTGGGGCCAACACTTCGCGCTGACCATTGTTACCGGCACTGGTTACGACACCGGACATTTCCATTTGTTCGACAATACGTGCGGCGCGATTATAACCAATGCGGAATTTCCGCTGTACACTGGACACCGATACTCGCTGAGTTTCGGTCACAAAAGCAACGGCTTCGTCATAAAGCGGATCGGACTCTGCGTCATCCATTTCCTGCTGTTCGCCCGGCAGTAAACCCTCTTCGCCCTGGTCACCAGACAATATTTCTTCCAGATAATTTGGTCGACCGCGTTTCTTCCAGTCTTTAACCACGGCATGTACTTCGTGGTCATCAACAAAGGCTCCGTGAACACGCACCGGAGAGCCGCTTCCCGGCGGTAAATAAAGCATATCACCCTGACCTAACAGCTGGTCTGCACCAGGTTGATCCAGAATAGTACGGGAGTCCACTTTGGAGGACACCTGAAACGCAATACGCGTCGGAATATTAGCTTTTATCAAACCGGTAATAACATCCACTGACGGACGCTGAGTTGCCAAAATAAGATGGATACCTGCAGCACGGGCTTTTTGAGCTATACGGGCAATAAGCTCTTCCACTTTTTTACCGACAATCATCATCATGTCAGCAAATTCATCGATGACAACAACAATGTTAGGTAACTTCTCTAACACCGGTGGTAATTCATCCATCGAGTCGCCCGGTTTCCAGATAGGATCACGCAGCGGTTCGCCGGCTTTTTCTGCAGCCTTAACTTTGGCGTTGTAGCCTTTTAGGTTACGCACACCTAAAGCTGACATCAGCTTATAGCGCCGCTCCATTTCGCCAACACACCAACGTAAAGAGTTTGCAGCATCTTTCATGTCGGTCACAACTTCTGTCAGCAAGTGTGGAATACCTTCGTAGACCGACAACTCAAGCATTTTCGGGTCGATCATAATGAGCCGGACATCTTCCGGCGTGCTCTTATAAAGCAAGCTCAGAATCATCACGTTGACACCAACTGACTTACCTGAGCCCGTAGTACCTGCGACCAGCAAGTGCGGCATTTTTGCTAAGTCTACAACCACTGACTTACCCGCAATGTCTTTACCCAGAATCATTGTCAGTGGGGAATCGCTGTTCATGAATTGGTCGCTGTTGATAACCTCACTCAACTGTACAATTTCACGATGCTTATTCGGCAGTTCCAGCCCAACATAAGATTTACCGGGTATAACCTCGACGACCCGCACCGCGACAGCGGACAACGTACGAGCAATATCTTTTGCTAAATTCGATATTTTAGAAACCTTAACTCCCGGCGCTAAGTCCAGCTCAAACCGGGTGATAACAGGGCCGGGTTGAACGTGAGCTACCCGAACGTCAACTCCAAATTCCTTTAATACGGTTTCAACCGTACGTGAAACTTGATCAAGTTCTTCCTGGGTAATTGGGTTTTCTTTCTTGTTCGGGCGGTCCAGAAGCTCTATCGACGGCAAAGGAGGAAGTAACTCGCCCTCGTCTGCGCCATCGCTTTCTGGTTCTTTAGTTTTTGACGCAGCCCGCTCGCTACTTGCTGTGTTTTTCTTAGCGGCTTGTTTGCTAAAACGTGGCGCCCCACTCTCATCATGTTCATCATCGACAGAGTTTATCGATGGCAAGCTCAATACTGGCTCTTGTTTATCCGCTCCAAACAAGTCGCTGGTCAAACTCGAAGTGCTTGTTTCTTCCAGTGCCTGCCCTGACTCTTCATTGTAGCTTTCGTCACTTTCATTGTCTGATGTTTCTGTGCTACCACGGCTATTCCAGAGAATTTTCGCCTTTTCTATCAGCCATAAAACACCGTCAATAACCCACTCACCTAATTTGTCCGCAACCTGTAACCAGCTTATTCCGGTAACTAAGGTTACCCCGGTGAAAAAGAAGGTCAGTAACAGTAAGGTTGTGCCAACAAAATTCAAATACGGTAGTAATGAAGCGGCGATAACGTCGCCAATGACGCCACCGGCTGAAAAGTAATAAATATCATCGAAATTAATTGAAGACAGAGCAGAAGCGCCAATCAGCGCAAGCATTGCACCAATCATGCGTAAACTGACAGCCAGATAATCCATTTCCAGCAATTGGTAGGTTTTTCGGAATAATAAGTAGCCTACACCGACAAAACCAAAAGGAATAAGATAGGCGACAAAACCAAAGGCAAATAAAAGGACATCGGCCACCCACGCGCCTACGGCGCCACCCGCATTATGTATGCTTCCTTCATAACCTGTTTGTGACCAACTGGGATCAGCCGGGTTAAAGCTCACCAATGACAAAAAAATGAAAATGGCTAGCGCACCACTTATCAGCAACCCTGCTTCTAAAACTCTTTGTACACCCGTCATTATCTTATTGCAGCGCCTTCGTTAATATTATTATTGGTATTCATTAGTATCCGCATGATTGTAGCGGATGTCAGCCCTAATGTTACCCCTTTACTAATACTTTATTTTCCTGTTTTACCTCTTCCATGACCACATAAGTTCGTGATTCATCAACACCAGGCATCATTAACAGAGTTTCACCCAGTAGTTTGCGATAAGCACGCATATCGGGAACTCGTGCTTTTATCAGAAAATCAAAGTCACCAGCCACTAAGTGACACTCCAATATTTCACCGGTTTTTCTTGCCGCCTCACTAAACTCCGCAAAGGCGTCTGCCGAGGTTCGGGTCAACGTTATTTCAACGAAAACCATCAGGTTAGCACCTAATTTAGCAGGATTAATTTTAGCATGGTAACTTTCTATAACCTGTTCGCGTTCCAGCTTGCGAACACGCTCCAGGCAAGCTGTCTGGCTAAGACCTACACGCCTTGCCAGCTCCACGTTTGACATGCGCCCATCGTCCTGCAATAGCCGAAGGATCTTCCTGTCAGTTTTATCAATAGTGACTTCTACTGGTTGCTCGGCATTAAACATAATAATTCTCTAAAAAATTAACTTTAAATAGTGTATCACACCAAAAAATAACTTAAAAAAAGTAAGTAATGCACTAGGGTTTACGTCTATAATTTGCGCCAAATAATTTCCCTTAAACACGAAAACTTTAAGAGGCAGACAATGCTAATTGGTGTACCAAAAGAAATTAAAAACCACGAATACCGTATCGGCTTAACACCTGCTGCTGTGCGCGAGTATGTGGAGAATGGCCACAACGTTATCGTCGAAAACAACGGCGGTGCTGCTATTGGCTTCACCAACGAACAATACATGGAAGCCGGCGCGACTATTATTGATACACCAGAAGAAATTTTCCAGCGTGCCGACATGATCGTGAAAGTAAAAGAACCTCAGCCAAACGAATGCAAAATGCTGCGTGAAGGTCAAATTCTTTATACTTTCCTTCACTTAGCACCAGACCCGACTCAAACTGAGTTACTGGGTAAAGCGGGTTGTACTGCTATTGCTTACGAAACAGTCACCGATAACCGCAACGGTTTGCCTCTTCTAGCACCTATGAGTGAAGTTGCCGGTCGTATGTCAATTCAGGCAGGCGCTCACTACTTAGAAAAAGCACACGGTGGCAGTGGTACCTTATTAGGTGGTGTTCCAGGCGTAGCACCGGGTAAAGTACTGATCATCGGTGGTGGTGTTGTTGGTACTAACGCTGCGAAAATGGCTATCGGTCTGGGTGCTGAAGTCACTATTTTAGATCGCTCTCTGCCTCGCTTACGCGAGCTGGATGATATTTTCGCTGGTCGCGTACAAACGGTTTACTCTACCGTTGATGCCATCGATAAATATTCTCAGGAAGCCGATTTAGTGGTTGGCGCGGTTCTTATTCCGGGCGCTGCAGCACCGAAACTGCTTACACGTGACAACATCAGTAAGATGAAGCCAGGCTCAGTACTGGTTGACGTTGCTATAGACCAGGGCGGTTGTTTTGAAACATCAAAAGCGACAACTCACCAGGACCCTGTTTACATCATTGACGACGTTGTTCACTACTGTGTCGCTAATATGCCAGGTGGTGTTGCACGTACCTCTACTATCGCTCTTAACAATGCAACTTTGCCTTACGGTATTGCACTTGCGAACAAAGGCATCAAAGCCATGCTGGAAAGCGAGCACCTGTTACGTGGCTTGAATATGCACAAAGGTAAAATTACCTACAAAGCAATTCACGACGACCTGGGCCAACAGCTTGGACTGGACTACCAGGACGCTCGCGAAGCTCTTCAGGGTTAATACTGACTTCAGATGAAACAAGCCCGTGAACAAAAGTTTGCGGGCTTTTTTGTTGCAGTTCTTGTCGGTCAAGCTTGTAAACCCTACAATCAATCCCCATAGCTAAATAACAAACAATCAAAAACGCATTAATGGAGTTTTTCTAATGGCTGAAGCCAAACACTGTAAGTTACTTATTCTGGGATCAGGACCTGCTGGCTATACAGCTGCCGTCTATGCTGCACGCGCTAATTTAAACCCCGTTATGGTAACGGGTATGCAGCAAGGTGGCCAATTAACTACCACCACAGATGTCGAAAACTGGCCCGGAGACGCTGAAGGCTTAACTGGCCCTGATCTTATGGTGCGCATGCAGAAGCACGCCGAACGTTTTGATACTGAAATTGTGTTTGACCATATCAACAGCGTCGACTTCTCCAAGCGTCCTTTCCAGCTAAAAGGAGACGTTGGTGAGTACACTGCAGACTCAGTTATTATCAGCACTGGCGCATCGGCTAAATACTTAGGTTTAGATTCGGAAGAAGCCTTTATGGGTAAAGGCGTTTCAGCTTGCGCAACGTGTGACGGCTTTTTCTACAAAAAGCAGAAAGTCTGTGTTGTCGGCGGCGGTAATACTGCGGTTGAAGAAGCACTGTACCTGTCAAACATTGCCAGCGAAGTGCATGTTATCCACCGTCGTGACACTTTCCGTGCTGAGAAAATCCTGGTCGACCGCCTGAATGAAAAAGAGCAGAACGGTAATATCACTTTCCATCTGAACAAAACCCTGGATGAAGTGTTAGGTGACGATGCCGGTGTTACTGGTGTTCGCATTAAAGACACGCAGGACGGCAGTACGGAAGAACTAGAAGTAGCAGGCTGCTTTATTGCCATTGGGCACCAACCAAATACCGGTATTTTTGACGGTGAACTGGAAATGCAGGATGGTTATATTCAGGTTCAGAGCGGACTTCAGGGCAATGCGACGGCAACCAGTGTGCCGGGCGTTTTCGCTGCCGGCGATGTTATGGATCACGTTTACCGTCAAGCAGTGACTTCTGCCGGTACGGGTTGCATGGCTGCATTAGATGCCGAACGTTATCTAGACGCACTGACTAAATCTTAGTCGTCCACAGTGATTGTTCAGCTCGATCCGGCATCGATCAGTTTCCCACCAACAGCGACAGCTTTGCACGAACCAAATGGGCTACTCGCTGTCGGTGGTGATTTATCGCCGGGTCGACTGATACACGCTTACCAACAAGGTATATTTCCCTGGTTTTCTGATAACGACCCTATTCTTTGGTGGTCACCCAACCCCAGAGCCGTTTTTTTTCCAGACAAAATTCACATCAGTCGATCTCTTGCTAAGGCAAATCGAAAACCAAACTGGCAAATCAGTATTAACCGCTGTTTTGTTGATGTCGTTCGCGCGTGTGCTGATCAGCGTTCAGATAACGAAGGTACCTGGATCACCGAAGAAATGATCGAGGCCTACTGCAAACTTAATAAGTTAGGTCATGCTCACTCAGTCGAGGTTTGGTTCGACAACGAGCTAGCCGGCGGTTTATACGGCATTTCTGTTGGTCGTGCATTTTGTGGAGAAAGCATGTTTCATTACAAAACTGATGCCTCTAAAATTGCATTAGTGCGCTTTGCCGAGCACTTTAATAGCTGTGGCGGACAACTTATAGATTGTCAGGTAGGTAACCCTCATCTATTTTCATTGGGGGCGGTTAATCTGCATCGGGAACGCTTTTTAATGAAATTGAATATAGCTCAACAACAGTCGATGCCAGAAACTTTCTGGCAAACTCGCGAGATCCCTAATTCCGGAGAATTTTAGTGCAGTTTGGAGTGACGAAAGAAAGTCAGTGTCACTATTTAACGGCAGAAGACGAACGCCTCGTTGTCGCCCTCCCCAATGAGTTGGAACCACTTAACGTCGATCTTTATCAGCAATTAATGCAACACGGCTTTCGAAGGAGTCACAACGACGTTTACCGTCCTCATTGTCGTTTATGCAGCGCCTGCCAGTCTCTCCGGGTAGTTGTGCCCGAGTTTCGCTTTAGTAAGAATCAAAAACGACTGTTAAACAAAAACCGTGATTTAACTCTCAGTATTAAACAAGCACCGGAGACTGATTACGATGAGCTATTTTCGCGGTTTATTAATGAACGTCACTCAGACGGCGAGATGTACCCGCCTGACCCGGAAAAGTTCTGGAACTGGGTTTCCTGTGACTGGTTAACTCCCGAGTTATTAGAGTGGCGCAATGGCAATGAAGAGCTCATCATTGTCTCGGTTGTCGACAGAACCGCAGACGCCATGTCGGCCGTGTATACTTTTTTTAATCCTGACCACAACAAACGCTCACCGGGAACTTACGCCGTGCTGGAAATGCTCCGCTTAGCGCAGCAAAGACAGGTATCGAGACTGTACCTTGGGTATCAAATTGATGACTGCAAGAAGATGAATTATAAGACGCGATTTGCGCCATATGAACGACTGGTTGGCAATCATTGGAAAAAAGAGCTAAAATCGCACACACTTTAGGCTTCAAACAAATATTAGAGGATTTTAATGGCGAAAGAAGACAGTATTGAGATGCAAGGAACGGTTCTTGAAACCCTTCCTAACACTATGTTCCGAGTAGAGTTGGAAAATGGTCATGTGGTTACTGCCCATATTTCAGGAAAAATGCGCAAGCACTATATCCGCATCCTGACAGGCGATACTGTGACTGTACAGTTAACTCCGTATGACCTGACAAAAGGCCGCATCGTCTTCCGCGCACGTTAATCCGCACTGAGGATTAAAAAAAAACCGGCCTGGTATAACGGGCCGGTTTTTTCATTTCTGACTGACGTCTTTAATTAGCCTTCGACAGTTTCGTTCTTACTGTCGTAGTCAAAAGTTAATCCATCTTTGTCACTCGCGCTGACTTTCACGCTTCCACCACGGGCAAGCTTACCGAACAGAATTTCATTGGCTAACGTCTTTTTCAGGTGTTCCTGGATAACCCGGCTCATTGGTCGGGCACCCATTTCCTTGTCATAACCCTTCTCTGCTATCCAGGCATGAGCTGATGGATCAACCTCGAGCGAAACGCCTTTCTTATCCAGCTGAGCCTGCAACTCGCAAATAAACTTATCAACGACCTGTTCAAGCACTTCCGGCGTCAGATGGTTAAACCAAACGATGCCGTCCAGGCGGTTACGAAATTCCGGCGTGAAAATGTTGTTAATTTCAGCAAGCGCATCAAAACTGTGATCCTGTTGCTTAAAGCCAATGGATTTACGAACAGTTTCACGAACACCAGCGTTTGTTGTCATAACAATAATTACGTTGCGGAAATCAGCCTTACGGCCATTATTATCCGTTAAAGTACCGTTATCCATTACCTGCAGCAGTATGTTGAATACATCGCTGTGAGCCTTCTCAAGCTCATCCAGCAACAACACACAGTGTGGCTGCTTGATAACCGCATCGGTTAACAAGCCCCCCTGCTCATAACCGACATACCCGGGAGGTGCACCGATTAAGCGGCTCACCGCGTGGCGTTCCATGTATTCCGACATATCAAAGCGTACCAGCTCAATACCCATAGCTTTAGCCAGTTGCTGAGTAACTTCGGTTTTACCAACACCCGTTGGTCCGGCAAAAATGAACGAGCCTATTGGCTGGTTTTCGTTAGCAAGCCCTGAGCGTGACAACCGAATAGCAGCTGTCAGCTTATCAATCGCTTCATCCTGACCAAAGACAACCATTTTCAGATTGCGATCAAGCTGTTTCAACAGGTCCTGATCGGACTGAGAAATCGATTGCTCAGGAATACGGGCTATTTTCGCAATAATGGTTTCAATATCCGATACACCGACCGTTTTACGACGTTTCGATGGTGGCAGTAAGCGCTGTGAAGCACCGGCTTCATCCATCACGTCGATAGCTTTGTCCGGTAAATGCCTTTCGTTAATGTACTTTGCAGAAAGCTCCGCCGCGGCTTTAATCGCAGGTTGTGTATAGCGAATGCCATGATGGCTTTCGTATCTCTCTTTCAGTCCCATTAATATTTTTGTAGTGTCTTCCACCGAAGGTTCAACCACATCCACTTTCTGGAAGCGACGAACTAATGCTCTGTCTTTTTCAAAAACGTTCTTAAACTCGTTATATGTCGTCGAACCAATGCATTTTAACTGACCGCTGGAAAGCAGAGGTTTTATCAGGTTAGACGCATCCAATACACCACCGCTGGCCGCACCCGCACCAATGATGGTATGAATTTCATCGATAAATAGAATGGCATGTTCTTTTTCCTGCAGCTCTTTCAAAAGCATTTTAAAACGCTTCTCAAAGTCCCCCCGGTATTTTGTACCCGCCAGCAAGTCACCCATATCCAGTGAATAGATAGTTGCATCGGAAAGAATTTCAGGCACTTCGCCTTTAATAATGCGGTAAGCCAGGCCTTCGGCTATGGCCGTTTTACCCACACCAGCTTCACCCACTAAAAGCGGGTTGTTTTTGCGACGACGGCAGAGAATTTGAGCGCAACGCTCAAGCTCATAATCACGACCTATCAGCGGGTCTATTTTGCCTTCTTTAGCCTGCACATTAAGGTTTGAGCAGAAACGTTGTAAATAACTCTGCTGCTCGTCATTTTCTTTTATGGCTTCTTCTTCGACCATTTCTTCATCTATCGGCTCGTCATCAATACGAGATATTCCGTGCGAAATGAAGTTAACAATATCCAGCCGGGTAATGTCGTTCTTATTCAGTAAATAAACCGCCTGCGACTCCTGCTCGCTAAAAATAGCGACAAGCACGTTCGCTCCGGTAACCTCAGCATTACCAGAAGACTGCACATGAAACACTGCGCGCTGCAGCACTCGTTGGAAACCTAATGTTGGCTGTGTATCAGGACTTTCCTCGTCAGGACCGAACAATGGTGTACTGCGGTCAATGTAACTCAGTAGTTCTTCTTTCAATTGTTGAAAGTTTGCCCCACAGGCACGAAGCGCTTCAGATGCATCTGGGTTATCCAACAATGCAACCAATAAGTGCTCAACTGTCATCAGTTCATGATTACGTTCGCGCGCTAGCCGAAACGCATCGTTTAGCGTTAATTCAAGGGCTTTATTCAACATAGACCACTCCTTCCAAGACAACTCGGCTCATTCTTGCTCCATAGTACATAATAACGGATGCTGATTTTCCCGAGCGTATTGGTTTACCTGTACGACTTTAGTTTCGGCGATTTCCGCAGAATATACACCGCAAACGGCCTTCCCTTTATAATGCACCTGTAACATGGTGTCCGTGGCGCGCTCCTGATCCATCTTAAAAAATCTCATCAACACTTCAATCACAAAATCCATGGGGGTGTAGTCATCGTTGTTAATGATGACTTTATACATGGATGGTGGCTTGAGCTCCTGCTTTTCCTCTGTATCGCTAAGGTGCTGGTGGTCAAACTGACTCATTTATTAACAACCTGCCATAATAATAGTTTTAAATTTACCCGAAATTTGAAAAAAACAACCAAAATATTAACAACGTAGGTTATTTTTTAAACTTTAGGGCTTGACTAATCACTCACGTCACCTAGAGTTAAACATGGTGCTAAATCGGCGATTTTTCAAGCCACCGCACCTAATAATAATAAACTATCTGTTGCAGAAGAAGGATGTAGAAGTATGGCTACCGGAAAAGTCAAATGGTTCAATAATTCGAAAGGCTTCGGCTTTATCGAAAGCGAGGACCGCGAAGGTGATATTTTCGCTCACTATTCAACCATTGAGATGGAAGGCTATCGCACACTCAAAGCGGGACAACCCGTAGAGTTCGAACTCGAGGAAGGTCCCAAAGGTTTGCACGCCAACAACATTGTTCCCGGTCCTGCCGATAAATAATACCGGCTCAACCAAACAATTAAGTGTCTTTAAAACGCCGGCTTGTCCGGCGTTTTAATTCACTCAACAACATCTTCTAACTGTCTATACCAAAATAACGCCGTAATTGATCACGTAAATTCGGTGGCGTCCCATTTATTGTCAAGGTATCGGTGGCTGCATCGTAGTGCACTCTCTCACCTAAGGCTGTGTGATCAAAACCAACACTGACACCGCCTCCCTGCCCCTGAAACTTCACCAGCTTACGTAATGTCGACTTATCCGCCGGAAAATCATCAACTAATTCGCGTGAATTCTGTTCTGCAAAATCTTTAGAGAAGCTTTCAAAGCTTTTTTCTGCAGGATAGGCTTCTGCAAACTGCTCTGAGAGATCTTTGATTTTTACCGTATCGCCTTGCTTCCATTGGTCGTCACAGTATTCATAAGCAGCTTTACTTAACGCCTGCCGTTGCTCATTTTCCAGCTCCGACTGCTTTGCATACTCCTGTACAGAATCAACCAGTTGTTGTGTATGGGCTTTTGAATTCAAACGCTCGGTACAGCCTAAAAAGTCTAAAAAGAAATCTGAAACCTTACGCCCGGCACGACCTTTAATAAAAGAGATGTATCTTTCGCTTTCAGGAGCAGTTTTCCATTCGGTTAAATCAATTCGCGCCGCTAACTGTACTTTTGTAATATCCAATTGGGACGAGCGATCAACAGCTAAGTCAGGATTAATTGTGACCCCTTCCTTTACCGGTAGGAAGCACACCAATAAATACTCAGTGCTAATGTGCTGATAACGGGTTACCAACAGAAAACCTGCTTCCAAAAGGTTATAGTTTTGCAGCTCTTCCAGGAGTAATTTGGCAGATTGCTGACTAAATTCGACAAAGTCCAATTGCCCGTCATACCAAGACGTTAACTGCTCCGGGAAAGGCCCGGGTTCTCCCTCTTCGCCTTCTTTTATAAAGCTGGCATAACCTTTTGCCGGTTTGCTGGTATAAACATCTGTTAACTCAACTAATAAGTCATGTAACTGGTCATCTTCCGTTAACGCTGAGGGGGCCAGGCGCAAGCCGACCTGCCCGTCATTTTGGTAAAACTGGTGAATAATGCTTTCTTCTATCCGCAATTGCATAACGGGGACTATCCTTGCTGTTTTGCTGTGTTACTATACCGACATTGTAACACGGGACTGACGAACGATGGGAAAGTACCAACGTAGAGATAAAATTGCCCGATTAATAAGCTGGGGACATTGGTTTACCTTTGCCAATATCATTCTTTGCTTATTTATTGGCCTTTTATATATTGAAGCGGCTCCCAAGCCATCTGGTGCTATTGGCAACCTTTATATGCTGGTTAGCTGGATTGGCCACTTTGCATTTTTACCATTCGTTTTCTTTATTATTCTGATCTTTCCATTCTGTCTGGTTGTCCCTTATTCAAAGATACTTAGAGGTTTTGCCGCTTTAATAACCTCGTTCGGCCTGATAGCACTTATCGCCGATGCACTATTCTTCCGTCAATACGGGTACCATTTAAATACCTATTCTCTGGCGCAAATGACCCGGGACGCCGAAGCGGTTTTTACCGGAGCCAGTTTCGTTATTATTTCCGCTATTCTACTTGGCTTCCTGCTTATTGTGGGTATTCAGCTTCTGCTCGCTAACTTAGCCTGGAAGCGCCTTGATGATTTGCAGAACCGTAAAATTGGTGCCCCGGTAACAGCGGTTTTTGTTTTATGCTTTTTTGTCAGTCACAGCGTTCATGTGTGGGCTGACGCGGTGCTTTACGACCCCATTACGCAACAAGACGACATATTCCCCTTGTCTTACCCGACAACAGCAAAAACCTTAATGGCAAAACATGGGGTAATCGATGTCGAAAGTTATCAGGCCAGGCAGCAAATGCTCATGGCGACTGATCAGATCAAACTAAAATACCCCCAGCAGCCCCTGTTGTGTTCAAAAACCGACACACAACAGTCAACCACTCTTGTACTCTTTGACCGGGCCAGCTCTGACATACAGCAGGTATTAGAGACTCTGGCGGCTAAACATCGGCTGCAGAAGACCAAGCTGCAATTGCTTGCACACCCTAACCGTGAAGGTGGCCTATTTCAGGTCCTGTATGGTCTACCCGACTTTTACCAGGAGTCTATCGAACGTCAGCAACTCACTCCGGCATACCTGAAGCCGCTGAACGACTTTAACTTTGATATTCGCTGGTATCATAGTCAGAACTGGGAAGATTCACTTAGCCTGAGCCAGTTCAGCAGTGACTGGCACAGTCAAAGTCTCACAGAGTTTTCTGCCCGTAGTCAAAACCAACTGAATGTTGTTTTAATGACCGAAAACGATATTTCAGCATTAAATAAGGTACTTCAGCAAACTGGAAGCCATCAGTTGCTGATAACATCCTTGTCACCTGCCCAGAGTGAAGAATTATTAGGAAATAAGCAGTTTGCACTTGAAAACATGCAAGTACCACTTTGGCAACGTGACTACCAATTGGCCGATCAACCTATTGCCGGGCTAATGGACATTGTACCGACAATGCTGGAAAATCGGATTTCCTGCGCAGGCTCTCATAAAAACTACACAAACGGCGAAAGCTTGCAAACACATAAGCGCCGCTGGCCTTTAGTTGAAACCTACAGCCCCTACATTGTTATCTATGATGAAAAAGAGATTACTATTCTAGATAACAGTGGCCAATTCAGCGTTTACAGCAGCGACAAATTTGAATTGAAGAAACAAGCGGAGCCACCGGTTCCTGTGTTGATTGACGCGCTTAAAGACTTAAAGCGCTTTAGTAAAACTGAAGAAAGCAATTAATTGATGAAAATAGCAGCAGTTGACTGCCCTAAACGGCGTTCATGCTTGCTAATTCAGACCAATACAGTAACATAGCACTCCTCGGTCGGCGTGTAGCGCAGCCTGGTAGCGCACTGTCATGGGGTGTCAGGGGTCGGAGGTTCAAATCCTCTCACGCCGACCAATTCTTCTTAGCTTCACAAGACACCTTTTAATTCCAGTCAGCAGGCAAGCTTAGCTGCTCCTCTATTTCAGTTGTTACTCTCCAGTAACCTCCCCTGGCCGAACCCTTTCGAACTAACAGGCCTTGATCTTTCAGTTTTGAAATATGTTTTTCTACCGCCCGCGAAGAAATGTTCAAGACTTCGGCCACTCTGGCCGCGCTCCAGTCAGGTTGTTCATTTAATAGTCTAAGAACCATATTTCTTGTATTTACACCGGAATAAGCCCGTTTCTCCGAACCGTTAACCGAACAAAACAACGAACTTTTAGCCGAACCTCCGGCTTGTTGAACAGTGAAAACGCCGGCAACGTTATCCTCTTTTCTGGTAATAGCTTTAGCTGCCTCGGATTTAACCGTCTGGGAAATTGTCTGCTGCATACAGTTCAGAATGAACTCAACCATCGGTACTTTGTCGTTTTCTGCAATTGAGCGTCTTAAGCAGTCAAGGTACTCATCTTTACTGGCTTTAAATGTTTCTTCAAAACTCAGCCACGCAATGGCCGGATGCCAGTCAGCAAGAATGAGGCTAAACCAAAGCCTTCCGATACAACCATTTGCCACAGAAAAAGGCTGGATAAACTCAAATTGCTGCAAAAAAATTGCCGCTTTAAGTAATGGATGTTCGTCGCTTTGCTGCAGCCAATTAAGCAAATTTCTGACTGATTTTCTGGCTTGCCCGGCCGGCGCCGTCATATGAACAAGTTTATTATTCTTATAAACCCCCATTCCGGTAGCACGATAGCTACCAGCACTAGGAGTAACAGCTGAACAAACTAACTGATGAGCATTTTTTAAATCAGCCTCTGAAGAAAAGCTCCAGTGCTCCAACTGACTATAAGCTTCATCTAAACGAATGTTCCGCAACAATTGTGATTGTTCTTCAATACCGACAGAAGCGAATACTTTCAACGGCATTTGTTGAGACTTAAATTCTGCTAAGTCGCTACTCTCTGACTCTAACAAAGCCAGCCATCTTCCAAATTCGGTGCTAATTTGCGCCACTAGGTTAACGCATCGACTGGTAATCAAATAATCTGGTGTTGCCATTATTCTTTAGTAACCTAAGAGGTTACTCTCCGTTATTTTTGTTCTAATATTTGTATTATTTTGGTCGATACAACATCTATCAGCTTAACGCATATAATTGCGGTCGGGTAACTATTTGAGGTTCTCATGAATTTACAGAATAAACTCACTCTTAGCATGGCAATTGCGTTAACCACATTACTTGTCATAGCCCTGGGAATATCAGCCTTCATGATGCGGTCTTTAATTGAAGAGCGAGTAACCAAACAAGAGCTCCCGGCCACACTGGGTGAAATTCGAGGCGAAGTTGGCCAATTAATAGCGACACCAATGTTAGTTTCCCAAGAGCTGGCTAATAACCAATATCTAATCGACGCTCTAAAAAATGGTGAGTCAGAAACAGCTCAAAACGAAATTGTTCGTTACCTCAACCGTATTTACCAACAAAGAAATGCTGTTGCTGCATTTACAGTCAGTGCCGAAAGCAACAACTACTACACTGCAGAAGGTTTATTTAAAACTGTCTCGGCTAACGAAGAAAGGGACCAGTGGTTTTTTGACTTTGTAGAAAGTAATACCAAGCAAGAACTTAATTTTGATGTTGATGAACAATCTGGAATTCCCACTGTTTTTGTTAACGTTCGTATTCAGGACAGTGGACGCACTCTTGGCGTCGGTGGTATCGGGCAAAGCCTTGAAGCGCTGCAAAATGCCATTGCCGATTTTAACGTGGGAGAAAATGGTATTGCTTATCTTGTAGACGCTGACGGGCGTATTCAAATTCATCCTCGAATTAGTGACTTTCGACAGTTGTCATCGGAAGTTGGCAATAAAGTCGCGAGTAAATTAATGAGCAATAATGAAGTAGAAATTGATTACACCAGCCAAAGTGGCGAGGACCTCATTGTTGCCAGTACCAACCTTCCCAACAGTGACTGGCGAATTGTCATTGAACTACCGGAAGATGAACTTTATTCAGGCCTGAATAATACCATTACTGCAATTATTTTTATCAGTTTAGTCATTGGACTGGGCTTTGTAGTTGCCAGTTGGTTTTATGCGCGACGTATTGTCCGTCCAATTAAGTATGTCGCCAATAGTCTTAACAGAATGTCCAATGAAGGCGGCGATCTAACTCAACGTCTAGATATAGAGAGCAATGATGAAGTCGGTGATCTGGCGAAAGGCTTTAATGCTTTTATAGCCAATTTAGGCAGTATTATCACCCACGTTCGGAACACCGCGTACGAAGTTAATGAAAAAGTGCAAATTATTGATAAGTCCATGTTACAAATTGACGGTTTGTCTTCTGAACAGGAAAACAAAACCGACCAAGTTGCGGTGGCTATGAACGAGATGGAAACCACTGTCAGGGAAATAGCTGAGAATGCCAACCAGACGGCCAATCATGCCAGTGAGTCGCGAACTACCACGTCGCAGAATCAGGAACAGCTACAGCTGGCCGTGGAAACCATGCAGGAATTATCAACTTCAATGCAAAGTGCCGCAAGCTCTGTTGAGCAGTTAGCAGATGAAGTTGCCAGTATTGTTACCGTTATTGATACAATTCAGGGTATTTCCGAACAAACCAATTTACTGGCATTAAATGCAGCCATTGAATCAGCTCGCGCCGGTGAGGCAGGACGAGGCTTTGCTGTTGTTGCTGACGAGGTTCGTACCCTGTCTCAACGCACCAGCCAGTCAACCGAAGAAATACGGGAAAAAATCTCGCGTCTGCAAAAAGGTTCTAAGTCCGCCGTTTCAGCCATGGAAACGAACCGAACCCAGGCAGATAGTACCAGCGAGCGTATTTTAAATGCTAACCACAAGCTTAATGAGTTAGTTGTGCTCATACAGGAAACGGCAGACATGAGCACACAGATTGCCACTGCAACTGAAGAACAAGCATCGGTCAGTCAGGACGTTGCTAAGAACATTCAGGCAATTGCAGACTTCTCCAGTCAGGTTTCAACTGCAGTTAAAAGCAGTCACAACGAGTGTGATCAAATGTCCGCACTCGCGGATAGTCTGCGCAACCAGCTAGAGCAATTTAAAACGTAATATCAGCAAACACCGATTGCAGTCGTGCAACCTCCCCCTCATTCAGAGGTTGCATTGGCTGCTTTCCCCATACCGGAGCGGGCCAGGCAACGTCATTTTGAAAACGTGCAATGTGATGAATATGCAACTGTGGAACGACATTTCCTAACGCAGCAACATTGAGTTTATCGGGTTGATACTCTGCTTTTAACCAATGGCACAAAAAGCGACTTTCCCGTAACAGCTGCAGTTGGTCGTCCTCACTTAAATCAATTACTTCGCGCACATCCGCCACTTTTGGCACTAACAAAAACCAGGGAAACTGCCCATCATCCATTACCCTGACCTCACATAACGGCCAGTCAGTTAAATGGTAGCTGTCTCTGGCTAATTCCTGAGCTATTGTGAATGACATAAAACCGCCCTTATTCTTTAAAGTGTTTGAAGAAAACGCTTAAACAGTGCGTTAGTCAGCTGCAAGCTGTCAACTAAACGATGGTCATCATTAACCACATGCAACTGCGAGTGAGTTCTTTTAGCGTAGCGCCAACTGTTTTCTACCGGGACAATGTCATCGTTCCAGCCGTGGACAATTTCCGTTGTGCAAGTTGGCGTTATCTTGTCGAAGTCGGCTTCACCACCTAAATAAAAAGCCGGGGCCATTAAAAACAAGCCTCTGCAATCGGGTGTTTCTGCTGCAACAGTCGCAACATACCCTCCCATACTCGAACCGACGAGTACAAAAGGCTTCGATATAGAGTGAATAGCTTGCTTCAAGGTTTCCACACGTTGGTCAGGGTTATCAATACCCTGATAATCAATGCTGATCACTTCCATTTCCAAAGCTTCAGCTGTTTTTGCTAATACTTTGATTTTAGTTCCCCAGGGACCGCTTTCTTTGCCGTGATTAAAAATAACCTTCATTTAACAATTGCCTATTTTTCGATGCTTAGATAAATTGGAGTCAACGTTAATCATTTGGTAACAATGTTAACCCGTATCATGACAGTAAAATTAATCAGCGTGAAACTGTTAATCTGTTTCTTATTATTGAGCGGCACCGCAATTGCTCAAGAAGATGAGCTGTCGGCTCCGTTGATTTTTGGCGTGAATGAGTCTCCCCCCTTTCATATTACGCAGGGCGACCAGGCGAATAACGGGTTTTGTGATGTCCTCGTTCAGACCATAGGCGCCGAACTGCCCGACACTCATCAGATTATTCGTAAAATGCCACATGGTCGAATCCGAACCATTATGAAACGCGAAGGCAGCATGTGTTTCCCCTGCATGATAAACCGTACCAGCTACAACCCTAACTACTACTTTAGCAAAACGACACATTTATACGCCCCTCACGGCATTATTACCCGTGCCTCTCTCGCGAAAGAGGTTATCGAAAAATACGGAAACCCTGTGTCACTTGAGAAGCTATTAGCCGAGTCTGAATTACGTTTCGCTCAGCCTGTGGGCCGTCGCTACGGTGATATTCAACACCTTATTGATGAACACTTACTAGGAACTAAGTACCATAAGCAAGTACATGGTGAACTTGCGTTATACAATTTACTTGCCATGATTCTTATTAACAGAGTCGATTTTACCATCGACTACGAAATGATGATTCAGTCATACCAGCGTAACGCTGAACCTCAAGAAAGTAACGAGGCTCTTAGCTTTATTCCAATAAAGGAATATGAAGACAAAGTCATTAGAGGAGCTGTCGGTTGTAGTAATAACGAATGGGGTAAGAGCGCAACTCAACTGATTGACAAGGCCATTAACGACATTCGTCGCAATAAAGACTTTCAGCAAAGTCTTGATTACTGGCTGGGTACTGACAGACCAAAATTAGATGAGTTAACAACGAAATGAGGGCCTGCTCTATGGGTTTCCAAAAGGAAATGATTGCTCTGTTTTTTACCCTATTGTTTTGTCAAAGCAGCCACGCCGCCTATGAAGAAGACATTATATGGGGAGTGAACTCATCGCCTCCTTTTCATATTTTTAATGGTGAATATAAGGATCTGGGATTCTGCGACGCTTTAGTGACTGCTTTTCAACAGCAATTACCTGAACTCTCTCATCGAATACGTAAGTTACCATCCCGTCGTATTACTATGCTCATGAGAAAGAATAAAAACTTGTGCTTTCCTTGCCTAATTAAAAAAACAAACTACAACTCGGAGTTTAATTACACCGAAACAACGCATCTGTATCAGCCTCATGGCATTATTACTCGCGAATCTATAGCCTCGCAAATTATAAAAAAGTACGGCCAGCCAGTCGCATTTTCAGAATTAGTAAAAGACCCGGACTTACGCTTTGCACAACCAACAGAAAGGCGATACGGACGATTACAAGCTGTTCTTGAAGAATACCTGATTGATTCGGATAACTTTAGTTTCATTAGCGGTGACAATGCTAACGTGAACCTGCTAACGATGATAGTTAACGAGCGTATCGACTACACCATCGACTACAACAGCATTATGACCTACTACAATGAAACTCAAAGTCAACGAAGTGAATTAATATTCTTGCCAATTGCCGAGTACGACAATGAATTCATAGAAGGTGCAGTTGGTTGCAGCAATAATGAATGGGGCCGCAATGCTGTCAACCAACTCAACCGGGTTATTCCTCAGATAAAAACAGACCCCGACTTTCAACGCGCTCTGGATAAATGGATGGGAAGTCACCGCCCCAGAACAGATTAAGCAAAACGTTGCTGCAAATACTGGTTAATATCGTCAGATTCATACATCCACTGTACTTTATCGCCCTCTTCAATTCGCAGGCATGGCACTTTAACGCGCCCGCCACCATTCAATAAAGCATCGCGATGCTCATCGTTATTCTTTGCGTCTCGTAACTCAATGTTCAAATTAAGACGGGCAATTTCTTTGCGAACTTTCACACAAAAAGGACACGCAGCAAACTGATACAACGCAAGTGACTTGCACGCTTCATCAACTTTCTTTTGCTCTTGTTCTGAACGATCTTTTCCCTTAGGCGTTGTTAATTTTTCAACCAATAACACGATGGGTGTCAAAATAAGGCGCAAACCCCGAAAAAAGTAACGAATGATAATTCTCATAAATACAACCAAACAGCTTGTTTAAGATGCCCCTATTCTAACGCGTTTAAAGCATCAGCGGCAATTTCAAAGGAGCGTAACCGGGCGTCATGATCAAACACATGACTGGTAAGAATAATTTCATCTATTCCGGTATCGTCGATAAACTGCTGCAGGTGTCGTTGAACCGTTTCCTTAGTACCTACTGCTGTATAAGTTAATGCATGGTTCGCGCCGGCCAGCTCATGCGGAGCCGCCACCGTTCTTATATCATTCACAGGGGCTTTTAAAGGACCCGGCATACCGCGACGCAATGCAATAAACTGCTGCTGCATTGAGCTCATCATTTTTCGTGCTTCACTTTCATCATCTGCGGCAAAGACATTCATTGCCGCAGCAACATAAGGTTTGCTGAGGTAACGTGACGGACGAAAATTGTCCCGGTAAGCTTTTAATGCGTGCTGCAGGTAATCTGGCGCAAAGTGTGATGCAAAGGCATAAGGAAGGCCTAAATGCGCCGCTAACTGAGCACCAAACGTACTGGAGCCTAACAGCCACACTGGAATTTTCTGTTGAAACCCGGGAACCGCTTTAATCGCATCGCTTTCCTGCGCTTCTTCCAGATAACCTAAAAGCTCCTGAACGTCATTCGGGAACTGCTCGGCATCGTCCGGTTTGCGTCTTAGCGCCCGTAAAGTACGACCGTCTGTTCCAGGTGCTCTGCCCAGACCAATATCCACACGGCCTGGGTACAACGCATCGAGCGTACCAAACTGTTCAGCCACCACAAAAGGTGCATGGTTAGGCAACATCACACCACCCGAACCAATTCGGATTTTGTCGGTTTTACTAGCGACATAACCTAAAGCAACCGCCGTGGCGGCAGAGGCGATACCTGTCATATTGTGGTGTTCAGCCATCCAGAAGCGGTGGTAGCCCCACCGCTCTGCATGTAGGGCTAAATCTGCAGAATTATGCAGAGACTCAGCCACTGACCCACCGTCCGTGACAGGCGCTAAATCAAGAATTGAATACTTCATAGTTAATTACAATTCTTGCTTGGTTGGCCGAATGATCATTTCATTCACATCAACTTGTTGCGGTTGCTCAATAGCAAAGGTAATTGCGCGAGCAATGGCTGCAGAATCAATAGCATCTGAATACAGGTCATCAGCCATTTCTTTCGCATCTTTATCACTAATGTGGTCTGTCAGCTCTGTTGCTACAGCACCCGGTGAAATATTCGTCGCGCGAATTTCACCATTAGACTCCTGACGAATACCTTCAGAAATAGCTTTTACAGCAAACTTAGTTGCACAATATACCGTTCCGCCAGCAAAAACTTTCTGACCAGCAACGGATGATAAGTTGATGATATGACCAACGTGCTGTTCACGCATTACCGGTAATACAGCGGCAACACCGTATAGAACACCTTTAATATTCACATCTATCATAGTGTCCCACTCGTCCACTTTCAGTGCGTCGAGCGGCGCCAGCGGCATTAATCCAGCGTTATTGATTAATACATCAATACGACCAAACTCCCCTTTGGTGTCGTCAGCAAGTTTTTGAACTGCGGCTTTGTCCGTTACATCAACTACTCGGTAAACTGCCTGACCACCGTCTTTCTTAATTGACTCAGTCAATTCTTTTAAACGATCTTCACGGCGTGCAGCTAACATGAGTTTTGCGCCTTTTTTTGCAAGCATACGGGCTGTCTCTTCACCTAAACCACTGCTTGCACCTGTAATAATCACAACTTTATCTTGTACTTCTGACATAGCTTTACCTCCGGTTGACGCTATTGGTCGACTGCCCCTAGCTGCTTTAAAATCATGTTTTCAAAGCGCAGCAGCGGCAGCATAGAACGCTGTACTTTGGCCCGCAGCAATGCCCCCTGCCAACCAGACAGGATAAAGGCGCCCATCTGATCAGTGTCGACATCTTGCTTAATTTCCTGTGCTTCTTGCGCCGCTTTTAAACAACGTGCAATACGCAGCTCCCAGTCAGAAAATATATCGTCTAACCGTTCACGGAAAATAGGACTCTGCGAAGCCAATTCCTGACCCAGATTGCCTATCAGACAACCTTTGGAAAAATCACACGACTTCATATCCTCAACTGAACAACGCAGGTACGACCGTAATCGTTCGACCGGCTGTAAGCTTTCGTTGCCCAGAGTTTCATTCATACGCGCTTCATACTCTTCTGCGTAAGTTTCAATTACTGCCAGGCCAAAGTCGTTCTTACTTTTAAAGTAATGATAAAACGAGCCTTTTGGCACCTGCGCTTCACTCAGAATTTTATTCAAACCGGTGCTGCCGAAACCATGAATGGAAATCAGGTCAGCGCCTATCGTGATGATGTGTTGTCGTGTGTCGTTCTTTTTCATGCTTTTTATATTAGACCAGTCGTCTATAGGTTTCAAGGTATGCCATAAATGATGGCCTTAGAGAGCTTCAGCTATAGGCTCAGGCCAAACTCCACACTGAACTTTGGCAATATGATCACTTTGCAGTATCTGCATCACCACGCGGGACTCACCTATCCCCCCGCCAATAGTTAAAGGCAGCTCGCCAGCCAGAAGTGATTGGTGCCAGGGCAAATGAAGCTTTTCCTCCTGCCGGCTAAGACTGAGTTGTCGCTTTAGCGCTTGTTGGTCGACACGTATACCCATAGATGAAAGCTCCAACGAATCATTTAATGCAGGGTGCCAGACAATAATGTCGCCGTTAAGTCCGGTACTGCCCTGCTCATTAACAGAGCTCCAGTCATCGTAATCTGGGGCACGAACGTCATGGGAGTGACCATGACTCAACTCACCACCAATACCGACCAAAAACACAGCACCGTATTGTTTTACGATTTTGCGTTCTCTCTGTTTAGCCGTGAGTTCTGGGTAGGCTTTTATCAGTTCTTCTGTATGAACAACATGGACAGCTTGAGGCAGAACATTATCAGCATCATATTTCTCAGCATACTGATGCTCCGTTTCGCGCAAAGCCGAGTAAATTCTCTCAACTGTTTCGGTCAAAAAGCTCAGTGAACGCTGTTCCTTTGTAATGACTTTCTCCCAGTCCCATTGATCAACATAAACTGAATGAACCGGGCTCAGGGCTTCCTCATCAGGGCGTAATGCCTTCATCTGTGTGACGATTCCTTCGCCAGCGCCAAAGCCATAGCGACCTAGCGTGTAACGTTTCCATTTTGCCAGGGAGTGAACCACTTCGTAGCTTTTGTCCGGCACCGCTTTAACCTTGACTGGAACCGCTTTCTCCCAACCCGACAGATCGTCCTGAATACCGTCACCATGCTCACTAAGTAAAGGTGACTGTACTTCAATGAGCCCAAGTTGAAGTTTGAGCTGCTGTGTGAAACTGCTTTTTACAAACTGGATTTTCTCCTGCTGTAACATGTATTTTGACTTCATAAATACTCCGAATCGTTAGATAAAAAACTAAAATACGATTCAATTAATACTCTTAACGCACTTTTATTCAATATTATTTAATAAAAATAGCTTTATCTGATAATTTTCGTTAATTTACAGGTAAATTAATTAGTGAAGCATTAATAAAACATGAAAAAATCACCTGAAAATTATCAAATCGATGATCTGGACCGTTCCATACTCAGAACCTTGATGGACGAGGCACGTATTCCTTATGCAGAACTGGCTAAACGTTATAAGGTCAGCCCTGCAACCATCCATGTTCGCGTTGAAAAAATGAAACGCGCCGGCATCATTGAAGGCACCCGTTTACAGGTCAATGCTAAGCGCTTAGGCTACGATGTCTGTTGTTTTATTGGCATTACACTGAAAAGCGCAGGCGACTACCCGGCCGCAATTGAGAAACTGGAAAAGCTCGAAGAGGTTATTGAGGCTTACTACACCACCGGACAGTACAATGTTTTTATTAAGATCATGACACCGTCAATTAACGAACTGCAACACACGCTTATCAATCGAATTCAGGCTATTGATGAAATACAATCAACGGAAACGCTCATATCATTACAGCAACCTATCAACAGAGACATACAGCCATGAGTCAGGACGTTAAATTAACTGAGTACAGTCACGGCGCCGGCTGTGGCTGCAAGATATCACCACAAGTGCTATCGACCATATTGCAAAGTAAACTCGATATAGCCCCCGATCCTAAACTGTTGGTGGGAAACAGCACCCGTGACGACGCCGCAGCTTATGACCTAGGCAATGGCCAGGTTGTATTAAGTACCACCGACTTCTTTATGCCTATCTGTGATGACCCTTTCGACTTTGGCCGCATAGCTGCTACCAATGCCATTAGCGACATCTATGCTATGGGCGGTCAGCCTTTAATGGCTATCGCTATTTTCGGCTGGCCAATCAACAAACTTCCGGCGGAAGTCGCCCAGCAGGTTATTGATGGTGGCCGGCAAGCCTGTGCTGACGCGGGCATTATGCTTGCCGGCGGACACAGCATTGATGCACCGGAGCCAATTTTTGGGTTAGCGGTAACCGGCCAGGTTGAAAAACAAAAGCTCAAGCAAAACGATACGGCCCGGGAAGGTGATGTACTAATGCTGACCAAGCCTTTAGGGGTTGGTATTTTGACTACCGCACAAAAACAGAAAAAACTGTTACCCGAACATAGCGGGATTGCAATTGAAACCATGTGCCAGATGAACAAAATTGGTCCTGTCTTGGCCAGTATTAAGGGAGTGAACGCAATCACCGACGTTACTGGTTTTGGCTTAGCCGGGCATTTAATTGAGATGGCCGAAGGCGCCGACCTTTATGCAAAAATTCAGTTCGACAGGATCCCAACACTGCCTCACGTGCATGACTACCTGGATCAGGGCTGTGTCCCCGGAGGCAGTTTGCGCAACTTTGATAGCTACGGTCAGCATATAAGCCCGGTGCCCGAGCAGCAACGTAACCTCTTATGTGACCCACAAACCTCCGGTGGCTTACTCGTCAGTGTGGCGAAAGAAGACGTTGAAGTCATTTATCAGATCTGTCGCGAACATAATCAGTTAATACAGGTTATTGGTGAGCTTTATTCTGCCGGGACACAAACATACCGGGTGGTCGTCGAATAAATGTCTGATAAATGGATAACCCACTCACAATTCGACGAACTGTTTATTAACGACACCCCGTTACTTGATTTAAGAGCCCCTTCCGAATTTAAAAAAGGCGCTTTTAGCACAGCCATTAACTACCCGTTGATGACGGATGATGAACGGGCGAAAGTTGGCACTTGTTATAAACAGCATGGACAGAAAGCAGCAATTGAACTAGGCCATGCGTTGGTCAGCGGCGAGATTAAAAAGCGTAGAGTGAATATCTGGAAGGATTTTTTCAATGCTCAACCAAATGGTGTTATCTATTGCTTTCGCGGCGGTTTGCGCTCTGAAATAGTGCAGCAATGGCTATGTGATGAAGACATAAAACGCCCTCGTATCAAAGGCGGCTACAAAGCTTTAAGACAGCATTTGATACAACGTACCGAGGAGCTTGTCTCGCAGTTTCACTGGATTGTGGTCAGCGGCCGCACCGGCTGCCAGAAAACCGAGTTTATTAAAGAGAAAGCTCATTCCATTGATTTAGAAGGTTTAGCACATCACAGAGGCTCGGCATTCGGCCGTTTCCCCGAACCTCAGCCGACCCAGATAGACTTTGAAAACCAGTTAGCTGTTGAGCTTATTAAATTAAAAGCACGAGGTGCAACGACCCTTTTTATTGAAGACGAAGGCAGTCATATCGGCTCGGTTTCTGTTCCTGAGTGTCTGCGTATGGCAACTCAAAAAGCGGAGCGCTATCGTATTGAATCCACTATTGAACAACGTGTTGAGGTTATTTACCAGGAGTACGTTGTCGAGGCGGAAACACGTTACTCATCCAGAGCGCAGTTTGAGAACTACCTGCTGGACAGCTTAGCCCGCACTCGCAAGCGATTAGGCGATCTTAAGTTTCGTCAACTCCAGGATACCTTGCAGCAGGCTCTAAGCCTCAACAGTAATGAGCTACACAAACAGTGGATAAAAGGACTATTGGTTGACTATTACGATCCCATGTACGACTATCAAATGAAAAAGCGATAAGCATCGCTAAAAATCTGCGACCTACCGAAAACAGCAGTTAATCCCCAAAGCTTTTGTTATGGTGGTGAAATAATAACACCAAGGGGATCTATCTATGTTGAAGCGAATGTTAAGCCGTTTAACAACGGTCGCATTGGTCATCGTTGCCCTGCCCTCTATGGCAGCAACAAAAGACCTTTCGTATTACCTGCCACAGGATGTCAGTTACAACCCGGAAATTACTAAGCCAAAAGATGTTCTTGGCTATCAGGTTGGTGAATGGCATGCACGTCCCGAACAAATCGTTAAGTATATGGAAGTTCTGGCCGAAGAGTCGGACCGTATTACGCTGGAAGTTACCGGTCGTACGCATGAGCAACGTCCTTTATTGCTTCTTACTGTCACCTCAGAAGACAACCACGCCAATATTGACAATGTTCGTGAACGTCATTTAGCGGCAGCCGACCCTAACCGCGATGCTGATCCGGACAATACACCGGTCGTCATGTATATGGGTTACAGTATTCACGGCGATGAATCCAGTGGCAGTAACGCAGCGATATTATTCGCCTACTACCTTGCCGCCGCTGAGGGGGAAGCCGTTGATGCGCTTCTGAAAGACTCTGTTATTCTGCTTGACCCGGCATTCAATCCAGATGGATTGGCTCGCTTTGCACAGTGGGCAAACCAGCACCGCAGTCAAAACCTGGTTGCCGATCCTCAGCATCGTGAACACGTACAGCCTTTCACTCGTGGTCGGGTTAACCACTATTGGTTTGATATGAACCGCGACTGGTTGTTATTACAACACCCAGAATCACGTGCGCGGGTGGCTAACTTTCAGAAATGGAAACCGAACGTTCTGACTGATTACCACGAAATGGGCACCAACAGTACCTACTTCTTCCAACCGGGTATTCCTTCGCGCAAAAACCCGCTAACGCCGGATGAAAACGTTCGTTTAACCGAGATTTTAGCAGCAGAACACGCTGACTCTTTAGACGATATCGGCAGTCTTTATTACACCGAAGAGTCGTTCGACGACTTTTATTACGGCAAAGGCTCGACTTATCCTGACATTCAGGGGTCAGTCGGCATTTTATTCGAGCAGGCATCTAGCCGCGGCCATTTGCAGGATTCAGTTAACGGTGAAGTCAGTTTCCCGTTTACTATCCGAAACCAGTTTGTGGCTTCGCTTAGTACCATTTATGGCACGCACAAGAACAAAAGTCGTTTTATTGAGTTTCAGGAACGAGCTTACGATGAAGGTCTTGAAGCCGCTAAAGAAGCGAACTTTGATGGTTACTTAATTGGTGACTCAAGTGATCCTTCGCGTGTTGAAGGCTTACTGGAAATTTTTAAGCAACACGATATTAAAGCCTACCGTGTAGAAAAAGACATTGAGCAAAACGGTAAAGAATTCAGGGCCGGTAGCAGTTACTACATACCACTGGCGCAAGCACAATACGGTTTAATTCAGGGCATTTTCAGCACTCGTAAGAGCTTCCCTGATAATACCTTCTATGATGTATCGGGCTGGACTTTGCCGTTAGCCTTTAATGTGCCATTCGAAACACACCGTGGTCGCATCCAAATTGCTGACGCAGCCTGGGACGCTCCTAAGCGCAAGTCTTCGGCGCTTACCGATGCCTACGCCTACGCGTTTAACTGGGATGACTACCACGCTCCGGGTTTACTACAGGAGTTGTTAGAGCAGAATATTCACGTACGTCAAAGTACCAAGCCTTTTACTGTACATGCACAGCAAGGCCGTCAGGAGTTTTCTCCCGGCTCTATTATTGTACCTAAGGCTTACCAGGAGCGTGACTGGCGAGATGTTCAGCGTCGCCTGGCAACCGCAGCAAAAGAGAAAGGCGTTCATGTCACTTCTATCGAAACAGGGTTGACACCAGAAGGTATTGACTTGGGTAGCCGCAATATTCAGCCAGTAGAAGAGCCCAGTGTCATGATGCTGACAGGTGCCGGCGTAAACCTTTATGAAGCAGGTGAAACCTGGTACTACCTGGACCGTCATGTGGGTATTCCGCTTTCTATGGTCGATACTGAGCGACTTTCACGCGTCGACCTAACTCGCTACAGCCACATTATTATGGTTGACGGGCGCTACGGTAACCTCGACAAAGCGTTACGCAAAAAACTCAAGCAATGGGTTAGTCAGGGCGGCACAATAATCGGTCAACGTGGTGGTGCTGAATGGCTCGCAGAGAATAACCTTCTGCATACACGCTTCATCGAAGACTCGGTCTTCCAGGATGCTTTTGCTAAAGATCGTATGAGTTATGACGATCGCGATACCTTCTATTCGGAACAACGAATTGCCGGTGCAATATTCTCCATGGAAGTCGACACTTCTCACCCACTCTTCTTTGGCTTCCCTCGTGAGCAAATGCCGGTATTTAAGAATTCGGTTGCTGCTATGGAAGAGCCTGAGTCTCCTTTTGTTTCAGTAGCTCGTTATTCAGAACAACCATTAATGAGTGGCTACACGGATGAACGGAACCGGGAAATTCTGAAAGGAAAAACCAACATTGCCGCTCATCGTTATGGTAGTGGACAGGTTATTGGCTTTGCCGACAATGTAAATTTCCGCGCCTACTTCTGGGGAACAGCTAAATTGCTGAGTAACGCTATTTACTTAGCGCCACGCATTCAGGTTTACGCCAAGAAGTTGGATGACAAGGCCGCAGCAGACGCAGCAGCAGAAGCTCACTAGTCTTCACTCCTTGATAACCAAAACTGCTAAGGTTTAAACGCCTTAGCAGTTTTTTTACACTTCCAAATGCTAGTTATTCTCACAATCATGGTCTACCTTACTAATTGATACTTCTCAATTAATCAGTGAGGCACTTATGTTACGTTGGGTTCTTATATTTTTCGTCGTTGCAGTTATCGCAGCCATTCTAGGATTCGGTGGTATTGCTGGTGCAGCCGCTGAAATCGCTAAAATTATCTTCTTTATCTTCGTTGTTCTATTCGTTGTTTCATTGGTTGTCCGCCTGCTTCAGGGGAACAAAAGGCTCTAAACGCCTTAAGCTTCAATAGATATTAGACATTGGTCGTATGCCATCGGTTATTGAATATACGCTACAATAACCGATGGTACTTTACGTTATCTGTCTAACATTACAACAATGAGGCTTTGCCATGAACGCAATCGTAATGATGGTTTTGGGTTTAGGCGCTATGTTTCTCGGGTATGTCTTTTACTCAAAATTCATTGCCGAAAAAATCTTCAAGCTTGATCCAAACTTCAGAACACCAGCTCATGAATTAGAAGACGGCGTTGACTTCGTTCCTACCAATAAATATGTCCTTTGGGGTCACCACTTTACATCTGTAGCCGGCGCGGCACCTATTATTGGTCCTGCTATCGCCGTTATTTGGGGCTGGGTACCCGCCTTCTTATGGGTAATTTTCGGAACCATCTTTTTTGCTGGCGTGCATGATGCAGGCGCTATTTGGGCAAGTAACCGAAATAAAGCAAAGTCTATTGGTAATTTAACCGGCGACGTTGTTGGTAAACGCTCTCAAACCTTATTTATGATCGTGATATTCCTTGTGTTGTTGATGGTTAACGCCGTTTTCGCCACAGCGATATCAGGTCTGCTCATCAAGTTCTCGAGTTCTGTAGTTCCTGTTTGGGGAGCTATTTTCGTCGCGCTTATCATCGGTCAGATAATCTTCCGTAAATGGATGGGTCTTGGTGCCATATCAATCATTGGTGTTTTAGCGTTATATGCCCTTATTTGGGCCGGTCCGTCTTTCCCAATTCAATTACCTGAAACCGTTATGGGAATCAGCGACAACGCACAATGGGTACTGATCCTATTTGGTTATGCCGCTATCGCCTCATTGTTACCTGTTTGGGTACTGTTGCAGCCCCGTGACTATATTAATGGCCTGCAGTTATTTATTGGTCTTATTCTGCTTTACGGTGCAACTTTACTGCTCGGCCCGGAAATATCAGCTCCGGCCTTTAACAGCAACACCCCGGAAGGCACTCCTTCCATGGTGCCATTGTTGTTCGTGACCATAGCCTGTGGTGCTATTTCGGGTTTCCACGGGCTGGTAGCCTCAGGAACAACTTCCAAACAGCTGGATAAAGAAACCGATGCCCGCTTTGTCGGTTACTTTGGCGCTATTGGTGAGGGTTCTCTTTCGTTGGCAACCATTATTGCTGCGACAGCAGGCTTTGCTACGTTAGCCGACTGGGAGGCTGTCTACTCCTCCTTCGGTCAGGGTGGTGTAGCAGCTTTCGTTGAAGGCGGTGCCAATATCATTAGCCAGGGCCTGGGTCTCGACGTAGGTATTTCCGAGACTTTACTGACTGTCATGGCGGTGCTTTTTGCCGGCACAACCATGGATACCGGTCTGCGCTTACAGCGTTATATTTTTCAGGAATGGGGCAACCTGTATAACATCAACTGGATGCAAAAGGCATTACCGGCAACTCTGTTAGCGGTAGGTAGCTGCTTATTACTCGCATTTGGTGCTGGTGGAGCAGACGGTAGCGGCGGATTAGTTATCTGGCCTCTGTTCGGTACGACAAACCAGCTACTGGCCGGTTTAACCCTATTGGTTATTACTGTCATGCTGGTACGCTTGGGTCGTCCAATGTACTACACCCTGTTACCCTTAATTTTCTTACTGATAATGACCGTATTCGCACTTATCGTTCAGCTTAAAGGCTTCTACGATAGTGGCGACTGGTTCTTAATGGGTCTGGATTTAGTGGTACTGGTTGCCGCAATTTGGATTGCACTTGAGGCCAGTGCCGGGTTATCTAAAATCCGTAAGGAACAAAAGGCTCAGAAACAAGAGTAAACAGGAGTAAGTAGCATGAACATTCAGTCAGTGCGCCGTTGGTTTAGCCGTGCAAGCGACTTAGCAAACGAGTTTTATAATGCGCCCTATCGCTCTGCTATTGCCCGTGCAAAGCGCGATGAAGACGACTTGTTCATGCTACTGGTTTTTTCTGAAATGATGGGCGTGCCGAATCCGGCCGCCTATTATACGCTGGAGCTACAACCGTTAATGTTGGAACGCTTCCACGAGTGGCATCAACGCATGGGAATGGAACACTCACCTCTTGACCATTTCCGTTGCTGCTAATTTTATAACCCGACCAGAAACAGGGTTCATTTCTCATGTTGTTAAGCGATAAAAAAGTTTTGTTGATTGGCGGTAAAGGCGGCGTTGGTAAAACAACGGTTTCTTCTGCCATGGCGGTGCTCGCCGCCCGCCATGGCAAAAAAGTACTGTTAGTGTCTACCGATCCAGCACATAGCCTGGCCGATGTATTCGATAGAAAGATTGGTGATCACAAAACTGTCGTACGCGAAAATTTAACCGCATTAGAAATTGATCCTGACCACGAAGTAAAAGCGCATATCGCTCGTGTCAGTTCACAGATGAAGCGCTTTACTAACCCTGATCTTTTCCCGGAAATTGAACGCCAGATGCGCTTAACACAGCAGTCTCCCGGAGCACAGGAAGCGGCTTTACTAGAGAGAATTTGTGCCGTTATTGATGAGGCAGAAAAGGATTACGACTTACTCATTTTCGACACAGCCCCAACCGGGCATACATTACGCTTGCTAACGCTACCCGAAGCCATGGCGGCCTGGACCCAGGGCATGCTGCGTTCACAAAAGCGCTCTGAAAACTTAGACTCGGTATTGGATCATTTGTCCCCTAAAGCCGGTAAAGACATTAACAACCCCATGGCCGATCCTAAAGATAACGCTAGCGACGGCATGACTGATCGCACTCGCGCCATTACCGAGCAGCTGTTAAATCGGCAACGCTTGTTCCAGCGAACCCGCCGGCTATTACAAGATGAAAACTACACCTCTATTTTCTTTGTTTTGACCCCGGAGCGGCTCCCCATTCAAGAAACTGAGCGAGCGTTGCAATCGCTCACAGCTGAAAAGTTACCTGTAGGCGGCGTTATCATTAACCGCATTTTGCCTGAACAAGCAGACGGAAGCTTTCTTGCAAAACGGCGCACACAAGAAAAATCCTATTTAGAAGACATAGCAAAGCGTTTTAACGCCTGGCCACGTTACTCTCTTTATTTGTTAGAAGAAGACATTCAGGGAGTCTCAGCTTTGGAAGCGTTTGCAGATAACCTGGAGCAAGCCGGTTTTTCTTCTTAACTGCCACTTTTCTGTCATCGCTTTTTCCTATAATACGTATACAGTGTCATCATTGTTACTAAGGAGAGCACTATGCGCGCAGTAGGATACAAAGAATCACTTCCTGTAGAAGACTCAAACTCATTACTGGACATTACGGTTGATGAGCCAAAACCAGAGGAAAACGATTTACTCGTTAAAGTAAAAGCTATTGCAGTTAACCCCGTCGATACAAAAATTCGAATGCGAATGGCACCAGAATCCGGCTATAAAATTATTGGATGGGATGCTGTTGGTGAGGTTGTATCAATGGGTGATATGGTTTCCGGTTTTAAACCAGGAGACCGGGTCTGGTACGCAGGTGACTTAACCCGTCCAGGTTGTAATGCTCAAATGCAGGTTGTTGATCACCGAATTGTTGGAAAGGCACCTGAAAACCTCGACAACTGTCAGGCAGCAGCCCTGCCCTTAACCAGTATTACCGCCTGGGAAGTACTTTTCGACCGTTTGCAAATTGATAAACCCTCTGTTCACGAAAAAAGAACTCTACTAGTCATTGGCGGTGCAGGTGGTGTTGGCTCCATCTTAATTCAACTTGCCGCTCAATTAACCGATGCTACAGTTATTGCCACAGCATCACGCGCAGAATCTCAGCAATGGGTGAAAGCCTTAGGCGCGGACTATGTTATTAATCATCACGACAGTTTAGCCGAACAAATTGAAAGCGCGGGTTCAGATCCGGTAACGGATGTTGCCTGCCTAACGCATAGCGAGCAATACTTTACTCAGTGCATGAAGTTTATGGAACCTCAAGGACGCTTTTGCTTAATAGATGATCCTGCTGAAAATATTGATATTACATTAATGAAGCAAAAGAGCATCAGCCTTCACTGGGAGTTTATGTTCACGCGGTCTATGTTTCATACCCACGACATGATCAAGCAGCAAGAACTGCTTAATCACATTGCAAAAATGGTCGAAAAAGGTCAAATACGTTCAACTCTTGGTAAAACCTTTGGCGAAATGAATGCGCAGAATCTTCGCAAAGCACATGAAGCAATTGAAACTCAGAAAACCATAGGAAAAATTGCATTAACTGTTGCCGAATAGTTTTACAAACATACATGAATGTATGTATAATTCCGGGATGCTAATAAATTTATAGGCCAGAGGTAGGTTTAATGAACACGCGTTTTAGGTTTGTCCCAGTTTTAGCTACGGGTATCCTGTTAACAGGAACACTAGCCGCTTGCAGTGACCAACAGCAACAACAGCAGCAAGGCCAACAGCAAGCGGCCCAAGTAGAAGTGGTTACAATAACCCCTGAATCATTGAATCTAAGCGTTGATTTACCAGGCCGGACTGCTGCCTACCGCGTAGCACAGGTTCGCCCTCAGGTCAGTGGTGTCTTGCTCGATCGAACCTTTGAGGAAGGTACTTTTGTCGAAAAAGGGCAGCAGCTCTATCAAATTGATCCCGCGGTTTACGAAGCAGAATTAGCCAGTGCTGAAGCCGAGGTTGAGAGTGCTAAGGCCGTATTACGCAGCTCTGAGCTACGTTATAAACGTTTTCAGGAACTCCTCAATGAAAACGCTGTTAGCAGAGATGAATTTGATAGCGCAGAAGCAACTTTCTATCAAAATAAAGCGGCGGTTTCTTTAGCTGAAGCTCAGTTGAAAAATGCCCGTATTAATCTTGAATACACGAAAGTGAACGCCCCTATTAGTGGCATTATTGGTCGTTCAAACTTTACTGAAGGCGCTTTGTTGACAGCCTCACAAGCCGACCCACTGGTGACGATTAACCAGCTAGACCCTATCTATGTCGATATTAATCAGTCCAGTAAGCAATTCATGAAATTGCAGGCTGACATTAAATCAGGTCGTATTCAGGCCAACGACAAAGGAAACGCCCCGGTTCGGTTAAAACTGAATGGGCTTGATTACGACCAAAAAGGCGAATTACTCTTCTCAGAGGTTAGTGTTGACGAAGACACCGGTGCTATTTTACTTCGTGCGGTATTCCCTAATCCAGACAAAACGCTTTACCCTGGCATGTTCGTGCGTGCTGAAGTCAGCGAAGGCAGCATAAGTGACGCCATTCAGGTACCACAAAAAGCCGTTACCCGAGACCCACGTGGACGCCCTTATGTCATGCTGGTTAATGACGACAATACTGTCGAACAGCGAATGATTACAACGGAACGTGCCATAGACAGCAAATGGCTAATTTCTGATGGCCTGAAAGAAGGCGACACTGTGGTCACTTCAGGCTTACAAAAGATTCGTCCTGGCGATGAAGTCACTATCGATTCGTCCAACTCTGAACAGCAGCAGTAAGGGAAGTCAGTAATGGCCAAGTTTTTTATTAATCGCCCGATATTTGCCTGGGTTATCGCACTGCTGACAATGATGGCTGGCGCCATCGCTATGATACAGCTACCTATAGCTCAGTATCCAACCATTGCTCCACCTGCTGTCGAGATTCAGGTGAGCTACCCTGGTGCTAACGCTGAAACGGTTTCTAACACAGTTACCAAGGTCATAGAACAGAACATGACAGGTATTGATAACCTGCTTTACTTCTCTTCGCAAAGTAACTTTGGTAATGCAAGTATCAGCCTGACTTTCGCATCGGGAACAGATCCGGATATTGCTCAGGTTCAAGTTCAGAATAAGCTGTCACAGGCAACTCCGCAGCTACCTCAAGAAGTACAAGCTCAGGGCATTACTGTCAGTAAATCAAGCAGCTCGTTCCTGATGGTTGCGGCGCTTGTTGCAACGGATGACCGCTACACACAAACTGATTTAAGTGATTATATTGCGTCGAATATTCAGGATCCTATAGCTCGTACAACCGGCGTTGGTAATGTTCAGTTATTTGGTGCGCCTTATGCTATGCGTATTTGGGTAGATCCTTCTGCGTTAGTTAATTACGGCATGACCATGGCCGATATAAAAGATGCTATCCGAGCACAGAATGCTCAGGTTGCGGCAGGTGAATTAGGCGGAACTCCCGCTGTTGACGGCCAACGTCTTAATTCGACAATTATTGCCCAAACCAGAATGTCTGACGCAGAGCAATTTGAAAATATCACCTTAAAGGTTTTACCCGACGGTTCTCAGGTGCGTCTGAAAGATGTTGCAGAGGTCGAAAAAGGCGCTGAAAATTACTCCATTCAGGCAAATTACAACGGAAAACCGGCCACGGGCCTGGCTATAAACTTGCAGACCGGTGCTAACGCACTTGAAACAGCCGATGCCGTTAAAGCTCGCATGGACGAACTTGAACAATTTTTCCCGGATGGAATGGAACTGGTTACGGCTTACGATACAACCCCGTTCATCAAGATTTCGATTTCTGAAGTAGCTCAAGTTTTGATTGAGGCCATTATTTTGGTCTTCCTGTTGATGTTTGTTTTCTTACAAAACTTACGCGCAACGTTAATACCGACTCTGGCTATTCCGGTCGTTATTCTGGGCACTATGGGCATCATGTCTTTAGCAGGCTTCTCAATTAACACCCTGACCATGTTCGGTATGGTGCTCTCCATCGGCTTATTGGTTGATGACGCCATCGTTGTTGTTGAAAACGTTGAGCGCTTGATGTCTGAAGAAGGCTTATCCCCCAAACAGGCAACGATAAAATCAATGGGGCAAATTACCGGCGCTCTTGTGGCCATCGGTGTGGTAATGGCAGCGGTATTCGCACCCATGGCCTTCTTCCCCGGCTCCACCGGTGCTGTTTACCGACAGTTCTCATTGACCATTATTACCTCTATGGGCCTATCCGTCCTTGTTGCGATCATTTTTTCACCGGCACTGTGCGCTACTCTGCTCAAACCGGTTAAGCATGACAAAAACAGTGGCTGGGGACCGCTTGGATGGTTCAACCGGACACTTGAAAAGTGGACCGTCAAGTATACGAACTCCATTCATTCAATTTTGCGTCGTACCGTACGCTTTGGCTTGCTGTATTTGGGTATTCTTGGGGTGCTTGCCTACCTCTTTACTCAACTACCATCATCTTTCTTACCTGACGAAGACCGTGGCGTATTTCTAACCCAAATGCAGTTACCGGTTGGCTCTACAATAGAGCAATCGGTCAACACCATGGACAAAATAGAGGACTACTACCTCAATCAGGAAGATGCCGTTCAGTCTGTCTTCTCAGTTGTTGGGTTTAGCTTTTCCGGACGTAGCCAGGCTAACGGTATCGCTTTCGTTCGCTTAAAAGACTGGGATGAGCGTGATGAGAGCCAGAGCGTTGAAGCCGTTATTGGGCGAGCTTTTGGCTTCTTTGCGACGATAAAAGAAGCTATGGTTTTTGCCTTCAACCTGCCACCTATTCCGGAACTTGGCGTTTCCAGCGGTTTTAACCTGTTTTTGCAGGATCGCGGCAACCTGGGTCATGCCGGTTTACTCGAAGCCCGTAACCAATTACTGGGCATGGCGGGACAAAGCGATAAACTGGTTCAGGTGCGCCCGAACGGACTTGAAGACGCACCACAGCTTCGAATTGATATTGATTTTGAGAAAGCTCAGGCGCAGGGACTGACCATTGCCAGTATCAACGACACCTTAAGCACAGCCTGGGGCTCATCCTACGTTAATGACTTTATTGACCGGGGAAGGGTCAAAAAAGTCTACCTTCAGGGCGAGGCTGAATCTCGCATGCTGCCCGAAGATATTAACGACTGGTACGTACGAAATAACCAGGGCGATATGGTGCCGTTCAGCTCCTTCTCCAGTTGGGAGTGGACTTATGGTCCACAACGAGTGGAAAGCTATAACGGCGTTTCTGCAATGGAGATTCAGGGGCAAGCGGCTCCGGGCGTTAGTACTGGTGAGGCGATGCTTGAAATGGAGCGAATGATCGAGCAACTGCCGCCTGGAATAGGCTTTGAATGGACGGGGATCTCACTACAAGAGCGTCAATCCGGTAATTTCGCGCCAATTCTTTATAGCGTATCCCTTATTGTCGTATTCCTGTTCCTCGCGGCTCTTTACGAGAGTTGGTCGATACCCTTCTCTGTCATGCTGGTTGTGCCTTTAGGGATTTTAGGTGCTGTTATTGCCGTTATGCTGCGAGGTATCTCTAATGATGTTTACTTCCAGGTTGGTCTGTTAACCACTATCGGTGTATCGGCAAGGAACGCCATACTCATCGTAGAGTTTGCAAAAGACTTACAGGCACAGGGCAAAGAGTTGCTGGAAGCTACTCTGGAAGCTGTGCGTTTACGTCTGCGTCCTATTCTGATGACATCATTAGCATTTGTATTCGGTGTTATGCCTCTGGCACTGAGTGACGGTGCTGGTGCGGCAAGCCGTAATGCTATCGGAACCAGTGTTATTGGCGGTATGATAGGCGGTACCGTACTGGCAATCTTCTTTGTTCCACTATTCTTCTATGTGGTGCGACGAATTTTCCCGCCTAAACAACCTGAAGAATGATAAAAACAGAAAACCGGAGTTTTGAACTCCGGTTTTTTTTGGCAACGGTTTGTTAAACCGCCTTTTTAAAGACCAACAGTTTTTGTCCTCTGTAACTCAACAGAAAAACCAATCCTTCTGCTAGCGGCTTGCCAATAAATGGCGTCAATCCTATATATCGAAAGGCCTCTGTTAGCCCATAATTAGCGGCAACCAGAACCACCGCTAAGCATCCGTACTTCGTCGCATCCCAGGCAATATGAGAGCCTTGCTTGAATACCCACTGACGGTTTAAAGAAAAATTGAATACTCCGGAAATAATTCTCGCCAGAACAATCGATTCAAGCACCTGTCCTGAGAAAAAATAAGCCGTAGCAAAAACTGAGTAATCAAGTCCGGCAGACAAAATGCCAATACTGGCAAATTTCAAAAACTTTCGATAAATTTTTATAGAATCGACAATCGGCCGATAATGACTGGTTTCATTACCTTCCTCATACACCGTGGTAATTTCCTGAGACTTTATCCGGTAACCATAACGTTTAGCAGACAACAGCATCTCAAGTTCAAACTCATAACCACAGCTATTGAAGTCAACGAGCTTTTCCAAAAAGCCGACAGGAACTCCCCGCAGCCCGGTTTGGGTGTCTTTAATATCCTGCCCTGTTACGAGCCTGAAAATAATGCGGGTTAACTTATTGCCCACTTTAGAACGCAAAGGAATGTCATTTTCATCAAAAGTCCGGCTACCCAGCCATAACTTATCCGGATACCCTTTTAGGCGTGTGCAAACAGCGAGTATGTCTTCAGCAAGATGTTGTCCGTCAGCGTCAGCGGTTACTGCTCCTGAACAACGTTCCTCACGCTGAGACAGAATCCATCGAAAAGCAGTACGTAACGCAGCACCTTTTCCCTGGTTGTCTTCATGCTCTAAAATGTGAATGCGGTGTCGGTTGGCGAGCTCCCGGAAAACCGATTTAGACTGACTACCATCATCAACAATGACGATTCCCAGAAAGTGGCTCCAGTCCGGGTCTTTCGCTGCAACCTCATCAACAAGCGCCAGCAAGTGATGATCGGGATCCAGCGCGGGAATAACAATATAAGGTTTTTTCATTCGAGCACTGGACCCTGTTTTTTAAGATTTTTTGTCGTGATCGTCTTTAATTTCGTATTCCCCGTCAATAACCGATCCACCATCCTCTCGCCTATTTTCATAATGTTCTTGTTGTTTTTGATGTTGGCGTTGTTGTTCCTGATAGTGCTGTTTGGCTTGTTTACGCATTCGCCAAACCTGCTTAATGGTATGACGCTGACGCCACATTACAGGAATCATCAGCAGCAGTAGAACTACCGCAATGACCATACCAAACGCCAGTCCAAGACCAACTAAGACCAACAATAAAAAAAGGCCCAGCAAACGACTGAGCCAGTTACCGGAGGAGCTTCCTCCGGTACGTGAACCTTGGTTGAAACGGACATAAACTTTATCTCGTTTATGAGTCATAACTGCTCCTAAAAAATGACTGCAAAGTTAAGACAACTTACGGCAGTGACCGTTCCTACAAGGTTATCTTAACGCTTATTTTCGCATATCTTCTGTTGCTTTACGCGCTGCCTCAAATTCATTTCCGGGTGCCCACTGAGGCCACTCACGTGAATTTGCCAGCTCGTTACCTATTGAGTAGAAGATAGACATATCTTGTTGAACACCGCGCAGGTCCCAATCTTCATTAAACTCATCTGCTGGTTTGTGATAAGCGTCGCGATTAAAGATAGCACGTTGCTCTTCGGTCCATTCTCGACCTTTCTCTACGTGATCGTTTCCGCCTTTCGCATACAACATAGGCACACCTCGTTTCGCCAGATTAAAGTGATCTGAGCGATAGAAAGAACCAACTTCCGGAGTTGGTTCAGGTGCTACATAACGATCTTGGGCCTTTACGTAGCGTTTCAAGTAGTCTTCCATGGAAGAGTTACCATAACCCACCACAACCATGTCTTTCATCGGACCATAGACGTTCATAACATCCATGTTGATGCCACCAACCGCTTTGCCCAGCGGCAACATAGGGTGAGTCGCGTACCAGTCAGAGCCCAATAAACCGCTTTCTTCTGCGCCAACAGCAGCAAAGACAATTGAACGCTCAGGTTGAGGTCCTTTTGCAAACTGCTCTGCCATGGCCATTAACGCCGCCGTGCCTGAAGCATTATCCTGCGCTCCATTATAGATAGGATCATCTTCACGAACAGGATCAGTTCCCAGGTGATCGTGGTGAGCCATATAAATAACGTGCTCTTCAGGATACTTAGAGCCTTCAATATAACCAATTACATTGTTGGTATCTAAGTACTCAAATTTATTATTAACGGTTAGCGACGCCTCAATATTCAGTGGCTCTGGCTTAAATTCTCCACTTAGAGCCAGCTCCCGCATTTGTTCTAAATCTTTGCCGACGGTGGCAAAAAGTGCATTTGCGCTTTCTTCGGTTACCCAGCCTTCAATCGCCGAGCGATCCATATTTTTGTTTTCACGCTTTAAGTCAAAACGCACCGGCGAGCCGCCAGCGACAACACCCCAACCGTAACCGGCAGGCCCTGTTTCGTGTATTACAAAGGCGGCTTCAGCCCCCTGCCGAGCAGCTTCCTCAAACTTATAGGTCCAACGGCCATAGTAGGTCATTGCGTTACCATTAAATAGCTCAGGATCACCAGTTGCGTAGCCTGGGTCATTAACCAGCATGACAACGGTTTTACCTTCAACATCCAGGCCCTGATAGTCATTCCAGTTATACTCCGGAGCAACAATACCGTACCCGACGAAAACAACATCGCTGTCTTCAACTTTCACTTCATCCACAACGCGAGGCGTCCAGGCCATCATCTCCGTACGGTATTCCATAGACTCCGGAGCTGACTCGCCATTGAAGTTTAAAGAAGTGACTTTGTACGGCATAAGTTTTACTAAAGGAACCGGCTGGCGATAGCTGTCATTTTCTTCGTCATAAGGTTTTAGCCCCCATTCACGAAAGTGGTTTTCGATAAAGCTCACCGTTTTCTCTCCCCCAGCAGATGCAGGAGCACGCCCTTCGAATTCATCAGACGATAAGGTCTTCAAGTAATCTCTGTAGTTAGGGTTAAAGGCTGATCCCTGAATATCTGCGACAGCTTTATCGGTCTCATTATCTGACTGAGTGGCCGGTCCACAGGCTGCTAAGACAGTCAAGCTTAGTGCCCCCATTATGACGTACTTCATGGTCTCTCCTATTATTTACTCTTCGTTATTATTATCTTCTTTTGCAGATCCGCAATTACCGTCCGGGCTTTTGTTTAATTGATCACCGGTACGTATATCGTGTTCAGCAAAAAATCCAGCATTCACTTCAAGAACACTCCAGTAACTTTTACCCGGAGAGTAGCTTCGACAGTTATTCGGGTCGTTACTACCACAAGGTCGCATAGTAAACGTTTTTATAATACGACGATTCTTATCAAGGTATGCGATATCCAGTGGAATCAAAGTCTGGTACATCCAAAAACCACTATAACCCGGCCTTTCCTGCCCATACCGAAACCACATACCATTATACTGACCAAGCGACTCCCGTTGCATCAACCCGCGGGCATGCTGCTCCTGAGTATCGGCAAGCTCGACAGTTAAAGGTTGAGACAGGTCGCCCAGGCAAACTTGGGTCGTATCAAATTCCTGAGGCTCGGGAACTTGCCACTGCTGCGCCTGAACGTAAAACGGCAGCATAAAAATTAAAGCGAAAAGCACTCGATAATTCATTCCATTAACCCTGTCATTATTTATTCCTTTGATTCTGTCCTATCCACCGGGAGATCGCAATTCAAACCTCAACTGGAACAAGACAGTTGTGATACCTGTTCATCGGGTTTCGGGGGCTTGGCCCATACGCTGTCACTTAAAGCATCGTCGAACGGGTTCATTAACGCCTGCGTATACTCTTCCAATAATGAGGTATCGCCAGCCTCTGCCGCTTCTATTACACGCTGCGCATGGTGTGTTCTGACAATAACCCAGGGGTTTACCTGCCTCATCACGTCAGTGTCAGTATGGCCATTAACCGCTGACTGGTACTCCTGCCACCAGCTTTTTCCGCTTTGCTTCAGCAACCCTTTCGGTTCGTCAGCTTCAACCGAATCAATTAAATCCCGGAATGAAAGCTGATAATCGGCGTTATTCACTTCAAGTAAACTCAACCACCCCCCTATTAACGCCATTTTTTGCTCATCAGGAACGGCTGATATCCCCAAACGTTTGGTCATAAGGTTAAGATACGCTTGGCGCAATTGAGTTTCATAATTATCGAGTGCGCTCTGCAACCCGTCAGGCTCCACAATGGGACTCAATGCCTTAGCCAGCTTCTTTAAATTCCATAACCCAATACCAGGTTGCTGAAAAAATCCGTAACGCCCACCTGCATCGGTATGATTGAAAATCTTTTCAGGTTCATAATTATCTAAAAATGCATAAGGCCCAAAGTCAAAGGTTTCCCCGGCTATGCTCATATTATCTGTGTTCATTACACCATGAATGAACCCATACGCCTGCCACCCGGCAATCATCTCCGCTGTGCTTTTAACAACCTGAGCAAAACCCTCTTCAATGCTGGCTTCCGCTAGCTGTGGCCAGACCGTTTCAATGGTGTCCTGCCACAGGCGCTTCATGGTACCTTCAAGGTTACGGTGAAAACAGTGCTCAAAGTGTCCGAAACGCACGTGAGTTGCGGCAGTGCGGGCCAAAATCGCGCCCGGCTCCAGACGCTCCCTCTGTATTTTCCCTTCGGTTGACACTAACGCCAACGCACGTGTTGTCGGCACGCCCAGTGCGTAAAAGGCCTCACTTGCCAATAGCTCTCGCACCGACGAGCGTAGAACAGCTCTGCCGTCTGCTCCTCTGCTGTATGGCGTTGGTCCAGCGCCTTTAACGTGAATGTCATGCAGCTTTTCACCAACAACAACCTGACCCAGCAGCAGCCCTCGCCCGTCTCCCAAATAGGGATTAAAATGGCCAAACTGGTGTCCGGCATATTTCTGAGCAACAGGCTCTGCGCCCGGCCATGGTTCTAAACCACCCAGCCACTCGGCAAGTTTAGCCGGTGGCTTTTCTCCTGCTGATAATTCAGCCCATAACGGTTCGTTTAACCACAATAACTTAGCCTTACCATCCGGCTTTATCGATTGACTTGTTGTTATTTCGGGGAACTTACGGGCATAACGGTTATCAAAAACTATTGGCATACATCCTCCTGCTCATTAGATTGTTACACAGTCAGCGAGGCTTGCATAATTCATAATAAATCAGCTAAGGTCGCAGCGTTCGACCAAAGGCAGCAAAGGAAGCCGGATGCAACTGCACTCATTAAGACGTATAACCGCAATAGGTGGTGGTCATGGACTCGGTCGAGTTTTGTCGACTCTGTCTTTTATGAAACACAAACTTGTAGGTATTGTCGCTACTACAGACAACGGCGGAGCTACTGGTTTATTACGTGAATCGCAGCATTGCATTGCCTGGGGTGATATTCGCAACTGCTTATCACAGCTTGTGGAGCAACCCCTTGCGGCTGAAGTACTCAATTACCGTTTTGACTGCACCTCCTCTCTGCATGGTCATAACTTTGGCAATTTGCTGCTCTATACACTGGATCAACTTAGTGCCCGTCCGTTAGACGGCATTCAACTCTTAAGCCGTCTATTAAATATCGACAACCGAATTTTGCCCATGTCGGAATGCCCGACTGATCTCATCGCGACAACAGCGGACGGCATTCAGTGCCATGGCGAAATTCGTATTGATAAACTTCCCGCCATGCCTCGCAAACTGTCTCTATCAGGCACGGTTAAGGCCACACCGGAAGCCATTCGTCATATACAAAATAGCCAGTTAATTTTGCTGGGACCGGGCAGCTTCATGACGTCGGTTATGCCACCCTTACTTGTTTCTGGTATACGCGACGCGTTACTAACAACCAATGCGAAAGTGGTATTTATTGATAACCTGGCTGATGAAAGTGGGCCAGCTGGGGCACTGAGTGTCGCCGATAAAGTCGCATTTATTGAAAAACAGCTGGGTCAGCAAATTATCGACTTAGTACTCAGCAATAAAGAAGAAAAAGGCCTGAAGTTACCGGTTATTGGCGGTTTGGAAAGTGATAAAGATGTCCACTACCGCCATAACACCAGTAATTTATTGGCTAAGCTGCAAGAGGCCACCAAGCAACTTTTAACAGAAAGTGCTTAACCGCCGTCAGCTGAAATCCGCGAAGCCACTGCCCCATGCTGATCTTTGTACTTCGCATCGTCTCGCTTGTTATAAGGTCTTGCACAAGGACTACTCAATTTCTCAAAGCTGATGGCTCCAATTTTCATACCCGCTCTCAAGGCCAGAGGTAGCTTCCCGCTGTTGTAGAACTCCAGCACAATTTGCCCTGACCAACCCGGGTCAATACGATGCGCCGTTACGTGAACCATTAAACCTAAGCGGGCTAAAGACGAACGACCGTCCAGCCAGCCAACCATATCAGCGGGCAACGTAATTGATTCATGCGTTACGGCCAGCGCAAATTCGCCGGGGTGAATGAAAAAAGCCTGATCATCTTTTAGCACAATTTCATCACTCATGACTTCGCGAATGGCCGCTTCAATTGCCTCGCGAGAACCGCTGATATCAATGAAAGGTGCGGCATGATCCTGCAATACACGAAAATCGTTGCCTAAATGAATATCCAGTGTAACGCCTGAAATATTACTGGCTTGCGGTGCAGGTTCGACACCTATAATTCCGTCTTTCAAATGTTGTTCTATTTCAGTGTCGTTTAGGCGCATGGTTGATCAATCTCCGTGTTGTCGTTTAAGACCTTAAGGCCTGTACTATAACGAATTTTCCTGTTGATAATAGAGGTTTGCCGCAACTTGTTGTGCAGAATTAAAAATTAACTGACTTAACGGGTGTTGTGGCTGTGCTATTAACAGGGGTGTATCACCATCAAGACTCTCTCTTAGCTCACTATTCAAAGGCCACTGTCCCAGTAGTGGCAAATGATGCTCTGTTGCCATTACAGCGCCACCATTTTTACCAAAAACCGAGTCTTCATGCCCACAGGCCGGACATTGGTAATAGCTCATGTTCTCCAGTATACCGACCAATGGAATGTTCAGCTTTCTAAACATGGCCACGCCTTTTTCTGCGTCCTTTAACGCTACCGTCTGCGGTGTTGTCACCACAACCGCTCCGGTGACCGGCAACTTCTGCGCCATGGTTAGCTGGATATCGCCGGTGCCTGGTGGCATGTCGACAATAAGGTAATCCAATGCCGGCCAGGCGGTGTCTTTATAGAGTTGCTGCAACGCACCACTGGCCATTGGCCCGCGCCAAATTGTCGCGTCTTTATCGTCGACTAAGTAACCCAGCGAGTGTACATGTAGCCCGTGTCGTTGCAACGGCTGCATTTTATTGTTCTTGGTTAGCTCCATATCCTCGTGGCTTCCACCCAGCATGGTCGGAATCGACGGGCCGTAAATGTCGGCGTCAAGCAAACCAACACTGGCACCAAGTTCAGACAAAGCCAAAGCCAGGTTAACACTTACAGACGACTTGCCAACGCCGCCCTTCCCGGAAGAAACAACAATGACATTGCCGGTAGTTAGAGGTAATTCTGGTTGAGAATTTTTCAGTTTTTTAATGTGGCAGTTAAGTTGCCATTCAAACTCACCAAGCTCGGCATCGTTCTGAATGGCCTGAAGTAAACTTTCGCCGGCAACAAAAGGTAAGTTCAAGACCCGCTCTTTACCAGAACCGGTCACCCAGTTCTCAGGAATACCATTAGGCAATAAGGGGTGAGTAAAATCTGTCATCATCAACCTCAAGGATCTGTGTATCAGCCAAGAGCTATGCTAACATGAGCGGCATAAAACTTTGGGGTTTAGATTCGATTAATCAACGAAACGGAAGCAGATTTTCGCATGAGCCAATCCGCACGTAAAATACTGGTTACTAACGCACTACCATACGCTAACGGACCTATCCATATTGGTCACATGTTAGGTTATATTCAGGCCGATATCTGGGTACGCTTTCAAAAGCTACGCGGTAACGAGTGCCACTTCGTCTGTGCCGACGATGCCCACGGTACGCCCATTATGCTGAAAGCTCAGCAGCTTGGGATAACGCCAGAGCAAATGATTGGCGATATGCAGCGCTCACACGAGTCAGACTTTAGCGACTTTCTGGTCGGCTTCGATCACTATTACAGCACGCACAGTGATGAAAACCGTGAGCTGGCCGAAACTATCTACACACGCCTTGATAAAGCCGGTCACATTAAAACAGAAGTCATTGAACAGCTGTATGACCCGCAAAAGGAAATGTTTCTTCCCGATCGTTTCGTTAAAGGCGAATGTCCCGACTGTGGTGCCGAAGACCAATACGGAGACAACTGTGATGTCTGCGGGGCAACTTATGCACCAACCGACTTGAAACATCCAAAGTCAGTCGTCTCTGGTGCTGAGCCGCAATTACGTGAATCAGAACACTACTTTTTTGACCTGCCGGCATTTGGTGACATGTTAAAAAGCTGGACCCGTTCAGGCTCATTGCAAAACGAGATGGCAAATAAGCTTAATGAATGGTTTGAGCAAGGTTTACAGCGCTGGGATATTTCCCGCGATGCTCCTTACTTTGGTTTCAAAATCCCGGGCACAGAAAATAAGTACTTTTACGTCTGGCTGGATGCGCCAATAGGTTACATGAGCAGCTTTAAGAACTATTGTGCAACTACTGGCAAAGCAGATTGGGATACCTATTGGCAAGCCGACAGTGAAGCAGAACTTTATCACTTCATTGGTAAGGATATTATCTACTTCCACAGTCTATTCTGGCCTGCCATGCTAAAAGGTGCCGACTTCCGCCAACCAACAAATGTCTGGGCGCATGGGTTCATTACCGTTAACGGTACTAAGATGTCCAAGTCTAAGGGCACTTTTATCAAGGCTCGTACTTACCTTGAGCATCTTGATCCGGAATATCTGCGTTATTACTTCGCAGCAAAATTAACCAGTCGTATCGATGATCTGGATCTGAACCTGACTGACTTTGCGCAACGCGTAAACTCTGATCTTGTCGGCAAAGTCATTAATATCGCCAGTCGCTGCGCCGGTTTCATTCAGAAAAAGTTTGACGGGAAACTGTCAACCAATGTTGCTGACTCAACACTGTTAAAAGATTTTCAGATTGCTGGTGATGACATTGCGGTCCTTTATGAAAAACGCGAATTTTCCCGAGCTATGCGCGACATTATGGCGTTAGCTGATCGCGCCAATCAGTATATTGCTGATAAAGAACCGTGGCAGTTAATTAAGCAAGAAGAGAGTGAACAGGAAGTTCATGAAATCTGCTCTTTAGGTATCAACTTGTTCCGCGTGTTAATGGTTTACCTTGCCCCGGTAGTTCCTAAGTTGACTGAAGAAGTGCAACACTTCTTAAACGATACTTTTACCTGGGAAAGTCACAAAACAGCTTTGACCGACCATCCAATTAATAAATTTAAAGCGCTCATGCAGCGTGTTGAAATGGACGATGTAAACGCCATGATTGAAGCATCAAAAGAAGAGCAGGCCTCTCAGGCCCCAGCGACTGAAGTTAATGACGAGCTCAAAAAAGAGCCAATTGCCGATGAAATTAACTTTGATGATTTTGCTAAAGTCGACTTAAGGGTTGCTCGTATTGCCAATGCTGAGCACGTTGAAGGCGCTGATAAACTACTGAAACTGACGTTGGATTTGGGTGGTGAAACTCGACAGGTTTTCGCAGGTATTAAATCGGCTTACGAGCCAGAAGCCCTGAAAGGCCAACTTACTGTGATGGTCGCCAATCTGGCTCCCCGTAAAATGCGGTTTGGCATGTCCGAAGGAATGGTGCTTGCAGCCGGGCCAGGTAAAGATGAAATCTATATTCTGAACCCACATGACGGCGCAAAACCCGGCATGAGAGTTATGTAATAACCGGGCTGTCAGTCCATTGAAATAATACGACAGCCTACAATAGAGTCTCCGCTGTTGTCCTCCAGTCTCTGGCTGCGAACGACTTCAGCGTTGATTTTTAAAGGCGCTACTGAGCCTGAGGACAAAATTTCAACAAAAACTTTATCGCCAACCTCGAGATTGGCCGACAACTGAAGTGACAAGCCCTCTGCACTCAAATCAAGACAAACGCCTTCAAGTACTTTTTTACTCCCACTCTCTACCAAGGTAACTTTCGCATCCGCATTAACAGCCATCCGCATAAAATTTCGGTTTTCCCGCGATTCCAGCATGTTGCCCTCAACTTTGTTTAAAAAGTGTAAATCTTACTTCAGTTTTAGCACGGTCTGGCCGATAAAAAAATAGTATCGGATAACAAGGAACCGTCATCATGGTAGAAGCAAAGTTTTCAATTGGTCAACTCATCACCCACAGCCTTTATGGTTACCGCGGTGTGATTATTGATGCTGACCCATGCTTCACATTATCTGACAGTTGGTATGACAAAATGGCGACCTCTAAACCGGCAAAAGATCAGCCTTGGTACCATATTTTAGTGAACAATTCGTCAATCCAAACCTATGTCAGCGAAAGCAGTCTGGAAGCTGATTTTTCAGAACAAGAAATTCAACACCCTATGGTGGATCTTTTATTTTCCGGAAAATCTGCCAGCCAATATAAGCTGTCTGAAAATCTTAACTAAATTTGCCGATGCCCACTGCTATAGTTACCATAGACTAAAATAGCGTGATAAGGGCAAGATAATGGCAGAAGAGACAATTTTTACAAAAATTATTAACCGTGAAATTCCTGCGGATATTATCTACGAAGATGATCAGGCGCTTGCGTTTAAAGACATCAACCCGCAAGCACCTTTTCACTGTTTAGTTATTCCTAAAACGCCCATTGCTACAGCTAATGATATTAATGAAGACAACGCCGCATTAGTAGGGCACCTTTATGTCGTAGCCGCTAAGTTAGCGGCTGAGCATGGTTTTGCAGAAGATGGGTATCGACTTGTGATGAACTGTAACGAATACGGCGGCCAAACCGTATACCACATTCACCTGCACGTTTTAGCAGGAAAACAAATGGGCTGGCCACCTTATACCGATAAAAAGAAACAGGGCTAATCCCTTACGGGCGGTATCTGGCGTCGAGAATTTTATCGACAACCCATCTACCGTCCTGTTGAATCAGAACCACATCGCGACTGTCTTTAATATTATCGCCTTCGTACGTTCCTTCAAAGATAACTGTTGCACGGAGCTCATTCGAATCATTCAGGTAATCGGTAAGCGAGTCACTGACAACTTCAATTTCGACGGTATCAAAATAACGCCCAAGCACGTAACGCTGAACCTGACTAACAGCCCCGTAATGCGTAATTAGCTCAGCCAGCTGGTTAGACGAAAGCTTTTTCGCCTGTTCCAAGTCTTCCTGTTCATATACCGCATTATAAAATCCGCTGATCACTTCAGCAGGTTTCGCAGATGTATAGTCGTCTGGTCGTTCATCACCGCTGCAAGCGGAAATAACGGTTACGACCAGAGCCAAGAAAGCTACTCGTAATAATGTCATGATACTCTATTCTCCTTTTGCCACGCCTTCACGACGCGGATCAGCGCCACCCACCAAAGTGCCGTCTGAATTAATAGTAATTCCATGTAAGCCGCTGTTTAAGTTGATGACTCTGACATCATGCTCTCGCTTTTCTAAAGCCGCTTTGAGCTCGCTTATATCCCGTCCTTTCTCCAGAGAGGTATAATCATTACGATTGGTTACATGACCAAGGTTAATCGCTTCCTGTACGTTAAATTCCCAGTCCAGCATACCCACTAAAGTTTGAGTAACGTAGTTAATAATTCTGCTTCCGCCGGGAGAACCAATAGCATGTATGAGCTGCTGCCCTTCTTTATCAAGAACGACAGTCGGAGCCATGGAGCTACGGGGCCGCTTGCCCGGCTCTACACGGTTAGCGAATTTCTCCTTACCGTCACCCGGCGCCAAAGAAAAGTCAGTTAATTGATTATTGAGTAAAAAACCACCGGCCATAACGGTGGAACCGAATCCCATTTCAATGCTGGTCGTCATGGAAACCACATTACCTTCGGCATCAACAATAGAAATGTGGCTGGTATTAGGCAATTCATAGGCTATATCTTGCTCGTACGTCGGCTGCAGTTGAACACCCGGCTTGGCTTTACCTATATCCTCCTCATTAATAATATCTGCCCGGCTCGATAAATAGGCTTTATCCAACATGGCCTCAACAGGAATCTCAACAAAGTCGGGATCTGCAATCCACTGGTTTCTGTCGGCATAAGCTAAACGTGATGCCTGAGTGAACAAGTGCACAAATTCTTCAGAGTTTGGTTTCAGTTTACCTAGCTCAAAATTCTCCAGTACGCCCAATGTCTGCAGCGTTGTTATTCCCCCTGAGCTGGGTGGCCCCATACCGCAAACCTGGTATTCGCGGTAAACATTACATACAGGTTCGCGCAGTTTTGCGCTGTACTGACTCAAGTCTTCAAGACTCAACACCCCCGGTTCAATAGCACTATTCTGTACGGCCTTAACAATTTTCTCGGCTAATTCCCCCTCATAGAGTGCATCAGCACCCTGCTCTGCAATCAAGCTAAGGCTATTTGCATACTCGGGGTTTTTCAGAGTGTCTCCAGCTTTTAACGGTTTACCATTGGGGAAGAAATAACTGCTGGCCGTAGACATTTTCTTAACACCGGGGTTAATCTCCATCTCCACTAACTTAGCGAGCCGTGGCGACACTTCAAACCCCGCTTCTGCCAACTCAATAGTTTCACTAAAGAGTGAAACCCACTCTGCTTTGCCCCAGCGTTCGTGAGCCAGTTCCAGTCCGCGAAGAACACCAGGAGTTCCTACTGAACGGCCTCCAACGACAGCATCAATCCATTTGGGCGGATTACCCTTGTCGTCCAAAAAGAGTTCCCCTGTAGCAGCCTGAGGTGCTGTCTCACGCGCATCAATGGTATAAAGTCTGTTTTCTTTGTTATCCCAATAGAGAATAAAAGCACCACCACCAATACCTGAAGACTGAGGTTCAACCAACCCCAGCATAGACTGAACTGCCACAGCCGCATCCACAGCAGAGCCGCCTTTTTCTAATACATTATAGCCGGCTTCAACTGCGTGTTTATTTGCGGCCGCAACCATGTACTTATTGGCAGTCACCGCGGTTTTTTCAGAAAAACCAGTAGCCGCTTCCGGTTCACGGACTTCTTGTTCGGTACCAGGGGTACAGGCAGATAAAACGCCTGCGGCTATTAAACCAGGGAGCCAGAACTTCATAAGGCCTCATTCATATTAGGAACAATTTGCCCTATCATACGAACCAGAAACCAATGACGCAACGAAAAGGAAGGTAAATGGAGAGGTTTAACCAATATTGGGCAGGGCTCATTCTGGTTCTGTTACTATCGGTTTTTCTGCAATTGATGCCTCAATGGCATCCGGTGCTGAGCTTTAGCTCAAGTACTGTCATGTCCGAAGGCTGGCCATTGATTACTGCCCATTTTATCCATCTTGACTGGTGGCATGCCTTATTCAATTTTATTGGCTTAGCACTGATTGTTCTAATTTGGCGGGAATACTGGACAACCCGCTGGTTAATTAATGCTTTACTGTTAAGTGGCGCTGCAACCGCTCTGCTACTCTGGGTGGCCCCGTTAAACCTTAGTTTCGTTGGCTTATCAGGAGTGCTCCATGGCTTACTGGCTTACTGTTTAATTAAGGACATTCGTTCGGGTAAAAAATGGATGTGGTTAATATTGATAGCATTGGTTGCCAAAGTCATTGCCGAGCTGCTTGGCTGGCAACCCACTCATTTTGTCGGAGAACACGTTAGCTCTATTCACGCGGCCGGTTTAGTGACCTCTTTATTGCTGTACAAACTGGAACGGCGCCGCATTAGCGACGCCGTTATTCGGGGTGAGTAAAACCAACAAACTTACTTTAGGTTTTCCTCAAACAATTTAAATATCCGACGGTATTCGTTCAGCCAGCTTTCTGGCTGGCGGAAACCGTGCGGCTCCACTGGGTAAATTGCCGTTTCCCAGTCTTCTTTCTTCAGCTCAATCAGACGCTGAACAAGACGAACACTGTCCTGGAAGAAAACGTTGTCATCAATCATGGGTGAATTGATTAACAAAGCATCTTCTAATCCTTCAGCAAAATAGATTGGAGAACTGCGACGGTACGCAATTGCGTCATCTTGTGGCAGGTTCAAAATATTAGAAGTGTAGCCTGTGTTGTAATGAGCCCAGTCGGTAACCGGACGCAGCGCCGAGCCCGCTTCAAATAACCCAGGTTCGTTAAACAGGGCCATAAAAGTCAGGAAACCACCATAAGAGCCGCCATAAGTGCCTAATTTGTCACCATCAACGTTCAAGTCGCTTTCTAAATAACTTGCAACGTCGACCAAATCTTCAACTTCCGGCGTTCCCATTTGACGGTAAATAGCGGTACGCCAGTCGCGGCCGTAACCTTTTGAGCCGCGGTAATCGAGATCAGCAACCACGTAACCGTGCTTATTCAACAGACTATGGAACATAAACTCGCGGAAATACCCTGACCAGCCCATGTGCGCGTTTTGTAAATAGCCAGCACCGTGAATAAACACAACCGCAGGATATTCTTCGGCCCGGTTTTCATCAAAGCCTTCTGGCTTATAGATGCGGGTATAAATAGGTTCGTCAACATGAGAAGAATTAACACCCACTAACTCAGGAGCCGTCCAGTCAATACTTAAAAACTTCTCAGAAACCGTATGAGTCAAGCGCTTCGCACTCTCAGAAGCGTTTACCGACTTATGGTATAGCTCCGGTGGCATTAACGGCGTTGAATGAGTCAGCAACAGCTCATCATCTTCTGGGCTAAGCTCGAACGCTGTCATACCATCGAGATCCGTCAGAGTTTCCGGCTCACCGCTACCATCGGTTTTCACCCGATACACTTCATAGATACCCGGGTGTTCAATGTTTGCCTGAAAGTATAAGTAATCGCCATTACTGCTTAAATCAGCATCTTCAACGACATAATTTCCTTCAGTCAATTGACGTGTGTTGCCGCTAAGAGGTGTAACATACAAATGCGAATAACCATCCGCCTCTGACATGAACCACAACTCATCGCTGTTTAACCAGCCAAATTCGTTATGAGTATAGTTAATCCAGGCATCATCGTGTAAACGGTCTTGAGAAACTAGTTTTTTACCAGCGGTGTCTACCGTTGCAAGCCAGCGATCTTTGTTGTCCCAGGCTTCCAGCATAACAGCAACTTCAGTGCCCTCGTCATTCCACTGAATAGCACCGTTTTCCCAGCCCCAGTCAGCCATTAACGTAATTGGACGAGGTTTCTCTTCGGACTTATAAGTTTCACCACGAGCTTCGTGGTTTTCACGTTTAACCTCTGCCAGAACATCTTCATTCCAGCCCGGCAACGTGTTGTAGGTTAGCGTCGACTGGCTGCCGTCGCTTAAGTTGAGTAAAACCAATTGGTGTTCAACCGGCTTTGCATCAGCCACACGACGACGCACATTCTCGCTTTTTACACGACCGTCTTCGCTGATGTAATTCGGCATAATATCGCCGTCATCACGCCAGCTTTGCGGCTCAGTAATAGCTATCAGCATGAAATCGCCTTTTGGCGATAAGCTTGCGGAAACCAGCTCTTTATCCTTCGGCAAGTAGAACGGCTCTGGCGCCAATGTCGAATTTCGGTTTTGTAACTCCGAACGCTGAGCAAAACGCTCTTCAGACGCTTTACGCTCTTTCTGCACGTACTGAATTAGCTGTTGTTCTTCACGAGCCAGGTAATCCTTAGGCTCTTCATTCGCTTTCGGTTTGTCCTGAAAGGCTAAAGCTGCGACTTGACGACTTAAACCTGAGTTCACATCAATAATGAAAAAGTTATTACCCTGCTGGTAGCTCAGTTGTCCATTCGCCATAGGCTGCAGGTTGTGCTGCCTTGCGTCATCACGAGTCAACTGGCGAACTGTGCCGTCATTAAAGCGAACAAAAACATTTCCTTCAAAGGTATAGGCTAAAAAGCTGTCATCTGCTGCATGAACCTTTTCATCTGCGACATACTGGTGCAGATTTTCTACAGCCACTTTCTGCGGTTCACCGGCCCCATTTTCCAGCATCATTAAGTCACGAATGTCACTGCCTTCGCGCTTCTGGTAAAACAGAATGTCTTCACCGTCCATGCTCCAGAACGCCTGTTCAGGGAATCGGCCCATCCAGTCCGGATCAGCCATAATTTGTTCCATAGTCAGTTCAGCTGTTCCCTGAGCCCTGGCAAGAGGGTTAGCTTGTATGGTCGGTGTGTTTTTCTGCGTATCAGCAGTGGTCGTGCTTTGTGGGGAGGTTGATGCGCAAGAGGCGACAAACAATGTCGCCCCAATGGCCATCACCAGACGTGATTTCACCATATTATTTTTCCTTTTTAGGATCCGCTGGATTATTGTGCATCCGCTTGATTTTCAGGCCTGGCCTGCTGCACAGCGTCAAGCGCTTGCAAACGTTCATGCACTGCCATCAAGGTTGGATAAGAAGACAACTCCAAATTAAAGCGTTGTGCATTGTATACCTGAGGTATCAAACAGATATCAGCCAATGTTACCGAATTACCATAGCAATAATCACCTGCATACTCGGTCAGCCGCTGTTCAAATGCGGTAAAACTTTTTTCTACCCAGTTTGCTATCCATTCTGAGCGTTGTTTATCGCTGCAATTCAACTCACCGGTTAAATACTGTAACACCCGTAAATTGGTAACAGGTTGCAGCTCGCAGGCTAAATCATAAGCCAAGGCTCTGACTCTGGCTTTATCAGCGGGAGCGGACGGCAATAATGGATTTTCTGGGTAACACTCTTCCAGATACTCAATAATGGCTAAGGACTGGTTTAACTTAACATCGCCATCTATAAAGGTAGGAACCAACCGCGCAGGATTAAGCTTTCGATAAGCCTCACTGTGCTGTTGTCCGCCATCTTTTACTAAATGTACCGGTTCATACTCGTAGGATAAGCCCTTCAGGTTTAAAGCAGTACGAACACGGTAACTGGCGCTTGAGCGCCAGTAGCCGTAGAGTTTCATCACTTTTGAGGACCTTCGTATTGAACAACTTTCTGATTAATGGTGCCGAATATTGACTGACCACCATCATCATTCATTTCAATTTTAATGGTGTCGCCAAATTGCATAAACTGAGTCGCCGGCTTGCCGTCACGAATGGTTTCAATCATGCGCACTTCGGCAATACAGCTGTAACCTACACCACCTTCGTCAATTGAGGTTCCGTGGTCAGTTCCCTGTTTATTAGACACCGTACCCGAGCCAATAATGGCACCAGCACCTAAGTGACGTGTTTTCGCTGCATGAGCCACCAACTGACCAAAATCAAAGGTCATATCTTCGCCAGCGTTAGGTTTACCAAAGGCTTTACCGTTGTACTCTGACAATAACGGTAAGTGGACCTTATTGGCTTTCCAGGCATCACCCAGTTCATCGGGTGTTACCGCTACCGGAGAGAAAGCTGACGATGGTTTACTCTGGAAAAAGCCAAAGCCCTTGCCCAATTCACCCGGAATAAGCCCGCGCAGGGATACGTCATTAACCAACATCAACAGTTTAATGTGCTGTCCTGCTGCTTTAGCATCAACGCCCATAGGGACATCATCAGTAATAACGGCGACTTCGCCTTCAAAATCAATGCCCCATTCGGTGCTGCCCATTTCAATGTCGTCGTACGGCGCTAAAAAGTCATCAGAGCCGCCCTGGTACATCAACGGGTCTTCCCAGAAGCTTGGTGGCATTTCAGCACCACGTGCACGGCGAACCAATTCAACGTGGTTTACATAGGCACTACCGTCGGCCCACTGATAAGCACGAGGTAAAGGCGACTCGCATAAAGCTTCATCGAACTGGACGCTGCCATCAACGTCACTGTCGTTCAACTGCTGATAAACTTTCTCAAGCTTCGGTGCAATACCGTCCCAGTCGTCCAGCAACTCTTGCATGCAAGACGCAATGGCCGGAACCGCTACTGCTGAATTTAAATTTTTGCTGACCACCATTAACTGGCCATCACGTGTACCATTTCTGTATGTGGCGAGTTTCATAAGTTGTTATTTCTCCTGCCAACTGTAGACGTAGTCCGGGTTTTCAACCGCCATAGCCTCATCACTTGCTTGTAAGGCATCGCGGGTGTCGAGCATAACCGCAACTTCGTCAGTGAATTTCTTTTTGTGCTCACGCCCGGCTTGAAATGCCTTCGGGTGTGGGCCATGAGTAAAGCCTGCCGGATGGAAGGTTACCATACCGCGATCGATATTATCACGGCTGAAAAAGTCACCTTCGTGATAGAACAGCACTTCGTCGTAATCGTCGTTATTGTGGTAGAAAGGCACCTTCAATGCGCCCGGGTCTGATTCAATAGGACGCGGAACAAAGGTACAGACCACAAAACGGTCGGCGACAAAAGTCGTGTGCGCCGACGGCGGCAGATGATAGCGGTGACTCATTAACGGCCGGATATCACGCCAGTTCAAGCGCACCGGTGCAAGTTCACCGTGCCAGCCAATCGCATCCAACGGATTATAGGGATAAGTGATGACAGACACCTGTTGATGACGTTTCACATACACTTGCCACTGTTCTTCGCTGTATTGCGCCTGAAACGCCTCATCAATATCCGGCGTGTCCAGAACTGCGGGGTCAAAAATGGCGTGATTACCCACTAGCCCTTTTTCTGGCAGGCTGTACGAACCATTTGTTGCCTCAATCATCAGCAACTGCATAGTTTCATCGGGCTCTAGACGCCAGCTAGTCGAACGCGGAATTAAAAAGTAATCCCCTTTCACCAGATGAATGTGACCGTAATCACAATGCAGATGGCCACTACCTTCATGAACAAAGAGCAAGTCATCGCCGTCGGCATTACGCACTAAATAGTCCATTTTGCTGTGACAATGCCACAAGCGAAAACGGCAATTATTATTGTGCAGTAAGTCAGGCGTTAACCAGGGGTTTTCCGGAGCTATGGCTTCTAACTTATTAAAGTCAAAAGCCCGTGGACGCAAGGGGCCACGCCACTCCGACCAACCGGTCGGAGCATGTTGATGGTGAAAATGCGTGGCCGGCCCAAAAAAGCCACTACGACCAGCTTCACGTTCATAAATGGCTTGCTCCGGAAAATCAGCGTGAGCTTGTCTAGACGACTTGCCCACCTGTTTCGGAAAGCTAATCCATTTACGCATCGCTTAACACTCCCCGGCGGATCTGGTCTTCTTCAATACTTTCGAACAGCGCTTTGAAGTTACCTTCGCCGAAACCTTCGTTGCCTTTACGCTGAATGATTTCAAAGAACACCGGACCAATTACGGTTTGAGTAAAGATCTGAAGCAAAATGCCGTCTTTCATTGGTGCACCGTCAATTAGAATGCGCTGTTCACGCAGTGCGTCTAAGTCTTCCTGATGCCCTTCAACACGCTCATTAACTTTCTCATAGTAGGTTTCAGGTGTGTCCATGAACTCCATACCAATAGAACGCAGATCTTTTACCGTTTTGTAGATATCGTCACTGGTTAAAGCGATATGCTGAATACCTTCGCCTTTGTACTCTTTTAAGTACTCTTCAATTTGCGATTTATCATCGTGAGACTCGTTAATTGGAATACGGATCTTACCGCAAGGCGCTGTCATAGCACGGCTTAACAGGCCTGTCAGCTTACCTTCAATGTCGAAGTAGCGAATTTCACGGAAGTTACCAATGCGCTCATAGAAACCAGCCCAGGTATCCATGTTGCCGCGGAATACGTTGTGCGTCAGATGGTCTATTTCAAACAGACCTGCCGCATGATCGCTCATTTTCGCTTCCCAGTTTTCATAGAAGTCGAAATGCTGGTTATAAATTTCATGGTTTTCATAGTTGTCGACAAAATACAACGCACTTTCACCAATACCAAAAACGGCAGGTACACCTTCAACAACACCTTTATCAGCTGGGAAAGCTTTGGCACCGTTATCAAGTGAGTGCTTTAACGCATGCTCTGCGTCCTTTACACGCCATGCCATGCCGCACACACTCGGGCCGTGGTCTTTAGCAAACTCTTCAGCCTGCCCACCCGGTTCTGCGTTAATGATGAAATTAATGTCGTTCTGTTTGTACAACCAGGCCTGCTTGCTTTTGTGCTTAGCCACTTCAGTGAAACCCAGTTTGTCGAACAAGTCTTTTAAAGCATCAATGCCTTTTTGATCCGGAGCGGTATACTCAACGAATTCAAAACCGTCTGTATTTAACGGATTAATCATCTTATCTGTCATGGTTACTTCCTCTTATTATTCGGTTGTTAACATCATGACTGTAGCGGTACATGTGGGGAAAAGGCGAATAAGAAGAAAAGATAACTGAGCGGGGAACTTATGACCAGAACGTAAACTTTACTATACAGGCTGCACACTTGCTCTGGATCAAGGTACAGCCCTGTTAACTCGTAAAGTTAAATTTACAAAGCTAATTTTTTGTCCGTTCTGCTTTACGGGCTCGCCCACTGCGCTGCTTTCCAATGCCATAATCTCGCAGTTTATTCGCAACGGCGGTATGTGAGAGCCCTAGGCGTTTCGCCAATTGTCGGGTACTTGGGAAGCTAGGATATAAGCGACGCAATACGTGGCTCTCAAAACGGCGTACCGCATCGTCCAGGCTCATATCATCAATATCCAATGCTAACTGGTCGTCTTCCTGATTCAACTCAGGCAAACGTATATCGGCAGGCTCCAGCGTGTAACCTTCTATCATCGAGACAGAACGAAACATGGTATTTTCCAGTTGGCGAACATTACCCGGCCACTGATAACGTTTTAGTCGCTCTTTTGCTGCCCGGCTTAAGCTCACCTGGCTTCGTCCAAGTTTCTTGCAGGCCTGGGTAACGAAATGCTCGGCCAGCAACAAAACATCACTTTTACGCTCGCGCAATGGTGGAACATTGAGCGCCAGGACATTGAGTCGATAATACAAGTCTTCACGGAATTCACCGTTTTCAACCAACTCATAGAGGTTTCCCTGAGCGGTGCAAATGACCCGTACATCGACACTCACTTCCTGCTCTTCGCCTATGCGTCTAAAAACACCATCTTCTAAAAACCGCAGTAGCTTAGCTTGCAGGCCAATAGACATCTCACTGACCGAATCTAGCAACACCGTGCCACCCGCAGACTGCTCTAAAACGCCAGTTTTGCGAGTACTTTGAGCACTCAGGCTGCCTTCGCCATGACCAAAAAGCTCGCTCTCTGCAACATTATCCGGTAGCGCTGCACAGTTTATCGCCAAAAATGGTTTATCTTTACGCGGGCTGGCCAGATGACAAGCTTTTGCCAGCAGCTCTTTGCCAACTCCGGTCTCACCTTCAATCAAAAGTGGTGCATCCAACTCAGCCATGCGCTGAGCGTCTTTAATCACCCGCTTCATTGTGCTGTTGTCTGTCAGCAAACGTTCAAAGGCTTTTTCGTTACTCTGACTCTGCCAGCTCGCTGTTACGGGTTCTGACTTACAGGTCATTACCGCCCCCGCAAACGCGGTGCTGCCTTCCTCGTCATTGACCCAGATAGGTAAAAGCTGAGCATAGTATTCCGAGTTACCAATAGTAACCGCTTCATAAATTGGATCCTGAGGCTTTTTGTCCAACCACCGCTGCAAAGAGATACCGTGTACATACTGCATCAGCGGCTCGCCCTTAAGACTGTCTTCGTGGCCAGCCAGTAGCCGCAGTCCGGCATCATTAATAATGTCTATACAGCCTTTGCTATCAATGGACAGCACCGGATCAGGTAACGTGCTCAACAACAAACTGAACTCATAGTGCTCGCGTTCAAACGGCATATAAGGAATGGTTTTCACATCAATAACATTAGGAATACGACGAATTTGGGGCATTAAATGTCGAAAATCATCGAAGGCTAATTCAGGAAAGTTCAGGAAGATTTTTCCTTTAGGATCGACCTCAATACCACGTAAATCAATTTCGTGGTCTCGCAAGATTTGCAGAACATCCTGGCAGATACCCAGACGGTCATCACACGTTATCTCAAGTCGCATAAACCCTACTGCATTGAACTAAATGTAAAGCAAATAATACACTATTGTTCTCGCTTAAAAAACAAAAACCCCGGCCAACAGACCAGGGTTTTATGGCATTCATCGACAAAAGCGAGTTATGCGTCAAGTACACTGTCGGTTTTTGCTGCCATAATAAAATCATTTTTATGCAAACCGTTGATGGCATGAGTCCACCAGGTAACCGTTACTTTACCCCATTCAGTGATTAGCTCAGGGTGATGTTTTTCTTCCTCAGCGATGTCACCAACTCGGTTAGTAAAAGCCAGCGCCTGCTTAAAGTTTTTAAATTTAAATTCGCGCTGCAGCATCATAACGTTTTCTTTTGTTACCGGAGTCCAGTCTGGTATCTCACGCATCAACTCTTTCAGTTCTTCATCGCTAACTTGTGGCGCGTCTGCATGACACGCTTCACAACGTGCATTTTCCAAGTTTGACATTCTTTATTACTCCTTTGTCTTAAGCTGCATCTTTTGGTGGAAATTTCGGCTCAAACAACCCAAGCTCCATAGCCTCATGAACCAACGCCATAATATCCATATCGGATATCTTAAACAGCTCGTCCACACTCTCTATGGTGTAGTAGATAGGTTGAATGATATCAATTCGGTATGGTGTACGCAGTGCATCCAACGCTTTCAGTGGTTTGCGCTCTGGCGTATCACTATTAACGGCATATTCAGTTTCCGCCGGTGACGATAAAATACCACCGCCATAAATTCGAATACCTTCTTCGGTTTTTAATAACCCGAATTCTACGGTAAACCAATACAGGCGAGCCAGATAAACTCGTTCTTTCGGTGTAGCTGCCAAGCCTAATTTACCGTATTGGTGCGTAAAGTGCGCAAACGCCGGGTTCGTTAATAACGGACAATGCCCAAATATTTCGTGAAAAATATCCGGTTCCTGTAAGTAATCGAACTCTTCCCGTGTACGAATAAAGGTCGCTACCGGAAACTGCTTGTTTGCCAGTAAGCGGAAAAACTCATCAAATGGAATTAACGCAGGAACTTGAGCGACTTGCCAGCCGGTTTCTCGCTCCAGTACTTCATTAATTTCATGCATTTGTGGTAAGCGATCCTTCGGCAGGTCGAGTAATTCCAGTCCCTTCATATACTCATCGCAAGCTTTTCCGGGTATGCATTCCAGTTGACGTTCAACAAGATCTTTCCAAATCCCGTTTTCCTCGTCGCTCCAGTGAATAATACCGTTCTCATCCGGTTGCCTTGATACGTATTGACTTTGTTTACCCATAATTCAGCCTTGTTGCTTCCTCATTAGTGTTAGATCGTTATTGTTATTATTAGTTCAGATTATGCGGATTGCATCCACTGCACGCGGCACGCTTCCAACGCTTGTTCAAGATCCGCAATAATATCGTCAGCCGCTTCTAAACCAACGGCAATTCGAATCAATGTATCCGAAATACCCGCCTTAGCCCTTGCTTCAGGGGTGTAAGGCGAATGTGTCATCGACGCTGGGTGCTGAATCAAAGTCTCGGCATCCCCCAGACTGACAGCCAAAGTAATCATCTGCAGTTGATTCAGAAAATAACGCGCTTTTGTTTCATCACCTTCCAGCTCAAACGCAATAACCGCGCCGTGACTGCTCATTTGCTTACCCATTAAGCGCTGTGCTTCGTGATCCGGCGCCCCCGGGTAGTAAATCTTTTTAATATCGTCGCGCGCTGCCAGAAACTGATAAACCGCGTCAGCGTTTTCACAGTGGCGCTGCATACGCACATCCAGAGTTTTCATGCCTCGTAGTATAAGCCACGCGTCATGCGGGCTAATAGTTGCCCCCATGTCTTTTAATGTCGTACTTTTAATGGTGCTAATGTCATCGTCACTGCCACAAATAATGCCGGCAACAACATCGCCGTGCCCATTAAGAAACTTAGTTGCACTATGCACAACAATATCTGCGCCATGTCTTTTTGGCTGCTGCATCAGCGGCGTCATAAACGTATTATCAACCATCAGGCGAATATCTAAATCAGCGATTACCGCATGAACTTTTTCAATATCAACCACTTTCAGGTGGGGGTTAGCCGGAGTTTCCAGGAATACTAAGCGGGTATTTTCACGCAAAGTTTCTTTTAGCAATCCCTCATCATTCAAGTCGATAAAATCTGCTTCGACGCCGAACCGTTCAAACAGCTCGCTGAACAGTGCAAAGCTGCAGCCATAAATGGCATCAGAAACCACAATATGATCACCGCTGCGAACAAAAGCCATAGTGGCTGCGGCAATAGCTCCCATTCCAGTTGCGGCAGCTGCTGCTGCCTCATAACCTTCAAGCGTTGCCATACGGCGTTCAAGTTCAGCTGTTGTGGGGTTGCCTAAACGACTGTAAATATAACCTTCTTCGTCGCCTGCAAAACGACGAGAGCCCTGCTCAGCAGAAGAAAACTTAAAAGTGGACGTTTGGTAAAGCGGTGAGGTTAACGCTCCATGAGGGTCATCGTGCGCTGTACCAGCGTGAATAACCTGAGTCGCTGGCTGCCAATTATTATTATGTGTTTTTACATCAGAGGACATGCGTTTTTGGCTCGTTTGTCAGAAATTTGTTAACGAGCAACAGAGTGCAACGAGCTTACCTTAAATGGCAATCTTTGCGCTGCGTCAAAGCTTGAAAAAACTGTAACGCTAATTTTCCACCCTCTGCTCTGAAGCAGCTTTATCCTTTGCCTGGCGAGACTTATAGACAAAAGGTAAAACGCTCTTTAATTGGCTCAGTAAGTCTTTTTGTAATTTAAGGTAGCCTGGTTTTTTCACATGCACAAAAGGCATCGGCCGACAGAGTTCAATGACCTGATAGCCCAGACGAGCAGTAAGCAGACCAGCACCAAGCCCTTGTCCTGCCCGGGTAGACAAGCGTGTTAATAATTCCGCACTCACCCACTGTGCACCCAGATCAACGGCAACTTCGCTGAGCCCGGCGTAAGCTATATTTGCAAAAACCTGACGCCATAAACGGATACGAGCCCAGTAACCCAGTTTTACGCCGTAAAGCTCAGCTATACGCGATATCATTCGCTGGTTACGCCACATCACAATCAACATATCGAGTAAAGCAAATGGGCTAACAGCCACCATAGCAGCAGCTTCAGCTGACCAGCGGCTGATAACCCGCGTTGCCTGCTGGTCAACCCGGCTTAGAATATCGACTTCAAATCGCTCTCGTTCTTCATCTGCTGACCAATAGGGTTGCTTGATTTGCTGCCAACGGTGCTCTAAATCGGGGTGTTGCAACAATTGCAGCTGTTGCTCAGGTTCCGGCTCAACAGATTGCTTTTTCCAACGCCGCTTCAAGCGCTGTAACAGCCATACTTCCCGCACAATAAAACTCAAAAATGCCAAGGCAATAACGCCGAAGCCAACGGCCCATAAGCTGCCTAAGAAAACATTCTGTTGCAGCCTTTCCAGGACCATCAATACCGCTTCAATTAAGGCGGCCGACAACGCGAAAACGACACCCAAGGCCAACCACTTACCCCAACGTCCGGATTTACGGTCAACTGTACCTGCTATTGGCTCTGGCTTTAATGCCTCCGGAACGTTACTGTTTTCTGAGACTTCAACTGCCGGTTCTTCCACCGAATAATAAGTTAGCTTGCGCGAGTCACTCACTTCAGTTTATCTCCTAAAACGTATTCAAGTAGCTGATCGAGACGAATATGTGGCAACGGCGAGTCTTGCACGGTAAAGCCCGGATGAAACTGCGGATAAACATAACCTCGTCGCCAGTCTGTCCCGGTTGGTATAGCACCCGGCACCTCCGGAGCCCCAACCCGCACAAACTCTCGGTGCTCATTAATACCGTCAAGCACTGTCGTGCCGTCATTCAGTTTTTTAATTTGACTGGTCGCAATACCGGCAACACTAAATACTTGATGCGGAATTTGGTCGAACTGAAGCTCCTGGCGCTGCTTCTGTGTCATCAATCGTAATAAATTAGTCAGTTTTTGATGATCTTGCGGAGCTATGCTGTCGGCTTTGGTGGCAACCAGAGCCACTTTATCAATTACGGGTGAAAACAGCCGTTTCAGCAAACTGTTATTGCCGTAAGAGAAGCTCTTCATCAGCTCATTGATAGCCAATTGCAGTTCGGCAAAATGGTGCTCACCATTTTGTAACGCCTGCAGCACATCAACCAATACAACCTGTCGGTTAAAATACTTAAAGTACTTTTGATAAAACGGTGTAATAACCTGCTGTTGATAATAGCGGTATTTTTCCTGAAGCCGTTTTGCCCAGACATCAGGTATTGGTCGGGACAACGGCCAGGGGAAAAATTCCAGAGCCGGCGCCCCTTCAAGCTCACCAGGTAACACCATCCGGCCTGGCTGTAACAGTAATAATTTTCGACTTCTGCACTGACGCAAGAATGCGCGATAGTCAGCGGCTAACTCGCGTAACTGCTGTTCAGCTTTGTCTTCTGACGCCACCTTTGCCATTGAGTTAACTTTTTCAAGCCACTCACTAGCCAATTTATGGCGCAGTTCCGCATTCAGCAACCGCCGCTGTTGCTGACTCCATTCATCATAGCTCAGCTGCAATAAAGGTAAATCGAGTAACCATTCACCCGGGTAGTCAATTAAGTCTAAGGTTAACCTGCGCGTATCCAAAACATGTCCTGCCAGACCACTGCGCGGCTGGTATTTTACTTCTACCCGTATTTCGCTAACGTCCCGAGTCGACTGAGGCCACTTCGGGGTGTCCCCGGTTAAACAGTCAATAGCCCCCTCATAATCGAAACGGGAAACCTGCCAGTTGCTGCTGGTGTGCAACCGACAGCCATTAAGCCGATTTTGCTGTTTTACCTTAAGATACGGCAGTTGCTGAGTTTCATTTGCGTAGAGCAATTGCTCTAAAATACCAGTAATTAAAGCGGTTTTACCGGCACCACTTAAGCCCGTTACGGCAAGACGGATATGACGATCAAACCCGCGATGAATAACGTCGCGGGTTTGGTGTTTAAGCTTCAGGAAACGGCTCACAGACGATTGAATTCTCGTTGAAGATTATAGTGATTTGAGGTTACGTACTTTTCCATTGATTGCAACTGCTCTTCCAGCTCATCAAACTCACGTTTGATGTCACGAAAAGCATCTCTTGGCGGCTCTCCGCCCTGCCATACCTTTGTCTTAACGTCGACATTGTGGCGTATGCCATTTGCCGGTTTTTTATCCAGAATCAGCCAGCCTGCCATATAAAGAACAAAGAAAAAGCCGCTGGAAAAAATTAAGCCGGTAAAAAATACAACACGTACCAACCAGGGTTCTAAATTAAGATATTCCCCAAGCCCGGCGCAAACACCGGCAATTTTTCCTCTTTCTGAGTCACGACGTAGTTCACGTTTCGGTAATTGCACACTCATTGTCTGTTCCTCCAACCCGGAGCGTCAGCATCCAAAATGCGTTCCAGTGTCTGTACACGCTCCCGGATGCGTTTTGCCTGATCGGCCAGTAACGCCAAAGATTCCCTTTCTTCCTCATTCAATCCCTGGTTCATTTGCCGCTTACTGCGGTAATGAAGGATGATCCAGATGGGCGCGACCACCAGAACAAACAGAATGATCGGCGCCATAAACATCCCTAAAATTGCTTCAATATCCATTTTCTTCAGCCTGCTTTAAGAGTCTTGTTTTGTTTTTGAGCTCATACGGGCGCGTAAAGCTTCCAACTCGTCATTCACTTTACCCTCGTTTTCCAGCTCTGCAAACTCATCACGCAATGTCCGCTTACCCATATCGTAGGATTCGACCTGAGCTTCTAAATCATCAATCTTCGCTTCGTACCGGTCAAAACGCTGCATTGCATCGTCAACTTTGCCACTATCAACCTGCTGCTTAACCTGTAAGCGGCTGCTCGCGGTTTTCTGACGCATTAAAATCGTTTTTTGACGAGACTTAGCATCAGCCAGTTTTTCCTGAAGTTGACCAATTTCGTCGTTCAGCTTATCCAGGCTTTCGTTAACACGATCCATTTCCTGCTGCAGCGCGTCAACGCCTTGCTGTGCCTTTTGCTTTTCAACTAAAGCCTGGCGTGCTAAATCTTCACGCTCTTTAGTTAACGCTAGTTCAGCTTTGTTTTCCCATTCCTGAACTTCGTTTTCCATACGCTGCTGCTGACGCTGAATGTCTTTCTTTTCAGCCAACAAACGTGCAGATGTTGAGCGTACTTCAACTAAAGTATCTTCCATTTCCTGAATGATCAGACGCACCATTTTCTGCGGATCTTCAGCTTTATCCAATAAAGAATTGATATTGGAGTTCACGATATCGCTAAAACGTGAAAAAATACCCATAATAATTACCTCATACTGGTTTAATAAACAATTCGGTAATTTATTATTCAAGTATCAAGCCAACTTTTATTTATTTTTTAACAAGCTGTTTTATAAAAGTTTTTTTGATTTTACGATCATTTTGCACTTGCGCGAGTTCGTAAAATAAACTAATAATTAGCAAAAATAACTATAATATAAGGCATTCGACATGCGCCCTGAGCGACAACCCGACAACCTCATTGGCCAGTCCAACAGTTTTTCCGACGTACTGGAACAAGTTTCGCAAATTGCGCCTCTTGATAAACCTGTCCTTATTATTGGAGAACGCGGTACCGGGAAAGAACTTATCGCCTCGCGCTGTCATTATCTTTCCAGACGTTGGCAACAACAATACATTACGCTTAACTGTGCTGCGCTTAATGAAAACCTTTTAGACAGTGAGCTATTCGGGCACGAAGCAGGCGCCTTCACCGGTGCAGCAAAAAAACACGAAGGCCGATTTGAACGCGCCGACGGCGGCTCGCTGTTTCTTGACGAGCTGGCAAATACCTCATTGCGAGTGCAGGAGAAGCTCCTGCGCGTTATTGAGTACGGCGAGTTCGAACGAGTCGGCGGACGCCACCCGGTTAAAGTCGATACGCGCCTGATAGCGGCTACGAATGAAGACCTTCCTTCCCTTGCTGCCAGTGGCAAATTCCGCTCAGATTTGCTCGACCGCCTCGCTTTTGATGTCATCACCTTGCCGCCTTTACGAGAACGACGCGATGACATTATGTTACTTGCAGAGCATTTTGCTATTTCTATGGCCAGAGAAATGGAGCTTGAGCTCTTTAGCGGTTTTTCAGAGAAAGCTCGAAAAACATTAATGGAGTACCACTGGCCCGGTAACGTACGGGAATTAAAAAATACCGTCGAGCGCAGTCTATACCGACTAGGCAATGGGCATGTCCCTATTCACGATATTATCATTGATCCGTTTAATAGCCCGTTCCGCCCTAAAACTTCAATAGCAAAAGTCCCGGCACAGGAGTCGGTTGCCAGCGAAATACCGCCTCAGGACAACAGCGAATCTAGCGATCTGCCAAAGTTAAACCCGGAACAACCCATCGACTTTAAGCAGAAGTCTCAAGAGTATGAAATTGAAGTCTTGTCACAAGCCTTACGTTTATGTCAGTTTAACCAAAAGAAAACAGCAAATTTTCTCGGACTGACATATCATCAATTACGTGGTTACTTAAAAAAGTACCAGTTATTGGAAGGGGCTTCTGCAGCTAATGATTAAAGCGTACGCCAACGTCGCTGTTATTGCGGCCGCACTGGTATCTGGTTGCCAGTCGGAGGAGCCAGAACCCGCGCCTCTGGCCGACGGCATTATTTACTGCTCAGAAGGAAACCCGGATACCTTTAATCCGCAACTCATCACTTCCGGCACCACAGTAGATGCTACAGCAGCTCAGTTATACGACCGCCTAATAGACTACGATGCCAAACAGCAAAAGTTTGTACCGGCATTAGCTAAGCGCTGGGAAACTTTAGACAATGGAACACGCTACCGATTTTATTTACGCGAGGGTGTTCAGTTCCATAAAACCGACTATTTTGAACCGACCAGAGAGTTAACCGCTGAAGACGTTCAGTTTAGCTTTAACCGTTGGCTCGATGAAACCAGCCTTTACCATCATGTGGGCGGGAGCTATCCGTTTTTCAGTGCAACCGGTCTTGACCAACTCATTAATAAAGTCGTGAAGATTGACAAAATGACGGTCGATATTGTACTTAACAATGCCGACAGCTCATTTCTGGCAAATTTGGCAACAGACTTCGCTATAATTTTGTCCGCCGAGTACGCACAGAAACTTTTAGTCGCAGAACGACCAGGGCAAATTGACAGCTTACCGATAGGAACTGGCCCTTATCGTTTTGAAAGTTACCGGAAAGATGTCTTAATTCGGTATTCACGGCACCCTGACTACTGGCGTGAAGGACCAGGTATTAAACACTTGGTTTACTCCATTACCCCCAACGCCAATAAACGCATGCTGAAATTGGTTACCGGCGAATGTGACATCATTCCTTACCCATTGGTCAGCGAATTGAAAGCTCTAAACCGGGAGCAACTCATGGTCACCAATGAGGTCAGTCCTAACGTTTCATTTTGGGCTTTTAACACGCAAAAAGAACCCTTTGATGACCCTCTCGTGCGCCAAGCTTTAAGTCACGCTATTAACCGCGAAGCCATTATTCAGACAATTTATTACGGCAACGCTGAACTGGCGCAGTCCATATTACCCCCAACATCCTGGGCATACGACGACCGGGGCATTCAGTATCAATACGATCCGGAAAAAGCCAGACGCCTGTTACAGGAAGCTGGCCACTCCAGTCTGGACATTACGATTTGGGCTATGCCAGTGCAGCGAGTCTATAACCCAAATGCCCGCAGAATGGCGGAGCTGATGCAATCAGATTTAGCTCAAATAGGGGTATCTGCGCGCATTGTTTCATACGAATGGAATACCTTTCGGCGACGCCTCTCCCGAGGGGAGCACGATACGGTACTTATAGGCTGGTATGCTGATAATGCCGATCCTGATAACTTTTTCCGGCCGTTACTCAGTTGTGCCGCAGTAGCGACCGGCGGCAACCGGGCTAACTGGTGTCATACCGGTTTTGACCAACTTCTGTACAGTGCCATAGCAACCACAGAGCCAGAAGAACGCAAAGCTTTATATCAGTCAGCGCAGCACCTGCTGAATCAACAACAACCTTTACTGCCAATTGCCCACTCGAAGCGTTTTCAGGCACAACAGAAAAACATTAGTGGTGTCGAGTTGCCCCCCTACGGCGGTATTAACTTTCGTCTTGCGACTAAAAAGCCTGTCCAGGAGCAATCGCAATGACTCGCTATCTTGCTGGCCGTTTAAGCGTTTTTATTATTGCCGTTTTTTTGCTGACGGCTTTTAGCTTTAGTCTTAATTACCTGTTTCCGGGTGACCCGATAACCAATATGACAGGTGTTCGTACCTTCCAGAACAATTATTCATTAGTGACGGAGTTACGCGCCGGAGACCAGAACATTGCCGTTCAGTACCTGCACTACTTACGCCATCTGTTCGCAGGGGATTGGGGGCAATCGCTAAGTAATGCCACACCTGTATTTACCGACGGTCTCCAGCACTTTATGGCGTCAATGGAGCTGATTGTTCTGGCTCTACTGATTGCGGTCATCTTTGCTTTACCTTTGGGCGTATTTGCAGCAACTCGTTTCAGACAACGGTCAGACAAGGCAGTAATAAGCCTGGCAATGATGGGTTACTCTATTCCGGTATTCTGGTTGGCACAGCTGTTAATCTTATTGTTTGCTATAAAGCTGGGCTGGTTCCCTATTACGGGTCAGATCAACCCTTTATATGGTGTAGAGCCACAAACCGGCTCTATTCTGATCGATGTATTCCTCAGCCAGTCAGAATATAAAACCGAAGCACTCCAGGACGCTTTAAACCACATTGTTTTGCCGGTGGTCATATTGGCTATTATGCCTATGATGTTGCTACTCAGGCTTATGCGAAACGCAACCCAGGAAATGTTGCAAAAACCTTTTGTCAAAGCAGCCAGAGCTCGTGGTTTAAGTGAATGGCGCGTACTAATAAAGCACGCTATTCCCAACGCGCTGCAATCGGTACTGCAACAAACCACGCTACTTTTTAGTTTACTATTAACTAACAGCATTGTTGTCGAGTCCATTTTTAACTGGCCCGGGATGGGTAATTGGCTTATTCGCAGTATATTTGAACGAGACTACCCTATTATTCAGGCTGCTGTGCTTATGTTCGCTTTCGTCATTTTGCTATTTAACCTGCTGGTCGAGCTTTACCATGGCTGGCGCTTTCCAATAGTGAGGCATGAACAAAATGCCGCAGATTAACCTCTATCATCACGACGAAACACCGTCCCCGCTGCAACTGGTCTGGAAAAGCTATCGGACCCGATTTTTATCCATGGCAGCGCTTTATGTTTTATTAGCAATGATTCTAGTGGTTGTTTTGTCACCACTGCTGGCGCCATTTAACACTTCAGCTCAGTTTTCTGATGCTATCGCACTACCACCGTCATGGGTTGAAAGCGGTAATATGAAGTATTTATTCGGTACGGATGATCTTGGCCGCGATATGCTGTCAAGACTTCTGATAGGCGGATTATACAGCCTCGGCCTGCCCATACTCATGGTTGCCGTTTCGTCATTAATAGGAATGAGTATTGGCGCACTCGCCGGCATTGATCGCACCATAAAGTATCAAAGTCTGTCGCGGTTATTTGATACCTTGCTATCTATCCCATCGTTTTTGATGGCTCTTATCATTATTGCTATTCTCGGCACCGGTTTTAACAATGTTGCCTTTGCTATAACACTGTCGCTCATTCCACAGTTTATATTTGTCACCCGTAATGCAGTTCACGAAGAATGGCACAAAGACTACGTGACAGCTTCACGGTTAAATGGTTGTTCAAAAGCTTATTTGCTTTATCGGGTCATCTTACCCAATGTCACGCCAACACTGGTCATGCAGTTAACTGTATCCCTTTCCGTTGCTATTATGGATATTGCTGCACTTAGCTTTCTTGGCCTGGGTATTCAGGCCCCTACTCCAGAATGGGGCAGTATGTTGGCGCGGAGCCTGGACGAAGTTTATTTATCGCCCTGGTCAATGGTGTTACCGGGCGTTACCCTGTTTATTACGATAATGGCTATTAATATTGTTGGAGACAGTTTACGTCGCGCCTTAAAAGAAAGGGTTAACAGCTAATGCAGTTACTCGATATCCGCAATTTGACGGTTGAAATGCAAACACCACAAGGTGTTGTTCGCGTGCTCGATAAAGTCAACCTGCAACTCAGTGAAGGCGAAATACACAGCATAGTAGGCGAATCTGGCTCAGGTAAAAGCTTGCTGGCTAAAGCGATTGTCGGCTTTATTAATCCTAACTGGCAAGTTACCGCCGATAGACTCTGGTGGAACGGCCAGGACTTGCTGGCAATGACGCCTAAGCAACGCCGACACATCACTGGCCGCGATATGGCAATGATTTTTCAGGATCCTAACGCCTACCTGGATCCTAACAGTACGGTTGAACAACAAATTATTGAAGCCATTCCACAAGGCGATGTCCGAGGCACCTTTATGCGTCGTAGAGTGGATCGTAAAACCCGGGTTAAAAGGTTATTGCACCGCGTTGGTATTCGCGACCACGAATCGATTATGGACAGTTACCCTTTCGAATTGTCTCAGGGCATTGCCCAGAAAGTGAGTATAGCCATCGCTATAGCTCACCGACCCCGTTTACTCATTGCTGATGAGCCAACGACCGCGATGGAGCCATCGACACGACTGCAGATTCATCGTTTGATTGCCCGGCTGGCTGTCAGTCAGCAAATGTCAGTCGTACTTATTTCACAGGATGTCGCATCAATTTTGCCGGAAACCAAACGGCTAACAATGCTCTACTGTGGTCAGCTAATGGAAACCGGTCCGGCAAATGAAGTGTTGTCGGAGCCAGCTCACCCTTATACCGACTCTATGATTCGCATGTCATTACAAACGCAACAGCAGCTTCCTCATAAAGCTCGGCTACCGACCTTACCTGGTACTATTCCGACGCTGCGTCATATGCCTATTGGTTGCCGCTTAGGACCAAGATGCCCATACGCGCAGAAAACCTGTGTAAAAGCGCCTGTAGCAACCCATGAACGGCAACGTGTCTTTCACTGTCACTTTCCGTTATTGGATACAACGCCATGAGTCATTTACTCGAAGTGCGCAATTTAGGTAAAACCTTTCGTTCGCGTAAAGGCTGGCCCTGGTCACCTAAGTCGGTCGCTATAGAACCACTTTCATTTACGCTTGAAGCCGGCGAAATACTCGCCGTTATGGGCGAAACGGGGTCGGGAAAATCCACTCTTGCACAGATTATTGGTGGCGTAGCCGCCGCCAGCAGCGGAGAAATTTGGCTAAATGGTCAAAAGGTTCATAGCAATAACTACTCTCAGTTATGCAACAATATTCGCATGATTTTTCAGGACAGCGAAAACTCACTGAATGCTCATCTCACCATAGGTAAGCAGTTGGAAGAGCCTTTGTTGTTCAATACGGAGCTGACTCCTGCTGAGCGTCGAGAACGGGTTAATGTAACGTTACAGCGTGTTGGTATGCTGAGAGAGCATTGGGAATTCTATCCTCATATGCTGTCTAGTGGCCAGAAACAGAGAGTGTGCATTGCCCGGGCTATTATTCTTGAACCGCAAATTGTGGTTGCCGACGAAGCCTTGGTTGCACTTGACCCATCCGTTAGAGCTCAAATCATTAACCTAATGCTAGATCTTCAGAAAGATATGGGTATATCTTACATTTTAGTGACACATTCGCCGCAAATCGTGAAACACATTGCTGATAAGATCTTAATTTTATATCGTGGTAAAATGATCGCGTTTGATAAAACAGACATAGTACTAGAAGACACGCAGCAACCTTATGTTCAACAGTTGCTGCACGAGCACTTGAAACAGAACATTCAATATAACAGCGACAGAAGCGCTAAGATCGCTGACTAAAACTAAAAAAACAGGAGTTTAATGTGGAAACAGGTACTCTGATATCACTAGCGCTGTACTTTATTGTCATGCTAGGTATTGGGCTTTATGCCTACAAAAAATCTACTGACTCAGTTTCAGGCTATATGCTTGGAGGACGTGGTTTAGGACCTGGTGTTACAGCATTGTCAGCCGGTGCATCCGACATGAGTGGGTGGATGTTGATGGGCTTACCCGGTGCAATTTACGTCTCTGGCGTATCACAGTTGTGGATTGCAGTGGGTCTGGTCATCGGTGCATTCCTTAACTATGTTATTGTTGCACCGCGTCTCAGAACCTATACAGAGGTTGCTAACGACTCTATTACCATTCCCGACTACTTTGCCAACCGCTTTAATGATAAAGGTCGTCGACTGCGTATTTTCTCTTCAGTCGTTATCATTATATTCTTCACCCTGTACACCTCTGCCAGCTTGGTTGCGGGAGGCAAGCTGTTCGACAGCTCCTTTGGCATGGACTACACCACGGGCCTCTGGGTAACAGCCGGTGTTGTTTGCGCTTATACACTGTTCGGAGGTTTCCTTGCGGTCAGCATGACTGACTTTGTGCAAGGTTGTATCATGTTTGTCGCTTTGGTCTTAGTGCCTATAGTGGCCTTTGCCGAACTGGGAGGCTACAGTAGTGTTGTAGGTCAGGTTCAAGACATTAACCCCGATTTCCTTGCCTTCTTTAAGGACGGAGCTACCGGGGAGATGTTAGGCACACTGGGTATAATTTCGCTTCTGGCCTGGGGTCTTGGCTACTTTGGTCAGCCACATATTATCGTGCGCTTTATGGCGATTCGTTCAGTGAGTGACGTAAAAGCGGCCCGCCGTATTGGTGTTTCATGGATGACCGTTTCTATCATCGGCGCCATGGCAACTGGTTTTGTCGGTATTGCTTATGTGGCAGAAACCCAAATGAGCCTGCCTGATGCAGAAACTATCTTCATCATATTCTCGCAGTTCTTGTTCCACCCATTAATTGGTGGCTTCCTGCTAGCAGCTATTCTCGCCGCAATTATGAGTACCATCTCATCGCAATTGTTGGTTAGCTCAAGCTCTTTAACAGAAGACTTTTACAAAGCATTCCTGCGTAAAGACGCCAGTGATAAAGAACTTGTCTTTGTTGGACGCATGTCGGTTTTAGCGGTTTCTTTAGTCGCTATTTGGCTGGCATGGAACCCAGAAAATACCATTCTGAGCTTGGTCAGTAACGCATGGGCTGGCTTCGGTGCCGCATTCGGTCCCGTGGTTATTCTGAGCCTATTCTGGAAACGCATGAACCGTAATGGCGCATTAGCAGGCATGTTAGCCGGTGCCATCACTGTGCTGTTCTGGATTTATGGCCCTACGTTTGGCGGCGAGCACCTTTCAGCTTATGTCTATGAAATTGTGCCCGGCTTTATCCTGTCAACTCTGGCAGTTATTATCTTCAGCAAAATTACCGCTGAACCAGAGCAAGAACTTCAGGATAAGTTTGTGGAAATGGAAAGCGTCATTGATGACTACTACCATGGTGACAAGAAAGGCTAAAATAGCTTTCGCTATGTAACTGATAAAAAGACCAGCCCGTCGCGGCTGGTCTTTTTTGTTTTAAGAGTCCAGCCTATAGTGATAGAAAACAAAAAAGGTAAACACTATGGCTAAACTCAACATTATTGCATCGGCCGCAATTGCTTTTTCATGCGCGGCGGCAACTCTACCAAGCAATGCCAGTGATCGAATTACTGGTCATCACTTTGCGACCCGCTCTGAAGCTATGGCTCCAACAGCTATGGCTGCAACCAGCCAGCCTTTAGCAACTCAGGTTGCGCTAGATATTATGCAGGAAGGCGGCAACGCTATTGACGCAGCAATTGCTGCCAATGCGGTTTTAGGACTGGTTGAGCCCACAGGTAACGGTATAGGTGGCGACTTATACGCCATTGTATGGGATGCCGACTCAGAAAAGCTCTATGGACTGAATGCTTCTGGCCGTTCTCCACAAAGTCTCTCGCTGGAATACTTTAAAGAAAACGGGTATGAGTCGATTCCGGCCCGGGGCGTATTGCCACTGTCTGTACCCGGAGCGGTAGATGGTTGGTTTGAATTACACGGTCGGTTTGGCAATTTGAGTATGGATAATATCCTCCAACCGGCCATAAGCTATGCTGAATCCGGCTTCCCGGTTACTGAAGTCATCGCTTATTACATGGAGCGTAACGCTGAAGTACTAGAAGACATACCGGGCTTTGCCGATGTCTTTATGCGTGACGGTAATGTGCCGGAAAAAGGAGAACGATTTAAAAATCCGGATCTGGCCAATACTTACAAAATGCTCGCCAACGAAGGCCGTGATAGTTTTTATAAGGGAAAAATTGCTCACACCATTAGTGATTTCGTGGAAAAGCATGGCGGCTTTCTTTCCTACGAGGACTTAGCTCAGCATACATCAACCTGGGTCGATCCTGTCTCGACTAATTATCGCGGATACGATTTATGGGAATTACCACCTAACACCCAGGGGATTGCTGCACTTCAAATCTTAAACATACTTGAACAGTTTGATATCAAAGCAATGGGTTATGACAGCCCGGAGTACATCCATCATTTTGTTGAAGCCAAGAAGCTCGCTTTTGAAGACCGTGCTAAATACTATTCCGACCCCAACTTTAATGACGTACCGGTTGAAGGTCTTATCGATAAAGCGTACGGCAAAGAACGCGCTAAACTGATTAACGCTGAACGTGCCGGACGTTCTTATGAGCCGGGTAACCCGCCAACTGAAGGCGATACCATTTATCTCACCACAGCCGATAAAGACGGCAATATGGTTTCTCTTATCCAGAGTAATTACCGTGGTATGGGCTCTGGTGTCACCCCGACAGGTTTAGGTTTTGTTCTGCAGAACCGCGGAGAGCTCTTTGCTTTAGATCCAAACCATCGCAACGTATTTGAGCCAGGAAAGCGCCCTTTCCATACCATTATTCCTGCCTTTGTTACTAAAGATGGCAAACCAGTAATGAGCTACGGCGTAATGGGTGGCGCAACACAACCTCAAATGCATGCGCAAATTCTTATTAATATGATTGATTTTGGTATGAACTTACAAGAAGCCGGCGATGCGCCGCGCATACTGCATACAGGTTCTAGTCAACCGACGGGCTCTAATATGAATGACGGAGGTGCGGTTAGTCTGGAAAATGGCTTCTCGAAACAGACACGTCGCGAGCTGATTAAAATGGGACACACTTTACAGGAGGCAGTTGGTCCATACGGCGGTTACCAGGCTATTTGGAAAGACCATGAGCAAGATGTTTACATTGGTGCTTCTGAAAGCCGTAAGGACGGCCACGCAGCAGGTTATTAATAAAAAAAACCGTTTCGCTGCTTACCCGGCGGCGAAACGGTTTTTTTTGACTGTACCGGACTAACCTCTTCGCTCACGATACAGCTCAATTTCTTCCATGATCAAATCACGCATTCTCGTCGTTGTATCATAACCAAGATCAATCGCTTCCTGACCACGGTAAAACTCCATAATACCTATGTGACCAAGTTTTGGTTGTACAAGTATGTCCGGCGGATCACCCGCCATGCGAGCTTTGGTTATACGCTCCTGCATAATATCAATAGAGCTGGCCATAACGCTGAACATGCCGGGTGCTTTATCGCCATTGTTTCTAAAGCGTTCTTTAAAGCTATCGAGGTATTCCTTACTGCCAGACCACATATTATCGAAAAAGCCATTTTCGTTATCCTGAACTTCCATGTCCGCTTTTTCTTTTTCAAGCTGCTCGGCTTCTGTTTGAGGTGGAATACTGCGCCCGCGACGCTGTAGTGCTTTAGAATTCAACTGCGAGTTAAGATGCACAGCGATAACAAAGTCAGCGCCTAACGCTCTGCACAAAGACACAGGTACCGGGTTAACCAGGCCACCATCAATTAGCCATCTTCCGTCAAAAGATTTAGGCGATAAAACCCCCGGCATCGCACAAGAAGCGCGTGACGCGTCGTAAAGATCGCCCTCACGCAACCAAATTTCCCGGCCGCTGTATAAATCCGTAGCCACAGCACCATAGGTAATTGGCAAGTCTTCTATATTTCGCTGACCGAACTCTTCTCGCGCACGGTTAAATACCTTGTCTCCACCAATAATACCACCATGGTTAAAACCGAAATCCAGCAAATTAAAAACTTCCCAACGGTTCATACCCTGAACCCATTGTTCTATTTCAGCTAACCGACCTGAAGCATAACCCGCTCCGACTAAAGAACCTATTGACGTTCCCGCCACCATATTAATCCGGACGCCCATTTCTTCCAGCGCCTTTATAACACCAATATGCGACCACCCTCGGGCAGCACCAGAGCCCAGAGCCAAAGCGACTTTCACTTCCGACATGTTCTTTTTCCTGCTTTTCTTACTAATGCATCTATCGTACTATGATTATTCATTCGTCAACAACATCACTGAGCAGTTAGATGATTTGGACAGAACGCCAGTCAGGTACATCAGAGCAACGCCCTAACGACACCCGTACGGACTTTCAACGCGATAAGGCCCGAATTCTTCACAGCGCAGCATTCAGGCGGCTGCAGGCCAAAACTCAGGTTATGTATGTTGGCATGCACGACTTCCCGAGAACTCGATTGACACATTCGCTGGAGGCCAGCCAAATAGGCGCAAGTCTGGTTGTTCATTTAAGCAACCAGGATCCAGATGTCGCTTCTAAGCTTGAACTGTCTGAACCTTTACTAGAATCATTATGTCTGGCTCACGATATAGGCCATCCACCATTTGGTCACGGCGGCGAAATTGCTCTCAACTACATGATGCGAAATAACGGAGGGTTTGAAGGTAACGGGCAAACTTTTCGGATTGTAACTCAGCTTGAAGCCTACACCCCCCGGCATGGCATGAATCTAACCCGGCGAACCTTATTAGGCTTACTAAAGTATCCGGTCTTGGCCAGTAGTATCTGCCAAAAAAAGCTCCCGGCCGATGTCACTAATTTTCGTCATTTACGCACCCGCGAGTGGTTACCCCCTAAAGCCCTTTACGATGATGACTCTGAGCAGTTGGACTGGGTTTTTCAACCCTTAAGTGATTCGGATAAAAAAGGCTTTCAGGAGTTATTACAGCAACCTTCTGCAAATACCCATGGCAAAAGCGCGCTCAAAAGCATTGATGCCTCAATTATGGAAGCCGCAGATGACATCGCTTACGGTGTCCACGATCTTGAAGACGCTATTGTCGTAGGACTGATTCAGCGACATCACTGGGAAGACCAAATGCTTTCTGACCTTCAACAACTGGAAGCAGAGCTACCCGATTTTAATGCAAAAGAACTCACAGAGGATCTCTTTTCGGGCAGTCATCACCGTCGAAAACAAGCCATTGGTGGCTTAGTGAATCGCTTACTGACTTCAGCAACTTTAGAACGAACGGCCTATGACTTCGAATGTCCGTTACTTCAGTATCAAGCTCAACTCGGTGAAGCGGAGAAAATTCTGCTTAATTCATTGAAACAATTCATTTTTAAATGGGTAATTCGTAAGCCGGAAATGCAGGCTCAGGAGTTTAAAGGCCAGCAAATTGTCATGGAATTATTCGAAGTTCTGGCCGTAGAACCTGAACGATTACTGCCGGAAAATACGCGCTTACGTTATATGCAGCAAAAGCAGAAAGATGAAAATGCATTACGCGTTATTTCCGACTATCTGTCAGGAATGACTGACGGCTACGCTGCTAAGCTTTATCAGGAGCTTTTCTCTGTTAGTTCGCCCAAAAGCGCTTTTCAATAACGCTTATATACAAAAAAGCCGAAGCATAAGCTTCGGCTTTTCACTCTGATAAAAAAGCTTTTATTTATGACAAACTAATGTCATCTTTCTCATTGTCTTTTGCTTCGTTTTTAGCTTCTTCTTTCGCTGCAGCACGCTCGGCTTCACGATCTTCTTTTGTTCTTTTTTCTGGTTTCGATAACAGCAGTTCGCGGATACGACCTTCTAACTCATCGGCAATTTTAGGGTTTTCCTGCAAAAACTTCATTGAGTTCGCTTTACCCTGACCGATTTTATCGCCGTTATAGCTATACCAGGCTCCTGCTTTGTCGACCATTTTATGCTTAACACCCAAGTCGATTAGCTCACCTTCTTTAGAAATGCCTTTGCCGTATAAAATTTGGAAATGCGCTTCTTTAAAGGGCGGTGCAACCTTGTTCTTAACCACTTTAACACGAGTTTCATTGCCTACTACTTCGTCACCCTCTTTCAACGCACCGGTACGGCGAATATCCAGACGAACTGAAGAGTAGAATTTCAATGCGTTACCACCAGTAGTCGTTTCTGGGTTACCAAACATCACACCTATTTTCATCCGAATCTGGTTGATGAAAATGCACATAGTGTTTGATTTCTTAATGTTCGATGTCAATTTACGTAATGCTTGTGACATCAGACGAGCTTGCAAGCCAACGTGGCTATCACCCATTTCACCTTCAATTTCTGCTTTTGGCGTCAAAGCAGCAACTGAGTCAACAATCACAATATCAACAGCACCAGAACGAACCAGCATGTCACAGATCTCTAAGGCCTGCTCACCGGTATCTGGCTGTGATATTAACAAGTCATCGACGTTAACGCCTAGCGCTTCGGCATAGATAGGATCCAGAGCATGCTCAGCGTCAACGAAAGCACAGGTTTTACCCATTTTTTGGGCTTCGGCAATCACTTCCAGAGTCATCGTTGTTTTACCACTAGACTCAGGACCATAAATTTCCACAACCCGGCCAAAAGGTAAACCGCCGATACCAAGAGCAATATCCAGCCCTAACGAACCGGTTGAAACAGAATCGATATCCAGAGTCTGGTTATCGCCCAGACGCATGATAGAACCTTTACCAAATTGACGTTCGATTTGTCCGAGCGCTGCATCTAACGCCTTTTGACGATCATTGCTCATTATAAGCTCCGTTATTAATTACTGGTTTTATAAACAGTATACTGTACACATTTACAGTATCAAGTTTTGTTCAGAGTTTTTCACTAAAACAAAACTAAGTTACTGTAATTCAATTAAATTTATAAGTTTTTTTAAAACTGCATCTAGTGTTTTCATGCGAATTTCGGCACGGTCACCCTCAAAATTATCAGACCATGCCCAGCATTTTTTACTGTTCGCAATCGCCATCCACACCAAGCCCACTGGCTTATCAGCGGTACCACCTGCCGGCCCGGCAACACCACTAACCGCGATACTCCAATCTGCTTCGCATGCTGCTATGGCCCCACCAGCCATTTGCTGAACACAAGTTTCGGATACTGCCCCGTACTTTTCCAGTACACTCGGCTCGACCGATAACAGCTTTTGCTTAAGCGCATTAGTATAGGTGATTAATCCACCATTAAACCAAGCAGAACTTCCCGCAACTTCGGTAATAGCGTATCCTATTCCCCCTCCGGTACAAGATTCTGCGGTGCAAACAGTTTGCTGCTTCTGCTGTAGACAAACACCGACTTGTTCCGCGAGTTCAAAGGTTTGCGGCGCAATCGCCGTAGTTGCTAACATAACACTGGCTCCAGATAAGAATAATCGACTATGCCTGAATTCTCTGATAAACAGATCCAATCACATACCCCAATGATGCAGCAATACCTACGCATAAAAGCAGAACATGCTGACATGCTTTTATTCTATCGCATGGGGGACTTTTACGAACTGTTTTTTGAGGACGCCAAGCGTTCGGCACAACTATTGGATATTTCGCTGACGGCCCGCGGGCAGAGTAATGGCGAACCAATTCCAATGGCGGGAGTTCCCTACCATGCGGTAGAGAACTATTTAGCGCGATTGGTGAATATGGGCGAATCCGTTGCCATTTGCGAACAAATAGGCGACCCCGCGACCAGCAAAGGCCCGGTTGAAAGAAAAGTTGTCCGCATTGTCACTCCCGGAACTGTCACCGATGAATCGCTATTAACTGAAAAGCAGCAAAACCTTTTAGTCGCTATTTGTCCTCTGGATCCAAAACAACCAGAAGGCGAGTACGCCATTTCCAGTCTTGAGCTTAGCAGTGGTCGCTTTTGGTTAACCAAAGCTCACTCAGCCGAGCAGCTTGCAGCAGAAATGCAGCGCCTTGAACCCGCTGAACTGCTTTACCCAGAGTCGATTTCTCTAGCTGGGCTTCCACTGGCAAAAGCTAAGTGCAAGCGCCGCCCAGCCTGGGAGTTTGAGCAACAAACAGCTTTTATGTTGCTGACCCGTCAATTTGGAACTCAGCACCTTGAAGGTTTCGGTATTAAAAACAATGAGCCGGCCCTTGCTGCTGCCGGAGCTATTTTACACTACGTAAAAGAGACTCAACGCGCCGCTCTTCCCCATATTCAGGCCCTGGTAACTGAACATCCGCAGGATGCTATTATTCTGGACGCGGCAACACGAAGAAACCTCGAGCTGCAACAAAGCATGGGCGATGGCAACACGCATCTTTCTGCGGTACTCGACAAAACAGTTTCCGCTATGGGAAGCCGTCAGTTTCAACGCTGGTTACAGCGCCCTATACGTAATCATGAGGAACTGAATCAACGTTACGACGCTGTCGACGCTTTAAAGGAAAACAATGGCTACGAAAATGTGCAGTTGTCGCTGAAGAAGCTGGCCGACATTGAACGTATTGTCGCACGGGTTGGTTTGAGAAGTGCGCGCCCAAAAGACTTTGCCAGACTGCGCGACAGCCTGGCACAGGTACCTGAAATCCGCGACTACCTGTCTCATAACGCTTTAAGCTATTTAAAACAAAACATCCAACCCTTTCCGGAAATTGTCGATTTGCTGACCAGAGCCGTAATTGAACAACCCCCTTTATTGATTCGTGACGGTGGGGTAATTGCAAAAGGCTACGATAAAGAACTGGATGAATTACGAGATCTGGCCACCGGCGCTACCGACTATCTTAAGCAGTTAGAGCAGCGCGAACGGGAAAGAACCGGCATTGCCACACTAAAAGTTGGATACAACAAAGTCCACGGCTACTTTATTGAAGTCAGCAGGCAATCATCAGAGTCCGTACCAGACGATTATCAGCGCCGTCAGACGCTTAAAAACACTGAGCGTTATATTATTCCCGAACTAAAAGAGCACGAAGATAAAGTACTTAACGCTCAGGCTCGCTCGCTGGCCAGAGAAAAATGGCTGTACGAGCAGCTTTTCGAACATCTGCTGCCACAGGTCAATGCCTTACAAAAAAGCGCCTCTGGTCTCGCGCAACTTGATGCTCTTTGTTGCTTTGCAAAGTTAGCAGATAACTACCACTACTGTCGGCCTCAACTTAAAAAAGACAGTAGCTTAATTGAGCTGGATGCTGCCCGCCATCCTGTTATTGAGCAGCTAAGTGACGAGCCTTTTATAGCTAACGCGATGTCTCTGACACCCGAACAACGAATGCTAATGATTACAGGACCAAACATGGGCGGTAAGTCGACTTATATGAGGCAGGCAGCGCTTATTGTGATTCTGGCTCACATGGGCTGCTATGTGCCTGCAGATAAGGCCATTATCGGAGATATCGATCGTATTTTCACGCGCATTGGGGCTTCCGACGATCTGGCTTCAGGCCGCTCAACTTTTATGGTAGAAATGACAGAAACAGCTAATATCTTACATAACGCTACCGGAAAAAGCCTGGTTCTTATGGATGAAATAGGTCGTGGCACCTCAACTTACGATGGGTTATCCCTGGCCTGGTCCTGTGCGGACTACCTGTCCCGACAGCTTAAATGTTTAACCTTATTTGCGACACATTATTTTGAGTTGACCGAGCTTGCCGAAGAGCTGCCGGCAACCATCAACGTGCATGTTGATGCGAAAGAACATGGCGACACCATAGCGTTCTTGCATAAAGTCAGCCCGGGAGCTGCAAGCCAAAGTTTTGGCTTGCAAGTCGCGAAGTTAGCCGGTGTTCCCGATAATGTCATAAAAAGCGCAAAACAAAAGCTAACAGAACTCGAACACACGCATCATGGCGTTTTGAAAGCGCCCCAACAAAAAGCTATGGAACTCCCCTTGCCGACTGAAGAGCATAACCCTTTGCTTAGCGAGTTAGAACAACTCGACTTAAACGATTTAACTCCAAGGCAGGCACTGGACATTCTTTACCAATGGCAGCAGAAACAAAAAAGCTCAACCTGAGGTTGAGCTTTTTCTTCTAATAATTTCTATTCCGGGCTAAACAGCGAATCAAGTGTTAACCCTTGCTGCTTAAGGGAGTCCCTCAATTTTCGCAAAGCTTCAACCTGTATCTGTCTAACGCGTTCACGTGTCAGTCCTATTTCATGCCCAACATCTTCCAGAGTTGAGGGTTCATAACCCATAAGCCCGAAGCGACGAGCAAGTACTTCCCTTTGCTTAGGATTTAAAGACTGTAGCCACTCGGTAATGTTAATTTTCAGGTTTTCATCCTGAAGAATGCCTTCCGGGCCCGTGTCGGAATCATCCGTTAATATGTCTAGCAATGCTTTGTCATTATCGCCACCAATAGGCGTATCAACTGAACTTATTCGTTCATTCAAACGCAGCATTTTGGTAATGTCACCGACTGGTTTATCCAGGCTTTCTGCAATATCTTCAGCCGTTGGCTCGTGATCCAGTTTATGCGCCAGCTCCCGAGCAGCGCGAAGATACACATTCAGTTCTTTGACGACATGAATTGGCAAACGAATCGTACGCGTCTGATTCATAATAGCGCGCTCAATAGTTTGTCGTATCCACCATGTGGCATAAGTTGAAAAGCGAAAACCGCGTTCAGGATCGAACTTTTCGACTGCCCTGATAAGACCCAGATTACCTTCTTCAACCAAATCCAGAAGAGGCAATCCTCGGTTGGAGTAACGCCGGGCTATTTTAACCACTAACCGTAAGTTACTTTCGATCATTCGGCGACGAGCTGCCTTGTCGCCTTTTAAGGCTCTGCGGGAGTAAAAGACTTCCTCTTCAGCCGTCAATAAAGGAGAAAATCCTATTTCCCCTAAATAAAGCTGCGTTGCGTCCATTTTCTTTTGATAAGTGGTTGATGACGATAATAACGCTTCTTCCAGCTCTTCTGCAGAGCTGTCTGCGTTATCAACTAACGTTTCTTCTTCGTTAACTTCGTCATTAACTTCTGCGTTGTCGACTGATTCTTCCTTTATGCGGCTCATAACAAGCTCCTGTTATACTGAACACCGTGTTACAACACACGTCGACTTCCCTATCTTGTTATTATTATTCCCACATTACTAGCGAGATTTTGGTAAGTAATGCCTCGGATTAACCGACTTACCACGGAAACGAACTTCAAAATGTAACTTTACTCGCGGACTGCCTGAATCTCCCATTCGGGCAATTGTCTCACCTACGTCCACCCATTCCTGTTCTTTAACGAGAACTTTATCGTTGTGGGCGTATGCAGTAATAAAATCATCGTTATGTTTCAATATGATTAAATTACCAAATCCGCGTAACGCATTTCCGACATAAACGACTTTTCCAGCTGCTGCAGCATTAACTGAATCGCCGCGCTCACCTGCAAAGTCAATACCCTTATTACCCTGCTCCTGCAGCGAAAAGTCAGCTAAAACTTTACCTGATGAAGGCCAGCGCCAGACAATTTTGTCATTGCTGGGTAGAGTAACTTCAGGCCTTTTAATCTGCTGCCTAGGCTGACTCTTGCGGCTCTTATCGGTTTGTTTTTCAACTGTTTTTTTTGTGCTTGTTTTTTGACCATACTCTTTCTGTTCAGTATTAGCAACGGGCGTTTTTATATTATTTTGTGCGTTATTCGAGGTTTTTTTATTCTGTTTCGCACTAGTCGTTCGCTGTGCCTTTCTGGATGAGGTGGCGCCGTATTGTGGTTTACTCACCAGACTCAACTTTTGTCCCGGATAAATAGTGTAAGGTTTTTGTAAATTATTAATCTGAGCAATATCCTGAACATCCATATTGGCTCTGAAGGCAATTGAATAGAGGGTTTCGCCGCGTTGAACTTCGTATTCTTTATCGCTTAATGAGTTGGGTTCAAAATCCCGGTAGGTCTTTCCGGTATAAAGTTCATCGACCGGTGCAGGTGCAGATCGCCCGCTGCAGGCCTGAAGCAGAATAATGGCAAAAATCAATAATATCGATTGCTTGATTGCCCCGGACGATAGAAACATCATTATACCAATTGCGCTATTACGTACCCAATAATAACCAGTATTACCAGTGTCCAGCCAATACGGTCAACATATTCACGAAGTTTTACACCCATTTCCGGACCGCCGGTACGTAACAACCAGGCGACAAGGTAAAAACGTATCCCACGGCTAATAGCCGATGCAATAACAAAGGGGAAAAAGGCTATCTGCATCACACCTGCGGTTACCGTAAACAATTTATAAGGAATAGGTGAAAATCCAGCAATAAAAACTATCCATACACCCCAGTCTGCAAACCAACCTTGTACTGTTAAGAGTTTGTCTTGATAACCAAGCGCTTCCACCGCTGGCACTACCAATGACTCATAAGCCCAGTACCCAAGGAAGTACCCTAGAATACCACCCGCTACAGAGGTAACTGTGGTTAAAAATGCCAGTCTCCAGGCTTTTTTTGGTTGAGTCATCGCCATTGGCGCCAGCATGACATCGGGAGGGATTGGAAAAATAACGGACTCAGCAAAACTTAATAAACCAAGAATGATATTCGCTCTTGGGTGTTGTGCCCAGGATAATACTCTATCGTACAGTGCTGAGAACAACTTCAAATGACATCTCCCTTAACTAAAGGTACGAAACGAACATCGCCAATACGCTGTTGCTCCAGTGAATCACCAAAACGGCGCATCACTACCAAACTTTGTGATTCATTCTGTTCACCGACCGGAATGATCATCACACCGCCATCAGCAAGTTGATCGACTAAATCCTGAGGGATATCGCTTGCCGCCGCCGTAACAATGATACCGTCAAACGGACCTTTACTGCGCCAGCCTTTCCAGCCATCGCCGTGGCGCATGGACACATTATGCAAGTCAAGCTGACGCATACGCCGCTTAGCCTGATACTGCAAAGTCGCGATACGTTCGACGCTAAAGACCTTATCAACCAGCTGAGCCAGCACCGCCGTCTGATAACCCGAGCCTGTACCTATCTCCAGCACGTTTTTACAATGATGCTGCATTAACAACTGCGTCATTGTTGCCACCATTAGCGGTTGCGAAATTGTCTGTCCATTGCCAATGGGCAACGCGGTGTTTTCATAAGCTTTGTGCGCTAATGACTCCGGCATAAATAAATGCCTCGGGGTATTAGCAATAACCCGCAACACTTCTTTATTGGTAATGCCTAGTTCTTCCAGTTGTTGAATCAGTCGCTTTACCCGCGACTGTCCATTACTAATCATCATTTTTGTTGTTCTAACCAGTCTGTCAGTGTGTCGGTATGCCGTTGCGCTGTCATATCCAGGCTTAGCGGAGTAATAGATACATAGCCTTCATGTATTGCTGTGAAATCGGTATTTGGCTCGTCACTTGCGTGGTGACCAATTGGGCCGTACCAAAATATCTCACTACCAAAAGGGTCGCGATCGTGGACCATAGTTTCTGCGCGGTGCCGGCGACCCAATTTAGTTACCCGCGTACCTTTTAATTTATCGTAGGTCGTGTAAGGCACATTAATATTCAATACTGTATCCAGTCGAAGCGGATCATTTTCCATACTGGCAACAATCTCAGCGACAACACGCCCGGCAGTATCGTAGTAATCGTGCCCACGACCTCCCATCGACACAGCTATAGAGGGAAGCCCCATAAAGCGCCCTTCCATTGCCGCTGCAACAGTGCCGGAATACAGCACATCATCACCCATATTTGGACTGTCATTAATACCAGAAACAACCAAGTCGACGTCTTCCGCCATAGGTGAGTTAGTGCCTAAATGAACGCAGTCGGTCGGTGTGCCGTTAACAGAAAAGAAACCGTTATCCAGACGACGTACCCGCAATGGATTATGCAGTGTCAATGAGTTACTTGCGCCGCTGCAGTTACGATCAGGGGCTATGACTCTTACATCAGCGACTTCTTTTAACGCTTGATACAATGCCCGAATCCCCGGCGCATGGACGCCATCGTCGTTACTTAATAGAATTTTCATCATCCGGATTCACCACTTAAGTCCACAATTTCATTTAACACAGTCGTTGCATATGCGCCTGAAGGCAGCGTAAAGCGCAATTCGGCATCCTTGCCCTGCCAGCTTAACTCTGGCTCTTTTACGCGTAATAGTAAGGTGCGTCGCGCCGCATCGACCCGTAGCTTTCTCAATGCTTCTAACCAGTTTTTATAAGGCTCTAATAAACTTGATTCAAACGCTTCTGCTTCATCTTTTACCAACGGCTTATTGGTAGTGCCAGCCAAAGGCGCGGTTAAATAAATAGCATTATTTGCTAAACGCTGTCTGAGTTCATCGTCCCATTGTTCAACGGTAAAAACAGACTGAGAGCCTTTTAACATGACACAATCACCCGCCAGTGTGCCTTCTGGCCCAAACTGACGAAGTCGTTCTGCCACAATCTGGTTGAATAAATAACTGCGCAGAGACGATAAATACAAGCTGCGTTTATTACGGCTAATTCGTGCGGGACGGCTTGCCATCAACCAGCGCTCAGCCTGTGCGACGTTGTCGCCGTTGCGACCAAAGCGTTGCTCACCGAAATAATTAATAACACCCTTTTCAGTAACGCTTTTCCATAACGCTTCCAGCCACTGCGGGGAACTGACATCGCTAAGCCGAATAACAAATCGGTTACCGTCGTGAAAACCCGATTTTAGCTTTTTTGTTCTGCGAATTACTCGCTCAACAGACATTTCCTCGTCGTTCAGCTCTTCCCAATTCAGCGTTGATTTGCCCGGTAATTGAACAGAGAACCACTGCCAGGTTACCGCCTGGCGATCTTTTAGCCCTGAATAGCTAACATTTTTTGCGGATACTCCGGCAAAACGCGCTATTTTCTCAGCACAAAAATTAGTATTTGTACCTACTTTTTTAACCCAAAGCCACTGATGTTCACCCTCCCCGTCATCGGGCACATCCAGTTGCTCAATGACCTGAAAGTCCTGCGGTGTTTGCTTAAATTCTGCCTGTGGCCGGTCACCCTTATTTAAGCGCGGTAGTTCAGCAAGTGTCACTTGTTGCGGAGCCAGCATTAAAGAGACTCCATCAGAACCACTGCATGGCAGGCTATACCTTCTTCACGCCCGACAAAGCCTAACTTCTCAGTTGTTGTAGCTTTAACATTCACGTTGTCAACACAGGTTTTTAAGCATTGAGCGATGCTAGCTCGCATGTCGTCGATATGAGGTGCCATTTTAGGTGACTGAGCAACAATGGTTACGTCGATATTTCCGGTTCGGAATTCCTTCTCCTGACACAGCTGAACGGCATGGCTTAGCAACTCAGCACTGTCGGCACCGGCATATCGCTCATCGGTGTCTGGAAAATGCTGCCCTATATCACCTAATGCAAGGGCGCCAAGGACAGCGTCAGTTACTGCATGCAACACGACATCTCCATCAGAGTGGGCCAATAGTCCCTGATGATGCTCAACTTTAACACCACCCAAAATCAACGGTTTATCAGAGCCCCAGCGATGAACGTCATACCCATGACCAACACGGATTTTCATGAACCACTTTCCTTATTGTTGTCTTTGGCAAGCAACCAATCACGAACACAGTCAAAATCTTCCGGATGCGTCACTTTTAAATTGCGGATAGAGCCCGTAATAAGAGCGGGCTGAAAGCCACACCATTGCATTGCCGATGCTTCATCCGTTAACTGGGGATTTTGTATGCCCATATGCTCAATGGCGTGTTGCAGCTTTTCTGCATTAAAAACCTGAGGGGTTTGAGCTTGCCATAACGCTTCGCGCTCAACACTGGACTCGATATGAGCAGCCCCCTTACCCGACACAGTTGAAATAAGTGAACGCTTTAATGAGTCGCGCACAGGGATAGCAAGTATAGCACCCTGAGGGTCATGTAAACCTGTATCAATAACACACTTTAAAGTAGGTTCAGGAAGGCACGGCCGCGCTGCATCGTGCACCAGTACATGGGTTGCTCCCTGCAAAACAGCGACCCTAACTCCGACTAAAACAGACTCAGCTCTACTGCTTCCGCCTTTTAACCAAGTTACCCGTGATGACTGTCTCTTTCTAATATCGTCTATGAACTCAGCATCGGGATCTGAAACAGCAACAAAAACCCGCTGTACACGATAATCCTGACAAACCGCGTCAATACTATGCTCCAATAAAGTCTTACCAGCGACAGTCAAAAACTGCTTAGGAACATCAGTTTGCATGCGGCTTCCGTTGCCGGCAGCCGGAATTACTGCCATCAATGCATTATTCACCTGACTCTCCACCTAATTATCCACCTGACGCTACGGGTTGCGGTCAGGAACAAGACGGAAGAAAACTTCATCCTTTTTAACCATCCCTAGTTCGTTGCGAGCACGTTCTTCCAGCGCATCCTCTCCTTCACGCAAATCTTCAATATCTGCGTAAATGAGTTGATTCCGCCGCTCCAGGTTTTCGTTCGTTGTTATCTGATTGCTGGCTTCTTGCTGCAACCGCCAATAGTCAGGTAGGCTATTTTTCCCAAACCACAGACGATACTGTAACGCAATAAATAAGGCCAACAACACGACCAGAGTCACCCGCATACCCAGCTCCGTTGTTTTTCCTGTTATCATTATGAAGACTATTCACGTGGCTGAAAAGCCGTTTTCAGAATTTACAGATAAAAGAGGTTAATTTGGAGTATTTTGCTGCTGCTTTGGTGTTCTTTTTTGCTGCCTTACTGCAGGGTATCAGCGGCTTTGGCTCTGGGCTACTAGCCGTGCCAATTCTTGCTCTTTGGTTTCCAATTAGCGTTCTTACTCCAGCGTTATCCGTTATTAATATTATTGTCGGCGGCTGGATCTACTGGAAAAACCGGGAAGCAGCGCGACCGTCACAGTGGAAGTGGCTAATTCTTTCCGGCGTTATCGCCTCTTTAATTTCAGGCTCTTTGCTATTAACCGTTAATGAACAGTTTATTAAACTCATTCTTGGGTTTGTGATACTTGCTGTCGCGTTTATTCTGGCCAGCGGTAAACAACTGCCGACAGCTGAGCACGCTCCCGGCCACATTGCCGTCGGCACAGGTTCGGGCTTGCTTAACGGCTTGATGACCTTAGGCGGACCGCCTATTGTGTTGTTTCTGGCTAATGCACGCATCCCTAAACAACAGTTCCGCGCCACCCTCAGCCTATTTTTTTGCTGTATAGCAATTGCGAATGTCGCAAACTTTTCGCGTCAATCTATTTACGCTGAACCACACCTTTATCTCATTTTGACCTTATTGCCTTGCGCCCTGATTGGCGCCAGTGTCGGCCATAGGCTTCAGCACCATGTATCAGAAAGACGTTTTAGGCAATTTACTCTTTTACTTATGATACTTTCCGGCCTAAGCGTCGTAATACAAAGCATTAAATAGTCTTAGTACTCAAGACTCCCGCTCTGATGAAGTCGAGGTTATGCAAGACACTCTTTATACATTTTTTGACTTAGGTCAGTTTGCCCGCTTACCACTGGCTGGTTCCCATCACCCTGGTCTGGTAGCGCTGTCCTACTGCGTTGCATTATTGGCTTCTTATACTGCCATTTTAACGCTGGAACGGGGGCGGCTTCATTCGAAAAATACCTCCAGATACAGCTGGCTGTTGGTCAGTTCGATTATTGCGGGCGTAGGCGTCTGGAGTATGCATTTTATCGGTATGCTTGCTTTCGAACTTAACTTACCGATGAATCATGGTGTTGGCCTAACCTTACTTTCTATTATCCCGGCAATAGCCGGCAGCTTTTTCGCTTTAAAAGGGCAAATAGCCGGGCCATCGGTACAACAGACTCTATTCGGCGGAACCGTTTTAGGTGCTGGTATAGGACTTATGCATTATACGGGGATGGCCGCAATGATCTTGCCGGCGTACCTGCGTTACGACCCTTTATGGTTTGTATTTTCTGTCGTTATTGCCGTTTCGCTGGGCATAATTGCGCTTCTTACCTACCGCCGATATCGGCTTACGGAAAGCATGACGTTAAGCAAACGTCGAACGGTGCAGATTATCGTCGCAGCCATTATGGCATTGGCGATATCGGGTATGCACTACACTGCCATGATTGCCGCTAACTTTTATCCAACGGGTGAACCAGAAGCTTTGTTTACAGGCCACAGTAGCTGGCTGGCTTACGGTGTTGGTATTGGTGCTGTTTTCAGTGCCTGTATGGCAATTGTTGCAACTCGAATCGATCACCGTCTTCAGCAACAGCAGAAACTTGCTCAAATGTCTGCCAAACAGCTTTATGAGGTCATCAGTGCAATTGATGACGGACTGCTATTATTTGATGAACGCAACCGCGTACTTCTTGCTAATGACGCATTCGCGAGGCTAACGGGTGACAATCTGGATAAAATTAAAGCCCAAAAACTGGATATCGAACATTATCTCGAACACGCGCATGAGTTATTAGAATATATACAAAGTACACTAGACATCGGTAAAGCCTGGCATGGCAAAGTCGAAATCAAGAAACGTTCAGGGGTTTGCTTCCCCGTACGTTTAAGCGTTTCTGAAGTGCGTTACCAGGATCAGAAAGAACGCCATTTCGTTGCGACAGTAACGGATATCACCGCAGAGGTTGAGGCCAGCGAGCTCATACGAAACCTTGCTTATAATGACGCATTAACCGGACTAGCAAACCGCCGTTCATTGCTGGAACATTTACACGAAGAGCTGACGCACTGCGAGAAAAACAACAAAACCGGCGCTCTAATTCTCTGTGATATTGATAAGTTTAAAATACTAAATAATACCCTGGGTTCGGATATGGGTGACTTGTTGCTTAAGCGTGTGGCTGAGAGGTTAAAGAATTCGACCAAAAGTAACTCCTTTCTGGCTCGCTTAAGTGCCAACGAGTTTGCTATTGTTTTAACCGGGCTTGCTGGTGAAAACGTTACCAATATCAAGCAACAATTATTAACCCGAATTTATCAGCTACAGGAACAAATGCAGCAACCCTATCAGCTGAACAGCTACACTCATCTATGTTCTTTTAGTGCGGGGGCTTCACTTTTTGATGATAGCCAGTTAAACGCAGAAACGTTAATAACTCAGGCGGGACTGGCGTTATCGTACTCTAAACGCAAAGGTATTGGTGAGGTTTCGCTTTTTCACCAAGAGCTTGCTGATGCCGTAACGAAACGAGTGAAGCTCGAGGAACAATTACGCCATGCTATTAAACAACAGGAATTCGAGCTCTACCTGCAACCTCAGGTAAACTCAGCTAAAAAGACAACAGGGGCAGAAGCACTCATTCGCTGGCGGCAAGAGGACGGTAGCTTTATTTCTCCCGCTGACTTCATCCCACTTGCAGAAGAGACAGGATTAATCATCCCCCTTGGCTATTGGGTTGCCGAACGGGCTTGTAAAATTTTACAGCAATGGCAACAGGATCCTGTTAAATCTACTTTGCAGTTGTCGATCAATGTCAGCGCAAAACAATTTCAGCAACCTAATTTTGTTGAGCAAATAAAAAGGCTCATAAAAACGTACGGAATCAAGAAATATCAATTGAAGCTGGAATTAACCGAGAGTTTGCTGATGGACGATATTTCCGATATTACGGATAAAATACAACAGTTAAAGGAAATTGGAGTCGAATTTGCACTGGATGATTTTGGCACTGGCTACTCGTCTCTTTCTTATCTTATGCAAATTCCGTTCGATACACTTAAAATTGACGTGTCTTTTGTCCGTAATATGTTAGACAGCGAAGAAAAAGCACAGATTGTTCACACCATCATTCAGTTAGGAGAAAGCCTTAAACTCGGCATCGTTGCCGAAGGTGTCGAAACTCAGCTACAGTTCGATTATTTAACCAGGTTAGGCTGTAATACTTTTCAGGGGTATTTATTTAGTAAACCCCTGCCTGAGGCCGAGTTTTTCAAAATCAAGAATACCTCAATTTAACGAAGCTGGCTGTCTTTACTCCCGCGTCGATTAAGGCTGCCTGCGCGCGAATCTTGTTTATCTCTCTCGGCCTGACAGGCGACACACAAGCGGACACCGACAATGGCTTCTCGCCGGGCCAGAGGGATGGGTTCACCACACTCTTCGCAATACTCCAGGCTTTTTCCATCCGACAATTGGCTTCTTACCCGTTTTACTTCGTCTTCTGTGCTTGCATCGATTTGTTCCTGCACCGCACCATCATGTGACCAGCCACCAGCCATAATTGACTCCTCTAAACAAAATGGAGAACACAAACGTACTCTTTGTCTGATACATTAATTATAACGTAAAAACCACGAACGCTTTAGTTACAGTCGAAGAAGGGCTTATGAAACTTATTTATACGCGCGAAAACAAACTATTAGTGGAAAACGCCCGTAACTTACTGCAAATGGAAGGTATTGAAACAGTAATGAAGAACGAGTTTTCCAGTGGCGCAGCGGGTGACCTGGCGCCACAAGACACTTGGCCTGAGCTTTGGCTTGTCGATGAAATACAATTGGACAAAGCCAAGGCATTGCTTGAGAGAATGGAAGAACAAGCTGAAGGTGATGACTGGCGCTGCAATAACTGTCAGGAAGTTAACGGAGCCGCTTTTGAAATCTGCTGGAGTTGTGGAAGTCCGGCTTAACTAACTAAAAGTAACTAAGGGATATCATATTATGCTGCTATGGATTCTAGGCTTTACGCTATTAGGCAGCTTAGGTGCTATTTTTTGCGCGGGTCTGTTTCTGACTTTTCCGCACAGTGTCCGTAAGTTACTAACGCCCAGCTTAATGAGTTTCGCCACCGGTACCCTATTAGCCGCGGCTTTTCTTGGCATGATCCCTGCCGCCTTAGAACTTGCTGAGGGTTATCAGGTATCGGCGAGTGTGCTGGCAGGCATCATTTTATTTTTCGTAGTAGAAAAGCTGATTCTCTGGCGTCACTGTCGCGACCGCGACTGCGATCCTCACGAGCGCGCCGGCCCCCTAATACTTATTGGCGACGCCGTACATAACTTTACCGACGGTGTCGTTATTGCCGCAGCTTTTCTAACCTCTGTGCCTTTAGGTATTGCCACTGCAGTAGCGATAATAGCGCATGAAATACCGCAGGAAGTCAGTGACTTTGCTATTTTACTAGAGAGCGGTTTTGAACGAAAAAAAGCACTTTTATTGAACAGCCTGGCCTCATTAACGGCCATCCCCGGTGCTTTAATTGCTTATTTCTGGCTTGCCCAGGTCAGCGCCGCTGTTCCTTACGTATTAGCAATTTCCGCTTCAAGCTTTATTTATATTGCAGCAGCCGATCTTATCCCAACGCTGCAGCGACAACACAACCCGGCCTCATCAGTTAGGCAGTTTATTATGATAATAATTGGTATTGCTATAATTGGTTGGGTAAACACCCTCGCTTAATTTTTAAAAGGAGACATAAAATGAACGGAAGTGAAACTTACACTATGGCTTATTGGGGCGTATTCATTGCACTGGTTATTTTGCTTATCCAATGGCTTATCGCCAGCGGCCAGAAAGCAAAACAACCCGGCGCTGTACCCGGAAAAATTGATGACTCACTCAGTCATTCATCTTTTGTATTTCGTGCTCATCGCACCTTAATGAATTCACTGGAAAACTACCCATTAATGCTGGGAACGGTATTTCTTGCCTTTTTCGTCGGTGCCAGCGCTTTCTGGACGGGTTTATTCATCTGGATATTCGCTATTGCTCGTTTAATTCATATGATTCTCTACTACAAGATTGCCACAGAGAAAAACCCAAGCCCACGCAGTTACTTCTTCATGATTGGCCTGGCAGCCAACGTCGCGTTACTGATTTTGTGCGGCATAACTCTTGTCTAGGTATCTTTCTAAAAGGGCTGATTAAATATCAGCCCACTCTCTTAGCAGGTTATGAAATACTTTAGTCAGGCGGTCAAAGTTTTCAGATTTACCATTGGCATCAAACTCCGCTTTTAAGGATTGCTCCAGATCAAACAGTAATTCTCTGTGAGAGGGCTGCTTCACTAAACTTTGTACCCAGCCTATCATCGCCAATCTTTCCCCTTTTGTTACCGGGTTAACCCGATGGAGGTAATGACTGGGATACATAAGAATCTCTCCCTGCTCCAGGCGCCAGCTTCGCTCACCACTGGCATCCTCTATGACAAGTTCTCCCCCTTTAAAATCAGACAATGGTGACAAGCCCAGCGTAAAGGAGATATCCGTTCTTACCCCGTTCATTAAGGAGTCGTCCATGTGCGTCCCATAATAGTCACCCTGCCGGTAACGATTAATACTAACTCGAGCAACCTGCTTAGGCCGCATAACAGACTGCACCAGGCTATTTTGCTGAAGCCTGTTCAACAACAACTCAGTGGCAGCCCCGGACTTTTTGCCTGTCAGTTGCTGGTTGTTTTTCACATCCTTTGCCGCCCAGCCAGCCGTGCTTTTACCGTCATTAAATTGATTAACATCCAGCCCGGAAACAATGCTGCTTATTGTCTCTTTATCAATGGCATTGCTGATTTGTAATATCATACTGTTTTACTTGCACCTTGCACTTGCGAATAGTTATCATTTCTGCAAATATACAGAAGTTCACTCTTTTAAAAAAGCTTACTAAGGTTTTTCTATGTTTGAAAAGAAAAAAGTCTGGCTGGGTGTCGGCAGTGTTCTTGCCAGCACCGTAGCCGCGTCGCAAGTATCTGCTACCCCGCTCACGCAACCCGGTGCAGCACCAACTATGTTTATGGCGGCCCCCATGGCAGAAGGCGAAATGGCGGCTCCCGAAATTGATCTAAACACTAATGACACAGCCTTTCTGGCACAGCTTGGTTTTATCCGTGGTCATTTGTGGGTAGGCATGAAACTTTATGAACAAGGCCACATTAAAATGGCCAAGACTCATATGAAACACCCAGGCGACGAACTTTACAGTGGCCTGACTGAAGCCTTTGAAGCCCGTGGCTTACCCGGTTTCGCTGAACCTTTGAATACGTTGGCAGAAAGCGTAATTAATGACCAGAATAAAGACGTTGTTATGAATAATTATAACGAACTCCGGGATGCTATCAGCGCTAACGAACCTATTGATAATATGTCAGCTAAAGATGTGATACTGAGCGTTTCATCAATGCTTATGGTTGCAGCCGACGAATATGCCATCGGCATCCAAAATGGCGAGGTTGCAAACGTACACGAATATCAGGATGCCATGGGCTTTAAAGAGATTGCTCTGGATCGTTTGAATCGCATTAATGATGAAGAAGCTAATAAAGCAGAAGATGCAATCAATGAAACCCGTCAGGTGATTAATAACCTGAATAATCTATGGCCGACTACCACCCCAGAGGGAAAAATTGAAGGCGAACCCAGTAAAGTTTATGGGGCTGCATCTCGTATTGAATTAGAAGCACGCAGTATTTAGTACTCCTTTCTTTGTTTTTGACCTACTCCCATTATACCTATAGGAGTAGGTCTTTCTTACCTCTTCATATCACTAGCTAAAACCCGCCACAGCGCTATTCTAGGGGCATCTTAAGTCAGTCACTAAGGTGTCATTATGAGCATTAATTCTATAGCCAAAATATCACTCATCGCAGTGTCACTTGCCGGTTTATTTATAAGCCAGTCAGCCAACGCGAGCGACGGCGAGAACGTCTATAAAAAATATTGCCAAGCCTGCCATCAGCCAAACGGTAAAGGTATGCAGGGCGTTTTTCCTCCGTTAGCTAACAACTCAAATCTTAAAGACAAACCAGTTTATATCGCTGAGACCATCATCAAAGGTAAGTCAGGTCCTATCACTGTCAACGGAACCAACTACAACGGCTCAATGCCACCCATGGGCTATTTAAAAGACGCAGATATTGCTGCGTTAGTTAATTACATCAACACAGAACTAGCGCAGGGCGGTGAAGAAACTACGGCCGATGCGGTTAGCAGTTTACGTTAAATCTATTTATTAGTTATTAAAGGGAATATCACTATGAAAACTCTAAACTTATCCATTATCAGTGCGTCTCTGCTAGCCGCTATGGCTTCTGTATCAACTCCTGCCACTGCTACAGATATGAAACTTAAGCACGACAGCGAGTATGTTATTGACGGTAAAATCTATGGTTTGCCAGAAGCTAAGGTCTATCGTGAAGACTACAACGGCCCGGCGGTTGTTGGTGATTATCTCACTCAGGTTCCAAACATAGCTAAGCTTGACTATGAAGGTAACAAAACTCACGACGTACGCATGGACGTTTTTTCTCAGAAAATTGAAGTTGCCCCTGGCGTCAGTTATTCAGCCTGGACATTCGGTGGCTCAGTACCTGGTCCGGTATTGCATGTACGTGAAGGCGACCGTGTCATTTTTAAAATGAAAAACCGGTCTGATGAAGAAGTAACTATTACTAAACCGGTTAAAAATGGCTCACCATTTTTCCAGCAAGTACAAGCGAACACTTATCAGAATAATCAGCCAGTGATTAACCCTATGCCACACTCTATGGATTTCCATAGCGGCACAGTCGCGGCCGAAGACAAATGGCGTACCATTTCCCCGGGTGAAACTATCGAGTTTGAATGGATAGCAAACTACGCCGGTACCTATATGTACCATTGTGGTACCTCCAGTGTACTGATGCACACTGCAATGGGTCAGTACGGTGCGGTTGTTGTGTCTCCAAAAGACGGTTATCCAACAGATAAAGATGTTGATCACGAATACGTTTTGGTTCAGTCAGAACACTACTTAGAAGAAGCTGCAGAAGGTAATTATATCTATAACCACGGCGCAGCGCTGGATCGTAAACCAAGTCACGTGACTTTTAATGGCCATGTTGCGGCTCTTAGCGAGTCGCCATTGCGAGCTAACGAAGGTGACCGTGTACGTCTGCATGTTTTAAATGCCGGTCCCTCAGGTACTTCAAGCTTCCACGTTATTGGTGCCATCTTTGACCGTGTCTGGTACGAAGGCGACCCACGTAACGAGTGGTACGGTATGCAAACCGTCCTGTTAGGTGCAAGTAACAGTGCAACCATCGATTTTATTGTACCTGAAGAAGGCATTTACAAACTGGTTGATCACGAATTTGCAGACGCAGAATTAGGTGCAGCTGGTGCGTTAATCGCTGGTCCTCGTAAAGAGAAATAAGGGGAAGGTTATGGTTAAGTGGCTTGGAGTTGCAGGTGTTTTGTTTTCACCGTTAATACTCGCCGACCCAGTCCTGATTAACGGTGGTACTTTCGAACCTCCGGTATTACTGGACAAAGAGCGTCTCAGCATAGAAATGGACAGTTTTATGCTGGATGCAACTCCGGTCACTAACCAAGCTTACCTGGAATTTGTAAATGAGAATCCTCGTTGGCAGCGAGATAACATCGCTGCCCTGTTCCACGATGGAAATTACCTGAAACACTGGAATGAAAACACCGCTTTTGCAGAGGGTAAAGAAAACGAACCTGTTACTTATGTTTCCTGGTTTGCCGCACGAGAATACTGCGCCGCCCAAAGCGGTCGGTTGCCAAGCCTTAATGAATGGGAATATGCTTCTGTGCAATACCGGCAACAGCAAAACATTAGTGATAACGACTACGCACGCAAACTGTTTGCCTGGTACAGCCAGCCACACAGTAAAAAACAACAAGCTGTTGACCCAAGCTCTGACCAACTGATGCATATGCACGACCGTGTCAACGAATGGGTGGACGACTACCAATTATTACTCAGTAACGGCGATGACGTCGATTTGCTCTCCGGCTCTTGTGGCGACGGAGCGCGCTTTATGTCCAGTTTTACCAACGCCAATTACGCCACATTTTTCCGTTATCAGTCGCGCAGCGATTATGCTCCTCAAAGTGCCACCAGCACTATGGGATTCCGTTGCGCATACGACCTGGAGAACGACCATGAATAAACTCTTTCAACTTACTGCTCTGGCTTCATTGGTGTTTTCTGCGCAGTTAATGGCACAAGATCATTCACACCATAATAAGCATGGTGATCATAGCAATCACACAACAATGAATGCGGCAGAGGTGTCTCACTCCCAGTCCGTATATCAAATTGATGCGCTATGGAATACACATCAAAAAAATGAGTTAAAACTGTCTGAGCTTAAAGGAACGCCGGTCATTATTTCGATGATTTACGGCAGTTGTACAACCGCCTGCCCGGTGTTGGTTCATGACGTAAAACGGTTATACAGCAACCTGGACAAAGATACCAAAAAGCAAGTTAAGCTTGTTATGGTGAGCTTTGACACTGATCGCGATACACCAGAGGCACTAGCCGACTATGTGAAGCAATATCAGCTTAACAACGACAATTGGCTGTTTCTGAACGGTTCGGAGCAGGACATCAGAACACTGGCTACAGTGCTTGGCGTGAGGTATCGCCAGCGTCCGGACGGTGACTTTGATCACAGCAATTTGATCACCATTCTCGATAAGCAAGGGGTTATTGCTGAGCGTATCGAAGGTTTAAGCCAGTCTATGGATAAGCCGGCCAAGGTTTTAACCAAATTAGCTAAAAACTAACAGCGGTTGCATTAGCTCTAAGATTTTGTTCCACTAAAAAGGAATCTTGTCGGAGTGCCGGTTACTTTATTGATTAAGTAACCGGCTGAGACCGCAATTGCGGGATCCGTTGAACCTGATCAGGCTAATACCTGCGAAGGGAACAAGAGAGCATCAGCACTACACAACCGTCGTTTCTGCGCTGGTGTTCCTTTCAACACTCCTGACAAGCATCTCTAACATCAACAAAATGAGAGAATGCTATGTCAACTTCACCATCGAATAACCGTTTAAACCGTCAACAGGCTGAATCCTTTTTATCGTCACTTTCCGGACATTATTACCCTAATTCTACCCGTGAGTTTCTGTCCGGCACCAACGATATCCAGGTGCCCTTTCGCCGCATTCACCTTAGCGAGACCCTGCACCAGCCCACACCGGGCGTAAAGTTGCCACCGAACGAGCCAGTGGCTGTGTATGACACCTCCAGTGTCTACGGCGACCCGGAAGCCGCAATTGACGTGAAAGCGGGTTTGAAAAAGGTTCGCGAGAACTGGATCAAGCAACGCCACAGCCAGAACCAACAATACAGTCACGGTGTTACTCAACTGGCCTACGCCCGACGGGGACTCGTTACCCCGGAGATGGAATTTATTGCGCTGCGGGAGAATATGGGTAGAGAGCACCTTGAGAACCCCATAACACCTGAATTTGTTCGCGATGAAGTCGCCAGTGGACGCGCAATTATCCCGGTTAATACCCAACACCCGGAATCAGAACCGATGATTATCGGTCGTAGTTTTTTAGTCAAAGTGAACGCCAATATCGGTAACTCCTCGGTCAGTTCGTCTATTGAAGAAGAAGTTGAAAAACTGGTATGGGCCACGCGCTGGGGCGCTGATACCGTTATGGACTTATCTACCGGCCGTAATATTCACCAAACTCGTGAATGGATCTTACGCAACAGCCCGGTGCCTATTGGTACGGTGCCTATCTACCAGGCATTAGAACGGGTAAACGGCATTGCCGAAGATCTGAGCTGGCCGGTATTTAAAGACGTACTGCTGGAGCAGGCTGAGCAAGGGGTCGACTATTTTACGATTCACGCCGGCGTGCTGCACGACTTCATTAAACTGACCGCAAAGCGAGTGACCGGTATTGTTTCGCGTGGCGGTTCCATAATGGCCAAATGGTGCATGGCGCACCAGCAAGAAAGCTTTCTTTACCAACACTTCCGCGATATCTGCAAAATTTGTGCGAAATATGACATTTCCCTATCTTTAGGGGACGGCTTGCGCCCTGGCTCCATAGCCGACGCTAACGACAAAGCTCAGTTCTCTGAATTGCGGGTACTGGGCGAGTTGACCCAAATTGCCTGGGAGTACGATGTGCAGGTGATGATAGAAGGCCCCGGCCATGTACCTATGCATAAAATTCAGGAGAACATGGATGAGCAGTTAAAACACTGCCACGGAGCGCCGTTCTATACCTTAGGGCCGCTAACCACCGATATAGCACCAGGTTACGATCACATTACCTCGGGCATTGGTGCTGCCATGATTGGCGCGTCTGGCTGCGCCATGCTCTGCTACGTAACGCCGAAAGAGCACTTAGGCCTGCCCAATAAAGAAGATGTTAAACAAGGGATGATCGCCTACAAAATAGCTGCTCATGCGGCCGACTTAGCCAAAGGACACCCAGGAGCTCAGGCCCGGGATGATGCTATGTCAAAAGCTCGTTTCGAATTCCGCTGGGAGGATCAATTTAACCTGGCGCTGGATCCAGTAACTGCCCGCAGCTATCACGATGAAACGCTGCCTCAGGACTCGAACAAAACGGCGCAGTTTTGTTCTATGTGCGGTCCTAAATTCTGCTCCATGAAAATTTCTCACGAAGTGCGTCAATACAGCCCTGACACTCGCATTAATGTAAAAATAAAAGATGCGGCGACCGAAGGGGCAGAATGATGTCGGTACCTGTCGTATGGACCTTCGCTGGTTCTGACAGCGGCGGTGGCGCAGGCATTCAGGCGGACTTGCACACGTTCCGCAGCCTGAACGTACATGGCTGCAGTGTCATAACCACAGTGACCGCTCAGAACTCTGTTGAAACCACCGGGTTATTTCCGTTAGCTTCTGACGCCATTCGTCAGCAATTGGAAAGCCTGCAACAGGACATGCGCCCTGCTGCCATCAAGATTGGTTTGCTCAGCAACAGGCAGCAGTTGCGGACTGTGGCTGACTTTTTAAAACAATGGCCTGATACCCTACCCCGACCTTTTGTGATCTGGGATCCGGTGGTAGTCAGCACTCAACAGGACCGCCTGTCTGAGCTAAAACCGGCAAACTGCGCAGAGTTATTCACACTCGTTGATATTATCACTCCGAATTTGGAGGAGCTAAGTTGGCTGAGTGGCATGAATGTTACTGATGAGAACTCAATGTGCCGCGCCGCCGAAAAACTCTTTCATGCTGGGCTAACTCAGATCCTTATCACCGGCACTGAGTTTGATCGCGCCAAACATATCTCTGATCACTACTTTAGTGCTGATGATAATATCCAATACGTTCAGCAAAAACTGGAAACAAAACACAGCCACGGAACAGGTTGTACTTTGTCTTCAGCCATTGCCTCAGTAGTAGCGCATGATTATCCGCTTGACGATGCCATTACGGTAGCTAATGCCTATGTGCATCAAGGCTTACTTCAGGCTAAGAGTATAGGTCGCGGCCCAGGTCCTGTTACTCATACACACTGGCCACAGCTAATTGAACATTTCCCAAAGATTAAAACGCCAGAGTTGCCCTGTGTTGACCTCCAATTTCCCGGGCTAGACCAGGAACCCAGACTGTATCCGGTGGTGGATTCTTTTGAGTGGATAGAAAAACTTTTAAAACTGGGTATTAAAACGCTGCAACTGCGTATTAAAGATTCAGATAATCCTCAGTTGGAAGCTGCTATCAAAAAAAGCATTCGGCTGGCAGAGCAATATTCAGCACAGCTGTTTATTAATGACCATTGGCAACTCGCTATTAAGCACAGCTCTTATGGCGTGCATTTGGGTCAGGAAGACTTAACGGACGCTAACCTAAAAGCCATTCAGCAGGCGGGGCTGCGACTGGGTATTTCCACTCACAGCTATACCGAGTTATTGATTGCCAATGCCTATCAGCCGTCTTACATCGCTCTGGGTCATATCTTTCCAACTCAGACCAAGGCTATGCCGTCTAAACCGCAGGGTCTGCAAAGACTACGTCGCTATGTGGCGTTACTGGCGCCAACGACTATACCGACAGTTGCTATTGGTGGCATCTCTTTAGAGCGCGTAGCGCCCGTGAAAGCGACCGGAGTTAACGGCATAGCGGTTGTTAGCGCGATTACTGCTGCGAGCGACGTCGAGCAGGCTGTTCGTCAACTGCTGACGGAGATGGAAGCTGAAGTTGAGGTTAAGCCAAAAATGGAGGTTGCTCATGCTGAGTAACGAACAACTTCTGCGCTACAGCTGTAACATTCTGATGGAAGAAATCGGCGAATCCGGCCAACAGCGCTTGCTCAAAAGCCATGTTTTAATTATTGGTTTAGGCGGCCTTGGTAGCCCGGCCAGCCAATATCTGGCGTCATCGGGCGTTGGGCAAATCACACTGGTCGATCACGACACCGTCAGTCTCAGTAATTTACAGCGCCAAACACTCTATTCCAGCGACCATATTGGCCTGTCCAAAGCACGACAGGCTGGTCATTCTTTGTCGCGGCTAAACCCTGACATCAGCATAACCGCTCTTGAAGAAGAAGCCTCTGAAAGCAATCTGGACGCGCTCGTTGAACAAGCCGATTTAGTCCTCGACTGTACCGATAACCGCGAAACCCGATACCTGGCCAACCAAAGCTGCTACCGCCTGAATACGCCGTTAATTTCTGCTGCGGCTCGCGGCTTTAACGGGCAACTCATCGCGCTTAACCCGGAACAATCCCACGGCTGTTATCAGTGTCTTTATCCCGACGATGTTAACGAACCACTGAACTGCAGTAACGCAGGAATAGCGGCTCCGGTTGTCGGCGTTATGGGAGCCTCTCAGGCACTACAGGCAATTAACTATTTTACCGGGCATAAGCTTGCCTGGGGTTACCTGCACACCTTCAATGGCTTATCGCAAAACTGGCAGCAACTCTATTTACCCCGGGCCGCTTTGTGCCCCGTCTGCGGAGGTGAACATGCGCATTCAAGTTAATGACAAAGATCTTGAGATCACTGAAAAAACCAACTTATCGAAGCTATTGTCGGCTCAGAGTGTCGATACCTCGGCCGTTGCCGTAGCCATAAACGGACAGATTATACACCGGGAGCAGTGGCAACAGACCAAGCTTAAAGACAACGATACCATCACCCTTATTCAGGCCGTTGCCGGAGGTTAAACCATGCTGAAAATAGCCGATCGTGATTTTCATTCCCGTTTGCTAATAGGCTCAGGCAAATACAGTAGCGCGGACATTATGCAGAAGTCTCTGGCTGCCTCCGGTAGCGAGTTAGTGACGCTGGCGTTAAAGCGCGTTGAACTAGAGCGCCCCAGTGACGACATTGTCACGCCCATAAAAAACTTAGGCTTACAGTTTTTGCCAAATACCTCCGGTGCAAAAACCGCGCAGGACGCTATTTTTGCCGCCCGTCTTGCCCGTGAAGCTTTAGGTACCCATTGGCTTAAACTGGAAATACACCCCGACCCCAACTACTTGCTACCGGACCCGATAGAAACCTTAAAAGCCGCTGAAGTTTTGGTAAAAGAGGGATTTACTGTACTGCCCTACTGCGGTGCGGATCCGGTGCTGTGTAAACGCTTAGAGGAAGTTGGCTGCGCAGCGGTGATGCCGTTAGGCGCTCCCATAGGCTCAAACCAGGGTCTGTTGACCCGGGATTTTTTGCGAATTATTATCGAGCAGGCTTCGGTACCCGTTATTGTCGATGCCGGCATTGGCGCACCAAGCCACGCCGTTGAAGCTATGGAAATGGGTGCAGACGCAGTGCTGGTCAATACCGCTATAGCCACTGCGAATAATCCTGTCGCTATGTCAAAAGCCTTTCGCAATGCCGTTATTTCTGGGCGCCAGGCCTTTGAAGCAGGCTTAAGTCAAAATGCTTCGTTAAAAGCCACAGCGTCCAGCCCATTAACGGAATTTCTGGAGTCGCTATGAGCTTTTACACTGTTTGGGAGCAAACCAGTTGGGATGATACCCGACTGCAGCTTTATAGTAAAAACACGGCTGACGTCGAAACCGCTTTAAGCAAGCAGCATCTGAATACCGGTGATTTTATGGCCTTACTATCACCGGCAGCAGAACCTTACCTGCCCCTTATGGCCGAGCGCTCACAGCAACTGACCCGGCAACGCTTTGGTAATACTCTGCACCTGTTCATTCCGCTGTATTTATCAAACCTTTGCGCTAATGACTGCAGCTACTGCGGCTTTTCCATGAGTAACCGCTTAAAGCGCAAAACCTTGTCGCCAGCTGAAATCGAACAGGAATGTCAGGCCATAAAAGCCAAAGGGTTTGATACCTTACTGGTGGTTACCGGCGAGCATGAAAACAAAGTGGGCATTGGTTATTTTCGTCAGGCGATACCCATTATCAAACGCTATTTCAGCTATGTCATGTTTGAAGTGCAACCACTGGCTACCCATGAATACGCAGAATTGCGCACGCTGGGTCTGGATGCGGTTATGGTGTATCAGGAAACCTATCAGCCCGCTACATATGCTAAACACCACTTAAAAGGGAAAAAACGTGATTTCCGCTGGCGGCTTGAAACACCAGACCGTCTTGGAGAATGCGGTATCGATAAAATTGGCCTTGGCTCGCTTATTGGGCTGGAGGACTGGCGTATCGACAGTAGTTTTACCGCCATACACCTGGATTATTTACGGCGGCGCTACTGGCGCAGTCGTTATTCGCTGTCGTTTCCACGGCTACGCCCCTGTGCCGGAGGTGTCGATAACGCACTCACCATTTCCGATAGACAACTTGTTCAGTTAATTTGTGCGTATCGATTGCGGTTTCCCGATGTAGAGCTCAGCCTTTCCACCCGCGAACAACAAGCGCTTCGTGATGGGTTGTTCCGTTTAGGGGTAACCTCCGTCAGTGCGGAATCAAAAACGCAGCCTGGCGGTTATGCTAATGAACAACAGGAGCTGGAGCAGTTTTCTATAGACGATGACAGACCAGTAAGTGAGGTAGCGCAGGCAATAAAAGCGAAAGGGTTGCAACCGGTATGGCAGGACTGGCTTAACGAGCTATCCGCAATGCCACCTGAAATTTTTTCCAATCCAGAGTAGCCACCAGCAACAGCTCACGCAGCGTTAAGGTGCGTGGGTTAATACGTCCTTTATGATTCCATTGATGCCCACAGCTGGCTGCGGTCATAATGCGTTTATTGGGTTTCAGTAAAGTATCCTGACTGTGCTCACCCTGCCCGGAAAAATCAAACCAGCCACGGTGGTTGAGATGCAAGCGCTTTTTATCAGGATCCACTCGGTCGATACTGTCCAGCATTATGGTCGTAAATTCAGGGGTTTGATAACGAACTGGAACCACCAACCCCAAAGCGGCATGCTTAGCAAACCATTGGCTCTGCCCTTCGGCAGATATACCGGCTGACGGAACTTTCGTTGGCTGAGGTGCTTGCCAACTGGCGTTCTGAACATCCAGCTTTAACGGCGAATGTCGTACCGCATTAAGACAGCCATGAGCGGCGTGACGAATATAGTGCGGAAGACTGGCTAAACGACGTTGCAAAGCCGCAACAGGCATCTCATTAACCTGCGCCAGTTGTGGTAATTCGCGTTCATACAGCGCTGAGCACAGCTCGGCAAAATCGCCCTGCTGTGCCAGCGGCTGAAAAATGTCCGCCTGTTGATTAGCCAGCGTTGACTTCCTGTCGTCCGCGGTATGGCGCTTGGCCATTCAAATCGCCCTCTATACGCAATAATTGGTTGTACTTAGCAACCCGGTCAGAGCGACACAGTGAGCCGGTTTTAATTTGACCCGCTGCGGTGCCTACTGCCAAATCGGCAATGGTAGCGTCTTCGGTTTCACCCGAACGATGAGAAATAACCGCCGAGTAACCTGCTTCACGCGCCATTGCAATGGCTGCCAGGGTTTCTGTCAGGCTACCAATCTGATTAAATTTAATCAAAATTGAATTGGCAATCGACTTGTCGATACCTTCTTTTAGAATACGCGTATTGGTCACAAACAGGTCATCACCCACCAACTGAACTTTGCTGCCCAGTTTTTCGGTTAAGACTTTCCAACCATCCCAGTCACTTTCGTCCAGGCCGTCTTCAATAGAAATAATGGGGTAACGGTCGCAAAGCTCTGCCAGGTAATCGGCAAACTCTTCGGCGGTAAAAGACTTACCTTCACCAGACAACTCATATTTACCATCACGGTAGAATTCAGATGCCGCGCAATCCAAAGCCAGGGTAATGTCGCTGCCCATTTTATAGCCCGCGTTTTCAACCGCTTCAACAATAACCTGCAAAGCTTCTTCATTAGACGCCAGGTTTGGCGCAAAACCACCTTCGTCACCAACCGCAGTGCTTAAACCGCGCTTCTGCAGAACTTTTTTCAACGCATGGAATATTTCAGCACCCATGCGCAGACCTTCTTTGAAACTCTCAGCGCCAACCGGCTGGATCATGAACTCCTGAATATCCACGTTGTTATCCGCATGTTCACCGCCGTTTAAGATGTTCATCATTGGCAATGGCATGCTGTATTTACCGCTGGTGTTATTCAGGTTAGCAATGTGTTCGTAAAGCTCGATACCTTTACTCAAAGCCGCCGCTTTAGCCACCGCCAGAGACACGGCCAGAATAGCGTTCGCACCCAGCTTTTCTTTGTTATCGGTGCCGTCGAGCTTTAGCATAATATTGTCAACAGCGCCCTGATTAGTTGCATCAATACCGCTTAATGCTTCAGCAATAGCACCATTAATGTTGGCAACCGCCGTTTCAACACCCTTGCCCAGGTAACGCGACTTGTCACCGTCACGCAGCTCCAGAGCTTCACGTGAACCGGTTGAAGCGCCACTTGGTGCCGCCGCACGACCCATATGGCCCGACTCTAAATAAACGTCGGCTTCAACGGTTGGATTACCGCGGGAGTCCATGATTTCGCGACCAATAACTTTAACAATATTACTCATGCTTTAATCCTGTTTAATGCTTAATCATTAGCCGGGTTATTAACCCAAACGCTCTTTATGAAATTCGCCTGCAGCTTCTATAAAGCCTTTAAATAACGGATGTCCGTCACGCGGTGTTGAAGTGAACTCCGGATGGAACTGTACCGCAACAAACCAGCGGTGCTTCGGGTTTTCCAGAATCTCAACCAACTGCTTATCGTGCGAGTAACCCGTAATTTTTAAGCCAGCTTTTTCCAGCGGCTCAATGTAATGGTTGTTCACTTCGTAGCGATGGCGGTGACGCTCTTCAATGGTTTCTTTACCATACATTTTTAGCGCTTTAGAACCTTTCTCTAAATGGCATTCCTGTGAACCAAGACGCATAGTGCCGCCTAAGTCAGAATGCTTGTCGCGCAGTTCTTTCTGACCACTGGCGTCCATCCATTCAGTGATAAGACCAACTACCGGATCACTACAGTTTTCATCAAACTCAGTACTGTTGGCACCTGTTAAACCAGCAACATTACGGGCAAACTCAATCATTGCCACTTGCATGCCTAAGCAAATACCTAAATAAGGAATGTTATTCTCGCGAGCGTATTTCGCAGCAATAAGCTTGCCCTCAATACCACGATCACCAAAACCGCCGGGCACCAAAATAGCGTCCACGTCTTCAAGCTTAGACGTACCTTTGGTTTCTAAGTCTTGTGAGTCGATGTAACGAATATTTACCGTTAAACGGTTTTTAAGGCCGGCGTGTGCCAAAGCCTCGTTAACTGACTTGTAAGCGTCCGGCAGTTCAACGTATTTACCGACAAAACCAACCGTGACTTCGCCGTTAGGATTCGACTCCTGATAAAGCACCTCTTCCCACTCATGTAAGTCGGCTTCAGGACAGTCCAGACGGAAACGTTTGGTGACGATGTCGTCCAGGCTCTGAGCCTTTAACATAGAAGGAATTTTGTAAATACTGTCAACATCACGCAGGCCAATAACCGCACGTTCTTCTACATTAGTGAACAAGGCAATTTTCGAGCGCTCGGTTGCTGGTAATGAACGATCTGAGCGGCATATCAATATATCGGGCTGAATACCAATAGAACGCAGCTCTTTCACTGAGTGCTGAGTCGGCTTGGTTTTGACCTCGCCCGCAGCACCCAGGAACGGCACCAGAGTTAAGTGCATGAATAAGGTGTGGTCACGACCAATTTCCGTACCCAACTGCCTTATCGCCTCAAGGAATGGTTGTGACTCGATGTCACCCACCGTACCGCCAATTTCAATAATGGCAATATCAAAGCCTTCGCTGCCGGCAATAACCCGGCGCTTGATTTCGTTGGTAATGTGCGGAATGACCTGAATGGTCGCTCCTAAAAACTCGCCCTTACGCTCACGGCGGATAATGTCTTCGTAGACACGACCGGTGGTAAAGTTATTGCTGCTGGTCATACGGGTACGAATAAAACGCTCGTAGTGACCAAGGTCAAGATCAGTCTCAGCCCCGTCTACGGTGACAAAAACTTCACCATGCTGAGTTGGGCTCATAGTACCCGGATCTACGTTGATGTAGGGGTCCAGCTTCATGATAGTAACGTTAAGGCCCCGTGCTTCAAGAATTGCCGCCAGGGAGGCTGCAGCAATGCCTTTACCCAGCGAGGATACAACTCCGCCGGTTACGAAAATATAGTTTGTCGCCATGTGATACCTAGTTGGTCAGGTCAAATTTGGGATTGCATTCAGACGGGAAAGTAGTATACCGAAAGACGCCCCTAACAACAAATAAAAAGCGCGCAGCCTAGTCTTCGGCAACGCTCTTTTGCTAGTATAGCGCCAGCCAAACACATCTGGAGTTACCTTATGTCATCCTGCTGTGGTACCACCGCACAAGAGCACATCGATAAAGCACAAAGACGACTGTTATGGACCGTACTGGTTCTTAACGGCGTTATGTTTTTCGTTGAATTTATTGCGGGTTGGTTAGCACAGTCCAGCGGCCTTATTGCCGACTCGCTGGATATGCTCGCCGATACACTGGTTTATGCAGTCAGTCTGTACGCTGTTGGCAAGGCCATTAAATACAAAGCCAATGCAGCGATTTTTAACGGTACACTGCAAACCGTGCTGGCGCTGCTGGTTTTGGCAGATGTGTTGCAACGTTTAATTTTTGGCAGCCAACCTAATGCCAACATGATGTTATGGGTGGCCGGTTTGGCGTTGCTGGTTAACGCCCTGTGCTTTGCGCTTTTATACCGTTCCAGAAACGGTGATATAAATATCCGTGCCAGCTGGATATGTTCTCGCAATGACATGCTCATGAACACAGGTGTGATTGCTTCTGCTCTGCTGGTTGCCCAGCTTGACATGGCATGGCCGGACTTACTGATAGCCACAATAATTGCTTTAATCGTACTGCGCTCCGCAATACGCATTATTCGTGATGCACGAGCAGTAAAAGCAGGTGATAAAACCGATATTTCGGGGTGTTGTGGCTAGTTTCCCCGTTTTGCTCCGTACGAACACATGATGTAAAACGTAGTACTTACCTAATTGTGTCAGACTTATTGACAACAACGCTAAAAGATTTACTGCCAATACTAACACTCGACTCTTTACCCAGTTTAGCCACTATAGAAGGTGATATTTGTTCATTCCCTACCTTATAAAACGAATCTATCTTTATCGTGTCATCATCAACCGGAGTTAACAAAACCTTAAACTCATAAGTATTTTCAACAGAGACCGAAGAATTTCTGTCTGACTCAACGGTCATTGTTGGCACGCCAATAAGCTCTTCATTATTGTAAAGCTTCAACGAAACCAAGTATTCCGCATTTGCAAATGAAGCAACGCCAAACAGTGTTAATAACCCGATGATCGTCTTCATATCGTTTACTCACTCTTGCTTATTAAAGTTAACTCTTTCCACTGGGACAAGTTATTTCTCTGAGCACTGATGCGATAGTAGCTCGCCATTGAGAGACCAAATAAGCCCCGGCCAATAGAGATGCGGCCATAGCTTCTAATACAGGAAGCCTGGTCGAGTTCCAGACGAATAGCCACATAATTACACCCCAGAATAGACCGAAGAAAGAACCTAAGCTTAAAGCATTGTTTATAAAGCTACTGTAGTGTGGTGGTTTTGTTTCTTTTCCTAACCACCACATAAACAGTAAGAATGGAGGCTGGTAGTTAGATTGCCATATTTTTGAACTTTTTAGTTCAGACAGTGCAGCCTGCTTCTTCTCTTTAAAACACATAGATAAGCCTTTGATAGTTTAAGGTATTTGTATTTTTATGCGCGTCAATTTTTGGTCCAGGTTCGTTGCTTATTCTTTTCTTCTTTCACTAAAAAAGCTTTCTCAAGATCTATGTTATAGCGGTTAGCAATGGCGCATAAATAAATAAAAACATCCGCCAGTTCATCATTCACTTCACCAATCTGAGATTGCTGATCTATCGCTAACCCTTCAACTTTTCTAACAGCATTAAACAACTCACCCACTTCCTCTCCGAGTAGCAAGCACTTGTCTTTAACTGTTTGCTCGGAAAAGCCTCGTTCCGCTTCAAGCTCAGTAACATACTTCTGGAAGTCAGCTAATGTGGGCTGGCTTTTTAATGTAGGCATTATTCCTTACGCTCTCTAGCTTCCTTTTCTTTTTTACAGTTAATTTGGTCTTCCGGATGACCATAACTGCACTCTTCTTTCATTTCCCCTAGAATAAGCGCCGCTCCAGTATAGATAGCCGCCGTAGAAGGTTTATCGGAAGAGTCGCTAGGGTGAGTCAAGTAGTAAAGCATGTCCGAGCTTGTGCATCCAGATAAAAACAAAACGCCGAGAAGTAATAAAATTTTATTCATATAAAAACCTTTCTATTCTGCTACCCGAACGTCATTTTTAATTACTAATGCCGCTATATAGATTAACGCCAATGGCGGGATAAAAGCTAGAATAAGCCCAATTAAGGTTGCCAGCTTAGGTGTTTGTGTTTTCCTTTTCCCGAGATAGTAGCTTAAAATCACTATTATTGGGATAAAGATTAAAATTACTTGACCTAACAGTGTTGCATTAAAGTTCAAAACTTAATTCCTTATGTCGTTAAACTATTGATTCGTTCTTAGCCCACTTATAGCCTTCAAACAGGATTCATTGGAAAAAGTTTCTTACACGCTACTCTTCTTACCTTTTAGATGAGCAACTCTCAATATATTCATGGTCATCAGGGATTTCTTTCATCGCAAAGTTTAACTGAACGGTCTTTAATATCGGTGTACGCTCCGAATTTTTTTCAGTTGCTTCCCACCTCCATTTTTGAAGTGCCGCGACTGCGTAGTCATCAAATACGCCCTTCGGATAAGATGAGCGAACTTCATACCCTTTAGCGCGTCCGTCTGAACCAATACCTACAGCAACATTGACGCAACCGGATACATCATTCCGCGCGGCTGAAGCTGGGTATTGAGGAGGGATACGTTCGCTGATAGTCCAGTACTCATCAGCAAGTTCCGAGTGCTTCGCAGCTGACAGATCCAGGAACCTTGTCTCTGTCTTATCGCTCTCTGTATTTGAGCTACAAGAAATAACGAATAGCGTGCTCGCAAAAATAATGCTTACTTTTTTCAACGCCCTGTCCTTAAGCTTAAATAGCCTTCCAATGCAAAGTTGAAACATTATTTATACAGAAGTATATACCTAATTAAAAGATCAGTTCAGGATCTCTAAAGAGATTCCGCTAGAAAAACATCACGAATACTTCACATGAAACCTTATTTACTTTTAAGTTGCTTATCATGACTCCTGGACAAGATAAACAACGAGAGAATGGCACCAATCAGAGCAAACCCCATGTCAGATTGAGTATCCCAAGCGTAACCCTGAGTACCAAGAAAGGCTTCAGCATCCTCACCGGTTGCAAGGGCAACCCACCATTCCAGTAACTCGTAAAAGGCGCTAAAGGCCAAGCATATCGAAACAATAATAATGTTGCGCCATACAGCACCATTCACAATGTTTTTTCGAATTAAAATTTCTCTTGCCAATAACGCAGGTACAAAGCCCTGAAAGAAATGACCTAACTTGTCATAGTTATTTCGCTCTGCGCCGAATAACCCCTCAAAGAAAGGTACTTCCGCGTATGTGTAGTGCCCGCCCACCATCAGAACCACACAATGCGCCAGAACCAAGCCGTATAGCAAAGGCGTTAAGCGAAATGAGTTATAGGTGAACGCCAACAGCACAGCACCAATTACTGCGGGAGCCACTTCAAGCAACCAGGTAAACTGGTCTTTAGGGTTAATACCTGACCAGACTAAAACAACGGCAAAAATCGCTATCCAAAGGTATTTAATGGGAGTCTCCTAGTGTTTTTTTGACTACCTTAAAAATTGATTGATAAAGGAACGAAGCAATCGCAGCAATGGCTACAAATACGCCCATATCTATCGCAAAGTTAGCAATATCAAAGCCTTCACTTATTGGGTTATATTCAAAACCAAATCGATTCAGCAACATAGGGGCGCCAATAGCGGCAATAATGCAGGGAATAAGGAGTGAACCAAAAGGCTTTTGATAAGGTGAATCACTCACAATTTTTCTCCGAATATCCGTTAGCACGTTTTCGGTAAGGCATAATCAGAAGCCTCCAAACCCAATAACCAGTACCAACTGCATAAAGCACATTTTTACCAAGAAACATCCAGTCAAAGCCGGTATCTGGCCAGTAAAAAACGATATCAATCACTGACACGGTGAAAAGCAATAAGCAAACAATGGCAGCTAAGAACAAAAGAGAGTCTTTTAAATCTTTCATTATTCCCCCCTGTTAACGCACCATCATCCCACGTGAATAAATAATATCTTCCCCCGGGCAGGAATACTCTGGTTCTATCGTTGAGCAAGCCTGGTTAGCTTTATCCAAGCAAAAGTCAAAGCGCGTTTGGGTTTTCACAGGCTCAGAAATAATGTTGTTGGGAAGGTCTTTCCATTTCCAGTTTGTAATAACATCTTTGGCTGCCACAGAAAAATGTCTGTTAGTAGACTCGACAACCGCAACGTCTTTGATTTCGTTATCCGGCGTTATAACGTATTCAACTGTGGCGCAGCCCTCTAGCGAATTAACCACCGCTTGCTCTGGGTACCGTGCCGGAAACCTTTTTAGATCAACCCACTTAGGCTGTGCCAACTCATTATCGGTTACTGCTAAGTTAGGGTATTCAATGGAGTTTTTTGTGGATGCGCAACCGCTGACAGCTAGGACACCAACTAGAGTAAGAATAAACTGTTTTATCATGCCACTTCCTCTGTGCTTTACTGATTAATCTTGCTTAGCTTCCATTTAAAGGTCCGAGCAAATCGTTATAAAAACGTTAACTACAATATTTTCTTTAATTCAGAAAAGCAAGCCAAAAGCTATGAGCTTTTGCCCGCAAACAACTGCTTTAACAAACTAACGTATACGGCGAGCGTCGTCGGTCACTTCTACAGTCCGTTGAACCCTATTATTGTGGGTAATTGTATTTAATGAACTAAGGTCAGAAGGTCCTAAGAGCAAGGTATCCAAGGTTCATTTTGAAGTGTTACCGGAACCTTTGAACAGCCCAAACCAGAATGCAACTTCCAAACCTAAACCAATGGCGATAAAAGTCACAGCACCATTATTGAACCCCAACGTATAGCAACTAAGAGCGCCAATCGCTAGTAAAGCCAATAAAAACCATTTTGTCTTAATGTTCACGGTAGTCTTCCTTTTTGTCGCTTACAATAAAGAAAGTAGCTTGATATTCTATAGTTTACAATTCTGCTGAAGGCATACGCTGCCATCTAAAGTACTTTTCATCCGCTAATGCCAACATGGGCATATCTTCTTCGGTATCACCATAAGCAAATATGGTTTCAAACGCGGACAAATCGAGGGTACTTTTAATCCCTTTCACCTTATTGTCCAAGCTGCAGTCGCCGGAGACATAGCGCCCTGTGAATTTATTGTCTTTAAGCTCCATTTCACTGCATATGAACTTAACCCCTTGGGCATTACACCAAAACGATAAGTACGAGTTTAATGATGCTGACACCACATAAATTTCATCGCTGCGCTCTTTATGCCATTTAATTTTTGCAAGTGCTTCTTCTCTTGTAACATGGGGTAAATAATGTGCAGCAAATTCTTTTGCCGATTCTAAAACTTCAGGCGCTCGGCGGTTCCAGAATACAATTCTGGATAACACAGGTCTTGTTCGTGACGCTTTTAAAAGCCCCAGTTTATAAAGGATAATAATTGGTGAAGCTAAAACCAGAGTTGCTATAACGCGGTGCTTAGGGGTTGCGTAAAACAGGAACTTTGTATAGGTATCCTGGTTAGTTATTGTGCCATCAAAATCAAAAAGAGCTAAGTTCATTGAGGTAGGCTATTCCGAATCCACTTTCATCAATCAATATTTTTCAAACCAATAAATTCATTTCAAACAGAAGTTTTCGCGCGCTCTGTCTAGAATCCATGATCAATAATAGTTCAATTTTAGCTGCGGGGTTATTAACTTTATAAATAATCAAGTTATGTTCGTCAATTACCCACTGTCGATATTCAGTTAAACCTAAACCTAAAAAGCGTTCGCTAATTGGCGCTATTTCTGGCTTTCCTGGCAACTCTGTTTCAATACGAAACCTTATTGACTTGATAGTTTCAAGAGCTATTGAATGCGAATACTTGCTGGTCAAAAAGGCTCTAAAGCGTTGTAAGGATAATCTAAATACCGTTGAAGCAACCACCGCATAATTATTATTCGAAGGCTTCATCTAGGTTCAATCCCTTACTGCTTAGAGTCTTTTCAGACAACTTGACCAGCTTAAGTAAAGCCATGGTTTCCTGCTGAAACTCGTAATCAGAATAAGATTGCACCACATAGGCGGGCTTACCTTTTTTAGTAACCAGTAAGTCCTCTTGTAGCTCGAGCGAGTTAGCATTTTCTTTCAAATAGGTAACCGTTTCCGTTTTCATAACCAACCTTAAAAAGGCTTTTTAAAGACTGATCCAACTATAGCAGGTTACGAATTAACCTCAAACCCAAACATCATTCTTAGCCTTAAGCACACCACCCGCTTCACCTGTATTGATGACACCACTTGGTTCAATTAGAAGTACCTGGCATTCGCTCTTGGCAAAAGGTTTATGTTCTACACCTTTAGGTACCACATACATTTCGCCTTCCGCTAGCTGCACGACGCTATCCCTGAACTCAATACCCATTTTCCCTTTTAGTACCAGAAAAGCTTCGTCGGTATCTTTATGGTCATGCCAGACAAACTCCCCCTGAATTTTAACGACCTTAATTTGATAGTCGTTCATTTCAGCAACCACACGCGGCGACCAGTGTTCAGAAAACTGACTCAATTTTTCGGCAAAATTAACAACGTTTGGTGACATCGCTGCTCCCCTTAATCTTATTGGTTTTACGACAGACTCTTAACGGTAAACCGCTAGTTGATTGCTTTTTCACACTTGGGAACCGCATTAATATTACGCAGGATGTCGCCATCACGCACATCAACGCCTCCCGGGGTCTTTATCGCAATAATCAACTGTTATAGACTATCACTAGTCTCGTAGCTTAGGTTTGAAAGAGTTATAAACCGCAGAGAGGATAATACAGAATACACCAACGAATATAGCTCTATACCAGTCAGCACCGGATAAGCCATTGGTCAGAACTTCGTAGATAGCAACACCAACACCAATTCCCAAACCGGTTAATAACGTATTTTTCATTGCGACTCCTTCGGTTCATCCTTCACCAGAAGTTCAACCAGTACTTTTGGGAAAGCATATAAACAGACGATAATGTAATCGCTTACCATAAAAACTGATGACCCCCCTGACAAGCATGAAGGCCAGATTGACCACATGACCCGCAACTTGTGCGTTATGTTAGCGCTATTTTTTATTGGGTATATCAGTATCAGCGTAGGATTGATTCTTCTTGTAGCCTTTTGTTAAATAAACCACCCAGTATTCAACATGAGGTGATTTCCATTCTTTTACAAAACCCACACCAATTTCATCTTGCTTTATATAAAACTCATGCTCTCCAAGTAAATGAGTTCTATGCCCTTTTGACTCTTTAAAGGCCTCCCAAACTTCATTTGCGTTTGCATACCCACCGGCAATAGCTTCAACTTGGTTGCTATCAAACTTATGGCCATAGTGGTTGGGAAGCTCGTAGCCCGCTTCTTTCAAACGTGAGTTTGGACTTCCCCCTAAGTTGTGAATAACAAGACCAAATTCAGCCATTCTTCTAGCTTTAGCCTCAGCTGCTGCCGTTAGAATTCTATTACAGCGAATATCGGATCGCTTTTGCTCTTTATCTGCTTTTATCAGTTTCACTAAGAAACGAGCTTTCTCGTTATTTCCACAATCATTTAGCTCAGCACCAAACGCAGAAGAAATAAATAAGATAAGAACAATACCGATTCTAAACATAAAATTAATACTCATTCATTATCGTAGATATTTTCGGAATAACTACTTCAAGCCTAAACAAATTTTATAATAAACGCTAGATCCCAATTTCGTTCGTCTCACATAGGCTTACAACCAAGCCTTTCTCGTAGGAAACTGTATTAGCGCACTGGCTAATACAATGGTTTTAAATTTTTTGATGAAATCCAAGAAAAACGTGCCGTTAAATGACACTCTATATCGACTTTTAGGTATTTTTCGCTGCTTGCCAGAGGGCTTCGAGCTGCTCCAAGTTGCAGTCACTAGGATGCTTACCTTGCTGATTAAGGCTTTGCTCTATATTCTGAAAACGACTTTTGAATTTTTCATTGGCGCGTTGCAGTGCGGCTTCGGGGTTTACTTGTTTGTGGCGGGCTAAATTTACAACTGCGAACAGCAGATCACCAATTTCTTCTTCAATGTGGTCCTGGTCTGTAGCTTCTTTTACTTCCTGTATTTCTTCATCCACTTTGGCGTAAACAGGCTCGGCCTCAGTCCAATCGAAGCCCACTGACGCAGCACGTTTTTGCAGCTTTGCGGCTTTTAAAATACTGGGCAATTGACTGGGAATATCGTCAAATACAGAGCCCTTAGCGTCTTTTTTTGTCCGCTCTTGCTGCTTTATTTGTTCCCACTGAGCCTTAATTTCCGCGTCAGACAGGTTGCGCTCGGCATCGGTGCCAAATACATGTGGATGTCGGCTTATGAGCTTATCAGCGGTGTGCGCGGCTATGTCATCCAGTTCAAACTGCTGCTCTTCATGCGATAACTGGGCGTAAAACACCACCTGAAACAACAAGTCACCCAGCTCGTCCTTTATTGACTGCCAGTTCCCGGACTGAATAGCATCAACAACTTCATAGGTTTCCTCAATGGTATAAGGAATTAACGAGGTCATGTTCTGCTTTAAGTCCCATGGGCAACCGCTTTCTGGGTCTCGCAACTGTGCCATAACCTGTTGCAGCTGTTGCATTCCTTTCACTGAGGTACCTCCACTGTTTTATTGGCTAATGTTTCAAATGGCTAATGCTTTAAAGTAATTCGCTGGATCTGTTCAACACCATGCACCTGTCGCAGTCTGTCCATAATTCGACTGAGTGCGTCGCTGTCTTTTACGGTTAAGGTTAAGACCACGGTAGCTGACTGTGACTGAGCATCGCTTTCGCTGTCCATTTGCGCTACCGCGGCCTTCTCGTTCGACAACACGCTGGTAATATCATGAAGAAGGCCGTTACGGTCTAATGCGGATACTCGCAGACTGGCCCGGTATTCCTGTTTGGAATGCCCCGACCAGGACACTTCAATGCCGCGTTCAGGATGTTGGTGCAGTAAATGCGTTAGCTGGTCGCAGCCGCTATGGTGCACAGATACGCCCCGGCCCTGAGTAATAAACCCGGTAATGGGCTCACCCGGCAGAGGCTCGCAACAATTGGCAAAATGCATCATTAAGTTACCAATACCCTCTACCGTTACATCAGACTTCGGTGTTTTCGGCGACTGTTTGGCTTTACGACGCTTAGTTAAACGCTCAACCTTATCGACTTCGGTTTCCTGCGGTTTCAGGAAGTTCACCACCTGATGTAAGCGCACATCACCAGCGCCGATGGCGGCTAGCAAGTCATCCAGTGTGGACACATTAAATCGCTCTACCGCTTTGCTCGCGTCCTGAACATGGAGCTGATGCTTCTGCAGTTCGTTTTCCAACAGTTCTTTACCCGCCAGCAGGTTCTTTTCTCTGTCTTCTTTTTTGAAGTAGGTGTGCACCTTGGCTCGCGCCCGCGAGGAATGCAAATACCCTAGCTGAGGATTGAGCCAGTCGCGCCGTGGCTGAGCACTTTTTTGGGTCAGAATTTCAACCCGGTCACCGTTTTGCAATTGATAGGTAAAAGGCACAATGCGCCCGTCAATCTTCGCGCCAATACACTTGTGACCCACCTGACTGTGAATGTAATAAGCAAAATCCAGCGGCGTAGAGCCCATGGGTAAATCGACTACCTCGCCTTTTGGGGTAAAGACGTAAACACGGTCTTCAAATACCTGCGAGCGAATTTCATCCACCAGGGTTTCGCTGCCGGCCATATCCTCATGCCAAGCTAATAGCTTACGCAGCCAGGCTATTTTGTCTTCAAAGCCGTGACGCTTACCGGCCGATGCACCTTCTTTGTACATCCAGTGCGCGGCTACGCCCAGCTCGGCGTCATCGTGCATGTCGTGCGAACGTATCTGAATTTCAACGTTTTTGTGCTCGGGGCCAATAACCACCGTATGAATAGACTGATAACCGTTTGGCTTTGGTGTTGCCACATAGTCATCAAACTCGGACGCGATATGCCGCCAGCGCGAATGCACCACACCCAAGGCTGCATAACAGTCCTTCAGGTTATGCGTCAGAATACGAACAGCGCGAATGTCGAACAACTGATCAAACTGCAGATGCTTTTTCTGCATTTTGCGCCAAATAGAGTAGATGTGCTTAGGCCGTCCGTAGACATCAGCATCTATACCTTGCTGCCTCAGCGCGTTTTGCAGCTCAGAGACAAAATTATCAATATATTGCTCACGGTCGGTCCGCCGCTCATGCAGGCGTTTGGCAATGGTTTTATAGGTATTAGGGTGCAAATAGCGAAATGAGATGTCTTCCAACTCCCATTTAAGCTGGCCTATACCTAGGCGATTGGCCAACGGCGCGTAAATTTCCGCACACTCTTTGGCAGCCAGCACCCGGGTTTCTTCATCCGCTTTTTTCACTTCACGCAAGTAGCAGATACGCTCAGCCAGTTTTATCAATACCGCACGCACGTCTTCTACCATGGACAACAACATGCGTCGCACGTTATCTATTTGACCGCCGTCGGGCTGACCGTGCTGGAAATGCTGTAAGTCGCTGATACTTTGCATTTGTTGCACATTGCGCAACAGCACTATCAGAGTTTTAGACTGTTTGCCGTTAAGTTTATCTAAATCGAGTTTGCCAGCTTCCAAAAGCGGCATATACAGCGCCGCCAGCAGTGATTCGGCATCTAGCTTGAGCGGAGCCAGTATTTCAACCATTTCCTGGCCTTTTAACAGCGCGGCTTCTTCTTTGGGAAACTGTTGTTTTAACTGCTCCCGGGTGGCTTCTAAAGGCTCAGGATCACTCACAGCGTTCAGCCAATGCTGTCCACTGTCTTTGTATTTGGGATCATCCACGTGGGTACTGCGTACATGGACCATGATTTACGACGCTCGCTCCAGACAAACCATGGTTTCAATGTGATGCGTTTGCACAAACATGTCAACTGTGCAGAGCTTAGTTATACGGTAATCGGAACTCTTTTTGTCAGATTTTAACCCAGCTATTATGGCCAGATCACGCGCAAGTGTGTCAGGCGCACAGGACACATACACAATGCGCTTAGGTCGCTGCTCGGGTTTAAGCTTTTTGAGTAATTCCATAACGCCTTCAGCACCCGGGCGCGCTGGATCCAGACACCATAAATCGGCAGGTTCCTTTACATCGGCCGCAGTAATGTCATTCAAGTCAGCAGACAGTGACGTTAAATTATTCAAACCGTTGGCTTCTGCGTTGCTGCGTGTTTGCTCCGCCATGCGATACACACCTTCCACTGCCAGCAGTGACTTGGCCCGGCGCGCTAACGGAATACTGAAATTACCAATACCCGCAAAAAAGTCATACACGCGCTGTGTTTTTTCAGGTGCTAGCCATTCTATGGCCTGCTGCACCATACGTTCGTTAATTCCGCCATTAACCTGTAAAAAGTCACCCGGCTGAAAGTAGAGTTTGTCACCGTCTATGGAGGTATCAAAGGGTAAGCTTGCGTTGTTCAGTGGCGTTAATTCGTTGTCACTTTGCAGCCAAATATCCATGTCATTCTCTACCTGCCACTTCTCAAGTGACTGTATGGCACCTTTTGACAAGCTATCCGTTATGCGTAATAGAATTACTGGCTTATTGGTGTGAATAGCCTCTAAATGCCCGAGCTTAGTAGCAATACTTGAAGTATTCAGTACCGGATATAGCCTATTCACGGCTTGTAACAAACTTTCGTCCGCAACTAAACAGTCATCGACAGCTACAATTTGGTGGCTTTGCGCCTGACGGAAACCGATAAGCAGCTTTTGCTCCTTGCCTAACCAGCGCGTTGCTAAACGCACTCGCCGACGGTATCTCGTGGGATCGCTAACTAGCGGTGCTTGCCATGGCAAACTCTCAGTCGCTGAGTCAAACACACCAAACTTCTGAAACAACTCTTCCACCACTTGTTGTTTGTGGCTTAACTGATAACTTTCAGCGACATGCTGAAAGTCGCAACCACCGCATTGGTCATAGTATTTACAGGGCGCATCCCGACGATCAGCGCTCGGCTCCAGAATGCGTTCAAGCGTGCCACTATGCTTACCGGTGGTTTTGTACTGAATAACTTCGCCGGGCAAGGCGCCCATAATGAAACGTGTTTGCTGCTTGGCACCCTCACCCCGGACAACCGCCCGCGCCTGATGATCCAGCGCAGAAACCTGCGCTCTCAGGGTTTTACTCACGGATTTATTGCGCTTGTGCGGCTTAAAAAATTGCGCCATTTTGGTTGTTTCTCACCCAGTTTATTCCGATTCTAAAATGACTGTTGCCACAGCGTAATGCTGCTCGTCGCTTATCGACAAATGACTTGCAACAACACCCATCTCTTCAATCCACTGTGCTGCAATATCGGTGAAATGCCAGCCCGGCTTACCGAACTCGTCGTGAACCACTTGCATATGCTGGAATGAAAGCCCGGCCGAAATGCCCCGCCCAAAAGCTTTAGCACAGGCTTCTTTAGCAGCAAATCGCTTGGCTAAATACGCGGCTTCGTCAACCGATGCGCTCATTTCTTCCCGCTCTATTGGGGTCAATACACGCTTGGTTAAACTATCTCCACGCGCTAATGACTTCTCGATACGGGACACTTCAATAATGTCCGTACCCAGTCCTACTATTGCCATTATCTTGCCTTATCGAGTATCTCCCGCATATCGCGGACAGCTTTATCCAGACCATCTAATACTGCACGGGCAATAATAGAGTGACCAATGTTCAATTCTACCATTTGTGGTATTTGTGCAACTTCTAATGTGTTGTGGTAGTGCAGACCATGTCCGGCGTTTACCTGCAGCCCAATAGAGTGCGCATATTCGGCGGCTTCCATTAAGCGAGCTAATTCGCGGGTTTTCTCTTGCTCGGTTTCCGCTTCAGCGTATTGCCCCGTATGCAGTTCAATAATAGGGGCACCGGCATTTTTAGCGGCATCTATTTGCTCGTGGTCAGCATCAATAAACAACGACACCTGAATACCTGCCTCAGTAAGTCGTTTAGTTGCCTGAGTAATAGAGTCCAGTTGACCAGCAACATCCAGGCCGCCCTCAGTCGTCAGTTCTTCTCGCTTTTCCGGCACCAGGCAACTGAATGTTGGCTTTGTTTTTATCGCAATATCCAGCATCTCCTCTGTTACGGCCATTTCTAAGTTCATTGGCACATTCAGAGTCTGCTTTAACATAGCAACATCGCGATCAGTGATATGGCGACGGTCTTCACGCAAATGAATGGTAATGCCATCGGCACCGGCACGCTCAGCAATGGCAGCCGCGGCAACAGGATCGGGGTAACGCACGCCTCGCGCATTACGCAAAGTGGCTACGTGGTCAATGTTAACGCCCAGACGCAAACCTTTCATCATTTAGCTCCTTTCGCTTCGGTGGTTTCCGCGGAACAATTCACGACTGCGCAGCGGCTTATCGCCTAAGTAAACAGATAAGGCCTCACGCATAATGTATTTCAATTGCCTTAAACGGTTCTCGTCGTCAACGTCCCAGGCTGCCAGTTTTTCAATATCAGCCACCGAATACGCTCGTTGTTGATCATCTCTGGCTTGTGTCACAAAGCCGTGAGCGGGAATAAAGTAACACCTGTCGTAATTCGATAATGCCTGACCGTTATCGGCATCATAATACCAGTCAAAAGCAGCGCCAAGGTGTTGCAGTAATTGCCATTCGAACTGACGTAAAGCTGGCTCTACACGCTCACTCACGGTCATATTCTGTAAAGCGGATAAATAACTTTGGAACAATTCAGGAGCTTCACCTTCCGCTGGTACCAAGCGCTGAATCAGTTCATTAAGATAAAAGCCGCTGTAGAGTTTTTCGCCTTGTAGCAGTAATCTTTGGGTGTTCTGCTGCGGCTCTAGTAAGGTCAAAGTTTTTAAGTCGCTGCGTCCTTGAAATTCGGCCAGTAAGGGCATAAAGGGTTGAGCCAGACCACGCCATGGGCTTTTCGGACGTTTTGCGCCTTTGGCAACAACCCGGACTCGTCCGTTATCTTCGGTGAACAAGTCCAGTATCAGACTGGTTTCCTGATAGTCCCAACGATGCAACACCAGTGCACGCTGCGCCACTGTTTAGTCCTCGCGGTAACCCAGGCTCTTCAATGCACGCTCGTCGTCTGACCAGCCCGACTTCACTTTTACCCAAAGCTTCATCATCACCTTATTATCCAACAGTTTTTCCAGGTCACGACGAGCTTCAGTACCTATCGTTTTTAATTTACTGCCGCCCTGCCCAATAATCATGCGCTTCTGCGCTTCACGCTCGACCAGTATTAGCGCATGAATATGGGTAGTGCCTTTATCGGAATGACCAAACTGCTCAATTTCTACTGTGGTTTCATACGGTAGTTCATCGCCAGTAAACCGCATCAGTTTCTCGCGAATAATTTCCGCCGCCATAAAGCGTACAGAACGATCAGTGACGTAGTCTTCCGGATAATAGTGGTAACCCGGTTGCAAATGACTACGGACAATTTTACGCAATTCGTCGATATTATCGCCGTGAGTCGCCGATATTGGCAAAATAGCAGCAAATGAATGCTGTTCATTCAACCACTGCAAATGCGGCAATAACCGCTCTTTGTCTTTAAGCTGGTCGACTTTATTAACCAATAATACAACGGGTGTTTTGCTGCGCTGAATTTTCTCCAGCACCATTTTGTCATCTTCCAGCCACTTTAAGTTCTCGACAACAAAGAGTACTAAGTCGACGTCTTTTAGAGCAGAAGAAGCGGTCTGGTTCATCACACGGTTAATAGCGCGGGGTTCTTCTTTATGCATACCCGGCGTATCCACATAAATAGCCTGGCAGTCACCGTCAGTATCAACGCCCAGAATACGGTGTCGGGTCGTTTGAGGTTTATTTGAGGTAATACTGATTTTTTGTCCAAGCAAATGGTTAATCAGTGTCGACTTACCTACATTAGGACGACCAACGATGGCAACAAAGCCACTGTGTTTATTCTCATCCAGTTCAATATCCAGCGTCATGCGCTCTCCTGCAAATGTTCTAAAGCGGCCGTTGCTGCTGCCTGTTCGGCTTTACGGCGGCTGGTACCTGTGCCTTTAAAAGGGTCATCGATACCTTCTACAGAACAGTTTACGGTAAATTGTTGATTATGAGCCTGCCCCTGCGTAGCAACAACATCGTACTCGGGTAAAGGCTGCTGGCGCGACTGCAGTAACTCTTGCAATCGGGTTTTAGGATCTTTCTGACTGACCCCCGGCTTAATCTGTTCCAGTTGTGGCTGAAACCAGTTCAGTATCACCTGGCGGACCGTATCTATTTCACTGTCCAGATAGATGGCACCGATAATAGCTTCTACTGCGTCAGCCAAGATAGATTCACGACGATATCCGCCGCTTTTCAGCTCGCCCTGTCCCAGTGACAAAAAGTCGCCCAGCCCCATCTTCTTGCCAAGCTTAGCCAACGAGCGGCCGCAGACAATTGCTGCGCGCATGCGGCTTAAATCACCTTCGGCGACATTTGGAAATTGCTGGTATAAAGCCTCTGCTATAACCAAGCCCAAAATGGAGTCACCTAAAAATTCTAAACGTTCATTATGATTCGATGACGCACTGCGGTGGGTCATTGCCTGACGCAGCAACTCCTGCTGCTCAAAACGGTGACCAACAATTTTTTCCAGTTCCGTGAACGGTGGTCTGGGCAAACTCACTCAATACTCCCTAGCCTTTCAAATCGAACTCCGGTAGGAACCCATGACGGCAACCAACTATCGCGACTGCGATCCATTTCAAAACTCATCCAGATAAACACTGCTCTGCCAACCAGTAACTCCTCATCTACGAATCCCCAGTAGCGACTGTCACGAGAGTTATCGCGGTTATCACCCATTGCAAAGTACTGGCCTTCCGGTACCACCCATTCATCCCTTTGAGTGCCCGGCTGATTAAAGTACATTGCCATACGTGACGCAACACGTGGGTCTACCAGAATATCGTGAGTCACGTTACCTAAGTCTTCGCTGTAGGTCCGTAGCGGCGACGAGCCGGAAAAGTACGTCCCGTCTTCTTTCAATGACGATTTAACCACTTTCATTTCTTCACAGTCGCGTTGACCTTCAGCACACGCCGGTTGAATATAAAGTGTTTTATTACGGTATATAATGCGATCGCCGGGTAAACCTACGATACGTTTTATATAATCAATATTTGGGTTTTCCGGATACTTAAACACAGCGATATCGCCGCGCTCAGGCTCAGTTGTTTCAACTAAGGTTTCCTGAAAAATAGGATCTTTAATGCCGTAGGAGAACTTCTCTACCAGAATAAAGTCACCTTTCAACAAGGTTGGCATCATTGAACCAGACGGTATCTGAAATGGTTCATACAGCACAGTACGAACCACTAACACCAAAGCAATAACAGGAAAAATGGATTCGCTCAGCTCCATTAATTTCGGCTGAGGCGCCAGGCTCTCTCTTTGTTCATCGGTTAAAGCACTGGTTGTTTTGTTCTCAACCTCAGCAATAACCGCTTTGCGCTTTGGCTTTAATACTCGAGCATCGTAGAGCCAGAACAGCCCGGAGATAACAGTAATAAATGTTAAAATAATTGAAAAATAATTGGCCATTTCCTATTTGCCCACTTTTAAAACCGCAAGGAAGGCTTCCTGAGGCACTTCGACGTTACCCAGGTTCTTCATGCGCTTTTTACCTTCTTTTTGTTTTTGTAAAAGCTTCTTCTTACGACTAATGTCACCGCCATAACATTTAGCTGTTACGTTTTTACGTAGCTGCTTGACCGTTGAACGCGCAATAACATGGTTTCCAATGGTCGCCTGAATCGCGATATCAAACATTTGCCGTGGAATTAACTCACGCATTTTATCAACCAACAACCGGCCTCGCCCTTCTGCATGATCACGGTGAGTGATCATTGCTAAGGCATCGACGCGGTCGCCATTAATCAGTATATCGACACGAACCATGTCCGCAGGTTCAAATTTCTTGAACTGATAATCTAATGATGCATAACCACGGCTGGTCGACTTTAATCTGTCAAAGAAGTCCATAACCACTTCAGCCATAGGCAGCTCGTAAGTTACCGAAACTTGCTTACCATGATAGGCCATGGCAGTTTGCACACCGCGCTTATCAACACAAAGTGTGATGACATTGCCCAAAAACTCCTGAGGAACCAGAATATTGGCTTCTACAATAGGTTCATAAATGGTTTCAATATCATTAACTGGCGGTAAATTAACCGGGTTATCAACTTTCACCATACTACCGTCAGTTTTTTCAACTTCGTAAACCACAGTCGGCGCTGTGGTGATTAAGTCAATATCGTACTCACGCTCCAGTCGTTCCTGGATAATTTCCATGTGCAGCATTCCAAGGAAGCCACAACGAAAACCAAAGCCAAGCGCGGCTGAGTTTTCTGGTTCATAGAAAAGCGAAGCATCATTTAACGACAGTTTACCCAAGGCATCACGAAACGACTCGTAGTCATCCGAGCTTATAGGGAACATACCAGCATAAACCTGAGGTTTTACCTTTTTAAACCCCGGAACAGGCTCTTTCGCCGGGTTACGCGTGTTGGTCAGCGTATCACCAACCGGCGCCCCCAGAATGTCTTTAATACCGGAAATAACGTAGCCCACCTCACCGGTATGCAATATGCCGGTTTCGTGAGGTTTCGGGTCAAAATACCCCACTTTGTCAATCTGGTGCGACTGTCCAGTGGACATTACTGTCATTTTCTCGCCAGCACGTAACGTTCCGTTGCGCACCCGGACTAAAGAGACCACGCCCTGATAGTTATCAAACCAGGAGTCGATAATCAGTGCCTGCAAAGGGTCTTCCGGCTCACCCTGTGGCGGCGGTATCTGCCGAACAATGCGCTCAAGCACATCATCAATACCTAAACCGGTTTTCGCTGAGCACTGAACCGCATCAACCGCTTCAATGCCCACAATGTCTTCAATTTCCTGAGCAACGCCCATGGCATCGGCTTGTGGCAGATCAATTTTGTTCAGTACCGGTACCACTTCCAAGTCCATTTCAATCGCTGTGTAGCAGTTTGCCAACGTCTGGGCTTCTACGCCCTGCGCAGCATCAACAACCAACAAAGCTCCTTCACAACCGGCTAGTGAGCGCGATACTTCATAAGAGAAGTCAACATGTCCGGGCGTGTCTATGAAGTTTAGCTGGTAAGTCTCACCATCTTTTGCCGTGTAATAAAGCGTCACACTTTGCGCTTTTATCGTAATACCGCGTTCGCGCTCCAAGTCCATAGAGTCTAGCACTTGCTCGGCCATTTCACGGTCTGTCAGTCCTCCACAATGCTGGATCAAGCGATCCGACAAGGTCGATTTACCGTGGTCAATGTGAGCGATGATCGAGAAGTTACGAATATTACTTTGCTTGAACGCCCTATTCGGCATTGATGATACCTCTGTAAAACTAAATTCTGGAACTTAAAAAATTAGCCCCGATCATACTCATGTTAGCGGCAAGAACAAAGGACTTTATGCCGGTTCAGGGGTTTGAGTGCTGAACCTCAGCTGAAGTTTCCAGTTTAACCATCGCGTTGACTTGAATATCACGTTTGCGAAACCAACGTTTTAACCCCAAAAAGGTTAAAGCAAAGCCCGCAAAAGACAATAAAATGATAAAACCTTCAGTTAATGTACCGGTATTCTCAAGTAATACTGCAATTAGAAGCAGCACCAGTATAGGCAGGCCATAAAGCAATAAAGCAAAACGTGTTACAGCAGTGTCAGGCACTTCAAGTTGGACATGTTCGCCAGGACGAAAACTTTGCTCAGTTACCACGGTGAACTGTGCATTTCTGTCAGCAAAAACCTTGCTCAGAATACCGGCGCCACAGTTAGAAACCTGTGCACACCCGGAGCAGGCTGTTTTAAGTTGAGTTGTTACTGTAACCCGGTTGCCTTCAACCGCAGTAACTTCGGCAATTTCCTTCATTATTTAACTTCTGTCGCTATGCGTTGAGCCATGGCCAACGGCACCTGCCCAACAACGGTCACAAGAAAGTTATTATACCGCTTTGAGAATAAAGTTTGTGAAGAAGATAACGCAAGATCGGTTTCCATGCCCTCAGTCAGCTCTGCAACATAAACCGAATACTCTGCCAGGCCATCTGAAAATAAGTAGTGATCGACTGGCGTTGAGTCCACCACCAGGGTATGGCTTTGTTGACTTAATAATCTAAAGCCTTGTGGTGCCCAGCGCGGGTGCGCATCATACTGTGTTGGCCTTGTTACTCGTAACTCCTCAAGCATAGGCGGCATTTCAATGTTTTTAACTTCAGTCATTATTTCAGGAGCCGTTTCACGCACGGATAAGCTGGTCAGTTGTACCTGCTCTACCACGTCACCGGACTGATTTAGCATAATAACCTTGAGCGGCATACCATGCTTACGATCAATCCATAACGAATAGCTGTAGCGCTGACTGTCTCTACTTAATATGCGAATATGCTGCGCATTGCGGCCAAGGACCCGTGCGCCTCCGCCAACCGTTACCTGGTAGCTATGACTTAAGCGTTCAAAAGGCTCAGAAAAAGCGGCGGGAAGAATAGCTGTGATGCTATCGGATTTTAACGCGTAATTACTGGCAGAGGTATTAAAGTGAGCAACCCGGTCATCCACTCTTAAAATGCGAAAATCGGGTCCGTTCATTTGAATTAAGAGCTCGGCACTGCCTGCGTCAGGATCGTTACCCTGTAGCCATTGATAGGGTTCAATTTGATCGCCATGCGCGTGGACTAACGACGCTTCAAAGTTCAGTTCGGTTAAGGCGACCGCCATACGGTTGAACCAGTCAACGCCATTCTCTGTTTGTTCGCTATTTTGCTGTGCGCTGACAACAGAGCTTCCTGCTAACAAAAACGCACCGCATAAAATGGACCGGTACAACCGAGATATCATGGTTTTAATTACCTTTGTTGAGCTCCGGCTCAGATTGTTTCTCTTCACTTTCTGCTTTTTGCTGCAACATAAGCTGTTGCTGGTGATCAATCATGTACGACTGAACTTGGCGACGGCGTTGCTGATCGTTAATTTGCGACATTGGCTCAACCCGATTCAGGCTGACCGGCTCACGACCACCGCCAATTGGGCTCGTTAGTAATGCAGGTTCTGCACTCCCCCCATCAGGCGTTGTCGGCTGCTGGTAAGTTTGCACGGTCATTACCGCAACAACAGCAACACTTGCCGCAACGGCAACTTTAGCAAAAGGCTGGAACCAGCGTGACGCGGCTTTGTTCTGGCTCTTAGAGCGACCAAAACCCGGTGTCACAACTTTGTTAGATTCCTCATTAACACTAATACGAACTTGTTCACTAATGTCCAAGCTGATATCGGTGTTTAAGTCCCCTCTAATGGCGGCACGAATAACACTATAACGATGCCATTCCTGCGTTGCCTGTTCATCATCCAGTAGCGCTTCTATTTCATCAGCATTGATGACCTGGTCATCAAACAGCGCGGATGTTGATTCTGATTTGTTCCGAGACATAGCTGCCCCTCTTTAGTTTACCGTTCCAGCAACGGTCGGAGTTGATTATCTATTGCTTCCCGAGCTCGAAAGATGCGAGAGCGGACAGTCCCGATAGGGCAATCCATTTCTAGCGCAATTTCCTCGTAACCGAGACCCTCAATTTCCCTTAATGTAATTGCCCGACGTAAATCTTCAGGCAAGTCATCAATTGTTTTCAGTACCACATCTCTGATTTCATCAGACAACATTTGTCTTTCCGGAGAGGCGCTGTCTCTTAGAGCACCGGCTCCTTCATAGAACTCTGCGTCTTCAGCATCAATGTCAGATGCGGGCGGCTTTCTACCTTGCGAAACCAAATGGTTCTTCGCTGTATTCACCGCAATTCGGTACAGCCAGGTATAAAAAGCACTGTCGCCACGGAAGTTCGGTAGCGCTCGATACGCTTTTATAAAAGCTTCCTGTGCAACATCAGCTACATCACCCTGTTGTTTGACATAACGCGATATCAAACTCATGACTTTGTGCTGATATTTCTTTACCAGCAGATCAAAAGCCCGGTTATCACCTTGTTGTACTCTTTCGACCAGCTGTTGGTCACTCACCTGTTCGCTCATCCGAGCCTGTTCTCCCTTAACCCAGGAACTGCTGGAACTGGCGGCCCGTCCTGTATCTTACTGACTGTGACAGGACCGCATGTAAAAAGTTCGCAAAAATATCGCCAAATGCGTAAAATCGTTCAAAATTCACATTGAGTACTTTATGGAACCTGTTGCAAATTATCAATGCGATGTGCTGATTATTGGTTCGGGAGCCGCGGGTTTAACCACCGCTTTACAGTTGGCCGATGATTTAAAAGTCACCGTTCTAAGCAAAGGCCCGCTGACTGAAGGCTCAACGTTTTATGCTCAAGGCGGCATCGCAGCAGTTTTCGATGAAAATGACAGTATCGAAAGCCATATCGAAGATACCTTAATAGCCGGCGCTGGCCTCTGTGACCCCGAAGCGGTTAAGTTTACCACAGAAAATGCCCGCGCAAGTCTGCAATGGCTTATAGATGCCGGAGTGGGCTTCGATCAGGTGCAGTCAAAGGATGACAGCCCTACCTACCATTTAAACCGGGAAGGTGGGCATAGTCACCGCCGAATTCTGCATGCCGCTGACGCCACCGGCAAGGCAGTACAAACCACATTGCAGAAAAAGGCTTTAGAACATCCTAATATCACCATTTTAGAGCGTTACAACGCCGTTGATTTAATTACCGGCTCACGCATTGGGAAACCTGCCGGCTGTTACGGTGCCTACATCTGGAACCGCCCCAAAGAACAAGTTGAAACAGTCGCTGCTGGCTGTGTTGTTCTGGCGACAGGCGGTGCCAGTAAAGTATACCAATATACCAGTAACCCGGATATTGCCAGCGGCGATGGTATAGCCATGGCGTGGCGTGCCGGTTGCGCGGTTGCCAACATGGAATTTAATCAGTTTCACCCAACCTGCTTGTTCCACCCCAACGCACAAAGCTTTTTACTCACCGAAGCCTTGCGTGGTGAAGGCGCATTACTTAAGCGTCCGGATGGCAGCCGGTTTATGCCTGATTTTCACGAGTCTGCAGAGTTGGCGCCACGCGATGTCGTTGCCCGAGCTATAGACTACGAAATGAAGCGTTTGGGCGCCGACTGTATGTACCTGGATATTTCTCATAAACCTAAAGATTTTATCCAGCATCATTTCCCCACTATTATGGAGAAATGCCTTTCGCTTGGGATAGATATCAGTAAAGAGCCCATGCCTGTAGTACCCGCTGCACATTACACTTGTGGTGGTGTAAAGACAGACATGAATGCTGCCACCGATTTACCGAACCTCTACGCAGTTGGTGAAGTTGCCTGTACCGGCTTGCACGGCGCAAACCGCATGGCCAGTAACTCGTTACTGGAGTGTTTAGTCTTTGCTCGTGCCGCGGCTAAAGATATTTTGTCCAAAAAGTCGCAGCGACAAGCGTTGACCCATCTACCGGGCTGGGATGAAAGTCAGGTAGCAGACTCCGACGAGGAAGTCATTATTCAGCATAACTGGCACGAGTTACGACTCTTTATGTGGGATTACGTCGGCATTGTCCGCACTACTAAGCGGCTGGAACGCGCGTTACATCGCATTGAGTTGTTGCAGCGCGAAATTCACGAATACTACTCCCACTTTAAGGTGAGTAATAATCTGCTTGAATTACGGAACTTGGTTCAGGTATCTGAGCTGATAGTAAGAAGCGCTATGAGCCGAAAAGAAAGCCGGGGCTTGCACTATACACTCGATTATCCTGAGACTTTGCCTGAAACAGAACCTACCGTGCTTTCACCTAAGGTAATCAGCTAAACTTAATCACCCAAGACTGAGTTCTTGAGTGTTAATATTCAGACAACTGCTGCAGTTGGCGTCGCAATTTAAATTGCTGCGCCTGCGGCAGCTGAAACCACCAAATCCATAGCCAGTGGCGTACTTCTTTGTTCGCTTCAGTTCGACGAGTAAGAGGTAAAAGCACAAGTAAGTCCGCAATAACCAACGCTTTACTAAAAAACTGCCAGCGTTGCTGTTGCCACCACCAATAACGACCGCATGAAGAAACCGACAGTGTCCCCATTGGTCGCTGTAAATTAAAGAAGTGAGCAGGATTCAAACTTTGACGCGTGACAGCATGAACTGAACCATAGCGTCTAGCTCTTCATCTTCACACTTCTGGTGGCCCATAAACCAAGCGAAAAGATCCGGATCATCGCAGGTAACCAGACGACGAAATACCGCTTTCTGCTCTTCGCTCAATTCGTCATAAGCCTGGTCAACAAAAGGTTCAAATAATACATCGAGCTCCAGCATCCCGCGGCGGCAGGCCCAACGTAAACGACGCTTATCTTTAAGTGCTTCTTCCGATTGTTTTAACGGCAACATAAAATCTCCGCAGCAATTGCCCTTGTAATTCTATAATGTGCCCTAATATTACCACGTAAGCCATTTAATAAGGAGTCATTGTGGTTGAGTTAACACAGCATTTTAGTGACGCAAATCTGGATAGCCTTTCCGTTCAACTGACGGATTATGGTATCCTTTCTGTTTCCGGTGCAGATGCTGACAGTTTTTTACAGGGTCAGCTGACATGTGATTTACGCAAACTCGACCAGGATAATTGGTTATATGGCGCACATTGTGATCAAACCGGAAAAGCCTTTAGCGTTTTTTGGCTTTGTCGTGAAGCCGATGCCGTATTGCTGGTTATGCATCACAGTGCAATTGAAGGCTCTTTGACACAGTTAAAAAAATACGGTGTCTTTAGTAAAGTAACGATTGAAGATGTAAGCGACGACTGGAACATTGCAGGTGTTTTTGGCAATAAAGCCGCCAGCGTTGCATCAGAATTTGATGGCCGGGTAATGCAGGTCGGTACAAGTCCCGACCAATACCTATTACTCAGCCAACAGCCAATTTCTACGGATTATCCGCAACCCTACTGGGATGCGTTGGAAATTGAACGGATTCACCCACAACTTACGTCTGAAAACAGCCAGGCGTTTGTCCCGCAAATGATGAATTTGCAGGCGTGGGATGGAATCAGTTTTGACAAAGGATGTTATATCGGCCAGGAGACTATTGCCCGGATGAAATATTTGGGCAAACAGAAGCGGGCACTCTTTCGCTTATCCGGTAAAGTAACGGCTCAAGTTACCCCAGGTATGCAATTAGAGAAAGCCATTGGCGATAACTGGCGTCGTGCAGGTACGGTCATTATGGCAGTGAACCGCACCGACACCCACGTGGACTTACTAGCTGTTTTACCCAGCGATATAGACGCTGACATAGCTATTCGGGTTCGGGATGACGACGCAAGTCTTCTGGAAATACACTCACTGCCTTATCAATTAGGTTAAACTTATGAGCGAAACCATTGCACCAAACAAAGTCGTGGCTATTAACTATGCCGTTAAAACGGAAGATGGCCAGACCCTGGACCAGTCTAAAGATGGCAGCCCACTGAACTTCATCCACGGTCGTGGCATGCTGATTCCTGGTCTGGAAAATGCACTGGAAGGCAAATCAGTTGGCGATAGCTTCACCGCAGAAGTTAAGCCAGAAGAAGCTTATGGCGAGCGTCATGACGGCTTAATCCAGACTGTACCGCGCAATTTATTCGGCGACAACGAAGTACAGCCTGGCATGCAGTTCCGTGCCAGCACGGATCAAGGCGAGCAGTCTGTCGTCATCGTTGAAGTAAAAGACGATGAAGTGACTGTTGACGGTAACCACCCATTAGCCGGTGTTAACCTGAACTTTGACGTAGAAGTTCTTGAAGTTCGTGACGCAACTGAGCAAGAGCTTGAACACGGTCACGTTCACACTGAAGGCGAAGATCACTAAGCACAGCTTTTTGATTTTTCTAAAAGAAACCCGGCTAATTAGCCGGGTTTTTTATGTGCATTAGATTCATTTTTGGCCGGTTTAATTAGTCCGCTTTTGGACGCATGTGCGGGAACAAGAGTACGTCACGAATAGAAGCAGAGTCGGTAAGCAACATGACCAGACGGTCAATACCAATACCCTCGCCCGCTGTTGGCGGCATGCCGTGCTCAAGTGCAGTAACGTAGTCTTCATCGTAAAACATCGCTTCGTCATCACCCGCTTCTTTCTGTTCAACTTGTTCACGGAAACGCTCAACTTGGTCTTCTGCATCATTCAACTCAGAGAAACCATTCGCAAGTTCACGTCCGCCAGCGAAAAATTCAAAACGGTCTGTGACAAACGGATTGTCGTCGTTACGACGTGCAAGCGGTGAGACTTCTGCCGGATACGCCGTAATAAAGGTTGGCTGAATTAAGCGGTGTTCTGCAACCGTCTCAAATATTTCAATTTGGATTTTACCCAAGCCCCACGAAGGCTTAACGTTAACACCCACCTGTTCAGCTATTTCTGTCGCGCTGTTCAGATCGTTCAGCTGTTCTACCTTCACTTCCGGCATATATTTGAGAATAGCTTCTAGTACCGTCATGCGCTCAAACGGCTTGCCGAAGTCGTAATCCACACCCTGACTGGTAAACTGAGCTGAACCCAGCACGGCTTCCGCCGCTCCGCGTAACATTTGCTCGGTTAAGTCCATCAAGTCGTGATAATCGGCATAGCCCCAGTAGAACTCCAACATTGTGAACTCTGGGTTATGACGTGTCGATAAACCTTCGTTTCGGAAGTTGCGGTTAATTTCAAAAACTTTTTCAAAACCACCAACCACCAGACGCTTCAGATAAAGCTCCGGCGCGATACGTAAAAACAGCTCCATATCCAGCGCATTGTGATGCGTGCTGAATGGACGCGCTGCCGCGCCACCCGGAATTGCCTGCATCATAGGTGTTTCCACTTCCAGAAACTGACGTTCGCTTAAAAAGCGACGAATGTAATCAATAACTTTAGAGCGAACCACGAAAGTGCTGCGTGACTCATCATTAGTAATAAGGTCTAAGTAACGTTGGCGGTAACGTGTTTCCTGGTCGGCTAAACCATGAAACTTGTCCGGCAATGGGCGTAATGCCTTAGTCAGCAGGCGTATGTCGTCTACCTGAACACTCAACTCTCCGGTGCCGGTAATGAACAACGTCCCCGACGCGCCAATAATGTCGCCTAAGTCCCACTTCTTAAATTCAGTGTTGTAATAACCTTCCGGCAAGTTATCGCGGGCAACATAAAGCTGAATTTTTCCGCTCATATCCTGAATGGTTGCAAAACTCGCTTTACCCATAATACGACGGGTCATCATACGACCGGCAACTTTGACACGAATGCCCTTTTCAGCCAGCTCTTCTTTGCTAACTTCATCGTATTCTGCGTGTAAATCGGCCGCTAACGAGTCCCGACGGAAATCGTTCGGGAATGCGATACCCTTATCGCGAAGCGCCGACAGTTTCGCCTTTCGTTGAGCGATCTGTTCATTTACGTCTACTTCGGGTGCTTGCGATTTATCAGTCATTATCGATTTTCCTCTGTCGGGATACTTAAATTAAACTTACAGCCCGCTTTTTAAGCTGGCTTCAATAAATGGGTCTAAAGCGCCGTCTAGCACGGCTTGCGTATTACGGTTTTCAACGCCAGTACGTAAGTCTTTTATACGCGCATCATCTAAAACATATGAACGAATTTGGCTGCCCCAGCCAATGTCTGCTTTCGAGTCTTCCAGTGCCTGCTTCTCTTCGTTCTGCTTCTGTAACTCAAACTCATACAATTTTGCCTTTAACTGCTTCATTGCTGAGTCACGGTTCTTATGCTGCGAACGGTCACTTTGACATTGTACAACAATGCCTGTCGGTTCGTGTGTTAAGCGAACGGCGGAATCAGTCCGGTTAACGTGCTGACCACCTGCGCCAGAAGCACGATAGGTATCAACTCGTAAATCTGATGGATCAATTTCAATGTCTATGTCGTCGTCAACTTCCGGATAAACGAATACCGATGCAAAAGATGTATGCCGCCGATTGCCTGAGTCAAAAGGCGACTTGCGGACCAAACGATGAACACCGGTTTCGGTTCTTAGCCAGCCGTAAGCGTACTCTCCTGCCACACGCACTGTCGCTGACTTTATTCCCGCAACATCACCTTCTGACAGTTCGGTAATTTCCGCTTTAAAGTCATGTGCTTCTGCCCAACGCAAATACATACGTAGCAGCATATTGGCCCAGTCCTGAGCCTCTGTTCCGCCAGAGCCTGACTGAATATCCAGATAGCAGTCGGCAGAGTCATTGTCTTTTGAAAACATCCGGCGAAACTCTAGGTTTTCAAGCTGCTTTACTAAGCCTGATAATTCTTCCTGAGCTTCGTTAAAGGTATCTTCATCATCAGCCTCTACAGCTAAATCGACGAGACCTTCTACATCATCCAGACCTTGCTGCAGCTTATCCAGAGTCTCTATAACTTGCTCTAATGCGGCACGCTCTTTACCTAACGCCTGCGCTTTTGGTGGATCATCCCAGACATCGGGCTGTTCCATTTCACGGGTAACTTCTTCCAGACGCTCTAACTTAGCATCGTAGTCAAAGATACCCCCTAAGCGCATTGCTACGCTCACGCATATCTTTAATGTTGTTGTAGGTTGCGTTGGTCTCAAACATGCGACTACCTAATTCTGTTTATTTTAAAGGGGCGTAGTTTAACGTATTGCACGGATTTGCTCCACCAACAACTGGACGTTTGTGCGTCCGCGGAAGTGATTAAGTTGCGGCTTGTATAAAAGTTCAACAACCGTAGTCTGCCGCGCCGGCCATTGTTGTGTGTCGATGTTAAAAGCGATGCCGTCTAACAACTCTCCCTGCGGATGACGCACCACCAATTTTAGATGGCGTTCGCCAACAATGCGTTGATCAACCAGCTCGAACTGCCCGTCAAACATGGGCTCCGGAAACTGTTGCCCCCAGGGACCTGCATTTTGCAGAGTATTCACACTGTCGAGTGACAACTGCGGTGCAGTCAACTCACCATCGGACCAGAATACCCGCTGTTTTTGTTCTTCCGATAACCATTCAGATGCGACTTGTTCAGCCAGTTCGGAAAACCTCGTTAAGTTAACTTTTTTCAGCGTTAAACCCGCTGCCATAGCGTGTCCACCAAAACGCTCCATAATGCCGGGCTCCAGGCTATGAACTCGCTCCAATAGGTCACGCATATGCAGGCCACTGATCGAACGAGCCGAGCCTTTTAGTAAATTGTCATCTTCGTTTGCCAGTGCAATAACCGGACGGTTCACCTGCTCTTTTACCCTGCCCGCAACAATACCAATAACACCAGCATGCCAATCTGGCTGATAAAGGGTGACTAAGTCCGGTACCTGTCCCTGATCAAAACGCAACTTCGCGACTGCGCTTTCGGCATGCTCACGCATATCAGTTTCAATAGATTTTCGTTGTTGGTTTAAATCGTTAAGTTGCTGCGCTAATTGCTGAGCCCGGGATTCACCCGCTAATAAACATTCTATTCCCAGCCCAATGTCGTCTAACCGGCCCGCGGCGTTAATACGCGGGCCCAGAGCGAAACCTAAGTCACTGGCTGCCAACTGACTGGCGTCACGGTTAGCAACTTCCAGCAACGCTTTAATTCCTGGTCGGCTCATGCCTTTACGAATACGAGCTATACCCTGTTGCACTAATACACGATTGTTATAATCCAGCGGTACGACATCGGCGACAGTGCCCAAAGCCACAAGATCAAGCCAGTCTGCCAAATTGGGCAAAGGTTCTATACCTTCTTCTCTTAACGCTGCGCGCAACGCCAGCAACACATAAAATGCGACACCAACCCCGGCCAAATTCTTACTTGGAAACTCGCAACCTTGCTGGTTTGGGTTAACAATGGCGTCAGCAAGAGGAAGCTCAGCCGGGGGTAAATGATGATCGGTTACCAGAACTTGTATGCCGTTGTCTTGCGCAAAAGCGATAGCTTCGTGTGCGGCAATGCCGTTGTCAACGGTAATAATAAGCTCGATGTTATCTGCCGCCAGTTGCTCTACCATAGCAACAGAAAGCCCATAGCCATCTGTCATTCGGTTCGGGACACGATAACCAACGTTTTCTAAGCCAAAAGCCTGCAAGGCGGAAACCATCAACGCCGAGCTGGTCGCTCCATCAGCATCAAAGTCACCACAAATGCAAACGCGTTGTTGCCTTTTTAATGCAGCTCGAAGCAATTCAACAGCTTTAGAGATATCTTTCAACGAGGAAAAATGAAGCAACCCTGAAGCTTTAAGAGACAATTCATCGGCACTGCGAACTCCGCGGCGCGCATAAATTTGCCGCAACAAAGGAGGAATTTGCTGCGGCAGAAAATCATCGTCAACAACCTGATAACGACGTATTTCATAGTCACTCATGAATTATTGCGACTCACCTTTTTTTATTTCAGCCACTAACCTTGAGGCGGGTAATGCGCCAGGCACCATACGTCCGTCCGGCAGGACAATAGCTGGTGTACCGGTTACGCCAAAGGATTTACCCAGTTGGTAATGCTCGGCTACCGGATTTGAACAGTTCGAGCTGCCGCTGAAACTTTCTTCATCTTTAAAGGCGGCAATGGCTGCTTTTTTATCATCAGCACACCAGACGGTCTGCAACTGACGTCCACCTTTGCTACTCATACCACCACGAGGGAAGGCCAGGTATTTAATGGTAATTCCTTCAGCATGATAACTGCTCATGTTTTGATGCAAACGCTGACAATAGCCACAGGTGGTATCGGTGAATATTGTCACTTCATACTTTTCATTCTCTGCCGGATAAACAATCATGTCATCAGTGAAACCTTCCAGCATTTTTAAACGCACATTGGCCATTGCGGCTTCGCTTAAATTAACAGGCTCTTTACCGGTAATATCGAAAACATTTCCACTGATTAAGCGCTCACCATCTTCAGAAACATAAAACATGCCCTGATTAGTAACGGCGCGGACATAACCGTCTATTTCACCCGGTGCGGTCGATACAATTTCAATACCAATTTTATTCAAATGGCGGGTATCAACTTCATTTTGTCCAGCGCTAACAGCGCTGGTACTAAAACCGACACTTGCCAGTCCTGCAAATCCCAGTACAAACATCAAATTGCGCATAATCACCTCATAAATTAACTGTCCGAACCCTACCCTTTTAACGGCTAAAATGCAATTAACCGCGTGGGTGATGCTGAGCATGCAAGGCCTGCAGACGCTCGCGTGCAACCTGGGTATAAATTTGAGTGGTCGACAAGTCGCTATGCCCCAAAAGCAGTTGTAATACGCGCAAATCGGCGCCATGGTTCAGCAAATGCGTGGCAAACGCATGCCGTAAGGTATGAGGCGACAAATGGGCATAAATTCCAGCTTCCTCTGCGTAATGCCGTAAACGGTACCAAAATGCCTGACGCGTTAGTAACGAACCTCTTTGAGTCACGAATACCCAGGGACTACTTTTATCCGTTATCGCCGGGCGACCATGCTTTAAGTATGTGTCCAACCATTCCAGTGCTTCTTCACCTAAAGGCACCAAACGCTCTTTATTTCCCTTTCCGACAACTCTCACCAAACCTTGCTGCCGGCTCAGTTGGTCGTACTGCAGACGAATAAGCTCTGTTACCCGCAACCCAGTCGCATAGAGTACTTCCAACATGGTTCTGTCACGCAGGCCAATGGGTGTTTCAGTATCAGGCTGCTGCAATAACGACTCAACGTCAGCTTCGCTTAAAGAGTGTGGAATACTTTGTGGCAATTTAGGGCGTTTCAGGCGCGCAGTTGGATCAACCGCTACCCACTGCTGTTTTACTGCAAATTGGAAAAACTTTTTTGCCGAGCTTAAAAACCGTGATGTGCTTCTTGGCGAGAGCCCTTGAGTCCGGCGCCAAAGCAAATAGTCCTGAAGCACTAACTCATCGGTGTCCATCAACGATTTTTTTAACGGTATCAGATACTCACAAAAACGTCGTAAATCGCTGCGGTAGGCTGCCTGAGTGTTTTCGCTGGAACCATGATGCAGCCATAAATGCTCAGTAAAGGCGTCAATACGATCTTCGTCCTCTGGGCGGAGTTGCTTCATGGTTTATCAAATTCGCGAAATGGTAACAGCATTATGCAATATCGAGAGGTTCTCGGGAACTCTTCAACACGAATAAAAAGCTTAGTGGGTAATTCCCAGTTTTTGCAGCACATCGTAAAGACCGGCAGGCCCTTTATGTTGGTACTCTTTTTTCTCTTCCTCTTGCGGTTGTTTCTTTTTATCAAGCCGCTGGCGAACTCGCCAGTCCAAGTTTTGAATCAACTCCAACGGCAAACGATTAGGCGTAGCATCTGGAATGAGAGGTTGAGGATGAGTCGCGTCCTGTAATTTAAAGTCAGACAGCTGACTTACTGTGGCATAAACGCCTGAGGCCATCACAGCACCCGGCTTAACATCTAAAGGCCTTGCCCTGCCTGCACCGATAGAGCGCTGCCAATTAACCTCTGTTGGGCGTTCAGAGACAACCGGATCAGCACCGAGTGCCGATACCCAATAAGCAAACTCACCGGAAAAACCGTGGTTAACGGCTTCGCTGGCGTGTTGCTCAAAAAAATGAGCGGCATTGTTCTTAACAGCAGAAACTTGACTCATTAAGACTCTGGATTATCAATTACCGATAGTTCTGTATCGGCCAAAGTCCTAAAAGTTTAAGTTTTCTCTTTACAGCTAAGCTAAGACTGTTATTATACGCGCCTCTTGAGTGGAGGGGTTCCCGAGTGGCCAAAGGGATCAGACTGTAAATCTGACGGCTCAGCCTTCGCAGGTTCGAATCCTGCCCCCTCCACCATTTATTACTTTTCGGCCAACTTCAGCACGACCTTTCCCTGCGTCTTATTTGCCGCAACATAATCCAACGCTTTTTGAATATCATCAGCCATAAAAACCTGATCGATAATAGGTTTTATTTTGCTACTTTTAAACTTGTCGCCAAAATCATGCCATAAACCATTTAGAATATGACCTTTTTGTAGTGAAGACAGCGCCCGCAAAGTCGATCCAATAAGCCTCTGACGCTTCATAAGCATTCGCCCGAAATCAACTTCCCCGGTGCGACCACCCATTAAGCCAATCAGAATAATACGACCATCTTGCTTTAAGTACTGCTGATCTTTTGCGATAGATTCGCCGGCAACCGGGTTGAGGATGACATCCACTTCTCCCAGCGCCTTAACTTCTTCAACAATGTCTTGCTGATACCGGTTAATAACATGCTTAGCACCGAGGTTCAGACAAAATCGTGATTTTTCATCGCTACCTACTACCGCAATAATTTCATTGCCGCTTTCACGACACAGCTGTATGAGTGAGGTTCCGACACCACTGGCACCGGCATGAGCCAACACCCGCTCCCCTTGTTTTAGCCCCGCCAACTGAAAAACATTGAGGTAAGCAGTAGCAAAGGTCTCAAGCCAACCTGCAGCAGTTTCATTACTCCAGTCTTCCGGCACTTCCAGCAGTTGCTTTGCTGAAACATTCACCCGCTCTGCAAAACCGCCGCCGGCCAGTAACGCGCTAACACGTTGCCCCGGCTTCCAGTCTGAAACCTGACTGCCCACTTGCTCTATAACGCCGCAAACTTCTAACCCGGGAATATCAGATGCGCCTTTAGGCGGCGGATACTTCCCCGCTATTTGCATTAAATCTGCGCGGTTAACCCCGGCACTTAGAACACGCAGCTGAACCTCATCTGCGTGCGGCTCGTTTAAGTTAATGCCGTCTTTCCATGCCACTTTTTGCTCTGAAATCTGAATTGCTTTCACATCAGCCTCCGTTGCCGCTTAACATTATTGAAATTAGCCAGTATGCTGTCGGTATTGAATATTATCAGGATACTGTTTGACACTAATGGACAAAACCTTAGAGCTCAATGATAAACGTGTGTTATTGATTGATGACCAGAAGCCCTTTCAGGTTATGCTCAAAGGCCTGCTCTTAAATTTGGGGGCAAAGGACGTCCAAATCAAGACGACGGGCGAGGCAGGCATTGCTGCCTACATCAAAAACCCGCACGATATTCTGCTGGTGGACTATAACCTCGGTCGTGGCCGAAATGGCCGGCAGGTTCTGGAAGAGCTTCAGGTGCGTGGTTTAATGAAAGAGCACACCCTGTTCTTTATTATTACCGGCGACAATACTCGCCCAATGGTCTTAAGCGCACTGGAGCTGCAACCAGACGACTATTTAATGAAGCCCTTTTCACACCGCGTTTTACGCTCTCGTTTAATGCGTGCCTACAAGCGTCGCATGTGGTTAAAAGACGTGTTTAAAGCCCTGACTAAACACGATTATGAAGCGTGCATTAGCGCTTGTCAGAAACACATTCAGTCGAACAGTCGTTACAGCAATTATTGCCGAAAGCTGCAAATTGAGCTGTACAATAAGACCGGACAACTGGATAAAGCCGAAATTGCGATTAAAGATTTACTTGAAGAAAATTCTCATAGCTGGGTATTTCTAAAGTTGGCGGAGACCCGGCTACTGCAAAACTCACCGGAAGAGGCGCTTAATATTCTTAATCATATTATTAAGCGTATGCCCAATGCCATTGAGGCTCACGACTTAAAAACCGAGTGCTACTTGCAACAACAACAGCTTGAAGAAGCACTGGAAAGCGCGCGCGATGCAATAACCATGGCACCCTTTTCTATTGAACGGCAGACCAAACTGGCTCACATAGCACGCGACAATGGTGACTTTGATATAGCCAAACAAGCCATGAATAATGTCCTGCAAATAGCACGTAAGTCGGTCTTTCGTAACGCACAGCACTTGTGTAATTATTTACGCAGTATTCTTGATGCAGCGGAACACAGCGACACGCCGCAGCAAATTAGTAAGTACCAGACCGAAGCTACGATGGAACTTCAGCGAGCCCGTTACGACGAGCATCTGTTGCATGCTGATATTTCATTTGAAGATTTAGAAGCGGTTTTACTGTCACGAATTGATTCGTTTAACGGTCGTTTGCGCGAAGCCCAACAGCGTTTAAACGAAGTTGTCGGCGCAAATCTGGCAACGAACCAACCCATCAACAAAGATTTATTACCAGACGTTATAGCGGTTCTTCTGGATGTCGGCGAATACGAAAAAGCCAATGCGCTCGCCGCGTATAAAGACGACAACCTGTTACTTGACAGTTATACCACTAAGATCCTGCAAGCCCGGCTTGCAGCCGCCCAAAAACAGCAGGACGCCTTCTTTAAAGTACACAAAGCAGGTGCCGAAGCCTACCAGGAAGGCCTCTACAGTCGTGCCCTGGAACTGTTCCGTGAAGCGATGGAGGTGGCCCCAATGAACAGTGGCGCTGCACTTAACTTTATCCAGGCTGCCGTTCGTTTTATCGAAGAAAACCCTAACGCAGAACGGAAGTTACTGAAAAAAGAATGTGACCAGTGTTTCAAAGTGTTAGAGGGTCTGCAGCTTTCCAGCAGCCACAGTAACCGCTATGAGCGGTTACTGGAGCAGACCGAAGCCTTAGAATTGCGTTAACTTAACTTTTGATTGGCTGCCAGAGTCCCTGCCTGGTAGTCTTTTATCGCTTGTTCAATCTCACCTGAGTTATTCATGACAAACGGTCCATACTGAGCAATTGGCTCTTCGATGGGTTTTGCGGCCAGCAGAATAAATCGGGCATCCTCGTTAGCATTGCAAGTTAGAGTCTCCGACGGTTCAAGCACCAGCAATTCACCTTCCTTTGCGAGCTCCCCGTTAACCGTTAAACCGCCCTGATAAACATAGAGCAGGCGACGCTTCTGTCCTTGAGAAGGCAAGCTAAAGGCTTCTTTTCCTAAGTGTACGTCCAGCATTAAGAAATTACGCCCGGGCGCTCTGACCGGACCTTCTTGCTGCTCATATTGCCCAGAAATTATTCTTACAAGAGCATCATCACTTTTTACTTCCGGAATAGTCGCTGATGGAAAGTCATGCCAATCAGGCTCACTCATTTTCTCGTCAGATGGCAAATTAACCCATAGCTGAAAGCCCCACATCAGACCTTCAACCTGCTTCGGCATTTCAGCGTGTATAATGCCTTTAGCTGCTTTCATCCATTGCACGCCACCAGCCTCTACTGCGCCCGTATTGCCAACCGAGTCTTTGTGCTCCATGGTTCCGGCCAGCATATAAGTCAAAGTACAAAATCCGCGATGCGGATGAGGTGGAAAGCCTGCAATGTAGTCATCGGGATTATCCGATCGAAATTCGTCCAGCATTAAAAATGGATCCTGATGTTTCAAACCCGGCTGATTGATGATGCGGGTAAGCTTAACCCCAGCACCGTCCTGAGCAGGCATGCCCCGGTGTTTTGCCAAAATCGCACTCATGATTTTTCCCCTCCATTTTGACCTCGATTATGTGTTTGATGAAAATCGATTTCAGGGCCCTTAGGCACCACCTGAGTCGGGTTAATTGTGGTATGGCTGGCATAATAGTGAGTTTTTATATGATCCATCACAACCGTTTCTTCCACACCTGGGTGTTGATACAGCTCCAGCAAGTAGTTCCACATATTAGGGTAATCGACGATGCGTTTCTTATTGGTCTTAAAGTGACCGAAGTAAACCGCATCAAAACGAACCAAAGTTGTAAACAACCGCCAGTCAGCTTCTGTCAGCTCATCACCGGCGAGATAACGACTCTGACTTAGAATATCTTCGACTTTATCGAGTGCAGCAAACAAAGACTGGTAAGCCTCTTCGTAAGCCTTTTGCGTGGTGGCGAAGCCACTGCGATAAACACCATTATTGATGTCGTTATAAACCCACTCGTTAACCTCTTCTATCTGTTTTTGCTTACTCGCCGGAAAGAAGTCCAGAGTATTTCCGGTCAGCTCATCAAAGGCAGAATTAAAAATTCGTATAATTTCTGATGACTCGTTATTGACTATGGTCTGGGTTTTCTTATCCCATAACACAGGTACAGTCACTCGCCCGGTATATTCCGGATCAGCTTTCAGGTAAATTTGATACAGAAAGTCAGCATCATAGAGCGGCTCATTAAGAGGGGTTTCAGAAAACTCCCAACCGTTTTCAAGCATTAAAGGATGCACTACCGAGACATCGATATGGTTTTCGAGACCTTTTAGCTTACGGAAAATTAATGCCCTATGAGCCCAGGGGCAGGCATAAGAAACGTAAAGGTGATAACGGCCGGACTCGGGCTCAAACTCAGTACCTTTAGCAATTGTACTGCGGAACTGTGATTCGCTACGAACAAAACGACCACCATGCTTTTTCGTGTCATACCACTTATCGTGCCACTGACCATCCACTAATAAACCCATAATAAATTCCTCTTGTTTAGATAGCCCTATAATAAGGCCTATTTTTTGGAATTATTAGCGCATTGTGTTCAGGTTTTATTTCTAAAAAATAGAACTATAGGTAGGAGTCTACAACATTAGCCGCTTTCTCGCTGGCTGAGACTTTCAACTGTTGGTGGATAGTTCTGAACTGCTCAAGCAAAGCGGTGTTGTCCTGTTCAATTAATTCAACTAAAGCCTGCTCGATAGCTTCCTCGGACGCCTGAGACTGAGCCAGTTCCGGCACAATTTTTTTGCCCGCTAAAAGGTTCGGCAATGAAAAGAACGGCGCATGGAAGAGACGCTTAATAATTTGATAAGACAGCCAGTGAAAACGATAAGCCACCACCATTGGACGCTTAATTAGCAAAGCTTCAAGCGCTACAGTTCCGGATGTCAGTAGCAAGTAATTCGATGCCGCCATCACCTTACGGCTTTCACCTACAGGAAGTGCAATAGTCAATTTTGGAGTGTATTGCTTAATTAATTCCTGAAACTGCTGAGCACGAGCGTCACTTATCATCGGCGCAACGAAACGAAGGTTTGGATACTTCTCTGCTAATTTTTTTGCAACTCGCAAAAATACAGGCGCCATACGGGCTATTTCACCTTTTCTGCTACCAGGCAGGATAGCCAAATACTCGCTTTCAGACTCCAGTTCTAATTCTTTTCTTGCTGAAACCTGCTCCCATTGCATTGGAATATCATCTGCCAAAGGGTGGCCGACAAAAGTCGCCGGGAGACCATGCTTATCGTAAAAGTCCTTTTCAAAAGGCAGCAAGCACAGTACGTGATCTACTGCCTTCTTAATGCCTTTAATACGCCCTTCTCGCCACGCCCAGACCGATGGGCTTACATAATGAATCGTAGCTATGCCTGCATTTTTAAGGCGAGTTTCAACCGTCAAGTTAAAGTCCGGAGCATCAATACCTATCATCACATCGGGTTGTTCCTCGATAAGATAGTGCACCAGATTTTTTCGGTGTCGTAACAGCTTAGGAAGTTGCTGAACGACTTCGGCTATTCCCATAACGGCTAAGTCATCCATGGGAAAGTACGAGTCCATGCCCTGCTCTGCCATTAAAGGACCGCCGACACCAATAAAGCTTGCACCAGGGTGACGTTTTGAAATGGTCTGCATTAGTCCGGCACCTAACAAATCACCCGAGTGTTCACCAGCAACAATGGCAATTTTCGGCGGCTTTTTGCTATTCATTAGGGACGAATAATGCCTCGTGAACTGTTTTCTACAAAAGCCGTGAAGCCGTCAAGCAGCGGTTCATTTAATGCAGTAATACCTTCCAGTGCTTCTTCTACTGTCAGGCTGGAGCGATACAATATTTTGTATGCCCGGCGCACATTCTGAATTTGCTCAGAGGTGTAACCCCGGCGTTTTAAGCCTTCTGCATTGATGGTTCTGGGTTTAGCATTATGGCCCTGCGCCATAACAAAAGGAGGGATATCCTGCACCACAATTGAATTAACTGCAGCAAATGAATGTGAACCAATGTGACAAAACTGATGCACTCCCGTCATACCTCCGAGAATAACCCAGTCCCCGACATGAACATGCCCGGCTAAAGTAACCTGATTAGCAAAGATGTTGTCGTTACCTATTACGCAATCATGCGCCACATGCACATATGCCATAAATAGGTTGTTGTCGCCAATCTTGGTGAGCGAGTTATCCTGCACAGTGCCACGATGAATGGTGACGGATTCACGAAATACATTATTATCGCCAATGACTAATTCAGTCGGCTCACCATCGTACTTTTTATCCTGACAGTCCTCGCCAACAGAAGCGAACTGATAAATGGTGTTATTTTTCCCAATGGTCGTAGGGCCATTTAAAACAACGTGCGAGCGAATGTCGCAGTTATCGCCAATAACAACATTTGGGCCAATGACTGTCCACGGGCCAACGCTGACATTGGCTCCAATCTCTGCGCTCGGGTCAATAATTGCGGTTTCGTGAATCACTTAAACTTCTCTTCTTGCACAGATGATTTCAGCGGTACAGGCGACATCGCCGTCAACTTCAGCACGCCCGGTAAACTTCCAGATACCCCGACGTTCTTTCTCAAAAGTGACATAAAAGTCTACGGTATCACCCGGGATAACCTGGCGCTTGAAACGCGCATTATCAATACCAGCAAATAGGTACAAGTCGTTTGCGCTCTTTTTGCTCTCAGTAATTTTAAAACCAAGTAAACCACACGCCTGGGCTATTGCTTCCAGCAATAAAACTCCCGGGAAAATAGGTTTTGCCGGAAAATGTCCATTAAACATTGGCTCATTAAAAGTCACGTTTTTTATAGCGTGCAACGAGTCTTTAGAGTTTGTTTCTATAACTCTGTCTATCAATAAAAACGGATAACGATGGGGCAGTAAATCTAATACGCCCTGAATATCAAACCCTGATTCCGTAATTTTCAAACCTTTCACCTTACTCAGTTATTATCGTCAGCTTGTTTTTCCAATTCTTTAACACGCTTAAAGAGATCATCCAACTGACGGAATCTTGCTCCATTACGACGCCATTCACGGTGCCCGCTGGCAGGAATACCTGACGCATAAACCCCAGGTTCAGTAATCTCTTTTATTACCATAGCAAATCCCATGATTTGCACATCGTCACAGATACTTATGTGCCCGTTAATGGCTGACGCGCCACCAATCATACAGCGCTTACCGATGTGACAGCTACCGGCTAATACGGTACAACCGGCAATAGCCGTATCTTCATCTATAAAGACGTTATGGGCAATTTGGCACTGATTATCAATGATACAGCCCGACGAAATAATAGTGTCATCCAGCGCACCGCGGTCCACCGTGGTACTAGCACCAATTTCAACATCATCTTTAATAACGACACGACCCAGTTGAGGAATTTTCAACCATTTACCATTTTCAGGCGCCCAACCGAAACCATCAGCTCCGATAACCGCACCGGAATGCAACAGACAGTTATCACCAATAACGCAACGGTGATAAATCTTTACTCCCGACCAAAGCGTACAATCGGAACCAAGCTGTGTTTCAGCACCAATATAGCAATGCGCTCCAATACTGGTGTTATCCCCAATGATAACCCCTTCTTCGATAACGGCGTATTCACCAATACTAACGTTATTACCAATACTGGCAGATTCAGCAATTTTTGCGGAGTCGGCCACTCCCTTTGCAGGCTTGGGCGTGATATCTAATAATTGTGCAATTTTGGCAAATGCCGCGTAAGGGTTGGATACCCGAATAGCATTATCAACTGCATCGCTGTCGTCTTTCTCAGAGACAATAACCGCCCCGGCAGACGTAGTTTCGAGCTGACTTTTGTAACGACTATTTGCCAAAAAGGCTATAGCGTCACCAGTAGCAGACTGCAAGGTCGCCACGCGCAAAATGGGGAGCTGCGCATTTCCTCGCACCTCCCCACCCACATGGTCAGCCAACTGCTGCAATGTGTACTCAGTCATAAATTAGTTACCTGAGGTCATTTTCTCGACAACCGCGCCAGACAAGTCGTTATCTGCTTTCATATAGGTTACAGCGTTACTTTCAAGAACCATATCGTAGTCTCTGTCTTCAGCTACTGCAGTAATTGCATCCTGCACTTTGCCAAGCAATTTATTGCGCTCTTCGTTTTGACGACGACGAGTGTCTTCCTGAAGCGCTTTACTTTTTAACTGAGCCTGAGAGATGGTCTCTTCTAAGTCGCGCTCTAGCTGAGTTTTTTCAGACGCAGACATAATTGATGCATCACGCTCTTGCTTTTGGCGCAGCTCCTGAACCTTTTGCTCAAGACGACGCATTTCTTCAAAGCGATCCTGAAACTCGTTCTGTAACTGCTCTGAAATTTGCTCACGCTGTGGTAGCTGCTGGAATACTTCCATCATATCGACCACACCAATTTTCTGCTGTGCTTGCGCAGCGCCTGCAAAAAGTGCTGTTGAAACAGCAACAGCTGCAACTGTAGATTTAATTAATTTTTTCAAGGTAAAACTCCTTCAAATTTTATCACTATTATTTAATTATTATTATCAGAATGTGGTTCCGATATTAAACGAGAACACTTGAGTTTCATCACCCTCAACTTCTTTCAGCGCCCGCCCCAATGAAAAGGTTAGCGGACCCATTGGTGATATCCATTGCACGGATACACCCGCTGAAGCTCTGAAGTCGCCTGGCGAACTATAATCCGTTAACGGCTGACTTCCCTGAGCCAGCTCCAGATCTTTATAACTATCGTAGTCGAATTCTGTATCCCAGACCATACCGAAGTCAACAAAGACACTTGTTCTTACGCTATTACGCATACCTTCGTCGACAAAAGGTGTCGGTACGATAAGCTCAAGCCCACCGACAACCTTTGCGTTACCGCCAACGGCAAAACGGCTTACCTGAACTTGTTGTGAATCTGAGCCGGATGGCAAACCATTTGGCGCCCCGGTTACATCTGGTGGTGCCGGTAACTGGCTTGCAGAACTGTAAATAGCTCGTGGCCCAACAGTGTTAGCTTCGAAACCACGTAAGTCGCCCTGTCCACCAACTCGGAAAGACTCCCAGAATGGCAATAAGTAGTCATTGCCTCTGTCATCTGTACCATAACCATTACCATAACCTAAATTAAGGCGTGTCAGGAATGTCCATTGCTGGTCGCGCGTTAACGGATAGTAATGCTTATATTCATAGTTTGTCCGGAAATACTGCACGTCGCTAAATGGCGCAGAGACCTCAATGCCCGCGCGTTGGGAAGAACCACTGGTTGGGAAACGCCCTCTATTTAAGGTTACACGGGACCAGCCCATATTAAACTCATAAATATCGAAAGCGACACCGTCGTCAGGGTTCTCCCGGTTTAAGTACGCAGAATAAAATTTCCGTATTTGCTCATAACCATCAACGTTCGTTACTTCCTGGTTTTTATAGCCAATACCAAAATTAAAGCTGTTGATCTCATCAACCGGGAAGCCTACACCGCTGGAAACACCAAAGGTTTTTTGATTATAACGAATTAAGTTTTCCGCCTGACCGGCATCAAACTCACTCATATACACTTGCCCTGAAAGACTAACGCCATTCATCGTAAAGTAAGGGTCAGTATAGGAAACGTTAACGTTTTTATTGAAGCGGCTGGTACTGACATTGAACCCAACTCTGTTACCGGTACCCAGGAAGTTATTTTGCTGAATACCCGCATTAAGTTGCAGGCCTGAGTAGTCACCATAACCAATACCCGCGTTAAAGGAGCCCGATGGCTGCTCTTTCACCTTATAGGTCACGTCAACCTGATCATCACTCCCTTCGACTCGCTCAGTTGATGTTTCAACTGTCTCAAAGAAACCAAGACGTTCAAGACGAACCTTACCTTGTTCAATTTTATTGTCAGATAACCAGGCACCTTCCAGTTGACGCATTTCACGACGAAGCACACGGTCTTTTGTCGCACCGTTGCCTTCAAAGTTAATGTGACGTACATAGACACGCTTACCCGGTTCTACTGAGAAAGTAATTTTAACCGTTTTGTCATCGTCATTATGTTCTGGAATGGCTCGAACTTCGGGATAAGCATAACCGTAACGACCATAAAAACGGCTAATCATATCCTCGATATAAGTTACCTGAGCGGCGTTATAGAGGGTATCTTCTTCAATAGTCGCAATTCGGCTGACTAACTCTTCGTGGCCTTTGAGATCCCCAATAACATCGGTTTCGCTTACATTGTATTTATCACCCTCATTCACATTAATGGTGATATAAATACCTTCACGATCTGGCGTCATAGAAACCTGAACTGATTCAACCTGGAAACGTAAATACCCACGATCCCGATAAAAAGACTCTAAAGTCTCTAAGTCACCACTTAACTGCTGTTTCTGGTAGCGCTTTTCGCCGATAACGTTCCACCACGGAAGATCATCACGAAGTTCGAAAGCATCAAGAAGTTGCTCATCGGCAAACGCCTTATTACCCACAATATTAATTTGTGCAATTTCAGCAGCATCGCCTTCATCGAAGTTCATCCGCAACTCAACTCGGTTGCGCGGCAAATCAACAACTTGTATTTCAACCGATGCATTGTATTTCCCAACACTGTGATAGAAATCTTCCAGACCTTTCTCTATGCCTGAAATAGTGGTTCTATCCAGAGGCTCACCGGTAACAATATTATTATCAAGCAAGCTCTCTTCAAGCTGCTCGTCTTTGATATCGCTATTACCTTCAAAGGTGATTTCAGCAATGGTTGGTCGCTCACTAACGGTAAAAATTAACGTATCGTTATCTCTCCGCGCATCGATATAGTTAAAGTGAGTCGAGGAGTAAAGCGAGCGAATGGCGCTACGAATTTGTAACTCACTCACTTCATCACCCACCCTAACCGGGATATAAGTTAACGCAGCACCTAACGCTACACGTTGTAACCCTTTAACTTCAATATCTTGAACAACAAACTCGTCTTGTGCGTAGGCTGGTGCTACTGCACCTGCAATCATGGCACTCACTAACAGCTTTTTAAACGTCATTATCACTAGCTACTTTTTTGTTAATTCGTGACTCAGAATGCGAAACGGGCGATGTCATTTGATATTGCTAACGCCATCAACGCGAATACCAGCACCCCACCAATCCTATAGCAAACGTCTTGCACTCTTTCGGATACCGGCTTACCACGAACCCATTCAATGCTGTAAAACACTAAATGACCACCGTCTAATACCGGTAAAGGTAATAAATTTATTATCCCTAAATTGACACTTAACAATGCCAAAAAACTTAAAAAATAGACGAACCCGTTACTTGCGCTTACGCCGGCACCTTCAGCAATACTTAAAGGCCCTGCCAGGTTCTTTACTGAAACATCTCCGGTCAGCAGTTTACCTATCATTTTCACGCTAACAACCATCAACTCCCAAGTTTTTTCTGCGCCTTTCGCTAAGCCCCCGAAAAAACCGTATTGATGGTTGAAAACATAATTATCAGGTAACGGCTCAGTTACCGGAACTACGCCAAGGTAGCCTATGACACCATTTTGACTTTCCCGTTCCCCTATTTGAACAGAAACTTCTTGCTCAACTCCATTTCTTTCAACCGTAAACAACAGGCTTTGCCCAGCCGACTGAGCAATAGTCTCACGTATTTTTTCCCAACTTTCGACTTGCTCACCGTCAATAGAAGTAATAGTGTCGCCCGCTTTAAGACCGCTCACATCGGCAGGCGAGTCTACTTCAACCTGACTAAGCTCGGTATAGACTTCCGGCTGATAAACCTCAATACCTAAACTTCCAAAGGTCGACTCTGTCTCAGGATCAAACCGCCAGCCGGTTAAGTCCAGCGTGCGCTGTACTTCATTTCCCGCCGGAGTTCTTAACGTTATTGTCGTCTCATCATCGCCAATAGCGGACATCAAGCCCAGTTGCACTTGTTGCCAATCATAAGCTTCTACATCATCGACTGATAAAATTTCACTGCCTCTTTCAAGCTCTGATTCAGCGGCAATAGAATTTTCTTTGATATCACCAATAACGGGCTTTACCGTCGGTACGCCTATACCAAACATGAGCCATAGCACTGCTACCGCAAGGACAAAGTTAGCAACAGGACCCGCCGCGACTATGGCAAAACGTTTATAAACCGACTGTGCATTAAAGCTTACGTCTCGCTCTTCTTCGGTCACATCATCAATGCGTTCATCCAGCATTCGGACATAACCGCCAAGAGGGATAATGCCTAGTTGATAGATCGTACCGTCTTTTCCGGCACGCTTCCAAATAGCACGACCAAAACCAACAGAAAAGGTCAATACCTTAACGCCACAGCGTCGAGCAACCCAAAAATGTCCAAACTCGTGAAACGCGACCAAAATTCCCAAAGTGACAACAAACGAAAAGAAATACCAAACTGCGTCTATCACTGTGCGTACTCCTGCAACCATTGTTTAGCTGCTAAACGCGCTTTTTTATCTATAGCCAATAGCGTCTCGATGCTATCAGCCTCATTAGCTGTTATTGACTGCAATACGGAATCACAGACTTTTGCGATATCGGTAAAACCCACCTGCTCCTGCAGAAACGCATCAACCGCTATTTCATTGGCAGCATTTAAGGCGGTCGTTGCCCACTGCCCTTCCCAGCAAGCTTCTATTGCAAGTTGCAGGCATGGATAACGAGCTGACTCAGGCTGTTTGAACGTTAACTGTCCAATTTGAGTAAAGTCCAGATTCGATACGCCGCTTTCTAACCGCTCCGGATACCCCAGTGAATGAGCAATTGGGGTACGCATATCAGGCTCCCCCATTTGCGCCAGAACTGAACCATCGGTGTACTGGACCATAGAATGGATAACACTTTGAGGGTGAATCACCACTTTTAACTGTTCAGGTGAACAATTGAATAACCAGCGGGCTTCAATATATTCCAGTCCTTTATTGAGCATAGTGGCCGAATCGACAGATATCTTCCGCCCCATAGACCAATTGGGGTGGTTGCATGCCGCCCCCGGAGTCTGTTTCGATAGCTCTTCAAGCGGTATATCCCGAAACGGGCCACCTGAACCAGTTAATAACAAATGCTGAATACCATGCTCTGCTAAAGCCATAGTACCGACCAGTTGCTGGGCAGCCTGAGGTAAACACTGAAAAATAGCATTGTGTTCACTGTCTACCGGTATTATTTTAGCGCCAGAGCGTTGTGCATGGTCAATAAACAGTTGCCCGCTCATGACCAAGGCTTCTTTGTTCGCCAGCAAGACGTCTTTGCCCGCATCAATAGCAGCTAGTGTAGGGGCAAGTCCTGCAGCTCCAACTATAGCTGCCATAACAACATTAACGTCACTGGCGGCGCTAACTTCGGCTAAAGCTTTTTCACCGTAGGTAACCTGTGTTGATACCTGAGTGCCTAAAAGTTCTTTGAGCTCTGACGCACTGCGTTGAGAGCCCATAACGGCGAATTGCGGATGGTGCTTCAAACACAATTCAGCCATAACTTGAGTCTGGCTGTGGGCTGTTAGCGCAAAAACCTCAAAGTCTTCCGGATGTCGTGCAATAACATCCAGAGTGTTTTGACCAATGGAGCCTGTTGCTCCCAAAACCGTAATTTGACGCATAGGTTTAATGCAAAAACTCCAGGTAAGCTAGGGTAAAAATAGGCACTGCTGCAGTAAGACTGTCAATTCGGTCAAGAATTCCCCCGTGACCCGGTAAAATTGAGCCACTGTCCTTAACTCCGGCGCTGCGTTTAAACATGCTTTCGTTTAAATCTCCGAATACGGACGCCACAACGGTAAATAACCCCGTTAAATAATAACCGGTAAATTGATCAGCCGGTACTTTAGTCCAGTGCGCAACAACCATCATCACCACAAAAGCCAGAGTTACCCCACCACATAAACCTTCCATCGTTTTGCCCGGGCTTACGGCCGGCATCATCTTATTGCGCCCATAACGAACGCCGGCAAAATATGCACCGACATCGGCAGCCCAGACTAAAAGAAGAATAAAAAGAACAACCCAGCCACCAAAAAAGCGTGACTCATCAATATCGATAGAGCGCACCGTGACTAATGCAGCCCATGTAGGAATAAAAATCAGCAACCCAAAAACACCAACAATGGCCCGGGTTCGCGACCACATACGACGACTTGAGGGGTAATTGACTATCATAGCCAAAGCTACGACCCACCAGACGCCGCCAGCAAGGATAGTGTAATAAATCAGCTTAGAAAGCTCGCCATCGCGCCACAAGTGTTCATACGGTGCTAGCCATGACAGCACACCGATTATCGCTCCGACAAACAGAGTATAAGCAATACGTGCTGATGTACGGCGCACGCCCATGAGAGGGGACCATTCCCAGGCGCCCAGCATTAAAACTGCCTGAATAAACAGAGAAAAGCCCCAAAGCGGCAGCATAAAAACCCCGTATAGTGCCACTGGAACCAGCAATAATGCTGTTATAATACGTTGTTTTAGCAAGTGTTATTCCTCTATCCGAGTTTCTATGCCTTGCATAAGCACGGTCAATTGTTCGCTGGTTAAACCGAAGCGACGTTCACGTTGAGCAAAATCGGTTATCGCCTTAGCAAAAACGGCGTCGTCAAAGTCTGGCCACAATGTTGAAGTAAAATACAACTCTGCATAAGCCAACTGCCATAATAGAAAATTACTAATACGACGCTCCCCCCCCGTTCGGATGAGTAAATCCGGTAATGGCTGATCAGCCATCATAAGTTCACCGGATATTGCCTGCTCGGTAATTTCAGATGACTCGATGTCACCAGCTTTCACTTTCTCAGCCAGCTTTCGACTGGCTTGAGTGATGTCCCATTGACCACCGTAGTTTGCGGCGATATTTAAATTTAACCCACTATTATTTTTCGTTTTTTCTTCAGCTTCCTGTATTCGCTTTTGTAAGCGTTTTGAAAACCCCCCTTTATCCCCAATGATGCGTAAGCGAATATCGTTATCATCTAATTTTTTTACTTCGCTTTTCAATACTGACATAAACAACTCCATCAGTACCGATACTTCAGTGGCTGGACGTTTCCAGTTTTCGCTACTAAAAGCAAATAAAGTCAGCGACTCTATACCGTTACGGCGAGCAAAAGCGACAGCTCTACGTACTGCTTCTGCACCGGCTTTATGCCCGAAGGTTCTGATTTTACCGCGTTGTTTCGCCCAACGCCCATTACCGTCCATGATAATGGCGACGTGCCTGGGAACTAACTGCTCTATTGACGGTAATTCTTTCATTCAATCTGCCGTAAACATTAAAAAACGCCGTGCGAGTATACCTGACACGGCGTCATAGACCAACGTAGGGAAGGTTTGATGGCTAAATTTCCATCAAGTCTTCTTCTTTTGCTTTTAATGATTCATCAATTTGCTTCACGTATTTATCGGTCAGCTTTTGAATCTCATCTTCAGCACTACGCTCCTCATCTTCAGTAATCTCTTTTTCTTTAAGAAGATCTTTGACATCACCATTAGCATCACGACGGATATTACGTACCGCAATACGTCCCTGTTCGGCTTCTGCTCGCACAATTTTAACCAAATCGCGACGGCGCTCTTCTGTCAGAGGAGGCAATGGGATACGAATAACTGCACCAGCTGAAGCTGGGTTCAAACCCAAATCCGAATTAATAATGGCTTTTTCAACAGCAGCTGAAGCAGACTTATCAAACACTGTAAGTGCCAATGTTCTTGAGTCTTCAGTGGTAATATTAGCCAATTGCTTCAGCGGTGTATCAGTACCGTAATAGTTCACCATAACACTATCCAGAATACTGGGATGAGCTCGGCCTGTACGTACTTTTGACATTTGACTACGCAACGACTCAACACTTTTTTCCATGCGATCTTTAGCGTCTTCTATAATTTCTTTTATCACTGTCTTATACCTACCCTTTTATTCAATAACGGCAATTACTCTGCGTTCTTGCTAATAAGTGTACCTTCTTCTTCACCCATAATCACGGCTCGTAAAGCACCCGGCTTATTCATATTAAACACCCGGATAGGCAAAGCGTGATCGCGCGCCAGAGTAAATGCCGCTAAATCCATTACTTTTAACTGTTTTTCCAGTATATCATCGTAATCAATGTGCTTATACAACGTCGCATCTGGGTTACTGGCTGGGTCATCTGAGTAAACTCCGTCAACCTTTGTTCCCTTAAGTACGACTTCAGCTTCAATTTCGATGCCGCGTAAACACGCAGCCGAATCAGTAGTAAAGAACGGGTTTCCTGTTCCGGCTGAGAAAATCACCACGCGACCTGACTTTAACAAGCTAATAGCTTCTGCCCAGTTATAACTGTCACAAACACCGGTCAATTCTATAGCAGACATTAAGCGTGCGTTAACAAAAGCACGATGTAAAGCATCACGCATCGCCAAACCATTCATCACTGTTGCCAACATACCCATATGGTCGCCCACAACACGATTCATACCAGCTTTTGCTAAACCTTCTCCACGGAATAAGTTACCGCCACCAATGACCAAACCTACCTGAACCCCAAGTTCAACCAATTCCTTAATTTCCTGTGCCATACGATCAAGCACTTTAGCATCAATGCCAAATGGTTCGTCCCCCATAAGGGCTTCACCACTGAGTTTTAACAATATGCGTCGATAACTGGGTTTCGGATGGGTGCTCATCATTGCCTCTACTCTTTCCTTTAGTTTAAAAAAAACCGCGTCCTGAACGCTCAAGACGCGGTTTATAATTTTCTATTTCATGGGGCTGGTCGAGACCACGCTGTTAGCCTTTGCTCGCTGCCGCCACTTGTGCCTGAACTTCAGAAGCAAAATCTTCTTCTTTACGTTCAATACCTTCACCCACTTCAAAGCGAACGAAAGTAACAACATCGGCACCAGCTTTCTTCAGTAACTCACCAACAGTCATTGATGGGTCTTTAACGAAAGGCTGACCAGTCAGGCTGATTTCACCGGTAAACTTACGCATACGGCCTTCAACCATTTTCTCAGCGATTTCTTTCGGCTTACCGCTCTGCATTGCGATATCAACCTGAATTGCGCGTTCTTTCTCTACAACTTCAGCTTCTACGTCTTCAGGTTTAACGAATTGAGGGCTGCTTGCTGCAACGTGCATGCACAAATCACGAGCCAAATCTTCGTCGCCGCCTTTAAGTGCAACAGCAACACCGATACGAGCACCATGCGCATAAGTTGCAACAACATCACCAGCTTCAAGCGTGTGAACACGACGAACGTTCATGTTCTCGCCAATTTTAGCCACTAAGTCTTCACGAGTTTTCTCAACCGTTTGACCATCGATGTCAGTCGTTTTTAACGCTTCAACGTCATTTTCTTTGTTAGCAAATGCGGCGTTAATGACTTTATCGCCAAATGCCAGGAAGCTGTCGTCACGTGCTACGAAGTCAGTTTCACAGTTAAGCTCAACTAAAGTTGCCTGGTTGCCTTCAGACTTAACTAAAATAACACCTTCAGCTGCAACACGGCCTGCTTTCTTCGCTGCTTTGGCCTGACCGCTTTTACGCATCAGGTCAATTGCCGCTTCCATATCACCATCGACTTCCTGCAATGCTTTTTTGCAGTCCATCATGCCAGCGCCTGTGCGCTCGCGCAGTTCTTTTACTAGAGCTGCTGTAATTGCCATGATTCTATTCCTCGATTATTCAGTTGCTTCGACGAAATCGTCAGAGTCTTTCGCTTCAACTTGCGCTGTACGTGCTTCTTTTACCGCTTCTGCAGCAGTGTTCAAATACAATTGAATTGCACGGATCGCGTCATCGTTACCCGGAACAATGTAGTCAACACCGTCTGGGTCAGAGTTTGTATCCACAACAGAAACAACTGGAATGCCCAGGTTATTTGCTTCTTTGATAGAGATGTGCTCGTGATCAGCATCGATAATAAACAGAACGTCTGGTAAGCCGCCCATGTTTTTGATACCGCCTAAGCCTTTTTCCAGCTTTTCCATTTCACGAGTATTAACCAAAGCTTCTTTCTTGGTTAGTTTGTCGAATGTTCCGTCCTGGCTCATTGTTTCAAGGTCTTTTAAACGCTTGATTGATTGACGAACTGTTTTCCAGTTAGTCAACATGCCGCCTAACCAACGGTGGTTTACATAGTACTGACCACAGTTAATAGCTGCTTCTTTAACCGCTTCAGACGCTGCGCGCTTAGTACCAACAAACAGGATTTTACCTTTGTTTGAAGCAACGTGCTGCATGTAGCTCAACGCATCGTTGAACATAGGCACAGTCTTTTCGAGGTTAATGATATGAATTTTGTTACGAGCACCAAAAATGTAAGGCTTCATTTTTGGATTCCAGAAACGGGTTTGGTGACCGAAATGGACACCTGCTTTCAGCATGTCACGCATTGACACGTTAGCCATAATATTTTTCCTTTTTAGGGGGTTAAGCCTCCATACATCCCATAAGCCGACTTGTTCTTAGACAAGCACCCCGTCTTATGTGCCGATGTATGTGTGGATTATCATTTACATACAAGTTTACTTTATTAGCATAAGGCCAAAAAAGCGTGCGTTTTATACCATAAAGCCCGCACTTGCACAACAAAAAACGTTACTTAACTTATGTTTTGACCCCCCTCAAAGATAGCGAATTTTATCAGTCGCTGTTAAACTGTCGGCTTTTCCAGCAGTCACGGACAGGAAGAGAATGACCATCTCAATTAAGACACCCGAAGAAATCGAAAAAATGCGCGCTGCAGGCAAGCTTGCCGCTAGTGTTCTTGAAATGATTGGTGAATACGTAAAGCCAGGTGTAACCACAGAAGAGCTGGATGATATCTGTCATAAGTATATTACCGACCATGGCGCTTACCCTGCTCCGTTAAATTACCATGGATTTCCTAAGTCCATTTGCACCTCTGTTAACCACTGTGTCTGCCACGGCATTCCTGGTCCAAAAAAGCTGAAAGATGGCGATATCATGAACATTGATGTCACTGTAAAGCTTGATGGTTACCACGGCGACACCTCAAAAATGTTTGTGGTGGGTAAGCCTTCTATTATGGCAGAGCGCTTGATTAAAGTGACCCAGGAGTCCCTTTATAAAGCGATAGAAATGGTCAAGCCAGGTATTAAGCTCGGCGACTTTGCCGAAGTTATTCAAAAACACGCGGAAAGTCATGGTTATTCAATTGTCCGTGAATACTGCGGACACGGTATTGGTTCAGTTTTTCATGAAGACCCACAGATTCTTCACTACGGTCAGGCGGGCACCGGCGAAGAGTTAAAAGCCGGAATGTGCTTTACTATCGAACCTATGGTTAACGTTGGAAAACGCCACACAAAACTCATGAAAGACGGCTGGACCGTACTCACAAAGGATCGCAGTCTGAGTGCACAGTGGGAACACACTCTATTAGTCACTAATAACGGTGTAGAGGTTCTCACATTGCGTAATGACGAGCCTGATTTAGCGCGAGTTATCGAGCACAACTAACTGACTTCAGGGGGTATTATGGCTGATGTTGAACAGGATAAAGACTTCCATGGCCGTTGGCCTGACAGAACTCATGCCCCCTGTATTAAAGACTATAAAAAACTTCTGGATAGCTACCGGAACTGGTCTGCGGCCCGTTTTGTTACGGCCGACATTGATGAGCTCGTTCACCACCGCTCGACATTTTTTGACCAACTCATTTGCCAATTATGGCAACAGTTTGAGGTTAACAATGAACCCGCCACTATATTAGCAGTTGGCGGTTATGGCCGTGAAACCCTGCATCCGGGTTCAGATATTGATTTGCTCATTTTAATTGCTCCCCAAAGCGAAGACGCTGAAACCAGGTTATCTGAGAAGCTCAGTCAACTTATTACCTTTTTATGGGATCTTCATTTAGATATCGGCCATTCTGTACGCACCATTGATGAATGTTTTAGCCAATCAGAAAGCGATATTACTATTGCCACAAATCTCATTGAGAGCCGTTACCTTGATGGCTCTGAGGAGCTTTATAACGAATTTCATCAACAGCTATTAAATGACTTTCCGTGGTCGAGCCGAGACTTTTACCAGGCCAAGCTTGATGAACAAAAGAAACGACATCAGCAATATCACAGCACGTCCTATAATCTTGAGCCCAATATTAAATCAAGTCCCGGTGGGCTGCGTGATATCCAAACCGTTGGCTGGATTGCTAAGCGTCACTTCCGCACCCATTCGGATGAAAGCCTGGTTGAATACGGTTATATGACTGCCGATGAATTCGTCGAGCTACGTGACTGCATGAACTGGCTATGGCGCATACGCTTTGCACTCCATCTTGAAGCTGGTAAACGCGAAGACCGTTTGTTATTCGACTTTCAGCCGGGTGTAGCCGTTCGTCTGGGTTATGGCAATGACGGTAAAGCATCCGTCGAAACCATGATGAAAGATTACTTTAAAGTAGTTCTTCGTGTCAGCGAACTCAACCAAATGTTACTGCAGTTCTTTCATCAGGCAATACTGGGCACACAAGACTTACAACACGCAGAGCATATTAGCGATGACTTTGCGGTCTCCAATGAATTGCTGACCGCGCGGCATGACCACGTATTCGACGACCACTGCAACATTGTCCGTGCTTTTGTCTGCATTGCCGAGAACTCACAGATAAAAGGCATTCATTCGAACACCATTCGTTTACTCAGGAACGCGCGCGCTCAATTAACCGAGCCGCTTAGCCATGATCCTAAATGCAGAAACTTATTTAATCAGCTCATTCAGCATCCCCGGGGTTGTGGCCTGGCGTTTGCGCTTATGCATCACCATAGTGTCTTGGCCAGTTATTTATCCCAGTGGCAACAAATTGTGGGGCAAATGCAGTTTGACCTGTTCCATGCTTACACTGTTGATGAACACACCTTTCGTCTGGTGAGAAACCTATACCGCTTCAGCGATGAAGATTACCAGGACCAGTTCCCCTTATGCGAAAAGTTGGTAGCACAGATGGATCGCCGCTATTGCCTTTATTTGGCTGGCATCTTCCATGATATAGCCAAAGGACGCGGTGGCGACCACTCTGAATTAGGCGAAATGGATGCGCGCAACTTCTGTCACCAGCATGGTTACGACGAAGAAGACGCTGAGCTGGTTGCCTGGTTGGTAAGACACCACTTAACCATGTCGGTTACCGCGCAGAAACGTGACATTCATGATCCTGACGTTATACAAGACTTTGCTAATCAAGTTTCAACGCTCGAGCGGCTGGATTACCTTTACTGTCTTACGGTAGCTGATATTCGCGCAACCAACCAGTCGCTCTGGAATAACTGGAAAGCAACCTTGCTGGAAGAGCTATACAATGCGACATCTTATTTGCTGCAACAAGACAGTAATAAACCAACTCTGGATATTCGCCAGAAAATAAACGAAAACAAAGCCAATGCGATGGCTTTACTGTTAAGTGCCGGGTTTGAAAAATCAGAAATTCTCGCTTTGTGGGGTCGTTTTACTGCCGATTATTTCTTCCGGCATACGCCAGAACAGATCAGTTGGCATTCACAACATATATTAAACTTACCGACCGACCAGTTGCCGCTGATCCTAATTGGTGATGAAAACAACTACGGTACAACTGAGCTGTTTATTTATCATCATGAAGAAAGTCATTTATTCGCTTCTGTTGCCGGTGTTCTGGATAGCCAGCAGTTAAACATTCTGGATGCACAAATTCTTGCCACTCGTGACGGTTTTGTCATGGATACTTTCGTTGTGCTGCAACGGGACGGCAAGCCATTAACAGAACCGCAGCGTATTGAAGAAGTGAAACAGCAATTGCTGGATGTTCTGCATAAACGCATACCTGTGCCCAGCACAAAGCGTCCGTTGTCACGGCGCATGAAAAATTTTTCGGTGGCTACAGAGGTGACATTTATACCGAGCAAGCATCATGGCCGCACTACCTTTGAGTTAGTAACTCTGGACAGACCCGGGCTTATTGCTAAACTTGCGGCTATTTTACAGCAGCAAAATGTCACCTTACTTGCCGCAAAAATTACCACCATAGGCGAGCAGGCGGAAGATTTATTCATTGTCACGACAGAGCAACAAACGGCTTTGGATGACAAGCAGAAAAAAACGTTAAAAAAACAGATTATCAAAGACCTGGAGTTTTAAATTTTTATCATGGAAAACATAAAACAACGCATCATCGATGCATTTGAACAACGCGATCAGATCAACGCCCGTACTGAAAATGACGACTTGCGTGAAGCGGTTCGTTACGTCATTGACGAGATTGACCGCGGTGAGTTGCGAGTCGCTGAAAAGATTTCGGGTGAATGGGTTGTTCATCAATGGCTTAAAAAAGCCGTTCTGCTGTCTTTTCGTTTAAACGACAATGACCTAATTGAAGGTGGAGAAACACGTTTCTGGGACAAAGTACCTGCCAAATTTGCAGATTACGACAGCGCCCGTTTTCGTGCTGAAGGTATGCGTGTTGTACCGCCGGCTATGGTGCGTAAGGGCGCCTTTATTGGCCGCAATGTCGTAGTTATGCCGTCATACGTGAATATCGGGGCCTATGTAGGCGAAGGCACTATGGTTGATACCTGGGCTACCGTCGGCTCCTGCGCGCAAATCGGTAAAAATGTACACTTGTCCGGCGGCGTGGGTATCGGTGGTGTATTAGAGCCGCTGCAAGCTAACCCTACCATCATTGAAGACAACTGCTTTATTGGTGCACGTTCAGAAATTGTTGAAGGTGTTATTGTTGAGGAAGGCGCTGTTATTTCAATGGGCGTTTACATTGGGCAGAGCACTCGCATCTATGATCGCGAAAACGATCGGATTCTATACGGTCGTGTGCCTTCAGGTTCTGTCGTTGTTCCCGGCTCCTTACCATCTGCAAACGGCACACATAGCTTGTACGCCGCCATTATTGTAAAACGGGTCGATGCTAAAACTCGTGCAAAAGTCGGTATTAACGCTCTGCTGCGTAGCGCAGAATAATCACTATTCAGTAAATGGCCGATGAAACTCATCCGGCAGTGGTATTTCCAGGTTAACGGGTTCGCCACTGACCGGATGTTCAAAGCTCAATGCAGTTGCCGCCAGTAATAAACGGTTAATGTCAAAGTGAGAGCGGAAAAAATTGTTGTGTCGGCCATCCCCATGGTTGGTGTCACCAACAATTGGGTGTCGTATGTGAGCCATGTGCCGGCGTAACTGATGCTTGCGTCCCGTTTCTGGTTGCAACTGAACCAATGAGTAACGCGTGGTATCGTGCTTTTTGCTGACCTTATAAGGCAGTTCAACCTGCTTTAAACATTTATAATGCGTCACCGCAGGCTGTTTTTCTTTATCTGTATCCGCGTCAGCGTCTGCTAATTTATCCAGTTCTTCTTTTAGCGCATAATCAATAGTGCCGCTTTCAGTTACATAGCCTCTGACGACCGCATGATAAGTTTTTCTTACCTCGCGAGCGGTTAACTGCTCAGTCAAAGTTCTTGCGATGTCACTATTAAGAGCAAAGATGAGTAACCCTGACGTTGGTCTGTCCAACCGGTGTACCGGATAAACATGACGACCCATTTGATTGCGCAGCATTTGCATCGCAAACTCGCGGGCGCCACTTGCTATACGGCTTCGGTGAACCAGTAAGCCACTGGGTTTATTAATAACGGCCAGATGTTCATCTTGGTAAACAAGTTCTAACTGGTTCACCGTTAGACGTCTTCCTGCAGAGGATCGGTGCCACTTAGCAGTACATCAAACTCACGGATTAAAGCGATAAGTTGTTCGTATTGTTCAAGTTCGTTGCAGTAGGTATGGGCAGCCATTGGGCTAACCGCGATGCCCTCAGGCAAAGGTCGTTGACTGTCAACCAAAGACCACATCCGCGGCAACATAATAAACTGCAGCCACTGATGAAATTCAAGCGTATCAACAGCAAAAGGCTGCTGACTTTCCAGCGCCTGCACGGGAGGTTGGTGAGACTGCCATAAACCAAGACTGTTCAGTTCGCGCTCTATTCTATCAAGTAATCGAGCGGCTTTCTGATACTGCTCCATATCAGACTCCGTTACCACATCATTGTATAAACCGATATAATGGCGCCATAGTGATTTAATACGCCTTAAAATTCAAGCAAAAAGGGAGCGCCTGTGTCAGCACCGACCATCACCACCTTGGGTGAGTTTTTGCAAGCCGGCCAAGCAGAATACAAAATTTTTGATATTGGCAGATGCCTTACTGAGCTGTCTCAGGATGAGTTTGCTGCTATTGAACAGCAACAACGTCCTTACCCCTACCCGATAGCCAGGCAAGCTCAACTGGCAATATTGTTTCAGCATAAGCAGCATGATCAGCAGCCTTTCATCTGGTTTTTACAATTCCCTCTGGATGAGCGCGGGCTTTTAAATTTAGCGGCACGTAATCAATATCTTGAGTATGTGGTTAACGCGTTAGGCCACGAAATTACCGGTGAAATGACCGAGGAACAACAAAAACAACTGCAGCAGAACCCTTATTTACTCACACCGAATGAACATCAGCGGGCAGCTCTGCATGCACGGGTTCAACGTCAGCTAAAGCTGTCACCGTCAATTCACTTTGAAACAGCGGAAGCTTACTTAAAACAGCCAGACGCTGACATTGACTGGCAACAAATAGGCTTACAAGGCCTGCACGATTGTGCAGCCCGGCTAGAGCAACTACCTGAATTAAGCGAAGCCATAGCAACACATTTTTCTGGTTACCCTAAAACGGTAAGACAACCGCTTGCCGTTGCCCTTGAACAGCAAAGCATCACTCCACGACTAAGAGACTCATTGCTTGAGCATGTTAAGAGTGACGATGCACTGCTTTGTACAGACAGCCTGAGAGCGCTAGCTTCCGTTGCGGCCCACCCTCGCGTGAAAAAAACTGTCAATGAGACCATTCCTAATGCAAACGCTGACCAACTGGTTGTTGTCGCCGCCCGGTTATGGCCCGTACTTAACGATGAGCAAAGCTTGTTAAGCTACTTAGATGCAATCGCCTCACTCGATAACGCCCTGTTTGATGCGTTATTTCAGGACATTATTGCCTTACCGGATATACGTCCCCTGCTTCTGTCTATACTGGCGCAGCAGAAACAGTCCGAAGCAGTTGGCAAGGCTTTAAACCGATTAAAACAGCAAACCCGGAGCGCTTGATGAACTTACTAGATGTTATTGTTTTCCTCGGGTTGGCAACAGCAATATGGGTTTTCTGGCAACATCGCCAACAATCGGAAAGCGCACAGAAACACGCTGTTTTTTATTGCAAACAGCAAGGTTTGCAATTTTTAGATATTCGTCGCGAGGATACCCGGTGGTCTTTTAAGGGAAGCCAGCCAGGCTGGCGAAGTACATTTAAAATGGGGTTTAGCAGCGATGGAGAAACTCGTTATGAAGGCGAGCTAACCCTTCATAACCAGCGCTTAGTCGGTGTTGAATTACCGCCGTTTCGAATTCCCGGTCAATAACTTAACCCAGGCATCTTTATACATAACCCAGTCACCCAGTAAGCTATACAACGGATACTGAAAAGTGGCTGGTTTATTCTTTTCAAACACAAAGTGACCAAGCCAGGCAAATCCGTAACCAATAATAGGCAAAGCCAGCAACCACCAATAATTTGCGCTAACCAGAGCATAAATTAGCACGACTAACACCAGGGTGCTGCCAATATAGTGTAGTATCCGACAGCGCTTATCGGAATGCTCTTGCAAATAGTAAGGGTAAAACTCTTTAAAACTGGAATAACTCATTAGCTTTAACCTTCTTGCCTAGGGTAAAAGAGTACTTCACCAGGTAATTTTTCAACTTCTATCTGAGCCTGCAAGCGGTAACCGCGCTTTTTGAAGAATGCCTGATAATCTGAGCGGGTAACATAGACCGCAATACCCTGCGATTCAGGATCTTCTTCAAATACGGTTTTAGCAGCGTCAACCAATAAATGCCCTACCCCTTGAGATTGATACTGAGGCGCTACGGCAATAAAAGCCAGCATATGGTAGGGAACATCCGGCATAGCTTCTTGAATCAGACGTTCTTTTTCAAGCACCTGCCGGGTACTTAAAAAACCTGCGGTCAACAGCATACTAATCCGCCAATGCCAAAAACGACCGGGACCAAAGCTCTTACCCGGGCGGGTGAGACAGGCGACACCTAGTAGTGTGCCGCCGTCACGGATACCAATAATGGGTTGTCCACTTTCCCAAAACGCATTCAGATCTTCACGAATTGCGGCTCGTAGACGCTTTTCGTAATCCGGCTTATCGGCACGAAAAATCTTTTGCAGCAATTCATCGTCATAGTAAGTCTGAAACAAAAGCGAAGCCGCTAATTTAAGATCTTCGGCAACGAGATATACGAGTTCCCCCTGAATATGCTCGCTGCTGTTCTCACCTACCTTATCGATTTCACTTTCTGTTTTTTCGCTTAAGCCTTGCATAACAACCACTGGTTAGTTTTTTATAACACCAAGTTAACCATTTTTAGGGATCCTGTCGAGAGCCATTTCTCCGGTACCCGTCAGGGTATCGTCAATGAACACAATAGCTGTGCACTCATCGCGGGTCGTCATACCATCAGCGTGCTTTCTGTGTGTGCGATAATACAAAACCTGATATCTATGTTGTTCAGTTTTCCAGGAGTCATTAAAGTCGGGAGTTCCTAAGCGGTTCAAGGCTTCGCTAACCGAAAGCGAGGGCGGTAATGCCGCAATCGAAGAGCGGTTTCTTTGCTCTGACTGCTGCCCCTCATATTTTTCGTTGTTACCATCGTAACTCGACTCTTTTACAACGACACAGCCGGATAAAGTTAACGAGCTTAGTAGCGCAACAGCCAATAAAGATTTTTTCAGCATGCTTCATGTTCTCCTGATTATTTTATTAAATAAGTTTGCTTCAATATATTTTCAGCAGTCCATTTAAGCAAGCTTCAGGCCAGATTGTAACCCACTGTTTTTAATAAACTTTATAATTCTTGAGTTTTGCTAATTTGCCAATTAATCGTTATTTTCACTAATTTTAGGCTCGCATTCGTCAAGCCACCCAGACAAAGAGTCCGTCAGGATCTCATGTTGCTCCTTTCCTACCCACTCAAGCCCAACAACACCACTCTGGTTATCTATCGACAACAATAAGTCATCATTATCTACTCCTAAACCAATAAACACCGTTTCTGGCTGCTTTAACCGGCGTTTCATTAAAATATGTCCGGTTATATTTGCCAACAGCCGCTCACCATCTTCTTCACTTTGGATCTGTAATAAATGAACCGGATGTCCCTGATAAGAAAGCGCCAGGTCACCCGCATACCAACGCCCAAATAGAACTTTAATGCTGTCATGGAACGTCATTTCCAATGCTTTTTCCAGCTCATCAAAAGCCAGAGGCTTAGCTTGTAGGCACGGTGTCCATTCAACCGTATCGTCATCAATAACCTTGCCATATATTGGGCTACCCCACTCTTCTACATACTCCGTATAACGAGCAGGAACCTGATTTTGATAACGCTCCATTAAGGCATCGATAGTTTCTTCTAACGTATTCATCTGGCACTTACACCTAAGAAAATTTACAATAAGGGCATTGTACTTACGGAGCGACTTAAATGCCAAAGAAGGACGCACTCGATCACTTATCGCTGGGGCAAAGCACAAACTACCCGAGTGAATATGACCCGAAACAGCTACAACCTGTCCCCCGCTCACTGAACCGTGAGCCCATTGGTCTTGTTGGTAAGTTGCCTTTTTCGGGTATCGACTTATGGACTGGCTACGAAATATCCTGGCTGAACTCAAATGGATTGCCACAAGTTGCTGTCGGTTACTTTGAAGTACCTGCGGAGAGTCCGAATCTCATTGAATCAAAGTCCTTTAAGCTTTACCTCAACAGTTTCAATGACTCTCGCTTCGACTCCTGGAAAGAGGTTCAGATACTTATGGAAAAGGACTTATCTGTATGTGCCGGTGTCAGGGTTAGTGTCACCTTAAAACATTTGTCTGAACTCGAAGGTGAATCCATTACAACCTACCCCGGTCTTTGTATTGATAAGCAAGACATTACAATCTCGCAATACGACTATCAGCCGTCGTTATTGATAACTGGGCGCAATGAAACAGAAGAGAAACTGCACAGTCACCTGTTGAAATCTAACTGTCTTATCACTAACCAACCAGACTGGGGCTCCGTCTATATTCATTACCATGGGCCCAAATTGGATCATGCGTCATTATTAGCGTATTTAGTCTCATTCAGGCGTCACAATGAATTCCATGAACAATGCGTTGAACGTATCTATCAGGACTTAAAAGCGCTAGGGATGAATAAACTGACGGTTTATGCCCGCTATACTCGCCGGGGAGGCCTGGACATAAACCCATTTCGTTCAGACTTCGAACCAGCGCTGCAGATGCAGCGCATGGCCCGACAGTAAAACCTTAAGCATTCGGGTGCGGAATTTGTAACCATTGAAGAAACCGAGCCTGTTGCTCAGCCGTTGGCTCATCCACAAGCTCAATTTTTGCATCTGTGGGGGGCTTGGCTTTTACGGTCAAGGTTTTTTCATGCAGTTGGTCGCGACGGAAGAACGTCACCGTTATAGACTCTCCGGCCTCATACTCTTCAAAAGCCTCGCTGAAACGTCCATCGACAACTGTGTGTCCGTCAAAGGCAACGATCACGTCGCCAGGAGTAAAGCCTGCTTCCCACGCGGGGCTTCCTTTACTAACACGAGTCAGCGCCATACCGCCGCTTGCGTCATCAGCGCTCCAGCCAGCCCACACTTTCGGCTCATCATCTTTTTCATAAACCAGCTCTAAGCCAACCTGTTCCAGCATAGCTTCAAACGGAATATCGGCAGGCGTTTCAACATTATTCTGCCACCAGTTTTGCCACGAACGGCCTGTGAGTTCTTTTAGAATGGTTAATACATCCGCGGCAGTGAACCCTTCATGGTCAGCATCAAAGCGTTTATAGAGTTCATTATGAACATCGCGGTAACTCACTTCACCTTCGGTTGTTTCCAAAAGTTCACTGTCCAGCATCCAGGAAACCAGCGCCCCTTCTGAATAAATATTAACTGAGTCGTTATGAGCCCGATCGCCGTATTGGTCTATCCATGCTTCGAATGACGCATCAGCGACCGACATGACATCACGCCCCGGTTTCGCCTTATGGCGATCAATACTTGTTGCTACACGCTCAAAGTACTCTGACGGTTCCATAATGCCGGAGTGTAACAACAGATGATTCTGGAAATAGCTGGTGGAGCCTTCTGCTATCCAAAATAAGTCCGTGTAGTTTTCCTTCTGATAGTCATAAGGAACTAAACCACTGGGTCGGTATGCTTTTACGTTCCAGGTGTGAACAAACTCATGTGATGCTGTCGACATAAAAGAAAGGTAGTCATCACGGCTGGCAAAGCTGTAACGTGGTCGTTGAATAACCGTGGAGTTTTTGTGCTCCGTTGCGCCACCGGCACCTGTTGTTGCGTGGATCATGAACACATAACGCTCGAACGGATAATCACTCCATATAGAGTCACCAGTTTCCACCAGCTTTTTTAAATCCGAAACCGTTTTTTCAGCATCGTAGTTTCCTTCACCCCAGAACACCACTTCGTAGTCTCGCTCACCCTGAGTAAATGCATAATGCTTGTTAATACCAGTCTCTATTGGAGAATCAACAAATACATCCCAATTCTGGGCAGTAAACTGATGTTTCCCCTGGCGCTCCATTCCAGAATAGCTTTTCCAGTTGTCAGGAACATCAAGAGAAACTGAAATTGGTTCATTGCGCCACGCATCGGCATACATAAATACGGCAGATGCATCTAAATAAGCGTGGGTGTCATCTATATGGCGACTGCGCCGGCCCAATTGATTCGCATAAATTTCGTAATCAACGGTAACCTCACCGCTTTGCTCTGGCAGGTATATGCGCCAGGTACTTTTATCAACTTTTTCCCAACGCAATTCTTCACCATTGCTGCGCACCTCAAAGTCGCGCACACCATTAGCCAAATTTAGAATACGGTAATAACCTGTTCTCCAGGCCGGCATTTTTATATCCAGGAACTTTGCTTCGCTTGCCGGAAAAGTAATTGAAACCTCACCCTTATGGTGTTCTGGTTGCGTTAGGTCAATTTTATAATCGGTATTTGCCAGTACTACTGAAGGGGTTAACATAACACCAACAGCCAATAAGCTCTTACGCACAGTCAGTCTCCGTTAATTTCGCATTTTTTGTTAGTCTATTTTTGCAAAGACTACCACAATTCACCAATAGTAAATAAATTCAGATAGGTTAGACTTTATAGCAATAATTTTCGTATTATGACTATCGCATTCAGTATTGGGTAGGTGAGCATTGGCAGTACCTGAAACACCACAAGAAAAAATTCAGCATCTTAGCAAAAAGTTGCAACAGAGCATTCAGTCTCGTAAGCAGTTAGAAGACGACTATTTACGTGACTCACAAAGATACTCAAACTTTGTGAATGATCTTTGCTTAGCGTTAAGTGGTGTTGATAGTGAGCTGGACACTCTGCTGCATAAGTTGCGCGGGCACCTCCAGCAAAACGCTTCTGCGGCCGTTCTTGAGCCAATTATGCAGAAGCTTAGCGATGCAATCTCCCAGCATACTATTCGTTTGCAGACACAGTTAAAGCTAACCAACGAAAGTATCCGTCAGGCGCTGGTCTCAATTAAACCGCACGATAATGACAGCCGTTCGAAACTGCAGCGCGTTGCCAGCGAATTTGAGCAACCGACAATGACGGTTTCTCACTATCTTCCGTTGGTGAACCAGCTACTGGCACTTTCCTATCAACAGCCAGCTGTTCAGACAGAAACACAGGTTACTCAGTACCAAAGTCAATTGCTCGACTTACTAAGCGAAGTTGAATTTTCAGGAAACTCAGCCGATACCCTGCGACAAATGAAAGTGGCCCTGCAAAAGCCACAAACAAGTGAAACTTTGCTGGCCATCACTTTAAAAATTATGCGGCTGGTTTTCAGTAACATTAATGATGAACGAAAGTCGGCTCAGCACTTCTTAAAGCAATTGAATGCTTCGCTGGAGTCGGTTCAAAGTGTGCTGGGTAAAACCATTGATCACTCTTGTGACTACGCTGACCAACGCGTTCACCTGAATGAAAAGTTGAAAAATGGCGTCTCAGAGATCAGTGCTTGTGTCACCGATGCCTATGAGCTTCATGATTTAAAAGAATCCGTTGGGAAACAATTACAGACATTAAGTGAAACATTGAATCAACACTTGAAGTTGCATGATGAAGAACGTGAAAACTTTAACAGCAACACGCTGGAAATAAAGCAGCAGCTCAGGGACACCGAAGCTCAGGTCGAGTACTACAAAAAAGAATTAGCAAAACAGCAGTTTCGTAGCTTACAGGATAATTTGACCAAACTACCAAACCGTTCCGCTTTTGAAGAACGACTGAACCTTGAGTTTGAGCGTTGGGGAAAAGGTGAAACAGAACTTACTATCGCGGTAATAGATGTCGATCACTTTAAAAGTATTAACGATAACTTCGGTCATATTGCCGGCGATAAAACCCTGCAAGTTATTGCAGGAACTCTTAGTAAAGCACTGAAAGAGTCTGGCTTTGTCTGTCGCTACGGCGGCGAAGAGTTTGCTATTATATTTTGTTCGGATGACCGAGAAGCTTATCAGCACATCGAAAATGCAAGAGGAAAAGTTGCGACTATTCCGTTTAAATTTAAAAGTGAAGACATTCGTATTACTATTTCAGCAGGAATAGCGAAGTGTAAATACAACGAAGATACGCCATTAGCGGTTTTCGAAAGAGCAGATAAAGCTCTTTATGATGCAAAAAATAGCGGGCGCAATAAGGTCATGAAAGCGAAATAGAAACAAAACGCACGACCAACGCCGGCAAAAGGATGACGCCGAGTCATCGTTTTTACAGGAGTATGAAAACATAATGAGAGCAAGCATTTCTCCAAGAGGCAGCATGTCTCTTTTGTCACAGCTCGAGATAGAGCGCTTAAAACAGTCCTCAAACAGCCAACTTTATAAATTATTCCGTAACTGCTGTCTTGCGGTATTAAATGCCGGTAGTAACACCGACAGTAGTGCTGAAATCTACGACAAATACAAAGACTTTGCAGTTAACATTATCCGCAAAGAGCGCGGCATCAAAATTGAACTTATAGAACCACCAGCCGAAGCCTTTGTTGATGGAGAACTGATTGTCGGAATACGTGAACTGCTCGAGTCTGTATTACGTGACATTTTATTTACCGGTGAACGCTATTCTGAAGAAGAATTAAAGGACGCTGACAGTGCCACTCTGACCCACGTTGTGTTCGATATCCTACGAAACGCACGTACCATTCAGGCCATGCAAGAACCTAATATGGTCGTTTGTTGGGGCGGCCACTCTATTAGTGAAAGCGAGTATAAGTACACCAAAGAAGTGGGCTATCAACTCGGTTTGCGCGGCCTCAACATCTGCACCGGGTGTGGCCCCGGAGCAATGAAAGGGCCGATGAAAGGCGCTACTATCGGACACGCTAAACAACGTATTAGCAGTGGCCGTTACTTAGGCCTTACAGAGCCTGGAATTATTGCTGCAGAACCACCTAACCCTATCGTTAACGAGTTGGTTATTCTGCCTGATATTGAAAAGCGTTTAGAAGCTTTCGTACGCTGCGCGCACGGTGTTGTGATTTTCCCGGGGGGCGCAGGTACGGCAGAGGAACTGTTATATTTACTTGGCATTTTGATGCACCCGAAAAACCAGCAACAAAGTTTGCCTGTTATTTTGACTGGCCCGAAAAGCTCTAAAGACTACTTTGATGCTCTGGATACTTTTATCGTTGAGACTTTAGGTGAAGACGCCCGGGGCTTTTACCGTATTATTATCGCGGACCCTGCAGGTGTCGCTCAGCATATGCACGCGGGTATGGCGGCGGTAAAACAGTACCGTCGTGACTCAGGCGATGCCTACTACTTTAACTGGACACTCTTTATCGATGAAAACTTTCAGCGTCCTTTTTATCCGACTCATGAAAATGTTTCATCGCTAAACCTACACCCAGAGCAACCCAAAGAAGAACTCGCCGCTGATTTGCGACGCGCCTTCTCCGCCATTGTTGCTGGTAATGTGAAAGATGATGGTATTCGCCAAATTAGAGAGAAAGGCGTATTTACTATTCATGGTGAACAACAGCTAATGAAGCGACTTGACGTATTGTTAAGAGCATTCGTCGAACAAGGTCGTATGAAACTGCCGGGTTCGGTGTATCATCCTTGTTATAAGGTTGTTACTGACTGAAGGATTTATGAAGAATAAAGTCTTTGTCATACTCGCTATTGGTGCCGTAAGCTATCTGACTATTGTCGGGGCAGTACTGATGCTTTATCAGGCTGACCCCGCCGACTTGCAGTGGCAGGAACGGGAAACCTACAACGCCAGACAAATTGGTCAGTTGGATCTCGGTATGTCCAAGGACAGCGTTATCCGGATTCTGGGCTCTCCAGATATCAACGAAGCAAAAGCATCACCCAAGGGTGACATGCAAGTATTGTTCTATCGCACTCACCACGTCACTTCTGACGGTATCACCACAAAAGATGAGTGTACGCCTCTGGTTTTTAGAGACAATGAGCTCATCGCTTGGGGTAACGATTCATACCGCGACTATCAGGATAATCAGAGGCGCGAATGAATAAACTGACGGAGTGTTGTGAAAAAGCCGGTAATTTACTGAAACAACACGATATTCGTCAGCTTTATCGTTTGGTTCAGTTTATTGACGAAGAATACCAGCAAAACCGCTGGCCGGAGCTTCTTCCTATTTACGCAGAGCAACATTATCCCGAAGATAGCCACGCGATAAGTGAGATACTTGCAGTTTGCGTTAATGCCTTAAAATGCGGCTATCAATGGTCTTTACACACCCATTATCGCCGAATCCTGGCTGCGGCCTGCATTAGTGCAAAACTTAATCCCGACCCTGGTTATTGGAAACAGCTTCAGTTAAGACAATCACTATGGCTTTCTGCTTTAGAGACATTGACGTTAAGCTCACCCGATATCGTTGTATTTAGGTACTGGGTTGAAGCACTGACTCAAGTGCAGCTAAAACGAATCGAACCCAGTCAGGCGTTCTTTCCATTGTTAAACGGAGACTTTCGCTACCGTTTCTGGGCGCTTTTAAACCAACAAGACACCTTCTCAGCTCGGTTGACAGGCCAGAAGTTTTCGAATGAACAAAACAAACAAACCGCCGTATTGCTCGGGTTTGAAGGCAAGCATGCAATCTTAGCCTTAATTCATAAGTTGGACAGTCCATTTTACCTAAGCCCGGAAGAGTCAGGAAATTGGCAGATAAATAATAGGACTCTGACTAATGAGCAGCTCAGCACTCTGAGTAACCATCGCTTAATGAAACAAGAGCAACAAAGCGCAGTACAGCAAACACCGCGCTCGCTGTTAAAAGCGATTAATCGATACGCAAATGCAAATGGACCCTTGAATGCCGTCATTCAACAGGTAAACCAGCTCCCTTTTTTAGCAAACAGTTTGCACGCTGCAGTCCAACAAAGTGAGCGCATTGGTTACAGCGAAGCGACCCGTATGGATTTAAAACAGGCTTACTTGTGGCTGGGTTCTAAGCGAGCTTCTGTGATTCTCGCCACAGCTTTCTTGCAGCACCAGTTTTCTTTAAATACCATCCCTTTGCATAAAAGCTTGATGCAAAAACTAGGCTTATTAACCACGATACTGCAGCGTCTATCAGACACCACGAGCATTAGTTTACCCACACCAGCGCCCTTACTCGCTTTACTTTCAGGTTCCGATCTATTTCGACACCCAGAGCTGATAAAATCCGCTAAATGGCCGCGCCCTAAATACGTTGAGCATTGTTACAGCACCAGTTGGGTAGGTTCAGCTCTGGATGTTAGTGACTTTCGCCGCAGTAAGCAGTTGGCCAAGCGCTGGCAGCTGCCTCCGGCTACTGAGCGCTTATTAGATCCAGATAAAGACGAAAATGATAAGTTAAGTGCCCTTTTCTTTTTGTCACACTATTTGACCTTAAGCACTTATTATCCTGAGGTATCATTGAGCAGTTCAGTCAAATCCCTGCTAAAATCCAGTTGTCAGCAGCTACAAATAGACGCTGACCAATTGACAAAAATTAAAACAAAAGCAGCCTTCGACAGCCATTGTTACTCACCGTTATAGTGCTTATTCGCTTGGTGAATAGTGCAGAGCTAGTCAGTGTTATCAACGCGGTGGTAGAATGGTCGTTCCTGTTTTTTGTTGTAACACGGTTTAAAGGAAGCAATTCATGAGTAGAACCATCACAGTTATTCCAGGTGACGGCATCGGCCCGGATATCGTTAAGTCAGCAACCGCAATTTTAGATAAAGCTGGCTGTGACTTTCAGTATGAATACGTAGAAGCCGGCCTGACTGCTTTGGAAAAAACCGGGGAGTTATTACCCCAAAATACTCTTGATGCGATTGAACGTAACGGTGTTACTTTAAAAGGGCCATTAACAACCCCGGTTGGCGAAGGCTTTACTTCAATTAATGTCAGTCTGCGCAAACATTTTTCTCTCTACGCAAATGTACGCCCTGTATTGTCCTTTAAAGGGACTCAAGCACGCTATGAAGATATTGATATCATCACCATCCGCGAAAATACCGAAGGTATGTACTCGGGTTTAGGGCAAAAAGTCTCTGAGGATGGTAATGAAGCTGAAGCAGTAAGTAAAATCACCCGTGAAGGCGCCGAGCGCATTGTTCGTTTTGCTTACGAAACTGCACGCCGCGAAGGTCGTAAAAAAGTTACAGCAGTTCACAAAGCCAATATCCTGAAATCAACGTCAGGCTTATTCCTTAAAGTTGCGCGTGAAATTGCAGAAGAGTACCCGGATATCGAATCGACAGAAATGATTGTCGACGCCGCTTGTATGCGTCTGGTAATGAACCCGGAAGAGTTTGACGTTATTGTTACCACAAACCTGTTCGGTGATATCTTATCTGACCTTTGTGCTGGTTTAGTCGGTGGACTAGGTATGGCACCAGGGGCTAACATTGGTAAAGACTGCGCCATTTTTGAGGCCGTACATGGCTCAGCTCCGGATATCGCCGGTAAAAACCTGGCAAACCCAAGCTCGGTAATTCTAGCTTCGATTCAAATGCTTGAGTACTTGGGAATGCAGGAACAAGCGACCAATATCACCAAAGCACTGGCTGATGTTATTGCCAGCGGTGATCGCACAACTCGAGACTTAGGCGGTTCTCACGGTACCACAGACTTTACTCAGGCGGTTATTGACCGGCTTTAAAGCTCTCGGCATAGCCATGGCTCTCATGACTATGCCGAAACAAGCTAACTCCGTGGTAGCCAACGTAAATGCACGGTGATCTCTTCACGATCGTGATAAAGGTGCTTAGCCTGAATTTCAAAAGGCTTGGTGCCTTCAGTCTGTAGCTTTTCGGTAATTTGAGCCAAATACTCTTTCACTGCTGCATAGCGCTGTCGCATTGGCAACTTCAAGTTAAAGATGGCTTCTTCACAGTCACCTTCCAATAACCAACTGGTCATCAACTCACCGACACGCGCGGGTTTTTCAACCATATCACAAACTAACCAGTTAATATTCTTACGTTTAGGACGAAACTTAAAACCATCTTCTTTAATGTGCTTAACCTGGCCCGTCTCCATTAAAGACTCAGCCATCGGCCCGTTGTCGACCGCCTGTACCATCATGCCACGACGTACTAACTGATAAGTCCAGCCACCTGGTGCAGCACCTAAATCCACCGCTTTCATGCCCGAATGAACACGTTTTTCCTGTTCATTTTCAGGTACAAACACCTGGAAAGCTTCATCCAGTTTCAGGGTTGATCGGCTAGGCGCTTCTTTGGGCATACGCAAACGAACAATGCCGCCATCATGCACTGTCTGATTATAACTATAAGAATACCCTACCAACGCATGTGCCGAGTTAACAAATAACACGTGCAGCATAGGTCGCTTAGCCAAAGGCTTATTGCTTAAAAGCTCTTCTTTGCGCAAAGCCTGGCGCAGCGGAACACTGAACTTCCGGCAAAACTTCGATAATTGATTAGCTTCGTTGGTATCCGGTGTTTCTACTCGCAGTTCACCCGCTAAACCAAAAGTTTCTCTATGGGGCTTCAGTACCTCGATAACTTCGGAGGCACGATCTTCAATACCGGCCAATTTTACCGGGCCGAGTAAGGCAAACATTTCCCGCGCAAAGACCAGATCTTTAAGCGACAGCTTCCGGGCAATGTGTTCCGCTTCTTCATGCTGGCAGTTATAAGTGACATAAGCTTGATCAGGTTGAGTCTGGCAGTAGCCGTAAACACCCAGCTCTGCCGTTTTATCCTGAATTTCTGCCGCACAATCGCCTTCAAACCCTGCGCGACACAGTAATACAATACCACTACCTTTGCCGCTAACGATGTCTTTCATTAACTACCTGCTCCTAACTTCACTGCGCCAACTAACAAACTGAGCCAACCAGCAATAAATAGCAACCCGCCGAGAGGCGTTATTGGCCCAAACCATTTAATGCCCGTCAACGCTAATGCATATAAACTGCCCGAAAACAAAATAACGCCCGCCAACCATAAATAACCGCTGGCAACAAACCAAACCGAATGTGACTGCTTTAACCAAAGTGCTAAGGTAAATAACGCCAGAGCGTGATAAAACTGATAAGTAACACCAGTTTCAAATGCGCTTAACAAGCTTTCGCTTAACTTTGATTTAAGCCCATGGGCAGCAAAAGCCCCCAGCATAACGCCTGTACCACCTAAAATGGCAGCCACAATTAAAAATAACTGACTCATTGAATGAACTCCTTAATAGCATCGACCGCCTCCTGCCATAGCTTAGGCGTATTAGCCGCCTTCGCTTTAGTGGCAGTAAAACCGTGATCCGCTCCCTCAAGCCACTGTAACCGCCAATTCCCGGGTAACTCGGCCCTTTCATCACCTTCAACTTTCTTTCGAATGGGTTTGCTAAATGGGTCACGGGTTCCCTGTAGAATAAGGCCTGGAGCCTGCGTCATTCCCAATTCTTCCAAACGTGATTTTTCCGGCTTGTGCGGCGGATGAAACGGAAAACCCAGAGCAATCACTGCTTTTGCGCTGTACTTATCGGCTAAGCGCAGCATCACCCGACTTCCTAACGACTTGCCCATTAAAATTAGGGGCTTACTGTCTTGCTGTAAATTACTCAATAGCTCGTCAATTGCATCGACCAACACCACCATTTTATTAGGAGGTCGATGTTTACCGATTTCACGAACCTTTTCCCAATAAGGAAAATCAGGACGCACTACTTCCGCACCCAATGCGGTGCACTGCAGTGCGAAGAAATTCATAAACTCTGTGTCCGGCCCGCCGCCTGAACCGTGTAAAAAAACAATACGAAACGTCCCGTTCGAATTCTGCTGTTGATAGTGCATTATTGATTAAACTCTTGCTCTTCTTTTTGAACCAAACCGAGCAGCCATTGACGGAAGGTCGCGATTTTACCTATCTCCGCCTGATTGTCACGACAAACAAGATAAAAGGCTTTATTGCGCTGCAGTGCCTGAGGAAAAATGCGAACCAGGTGTCCGCTGTCAATTTCGGACTTAACCAGCACGTTATTCGCTAATGCAATGCCCTGTCCATGAACAGCCGCCTGCAAAGCCAAACTGGAATGGCTGAATACCGGTCCATTATCGCCTTTATACTGGGGCAACCCTACCAACTGAAACCAATCCTTCCAGGCATTTCGGGTTTCATCGTGCAGTAGCGTTTGTTTGAATAAATCTATCGGCTCTTTAATGTTGGCTTTGTCTAACAGCAAAGGAGAACAGACGGGCCATAAGTATTCCTCATGCAACTGATAAGCTTTTACGCCGGGCCAGCGACCATCACCATAGTAAATAGCAACGTCCACATCGTCCGTCAAAGACCCGCTAATCTCATCCACCGCTTTAATGCGTATGTCCATATCCGGGTGCTCTTCCCGAAAACTACTAAGCCGTGGGACAAACCATAAAATAGCGAAACTGGGGGGAACCGACACGGTCAAAGCACCACGTTCAGACACTAACCGGAGTTTATCGGTGGCCTGCGCCAGCTGCTCAAAAATATCCCGTAGCTCTAAGTAGTACTCCTGCCCTTCTTCGGTCAGCAACAGCGAACGGTTACGCCGGATAAAAAGCTTAAGCTCAAGGAAGTCTTCTAACGCTTTTACTTGATGACTGACTGCTGCCTGAGTAACGAATAACTCTTCAGCTGCTTTGGTAAAACTAAGATGACGCGCTGCCACTTCAAATGATTTTAGCGCGTTTAAGGGAGGTAATTTCCGCATGCCATTAACTAAAAAGCGTCTCTGTTTAGTAGATAACCACCACTATAACAGAGACGCCCTTAGTTCGGCTATTTATCATTACTTTAACTAATGTGACTTACAGACGAACGCCGCCGTCAATCTCGACCACACGGCCGCTAAAGAAGTCGTTTTCAATGATATAACGCGCGCTGTGAGCAATTTCATTTGGCTGCCCCCAACGTTTTAACGGAACCATCGATAATGCGCGATCAACCGCTTCAGGTTTCATCTGTGCCGTCATTGGGGTTTCGATAAAGCCAGGCGCAATGGCACCACAGCGAATGCCGTAGCGACCCAATTCACGAGCCCAGGTGACTGTCATGGCAACCACACCCGCTTTGGTCGCGGAATAGTTAGTCTGTCCCATGTTGCCAGCACGCGCGACACTGGAAATGTTGATGATAACGCCTTTCTTGCCGGCTTTTACCATCTGTGCAGCGGCTTCTCGACCACACAAGAAGGTGCCCGTGAGGTTCACATCCAGTACCGACTGGAACTGTTGCAAAGGCATTTTCTGTTTCAGTTCGCCGTCTTTGAACTTTATCAGCAGGCCGTCGCGCAGCAGACCGGCGTTGTTTACCAGCACATCAATGCCATTAAACTCTTGCTGAATTTGTTCAAACACGGTTTCTACCGACTCTTCGTCAGTAATATCCACTTCATAACCAACCACTTTGGCAGCACCCAGCTTTTCACATTGCTCCTGAGCTTCACCTAATACGTCGCCGTTAATATCGATAAGCGCGAGTTTAGCGCCTTGTTTGGCAAAATCTTCAGCCATCGCAAGGCCCAGCCCCTGGGCTCCACCGGTAATAACAATAACACTGTCTTTAATTTGCATGTGTTTCCCCAATTCTTAGGTTACTTCTGTGACTTAGGTGCCACATAATTAAAAATACTGGAAAAGTCCTGGCGACCATGGCCTTGCTCAGACCAGCTATGGTAAAGGTTACGAGTCAGTGACCCCATAGGCGTTGCAGCACCGCTTTCTAATGCGGTTTGTTGCGCCAGGCCTAAATCTTTAGCCATTAAGTCAACCAAAAAGCCGCCCTGATAATCGTTACTTGAAGGTACGTTGTCCATTACGCCCGGGCACGGGTTATAAACTTGTAAAGTCCAGTTGCTACCCGAGCTTGCCAGCATAATTTCCGATAAAACTTTCGGGTCCAGCCCGTTCGCCTTACCTAATTGCAGAGCTTCTGAAGTACCCACCATTAATACTGACAACAACATGTTATTACAGATTTTTGCAATCTGTCCGGCACCGACATCCCCGGCGCGAAAAACATTTTTGCCCATGTCGTTAAGCACGCCACGAGCCCGGTCAACGTTAGTTTCTGTGCCACCACAAATAAAGGTTAAGGTGCCGGCTTTCGCGCCACCAACACCACCGGAAACCGGGGCGTCAATAAAGGCGATACCGGCTTTCTCTAGCTCTTCACCGACATACATAGCGGTATCTGAGGAAATAGTACTACAATCAATGACGAGTTGATCTTTGGTCAGCTTATTAATCAGCCCGTCGTCACCAAGGTAAACGCCTTTTACGTGGCGGTCTGCCGGCAGCATAGAAACCACAAACTCAACTCCGTCGATGGCTTCAGCTGCTGTTTTCGCTGCCTGTGCACCGTCTGCAACTATGGCTTTCAGAGCGTCTTCAGATAAGTCAAAAGCCTTAACAGTGTGCCCGGCTTTTGCCAGGTTGCTGGCCATTGGGCCACCCATGTTACCCAGTCCAATAAATCCTACGGTTGCCATACTGGCACTCCTTCTTGTTAATTTGTTTTATTTATCAAGATAGGCCAATGGATGCGTTCGCTCGCCCCAGGGCGGTAAAAAGAATGCATCAACCTCTTCCGCTGGTACTTCGGCCACCGAGCTATGCTGCCATTGTGGATTCTTATCTTTATCAATCAGCAATGCCCGAATACCTTCCGCAAAATCGCCACGAACCGCACAGTTACAGGACAACGTCAGCTCTAATCGGAAACAATCCGCCAACGATAAATCAGAGCCCTGTTGCAGTTGGTTCCAGACAAGATGCGAAGTAAACGGACAACCATTTGCCAGGTTCTTACGTGCCCGTGCCAGCCATTTATCATCAGTTTCATCATTCACAATACGTGTAACGATATCGCCAATGTCATTGCCGGCTGTCAGCTCTGTAATAAGTGACTGATGCGGCTCAACCTGAGGGTTAGGTAAGGCCGTTGTATCGTTGCTGGCAACTGAACTTAATAAGTCGGTTACTTTCTGCTTATTCAGCGCTTCAGTATCTCCCCACTCCAGTTCTTTAAGTTGAGTCAGAATACTCTCTTTGCTGTCATGACCCACAAAGTGATCCGCGAGGTTTAAATACAGCGCATCGTTTGCGTTCATCATCGCCCCGGTAATCCCTAAAAATAAACCACAACCTTGCGGCATGCGGTTAAGGAAATAGGTTGCGCCGACATCCGGGTACAAACCAATAGTCACTTCCGGCATCGCTAATAACGAGCGCTCGGTCACAATACGGTGACTAGCCCCGTTCATTAAGCCCATACCACCGCCCATGACAATACCGTCACCCCAGCAAATGAAAGGTTTAGGGAATGTCTGGATAAAATAGTCCAGCTGATATTCCTGAGTAAAGAAGTTTTCAACCTCTTCCACTAATTTGCCTGGCTCGGCCTGCATGGCTTTGTACATAGCGACAATGTCACCACCTGCACAAAAGGCTTTTTCACCAGCTCCCTGTAACCAAACACAAGCCACTTTGTCATCATCTGCCCACTTTTTGAGTTGAGGTAACAGCTTTTCAGCCATTGCCAGACTCAGCGCGTTCAGTGATTTTTCGGAATTTAATGTAGCAACGCCGATGACTTTGTCACCGGCGTTCAGTTCTTCAAAAAGTACAACGTCTTGCATGGAATCTCCTTACAAGATTTCGCGATCGTTATCCGCTAATATACGGCGGCCAATAATCATACGCATGACTTCGTTTGTGCCTTCCAGAATCTGGTGAACACGAACATCACGCACATGGCGCTCTAACGGATACTCTTTAATGTAGCCATAGCCACCGTGCAGTTGCAGCGCATCGTTACACACCTTAAAACCGACATCGGTCGCAAACTGTTTAGCCATGGCGCAATAGGTGGTTTTGTCGGCGTCGTTGTTATCAACTTTACTGGCTGCCAAACGAACCATTTGACGGGCAGCAACCAGCTCAGTTGCCATATCGGCTAACTTAAACTGTAGCGCCTGAAACGCCGCCAGAGGCTTACCAAATTGCGTACGTTCCTGCATATAGGCTTTAGCAGTATTCAGCGCAGCTTGCGCTGTACCCACAGAGCAAACCGCAATGTTAATACGACCGCCGTCTAAGCCCATCATGGCAAATTTAAAGCCTTCACCTTCTTTACCCAGCAGATTCTCTGCTGGAATGCGAACGTCTTCAAACGTCACTAAACGAGTCGGCTGAGCATTCCAGCCCATTTTATCTTCGGCTTTACCGTAAATAATGCCTTCAGCGTCGGCCGGTACAGCAAAAGCTGAAATACCTTTAGGCCCGTCTTCACCGGTACGTGCCATAACCACCAGCACGTCAGTTTCACCGGCACCGGAGATAAACATTTTAGAGCCGTTCAGAACGTACTCGTCTCCATCTTTTTTCGCACTGGTGCGTAAGCTTGCAGCGTCTGAACCAGAACCGGGTTCAGTCAAACAGTAAGAGCCTAGCTTCTCGCCGGTAACCAACTCTGGTACCCACTGGTCAATCACGGACTGTTGGCCGAATGAGCCAATCATCCAGGTGACCATATTGTGAATGGTCATCATGGCTGTTGTTGCTGTACAACCGCCCGCCAACTGCTCAAAAATGAGCGCTGAATCTAAGCGGCTCATTCCAAAGCCGCCAGCTTCTTCAGGAGTGTACATGCCCATAAAGCCCATCTCACCGGCTTTACGGAACACTTCAACTGGGAAGTGGTGTTCTTCATCCCACTTAGCTGCATTAGGTGCCAGCTCTTTATCAGCAAAGGCTTTAGCCGTATCAACAAAGGCTTGTTGGTCTTCTGTCAATTCGAAATTCATCGTTGTCCCCTATTACCTTAGGTTAATTGACATGTTAGGACCTGTTGGATCTTCCAGGTCGCTCTCAAACCAACGCGCCGTTACTGTCTTAGTTTCACTGTAGAAACGAACGCCCTGCTTGCCATAAGCGTGAAGGTCACCAAAGAATGAACGCTTCCAGCCAGTAAATGAGAAGAACGGCAGTGGTACCGGAATTGGGATGTTAATTCCTACCTGACCCACTTCAACTTCGTGCTGGTATTTACGCGCTGCCGCACCGCTTGCAGTAAAGATAGAGGTACCATTACCGTATGGGTTGTTATTAACCAATTCTAAAGCACCTTCTAAGCTATCCACTTCTGTCGCGCACAGTACCGGACCGAAAATTTCCGTTTTGTAGATTTCCATATCCGGCGTTACGTTAGAGAAGACCGTTGGACCAACCCAGTTGCCGTCTGGCAAACCATCAACTTTACAGTTACGACCATCAACCAGTAGCTTCGCGCCTTCTTTCTCACCTTGAGTAATCAGCGCTTCAACACGTTCTTTCGCTTGTGGACTAATGACCGGACCGTAAGCAGCATTTTCATCATTCCATGCGCCCGGACGAACCTTAGCAATGGCTTCAGCAATTTCAGGGATCCACTCTTTTGCCGCACCAACGAATACTGCGACAGAAATCGCCATACAACGTTGACCCGCTGCACCGACAGAAGAACCAACCATGTTGTTGATCACTTGCTGTTTATTGGCATCTGGCATAATAACGCAATGGTTTTTCGCACCAGCAAAGGCCTGTACCCGCTTACCATTTTCTGTACCACGACGGTAGATGTACTCTGCAACCGGTACAGAGCCAACGAATGACAAGGCACGAACTGCCGGATGATCCAGCAGAAAATCAACCTGATCTTTATTGCCATGCAAGACCTGCAACACACCTTTAGGCGCGCCAGCTTGTTCAAATAATTCCACCAAACGATTTGGCGTTAATGGATCTTGCTCGGAAGGTTTAAGAATAAAGGTGTTACCACAAGCAATTGCCAGCGGGAACATCCACAGTGGGATCATAGCCGGAAAGTTAAACGGCGTAATACCTGCACAAACCCCAAGTGGCTGAGTGTAGCTGTAAGAATCAATTTTACGAGCAACATTCTCAACAGTTTCACCCATTAGTAACGAAGGAATATTGGCTGCGTGTTCAACCACTTCTATACCACGCCAGACGTCACCTTTTGCATCTTCAAAAGTTTTGCCGGTTTCCTGCGCCAGAGTTTCTGCTATTTCTTCCTGATGTTCTTTTAACAAGGCCTGATAACGCATCATGACACGAGCTCGTTCGGAAACAGGCACTTCTTTCCAGGCTTTAAAAGCTTCGCGAGCACTCTCAACCGCTGCTTCCATTTCACTCTGGGTAGCAACTGGCACTTGTGCGATAACTTCCTGTGTCGCAGGGTTGGTGACAGGAATCCACTGTTCTGACTTCGAGGCGACAAATTCGCCATCTATATACAGAGGCACTTTCTTAGACATAATTCACCTTCTTATTGTGTTATTTTGTCATCTATTGATGAGCTAAATTTAGTTAAGTGAGCCTTAACGTGACCCTCTTAATTCTGATTACTTTACTTTGGGCCGCCAGTTTTTCACTAATCGGCGTTTATCTTGCCGGCCAGGTTGACGGTTATATTGTTGTGTTTATCCGCATGATTTTAGCACTGATAACCGTGTTACCGTTATTTCGTTGGCGGCATTTGTCTCCCAAAAGTGGGCAGCTACCTCAACTGACTAAACTGGCCGTTATTGGCGCTATACAAATTGGCGCCATGTATTTGTTTCTTTACCACGCGTTTTTGTATTTGAGCGTTGCCGAAGTGCTTTTGTTCACTATTTTTACACCGCTCTACATAACCCTCATTGACGAACTCATACTCAACCGCAAGCATTTACCTCTTGTATGGTGGATTGCCGCGGCAGTGTCCGTTTGCGGTGCTGCCATAATTCGGTATCAACCGCTGTCTGATGATTTCATCACTGGTTTCTTTTTAATTCAGGCAGCCAATGCTTGCTTTGCCTTAGGTCAAGTTGCTTATAAACGCTTACCAACCGGTAAGACATTGGCACAAAGCCAGCAGTTTGCTGCGTTTTTCTTTGGTGCCAGTGTTATCGCCGGCCTGGGTGTTTTACTGTTTGCCGACCTAAGCATGATGCCTGGCACTAACCTCCAGTGGGGTATTTTACTGTGGCTCGGTATTGTTGCCTCAGGCCTTGGTTACCTTGGCTGGAACCTTGCCAGTAAATGGGTCAACACCGGACAACTCGCCACGATGAACAATGCCTTAATTCCCGCTGGAATTCTGGTTAATGTCTTATTCTGGGAACAGTCATTTGACTACACCCGTTTAAGCATTGGTGCTTTGATTATAGTACTTGCCGTTTGGCTAGCCGGACGGGTTCAAAAACTGAAACCCGCGGGCTAGCCTATATCAGCGAAGCCCTATTACACCATTTCCACAGCCAGAGCGACGGCTTCACCGCCACCGATACACAATGAGGTAATGCCTCGTTTCTGGCCATTTTGTTTCAAAGCGTGCAACAGCGTTACCAGCAAACGTGCACCGCTTGCGCCAATAGGATGCCCTAACGCACAAGCCCCGCCATGCACATTAACTTTGCTCGCATCCAGTTCCATTTCCTGAATTGCCAACATGGTTACCATGGCAAAGGCTTCGTTAATTTCCCATAAATCGACGTCGTCTTTTGTCCAGTCCAGCTTGCTCAACAGTGAATTCATCGCGCCAATAGGTGCAATGGTAAATTCAGACGGTGCTTGAGAGTGTGTTGCATGGCCCATTACCCGAGCTAACGGCTGCAGGCCTTTCGCTTTTGCTTCGCTTTCACGCATTAAGATAAGCGCTGCGGCACCGTCAGAAATAGAGCTTGAGTTAGCCGCGGTGATCGTACCGTCCTTTTTGAACGCCGCACGTAACTGAGGAATTTTATCCATCCGTGCTTTACCCGGCTGTTCGTCGGTATCTACCGTGACTTCACCTTTACGAGTTGAATAAGTCACCGCCGTAATTTCGTCTTTAAACAAGCCGTCTTTAATGGCTGTCTGCGCTTTAGTTAAAGAGTGAATCGCAAATTCGTCCATTGCTTCGCGGTCAATACCGTATTCATCAGCGGTACTTTGCGCGTAGCTTCCCATAGCTTTATTTTCGTAGGCATCTTCAAGACCGTCGAACATCATGTGATCCAGTACTTGTCCATGCCCCATGCGATAGCCGCTGCGACCTTTAGGTAGCATATACGGCGCGTTGGACATGCTTTCCATACCGCCCGCCAGTACAACGTCAGCAGAACCGGCTTTGATTAAGTCATGAGCCATCATCGCGGCTTTTAGGCCCGAACCACAAACCTTGTTTATTGTTGTAGCACCGGTCGAACGAGGTAAGTCAGCATAAAGCATCGCCTGACGAGCCGGAGCCTGACCTAAGCCTGCCGGCAACACATTACCCATGATAACTTCCGAAATATCATCGGCTTTCAAACCGCTATTACTCAGTGCTGCCTTAATGGCTGTTGCACCCAAATTAGGGGCAGAAACTTCACTCAGACAACCCTGAAAACCGCCCATTGGCGTACGGTTGGCCGCCACAATCACGATGGAATCGCTTGACATCTTTCCTCCAAATGCACTTTACGTTAACGTAAACTTCCTCTAAGCTTAGATCCCAGAGCAACCAAAAAGCAAGTACCGATGGACAATAAAGTAACTTACAGTATTGGTGAACTGGCAAAACAATTTGACATTACCACTCGCAGCATTCGTTTTTACGAAGACGAAGGTCTGCTCTCTCCCAGACGCCAAGGCCAACAGCGCATTTACACCAATAAAGACCGGGTTCGTTTAAAGCTGATTCTACGCGGTAAACGGCTGGGCTTTTCTCTGGCTGAAACCGGCCGTTTATTTGAGCTTTACGATGCAGATAACAGCAGCGCGGCGCAGTTACAAAAAGTACTTGAGCTCATCAGTGAGAAAAAGCTCTCGCTCAAACAACAAATGGAAGATATTAATGTGTTACTGACCGAGTTAAGCGGTCTTGAGCAACGTTGTCAGGACGAACTTAAGACCATTAGCTCATCAGTTTCAGAAGTTCATTCTCAGGAGTCGTTATGATCAGTCAATACACCACCTTTAACTTTGGGCTCGGCGAAACAGCCGACATGATCCGTGAGCAAGTTAATGCCTTTGCGCGTGACGAAATTGCCCCTCGCGCCGCTGAAATTGATGAGAAAAATGAGTTTCCCAGCGACTTATGGCGCAAGCTTGGCGATATGGGTCTGCTCGGTTTAACCGTTGCCGAAGAGTATGGTGGTTCTGGCATGGGCTACCTTGAGCACGTTATCGCAATGGAAGAAATTAGCCGGGCGTCTGCCTCTGTTGGCCTAAGCTACGGTGCACACTCCAATTTGTGTGTGAACCAGATTCACCGCAACGGCAACGAAGAACAAAAGAAAAAATACTTACCGAAACTGTGTACTGGCGAGCACGTTGGCGCCTTAGCAATGAGTGAACCTAACGCCGGCTCTGACGTTGTGAGTATGAAACTACGTGCTGATAAAAAAGGCGATAAATACGTTCTGAACGGCAACAAAATGTGGATCACAAACGGTCCTGAAGCCAGCGTCTTTGTTATTTACGCAAAAACCGAACCTGAAAAAAACTCTCGCGGAATCACCGCCTTTATTGTTGAAAAAGACACCCCAGGATTCAGCCAGGCGCAAAAACTCGACAAGCTGGGTATGCGTGGCTCAAATACCTGTGAACTGGTGTTTGAAGATGTCGAAGTACCTGCAGAAAATATTCTGGGAGAGCTCAACGACGGCGTTAAAGTGTTGATGAGTGGCCTTGATTACGAGCGCGCTGTTCTTGCCGCTGGTCCTTTAGGCATTATGCAGGCCTGCCTTGATACTTGCGTTCCTTATATTCATGATCGCAAACAGTTCGGTAAAGAGATCGGCGAATTCCAGCTTATTCAGGGCAAAGTGGCGGATATGTACACTCGCACCAATGCAGCGCGTGCTTACGTTTATGCGGTAGCCCAGTCCTGCGACCGCGGTGAAACCACCCGTAAAGATGCCGCGGGCGCTATTCTTTACGCAGCCGAATTAGCTACCCAGCTTGCACTGGACGCCATTCAGTTATTGGGCGGTAACGGCTACATTAACGAGTATCCGACAGGCCGTCTGCTACGCGACGCGAAGCTTTATGAAATTGGTGCCGGTACGTCGGAAATTCGTCGTATGCTCATTGGTCGTGAACTGTTCACTGAATCAAAATAATAAGGAGGCAACGCCGTGGCGATTTTATCCAGTAAAATCAACACCCGCGATGCACAATTTGCGGCTAACCGTGAGTCTATGCAGGACGTAGTAAACGACTTGCAGGAAAAAGCGGCAAAGATCCATCAAGGCGGCGGTCCGAAGTATCAGGAGCGCCATTTATCCCGTGGTAAATTACTGCCCCGTGACCGTATTAATAAATTGCTGGACGCAGGCTCACCGTTTTTAGAAGTCGGTCAGTTTGCCGCCTGGGAATGCTACGAAGATTACGTTCCCGCTGCCGGCGTTGTCGCTGGCATTGGTCAGGTTGAAGGCACTGAGTGCATGATCATCGCCAACGATGCAACGGTTAAAGGCGGTACCTATTATCCGCTGACCGTGAAAAAGCATCTGCGCGCTCAGGAAATTGCCGAGCGTTGCCACCTGCCCTGTATTTACTTGGTTGACTCAGGCGGCGCTAATCTGCCCCGTCAGGATGAAGTCTTCCCGGACAAAGAACACTTTGGTCGCATCTTTTTCAATCAGGCGAATATGTCTGCGAAAGGCATTCCCCAAATTGCTGTGGTAATGGGCCTTTGTACCGCTGGTGGCGCTTACGTACCGGCTATGGCCGATGAAAGCGTCATTGTAAAAGAGCAAGGCACTATTTTCCTTGCGGGTCCACCGTTAGTTAAAGCAGCAACGGGCGAGGAAGTTTCAGCCGAAGAACTTGGCGGTGCCGACGTGCACACACGCATTTCCGGTGTTGCGGATCATTTCGCTCACAACGATGAACACGCCTTAGCGTTAGCACGCCGCTCGGTCGCACGCCTTAACCGCGGTGAACCGACCAAGCTCGATCGCCAACCGACGAAACCACCACGCTACGACGCAAAAGAGTTGTACGGCATTGTCGGCACCGACCTGCGCAAGCCTTATGACGTTCATGAAGTCATTGCCCGCATTGTTGATGACTCAGACTTTGACGAATTTAAAGCTAACTATGGCAATACACTGGTGACAGGCTTTGCCCGCATTGATGGCTATCCGGTAGGCATTGTGGCCAATAACGGTATTTTGTTCTCTGAGTCGGCACAAAAAGGCGCCCACTTCATTGAGCTTTGTGCCCAGCGCAAAATCCCATTGGTTTTCTTACAAAACATTACCGGCTTTATGGTCGGTAAAAAGTATGAGGCCGAAGGCATTGCCAAGCATGGCGCGAAAATGGTTATGGCCGTATCCTGCGCTAAAGTGCCTAAATTTACTGTCTTAATCGGCGGCAGCTACGGTGCTGGTAACTATGGCATGTGTGGCCGCGCTTATGACCCAACCATGATGTTCATGTGGCCAAATGCCCGTATCTCGGTTATGGGCGGTGAACAGGCCGCTGGTGTTATGGCCCAGGTGACTAAAGACAACTTAGCGCGCAAAGGCGAAAACTTAAGCGAAGAAAAAGAAAAAGAGCTGAAAAAGCCTATTGTTGAGCAGTACGATAAACAGGGCCACCCCTATTATGCGTCAGCACGCTTGTGGGACGACGGCATTATTGACCCGGCACAAACGCGCGAAGTTCTGGCACTAAGCCTTGCCGCTTCATTAAATGCACCGATTGAAGACAGCCGTTTTGGCGTCTTCCGTATGTAATCGGAGGTTATTAACCATGGCAAAATACACAGAGCTTGATATCAACAGCCAAGGCGTTGCCACGCTGACGTTAAACCGCCCGGATGTTCACAACGCATTTGACGATGTGATGATTGCAGAGTTGATGCAGGCGTTAAAAGAGGTTGAAGAAAGTACCAGCGCGAGAGTGCTGGTGCTTCGCTCAGAGGGCAAAAACTTTTCTGCCGGTGCAGATCTGAACTGGATGCGCTCCATGGCTGATAAAAACTACCAGCAAAACGTAGATGACGCCGGCGAGCTTGGCTTGTTAATGGAACGCCTGGACTTGCTTAGCAAGCCCAGTATCGCGTTAGTTCAAGGTGCGGCCTTTGGTGGCGCGGTAGGCCTTGCCGCTTGCTGTGACATTGTACTGGCGCAACCGCGCAGTAGTTTCTGCTTGAGTGAAGTTAAAATTGGGCTTATTCCTGCGGTTATCAGTCCTTATGTTGTGCGTACTATAGGCGAACGCCAGTCGCGTCGCTATATGCTGACAGCAGAACGTTTCTTTGCCGACAAAGCGCAGGAGCTCGGTCTGGTCAACGAAGTTGTTGAAGATTTCGAAGAACCACTGAATAAGTTATTAGACGCACTTTTAGCGAATAGCCCACAAGCGGTAGACGCCTGTAAGCAACTGATTCGCAATGTCGGTTCACGTCCAATCGATAAAGACGTACGTGAACACACCATTAAAGCCATTGCCGAAATTCGCGTGTCGGACGAAGGTCAGGAAGGACTCAGTGCGTTTCTTGAAAAACGCCCCGCCGCCTGGCTTAAACAGAGTTAACAACAGGTCTCATTATGATCAAAACATTATTGATTGCGAACCGTGGTGAAATTGCCTGTCGTATTATTGCCACAGCTAAAAAAATGGGAATTCGCACCGTAGCGGTATTCTCCGATGCCGACCGCAAATCGCGCCACGTTAAACTGGCGGATCAGGCTGTGCACATTGGCCCGGCAGCAAGCACCGAAAGTTACTTGCGTGGCGACAAAATCATTGCAGCTGCTAAACAAACCGGTGCTGAAGCCATTCACCCGGGCTATGGGTTTCTTTCAGAGAACGAAGATTTTGCTGACCAGTGTCAGGCTAACGGTATTATCTTTGTTGGTCCGCCCGTATCCTCCATTGCCGCTATGGGCTCTAAGAGCGCGGCTAAATCTATTATGCAGGACGCCGGCGTTCCGCTAGTTCCGGGCTACCATGGTAGTGAGCAAGACACCGACACCTTAAAAGCAGAAGCTGAAAAAGTTGGCTTCCCGTTACTGCTGAAAGCGGCATACGGCGGCGGTGGTAAAGGTATGCGTGTGGTCGAAAACATGAGCGAATTTGATGAAGCTCTGAATTCGGCAAAACGCGAAGCTAAGTCCTCTTTCGGTAACAATAAAATGCTGATGGAGCGTTTTATTCGTAACCCTCGCCACGTTGAGATTCAGGTATTTACCGATGAACACGGTAACGCCGTTTATTTGGCAGAGCGCGACTGTTCAGTACAGCGTCGTCACCAAAAGGTGCTTGAAGAAGCCCCCGCTCCGGCATTAACCGAAAAAACACGCACAGAAATGGGCGAAGCCGCCATTCGCGCCGCTCAGGCAATAGACTACGTTGGTGCAGGCACGGTTGAATTCCTGTTTGACCAAAGCGGCGAATTTTATTTCATGGAAATGAACACCCGCTTACAGGTTGAGCATCCGGTTACGGAAATGATCACCGGGCAGGACTTAGTCGAATGGCAGTTACTGGTCGCTTCCGGTCAACCGCTTCCTCTGGCACAGAATGACATCCAGGTAAACGGTCACGCGTTCGAAGCCCGAATTTACGCCGAAGACCCGGACAATGACTTTTTACCTTGCACGGGTACCATTAAGCACTTGCGCACGCCAGCAGAAGTAAACGGCGTTCGCATTGATACCGGTATTGAAGAAGGCGATGAAATTTCCGCATTCTACGACCCAATGATTGCGAAGCTGATTGTCTGGGACACCGATCGTACTCGTGCTTTGCTGCGCCTACAGAAAGCTTTACGCGAATACCGTTTAACCGGCCTAACGACTAACGTCGACTTCCTGCATCGTTTGGCTTCACATCCTGAATTTGTGAAAACCAACCTGACAACCGAGTTCATTCAGCAACATCAGGAAGACTTGTTGCCGGATAGCTCTGTGAATTATCAACAAATTGCGACTGAAGCCGCTTTGTTTGATATTAGTCAGCGCCAGCAGCAACGCGGTACGTCGCCGTGGCAAAGTGGCAATGCGTTTAGAATGAACTCAGCTGCTACGCACACCGTTCCCCTGCAGTTTGGCGAAGAAACTTATGCTATATCACTCATTGAAACTGCCTCAGGAGAATTCTCGCAGCAGATTGATGATGAAAGCATTCGCTGGCAGGCGTCTTTAACCGACGACAAACTCACGCTGACTGCGGGCAGTATGCGTTATCATCGTTATGTCAGTGCCGATGACCAGCAAATTACCGTGTTTACCGACATTGGCCCTGTTATTTTCCATCGACACCGCGTAGCAGACACCCTGTCTGACGAGGCCGCTCATGGTGGCCATGTTGCGCCAATGAACGGTACCATCATGGAAGTGCTGGTTGAAAAAGGCGATACTGTTGAAAAAGACCAGCCGCTTGTCATCATGGAAGCCATGAAAATGGAATACACTATTCGCGCCGGGCATGAAGGTGAGGTTACAGACATTTTCTTCGCCGCTGGTGACTTGGTCAGTGACGGTGACGAGCTTATAGCAGTTAATGAAGCGGAGTAACAATGACCCTTGCAGAAAAGATAAAGATCGTCGAAGTAGGTCCGCGTGACGGCTTGCAAAATGAAACGGCCGTTTCTGTCGATGCAAAAGTTGCTTTGATTGAAGCGCTGGCTGATGCCGGCGTTTCCTACATTGAAAGTGCCAGCTTTGTGAGTCCTAAATGGGTGCCGCAAATGGCCGACAGCAGTGCCGTTATGGAACAAATAACACGCCGCCCGGGCATTACCTACGCGGGGTTAACTCCCAATATGAAAGGTTTTGAAGCAGCCGTTGCGGCTAATATGGACGAAGTTGCCGTATTCGGTGCCGCGTCGGAAGCCTTTACACAAAAAAACATAAACTGCAGTATTGATGAGTCTCTGGAGCGGTTTAAGCCGGTTATTGCAGCCGCCAAAGAAAAAAACATACCTGTCAGAGGTTATGTATCCTGCGTTTTAGGGTGTCCTTACCAGGGTGAGGTACCGCTGGAAAATGTTGTCAAAGTTGCTGAGGCTCTTTATGACATGGGCTGCTACGAAGTTTCACTTGGCGATACCATAGGTGTGGGAACCCCCTTAAAAGCGCAAGAAATGCTCGCTGCGGTAGCTGAAAAAGTGCCCATGGAAAAGCTGGCATTGCACTTTCACAATACCTACGGACAGGCTTTGGCTAATATCATGGCGTGCCTTCCATTAGGCGTTGCCACTATTGATACGGCCGTTGCTGGTTTAGGCGGATGCCCTTACGCTAAAGGGGCCAGTGGTAACGTTGCCACCGAAGATGTGGTTTACATGCTAAATGGTATGGGAATTAAAACCGGTATCGATCTGAATAAGTTAATCGCAGCCGGGGCCGATATTTGCCAGCACTTGGCGCATGGCCCCCGTTCACAAGTAGCGATAGCAGAATTGGCAAAACAAGGGGACTAAACATGACTTCAGAAGCATTGTGGCAACCGTCAGCAGATACCATCGCCAATGCCCGCATGACGGATTTCCTGCAGCAAGTGAATACAGAAAAAAATGTCGCGCTAGCCAATTACCACGACCTTTACCAGTGGTCGGTCGACAACGACGAAAGCTTCTGGTCGATGGTATGGGACTACTTTGATGTTATTGGCGAAAAAGGCTCTACTGTCGTTACCGATAAAGAAAAAATGCCCGGTGCCAAATGGTTTCCTGAAGCCAAACTGAACTTTGCTGAAAACCTATTACGCCATAAAGATGACCACATTGCGCTTATTTTTCGTGGTGAAAACGGCGTAAGACAGCAACTGACGTATGCTGAGCTTAATCACGAAGTAGCCGCCTTTGCCGCAGGCTTACGTCAACGCGGCGTCGAAGCTGGTGACCGTGTTGCTGCCATGATGCCCAATTGCATTGAAACCATTATTGGTATGCTGGCAACCACCAGTATCGGTGCTATCTGGTCATCCTGTTCTCCGGACTTCGGTGTTCAGGGCGTGCTTGACCGCTTTGGTCAAATTGAACCCAAAGTACTGATTACCGTTGACGGCTATTTTTATAATGGCAAAAACCTCAACATAAAAAGCAAAACCGCGGATATTATAAAAGAAATAAAAAGCATTGAAGCCACTGTTGTGGTCAATTTCAGTCAGCAAAAAGACCGCCTTAAAGGTGAAAATGTTTTTGCCTGGAATGACTTTGGTGATGCCGAACAAACACAAATAGACTTTGTTCCTCGTAATTTTAATGACCCGCTTTATATCATGTTTTCATCCGGCACCACGGGCGTACCTAAGTGTATTGTTCACGGTACCGGTGGCACGCTATTGCAGCATTTAAAAGAGCACGGCCTGCACACAGACCTCGATCGCGACGATAACCTATTTTATTTCACCACCTGTGGCTGGATGATGTGGAACTGGTTAGTCAGCGGCTTGGCTGTTGGCGCAACCCTTACCTTATTTGATGGCTCTCCTTTTGCTCCGGAACCCGAGTTTTTATGGGACGTGGCTGACGAAGAGGGTATTACCGTATTTGGTACCAGCGCCAAGTATTTAGCTGCTCTTGAAAAAGCCGACGTTAAACCAAGAGAAAGTCACAAGCTGGAAAAGCTGCGCAGTATCTTAACCACAGGTTCCGTGCTGCCGCCGGAAAGCTTTGATTACGTATATCGCGACATTAAAAAAGACCTTTGTCTTTCGTCTATATCAGGTGGTACTGACATTGTTTCTTGTTTTGCTCTTGGCTGCCCTATCCTACCTGTGTACCGTGGTGAATTGCAGTGTCGGGGGCTAGGTTTAGCCGTGAATGTTTATGACGATAACGGCAAGCCGGTTCGTGGCGAAAAAGGCGAACTTGTCTGCGAAAACTCATTCCCTTGTATGCCAGTAAGCTTTTGGGGAGATGATGACGGTGAGCGCTATTACAACGCCTATTTTGCTCGTTTTGAAAATACCTGGGCCCACGGCGATTTCGCCGAGCTAACAGAGCATGATGGTGTGATTATTTACGGCCGTTCCGATGCCGTTCTTAACCCTGGTGGTGTGCGTATTGGCACCGCTGAAATTTACCGTCAGGTAGAAAAGGTTGATGAAGTATTGGAAAGCATCGCCATTGGTCAGCAATATCAGGATGACGAGCGTGTCGTTCTTTTCGTTAAGCTCAGAGAAGGTATAGAGCTTAATGATGAGCTGCGTCAAACCATTGCGAAAACCATTCGCGCAAACGCTACCCCGCGTCACGTTCCTGCTGTAATTTTGCAGGTTGACGATATACCCCGTACTATAAGCGGTAAGATAGTTGAATTAGCGGTACGTAATGTGGTTCACGGTGAGCCTGTGAAAAACACTGATGCTCTGGCAAACCCAGAAGCACTGGATTACTTCCGTGATAGAGAGGAGTTGCGTTAATCCATGATGTTCCTGCACGGATCACGGCAGGCGGTCGTAGCAGCCATTGTTGGCTTGGTTATTACGGTTACCGCTTTTAGCTATTTGCGTTATCAAGAAAACCAAGTTGTCCACGACGCACTGGAAGCTGAAACCTACAGCTTACAGCGTGATATCCGACAAAGTTTGGTTTCACATTTATTTGTCGCTGAACTGTTGGCGCGAGAATGGGAACGTAGTGATCTGACAATAAAGGAACGCTGGAAGGAAAATGCCGATATCGTTACCTTGTACTATCAAAACGTGCAGGGTATCGCCTGGCTTAATGACGATCTCAACATTGAATTAATATACCCTCAAAATGAACAACCGGAATTGTTAGGCACCTCTTTCGCTAAGACCTCACTGGTTGGAAAACTGGAAACATCGGAAGGTAATAGGCATGCCATGATGGGGCCAGCCGGAAACCTCGGTCGTATTAGTAGCGACATTGGCATTTTCGTCCGGGTTGAACGAGAGCAAAACCCGGGCTTTCTGGGATTCATCATTAGTCTACAAAGTCTCTTCAGTAATGTTGTTCGCAGTAATATTAGTGAAGGCTTTCAACTAAGCGTACGAAGTGAAGATGACGTACTTTTCCAGTTTGCCGGGGATTCATCGTTACGTGATGAGTGGTCTCATTATCACTCATTACAGTTAGTCGGCAACAGTTGGGAGCTTTCGGTTTGGCCTACCACAAATCATTTGGAACAACTGCGCGGTGGTATATCAGTCGCAGCTTTAATTGCCGGACTACTGGTTACCAGTATGTTGACTTTTGTGCTTTATATTCTGGGGCAAAGCCGCTTTAAGGCGCAGCAACTGGCCGATTCAAACATTGAACTTTATAGTGAAATTGACGAGCGAGAGCGCATTGAAAAGCAAATGGCATACCTTGCCGAACACGACTCGCTCACCGGACTGGTAAACCGAAATGCACTAAAACGTATTTTGGGTGAATGGCTGGAAACTGAGTCACCGCAGAAGAAAGCGGCTTTGCTTTTCATCGACTTAGACAGATTCAAAGAAGTTAACGACGCGCTGGGGCATACCGTTGGTGACGAACTCTTACGCAGAGTTGCCCGCCGTATTACGAAGCTGGCTCCGAAATCCAGTATCCTCGCACGAGCTGGCGGTGATGAATTCTTACTTGCCATAGCAGAGCCGGACAATCGCGAGAGTGTTATAAAATTATCTGAACAGTTACTACAAGCTCTCGATACCCACTTTTTCGTTGATGTCTACGAGTTATTTATTAGTGCATCCATTGGTATTACCTTTGCTGAGGATGCCGACTTTAACGCTGAATACTTTATTCGTAATGCCGACACGGCACTCTACCAAGCTAAAGAACATGGCCGTAATACTTACAAAGTTTACGATAAAGCCATACACAGAGACTTGACCAAGAAGCTAGAACTCGTTAAGCGACTGCGTCACGCCGTTTCTAAGCAACAGCTAACGGTTTATTATCAGCCTAAGGTTGAATTAAGCAGCCGCCGTATCAGTGGCCTTGAAGCCTTGGTGCGCTGGGTCGATGAAGACGGCAGTATTATTCCCCCGGATGAGTTTATTCCATTGGCTGAAGATACCGGTTTGATCATTCCGATATCGGAATACGTTATGGAAGAAGCTTTTCTCCAGTTGAAGCAATGGCACGATATTGGCTTTGAAGAGCTCAGTATAGCGATCAATATTTCAGGAAAGCAGCTACACTTACCTGAACTGGTTGATGATATTATGGAGCGCGTAAATGAAGCTCAGATACCACCGAACAAAGTCGAGCTAGAGCTTACCGAGCAAGTCTTTATCGAAAATATTCAGTCACATACCCGCTTTATGCATTCGGTACGTGAACACGGAATGTCACTGGCAATCGATGATTTTGGCGTAGGTTACTCTTCATTGTCATATCTTAAGAACTTCCCGGTGACTTCATTAAAAGTAGACCGCTCTTTTGTTAAAGACCTGCCCCACAACGAAGATGACGCAACCATTACGCAGGCTATTATTAGTCTTGCACGCAACCTGAATATTCAATTGGTTGCAGAAGGTATTGAAACAGAAGAGCAAGTCGAATTTTTATTACAGCGTGAATGTAGTACCGGCCAGGGCTTCCTTTTTAGTAAACCTGTACCGGCACGACAAATCACCCAATTATTACAGCAGTATAAAGGGCTTATCCCTATCCAGATTGCCTGAATATAGCGGAGGTTAACGTGGAACGCGAAAGTATGGAGTTTGATGTCGTAATTGTTGGTGCAGGCCCTTCAGGGCTGGCAACGGCCTGTCGACTCGGTCAACTCGCACAAGAAAATGAGCAAGAGCTCATGATATGCGTTGTTGAAAAAGGCGCTGATATTGGCGCGCATATTTTATCAGGTGCCGTTTTTGAACCACGTGCCTTAAACGAACTTTTCCCTGACTGGAAAGAGCGCGGCGCGCCGCTTAATACGGAAGTCACCGGCGATGATATTCTGCTGTTAAAAGACGAAGATAGTCACACTCGTCTACCTGACTTTACCGTGCCAAAAACCTTCCATAATAAAGGCAATTATATTGCCAGTATGGGTAACCTCTGTCGCTGGATGGCAGAACAAGCAGAGCAACTTGGTGTAGAGATTTTCCCAGGCTTTGCAGCCTCAGAAATACTGTATAACGAAGACGGCAGCGTTGCCGGTATTCAAACTGGTGATATGGGTGTTGCTAAGGACGGTAGTGAAAAAGATGGCTACATGCCTGGTATGGAACTGCGTGCTAAATACACTTTTTTTGCAGAAGGCTGCCGTGGACACTTAGGCAAAGAGCTGATTAGTAAGTTTGAACTGGATAAAGACAGCACGCCTCAACACTACGGTTTAGGCTTTAAAGAAATTTGGGATATACCAGAGGAGTTGCACGAACCGGGGAAAGTGGTTCACACAGCCGGCTGGCCGTTGACCGATAGTAATGCCAGTGGTGGTGGTTACCTTTATCACGCTGAAGACGGGCAAGTGTATTTAGGCTTAATTGTGGACCTTAACTACGCTAACCCGTATCTGAATCCATTTCAGGAGTTCCAGCGTTTTAAAACACACCCTGCAATTAAAAAAGTGATAGAAAACGGCAAGCGCGTATCCTACGGTGCTCGGGCCATTGCCAAAGGCGGTTATTACTCGTTACCGAAAATGACATTCCCGGGTGGTTTTCTTGTCGGCTGTAATGCCGGTACTTTGAACTTTGCCAAGATCAAGGGTAACCATACTGCCATGAAATCGGGCATGGTTGCAGCTGAATGCGTCTTCGAACAGCTTAAAAATGGCAAAGCTAACGACGATATCACCAGTTTTAAAGATGCCTTTGAAAACTCATGGGTATTTGATGAATTATACCGCTCTCGTAACTTTGGCGGCGCGGTTCATAAGTTAGGTACCATGTTAGGCGGCGCATACAACATGGTTGACCAAAATTGGTTTGCCGGCAAGTTACCCTTTAAATTTAAAGAGTGGACACCGGATTATAAAGCAACCGGTAAAGCCGAGAATTTTAAGGCAATTGATTATCCTAAGCCCGATAATAAACTCACATTTGATCGCTTATCATCTGTCTTTTTATCTAACACTAACCATGCAGAAGATCAGCCTTGCCATTTAAAACTGGAAAACGCTGATATTCCATTAGAGGTTAATTTACCGAAATACGCAGAGCCCGCGCAAAGATATTGTCCTGCCGGCGTTTATGAGGTGGTTGAAGAAGACGGGAAACAAATTTTCCAGATTAACGCTCAGAACTGTATACATTGCAAAACCTGTGACATTAAAGATCCCAGCCAGAATATTACCTGGGTTGTTCCGGAAGGTGGTGGTGGACCAACTTACCCTAATATGTAAGTAAAGTGTAAAACCAATAACAAAAAACACCAAAGCATGCTAAATGTTTTGGTGTTTTTTCATTTTAGGAACTTGTAAATCTATAACTTGTCGACTTATTAAGCCCTAAATGTCCTTTAAACGAGGTGTATTATGAAACTATTAATGTCCTTAGCAATATTGTCTTTATTAGCGACACCTTTCGCTCTGGCTCAGCAATCCGAAGATAGTAGCAATGAAGATCAAGAACGCAGCGAAGAAGTTCGCAAGCAGCAAGACGACTTAAAAGCTGACATGGAAGCCATGCGTAAAGAACAAAAGGCTGAAATGGAAGCTATGCGCAACGAGCAGAAAGCGAAAATGGCAGAACGTAAAGAGGAACGGAAGCAACAAAAGTCGGAACGCAAGAAAGACAAAGCAGAGAAAAAAGAGAAATGGAAATCAATGAAAGAGAAACGTAAATCAGAAAAAGAAAAAATGAAAGAAAAGCGCCAGTCTCTTAAAGATAAATCTGACGACTCAGATAAGAATGAAGACAAAGACGACGATAATAACGATGATGACAATGGTAACAATTAATTGTTAATAACTCAGTATATAAAAGGCGGATCAATGATCCGCTTTTTCTGTTTTACGCATAATTTTTTAATTAATAATAAACTTCAATTAAAGTAATTTATCTCGCTATAATTAAAACAAACCAACATGAAATTTAAGCCAATAAAATAAGGTAAGCATCAATGAGTGATTTCATTAACATTCTGCGTCATGAGCGTCGTTTAAAAGCTGCACTAAAAGAACTTAACTTAAATGAACTGGAAAGCATTAAAGAAAAGTTCGATTCGGTTATTGCTCAGCGTCGTGAAGAAGAAGCTGAAAAACTGCGCCAGCACGAAGCCAAACAAAAGAAAATTGAAGAGTTTAAAAGTGCAATGGCAGACGCCGGTATCGAGCTCTCAGACATATTAGAGCAAGAGCTGGGGGGCGAGCCTATTGTTAAAACAACTCGCAAGAAAAGAGCGCCTAAGCCGCCTAAATATGAATACACTGATGAAAATGGTGAAAAGCAAACCTGGACCGGTCAGGGACGCATGCCAAAAGCTATGAAAACAGCGATTGATAATGGCAAACCTTTAGAGTCTTTTTTAATTAAGTAATAAGACGAATTTATGCGTAGTCGCGATGAATAATTAATCAAGACTACGCTTTTTGTTGAACAATAGACTCAGCTTGATTAGGCTATAGAAAATTCAAACTGGCAAGGATCGACATTGCGCTATCGTTTCATAGCATTCGTATTAACGCCATTATTCGGCCTTTCTGCCTGTAGCATCTTACCTAAGATGCCAGGGGGCTTTAATCAAATCGACTCGGGTGACATCAGAATTTACCATACAGGCGACTCGCCATCACGGGCGTACGAGCTCGTTAGTGTTGTAAATGGTGAGAGCTGCCAGCGACAATTTAACGATGAACCGGCGTCAGATAAAGAAGCTATTCAAGCTCTAAAGGTCGACGCTGTTCGATTTAAAGCACACGCCGTCATTGAAACCCAGTGTTTTTCATTGACACCTAAAGCTGACTCCATCTGTTACAGTGAAGTCAGCTGCGTAGGTCGTGCAATTCGGTGGCGTGATTAGTTACTTCTGGTCAGCGTTACGTCACCTACTCCAACTTCAACCTGAACATCAGTCGAGCCATTACCCCGATAGCTGGACTCCGACGTTACTAACATTCTGTTTTCCTGAGTGTTACCGAAATTTCTCAAGCTGGTATCACCAACACCCACTGAAGCTTCAACCAGTCCATACTCGCCGCTGGCAAGGTTCAGTGACACATCGCCGACGCCCAAATCCACTTTTACATTGTTGAATGGCAAATCACCGGATATTTCACCAACACCTAAATCCACCTCCAGTAACTGTGAACGAGGAACCGAGACCTTCCAATGTTGAGACATATCATCGTTCGGAGTGGCGGATATTTCTAACTGATTACCGTTACGCTCCCCTTTTATAATGACCTCTGACAAATCACCACCACTGGCAAACCAACCGTCATCATCAGATTCGACGCGCAGTTCAATTTCAACCGCTTCACCTTCGGTAACTCTTAACTCAACAGTCCCAACCGTTGCATCCAGGTGAATTTCTGTATCGCTACTGACAATATAGCTGTCAGTCAGCGTGCGTTCACGATCATTTGCGGAGAAAGCCGCTGTGCTAAGCGTAACTAAGCCGATAAAGCCTAAAGTTAAAGGCCAAATTTTATGTTTCATCATTTTTCTCTTCCTATTGTTATTAAAACCGTTCATACCAAAGTCTAAAACACGTCATGTAACTTACTTATTAGCTCTGCAACCGCTATGCCATATATTAAAATCCTTTAATATCAAATAGTTAAAACAAACAAAAAGGAATCGATTAGCGAAATAGCTAACTATGTGGTGAAATTGGCTACCCGTATTTTGCGTATTCACTAACGGAGGTGATATGAAAAGCCAGCAACAACTGACACAGATTGCGGTTATCCATACGCCTTTCCCCGAGAAATTCAGCGTCCCCAGACAGCCGGGGCTGGTTCCTTCTGCGCTTGCTCAAGTGGAACTGGTTGGTGACTATCAGCACGCACAAGCCATAGAAGGCATAGAGCAGTTTTCACACCTTTGGCTAACTTTTGAGTTTCATCAGCACGATACATGGCAGGAACGAGTCAGGCCGCCACGACTGGGAGGTAACCAGCAGCTAGGGGTATTTGCCACACGTTCTCCGTTTCGGCCTAACCAGTTAGGCATGTCCGTTGTCGAATTGATTTCGGTGCAGACGGAGCCTAATGTCATTTTGACTGTTCGTGGTGCAGATTTAGTCGATAAAACTCCAATTGTTGATATAAAGCCTTATATTCCCTACGTTGATGCCATTACCGATTCCCGGGCCGGGTTTGCACAGGAAAAACCTGAACCACGTATGAAGGTCCAGTTTTCGGACGGCGTGGAGGCTGTTCTGATAAGCGAGCATTCGAGTCATCCCGGCCTCAGAACACTGATTACTGAGGTACTTAGTCAGGATCCGCGACCGGCCTATCACAAAACGCAATCAACTCAGAGAAGTTACGGCACAGCGCTTTTAAACTATAATATTCGTTGGCATGTACAACAAAATACCGTTTTTGTTGAAGAAATCTCATTAAAACAACCGTAAAAGGCTTTTGAGCTGAGTCAGACACTGCTAAACTTCGCTCTAATTTTTGACCACTATAAATTGCAGAGATGCCGGACTATGCGCAGCAGCCAATATTTATTATCAACGCTTAAAGAAACACCTTCTGACGCTGAGATCGTGAGTCATCAGCTTATGTTGCGGGCAGGCATGATCCGTAAGGTCGCTGCCGGACTTTATACCTGGACTCCCACCGGCCTGCGTGTACTACGTAAAGTTGAGAATGTTGTCCGTGAGGAAATGGAAGCCATTAATGCATTGGAAATTTTAATGCCGATGGTACAACCAGCCGATCTCTGGCAGGAATCTGGACGCTGGGACGCATACGGCCCGGAGTTATTGCGTATAAAAGATCGCAACCAACGTGACTTCTTACTGGGCCCGACCCACGAGGAAATTATCAGTCAGTTGGTACGCAAAGAAGTCAGTAGTTATAAGCAACTGCCATTAACCTTATTCCAGATCCAGACAAAATTCCGCGACGAAATTCGCCCTCGTTTCGGCGTTATGCGTGCACGTGAGTTTATGATGAAGGACGCTTACTCTTTCCATCTCACCGACGAATCGCTGCAAAAAACTTACGATGACATGTACAAAGCGTACAGCCGTATTTTTGAGCGACTTGGCTTAGATTATCGCCCCGTTATTGCAGACACAGGCTCTATTGGCGGAAGTCACTCCCACGAGTTCCACGTTTTGGCCAGCTCCGGTGAAGACGCTATCGCATTCTCTGACTCATCAGATTATGCCGCCAATGTGGAAATGGCCGAAGCGTTGCCTCCTGCGCAGGAACGCCCTGCTGCAACACAAAAAATGGAAAAGCATCAAGTACACGGTGATGAACTGGCCGCTGTATTACAGCCACTATCTGTAGAAAGCCAGCAAGCCGTTAAATCCGTTATTGTCAAAGCATCAGATGACATTGAAGCCGAATACATACAACTTGTATTACGTGCGGACCATGAACTGAATACAGTAAAAGCGGAAAAACTCGAGCAAGTCGCTGCACCGCTGGAAATACTGACGCAAACTGAAAAAGCAACGGATGTAGAAGCGCCTTACGTTGGCGTAGTAAAGGCAAAACTCCCATTGCTGGTTGATCGCAGTGCCGCTCACCTGGCTGATTTCGCTTGTGGTGCCAATGAAAATGGTCACTGGCTGACGGGCGTCAATTGGGATCGCGATACCCCTGACTATACCGTAGTGGATATTCGCAATGTTGTTGCTGGCGACCCAAGCCCTTGCGGCCAGGGTAAAGTAAAAATTGCCCGAGGCATTGAAGTCGGCCACATTTTCCAGCTCGGTACCAAATACAGTGACGCCATGAAAGTCGGTGTACTGTCTGAAACTGGTAAACATGAAACTCTGACCATGGGTTGTTATGGCATTGGTGTTTCACGCATTGTTGCCGCTGCAATAGAGCAGAATAACGATGAGCGCGGTATATGCTGGCCAGATGCCTTAGCCCCCTTCCAGGTCGTTATTGTGCCAATGAACATGCATAAGTCAGCACGTGTTCAGGCGGCCGCTGAGAAGCTTTACGAAGATTTGAAGACTCAGGGTATTGATGTTCTGTTTGACGACCGTAAAGAGCGTCCTGGGGTCATGTTTACGGATATGGAGCTCATAGGTATTCCACATCAGGTTGTCGTTGGTGAACGTAACCTCGATGAAGACCTGGTTGAGTACCAGAGTCGCAAAGGCGGCGAGAAGCAAAAAATCAGTTTAGACGACTGCGTTAACTTCATTAAACAACAGTTCTAAACTCAATAGACAAAGAAAAAGGCCTGATAGCAAAACTATCAGGCCTTTTTACGTTAACAGAGAGAGCTTTAAGACTCCTGTCCTGCCAGCGGCTCAATGTAATGTAAGTGCATATCCCAGGGGAAGTGAATCCAGGTGTCCTGTGCTAAATCAGCAACAAAATCATCAACCAACTCCATTCCTGCCGGTTTTGCATAAACCGTAACAAACTTTGCTTTTGGCAAACGGTCACGTAAAAACTTCAGGGTATTACCCGTATCAACTAAATCGTCTACGACCAAAAAGCCTTCGCCATCAGTCGTTGCGGTAACGTCCTTCATTACCTGTAAGTCGTCTCGTTGCTCGGTGTGATCATAGGAGCTCACCGCTACACAGTCGACCACACGAATGTTTAGCTCACGCGCCACAATAGCCGCTGGCACCAAGCCGCCCCGGCTCACCGCAATAATGCCTTTATATTGCTCCGCCGGTAGTTGACGGCGCGCCAGTTCACGCGTCGCACGGTGCAACTCTTCCCATGATACAAAAAACTCGCGGTTTGAATGCCATCCCATAATTTCGTTACCCTAACCAAATAAATTTAGCGACAAAAAGCGCGCCTAAGAAAATTACGCTCGGTGTTAAATCTTGATAGCGTCCGCCGAGTAATTTCACCACAACGTAACTGATAAAACCTAACGCAATACCATCTGCTATTGAAAATGTCAGTGGTGTCATTAATAAAACCACAGCAACAGGTGCAGCCTCCGTAATGTCATCCCACTTTACGTCTTTCAGTGTAAACAACATTAAAACAGCAACGTAAATTATTGCCCCGGCCGTTGCGTAAGCTGGGATCATACCAGCCAACGGCGCGAAAAACATTGCCAACAGAAAGAGAATACCAACCACCACCGCAGCAAGCCCGGTTTTGCCACCCGAGGCGACTCCTGCTGCAGACTCAATATAGCTGGTGGTCGTTGAAGTACCCAGCATTGACCCCGCGACGGTGGCCGTACTGTCCGCCATTAGCGCTTTATTAAGCCGCGGCATTTCACCGTTGGCTTTTGCCAGACCAGCTTTTTGTGCAACGGCTAGCAAAGTGCCGGATGTATCAAATAAATCAACGAACAAAAATGCAAAAATAACGGACAACATACCAATATCGAAAGCTGCCGCTAAGTCCATTTGCATAAAGGTTGGAAGCAGACTTGGAGGCGCCGATACAATGCCATTATATTCAACTAACCCCGTTGCCCAGGCAATAAGCGTGACCAGCAAAATACTGATTAATGCCGCACCCTGTACTTGCCGTGCAACCAAACCAATAATAAGGAAAAAGCCTGCGGCTGCGAGCAGCACAGAGGGTTCAGATAAAGAGCCTAAGCTCACCATCGTTGCGTCGTTGGCGACAATAATGTTCGCATTCTGCAAACCAATTAACGCCAGAAATGCACCAATACCTGCCGCAATAGCCAAACGTAAGGTGGTAGGAATGGACTTTATTATCCACTCGCGAACCCGAAAAGCAGAAAGTAAAAAGAACAAGCAACCAGAGAAAAATACTGCCCCCAACGCCGTTTGCCAGGTATATCCCATACTAAATACAACGGTGTAAGTGAAAAAGGCGTTTAACCCCATTCCCGGTGCCAGTGCTACCGGGTAGTTCGCCCACAGCCCCATAATCAGACAACCAATAGCTGCCGCTAAACAAGTGGCTACAAACACAGCCCCATAATCCATACCCGTTTCGCTCAAAATAGACGGGTTAACAAAGATAATGTAAGCCATGGTCAGAAAGGTTGTCAGTCCCCCAATAACCTCGGACTTAACAGAACTGCCACTTGCTTTAATTGAAAACAGCTTTTCCAGCATGAGAAACCTTGAAAGTTTGGCGTTGTGGTTAAAAGGCAGGTATTTTATCCTAATTGCCGCGTAATTTGTTGTTCACTTTTTATTTTTTAAACAGGATACAGAATTTATCATGCCAACCGTTTATTTCGTCGATGCCGATGGGAATCAGTTTGAAGCCACAGTCGACTCGGGAACCAACGTTATGGAAGCCGCTGTCGAGAACTTTATTGACGGCATTATTGGAGAGTGCGGCGGCGTTATGTCGTGTGCAACCTGCCATTGCTACATTCCGCCCGAGTGGCAAGATAAGCTCCCTGCTCCGTCAGAGCAGGAAGAAGATATGATCGATATGGTCATGGAACCACAGGAAAACAGCCGACTTAGCTGTCAAATAGAAATAACTGACGAGTTGGACGGCTTAGTTGTCCATATGCCTAAGTCTCAGTTCTAAATAGATTAGAGAGACTAATTGACGGCTGCCACCGGCATAAGAACTTCGTCGTGGTAGCCGGTAATTACCCGGATAGTTCCTGAAAGCGCACAATCTAATTCAGCATCGCCGGTATCGACCCGCAGCGGCTTATTATTCAGCGACTGCAGCTTCGTCTTCGTTGCAACGACCCATATATTGTCTTTACCAATATGGCGAATTACCCTGGGACTCAACTGCTGATTCCCCCGGCCAAATAAATGACCTTGCCCGCCTATTAGGGTAATAACCAATTTAATGCTTCCCGTTTTATACTGGCTCACTTCTTCATACAAACGGCTTTCAGTAACATCGCTGGCTAGTAAGTTATCGTCTTGAACCAAGTCAACGCCAAGTAAGGTGTTCTCGTGCCCCATTGCCTGCATAACGGCTTCTACTGTAGAGCCCGACCCCATTACTAAAAGTTCATCATCGACGCGCTCAATAACTTCTGCTGCAATGTCATCCAGAACCAGCTCATCGCTTTCTTTGCCGCCCATTTTCACTGCCTGAACATATTCCAGCTCCGCCGGTACTGACATTTCGCCAAAACGCCTGGCTTTTACCGTACCTTTCCGAAAGGCCTCTTCGTCAATATCCATAACATCGGCATTGTGAATACTTGATAACTCTCCCTGAAGAATTTTCTCAATGACTCGCCCCGCCGCGGTAGGGCTAATAGCATACACTCCCGAATGAATTTTTACGCCAGCGGGTATACCCAATACCAGTTGTTGTTCAGGCACCACTTCATAAATATCGCGCGCGGTACCGTCACCTCCGGCAAATAAAAGAATATCGACCTTATGAGTGATAATTTCTGACACCGCTTTTTTGGTGTCTTCAGGCGAAGATGGTTGTTCAATGGCTGAATAAACCGAGTCAAAAGAAAAGCCCAGGCCGTTTAGACTGTCTGCCCCCATCTCACTATCAGCGGTGACAAAATGCAGCTGTTCTTTGTAGGGTTGGAGTAATGCTAGTGCAGTTTCTGCGCGTTTCGATGCTTTTTTCTCAGCGCCGGCAGATAATGCTTTTTCACGAATATCGGCGCCATCGCTTCCTTTTAATGCTAAGGCGCCGCCAATGCCCGCGTACGGGTTTATAATGAGACCAACGGTCAGTTTACTGCTTACTTCCATTATTTATTCGTCGTTAGCCTCATCTTGAATTGCTTCGCCCGCTTTCTCTAAATCACGACCGGCACCTTCCATGGTTTCGCAGGCAGATAAGCCCAATACTGCTACAGCAACTAATAACGCTCTTAAAAACATAGGTAACTCCTTGTTGTTTACTCGCAATGAATAAGAACTTCGTGGCGATTAGGCCAGTTACAATTAAACTCCCGGCACAGAGCTTTTGCAAACTTTACCGCTCGAGGTGGCAACGAATTTTCATCCAGTAACAGAGCTAACTGTTCTGACACCTTAGCAGTAAAGGCTTCCCTGTCTACCTCAACGCCATTGAGGTTATCGACACTGACCTGAAAAGGAAAGTCACAGCATAAAGAGAACAACCATTCCAACGCTTGTGGTTTTCGTTCAACCTGTTCGAAAGACTTTTGTTGGGCTTCATTTCGCCCATCGGGTTCATACCAGTAGCCGTAATCGAACTGCTTGCGCCGAGCTTCGCCTGCTATGCACCAATGAGCCGTTTCGTGCAGTGCTGAAGCAAAAAAGCCATGCGCGAAAACCACCTGGTTATGCTCGCCCTCTTGCGTTGCTGGCTGATAGTAAGGCTCGTCCTCACCCGCAACCAATAGGGTGTTGTAATTCTCTTTAAAACAACGCTCAAACACCTGAATTAAGCGTTGGTAATGATGCTCTGACTTCTGACTCATATCCGCTTAACGACTGATATCCGGCGTTTCGGTCTGTGCCAATAAACTGTGCGCGCGCTGACGTAACCAGTGGTCTGCTAAAACCAGACTGGTCATAGCCTCAACAATAGGAACCCCACGTATACCAACACAAGGATCATGACGGCCTTTGGTGACGATAGCCTGCTCTTTGCCCCAGCGGTCAATTGTCCGGCCACTAATGGCAATGCTGGATGTGGGCTTTAACGCAATATCGGCAAACACAGGTTGCCCACTACTAATACCACCTAAAACACCGCCAGCATGGTTCGACAGAAACCCGTCCGGCGTCATTTCATCACGATGTTCGCTACCACGCTGACTGACCACATCAAAACCGTCGCCAATACTAACTGCCTTCACCGCATTAATGCTCATTAAAGCTTTGGCTAAATCAGCGTCTAACCGGTCAAAAACCGGTTCCCCCCAACCCGGCGGAACACCGGTAGCCTGAACCCGAATTTTCGCGCCAACCGAGTCGCCTTCTTTCTTCAGTTGGCGAATAAGCTCCTGCATAGGCTCCACCGCATTGGCATCGCCGCAAAACAGTTCATTTTCGCGTACCTGTTGCCAGTCAATGTTACTAGCAACAACATCGCCCATTTGCGTTAATGCTGCCTGAACCTGTATGCCCTGCTGTTGCAGTAATTTATCGGCTATAGCACCGGCAGCCACCCGCATGGCCGTTTCGCGAGCTGAAGAACGACCGCCACCTCGATAATCTCTTACACCGTACTTATGTTGGTAGGTGTAGTCGGCGTGGCCCGGGCGAAACGTATCTTTTATGTCAGAGTAATCCTGACTGCGCTGGTCAGTGTTTTCTATCACCAAACCAATAGGCGTGCCGGTTGTCACACCTTCAAAAACGCCAGATAGAATCTTAACCTGATCGGCCTCGCGGCGAGCCGTGGTGTAGCGGTTTTGACCCGGTTTGCGGCGATCCAGTGCTTCTTGTAAATCAGCTTCGGTTAGCGCCAGGCCAGCCGGACAGCCGTCCACAACCGCACCTAGCGAAGGCCCGTGACTCTCGCCAAAAGTGGTAACTTTAAATAACTGCCCAAAACTGTTTCCCGGCATTAGCTGGCCTTAGTTTCTCGTTGTTTATGTTCAATAAGCTGTTCTTTTGTCAGCAAGAAAACCCCGTCACCACCATTGGCAAACTCAAGCCAGGTAAAAGGCGTTCGTGGGTACTTTTCGGCCAACGCCAGCATCGAGTTACCGACTTCACAAACAAACAGGCCGCCGTCGTTTAGTAAGTCAGGGGCGTCTAACAGCATTTTATCCACCAAAATTAACCCATCATTGCCTGCAGCTAAGCCAAGCTCAGGTTCATGATGATATTCCGGCGGCAAATCAGCCATATCTTCTGCATCCACATAAGGCGGGTTACTGACAATTAAATCGTACTTCTCGGCTTTAACTGCGTCGAATAAATCCGACTGAATAGGAGTTACCTGATGAGTTAAGCCGTGCTGTTCAATATTAAATTCTGCCACTTCCAGCGCTTCAGTTGAAATATCCAGCGCGTCAACCTCAGCTTCCGGAAAGGCATAAGCGCAAGCTATAGCAATGCATCCCCCGCCCGTACATAAATCTAAAATGCGGTGCGGCTGTTGCGTCAGCCAGGGCTGAAAACCGTTTTCAACAAGCTCGGCTATCGGTGATCGCGGCACCAGCACTCGTTCATCAACATAAAACGGCAAGCCGGCAAACCAAGCTTGATGAGTCAAATAAGCTGTCGGGATACGTTTCTCGATACGCTGCTTGAGTAACTCAGTGAACTCTTTTTTTTCCGAGCTCAGCAGACGGCAATGACCCATGTCGGCCAGTTGAGCGGTGTTTAGCCTTAATACATAACTTAATAAGGCCCGCGCTTCATCAACCGCGTTGTCCGTACCGTGACCATAATACACCTCCGCCTGATTGAGCTGAGTTACGCTCCAGCGGGTAATGTCATCAATGCTCAATAACTCCTGAATGGCTTGTTCCAGATTACGCACTTGCAAAGGCTGTCTCCCGACCACTGAATGTTTTATACTGAATAACGTTAATGCCTTAAAGATACCTTAATTCAGCGCGGTTTTCATCAATCATGGTTGCAAACAAACGTAAGTCATCATCCCTTTCGGAAGACGATATCGAGCTTTTTCGTGAAGCCGCGAAGGGTGCTGCGCGTATCAAGCAAGACAAACTGCCGCCGGAGCCGCCGAAAATTGCTGAATTGCGTAAACGCCGACAGCTCTCGCAACACCCCAGTGCACAGCAAATAGCCGACGCGAGCCGTTCGGCCAGCCATTACTTTTCTGACGATTTTGAAGCGTATTTTGCCGAAGGGCCTATACGCTTTGCTGCCGAAGGTGAGTCCGGTTACTTAGTTAAACAATTGCGCCGTGGGGATTACACGCCAGAGTTGTTATTGGATTTACACGGCATGACACTCGCCACGGCCCGACAGGAGCTGGCTGCTTTGTTACTGGCCTGTGAGCGCGAACACATTGATTGCTGCTGTATTATGCATGGGCATGGCAGTGGTAAGTTAAAACAGCAACTGCCACACTGGCTGGTGCAACATCCGCATGTAAGAGCGTTTCATCAGGCACCACTGGAATGGGGTGGGGCAGCCTCATTGCTGGTTCTGTTAAAAGTTGCGAGCTAACGTTTAGCCCGCACAACGCTCAGCTATCAATAACTGCTGGAACTTACCGCGTAACGTTTCCGGCGAGAAATCAACAACCGCAATGCCGGCTGTAGGAAAAATAGGCGGCTGCACACTAGCGTCTAACTCATGCACTAAATAACTCACTAGCGGCATATGCGATACCAGTACCACACTCTCAAAGTTATGTTCCTGAATTTCTGCTGCGAGCCAACTGACAACCGAAGCTGCATGGCCGTCGGGCGTAATATCATCGCAATCCTGTCGTTGCCCGGTCTTCAGGTGTGACAGTAAAATAGAAGCCGTCTGCTGGGCCCGCAGGTAAGGACTGACATAAACACAGTCAACTTCTGGCTGCTTGTCTATCAGCCAGGTGGTTGTGGTCTTTACTTCGCGCTCACCGTTGGTTGTTAAACGGCGTTCGCGGTCGGAATAACTACCCTGTGGGTAGTTTGCTTCACCATGACGCATGATATACAGCTTCATTCTGGCTTAGACTCCTCAGCCTGCGCTCGGCGTTTTGCGTCAGGTCTGCCGCCGGTAACACGATCAGCACGACCTGACTGCTTGGCTTCTTCCGCACGACGTTTACGTACGGCTTTGGGATCGGCAATGAGCGGACGATAGATTTCAATACGGTCGCCGTCTCTTGGCTGCGCATCCAATTTCACCGTCTTATTCCAGATACCCACTTTTTGCTGTTCAAGATCAATTTCCGGAAAATGTTCGAACACATCCGACATTTTGATGCACTCTTCTACCGTTGCGCCCTCTTTTGGGTGCACCGTTAGCAACACTTGTTTTTCGGGTGTAGCGTACGCTACTTCAATGGTTAGTTTATTACCCATGCTGGTCGCCATACACTTGCTCTGCCCGTTTGACAAAGGCATCGACCATACGCGAAGTCACCTCGCTGAATATTTTTCCGAACGCCATGCCCAGCAAACGACTCGAAAATTCGAAGTCGAGCTTAAGTTCAACTTTGCAGGCGTCGTCGGCCAACGGCGTAAACACCCAGCCACCGGTTAATTTTTTGAACGGGCCGTTTACTAAGTCCATATCAATACGTTCGGGTTCGTGCAGCGTGTTTCGGGTCGTAAAGGTTTTACTGATACCCGCTTTACTTATGTCTAATGAAGCCACTTTTTGTTGACCGGTTGACTCCAGAACCCGCGCAGCGGCACATCCGGGAACAAACTCCGGGTACGCTTCAACGTGGTTAACAAGATCAAACATTTGTTTGGCACTGTACGAAACTAAGGCACTTTTTTCGATACTGGGCATTTTTTTACCTACGACTAAAATCAACTGCGCAATAATAACGCAACCAGAAACGCTTTGAAGCCCTTAAAGCAATTTTCTTTTCAGTGCGCATAGGTATAATAGCCGCCATGAGTAAAAAGAAACCACAACAATCGTCCAATACCATCGCTCGTAATAAAAAAGCGCGGCATGAATACTTCCTTGAAGACAAGTTCGAGGCAGGTATTAGCTTGCAAGGCTGGGAAATTAAGAGCATACGGGCTGGCAAGGTCAACCTAAGCGACAGCTACGTCATTATTAAAAATGGCGAGGCCTATCTTTTGGGTGCCGAAATTCAGCCACTTAACCAAGCCTCAAGCCACGTTTATTGCGAACCCGACCGCAGCCGTAAACTGCTGCTGAAGCGCCGTGAACTGGATAAACTTATTGGCGCTTCAGAGCGTGAAGGCTATTCCATAGTAGCAACAGCGATGTACTGGAAAGGCCCATGGGCAAAAGTGGAAGTCTTTTTAGCCCGGGGTAAAAAGTCACACGATAAACGCGACACCATTAAAGAGCGCGACTGGCAACGCCAGAAAGCTCGAATAATGAAGCATTCGGTACGTTAGCCAGTCATCAGGTAATTAGGGCAGCTCTGCGTGCCCTTTGCCGCTTTGGTAGTCAAGCGTAACGACAAAGTGTTTAAAGACACCGTATCCGGCTAACCCCTCAACCTTAACGCCTCTTATGCGACTGTGCTGAATTTTGTACCGTTCGCCAAAGTCTGCTTCTTCACCGGCAACAGGTACAGCCACATCCACATTTTTCACTTTGAACGGCCCAAAAATAACGGACGGCAAAGTAAAGGTGTCGGTGTAAGCAATACCGTTGACACCGCGTGACATGGTCTTACCCAGCGCAAACTCATCGAGCCACCCTCTACGGGCAGCAATACCTCGTTTCATATAGATACCGCCACTGTTACCGGTATCAAGAATCATCCAAATGTCTTTTTCATCATTAAGGGTGACCCGGACCAATGGCCTACCCGACCCTTTTTGAGCTCTCATAGGCAAGTTAGCAACTTCATCCAGATTAAGAGCATCACGAGTGGCGAGGCGTAAGCGTCCGTTAGGATAGTCAAACTGCACAATAAAGTTTCGTAAAAACGGAGCTCCAATGACGAGCGCATTACTTGAGTGACCAAAGTCTGCACCGACCAGGTTAAGCTCCATTTCAGAGCCAAAGAGTTGGGTTGGAACGCTTTCATATATAGGTTGACGTGACTTATGATGAACGCCGCTAACGCCCGTAAAAGTCGAAATTTCGTACTCTAAATTATGTTTTTCTATAAACTTTTTATTAATAACATTGAGCTGAGAACCTGAGTCAATTATCGCATTACCTTCAATTCCATCGACTTCAACAGTAATACTTACGTGACCATTTTCCAGCTCAAAAGGGATCCAATCCGTAACTTCAGCGTGGCTTGTGAACGTAACCACAAGCAGCAATAAACCAAGAAAGCGCACATCGACCTCCATGTATTGATTAGCGATAGAAAATAACATTTTCGCAACAATACTACTAAAATATTATCGAATCGCCAAAAGGTTTTCATGCTCAGATGTCGTATGCATTGCCTTTATTAGTAACTTTCAATTGGTATAAAAAAGCCCCTGATTAAATCTCAGGGGCTTTCGCGTGCACAGGTGCTATCTAAGCTTAAAACTCTACGCAAATTTTACCGAAGTGTTTGCCGGATTCCTCATAACGAAAGGCGTCAGCTAACTCTTCCAGCGCAAAGGTTTTATCAATCACCGGTTTAACTCCATTGGCTTCTAAGGCGCGTACAAAGTCTTTTTGATGGTCGCAACTGCCAACAATTAGCCCCTGCAAACGAGCTTGCTTAGCCATTAGTTTTGCAGTGGGAACTTCACCTTCACTTCCGGTTAGCACACCAATTAACGCAATATGACCTGCAATAGCGACCGCATTGATAGACTGAGGCAAGGTACCTGGCCCGCCGACTTCAATGACATGGTCGACACCCCGGCCGTTCGTTAACTTACGAACCGTTTTACCCCATTCCGGATCTTCCTTGTAGTTAATCAGGTAGTCCGCTCCCAGTTTCTTATAACGTTCCAGCTTGTCATTGGAAGACGAAGTTGCAAATACGGTTGCCCCAAGGCTTTTCGCTAACTGACAGGCAAATACGGAGACGCCGCCGCTACCGAGTACCAGCACCGTGTTGCCCGGCTTAATGCCGCCGTCTACCACCAGGGCACGCCACGCGGTAAGCCCGGCCGTAGTCAGGGTGGCTGATTCAGCATGACTGTAATTTTTAGGCTGGTGAGTGAAGAACTGACTTGGGCGTACTACGACTTCTCTGGCGTAGCCATCAATTCCGTCGCCCGGCGTATTGCGAAAGTCGCCGACAGGTGCCGGCCCGCTTTGCCAGTAAGGAAAAAAGGTAGAAACGACATTGTCCCCTACCTCAAACTCTTCTACACCGTCACCGACAGCTTCCACTACACCGGCTCCGTCAGACATTGGAATGCGTCCGTCCTCTGTTGAAATAAAGCCGGCCGCAACGCCGTAGTCATGGAAATTAAGCGAGCTAGCTTTAACTTTAACCCGAATTTCTCCCGGCCCGGGCTGGCCGGGGTCATTCATTTCTGTCACCTGAATATTATCAAGCCCAAACGGCTCTTTCAGTCTTAACGTTTTAATTTTATCAGTCATGATCGCAGTCCTTTAACTAAAGTATGTGTTGAATAGTAGTTCTTATTAGGGGAGATTAGATCATAAGGCGTCGACTAAAAAGCCCGGTCGGTTTCCACATAGCCATACAACACCCAATTAATAATATCAGGCATAGGCCATGGCAAATGTTATTTAGTTTTTAATTGACTTTTAGCGAGCTGATAAAGAGGATATGAAAGCGTTCCTTTAACACTAAATAGCCATTTTATGCACGCAAACGTAAACGATATAATAGAGTCAGTATTATCACCGATCTCCTATGACCAGTTTTTTGACAATATATTGGGCCAGAAACCACTTGTGTTGGCTGAAGGCAGTAATCAAAGGAAGAGTTTAGCGGGACAAAATCCACGCCACCAATTACTCAAAGACTTTGCTCAATACGCTCCTAACCTTACCAGCCACTCATATGCACCTAGAGGACCCGCGCCCGCAGCCCGGGCAGTGCAAAGTCCGGACGCTTTTCGTGCGTTAATTCAGGAGTATTTTGACGCCGGATATACCGTGCGCATTCCTGATGTTACCGATCTTTCCGACAGTCTGACGCTATTTACCCGTGCGCTGGAGCGGCAAATACAGTCTGCCGTTAATGTGGTTGTTTTTTGGAGTGAGCAAGGTGGAACCGCGCCCATTCATCACGACGAAGTCGATTTAATCGTCATTCAGCTGGAGGGAACCAAACGCTGGTTTATTTCGGAAGAGCCGCCTGTTTTACCAAATAAATGGAAGTCTGCTGGGGAGAAACCTCCAGTGATGAACAACTACAACACCGTCGATGTAAAGCCCGGCGACTTAATTTATCTTCCACGCGGCACCGCGCATACAGTGCAGTCGACATCTGAGTCTATTCATATTGCTATTGGATTTGTTCCCGTCACGATTAGAGACGCTATCAACGCAGCGCTAGATCATTACTCTGAGTTACATAAGCCTCTAAGAATGGGACTCGGTCCGCGTGGGGATTGTCTAACCGAGCAACCAAACAACCCTCAAATTCCTGAGCAAATTCGTCACTATCTAAAGAAACTAAGTGACGCTTGTCAGGATGATGCGTTTATTGAGCACTCACTGAGCCGAAGAAAAACACGTATGATTCGGGAGTTACCTAAGTTACCCAGCAGCAAAGCTGATCAACCTATTACTCTGACAACACGGATTAAGCATCACCCGCTGGCAATGTCCGAATTGACAGTTACCGAAGACATTCTTGACTTTTGCCAACCCGGTGAACAGATTTTTATTCACCTTGGCGCGCAAAAATGCATCGATTTCATCATTAAGACGCCCTGCTTCTATGTTAGTGATATTCCGGATCAGATTAATGACGACGTAAAGATTGCTCTGGTAGATCGATTAGTTACTAGTGGCTTTTTGGTTGTTGACATTACAAGCCGTGAGCAAAAGATATAAGTGTTGTCATTGAAACAGAAAGAAAAAGGGATGTCGTGAGACACCCCTTTTTATGGAATTGGTGGAGCTGGCGGGAGTTGAACCCGCGTCCGCAATACCTACATCCTCGGTCCTACATGCTTAGTCAGTCTTTTAGTTAATCAGTGTGACGCCGACTGACAGGCTTCACAACTGACGAGTCCGATTGGTTTTAACGCTTCAACTCCGGACAAAGCATCCACGCGAGTCTACATTAGTTTGAGCCATCCTGATCCGGTCTCGCAGACAAAGCGCCGGGGGATGGGCTTAGCGGGTTATTAAGCCGCTAGAGCGTAGTTGTCGTCGTTTGCAACTATTAGGTTGAGGCTTTTTACGAGGCCTGCCTCACCTCGGCATGCACCTTGGGTTTCGTGTATCCCGTCGAATCCAGATCAGCCCCAAAGCTATTACTTACGTAACTTGTGTACTATAACTCAGACACCGCTTAAGTGCTATAAGTTCCGCACTCAAGCGGTTATTTATTGGGCTTTCAGTTAGGTATTAGGCCGCCATATACAAGACTTTCTCAACCAATTTGCTGATGCCCTCTTCCGCATCGGGCAAATTCTCAGCCAGCATATAGGCCGGTGTGGTGACTAATTGGTGTTTATCATCCACAACAATATCGCGAACACCGCAGTTCACATGCTCGCCGCCCATTTTGTTAATGGCGCTGGCCACTTCACCATCGGTGCCAATAGTCACTTTGACACCCTTACCGTAGATATGTGGCAGTAACACCGGTGCAATACACATATAGCCCGCAGGTTTCTTGGCATCGACGAAAGCTTTGCCAACTTCCAAAACTTCATCATTGACCGTCATATCCGCACCTTTTACGGCAAAGTCGCACAGGTTCTTCGCCACACCAAAGCCGCCAGGGAGAATTAACGCATCAAATTCAGTCGAATCTAAATCGGTTAACGGCCGCACTTCACCACGGGTAATGCGCGCTGCTTCTTCGAGCACATTGCGCTTATCACCGCTTTCTTCACCTTTAAGATGATTAATGGTGTGCATTTGCTCAATGTCCGGTGCAAAACACTCATAGCTTGCACCCTGCTTGGCTATGTGCAACAACGTCAATACAGCTTCGTTAACTTCGGCTCCGTCAAAAACGCCGGAACCGGATAAAATAACGGCTACTTTTTTCATAGTCGAAACCTCCTGTCCGCTACTTAAAAATCGCTTTAGTCTAAGTCAATATGGGCATCATTTTCATCGCGCCACTTCCATTCATTCTCAAGTGTAGCGGTTGGTTGTAACATGGCAAAATCTAACTGACGTATTGGTTCGGAAGACTTTATCCGAATTGGAAAGTCCGGATTCGCCAATGATGTTTTCGCCATAGCCAGTAACGCATTCGGATAATGTGCCGCTACATGCTCATAGTTTTTCTCGCTAATGCCGCCATTAACAATTAACGGGATATCTGAGAACTCTTGTACAACATCACCCAATGACTTATTGCTTCCACCTTTAAACGGTTTACGCATCACATCGGTATCCGTTGTATGAATGTAATCCACACCAGCTTTTTCCATAGCCTTAACCACTTTTATCATGGCGTCTTCACCTTCCGGCCACTGGTATTCAGAGTCCGTTACGGTAATCTGACTTAGTCGCACACCAACAATAAAGTCCTCTCCTGCTGCTGACTTCGCCGCCTTAACAACCAACTCCAAAAAGTGCATGCGTTTCGCCATGCTCCCGCCCCATTGGTCAGGGCGCTGGTTAAAGTAATCACTCAAAAACTCGTTCAGTAAATAGCCATTAGCCGCATGCAACTCAATACCATCAAAGCCAGCTTCTTTGGCGCGGTTTACTGCACCAACAAAGCCATTCATAACAGCATCAAAATCGGTTTCATCCATGGCCTTCACTTCAGGCCAACCGTCCGTTTTACCATACAAATCTAACGGCTCGCCCTTAGGTTTTACTTCGCTAGGGCCAATTGGCGTATCGGTGTATTCATTGTGTTGAAACTGCGCGCCGGCATGCATCAACTGCATAATGAATTTGCTGTCGTGCTTGTGAACACGCTCTACAATTTCTTTCCAGGCATCGGTTTGCGGGGCATCGGTAATGCCCGGCTGGTTTTCATAACCCTGACTTGCCTGGCGGTCAGTGTAAACACCCTCACTGATGATCATACTCCAGCCACCTTTGGCAAAACGTTCGTAATATTCACCCATTAACTTGGTTGGCTTGCCTTTTCTATCGGCGCTGGTTCGTGTCATGGGCGCGACGACAAAACGGTTTTCCAGTTTGTGGCCTTTTAATTCAAAATCATCAAATGCTGAGCTCATAAGGAATTCCTTTATCATCGAATACTGTTATATGACTTTGAGCATAATTACGGATAATTCAAGGGCAATTGATCACTTTGTTCTTTAATTAGCCCAAAGCACGACTGCCGCTTTTTGCTTACGACCACCGTAGCCAAAGGCTTTGCTAAAGGTACTTACAGGCACAGGCAAATATTGACGTTCGGTTGGAGATTCCCAGGGTAACGTGTCGTAGTCGGGGTCATTGATGTAAATGAAGTCATCGTCTGCCGCGCAAATTAAAACCCAGTGCGGAGCGCGAATACCATCAAACTGATAAGTTGAAATCAGCGCCATAATCAGACAGCCCTGGCTTAAATCTTCTTTTATTAAATTAACGTCATAATCGCGCACTGAAATCGGTACATCGTGTTCGCGCAAATACGTCATATCCGCTTGCTGTATGCGCTGCATGACCGTTTTCTTTTGCTCCTGGCGAACCGAATCCACAAATAGAGGCTGGTCGGTATTCACTTCAACCCGGACGTTCAGACCGCGTTGGTACGCCGCTCGCGCCAGCCCGTGCGGCCCACAACCACCGTGTCCAGAAGTCATATAAATGGTGGTCGCCTGGCGCCAAATTTCCAGCTCTTCAGCTTGCGGATCGTTACTGGGTCGACCGAAATAATCCATTGCCATTAACAAGCTGGCCGGCCCACAGGTAAACTCTGTCGACTGAGTCAACATAGGAACGTACTCTTCTGTTGCTCCTACACCGGAGTCCTCACCCACTTCGTATCGGGGGAGCAGCTTTTGTAATACCAGCGCGTCGGTGGATTGTGAAGCTGAAGGCGGGAAATAAGCCTCGCGCAGCTCTATAGCGCGGAACCCTTCACTGTTCATCAACTGTTGGGCCACCGTATTAGAGGTGGCTACTTCGGTGCGTAAAAACAGTGAATGCCGCTTATCCGCGAGCTCTTCAGCAGTTTGTAGCAAACTTCGTCCATACCCCCGACTCCTGCAGCCTTCATCAACAACCAGAGCATACAGTCGAGCCAGGTTGGTATTATTTCGGTATAGAACAACGGTATAGCCAATTACCCGGGCATCGGCAACCAACACATGAAAGTCTGCAGTGGGTGACTCAATGAACCGCCGAAAGCTACGTTTACTAATAGCATCTTCGGGGAAAGTGAGAGCTTCCAACGCAGTTACTGCATCTAAATGCTCATTCCGCGCAGGTTGAATACAAGCCATATAAAAAACCCCTTAATTTTACGCAGATTTTACGCCTAAAGACGTTTTCGGTATAGAGATTTTACGCGTGCAAAGATTATTGTCAGACATAGACCAATCAGGTGCAGCAAACGAGGTTATCGTGAATTTAAAAGCAACTTTGCGCCTACTGACCTGGCCAATGATCTGGATAGCCTCTATTCAGTTCTTTTTTGCTTTACTCTCAGTTTTTGTTTTTAGGGACAAAACCTTTACCGACTTTATTTATCCCTCTTTGTTGTGTCTTATCCTGGCCTTTTTTCTTTTTGTCCGGACTGATCGCGGTGAACAGAAAAAAATCTTTTTCCGGGAAGCATTAGCCTTTGCTTCTTTTACCTGGATCCTCATGGGCGTTTTAGGTGCCCTTCCCATCATGTCCGTTACTGGTGTCAGTTTCACCGATGCTGTGTTTGAGTCCGTCAGCGCCATGACCACCACCGGTGCAACTATTCTTACGGGCCTGGATGAGATGCCAAAAAGCTTTTTACTGTACCGTCAGTTCCTGCAGTGGATGGGTGGGCTTGGTATCGTTATTTTTGTGGTTGCCATTCTTCCTATGTTGAACGTTGGCGGCATGCGCTTACTAAGAGCTGAAACTCCAGGGCCTATCAAGAACGATAAACTGGCACCTCGAGTCGCTAGCACCAGTCGTTATCTATGGCTGGTTTATCTCTGTCTCACATTAGGTTGCGCCAGCAGTTACTGGTTGGCCGGAATGTCGGCTTTTGATGCTATAGCTCATAGCCTGACTACTGTCTCAACCGGCGGCTTCTCGCCTTACGACGCCAGTATGGGCCACTTTCAGCAGCCTGCTATTTTGATAGTCGCAGATGTGTTTATGATTCTCGGTGCTATTAGCTTTGCACTGCACCATAAGCTGTTCTCAAGTAAAGCTTTAAGCGGATACTGGCAGGATGAAGAAACCCGTTGGTTTTTAATCGCATTAGCCATTTTCAGTGTTATTCTCACTGCTCTGGCTTTTAGCTCACAAACTCACGACTCGTTCTGGCAGTCTCTCAACCAAGCGGTTTTTCATGTTATCTCTTTTATGACCAGCACCGGATACGGAGCTGACGATCTTTCTGCCTGGCCAGCAGCGACAGCAGGCTTTCTAGTGACCGCAAGCTATCTTGGTGGTTGTGCCGGGTCAACGGCAGGAGGTAATAAGTTCATCCGTAATGTCATTACTCTGCGCGTAATTAAGCACCAAATGCTACAAGCAATACACCCACGCGCTATTATGAAGGTGGTTTATCAGGGAAAAGCCGTTACCACAGACGTCATTCAGGCCGTTATGAGTTTTATGCTATTAGTTGCCATAAGCTCCTTAATATTCACTGTTATTCTTATGCTGACCGGACTCGACTTCTTTTCAGCATTTACCGCTGTTTCAGCCTGCCTAAACGTATTAGGTCCGGGCTTTGGTGAGGTTTCGAGTAATTTCATTCCGGTCAGTGATAGTGGCACTTGGGTGCTGACTCTGGCTATGATTTTAGGGCGCCTTGAATACTTTACTTTGCTAACATTGCTACTTCCTCAGTTTTGGCGGGATTAATAGATGAGATTAACAAATGAGTAGGCAACCCTGGCTGGGCTACATTGCAGCCATTGTCATTACCGGCATCGCGGCTGGTATTTCTTACTTGCTTGATCACTGGTTACTACCAACATCGGGCACAGTATTGATTCTTCAATTAGCCGTATTACTGGTCGCATTTTTGACCAACTTTCGTGCTGCTCTACTGGCGGCAATTGCAGCCTTACTGTTGTTCAACTTTCTATTTACTGAGCCTCGCTATTCACTGCACATGACCGACATCGATGAAATTGTGACAGCAATTGTATTTATTACCGTAGCCGTTATTACCAGTCACTTAGCGACATCATTCAGACTCCAAAAGGAAAGTTTACGCCAGGCTCAGCTGCGTTCAAATATTCTGTTATCAGTATCACACGACTTGCGAACGCCGCTTGCCAGTGTCATAGGCAACTTAAGTACTTTACAAGCTTATCAGGAGCGTTTACCCGAACATGAACGCGCTGAACTTCTCCAGGGCGCTCTGGATGAGAGCGACCGCTTACATCGCTACATTGAAAACCTGCTGCAAGCCACGCGCTTACAACATGGTGAAATCCGTTTAACGCACGCAGTACAGGATATACGCCCGGTTATCAGTAAAACGATTGCTCGTTTTCCCGCTCAGTCGCGATTATTAGTCCATGACAGTCTGCAGTACGCTATGGTTGAAGTTCAGTCTTCACTGCTTGAACAAGCTCTGTTTAATATCATTGATAACGCCCTGCGCTTTTCCGGTGACACAGCTCCAGTCTCTATTAACCTGTACGAGACCGATAACACCATTATTATTGATATTAAAGACGAAGGTCCCGGTATCGATTCGAATAAACGGGCATTGGTATTTAGTGTTTTTTATTCTTCTCGAGAGAAAGATTCGGGCACCGGCGGTACCGGCCTGGGGCTGTCCGTTGCGAAAGGAATTATCGATACCCATAATGGCCAAATCAGCATTGAAGACAGCAATAAAGGTTGTTTAATCCGAATTGCTTTGCCACGCGCCAGTATGACCGAGGAAGTCAAATGAATGCTCAAACTAGCACCGTCGGAACCCGCATTTTAGTCATTGACGACGAGCCGCAGATACGGCGTTTTATGCGCGCTTCGCTAACCGCCGAAGGTTATGCTTATCTGGAGGCGGCAACCGCAGAACAAGGGATAAAACAAATCACCAGTAAAAATCCTCATTTGGTTATTCTGGATTTGGGTCTGCCGGATGCTGATGGTTATGAAGTGATGCAAAAACTGCGCGAATGGAGTCAGGTACCCGTGTTGGTTTTAACGGCACGTGATGACGAATTGCAGAAGGTTAAACTGCTGGAAGGCGGTGCCAATGATTACCTGACCAAACCTTTTGGCATTCGTGAGCTGATGGCTCGTATCCATGTTTTACTGCGCGACCTTTCAGATCAACAACAGCCCTCTGCTGAAACTCAGTTTCATTTTGGTGAGTTATTAATTGACCGCGAGCAACACAAAGTATTTTTGCAAAACGAAGTCATTAACTTATCCCGTAAAGAGTACGCCCTGCTTGACTTCCTGGCCAGCCACCCGCAAAAACTGGTAACACAACAACAGCTATTGGAAAAAATTTGGGGACACACGCACCACGAAGACACCCATTACTTGCGTATTTTCGTCAGTCAGGTTCGTAAAAAACTGAAAGACGACCCGGCACATCCGCAATATATAGAAACGGAACCCGGAGTCGGTTATCGGTTTATTGCTCAAAAATAGTGCTTCAATAAGCGCTGGCATGAGCTACCTTTTATCACCTAAATCGTGTTAAACTTGCGCGCAAATTTTGCCAGTCGGGATTATTCTGTGAGCGATAAAAAACCTTCTTTAAGTTATAAAGACGCGGGCGTCGACATTGACGCTGGTAATGCATTGGTTGAACGTATTAAAGGCGTTACCAAGCGCACGCACCGGCCTGAAGTCATGGGTAACATTGGTGGGTTTGGTGCTCTGTGTGAAATTCCGGCAGGTTATAAACAGCCGGTTCTGGTTTCCGGAACCGACGGTGTTGGCACTAAGCTCCGCTTAGCTATCGATCTTAAACGCCATCGTGGTGTTGGTATCGACTTGGTTGCCATGTGCGTAAACGACCTTATTGTACAGGGCGCTGAGCCGTTGTTCTTTCTCGACTACTATGCAACGGGCAAACTGGACGTTGACGTCGCAGCCGATGTGGTTGCCGGTATCGGTGACGGCTGTGAGCAATCAGGCTGTGCACTTATTGGTGGCGAAACCGCAGAAATGCCGGGCATGTACGAAGGCGGCGATTATGATCTGGCCGGCTTTTGTACCGGAGTGGTCGAAAAGTCAGAGATTATCGACGGCACCAAAGTTGCCGACGGCGATGCTCTAATCGCCCTAGCCTCAAGTGGTCCTCACTCTAATGGTTACTCACTTATTCGTAAAATTATCGAAGTCAGCGGCGCCGATTTGGAATCTCATTTACAGGGCAAAACACTCGCTGATCACTTGTTAGAGCCTACCCGCATTTACGTGAAGTCGGTTCTGGAGTTGATTAAACATGTACCGGTACACGCTTTATCGCATATTACCGGTGGTGGCTTCTGGGAAAACATCCCTCGCGTACTGCCTAAAGGTAGTAAAGCCGTTATTGACGGCAACAGCTGGGACTGGCCAGTTATCTTCGACTGGTTAAAAGAAAACGGCAATGTCAGCATGAAAGAAATGTACCGCACCTTTAACTGTGGTGTGGGTATGGTTATTGCGGTTCCAAACGAGCACGCAGACAAAGCCATCCACATTCTGACCGATGCTGGCGAAGACGCCTGGAAAATTGGCCGTATTGCCAATGCTGCTGAAGGTGAAGAGCAAGTCGACATTCTGGCCGACGAGACTCACTAATGAAGCGTATTGTTGTACTAATTTCAGGCACAGGGAGTAATATGCAGGCCATTCAACAGGCCTGCGAAGACGGTAAAGTAGCCGGTGAAGTGGTTGCGGTTATTTCCAATAATGCCTCTGCTAAAGGTTTAGAAAAAGCTGCGGCTAAAGGCATTGATACCGAAGTATTAAGCCACAAAGAGTTTGACTCTCGTGAAGCTTATGACGCTGAGTTAAAGTCATTGATAGACAGTTACCAACCCGACTTGGTCGTACTTGCCGGCTTTATGCGCATTCTGACAGGCGAATTTACGCGCCACTACGAAGGCCGCATGTTTAATATCCACCCGTCTTTATTACCCAAATACAAAGGGGTGAATACACACCAAAGAGCTTTGGACGCAGGCGATACTGAACATGGTGTGAGTGTGCACTTTGTGACAGAAGAACTGGATGGAGGCCCTGTCGCATTGCAGGCGAAAGTTCCTATTTTTGAAGGCGACACGGTAGAAGACATTCAGGCCCGGGTTCACGAGCAGGAACATCGTATTTATCCGCTGGTGGTTAACTGGTTCTGTCAGGAGCGTCTGAAACTGGAAGGCGGGCGCGTTACCTTCGATGGCGAGGTTTTAGGCGCCCAGGGTTACGCAGCCGATTAATTTACATCGACAAGCTTTTCAGCGACATGGTCGCTTGCTCGTCACCTTCTTTAAACTGCTGCATTTTAACCATCACATAGTTTAGCTCCGGCGCAAACCAGAAAAAGGTCTGACGCCGGTTATTATCTCTTATGCGCCCTACTTTTATTGCTTTAACCTCACCATAAGGTAAAGATAACTGCTGCTCTCGCGCCAATACCTCAAAACGGTACTCATCTTCGTTCCCTTTTTCATCAACAATCCGGTATTCAAAGGCTTCAGAGCCATTGGCTAAATCAACACGCAACTGTTCCGTCACGTTGGCTTCGTCGAACAAAGCGTCTTCCCAGTTCACATCCAGCATGCGCCCGGTATCGACGTTACGGACTTTCTTCTCGTCCGCTTTAAATTCGCCATGAAAGGACTTATCCGACCCCGTTCCCGTTCTCTTATAAATAAACTCACGTGGTTCCAGTCGGCTGTTTTCTTCATCAACAATAAATACCGAGCGAGCTTCACGCGTATCGGACAAAATAAACCAGGAAATATCGGACTTTGTTCGCAACTGCCATTCGTCCTCAGGTGATACTTCCAGATAACGATAACCTTCTCCGTATTCGCTATCACCACGCGTGATCACATAATCAGCCTTATAAGGTTTCATTGACTGTTCGATAGATTGCTGGGCATTTTGATGGTTATCCGCGCTGGCTGAACTCATTGTCATACTGCCTACTAAAACGCTGGATACCAGCCAACTGACTGTCCTTTTCACTTTCACTTCTCCACTTTATTCACTACTGGACGTTTATATTGACAACAAAATTCAAACGCCCGTTCAATTTTTGCTTGAAAATAACCGCTCGTTGATCTAACTTGCACAGTATCACTGGTCAGACCTCCAAGTCGGAGTATTACACTATGAGTATTGCACTTTGGATTGTCGCTACTGTTTTAGTTGCGGCTGCATTAATTTACAAACGAGCCAGCCTGGCAATGTTCAGTGCCGGCTTAGTTATTATGTTCGCTATTGGTAGCGCAATCGACATTGTTGGCCCGGTTCTCTGGGTTATCTTAGCCATTGTGCTGGTACCACTCAACTTAGCACCGATTCGTTTAAACCTGCTGACTAAGCCTATTCTTAGCGCATATCGCAAGGTAATGCCAGAAATGTCTGACACCGAGCGCGATGCACTGGAAGCCGGCACCGTATGGTGGGATGGTGACTTGTTCAGCGGTGACCCCGACTGGAAAAAACTTCACGACGTACCTAAGGCCGAATTAACGGCTGAAGAAAAAGCCTTTTTAGAAGGCCCATGTGAAGAAGTCTGTAAAATGCTGAACGACTGGGAAGTCACACACGAACTAACGGATATGCCTGAGCATGTATGGCAGTACCTGAAGGATGAAAAATTCTTCGCCATGATCATCAAGAAAGAATACGGTGGTCTGGAGTTTTCTGCTTATGCGCAGTCTCGCGTGTTACAGAAACTGGCAGGCGTGAGCACTGTACTGGCTTCAACCGTTGGTGTACCTAACTCATTAGGTCCAGGCGAACTGTTACAGCATTATGGTACCAAAGAACAGCAGGACCATTACCTGCCTCGCTTAGCGAGCGGTGACGAAATTCCATGTTTCGCACTGACCAGTCCAGAAGCAGGTTCTGACGCCGGTGCTATTCCTGACTCAGGCGTAGTTTGTAAAGGCGAATGGAACGGCGAAGAAATTGTCGGTATCAAACTGAACTTTGATAAGCGCTACATTACGTTAGCGCCAGTAGCTACCGTACTAGGTCTGGCATTCAAAATGTACGACCCTGACAACCTTATTGGTGAAGAAGAAGAGCTGGGTATTACCTGTGCCCTTATTCCTCGTGACACCAAAGGCGTTGAAATTGGTCGTCGACACTTCCCGCTTAACGTGCCGTTCCAGAACGGTCCTATTCGCGGTAACGACGTATTCGTTCCATTAGATTACATTATTGGTGGTCAGAAGAACGCCGGTAAAGGCTGGCGTATGCTGGTTGAATGTCTGTCAGTCGGCCGTTCAATCACCTTACCGTCAAACAGCGCCGGTGGTATCAAATCAATTGCTCTGGCAACGGGTGCTTACTCGCGTATCCGCCGTCAGTTCAAATTGCCTATCGGTAAAATGGAAGGTGTTGAAGAGCCAATGGCCCGCATCGCCGGTAACGCTTACCTAATGGACGCGGTCACCATGTTATCGACCAAAGGTATTGACCTGGGCGAGAAGCCTTCGGTTATCGGCGCCATTGCAAAATACCACATGACTGAAAAGCTACGTTCTTGCATGGACGACGCTATGGATATTCATGGTGGTAAAGGCATCTGTTTAGGTCCGAATAACTATCTGGGTCGTGGTTACCAAGGTGTTCCGGTTGCTATTACCGTTGAAGGCGCCAACATCCTGACTCGTAGCATGATGATCTACGGCCAGGGTGCCATCCGTTGCCATCCATTTGTTTTAAAAGAAATGGAAGCATCCGCGGAGCAAGGCCCTGAAGCTCTGAAAAAGTTTGATAAAGCCGTATTTGGCCATATTGGTTTTGCCATCAGTAACTTCGTTCGTTCAGTATTTTATGGCTTTGGTGGCCACCGTCTGAGCTCTGTTCCGGCAAGCGACGAAACCCGTAAATATTATCAGCAGATGAACCGCTTTAGTGCCAACATGGCATTATTGTCAGACATTGCTATGGGTAAACTGGGTGGCAGCCTCAAACGTAAAGAGCGCGTTTCTGCACGCTTAGGCGACATGCTTAGCTACTTGTACATTGGTTCTTGTATTCTGAAACGTTTCCATGACCAGGGTCGCATTAAAGAAGACCTGCCATTGGTTCACTGGGCTATGCAGGATACCTTGCATAAGCTGCAGGAAGCACAATTAGAAATGCTGGCAAACTTTGGTGGTGTTGGTAGTTTCATGCGCGCGGTTATGTATCCGTTAGGCCGCATCGCTAAACGCCCTTCGGACAAAAACGATCACAAAATTGCTCGTATGCTGATGTCACCTAATGACGTACGCACACGCTTAGGCGAAGGCCAGTTCCTGAGCCCTGAAGGTCACTTCGGTTTCCTTGAGCAAACACTGCAAGACGTCATTGCTGCCGAGCCGCTTTACGACAAAGTCTGCAAAGCCGCCGGTAAACGCTTCACCTTTACTCAGTTAGACCAAATTGGCGCGAAGGGTAAAGAGCTAGGCGTACTGAGCGACGATGAAGTTGCGTTACTAGAGCGTACTGAAGTGGGTCGCTTACGTACCATCAATGTTGATGATTTTGCTCCGGAAGATCTATTAGCCGGTAAAGCAGCGTTTGACTACGCATTAAAAAATCTAAAGAAAGGTGAAGCGGCATAATCGCTAACCTCTAAGTAAAAACGGCGCCCTGGTTTCAGCGGCGCCGTTTTTTTATGCTAGAATCTTGCGCTGGTTTAAAAACTTATAATAAAGGCGTGAGTTATGCAGTCTCCCAATAACGACTACAACGCAACCAGCAAGCGCGGTTGGTTTACCCGTTTTCTTGATACCGTTGAGTGGCTCGGTAATCTGTTACCCCACCCAATTACCCTATTCGCTCTGTTCTGCCTCTTCATTATTTTCATTAGTGGCATTGCCGCTTACTTCGGCGTGAGCGCCATTGATCCCAGAGATGGCGAAACCGTTATTAAAGCCGTCAGCTTACTGAATGCCGAAGGAATACAGCGCATTGTCACCAACCTGGTCACCAACTTTACCGGATTCACGCCTTTAGGTACGGTTCTGGTTGCTCTTTTGGGTGTGGGCGTTGCTGAACGTTCGGGCTTAATCTCGGCCGCCATGCGCGGACTGGTTATGAAGGCTCCGCCACGTCTTATTACCGTTACTGTTGTCTTCGCCGGGGTGGTTTCCAATACCGCGGCCGAGCTTGGTTACGTGGTTCTGGTACCTCTTGCCGCTATGATTTTTTATGGGCTGGGTCGCCACCCCCTGGCCGGTCTTGCAGCAGCTTTTGCCGGCGTCTCTGCCGGTTACAGTGCCAACCTATTAATTGGCACGGTTGACCCTTTACTGTCGGGCATAACCGAAGAGGCCGCTAAAATAATCGACCCAAGCTATACCGTCGGAGCCGAAGCCAACTGGTACTTTATGATGGTGAGCACCTTCTTAATTGCCATTATGGGTGCTTTGATCACAGATAAAATTGTTGAGCCAAAACTGGGGAAATACAACAAAGACGAAGCCTCTATTGATTTATCCGATCAATCGTCCATGGATCCACTCAACCAAAAAGAAAAACGCGGGCTAATTTACGCCGGTATTAGTGTGTTGATCCTCTCCGGCATTCTGGCTTTAACGGTAGTACCTGACTGGGGCATTCTGCGCCATCCTGAAACCGGTGAAGTCACTGGCTCTCCGTTCCTCAAGGGCGTTGTGGTTTACATCTTCTTCTTCTTTGCCATTCCGGGTTATGTTTATGGTCGCACCGTTGAAACTATGCGAACTGACCGTGATGTCATTGACGCCATGTCGCACAGTATGAGTACTATGGGCATGTACATTGTGTTGGTATTTTTTGCCGCGCAATTCGTCAACTTCTTTAAATGGACGAACTTCGGGACAATTTTTGCTATTAACGGAGCCGAGTTCCTGACCAATATTGGCATGACCGGCCCTATCATTTTCTTGTTCTTCATTATGGTCTGTGGTTTCGTCAACCTAATGCTAGGGTCGGCTTCAGCACAGTGGGCTATTACTGCGCCTATTTTCGTGCCTATGCTCATGCTGATTGGCTATTCGCCGGAGGTTATTCAGGCCGCTTATCGTATTGGTGACTCGGTAACGAACATCATTACCCCTATGATGAGTTACTTCGGCTTAATATTGGCAGTTGCAGCTCGTTATAAGAAAGACCTGGGTATAGGAACCCTGATTGCCATGATGCTGCCATACTCTATGGTCTTCTTTGTCGGTTGGTCAGTGCTCTTCTTCCTGTGGGTGTTTGTGTTCGGTTTCCCTGTTGGGCCTGCAGCACCAACTTTCTATAACTAGAAATGCTATTCGGGCCGGCGCATTACGCGGTATGCAATGACCGCTAATAAGCCGGCCACACCTATCACCCACGCCATAGCGTAGTCAGTAAACGAACCGGCCTGACTCACCCCGGCAGACACTAAACCCGCAATTAAAAACTGTAAGCTACCGGTCACTGCCGAGGCTGAGCCAGCCCGTTCTTTCTGTTCTGCCAATGCACCCGCCATAGCATTGGGGAAAACCAAACCAAGCGTCGAAATATAGGCAAATAGAGGCAGTAAAATTCCCCAGAAGCTAGCATTTAAGTAGGCCATAACACACATTACGACCGAGACTATTGCCAACATAGGCAAAGAAACATTGAGAATTTTGCGTGACGAGTGGTACTTCAGCAACCAACCATTTAATTGAGAAAGTCCGATAATACCAATAGCATTCAGACCAAATAACCAACTGTAGTGAGTTGGCGAAAGACCGAAAACTTCAATAAACATTTTCGGTGAACCAGTGATGTAAGCAAACAGGCCCGACTGAGCAATAGCGCCAGTTAACGAATAACGAAGAAAAGACGGATCACGAAGCACTGACCAGTAGGTGCTGCCGGTGTTCCGCATACGCACATCGTAGCGGCGTCCCCGCGTTTCCGGCATGACAAAGTGAATGGTTACCGCTGACGCAACACCTAATGCAGCCACAATCAGAAATAAAGCGCGCCAGCCCATCCATTCCGTTACATAAGCCCCAAACAGCGGCGCCAGAATAGGCGCAACACCCATAACAAGTATGAGAAAAGAAAACACTCGGGCTGATGCTTGTGGTGTGTATAAGTCACGCACCACCGCCCGGGCAATAACAATACCGGCACAGGCCCCAATGGCCTGGAAGAAGCGTAAAACAATAAGCCACTGAATATCCGGTGCAAAGGCACAACCAATAGACGTCACAACGTAGATTGCCAGTCCGATATACAACGGATTCTTGCGTCCGAACTTATCAGTCGCAGTACCGTAAAGTAACTGACCGATAAAAAGACCGAAGAAAAAGGCTGTCAGCGATAATTCAACGTGATGTGTATCGGTTGCATAATCAGACGCAATAGCGCTGAATGCCGGCAGATACATATCAATGGAAAGTGGTGCAAAAGCGGTCAATAACGCCAGGATGACAACAATAAAATCAAATCTGGCGTTATCTGAAACAGGTGCGGGCTCGAATTGTCGAGCCACTACTTATCTCCGACAGGAACGTAAGACTGTGTTGCAAAATCCTCTGGGCGTTCTAATACATCCTGAGTACGGGCGTAATTTACCAACGCCTCAGCGTAGTCTATTCCTGTATTGCGGGCCCGGCCTCGCTCACTCACACGATAGAATGTATCATAGCCATCCTGACCGCCGGCAATAAAGCTGTTGGTGACCATGACATAGGTTGCCCTTGCCGTCATTGGTTGCCAACTGTTGCTGCCTTTATCCCACACTTGTAGATTAGACACACGGCTGCCCTTTTCGTTGGTTAAATCAACCGAATATCGAATACCAGCGCCGTAAGGATAAGCTCGTGTTGAGCCGCCGTCAGAGACAGAGTAAGCCAACGCCTCTTCCATAGCCTGTTTGAATTCAGAGCCACTGAGCTCCAGTTTTACCAGGGTATTTGCAAACGGAAGTACGGTAAACGCATCACCTACTGTGAAGTCTCCCTGACTAATATCAGAACGGACACCCCCACCATTTTGTATCGCAAAATCTGCCTCAGGCACGGAGTGCAAAAACGCTTCGGCAACCAGCCGGTGGGCGCCTGAGCTCATTACATCAGCGCAGCCGTCACGTCGCGGTAAATCAATTTCCTGGCTGCAAATTTGTTGGGGAACTTGCGCTAACACCTCGGCAGAAAAGTCCTCAACTTTGCTTTGATAACCTTCCAGCATACTTTGCAGCTCAGCATCTGGTTCGACAAAGCTGAACACACCACTTTCTTCCAATGCGGTCTTGATGGGTTCATAAGTCGTCACAATGCCGTCACTCACTTGAATTTCATTACTCAAAAGGTAGTGCGGACGACCGCCGCATTCTTCAATTTTGTCACCGTCAAAAAACGCCTGCAGTTCACCAACTACTAGTGAATACTGGTACGCATGCCCAATACAAACTTTGTCACCATCTGCATTCGTTAACTCAGTCGGGTATGGTCCATCAGATTCCATTCCAAAATCGCTGAAGTCACCCAGTAATGTGTGTGAGTCACCACCAATAACAATATCGACACCGGGCAGCTGTTGCACCAACTCTTTATCGCGTTCGTACTGAATATGAGTCAGCAAGACAATTTTCTCAATGCCCTGCTGTTGAACTTCGGCAACATACTTACGCGCCGTTTCCAGTTCATCTAAAAACTCAGTAGTTTCATCGGGCTGTGACGATTTTTTGGTTTTACTGGCAATATCCAGACCAATAATGGCAATTTCTTCGCCATTACGCTCAACAACGGTATAGGGTTTGAACATCTCCCAATCACGGTTCGGCGTCAAAGGAGAATCACCCACTTTAGGCTTAATATTTGCCCCCAGCTTAGCTGTCGGACAACGTTCAGTACCCAACTGCTGCAGAAACTCAGCCAACCCGGCGTCGCCATTATCAAACTCGTGATTACCAATTGTGAAAGCGTCAAAACACACGTTATTCATCATACGGGCGTCGGCTTCACTGCCAAATAACGTAAAATACAAACTACCAGTAAGAGCGTCGCCAGCATGCAGAGTCAGCACATTGCTATTCGCTTCTCGCAGGGCCTTGATTTGAGCCGCAACCCTTGGGAAACCGCCTGCTTCAACCTGCCACTCCTGATCACCCCAAACCAGAGTTTGCTGTTTTGGCGCCAAAGTGGAGTGGTGATCATCGATATGTAACAGTGTTAATTGGAACTTATTGCTTTGGGGCTCCTGAGGAGCTGAGGCACAACTGATTAACAGCGCAGAAACTGCAACAGCCGTCCACCCCCGAACCATACGTTTTAAATTAAACTCGCCTGTTTTCACCAGCTGATCCTTTTAGTCTTTTATCAACCCAATTTCACGTAATCGTTGCATTAGATAGTCATCCGCAGTAATCGGTTCATCGCGCTGCGGGTTTTCTTCGGAAATACAGCTTTCCAAAGGCGTAATCATCACATCCGGATTAAAGTGCAAAAAGAACGGAATAGAGTAACGCGATTTAGCATTGTATGGTGCGGGAGGGTTAACTACCCTATGCGTCGTAGACGGCAGCACATGATTGGTTAGTCGCTGTAGCATATCACCCACATTACAGATAATAGCACCTTCAATAATTGTCACTGGCACCCAGGTTCCGTCTTTAGCTAAAACTTCCAGCCCCGGCTCACGCGAACCCACTAATAAGGTTAAAACGTTAATATCTTCATGTGCGCCGGCACGAACAGACGGGGTGTCTTCATCAATAATAGGCGGATAATGCAAAGGACGCAGAATTGAATTGCCGTTGTTGACCTTATTTCGGAAAAAGTCCTGCGGTTGGCCTAAATAAACGGCTAAAGCATCCAGTACCTGATTACCCAGCTTATCTAATGCCGCGTATATAGCGAGCATGTCGTCCTTAAACTTAGGCAGTTCCTGCGGCCACACGTTAGGTAACAACTGTGGGTAAGCCGGCTCACCTTCCACTTCCCGGCCCACATGCCAGAACTCTTTCAAGTCAACATGTGTCGCGTCTTTAGCAACCTCCGTACCAAAAGGAGTATAGCCGCGCGCGCCACCCTCGCCCGGACGATGATATTGCTTCTTAATGTCTTCCGGTAACGCGAAAAGCTCACGGCAGGTATCCAATGCCCTTTCAATAAGCGTTGTATCAACTCCGTGCTGAGTTAAGGCAATAAAGCCATATTTCTCATAACCGTTGCCTACATCTTGAGTAAAGGCATCAAAGTCGTCATGGTAACGACGCATATCAACGTGCGGGATAGACTGCATGGTAGCTTCCAACTTCCTAAAAGAGCTCAATGAATAGGCCTGTATTGTATGAATATTCAGGTTAAATCACAAGTTTGCGAGCACACGCTTTACTGGGTTAAAGCCCTTGCGATGTATAGGGCACGGCCCATATTTTTCTAATAGTTCAAGGTGCTTGGGAGTGCCATAAGCCTTGTGCTTGTCAAATTCATACTGTGGGTAGAGTTCATGCCATTTTAGCATCTGCCTGTCCCGTTCCACTTTAGCTAAAATCGATGCTGCTGCAATGCACTGTTCACTCGCATCTCCTCCCACTATAGCTTTTGCAGGGACGTTTAATTCAGGCACCCGGTTACCGTCCACTAAAACCATGTCAGGCTTAACCGGAAGTGCTTCAATGGCTCTTTGCATGGCTTTCATCGACGCCCAGAGAATATTAATAGCCTCAATTTCATCAGGATCAGATTGAGCAATGGCCCAGTAAAGCGCCTTTTCCTTTATTTCCAGACTGAGCTTCTCGCGCTTTTTCTCGCTCAGCTTTTTCGAATCGTTAAGCCCTTCAATTGGATTTTCTGGATCTAATATCACCGCTGCTGCCACAACCGGCCCAGCGATAGGGCCTCTGCCAGCTTCATCTGTACCACAAATCATTGACACTTTTTCACCCCGTTTGCTTTGTTCCGCTACACAATAATGGTTATGATACCTGCGCATAATAATTAGACCAATAAAATAACAATCAGGGGTTACACCATGGCTCAATCTCCACAACCAGACCGTTCGCAAAAGGAAAAACCGGACAGTCTGCTTAACCGCCTTCTCGACGGCGTTGAAAAGGTCGGTAATAAACTGCCTGACCCAGCCGTCATGTTTTTTGGCTTATTGATCATTGTCTGGGTAATGTCCTGGCTACTGTCAGGCGTTAGCTTTGATGAAAAGCATCCGCTTACGGGTGATTCCATTGGCGTTGTTAACTTGCTAAGCGGCACCGAGTTTGCCGATTTTCTTGCCAATATGGTTGATACCTTTATGGGCTTTGCGCCTTTAGGTGTTGTGCTGGTTGCCATGTTGGGTGTCGGCGTAGCCGAGCGCTCAGGTTTTATTAATGTCGCCATTAAACTCATGCTGAACGTCACTCCAAAAATGTTGCTGACGCCAGTGCTAATTCTGGTTGCTATTGTCAGCCATACCGCCGTTGATGCGGGCTATGTACTGGTTATTCCTTTGGGTGGTGTTATTTTCTACGCCGCTGGTCGACATCCACTGGCCGGTATCGCCGCGGCTTTCGCCGGTGTTTCCGGTGGTTTCAGTGCCAACTTTGTTCCTTCCGCTATCGACCCGTTACTGCAAGGCTTTACTGAAAGTGCAGCACAAATTATTGATGCAGACATGCGATTGAACCCTTTGAATAACTACGGATTTACAGCGGCGTCATCAATTCTCGTCGTCGCCATCGGCTGGTTCCTGACCGATAAGGTGGTTGAGCCCCGTTTACGCGGTGCTGAAATTGACGGTGATGCCGAGAATATGCCAGCGCTGGATGATGTTTCCCCGCGTGACCGCAAAGCGTTTTATATCGGCGTGCTCACCATGGTCGTCGGGCTAACTCTGCTGTTTTTTGCCGCAACCGCTGAAAACACCCCTTTGGCTGACCCAGCAACGGGTGAACTGGCAACATATGCAGCCCCTCTTATGGGCATGATTGTGCCACTCATTTTTCTACTGTTTATTATTCCGGGCATTGTTCATGGCTACGTTTCCGGGAACTTTACCAACTCGCAGGATGTTATCGGCGCAATGACCAAGTCGATGGAAGGTATGGCTTACTATATGGTCATGGCGTTCTTCTGTGCCTTATTTATTAAAGCCTTCGGTGACTCTCAGCTCGGCACCCTAATTTCCGTTAAAGGGGCTAACTTTCTGGCCAGCCTGGAACTGTCTGGCGGCGTCACCATGGTCGGTATCGTTTTCCTGGTAGCCTTTATCAACCTATTTGTGGGTTCAGCTTCAGCGAAATGGGCTTTGATATCACCTATTTTTGTGCCCATGCTAATGCAGCTGGGCTACTCACCCGATTTAACTCAGGCTGCTTATCGTGTCGGTGATTCATCCAGTAATATCATTACTCCGCTGCTGCCCTACTTCCCGCTGGTTGTGCTTTACTGCCAACGTTACGTTAAAGGCACCGGCATTGGCACATTGGTTGCGATGATGCTGCCTTACAGTATTGCGCTATTAATTCTGTGGTCAGCATTCTTGATCCTTTACTGGACAATTGGACTTCCGCTTGGGATTCAGGCTAACTACGTTTACCCGGCGGGCTAAACTCATGACCTCTGTTAACAATAAAACAGTCTGGCTAACCGGTGCCTCTTCGGGCATCGGTCTGGCTTTGGCAGGTCAGTTAGCCAATCAGGGTGCCAGACTGATTTTAACCTCACGCCGTGAGCAGCAGTTGGAAGAGTTACGACAGAGCCTTCCAAACAGCGAACAGCATCAGGTATTAGCTCTGGACTTAAGCCAGCCTGAGAAAGCCAAAGAAACAGCTTCTGCGGCATTGAAAAATACATCGGTCGACATACTTATTAATAACGCCGGTGTTTCTCAGCGCAGCCTGGCTATGGAAACTGAGCTCACTGTATACAGAGCGCTGATGGAGGTCGATTACTTCTCGGTAGTGGCGTTAAACCAGGTGGTATTAGCCGACATGGTAAAGCGCCGTAATGGCCATATTGTCACCGTTTCTAGTGTGGCAGGCAAAGTTGGAACCAAACTACGCAGTGGTTATTCAGGTGCTAAGTTCGCAGTCATTGGCTATATGGACTGCCTGCGAACAGAAATGGCCGAACACAATGTGCGTTGCACCACGGTACTTCCCGGCTTTGTACACACACAAATAGCGCACAACGCACTGACCGGCGACGGCTCTTTAAGAGGCAAAGAAGACCAGGACAACGCCAGCGGCATTAGTCCTGAGCAATGCGCCGCCGATATTATCCGCGCTATTGAAAGCAATAAAGCGGAAGTCATCAGCGGCAAAGGCATGAGCAAAGTAGCACCGCTACTACAACGCTTCTTCCCGGGGTTACTCAGAAAAATGTTAGCTAACCGGTGAGTTCGCTTACCGGTTTTAATTCCAGGCAGGGTTCCAGGTAATTTCCCAAATATGCCCATCCGGGTCTTTAAAAAAGCCCCCGTAGCCGCCCCAGAATAAGTCTTTCGCGGGTTTAATAATCTCAGCTCCTGCTCGTTCTGCTTCTACCATAACGTCATCAACCGAACTCCGGGAACTGACATTATGGCTCAGCAGAACTTCATTAGCCGCACGAGCGACATCCACGCCCATTTCTGCCGCAATACTTTTACGTGGCCATAAAGCCAGTCTGAGCCCGCTGGGTAACTTAAAAAACACCACGGCACCATGCTCAAACTCTTCACCTATAATGCCGTCTGTTTCCCAACCCAGACCGTCCTGATAAAACGCCAACGAGCGTTTCAAATCATCAACGCCTAAGGTGATCACACTAATACTTGGGTTCATAGAACCTCTTTGCGATTAAGGCTAAACTCTTACAATGTACTCTAATCAACATTGATACTCCGGTCAAAACATGGATAAAGAACTGCTAAACCATTATAAGAATACGGCTTACTGGTTCACAGTTGATGACAAGACAATCACTCTGAATATAGGGCGGAAGAATAATGACTTTAACCGCTTATGTGAACGTTTCGGCTGCACTACGGGTGCTTTTATCACAGCCTGTAACCCGCAAAGCCAACTGCTTAAAAATGACGAAAATAAACGCAGAAACAAACAATTAGCGACTCATTTAGAGAAATTAATCCAAGTTTACTGCTTTTCAGGCGCAGGACAGGACCGCGACCAACAATGGCCGCCGGAAGCCAGCTTTATGGTTTTAGGGCTCAGTCAGGAAACAGCCATTGACCTGGCACGAGAGTACCAGCAGAATGCGCTGGTCTGGATTGAATATCAACAAGCTGCAGTGCTCATCGACGTATGAGTTAAGGGGGCACCATGCCATCACACCATAGCCGCTGATAAACAAGCTTTTGTTTATGCGATCATCGCCGTACTGTTATGGTCAACGGTCGCTACTGCATTTAAAATAACTCTTCAGTACATGACACCACTGCAGATGGTCACGGCTGCCAGTACGGTATCTTTTGTCATCTTAGCGCTGGTTTGCCTTATTCAGAAAAAAACCTCTGAGCTGATACTTGAGATGCGAAAAATGCCTCTGTATTACCTGCTGATGGGGCTTATTAATCCACTAATTTACTACTTGGTACTTTTTCAGGCTTATAAACTGCTTCCGGCTTCCGAAGCCCAGCCACTTAATTACACCTGGGCCATTGCCCTTAGTATTATGGCCGCGCTGTTTTTAAAACAAAATATACGTCGGCGCGACTGGGTTGCCTGTGCTTTAGGCTATTTTGGAGTGCTGGTCATTGCCACAAGAGGCAATGTGCTGGAGCTTAGCTTCAGTGATCCCCGGGGCGTCACACTGGCGTTAATCTCCACTTTTTTGTGGGCCGGCTACTGGATCCTGAATACACGCCGTAACGCCGATTCCGTCGTTAGCTTGGTGCTTTCTTTCGGCTTGGCTTTACCCATACTTATTGTGGCTAGTTTTATCTGGAGTGACTGGTCTGCAATACCCTGGCAAGGCTGGGCAGCGGTAAGCTACGTAGGCCTATTTGAAATGGGAATAACCTTTCTATTCTGGTTAAAAGCCATGAAAACAGCCACCAATACGGCACTTATCAGCAACCTAATTTTTATTTCGCCTTTTATTTCGCTGTTGCTGCTTTCGGTAGTCATTGGCGAAACCATTTATCCAAGCACTCTTATTGGCCTTATGCTCATTATTTTCGGGCTGTTAGTTCAACGTATCCACTTTCGGCGTAAACTTAAACCATAGCCTTATTCACAATCTCATCGGCGGCTTCTTTGTCATCTTCATCAGGTGATGGGCCATTATTAATAGTATCGTCTCCCGCAGCTAACGCCAGTTCCGTCAATAACGGGAAATGGTCGGAGCCAAAACCCGGCAGGCGAGTCATTGAAACTAAACCAAAGTGATGGCTATGAAAGATATGATCCAAGGGCCAGCGCGCAAACCAGTGTTCCGCATGAAAGGTATTAAACATCCCCCTACCCACACGAGGGTCCAGCAAACCACTCATCTTTCTGAAAAGTAAGGTTGTACGTGACCAGGCCACATCGTTGAGATCACCAGTAACTAAAGTCGGAAATTTTTCTGGCTCTACCCGTCGGGCAACTAAAAGCAATTCAGCATCACGCTCTTCTGATTCTTCATTTTCTGTTGGACTCGGCGGTGCCGGATGCACAAAGTGCGCTTTTACCTTCTGCCCACAAGGCATCTCGATAAAACAATGCACCGACGGTTTATCGTCCTCAACCAAATACTCAACCCTGACATCAGACAGTGGCAAACGAGAATAAACATGCATACCGTAAAGATTATCCAAAGGCACCTTTACCGTATGCGGATAGTCCTTTTCAATCGCATCTAGCCGCTCTTGCCACCAGCCATCAGATTCAAGAGTCACTAATACATCCGGCGTAAAATCCCGCACAAGATGGAGCAAACCATCACTGTTATGATTAGGCATTAACACATTGGCCGTCATGATCCGCAGATGCGTCCCGTCATTACCAATGGCAGCGGCCTCAACCTCCTTGGGAAAGAAAAACGTATAAGGCACAACCCACCAGAGCTGACATACCAGACAGCCGATAACGATGCCTAATGCCATTGCCGTAACGGAGTTCCAGTCGCGTATAACAATGAGCCCGACGACCAGCAAGGCACCTAATAACACCGACAGCTGAAAACGCGGAAAGTCCAGACCACGTATCCACCAAACTTGCGTGCGGGACAATGGCGCCAACGTAAGCACCATTAGCAATACCGCTAAAGAAAGGTAAATAATTTCAAACATGCTGGCTCTCAATGCTTCTCAAGATAAAAAAACAATAGCACAGCTAAACAGAATAAGGTGAAAGGAAGTGTTAAGGCTCCTACGGATATTGTGTGTAGCGCCGGGAGTTAAGACCCTCTGGTACAGGAGTGTCGAAGGCCAGGGATGGCCTTCGTCAAGCCCTCATGGATGAGCTCGTTGCGTCTCCTGTATCAGAGGGTCTTGGCTCCTAGCGGAGCGCAATGTCCGTAGGAGCCTAGCCTTTATCTCAGACCATATTTACCAGCATGCTGGTTGGGTCTTCGAGGTATTCCTGCCAGAGTTTGTTGAAACGAGCGATCGTGCCACCGTCGATAATGCGATGGTCGCCTGACCAGCTTACCGTCATTATCTTACGGGCAACCACGTTACCGTTGGCATCAAAACGCGGCAGCTCCTGTACTTTACCTAAAGCGACAATCGCAGCTTCCGGCTTATTGATAATAGGTGTTGCCACCGTACCGCCAATAACACCAATGTTTGAAATGCTGATGGTACCGCCTTTCATATCGGCTTGCGGCAACTTGCCTTCGCGCGATGCCTGAGTCAGACGGGTGACTTCATTGGCTACATCAATAATGCTCTTGTTTTGTACCTGTTTTACGTTAGGCACTAACAAGCCAATTTTGGTATCAACCGCCATGCCAATGTTGTGATCATCAAAGTAGGTGATTTCGGTGCAGTCATCATTCACCTGTGCATTCATCACCGGGAATTCCTTCAGCGCCAGCGACAGAGCTTTAATGAAGAACGGCATTACCGTTAAGCGAATACCTTTCTCTTTGTACTGCTCTTTTAGCTTTTCACGCAATGCGATTAAGTCGGTAACATCAAACTCATCAGCGTAGGTGAAGTGAGGAATGGTACTGACCGAGCTCATCATCTGCTTAGCCATCACCGCTTTCACACCGCGTATCGCTTCGGTACGAGTACCACCGCTAGTAGCAGCTTTTTGTGACTGCTGACTATCAGCAGTTGTCTGCGTTTTCTGATCACCTGACTTAAAGGCTTCAATATCTTGCTTCAGAACCCGGCCTTTTTTACCTGAACCAGATACTTCCGCAATATTAATATCGCTTTCACGTGCCAGACGACGCACGGCCGGGCTCGCAACTGCTTTGCCCTGACGCGCTTTCGCCGGTGGTTCAGCTTCTGCTTTGGAATCAGATGACGGAGTCTGAGACTCGGGTTCAACATGGCTTTGCGGAGCATTTGAACCAGGCGCTTGAACGCCGCCTGCAGGCTTCAACGCAAACAACGGCTTGTGTACTTCCGCAATATCACCCTTCTTGTGATACAGCTTAACCACAGTACCGTCGTCTTTAGCCGGAATTTCAACCGTTGCTTTGTCCGTCATGACTTCAACAACCGGCTGATCTTCTTTTACTTCATCGCCTTCAGACACCAGCCATTCAACGATTTCGCATTCAACAATACCTTCACCAATGTCCGGCAAAATAAAGTCGGTTGTATCGCCGCCAGCCGAGGTTTGCTTTTCCTCTGTTTTCGATTCTTCTTTTTTAGCAGGCGCGCTGTCTTTTTCTTTGGCCGGCGACTCATCAGAGGAGCCGTCAGCTGGCTTAATGGCAAATAACGGTTCGTGAACCTTAGCAATATCACCTTTCTGGTAATACAGCTTTTCTACAACGCCGTCGTCTTTAGCCGGGATCTCAACCATGGCTTTATCGGTCATTACCTCAACCACAGGTTGGTCTTCTTTAACCTCGTCACCTTCGGCAACCAGCCACTCAACGATTTCGCACTCTACGATCCCTTCGCCGATATCGGGTAGAATAAAATCTTTACTCATGTCGATGGGTCCTTAGTAGTTCATTGAGCGTTTGATCGCTTCATAAATCTTCAAATGATCAGCCATGTACTCTTTCTCATGACACAGCGGATACGGTACGTCGATACCGCAGACACGGGCAATTGGAGACTCAAGATACAAGAAGCATTTGTCCTGAACGGTTGCCGCGATTTCGCTGGCAAAACCACCGGTAATAGGTGCTTCCTGGCTAATCACCAGGCGTCCCGTTTTCAAAACTGACTGAGTCACAGTTTCAACATCCCACGGGGAGATGGTCCGCAAGTCAATCACTTCGCATGAAACGCCATCTTCTTCGGCTTTTTCGACCGCTTTTTCAGTCATTTCCATCTGCGCGCCCCAGCCAAGAACGGTAATATCCTTACCTTCTTTGACCACGTCCGCTTTGCCTAATGGAATGGTGTACTCTTCTTCCGGAACCTCGCCCGTTGAAGCACGGTACAAACGCTTCGGCTCCATGAATAACACCGGGTTTTTATCAAAAATGGCGCTCAACAATAACCCTTTAGCTTCGTACGGGTTACGCGGGGTCACAATTTTAATACCCGGCGTATGCGCAAAGTAGGCTTCCGGAGACTGTGAATGGTAATGACCACCGGCGATACCACCACCGTACGGTGTGCGAATGGTTAAACCACCGACGTTGAACTCATTACCTGAACGATAACGGAACTTGGCCGTCTCATTCACAATTTGGTCAAATGCCGGAAATATATAGTCGCCAAACTGAATTTCAGCGATAGCAAAGCTACCCTGCGAAGCAAGGCCATTGGCAAAACCAATAATGCCTTGTTCAACCAGGGGGGTATTAAAGTTGCGATGTTTGCCGTATTTTTCGGTCAAACCTGAGGTTGCACGGAATACACCGCCAAAACCACCAGTATCTTCACCAAAACTGTATACGTTGTCATGTTTGGCCATCGCCAGGTCTAGCGCGCTGTTGATGGCTTGTAATAAATTCATTTTAGCCATTAGTCCAGTCTCCCCGACGTTTTACTGTAGGCATCCGGGTATTTGCGGATGTGCTCTTTTAACTCGTCTAACTGCTCTTTCAGCATGTCAGTCGGTTCGTCGTAAACATCATTGATCAGTTCATCAATGTGCGGGACCGGTACTTTTTCTGACTCTTTTAATGCCGCCAGAACTTTCGCTTTTACTTCAGCGTGATGCTCTTCAACGTGGTCTTTATCTAACCAGCCTTCATTCATCATCCATGTCTGCAAACGATCAAGTGGATCTTTGGCCTGCCAGTCTGCTTCTTCATCACGCGTACGGTAACCTGTAGGGTCGTCTGACGTAGAGTGACCTGACATACGATATGACATAGCTTCGATTAAAACGGGCTCGTTTTCTTCTACAGCTAAACGACGAGCTTCCTGCGTTGCTTTCAACACAGCGAAAACGTCGTTACCGTCGATACGTATGGTTTTCATGCCGTAGCCGATACCACGCGGTGCGATACCGTCACCAGCATACTGCTCGCCTTGCGCCGGTGTAGAAATGGCGTAACCGTTATTACGGCAGAAGAAGATAACCGGCACTTTATAAACGGATGCCATATTCAGAGCGGCATGGAAGTCACCTTCTGACGCAGCACCTTCACCAAAGTAACAGATTGTGCACTTTTCAGTTTTGTCCATCTTCTGGCCAAACGCATAACCTGTTGCCTGTGGAATTTGCGTTCCCAAAGGCGAAGAAATGGTCATGAAGTTTAAATCAGCGCAACCGTAGTGAACCGGCATCTGACGACCTTTACCTAAGTCTTTCTCGTTAGAAAACAGCTGATTCATAAACTGTTCAACGGTAAAGCCTCTGTATGCTAAAGCACCCTGCTCACGGTACTGACCCATGATCATGTCACCGGCATCAAGTGCAGCAGCAGAGGCCACACTTTCGGCTTCCTCACCCCGCGAGGCCAGATAAAAACTGATACGGCCCTGACGCTGTGCGGCGATCATACGTTCATCAAGAATACGGATAAATTGCATGGTGTCGTGTATTTTCACGATCAGCTCTTTATCGTACTCCGGCATATCGGCATCTTTATGGAAACTGCCATCTTCTTTTAAGATTTGCAGCATTGGAATTGTGACTGAGTCTTTATCAAACCATTTCGGTTTGGTCACAATCTCTGTGTTGTGTTTTTTATCCTTGGCCATAACCTTCTCTTTCGGTTTTAAGCTGGGTGGAAAATTGCCGCTACTTTACCTTTACGTAAAGTGACATGCAAACCACACACTAATGAAAACTGAGTGCGCTAAGTGTAAATAGAAACGAACAGTAATAACAACAAAGCCTGACTACTTAGACCAGTGAGTCTCAGACCAGGTCGAGCGATTCTGTCGGTACCCGTACCACAGTTAATAGCGCCCGATGTCCCAGCGCCACTTTGGCATTGGGGAAAATAATATGTTCACCATCGTGCTGAGCGTAATGCTTTTTGTCACCGTCCCGCGCTAATAAGTCCCCTTTATTAAAAGAGGTAAAGTTAGCAACATTATCAGCAAAGTTTAACTCAAAGTCCTGCTGAGTGCGGTTAATGGTTTGTGCCTCTTTGAACACATAGTGTTGTTCTGGTTCAAATGAACCAAATTCCAGCTCCTTTTCAGAAACCAATTTACGCAGGGAATTTTCGGCGGCGGCAAACTGAGTACGGTCATTTTCACCAAACGGACGAACCTTTCCTAATTCAACCGTAAAAGCCTGCGCATTAAACTGCCTGACACTGAAGTAAGAAAAGGTGGTTGTCGGCGCCTGGTTTAATAAAACAGTGTCGACGCCACACGCCAGTAGAAACTGAAGCTGCTGCCGACTATAAGGTGCTCCGTGTGTAAACGGATACACGGCAAACTTCTCGCGTTTTGAGTCCCGAATTGCTGTATGTAAATCATAGTGCAGTCGCTCTCGGGAGCCATCTGGAGCTGACTGATAGAACCGCTCTACGTAACTCTCAATTTTGGCCGCCCGCTCGCGTTCTTTGTTCTGGGTATCGCCTTGACTATGCGCACCGCTGAATAATCGGTTCATATTCTCTTCAACAAAGCGTTCGCCTTTATTAATTGAAGCCGGGTTTGCAATTAGAAACAGCGTGCGATGTGTCACTGTCTGCTTTTCATTAATAATATCGTTAATAATGTCACGGCAAATTTCGATAGGAGCCGTTTCGTTACCATGCACTGCACAAGATAAAATAATGTCCTTTCGGCCAGGGTTTTCTGGAGTAACTTCTAGTACGCCACTGTCCCAAACCGACAATTTCGTGCCATCAGCAAGCGTTAAATCATGACTTTCATCGCAGCCCCACTCGTGCTCGCAAGTCCAGGCAAGAAAATCAGAAAAGACCTTATTCACAACGTTCTCCTATTATTTTTTTCCCGGTACATAGCCTTTTGTCGCCAGTAGCTCGCGTAATACCCGTGAACGATATTCACGACGATACAGCACTGCAACAACAATGGTGCTTGAAATGATCAGCATCACGGGGTGTAGAAACCAGGACAAATATGCCAAAGCAAAGTAGTAGGTACGTAAGCCTTTATTGTACTCGTGACCGGATTGATCCAGCACTTTGGCTGCATGCATGGCAAAACGCTTACGCACCTCCTCAGGTTTATTCTCCTGATGATACTCGACTGAAGCTCCTAACAGCACTGACACAAAGCCAAACTGACGAATTGACCAGGTAAACTTAAAAAAGGCATAGATAAAAATGAGCGCCAGAACCGACAGCTTAAACTGCACTAAAATAGGAACAGTATCCGGACTCATTGGAATTTCATTTAAGACCAAAACGACTTCATCGGCATGAGCTAATACAGTAATGACACCAGCCAGCACCAAAATGGTGGAAGACGCAAAGAAAGTCACTGTACGTTCCACATTGCCAATTAGAGACGCATCAGCAACTTGGTTGTCTTTGTGCATCACGGCACTAAACCAATCAATTCGTAATGAGCACAAGATACTCGATAGGCAGTGAGTTGTTCTGGCACGCTTGCGCGCAAACAATGAATAACCTATCCAGCAAAAAAAGAAGAACAGCAAAGCGCTAAGATCAAGAAGTGACAGCAACATGTCAGCGTTTCCTATGAAATGATCCATTTATTAAATAGTTTAATGGCATTAGTTTACCAGTTTATGACCGCCCATACGATAAAGCCGGAGACTTAGCTCCGGCTTTATTTTCTCTTCTCAAGCACTTAGTAGTTTTCTAGTGCCTCTTTTGTACTCATATCTTTGGGTTCCGGCGGTTTTGCCAACCCGTACCAGGACAGCATAGTACGCATACCCCGTTTACTATCGGCCAGAATGAGATACAGACAAGGTATCAACAATAAGGTGATAACGGTGGCAAAGATAATACCGAATGCCAATGATATCGCCATTGGAATCACTATTTTCGCCTGCAGACTCTTCTCCAGTACAATCGGTAGCAAACCAAAGAAGGTGGTCAACGAAGTTAAGGTAATGGCCCGGAAGCGGCGGCAACCAGCATCCAGAACAGCCTTGCGTAAGTCTGTTCCCACTTCACGTGCACGGTTCACATAGTCGACCATAACCAAACTATCGTTTACCACAACCCCAGCCAACGCAATGATACCGAACAGACTCAAAATGCTAACCGGCATACCTATTACCCAGTGGCCGATAACCGCACCGATAACACCGAAAGGTATCACCGACATAATGATCAACGGCTGACTGTAAGATTTCAATGGAATAGCCATTAGCGCATAGACAGCAAACATCGCCAACAAACCACCAATTGCCAACGAACCAGTTGCTTCCGCCTCGTCTTGAGTAGCGCCCTGTAATTCAAAACTGACACTTGGATACTTATCCAGAATAGGTTGGATTTTCTCTTTGCGAACTTCTTCCACAATGCGGAAAGGCTCAACTTTATCTTTATTCGCACGGGCACGAACATTCACAGAACGTTGACGGTCTATACGAGTAATGGTGCTGTAACCTTCAGCAAACTCAATATCGGCCAGTTCGGTAAATGGAATTTCAGACCCGTCCGGAGCGCGCAGTTTCATATCCTGCAAGTTACCAACAGATTCGCGTTGATCTCGAGGGTAGCGAACCATGACTTTTATTTCTTCGTCACCCCGCTGAATACGCTGTGCTTCAGCACCATAAAACGCGTAGCGAACCTGTGTGGCCAACTCAGCCAGGTTAATTCCCATAGCCGTAGCTAGCGGCTTAGTCTGTAACAGAATCTCTTCTTTACCGTCCCCAAAAGTATCTTCTATATCGAATACACCGTCATAGTCAGCAAGCTCAAGTTTCAGTTCATCCGCTGCGGCTTTTAGTTCGTCCAGATCTTCGCCTACTAACTGGAACTCAATATCGAAGCCACTGCCGCCGCCAATACTTCCCTGGAAGTTAAGGGCGCGCACGCCAGCCAATTCTGGTACTTCTTCACGCCATTGGTTTACGATTTCAAAGCCATCTATCTGGCGATCTTCACCTTTTTTCAGCTCAACAAAAACCGTACCTGCCGTAGTGCCATTCATCCAGATATTGGTATGTCTGACAGCACCCTCGCCTTCTGTTTCCTTAATGCGATTATCAACTGCGGTCAGAGACTGCTCCACAGTATTCAAAACTTCAATAGTTCGCGTTTCTGACGTGCCAGGCTGCATTTCTACATTGGCCTGGACAAAGTCACTCGGAATATCCGGGAAGAAAACCCAGCGCACAATGCCGCCACTCATAAGGCCTATCATTAAAATCAGCAGACCAAGAAAGCTAGCTAATGTTGTATAGCGATAATGCAGGCACTTTTTAAGAAACGGTCGGTAATAATTTTCAACGAACGACTTAATCGCACCGGCAAATTTGTTACGGAAACGCTGAAAAGCGTTAGCTTTTTCACCTTCCTGCTTGGAATATTTCATTTTGCTGATGTGCGCAGGCAGAATCAGCTTTGACTCAACCAGTGAAAACGCCAGACATAGAATAACGACCCAGGCAATAGACTCCCAGATTGCGCCCATCCCCCCTTCAACAGTTAACATCGGGACGAACGCAACCATGGTAGTTAACACACCAAAGGTTGCCGGCATAGCAACTCGCTTAGCCCCCGCAATAACGTTATCAACTGTCTTGCCGTTTTCTTCTATTTCGGTGTAAGCACTCTCCCCTATGACTATGGCATCGTCCACCACTATCCCTAACACTAATATGAAGCCAAACAGCGATATCATATTAATAGAAACGTCAAACATGGGGAGCGGCATTAATGCAATGGTTCCCAGGAAACAGACAGGAATACCTATCATGACCCAGAACGCCAAACGCAACTGCAGGAAAAGCGACAACATGAGGAAGACCAGTAAACCACCCATCCACATATTGTTGAGCATAAGATCTAAGCGACCCTGAAGGTAATAGGAAGAATCGCCCCATTGCGCCAGTTGAACCGCATCCGGTAACTCTTTGTTTTTGCGTTCAACGTAACCGCGAACATACTCAGCAATTTTGAGGTCATTCTGATCACCAACAGACTGTACCCGGACAAAAGTTGCCGGTTTACCGTCAAAGCGGGTATAAGACTCCTCTTCCACAAAACCATCTTTTACTTTGGCAATGTCATCCAGAGTTAAGCGCGTTCCGTCGGCACGGCTTAACAGAACGATTTTTTCAAACTCTCCGCCAACATAAGCCTGGTTATTGGCTCGCAACAGAATGTCACCGTTAGGTGTTTTAATTGAGCCGCCTGCCACATCAATTGATGTGCCACGCACCGCTTCCACTATTTGCGAGAAAGTCAGTCCATAACGCTCAAGATCTTGTTGAGAGATTTCAATTGAAATTTCATAGTCGCGATCGCCAACTACGTCGACCTTTGTAATACCACCAACGGTTTTTAGGTCATCACGAACTTCTTTCGCTAACTCTTTTCGGCCGCGCTCGTCGAGGTCCCCGTAGACCGACATCCAAATAACTTGTCGCTGGGGCCTAACCCGGTAAATATTCGGCTTTTCAATTTGCTGAGGGAAATTAGGAATAGCGTCCACCAGCATTTTGACTTCATCCATGACAACCTGTACATCATAATCAGGCTCCACTTCTAATGTGACGCTACCTCCGCCCTCTCTGGACTGCGATGTCATTTCCTCAATACCGTCGACATCTTCAATAGCGTCTTCTATCAGCATAATCACACCCTGTTCCACTTCCTGAGGTGCGGCGCCGGGAAATGGCACCTGAATACTGATAATATTTAATTCAACTTCTGGAAACATCTGCTTGCGCACACTAAATACCGATAACGCGCCTGCAACCAGAATGATGATCATTAATAGATTGGCGGCCACGGTATTACGTGCAAACCACGCAATCAGGCCTGTCTGTTTTTCTGTCGTCATGATACTTACCCGCCTACATTTTCAGAGTCAGTGTCTTCTTCGTCACCGTCATCTGACTTGGCTGCTGTTTCCATTTGCTCTGGTAGAGGGTCTCCCGGCAAACGAACTTTCATGCCCGGTAAGGCATTTTTTAGCTGAGTGAGTACAACCTTATCGCCGCTTTCCAGACCCGCGCGGATGAGGCTTGTGTTTCCTTGCGTGCGCACCACCTCTACATCACGTTTTTCCAGTTCGCGACTCTCAGGAACAATCCACACTGAGCTATCCGGATTCAACGCATAGGTAGGAACTTCCATAAGCCCCTGTGCAGACTCACCTTCAACTTTTGCCTGAACAAAACGCCCATAACGCAATGGCACTTCATGGGTTTCACCGCTTAAATTATAGGGATCAGGAACTTCAACAACGCCATAAATGACACGGCTGTTTTCATCCAGAACGCCTTCGGTGCGGACCAATCTTCCCTGCCAGGTCGCTGACTGACCTGAAACCATTGATTCTAACTGCACGCGAGGTTTTTCTTCGGCAATTGCCGGGTCCAGAATGTACGTCATATCGAGGTCGCTAAGAGGTAAGCGAACTTCTGCACTACGAGTGTCAAACACCAAGGCTATTTGGCTGCCAGTTGAAACAAACTGCCCTAAATTTGCTTCTTTACTTCTTAATACACTGTCAAATGGTGCCTTAATGGTTGTACGCTCTAAATCACGCTCTGCCTTTGCAAGGTTCGCCTCTGCAGATTCAACCGCTGCGATAGCACTGGCCAGTTGCGGCTTACGTAGACCCAGTTCAGGAGCTTTTCCGTCTTCAAATGCTGCCCATTCTTCTTCTGCAACTCTTGCTCGTGCTTTCTCCTGCTCCAGTTCTGACTGAGCTTGCAGCAGTGCTGCCCGAGCTTGTTGAACAGCGACTTCGTAATCAGAAGGATCCACCTGAATAAGCATGTCCCCTTTCTTGAAAAAACCACCGGCATTATAGTTGTCAGCCACATCGACAATTTGACCAGTGACTTCTGCTACCAGCATAGTGGAATGTTTTGGCTTTACCGTTCCCTGAGAGTCAACAATGAAAGTCATGTCACGAGGACTGACTTCAAGAACTTCAACCATTGCTGCAGGCTTTGCCTGATCGCGTTGCTTTGGTGGCTCAGCTGTCATACTGGCCAAGACGGATAAAACAATAGCACCCACAATAATTAAAGGTGGAATAAAGGCGCGCTTTGGAAATTTCATTTTATTGTTCTACTCTTAATTGATTAATTCACAGCCTTATTATCGCTGTTAATATTGTAAAATGTTAGGCGTTAACTGTTGCCAGTTGTGTGAATACGCCGGAAAGTTGTAACTGACTGTTTCAACCCTCCAGTAACCAACGTTCAGCAGCCTCTACATAACGCGGTTTCCCCATTAGCAAGACCACATCCTGTGATTGCAGTTCAGTATCACTATCGGGCTCAGGAAACTCCTCGTCATCACGCCGCAAAGCTTTCAACTGAACCTGATGCTTGTTCCAGTCGAGCTCATCAATACGTTTACCGATAACCCAGGCACCTTCCGGCAGAGTTAAAGCTTTCAGAAACTCCAGTTTATCCGAGAGCTCAGGATCCATATCGGTTTCTGAGCCCTGGAAGAAACCATGCATCTCTCCATAATGGTTACGGCGTTCTTTATCCAGCCGGGCAAGAATGCGACGTATAGGAATTCCGCTACGGTTCAACACATGAGAAATAAGCATTAGGCTCGCTTCCAGTGTATCCGGTACCACCTGAGAAGCGCCGGCTTCCTGCAGCTGAGTCAGTCTCATGTCATCTTTACTGCGCACAATAATGTAAGCATTAGGGTTCAATTGACGCAGTTCTTTTAATACATCAAGGGCGCGTAGATCATCGGCAAAGCTAATAATAATCAGATCCACAGTTTCGGCCCCTACGGCTCGTAAAATATCTTTACGGGCACTGTCTCCGAAATAAACCCGGGCACCACCGGCGACCGCCTCCTGTACCCGCATCGGGTCATTATCGACGGCAATATGCGTAATTCCTTCAGCATCCAGAAAACGGCTCATGGTTTGTCCAACCCGACCAAAACCACAAATGAGTACTTGATTTTCAAGCCCCTCGCCACTGGTTGTGCGTTGCTTCTCAATATCTACTAGTGGATCAGGGTGACGAACCACTAAGTTGACCAAGGGTTTAAGGCGATGAATGATTATGGGTGTCATCGCCATACTCAGCACGCCAATACCTATCATGCTGGTAACAATTTCTTTACTCAATAAGCCATGACTACTGGCTAGCGCCACAATAACAAAGCCGAACTCACCCATTTGGAACAGAGAAATACCACTGCCCCAGGCATCTTCGTCTCGTTCACCCATAAAACGCGCAACCGAGCTTATCAGGGCAATTTTAATCACCGCCATAATAACCAACGCCAGAAGTATCCAGTGAAAGTTTTGAACAAAACCATAAAGCTGAAGCTGCATACCAATAGTGGTAAAAAAGAGCCCCATCAAAATGTCACGAAACGGACGAATATCGGCCTCTAACTGATGCTTATACTGGCTTTCACCCAGCATCATACCTGCAAGGAAAGCCCCCAGCGCCATAGAAAGCCCGAAGATGTGCGTCATACCACCGGCAACCAGAGCTACCAGTAACGTAGCAAGAACAAAAAGCTCATCGGTTCTCTGCTTAGCTATTTCCTTAAATAAGTAAGGTAATACCCATTTCCCAATGGTCATAAGTACAGCAATAACCGCTGCACCTTTAGCTAAAGCAAACAATAAAGTGGATCCAATATTACCGTCGTCGGATGCTAATAATGGAATGATAATAAGCAGAGGAACAACGGCTATATCTTGAAAAAGCAGAATAGCGACACTCATCTGCCCTCGCCGAGTGGAGGTTTGCGCACTTTCTTTCAACTGCTTAATAACAACCGCCGTAGATGACAGAGCCAGCGCACCTGCTATTGCTAACGAAGCAGCCCATTCATCCAACCAAATAAACCCGATGAGCAAGAATATCAACAATGAACCAAGAACCTGTGCGGCTCCTAGCCCGAATACCCAGCGTCGCATAGCAATCATTTTAGGCAACGAGAACTCGAGTCCAAGCGAGAACAACAGCAACACAATTCCCAGCTCAGCAACCAGATGATAATCATCGGGATCGGCTATCCAGCCCATGACATCCGGCCCGGCAATAATACCTGCAACTAAGTAAGCCAAAATTGCTGGTAACTTAATTCTCCGGAACAACCAGACCAGAATCACGGCAACGGCTAGTAAAAGCAGAAGGCTGGAAAAAGTACCGTTCATTCAGAAGCTCCCGAATCGTTTTGTTTTTGTAGTGTCAAAATAGTAACACTCTTTTGTTTCAGAAAAACTAGCTCTTATAAAGTTTTGTAAATTATAAGATTTTTTATTTTGGCGCAAATTTTGCAAGGTTAATTTTAATTATTAAATTCAGGCACAAAGGTTTGTCATGTTAAACAGAGCTGTCGCAAAAGCTGAGAGTAAAACAACTGAGAACAAAACTCAGGCGATTATCAGTCAATTAACATCATCAACAGAACTAAAGTCGAAGTCGGCTCCGCTCAGCGAGCGTCTGCAAACGTCTCTCGACTTAAATCAAGTGCTGTCCATTTATACCGAATATATGCTGCAACGACTGCCTGTTAGCGCATTACAATTCATTTCAGACGACCAAATTATTAACCTGGTTGGCGACTACCAAAACCACAACAGTGAGTACTCGGTCATGCTTTACGCTGATAACGAATACTTAGGACAAATGGTTTATCAGTTTAAACGTGCCCCTTCCTACGTTAATAAAATACGGCTTGAGCAAATGCACAAACACCTGACTTTCCCGCTGAGAAATGCAATACACTTTTCTCGTTTACGGAAAGTTGCGGTGCGCGACCATTTAACCGGCTTAGGCAACAGAGCTCTTTTAGACGAGACATTAGAACACCTCAGTGCTCGTCTAAAACGTGACAATAGCCAGTCTCATATTGTCATGCTATTGGACATGGACGGCTTCAAAGCTGTTAATGATCGTCACGGTCACCAACAAGGTGACGAAGTACTTAAGCAGTTTGGCCATTTATTACAACAGCAGTTACGCGATACCGACCGAGTGTTTCGTTATGGTGGTGACGAATTCGTACTCATACTCGAAAACACTCAACCCGAGCAAGCAGAGGAAGTATTCCTACGTATACGTAATGCGCTTAATAACGACATTCAACTTGCCACTTTTAACATTGGTGTTAGTGCCGGCAGTCTGGCTATGGAAAGCTTTCATAGTGCACAAGACATTATTGATGAAGCAGACAGACGTCTTTACGCCGCTAAAGTAGCCGGAAAAGATCAACATCTGAGTTAAACCAGACCGGTTCCGGCAAGCTTATGCTTTCTTCAGTCTGGAAACTGAACCAACCCATACCGGCAACCCAAAGGTACTTTTCATTTAATTCGAGTACGGGCCGTCTTTGTCTTAACCAGGGTGGGACACCTGCCTGCTTTAGCCAGTCTTTAAGTTTTTTCCGTCCCTGACGTCCTGGCTTTGCTAGCTTTTCCGCGGGCAATGAAAAGGTCAGCTTTAGCTGACTACTACCATCGAAAAGCTCGGCCGGGATCGTTAGCTTACCCCACTCCCCCAAGTCTACGTTCGTTTCAGTCACTAAAAACTCACCGGGTAATTCGGCTACCTTAACGTCACACCAGAGTGCATGCTGAAAATACCTTACAACGTAACCGTCACACTTTACTTGTAGCTGACTGTCATCGCCTGCTAGAAGTGCCTGGTGACGAATTTGTTCTAGCTGCTCGTAACTTGGTAACGGCTTTTTCAGCTCTTGCAGCCAAGTACGTAGCAAAGCACGTTGCATTGCTTCTGAACACTGGTTTAGTAATGAGATAGGAAAGTGATGGGTATGGCTCTGTTGGTTATGTAACTTCTCTAACAACAATTCATCCATCACCTGTTGTTGCTCAGCACAAAGCTTTGCAGCGCGCAAAACACTTTGACCAAACTGAGGCCAACGCTGCTCCAATATAGGAATTACATCATGCCGGAGAAAATTTCGCTCAATGCTTGTATCGTAATTGGTATCGTCTTCTATCCAGGTCAAATTATGTTGCTTCGCGTAATCTAAAATTTGTTCCTTACTGACACTCAGTAGAGGCCGACATAATCGACGGTTTCCTGTCCACGCCTGAATGCGAGCCATGGAAGATAAGCCCTTAGGACCACTGCCACGCTTTAACTGCAGAAAAAAGGTCTCAATTTGATCGTTACGATGCTGACCAAGCAGCAGCACAGCATCATTCTGGGTCAGCTCAGCCATTCGTTGGTAGCGCCTTTCACGACCTGCGGCTTCTTTGCTTTGCCTGTTTGCAACAGGAACATCGAGTGGCTCAAAAATGGTTGGAATACCGTAAGCTTGTACCGCTTCCTCTATAGTCGAGGACCAGTCAGCAGAGCTTGGATGGAAACTGTGATCTAAATGAATCGCCAGATAGTCATACTGAGGATGTTGCTGGCGATAACGCATCAGCAAATCAAGAACGGTTTGCGAGTCAGCCCCACCACCAAGAGCAGCAACCAATTGCTGCCCCGGCTTTAATGCGAGAGGTTCTAAAGAGTCACAAAATAGGTCGTATAGACCGTCAACCGTCATTGGAAATTAGCAGTAACCGAAAGACATCAGTTTACGATAACGCTGATCCAGCAACTCTTCGTGGCTTAGGTCTTTTAGGCTTTCTAAGTCAGACATCAATTGATGCTTCAATCGCGTTGCCATTTCTTCCTGGTGGCGGTGTGCACCACCCAGAGGCTCAGGAATAACCGCATCGATTAAACCCAGCTCTTTACTGCGTTGTGCCGTTACACCCATAGCTTCTGCTGCTAAAGGTGCTTTACTGGCACTTTTCCATAAAATTGAGGCGCAACCTTCAGGAGAAATAACCGAGTAGGTACTGTACTGCAGCATATTAACCCGGTCGCCAACACCAATAGCCAGCGCTCCTCCGGAGCCTCCTTCGCCTATAACAGTACAAACAATTGGAACGGTTAAACGAGCCATAACTTTTAAGTTACGAGCAATTGCTTCACTTTGCCCGCGCTCTTCAGCACCAATTCCAGGATACGCCCCGGGCGTATCAATAAAGGTTACTACCGGCATATTGAAACGTTCAGCCGTCTCCATAAGACGCAGTGCTTTCCGATAGCCTTCCGGTTTCGGCATACCAAAATTACGGCGGATTTTCTCTTTCGTTTCACGCCCTTTCTGCTGGCCAATAACCATCACCGGTTTGCCATCCAAACGAGCAATACCGCCGACAATTGCTTCGTCATTAGCAAAAGAGCGATCACCCGCCATTTCATCAAATTCGGTGAAGATCATACGGATGTAGTCAAGCGTGTATGGACGTAGTGGATGACGCGCCAATTGTGCTACCTGCCACGCACCGAGATCAGAGAAGATTTTCTCTGTCAGTTCCTGACTTTTCGTGGTCAGCCGCTGGACCTCTTCTTCCAAGTTAAGATCCAGTTGCCCGCGGTCACCAACAGATTTCAGTTCTTCAATCTGCGCTTCGAGTTCTGCAATCGGCTGTTCAAAATCCAGAAAATTAAGGCTCATTCGCTGTCATTTCCTTTAAAATTCGAGTGAAACTTGCTGAGTTCCCAACAAGTTCTGTAATTCGTATAGTAGTTCATCAGACGGGTTCACATACCATTGTGCGCCAACATTTAAAATGGCTTCAACACGTTCCGACTGATACCGCATTTTTATCGGGCAAGTCCCTTCAGCAAAGGGTTTTAATAGCTTTTCCAGTTTACTGGCAAGGCCATTAGTGAGCTGCTCATCGGTGACTGTAATTGCTATGTGTCTGAGATACGTTTCCCGAGCCTGCTCAATTGCCATCACTTCTCTGGCAGTCATTGTATTGCTATTACTGAAGTTATCAAATCTGACCTCACCTTTTATCCACAAAATTCGGTCTTTTTCTAGCAGTTCCTGATAACTTTCGTACTCATTGCTGAATAAACGCACATCCATGCGCGCTGTTTTATCATCTAAAGTAACTATAGCAAAACGCTGACCACGTTTATTGGTCAATACGCGAATATCGATGACAAGCCCCGCAATTGCGATACTTTCATCTTTACGCGTAGGAGTAACATTCGACAACGTACTATTAATGTAGTGCTTGAGCTCCTTACGAAAGCGATTGATAGGGTGTCCGGTTAAATATAGCCCCAGAGTATCACGCTCACCCTCTAACCATACCGCTTCTGACCATTTGCGTACGCTGACAAACTCCTGTTCAACCGCTTCGGGTTCTGTCGTCAGAACTCCAAACATGTCTGACTGACCAATTTTCTCAGCATTAAGATGCTGTTCTGCCTGGCGAATAGCTTTTTCCAGAGTTGCCATCAACGCCGCACGGTGCGGTCCAAGGTTGTCCATTGCACCAGCCCGAATTAAGCGCTCGAGAATGCGCTTATTCATCCGCTTCAGGTCAACCCGACAACAAAAATCAAATAAATCCCGAAACGGGCCGCCCTCTTGTCTCGCTTTAATGATCGATTCAATTGGTCCTTCACCGACACCTTTAATGGCACCAATGCCGTACACAACTCTTTGTTGCTCATCAACAATAAACTTGTACTCACCTTTATTCACATCTGGTGGTAATAAATCAAGCCCCATGCGTTCGCATTCATCAGCCAAAGTGACAATTTTATCGGTATTGTCCATATCAGCTGACATCACCGCTGCCATAAACTCTGCAGGGTAATGGGTCTTCATCCATAAAGTTTGGTAAGAAACCAATGCATAGGCTGCAGAGTGCGACTTGTTAAAGCCATAACCGGCAAATTTCTCAACCAAATCGAAGATTTTCATGGCCAGTTCAGGGTCGATATTATTTTTAGCTGCCCCTTCACGGAAAATCTCGCGCTGTTTGGCCATTTCCTCGGGTTTTTTCTTACCCATTGCACGACGTAGTAAATCTGCACCACCGAGCGTGTAGCCTGCCAGAACCTGCGCTATCTGCATGACCTGCTCTTGATACAGAATAACCCCGTAAGTAGGCTCCAGTATCGGTTGCAAGCTATCGTGCTGATACTTAACATCCGGGTAAGAGATCTCTTCACGGCCGTGTTTGCGGTCGATAAAGTTATCAACCATTCCCGATTGCAATGGCCCCGGACGGAACAGCGCAACCAAAGCGATGATGTCTTCAAAAGAGTCCGGCAGAAGCTTTTTAATCAGCTCTTTCATGCCGCGAGACTCTAACTGGAAGACCGCCGTTGTTTCAGCCTTCTTCAATAATTTAAAACAGGCCGGATCGGTTAAATCAATTGCTGTAATATCTATGGGGTCTTTGCCGCTTTTAGCGTGGCGACGGTTTACCATGTCGACAGCCCATTGGATAATGGTCAGCGTTCTTAGGCCTAAGAAGTCAAATTTAACCAGGCCCGCTGATTCAACATCGTCTTTATCAAATTGCGTAACCGGGTTGTTGCCTTCGTCGTCGCAATACAGTGGCGAAAAGTCGGTTATTTTGGTTGGAGAAATAACCACACCGCCAGCATGTTTACCGGCGTTACGGGTCACACCTTCCAGAATACGGGCCATATCAATAATGGCCTTAACTTCTTCGTCTTGCTCGTACGCAGCGCCAAGCTGAGGCTCTACCTCAAAAGCTTTAGCCAGGGTCATACCCGGGTCACCCGGTACCAGCTTTGAAATTCTGTCGACAAAACCGTATGGGTGGCCGAGCACCCGGCCAACGTCACGGATAGCCGCTTTAGCCGCCATGGTGCCAAAGGTAATAATCTGCGAAACCGCTTCACGCCCGTAAAGATCAGCTACGTGGTCAATAACCTCGTCGCGGCGATCCATACAAAAATCGACATCGAAATCCGGCATGGAAACCCGCTCGGGGTTCAAAAATCGTTCAAAAAGCAGGTCAAACTCAAGCGGATCAAGATCGGTGATTTTAAGCGCATAAGCCACTAAGGACCCTGCGCCCGACCCCCTCCCGGGGCCTACGGGGATACCGTTGTCTTTACTCCACTGAATAAACTCCATAACGATAAGGAAATAGCCGGGAAAGCCCATATCGTTAATAACGCCCAGCTCGCGTTTGAGCCGCTCATCATATTCAGGACGCTTTTGTTGCCGTTCCACCGGGTCTGGAAACAAAAACTCTAAACGCTCTTCCAGGCCTTCTTCTGAAGCTTTGATGAGAAACTCTTCGGTAGTCAGGTCGCCAGTTGGAAACTTGGGAAGAAAATACTCACCCAAACGCACAGTAACGTTACAGCGTTTGGCTATCTCAACCGTGTTTTCTATTGCTTCAGGAATATCAGAAAACAGCTCTATCATTTCTTCGCTGGAGCGAAGGTATTGCTGCGGAGAATATTTCTTGGGACGACGCTTGTCTTCTAGCTGGTAGCCGTCATGAATCGCCACTCGAATCTCGTGCGGATCGAAGTCTTCTTCTTTGAGAAAAACAACTTCGTTAGTTGCAACGACAGGGAGTTCCGTTTGACCAGCTAAGGCAACCGCTTTATGCAGGTAATCTTCTTCCTGAGGGCGCCCTGTACGCACCAACTCAAGATAATAGCGATTAGGGAAGTACTGCTGATAAAAATCCAGAGCAATATCAAGTTGGCTGTCATGCCCTTTAATCAGAGCCTGTCCGACATCCCCTTGTCGACTGCCCGACAGAAGGATAATCCCCTCGTTATGCTCTTTAAGCCAGTCCTTGTCGATAACTGGCTTACCTTTAATATTACCTCTTAAATAAGCCTTTGATATCAGCTGTGTAATTTGCTGGTAGCCTTCATTGTCCATCGCCAGGGCTGTTAACCGGAAAAGCTCGGAGTCAGGGTAGTCTGCCTGAACCCAAAAGTCGCAGCCAATTAAAGGTTTTAACCCTAACTTATGCGCTGCGCCATAGTAGCGAACTAACCCACAAAAGTTCATTTGGTCAGTAATGGCCAACGCCGGCATACCGGCATCAGCAACCGCTTCACATATGGGCCCAACTTTCGCCAGGCCATCTATCATGGAAAAGTCACTATGAATTCTTAGGTGAACAAAATTTGGTGCAGTCATTTTACGAATACGGTCTGGCTTTTTTCGTTATCATTTTATGGTCTTTATTGTGCCTTAAGCGGCCTTCGAAGTATATCGTCAGTGTAACTTCAAGCGCGGTTTTACCACATGGTTAAGTTTATCCACCATCAATAACAACAACATTTTCCACCAGCCATGTAAGGCTCTTTGGTGCATCCGGTATAAACTGGCGTAAGCCCAACGCGCCAGAGTGCCTTCAAGCGACATTGATAAACTTTTACTTTGCATCAAGTTGCCAACAGCAGAAAAGCGACTTAAAGAAACTAACGAGCCGCGATCTTTATACTTAAACGGTTTCGCTGACTTGCCTTTGTATTCACGAACAATATTTTCATACAAACACTCAGCCATTTGATGCGCTGACTGTGCTCTGGGTGGCACCCAGCGTTCATCGTCAATTTTGCAGCCCGCGCAGTCGCCAATAGCGTAAATACTTTTATCAGATACCGACTGAAGGTACTGGTTAACTTCAATCTGGTTATTCTTTCGAACCTCCAGGCCCCATTCCTTAACCACATCCGGCGCCCGGACTCCTGCCGCCCAAACCATTAGATTTGCCTGAATCGGATCGCCTTCCGACAGAACCAGAGTATTTTCTTTAACCTCTGTCACCGGGTTATCCAGAATAACTTCGACGCCAAGCGACTTTAGCTTTTTCTCCACTGATTTCGACAAGCGCTCAGGCAAAGCAGGCAATAATCTTTTACCGGCTTCTATTAGACGCACTTCAAAATGCTTTTGGTCCAGATAAGACAAACCATAAATCGATAGTAGCGAAACAGAGTGAATTAACTCAGCCGCCAATTCGACTCCAGTAGCACCGCCGCCAACGATAGACAGCGACAACTTCGTTTCCTTGCCATCTTCAATTGACTGATTTACCCGTAAGAATTCATTTAACAGGTGTTCGTGAAACTCATCTGCCTGGCGCAATGAATCCAGGAAATAACAGTGCTCACCAACTCCGGAGGTTCCAAAGTCTGCGGTAACACTGCCTATTGCAAGAATTAATCTATCGTAGTGAATGCTTCGCGGCGCTAACACTTCATGACCCTGTTCATCTTTTATCGCCGCTAATTGAATCGACTTTTCATCTTTATCCACTGCCTCTAAAGTGCCAACCAGAAACTGAAAGCCTTCGCGAGCGCTCTGCCCCCGATAATCCAGTTCAGCCAAGCGCGAATCTAACGCGCCTGAAGCAACCTCATGTAATAGCGGTTTCCATAAGTGAGTGCTATTACGATCAATTAACGTAATTTTTGCTTTCTTCTTACGACCCAGCTTTCTTCCCAGCATGGTCGCTAATTCCAGTCCGCCTGCACCACCACCAACAATGACAATCCGTTCTTGCATCTGTGCCTCGCCTATCTGCAGATAATAAAAAAGCCACTGACGATGATAACGCCAGTGGCTTTAGATAACGACTGTTCAGTCGAAATTATTTCAGTATGACTTAGTCGATACTTGGGTCTGTCAATCCGCGACGTTCAAGCAGAGCTTCAACAGTCGGCTCCTGACCACGCCAGTCGATGTACTGCTGCATAGGGTCTTTACTGCTGCCTTTTGACAGAATTTCCTTACGGAAAGCCTGGCCGTTTTCAAGGCTTAAGCCGCCATTATTACCCATATGCTTAAACGCATCAGCGGCCAATACTTCACTCCACATATAAGCGTAGTAGCCTGCTGAGTAGCCACCTGCAAATACGTGGGCAAAGTAAGTCGAACGATAGCGTGGTGGTACAGCTTCAACTGCTACACCATTCTTTTCCAGTGCATCTTGCTCAAACTTGGCAACATCATCGATCTCAGTTCCTGGCTCGATAGTATGATACTCAAGATCCAATAAAGCAGCTGAGAGATACTCTAAAGTATCAAAGCCCTGGTTGAAGTTACGTGCATCCAACACTTTTTTCAGTAATTCGTCAGGAATCTGCTCACCGGTTTCATAATGTTTCGCATACTTCGCGATAACTTTCTCATTCAGTGTCCAGTCTTCCTGGAAGGTCGATGGAAACTCAACATAGTCACGAGGTACTGAAGTACCAGCCTGAGAAGGGTATTTAACATCGGAGAACATACCGTGCAAAGCATGTCCCATTTCGTGGAACATAGTTGATACTTCATCAAAGCTGATTAAGGTTGGTTCACCTTCCGAAGCTTTAGTGATGTTCATGTTGTTCAGGATAACCGGCTTCTGGTTCATCAGCTCAGACTGAGTACGGAATGAACTCATCCAGGCACCGCCACGTTTGCTGTCACGGGTAAAGTAGTCTGCATAGAACAAGCCAATACTTGAACCATCAACGTCTTTTACTTCATAGACAACCACTTCGTCATGATAAACAGGAATGTCGTTGCGCTCTTCAAACGTAATACCAAACAATTGGTTCATTGCGTAGAAAACACCATCTTCTAATACGCGGTTAAACTCGAAGTATTGTTTTACTTCATCAGCGTCAATTGCGTATTTTTCTTCACGCACTTTCTCAGCGTAATAGAACCAGTCCCAAGGCTTCAATTCGAAGTCTTCGCCTTCGGCGTCAATCATAGCCTGGATTTCTTGAGCTTCTTTTTCTACGTTGCTGACAACAGCCGGAACCAGGTCACGCAGCATCGATTGAGCAGCTTCTGGAGTACCTGCCATGTTATCGGCCAGCACGTAGTCACCCCAGCTATCATAGCCTAATAGTTTTGCTTTATCGGCACGAAGCTTGGTTAAACGCTGAACCATAGGGCGCGTGTCAGTCGCGGTATTGCCTGAACCACGGTTCGCTGAGGTTTCCCAGATTTTTTGACGCAGTTCGCGGTTCTCAAGATCAGTAAGAATCGACTGACGAGTGGTGTTGGTCAAGGTGATAGCGTATTTACCTTCCATATCGCGACTTTCAGCCGCCTCTGCCAGTGACGCAATTTTACTGTCACTTAAACCAGCCAGTTCTTCTTTGCTATCAACCACAATGACGTTTTCTTTCGTCAACGCCATCAAGCTCTTTTGAAACTCAGTGGTTAAACTGGACAGCTCTTTATTAATTTCACGAATCTGTTGCTTTTGTTCTTCGTTAAGCTCTGCACCAGCTCGAACAAAACCTTTATAAGTGTCTTCCAGCAAACGCTCAGATTCAGAGTCCAGTTCCAATGATTCACGGTTATCAAATAGTTGCTTAACCCGTGCAAATAAGTCTGCGTTTAGCATGATATTGTCACGATGTGACGCCATCTTAGGCGCTAACTTACCTTGTAACTCACGAATTTCATCGCTGCTGTTAGAAGATGAAAGGTTGTAGAATACTGAGCTTACACGGCTGAGAATCTCGCCCGCTTTTTCCATCTCAACAATGGTGTTTTGGAAAGTAGGATCTGCTGAATTTGTTGCAATGGACTCAATTTCAGCCATGTGCTCTTCCATGCCACGCTCAAATGCAGGTTCAAAATGTTTGAACTCAATTGCATCAAAATTCGGAGCCTGGTAAAGCAATGAGCTTGCCTCGAAGAAAGGGTTTGATGCTGTTGCTTGTTGACTGCTGTCAGCAGATGCAGCTTGGTTTTCAGTAGTTGATGAGTTATTTGCATCACTGCAAGCTCCCAACGATACTGCTGCGCCCACAGCTACAGCCAGTAAAGTTTTACGCATGGGTATCTCCCGTTGTCTTTGTTATGTCATTGTGATTTTGGTGACAATACTCTAGCCCTACGAGGGCTTTGGCTCAAGAGTTAAACGGCAAAAAGCATGATCTGCAGGGTAAAAATATAAAACAAACGGTGATCACGAAAATATATACGTAATTTATCGGTAAAGCAGGAAGTATGAGCTATATAGCAAGGAGATTAAACAGAATAATGGCGGAGTGGACGGGACTCGAACCCGCGACCTCCGGCGTGACAGGCCGGCATTCTAACCAACTGAACTACCACTCCGCAAAATTCTTGGGGGCGTACTAAATGGCGGAGTGGACGGGACTCGAACCCGCGACCTCCGGCGTGACAGGCCGGCATTCTAACCAACTGAACTACCACTCCGCATTAGTACTACACGTTGAAGTCTCCCTCAACGCGGCGTGCATATTACGAGTGAGGGGCAAATGAGTCAACACTTTTTTTTAAGATTTTTGCTGATTGTCTGATTTATATTCAGATCTGCGTTTTTTTAACCACAAAGGTCATTTTTTACCACTTTTCTCTGCATTTACAGTTTCTGGATCACCAACTTTAGTGGATACTTTCTTTTGTCTGAATTTAAACCACCACAATGCAAACAAAGCCAGACCAATCAAAACAAAATTCACGACAACAATGATAATCAGGTTCGTCATTGCCTGCTTCTCTTTTATTTCTCTTTCCTGACGAGCTTGTTCTCGCTGTCGCTCTAACTCTCTTTGCTGTTGCTCAGCAAGTTCGACTGCTGTAGGCTCTGGTGGTGGCGGCTCTTTTGCAATAAAGCTGAAGTCGTCAATTCTGGCCTCAAACTCCCTACCGTCGACAGTCGTAGCAAAAATATCTAAATCGACTAAGTGCTTACCAAAAGCCAGGTTCGCAATCTCAACATGGTGCGGAAATCCTTCTGTTTCGCTGACAGTGAATTTGCGTACTTCACCGTTAGGAAAAGCGGTTTCACCATTAATAACCAAACTGTTAGGGTCTATCCAGTTGTCATCTACTTCAATCTTCAATCGGTGATTTTCGTCGACAGATTCAGACTGAATAACTTCAAATTCAACAGGTAGAGGTTCAACTTCAAGCGGGCCGAACTCAAATACTCGCTGATACAGCGGGGTTGTCATTTCATAAGTAGCCATCCACTCACCAGGCTCAACATTCAGGTTGAAAAAGCCTGTGAAAACACCGTCTCCAGCTCGCTCATCGTGTCCCCGGCCATTATCTTCAAACTGAGCTACCCGGGCTGGATTAGCGCCAAAATTATCAAAATCCGGGTTATTCGTACTTACAAACAGTACATCGAGTATGACAGTCTGCCGAAAACGTGCAGTTTCGACCATTTCATCGCCATTATAGAGTCTACCCTCAACTTTTAGCTCTTCATACTGAAATAGAGGGTTCGGCAAAGGTTCAGCTTCAAAACGAATGTCAGAGATTACCAATGCTTTATTATTTTCATCGATACGACCAGCTGCCTGCCAGGGGCCTGGCTGGGGTTCTTTAATTCGAATAATGTCAAAGTTAGGATCGGTATACCATGTAACTTTATCTGCTGGGTAGCGTGAGTCATACCATTTGCTGCCGTCCGGTTTTATCAAAACCAGTGGCTTACTGCCAGGTTCGCGAAAAAACAGCAAGGTGATTTCTTCAATATTTTCATCGATACGAAAACGTTGACCTTTAATTGGCAACTTGTTGGTAATGTCACCTTCTATCAGGCTCATCGCCTGCTTTTCAACTTCCTCTTTAGAGTTAACATCACTAAAACTCTGTATCGCGAAAGCTTCTGAGCCAGTCGCCAGAACCAGTAAAAAAGCTAAGAGTCTTGCCACAGACAACGCCCACCTTCTTCTTTAACTCGCGCTAAACGCGCTTCATGTAATGCTTCTTCATCGGCCGTTGCGCGTAAAACCTTTAATGCAGGGGGGTTAGTCACTCGCTGGTGCTCAACTTTTTGCGAACCATCCTGATGATTTTTTCCGTGGTTAGCCAGGTTCAAATCTGTCTGACCGCCTGTCATCATCAAATAAACATCAGCCAGAATCTCAGCATCTAGCAACGCGCCGTGTAATTCACGAGACGAATTATCAACACCAAAAGCACGACACAAAGCATCCAGATTATTTTTTTGCCCTGGCCGCATTTCTCGCGCTAACTGCAAAGTATCCAGTACCGTACAGTAGTCATTAGTTAAGCCGACATTAGATCTTATACGGCTGAACTCAGCATCCATAAAGCCCACATCGAAAGGTGCGTTGTGAATCACTAACTGCGAACCTTTAATAAACTCGATGAAATCATGGACAACCTGAGCAAATACTGGCTTGTCAGTCAGAAAGTCGTTCGTTATTCCATGAACCTCAATGGCTTCCTGTTCAACCACCCGTTCAGGATTAATATAAACATGAAAATGATTACCGGTTAATTTGCGGTTAATAAGCTCCACACAGCCGATTTCGATAATTCTATGGCCCTTGGCAGGGTCAATACCGGTAGTTTCTGTATCTAATACGACCTGACGCATGCTGAAATCCTGATATACTCGCTGAAAACAATAGATATAGTAGCAAGTAACATGTCGAACTCAAAAACTGTTCATTTATATACCGACGGCTCCTGCCTGGGGAATCCCGGTCCGGGCGGTTATGGTGCCGTATTGGAATATGGGAAGCATCATAAAGAGCTAAGTCAGGGATATAAGCTAACGACCAACAACCGAATGGAGATGCTTGCTACCATTGAAGGTTTGCGCGCTTTAAAACGTTCCTGCCACGTTATTCTTACAACGGATAGTCAGTATGTAAAACACGGCATTGAACAATGGATGCAACGCTGGAAACAAAATGGCTGGCGTACATCGGCGCGTAAAGCGGTAAAAAATAAAGACTTGTGGCAACAACTGGATCAGGAAGTCAGTCGCCATAAAGTAGAATGGAAGTGGATTAAAGGCCACTCCGGGCATAAGCAAAATGAGCGTTGTGATGAACTGGCCCGCAACGCAGCAACGCGCGAGCCACTACTAGAAGATAAAGGGTTTGAGGGCGAGTAAATTACTCGCCAGCGACTACCGGTAGTTTTTTCTCCTGCCAGGCACTCATCCCCCCATCTACGCTATAAACGTCGTCGAATCCCATGCGTTGCAGACTTTCCGCTGCCAGAGCTGAACGCCCTCCGGTGCGACAAATAAGATACAGAGGCTTCTCAGCGATGCGCTCCAGTGCATTATCATAACCGGCCACATCAGGGTGTTGATTCAATTGCATTTCCAGCACACCTCGAGGCATATTCACCGCTTCACGAATATGACCTTGACCGTATTCAGCCGGTTCTCTCACATCGATGACACGAGCGCCCTGCTCCATCGCTTTCTGCAAATCATCGGTTGTTACTTCTTTTACATTAGACTTCGCTTTGCCACATAACTCTTGCGCTGTAATCATAATTTAATACCTCTTAATTGCGTTTAGATTTTGAAAACTGTTTTGTCGTCATTGCCGCTGCCGTTTGCCTTCCATTTACAGCAAGTTGTGTCCGCTGAACTGAGGGTTTCAACCGACTTATTAAAGTTTGTTTCCTGGCCACAATAAAGTAAGCGGCACGCATTCCCGGTATCGCTTCGCTCAGTTTTGTTGACCAGTCGCTTCCTCTATGTTCGCTGTGGTGTAAAAAGTGTGAAACATAAAATTCAGACTCAAGCACTTCAAACCCTAAAACTTCCAGCCAATCTTTTACTCTTATCAACGTAAAATACCGCCCACACCAGGGAAAGCTCTTTTTATGACGAATAAAGAATCCACTTGCTACTGCTGGGCTATATGGATTAAAGCCGGTCAATACCAGTACACCGTCTTCGTCTAGCACTCGAGTAACCTCTCTCAGTAACTTGTGTGGGTTTTGGCAAAATTCAAGGACAAAAGGAGCAATGAGGTTATCTACACTGTCTTCTTTTAATGCTATGTCAGTCAGCTCACTGCGCACCGCAACGTCTCCCGCGGCACCTAAAGTCAACCAGTCGGCACTGCCTCTAAAGCAGTCATTGAGCCCCGGCCCCAATGAACTAATTGCCACCGTCTTTCCGGGCTTCAACCTGCGTTGGTGAGACCGGATAAGCTCAGCCGTCTGCTCCACCATGTACTGCCCACAGGCCATTTGTTGCCAATCTTCCGGAGCCGCTAAATCAATTTTCGAGTATGCTGGTTTAATTAACACGGCTAATTCCTGTATTATGAACTTATCTTCAACTTACTCGCTGGGTTTCTCATCCTAGCGTTATAGGGGTTAACATGCGAGTTCATGCAATTGAAGCTTTTGATGACAATTATATATGGGCAATTGAAACCAATAATAATGACACTGTTATTATTGTAGACCCTGGAGAAGCTAAACCCGTTCAACAATGGCTGAAACAAAACCATAAAAGTATTGATTCTATCTTGGTCACTCACCACCACTACGATCACACAGGTGGTATTGCTGAATTAGTCCAGGAAACTCCATGTCCGGTCATTGGCCCGAATAACCCTGAAATAAAAACCTTAACTCAAACAGTCAGCGATGGTGACACAGTAACGGTTGGCGGCATTCCATGGCAGGTTTTTAGCACTCCGGGACATACTTTAGATCACATCAGTTTTTATACCCCCGGCTTCCTATTCTGCGGAGACACGCTGTTTTCTGGCGGATGTGGTCGAATGTTTGAGGGGACACCAGAACAATTTACCCATTCTCTTTTAAAGCTACGCAAGCTACCGGGTGACACCCGGGTATTCTGTGCGCATGAGTACACCCAGGCAAACCTGTCCTTTGCTTTAAAAGTTGAGCCAGACAACGCTGTACTGCAAAGTTATGCCGAAAAGGTCAAAATGCTACGTGAACAGGACCAAATTACTCTACCGAGTACGTTACAGCTGGAGTTAGCCATTAACCCCTTTCTTCGTTTTGATCAAAAAAATGTTATCGCGGCGGCCAGTGAACATGCCGGAAGTGTAAAAAACACCCCTGAGGACGTTTTTTACACAATTAGACAGTGGAAAGATAACGCGTGATTCTTTAAACTCCTCAAGATTTTAATAATTATCGGAAGTAAATTACGCATGATAAACAGCAAACGAAAGAACGCATGGTTCAAATACTGTATGGTAGCCAGTAGCCTGGCATTAGGTGGCTGCCAAAGCACAATGCTGTTTAGCAACAATGACCCGGTAGAAACCAACCAGCCATCTAAGCTCAAGCTAACGCCCATTCCTGAAGAAGTCATTAGCCAACCCGCTGAAGAAGAAATAGCAGCCACTAAGCCTGTAGAATTGACTCCACAGCAACAGGACGACCTATGGGTACGAATTCGGCAACAGCTGCGTTTTGAGGTGCCTGATGTACGCAGAGTACAAAGTCAGCGCAACTGGTATGCAAGTCATCCTGAATACTTAGACCGCGTTGCCAAGCGAGCCGAACCTTATCTTCACCTGATTGTTGAAGAGCTGGAGAAGCGTGAGATGCCAGTTGATCTGGCCTTATTACCGATAGTCGAGAGTGCATTTGATCCTTTCGCCTATTCTCATGGCAGTGCTTCCGGTGTTTGGCAGTTTATTCCAGGCACGGCGCGCCAATATGGTTTGGATATCAACTGGTGGTATGACGGCCGCCGTGACGTTTTCGCAGCAACTCATGCAGCTTTAGACTATTTACAAGCGTTGCACCGTTACTTTGACGGCAACTGGATGCATGCCCTTGCAGCCTACAATTCTGGTGAGGGTCGTGTTGCCGCCGCCATTCGAAAAAATGAACGGTTGAACAAACCAACTGACTTCTGGAATTTGTCTCTGCCGCGCGAGACAAGAGCTTACGTACCTAAGTTGCTTGCGTTAGCTGAAATACTCGCCAACAGTGAAGAGTATGGCATTGCATGGTATCCCATTGAAAACCAACCAAAACTTGAAGTGGTTGAAACTCCGGCGCAAATTGATTTGGCATTAGCAGCTGACATGGCTGATATGCCACTGGATTCACTGCACCAATACAACTCAGGTTATAACCGTTGGGCAACAGCACCAAACGGCCCTCATCGTTTACTTCTTCCTCACCAGAATGCGGAAAAGTTTAAGCAGGCATTAAGTGAAACCGAGCCTAAAGATTGGCTGAGCTGGACGCGCCATGAGGTTAAATCCGGTGAAAGCCTGTTAACCATTTCAAATAAATACAATACATCGGTCGACGTCATTCAACAGGTGAATGATATCAGTAGTCATATCATCCGTGCTGGTGAACATCTCTTAGTGCCGGTTGCGACCCTGAATATTGACAACTATAAGCTATCCCAGGATCAGCGACGCGAAAACCGTCAGGACCAAAAACGTCAGGGTAAACGTCTAGAGCACGTTGTTCAGTCGGGTGATACACTATGGGATCTTAGCCGTGCCTACAGTGTGAATTTACGAGATTTGGCACGCTGGAACTCGATGGCTCCTGGTGATTATTTAAGGCCAGGGCAAGAATTAGTGGTTTGGACGGAAGCTGAACCCTCTTCGGCAGTGCAAAGCGGTATCAACAGCATTATGCGCAATATCCGATATCGTGTACGCAGCGGTGACTCACTGGCCAGGATTGCTGATAAATTTAATGTCACCATTCGTCAAATAGAGCAATGGAATAATATTCAGCGCAATCGTTATCTACAGCCGGGGCAAATGCTTAAGTTAAAAGTAAATGTCACTGAGGTGAGTAGTTGAGGCAACCTATGAACAACTTAAAATTTGTTTTTGTCGTTATAGCATTACTTTTTAGTACACAGACTTTAGCTGACTGGAAAGCAGAAGGAAGCGGGAAAGTCATTTATCCTTCGGGTCGCACTGAGCCTTTAGATTTTGGTTTCGAATATAAAAAGGTCTATGACACCATTATTTTTACCGCAGGAAAATCCCAAATGCGGACCTCGGAAATGCCGCCGAACTATATTCTTAACCTGTTCGTTAATAAGCAGGGACAAGTTTATGTGGCTGAATTTGCCAGTGGTTTCTTCAAGGGGTTTGAGTTAAACATTGGTGAACATAAAATCAGTGTGAATCACCGCAGGGAATTTGACGAAGAGGAACCACTTAGGCATCTGCGCGTGCAAATTAATGATCGCAGTTACTTGTTGGATACAACTCACCCTACTATCAAGTTTGAGTTCGATGAAGAAAAAGGCATTGTTGATATTAATGGCTCAGGCCTGTTAAAAGACCTGAGCTCTCGCGGACGTTAGTCTTTTAACAACTGATGTAATGCATCTTCATCAAGTATCGAAAGCCCGAGGGATTGGGCTTTTGTCAGTTTTGAGCCTGCGTTCTCCCCTGCAACCAAAGCCGTTGTCTTTTTAGAAACACTGGAAGCGACTTTTGCTCCTAGCGCTTCAAGCGCCGACTTTGCTTCATCACGAGTCATAGTCGACAAAGTACCGGTAATAACATAAGTATTACCCTCCAAGCGATCACTTTGAACAGAGCTGGCGTCTTCACCTTCCGGCCAGGAAATAAACTCCCTGAGTTCCGCTACGACCTGCTGATTGTGAGATTCATGAAAGAAGGACACAATGTGGTGCGCGACAACAGCCCCTACATCCGGGACTTCCTGTAATTGCTCACTATTAGCTGCAACAAGCGCATCCAGGTTTTTAAAGTGATTTGCCAGCGCGTTGGCCGTTGCTTCACCCACTTCCCGAATACCTAATGAATAAATAAAACGGGCCAACGTTGTTTCTTGTGTTGATTTAATCGCATTTCGAAGGTTTTCAGCAGACTTACTGCCCATTCGGGGTAAAGTTGCCAGTTCAGCTTTTGATAAACGATACAAGTCAGCCGGTGACTTTATCCAGTCTCTTTCCACCAGTTGCTCTACAATTTTATCGCCTAAACCGTCGATATCCATAGCTTTGCGAGAAGCAAAGTGCTTAATCGCTTCTTTGCGCTGAGCAGCACAATACAAGCCTCCCGTACACCGGGCTACAGCTTCGCCTTCAACTCGCTCAATATCGGACTGACAAATCGGACAGTGCAGAGGAAACTCAATAGCTTCGGTTTTTTCAGGACGTTTATCTTTTACCACACTAACAACTTGCGGAATCACATCTCCGGCGCGACGAACACTCACACAGTCACCAATGCGCACCCCTAAGCGCTCAATTTCATCCGCATTGTGCAAGGTTGCATTCGATACCGTGACGCCTCCAACATTAACCGGTTCTAAGCGTGCTACAGGCGTAATAGCGCCTGTTCTGCCTACCTGAAAGTCGACTCCGGTGATGGTAGTCAGCTGTTCCTGCGCAGGAAACTTACGAGCAATAGCCCAGCGCGGAGCCCGGGCTACAAAGCCCAAATCTTGTTGCAAACGAACAGAGTCGACTTTAAAAACAACACCATCGATGTCGTAATTCAAAGAGTCCCGGCGCGCTAAAATAGATTCATAGTAGTTATCACAGCCCTGCACCGAATCAACGGTTTTAATTTCAATGTTAACCGGCAGCCCCCAGTCTTTCAGTTGCTGTAAACGCATATAATGACTGTCAGGTAATTGCGTGGTTTCTGAAATTAACCCCAGACTGTAAGCATAGAAATGTAAAGGCCGTTTAGCTGTAATTTTAGAATCTAACTGTCGCAAACTACCCGCTGCCGCATTACGCGGGTTGGCAAACACTTTTTCATCGCGCAAACGGGCTTGCTCATTGAAGCGTTCGAAAGCGCCTAATGGCATCACTACCTCACCGCGCACTTCGAGCCGTTCGGGAACATCGCCCGAAAGCTTTAGTGGTACGTTACGAATGGTTTTTACATTCTCTGTAATGTCTTCCCCGCTTTGACCATCGCCACGTGTTGCACCACGCACTAATAGCCCACTTTCATAGAGGAGACTAACCGCGGCGCCATCGAGTTTAGGTTCACAGCAAAAAGTCACTGTCTGGTTGGTATCTAAGCGCTGCTCTACTCTTTTACTGAACGCCTCAAACTCTTCAACAGAAAAGGCGTTATCCAGCGACAACATGGGTACTTCATGCTGAACCGTTTTGAACTGGCCGAGCGGTTTCCCGCCAACTTTCATTGTGGGCGACGAAGCATTTTTTAAATCTGGATGCTCAGTTTCTAATGCCTTAAGTTCACGAAACAAACGGTCATACTCAGCATCAGGTACGCTAGGCTCGTCGTTTTCATAGTATTCTTTGTTGTAACGATTAAGTAATTCTTCCAGCTCTTGCATACGCTGGGGAACAGACTGATTCATAGTGACCTGTAGTTAAGCTGAATGTTTACGTTCAAACTCACGAATACGTTGGCGAGCTTCGTGAATAGACTGGCGGGTCAATAACTGGCGCTGCCCATCCAAAACCTGTCCTTGCGGAATTTCGGTAGCGAGCTTCTTAGCTGCGTTAAGCATCATATTAAAAGCTTGCTGACCATCAAATTTCATGGGTAACGCCATGAAAAAAGCAACACCTTCAGTTTCAAAATTTTCCATATTGTCCAGATCAAAAGTCCCCGGGTTGAACATATTCGCCACACTGAAAATCATCGGCCCCGTACCGGCCGTATTTTCATAGCGATGGAAAATACCCAGCTCGCCGAACTTACAACCCAGCTCCGTCATCATTTGCAATAAAACAGCGCCTTGTACAGGCCCCTTGACATGCAAGGCAATAACTTCTTCCGGAACCGACTCAAAATCCTCGGAGTTTTTCTGATTATCTTCCTCTGGCGATTCGTACTGCCCGGCTTCCTCATCATGTTCGTCTTTATCGTCAAATTTAAGCTCTGTTTGCTCAACTTCAACTTGCTCTTCGTTACTGACACGCATAGACGGTAATGACTCGGAAAGTTCATCATCACGATCAAGATCCATCGACATTTGTTCAATATGCTCGTTGTCGTCCTCTTTTTCTGAGGTCGAAGAGCTCAGTTCAGGCGCAACAGACTCTTTGGCTTCTGCCGCTTCTTCTGCTTTATGTTTAACAACACGTACTTCGCCAATACCGTCGTCATCAAAAGCTGAAGACTGCTGCTGTTGCCTATTTTCAGCTACGCGTTGCTCACGTTGACGCTGTTGCGCATTGCCTTTACGTATCTTCCAGACGCCATGTGCAACAATGCCGGCTATTGCCAGAATCCCAAGAATACTAAGGGTAATTTGTAAACTGCCCATTTTCGCTCCATAAAGCCTGTTTTAACCAGCGTCTGTCATCGCCACAGCTTGTTCAACATCAACGGCTACTAACCGCGAGACACCAGCTTCTTGCATGGTGACTCCAGCCAAGTGAGTTGCCATTTCCATAGCCACTTTGTTGTGGCTGATATAAATAAATTGTACCGACTCAGACATTTCACTGACCAGACGACAAAAACGGCCCACGTTGGCGTCATCTAACGGTGCATCGACCTCATCTAGCAAGCAAAAAGGTGCCGGATTCAAGCGAAATATCGCGAACACCAATGATAATGCGGTCAGCGCCTTTTCTCCACCGCTAAGCAAATGAATTGTGCTGTTTTTCTTACCCGGCGGCCTTGCCATAATAGTAACGCCTGTTTCCAGTAAGTCATCATCAGTAAGTTCCAGCGTGGCACTACCCCCACCAAAAACTTTAGGAAACAGAATTTGTAAATCATGGTTTATCGCATCAAAGGTTGTTTTAAACCGGTGACGCGTTTCTTTATCAATCTTGCGGATTGCAGCTTCCAGAGTCTCTAACGCCGATGATAGATCATCGACCTGTTGGTCGAGATACTGTTTACGTTTTCTTTGCGCTTCGGCTTCGTCAATTGCAGCTAAGTTTATAGCACCTAATCGTTTTATCTTATTCTGTATTGATTCCAGCTCTTGCTGCCACTGCTTTTCGTCAGCTTCAGAGGGCAACTCTTCCAGTATACTTTTCAAAGTAAGACCTGTCTCAGCTAAAGTTTCAAGCACTGCCTGACTGCGCTCCTGCAATTTAACCTGCTCAATCTCGGTGCTTTGCATGGCCTCTTTAGCCTGACTTATTTTCGCCTGGATCGCAGATTGTCCCTGAGTGAGTTGTTGTAAATCATGTTCAAGACGCGACAATTGCTGTCGTTGCTCCTGCAATTGTTCTGCAACCTCGCCACGTTGATCCAGTAACGCCGTTAACTGCTCATCGAGTGCATTTTGATCTTCATCCGTATCTGCGGTTTGTTGCTCATTTTGTTCTTGCAAAAGCTGTTGATAGCGGTGTTCACTGCGTTGCAGTAACTTCTGCAACTGTGCGGCCTGAGCCTGCAAATTCTGCTGTTGCAGTGTCATTTGCTGCTGTTGGCTGCGCAGTTGCTGTAACTGTTCATCCTCGGCACGAACTTTAGATTCCAGCTGATCGCCTTTGTCTTCATCAACCTGCTCTGTTTGCTCCAGTATCAGTTCAAATTCTTCCAGCTGCATTTCAATCTGCTGTTGCTGCTCAGCAGCATTTTCCGCATGCAGTCGTTGCTCTTGCTGCTTATCTTGCAGGCTCGTTAGCTGCTGCTGTATTTGCTCAGCCTGCTGAGAGTTCCACTGCAGCCGCTCTTCGACTTTACCCTGTTCGTTGCGAGTTTTCTGGACTTGCTCCTGAGCCTGCTCCAGCTTATCTTGTGCCTGCTCAACCTTCGTCTGAGTTTGCTGCAGCTGTCCTTCGTTTTCAGACAACCTGGCAGTCAGCGCCTCCAGTTGCTCTAATATGTTTTGACGCTGTGTCTGCAGGTGAAGAACACTGTTATCCTCGTCAACACGAGCGGCAATAAAGCCGTCCTGCCAATACCAGTTACCAGTTTTCGACACCGCAAAACTGGCCTCACTCTGTTGCAACTGCTGCCTGACTCCTGCCTCCTGGTCAATTGCCAGACACTGCTGCAACGGCGCCCAATAACGCAGTGGACCTTTGACTTTATTGGCCAGAGACCAGCTTTCAGGCTCTTGTCCACTCTCAGGCCAAACCAATTTCACCCCAGAAACCGCTTCTAAATCTTCTGGAGCCTGTTCCAGAACCACGGCATCCAGCCAGTCGTAAGCGAGCTGTTCAACCGCCATTTCCCAACCACTTTCAGCCTGTAGTAACTCCCTTACCTTCAAGCTGTCTGGATACTTCTCCTGTAACCACTTTTCACTGCGGCTGTCGTTATTTTGCTTCCCTTCCAGCAGTTGTTCAATGGCTGTTAACTGAGCCTGAGCTTTATCCTGTTGCTGCTGAGTCTGTCGATGTTGTTCTTGCTGTTCTTTAAAAACTTGCTGAAGTTCCTGCAATTGTTTTTTACTGTGCTGATACCGAGTTTCCTTCTGCTCCAGCTTACCGTTTAAGTCAACCAGAGCCTGTTCGTTCTCACCAACAGATAACGCCTCTTTCTGCTGCTGTAAGTCCTGTTGCTGGCTGTAAAGTTGCTCTACTTGTTGCAACACGTATTGCTGGCTTTGTTTGAGCTCTTGCAGTTTCAATTGCGCCTGCTGTTGCTGTTTTTCAACATCGCGTTGCTGTTGCTGCTGTTGTCTTTGTTGTTGCTGCCACTGCCGCCACTGCTCATTGGCTTGTTGAAACTGTTCTGACACCCTTTCGAGTTGTTCCTCAACTTGCTCCAGCTTTGGCTCCAGCATCAGTTGCTGTTCTTCCAGTTGTTCTCTTTGCAGGCGGTCATCCGCCAGTTGTTCATCTAACTGACCAATTTCTTCGTTTAACTGCTGCTGTCGCTGACTGCGTTGCTCTTTTATCTCTTGCTGATGTTTCAGAGTCTGCTCAATACGGGTTATTTCATTACCCACCGAGAACATCTTTTCCTGCGACTGTTCAACCTTATCGCGCGCTTCTTCGGCCTGCTCTTTCAGCTCAATGGCGCCCCGTTCATCACCACTTTGCTGTGCCTGCCAGCGTTCAAGCTCTGTTTGCTGTTCGGAGTATTGTGCCTGCAACTGCTGTCGTTGATTATCCAGTTTCAGCCAGCGCAATGCCTGCAGTTCACCTTTAAATTTACGCTCACTGGCTTTCAGTTCTTTATAGCGAATGGCGGCCGCCGCCTGACGCTCCAGTTTCTCCAGCTGTTGACCGAGCTCTTCACGAACATCACTCAAGCGTTCAAGGTTCTCGCGCGTATGCAGCATCCGGTTTTCGGTTTCTTTACGGCGCTCTTTGTATTTTGAAATGCCTGCGGCTTCTTCAATAAAAACACGCAGTTCCTGCGGACGTGATTCAATCAGCCGGGAAATCATGCCCTGCTCAATAATCGCGTAGCTGCGCGGACCCAGCCCGGTTCCCAGAAATAAATCGGTAATATCACGGCGGCGGCAACGGCTGCCGTTCAAAAAGTAGTTAGACTGGCCGTCACGAGTCACCAGGCGCCTAACAGAAATTTCATTGAATGCCGCGTACTCGCCCTGAATACGTCCTGAACTGTTATCAAATACCAGTTCAACACTGGCCTGAGAGACTGGTTTACGGGCGCTGGAGCCATTAAAAATCACATCGCTCATGGCATCGCCACGCAGGTTTTTCGCTGAACTTTCACCCAGCACCCAGCGTACGGCATCAATCACATTGGATTTGCCACAGCCGTTCGGACCGACGACGCAGGTCATTTGGTCAGGGAAAGGAACTTTGGTTGGATCCACAAAGGATTTGAAGCCAACTAATTTGATGTGTTTTAGGCGCATTCAGTTGTTTTTATTAATTATTAGCACGACAGGTTATTATCACAAGACTCTAGCAGATCCGGTAGCCATTTGTAACAATTTAGCCCTCACATTGCCATTGTATTGCCTTATTATAGTAAGCAAACTTAAACCTCTGGAGTTTTCATGCAAAAAGCAGCGTATAGTGATTCTGGATTAGCTTACATAGGTCGCGGATTACAACTTATCCGAACCAAGGGTCTTAGGCGTTATGTCGTGGTACCTATTCTGACCAACCTTATCCTGTTCTCACTTGCGTTCAGTTGGCTGTATGGTGAGGTCGACTATTGGCTGAATCGCTTTATGAGCTGGCTACCAGACTTCTTTCAATGGCTGGAGTTTCTTTTATGGCCGCTTGCGGTTATTACCATTATTGCGCTCTTCTCATTTATTTTTAGTACCATCATGCATTTAATTGCCGCCCCATTTAACGGGCTTCTGGCAGAAAAAGTCGAGCGCTATGAAAGCGGTGAAAGCTTAGGCGACGAAGGTTTCTTAGGTCTGTTTAAAGATATTCCGCGGACTTTAAAGCGGGAAATGCAGAAACTCATGTACTACATTCCGCGAGCGCTTGGCTTTTTTCTGTTGTCGCTTATTATTCCCGTTATCGGGCAGGTGCTTTGGTACATCTTTGTTTGCTGGATGATGTCGATACAATACCTGGATTATCCGTTCGACAACCACAAACTGTCGTTTCCGCGCATGCGTTCCGAGCTGCATAAACGGCGCGGTAAAACGCTGGGTTTTGGATTCGGTGTAACTGTACTAACCATGATCCCACTGATTAACTTAATTATCATGCCGTTGGCGGTTTGTGGAGCAACCTCACTTTGGGTTGATCATTATCGTCGCAGTGCATTAAGTTGATAAAAGTAAACGACTGAGCGTTGGCTCAGTCGTTTTTCTTATCCACACCGTCAGATTCAATGCCTTCCTGACTTGTTTCGTCGGAATCAAGGTAGTCCGGGTTTAATCGCTTATTCGTTTGCACTCCCATCTGACGGAATTTATCGACCCGCCCAATGAGGTTACCGCGCCCTGTACTCAGCTTCTTCATGGCTTCCTGATAACGGTTATCCAGAGTTTGTAAGCCGTTACCAATTTTTTCTAAGTCTTCCACAAAGCCTACAAACTTATCGTACAAACGTGCTGCATCGGTCGCTATTTTCTCAGCATTCTGGTTCTGATACTCATACTGCCAGATATTGTGAACGGTACGCAGGGCAACCAGTAAATTCGTGGGGCTTACCAGCATAATTTGATTGTCCAGCGCCAGCCGGATCAGTTCCGGGTCACGGTCAACCGCCAGCAAGAACGCCGGCTCAATAGGAATAAACATCAACACATAATCCAGCGTGCGCAGCCCTTCCAGTTGATGATAGCTCTTTTTACCCAACTGCTTTATGTGTTGCTTCAGCGACTGAACGTGCTCGTTTAACGCCCGTTCGCGCTCAAGGTCGTCGTCAGAATTAAAGTACCGCTCGTAAGCTGATAAACTGACTTTTGAGTCGATAATCACGTCTTTTTTATTCGGCAAATGCACAATCACATCTGGCTTGAACGATTTACCGTCTTCGTCCCGGTGGTGCGCCTGGGTCTGATATTCGTGCCCTTCACGCAGACCAGATTGCTCCAGAATACGCTCCAGTACCACTTCGCCCCAGTTGCCCTGCTGCTTCGTATCACCCTTTAACGCCCGGGTTAATGCTTCAGCTTCAGACGCCATTTGACGATTCAAGTCCTTAAGCGACATCACTTCATTTTTAAGTGCCGAACGCTCTTTGGTTTCATCCGTGTATTGCTGGGTAATTTGCTTTTTAAACGCATCAATTTGCTGTTTGAAAGGTTCTAATGTTGCCTGCAAAGACTGTTGATGATGCTGCTGCAGGCCTTTCGACTTCTCATCAAAAATGCGATTTGCAAGGTTTTCAAACTGTTGAGTCAGGCGTTCTTCACTGACTTTCAATAAGTTCAGCTTTTCTTCTGCGGTTTTCTGCTCATGCTCAGATCTGGCCAGGGTTTCACGCAAACGACTGTCTTTTTCATACACTTCGCGCTGAAGTTCATCAATGCGCTCGCGAAGAATATCCGCCTCTTGCTCCAGTGCCGTATTTTGTTGCTCTGCCTGTAAACGCAAACGGCGCTGCTGTTGCCAAAGCAACAACAACGCCGCAATGACAGTCACAACCGGCACTCCAATTATTGCCATCCATTGCCACAGTGCCAGCGACATAATTAAGCTCCTAATTTTTCATTAAGGTCTGCAATTTTTGCTTTCCAGATAGCAGGGCCTTGAGTATGCGCGTTTTGACCGTCGCTATCCACAGCAACAGTGACCGGCATGTCTTCTACTTCAAATTCGTAAATGGCTTCCATACCCAAGTCTTCAAAGGCCACCACACGAGACTTTTTAATGGCTTTAGCGACCAGGTAAGCGGCGCCGCCAACCGCCATCAGGTAAACGGCTTTGTGCTTACGGATACTTTCCACGGCTTCAGGCCCGCGCTCTGCTTTACCGACCATGCCAATAATACCGGCTTCTTCCAACATCTGATCCGTAAATTTATCCATACGCGTAGAGGTTGTAGGACCTGCCGGACCAACGACTTCATCACCCACAGGGTCTACCGGCCCAACGTAATAAATAAAGCGGTTGTTGAAATCAACGGGCAGCTCTTCACCGTTATCCAACATACCTTTAATGCGTTTATGAGCAGCATCGCGCCCGGTCAGTAACTTACCAGACAAGAGCACGGTTTCACCCATTTTCCAGTCCTGAATGTCTTCTTTAGTCACTTCATCCAGGTTCACACGGCGGGCATCATCGCCAAGCTCAAAGGTGACATCCGGCCAGTCTTCTAGTTTCGGCGGGGTTAAATCGGCTGCGCCACTGCCGTCTAACGTAAAGTGCACGTGACGCGTTGCCGCACAGTTTGGAATTAAGGTCACCGGCTTAGAGGCCGCGTGGGTTGGTAGTGATTTAATTTTCACATCCAGCACCGTTGTTAAACCACCCAGGCCCTGGGCACCAATACCTAATGCATTAACGCGGTTGAAAATCTCTAAACGCAGCTCTTCTTCCGCATTTTGCGGACCACGCTCAATCAACTCATGGATATCAACAGATTCCATCAGTGATTCTTTTGCCAGTACCGCAGATTTTTCTGCTGTACCGCCAATACCAATGCCCAGCATACCTGGCGGACACCAGCCAGCGCCCATTTTCGGCAAGGTTTCTACAACCCAGTCAGCAATCGAATCGCTGGGGTTCAACATAGCCATTTTCGATTTATTCTCTGAGCCACCACCTTTAGCCGCAATCATCACTTCGACTTCATTACCCGCGACCATATCCAGGTGAACCACAGCCGGAGTGTTGTCACCGGTGTTCTTACGGGCGCCGGCAGGGTCTGCCACAATAGAGGCACGCAGTGGGTTGTCCGGATTATTGTAGGCTCGACGAGTACCTTCATCCACCATTTGCTGAACGGTCAGGTCGGTTTTATCCCACTGCACACCCATGCCCACTTTCACAAAGCAGGTGACAATACCGGTATCCTGACAAATTGGACGGTGCCCTTGTGCAGACATCCGCGAGTTGGTTAATACCTGAGCGATAGCATTTTTTGCTGCTTCGCTTTCCTCACGCTGGTATGCCTCGTCCAGTGCTTTAATAAAGTCCAGTGGGTGATAATAAGAAATGTACTGCAACGCATCGGCAATACTGTCAATAAAATCAGCCTGACGAATGGTGGTCATGGAACTGCCTCTTGGTTAACTTTTGCGTGGCGCTATAATAGCGTTTTCACTAACAACTGACCAGTGCCACTGACCGGCGAATATTTGCTGTGGTAGTATATTGGTAATGAATAACCAGCCTGAATTGCGAGCATAATGTGAGTGTTTTCCCGGATCTCTGTGCGATAAAACTTGATTGCCAGACCTCAGCGACTGAGTTGTTTCAGCGCTGTCAGCATGAAAGCTACGCACTGTTACTGGACTCTGCTGCGCAAAGCCATGAAAACTGTGCCTACGATATTATATTCAGACAGCCAGAGCTGGTTTTAAGCTGCAAAGCAGGTAAGCTGAGAGTATCAACAGACAACCCGTCAAAACTTCCCCCCGCTCCCGAGTCGGCAGCCGAGCTTTGCCGTTATGCCGAACAATTGAATCAGTTATCAGGTCATTATTCAGGGCCTGCTGAACTGCCTTTTCAGGGCGGCTTTGCCGGTGCTGTTGGCTATGACCATGGCCGTTCACTAGAAGTCATCCCTGAGTTTAATGCAGATACCTATCAGTCTCCCGATGCGGTGCTGGCCTATTACAGCCAGGCGTTGATTATCAACAGGAAGAACAACACGGTCTGGTTAGTTGCGCCAGTAAATCAGTCAGAAGAACTCCGCGAATTCTGGAGTCAGCCAATGGCAACGAAAAGGCCTGACGCTTTTCAATTGCTAAGCGACTGGCAAAGCAATATGAACGAGCATCAGTACACCGACAAGTTTAATGCAGTGCAAAACTACCTGTTGGCTGGTGATGCCTACCAGATCAATTTAGCGCAGCGATATTCAGCCAGTTACCAGGGCAGTGAATGGTCCGCTTACCTGAAGTTACGGCAAGCTAATTCAGCACCGTTTTCTGCCTTTATGCGTCTTCCCGACAGCGCTATTCTAAGTCTGTCACCGGAACGCTTTTTACTAACCGATGCCAAGGGCCAGGTAGAGACTAAACCCATTAAAGGCACCCGCCCGCGGTTTGAAGACGAACAAGCGGATCGGATCAGTCAACAAGCCCTGCTAACCTCAGAAAAAGACAGAGCAGAAAACCTGATGATTGTTGATTTGCTGCGTAATGACCTTAGTAAAAACTGTGAGCCCGGCAGTATAAAAACACCAAGCTTGTTTGCCATAGAAAGTTTTCCGGCGGTTCATCACCTGGTATCAACAATTATTGGCAAACTGCAACCCGGCCGTACCGCGTTAAGTCTGTTTAACGGCGCTTTTCCGGGCGGCTCCATTACTGGTGCGCCGAAAATTCGGGCCATGCAGATTATTGAAGAGCTGGAACCACACCGTCGCAATATATACTGCGGTAGTATGGGGTATTTTTCTCAGCACGGTCGCAGCGACACTAGCATTACCATTCGTACGCTGCTTGCCGAAGATGGTGAGCTTTACTGCTGGGCCGGCGGAGGTCTGGTAGCGGACTCGACAGCGCCAGAGGAGTATCAGGAGACTAAGGACAAAGTGTCACGCATACTGCCGGTGTTAGCGTCATGACCATTAATACTCGCGCAGATTTTATTCGTCGCTTTAGCCTTTATCCCTCACCGCCCGTTGAGCGCAGAATTGATGAACCTTTGCGTAAGCGTTTACGCCCGGCAGCGGTGTTAATCCCAATTATTGAGCGACCGCACGGGCTGTCGCTGATACTCACCCGACGCTCCAGCAAATTGCGTAAGCATGCGGGCCAAATCAGTTTTCCCGGTGGTCGGTTTGACGATACTGATACTGACCTGCTGGATACTGCGCTGCGGGAAACTGAAGAAGAAATCGGCTTACCCCGCAGTCAAGTCGAAGTCATAGGACGTTTACACGACTACCCGGTCTTATCGTATTTTATGATTCGCCCTTATGTGGCTTTCGTATCGCCACAGCAACCTTTGGTTGCCGAGGAAAGTGAAGTCGCTGAGATTTTTGAAGTACCGCTGGCTGATATTCTCGATCATGGGAACCACTACGTTTATCGTATTCGTAAGTTTATCTACGATCGAGTGTATTTCATTCCCTGGCAGCACCGGAATATTTGGGGCGCAACTGCCGGTATCTTGCGTGAATTGTCAGAGCAGTTACAACCTGATGGAAAAAATCATTTCAGACCACTGAACTGACCACTTATTTTTGCTTAAAACTTGCTTCCCCCCACATGAATCGTGCGACAATACTATAATAACCAGAACGAGCATGCGCGACAGGTAAGGATAACTATGATTAGCGTTTTTGATATCTATAAAATTGGTATTGGTCCTTCCAGTTCTCACACTGTAGGGCCAATGAAAGCAGCCTATGATTTTTTGCATATGGCAAAAGAAGCCGGGCATCTCAATAACGCCGACGGAATAAAAGTCGAACTGTTCGGTTCACTTGGTCAAACCGGTAAAGGTCATGGTACCGGCAAAGCCGTTATTCTTGGACTAGCAGGCGAAACCCCAGAAAGTGTCGACACTGACAGTGTTGATGAGTTTCTGGAGCAAACCCGTAAAACTGAGACCTTGAATTTATTAGGTGAGAAGGAAGTTTCCTTCCCTAGTGAAGGCGCTATTACCTTTCATCGCCGCAAAACCATGCCCAAACACGCCAACGCCATGGAACTCAAGCTATTGAAAGACGGTGAGACAATCTATAGCGATCTATACTACTCCATTGGTGGTGGCTTCATCGTACGCGATGAGGATTTTGACGAGACACTGGAAGAAGCCATAGAGCAATCCGCCAAACCTATTCCGTACCCATTTGACAGTGCCGCTGATCTTCTCGCGCATTGCAAAGAGCACGGCATGCGCATGAGTTCATTAATGATGGCTAACGAAAAAGTTTTCCGTAGTGAGGAGGATATTCGTGCCGGTTTAATGAAAATTTGGCGCACTATGCAGGAAAGCATTAAAAACGGTATTACCACCGAAGGCATTCTGCCGGGTGGACTTAAAGTGCGCCGTCGCGCGTCATCTTTATATCAGCGACTTAAAAAAGAGAAATCCGACGATGCGATGCAGGTAATGGATTGGGTCGACTTATACGCTTTAGCGGTTAACGAAGAAAATGCTGCTGGTGGTCGTATAGTCACAGCACCCACCAACGGTGCCGCAGGTATTATACCGGCAGTAATGAGCTACGCTGACAGATTCATCGAAACGCTGGACGAAGATGCAGTCGTGCGCTTTCTACTGACCTCCGCTGCTATCGGTATTCTGTATAAGAAAAACGCTTCTATTTCCGGCGCTGAAGTGGGTTGTCAGGGTGAAGTCGGTGTTGCCTGTTCAATGGCCGCTGGTGCACTAGCTGAATTTATGGGCGGTGACCCGTCCAGAGTTGAAAATGCGGCAGAGATCGGTATGGAACATAACCTGGGCTTAACCTGCGACCCTGTGGGCGGTTTAGTACAAGTACCTTGTATTGAACGAAACGCAATGGGTTCTGTTAAAGCCATTAACGCTGCCCGATTAGCCATGCGAGGCGAAGGCGACCATAAAGTGTCTCTGGATAAAGTGATTAAAACCATGTGGGACACTGGCAACGATATGAAAACTAAATACAAAGAAACCGCTCGCGGCGGTTTAGCAGTCAATATTATTGAATGTTAACTGATGAAATGACTGCCGGTGCTTAACGCATCGGCAGTGAGCAATTTTCAAACAACTTATCAATTTCGTCCTGAGTTTTAAGTTGTGTTGCTTTTTGTACCTGCTCTCTAGTCAGGTGCGGTGCAAAATTCTCTATAAAGTCATACATGTAAGTACGTAAAAAAGTCCCTCTGCGGAAACCAATCTTGGTCGTACTGTGCGCAAAAAGGTGTTCTGCCGGTATTGCAACAAGATCCGTATCGACTTTAGGGTCATAAGCCATACTCGCTAACACCCCAATTCCCAGCCCCATTCTTACGTAGGTTTTTATGACATCAGCATCCGTTGCCGTAAAAACAATCTTAGGTTCATGCCCGGCTTCGGCAAAGGCTTTATCAAGCTCAGAGCGCCCAGTAAAGCCATGCACATAAGTCACCAACGGGAATTGAGCGATGTCATCAATACTTATTTTGCTTAACTGCGTCAACGGATGCGATTTTGGTACCACAATTGAACGGTTCCAGTGGTAACAGGGCAACATGATCAGGTCATGGTATAAGTGCAACGCTTCAGTGGCGATGGCAAAGTCGGCCCTCCCCTTCGCTGCCGCCTCACTAATTTGTTCTGGTGACCCCTGATGCATATGCAGTGACACTTTAGGATAATGCTGAATAAAACGTTCAATAACGTCAGGTAATGCATAACGAGCCTGAGTATGAGTCGTCGCAATATTGAGTTTCCCCTGATCTGGCAAGGTATGCTCAGCGGCAACCGTTTTTATTGACTGAACGCTATCCAGAACTTGTTGTGCAACCGAAATAATGTCTTTACCAGCAGGTGTAATGTGGGTTAAATGCTTTCCTGTCCGGCCAAATATCTGCACGCCCAGCTCATCTTCCAGCATTCTCACCTGTTTACTGATACCCGGCTGCGACGTAAATAAGCTTTCAGCCGTAGCGGAAACATTCAAGTTGTGATTCATTACTTCAACAATGTAGCGTAACTGCTGTAATTTCATTGAGGAACGTGCCACTCTGTTTGCGAAATGTGATATAAGAAAATACTATAATAATCTTAATGACTATGACAAATAAAGAACTGATAGCAACGGTATTTGTCAAAATTGCAGGAACTGTCTTCTATGACTCAGCCCACATTTGATTTTTCAACCGTACTGGCGTCCTCTGTGCACGACATGAAAAATTCATTGTGTTTACTTATTCAGATGATAGAAGAAGTATCTGAACAGGTCACTGACAGCAGTGCAACAGAAAAAATGGCGAAAGTCCATTACGAAGCACAGCGTATCAACTCCAGTTTAATGCAGATGCTGACCCTTTATCGTGAAAATAACAATGCTCTGCCATTAAATATCGATCAGCATCATTTGGATGAGCTCGTCGAAGAACTACTATTGAATAACGAACTGTATCTTGAACAGCGCGGGATTACCGTCAGTACAGAAATTGATGACACCGCTGTTGGCTGGTTCGACAGAGACCTAATCTGTAATTTGCTCAATGACATCATCATTAATGCAATGCGTTATACCGCCGATAAACTCTTTATTGAAGTAGAAACAAAAAATGACGGTGGCTGCCAAATCAGAGTTCATGATAATGGGGATGGATTTCCCCCCGTCATGCTCGAGAATGCCGCTATGCTCATGCAAGAATTAAAGGTTCAACAGGCGCGAACCGGCCTTGGGCTCTACTTTGCGCAGTTAATCGCAAATGCACATGAACGAAATGATAAAAAAGGTTTTATCGAACTAAAAAATAATGGACACTTAGGTGGTGGTGTTTTCTCTTTAACATTACCCTGAGAACAATAATAACCTAATGAGCGTAATATGATTTACACCATTGTTATCGCACTGATTATATTACTGATAATACTTGCAATTGTTGTCGGTGCGGTACAGCAACATAAGCAACGTTTAGAGCTGGAACGGCGCAAGAAAATGGCGCGTTTAAGAAGCTCGCTTGAGCAAATCGAAGATCTCATCCATATGTCGAGCTTTTTCCCTATCGGCAAGTCGATGCTGGCGGTGTTGAATAGTCGCGCTTATGAAGTGCTCACGAATATGAACAGTGTGTCACCGTCAAAGGACTACCAGGCTCGAATAAAAGATTACGAAGAGCGCATTCAAAGTGTCGACCGCAATGATACTTCTCTTATTAGTGAAGACTTCGAGATTCCGCAAAACAATAAGCAAATTATTGCCATGATTAACGGTCTAAAACGTCTGCGCTCTACTCTTCGAAATGAGCACTCACGTGGCAGGGTCGATAGCAATGTCTTTAGTGTCGAAGATCAGCGTTTAACCAAGCTGCAACTAAAAATCAGTATTGAAACTTTAATACGCCGTGGCCGCCATGCTTATGAAAGCCAAATGCTGGGTTCCGCAAGGCAATATTATGAAAAGGCTTTACGCACCATTGAGGACCAAAACTTCAGTGATGACTATACAGAATCCCGTCAGCAGTCAATAAAAAAGGCACTAGAACAGATCGCACAAGAATTGAAAGATGCCCATGCCCGGGATAAAGCCAAACATAAAAAAGAAGACGATTTAGAAGAATTATTTCAACCTAAGAAAAAGTGGTAAATGGCATGTCCGACTGGAAAGACCAACTCAGCCAAATGGTATATTCAACAGATTCAGGCCGAATTGATCCGGAACCAGAACCCGAAAGCGTTCCAGAAGGCGACGGTATTGTGCGCCTTCGGCGTGAAACCAAAGGCCGTAAAGGCAAAGGTGTAACTATTGTCAACGGACTGAATAAACCCCAGGCCGAATTAAAAAACATAGCAAAAAAACTAAAACAGCTTTGTGGTGTTGGTGGCTCAGTTAAAGAGTATGAAATTGAGTTACAGGGCGACCAAAGGGACAGTATTGAAGGTTGGTTAAAAAAAGAAGGTTACAAGGTCAAGCGCTCGGGAGGCTAAGATCATACTCAATATACAAGCAACGCCCATTATCACGCCACTCGACATGACTCGAAAAGTTTCTTATAAGCTGTAATCCTCGTCCGAAAGCCAGCGACTCATCTTCTTCCGTATCTTTTACTGATTCATTGAAACCGTTTTCGCTGTTAGAGGACAGGCTAAAAGACAGCAGACTGCTCTTTGGTCGATATTCGATATCAATTTCTATCTCTACTCCTTCCAACTCTGCCAGTCGCTCTTCACGCGCACGGTAGTACTCATCAAAGCCCTGACCTGTCTGTTTTATTTCCGAGTCAAGCTGAAGAATGCTGTGCTCCAGAGTGTTATTGAAGGCTTCAGCCAGCAATAGGTATAAAGTTGTCTTATGTGCCCGAATACCTTCCAGGTGGCTCAACGAATCGACGAGCTTAATAATCGGATCGCGCCCTCTAATTTCATCTTCTTTTAAATAGACTACCAACCGAAAAGGCAGATGCGTGACGTTCATATCAGGCCTTATGACAGGTAAATTTGTTGGTGCGCAATCCAGACAAACCAATGAAACATCATCAAACTGCGCCTGGCCTTGCTGGAACTTCTGTAGAGCCGCTACCAGACCATCAAAATCGCGTTCGCGTGCGTAGCGCCGTAATAATTCTTCAAATCCATCCTCAGACAATCTTTCATCGTCCTGGTTTGTCATTTCGACAACACCATCAGTATAGGTAATAAGGCGGATGCCTTTCTCTATAAAGCAGTGGCTGACCTGACTACTAAATTCTTCAGGAGGTAAAATACCTAACGCCATATGTTCCGGCACCAACCGATTTTCAACCTGACCAGCTTCATTAATCAATAGAGCGTCGGGGATCCCACCATTCCAATAGGTGAGGCGCTCGCCATTTGCCGACAACTCCGCAACAAAGGCAGCACAAAACATATCGTCAGGTAAAAGTTTAACCAGCTTGCGGTTAAACTCTTCAACCATATTGGCTATTGAAAGGCCTTTCTCAGCTAAATCAAAAAAGGTTTGAGAAACGGGAAGAGCCCCTGTCGCTGGTGCCAACCCATGCCCGGTAAAGTCACCAACAAAAAGGTAGAAATTGCCTAAGGGTCCCGCTTTGGTCAAAACTAAGTCGCCATTGAATTCGCTGGCAGGTGCCAAATAGGTTTTCAGGAAAGGATATTGCGTTTCGTTTTCCTGCAAAGCATTAGCCAGCATGTGACTGACAACGTTTTGCTCCCGTTCCATACGGTTTGAGTGATAAGCTAGGGCTTCATTTTTTCCTTTTAATGAATAACTGAGTTCACGAACCCGTGCGTGAGCGTTCAACTTAGCCTGCAGTACCACCGGTTCAAAAGGCACGCTAATGAAGTCATCGCCCCCCGCTTCCAGACACTTCAGCAAGGTTTCCTGATCATCCAGTGCAGTAATAAATAAAATAGGTAAATGAACATCGCCACTCAAAGCCTTTAAACAAGGTGCCGTTTCAAACCCATCCATAATAGGCATCATAACGTCCAGCAACACGACGTCCGGCTCCAGGACAGAGAAAACATCAATTGCCTCAACGCCGTTTGAAGCACACCTTACCTGATGACCAAAACGCTTAATTAACCCACTTAGCATAACCTGGTTTGCGGGTTGGTCATCAACAATCAAGACTTTCATTAAGCGATAACAAACATCTTATCAAAGCGCGAAATATCGAGAATACGGCGCACGTCAGGCTTCGCATTCACTAACTGGATACCTTTTACACTGCTACCCAAAGATTTACGCATATTAAGCAACATCCCCAACGCAGAACTGTCTAAATAGTCCGTTTCCCTCAAATCAATAATAACCGTGGGTTGGGAATCACCAATATGGCTGTAAGCCTGGCGAAACTCCTGAACCAGACTAAAATCAAATTTACCCTTTATGGCAATAACTAACTGCTTACCATCATTTGAAAAATCGCGACTAACGCTCATACTCCCCCCTTTTTTAATGAGCTTAACACAGATTTTCTGATTGAGTTTATCTGCTGAATACCCTACTCTTTCGATCACAATAAATCCTAGTTTTTTTATTATGGCTATAGCCTTCGACGAACTGCGTATTTTGCTCATCGAACCATCCGATGTGCAACGAAAAGTCATTACTCAGCACCTGAATCAAGCAGGTATCCAGCATACCCGCGGCGCTTCAACCATTGCAGAAGCTAAAGAAGAAATACTTCGTTGGCAACCTGATATTGTTACCAGTGCTATGTATTTTTCCGACGGTACCGCACATGAGCTGATTCAGTTTATTAACGCTAAGGACTTAAAAGATACCTTACATTTTATGTTGGTGTCATCTGAGCATCGCGCGGATCAACTAGAGCAGTTCAAGCAAGCAGGTATTATTGCCATTTTACCTAAACCGTTCACGCCAGATCAGCTGCAACGAGCCATAACCGCCACCATGGATATGATGGAGCCGGAGCCACTGCACCTTGAGCTCTATGATATAGAAGACTTAAGAGTGTTAATTGTGGACGACAGTATGACATCGCGACATGTTCTGCGCCGCGTATTTGAAAACCTTGGTGTTGAAAGTTTTGTCGAAGCGGAAAATGGACAGCAAGCCATTGATATTTTGGCAGAACACCAGTTTGACTTAATTGTTACCGACTTTCATATGCCACAAGTGAACGGTAGCGAATTGACGCAATACATTCGTAACAGTTCAGCGCATGCTCATACACCGGTACTTATGGTTACAGCCCGCGCCAATGAACCTCAATTAGCCAATGTTAAGCAAAATGGCGTTGATGCCCTAACGGATAAGCCATTTGAACCAGCAACGCTAAGAGCTCTTATAGCGCGCTTACTAAATAGCTAAATTACAAAGTCTGAAATGAAAAGCCCCTGTCACTTATGACAGGGGCTTTTTTTGCCTAACCAAAACCTTTTCTTCTATTCAGAAGGTTTCTGGCGGTACTTTTCATAGAGTTCCGTATGGCGGCTACTTAAGCTCACTCTACGCCCATCAATATAAAGGTGAGTTAGCTTTTGCCCAATTGGGTCCAGTAAGTCGCCTTCCGACACGCTAAGTGACGCGCTTTTTCCGACTTCCAGTGAGCCCAACTTATCGGCAACGCCAAGAATCTCTGCAGGTTTCAATGTGATTGCCGCGAGCGCTTGTTGCTGATCCAGACCGAAAGCGACAGCATTACCGGCGGCAAAAGGCAAGTTGCGCACGTCCCAATAGCCAGGATAAGAAATCGCAAAGTTCACTCCTGCTTCTGCAAGACGAGCTGGCGATGAGAAGTCTTGATCATAACCTTCATCATCACGACCTGGCAAACCGTATGGAGAGCCAAAAACAACCGGAACATTAAGCTCGGCGAGTTCATCAGCAATACGCCACGCATCTCTGGCTCCCATCAATACCAAATCAAACCCATACTCCTGAGCTGTATCAATGGCTTGCTCCAACTGACGCTTATCGTCAGCATGAACATAAAGCTTTTTACTGCCATCAAACAATCCGAGCATAGCTTCCCAGCGCTGGTCTAAATCAATAGCGCGATCAGCCTGCTTGGCATCGTAGTAAGCTTTAGCATCGGCAAAAACTTTCATCAGTTTCTGCCGATTTTCCTCATTGGCTTTACGCTGTTCTTCGGCAGAACGACGTTCCCACCAAGTATTAACAACGTATGTCCGCGGCCAGGAAATATGCACTCCCAGCTCACCGGCAACCAGTGCATCCTGATAATTCCAGCCATCGAGGTGCATTAACGACGACTGACCGGCTACAAGCGAGCCTTCAGGCGCTACCTGAGCATGAGTAATGCCGTGATAACGTACTGTCGGTATAATTTCCGAGTCCGCGTTAAATGCAATGTGCCCTGCTACTTCCGGGTGAATGTCACCCACTTCGCGAGCATCACGTGTCGCGCGCACCGCTTCAATTTCATTCAAACCAATTGTCGTATCCATTGCAATAACGCCGGGATAAACGTGTTTTCCTGAAATATCAATAACCTCGGCACCTTGGGGAATACTGACATCACGACCAATAGCGGTAATTTTTCCATTCTCGAAAACCAAATCCGAGTCAGTCAGTACGCCATTAGATACCGTGTGCAGAGTTCCTCCCTGAAGCACAACAGGAGCCTGCTGCTTTTCACCCGGAACTTCATCATGTGCCATTGCACTATTCAGCGTCAGCGCACTAACTAATGCGGCACTAACAGTGGTAAGTAGTTTATTCATTAGTGTTGTCCTCCGTGCTGATGCCCTTTACCGGTAAAGTGATCCAGCCAAAAATCATGCTCAGTATCACAGTGCCAGGTTGGCTGTTCCGGTTTATAACCGTCTTTAGCACCCTGCTTAGCATCATCACCTGCTGCTAAAACTTTCTGGATAAGTGCGTTTTTCTCTTCTTTAACAGCTTGCTGACGTTGCTTGTCCAGCTCACGATCAAAGAACTTACGACCATTTATCCAGGTCTGCTCTGCCCGGGCATACGCACTTAGAGGGTAATGACTCCATAAAACAAAGTCGGCGTGCTTGCCTTTTTCGATAGAGCCGACATAGTTATCAACTTTTAGTTGTTTCGCCGGGTTAATCGTCACCATTTTCAGTGCTTCATGTGGCTCCATATCGCAGTAACGAACTGATTTAGCTGCTTCAGTATTCAAACGGCGCTGCAAGTCGTTGCTGTCCGAGTTAATACTGGTTAATACGCCACGCTCGTTCATCAAACATGCGTTATGTGGAATAGCGTCGTAAACTTCAAACTTATATGCCCACCAGTCAGCAAAAGTTGAACCGCTGGCACCATGCGCCGCCATTTCATCAGCAACTTTGTAGCCTTCCAGAATGTGGGTAAAGGTATCCAGCGTGAAGCCAAAATCCTCAGCCACTTCCATTAACATCAGAATTTCTGAAGCAACGTAAGAGTGAGCATGAACAAAACGTTCACTGTTTAAAATTTCCAGTAGCGTATCCAGACGATAGTCCGGACGTGGAGCAGAAACTTTATTACGCTCCGAACGGCTCATACGGTCATAAGCTTGTTTACGCTGCTGGTATTCAAGTGCAGCCTGGAAAGCGTCGCGCATGATAGTTTCAACGCCCAGTCGAGTTTGCGGGTAACGAACCGTCATATTGTCACCCCAGTTACTCTGCTTAACGTTCTCACCCAGTGCGAATTTAATCGATTCCGGTGCAGCATCAAACTTCATGATATTAGCATCGGTACCCCAGCGTAGTTTTATAACCTGCGCCTGCCCCCCAATCGGGTTGGCTGAACCGTGAAGCAATTGCGCCATGGTTGTACCTCCGGCCAACGAGCGATAGATGTGAATATCGTCCGGGTTAACCACGTCACCAATCCTGACTTCTGAAGTCACAGCCTCTGAGCCTTCGTTCACGCCACCTTCTATAGCAATGTGCGAATGCTCGTCGATAATGCCGGGAGTTAAGTGCATGCCCGCACCATCAATTTCTGTGACGCCTGAAGGAGCCGACAAGTCATCGCCAATAGCCGCAAACTCGCCATTTCTGACCAAGACGTCTGTCTCTTCCAAAATACCGTTATCAGTGGCCGTCCATACAGTCACATTACGAATAAGCACGTCCTGACGTTCTGGCAAACCATCCAGACCATAAGCAACATTAGGGAAAGTCAGCTCACTAACGTATTTAACCTGACTATTTTCTTCCGCAGTTTCAGTTGCGCTTTCAGGTGCATCCATCTGCGCTTGTAAGGCTACTTCTTCACCCGCTGGAGAAACCGCCGTTACTGCAAATGTTTGCTGCGCCTCAGGTACTAGTTTAAAGCGCCAGCTGCCCGCAGGCTCTACGTCTAGATCGGCAACAAAAGATAAAGACTCTGTACCCGACTGAAGATTACGCAACGCGCTGGACTGTTCGCCAACTTTAACCTCACCGGTAAGCATTGAACCTGGCTTAATCGAGATTTCAACATTGCGATCATTCCAGTCGATAGTGTAAGTGCCAACAAAATCGACTTTATCTCTGGATACCAGCTCGTTTTCTTCACCTTGTAACCAGACCGATTGAATTGTACCGTCTTCAAACAAGTCGCCTTTTACCATAATAAAGTCGGCCATATAGCCTTGTGCCAGTTTACCCACTTTGTCTTCGACGCCTGCAATTTTTGCTGGAACAGTTGTCAAAGCAGCAAGTGCTTTGTCTTCGCTTAATCCGTGCTTAACAGCCTTACGAAGGTTAGGCCAGAAGCTCTCTGATTTTTCCAGATCATGTAGCGTCAACGCAAAGTTAACGCCAGCATCAGCTAACATTGCCGGATTAGACGGTGCTCGCTCCCAATGACGCAGTTTGGCTAAATCGACATCCAGGTGTCCGTCAACGTCACCAACTTCCGGTGCAGCCGGAAAGTTTAGCGGCAGGATTAAATCACTACCCGCGTTTTTAACTGCTTCTAAACGCGAATACTCATAACCTGAACCAACATAAATAGAAGGAACCTCAAATTGGTCAAGGACATCATCAGCCCGCAATAGTGATTTTTCGTCACTGACTTTAAAAACGATTCCGGTATTCTCAATATCGGTCAACGAATCCAGCGCCGCATTAAATTCAACCGGCTGATTGTGTGACTGTTTACCGTAAGCATTTTCGTACCAGTTAGCATCTGAAAGCGTCTGCCTTACCAACGCGATGCTTCCCATTAAAGACGAAGGGTATTGTTGCTGTGATGAACCTTTGTCAAAGGAGCCAAAATGTTTTGCTTCGCTTTGATAAATGACATCGTTCGCTATTTTATCAGCAAGCGAAACCGTTACGGCACGCCCCTGGAAAATACCGTCCAGATTCGCCGACTGGACACTGGTAAAACCTTGTGAAACCCACTTTTTTGCATCGTCGGAGTTCGTTTTAAACTCACTAAACCAACGCTTTTGTGAGTGAATAGCGTCATTTGCCGCATTACCACCTTCACGTTCATTATTATAAATTGGCGCATCTGAACGTTCTTGCTCGGCGGTCGCCTTAATACCGTAGCTTCCGTATGGGTCGATAAAGCCCGGATAAATGGTGTAACCGGTTCCGTCAATGACTTTTGCACCGGCCGGCGCACGATTATTGCGTTCAATAGACTGGACGGTGCCGTTCTCAATAACCAGAGTCGCGTTCTCAATAGACTTCCCTGGTTCGGTAATAATTGTTGCGTTCTGTATCGCGGTCAGACTCGGCGTGTTATCTCGCATCCCGTTAGTACGGGAGGTTTGATCAGCCGCAACCGAAGCGGTCAGTACAGACGTTACCGCTAACGTCAAAGCACTGAGCTGATGCACTTTTTTCATGAATTGTTCCCCATTTTGACTTATTTTTAGTCTGGTTGTCCCATAAGACAAGTTACTTTGTTATATATAGGGGTGACAAGCATTAACCGACAGATCGTGTATTATTAACGATCAGTGAACTCAACAAACTGGAGTGTTTTCAATGAAAAAACAACTATTAACAACAGCTATAGCTGGCTTGATAACCCTTTCATTCAGCGTCAGCGCCGATGAAACCGCCTTTAATGATGCCGATAAAGCCGTTGAGTACCGCCAAAAAGCCTTGTCGGTGATGAAAGAAAACTTTTCTGCTATGGCGGCTATGGTCAAAGGCGAAGTTGAATACAACGCTGACTTTTTCCAGCGTCGGGCGGACGATTTCAAAAAAATGTCAGGTATTCCTTGGTCTGGCTTTGCTGTTGAAGGTGCAATGCCTGGCAATAATTCTGATGCATTAACCGCAATCTGGGACAACTGGGATGATTTTCAGCAGCGCGCTAATGATTTACAAGAGTACGCTGCCAAACTTTCTGAGGTGAGTCAGCAAGGTTCAATCGACTCCATAAAACCCGTTTTTATGGACACAGCAGACACCTGCAAAGGCTGCCACGATGAATATAAAGATTAATTAAAGCAGTAACATTAAAATTAACCATACGGCAATCGCCAAAATAAGCCCCTGCCAACCGGGTTTTAAATTTGGTGCTTGCTGGCTGGTTATTCTGTAGCCGTGCACCATCGAAGCTATAAGAGGGGTACCTCTTACACGATAAAAAAGCACGGCCAGTATATGCACTGCAATAACGATTAATATCACATCAAATTGGCTTTTATGCCAACTGGTTACTGCTTTCTGGCCGTCAGATGATAACCAGTTAGACAATGGCCCCGAAAAAAGAATGCCATCGGTTGAAAATAGACCGGTCAATACCTGGCTTAACAATAGGCCAAGCATCACAATGACCGCCCAACCGCCGGCCGTGCTGTGAGTATTTTCGGCTTGGTACCTGCCCTTATAAACTGTACACAGGTGCTTTAAGATCGCAGAAGGTGACTTTAAGAAAGTTCGGAACCTCGCATTCTCACTACCAAAGATTCCCCAGCCTATTCTGACAATGAGCAAAGCTAACAACGCAATTCCAATATCCTTGTGAAGCGCCATACGGCCGTTCTCGACAGTCCACCAGAGCCCTCCCAGGAAGATAATGAGTAACCCGTGAAACACGCGAATAAAGCTATCCCAAACTTTTATAGAATTTCCTTTCTGATTCATATTGTTAGCTCCAAATTGCTGGGAATATAAAAAGCTAAGTGCTAGGGTATAATTAATTATGGCGAATGGGTAGTGACTATGCGTAAAGTTCTTATTGCTGATGATGATTTTATCAGTATCGAAGTGTTAAAAGCGATGTTGGCTAGTTTTGAAGTCGACCTGCTTGTCGCAATGACAGGAGAGGAAGCTTTGACCTTGGCAGAACAAGGCCCCGATCTTATTTTTCTTGACTATGAAATGCCCGATATGTCCGGTGCTGAGGTCTGCCAGCATTTGCGACGGACCGAAAAACACAAAACAACGCCGGTTATTGCTATTACCAGTCACCAAAGTGCCAGTGAAATGAGCGCTTGCCGTGAGGCGGGAATGGACGCCACGCTGCATAAGCCTGTTTCCCCGGAGGCACTCAGTGAACTCATGTCGGAATATCTGCCATAACTTTTATTCATGTTTGAATCTTTGGTCATCCGCTAGTTGCACCAAAGATTCACTTTCTTGCAGAAATTGGTTAGAAAACTCACCGAAATATTGACTAACTTCTTCGAAAAGAAGAACAAAGTCTTTTTTCTTACCACTTTCTATATCGTCGAGTATCTCAGAGAATCGGCGCAAATAACGTTTAATTGAACAAAATTGCGATTTATTTGCAGCAATGATGTCAGCATAAAGCTCTGCATTCTGAGCAAACAAGCGACCTATCATCATCAGTTCCATTCTATAAATAGGTGAACTGAGCTCTAACAGTTCCTTAATATCTACCCGCTCAGATGCCAGATGGACGCCGTAAGCGAAAGTACTTAAATGGCGCATAGCCTGTATCCAGCCCATAGCGTCATCGTGCTTATTTGCATCAACCTCGTGTAAATGCGCGCCCCAGTTAATAAATTGGTCTAACAACCACTGATAATGCTGTCGCTGCCTGCCGTGAGTAACAACAACCAATTGTTTTGCCAGGTTTTGAACCGACGGCCCGAACATTGGATGTAACCCAACAACCGGGCCTTCATGCTGCTCCAGCATTGCGTTTAACGGGGCAGCCTTAATGCTGGTCACATCGGCTAAGACACAATCATCGGCCAATGGCGGTAAACGCCTTATCAGTTCAACGGTCTTATTAACAGGCACACTCATGAGTACCAACTGTGCCTGACTCAATTCATCTTTTGTTGGCCAGTCATTGTCTTTATCTATAGTTATCACCCGGTAGCCTGTTTGCCTTAACTGAATAACCAAACGTGCCCCCAGAGCGCCCTCGCCACCAAACACAAAAACAGGTCGTTCAAGATGGCTGGAGGTCGCTGCCGCTTGTGATGTTTGCGTTCGATATGACTCACGAATAATGCGACGGACGACGTCTTCAATTAAGTCCTCAGACAAACCGGCTTGTTTTGCTTTTACTCTGCGAGCCTTCACTAAAGAGCGCTCTCTCTCCGGTACATAAAGCGGCTGCTTCAATGAACGTTTAACCTCACCAACTTCAGCCGTTAGCTTCGATCTACGCGCTATAATTTCAATTAACTCATTATCAGCCGCATCAATGGCATTACGCAGTTCTGATAATCGTTTGCCCGGTTCTTGACTCATGAGTGGCTACTTTTTTCCTCTTTAATGACACCAATAATACAGCGATACGCCTTTTGAATTTTTTGCATCTTAGCAACACTCCCACCTTTATCCGGGTGGTATTTATGCACTAACTTTCGATACTGCTTTTTAATAAACGCGTGACTGGCCGGTGGTTCAACTTCCATCAACTGCCAGGCTTCTGCGACTGGCATATCTACCGTTACAGAAGAATGCCCCATGCGTTGCCAAAAATCATCAAGCATTGACTCGACATCGGCTCCCGATGTGCTACTTAATTGATTTAAGTCCAGATAGTACTCTGCCAATGGATCATTTTCAGATAAAGCAGAAGTTCCTTTGTGCCAAGGCTGGCATTCAATATTCAATGTATGAATAAAAAGCTCATACTTTTTTTGTTCCCGCCAACGCTCACGTAATTTATACAAACAATGAAACAACAAGAAATGCGTTTGAAACAGGGTTAAGGGGTCCCGCAATGCGCCCTTGTCAAAAAACTCATAAGGCTGCGCCTGCAGTTGTTCTATAAGCTCAAGCTCAGTCCAGTGAGGCCGAGTATTCAAGTTCTCGGCCAAAATTTGTGTGAGTATTTCTATATCTTCTTCCATTTTTAAAACACTAACAAAAAACCCAGCACAAGGCTGGGTTTTTCTTTGCTATTTCGTTCTTTTGCTAAAAGCTTAAGACAGCTTCTCGCGGATACGTGCAGACTTACCAGAACGCTCACGCAAGTAGTACAGTTTCGCGCGACGAACCGCACCACGACGTTTGACTTTAATGCTGTCAACTAATGGGCTGTGCGTTTGGAAAGTACGTTCTACACCTTCACCGTTCGATACTTTACGTACTGTGAACGCTGAATGCAGACCGCGGTTACGAACACGGATAACAACACCTTCAAACGCCTGAAGACGTTCGCGGTTACCCTCTTTTACTTTTACATTTACAACAACAGTGTCACCTGGTGCAAACTCAGGTAAATTTTGTTTCATCTGCTCTTCTTCAAGAGCCTTAATGATATTTTGGCTAACTTTTGCCATTTTCGTATCTCCTATCCTAGGTAAACTGTACTTTATTCGCCGGATGATTGCTGTGCGATAAACTCGTTCAACAATCTTTCCTGCTCGTCAGTCAGAGCTAGGCTATGAATTAACTCTGGTCGTTGCAGCCAGGTTTTACCCAAAGACTGCTGTAAACGCCAGCGACGTATCTTTTCATGATCACCGCTTAATAAAACCGACGGTACTTGCTGCTCATTATAAGTTTCCGGTCGAGTATAGTGAGGGCAATCCAGTAACCCGCTGGCAAAAGAGTCTTCTGCCGCTGAATCCTGATGTCCCAACACCCCGGGAATTAATCGTGATATCGCGTCAATAAGCACCATTGCTGGTAACTCACCACCGCTTAAAACGTAATCCCCTATCGACCATTCTGCATCAACGTATTGCTTAATAACGCGTTCATCAATGCCTTCATAACGGCCAGCAATCAAAATCATTCGATCATTGCTAGAGAGCTGTTGCACTCCGCTATGATCAAGTTTTTGCCCTTGCGGTGACAAATAAATAACAGGCGTGTCCTCTCCCAGGCTTTGTTTTGCTGCGTTGATAGCATCCACAAGTGGCTGCACCATCATCAACATACCCGGACCACCGCCATAAGGTCTGTCATCAACAGTCCTGTGGCGATCATGAGTGAAATCACGAGGATTCCAGACACTCACTGTCAGCAAACCTTCCTTTATTGCTCTTCCGGTAACACCGTAGTCGGTGACTGCCGCGAACATTTCAGGAAACAAACTGATGATGCCAACCTGCAATGGTTTACTCATCAAAAGTCTGACGGCCACTCAACCTGAATACGTTTTTCTTCTTTATTAACCTCAGTGACATACTCACTTTGGATGAAAGGAATTAAACGTTCAGATTTCCCGAATCCGTCGTTACTGTTTGCCTTTACGACCAACACATCGTTTGATGCGGTGGGCATAATTTGTTCAACCACACCCATATCATAGCCGTTGGTGTTTACTACACGCATACCAATAAGATCGCGCCAGTAAAATTCATCGTCAGCTAATGCCGGTAACTCATCTGCAGTAATGCAAATATCCGCGCCGGTAAGGCGTGCAGCCTCATCACGATCGGATATGCCTTCGAACCTGGCGATAAGTCCGTTGTTGTGGCGACGCCACTCGACAACTTTCATTTCGCGCTCAGTTTTCTGGCTGAGTAACCAAGGGCTGTATTCAAATATCGATTCTGGATCATCAGTAAATGACTGCACTTTCAACCAGCCTTTTACGCCATACACCGCACCAATGCGACCAACGACGATTTGTTCTGATTGCTGCATTAATTTACCTACCTGAATCTATTAATGCTTACGCCGCAGCGCTTGCATCTTTAACAAGTTTAGCAACACGATCAGATAACTGAGCGCCTTTGCTTACCCAATGCTCAATGCGATCAACATCAACACGAAGTTTTTCTTCCTGACCACGAGCTACAGGGTTAAAGAATCCTACTTTCTCAATGAAACGACCGTCGCGTGCATTGCGACTGTCAGCAACTACCATTTGGTAGAAGGGGCGTTTTTTAGCGCCACCACGTTGTAAACGAATGGTTACCATTGCGTTCCTCAATATAACTGTTTTGTAAATGTAAAAAATAGCAAAGCCCTCCGACAGAGTCGGAAGGCTCGGCAATTCTACTGATTTTTACTGCAAATGCAAGCTTGACGCGCTTTTTCCTAACGTCCGGGGAACATTCCTGGTGGTAACTTTCCGCCCATGCCGCGCATCATTTTTTGCATGCCGCCGCCTTTCATTTTTTTCATCATTTTCTGCATTTGGGTAAATTGCTTAAGCAATTTATTCACGTCCTGAACCTGTGTGCCCGAGCCGGCCGCTATACGGCGCTTACGGGAGCCTTTAATGACGTCCGGCCGAATCCGCTCTTTTGGGGTCATCGAATTAATAATGGCTTCCATACGTAAGGTCATTTTATCGTCCATCTGACCTTTCATTTGCTCTGTCATTTTACCCATGCCCGGCATTTTGGTCATTAATCCCATCATACCGCCCATTTCCCGCATCTGAACTAATTGGTCACGAAAATCCTCCAGTGAAAACTGGCCTTTTTTCATGACTTTTTTAGCCACTTTCTCAGCTTTTTCTTTATCAACTTTTTGCTCAACTTCCTCAATTAGAGAAAGCATATCGCCCATGCCGAGAATTCTGGAGGCTACACGGTCAGGGTGAAACGGCTCCAAAGCATCGTTTTTCTCGCCAACACCCAGGAATTTAATAGGCTTGCCGGTAATATGACGAATAGACAATGCCGCACCACCGCGCGCATCACCGTCGGTCTTAGTCAGAATAACACCGGTTAGCGGCAGAGCTTCACTGAACGCTTTAGCCGTATTCGCCGCATCCTGACCGGTCATAGCGTCAACGACAAACAGAGTTTCAATTGGGTTGATAGCCGAGTGCAGTTGCTGAATTTCCTGCATCATGTCTTCGTCAATGGCCAAACGGCCCGCGGTATCCACTAACACCACATCAATAAACTGCTTACGTGCCTGAGCAATAGCGGCATTAGCAATATCAACCGGCTTCTGCTCGGTGGTGGAAGGGAAAAACTCCACTCCAACTTGCTCAGCAAGAGTTTCCAACTGCTTAATAGCCGCAGGACGATAAACATCGGCACTGACTACCATGACTTTTTTCTTCTGGCGCTCAGTTAAATATTTTGCCAGTTTGCCCACACTTGTGGTTTTACCTGCACCTTGCAGACCAGCCATCAAGATAACAGCCGGTGGCTGAGTATTTAACTGCAACGGGGCATTAGCTTCACCCATTGCCGCTTCCAGTTCAGACTGAACAATTTTTACAAACACCTGACCCGGCGTGAGACTCTTGTTCACCTCGGTGCCAACAGCCCGCTCTTTCACTTTGCCGATGAAGTCTTTGACCACAGGTAAAGCAACATCGGCTTCTAGTAAAGCCATACGAACTTCGCGCAACGTCTCTTTAATATTGTCTTCAGTCAGTCGGCCGCGGCCGCCGATAGAATGCAGCGTTTGCGACAAACGTTCCGATAAATTCTCAAACATGTCGATCGTCTCTTATATTGCGATTTCTGACGGAAATAGTAATGGGGGCAGTATATCTGATTTGCAAGAAAGTTTCGCCCCGTAAGTATTGGGTTTAACTGAATGACATCGTATACTCATGACTACGAACAACAGGAATCAGGGAATTCGAGCGCGTGATGCTCTCTTTATTGTTGCTAATCAGTTTATTGGGTTATAGCGCCAGCGCTTTTGTTATTCTGCGAAATATACTTAAAAACAAAGCGCTTCACCCGGCTTATCAAATTGTACCTGCCGCCTTGGCGGTCATCGCCCATGGCTGGCTTATCCTGCTGCAACTTTCTTACGACGATTTCGATCACATTAATATCTCGTCAAGTTTAGCTATTGTCGCCTTTTTAATAGCCACCTTAACCTTATTAAAAAACAATCAGGCGAGTAATTTATTTCTAAAACCGGTTATTTATCTGTTTTCAGCTCTGACTACCGTGCTCTTAGTTTTTACTCCGGTTGACTGGGGCGCTGACATTAGCGCCGGGCATGGGTTAGTTTTTCACATTACCTTGTCTTTGGTTGCTTACGGCATTTTAGCCTTAGCCACTCTTTACGCACTACAGACCAGTTACTTAAACCGTGTCCTTAAAAATCGAAAAGGCCATATTCTGTTAAGCAAGTTGCCGCCGTTAATGACCGTCGAAAAGTACTTTTTTAATCTGCTTGCGCTTGGTACTTTTGTTCTGTTTCTCGCTCTTGGTACGGGTTTCATTTTTCTCGAGAACATGTTCGCTCAGCAGCAGGCACACAAAACCATTCTCACCAGCGTAGCGGCACTTCTTTATTTATTAGCGGTTGTTCTGCACCGAACATCTGGGTTGCGTGGACGCATTATTGTTGTACTTACTGTCATTGCCAGCACTTTGCTTACACTGGGTTATTTTGGCAGTCGATTCGTGAAAGATTTTCTCTTATCCTGAATGGCACTTGACTTCATCGCTGAGAACTCTACATTGTCACATTCACAGTTTAATTAAGGAATAACGCGTTGGACGAGATATCGACGGGCATGTTGCTCGTGATTTTAGCCGTACTGATATTTTTATCCGCATACTTCTCTGGCTCCGAAACTGGCATGATGTCTATCAACCGGTATCGGCTGCGCCACTTAGTACAAAATAATCATCCGGGTGCCAAACGTGTCCAGTATCTACTTGATCGTCCCGATCGGTTGATAGGCTTAATTCTCATTGGAAATAACCTGGTCAATATCGGTGCATCAGCTATTGCGACCATACTTTGCCTACGCTGGTTTGGTGACGCCGGAATCCTTATCGCAACATTAGGTTTGACCTTAATTATTCTCATTTTTTCAGAAGTGACACCGAAAACTATAGCCGCCCTGCACCCTGAGCGTATTTCATTCCCAAGCTCTTTCATTTTGCTACCGCTACTAAAAGTCATGTACCCCATCGTTATTGGTATGAACGTCATAACCAATTCATTTATGCGGTTATTGGGAGTTAACCCAAAACAATCGCAAATGGCAGATGCATTAAGTTCAGATGAACTACGCACAGTGGTTAACGAAGCCGGAAACTTAATCCCGACTTCGCACCAGGAAATGTTGGTCAGTATTTTAGACCTTGAGAAGGTCACAGTTGAGGATGTCATGATCCCTCGCAACGAGATTGTCGGCATTGATATTAGTGACGACTGGAAATCCATTGTGAAGCAACTATCAAACGGCCAACACACTCGCGTTTTGCTTTACCGAAATGAAATAGACGATGCTATTGGATTCCTGCACGCCCGGGATGTTATGCGGTTAATGAGTAAAAACCAGTTTACTGCCGATAAATCCATTTTAGTTCGCGCTGCACGTGACGCTTATTTTATTCCGGAAGGAACGCCTCTAAATGTTCAGCTATTAAAGTTTCAGCGTCGTAAAGAGCGTATTGGCCTGGTTGTTGACGAATACGGCGATATTCAGGGTCTGGTGACTCTGGAAGATATTCTTGAAGAAATTGTCGGCGATTTCACGACTTCCATGGCTCCGGCTCCAAGCGAGTCCGTTACTCTGGAGAGCGATGGCAGTTTCTTAGTCGACGGTTCCGCTAACTTGCGCGAGCTAAACAAAGAAATGAATTGGGACTTTCCAATAGATGGACCTAAAACCTTAAGTGGTCTGATTATTGAACAGTTTGGTGATATCCCTGATTCCAGATTGTCGCTACGTTTAGGCGGCTATCCGGTAGAGCTCATCGAAATTGGCGACACCATGATCAAACAAGTCAGAGTTCTGCCTAAGCTTTACCGAAAGCCAGACACTCAATCTAATGATTAACCAAAGAACAAGCGCCATAGCCAACCGCGTTTTAAGTCTTCTTCGCATTTATTTAATTGCGCGGCATAAGTCATAGAGCGACTTTTTACCACCCGGGAGACTTTTACCAGCCAGGGTTTCTTTAAATAAGATTTTCTCTGATACCCACCCCAGCCTTCATGATAGTTCAGGTATTGCCCATAGGCATCCCATTTCGAGACACCATTAATTTTATGCGTTTTGGAAATAAACCAGCCCATGAAATCAATAGCGTCTTCGAAGTCGTCGCGACTGGCCCACCCATTACCGGTTTCTCGTTGATAATCTTCCCAGGTCATGGTTTTGGCTTGTGAATAACCGTAAGCTGAACTGATTCTTCCCCAGGGAATAAAGCCCAGCAGATAGTCTCTGGGAGGCAGAGCATTATGCTTAAATGAGCTTTCCTGATACATCATAGCCATTGGCACATGAATGGGGACTCCCCAACGCTCACGTGCATCGGCAGCGGCGTGATACCAGTCTCGGTGTTCTTCAAAAATATGGCAGACATTTTCCGGGTTCGCCGGTGGAGGTGTTGCGCAGCCGCTAAGCGTCACAATTAACAGCGCACTGGTTAACAGTTTCGGCTGAACTGAAAAAAAATATTTTATCGCCATTGAACTTTATTCACTCATTAAACTCTTAGTAATTGAATACAGGTTGTAACTGAGAAAATGCATTCATGTTCATCCCTGAACGTTTTGTTTAACGCAGTCCTTTTGGGCTGCGTTTTTTTATGTCTTTCAGTTAGATACCTGACCAGACTTCGCCGCCTGACTAAAATAATTTGCCAGAAAGGTATCAAAGTCAACTTTATTGTCTTGTTTATAACGGTCTGCAAAAGCCTGTTCAGACTCCTGAGCCCATTTAGTAAAGTCGCTCTCGGCGTAATAACTTAGTGGTTCATTATTAAGCTGCTCACGGTACTGCTTAGCCAACTGCATGCCTAAACTGCTGTTGTCCCTATCTTGCTCTTTAAGCAGCCCTAAAATCTGGCCTGAAAGTGTTCGCTCCGGGTTTAAAACCCACTCGTAAAGATCAGCTAAATGATTTTGGTAGCGTTTATCACCCACACTATCATCTAACGCTTTTGCCAGCGGAGTAAAGTCAGCAAACAGCTCTTCTAACCAATCAGCCATTAAACGATCAATACCATTTTGTTGCAGACTCAAACGTGGATCACGACCCTGCATGACGACTTTAGTAAAGTTTTTATCCGCTTGTTGCTGTTGTTCCCAGCTCATGTCTTCACTTGGTTGCAACAAACAGTACAGCAACATCAAATCAAGAAAATGCATTTGCTGAGCGGTAATACCAACATCGCTAAACGGATTTACATCCAGAGCTCTGATTTCAACGTACTGTACACCACCTCGTTCAAGAGCCTGACTTGGTGTTTCGCCGTCATGCGCCGTTTGTTTAGGCCGGATAGGTGAGTAAAATTCATTTTCTATTTGCAAAATATTATCGTTAAGTTGACGGTAATCGTCGCCTACTTTTACACCAATTTTCGAAAACTGCTGAGACGGTGTTGTAATTGCTTTACGTAACCCTGAAACGTATTCCTGCAGAGAATTGTAGGTTATCTTAAGCGTTGCCTGCTCTTTGTTGGTATAACCCAAATCACTCATTCGTAATGACGTACCATAAGGAAGATAGACGGTTCCTTTACCAACTGTATCGAAGTTCCACTTACTCAGTATTTCCTCATTATTGGTCTGGCAGAAAAACGACTTACATAAAGCCGGAGAGGCTCCAAACAAATAAGGAATAACCCAGGCTACACGCTTGAAGTTACGAATCAGTGCAAAATACTGATTGGTGCGAAAATCCTGGCTATTGCTAACGCCTTTAATCGCAGCCAACTCTTCCCACATTTCATCGGACACCGAGAAATTGTAGTGCACACCGGCAATGACCTGCATAGTGGCACCATAACGATAGGTTAAACCTCGACGATAAAGACTTTTCATCCGCCCGGAGTGGGAATCACCATACTTAGCAATACGGATATCATCGTCAGATCCGATATAACAAGGCATACTCATTGGCCACAACAGCTCATCACCAATGGCTTTATAAGTTACACGATGAATATCCCGAAGCTGCTCCAGTGTGGTTTCAATATTGCTTGCCACTGGGGTAATAAACTCAAGCAGATTCTCTGAATAATCGGTCGTAATCGTTGGGTGAGTCAGAGTTTTCCCTAACTCCTGCGGGTGATCGCCTGGTGCCAGCGTTCCATTTTCTTTTATGCGCAAAGCTTCTCGTTCAATACCACGCCCGATACCCTGCCAGACTGCTGTTTTACCCGATTGCTTAAGCTTTTCGATAACTGCTTGAAATGTTGCTTGCAAAAGACAACTCCATTCACTGAGACGGATAGTTTTCTGCCGATTAGCTTACTGGTAATTCGCTCAAAGGTCTATGTTTGTCACTGTTAATTTGCGTTCATAACTTGGCGATTCAAGCCCAACGTGGCAGACTACATGCCGATTATATAACCACTCGGTTACGGATTAACCATGAACTCATTCTGGACGTTTTTACAGCTAATTTTTGTCATTCTTCAGGTAACCAGTCTGGCGCTGTACGCGCTATTGCCTGCGCCCTGGAGCGACACAGTATTAGTCGCAATGATATTGTTCAGTTTGATCATTGGCATCGTTATTTGGTGGTGGTCGAGACGTAATGCTCTGACCGCACCTTTTCGTCAGCCCTTTTTGTCATCCGACTCACTGCAACTTTTTGAACAGGTATTTAATGACCTGCCAACACGTGTTTACTGGCGAGATCCTCAACTTAAATTGCTAGGCGGAAACCGCGCCTTTGCTAACGATTTTGGTGTTGCGCCAGAGTCTTTGACTGGCAAGTCAGATATGGAAATCGAATCACTTGCTGCTAATGACGTTTTACTGGAAAGAGATAAAAAAACATTTAGCCAGAAAGCCCCTTCTGTCAACGCAGAAATAGAACTAAAAGTTGGTAATAAAAGTCAGTGGGTAGAACACTCCAGCGTCCCTCTTTACGATGATGACCATAACATTATCGGTATTCTTGGCAGCTACTACGACATTTCTGGCATTAAGTCGGTTGCTGAGGAGATGGAAAAAGCGAAAGAAACGGCTGAGCGCGCTAACCAGTCAAAAGGCGAATTTCTGGCTAACATGAGCCATGAAATCCGCACCCCAATTAATGCAATTGTGGGTATGGCAAACCTTTGTCTGAAGACAGAACTGAATCAAAAACAAAAACGCTATATAAAGGTTATTGATTCCTCGTCGCAGGCACTTCTCGGTGTCATCAACGACATTCTCGACTTTTCAAAAATTGATGCCGGCAAGCTGACCGTTGAGCGCATCCCTTTTGATTTACAGGATGTACTAACCTCTCTTGCGGACATGTTTGCGTACCGAGCCTATGATAAAGACCTTGAATTTATTATTAATTTGCCAGCCAACATACCAACTCGTCTGATAGGCGACCCGCTAAGGCTAAATCAGGTTTTGGTTAACCTCATTAGCAATGCAATTAAGTTCACTGAAGACGGCGAAATCAATGTAGCCGTTAATTTACTGGATAGCTCAAAAGACAATGTTCTGTTGCGCATTTCCGTAACCGACACAGGTATCGGTATGGATGAAGAGCAGCGAGCCAACCTGTTTAAAGCTTTTACCCAGGCCGATACATCCACAACCCGCAAGTATGGCGGAACGGGCCTTGGGCTGGCTATTTCCCGTCGTCTCATATTGCTTATGGGTGGCGATATCGGTGTCACCAGTGCCGCTGGGCAAGGCTCAACTTTTTACATAGAAGTGGAGCTCCCCCTGCAAAAAGAACAAGACAACAGCCACCACCAATACCTTCTGCAAAAGCTCAGTGGTGTGCGCATTCTTGCCATTGATGACAACTTAAGTACTCGTGAAATGCTGTATGAAATGCTGCGTAGTTACCAGGTTGATGTAAAAGTTTGCCGCACTGCAGAACAGGCAGTGCAAGTTTTCCAGCAGTCCGTAGAAGAGGACAACCCTTATCAGTTGGTTTTAGTTGACTGGCGTCTCCCCGGCATGGATGGCCTTGAATTTTGCCAAACAATAACTGAGCGTTACGCAGACGATGTTCGTCCTAAACTGACGCTGGCAACGGGCTACTATGCCGAAGAATTATCGGAAAAAGCCAAACAAGCGGGAGTCAATGACATCATTTCGAAGCCCTTTACCGCATCAACTTTGGGTAGAAGCCTGGCCTCAACGTTATTCCAACGTGAACTCCCTGATGAAAGCGATGCAGAAAGTGGTGACGGTATCCCGGAAAGTATTCTACAGGCTCCAATTTTAGTAGTAGAAGACAACGAAATTAATCAGCAGGTCGCCAGAGAAATTCTCTCAAGCCATAAGTTTAAAGTAGATATCGTAGAAAATGGGCAGTTAGCCGTAGAGGCCGTCCACAACAAAAATTATTCTTTGGTTCTAATGGATATTCAGATGCCGGTCATGGACGGGCTTAAAGCAGCCCGGACCATACGTGCTGACTTTAACTACCAGCAACTTCCGATTCTGGCAATGACCGCCAACGCAATGAGTGGTGATGAAGAGCGATCATTAGCTGCTGGCATGCAGGGCCATATTGCCAAGCCTATTGATGAACAGCAACTAATCAAAGCCATTATTAAATGGGCTGTTCCAGGCGACTACACGAATAATCAGCAGCCAGAAGTACCTGCGGCTACTGAGGAAGATGAACCTGCTAAGCCACCCGTTCGTATACCACAGGTGAAAGGTATTGAATTTGAAGCCGCATTAAGGCGGTTACAGTATAACGTAGAGCTTTATCTTAAGTTGGTTGAGCAGCTTTACGAAACTTATCAGGGTAGTGCAACCAAGGTCTCTGACTTTATAACCCGGGGGCAGCACGACAGCGCTCGTCGTTACTTTCATTCATTAAAAGGCGCGGCGGCTAACCTTGGTTTTACACAGTTACAAAATAAAGCGGCTGATTTAGAGCAATTTATGGCCGAAGGCAATATTGATAAAGTTGCCGACCAGATTACTGAACTGGAAAAGCGTTTACGTTATGCTCATCAGGCAGCAGTTGATTTAGAAGCCATTCAGCAACATCAGTCTTAAGGACTTGCCATGACAAGATACTTTTTTATTATTCCGTTATTACTGAGTCTGATTTGGCTGCTGTACTTGCGCGCTAATGGCTGGAGCATCAAGCAAGGTTATAAAGGCTTTGTCTATATTGCGGTAATAAGTGCTGTCATCGCCGCGTTTTACACGGCGATGATGTTTCTCACCGGGCGTTAAACCAATGCCAGTAAAACGCCCGCTGCAACTGCTGAGCCTAATACTCCGGCGACATTAGGCCCCATAGCATGCATTAGCAGGAAGTTTTGCTGGTTCGCCTGTAATCCAACTTTATTCACCACCCGGGCCGCCATAGGCACAGCTGAAACTCCTGCTGCACCAATTAACGGATTAATCGGATCTTTACTCAGTTTTCCCATCAGCTTTGCCATTAAAATACCACTGGCGGTCCCAATAGAAAATGCCACAGCACCTAGCACCAAAATCCCGAGTGTCTGGAAACTGAGAAATTGATCCGCCTGCAATTTAGAGCCGACCGCTAAACCAAGAAAAATGGTCACAATGTTAATCAGCTCGTTCTGGGTGGTTTTTGTTAAACGCTCAACCACACCCGATTCACGCATCAGATTCCCCAGACAGAACATGCCAACCAAAGGCGTTGCCGAAGGTAAAAACAACAACGTCAGGCCCATGGCTATCAGCGGGAAGAAAAGCTTCTCACGACGAGCTACAGGACGCAGCTGCTCCATTTTAATTTCACGCTCAGCCTGAGTGGTTAGCAGCTTCATTATCGGCGGCTGAATAATAGGTACCAACGCCATATAAGAATACGCCGCAACAGCAATTGCCCCCAATAAATCCGGTGCCAGCTTCGAGGCCAGGAAAATCGCAGTCGGCCCGTCAGCTCCGCCAATTATCGAAATTGCCGCAGCATCCGACATTGAAAACTCGATGCCCGGTATCCCGTTCAGGGCAATAGCACCAAATAAAGTTGCAAAAATACCGAACTGAGCCGCACCACCCAAAAACAACATTTTAGGGTTTGCCAATAAAGGCCCGAAGTCGGTTAATGCGCCAACGCCCATGAAAATGAGTAACGGGAACATGCCCGTATCGATGCCAATACTATAAACGTAATAGAGAACACCACCCGGCTCAGTAAAGCCACCTAATGGAATATTAGCCAGAATTGCACCGAAACCTATAGGCAGCAGCAATAACGGCTCAAACTTCTTTGAAATTGCCAAGTACAATAACACTCCGCCAACAACAATCATACTGAGTTGGCCGAACGTCATTGCAGCAATGCCAGTGGTTTCCCATAAGATCTGCAGCTTATCCATATTAGCCTACCGTCACCAAAGCATCACCGACGGTCACTGCATCACCTTCTTTCACGTGAAGAGACTGAACCTTACCGTCTTTCTCCGCTTTAATGTCGGTTTCCATTTTCATGGCTTCCAATATCAGTACAACATCGCCGGCTTTAACCGTTGTTCCCTCTTTGGCGACAACCTTAAAAATATTACCAGCCAGCGGCGCTTTAATGGTTTCACCATCACTAGAACTTGATTCACCGGAGGAGTCTGATTGCGTTTCAGATGACTTAGACTGTTCGTCAGATGAGGCTGACTTCACTGAATCTAACTTACCTGTAGGCCCGACTTTGACGTTATAGCGTTTACCATCAACTTCAACTTCGTACTGCTCGACGCTACCCGTTGTTGCAGGCGTTTCTTTTTCTTTGACCTCGGCTTTTTCTTCAGGCTCTTCACCCGGTGCAGGTTCAAAAGCATCAGGGTTATCACGATTTTTAAGAAATTTCAGACCAATTTGCGGGAACAGTGCATAAGTCAGAACATCATCCACAACGTCATCAGCAAGACGAATATCTTCATCAGTTGCTTTATCTTTAAGCTCTTTCGTTAATGCATCCAATTCATTGTCCAACAAATCTGCCGGACGACAGGTAATAGCTTCTTCACCATCCAGAACTCGTTTCTGTAGATCTTTATTCACCTCTGCTGCAGTCGCGCCATATTCACCTTTCAAAACGGCAGCTGTCTCTTTAGAGATGTTGGAGTAACGCTCACCACTCAATACGTTAAGAACCGCCTGGGTTCCTACTATTTGTGAGGTTGGTGTCACCAGGGGAATAAAGCCAAGGTCTTCGCGTACTTTTGGAATTTCCTCCAGTACTTCATCAAATTTATCCAGCGCACCCTGTTCTTTCAACTGGCCTTCCATGTTGGTCAACATACCACCCGGAACCTGAGCCAGAAGAATACGCGCATCGACGCCTTTTAAAGAACCTTCAAATTTCGCGTACTTCTTACGAACTTCACGGAAATAACTGGCTACTTCAGCAAGGTCTGGCAGAGACAAGCCAGTGTCCCTGTCTGTATTCTCTGTCATTGCAACCAAGGTTTCTGTTGGTGAATGACCATAAGTCATGCTCATTGAAGAAATAGCGGTATCCAGCATATCAATGCCCGCATCTATTGCTTTTTGATAGGTTGCAACACTTAAGCCCGTGGTGGCATGGCACTGCATAGCAATCGGCAAATCGGTCTTTTTCTTCAACGCACTAACCAGTTCATAGGCATCGTTAGGCCTTAACAAACCAGCCATATCTTTAATGAACAACGAGTCGCAACCTAAATCTTCTAATTCCTGTGCCATTGCCACCCATTTATCCAGTGTGTGCACCGGGCTGACGGTATAGGCGAGTGTTCCTTGCGCATGGCCTTCAACATCTTTTGCCGCTTTAATCGCAGTTTTTAAGTTACGAACATCGTTCATCGCATCAAAAATACGAAAAACATCAACGCCATTTTCTTTAGCTCGTTCAATAAAGCGTTTTACAACATCATCCGCGTAATGACGATAACCCAGTAAATTTTGGCCTCTGAGCAACATTTGCTGGCGAGTGTTAGGCATCGCTTTTTTCAGTTCACGAATGCGCTCCCAAGGATCTTCACCCAAGTAGCGAATACAAGAGTCAAAGGTTGCTCCCCCCCAGGATTCCATTGACCAATAGCCGATACTATCTAGTTTTTCGGCGATAGGTAACATGTCTTCCAGACGCATCCGCGTTGCGAGTAGTGACTGATGAGCGTCACGAAGTACCAACTCTGTCAGTAACAGGGGTTTACTCATTATGATTTCTCCTTGTTATTCGCCGCTTTCGTGCCATTGCGATAGTGATGAATGGCAGCTGAAATTGCAGCCAGTACCGCAGGAGGTGCCGTATCAGAGTTTTTATCTTCGACTGGAGGATGACTGCTGGTAACAGCCTCAGGTGTTGGGATCAAGCGTTTCATCACGCTCATAGCAACGACCAGTAGACAAAGAAAGATAATGACTGCGCCCATACCAACGAGCATAAGTTGCGCAGCTTGACTGAGCAGTTCCGACACGAAGCACTCCTAATTGGTTGCTAAGGTATTGTTATAAAATTATTAAATACTATGGTAGCAAGTCACGCAAGGAGATACAGCAGTAAATAATGGGTATTCAGAGATTAAATGCGATTGAAAATCAAGCAAAATAGGACTACTGGGAGTAAAAAAGAATGGCGCGCTCGGGAGGACTCGAACCTCCAACCGCCTGGTTCGTAGCCAGGTACTCTATCCAGTTGAGCTACGAGCGCGTATTCAGGTTAGTAACAATATGGCGCGCTCGGGAGGATTCGAACCTCCGACCGCCTGGTTCGTAGCCAGGTACTCTATCCAGCTGAGCTACGAGCGCGTATTGTTACTATAAACGACTGGCGGAGAGGGAGGGATTCGAACCCTCGATAGGGCTACAAACCCTATACTCCCTTAGCAGGGGAGCGCCTTCAGCCACTCGGCCACCTCTCCAAATCGTTGTGGCGTGAATTCTAGCGATGTTGGCAATAATGTCAATCGCTTTTTTAAAAACTCGGGTCTAAGTGTGGGATAATTAACCATCTCGCATGAATTTTCTGCAAAATAGCCAAAAACATAAAAAAAGACCGGCGAAAGCCGGTCTTAGTTTAAAGGTTATTCTTTATCTTGCTCATCGTCCTTTTCGGACTGAATACGCATATAAATCTCTTCGCGATGAACGGAAACGTCTTTCGGGGCATTAACACCAATACGTACTTGGTTTCCCTTAACGCCGAGAACAGTGACCGAAACATCATCACCTATCATCAATGTTTCACCTACACGGCGAGTTAAAATTAGCATAGATTGCTCCTTCAATACTGTTCCGATTCTTACCGCGAATATCGAACATTTCCCTGAACTGTCGTAAGCAGTCTACCAACACTGAGAGCGATTACACTATAACGAAACGCATAAATTTTCGTTGCTTTTTTAATGCTTTCAATGACAACTAGAGTTCCTGTTGTAACCAAGTTGTTGCGGTAGCCAGAGCTTCATTTAACTGTTCCGGGAGTGAACCACCCGCCTGGGCCATATCAGGGCGACCTCCGCCTTTACCACCAACCACGTTAGCCGCCTGGTTCACAATATCCCCTGCTTTAACTTTAGACGTTAAATCGGTAGTAACGCCAGCAATAAGGCTGACTTTATTACCATTTGCAGTTCCTAATAGTACGATACCAGAACCAATTTGGTTCTTCAGATCATCAACTAAACCACGTAAAGACTTAGGATCCGCCTGTTCCAACTCCGCAATTATTGCCTTAACACCATTAATATCAATAGCCTGGGCGACTAAACCGCCGCCAGCTTGTTGTGCCAATTTTTGTTGTAACTGTTCATTTTTACGCTCAAGCTCACGAAACTTCTGCTGCAGCTGCTGTACTTTTTCAGCTACAGAGTTAGGTTCCGTTTTTAACTCACCGGCGAGGTTCTGTAATATAGACTGTTGTTGTTGAGTATAACGAATAGCCGCTTCACCGGTTACAACTTCAATACGACGGACCCCCGATGCTATCCCCCCCTCAGAGGTTATTCTAAATAAACCGATATCACCGGTTGCCTTTATGTGCGTGCCGCCGCAGAGTTCCATAGAGAAGTCTCCCATGCGCACAACCCTTACCTGATCGTCATATTTTTCTCCAAACAACGCCATGGCACCGGCTTCTTTTGCTTCATCAATTGCCATGAGTTCAGTTTGTAATGGCAAGTTAGCCCGAATTTGAGCATTCACCTCGCGTTCAAGCTGAGCCAACTGTTCATTTGTAACGGGTTCAAAATGTGAGAAATCAAAGCGCATTTTATCGGCTTCGACTAACGAACCTTTCTGCGTAACGTGTTCACCTAACAGGTTTCTAAGAGCCGCATGAAGCAGGTGAGTCGCAGAATGGTTGCGTTTAATATTTTCTCTACGCTCTGAGTCAATTTCAGCTTTTACACTGTCATTTAACTTCACAGGTGCGTTTGCAACACCATGGTGCGCTATTGCTTTACCGATGTATTGAGTATCAGTGACTTCAAATGTGTTACCGTTTGCAACTAACACACCTTTATCGCCTATCTGGCCACCACTTTCTGCGTAAAACGGTGTTTCTGAAAGAACGACAATACCTTTTTCACCAGCTTGTAACTCTTCAACCGGTTGCCCTTCTCTGAATAACTCAACCACTTTTGCCTGCCCGGCAACATCATGGTAACCGGTAAATGTCGTTTTATTTTCCGACTTTAACTGCTGGTTATAGTCCATACCAAACTGAGATGCCTGTTGTGCTCGCAGACGCTGTTCAGACATGGCCTGTTCAAAGCCTTCCTCATCAACTGTCAGCTCATGTTCACGTGCAATATCCGCCGTTAAATCAACCGGAAAGCCATAGGTGTCATAAAGTTTGAATACGACATCACCTGGTATCACTTTGCCTTTAAGCTGGCTAATTTCATCGGACAAAATAGCCAGGCCACGCTCAAGTGTTCGGGCAAACTGCTGCTCTTCTCGTTCCAGCGCATCTTTAATGATCTGCTGCTTCTGAACTAACTCAGGATACGCCTCGCCCATTTGCCGTGCTAACTCATCGACTAAGCGGCAAAAGAAGGTATCTTTAGCGCCCAATAGATTTCCGTGGCGTACTGCTCTTCGTATTATCCGACGCAGGACATAACCTCGGCCTTCATTTGATGGCATCACGCCATCAGTAATCAAGAATGAGCATGAACGAATATGATCAGCGATTACCCGCAACGACTTATTATCAAGATCATCGGTGCCAATAATTTCAGCTGCCGCTTTAATCAATGCCTGGAATAAGTCAATTTCGTAGTTGCTGTGAACGTTCTGCATAATGGCAGAAATGCGCTCAAGCCCCATGCCTGTATCGATAGACGGATCGGGCAATGGTTCTAAAGTTCCGTCAGCCTGACGGTTATACTGCATAAATACCAGGTTCCAGATTTCTATGTAACGATCGCCGTCTTCTTCTGGTGTACCCGGAGGTCCGCCCCAGACTTCCGGACCATGGTCATAAAACACTTCAGAACAAGGCCCGCAGGGGCCGGTATCGCCCATAGACCAGAAATTATCTTTTTCGCCAATGCGCGAAATACGGTCTTCTGGTACACCTATGTCTTTTGCCCAGATATCGTAAGCCTCGTCGTCTTCAGTGAAGACTGTTACCCAAAGCTTTTCCGCAGGTAACTTCAACTCTTTGGTTAAAAAGTCCCAGGCATATTGAATTGCCTGCTTTTTAAAGTAATCACCAAAGCTGAAATTCCCCATCATTTCAAAAAATGTATGGTGGCGAGCGGTATAACCAACATTTTCAAGATCGTTATGCTTACCGCCTGCACGAAGGCAACGTTGCGCAGACGTAGCTTTATTATAGCGACGTTTGTCAGTACCCAGAAAAACATCTTTGAACGGAACCATTCCCGCGTTAGTGAATAATAGGGTTGGATCGTTACCTGGAATCATTGATGACGAAGGCACTTTTTCGTGTCCTCGTTCAGCAAAGTAATTTAAAAATGCATCACGAATTTGGGCACTGTTCATGCTCATGTTGAGTCCTACTTTTCTTAACTGAGTGACTTTAGGTCAATATTTTAATGCCTTAAGACTATCATGAAGTAGCCGTCTAGCCTAGCGTCGTGGTCGATTGACGCAAGCGAAAATTTGCTCAGGAGTAAAGCCTCTTTGCTGTAAAAAGCGAACCTGACGGCTCCACTCTTTTTCGTCCGTAGGCTGATCATCACCGAATTTTTTTTGCTTCAACTCTGCACATAACTCAAACCAGTCAACTTCCATTGAATCCAGCACGCTTTCGGCAATCTCCGCAGAGACTCCTTTTTGTTGAGTCACTTGAGCAAGTATTTTTAATCGCCCTTGCTTTTGTCCTACTTTCTCGCGAATAAAACTCGCCGCAAAACGTTCGTCGCTCTGCCACCCCTCGTTATCAAGTTCATCAACAACGCGCTTAACCATATCTGCGGGCCATTGCTTTTGTATTAATTTACGCTTTAATTCAGTACGACTCTGTTCGCGCATAGCAAGCAGCCTGAAGGCACTGTCGCGCAGCGCTTTCTCGTCATATTCTGAACTTTCGTCCATGGTCTATACTCCAACACATAACTATGGAATTTGGTCTAAGGATGATTAATATGACTCAGAGCCACACAAAATCAAGGTTTCTCTTAACCTGTCTTGCTTTTCTTACCGTAGCATTTACAACTGTCACTCAAGCTAATGAGCGAACATTGTCGACCTCGGGCAGTGGAAGTGTATCGGCTATTCCGGACCAAATGTCACTCACCTTCTGGATTGAAGAGCGTGGAAATAAACTCAGCTCGCAAAAGACTTTAGTCGATGAAACAACCAGCCGTTTGATTAAAGATTTAAATAATAAAGGAGTGGAAGATAAAGACATCCGTTCCTACCAGTTACAGATTTATCCACGTTACGAGCAAAATGACGATGGCAAAACTGAACAAAACGGGTTTGTTGTGCAACGTGAAGTTCAGGTAACTTTGCTGGAACCAGAGAACTACGACAGTATTATCGATCTTGCATTAGCGCGCGGAGTGACTCGTGTTGGTCAGGTTAAGTTTGAAATTAGCGACCAACAAGGCTTATACGAACAAGCACTGGTTAATGCATATCAACAAGCCAAGGCGAAAGCTGAGCGTCTTGCTACAGCGGCAGGACTGGAACTAAAAGGCACATTAAGCATTGCAGAGCAATCAATGTCACGGCCGGTCATTATGCAAATGGCCGAAATGAATAGCCGCTCAGATAAAGTTTCGCTACCGGGTCAGCAAACCATTGAAGCACGTGTTGAAGTCACTTTCTCAACCCAAAGTCAGTCAGTCTCTGATAATTAAATCATTGATATGCACTGCACTAGGAGTAAGATAGTCGATACTTCAACATTTTTTTAACAGTCAGGGTCGCTTTGTTCCAAAAAATCCGTAACATCTTATTCATCATTATGCTGGTAGCCACTCCTATGGTAATGGCTCAAGAGTGGCAACAGCAACGTGTTGAAGCCAGCAGTAACCCCGATGTATGGATAGAAAAGACTTCTGAACTCATAGAGCAGTACGATAACCAGCGGCAGTTTGAAGAATTAGCTATGGCTTACGCATTGCAAGCAGAGGCTTATCGTTATTCTGGCAACGAAAGTGAAGCGCAGCGTGCAATTCAGGAAGGCTTGCGTTTTGCTGAGCTGGCGGAATCGAAAATTGCAAAAACGCTATTGAAAATGAACCAAACCTGGTATTTTCTGCAGCGAGGGCAACTCCGGCAGGCTAATGCAAGCATTGTCTATGCAATAGAATACGCAAAAGCTTCCGACAATAAAGATCTACAAATTGAAGCAGACATTCTGCACGCGCAAGTAATGCAGAACACTGGTGATATTGCCCGCGCCCTTCAAATCCTGGAGCAGCTAAACCGAAGCGCTTACACTGCGCGCCCCAGGTTGCAAATGGAGTTTCATGCCCTTATTGGTTCTATTTATATGGATGTCGGAGCTAACGATATTGCTTTAACGCACATACAGGACGCTCTGGACATAAGCCGTGAATACCTTGGTGAGTGGGATGTATCGGTATTAGAGTATAACCTTGCCCGGGCCTATCAGGCCGCAGGAAACGACAAGCAAGCCGAGCAACATTTTAAAACCGCTTTAGAAATCAGCGAATCAATAAATGATGATTTGGGTGTGGCATACGCGCTGTTTCAGATAGCCTCAATAGATATTGCAGATAAAGACTACCAACAAGCTTTAATACACCTTAATCAAGCGCTGCCTCAGTTTAAGTCTGCCGGCGCACACCCCATGGAAGCCCAAAGCCGGTTAAGTATGGTGTCAGTTTATTTAGGCACTGATGAACTTGATAATGCATTGAGTCAGTTAGAGGCTGCTGCCTCTGTCATCAATACACTCACAAATGATGAGTTACATCAAACGCTGCACGAAAATTGGTCGGACTACTATCAGAGAATAGGTGACTACGAAGCCGCTCTTGAGCATTACAAAATGTCCGTAGACTTCATGCAGAAAGTGCAACAGCAGACTCGTGACAAACAGGTGCAGGAAATTATGGTGCGCCTGGAAATAAAAGAGCAAGAAACAACGAATGAATTGCTAAAGAAAGAGAACGAACTGCAACAACTGGAACTCCAGGAGCAGCAAACTTCGTATTATCTACTCATATGGATTATCATCTCTGGTTTCTTAGTAGTCATTATCGTTTCAGCCTTTTTATACCAGCAATGGAAGGCACGTAGAAACTTCGCAGAATTAGCCCTCAAAGATGACCTAACTAATGCCCCCAATAGACGAGCTATTGTCCGCATATGCAAAAAAGGCCTGGAGCAAGCTCGGGAGCAACAGCGCCAGTTGGCATTAGCCGTTGTGGACTTTGACTATTTTAAAGCAATAAATGATCAATTCGGCCACGATGTCGGCGACAATGTACTGAAACGCTTTGCCGAAGTTGCTAAACAAAGCCTCCGTAATCAGGACAGTTTCGGTCGTTTAGGCGGAGAAGAATGGCTAATGGTCTTTTTTGACACGAGTAAAGAAGACGCGAAGAACATTTTCGAGCGCATAACGGAAGAACTGAACAAAAACCCCATTGACGGCTTACCGAATGACTATCGGGTAACTTTTAGTATGGGCTTCACTAACGCTCACCCGGATGATAGCTTTGATTCGCTCTATAAGCGAGCTGACAAAGTCTTGTTTGAAGCTAAAGATAAAGGCCGCGAGCGTTTGGTTATTACTGACTAGCCAACGGTTGGCTCCAGTCGAACTGGAAGATTGTGGCTTATACAATGCAAACCACCGCCCCCAAGAACAAACTCCCTGGCGTTAAAAGACAACACTTTTCTCTCCGGCAAAACCTTTCGAATTACCTGAAAAGCCTCATCATCTGTTTCTAGGCCAAACTCAGGCACCACAATCAGTTTATCAGTCTGCAGTACATTCACGTAACTGCAAAGCAGAGGCAGATTAACGGTTCGCTGTAAGCTCCGTTCGTTCAGTTCAATATCCTGCCTTTCTTCAAGCGTTGCTAACTGCGGCGGAGGCAGGGGAAGTGGAATCGCGTTAATAAACTGCGGTAACTGGCTGACGAGTTTCTGCAACTGCTGGCAGGCTTCATAGTCGGGGTGTTTGGTGTCATCGGTAAACACATATAGCAAGGTGTCAGAATCGACAAAGAGCGCCATATTATCAATATGGCCACCTGTTTCATCAGCAACCAAAGAGCTATTAAAAAAGTAAAGACGCTGATCAGGCAATAGCCGACTAAGTGACGCTTTTAACTCATTATGGCTTAGTTCGGGGTTTCTCCGTTTTAAGCACGACAATCCAATTATCCAGTCACCTTTCCCGTTGTGGGTAAAAACACCGCCTTCTGCAACCAGCTGTGCTTTGTCCTGCGGCAAGTTGAAATAACCACATAAGTCTTCAGCAAACAGCCTGTCTGCGGCTATCGTCTGTTGCACGCCACTCCAGCCGTCGAAGTTGAAAGACAGAGCTTTCAACTCATTTCCATTAGCCAGCCAGAGCGGAGCAATATCCCGTAACCAGATATCGTCATAATCAACTTCAATACGGTGAATGTCTTGCAGAGAATTAGGCAAGCTACCTTTAACTTGAGGAGATACAACCAAAGAAACCGGCGCAGAGGCAGGTAACGCCTCTAATAACCTGAGCAAGGCGTTTTGAGCCGGCTTTGCATGACTACGCCAGACATCGCGTCGATACGGCCAGGCCAGTAACAGGCGCTGGTTTGCCACAAAATCTGGCAACCAGCCTTCACCGATGGTCACTTACTTACCCCGTCGTTTGCTCTGCTTTTTATCCTGCCGATGACGGGCTGTGGCCTTACGTATTTTTGCAAAACGACGCTGTTTAGATTCTTCATGGCGAGGATCAAGGAAAGAGTGCTTCTCTGGGGGTAAGTTCACTTGTGCCCTTAACGCATTAACCTGTTCAAGCTTCATTTCCGCCCAACCACCTTGTGGCAAACCGGCTTCCAGAGGAATATCGCCATAACGGACACGGATAAGGCGGCTCACCTGCACTTCCTGGGACTCCCACAGACGACGAACTTCACGATTACGTCCTTCGCTTAAGGTCACATGGAACCAACGGTTCATGCCGTCACCGCCTGCCGGTTTTATGCTGTTAAAATGTGCCGGGCCATCTTCCAGTTGCACACCCTTTCTCAGGCGTTGCATCATAGCCTCATTGACTTCACCGAACACACGTACAGCATATTCCCGTTCAACCTGCTGGCTGGGGTGCATCAGACGATTAGCAAGTTCACCGTCGGTAGTAAACAGCAACAGACCAGATGTGTTCACGTCAAGGCGCCCTACAGCAACCCAGCGTGCGCCGCTCATTCGTGGTAAGCGATCATAGACTGTTGGTCGCCCTTCCGGGTCCTTTCGTGTGCACAGTTCGCCTTCGGGCTTGTGATAAATCAGAACGCGACAAATGACTTCTTCTTCAGGTTTAATCTGAACTTCGTGGCCATCAATGCGCACTTTGGCATCTGCGTCTATACGCTCACCTAATTGCGCCACTTTACCGTTCACACGAATGCGGCCAGCGGAAATTTTAGCTTCAATTTCGCGGCGTGAGCCATGTCCAGATCGGGCTAAAACCTTTTGTAGTTTCTCGGTCATTACGAATCATCTCTCTCGTTAGTCGCTGTCTCAGCGGTACGTTCATCATCTTCACTGAGTGTATCGATATCGGGCAGTTCCGATAAGTCACTCAAATTAAAATCATCTAAAAACTCATTGGTGCTGGCATAAAGTTGAGGGCGTCCCGGCACTTCTTTGTGCCCGACCACCTTGACCCATCCTCTTTCCTGCAACGTTTTCATTATATGGCTACTGACACTCACGCCACGTATCTGTTCAATTTCACCGCGGGTTATTGGCTGCCTGTATACAATTAAAGCCAAAGTCTCCAATAAAGCATTTGAGTATCGAGGCGGCTTTTCCTGCCAAAGTCCGGCTAGCCGCTGCCCTAACTCAGCTCGTGTTTGAAAACGATAACCAGAAGCCACTTTTACTAACTCAATACCCCGCTCCCGGTAATCCGATTGCAGCTCTTTAAGTTGCTGTTTTATTGCCGTAAGTGGCGCTTCTCCCTCATTCAGCAAAAGCTGATGCAGTTGCTCAGCCGATAAAGGCTGTGGATGCGCAAACAAGGCCGCTTCGATAAGTTGTTTAAGCTGTAACGGATTCATCTTGGCTGTGCTGTCTCAAACTCAGGCGAATATCACTCATAGGCTCTACTTGTGACAATTCTACCATTGATTCTTTCACAAGTTCTAAAATTGCTAAAAAACTGACCACAGCCCCGGCTCGCCCTTCTTTTCGGGTGAACAACTGACTAAAGGAAACATATTTTTTATTGCTTAATAGTTCCATTACCTGGCTCATTCGTGCCCGCGTGGATAGCTGTTCCCGCTTTATCTGGTGATGCGCTTTTAGCTCAACCTGCTGCAATACCCGACTAAAGGCAAGAGTCAGATCCTCTAAAGTAACTTCCGGAGGTGTTGATGTTACCCACTCGCGCGCATTGGTATTAACCTCACTCAGCAATATGTCCCGCCCAACCTGAGGTTGCTGGTCAATATACTCGGCCCCCTGACGTATGGCTTCATACTCCTGCAGGCGCCTGATTAGCTCAGCTCTTGGATCCTCTTCTTCATCCTCTTCCTGAGGCGGCTTCGGTAATAACAGTCGACTTTTAATTTCCGCAAGAATAGCAGCCATCACCAAATAATCGGCAGCAAGTTCCAGCTTAAGCTCTTGCATCATGTCCACATACTCAACGTACTGTCGGGTAATGGCCAAAATAGGCATATCAACAATATCGAGCTTTTGTTTACGAATTAAGTACAGCAACAAGTCCATCGGACCACTGAAAGTATCCAGAATAACTTCCAGTGCATCCGGCGGTATATAGAGGTCTTCCGGCTTTTCTATAACCGGTTCACCGCGGACAAACCCCAAAGGCAGTGACTGTTGCTCAGCCATAATTAACCCGAATGCCTACCAAGTCATTAAAAATCAAAAGGTTCTATGTCTCCCGAACCTTCACGGCGAATGGTCGGCGCGCCTTCAGACAAGTCAACAACCGTGGTTGGCTCTTCACCTTTATGGCCACCGTCAATAATCAAGTCCACTAGCTTTTCCAGTTTATCCCTAATTTCTTCCGGGTCAGACTCTGCCGCCATCCCTTCACCTAGAATAAGACTGGTCGACATTAAAGGTTCATTCAACTCTTCCAGCAAAGCCATTGCTATACGGTTGGTCGGAACCCGGATACCGATAGTTTTTCGCTTAGGGTTCAGGAGCCGTTTGGGGACTTCTTTCGTGCCTTTCAGAATAAAGGTATACGGCCCCGGCGTATTATTTTTCAGTAGACGGAAAGCATCGTTATCCACTCTGGCGTAAGTAGAGAGCTCGGATAAATCACGGCACATCAACGTAAAATTGTGCTCTTTATCAATTTCACGAATACGACAAATACGGTCAGCTGCCGCTTTGTCACCAATTTGGCAACCAATAGCATAACCCGAGTCAGTAGGATAAACCACGACACCGCTTTTACGAATAATTTGAACCGACTGCTGAATTAAGCGTGCTTGAGGATTTTCCGGATGAATTTCAAAAAACTGACTCATAATCTCCCCTCAATCCTTCTACTGTGACCAATGCTCCCATATTGGCACACAGTCTGCCGGCAGACAAAGATTTTTGCCAAGTTCGCGCCAATTTCCCGGATAGTGAAAGTCGGACCCCTGAGAGGCTAACAGCCCGTATTCCTGGCTCATTTTTGCCAGGGCGTCACGATGACCTGGAGACTGCTGACACAAACTGACTTCCATTGCATCAAGCCCCCACTCTTTTCCTTCTACCAAAAGCTTACGCAGCCACTTGTTTGACATCTTATAACCATGCGGATGCGCCAGCACGGCCTTGCCACCGGCACTATGAATAGCGTCTATTGCTTCGGGAATATCGCACCATTCGGGGTTGACATAGGCACTGTTACCTTTGCCAATATAGCGATCAAAGGCCTGCTGCGGTTTGTTGACGGTACCTTTGCGCACCATAGCATCGGCGATGTGTTTACGTGTTGGCATGCCTTCCGCCTGACAATCCTCTGCGGATAAACTGACGCCGCGTTGATATAATTTTTCAAGCATCGCGTCAAAGCGATTATAACGACGTTGCTGCTGTTCGCTCAGCAATGTTTTTAACTGTGCTTCATCAGGATCAATGTTGAGCCCGACGATATGAATCTCAAAACTGTGCCAGCGACAGCTGATTTCAACCCCGTTAATCAATTCAATCGGCAGGCTTTCCTCAGCAATGAGTTCATTCGCTTCAGGCAGACCATCAACACAGTCATGATCGGTAATTGCCAGTACATTGACCTCCTGCTCACAAGCCCGGTGCAGAAGTTCAGAGACTGACAACGAGCCATCCGAGTGCTTACTGTGGCAGTGTAAATCATAAACAGGCATTAAATCTCCGCCGCCAGTTCTGTACCCTGACGAATCGCGCGTTTGGCATCAAGCTCGGCAGCAACATCGGCACCACCAATTAAGTGCACAGTCTGACCAGCAGACTGCAACGCGTCATGCAAGGAACGTTGCGGTACCTGCCCCGCACAAATAATAACATTGTCGACTTCCAGCAACTGCTTTTCACCTTCACGTTCTATCTCAATACCTTCCGGTACAATGCGATGATAAGTCACGCCATTCCACATATTCACAGACTTACTTTTTAACTCGTTGCGATGAACCCAGCCAGAGGTTTTGCCTAACCCCTTACCGACTTTGCTCTCTTTTCGCTGAAGCAACCACACCTGGCGCGGGCTTGCCTCCGGCTGCTGCGGTTTCAGGCCACCGCGACCACCGTAGCTTTTATCAATTCCCCAACGCTCTGACCACTCAGGTTCATCCAGTGTCAGTGACTTTTCGGTGGTCAGGTATTCAGATACATCAAAACCAATACCACCGGCACCGATCACCGCCACTTTTTTACCCACAGCTTTGTGATCACGTAAGACATCTAAGTAACCCAGCACATGCGGCAAATCAACACCCGGAATATCCACCTGGCGAGGGCTGACGCCAGTTGCCAGAACCACATCGTCGTATTTTTCTGCCAGCAACCCTTCGCAATTCTGCTCCTTTCCAAGCTTCAAATTAACACCGGTGTCTTCCAAACGATACTTAAAGTAACGCAGGGTTTCATAAAACTCTTCTTTACCCGGAATCTGCTTGGCGTAATTAAACTGACCACCAATTTCTTCGGACTTGTCGTACAAATCGACCTGGTGTCCGCGCTCTGCTGCATTACAGGCAAAGGCTAACCCTGCAGGTCCAGAACCAATGACCGCAATGCGCTTTTTCTGCTCGGCCGGCTTCATGACCAGTTCCTGCTCAAAACAGGCTCTCGGGTTAACTAAACAGGACGCTCTTTTATTTTCAAAAACATGGTCCAGACAAGCCTGGTTACAGGCAATACAGGTATTAATACGTTCAGACTGACCTTGTTCCGCTTTCTTCACAAACTCCGGATCAGCCAGTAACGGTCGTGCCATTGAAACCATGTCGGCCTGGTTGCTTTCCAGAATATGTTCGGCAATTTCCGGCGTATTAATACGGTTAACAGCAACCACAGGCACCGATAGCTCCCGGCGTACTCGCTCGGTTATCCAGCTGAAGGCTCCGCGCGGTACCGAGGTGACAATGGTCGGTACACGGGCTTCATGCCAACCAATACCAGTATTAATAATAGTAACACCCGCCTGCTCCAACAATTTTCCCAGTTGCAGAACTTCATCCAGCTTATGACCATCGTCAACCAAATCGAGCATCGACAGACGGAAGATAATAATCGACTTTTCACCCAGAGCCGCCCGCACAGCTTTAACAATTTCCAGAGCAAAGCGCATGCGGTTTTCAAAACTACCACCCCAGTTATCATCACGCTTGTTCGTTCTTGGACATAAAAACTGGTTAATCAGATAACCTTCCGACCCCATTATCTCAACACCGTCATAACCGGCCTTCTGCGCTAACTTAGCGCCACGGGCATAGTGCTTAATGGTTTTGAGAATATGCCGTTCAGACATGGCTTTTGGCTTGAACGGGTTGATTGGCGCCTTTATAGCACTTGGGGCTAACGAAAACGGGTGATAGCTGTAGCGACCAGCATGCAGAAGCTGCAGGCATATTTTGCTGCCGTACTTGTGCACAGCATCGGTCACCTGGCGGTGCTTACCCACATGCCAGGGCTTGGACATTTCACTGCCAAAAGGCGCCAGACGACCACGGAAGTTAGGGCTGATGCCGCCGGTAACAATAAGACCGACACCGCCTTTTGCCCGTTCTTCGTAGAAGGTCGCTAATTTACTAAAGCCATTTTTCTCTTCTTCCAGGCCAGTATGCATTGACCCCATCAAGACTCGGTTCTTTAACGTTGTAAAACCAAGATCCAGGGGTTTTAGTAAATTTGGGTATGAATTTGCCACGCCAACCTCTTATTTTAAACGGGTGTTTAACTTTTCCTAACTGTACTGCTTAAGACCGTTTAACTCAAGCTCAGAACGCCATAGCTTCCCGTAGTAAAAAGCGAGAAAGCGCCATGCTATCAACTTGTAGGTTGGGGTTACCGTTACGAACTTGCTCCGCTACCTGCTCGAGAATCGGCCAGAGCAATTCTTTCACCTGTGCATCAGCACTTTGCATTGACTGCAGATCAGTCAGCTCAAGTTCGCTTACATGCACGCTTAAAATGGGCTCGCCCTTGTCAAACAAGTTAATAGTAACGTCTTCCATCAGCCACTCATCCACTCGCCAGTTTAACGGTACCGTATTCACTTTTTGCACTTTCACTGAATTCATCTGCTTTAAAAACTCATGCAAATTTGAACGTCCGGTGCCGTAATAGGACACTGTCATTTGAGCACCGGACATAGATACTTTTGAAATATCAACACGACTGCTGCCAAGTGCCTGCCAGTCTCCGGTTAACACCAACTGCTTAGCTAACAACAACTGATTCTCAGGTTCCGACAAGGCCTCCACACGAGTTGCAAAGCGAACGTTATTTGCCGTCAGCCCATCAGTCAATGAGTTAACCTCAAGCTCGCCCACTTCGAGATCGGCATCTAACTGCTCCGACGCCATTGTCTGTAAACCCTCTTTCATTGCATCGGACAGGTTCTGGGCGTTAGCTGATAAGCTGATAATCGGAAATAAAAGCCAGCAGAAAGCCCGCGTTAACTGTGTAATTTTCATCGGTGACCTCATTCAATTAGGATCCAGTCGCAGGAATAAACCCAATAATCGCATAACCTTTGACTCTTTAAAGTAATTATTTGTTAATCTGAGGCAACATTATAAAAACGGAGAACAATCTCATGCGAAAGAGTCTCGCTTTAATTGCCTCTTTGTCACTGATGGGTTGCTCGGTAGTATCAGCACCTGTTATTGCCGAAGAAGGCTCAACGAACCATAAACGCATGCTGCCGGTAGACACCGAAGTGGTTACCGAACACAGCGTAGAAATTAACGGAGAAACCGTAGATTACACTGCCACCGCCGGTACTCAGCCAGTATGGGACGATGAAGGTAACCCAACCGCATCGTTATTCTATACCTATTACGAACGTCAGGACGTTGATAACCGTGAGTCTCGTCCGGTTGTTTACTCGTTTAACGGTGGCCCCGGCTCCGCATCGGTTTGGATGCACATTGCCTACACAGGTCCAAAAGTTTTAAACCTGAGCGACGAAGGTTACCCAGTTCAGCCTTATGGCGTGCAGGACAACCCGCACTCCATTCTCGATGTGGCTGACATTGTTTTTATTAACCCGGTCAACACCGGCTACTCGCGCGTGTTGCCAAATGACGATGGCGAAATGCCATCGCGTGCTGAACAGAAGGAAAAGTTCTTCGGCGTTAATGCTGACGTGAAATACCTTGCCGAATGGATGAATACTTTTACTTCACGCATGAACCGCTGGCAGTCACCTAAGTACTTAATTGGCGAAAGCTATGGTACAACGCGTGTGTCCGGCCTTGCATTAGAACTTCAAAACAGCCAGTGGATGTACCTAAACGGTGTCATTTTAGTGTCACCAACGGACATCGGCATTGATCGTGACGGCCCGGTAAAACAAGCGAACCAATTACCATACTTTGCTGCAGCCGCCTGGTACCACGACGCGCTACCTGACAAATTACAAAGAAAGGACCTGGACGAGTTACTACCAGAAGTTGAGAGTTTTGCGCTGGACCAGTACTTACCGGCACTGGCGAAAGGCGCCATGCTAACCGGCGAAGCCCGCGAGCAAATGGCTGAACGCGTCGCTTATTACTCCGGTTTATCGAAACAAGCGGTATTAGATAACAACCTGGCCCCGAGCACCTGGTATTTCTGGAAAGAACTCCTGCGTGATCGCGACCGCACTATTGGCCGCCTTGACTCACGTTATTTAGGCCTGGATGAAAAGCGCTCAGGTGACCGTCCGGACTACAACGCAGAGCTGACTTCATGGCTACATTCGTTCACGCCAGCCATTAACTACTACCTGCGTGAAGAGTTAAATTTTGTAACCGACATTAAATACAATATGTTCGGCCCGGTTCATCCTTGGGATCGCTCAAACAACAATACCGGTAAGCAATTACGTCAGGCTATGGCGCAAAACCCTTACCTGAATGTGTTGATTCAGTCAGGTTATTTTGACGGCGCTACTAACTACTTCGATGCCAAGTACAACATGTGGCACTTAGATCCAAGTACACAAATGAGCGATCGTATCGACTTTAAAGGCTACCGCAGTGGTCACATGATGTACCTGCGTCGTGCCGACTTAGAAAAGGCAAACGATGATCTACGTGAGTTTATTCGTAAGTCTGATTCAAAAGGTAAACCAGCAGAATATCAGTAGCTAATATGAAACAACTGTTGACAGACTTTCTCGCAAGCGTTAGTTTGTCAACATTAAATTGAATTAAGAGAGCTATACAACTTATGTTCTTACGTACAACAACACAACATTGGTGGTGGCACTTCCCGAACGAGCGGGTGGTGTAGTTGTGCGTGTAACGTAAATAGCTTCACTTTGAGAAACCCGCTCCTTTGAGCGGGTTTTTTATTGCCGTTTCACTGGAGCTGGTTTGAAAAACAACAAAAGAAAACGAGGTCTGAGGTGAAAAACCTGACAACTGAACAAAACGGCAATTTAGAAACACTGCGAGTGTCGCTGCCTTATCAAGCTGAACCACTGCAGGTGTTTCAGAATACTTGCAGTACGCAAGGTGAGCATTTACTGCTGGACTCAGCCGATATCGGCACCAAGCAACAAGTGAAGAGCTTGCTACTGATTGATGCGGCGTTACGAATTACCTGTAACAATCAACAAGTCACTATTAATTCCCTGACCGACAACGGTGCTGCCCTGCTCAGCTGGATGGAAGAGCAGCTCCAAGATAGCGCCGCTATTGAAAGAGTGCCTGGCCAACTGACATTAACCTTCAGTTCGGCAAATACACCACTGGATGAAGACTCCCGCTTACGTCAAATCAGTAACATGGAACCGCTGCGGTTGCTGCAACAAAAACTCAATAAAGCTAACGACACAGCAAAACAACATCCGTTTTCTGTTTTTCTCGGCGGCGCTTTCGCCTATGACTTTGTTGCCAGCTACGAGCGGTTACCCGAAGTTGATGAAGGTGAAAATAACTGCCCTGACTACGTTTTTTATCTGGCGGAAACTTTGCTGATTATTGATCACCAACAGCAAACCACTGAGCTGCTTGGCAGCGTGTTCAGCGGTGAAGGCCACGACCAACGTTATCAGGCTATGAGTCAGCGTATTGGAGAACTGGCTGCACGCTGTCAATTGCCGGTAATAGAACCTCAGCCTCAGCCGGTTGATGTACACGTAACAGCCACACCCTCAGCAGAAGAATTTGCAAGCATTGTTACCCGGCTAAAAGAAAACATTGTGGCGGGCGATATTTTCCAGGTAGTGCCGTCCCGACGTTTTAAAATGCCCTGCCCTGACCCTTTAGCCGCTTATCAGCAATTGAAAAAGAATAACCCCTCGCCCTATATGTTTTTTATGAGTCACCCGGACTTTTGTCTGTTCGGTGCTTCACCTGAATCCGCACTCAAATACCAGCAGGATACCAATAAGGTAGAGCTTTACCCTATTGCAGGTACTCGTCCGCGCGGTAAAAATGCCGACGGCAGTATTAACCCGGACTTAGACAGCCGCATGGAACTGGAACTGCGGCTTGACCAAAAAGAACTGGCAGAACATTTAATGCTGGTTGATTTAGCGCGTAACGATTTGGCCCGCATCAGCGAAACAGGCACTCGTTACGTTGCCGACTTACTGCAGGTAGACCGCTATTCCCACGTGATGCACTTGGTATCACGCGTGGTGGCAAAACTACGGGAAGACTGCGATGCACTGCATGCCTACCGCGCCTGTATGAACATGGGGACCTTAGTGGGTGCGCCGAAAGTGAGCGCCGCGACCCTAATTCGTCAGGTAGAAAAACAACGCCGCGGCAGCTACGGCGGGGCTGTTGGATATCTGGCCGGGAATGGCGACATGGATACCTGTATTGTTATTCGCTCTGCTTTTGTTAAGAGCGACGAAGCCATAATACAGGCCGGTGCCGGCGTAGTGCATGACTCAGACCCGGCCAGCGAAGTCGCCGAAACCGAGAACAAAGCTAAGGCCGTTATCCTGGCAATTCAGCAGGCCCATATTCAGTCCAATCAGGAGGCGTTATAATGACTCAGGCTACCCGTATTGTACTGATCGATAACGTCGATTCGTTCTCATATAATCTGGTGGATGAATTGCGTCAGTTAGGCTATCCATTGGTGATCTACCGTAACCAGTTGGCAGCAGGTGATGTAATTGAGCAATTGGAAAATTATAGTGGCCCTCAGCTAGTTTGCTTATCGCCCGGGCCCGGACACCCATCAAATGCCGGAAACCTGATGGAAGTGATCCGATACTGCAGCGGCCGCATACCCATGCTGGGTATTTGCCTGGGTTTTCAGGCGCTGATTGAGCACGCAGGCGGACGCGTTGATACCTGCGGGGAAATTGTTCATGGCAAAACCGCTAAGGTCGACACTATGACGCATCCCGTATTTACCGCCGCAACGGATAACAACCAGTGCGTTGTAGCGCGCTATCACTCATTAAGTGGTTACGACCTTCCGGACACAGCGAGAATAATAGCCAGTTTGGATGGCCCCGATGGCAGTATTCCCATGGCTGCCGAATTTCTTAATGAAGAAGAAGCCAGTAGCCGCGCCATTGGTTTTCAGTTTCACCCTGAGTCGCTTTTAACGCCAAAGGGAAAGCAATTACTTAGTAACAGCATTCAGTATTTATTAACAGGAGCAAAGCCATGAAAGCCCTACAAACTCTGATGTCTGGTGAGTCTCTGACGCAAGATCAAACCCGTGAGTTTTTCCAGCGCTTAATTAAAGGCGAGCTCAACGACATTCAGGTGACCGCCGCGCTCATTGCTATGAAAATGCGGGGCGAGACTCCGGCCGAGTTAGCCGGTGCCGCTGAAGCGATTTTATCCGCCGCGAAACCTTTTGTGCGTCCGGATACCACGGTCATTGACAGTTGCGGTACTGGTGGCGATGGCAGTAACACCATCAACATTTCTACCACAGCTGCTCTGGTTGCCGCCAGTATGGGCATGGCGGTTGCCAAACACGGTAATCGAAGTGTGTCTTCACGTTCAGGATCCGCCGATGTACTCGAAGCACTCAAACTTCGCGTCAATCTGGATCCTTCCGATGCCTCTGCCCAGTTAGCCGATAACGGCTTTTGCTTTTTATTCGCACCGCATTATCACCCGGGCATTAAGCATGCGATGCCGGTCAGACAAACACTGAAAACACGCACCCTATTCAACCTGATTGGTCCTCTGGTTAACCCGGCGCGTCCCGATGCTCAACTGCTCGGTGTTTATAGTGAGGAATGGGTAAGACCCATGGCTGAAACCCTGCAACGACTGGGGGTTAAACGTGCTATGGTCGTACATGGAAGTGGACTGGATGAACTGGCTCTGCACGGCCCAACCCAAGTTATTGAACTGCGCGACGGCGAGCTTAACGAGTACCAGGTGAGTCCCAACGACTTCGGCGTACCAACAGCTCCTCTGAGCGAGCTAAAAGGTGGCGATGCTGACTTTAACGCCCGTATTCTGGAAGACATTCTTGCCGGAGGCGGCAGCCCCGCTCAGCGCCACTCAGTGGCTATGAACGTTGCGGCTTTGCTTTATTTAAGTGGACAATACAATGATATGAAAGCCGCAACTGCCGCAACACTGGAGCATTTAGACACCGGCCAGGCACTCTTGCATTTACGTCGCGTACAGGATGCTCAGGAGACTTACCATGTCTAACAGCATCAGCTTGAAAAAGAATGTGCTTAAAACCATTGTCGAACGCAAAGTTGAGCAAAACAAAGCTCAGGCTGATCTTATGCCACTGAGTGAAGTAAAGTTTCAACTCAGCCCCAGTGACCGTAGCTTATACGAAGCATTAAGTGATGAGCAGGCAGGCTTTATTCTGGAATGTAAAAAAGCCTCTCCGTCAAAAGGTTTAATTCGCGCTGACTTTGACGCACCGCAGTTGGCAAAAAGTTACCAGCCTTATGCCGCAGCCATTTCCGTATTAACCGAGCCTGAGTTTTTTCAGGGCCGACTGGACTATCTGACGGCCGTGCGCCGCCAAGTAACTCAGCCGGTTTTATGCAAAGACTTTTTTATTGATGAAGAGCAGATTTATCGTGCCCGTTACTTTGGTGCAGACGCTATTTTGCTTATGCTGTCCGTACTCGATGACGCGCAGTATACCACCCTGCGTGATATCGCCGACTCGCTCGCTATGGACGTGCTCACCGAAGTCGCTAACGAAGACGAAATGAAACGTGCCGCAGACCTGGGCGCGAACATTATTGGTATTAACCACCGCGACTTAACGGACTTAAGCATTGAGCCGAACCGCAGCGCACAATTAGCTCCGCTGGCACCGGAGAATGCCTTACTCATTGCTGAGTCGGGATTTTCCGAACACGCGGACATTCGCCGGGTTGCTCCCTTTGTTAACGGCTTCCTTATTGGCAGCGCATTGAGCGCTCAGCCAGACGTTGATTTAGCCTGTCGAAAACTGCTTCTCGGGCAAAACAAAGTCTGCGGCCTGACTCGCACAGAAGACGCTATAAACGCCCGTTCACAAGGCGCCGCATATGGTGGATTGATATTTGTTGAGCACTCTCCCCGCTGCGTAACCCAGCAGCAGGCGAAAGAAATAACAGCCGAAGCCACTGGCCTTGAGTACGTCGGTGTTTTTGCTGATCAGCCGTTAGAGAGCCTTATCGAAACGGCCGAAAAAGTCGGTTTTTCCGCTATTCAACTGCATGGTCATGAAGATATCGACTATGTGGTTCAATTACGTCAACAATTGCGTCAGGCCGATCTGGAAGTAGTAAAAATATGGAAAGCTTTAGCGATTGACAGCCCGGCACAATTGCCGGACCTGCCGGTTGATGCCTTTGTTCTGGATAACCGCGGTGGCGGCAGCGGCAAGGCTTTTAACTGGGAATTTTTGGCGCCATTGAGTACTGAAGAGCGTCAACGCTGCCTGCTGGCAGGAGGCATTGGTCCCGACAGTATTGCCAGTGCAATTGAACTAGGCTTTGCCGGAGTGGACATTAACTCCCAAGCAGAGTGGAAGCCCGGCGTTAAAAATAGCAGTAAAATAACTCAAACATTCACGAAAATTCGCCACTACGGTCGATTTTCGTCAAACAGAATATCAGACAAGCATACCCAACAGGAGGCTGTATGAGTCAGTCATTACCCGCTTACTTTGGCGATTTCGGCGGCCAGTTCGTTCCTGAAATCTTATTGCCGGCATTAGAGCAGTTGGAAAAGGCCTTTATCGAAGCGCAACAAGATGAGGATTTTCAAGCTGAGTTTCGCGGATTGTTGAAAAATTACCTAGGTAGACCAACGCCGCTCAGCTTGTGCCGTAACCTGCCGCTGCACAGCCCGAATAAAACAAAAATTTACCTTAAACGTGAAGACTTACTTCATGGCGGCGCCCATAAAACCAACCAGGTACTGGGGCAAGCATTGCTGGCTAAACGCATGGGCAAAACCCGTATTATTGCCGAAACCGGCGCAGGGCAACACGGAACCGCGACAGCCCTTGCCTGTGCCCTGCTGGACTTAGAATGCATTATTTATATGGGTAAAAAAGACGTTGAACGCCAGCAGCCCAATGTCTTTCGTATGGAGTTAATGGGCGCAAAAGTTGTGCCCGTCGATACCGGTAGCGGTACTTTAAAAGACGCGGTCAACGAAGCGCTGCGCGACTGGACTTCCAGCTACCCGGATACTCATTACTTATTAGGAACTGCCGCCGGGGCACACCCCTTCCCGACCATAGTGCGCGAATTCCACCGCATGATTGGTGAGGAGGCTAAGGCCCAAATTAAAGAGCAGGCCGGTCGTTTACCCGATGAAGTTATTGCCTGTGTCGGTGGTGGCTCAAACGCCATTGGCATGTTCGCCGACTTCATCGACGACGAAGACGTCGAGCTGGTTGGTGTTGAACCTGCCGGTAAAGGTGTGGAAACCAAGCATCACGGGGCCACACTCACCGCCGGAAAGCCCGGTATTTTGCACGGTTGTCTGTCATTCTTAATGCAAAATCCGGAAGGACAAATTGAAGAATCCTATTCCGTATCAGCGGGTCTGGACTACCCTGGCGTTGGTCCTCAGCATGCGCATTTAAAAGCCATTGGTCGTGCACGCTATGAGTCTGTTACCGATGAAGAGGCACTCGAAGCCTTTAAATTGCTGTCGCGTCATGAGGGTATTATTCCGGCTCTGGAATCAGCCCATGCTTTAGCTTATGCATTGAAACGCGCAGCCGAACCAGATGCACCTGAAATTTTATTGATTAACCTGTCCGGACGCGGCGACAAAGACATCGATCACGTACGTCGTATATTCAGCGCTCAGGAGAATGCTGAAATTAGTGCTACGGAGGAACAGCAATGAGCCGTTATGAAACGTGTTTTGCACAATTAAAAGACGATAATCAAGGCGCTTTTGTGCCATTCGTCACCATAGGCGATCCGAATCCGAAGCAAAGTGTGGACATTATTAAGGCACTTATCGATGGCGGCGCCGATGCACTGGAGCTTGGGCTCCCATTTTCGGACCCTGTAGCTGACGGCCCCATGATTCAACGCGCAAACCTGCGGGCCTTAGACGCGGGTACAACCTTTAATGACATTTTGCAGATTTTAAGAGAAGTTCGTGACTATTCACCGCAAATACCCATTGGGTTATTAGTTTACGCCAACTTAATCTACGCTAAAGGTGTTCGCGACTTTTATCAGCAAATGAAAGATGTTGGCGTCGACTCAGTGCTTATTGCCGATGTTCCGACCAAGGAAGCCAAACGTTTTGCCGCCATTGCAAAAGAGATTGGTATAGACGCTGTATTTATTGCCCCACCGGATGCCAGTGATGCACTGTTAGTCACTATTGCTGAACAATGCTCAGGTTATGTCTACCTGCTGAGCCGATCAGGGGTTACCGGAGCCGACACGCAAATGCAGGCTCCGGCATCTGAGCTGATTAATAAGCTGAAAGAAGCCGGTGCGCCGCCGACTTTGCTTGGGTTTGGCATATCCCGGCCTGAGCATGTACAACGGGCGCTTGCGGCAGGTGCCGACGGCGCAATTAGTGGCTCAGCTGTGGTTGCGCTTATTGAGAAAAACCTCGACAATAACGCGCAGCAAACAGCGGACCTTAGAGCTTTTGTAAAAGGCATGAAGGCCGCAACCCAATTGTCTTAAAGTTGCCACCGGAGTAGTTAATGGCCCTGTTGTTAGAATATTTACCCATAATCGCTTTTTTTGTGTTTTACAAAATGGCCGACATTTACGTCGCTACCGGCGTGCTAATGGCAGGGGCAGTGGTTCAGGTAATAGGTTTAAAGTTACTGAAGCATCCGCTGACTACTCGTCACTGGGTATTGCCACTTGTAGTTATGTTCTTTGGTTCGCTGACGCTAATACTCCACGATGACTGGTTTATTAAGATGAAGGTTTCAGCAATTTATGCTGCTATCGCGTTATTCCTTATAGGAAGCTTATTTTTAAAAAAAACCAACGTCATTAGGTCGCTCCGTGGTAAAGATATAAAATTGCCTGATCTTATCTGGTTAAGGCTCACCTATGCATGGATTCTATTTTGTTTGGTGTTAGCAGCACTCAATCTCTATATCGCCGAATTCTGGAGTCAGGAAGCCTGGGTTAACTTTAAAGTATTTGGCATTCTTGCGGTGACATTCCTATTTGTCCTTGGTACAGAGCTTTATATACACAAACACACAGAGGAAGAGGAGACCCAGGACTAATGTGGTTTGTTATTTTCGCAGAAGACCATGAAAACTCACTGGAAGGCCGCAAGCAGGCACGCCCTGCTCACCTTGAGCGCTTAAGAGCCTTACAGAACGACGGTCGCTTGCTGGTCGCCGGTCCTTGCCCGGCTATTGCAGAGCTTGACCCGGGTGTACTCGGTTTTACCGGCTCAGTGGTCATCGCTGAATTTGACTCTCAAGAAGAAGCAGAACAATGGGCCAACGACGATCCTTACTGGCAAGCCGGTGTCTACAAGAAAGCGACGGTGAAGCCATTCAACGCCGTTTTACCGAACTAACCGAATTAATCAGTGACTATGAAAAGCGTTGAACTCACCGCCAATAACCGCTACCTGCATTGTGTTCGTTTTGACCCTGAGTCGACTGCTAAGGCTACGATTGTTATCGCTGCGGCGCTAGGTGTAAAGCAACGTTTTTACCAGCCTATAGCCCGTTGGTTAAGCGAGCAGGGCTATAGGGTCATTACTTTTGACTACTACGGTATTGGCCAGTCGGTTGATAAACCACTTAAGCAAATAAAATCCGATATTATTGACTGGGCTGAGCTCGATATCACCTCGGTACTTGACTATGCGCAGTCCTGCCAGAAGGGCGAACCTTTAATCTGGCTAGCTCACAGCCTGGGCGGGCAAATTGTCGCCATGGCACATAACGCCAATAAGATAGATAAGATGGTAACCATAGCCAGCGGCACCGGTTATTGGCTGAAAGCCAGCAAACAGGTCCGCTGGACGTCGTGGTTGTTATGGTATTTTGCTGCCCCTATTAGCACACCCATTGCCGGCTATTTCCCGGGCAAACGTCTCAATATGGTCGGAGACATGCCTGCCGCTGCCATGAAGCAATGGAGTCGCTGGTGCCGCAGTAAAGACTACTTGTTTGACAACATCAGCAGTGAACAACAAGCTCGGTATGATGCGTTTAAGGCCCCCATCAGCGCCTTTCATATTATTGACGATGAGTTGTTACAACGCTCCAATATTGAAAACCTGCTAGCGCATTACCCTAACGCAGACAAGGTATTGAAGGACCTGAGCCCGGAAATGACCGAGAGTAAAGGTATTGGCCACTTCAACTTTTTTCGCAGTCAATTCAAAGAGTCTCTCTGGCGTAAAAGCTTGCTAGACGCACTGCAGGTCAATTAAAGTCGTTATAGAGTCGTTGTAATTAATAAGGACGCTTCGCAATGCACTACCAAATGGAACTGGCGTTATCCTTGCTGGCTGCTCTGGCATTAGGCCTGATGATAGGCATTGAGCGCGGCTGGAGCGGCAGAGAGAGTGATGACGGCACGCGAGTTGCCGGCGTACGAACCTTCAGTTTAATAGGCCTTAGTGGCGGCGTTTTTGCTATTTTAGCTCAACAATGGGGCGTGTGGCTTATCGTTACGGGGTTCATTGTTGTTGCCATACTCATTGCATCTTCTTATATCAGTCATAGCCAACTGTCAGACGACGCCGGCATTACCACTGAATTTTCTATGCTGCTGACCTTTGCTCTGGCAATTTGGGCTGCCTCAGGCGACCCATTACCTGCACTGAGTTGTGGTGCTGTGGTGGTTGCTCTTCTCGGCCATAAAAAGAGCCTGCACAAACTGCTTAAGCGCATTTCACCTAAGGCCTTTTACTCAGGTATCACCTTACTGCTGATATCTGTGGTTGTCCTGCCTCTGCTGCCAAATGAAGGTTACGGCCCCTGGCAGGCATTAAACCCCTACTGGCTGTGGTGGATGGTGGTTTTAATTTCGGGCCTGTCCTTTATTGGCTACCTGTTTACCCAGCTACTGGGAGAAAAACGCGGCACATTAATTACTGCATTTGCCGGGGGCTTTGCATCATCTACCGCGGTTACCTTAACTATGGCGCGTTTTGCGAAAAAGAACTCTCAGAGTGTCATTTACGCCAGTGGCATGCTGCTCGCCTGCAGCATTATGTTCCCGCGTGTTCTTATTGAGGTCTTTGTTGTTAACCGTGAACTTTTACCGCTATTGTGGCCGCCAGTTCTTCTCATGTTCGCCGGGTTATTAGTTGTCATGGCAGTCATGTACAGACAACATAAACGCACACCTCCCTCCGAAGCCGGGGAGATAACCATTAGTAATCCACTGCAACTGACCACAGCCATTCAGTTTGGTGTTTTATTAGCCGTAATCCTTTTATTGGCTGAAGCAATGAAAGACTGGTTTGGCGATGCGGGGATATACAGCCTTGCTATAATATCGGGTCTGATGGACGTTGACGCCATTACCTTATCACTGTCGCGCTCCGCTCAGGGAGAGCTCTCGGGCCAGGTAGCCGCTATGGGAATTATCTTAGCCTGTGTCAGCAACACCCTGCTTAAAGGCGTTATGTTCGCTTCTGTCGCCGGCATTAAATTGCACTATCGTTACGCTGTTTACATGATTTTAAGCGTTATTCCGGGGTTGCTTTACGGCTTTTGGCAGTTTTAATCATCACAAACGCAGGACAACAACTATGAAATCCGCTCCTGACTGGATCACACAACCGGACACACCTTATTTGCTCATCGATGAAGCTAGATTAAAGAGTAACATTCGGTATCTTAAACAACGGGTTGAGTCCCTTGGCAGTCATTTACGTCCACATTTAAAAACCCTGCGTACCCTAGAGGCGGCTGAGTATCTACTCGATAGTAAGAATGCTCCGGCCACAGTATCAACATTAGCTGAGGCGGAGGCCTACGCGCAGGCAGGTTATACCGATTTACTCTATGCAGTCGGCATAGCACCAGCAAAGCTCAAGCGGGTAGCCGCGCTAAGGCAACAACGTATTAACCTGCATATTCTGATAGACAATATGGTGCAGGCGCAGGCCGTTATCGGTTTTGCTGACCAGTTCGGGCAAGACTTTTCCGTTTTTATTGAAATAGACAGCGATGACCACCGCGGTGGTATTAAGCCGGGAGATCCACAATTGTTAACCATTGCCAAAGAACTTGGCGCTCATTTCACCGGTTTAATGACCCATGCCGGTGGCTCATACGCCTGCAATACGGAGCGAGGGTTAAAAAACTTCGCAAAGCAAGAATGCGATGCCGTTCGAATTGCGCAGGACAACCTTCAGGCGGCGGACATTAGTTGCGCTATAACCAGCGTAGGTTCAACGCCGACAGCACATTTTGGCGAGGACTTTAGTGACATTAGTGAGGTCAGAGCCGGCGTTTACACCACCTTTGACTTAGTCATGAAAAACATCGGCGTGTGCGACTTTTCTGATATAGCCATGTCGGTGGTCACAACAGTCATTGGCCACAACAAAGAAAGAAATTGGCTGCTGACCGACAGCGGCTGGATGGCCCTGTCGCGTGATCGCGGCACCGCGGGCCAGAGTCAGGACTTTGGCTACGGACAAGTGTGCAAAACCGACGGCTCTGTGCTTGATGGCCTTTATGTTAGCAGCACATCGCAAGAGCACGGAGTTATTGAATTAACCGAAGCTTACCAACTAGAAGACTTTCCTGTTGGCCATCAGCTACGCATTCTGCCTAACCACGCCTGCGCCACTGCGGCTATGCATCCGGTTTACCATGTACTAATGAGTGACGGTTCACATAACACCTGGCAACGCATTATTGGCTGGTAAGTGCTTGTTCTTGAAATCATTACTTGCAATACTTTAATGCCCAAGAACAACGAAAAGGAATTCACTATGTTAGTAAGAATCACGACGTTAGTTTGTGCACTATTTATAGCAGTGACATTGCAGGCTAAAGAGTTTAACGAAAACGAACATTACGAAGTTCTTGATATCTCCGCTTCATCTGAGCCTGAAATTATTGAGTACTTCTCTTTTTATTGCATGGCCTGTTACCGTTTTGAACCCATCGCAAAAGAACTTGCCGCTACTTACCCTAATTCTTTCAAGAAGTCACACACCTCGGGGCTGAGCCCTAAACCGGGCATGGGCAACAAAATGACTCAAGCTTACTCATTGGCCTTAATGCTGAATAAAGAGCAAGTCATTAGCGAGCGTATTTTCGAACAGCAATTCGGACAACGTCAGTCAATTGATACACAGGAAAAAATTAAAGATATTTTTGTTCAGGCCGGCGTTTCTGAAAATGATTTTAAACGCGGATTCAATAACTTTTCAGTCAAAGCGCGCGCCAAACAAATGGAAAAAGACGTCCGCGATAAAAACATCACCGGTACGCCAACGTTGATAGTGAACGGAAAATACAAAATTCTGATGAATAGCTTCCGCAACAGCGATGATCTTATCGGTGACCTGAAACTCGTCATCGAGCAGCTAATGAGCAAGTCTTCATGAAAATAAATAAGGGAAAGCTACAAGCTTTCCCCTTCGTTTTATAAAATCGACCGTGGCTATTGCCTTAATTCTCTGCACTAACTTGTACTCCGGAAAAGCTTGACTGATTCAAGTCACTCATATGATGGCTTAAACGCCAGTAGTAAATTAAGCTTATCAAGACTAAAGCGGCAAAGTCATAACCCGTAAACCCATAACCGGCATCACTGATAAAGATATCGCGGAAAATTGAAGCAACAAGGACCAGAAGTATTACGAGCGGAAGTAGACGTATGAATAAAACCCAACTGAGCGAGACATAACGCTCCAGAAACTCTCGTCCATCACGTCCACCATTAGATTTATAAGCAACAGCGGTTCCGAATACCACACAAACCAGCTCAACCCAGAGTGACGCTTTGTCCCAGACCGTTGTATTATCTCCCCAAATACCAACTGGCAGGGTGAATAAAACCAACATTAAGACTAAGTAGTAAAAGGCTTGAGTTTGACTGAAACGTCCCTGAAGAAAATCCCTTTTCAGTGCATCAATATTCCAAAAGTACATATTAACTCCCTAGATTAAACTTATCTAAGGAGGCTAATATCAATATGTTAGAAGGTCACGCCTCAAATTGTTAAATTTTGTAACATAACAGCATAACTATTGAAGTTAGTGAACCACTTCAGTGGTTACTTCAATAATTCCGAGATCCAGATCGGCTATTTCACTAAATGCGGCACGTGACAGATCGATGACCCTGCCATCAATAAACGGTCCCCGGTCATTAATTTTGACCACAACACTTTTATTGTTAGCAATATTGGTTACACGCACTTTAGTTCCAAACGGTAAGGTTCGATGAGCCGCCGTACTTGAAAAGTGATTATAACGTTCACCGCTTGCGGTTGTTCTGAATTGATACTTCATGGCGTAATAAGAAGCCTTTCCAGACTCGCTAGTACCAATTAAGTTTTCAGGACTTTCAGCGGGAATCGAAGTACACCCTGTAAGCGCCAGCATAAAAATGCCAACGCCAAGGGTTAATCGTTTATGTGGATACTGGTTTTTTGTTTTCATTTCTCAATTTTACTGAGTTCAGAAAACACTGTCCGTTAAGAAACCCAAAAGACGTGTAAAGAATTACACACTTACCTGAAAGGCTTCCCGCACCGTAGGGTACTCAAATTCAAAACCATGGCTGCGCAACTTATCAGGCACCACAGCCTGACCTTTAAGCAGCATCGATGACATTTCCCCCAAACCTAACTTGAGCACAAAACCCGGTACTCTCATAAAGTGCGGTTTATTCAGTACCGACGCCAGAGTACGGCTAAAGGCTTCATTAGTAACGGGCCCCGGAGCGGTCATGTTAACTGGCCCAGACAAATTGTCGTGTTCCAGCAGATACTGAATCGCGCGGATCATATCCTCAAGCTGTATCCACGACATCATCTGATCACCATCGCCCAAAGGGCCACCTAAGCCAAACTTATATGGAAAAAGCATTTTGGCCAGAGCGCCCTCACCTTTTGCCAGAACCACACCGGTGCGTAGCAGAACCACGCGGGTTGCATCCTCTGCAGCTAAAGCCCGACGCTCCCATTCCTGACATAAGGTCACCGCAAAGTCAGTCTGCTTAGGGCCATCGTTCTCATCTACGGGCTGAGCGTCACGCGGGCCATAATAGCCAATAGCGGAACCACTCAGAAATACCTTAGGAGGCGTTTCTGCAGCCTTGATCATAGCCGCTAGCTTTTCGGTAACCTGCCAGCGGCTGTCTTTTAACGCCTGTTTGCGGGAATCGCTCCAACGCTTATCCGCAATGCCTTCCCCTTGTAGATTAATAACGGCTTCAAATTGACCAATATCCGTTACTTCGTCCACCGAAGAGAGCAAAGTGACATCATCACCCAAGGCCTTTTTTGCGCGTTCCTTGTTGCGGGTAGTGACCGTAAACTGATGCTCACTTCGGTACTTGCGAATAAACGCTGAGCCAATAAGCCCGGTACCACCTGTCATTAAAATGTTCATTGGTCACCTCCCTATTTTGTTAAGTCAGCTTGCGTATTAACTGAGCGGTATTTCTCTGAATAAGTCGGTAGCAGGATAAGCGGCCTAAAACAGCAACCACTACGGCACCAAATGCCGGCCCTAACAGCCACAACTTCCAGTGAATAACCGGCGTCATGTTAAACACCTGATTCTGCAGTATGAACAGTGATATCTCCATTGCCAAAGTTGCTATCAGTCCACTAATGGCACCTAACACCAAAAACTCATAAGTAATACTACGGCTCAGTAATTTACCCGGTGCCCCCAGTGTTCTTAGAATAACTAATTCTTTCTGGCGCTCTTCCATACTTGCCTGAACTTGCGCTACCAGCACTAAAGCGCCAGCAATGATCACAAGTACCAGTACAAACACAATCGCTAAGCTCACCTGCCCAATCACTTCCCGTATTTGATCTATCATGGCATCCAAATCAATTAAAGATGCCTGTGGGAAAGGCTTGAACAACTCATACAGGTCACTTTTACGTTCTTCGTCCAGTCTGAAACTGGTGATATAAGTCGCCGGAAAATCTTCCAGAGTCGAGGTATTGAAGATCATGTAAAAGTTTGGCTGCAATGTATTCCAGTCAGCTTTACGCAAGCTGGTCACCGGTACAGTGAATTCTTCGCCACCTAAGTTAAAGCGTAGTTCATCACCGACTTTAATATCCAGTCGTTCTGATACATTAAGCTCCACCGAGACCTGAGGTTCGGCATTGTCGCCCCACCACTCTCCTGCGGTAAGTTCGTTGTTAGGAGGCAAACTGTCACGCCAGGTTAAAGAGAGCTCTCTGCCTATGCCTTCACGACCGTCATTTTCTGACGCATCTTCATCAGAGACTTCCTCGTCACGATCCTCTTTGGTAACTTCGTCCTCGAGTTTCTCCCCGTTAATATGGGTTAAACGTCCCGGCACAATAGGATAGAGATCGGTCGACGGAATATTTTCCCGCTCGAACATTGACTGCATGTCATCAACGTTATCTTCAGCAATGTTAATTGCGAAATAATTTGGCGCATCGGCAGGTAGCTGACGTTTCCAGTCTTCCAGTAAATCGTTCCGTAGAACAATGACAAGCAGCAACAGCATAATGGCCGTTGAAAAGCTCAGCATTTGAACGCTATTTGCTGCCGCCCGACGTTGCAGGCCAGCCATTGCCAGTCGCCAGCTGCTGCCTGCCTGCATACCCGCTTTACGGCTGGCTGAAATAAACAAACGACCCAGCCCCAGTAAAATAACAGCAGCAACTGCGCCACCAGCAAACAAGGCCGTCGAAAGCCACCATTGCTGACTGTAAATCACCAGCAGTGCGTAAATGGTTCCGCCACTCAATACCCATTGCAACCAACGCACCGCATTACCAGCCGTCAATTGACGGTGCAATACGCGTAGCGGTGGAATTGATACCAACCTGAATAATGGATACAGGGTAAACATAACCGCACTGATAACACCGGTAGCTCCGGCTAGTGCGTAAGGCTGCCATCCGGCTTGAGGTAACGTCGCATCCAGTTTCTGTGCCACCCATTCAATAACCACATATTGAATGGCCCAGCCAAGCGCCATACCCACCGCCACACTGGCCGCTGTAAGCAATAACAGGTGAAGTAAAAAGATACGGCGAATCTGCTGACGACTAGCCCCTAAGGTTTTGAATATGGCGACTACATCGTAATTTCTCTGACAATAGCGCTGTGCCGCTACGGCCACCGCCGTTGCAGCCAGTACCACACCGAGCAGGCTGGCCAGCATCATAAAACGCTCAGCACGATTCAAAGAACGCGACAACGGGCTGTCTCCATCTTCTATACTACGCCAGCTATGTGTGTCGTCATTCAGGCGTGGTAACAACCAGTCTTCATAGGCGTTAATATCGCTGTTCTCACCCGCCATTAACACGTTAAAACGCACTCGGCTGCCGGGCTGGATCAAGCCCGTTTCTTCCAGTTGTGAGTGGCGAATAATAACGTTCGGACTATCAGTAAATACTGAAAAACCAACGTCCGGCTCATAGGTAACAACTTTCGTTACTTTAAAGCTGCTGTTGCCAACCTCAATGTCATCGCCGATATCTAACTGCAGCGCCTGAAATAACTGAGAAGCGACCCAGGCCTCACCTTCTGCAGGCAAACCTTCGGCCACATAACCTTGCCCAAAAGGTTCATCAGCAATTTCCAGCTGACCTCGTAACGGGTAGCCATCGCTTACCGCCTTAATATCCACCAGGGTCATGTTCTCATCGGCAAACGCCATTGAGTTAAACACCACTTTCCAGGAGGTCTTTAAATTCATTTGCCCGGCTTGCTCTAACCACTCTTGCGGTATATCTCTCCGCGAGCTCAATACTCTGTCGGCAGCAAGAAACTCACTACTACGCTCAGTTAATCCAGCCTGTAAGCGATCGCTGAAAATGGACAGTGACAACACAGCAGTGACTGACAAAATAATTGCCAGCGCCATAATTGTCAGCTCACCTCGTTTCAGCTCATGCTTCAGCAAACGAAACGAAATTTTATGCCACATCCTGAGCTGCCTCCGATAACTGCCCTGCTTCCATTTGCAACACGCGCTGACAGCGCTTTGCAAGCCGTTGATCATGAGTTACCACAATCAGCGTGGTGCCGTAATCCTTGTTTAAATCAAATAGCAGCTCTTCAACTTTTCCACCGGTTTTAGCATCGAGGTTACCCGTTGGTTCATCGGCAAAAAGAATCTTCGGCTGTCCGACAAAGGCTCTGGCAATAGCTACTCGCTGCTGCTCGCCACCAGATAATTGATTTGGATAGTGATGCCAGCGATCTTCCAGCCCAACCTTCGCCAGTAATTCTCTGGCTTCTTTCTCTGCGCCCTTATGTCCGGCCAGCTCTGCCGGGAGCATAACGTTCTCTAAGGCACTTAAGCTAGGTACCAGCAGGAACGACTGAAAAATGAATCCGACTTTGTCAGCACGAACTTTTGCGCGCTGCTCCTCATCCAATTCGCTTAATTTTTCGTTCTCTATAAGAACCTCTCCGGAGGATGCGAGGTCTAAACCCGCCAGTAGTGACAATAGCGTCGACTTACCGGAACCCGAAGCGCCGACAATGGCTACGGTGTCACCGGCATTGATACTGACGTTAATTGGCTGCAGAATCTGTAATGGACCCTCAGAGGTGTCTACGGTTTTTTCCAGTTGTTGAGCTTGAATGAGCATAAGATGAAAAACTTCCTTTTGAAAACGTGTTTATTTCTAGCGCTGTTGTTGGTTATACGCAGCGTTTCCGCAAATGTCTCACTTGTTGTTTTAGGTGACAGCTTAAGCGCCGGTTATGGGCTTTCTCAGGAACAAACCTGGGTTGCCGAGTTAGATCGTCGCTGGGAGAGCTCTCACCCCGATATAAACATCATTAACGCCAGTATTAGTGGCGAGACCACTCGTGGTGGTTTGCGCCGCTTAGAAGGCGTTTTAGAGCGTCACAAGCCCGACGCTTTATTTATCGAGCTAGGCGGTAATGATGGCCTTCGTGGGTTCGACCTAAACACAGTTCGCTCGAATTTAAAACAAATCATCGACCAGGCGCAGCAACAAGGCGTTAAAGTCGGCTTAAGTCAGGTTATGGTACCACCTAACTATGGCCAACGTTTTGCAGAACAGTTCCGCCAAGTATTTGAAGAGGTTGCAAAAGAAGAAAATGTAACGCTGATACCATTTTTCATGGAAGAGATAGCCACCAATGCCGATTACGTGCAGGACGATGGTATTCATCCCACCGCTGAAGCCCAGCCAAAGATAGCTGATTTTCTGGAGCCTTATTTGCTGGAGTTGGCGAAGTAGTGAAAGCCAGAAACAAAAAAACCGCCTGCGGGCGGTTGATTTAAGTGGCGTCCCCTAGGGGATTTGAACCCCTGTTACCGCCGTGAAAGGGCGGTGTCCTAGGCCACTAGACGAAGGGGACCCATGGACTTAATTCTTAAGTGTTTAAAAGTAATGGCGTCCCCTAGGGGATTTGAACCCCTGTTACCGCCGTGAAAGGGCGGTGTCCTGGACCACTAGACGAAGGGGACGCAGTTATTACTTTTTACACTTCAGTATTTGAATGGCGTCCCCTAGGGGATTTGAACCCCTGTTACCGCCGTGAAAGGGCGGTGTCCTGGACCACTAGACGAAGGGGACGCAACCAAATACTTATTACTACCAGTGTGCTTTACCAAAACAACTTGGTGGAGCTAAGCGGGATCGAACCGCTGACCTCTTGCATGCCATGCAAGCGCTCTCCCAGCTGAGCTATAGCCCCGCACTAAACAGTCTCAGACTGCCCTGACAGCGGGGCGCATTCTATTGTGACCTGAGCTAATGTGTCAACTATTTTTTCTAAAAATACTGTTGTTTGAGCATTTTTATTGCAGTTTGCTCAGTAATTCATCAAATCTTAACCACGAACCGCTTTTGGCAGTTTTTGATGGTAAACGTGGTAAACCTGCTCCAACCCTTCCCGGCTCGAAACCGATACATTCATATCATTGACTAAGCCGTTATCCAACCGATAAACCCAACCGTGTATCGTCAATGGCTGATCTTTATCCCAGGTTTCCTGAACAACGTTGGTCTTTGCCAGGTTTTTAACCTGCTCCACCACGTTTAACTCACACAAGCGATCAAGCTGGTCATTTTCATTCAACCGCTCCAACTCTTCTGCATGCTCACGGTAAACGTCGCGAATAGGATACAGCCAATGGTCAACCAAACCATGGGGTTTACTCTCAATTGCCGCCTTCACACCACCACAACCGTAATGACCAACAACAAGAATATGCCGTACTTTAAGCGCTTCAATAGCGAATTGAATAACTGATAAGCAGTTAAAGTCTGTCTGAATGACCTGGTTTGCCACATTTCTATGAACAAAGAGTTCACCCGGCGCCATGCCGACAATTTCATTTGCCGGAACCCGGCTGTCAGAACAACCTATCCACAAGTACTCGGGAGACTGCTGACCCACTAAACGTTTGAAAAAATCAGGATCTTTTTTTACCTGCTCTTCTGCCCACGCTTTGTTATTTTCAATCAAGTGTTTTATATCTGGCATTATTTATCCCATGGTCCCGGTAGCCTGATAAGACGCTTCCACCAAATTTTAGGCATCGTTAATCCTATATAGAGGTCAAAGCTTCTATATAAACAAAGTGGAGAGAACTAAAGGCTATTGTAACCAGAATTGCACTGAATTTGGCAAAGGATTTTATTTAGATTTTTGCGTTAGATAAAAGCATTAGAGAAAAGTTGGCAGTCAGTCACTCAGGTTTTATTGAATTCCTGAGCACTCCGACTGACTGCCATTATAAAAATGACAAAAAGAGAATTATCACTCGATAACCACGGGCTGCTTCAAATAGGGGTTATCATGCGCACGCAAACTCTCTTTCATAGCCTCTTCCGAGTTAAGGCCCCGATCAACACTGCCATCGCCGTAACGTAGAGCAAACGGCTGATTAAATGGCCGTGAGCGAACATGGTCGTAAAGTTCTTTAAATGTATAACAGGTTGCCCCGTTAACTGGTGTTACTCCGCTGTTACTTGGCATAACTCACCTCCTGCATTCAGCCGATACAGATTGATCCACTGCTGCTGAAATAATTCGTTAAACGCGGTAGCGCCAGCTAACGCACGCTGAATGGTGGCTTCATCGGCTTCAATAATCACCTGCAGCCGCACCGGTCTGTGTACAAAGTCACTACCGTCGTGCACCGACTGCCAGGCCAGTCCCTGACGTAAGTCACCACCATTTCCCTCGAAAATACCAATGTCATTCGCGACCCGGTTGTGCAGCAATTTATTGCCGCTACCCAGCTGTTTCGGATCAGTCACCGAGCAGTAGTACTGCCAGTTTATCCAGTTGGCGACCAGCCCGGGGGCACTCAACAGTTGTGTCAGTAATGCCCCTTTGGGGTCGCGCTCACTGTAATAGTCATGCAAAAAGTTACTGCCAACCGTTTCCGAATACGTTAATCGACTCGCGCGCCCGAAAAACAGCACATTATTATCCGCTAACCCCCACTCCGGGCGCAGCTCCGCCCAATGGTTCGCCTGCTTTTTAAGCTGCTTAGCTGGCTCATTGGTAGACACGTTTAACGCTTCAGTGGCATTGCTGAATAAACGTTTAACGCGCTCCGGTACTGACTCAGATAACCACACCACCTTGTCGGTTACCGTTTCATGAAGCGCTGAATAAAACTGAGTGTCCGAAGGGATCTGAACTCCCCGGTCAACGAGGTGCTTTCGAATTTCACTGTCGTTTAACAAACGGGTTAGCACCCTGGCACTCAAGGCGCCAGACTGACCGCCACAAGCCCCGCAGTTAAGACCGGCACGCTGAGCATTATTGCTGTGATGAGAACCGTGCCCTACCAGGATTACGTACTTCCCGAACGAGTCGAACTGCATACCCGCCAATGCCTGCTCGCATAAGCTCGCCAAAGACTCTACTGACGCCTGACCGTCAGCTTGAAAGATCGCGCTGCCGGAAACGGCAGTATCGTCAGCGGTTGCCAGTTTTCCGGGCACGCCCGTCAGCAACTCTTTCAACTTGCCAAGTCCAAGCGCTTCAACGCCACTGAACATCGACACAGGCGTATTAAACAGGTTACTGAGTAACGACATAACCGAATGCTTACGCTCCGGCGCCTTAACGTAATAAGCTGGCTGCAATAGACCAGGCGCATGAGGAACGTCCTGCTCTTTCGTCTTAACCGCCAAAGGCACACCAAAAAAGCCGGCAAAGCCTTTGCTTTGTGTGCTTACCCCCAAGCGCTCCCCTGCTTGTTCTAGCGCACGACGATAACGCTCAGAGCGCACATCGATACAAAACACCGCTTGCACCACTGAGGTTTCATTCGTGGCCTTATCTGAGTTTTCCGGGCTGAATTTCAATGTCTTCAACTGTGAGCGTTCATAAGCCGCCTGCCACTGCCACAGAACATCGTTATATTCTTCAATATGGGACACTTGCCCTTCACAGTTTTCTATCTGCGTCGCAAGCGCTTGCTGCAACTGCTGATACACAGCCGTGTTGGTCCGCTCAGCCAGTTGCCAAAGAATGTACTCCCAGGCCAGTCGAATGCATAACAACTCAAATACCCACCGACTCTGCTGGCGGGCGTCCTGATAAGCCATAGCTGCGGCCCAGCCCCACAGGTCACTGATAAGAGCCTGGCAGTAACAGCGCAGTGCATAGTCAGACGCATCGGTTAAAAAACTTGCCTGACAGACGCTAATAAGCTCATGCGGATCATCCGGGAGCTCCGCAAATAAATCGTTTAAGTCGGCCTCGTCCATCAGGGTTTCAATACCGCGGTCAGCACGGGATATCGTCAACCAATGTTGATACAACGAGCTGTCCTTACCCGCTTGCTGGAAGCGTGTAGGAAACTGCATAAACAAGCCGCAGGTCTGGCTAATTTGCAGCACCACTTCGTCATTCCAGCGCATTTTTCGGCGACGCTGCTGATATTTATCCACCCACTGGCTTAGGTTTCGCCATTGCGGCAGCAACTCACGGGACTGAGTTCGTTGCTCCAGCTCCCGCACCATGTCTTCGGTCACTAACTCTGGGGCAATTTGATTCTGCTGCCACTGCTGCCAATAGAAGTCGGGGCTCATTAGCAGTCGACTCCCCGCACAGTAACGCCAATGTGCAGCGACACCGCTAACCGGTTGCTGGCGATAGTGCCAGAAAGGGTTAACCGCTATCCATTGAGACAAGGGCCACTGCGGCGCAATGGACTGACTGACCTGTTCCGCGATAGACACAAAACGACTGATGGTGATCATAAGCGCCCCTCTTGTCGGCTACGACGTTGGTAATAACGAATGGGATGACTGGGCCACAACCACAACACCAGTCGCGTCAGCCACTCATCCAAATAAAGTCCGGCGTTCAAAGTGATGAACCAGCGTTGGCTCAGACGCCGCGATGGCGTGTGATGAACCAACCAATAGGTAAAAGCGAAGATATTGAACAGCACGGTAATAACCGGTTCCAGCAGTAAACTATTAAACGGCGGTTGCGGCTCCACAACTTGCTGTACAAATGCACCAAGAATCAGGTAAGCAGCTACCGCCAGCACCGAAACACCCACTCGCAACAGCCATTGGTGGAGGTTCATCCAAATAGTCGCTAACGCCATAGCTAATAAGGCCGACGGTAACCACTTAGGATCATCCAGTAACCACCAGCAGCTAGCGGCAATAAAGACCTGAAAAATCAGAAAGACCAGGCTCACCCGTAATATTGAGCGCGCCTGAGGTTGTTTAATAACAGCAACTTCGCTGACCGATAAGAAGGCATGAGCTTTATAAACCGAGTGTGCAACCAAATGAAGCAAGGCTAAGTCGTAGTATCCCAAGCCTATTTCCAGCAGCATCAGACCCATTTGCGCACAGGTTGACCATGCCAGACGCACCTTGATGCTGATACGTGTTGCCATAATTAATGCAGCAAAACAGCAGGAGGCAGCCGAGACCAGGCACAATAACCACACAGCGAGAACACTATTACTCCATAAAGGTACGGTAACCAGCAGCAAGAAGCCGCCAAGGTTAATAATGCCTGCGTGTAATAATGCGGAAACCGGTGTTGGTGCTTCAACGACCTGAATGAGCCAGCCATGCAGGGGCAACTGAGCGCACTTTATCAATGCCGCCATAACCAGACAGACTGCCGCAATGTGCTGGGTAATACTGGTAGGTGCCGTAGCAAACTGCTTGAGTATGGTGTCTAATTGAAAGCTGCCCGTGTTGAGGTACATAAGGACAAAAGCCGTGCCTAAAAAAGCTTCTGAGCAGCGTGCCAGAATGAATTTTTTATGAGCCGCCAGTACCGCTCTGTCACGCTCAGGATAAAACATGAGCAGTCTGTGCAGTTGCAGGCTAATGCTCATCCAGGCCACAAAGAAAACCACAATGTGATTACTAACGATAAGTACGAGTACCGCTACTAAGCAGCCGATCAATTTAGAGACGAAAGAACGACGGCGCGGGTCCAGCCGGAAGTTTGTGACAGCGTAGCGCGTTACTACCAGTGCTAATAAAGCCACCAGAGCCAATAACACAGGGCGAACGCCAGATAATGTCAACCATTCAGTCATTGATGCATCCTGGGTATTTTGTTTGGGGCAATTATGGGGGCGCCTTTAATGTTAAGTAAAATAGATATAAAATATAATATTGTTCTATTTTAAAGAACGGTTATTAGCAACTATGAATTACAAACATCTCTTTTACTTCTGGCATGTGGCGGAAAGTGGCCATTTAACCCAAACCGCTCAAAAACTTCATGTGTCGCAATCGGCGTTATCGGCGCAAATAAAACAGTTGGAAGAATGGTTAGGCACGCCTTTGTTTGAGCGTCAGGGGCGACAACTAGTGCTGACTCAGGCCGGGTACATTGCTCGTCAGTACGCCAACCGGATTTTTCACGAAGGTGAGAACCTGGTCAAACAACTGAAACAGGGAATGGATGGTGCTGATTTAGTGATTCGCATTGGTCACGCCTCGACCATGTCACGTAACTTTGTCGAAGCATTTATCAGCGACTTAGTGCACCAGCAGGACGTGCAATACCGACTGCACTCAATGACCCCCGACCAGTTATTTAATGAGTTGGCTAACCATCAAATTGACCTGGCGTTGGCAAATACCAACGTACGCGGCAGTGACAAGCAACTATGGCAAAGCCGCCTGTTAGCGCGTCAGCCAGTATCCGTTATAGGGCCGCCGGGACGCGATATAGAACGTCTGACAGATACCTCTTTACGGAACAAAAACTGGGTTTTACCGCCGGAAAACATGCCTCAGCGTGCGGCTTTCGATATGCTAAGCGCAGAATACAAATGGCAACCACGGGTACTTGCCGAGGCGGACGATATGGCCATGTTGCGACTACTGGCGCGTGATACCGGAGCCCTGGCGGTTATTCCGGATGTTGTTGTGAGGGATGAATTGAATAATGGGCAGTTAAAACGCTACTTGACTCTGCCCAACGTGTTCGAACATTTTTATGCGATTACTCTAAAGCGCCCTTTCGAGCATCCAATGGTGGCTCGGCTTCTCAAGCGCTTTGCGTAGCCCGTTGCAAGGCAAAAGGCTACGCAATCAGTTCAACGCGGTAACTTACGCATTTTCACGGTTTACAATAAACTCTAACGCAAGGTTAATACGCGCCAGAACCGTCTCTTGGGGGATAAGTTCCAGCGTTACATCTAACGAGGGAGAGTTGCCTCCACCGGTTGCTGCAACACGCAGCGGCATACCTACTTTGCCCATGCCCACGTCCAAGTCAGCGGCGGTCTGATTAATTGCCGCCTGAATATTCGTCGCATTCCACTCAGCAACAGCCCCGAGCAGTTCTTTGGCTTTTACCAGAGGCTCCTTAGCTACCGGGCGCAAGTGTTTCTTCGCGGCCTTTTCTTCAAACTCATCCACCGACTCAAAGAAGTAACGGCTAATGGCAGCCATTTCTTTTAAGGTTTTTACCCGATCAGCCTGCAACGACACAACTTGCTCTAGCGCTGGACCATTGCTTGTGTCCACACCTATTTGGTCAAACTGCCATTGCAATTGCGGTGCAACTTGCTCTGCAGGCAAAGTTTTCATGTAGTGCTGATTTAGCCAATTAAGCTTTTCGGTATTAAACGCTGACGCAGCTTTGTTAACGTCATCCAGCTTAAAGTACTCAACCAGCTCTTCGCGGCTGAATATTTCCTGGTCACCATGAGACCAACCCAGGCGTGCTAAGTAATTCACGACCGCTTCCGGCACATAGCCGTCATCGCGATACTGCATAACACTGACTGCACCGTGACGTTTCGACAGTTTCTTACCATCGTCACCTAAAATCATCGACACGTGAGCGTACTGAGGTACCGGCGCGCCCAGAGCTTTCAGAATATTAATCTGACGCGGGGTGTTATTAATATGGTCTTCACCACGCACTACGTGAGTAATATCCATGTCCCAGTCATCAACCACCACACAGAAGTTATAAGTCGGCGTACCGTCAGTACGGGCAATGATCAAATCATCCAGTTCAGTATTAGCGAACTCAATGCGCCCACGAATGTGATCATCAAAAACCACACTGCCGTCTTGCGGGTTACGGAAGCGGATCACGTACTTATCACCGCCGGCGTCAGGATTGTCACGGCAATGACCGTCGTAACGAGGCTTTTCACCAGCCGCCATTTGCTCTTCACGCATTTTCTCTAAGCGCTCCGTTGAGCAATAGCATTTATAGGCTTTGTCTTCTTCCAGTAACTTGTCGATTAACTCTTTATAGCGCTCAAAACGTTGAGTCTGGTAATAAGGTCCGCGATCCCAGCTTAAGCCTAGCCATTCCATACCTTCTAAAATGGCATCAATAGCAGGTTGCGTTGAACGTTCACGGTCGGTATCTTCAATACGCAGCACGAACTCGCCGCCCTGTGCCTTTGCAACTAACCATGAATACAATGCCGTACGGGCACCACCAACGTGCAAATACCCAGTCGGGCTGGGGGCAAAACGCGTTACCACACTCATGTTTATTCCTTTCTTTGAAACCGGTCAATTTAATGAGCGTAAGTTTATCAAGACTGAGCGCTTGACGCATCTGCTATTCGAAGTGATTAAAATGTCAGCAAACGAACCAAAGTTAGCAATTTTTATTTGACAGTTTATATCTGCGCCCTATAATGCCACCTCGCAACGACGCAGAAGTGTCACAGTGAGAATGGTTGCTTAGCTCAGTTGGGAGAGCATCGCCCTTACAAGGCGAGGGTCACTGGTTCAAGCCCAGTAGCAACCACCACTTCTCTTCTTCCCCTTAGTTGCAGACCTTCAGGATGGTTGCTTAGCTCAGTTGGGAGAGCATCGCCCTTACAAGGCGAGGGTCACTGGTTCGAGCCCAGTAGCAACCACCATTTTTTACTCTCTCAGTTCTCTATTTCTCCAGTATTAAACTTTCTGATAAATTTCCTGATAAATAATCCAGCAACACCTTAATTTTTGGAATAACCTGACGATTTTCCGGATACAAAGCCCAAATACCATCATCCGGCTGCCGAAAATCTGCTAAAACCTCGTTCAGCTGACCCTTAGCCAATGGTTCTTTCACGTAATAATCAGGCAACATTGCCAATCCCAAACCTTTTATGGCTGCATCACGAAGTGCCAGGCCATTATTGCAATGCAGGTACGACTCCGGCCGCACAGTTTCCAGTTTGCCATCAACCTGAAAACGCCATTGCTTAACCGTTCCGGTAAAACAGCGATGCTCATCCAGATCATTAATAGTTTGCGGGCGTCCAAATTGACTAAAATAAGCCGTTGAGCCTACGACAAAATGCCGGCGTGACCCTAATTTTCGGGCTCGCAACCGTGGGTTCCCCAGTTGCCCTAAACGTATAGCCACATCATAGCTGCCTTCAATTAAGTCGACCTGCTCGTTTGTCAGCTGTAAATCCAGACGGCAATCCGCATAAATCTGCAGAAAGTCATTCAACAGAGGCGCGATAAACCGTTCACCATAGTAGACCGGAGCAGTGATACGAATTAAGCCCTGCGGTTGCTCTGTACGTTGCTGAATGGCCTGATCCGCGTCGCGCAGACTGGCAACAAGATGCTGACAATGAGGTAAATAGAGTTTTCCTTCTTCCGTTAAACTGACACTGCGAGTTGAACGATACAAAAGCTGCATCTGCAGTCTTTGCTCAAGCGCTGCTATGTTCCGGCTTACCTGTGCCACTGACAGCCCCAATTGCTGAGCCGCTGCAGTAAAACTGTGCAGTTCAGCCACTGCCGCAAATTCGCTAATTCCTTGCCAAGGCTTCATACTGCCCGCACCATTATTTCATTAATGAAAAAGTAATTTGTAAAAACAGTAGATTACCTGCTTATGAGAAAAAGTTAAACTTACGCTACGCTTTTACGTAATTAGACTACGAATCAAACATTATAAGGAATCATCATGGAAACGATTAAGTCACGCGCTATGGTTGCCTGGGGCCCGGGCGAACCGCTAAAAGAAGAAACCATTGATGTGGCGCCACCGAAAAAAGGTGAGGTTCGAGTTCGCATCGTTGCAACCGGTGTTTGCCATACCGATGCTTATACTCTTTCAGGTAAAGATCCGGAAGGGATTTTCCCGTCAGTATTAGGCCATGAAGGTGGCGGCATTGTTGAATCGGTTGGCGAAGGTGTCACTTCAGTTGAAGTCGGTGACCATGTCATTCCCTTATACACCGCAGAATGTGGTCAGTGTAAATTCTGTACCTCGGGAAAAACCAACCTGTGCCAGGCCGTTCGCGCTACCCAGGGTAAAGGGTTAATGCCCGATGGCACCAGTCGCTTTTCAAAAGACGGCGAGACCATTTATCACTACATGGGCACCTCGACCTTTTCTGAGTACACAGTTTTACCAGAAATTTCACTGGCTAAAATTCCAAAAGAAGCACCGCTTGAAAAGGTTTGTCTGCTTGGCTGTGGTGTCACTACCGGCATGGGCGCCGTTAAAAACACCGCTAAAGTTCAGGAAGGCGACACCGTTGCAGTATTTGGATTAGGTGGTATCGGCCTGGCCGTTATCATTGGTGCCGTGCAAGCTAAGACTTCCCGCATTATTGCCATTGATGTGAACGACGACAAACAAAAAATTGCCAAAGAACTAGGCGCGACCGACTTTGTGAACCCGACCGAACACGACAAACCCATTCAGGAAGTCATTGTTGACATGACCGACGGTGGTGTCGATTTCTCGTTTGAGTGCATTGGTAATGTTGACGTTATGCGTGCCGCGTTAGAGTGCTGCCACAAAGGCTGGGGCGAATCCGTGATTATTGGTGTTGCCGATGCCGGTGAAGAAATTTCAACACGCCCGTTCCAACTGGTTACCGGCCGTGTATGGCGTGGTAGCGCCTTTGGTGGCGTTAAAGGTCGTACGGAACTCCCGGACTATGTAAAACAATACATGGACGGTAAGTTTGATTTAGATACTTTTATTACCCATACCATGCCGTTAGAAGAGATTAACGAAGCGTTCGACTTAATGCACGAAGGTAAGTCGATTCGTTCAGTTATTCATTATTAGTGGAGTCAGTGATGAAACAAGTTAGCGAAACCCGCTGCTTTGGCGGTCGTCAGTTACGCTTTGAACATGACTCTAAAGTACTGAACTGCGCTATGCAGTTCAGTGTCTTTTTGCCATTACGCGCAGAGAAAGCAGAAGTTCCAGCGGTTTACTTTTTATCTGGCTTAACCTGCACTGATGAAAACTTTTCGACGAAAGCAGGCGCACAGCGAGTAGCCACAGAGCTTGGTATCGCGTTGATTATTCCCGATACCAGCCCTAGAGGTGAAGACGTAGCCGACGATGCAGACGGCGCGTACGACTTAGGCTTAGGCGCCAGCTTTTACCTTAACGCGACTCAAGAGCCATGGAAGTCGAATTATCAAATGTACGACTACATTGTGAAAGAGCTTCCGGAATTGGTTGAGGCTCAGTTGCCGATTAATGATAAACGCGCTATTGCAGGCCATTCCATGGGCGGGCACGGAGCCTTGGTCATCGGTTTACGTAACAGTGACCGCTATACCAGTATTTCGGCTTTTTCGCCTGTTACTAATCCTACACAGTGCCCCTGGGGCGAAAAAGCCTTTAGTGCTTATTTAGGAGATGATCGCGAACAATGGAAGCAGTATGACGCCGTTGAGATCATTAAATCTAAAGGTCAGATGCTTCCAGTTCGGGTTGACCAGGGCTTAGCCGACGGCTTTTTAGAAGAGCAGTTGAAGCCGGAGAACTTAAAAGACGCCATGAACGAAGTAAGCGGTGGCGGCACCGTCCATTTACACGACGGCTATGACCACAGCTACTACTTCATTTCGTCATTTATTGAAGCTCAGCTTCGCTTCCATGCGAAATATCTGACGGCTTAATACGCGCCGTTGATATAGCCTGACGTTCACGTCAGGCTATATCAATTACACGGTGAATTTGATAACCGCCTGGCGCAGTTGCTCAGTTTGTTGACGAACTTTAGTCACTGCGTCAGCATTTGATTGAGCATCGTTTGCCGCTTCCACTCCCGCGTCCCGCACTCGGGTAATATTTCTTGCCGTTTCATCAACAACCGCAGACTGTTCCTCGACAGCAGTCGCTATAGAAGCCGAACGATCATTAATTTTCACTAGCTCAGTGTGAATGCGGTTGAATAGCTCATCGGATTCAGTAGAGTGCTGCGCACTTTCTTCACCCAGCTCATTACACTCCTGCAGGGTATTCACAATAATCTGAGTTTGCTGATTCAACTGACTGGTAATTGACTCTATCTCACCAATAGATTTCTGAGTACGGGAAGCCAGCGTACGGACTTCATCCGCCACCACGGCAAACCCACGCCCCTGCTCACCTGCCCGAGCAGCTTCAATAGCAGCATTAAGCGCCAATAAGTTGGTTTGTTCAGCAATACCATTAATGACAGTCACAATTTGTGTGATGGACGCGCTGCGCTCTGCCAGAGTATTCGCTTCGGTAACGCTACTGTTCAGTCGTTCAGCTAGATAACGTACTTTCTCAACACCAGACTGAACCGAAGTACTACCATGTTTCGCTTGTTCTGAGAGACTGTTCACCTGATCGGCGGTGTCTTCCGCATCATTGGCAATAGTGTGTGCCGTACTGCCCATTTCATTAATAGCAGCAGCAACCTGATCGACCTCATGCGACTGCATATCCAAGTTTTGTGACGTATGAGTCACTGTATTAGAAACTTGCTGTGTCAGATTATTCACCGTTTCTACAGACTGGTTAATTTGCTGAATAACACCGCGAAAGTAACTGAGTAGCTCATTAAAGCTATCCACCAAATCACCTAGTTCGTCATCGCGGAACTTCTTCGACGACAGCGTCAGGTCATTACTTCTCTGGACCTTTTGCATGTCTTCACGCAATTGGCTAAGCGGCTGATTAATAGAACGTATCACCCAAACCAGCATGGCAATAACAATGAATGCGATAACGGCAAATACTACCACGGGTACCCATTTCATAGTTGTCTGGCGAGACTCCAGCAAGTTATTGAGTTGCTTATCTAACTGTTCAAGCGAGGCTTCCATATCGCTGGCGATCGTTCTGACCTGACCCTTTATTCCAGACTCTTCATCAAGCCCTATCTCTTTTGAAAGCGCAGCGTAACGTCCAAAATCACGGCGATAAGCATCTACTTTTGCCGCTAAGTTAGGTGTTGAAGATAACTCTCTTTTTAATTCATCCAGTAAACCTTCTACCCGGCCAAGGTATTTATCATCAAAACGCAACATAAAATCTTTTTCACCGCGGCGAAGCTGCAGCAAAGTCACCAAAAGCTCCGTGCGACCTGCAGTATCAATAGCTTCCTCTAACTCATGAGTTGCCGAGCGCAGCGCACCATAAGCACCACTATTTTCATCTAATCCGCGCTCCCGAAACGCATTTACCAAGCGCTCAAAGTTTTGACTGTAACGTTTTACCTGAGTTTCTAGTTGGGAAATAAGTTTTGACGATGCCTTTTCATCAACCAGCGCATTAAGCTGCTCAAGTCGGTTGTTGGTTACATCAGCTTGTTGTTCTAATTTTTCAGCGTAGCTTTCATCCATTCGTAACAAAAAGTCTTTCTCCGCACGACGCAGCTGCAGCAAGCCGTTGTGCACTGACTCACGAAGCTCACTCGCACGGTGTAAATCGCTCACTTGTGACTGGAAAAGCATCATTAAGGCAAGCAACAAAATAAAGGCCGCTGTGGCGATCAAACCAACCGAAAGAAGCTTATTACGAATTGACATAGCAAACACCCAACAATAAAAGTGGCGGAATAATAGACAGCACCTTCACATTCCGCAATGATCTATTTTGTTAAGGGTATGAATTTTTTATGACAGTAGCATGACAAACGAAAGAAGTATTACTTACTGGGTAAATACCCCTATTCGTTAAACGGTTATACTTCTGATCTCGCTCAATACTTCTCGCTTAAAAAGGAAGCAGTAATGAAGGTAAACTCAGCGGTAGAAGCCCTATCAATTCTCAATGATGGCGATGTCATCTGGTGCCAGTCAATGGCGGCCACCCCTTATAAACTCCTTGAAGGCCTGAAAGAGATCGCTACGCAGCGTAAAGACCTGACGTTGTTGCAGTTGCATACAGAGTACAGCGAGATACTCTGCGACCCTGAGCTTAAAGGGCATCTCCGCCAACGTGCCTTTTTCGTAGGCGCTTCAACTCGACAGGCGGTAAATCAAGGGTTAGCCGACTATGTACCCATTTTTCTCTCTGAAATTCCCAAGCTGTTTCGCTCTGGTGAACAGCCACTGGATGCCGCAATCATCCAGGTGTCACCACCGGATAAACACGGTAATTGCAGTTTAGGGATATCTGTCGAAGCAACGCGGGCCGCATTACAAGTGGCAAAGAAAGTCGTCGCCTGGATCAACCCCAACATGCCGCGCACACACGGCGATGCGCTAGTTTCGTTAAAACGGTTTGATCGTTATTACGAAGAAGCGGCTCCTATCCCACTGCACAATCAGCCACCACAAAACCCTGTAACGCAAAAAATTGGGGAGCGCGTTGCCAGTTTGATTAATGACGGTGACTGTCTGCAAATGGGCATTGGTGCAATACCAGACGCGACTTTAGCTTGTTTAAATCATCATAAAAACTTAGGCATTCACACCGAAATGTTCTCTGACGGCGTATTACCACTGGTTGAGCGAGGAGTCATAAACAACAGCCGCAAGCGCAAGCATCGTGGCCGCATTGTCACCACTTTTGCCATGGGTTCTCAGGCACTCTATGACTTTGTTGATGATAACCAGGAAGTTTTCTTCCTCGATGTTGAGTACACCAATGACACCTCGGTTATTCGCCAGAATAAACAGGTTATGTCGATAAACAGCGCCTTGCAGGTCGACCTGAGCGGGCAAGTCTGCGCCGACTCTATTGGTACGAAAATATACTCTGGTGTCGGCGGTCAAATGGACTTTGTGCGCGGTGCCAGCTTGTCAGAAGGCGGTCGCTCGGTTATTGCTTTGCCTTCAACGGCCTGCGGTGGAACAGTGTCACGCATTAGTTCACTGCTTGCTCCGGGTGCTGGCGTGGTCACTACACGCGCCCATGTGCATTACATTGTCACTGAACATGGCGTCGCTAACTTACGCGCCAAGAGCATGAGCGAACGAGCGCGCGAGCTGATTCATATTGCCGACCCGAAATTCCGGGACGAACTGGCACAAGCAGCCTATAACGACTGGGGGCTGAACATAACCTGATGCAACGGCATCAGGTTATTTCTTTTTTGTAGGCAACGGCACCAACGCCTGAGTTTTAGGCAGCGGCTGCTGTTGCTTGCCAAGCGCTATATAAACAAAACAACATAAACCAATACCAATAACTAATGCCCCAACCCACTGAATTTTTATAAACTGAACGCTGAACAGTACAGTTAATGACATCATCAAAAAGGCATGTAAGGCCATATATTTTTGCTTGCCAAAACGCGCCACTGTCAAATTCAAGTTGTCGGAGTAAAGCCGGATTAAAGAGTCCAGCGAATTAATCACAAAAACAATCCCTACGAAGACCATTGCCAGATTAATGACCCCGGAAGTATCCAGCCCTTTCAGGTGAAATAAGTATAAAACACTAAACCAGAGACCAATGGACAAGGAGGGCCATATCAGCATGGCTAAGAACAGCCAGATGGTGCGCATGTTACCAACAAAGCGCGCAGTGAACTGACCAATCATAATGCTCCAGGCGAACCACCAGAACAGATAAAACGCATGGTAATCATTAATCGGCAGAACAAACCGGTGCAGATGTTCAAAGTAGTCGGTCAGTAAGGGTAAAGTGCTAAAATAATCCGGCGCAGAAACATTATCGGACAGTAAAGCGATACTGCCGAGTCCAAGAATTAACGCAAAGAACAGCCCACCAGACGATAAGCTCAGAATTTTAACAAACTTAAGCTCTGTACTTGAGTACACCGCAAATAAAATGGTGCCGCCGACAATCAACGCGTAGTACCAGGGAAAGCCCTCGCTGACCGCAATACTGGGTAAATACCAGCTTAAGTTGGCAAATAGCAAGTGCGCGGTAAAAGCACAGGTGCCAATTATGACGATGTTATTAATCCACTTAACCCAGGTAATTTCAAAGAACCTTACTTTGGGTTCAATTGCGCAGAAATAAAAGCACGTAACGAAGTAAATGGCCCAGACCAGAAAGCCCCAGAAACCGAACTCAATAGCCAAGGGATTAGCAAAAGCGTACTCGCTATTTTCTTTTATGTCGGCGTAAACCGGGAACTCTGTCAGCGGGAACATGATTAACCCGACATCCAAACCTGAGGTAAACAAAATAGCAATGAAGGTCAAAGTAGACACCGGATAGCGACCGTTAAGCTTCAGCCGCCCCCAGCGCACAACAATAAAACCCACCATAGCCATAAAAAACAGCATGCCAATACTGACAAGAGTTAACATGACGCGCTCCGCTTGGCATCGCCACTGCGCTGACGCTGTTGCCATTGCGGGTCTTTATAAACATCAACATCAGTCGCTGGCAGATTCTGATGCTTGATAATATCTGCCGATCGCTCCGCGACCATAATGGTTGGCGCGTTCAGGTTACCGTTCGGAATGGTCGGAAAAACCGACGAGTCAATAACCCGCAGCCCTTGCAAGCCCCGTACACGCATTTGTGGATCAGTCACTGCCATGTCGTCATCTTCGGCACCCATGCGACAACTGCCGCAGGGGTGATAAGCGCTTTCTACTGCATCACGCACGAAGGCGTCTATCTGCTCATCGGTAATTATGTCTTTTCCGGGTTGTATTTCCTCACCGCGGTACTCATCCATTGCCGGTTGAGCAATAATCTCGCGGGACAATCGCACGCAGGCCCGGAATGCTTCAATGTCGTCATGGTGTTGTAAGTAATTAAACTGAATCTTAGGAGAAGTAAAAGGATCAGAGCTTTTAACTTTCACCCAACCACGGCTTTTCGGCTTGTTGTGCCCAATATGCAGCTGAAAACCATGCCCTTTAAAAGCAGATTTACCATCGTAGCGAATGGCTGCGGGTAGAAAATGGTATTGCAGATCCGGCCACTCAATCCCCTCTTTCGAGCGAATAAAACCACAGGACTCAAAATGGTTAGTTGCGCCTAAACCAGTTTTGAATAGAATCCAACGTACACCAATAGCCAACTTGCTCAAGGGGCCGATCTTACTGTTCAGCGTCAGCGGCTTTTTGCACTGATACTGAAAGTAAAACTCAAGGTGGTCCTGCAAGTTTTCGCCGACACCAGGCAGCTCATGCTGAGTTTCAATGCCTGCAGCAGATAAGGTGTCACTGTTACCAATACCCGATAACTGTAAAATATGCGGAGAACCAATGGAGCCTGCGCTTAAAAGCACTTCTTTATTCACAAAAAAGCGAGCAATATTGTTTTTCTCATAAAGCTCAACGCCAATAGCCCGCTTGTCTTCCAGCAGCACTTTACTGACCTGAACACCGGTTTTTATTGTCAGGTTAGGTCTGGCCATAGCAGGCCTTAAATACGCATTAGCGGCAGACCAGCGCACGCCATTTTTCACGGTCATATGCATAGCCCCAAAACCTTCCTGCTGAAAACCGTTGTAGTCAGTGGTTTCCATATAGCCGGCATCAACACCGGCGTCAATAAAGGCTTGGTACAACGGGTTTTGCATGTTGTTGCCGTTATTAACGGCCAAAGGGCCATCTTTCGAACGGTATTCGTCAGCGCCAAACGCCCAGTCTTCTGCTTTTTTGAAGTAAGGCAGGCAATGTTGGTAATCCCATCCTTGCGCGCCTTTCTGCTGCCACTCATCAAAGTCCCGTGCATGTCCTCGAACATAAACCATGCCGTTAATCGACGAAGACCCACCAAGAACCTTGCCCCGGGGGCAATGCATTTCCCGATTATTCAGATAAGGCTCAGGTTCAGAATGGAACTGCCAGGCGTACTTTTTGGTGTTCATCGGTATCGATAAGGCAGTAGGCATCTGAATAAAAATGCTTTTATCTGAACCTCCGGTTTCTAATAACAATACCGAGACATCCGGATCTTCGGTTAACCGGTTGGCCAGCACACAACCGGCCGAACCCGCTCCGACAATGATGTAATCGAATTTCTCATTCACTGTCATTAGAATGGACCTTCCAGCTTATCCATTCCGACATAAATTGATTTTGTCTGAGTATAAGACTTCAGTGCTTCCACACCGTTTTCACGACCAATACCAGATTGCTTATAGCCACCTACCGGCATCTCGACCGGCGAATTAGCATAGGCATTAATCCAACAGATTCCTGCTTCCAGCTGAGCGATAACACGATGAGCTCTGCGCAAATCCTGACAGAAAATACCAGCAGCCAGCCCGTAATCCGTATTATTAGCGCGTTGAATGACCTCTTCTTCTGTTTCAAAAGTCAGAACAGACATTACCGGACCGAAAATTTCTTCCCGCGTAATGCGCATTTCATCTGTACAGTCAGTAAAAATAGTTGGTCCAATAAAGTAACCATTTTCACAGCCCGCAGGCGTTAATCGTTCGCCACCAAATGCCAGGGTAGCGCCCTGCTCTTTGCCAAGCTCAATATAAGACATAACCTTATGCAGGTGATTTTCAGAAATTAACGCGCCCAGGTTGGTTTCAGGATTCATCGGGTCGCCAACTACGATATTATTGTTGGTGCGTTCTAATAAACGCTCCATAAAAGTGTCATAACAGTCTTTATGCACAAACACCCGCGTGCCATTGGTACAGACCTCGCCCTGAGTATAAAAGTTACCCATCATGGCACCGGTTACCGCTTCATCAATGTCAGCATCATCAAATACAATGAGTGGTGATTTGCCGCCCAATTCCATCGTCACATTCTTAAGGGTACCTGCCGCCGCGGCCATTACTTTTTTACCTGTTCCTACCTCACCGGTCAGCGACACTTTCGCAATAGACGGATGCTGAACCAGATAATTACCGACAACACCATCGCCATGAACAACGTTAAAAACGCCTTCCGGTACGCCTGCTTCGATGAATATTTCTGCCAGCATCGCCGCGCCACGAGGCGTCTCTTCTGATGGTTTGAAAATCATGCTATTACCAGCAGCAAGGGCGGCAGCGGCTTTCCAGCAAGCAATTTGCAACGGGTAATTCCAGGCACCAATGCCAAAGCAGACACCCAAAGGCTCGTGCCGTGTGTAAAAGAAGTCGTTACCAACACTTTGTTGCTCGCCCATCATTGACGGACATAAATTACCAAAATACTCAATAGCGTCCGATCCGGTCTGAACATCGACTTCAACAGCTTCTTGCCAGGGCTTACCGGTGTCCAGTACTTCAAGCTTTGCCAGCTCGTCATTGCGCTCTCTTAGAATCGCCGCTGCACGTTGTAATACACGGGCTCGCTCAATTGCAGGGGTTCGCGACCAAACCTCAAACCCTCTTTGGGCACTTTCCACCGCGTTTTCCAACAGCGACTCTCCTGCCGACTCTACGGTGTAAATCACTTTCCCGGTACCTGGGTTGATAACGTCAAAGTATTCATGGTTACTGTCATCGACATAACGGCCATGAATAAAGTTTTTAAGTAATGTAGAGGACAACGATAACTCCCTTATAATTTGGCAATGGTTTAACTGACGCCGTGCTGTTCCAGCACACCATTAATGTATTTTTTGCAGTATCTTTTCGCCTGACTGAACTTTTCTTCATTTGCCCGGCTCAATGCACAGCGCAACCAAAAACCATCAATTAACGCGGCAGTCACTTCTGCTGCCTCTCGCGCACTTTCAGGATTCAGTAGTTGCTTGAAACTGTAACGCAAATTACTCACAAGCCGGCGCTTATTAAGCTCCTGTAAGCGGTATAGGTCAGCGTCATGCATTGACTGCCCCCAAAAGCTTAACCAGGTTTTTGTGCTTGAATCTGCCTGTTGCACATCAGAAAAGTTCAAATCAACAATTTTCATCAAGCGGTCATACGGATTGTCCGGTGACTGCTCCATTTTGAGCTGAGAAAGCAAATACCTTACAGAGGCCTCGATTAGCGCCTGCTTACCGCCAAAATAGTGGCTGATAATACCGGACGACATCCCCGCCCTGCGCGATATTAAGTTAATGGTTGCTCCTCGCAAGCCTACGTCAGCAACCACATCGATGGTGGCATCGATTAACTGCTGACGCCGCATTGATTCCATTCCTACTTTTGGCATAGCTTTCTCACATGGTTTAATTTTTATTCGTAAGGTTCCAGCGTTGACAATCTGAAGCGATGCTCGTTAACCACATCACCTTCTTCATCATAAAGTCCAAGAGTCACAACCGGATCGTCTTTTTCCCAGTCAACATCCAGCGCACCGTAATTTACCTTATTGATAAACTGGCCGATGCGGTGTTTATTGGGGCTAACGTCTTTCCACTCCTGAGTCAGTCCTGATGACGTAACTTCCCATAGTGGGTAGTCTAAATTTTCGTCGTAGTAACTAATTTCGCCCCAGTGAGTGTCACCACTTATCAAGATAACACCATTAACCTTATGTTTTTTAATAAGATTAAACAAACGTTGACGGTCAAACGGGAAGTTAGCCCAAGATTCCCAGCCAGTAAAATCAGCTAAAAGCTGTAAGCTGGAACCAATAACTTTTATACGCGCCGGCTTTTGCAACTCTTCTTCCAGCCACTGCCATTGCTTTTCACCAATCATGCTGGCGTTGGGGTCGCTATGAACTTTATAAGGCCCCATGTTTTTCGGTTTACGTTCGTTTGCATACTCTTCACGTGTCACATGGGCAATATCATCCCGGTTCCAGCGCAAATCAGGCAAAATTACGTGGATGCTTTCTTCACCTTCACCGTAGGTGTAAGAGGTGTAAATACCATCATCACGAGTGCGACGAGGGGAGTTTTCCGGCTCACCCCAGAAGTCGAGCATGATATCTCTTGAAGCTTCTTTTTTGGGGTAGTCCTTCCCGGCGTCGTTAGCACCGTAGTCATGATCATCCCAAATAGCGATGAGCTCTGCTTGCTCTTTTAGTTCTTTAAAACCCGGCTTAGAGCCCAGTTTTTCATATTTATTCTGCAACACTGACATGTTTTCTGTGTCGCCATACACATTGTCCCCAAGAAACACAAAAACTTCGGGGTCGTCATCAATAATGCTGTTAAAAATGGGAATGTCTTTGTCCTGATGCGAACATGAGCCAAATAAAATTCGGCCTGGGGCATCGGCAAAAACTGAACCACTCAGTAGTAATGTGGATAGTGCTAATAGTTTATACATGTGTATTTATTACCTTGTTGTTGCTTGCTATTAAAGCAACCACATGCGGTGTTAACCGCATGTGGTTCGGGGTAGTTTTAAAATACAAACTTAGCATTAAGCGCTGCCGTACGTGGCGCGCCAATCCAGCCCGCACCCGGAGCGATAGTACCAAGGTAATCTTCGTCAAAGACATTATTCACGGTGAAACTCAGCTCCATGCTGTCAATTGCACCACCAATGTCATAAACGGTTTTACCAATGTATAGGTCACTCACAACGTAAGAATCGCTTTCCTGAGTATTAGCCTGATCTAAGTAGCGTTCACCCACATACTTAGTACTAAAGCCGGCATAGAAGTCGCCTTTAGTGTAATCAAAGCTAACAACGGCCATATCCTGGGCACTGCCCAGTACGGTATTACCGCGGAATGCTTCATCCGTATAGGTTGAGTCATTTTTTGTGTAAGACACATAAACGCCAAGATTATCACTGAGGTTGTAATCCAGTGATGCTTCAATACCGTCAGACTCAATACCACCTGTGTTGACATAACCACCGGCAGCCGCTTCTAAGAAGTCGATACCGTCAACGTCTTCATTACTGACAAAAGTAATGCGGTTTTCGAAGGTAATATCATAGTAAGTCAAACTTGCATTAAAGCCCGGCGTTGAATAGCGCAAACCTAAATCAATGTTGTCCGCTGTTTCCGGTTCAACCTGGCTTACATCCGTGTCATCACGCTCTAGTACAGCATCTTTAACCGCTGCAAAGTTTTCTGCATAGCCACCGAACACTTCCATTCCTTTAACCGGCAGAGGCGCAACAAAACCAGCTGACAATAAAGCATCCGAGTCAGACGATACACTCAGGTTGTTGTCAGGGTTAAACTGGTCTTCTTTAGAAACTTCAACATCAAACTTTTTCGCGCCCAGACGGAACTTCGCAAATCCGGCATCAATCTCGTCTTCAATGTAATACATCAAAGTTTCGACCGGGAATTCACGGCTATACTGAACCCAGTAAGGGTTACTCTCAGGACGCGGACTAGCTGCTGCATCAATGGTTTTATGCCAGTCACGGTACTCATCACGCTGGTAATCTTCGTACCAGAAACCACCACGCAAGGTGTTTGCCATACCGGCAATTGTGGTATCCCATACAAAGTCACCATTTACGCCGTAGCGTTGCTTCTCGTAGTGAGTATGACGATGCGAACTGACCGGCATAGCGCCCTGCTCATAGCAACCCGGGTCTACTTCGGCTCCGCCGCCGCCATAAGGGTAACCAATTGAGCTCTCGCAGCCTGCTTCAGGTGATAATGACTGTCCGTCGCGGTTAACAAAGTAGATAAAACCTTGTGAAGAACCGCCGTAAGCCGTGGTTGAAGGATCCAGTTCAGAATGAGGATTTCCTGCACCATCATCGGTAACATCAGCAATGTAATATGGAATCCACTTACCAACACCTTCGTTCTCGTGATAGTAAACGTTAGTGCTGACATCCACTTCACCCAGCATGAAATCAGCTTTTACATAACCAAACAGGTTTTCACGCTCAGTAACCCAACCTTCACGCCAGGCCTGGTCTTGATAAGGGATACCTGTCCAGTCTTCAGTCAGACCGTCCCACTCAGAATTCTGTTCATACTGTGCTAAACCATAAACCCGTTGATAGGTAAATTCCTGAGCATCGTCGTAACTCACATAACCGGTTAAATCTACGTCACCAACGCGGCTGATAATTTTACCTTCAGCATGGTCACGCGTATTCGTTACCGAGCCATCCATGTAGTCATCGTTTTGTTGGCTCGAAATAGAGAACCACGCATAAGTGTCTTTGGCAATTTCCCCGGTGTCATAACGTGCATACAGTTTTTGCGCGTTATGCTCGCCAATCGTAGTACTAACTGTGAACTGTTCTTCGTACGCCGGGCGAATAGTCGTAAAGTTCAAGGTACCACCCAAAGCCTCGTTGGAACGAGAGCTAATGTCAGCTGTACCCTGAGAAACTTCCGTGCCACGTAAGTTTTCGGTGTCAATGTAACGGCTGGCTTTAGTACCACCACCGTAGTTTGAGTTACCATTAGAAATACCGTCTACAGTCATACCAATTTGCTGAGATTCTAAATCTAACTGGAAACCGCGAATTGAGATGCTGGTTGACCACTCGTCAGAACCGAACGGGTCACCTTCGTTTACCAAAACGCCAGGTAAGTTATCAACCATTGCCAAAGCGCTGGTCATTGGAGTTTGCTGTTTTTCCATTTCGGCTGAAGAAGCGTTATTCGCATAAGAAACACTGCGGCCAGTAACCACAATGGCTTCCATTTGTTCTTTTTCTTCTTCTGCTTGCTGATCTTGAGTGTCTTGCGCCATTGCTGGCAGGGAGGTAGCAGATAATGCTGATAGTACAGATAGTGCAATTAAGCTTTGCTTCATAGGCACATAAGTTTTCATAAAAGTTCCTGTTTCTTGTGTTGTAGTGAAGTTCCTTAATGTATGAGGCTAATGTGACAACGGCGTTAAGGTTAATTGATCATTCAATTAAAATCAAACTTAACTAATTGAACGTTCAATTAAAATAAAGTTTGATATTTTAATCAGTATTTTTTAGGCAGGAGCAAGAAGACCTATAGTTTTATTTTAAAACAAAAGGTTAGTTCTAGCTTAAGGAAGGTACTTAAAAATTCCACATGCTCCACAAACCAAATTCATAAGAGTCACGCTCAAATTCCTTACTACTTTCTTCAACCTGTTTAGCAACTAAAGCAACGGTAACATAGGGTGCGACTTTCCAGTCCCATCCAATCTGAACATAATCTTTCTCATAACCAGGGTTTAAACGACGGCTTGGCTTGGTTGTGTCATAACGCACAAATACCGAGTGTTTTGGTGCATAGCGATAACTCGCCCAACTCCCCCAGCCACTCTTAGCATCTTCAACAGGACTGGCTACCTGCCCCAATTATTGTTGTGAACATATTCAATACCAAGACGCATCTTCTTTACCTGGTAATTGATAGAGGCATTAAAGCGCTCGGCGGTATTAATCTTCGGAGCCGCGTCTTTATCCTGTGTACGTGCTCCGCGATAACCGCCTATAGCAATATCCAATCCAGGCGCTGCATGCCAGGCGGCATAGGCTTCCACGTCAGCAGAATCGCCTACTCTTGGTTTCTTAAAGCCGCCACCGGTTACCACAGACACGGCATAACTAACATTATCGTTCTTATTCGTGTAATGAACCCCTAAGTCAGTAGGTCCCGCAAACTGATTCATTGGCGTCAGGCTTGGGTCGACATAGCGGTAACCCACTTTGCGGGCAATGTAATCAATCCAGGGCAATGGTGCCACACCCAGCTGCAGAAGCTGGCCGTTCGGCAGCTTGCGCTGTACATAAGCATGGCGGAACCACACATCGGTCGGATCGTTTTGGCGGCGCCACTGAACGTCAGTCGTCACTAGTGCGCTCCATTTATCATTGAACTTATGGTTAACGTCAAGGTAAAAACGTTTTAAATCCAGTTCCCAACCTTCTATGTCTGAAGCCATATCTTGCTGTTGAATATTGCTTGCATTAATGAACAGCTGGCTCGAAAGTATCGTTTCCGCTTGTGCAGAAGCAATCCAAAAACCTCCCGAAAGTAATGCAACTGCAAGCTTCGAAAGTCTCATAGTTAACCCTTCTACAATAACCATATAGTTAATATGGCTATAATAAATTATCTACTACTATACTAGCTATCATACTCGTCATTAAATATAGGGTATTACTATGATTAAGAAACAAGGATTAGCAATAACTTGTGGTGTAGCTGCTCTACTTTTGGGAACCACTTTTGGCGCCTCGGCTAAAGGCGATCCTGAATCAGGTCAGCAACTATCAATGAAAGGTGATGGTAGCGGTGCTCCCTGCATGGCTTGTCACGGGCCCAATGGCGAAGGTAATGCAGCCGGTGCATTCCCATACATTGCAGGCATGAATGAGCAATACCTATACCGACAATTAAAAGCTTATCAGACGGGGGAGCGAAACAATGCGGTCATGTCCATGAACATAGACAACTTCGATGACCAACAACTGCAGGATATTGCAGCTTATTACGCGAGTTTAGATAAACCAACGAGCACCGCAAGTGACGCCAATGCAAAGCTTTTGAAGCAAGGCGAGCGTTTGGTCAATATTGGTAACTGGGATGAATACATTCCCCCTTGCAGCAGTTGCCACGGTCCTAATAACCAAGGCGTTAATGAAAATTTTCCGGGCATAGCGGGTCAGCATGCCAGCTACATCAAGCAACAAATTAATAGCTGGAAAAACGGCGACCGTAAAACAGACAAAGTTCAGCTTATGGAAGCGGTGGCAAAGCGGCTAAACAATGAACAAATAGAAGCGGTTTCAGCTTATCTTGCTTCAATACCAGCTGCAGAATAGGAGCTCAACTATGGATACTTCACTAAAAGTAACTTTATCTTTAATTGGAATTTCTATTGCCGGCCTTGCTATCGCTCAGTCACAGTCACCAGGCGAGGTAAAATTACCTGAGTTCGGCGAAGGGGAATATGTTCATAAAGCACCAACATTAAGCGATATTGAGAACGACCCAAACCTTCATAAAGAACTTCGGAAAGTCATCCTAAAAGGTCGCGATATGTTTATGAATACACAGCAGTATCGCGGTGAATATGTATTTAATGATATGGACTGTAAGTCGTGTCACATGGGTGAAGGTCGTAAACCCTGGGCGGGTCCAGTTTGGCCTGCTGCGACCACGTTGCCTGACTTTCGCGGTAAAAACCAGCATGTTAACTCACTGGAAGAACGTATCGCCGGCTGCTTCTCTTTTTCTATGAATGGTAAGCCGCCTGAGTATGGTAGTGACGACATGCTGGCAATGGTTGCCTATCATCAGTACATGGCTAAAGGCGCAAAAGTATACGATAGCAATATTGCCGGACGAGGTTTTAACCACTTAGGAAAGCAAATGCCTGAGGATATTAGCTTCGATGCAGGTAAAAAAGTCTATGAGGAAAACTGTGCGGTCTGTCACGGCCAAAATGGTCAAGGCAAAACAGTCGACGGTGATGTTGTTTTTCCATCTTTATGGGGCGACGGTTCATATAACTGGGGGGCAGGCATGACTCGAGTATTTACCGCAGCGTCATTTATTCAGAACAATATGCCATTAGGCCAACCAGGCCGCTTAAGTGATAAAGAAGCCTGGAATGTCGCGTACTTCATCAACGCACACGAACGCCCCCAGGATCCTCGTTACACCGGCGATATACAAGAGACCAGAGAAAAATATAAGAATTTTTATCAATGGTCTTTATACGGACAAGAGATAAACGGAAAAGTCTTGGGTGACCATGACAACACCGGTGAGAAACCGTTCTTAAAACCGGAGATCCTTAAATCTCGTTCATTTGACTAAACCAACAATATTCAAACGCATGGGATAAAAGTTAACCCTGAAATTAACTTAATAGGAGAACTGCGGTAGGCTGTGCTTAGAAGCCTATTGCGGAGATCCTTGATGAAAACAGTCGGCATTATTGGTGGCATGAGCTGGGAATCAACCAGTACTTATTATAAACGTTTGAATCAGCTAATAAATAAGCGCCTGGGAGGTCTGCACAGTGCAGAAATTATTCTTGCCAGCGTCGACTTTGCGCCTATTGAAGAGATGCAAAGCAAGGGCGACTGGGATGCTGCTGCACAGTCTCTTATTGGCAAAGCCCGGCAGTTGGAGAGAGCTGGCGCCGAAAGTATTGTTATAGCAACAAATACGATGCACAAAGTGGCTCCACAAGTTGAAGATGCCGTTAAACTGCCTTTACTGCACATTGTCGACGCCGTTGCTGACCATCTTAAACAAAACAACGTCAATCAGACCGGGTTACTGGGTACACGTTTCACCATGCAGCAACCTTTTTATAAAGAACGTCTTGAACAGCAAAACATTAAGGTACTGATACCCGGGGAAAGTGACGGTAATACAGTCGACAGCATTATTTTTAAAGAACTGTGCCATGGCCAGTTTACCGATAATGCGCGCAAACAATACCTAAGAATTATTGAAGACCTGGCAACGCAAGGCGCACAAGGCGTTATTTTAGGCTGCACTGAAATTGGTCTGCTGGTTCAGCAAGAACATTCTGCCCTGCCATTGTTCGATACCACCGAACTTCATTGCCGCGCCATTGCAGACTGGATGCTAGATTAAAAAGCAGGAAGACAATGACCAATATAACAACCGACTTTTCTCGCTTCTATGACAGGGCCTGCCAGCGTAAAGGTGGCGAAAGTGCAATGCTTGCACGCCTGCCTAAAGTATCGTCCGTAAGCCAATTAGAACAACTCAAAGACCGGGACGTACTTGCTACTATTACTCGCTGTATTTTTCGGGCGGGCTTTGTCTGGCGAATTATTGAGGCAAAATGGCCAGGTTTTGAGGAGGCTTTTAAGGGCTTTGTCCCGCTTTACTGGCAACAGGTACCCCCAGAGGTATTAGAAGAACTGTCAAAAGATGAGCGTATTGTTCGCAACCAGCAAAAAATAAATACCGTTCCAGCCAACGCCCGTATGATTGTGGAAGTATCCGAAGAATACGGCAGCTTCGGCCGTTTTTTAGCACAGTGGCCATCGAGCCGGCAAGCAGAGTTGCTACACTACCTTAAAAAGAACGGTTCACGGTTGGGTGGCGTTACTCCGCAATACGTTCTGCGAGAGCTTGGCTGGGACGGTTTTATTATGTCCAATGACGTTGTCACCGCGCTGACCAATTACAAGCTGATAGATGCCTCCCCCACCAGTCAAAAAGGTCTGAAACAGGCACAAAGCGCGTTTAACCACTGGCACGAACAAACCCGGCTGCCCTATAGCCATTTATCGAGAATTTTGTCCTATAGTGTAGGTAAGTAAATCACAAAGGGAGTTGAAATGAGCTCAACTAAAAACACTCTGATACTCGGCATTTCACTGATCATCAGCTTCGCCATTATTGCCGTTATTGGCTCCGGTGCAGTGCTTGAGCATAAGTCGATGGAGCGCACGGTTACTGTAAAAGGACTTTCAGAGCATGAGTACCTTGCTGACACCGTTATCTGGCCCATTCAATTTACGACTGCCAGTAATGATTTAACCGCCATTTATAAAACCATTGAGGAATCCAACCAAAAGGTCATTGAATTTCTGCAAAGCAAAGGTATTAACCGAGATGAAATTTCCTCTTCAGCGCCTTCTATTACAGATAAATCCGCACGAAGTTATGGTTCATCCCAACCTGCAGAATTTCGCTATACAGCCACAAAGACCATTACGGTTTATTCCAAAAACGTTGAGCAAGTTCGTGGTGTCATGAGTCTTCTTGGCGAGCTGGGTAAAGAAGGTATTGTCTTTACTACCGATAGCTATCAGGCTCAACCGGACTATTTATTTACGCGCTTAAACGAAGTAAAACCTGAAATGATAGAAGAGGCCACCAAAAAAGCGCGGGAAGTAGCGAAGAAATTTGCCTTAGACTCTAACTCTGAACTGGGCAAAATAAAGCAGGCGCGACAGGGACAGTTTAGTATCAGTGCACGCGATCGCCATAACCCTCACCTGAAAAAAATACGGGTGGTATCCACCATAGAATATTACTTGTCCGATTAAGCTATTGCTTTCACAATGTGAGTTACTTTACGCCACAAGGCTTAGGCTTAGATAATGAAAACCACCATACAGTACCTGTTTAAAGGGTTAGCCATTTTATTGCCCATTGTCGTGACGTTTGCCTTACTGCAATGGTTGTTAGTAACAATAGAAACCTGGCTTAAACCCATATGGATAACCCTTGTAGGTGAGTCATCCTACTTTCCGGGTTTAGCTTTTATCAGCTTTCTCGGTATCGCCCTGCTCATTGGATTCAGCTCGCGTTGGCATTTTATCGACTGGCTCTGGCAGTTTCCCGGCAGGCTGATGGCGCGGTTACCCTTGCTACGCAGCTTATACGGCACAATTAATGATGTGTTCGAGATGATGTCAGGTAAGAACTTTGCTGAAGAGTCTGTTGTACTGGTGACCTTACCTGGCAGCAATCTGCGCCTTATTGGTATTGTTACTAAAAAAAGTGGCATAAAAGGGGATCGCCTGTCCGAGCTTATGGAGGAGGATCAAGTCGCTGTATTTTTACCAATGAGCTATAACGTCGGTGGCTATATGGTTATTGTTCCGGGCGACTGTGTTGAGTCTCTTACCATGAAACCTGCTGATGCCTTACAGTTAACCATTAGTGGCGGGCTGGGAAAGAACCATTCGGGTAAAACCGACTAAAATTGCAGTTGAAATCATAGCGCGTACTGGTAAAGTTCGCGCTATGAAAATGACAGAACCCTGCCCTTGCGGCTTAGATAAAACCTATCAGGATTGTTGCTACGCTTACCATAGTGGGGAGGCAACGGCCCAGTCTCCGGAAGCACTTATGCGTTCACGCTATAGTGCCTTTGTCGGTCGCCTGGCCGGCTACTTAGAAGCCACCTGGCATAGTAGCTCGCGTCCGCCACTGCTCGACTTAAGTGACTCTCCGAACTGGCTTAAACTGCAGGTTATTTCATCCAGTGTCGACCAGAATAAAGGGCAAGTTCATTTCCGGGCCTTTTACAAAGACGGCGATGATGTATCCTTTATGGAAGAACAATCCGACTTCGTGCAAGAAGATGGCAAATGGTATTACCTATCCGGTGAAACCAGTTAAGTCACTTTTTTCGTGTTATCTAAAAAGGTTAACCCATGCTTTCTAACATGTTTTTCATAGTTATTTACTGTTAAAGGCTTTGAGAAGTAAAAACCCTGAAATTCAGAAAAACCAATGTTCTTTAAGCTATGTAATTGTGCTTCTTCTTCCACACCTTCAACAACACACTTTATATTCAGTTCAGAACAAATATTGTAAATGCCTTTGACCAAGCTGTACTGTCGTCCAGAGTTCTTTATCTCTCGGATAAGTGCCCTGTCCAACTTTAATTTATCAATTGGATAATAGGCCAAGCGCGTCACGCTGGAATAGCCAACACCAAAATCATCAACCGACACCTTAAACCCCCACGACTGGAGCTCTTTCATTAACTCCAGAGAGTTTACCCGGTTTGATTCCAGACAAGTTTCCGTCAACTCAAGCTCTATTTGGGACGGCTTTACAGAAAAGTCAGCCAAGTACTTAACCAGTTTAGAAATAAAATCGGGCTGAGAAAAATCTAGCAACGAAATATTGATAGCTATAGGAAGCAGTGGAAAGTCGTCTCTATTCCAACGTGATATCTGTGAACAGACTTTCTGAATAATTAGGTCAGTCAAACGACTGATCATTCGATACTCTTCCGCAATGGGAATAAAGGTTGCCGGTGAGATAATGCCCAGTACGGGGCTATCCCAGCGAGCCAAAGCTTCAAGCCCGACACAAGTCCCGTCAGGGTTGACCTTGGGTTGAAAGCAAATATCCAGTTCGTCGTTTTGTATGGCCTCATCCAGCAAAACGGATATTTCATGCCGCTCCATAAACTCTTCGGAGTTTTCGGTATTATAAAGGTGAAAAAACTGATTCATCGACACAAACTTTTTAGCCTCTAAAGCTCTGGAAACGACGGCACCCGCTGATTCACCATGGCGGGGAAACCGAGCAACACCAAATTGAAAGGACTGCTGACATTTAATGCCCTGGAGTGTGTAGTCCCTGTCCAGCGACTTTTTGATATCAAATAAGACTTCTTTTAACTCGTTTTCTACTGTTTTAGGTAGAATGAAAACCAGTTTATTTAACGCAATGGTGGCAGTTAAACGAGGGTGATGTTTATGTTTCTTCAGGCGGTTATAAGCTGCGGCTAACAACTTTCTAATCACGTTTTCACCGTATTTTAATCTGACGTAGTCCTCATTTTCACTTTGAGCAACAACGACGAAAAACTCGCGATCAGATTTAGAAATCAATTTATTACACTGGAGTTCAAACCAGTCGCTATTTGGTAAGTTTGTCTGAGTATCCAGATAACGTAAGCGCCGATTTTCCTGCTCTAGTAGAGTTAGGTTGGTTTCCAAAGATTTTTCTTGTGTGCAGTCGACGAACTCGTAAACATGTGAACTGGCTTCCGGCACTTCTAATCTGACAACCTGTTGGTAGGTGGCCCCATGCCGGATAACTTGCCCTCCGGCAGAGAACTCAGCATGACTGATAGCGGGGAACAAATTAGAAATTGACTGATCTTCACCTTTAATTGCTTCATCCAAACCAAAGGTGCTCGCCGCCAGTTTATTAAAGTCCGTAATGATTCCCTGCTCATTAACAATGACTTTGGGTCTTCTGGATTCAGAAAAAAAGACTCTGTATAGCGAGTTTTTTCCTCTCAAATAATCATTAGACTTCATCATCTCCCGGTTAAGCCTTTTCGCGGCAACTATCGTGCGCCCAACAGCTAGAGGAATACAGACATTAAAAAACACAAACATAGTGCCCGATATGTACCAAACAACATTGGGAAACTGCACTTCCGGCTGGGCAAAAAAGGACAGATCGACATTATTGGAGATGATATAAAAGGGGATGACATTTAGTACGCCATACAAAAGCGCTGCCCTACCGCCTATTAACATTAACGCAGTTAAAGGACAGGCATACATCAACATGGAACCTATCTGAGCAAGGTTTTGATCTGCCAGAAACAGGTTGCAGGCAACGCTTGCCATGATAATAGTAACCTGCAGGAAATGAGCGCAAAACCGATAATAATTTCGGCTTAACCATAATAAACCGAGCATACTTCCCAGGAAAACAGATGTGATTCCAATGATGTAAAATAAATTAGATTCTACTGCATCATAAAAGCTGTTTAAGAAAACAACTAAACAAAGAAGCATCCCCGAGGAAAGAATAATTCTAAGTGCACTAACCCGCCAATTAGGTACACCACTTTCGGACGTTCCTTCGTCGTTCAGTAAAAAGAAGTTATTTAAGAAATTCATGCTGGCTCGAATCGTTTCTCAGCCCCCCATTAAAGAACGTTAATCCTTAAAAATCAACAATCTTATTGCTTTGTACTACGTATATTAGCTAAATGCCGACGATAGAATCGCCAGCGCCTGGAATTCATTAAATACCAACCACAAATAAACCAGCCAAATATAATACCAGCCCGACCGAAAGAAAACGCACCATGCTGTTCAATAAACATCCACAGAATTAATGTTGCATCCACAATAAGCGAGAGTAATAGCAGGGGTTGAGCAAAACGCATTAGCGCATTAGCCCAGTTGCGTTCATCTTCACCAGCAAAAGTCGTTGCCAGCAGAACCATTAATGCCGGTAATCCAACCAGCAGCATCAGCCCAAACTGCTCTGAACTGGTATAGAAAAGCTTTAGTAGGCGGGTACGATCTTCAGCAAAGGTGAGAGAGATAATGGCGGCCACATAACCGCGCATTTCAAATAACAAAACCAGCAAGAGCGAGAGCGGGAAACTCGCTCTGCCCTCTTTATCCAAGTATCGCGCTTTCTCGACCAACCGCTGCCCGGCGCTTATCTCCGCGTTGCCAGATTTTTTCATGGAAATAGTAACCTACTGTGTTCACTAAAGGCTCAATCAAGGCGATTGCACCACCTAGTACGATATCGCCTGTCATCAGCCAGACAACGCCAAAGGCGATAGTAAAATGCATAATACCAAATGATACTGTTTTTGCTGCGTCTTTCATAACAACCTCCCACTTCGACTTAGTATAAATTATTGCCGATTAAGATTGTTATAACCAATTGAAAAAAGCGATAACCCTGTTCGTCTCAGAGTATTCTGTTAAACCGCTCGTTTTAATTGTTCACGCAGCTCAGCCACTTCGTCCCTAAGCTTTCCTGCTAGCTCAAACTCAAGATTCTGTGCCGCTTTATACATCTCTTTTTCTTTGGCTTCGATTTCTTTCATCACCGCTTTTGCGTCTTTAACAACAACGGTACGGGCGTCATAGCCAGAAGCCACTTCAGCCAGAGCTTTTTCAGCTTTACTCTTACGCGCTTTGGCTGCCCCCTGCCCCAAGTCCATCACATCGGTAATGTCTTTATTAAGCCCTTGCGGAGTAATTCCGTGTTCTTTGTTATGCGCAATTTGTTTATTACGGCGGCGTTCAGTTTCTTCCATAGCGCGCTGCATAGAGCCGGTAATGCGGTCAGCGTATAAAATTGCCCGACCATTTACGTTACGCGCAGCACGACCTATAGTCTGAATAAGTGAACGATCAGAACGTAAAAAACCTTCCTTATCGGCGTCCAAAATTGCCACCAAAGACACTTCCGGCATATCCAGGCCTTCACGTAATAGGTTAATCCCTACCAGCACATCAAATTCGCCTAATCGTAAATCACGAATAATTTCCATGCGCTCAACGGTATCAATATCGGAATGCAGGTAACGTACCTTTATGCCATGTTCATCCAGATAGTCCGCCAAATCTTCTGCCATTTTCTTGGTCAAAGTGGTTGCCAGTACCCGTTCGCCCTGCTCTGTGCGCAAACGAATTTCAGACATTAAGTCATCCACCTGTGTTGCAACCGGCCGCACTTCTATCTGCGGGTCAATAAGCCCCGTCGGCCTGACCACCTGTTCTACCACTTCGTTGCTACTGCGTTCCAGCTCGTATTTACCGGGCGTTGCCGACACATACATTGTCTGCGGCGCTATGGCTTCAAACTCATCAAATTTGAGGGGTCTGTTATCCAGTGCTGACGGCAAGCGAAAACCGTATTCAACCAAGTTTTCTTTGCGCGATCGGTCACCTTTGTACATGGCCCCAACCTGAGAAACGGTAACGTGAGACTCATCAATAATGAGCAGAGCGTCATCGGGTAAATAGTCCATTAAGGTTGGTGGTGGCTCGCCGGGCGCACGACCGGACAAGTAACGTGAATAGTTTTCAATGCCTGAGCAATAACCAAGCTCCAGCATCATCTCAATATCAAACTGTGTCCGCTGACTAATCCGCTGTTCTTCTATCAGTTTGTTTTGTTGAAGCAGAATTTCGCGACGGTCTTTCAGCTCATCTTTTATCTTTTCAATGGCCTTGACCAAGACTTCACGCGGCGTGACATAGTGTGTTTTCGGATAAATGGTGGCGCGCGCAACGTCTTTTTCTGTTACCTGACCTGTCAGCGGCTCAAAAAAGCTGATGCGGTCAACTTCGCTGTCAAACAACTCAACTCGCACTGCCATTTCTTCCGACTCTGCCGGGAAGATGTCAATAACGTCGCCACGAACCCGGTAAGTACCGCGCTCAAAAGCCGCATCGTTACGTTTGTACTGAAGTTGCGCAAGGCGTCCAATAATGTCCCGTTGATCAATAATGTCGCCACGACGCAAGTGCAACATCATTTTCATGTAAGACTCGGGGTCACCCAAACCGTAAATTGCAGATACCGAGGCAACCAGAACCACATCACGACGTTCCATTAGTGCCTTGGTAGCCGACAAACGCATTTGCTCAATATGGTCATTAATAGAAGCATCTTTCTCGATGAAAGTGTCGGTCGTTGGCACATAAGCTTCGGGCTGATAGTAATCGTAGTAAGAGACAAAATATTCCACCGCGTTATTGGGGAAATATTCTTTCATCTCACCATAAAGCTGCGCTGCTAATGTTTTATTGTGCGCCAGTATCAATGTCGGCCGCTGCGAACGTTCAATTACGTTCGCCATGGTAAAGGTTTTACCTGAACCGGTAACACCCAGGAGTACCTGATGTGCCAAACCGGCATCCAGATTATCGAGCAGCGATTCGATGGCTTTGGGCTGGTCACCCGCCGGCTTGTATTTAGAAACCAGTTCAAATTTCTTAGCCACGTTCTCTCCTCAACTCTCGTGAAAACCACCAATACGCAATAATAGCGGTAAACAGATTAGCAACGACACCACCAATGAATAAACCGGTCAAATCAGCCAGTAAGCTTCCTAAATACGAAAGCGGTACGAACAGCACAAACAAACGAATGATGCTCAGCCATAAGGCATTCATTGGTCGGTGCACGGCATTAAAGCTGGAGTTTGTCAGTATAATAATGCCCTGCAATCCGTAACCCAAAGGCATAATATAAATAAAGAGTTTTACAATGTCGGCAACGGCTTGTTCCTCAGCGAAAATCTGCGCTATCCAATGCGCACCAACCAACATAAGCAGATAAATCACAGCCTGAATCGCCAATACCGCTTTTAGAGCGGTTCGATACGCTTCTTTTACTCTGTCGATACGGTCGGCACCGTAATTTTGGCTAATTAAAGGCGGCAACGACATAGACAACGCCAGAATAATAACGCTGGCCAGAGACTCAAGCCGTGAACCCACCCCAAAAGCGGCCACCGCAGGGGCACCATATGAAGCGACAATGGCGGTCATTACCGACATAGCTAAGGGCGTCAGCATATTTGCACTGGCTGCCGGCATACCAATCTTTAAAATACCTCTGGCGGACTTTATCCAGGCGTCGATAAACAGTCTGCCGCCCGGCGGTTTTGAAGACACCAGTTTATTCCGGCGCAGCAACCAGAAGACTAAAAAAACACCGCTGAACCAGGAGATGACACTGGCCAGCGCTGCGCCCTGAATTCCCATAGCCGGAATTGGCCCCAGCCCAAAAATGAAAATCGGATCAAAAATAGCGTTAGCTAAGCCGCCGGAAGCCATAATAAGTGACGGAGTGCGAGTATCCCCCGAGGCACGCAGTACGGCATTACCCACCATAGGCGTCACCAACATGACACAGCCAAAGTACCATAGCGTCATGTACTCCCGAATAAGCGGCATTAACCGCTCCTGGGCCTGCAGCAAACTGAAAATCGGGTCCATCAGCAAATAGCCGATTAAGGCCAAAGCCGCAACTAATAAAGCCGACACGGAAAGTGCCGAGAAACCATCAAAGTGAGCTTCGTCAGGTTTATCTGAACCGTACTTTCGGGCAATGACCGCAGAGGTTCCAATACCCAGACCAATAGCCAGGCTGACAACAGTAAAGGTAACGGGAAAGGTAAAACTGACAGCCGCTAAGGGGTCAGTTCCGAGCATACTAATAAAGAAAGTATCGACAACATTAAAACTGATAAGGGTAGCCACACCGAAAATAACCGGCCAGGTCATTTCCCAGAGTTTTTGTCCTACCGGCGCGCTGATAAGACTTCTTGATGCGTCGGCAGCTGCCATTCAATCCCTCCTCAGTTCGATAGCCGAATAGTGTACATGAGACTGCGCTTTGTGGCTACGGAGAATGGACTTTAGCCGCTCTGATCCGTATAGTAATGGGCATTTCAACCCTTGCGAAAAACAGGATCTGAACGTGGATTATCAACTCTCTGATCGTATCAATGCAATTCAGCCGTCACCGACTCTGGCGGTTACCCAAAAAGCCAATGAATTACGTCAACAAGGCAAAGATGTTATTGGTCTGGGAGTCGGCGAGCCAGATTTTGATACACCTGATTTTATTAAAGATGCTGCGATTCAGGCTATCCATGACGGTAAGACCAAATATACAGCTGTTGATGGTATCGATGAGCTAAAAGATGCTGTTATTAAAAAGCTAAAACGCGACAATAGCCTTAGCTACCAACGTTCAGAAATCATTGTTTCAGCCGGTGGTAAACACAGTATTTTCAATTTACTCAGTGCCTGGTTAAACCCGGGAGATGAAGTTGTTATTCCCGCGCCTTACTGGGTTTCATATCCTGACATGACTAAGCTGGTTGGCGCTACGCCAATTATTGTTAAAGCTGGCATAGACCAACGCTTTAAAATTACGCCAGAACAGTTGCGTAACGCGCTAACCGATAAAACACGTTTGATGTTCATCAACAGCCCGTCCAACCCGGCTGGAACAGCTTATACCGCAGAGGAACTTGAAGCCCTTGCGGAAGTGCTGCGTGAGTATCCAAATGTACTTATCGCCACCGACGATATGTACGAGCATATTCTCTGGAGTGACTCGCCCTTTGCTAACTTCCCAATGGTGGCTCCGGATCTTAAAGATCGCACCGTTATCCTCACGGGTGTATCCAAAGCTTATGCTATGACGGGCTGGCGTATCGGTTATGCTGCGGGTCCTAAGCCAATTATTGCTGCTATGAAAAAAATGCAGTCGCAAAGTACATCAAACCCGACCAGCATTAGCCAATACGCGGCAGCAGCAGCATTAAACGGCGATCAAAGCTGTATTAAAACCATGGTGACTGCATTTAAAGAACGTCACGACTATTTGGTTGATGCTCTAAATAGCATTGACGGCATTGACTGCGTACCAGGTGATGGTACCTTTTACGCCTTTGCACAGGTCGATAAGCTAATGGCTAAAGCTAAAGTCAGTAGTGACGTTGAACTGTGTGAAAAACTTTTGACAGAAGCCAATGTAGCCCTTGTACCAGGCTCCGCTTTTGGCACTGATGGTTACTGCCGCTTATCCTTTGCCACCGGAATGGACGTATTGAAAGAAGCCGTTAAACGTATTAGAAGTTTCTCAGAAAGTTTATAAAACGAAGGTTTTGGCGCCTTTTTAAACAATGAGCGCCAAAACCCCATTACTTGAACGCTTGTTACAGCGTAAATCCCATCAATACCAACTCTTTTTACTTTGATACTTTTATTACAAGTTACTAAAAATTCCTTTCTGCCGTTAGTGGTCGGATCCAGATCTAAGTAAACAATGTCAAGCCTAATTATTCAATTTAACATGAGATATTTTGGCGCGTTTTTTAGTCAGATTCACTAAGAAATACACAAGTTGCTGATTCTTCAAGCATTGACTGGTGAATCGATCACCAACCTGAAGATTTATTCACCATAATTTATTAAGCCATTGTTTATTATGAATATTTTATTTTATCGTTACTTTTTAACCACTGCGGAAATCGCGCTCAAAGCCGCATCATTATTACGACTTCACAGAGTTAAACACAAGGTTATCCACAGATTCCGTGGATAAGATCATGTAGCCGTTATCTACTGCGACATTCAGATATCTGTGGATAATCAGATCGCCGAAACAGCTAATACTTATGTTATAGGTATAAACTTGACAGTTACTTGACATTGTCAGCGATAACGATTAGCTCAGCTTTTTACAATGATGCGATTAAAAAAATCAATTTGCTGACTTTTTCGACAACCGAAGCCTTTTCCTTTAAAAACCTTCGCAGAATAGTTGACACCCCTGCGTATGAGCTTTAATATTCGCAGCCGTTGAATGTTGTTCCCCAGTAGCTCAGTTGGTTAGAGCGGTGGACTGTTAATCCATGTGTCGTTGGTTCGAATCCAACCTGGGGAGCCAAGCAACATCCAGCCTATTCAATTCCCCAGTAGCTCAGTTGGTTAGAGCGGTGGACTGTTAATCCATGTGTCGTTGGTTCGAATCCAACCTGGGGAGCCACATTCAGAGAAACCGCCTATATGGCGGTTTTTTCGTTTCTGGACCAAAGCTCGGCACTTAATTCTGATATCGGTTGTCGTGCTCCCTCGGCTATCCATTGCGCCAATGCCTCTGCTACATTAGGCCAATATAAACGCTGTGACTGTCGCTGCGTTAACCAATTATCCACTGAACCCGTGTCGATTCGTTTTAATACCTGTGCCAACCCCTGCTCCTGCAGTATCCGTGCATTCCATTTTTGTTCAAACTGCCCATTTAATGGTTTAACTGCCAGCGCTTTTCCCTGACTTAATGCCTCACAACTGGTTTCAAAACCCGCATTGGATAGCACAGCTGACGCTTTATTAAAGTGGCTGGCAAACTCTGAACGAGAAGGCGGATAGCATTCAATATGTCCCAGAGACTGCCGCTTTACTGAAGGATGAAAAAAAGAAAACTCATAGTTATCCAGCGGCTGAAGCTGTTCAATAACGTAGCGGTGATCTTCAAACGGTAAGTACACAACCACCCGTTGCATTAGACCGCCACAGCTATTCTCTTCGTGCCTGACCACTGGAGGAATGGCATTGCCGATAGCAAGCCAATGCATCCCGACTGGATCGGAACACGGAGCAAACGATGATATCAGTTGCTTCTGCCACCAGGACAAACGCTTAAACAACTCAGGTTCCTGATAGGCGTACTGCCGCCCCAGCCCGATGCAGCGCACACCGGCTCTTTTTGCTGCCCAGGCCGTGACCGGCTCATAATCAGTAATGACCAAATCATAGTCTTTAACGGGTAACCTTTTTACGTCCTGCCAGAATTGGCTCCAGTCATTAGCGAGGAGGGTTTTGCGTCGTTGCAGCCGCCCTTTTTCAGTAACAAAGGATAAACCTTCTCGCCACTGATAATCACCAAAAACGTCCATATCAAAAAGTCCGTTAACGTCTCGACCCGATATCAAGTAATCAATATCGACCTTATGTCCTGCCAGGTATTTTGCCATTGTGTGGCAGCGACTGATATGGCCATTACCTGTGCCTTGAATCCCATAAAGAATCTTCATATCACAACCTCGGAAACGATGACAGCCAGCACAGCGCCAGCAACAATATCGCTGGGGTAGTGCACACCCACGACAACACGCGAAGCCCCTATAGCGGCAGCCCAGCCAAAACAGGCCAATCCCAGGCTTGGGTAATATTGATAAGTGATCACTGAAAACAAAACAGCAGCCGCGGTGTGACCGGAAGGAAAGCTAAATTGATCACTGGCGACAATCAGTGCCGCTAATGACAAATTTCTCTCACTGGGCCGCTGTCGTCGAAAGCTGTTTTTCAGTATCCAGTAAACCGGAAGCTCAAGTGCGAAAGCAAATAGGAGGTGGGCAAAGTAGTGATCACCGGCGTCGTCTAAAAACCAGGCCATAATCGCAATGGCGAGATAACCGTAACCGTCACCGCTGCGTGAGGTTACTAAAGCGACCTGTCCGGGCAAATCTTTAGCCCGCAAGCTGGAGCACAAACAATAACAATAACGATCAAAGCGTTGTAAATAACTGAGCAATACCATGTGGCTTTTAACCCAAGTTGGCTTCAGTTGCGGCCACTTTGCCAAGCCTTTATGACACTAAACAATCAGTTTCGTGAATAAAATATGACAATGTCTAAATTTTCTCCTAAACCCATGCTCGCTGTCTGTTGTTTATGGCGGCTAAAACACCGATAATGTGCGGTCTTAAATAAACACAGTACCCGGAAAGGTAAATGACCGATTACTTACTGCTACTGATTGGCACCGTGCTGGTTAACAACTTTGTGTTGGTAAAGTTCCTGGGCTTGTGCCCGTTTATGGGCGTTTCCAGCAAACTGGATACCGCCATTGGAATGTCTGCTGCCACCACCTTTGTGCTGACGCTGGCCTCGGTCTGCAGTTATCTGGTCAATCAGTATTTGTTAGAACCGCTGGACTTAATGTCACTGCAAACCTTAAGTTTTATTCTGGTTATTGCGGTGGTCGTGCAGTTCACCGAAATGGTGGTACATAAAACGAGTCCAACCCTTTACCGGTTGCTGGGCATTTTTCTGCCTCTAATTACCACCAACTGTGCCGTTTTGGGTGTTGCTCTGCTTAACGTTAATGAACAACACAACTTTGTGCAGTCCATTGTTTATGGCTTAGGTGCCGCAATTGGTTTCTCGTTGGTATTGATTTTATTCTCAGCTCTGCGTGAGCGCTTAGCTGCCGCCGACGTGCCGGTAGCATTTAAAGGCTCAGCTATTGCGATGATCACCGCAGGGCTTATGTCTCTTGCCTTTATGGGCTTTAGCGGATTGGTGAGCGGTTAATGAGTTTATTCGGAGCAGTTATCGCGCTGGGCGTATTAGCGCTGATATTCGGGGTGATACTCGGCTTTGCCGCGGTTAAATTCCGCGTCGAGAGCGACCCCATTGTTGACCAAATTGACGAAATTCTGCCACAAACGCAATGTGGCCAGTGCGGATACCCGGGTTGCCGCCCCTACGCACAGGCAATTGCCGATGGCGATGACATTAATAAGTGCCCTCCCGGCGGCGAAGCAACCATAAAACAACTTGCCGACTTAATGGGCGTTGAACCCAAACCCCTTGACGACGCTCACGGCGAAGAAGACGTTAAAAAAGTCGCGATTATTCGCGAAGACGAGTGCATTGGCTGTACCAAATGTATTCAGGCATGCCCGGTTGATGCCATTTTGGGTGCGGCGAAACAGATGCACACCGTTATTGAACATGAATGCACTGGTTGTGACCTTTGTGTCGAGCCTTGTCCGGTTGACTGCATTGACATGGTGGCTGTTAAACCTAAGCCCGAAACCTGGCAGTGGGACTTAGACACCGTAAAAGAAAACATAAAAGCCAATAGTATTCCGGTGAAGGTGGTTGAATGAGCGATGTAAAAACAGTAAACCGCGACTTTAACACCGGTATCATCGGTCAGTTCCCCGGTGGCGTTCATCCGCCGGAACGTAAGCAACCGGCCAGCAGCCGTCCAATAAGACGTTTGCCATTGCCAACAGAGCTTATTTTACCGGTACGTCAGCACATAGGCCCTTCTGGCAAAGTATTAGTTGAGGTCGGTGAGCGTGTTGATAAAGGCCAACGCCTGACTGAAGCAGGATTAAGCCAGGGTTTGCCGCTGCACGCACCAACCTCTGGTGTTATTGCTGCCATTGAAGAACGCCCTACGGCTCATGCCTCGGGTCTGCCTGAGCAAGCCATTGTGATTCATCCAGACGGAGAAGAACGCTGGGGCAACAAACATGCTCTGCCCGACTACCACGACGTTGAAATATCGCGTTTGCTGGAGCTGGTTCAGGAAGCGGGCATTGCCGGCTTGGGTGGCGCCGGTTTCCCTACCGCGCAAAAACTCGCACAGCAAAAACCCCTTAAGCATTTAATTATTAACGGGGTTGAATGCGAACCTTATATTGCCGCCGATGACCGTCTAATGCAGGAGTACGCAGACGATATTATTGCCGGTACCCGAATTTTACAGTACATCACCCGATGCGACTCGGTATTGTTTGCTATTGAAGACAATAAGCCCGAAGCAATAAAAGCCATAGCCGCTGCCATTGATGATGACACGCAGATAAAGCTAAAAGTGGTACCAACCAAGTACCCTTCCGGCGGCGAAAAACAACTTATCGAGCTGCTGACAGGGCATCAGGTACCCAGCGGCAAGTTGCCCATGGACATTGGTCTGCTAATGCAAAACGCTGGTACCGCTTATGCCGTTAAGCGCGCCATTATTCACGGTGAGCCATTATTAGAGCGTGTGGTTACCCTAACCGGCGAATCATTAGAACAACGCGGTAACGTCTGGGCCTTACTAGGCACTCCTATTCAGCACTTGCTGGATGAGTCCGGTTTTAACCCTGAAAAGAAACAACGAATTATTATGGGCGGCCCGATGATGGGTTTCACCCTGCCCAGTACCGAAGTGCCGGTCATTAAGACCACAAACTGTATTTTAGCACCAACCGAGCAAGAACTGCCGGCTCCGGGTCCTGAGCTGGCTTGTATTCGTTGTGGTGCCTGCTCGGATGTTTGCCCTGCAACTTTGCAGCCACAGCAATTGCAGTGGCTGGCCAAAGCGAAAGACTACGACGAACTGGAAAAACATCATTTATTCGACTGCATTGAGTGCGGCGCCTGCGCCTATGTTTGTCCCAGTGAAATTCCGTTGGTGCACTATTACCGCAAAGCCAAAGCAGAAGTGCGTAACATTGCCCGTGAAAAGGCCAAAGCCGAACAGGCACGTAAACGCTTTGAAGCTCGCCAGGAAAGACTGGAACGCGAAAAACAGGAGCGTTTAGAACGCCACCGCAAAGCAGCCGAAGAACGCAAAAAAATGCAGCAGGAAAAAGCCAGTAAGCCAGAGAGTAAAGCTGACAATGGCGACGAGAAACCAGCCGGGAAATCCGCCGCAGTTGCAGCAGCTATTGCCCGCGCCAAAGCAAAAAAAGCGGCACAAGCAGCAAAAGACAACGCCGATGAGGACAGCTCAGCCAAAGGAAATGAGTCATGAGTTTCAAAATTGCACCATCACCCCACGGGCATAACCAAAGAACCACCAGCGAAATGATGCGCTGGGTCTGTTATGCCTTAGTGCCCGGCGTATTGCTGCAAAGCTACTTTTTTGGTCCCGGAGTCTGGTTTCAAATTACATTAGCCGTTGCTACTGCAGTTTTAGCCGAAATGGCCTGTACGGTTGCCCGTGAGCGCCCGGCGTTTTCAGCCCTACGGGACAACACCGCAATAGTAACCGCCATTTTACTGGCCATTAGCATTCCCTCACTTGCACCCTGGTGGGTCATCGTTATAGGAACCTTATTCGCCATTGTTGTGGTCAAACACGTGTATGGAGGTATGGGTCAAAACCTATTTAACCCGGCCATGGCAGGTTATGTGCTGTTGTTAATTTCGTTTCCGGTACAAATGACAAACTGGCTACCGGCTTCCACTATTAGCGAGCACTCGCTAACCTTGTGGCAAACACTGCACACCATATTGTTTGAATACACCCCTGCCGGTTACAGCGTAGAACAACTGCGTGCCGGCATTGATGGCGTCACCATGGCAACACCGCTGGATACCATAAAAACTGAACTGACCCGGGGTTATACGCTGACAGAAATTTATCAGGGGCCAGAGTTCAGTTATTTTGCAGGTGCTGGCTGGCAATGGATTAATCTTGGCTTTTTAGTCGGTGGGTTACTTTTAATTCAGCAACGCATTATTAGCTGGCACATTCCGCTGGGGTTCCTTACAGGCCTTTGCGTACCGGCTTTTATTGCTCATATTTTTGCGCCCGACCTTATGCCCGGACCTATCGTGCACGCCTTAAGCGGCGCAACCATGCTAGGTGCATTCTTTATCGCAACCGATCCGGTATCGGCCGCCACTTCAAACCGAGGCCGCGTTATTTTTGCTTTACTGATTGGCTTTATCGTCTTTGTTATCCGCAGCTGGGGCGGCTACCCCGATGCCGTAGCCTTTGCCGTTTTGCTTGCCAATATGTGTGTACCATTAATAGACCGTTATACGCGGCCTGTTGTTTACGGCCACGGAGACTGATATGACCTTTAACAGCATGCAGAAAAATGGTTTATTACTGGCCGCTTTTGCAGTCATTGCTACCGCTTTAATTATTGGTGTGCAACTACTGACAGAAGATAAAATCGCCAGGCAACAACAGCAGCAAGTGCTGCGCACACTGAATCAGTTGATACCGCCGGCACTGCACGACAACGACTTATACCAGTCATGCCGACTACTACAAGATCCGGCTCTGGGCAGCACTAAACCGCAACCATTGTATCGCGCCTGGGTTAACGATGAGCCCACCGCTTTAGCCGCCGAAATTGTAGCTCCTGACGGGTACTCCGGCGCCATTCGTTTGCTGCTGGCTATTAAACCCAATGGTGAAGTTTTAGGTGTAAGAACCTTACGCCATCAGGAAACCCCGGGGTTAGGCGATAAAATTGAAATTCAGAAAAGTGACTGGATAAAAAGCTTTGCTGAGAAGCGTGTTCGCGGTGAAGATGATACCCGCTGGGCCGTTCAGCGCGACGACGGCATGTTTGATCAGTTTACCGGTGCTACCATTACCCCCCGGGCTGTGGTCTCTGCCGTAAAGCGCGCAACACTAAAGCTTCAGCAACAAACAGACGTTCTGTTTAACGCCGACTTACCACATTGTCAGGAGGCTCAGGAATGAACGAATACAAAAACCTGACCAAGCAAGGCCTTTGGGAAAACAACCCCGCATTAGTACAACTTTTAGGCTTGTGTCCGCTATTAGCGGTGACCGCCTCAGTCACCAACGCCATGGGCCTGGGCTTAGCCACCTTATTCGTGCTGGTTGGTTCAAATATCACCGTGTCTCTGGTGCGTGAATTTATTCCTTCGGAAATCCGCATACCGGTTTTTGTCATGGTCATTGCCACCTTTGTGACCATTATTCAGCTGCTAATGAACGCCTACGTGTTCCAGCTGTATCAGTCGCTGGGTATATTCATTCCGCTCATTGTTACTAACTGCGCCATTATTGGCCGCGCCGAAGCCTATGCCTCTAAAAACCCGTGGCAACGCGCAGCGTTCGACGGGCTGGCAATGGGTGTTGGCTTTGCATTGGTACTGATAGTACTAGGCGCTATGCGAGAAATTATCGGTAACGGTACCCTATTTGATGGCGCAGAATTACTGCTGGGTGAGTGGGCAGCGCAACTGCGAATTGAGCTATTTACCGTTAATTACCCGTTACTACTGGCTATACTACCGCCGGGAGCCTTTATCGGTATGGGCTTTATCATTGCCCTGAAAAACAAAATTGACGCTGTGCGAAGCGCCCGCGCCGAGAAGAAAACCGTTACCCGGGCACGGGTCACTGCCTAATAAAAAAATACACATAAAAACGAACTCTTATGAATAAAAACAAGCGCTACGAAATTTTGAGCCGGTTACGGGACAATAACCCGAACCCAACAACTGAACTGGAATATAACTCCCCTTTTCAGCTGTTAATTGCAGTATTGTTGTCCGCCCAGGCAACCGATGTGGGTGTGAATAAAGCCACACGTAAACTATTCCCTGCCGCACCTACCCCTGAAGCCATGCTGGCCCTGGGAGTGGATGGAATAAAAGAGTACATAAAGACCATCGGTTTGTTTAACTCCAAAGCCGAGAACGCTTACAAAACCTGCAAAATTCTGGTGGAAGAATACGGTGGTGAAGTACCGGAAGACCGGGCCGCGCTGGAAGCCCTTCCGGGCGTTGGCCGCAAGACAGCTAACGTAGTTTTAAACACGGCTTTTGGCTGGCCCACTATTGCGGTCGACACACACATTTTCCGGGTGTCTAACCGCACCAAACTGGCGCCGGGCAAGAACGTCAAAGAAGTAGAAGAAAAACTGATAAAAGTAGTACCGGCTGAGTTTAAAGTAGACGTACACCACTGGTTAATTTTGCACGGACGTTATACCTGCATAGCCCGTAAGCCAAGGTGTGGTTCCTGCGTAATAGAAGACTTGTGCGAATTTAAAGAAAAAACCAGTGACTGAGCCTATTACAGCTCAATCATGGGTGGTTTGCTTAATTGCACAATAACACGGCGGTTGATCTGGCGGTTTAGCTCGTTGTCATTCGATTTAACCGGCCGGTCTTCACCGTGAGCAACGGTTTTGATGCGCTCCGCATCTATACCGCGTTCAACGAAAAACTGCTGAATTTCTTTCGCTCGCTCTTCGGTTAATTCTTTGTTCGGGCCTCGCGCGCCGAGCGAATCGGTATAAGCATCGACTAAAACCAGCTCCAAATCGTTATCCACCTGCAGGTAGTCACTAATTTGTTTTAGCTTACGCTGCGACGCAACCGTCAACTTTTCGCTTTCAGCTTCGTGATTCAGTACCGTGTAGGCAATGTCGTCAAAACTGAACGGCAATAAAGCATTAACGCAGCTCATAAAGTCATCGTAAGCACGGCGGAAGTTTACTGAAGAAAGAGAGACAGCAACTTCATCACGGTTGTTATACCAGTCATTGTAAAAGAATGTCGGGTAACGTCCTTTTTCCAGTTCGCTCAATAAGGTCCACGCCAATTGCTTCTGCAGTTCGCCATCAAACTGCTTATAGAGTTTCATGTTGCCAATACGGTAACTGGACTCGCCCGGTTGCCAGCGCGGCGGAACGGACTCAATGGCAGACACACCATAGCTGTCCGGTAACTTGCGCATTTCCATTTTCATACGCAAATTGAGCTCTTTACTCGCTTCGCTTTGAAAACGCACTTTACCGTAACGGGGAATTTCATGCTCCATTTCACAGGCTAAACGGTTCTCTTCGCTTACCTGCCACGCAGAGTTATCCAGGTTTGCACTGTAATGCCTGACTGAGTTTGCCTGCGCCTGTCCAATTGATAGCAGCACAGAAGCTGAAACAGCAGTCAACATCGGCCAATTTTTCATAAGCGCCCCTGATTTATTTCTGATACGTCTGTTATCGGCAAGCATTGCCGTTGCTTTAGTATTTCTGCAAGCAGAGCGTGATGATCTTTGGCATAATGGTGCTATCTTTAAGACACTACGGAAATTCTATGTCAGACAGCTCTAACTCCCTTATGAAGCAACGCTTTCGCGGATACATGCCGGTCGTGGTCGATGTCGAAACAGCGGGGTTTAACGCAAAAACCGATGCGTTACTGGAAATAGCTGCAGTCTTGCTGGATTTCGATGACGATGGTCTGTTAAAGCCCGTGAACTCTGTTCATTACCATGTACAGCCTTTCGAAGGTGCCAATATTGAACAGGCGGCTATCGACTTTAACGGCATTGATCCGCACTGTCCGTTACGCGGCGCGGTAGAGGAAGGTGAGGCTCTGCGTGAACTTTTCAAACCCATTCGTAAAGCGCAAAAAGCAGCAGGGTGTCAGCGTTCAGTTTTAGTCGGGCACAACTCAAACTTCGATCACGGTTTTGTTATGGCCGCCGCCGAGCGTGCCAATTTAAAACGTAACCCGTTCCACCCTTTTGTCAGTTTTGATACCACATCGCTTGCGGCAATGACCTTAGGGCAAACCGTACTGATTAAAGCTTGCCAGGCAGCCGGCATTGAGTTTGACAGCAAACAAGCACACTCAGCCTTATACGATACCGAACGCACCGCAGAGCTCTACTGCTGGATGATTAACCGCTGGAAAGAACTCGGTGGCTGGCCGCCGGAATCTCGTCAGGATAAAGGTTAACCCGAACACAAATTTCAGACATAAAAAAAGCCGCTCAAACGAGCGGCTTTTTCGATTCAGTAAACACTTACAGTTTGTCAGCGTTTTTAGACAGGTAAGAAGCAACGCCTTCTGCGTTTTCTTTCATGCCTTCTTTACCTTCTTCCCAGCCTGCAGGGCAAACTTCGCCATGTTTCTGATGGAAGTTCAGTGCGTCAACCATACGCAGCATCTCATCGATGTTACGGCCTAATGGCAAGTCGTTAACGACCTGGTGACGAACCATACCGTCTTCATCAATTAAGAATGAACCACGGAATGCAACACCAGCTTCTGGGTGTTCAACGTCGTACGCTTTACAAATGCTGTGACGAACGTCAGCAACCAATGGGTATTTCACCTGACCGATACCACCAGCGTCAGTTGACGTGTTACGCCATGCGCTGTGAGTAAACTGAGAGTCAATTGAAACACCAATAACTTCTACGCCACGCTTTTTGAATTCGTCTAAGCGCTTATCAAACGCGATGAGCTCAGAAGGACATACGAAAGTGAAGTCCAACGGGTAGAAGAAAACAACAGCTTTTTTGCCTTTGATAGCGTCTGACAGTTTAAAATCTTCAACAATTTCACCTGAACCCAGTACTGCTGCTGCAGTAAAATCAGGTGCTTTACGACCTACTAATACAGACATCGATTCTCTCCATTTAATGTTGAGTGTTAAAGCTTCACCCGTAGTGATGGGGATGCCTAAATAAAAAAACAAGGGCATCCGTCAATTTCACTACAGATTGTCTACTGTTTGCTTAAACTTTATTCAGCCGAAGGCTGCCTATTCCGCTGAAGGCTCTTTACTCAGCTGAAGGCTCCGGATGGCGCTCTGCAACTTCAGAAACCAACTCTTGCAGTTCGCCGTTCTGGAACATTTCCATAATAATATCACAACCGCCGACCAGTTCACCCTCAACCCAAAGCTGCGGGAAAGTTGGCCAGTTGGCGTATTTAGGCAGTTCTGCACGAATATCCGGATTTTGCAGGATATCGACGTAAGCAAACGCCTGGCCACAGCCCATTAAGGCCTGTGATGCTTGTGAAGAGAAACCACAGCTAGGCAACTTCGGAGAGCCTTTCATGTATAACAGGATTGGGTTTTCTTCGATTTGCTGCTTAATTCTGTCAACCGTTTCCATAACACCTCTGCTTAATATAATGGTTGATTAAAACACTCAGGTATTTTAACACAGCCTATAAAGTTTTGTCCTAAATTGAAAGATTTCCTTGAAAAGCAAACCAGTCAGCCCTATATATCGTAAGGTATAACAAGAAAAGAACTTGCACAGGTTAAAGTGCGAGTCGCAAATTTGCACTCAAAAAAGAACTACGGAGAGAAAATTATGGCATTTGAACTACCGGCTCTTCCATACGAGAAAAACGCTCTGGAACCACACATTTCAGAAGAAACTCTGGAATACCATTACGGTAAGCATCACGCCACTTACGTGAGCAAACTGAACGACGCCGTTAAAGGTACCGACCTTGAGAGCAAGTCTCTGGAAGACATCATCAAGTCTGAAAAAGGCGGACTGTTCAACAACGCCGCACAGGTATGGAACCACACTTTCTACTGGAACTGCCTAAGCCCGAACGGCGGCGGTGAGCCAACTGGCGCAGTAGCAGAAGCTATCAACGCAAAATTTGGCTCTTTCGAGAAATTCAAAGAAGAGTTCAACGCAAGCGCTGCCGGTAACTTCGGTTCTGGCTGGACTTGGTTAGTGAAAAAATCTGACGGCTCTGTCGATTTACTGAACACTGACGACGCAGATACTCCTGTCGCGCACGACGGTGTAGAGGCTCTGCTGACCGTTGATGTTTGGGAACACGCTTACTACATCGACTACCGTAACTCTCGTCCTAACTACTTAGAAGCTTTCTGGAAGCTAGTAAACTGGGACTTCGTGAACAAGAACTTTGCCTAAGGCAAGCTTGTGAATGAATAAGAAAAGGCGCCGTTTGGCGCCTTTTTGTTACTTAAAAAATCTTATCCAACTGCTCGCGATAACGCCCAAAAGCTTCAAACTGTGGCATATGACCAATACCCTCTAGCTCATACAAATAACCATCAGGAATCTGTTCAAGCACAATTTCACCTAGTTGATCGTAGCGGCCCAGTTCATAATCCACGCCTTCTTTTTTCCATCCACGGCCGGGGCCGGTGGTATCCCGGGTTCCCAGAATCAAATGTGTCGGCACCGCCAACTGGTCAAACTCATTAGACACATTGCCGGTAAAAATCATGTCGTAGGTCAGCGCGTTATTCCAGGCAACCTGATCCCAGTCGTCTCCATTTATCCAGCCTGCGTGGATTTGAATAAGCTCTTCGTAATCTTCAGACCATTTGCCGTCATAGTAATTTTTCTTCTGATAAGCTCGGACTTTATCAATGGTTTTACCTTGCTCGTTTCCATAGAAAAAATCTGGGTCTTTGTATTCAACATAGTGCAGATAATCTTCCAGACCAACGGGGTTAACTAACACCAGTTTCTCAACACTGCTGGCATGGTCCAGCGCATAGCGGGTAGCCAGCATTCCGCCCATGGAATGACCCATAACAATCACTTGTTCAATACCCTCAGACTTTAATAACGCCTTAGTGTTATTAGCCAGGGCTTCGAACGAAAACTGATAATGCTCCGGTTTAGAAGATTTACCGAAACCTATCTGGTCCGGCATAAGTACTCCGTAGCCTTTTTCATGAAGGTAATTGGCGGTTTCTTCCCAATAGTCAGCGGCGAAGTTTTTGCCATGTAACAGCAACACCGTGGGCTGTCCGTCTTTGGCCGGCAAGTGCATATAGGCCATTTCCAGTTTCTGTCGCTGGCTGTCAAATTCAAAGGTATGAACGTCAAAGGGGTAAGCGTAATCACTCAACCGTGCATCGTACTCGGGGGCGTGGTCATCAGCTAAAGCGAAGGCCGTCAGCCCGAAAAGAAAAACCGAAAGCAACATATACATCCAGCTACGCATGGGTGACTCCTTGAGTTTAAGTTTTAATCGACATTATCTCGGGCTCTTTTCAGATTCAATAGTTCCGTTCTGCATCCGCCCCTGAAAAAATGACGCTGAGCGCTGAGGCGTCTACACTGTGCAATAGTGTTAACTCAAATAGAGGCTGACTTATGCACAGCGGTTCATTACATCGGTTCGGTAGCTATCTGAAAAACAAATGGGCCTCTCCACGCCGAATTCGGTTTTGGTTGCTTGTACTGGTTGTTTTGTACACTTTACTGGGCTTTTTTGCCTTGCCGTGGATTATTCAGTACGTGGCAGTGAATACCGCTAAAGATGACTTTGATCGCAAACTTACCATAGAGTCAGTACAAACCAACCCCTATACATTAACGCTGCACATCAGCGGGCTTAAACTAAACGACACCGATGAACAACAGTTAATTGGCTGGGAGCGTTTGTTCGTCGATCTTACCTGGGCGAGCATCACCAACACAGCCTGGACCTTCGAAACCATCCAGCTCGACAAGCCCACCATTCAGGAAGAGCGCTTTACATCGGGCGAAACTCGCTTTTCCCGGTTAGCCGACGAAAACACAAGCTCGGAACCTAAAGAAAGAGAACCAACACAACTGCCTGCCCTTCAGATCAAAAAACTTAATGTAGAGGGTGGCGTTTTGCGCTTCGCCGACAACTTAAACAACGGGGACAAACCAGAACAAGTGTCGCTGGCATTGCAGAGTATCCGGCTGTCGGTAAAAGATTTCACGCTGCAAAAAGATACGAACTTTCCGGTACGTCTGGATGCCCGGTTCAAAGAAGGCGGCCAGCTCAACTTCAACGGTCAACTTCAGCTGCTGCCAACCTTCGCTCTGGAGGGTGACACCAGCATCAATAAGCTTGCACTGATGCAGGCCGAACCTTACCTGCAGCAATTCATAAACGTGCGACTCGATAGCGGAACCCTGGCCCTGAATGGGCAAATACAAACAGATGCACAGCAACCCTTTGGTTTTCAGGGCTCTGCTCGTATTAGCTCGCTTAGTATAAGAGAAGGTACCAAAGACGAACCTCTAATCGGCTGGCAGAATCTTGAAACTCAACAACTTAACCTCAGCCTCAACGATAAGCAGGTTGAGACCGACCCTATCAATATAGAAGGCCTGTCTGGCCGGGTCTTCATTTACGAGGACAAAACCACCAACTTCGGGCAACTCGTCACTCAGTCTCCAAAAGCGGCTGACAGTGAAAACGAAGACACAAACCCGTTCAGTATCACTATCGAAGGTATTGAGTTGGCCGACGGCAGCATCCACTTTGCCGATAATTCTTTGCCGCTGCCCTTCTCAACCCGTATCCATACATTAAACGGAGAGGTTTCAACCTTAAGCTCCCAATCGGCAGAACCGGCACGGGTAAAACTGGAAGGCGAGGTTGCAGAATATGGTTCGGCGCGGGTCGACGGTTCCGTGCACGCCTGGCATCCTACCCGCCAGACCAGTATTAATCTGAGTTTCCGCAACCTACAGATTCCGGAATACTCCCCTTACACGGTCAATTTCGCCGGCCGTAAAATTGCGGGTGGCACCATGGATCTTGATCTCGACTACAGCGTCAACGACAGCCAACTCGATGGCAAAAACAACCTATTGCTTCATGACTTGAAACTCGGTGAAAAAATGGCTTCCAGCGACGCCATGGATCTGCCACTGGACCTTGCCATAGCCCTGCTACAGGACAGCGATGGCGTGATTGATCTGACGCTGCCGGTGAGCGGAGATGTGGGCAACCCGCAATTCGACTTTGGCAAGGTCATCCAACAGGCCGTAGGAAATGCCATCACATCTGTGGTGACAGCCCCCTTCAGTTTTCTGGCAAGCCTTGTCGGCGCTGGCTCGGAAGAGCTTGGCGAGGTTGAATTTTTGGCAGGTCGCACTGACCTGCGTCCTCCCCAACGCGAACGCATCGCCAAACTCCGCGAAGCTCTTAACCAGCGACCGCAGCTGGTTCTGGAGTTAGCAGGCCCATTCACTCCGAGTTTCGATGGCCCTGTCCTGAAAAAAGAAAAAGCCACCGAAGCCCTGCAGCAAAGGCTTGCTGAGCAAGCCCGGAAAATATCAAACTCCAGCCTGACAAGTGAGGCAAACCAGGACATTGTAGAGGCAATGTTTACCTCTCATTACCCGGAGACAGAACTGGAAACAGTAAAAGCGCGTTTCACTAAGCAACAAAATGAGTCAATCGATGAACCAGAGTTCGATGCTCTGGCCTATCGAAACCATTTAGCTGAAAGAATTATTGAGGCGCAACCAATCACAGACTCTGAACTCGAAGCTTTAGCCAATGCCCGCGCAGAAGCGGTGCGGGACGCCCTGGTTAATGCAGACGCAGATACGGCTATAGCAGCTGACCGAGTCCGCATTCTGGAACCTAAAGAGGTCGATTCACCGGACGCTGAACACGTTGCTATGGAAGTGGGTGTTAGCGCTGAGTAATTAACAGGGAGCCTGCCGGTAGAATTGACACAATAACCGGTAGACCTCCGGCATGTGTTCTTTCATTGTCTCCGGGTCTTCAAAAAAGGTTTCACTGCACACAGCAAAAAACTCAGCCGGGCTGGTTAACGAGTAACCGTCGAGCGGCAAAGGTCTGTGATGAACCGAGTCACTCTGCAGCCGCTCCCAGGCCGCTGAAAAAATATCGTGCCATTCTCCGGGCTTCATATCGGGGTGCATGGGCGGCGCACCGTTGGCACCATCGCGCAGCATATCCAGCTTGTGCGCAAATTCGTGTATGACAACGTTCGCGGCCTTTCCGTGACGGGAATGAGGGCCTGTATGACACACCGACTGCCATGAAAGGATCAGCGGACCGCGCAACCAAGCCTCACCACTTAACCCCGGACTTTGAGCGTGAACAACACCATCGTCACTGCGGTAAGGACGATTAGGTACAAAGTCGCCTTCATAAAGAATAATGCTATAGATAGGATCGTACCAATCTAACCCAAGGTGCAAAACGGGTACGCAGGCCATAGTTGCTATTCTAAGGCACATAGCGTCGTTAAATTGAAAGCCGCCGCCTGAAGCAAAGCTTTTGCGCACCAAAAAGCGTAGGGTCATATCCCGCAGCGCATCACGCTCAGCACCTTTGTAGCGCGCCATAACAGGCCAATCCGCGACAGCAGATTCCCACTCGCTTTCTGTGAAGCCCATTTTTTTAACACGCCGGTTTTCAAACCAAGTGCGCAATCGTTTAAACATGTTTTGTTACGGCCATACTTCCTTCCATGTACGCACTATAAAAGCACTGACATCATTCCTCAACGTTGCTATCAGACTCTTCAGATTCGGCAGCCAGTTCCAGCATTTTTTCACGAAAGTTATCCAGACCTTTCATGACCAGCTCATAGGTTTTGTCGACATCGCTTTCAACATCACCTTCATATACCTGGAAGCTGGTAAGAATATCTTTGGCCCCTTTAAAGCCCGTTTCAATACCACCACGAATAATTTCCATGAATTTGGTCAGTGTTTCTTCTTCAGACTCGCCTGCATTTATTTCTTTATAGCGGCTGTAAAAATTGGTAGCAAAAGAAACAATGCGATCCGCCGTCGCCTTGGGAGAAGTATCGGTGTCGGACTCATAGGTCTTCTTCACTGCATTTTTGCCCATTACCGGCTCTAGCTCAGCGTTAATGCCTTCCAGTGCCGTTTTATACAGCAAGCTCAGTGCATCATTATTGCTGCTAAGCGATACCCGCTCATGGGCGCGTAAAATAGCTTCGTTTTGCGCCTGTCTGGAATTTGGTGCCGCCTCTTTCGTATCACGGTTGTCATCCGCTTTTACGCTATTGGCGTTTTGCTTACCAACGCCTGTTACAGAAGTGCCACTGCCTGAGATAATTGACATGATGTTGTTCCTGAAAAGTCGGCTATAACTTGATTTTAGTATAGCCCGTAACTGGTTATCGGCAGGTAGCGGTTAAAATTTAGGCTTTTATTAAAGTAGTGGTGTGTGCTTATGGATTTCTAACCCAAAGGAAATAGAGCATGCAAAAAACCTGACAACCCAGTAAGAGCTGTCAGGCATTAAATAATAAAAATTAGATTTTATTGGGAAGGCAGAAAAATAGCTTAATCAATCCACCAAATCATTCGGCATATCACCACGCAGGCCATGCCAAATTTCAGCGGACTCATAACCGTAGCGACGAACCAGGTTTACCGATTCGTTATAGTCGCCTTCGCGTGCTACAGCAATTAGGTCGGCGTAGTAGTCACGTGCCAGTTGGCGAGCTTCTGACGATGAGAAATAATACTGGCCAATACGTGCGTACAGGCCTTTAAAGCCGTTTAGTACCAACACATAAATGGGGTTGCCGGAGGCCATGGCTAAGTCGTGGTTTAACTGGTAGTCGAACTCGGCAAAAGTTTTTTCGTTGTCTTCCAGCTCGCTGGTGGGTTCCAGCAGCTCGATAACCCGTTGTGGGTTATGGCGAATAGCGGCACGAATATAAATAGCGCTGATGTTAGTGCGCGCAGACAAAAGCTGATCCACAAGCTCGGGCATGCCGTCTTCGTCCAGGCGCGCCAGGGTTTCTAAAATATTCAGGCCCGAGGTTTCCCAAAAGTTGTTCACTTTGGTGGGTTTGCCGTGCTGAATGGTCAGCCAGCCGTCGCGCGCCAGGCGCTGCAGGACTTCACGCAGGGTGGTTCGTGTAACACCAATGAGTTCCGACAATTCACGCTCTGCGGGTAAGATAGTGCCCGGTGCAAAATGCCCGTTCCAGATAGATTTTACGATATACTCCTCGGCAAAACCCGCCGGACTTTTAGCTTTTATTATCATATTCCCGCCTGTGTACTGACTAATAGAAGGATTCTAGCAGCCTTCTGTGAGGTCGGACAAGATAACTTCTGGCTTTATATCGACAACACCAAGCTATTTGGGTATGGTTTCTACGTTTTTACAGTTTCTTAAGGAAAATCACCATGCTATCTGTGGGTCAGTGGCCTAACAAACCTTTTGCCTGGTTATTATTGTTTTTAGGATGTTCTGGACTGTTAGCGGCAGCGTTATATTTCCAGATGGTTCTGGGCTTAGAACCCTGCGTAAAATGCGTGTATCAGCGTATGGCGGTGGTAGGCATTGGCTTGGCCGCTATTGTTGGCCTGTTCGGTTCGGGCTTTTGGTTAACTCGCTGGACGGCTTTAATTGGCTGGCTTTACAGCAGTTATCAGGGCTTGCTCATTGCTTACGACCACTGGGACTTACAGACTTCAAAAAACGCATTTTTTGCGGTGTGTGAAAGTGCGCCAAACTTTCCTGGCTGGGCGCCGCTGCATGAATGGATGCCCGGGCTTTTTGCAGCCCCCGGCTTATGCGGTGACATTGACTGGCAATGGCTTGGCTTAGGTATGCCAGGCTGGATGACGGTGATTTTCGCAGGCTTTTTACTGATAGGTATTATTGTGACTGTCTGCCACATTATTGCGTCGTTTAAGAAAAAAGACGGGCTGGTGCTTTACCGTAAGTAATAAAGACCCTCTTTAAGATAAGGGCCAAGTGACTATTCTGTCTTCCAGGTCACCCTTAAACTTCGCTTCACTGACACAATGGCCGGCGACATGATAGCCGGCTTTTTTCATTGGCTCTTTACTACCCTCATGCCTTAGCGGATGCCACTCAGGCAAAGGTTGCCCTTCTGCTCGCAGCCGATAAGCGCAGCTGGCGGGCATGAAATCAACATCTTCGAGGTTGTTAGGCGTTAAAGTAACACAGGCGGGTACGCGTTCACTGCGGTGTGCATAGTCAGTGCAACGTGCGGTGTCGGTATCTAATAAACGACAAGCAACGTCAGTGGAATACAGATTGTCTTCTTCGTCCTGCAGTTGGTTTAAGCAGCACTGCCCACAGCCGTCGCACAAGGCTTCCCATTGTGCGTGACTCAGCGTATGCAGTGGCTGCTCGTACCATTTCATCAATACCGACAAGCCATTACCTTGGGAAACGAATGCGGTCGGACAAATAGCCAACTGCTGCCACAAAGTAATGCGACCGGTTCCAGCGCATTAACGCATCGTAGTTAGCGTAAGCCAGGTAAACGCGGCCTTCATTATCATCAGGAATCACTATTGAAGCCACAATATCGTCACGCGATGGTAATTCAGAGCCGTCGAAACGGGTAATCCCTAAATCGGCCCACTCAGCTAGTTTTTTCTTTGTATCCAGACCGGCCAGTGACTCATCGAAGCCTTCAGGCAGTTGTACCTGACGTCCCCAGGTTACGTCGTCTTTCCAGCCAACAGAGCTTAAGTAATTAGCCGCTGAGGCGAAAACGTCCGGGAAGCTGCCCCAAATATCTTTTTTGTCGTCACCGTCGTAGTCCACTGCGTAACTCATAAAAGAGCTGGGCATAAACTGGGTTTGTCCCATCGCGCCAGCCCATGAGCCTTTCATCTGTTCGGGCGCAATATGCCCTTCTTCAATAATGGTCAGGGCTTCCCAAAGCTGTTTTTTGAAAAACGCTTCGCGACGACCATCAAAAGCCAGCGTGGTTAAGGCCGAAACCACATCAAAACCGCCGGTGAACGAACCAAAGTTGGTTTCAATACCCCATAGCGCCACAATAAAGCGTGGCTGCACACCGTATTCTTTACCGATTTTCTCAAGCAATTCTTTGTGCTCGTTGTATTTTTCCAGTGCCTTGTCGGCCTTCCACTCAGGAACCGCGCGTGGCAGGTACGTATCCAGTGTCAGCTTAAATTCAGGCTGGTTTTTATCCAGTTCTACTGCACGCTCATAGTACTTCACTTTGGCAAAGGCTTTATCTAAGGTGTCTTGCTTATAGCCGCTTTCAATGGCCTCTGCTTTCAGAGCTTCAACGTAGGTGGCAAACTGTTGATTAACCTGTTCACTGGCCTCTTCTTTTGCTTTCTTGTCGGTATCCTGGTAAGCAAAAATTGGCGCACTCAGCGCAACTGCAGAAACCAGACATAAAGCCAGCCCTGTCACTTTTATTGTATTTGTTAACATTGAAGTTCCTCTCGTTTCGGTGGCAACTGCAAATAGAAACCATCGTTATGCAAATGTTCCTGTAACTTTTCGACCGTTAAGCGGGCCAACTGTTCACGCCCGGCAAGGTTAATTGTTAAAACCTTCTCGGCACGACCAAACTGTTCACACAAAACGTCAGGTACTTCTGTGAATTCATTACCGTGAGGCAAGTAAAGGTAGGTATCGGCTTTCTTTAAGCTGCGATAAACATCACACAGCATGGCAGTTCTCCTGAATAAGGGCTGGGCGCACTATTGGTTAACAACCCCTATGTTAACCAATTATAGCCTGTAATTCTGCCCCAATTGCCTGCTTACGCCAACCCACCATTAAGTCAGGTTGCGGCAAACGCTGTTGTTGCTGCGTTGAATACTGCCAGTGAAAGTTAATAACGTCGTTAATTTGTTTACGTGACGCCACCAAAGATGCCGGCACCTGCAGTTTTTCAGCAAGTTCAGACACCACTTTTTTAATGGCTTTAAAGGTTGGTTTATAGCCTTCCATGTCGTCCAGGCGTTCAAGAGTTGCGGGCAACTCAGATTCTGAGACCTGTTCAGCTTGCTGAATACAGCGAATAATATCCCGCCCTGAATACTTGCGTGACATAGGGGCTAAGTCAGGAATTCGGCTTAGATCATCATCGTTTTTGGGCATTCTGCGGGCAAGTTCAAGTAATACTCCGTCTTTGGCAATAAAGCCCAGTGGAATGTCCCGCTCACGCGCTTTATGCAAACGCCATGGCGTCAGTATTTTAAGTGCGCCCAGCTGGCGTGCATTTAACTGCCAGGCATTACCCACAGCTAAATACAGCAAATCATCCGGCCAGCTTTGTGTGCGTTTTCGGACCTGAATTTTCGACTCTTCGTACACAATATCCAGGCAACCTTTTTCTTCACTCAAGGCTTTCAAATAAGGATACATTACCGCCAGATAGCTGGCGTCAGCGGCCGCATAATCTAGCTGTTCTTCACTTAACGGACGTTTGAGCCAGTTGGTGCGTGACAAGCTCTTATCCAGTTCAACACCATTAAATAAGGCGTCAACCAAACGGGCGTAGCCCATAGAGTCCCCAAGCCCACAAAAGCCTGCGGCTATTTGACTGTCGAAAATACGATTAGGCTGACGACCATTACTTTGCTGGAAAAACAGCTCAATATCTTCACCGCCGGCATGCAGAACCGTTTCTACCGAGTCATCTGCAATCAGTTGCCACAGAGGTTCTAAGTCAATATCGGCGAGAGGATCAACAACGGCGGTTGTACCATTAGCGTAAATTTGTAAAAGCCCCAGCTGAGCATAGTAAGTACGCTCGCGGACAAATTCAGAGTCAATAGCAAACCAGCCAGCGTCTTTAGCTTGCAGACAAAGACTTTCTAATTCCTGAGTTTCAGTAACGAGCCGGTAGTGGCGTACCGACTCGGGTAGGTTCAACGGCAGAGTCAAGCGTCTTCCTCGTCGCGTAGCTCGCGGCGAAGTATCTTGCCTACGTTAGACTTAGGCAGTTCATCACGGAACTCAACCAGTTTAGGCACTTTGTACCCGGTCATGTTCTCGCGAGAAAAATCAATAACTTCACGTTCTGTTAATGACTTGTCTTTTGCCACAATAAAGACTTTAACCACTTCACCCGAAGACTCATGCGGTACACCAATAGCAGCCGACTCAAGAATTTTAGGGTGATCAGCTAAAACGTCTTCAATTTCATTTGGATAAACGTTAAAGCCTGAAACCAAAATCATGTCTTTTTTACGGTCTACAATTTTGAAGTAACCACGCTCATCAACGGTTGCCATGTCACCCGTTGCAAACCAGCCGTCTTTAATCGATTCAGCAGTAGCATCAGGACGGTTAAGATACCCAACCATAACTTGCGGGCCTTTTACTTCCAGTTCGCCGGGTTCACCTAAAGGCACTTCTTCGCGGGTTTCAGGGTCAACAATACGAACGTCGGTGCTGGGTACCGGTAAACCAATACTGCCAGTATAATGTTCAATGTCATACGGGTTAACGGTAACAACAGGCGCACACTCGGTTAAACCATAACCTTCAAGCAAACGAGATTTCGTGACCCGTTCCCACTCTTCGGCAACCGCTTTCTGAACTGCCATGCCGCCGCCCAACGCAACTTTCAGGTTAGAAAAGTTAACGTCTTTAAAGCCTTTCGTGTTCAGCAAACCATTGAACAAGGTGTTAACGCCAGAAATCATTGAGAAAGGATACTTGTTCAGCTCTTTCACAAAGTTCGGCATGTCGCGCGGGTTGGTAATAAGTACGTTTTTACCGCCATGCTTAATAAAGGTCAGGCAGTTAGCTGTTAACGCAAAGATATGATACAGCGGTAACGCAGTAATAATAGTTTCTTCGCCGTCACTCATAATAGGAGTAATGCAGGCAGACACTTGTTCCAGGTTAGCCACCATATTACGGTGAGACAACATGGCACCTTTTGCTACGCCGGTGGTTCCGCCCGTGTACTGAAGAAACGCAATGTCATCACCGGTAACTTCAGGACGCTGGTACTCGGCCATTGCGCCTTTAGCCATGGCCTGATTCAGGCTAACGGTCTCTTTCACATTATGAGAAGGCACCATACGCTTTATATACTTAACAACAAAGTTGACTAAGAAGCGCTTATGCACCGGTAACTGGTCACCAATTTGTGTGGTGATAACGAAATCAAGCGGAGCTTCGTCTTTTATTTTGTCGTAGGTGTGAGCAAAGTTTTCTAAAATAACCAGTGCTTTTGCCTGAGAGTCGACCAGTTGATGCTTTAGCTCGCGCGGAGTGTAAAGTGGATTGACGTTAACAACCGTCATTCCTGCACGTAAGATACCGAATAAGGCCACCGGATACTGAAGCAAGTTTGGCATCATGACCGCAACTGCATCGCCTTTTTTCAGACCTTTACTTTGCAGGTAGGCCGCAAATTCGCCAGACTTCAAACCCAGCTCTTTAAAGCTCATTTCTGAGTCCATATTGACGAACGCCGTTTTCTCGCCGTACTTTTCTATGGACTGTTCCAGTATATCAACTAATGACGCAAAATGATCCGGATCAATGGTTTCCGGTACGCCTGCTGGGTAATTTTTCAGCCAAATTTTATCCATAAAAGGCTCCGCCTCTCACTATTTATCATTATTTTCAGTGGCGCAATCATCGCATATCCGACCAGTTAATCCTAGTCGTTAACAACCGCTAAACGTGTGATTTGAGCAACTCAGCTATTTTTTCAGGTTGTTCCATATGCACGTGATGCCCACCTTCCAGCTTTACACAACTGAGTTTTGATACTTTATGCTGCCACTTGTCTAACGCGTTTTCTAACTTGTCATAGCCTTTACTGCCACGCACTACGACAACCGGCATAGTCAACTCTTGCAGAAGGTCATCTACAGCTGCACTGGGCAGTCTATAGGGCGACGTTGCTTTCACTCTTGCATCTGCCCGCCAATGCCAGCGACCATCTGAGCGAAGTTCAGAGCCGCGCTCTACAATTAGCTTAACCAACTCGGACGAAAAGTCCGCCTGTGCGGTACGAGCATCCACCGCAGACTCAAAATTGTTGTGGCTGCGCCAACGCGGCGTCTTTAATTTTTTTCGGCTGACAAAGCCCTGCTGTAGCTGTTCTCTGGCATTGGTTCCGTCAGACACCAGTAAACCAAAGGCTTCAACTAAAATTAAACTTTTTATCCGCTCCGGACACAAAGCCGCCACAACATTACTGACAAAGCCACCCATGGAATGACCTAACAATGTCAACTGCTGCCAACCTTGCTGCTCAATCAACTGCCATAAGTCATAAGCATAGTCGATAAAATGATAGTAGTTACCTGTAGGCCTGTGGTCACTGTGACCATGCCCGGGCCAGTCAAGTGCTAACAGGCCACCGCGATCAGCTGACCAGTTTGCGGCCAAGGGTAAAAAGCTGTGGCTATTGTCTAACCAACCGTGAGTTGCGACCACCCGAATATCGTTTGGGTCACCCCAGCAAAGACCCCGTACCGTGCCCCAGTCGAGCTCATAGCTGACTGGGGTGGCTTGGTCTAATGCTATGCGGTAATCCATTATTCGGTGGATTAATTGCGGTCTTTAGCAGGTGTACCAGAGTTGTCCTGAACGCGAACGCGCACCGGAACCGGGTAACGGTATGGGTAATAGGGTGAATAGAAGTTGTGACGAAACCAAAGCGGTGAGTAATCAACTTCTACATGGCTTTTCTTGCGCTCAGGCTGCCACAAGTAATAGCCGGTTGCTTCGATAACCGGATAGGTATAAACGTACTCGTCAATTTTGCCTTGTTGCGTTTGGCCAATGGTACCGACAAAGCTCATTGAACGCCCTTGCTTATAAACATCGGGGTCAATAAAGTCATTTACCACGGCTAAGAAGCGCCCCTGACTGTTATCGCTGACTTCGGGACGGCCCCAGCGCTGAAGCGGAAAACTGACAATTTCCAGGACAGTGTGGTCTTCAGCGTTGCGAACATCGGCAATAACTCCACCCCAACGGGCAGGTTCACCGGCAACTTTCTCACCCTGGTGTTTAGCTACTTTATAGCCAACTAGAGCGTCTTCGTTCTCACTGGCAATTTCATCAGGGACTGAGGAGCAGCCCACTAACACCAGTGCCATCAATGATGCATAAATTATTTTCATAACAGACCTCACTCAGGCGTAAACGTCAACACCAAACATTGACGTGATTTGCTCTCTTTTCTCACTTAACGCGATATTTTGATACGCATTGAGTGCTTTCTGAGAACGTTGTGGTGGTTCATCGTAAAACGTATTCAATGACTCCCACCGTTCCGCACGCCGCTGACTTTGCCGCACATCAGGGACAACTTGCCGAGACTCAGCAACTTCCGCCCGGTTGGTTCCCTGGCGTTGCTGATCCTCTGGCGCAGGCCTTTGTGGTGCCTGCTGCTGATTGTTTAGCGGCTGAACCGCTTGCGGATTAATTCGCACGTCAACGATGACTCATCTGTTACTAAGACTGGTTTTATTATGGCGAGTTCAGTGCCATTCGGCAAGTTACCGACCCGGCAATTTTTTCCAGGTTACTTCATTACGTACATAAAGCGGTTCCAGATACTCCGCACTTACGGCTGAAACATCACCTTTTACAGCAACTGTCAGCATATCCTCTGCCAGTGGCAGGCGACAATCGTTGCTGTATTTTAATTTTCTATCCGGGTCCAGTACGCCAGAGTAATTATCCCAACCAGTACCCGCCGTATAGAACCCCTGCAGATTATGCTCTGAAAACAAGCCCGCAGATGGTACCGCAACGGCCGGTTCTGTTATAGCTTCTGCAACACCGTTCTTGTTGCAGTAAAGGGCGTAATAAATTTCGCCCATACGTGCATCAATACAGGCGACAACGGCTTCTGCATCATGCTTGCGTATAGCCTGCTGCGCTAACGCCTGCAAGCTACTGACCGGAAACACCGGCAGTTCAGAGCTAAAAGCCAGGCCCTGCGCCATCGACACGCCAATACGTACACCGGTAAAACTTCCCGGGCCGACACCAACAACCAGCCCGTCCAGCCGGTTCAAGTTTGTTTCTGCCTGTTGCAGTACTTTCTCAACAAAAGGCAATAACCGCTGCGAATGCTCTCTCGGGCTTTCAATGGCTTCACTTAAAAAGGTGTTTTGCCACTGCAAAGCCACCGAGCAATTTTCAGTTGATGTATCAACTGCTAGTAAGTTCTTCATTTTTGGTTTCATCTTTCTCTGCAACCTGCGCTAAAAATTCCAGCGCCTGATTTAAATCGCGGGTTCGTGACATAGCCGGAAGGCTGGATAAAAACTGCTTGCCGTATTGGCGCGTTACCAGACGACTGTCGCAAACAATTAATACGCCGGAGTCGTCTTTGTCGCGAATTAAGCGCCCTGCCCCCTGCTTTAAAGCAATGATGGCCTGTGGTAATTGTATCGTGCTAAAAGCATCAACGCCACGTAACCGTGCGTCTTCAACCCGGGCATTTAACAATGGGTCATCGGGTGATGCAAACGGCAGTTTATCAATAATAACGCAGCGCAACGCCTCACCACGGACATCAACCCCCTCCCAAAAAGAGGAGGTTCCCAAAAGGACGGCGTTGCCCTTTTTGGTGAAGGTTTCCAATAACTCTGTTTTGCCTGACTCGCCCTGAACCAGAATCTCCCGGTCCAGCCGGTCCCTTAATATTGCCGCCATTTGTTGCAACATTCGGTGGCTGGTAAACAGCAAAAATGTGCCACCACGGTTCACCTGAACGCACTGCTCAGCAATTTCGGTCAGCATTTGATGCCGGTTTGGATCATTGGCCTCGGGCAAATAACGCGGTAAACACAACTTAGCCTGCTTGGCAAAATCAAACGGACTTTCCAGCAATAAGGTGTCGGCCTCTTCTATACCCAGACGCTTAGTAAAGTAGTCAAACTGGCCGTTAACAGCCAGGGTCGCTGAGGTAAACACCCAGCTCATTTTGTTGCGCTTGATATAACCACCAAAGGTTTTAGCAACGCTTAACGGTGTCTGGTGTAAACTGACATGCCGCGGGGTGGTTTCGAACCAGAAGCTGTAACCCGTGCGATCCACATCCATTAACTGACGCCAGATATAGAGGTGCTGTTCGGCTCGTTCATGCAGGTTATCCAGGTCTTTATTACGCCCTATGGCGGTTTTCATAACCTCGGTCAGCAAAGTCAAACGTTCCTGAACACGCTCTGCAACTTCCGCCACCTCCGTCTTTTTACGCCAGTCGCGCCAGTTGCCCCGCATAGGGTCTCGTGGGAACAACAGTCGCCAGTCTTTCAGCGTCTGCAATAACGTACGAGCCATAGCACTAGCCTGAGACAAATCTTTCAGCTCAGTCATACACAGACGCTGCAACTCTTCGCACACTTCCGTCAATTGACGACTGGAGACCGTTTCACCAAAATACTGACTGGCGATATCCGGAATTTGATGCGCCTCATCAAACACCACAGTATCAACACTAGGAATCAGCTCGCCAAAACCGGTATCTTTTAGCGCCATGTCTGCAAAGAAAAGGTGATGATTGACCACCACAATGTCGGCCTCCATGGCTTCTTTGCGGGCTTTGACTAAGTGGCAGTCTTCATACACCGGGCAGTCGCGACCCAGGCAGTTGTCCTGAGTACTGGTAACCTGAGGCAAAACCGAGGCGTCTTCCGGCAGAGCATTTAGCTCACCCATGTCGCCGCTTCGGGTAGAGGTAGCCCAACGCTTTACCGTAATTAACTGACTTTGGATATCTTTACTGAATTGTCCGGCCTGCTGAGTTGCCTGCTCCATACGGTGCAGACACAAATAATTTGAACGACCTTTAAGTAAGGCAACGACTTTTTCAGGCGCCAGCACTTTTCTTAAGGTGGGTAAGTCGCGGTGGAACAGTTGTTCCTGAAGGTTTTTGGTACCGGTTGAAATAATGGCTTTGCCCTTACCCAGGAGAACTGGCGCAAGATACGCAAAGGTTTTCCCGGTGCCGGTTTCAGCCTCAACAACAAGCTGGCCTTTTTTCTTAACGGTGGCGGCTATGGCCTCGGCCATTTGCTGCTGGGCGGCCCGCGGCTGGAAGTTTGTAATTGCCTGCGCCAGTTCGCCTGTTGGCTTAAAAACTGATAGAACTGTTGCCATAACCCTAACCGCTAAAAAAATAGACGCGTATTATGACATAGATGTTTGCTCAGGCGTAGGTGTCTATATGTCCTGAAGATGAGGTTTCATCGTCATCGGCGGTGTCTTCAACTTCCGCCTGAGCCGATGGCTGTTCCTGTTGCTGATGTTGTTCATTTTCCTGTCTTTGCTTGTCGCTGTTGACAGTCGAACCTTCTTCTTCGTTTACGGCGCGAAGCTCTTGTATTTTTTCAACCTGGTTGATTTTCATTTGCTCACGGGCGTGATCCACAGGCACACGAGTGTCTTTGGGAATCAACGGAACCATTGCATCAAAGTTAGCCATTGCTTTTGTCTTACGCCTCTTTAGAAGGTTTACTATTTATTTGACTATACAACCACTGGTTAAATAGTAACCTGATATCGACTAAATAACCAATAAGTTTACTCTTGCATTACATTTCCCAAGTGTTATAGTGCTATACAACTTAACGAAGTACATTTATTTCTTTGGAGCGTTAATCATGCATTTTGTTCAAAGCCACCACCATCATCATTGGAATTGTATGGCCTAGCCGTGAACTTAATGTTTGGGCTAGCCGTATAAACGCTAGCCTTTCGATTGACTATACAACCCCCGAAAGGCATCCACCTTCGGGGGTTTTTTATTTTAGGAGCTGTTATGACTGACCGTTTAACCATTGCGATACAGAAATCTGGACGACTGAGTAAAGAATCGATGGCACTGCTGAATGCCTGCGGCGTAAAATTCAGTGTTAACGAAGCGCGTTTAATTGCGCACAGCACCAGTCACCCTATCGATTTACTGCGCGTTCGTGATGATGACATTCCCGGTCTGGTTATGGACGGTGTTGTTGATTTAGGTCTGGTTGGCGAAAACGTGCTGGAAGAGGCTCGTTTAGAGCGCATTGCAACCGATTCTGTCGCAGCATATCAACCTTTACGTGGGCTTGAGTTCGGCCAGTGTCGTTTGTCTCTCGCGGTTCCGAGAGAAAGCCAGTATCAGTCACTGAAAGACTTAAATGACCTAAGAGTCGCAACCACCTACCCACAGTTACTAAAGCGCTACCTTAAAGAAAATGGCGTTAACGCCCGAACCGTTATGCTGACCGGCTCTGTTGAAGTAGCTCCCCGTGCGGGCCTTGCCGAAGCGATATGTGACTTAGTTTCCACCGGCGCTACGCTGGAGGCAAACGGATTAGTAGAAAAAGACGTGATATTCCGTTCCCAGGCGCAGTTAATACAACGCGCTGACACCTTGTCTGAAGAAAAACAGGCCATGATAGATCAGTTGTTGCCACGCATAGACGGCGTGCAAATGGCGCGGGAAAGCAAATACATTATGCTGCACGCTCCAAAGAACAAATTAGAGCAAGTGGTCGAGCTATTACCCGGCGCCGAGACACCAACCATTCTTCCGCTTAGCCACACCGACGAACAAGTTGCCGTGCACATGGTCAGCACCGAGAAGCTATTCTGGGAGACCATGGAAGACCTGAAGTCTATGGGCTGCAGCTCAATACTCGTATTACCTATCGAAAAAATGATGGGGTGATCATGAGTGAATTACAGATACCCATTGAACAATGGCAAAACCTGACGGCGGCTGAGCAAGCTCAACGCTTAGCACGCCCCGGACAAGCTCAGGCGGAATCTTTACGCGAGAAGGTCGCGGTTATTTTAAGCGACGTGCGTGATAACGGTGAACGCGCAGTACTAAATTATACCCGCCAGTTCGACAATCCGGAGGCGACCTCATTGCGCATGAGCAGTGAACAAGTCGATGCGGCTATAGCGGGTTTAGATGACAAAGTAAAACGCGCCATAGATACTGCGTACCAAACCATTTATCGCTTTCACGAAGCGCAACGCCCACAAGATTTAAGCATTGAAACCGCACCCGGCGTGCAATGTGAACTGCGTTACGCACCTTTAGATGCGGTCGGCTTGTACATTCCCGGTGGCAGCGCAACCTTGCCTTCTACTGCGCTAATGCTGGGTGTGCCCGCGCAAATTGCCGGATGTCAGCGTGTGGTTATGGTCAGCCCGCCAAACAAACAGGGCGAATTACCGGCTGCTTTACTCTACGCGGCTATGCGTTGCGGCGTGACTGATATTTTACTATGTGGCGGTGCTCAGGCAATTGGCGCTCTGGCCTACGGTATTGAGTCATCGCCTGCTGTGGGTAAAGTCTTTGGGCCGGGGAACAGCTTTGTGACTGAAGCCAAACAACAAGTCAGCCAAAATGACAGCGGTTGTACCATGGACTTACCGGCAGGCCCCTCAGAGCTGCTGGTGATTGCTGATGACAGCGCAAACCCGGCTTATGTGGCAGCGGATTTACTCTCACAGGCTGAGCACGGCCCGGACTCTCAGGTTATTTTGCTTACGCCGTCAATGACGGTCGCAGAGAACGTACGACAGGAGTTGATTACACAATGCGCTCAGCTAAGTCGCGCCGATATTGCCGAGCAGGCCTTGCAGGCAAGTCGCCTGTTGGTGGTTGCCGATATGAATGAAGCCATAGCCATTAGTGAAACCTATGCGCCCGAGCACCTTTCTATTCAGACGGATAACGCGCGTAACCTGTTACCTCAGTTGACCCGAGCAGGCTCAGTCTTTGTCGGACACTACACGCCAGAGTCCGGCGGAGACTACGCCACCGGCACCAACCACGTGCTACCAACTTATGGCTATGCCCGCAATTACAGCAGCCTTGGGCTGGTCGATTTTTACCGTCGTTATACGGTACAGGAAGCCAGCCAGGACGGATTACGTCAGTTAGCAGAAGCTATTACTACTTTGGCTGACGTTGAAGGTTTAGACGCGCACAAACGCGCCGTTACTATTCGTACGGAGAGCAGTTTATGAGCATTGTTGACCAGTTACAGCGCCAGCACCTGAAGCAGCTAACGCCTTACGCGTCCGCGCGTCGCAGCATGAGCGGCGGCAATATCTGGCTGAACGCAAACGAGTCTCCGTACAGTAACCCCTACTCGGTTGATGACAGCAAGCTTAACCGTTACCCGGAGTTTCAGTCTAAGCCGCTGAACCAGTCCTATGCTGAATACGCCGGAGTTGAAGCCTCACAGGTGTTAAGCAGTCGCGGCTCGGATGAGGGTATTGAATTACTGATACGAGCCTTCTGTGAACCGGGCCAGGACAAGGTACTGATTTGCCCGCCAACTTACGGTATGTATGCTATTTCGGCTAAAACCTTTGCCGTTGGTGTAAATGAAGTCCCTTTACTGAAGAGCTGGCAACTGGACACCGAGTCCGTGATAGACGCTGCGGCAGAGTCTAAGGTTATCTTTTTATGTTCACCTTCAAACCCTCTGGGCAACAGGTTGAATCCAGATGACATCGAGCAAGTGCTACAGCACTCGCCAAGCTCTATTGTCGTTGTCGACGAAGCCTATATTGAGTTTAGCTCTGCTGGCAGCGTTGCTGGTTGGCTGGAACGATACCCGAACCTGGTAGTACTACGCACCTTGTCTAAAGCTTTTGCTTTGGCCGGCATTCGTTGCGGCTTTCTATTAGCCAATGAAGACATTATTGGGTTACTGCAGAAAGTTCTTGCTCCCTATCCACTACCCGATCCAACGGTACAAATCGCCATTCAAGCCTTGCAAACAAGATCGCTGGAAAGGCTCCGGCAGCAGGTGTCTACACTCGTAGCTGAGCGCAAACGTGTTGAAACAGCGCTGGAACAGACCCCAATGACATTGGTGGCAGAAAGTGACACGAACTTTTTACTGTATCAGTGTGAAGATGCCGCTGGTTTAGTGAAGACACTTGCCGATAACGGCCTATTAATACGTAATCAGTCGGCGCAGCGGGGGCTAGAAAACGTTGTTCGCATAACCATTGGCAGCAACGCCGAAAATGACGAACTGATTCAACAGTTAAAGGACTATTTTTCATGAGCCAGAAGCCTATTTTATTCATTGACCGTGACGGCACCCTGGTTGAAGAGCCGGCCACAGACAAACAGTTGGACAGCGTTGAGAAACTGGTGTTTGAACCTAACGTAGTACCGGCTTTGCTGAAACTGCAACAGGCTGGTTATCAGCTGGTGATGGTGTCCAACCAGGATGGCCTGGGTACAGACAGCTTTCCGCAGGCAGATTTTGATGCACCACATAATTTGATGATGGCGGTGTTTGAATCACAAGGTATTCGGTTTAATGACGTTCTGATTTGCCCTCACTTTGACAGTGATAACTGCAGCTGCCGTAAGCCTGCGCTGGGGCTGGTAAAGTCATATCTGAAAGAAGGCCGTGTGGATTTTACAAACTCCTACGTTATTGGCGACCGTGAAACCGATCTGCAACTTGCTGAAAACATGGGAATAGAAGGCCTGCGATACAGCCGTAACGAACTCAACTGGGATACCATTGTTCACCAGCTACTGGACAACCCACGCACAGCGTCGGTTACCCGCACCACCCGGGAAACGGATATCAACATTAAGGTGGACTTAGACAGTCAGGCACCGCGCGAGTTTGATACCGGCATTGGCTTCTTTGATCACATGCTTGAGCAAATAGCCACACACGCAGGTTTCTCGCTTTCGGTTAAGGTTAAGGGTGATTTGCATATTGACGATCACCACACCATTGAAGATACCGCTTTGGCGCTGGGTCAGGCATTGCGCTCTGCACTGGGTGACAAACGTGGTATTGGTCGCTTCGGTTTTGCTCTGCCTATGGATGAGTGTCGTGCGGAATGTCTGATCGATTTATCCGGACGCCCCTATTTGAAATGGGAAGCGGATTTCACTCGCGACAAAGTGGGTGAGTTATCCACCGAAATGGTTGAGCACTTTTTCCGCTCGTTAACCGACGCCATGGCAATGAGCCTGCACCTGTCGACTACAGAAGGTAATACCCACCACCAGGTCGAAAGCCTGTTTAAGGTATTTGGCCGGGCACTGCGTCAGGCCATTACCAAAACCGGAGACCAACAATTGCCTTCAAGTAAGGGGATGCTGGCATGAATGTGGTGATTGTCGATACCGAGTGTGCCAACCTGACATCTGTCCGCTTTGCGGTTGAACGTTTGGGCTACTCAGTGCTTATTACCGATGATGCAGAACAAATACGTGCCGCAGACCGGGTTATTTTGCCCGGCGTAGGTACCGCTGCCGCAGCTATGCGTAACTTACAGCGCAAGCAACTCGTTGAACCGCTGCGGGGATTAACCCAGCCGGTATTGGGTATTTGCCTGGGTATGCAGTTGCTGACCTCACACTCAGAAGAAGGTGACGTTGACTGTCTTAACCTGATTCCGGCAAAGACCAAACGCCTTCGCGAGTATGGTCTTCCGTTGCCGCATATGGGCTGGAATACCCTGCAGCCAACCGCAGACAACCCGTTAGTCGACACAAGCGACAGCTACTGCTATTTCGTGCACAGTTTTGCTGTGGCAGTCGATGAGTACACCATTGCCAGCAGCGAATACGGTGAGCGCTTTGCCTCTATAATACGGCACAACAACTATTTTGGTGCGCAGTTTCACCCCGAACGCTCAGGTAAGACCGGCGAAGCTCTGTTGAAACGTTTTTTGGAGTTAGAATTATGCTGATACCAGCCCTGGATTTAATTGACGGCAAAGTGGTCCGCCTGTATCAGGGCGATTTTGCACAAAAAACTGAATTTGATTTAACGCCCTTAGGCCAGGCTCAACTTTATGCTGAAGCAGGTGCAAAATGGCTGCACCTGGTGGATTTAGACGGCGCCAAAGACCCTGCCAGACGGCAACAGGCTTTGCTGGCTAAGCTAGCGTCAGAGTCAGGGATGCGGTGTCAGGCAGGTGGTGGGATACGCACAACAGCGGATTTAGAGGCCTTGTTTGACGCCGGTATTGAACGTGCCGTAATTGGCTCAACAGCGGTTAATAACCCGGACAAAGTCACTCGCTGGTTCGAGACTTACGGACCCGAAAAGGTAGTCCTTGCTCTGGATGTCAATATTGATGCAGATGGCAATGCTATGGTGGCTACGCACGGTTGGCAGGAGGCCAGCACACATACACTGGATGATATTCTGAACCGTTATCTGGATTTAGGTTGTCGGCATGTGCTTTGTACCGATATCAGTAAAGACGGCACCATGACAGGCACAAATGTCGAGCTCTATAAGCGCTACAAAGCACTTTACCCGCAAGTGGTCTGGCAGGCATCCGGTGGTGTCAGTTGCTTAGATGATCTTAAAGATTTGAAAGCCGTAAACTGCGACTCGGTTATTTTGGGTAAGTCTTTACTTACCGGCGCTTTCACGATGCAGGAGGCACTTTCATGCTGGCAAAACGCGTAATACCCTGTCTGGATGTTCGTGACGGACAAGTCGTGAAAGGAGTTAAGTTCCGAAACCATGAAGTGATTGGTGACATTCAGCCTCTGGCTAAACGTTACGCAGAGAGCGGCGCCGACGAGTTGGTGTTTTATGACATTACGGCATCGGCAGATGGCCGAACGGTAGATAAGTCCTGGGTGGAACGAGTGGCTCGCGAAATCAATATTCCATTCACTGTAGCCGGTGGCATCCGCTCAGTTGAGCAGGCACAGACCATGCTGTCTATGGGCGCGGACAAAATTTCCATTAACTCACCCGCCCTGCTTAACCCGGATTTGATCAATACCCTGGTCGAGGAGTTTGGTCAGCAATGCATTGTTATTGGCATAGACAGCTTTTATAACGAGCAATCTGATCAATACGAAGTCCACCAATTTACCGGTGACGAGAGTAAGTCTCATAAATCAGCATGGCAAACGAAAGACTGGTTGCAGGAGGTTATCTCACGCGGTGCTGGTGAAATTGTTCTGAATTGTATGAATCAGGACGGTGTCCGCCGGGGCTACGACATCGCTCAGTTATCGGCGTTACGTGAATACTGCTCGGTACCTTTAATAGCGTCCGGCGGCGCTGGCGAAATTCAGCATTTTGTCGATGCCTTTCAGCAGGCAAAAGTTGACGGTGCACTGGCAGCTTCGGTTTTTCATAAGAATATATTCAGTATTAGCGACGTAAAAACCGCTATGGCAGCTAATAATGTTGCTGTTCGCCCTATAGAAGCGGTTCAGGAGACATAATGAAAGTTAAGTTAGAGACGATAGACCAGCTTGCCTGGGATAAAATGTCAGGCCTGCTCCCCTGCACGGTACAACATGCTTTAACCGGTGAAGTACTGATGCAGGCCTATATGAACGCTGACGCTGTTAAAGAGAGCTTAGCAACCGGCAAAACAACGTTTTACAGCCGCAGTAAAGAGCGTTTATGGACTAAGGGCGAAAGCTCGAAAAACTACCTTCAGCTTGAAGATATTTATTCGGACTGCGATAACGACGCATTATTGGTTCAGGCTTTGCCCGATGGCCCTACCTGCCACTTAGGTAACCGCAGCTGCTTTGCAGAAGCGCCTAAACCTTTGCTGCACGAGCTGGATGAGCTCATTGCTAGCCGTAAAGGCGCTGATGCCAGTGAAAGCTATACCGCCAGTCTGTTTGCTGAAGGCGTAAAACGAGCCGCTCAAAAGGTGGGGGAAGAAGGCGTAGAAGTTGCGTTGGCCGCGGCCACCGAAGACAAGGAAGAGTTAGTTAACGAAAGTGCCGACTTGCTCTACCATTTACTGGTTGTGCTGCAAGCCAGCGAGCTTAGTCTGGAAGACGTATTAGAAATTTTAGCTAAGCGCCGCGGTTAAGCGGCACTATTGAGTTGTTCGCGAAAGTGCTTACGCTCGTATTTGCGGGATACGCGGCGTAAGCGCAGTGACAAGAGGACAGCTGCAACACTTAAACCGCTGATAAAGCCTATCCAGAAACCTGCGGCCCCCATTGCCGGAACTACCCAGTCGGTACGCCCCAGGATGAAACCTACACTTAAACCAAATGGCCAGTATGAAATAAAGGCTAATATCATTGGGTACTTGGTGTCTTTATAGCCACGCAGTGTACCTATAGAAATAGCCTGGAAAGTATCTGACACGGTGAATATAGCCGCCAGCCCCATAAGGGTAGCCGCCAAGTTAATAATACCCTGGTCAGGTGTATAGAGGCTTGCTAACCAGCCACCGCCCAAATACATGATAAGCCCGTTAACTGCCGCGAATGCACCACCAAACAACATAGCAATCTTAAAGCTCAACATGGCGTTTTTCGGGTCCCCTGCTCCCAGTGCAAAGCCAACCCGTAACGTCACCGCCATGGAGATACTCAGCGGCACCATATACACCAGGGAACTGATGTTCAACGCAATTTGGTGGGCAGAAACCACCGTTGGCCCCAGTGGGGCTATCAGCAAGGCGACCGCCGCAAACAAACTGACCTCGAAAAAGAGCGACATAGAGATAGGAAAGCCAATACGTATAACGTAAGTCACATCATCCCAGTTCGGACGATACCAGCGGCGCAGTAACCTTAATCGTTTGTAACGCTTGGCGGTAAAGGTATAAATGGCCATAGAGAAAGCCATGCCCCAAAGCACTATAGCTGTAGCAAGACCACAACCCGCACCACCAAGCTCCGGCATGCCAAATTCGCCGTAAACAAAGACATAATTTGCCGGTATGTTAATCAGTAAGCCAATGAAACCAATGATAAGCGAAGGCATGGTATTCGACATACCTTCGCAGAAGTTTCTTAGTACCGCATAAATAACAAAGCCGGGTATACCCCATGCTATATAAAATAGATAGTCCAGCGTAATGGCGCGGAAGTCGTCTTCCACTTCCATAATATCCAATAACCACGGGGCGGAGGACATTCCAATTAAGGTAATGACTCCGACAATCGCACACGCATACAAGCCCTGCTGCAGTATGTTGGCAACGCGCCGGTGTGAGTTAGAACCATCAAGATGAGAGATAATTGGAGCTAATGCCAGAGCCAGTCCGAATACCAATAAAGTGGCGGGCACGAAAATACTGCCGCCAACAGACACTGCCGCCAGGTCAAGCGCACCCTTGCGCCCTGCCATAACCGTGTCGACCACACTCATTAGCATTTGAGTGAGCTGGGCAACCAGAATCGGACCGGTCAGTTTGGCCAGTTTACGACACTCGTCTTTGTTATTGCTCCACCAGTTCACTCGTTCTTATTCTCTGGGTTAATGAGGTTGGTTGCGCAAAAAGCGCAGAATACGCTGATTAACATCCGCCGGGTGCGTTAATGGTCCCATATGCCCGGCAGTAACCGATTCTCTTGTTATATTAGGTAAAACCGTGGACAGCGCCTCGGCAACCGCTTTAGCGCTGCGTCGAGTGTGCTCGCCCTGCAACAATAGCAGGTTTTGGTCAACACCACTGTACTCAGCCAGGCGTCTTGGTTCGTTAAGCAATGCATCAAAGTCCAGCGCCACTTTATCGGCCTGGGCAACCATTAGCTGCTGAATTCGCTCAGGCAGTGCATCGAAATAACCCGCGTCGTTCCAATAATCAACAAAAGTACGAGTACATTCTTTCGCATCTCTGCCATGCATTGCCTGACTAATTTCCTGAATTTCCAGCATGCCTGGTGAGTCATCCGGTAGCACATGAAAGGCAACCGGCTCATAAACCACCACGTCGGCAATCTCAAACGGCTTCTCTAATGCCAATTTTAGCGCAACGGCACCTCCGTATGAGTGCCCGACCAGTTGAACTGGCTGTTTCAGCTGCAGACTTTCTACAGCAGAAAGGATACGTGGCAGTTCCTGCTCCAGCCGAAAGTTCGCCGTAAATTCAACTTTAGGCGCCTGCCCATAACCGAGTAGATCAACCGCGATAACAAAGTGGCTGCTCACTAAGTCCTTTAACAGAGCTCGCCACTGTGTACTGGCACTCTGCGAGCTGTGCAACAAAATGACCGGGGGATTTTGCTGCTCGCCATATAAATGAATTCCAGGTTCTATTTCAGACATAACTTCACTTTAAGATAAACTGACACCAACAAACTGACCGATACCGTAGCCAGCAGCTAATAGCAAAACGGCAAAAGTTGTTAATACACCAATGGTTCTTGGCAGGCTAACACCTACACTGCGAGTTAACCCAATGGCATGGCATAAACGAGCAATAACCAGCGCAATACCTAAGCCATGCAGTAAGCCTAAAGGCGCATTCTGAACTTCCATCATAGCAAATAGAATAAGAGCCAACGGCACATATTCAATAAAGTTGCCATGAATGCGAACGGCGGCTTTTAGATCCTGAGCTTCGCCGGTACCAATACCGACTCGGTGCTTCCAGCGTAAGCGTATAATACGCGCCGCCAGGGCAAGATAAATTAACGTTAAGACTCCGGCATAAAAACCGGTAATTGTAAGTTGTGATGTCACTTGCTGCCCCTTCTTTTTCTTTGTTAGTCGGCGTCATCAAAAAAGGCTCACCATGTGAGCCTTTTGCTAAACCTGTTATTTTCTAAGCAAGTCGCCAAGCTGCTCACTGACTTTGTCGACAGGCTGGGTACCATCAATTTTGTGGTACTCTGTTTTCCCTTCCTCAGACAGCTTCTGATAATACTCAACCAAAGGCTCTGTCTGCTCATGGTAAACCGACAAGCGTTTGCGAACCGTCTGCTCCTGATCGTCCGGACGAATCACCAGCTCTTCACCAGTTTCATCATCTTTACCATCTACCTTCGGAGGATTGTGCTCAATATGATAAACACGACCTGATCCAGGGTGGACACGACGCCCACTCATACGATCAACGATAATTTCGTCCGGAACATCAAATTCCAGTACATAATCAATTTCAATACCGTTATCGCGCATTGCATCGGCTTGTGGAATCGTTCTTGGAAAACCATCGAGCAAAAAGCCGTTCTGGCAGTCCGGCTCGGCAATACGTTCTTTAACCAACTCAATGATGATATCGTCAGACACTAGTTGCCCGGCGTCCATCACTTGTTTGGCTTTTTTACCCAATTCCGAACCCGATTTTATTGCTGAACGCAGCATATCACCAGTTGAAATTTGAGGGATCCCAAAAGTGTTCATCAGAAACTGTGCCTGAGTTCCTTTTCCAGCTCCCGGGGCGCCTAACAAAATAATGCGCATAGAAAACCTCTTTGTATGATTCAAAAGTCTGCCCCGAACTTTACCCTGACGGGCGGGCTATTACAAGCTCAGAAAGACGCTGCGGGCAATGACTTACCCGCAGCAGAAGGTGCAAAATTAAGCGTTTAGCATTAATTTATTAAGGCGGGTGACAAAAGAGGCCGGGTCTTTCAGGTTACCTCGTTCTGCCAAAGTAGCCTGGTCCAATAATACCTCGGCCCACTCTTTAAATGTGTCCTCGTCCTTAGTCAGCATCCGTTCTACCAGCGGATGCTCAGGGTTCACTTCAAAGATATACTTAGTTTCAGGAACCGCCTGTCCAGCAGCTTCCATCAACTTGGCCATCTGCGTGCTCATATCATTGTCATCGGTAATGATACAAGCTGGCGAGTCGGTTAACCGGTGAGTTACTCGAACCTTCTTCACTTTATCGCCTAATGCTTTTTCAAAACGCTCAAGGTTCGCTTTGAAGGCCTCTTCGGCTTTTTCCTGCTCAACCTTATCTTCCTCGTCGTCCAGTTCACCTAAGTCCAGATCACCACGAGTAACCGACTGCAATTGCTTCTCTTTAAACTCTGTCAGGTGGCTCATTAACCACTCATCGATACGCTCAGAAAGCAATAGAACTTCAATGCCTTTCTTATTGAAGATTTCCAGCGCAGGGTTATTTCTGGCGGCTTCGTAGCTGTCGGCCACAATGTAGAAAATCTTATCCTGACCTTCTTTCATACGCTCAATGTAGTCATCCAGGCTGACTGACTGAACCGCGCCTTCATTGTGGGTCGAAGCAAAACGCAGGAGTTCAGCGATACGTTCACGGTTGGTATGATCTTCTGCCGGACCTTCTTTCAGAACGTTACCGAAAGTATCCCAGAACTGTTGATACTGATCTTTGTCGTCTTTTGCTAGTTTCTTCAGCATCTGCAGCACTTTTTTGGTACTGCCGTTACGCATAGCACGGGTAATTTTATTGTCCTGCAGAATTTCGCGCGAAACGTTCAGTGGCAAGTCGTTTGAATCGACCAGGCCACGCACAAATCGCAGATAAGTCGGCATTAACTGCTCAGCGTCATCCATAATGAATACACGCTTCACATAGAGCTTAACACCATGCTGTTGCTCGCGGTTCCACAAGTCCCACGGGGCGCGTTTGGGAATATAAAGTAAGTTGGTATATTCGGTGGTGCCTTCGACTTTGTTGTGGCTCCATAACAGCGGCTCATCAAAGTCATGCGCAACGGTCTTGTAAAACTCTTTGTATTCTTCGTCAGTAATTTCTGACTTTTCACGAGTCCAGAGTGCCTGACCTGAGTTTACGGTTTCCCATTCGCCGGGCTGCCCTTCCACTTTATTACCTTCGTCATCTTCTGACTCTGGCACTGGGTCTTTCCACATTTGAACTGGAATACTCAGGTGTTCTGAGTACTTGTTGATAATGCCACGCAGGCGGTTTTCATCCAAAAACTCATCTGCGTCATCTTTTAAGTGCAAAATAATATCGGTACCACGGCGAGCTTTCTCAATTTCGGCAATTTCGAATTCGCCTTCGCCTTGTGAACGCCACTCGACAGCCGGGGCATCTTTGTTAAGCGTAGAGCGTGTTCTTACAGTCACTTCATCGGCAACAATAAAGGCAGAATAGAAGCCAACGCCAAACTGACCAATAAGCTTGCTGTCTTTTGCTTCGTCGCCAGACAATTGACCGAAGAATTCAGCGGTGCCTGACTTAGCTATCGTCCCCAGGTTGTTCATCACATCGTCACGTGTCATGCCGACGCCATTGTCGCTGATAGTGATGGTACGGCTGTCTTTATCAACAGAAACACGGACGTGCAAGTCACTGTCGTCGCCGTACAGGGAGTTGTCGCTTAAAGCTTTAAAGCGCAACTTATCCGCCGCATCTGACGCATTTGAGACCAGTTCGCGTAAGAAAATTTCTTTATTGGAATACAGAGAATGGATCATCAGGTGAAGCAGTTGTTTTACTTCTGTCTGAAATCCATGTTTTTCCATTTGACCGGCTTCCGCCATAGTATATTTCTCCTGCTGTTATTACCTATGCCAATAACAATGGGGGCGCAGGAGATATTTTCAAGTCATCGGGAAAATTGTTTTCGACCGCTGAAGGCGTGACCCAAAGTGGTTTGATCGACATAGCCCAACTCACCACCGACGGGCACGCCGTGAGCTATTCGAGTGGTATTGATACTTTGTTGGGCGGCAATATCGGCAATATAGTGCGCGGTAGCATCACCTTCGACCGTCGGGTTAGTTGCCAGAACAATTTCTTCAACCGGTTCATTTTGCAACTGCCGCTCAAGTTCATCCAGACCAATGTCTGCGGGCCCAATGCCGTCCAGCGGTGACAAATGCCCCATCAGCACAAAGTAACGCCCCTGAAACTGGGAGGTTTGCTCAATGGCTAAGACATCGGCAGGAGTTTCAACAACACACAGCACACCGTTCTCACGCCGCATCGGATTGCTGCAGATTCGACACAGCGGCTCTTCAGTTAAGGTCCGGCAACACTCGCAGTGCCCCACTTTTTCAACAGCGGACTGCAAAGATTCGGCAAGCCTTGAGGCTCCGCCGCGATCGCGCTCGAGCAAATGAAACGCCATACGTTGTGCTGACTTTTGGCCAACACCTGGCAGACGTTTTAAATTATCAACGAGCTGATCGATTGCCGGACTAATACTCATTAACCTACTCCAGCTCTTAGAACGGCATCTTAAAACCCGGCGGCAAACCCATACCGCCTGTAATTTCTGACATGCGCTCTTTGCTGGTCTCTTCAACACGGCGCACAGCATCGTTGGTTGCTGCTGCAATCAAGTCTTCCAGCATTTCCTGGTCGTCTTCCATCAGGCTTGGGTCAATACTGACACGCTTAACGTTGTGGTTGCCGAGCATAGTCACTTTTACTAACCCTGCACCGGCTTCACCAGTAACTTCCATGTTAGCCACTTCTTCCTGGGCTTTTTGCATGCGCTCCTGCATTTGTTGCGCTTGCTTCATCATGTTACCCATTCCACCTTTAAACATAATTATTTCCTCGTTTAAGCTTTGTAAAATTAACGCGCCTGAATTGATGACTCATCAACCTGCGCTTGAAATCTTTGTTGCAATTCCTGTACACCGGTATCTGCCTGCAGTATTTCACAAGCGCGCTGATGCCGGTACTGGTCAATATGTTGCTGTACCATAAGAGGCGTAGGCTGACCCGGAACGCCAATGTCAAACTGCACCCTTGCGGTTGGCCCTAACAATTCGGTTAGTGACTCTCTGACGGCCTGACTGGTTGAATCGTTCAATAAACTCTTCTGCTCTTCTGCAACCAGAATGAGCCAGTCATCGTCCCCAACCTTCTTTAACTCCGAATTCAGTAGTACCTGACGCGCTAGACCTGAAATGTCCATACCGGCGATCATCGCACTCCATTTATCAATTTCTGCAGCTTCTCGAATATCGTCATTTAACTCGGGAAATTGGTAGTCTCTGGCTGGTGCAGATTCAGCCACGGGCTCTTGTCGTGTTTCAGGTTCAGGGCCTGGACCCGTTGGCCGCTCTTCACTAACGGCCGGAGTAGCTACCGATTCATTACTGTTGTCTGGCTTTTTTTTTTCCGCAAGCTGTTCACGAACACGCAAAAGATCGGAAACGCCGGAGTCTTGTTGCTGTGTTTCCGTTGGCTCAGAATAAGTAAAGTCAGGTTCCGATTGATGTTCAGGTTCTGCTTGATGTTCGGGATCAGCTTGGTACTGGGGTTCGAGCTCCGCCGGTTCCGGCTCTAACTCTGGTTCAGGCACTGGCTCAGGCACAGCTTCGGCAGCAGGCTCGTTCATTTCGGTGCGGGTTAAGTTTGAATGAGGAACATCGGTATGAGCGGCGGCACTCAACTCGCTGGTGTCGTTATAGCTTTCGTTCTCTGCTGGGCGAAAGCAGAGCATTCTCAACAGTGTCATTTCCAGACCGCTGCGCGCGTCAATAGCATAAGCTTGCTCACGACGCCCTTCCAGAACAATACGGTAAAATACCTGAATTAACTCGGCTGGCATGCGCCGTAATAGTGGCTTTAGTACATCGCTATTCTCAAAGGCATTTGCTGCACCTGGTACTTGCTGCACCAACGCCAGTTGATGCAGTAAACTTTGCAGCTCAACCAGCACAGAACTCAAGTCCGGCACCATAGATACCATAGCGTCAACACGCTGCATTACACTTTCAGCTTCACCATCAAGAACACAGTCCAGTAAAGCCGCAATGTCAGCCACCGGTACATTGCCCAGCATGCGTCTGACACTGTCAATACTCACTGCGCCGTTGCCCTGAGCAATCGCTTGATCGGTTAAACTCAAGGCATCACGCATACTGCCACGAGCAGAGCGAGCTAATAATGGTAGCGCGTCAGGGTCCGCCTGAACCTGCTCCTGCCCCAAAACGTAATTAAGTTGCTGTGAAATATCGTCGTTCGACAGCGCTTTTAAGTTAAATTGCAGACAGCGTGACAAAATGGTCACAGGAAGTTTTTGTGGGTCTGTTGTCGCCAATAGAAATTTTACGTGTTCCGGTGGCTCTTCCAGCGTTTTAAGCAACGCATTAAAACTGTGCCGCGACAACATGTGGACTTCATCAATGAGGTAAACTTTATAGCGTCCGCGGGTTGGACGATACTGAACGTTATCCAGTAATTCGCGGGTATCTTCTACTTTCGTTCTTGACGCGGCGTCTATCTCGAGCAAGTCGACAAAGCGCCCCTGCTCGATCTCAAGGCACGCACTGCAATGTCCGCACGGGGTCGATGTAATGCCTTCCTCGCAGTTAAGAGCCTTAGCTAATATACGCGCAATGGTCGTTTTACCGACGCCCCGTGTCCCGGTAAACAAGTAGGCATGGTGCAACCTTTGCTTATCCAGCGCATGTTCAAGCGGTTTCAAAACATGTTGTTGACCAACAACTTCCTCAAACTGGGAAGGTCGCCATTTTCTTGCCAGTACCTGATAACTCATAGGGGAGATTCTTAACTCTGTCTCGTTAAAACTGACATAAGGTATAGCACGCAACGCCTGCCTGCTGCAATTTATCTTCACCACCTAACTCAGGTAATGAAACCACAAAAGCGGCTTCCTCTACTTCGGCGCCGGTTGCTTTAATCAACTTGTGAGCCGCGACTACGGTCCCACCAGTTGCAAGCAAATCATCGACAATTAAGACCCGATCGTGTGCGGTCAATGCGTTTTCGTGCATTTGCAGTTCGTCAGAACCATACTCTAAATCGTAACTTTGGCTTACAACCTTACCGGGCAGCTTACCGGGCTTACGTAAAAGCGTGACACCACAGCCCATTGCATAAGCCAACGTTGAGCCAAATATGAAGCCTCGTGCTTCAATTGCCGCTATTTGAGTTATTCCGGTCTGCTTATATCTTTGCTTTAAGGTGTTAATTGCCAGTCCAAAAGCCTCAGAGTTTTGCAACAATGGAGTGATATCACGAAAGATAATACCCGGCTTAGGGTAATCAGGAATAGCTCCGATTGAGTCCCGAATGCCTTCTACAGTTAGTTCCATGTTCTTGCACTCTTTACTAAGCAACAAAACGCACCGCCCAGGTCTTCAGAGTATCGAGCAGGAATTCCTCATGCAAAGGCTTTGCAAGGCATTGAGTTGCACCAGCTTTTAACGCTTTAGGCTCTATTTCTACCATGTCCTGAGTTGACATAAATAATAAAGGACTGTGGTAGTAAGCCTCTAATTCACGTAAGTTTTTCAGTAATGACAAACCATCCATCACCGGCATTTTATGGTCCAGTAAGATCATATCAAAATACGTTTGTTTCGCCTTACTTAAACCATCCAGGCCGTCGCGGGCTGTCGTTACCTCGAAGCCGAGCGGCTCTATCATCGTACAAATGGATTGAAGGGTTTTGTCTTTATCCTCGACAACGAGCAAAGAGACTGACATAAATGTCGCTTACCTGATAGTTAGAGAGGAGCTGATTAAGCGGAAAAAACCTGTGCCAAGCGTAAAATCAATGGCAAACAGCCAGCAATTAGAAATAAAACCACAGCTATAAGCAGAAAGCCTCTGCCTGCCGGTTCTTTAAATGATTCTGATGACATAACTTTTACCTCTCGATGAAATCGGTGCTGATCATACTCGATCCTCAGCAACGATAAAAGTTGAATTCAGCTCTTTACTCTTAATAACAATTGCTGTGAAGCGAACTGTTGCAATGTCTGCTCAGCCCCCTTCTGAATTTGTTCTGCTGGCCATTGAGGGAGCAGCTCGGGCAACAAATCAAAAAAGTCCTGTAGCCTAATACAACGGCGGCTTTGTAGCTCTGTTAATAACAGATAGGTCATTGCATTTATACGGACGAAGCGAACCTTTCCTTCCGCATCACGAAAAACAACGAGAAAACGCGGCTGTAAAAGCGGTTGCTCCGGTTTAAGTTCAATGCCAATTTCGTCAACCGGATATTGATATGAAGAAATAACCGCCGTTGGGTTTAACCCTATGATTTGATCTTCATGAAGCTCATCCGTCACACAAATATGAGTTTCAGGCCATGGCTTTTGCTCTACCGATAACTCAACCCACTCATAATGCGCTAATTCCGGAGCAAAGACAAAAAGTACATTATCAGACTGCAGATACTCAACAAAACTTTCAGCTATTCCGGTAAAGTATGGAGAGCTTGATGAAAAAGAGCGAAAGAACTGTTCTTTAGTTTCTTGCCATTGTTTTTCATCACATAGCTTTTTAAGGACCGGAAAAGCACTGTCTATAAAGCGAAAAATATTATTACGAAGTAACCGCTGATAAATTGCCATCCGCCGCTCTTCGATATCAGCCAACCACGGTTCTTCTACGGTCCTTTGTGGATCTTTCAGTTGCAGAACAAAGCGATCCTGAATTTGTTTGAATGTGTCATTACTCATGGCGCTTTTGTATCGCTCTTATTTGGCTCAGCTCTTCATTTAACTCAGACAAAGCCGGGAAGTTAAAATCCCTTTCCAGAAGAGTCGGATAAACGCCATGGCACTTATAGGCGTAATCCAACAATTCATACACCTCATCTTTTACTTTAGCACCATGCGTATCAACATAGAGATCGTCGAACTCTTCATGGTGACCTGCTATATGCCCATAAGCGATTTTCTCTGAAGGTAAGCTGGCTATAAAGTCGTAAGGGTTATAATTGTGATTTACGCTGTTTACAAAAACATTATTCACATCGAGTAACAGCTTACACTCGCCTCCTTTCAACACCTGACAGATAAAGTCTAATTCACTTAGCTCGGGCGCAGGACTCGCGTAATAAGATACGTTTTCCAATATTAGAGGTCTTTCTAAATAGTGCTGAACCTTTTTAATTCTGTCTGAAACATGAGAAACCGCATCGGCCGTGAAAGGTATAGGCAATAGATCATATAGCTGGCCTTTATGCGAACAGTAACTTAAATGTTCACTGTAGACTTCAACATTAAATTGCGACACAAACTGTTTCACGTCTTCCAAAAAAGCATAGTCCAGAGGGTCCTGACTACCAATAGATAATGACAGCCCGTGGCTGGTTAAGCGATAATTCTCGGCGATTTCCGCAAGAGTCTCTAAACGACGCCCTTTAAAAGGGATCCAATTTTCCGGGGCAAGTTCCAGAAAATCTGCATCAATATCACCAGCTAACGCAGCATCCAGTAGCTCATTTCTTAGGCCAAGGCCTATTGAATTCGATTTCATATTACCCTCTAGAAAACAAAAACCCGACGCAGTGGCCGGGTTTTACGATGCAGTTCAAACGAAAAGTGATTAATCGAGATCGATACCTTTTCGCTCTGCTGTCGACTTAATGTAGCCTCTCCAGCTGCGAGCACTACGACGTTGGCCGTCAAAGGTTGCCGCTTCATCAACATACCGCATTGCCTGGCGATAGTCACCACCATAGAAATACGCTTCCGCTAATGACATATAGACACGACCTTCATCTTCACGGTCCAGATAGTCCAAGGCTTTTTTCAAAGGATCGGTTGCCGCAATATACTGTTCATTTAACAGCATCAAGTTACCTTGCTTACGGTAATATTCACCTTTGTCGCCAGAGTCGTTAGTTGCTTCCGCTGCGCGCTCATACCAAGAAACAGCTTTATCAAGTTCTTTTGCTCTGTGATAACTATTAGCAATAGTTGCAAAGTTTCGAGCAGATTCCTCGATATCGCCAGCTTCTACGTGTTTTTCCATGGTACTGGCTGCTTTGTACGGAATACCTTCATTATCGTACAGCTGAACCAACATTTTAAACTGGCTCTCTGTACTCAGGTATCCGGCTAAATAGGCCACTTCCAAAGTTTGAAGAGACTTAGATAAGTTTTCTTCTAACATGTAGAACTGAGCTAGCTGCGGCCACCAAGAGGTAACCTCTGGAAGCTTGTTCAGACCTTCTTCAAGAACACCAATTGCTTCAGGATACATCTTACGCTCGTAGTAAGATGCCATCATCAAGTTATAGACGTTCTTTTCTGGCTTTTCAGCTGTTTCTAAAGACGCTTCCGCAAACGGTATGACCTCAGCAAAGTTCTTTAACTGATAATGGGCATTAGCCATATAAAGGAAAACTTGAGAATCACGTTTACCAGTAAATTGAACCCAGTTTTTAAGGTATTCAAGACTCTGTTCGTATTTCTCTTCCTGAAGACTAATTTGACCTACCAGTTTCATCGCTGCTGCCTGGTCGTTCCAACCAAGCACGTCTTGATCAACAGCGCTTTTTAAAACTGCCAACGCATCGGCCATGCGCTCATCTGCTGCATAAAGGTTTCCAAGAAAGCGCCCCAGATAAGCAGAGTCGTAACCTGGGTCAGGCTCCTGCTCTTCAAGAACCGCAATTGCTTCCTTTATTTTCTCTTCTTCATACAGTTCAAAGGCGTCCATGATGGCTCGGCCAATACTCTGCGAAGCAGCTTTATTGTCGCGAGCTTTTTTCTGCGCCTCAACGGTCTCTTTATCCGGAATGTTGAAGCCAAGGTCCTGAGCCGAAGCCTGAACCGTTGTCATCGACATAACCGAAGCAAAAGCCAGGGCACTAACAAATGTTTTTAATGTATATTTCATTTCTTAGTTCCCATCCATTGTGAAGTCGAGCTGAACAGTCATGCCTTCCTGACGGACAGGCTTACCATCAACAACCTTCGGCTTATACTTCCAGCGCAACAACGCGCGGCGTGCCTCTCGGTCAAACACTCGACGAGGTTCAGAATCGATGACTTCAACGTCAGTTACACCACCTTGCTCATCAATAGTGAAACGCAGTTGTACCCAACCTTCGGTGCCATTTCTGGCCGCTGATGGCGGATAACGCGGTTCAATACGAACGATAGGTGTTGCGTCACCGTCAGAACTTAAACCTCCACCTGGACCAGAAAGTCCTGTATCAGCTCCACCAACATCAACATCAAAACCCATGTTCATGCTCATATCGCTGTCTGATGTGTCTGGATCAGACTGCGGTGTTTCTGGTGGTTGCTCCGGTGGCGGCGGTGGCGGCGGCGGTGTACGCCGACGCTCCTGAACGTCAGACTCAGGTGGCGACGTTACGATGTCAATGACCGGCGATGGAGGCGGCGCTTCGTTGCGCTGCGCTCCTCCGCCGATTAAGTAAGCCATGAAAGCAAACAGAGCAAACGTAACGGCGGCACCTAGTAGTAAAGATACTAAAAAGCGCACCATATTAGTTATTCTCCGCAGCTATGGATATCTTATCGATACCCGCTTCCTTAACCTGGTCCATGACTTCTACAACGACACCATGCTCAGCTTTCGTGTCAGCCTGGATAACAACAACATCGGTTGGCTGCTCGGCAAGCATACGTTCGATGTTTGCGCCTACACGCTCTACATCTACTTGACGCTTATCCATCCAGACTTCACCGGTATCGCGAATTGCGATAAAGATGTTAGCTGAAGGCTCCTTGGTCGTATTATTTGCTTCAGGTTTATTTACCTGAATACCAGCTTCTTTGACGAATGAGGTCGTTACGATAAAGAAGATCAACATAATGAAGACGATGTCGAGCATCGGCGTCATGTCGATCGACGCATCTTCCTCTTCTCGATTACGATTACGTGCCATAGTTTTACTCTCTTAGTGATGTGGCAAACTGTCAACAAGGCCTTCTTTCGCTCTACGCACTTTACTTTCAAGACGTGTCGCGAAAAACATACCGGATAACGCTGCAACCATTCCCGCCATTGTCGGGATAGTCGCCATCGAAATACCCGATGCCATCAGACGAGGGTTACCCGTCCCTTGTACAGACATGATTTCAAACACCGTAATCATACCTGTCACGGTACCCAACAGTCCGACCAGCGGACATAAGGCAACACAAGTTTTAATCAACAGAATACGTGCATTCAGTTTATTGTTCGCTTCGGAGATCCATGCTTCACGGATTCTATGGGCGTACCATGAGGTGGTGTCCTTACGGGCATCCCATTTCGCAATAATTTCTTTGCGAAGTTTAGGGAAAGCACCTGTAAGGTACCAATAACGCTCAATCATCAGTACCCACATTAGAAAGAGCACCCCCATGACGATGTACAAGACATCGCCACCGGTAGCCAGAAAATCCCTGATAGATTCCCAAAGTTCCATCAGGTAAAGCATGGGTTACTCCTTCTCCGAGTGCGAAGCTACGATACCCGCAGCTTGCTCGTCCAGGATATGGACAATAGACTTGCCGCGAGAAGCCACAATACTGTGAGCCAAAATCAATGGAATAGCAGCAATCAGACCCATAGCTGTTGTTACCAACGCCATAGAAATATCACCTGCCATGATCTTCGGATCACCGGTACCAAACAGTGTAATCGACTGGAAAGTACCAATCATACCAACAACTGTACCTAACAGACCAAGCAACGGTGCGATAGCCGCAAGAATCTTGATGACATTAATGCCACTTTCAACTCTCGGTGTTTCGCGCAGAATTGCTTCATCCAATTTCAGTTCCAGGTTCTCGACGTCTGAGCTTTTATTCTCATGGTATACCTTCAGAATACGGCCTAATGCGTTGTTGTCTTTAGGCTGATCTGGATTCTTCAACTGAGAACGGATTTTTCCGGCTGAAGCTGTCAAAGTAACCAGTTTGAATACAGAAATTAACAGACCAAGAATTAATACCGCGGTAATCACATAACCAACAGTATCACCCTGGTGATAGCGCTCTTCCAAAGTCTTCTTCTGAGTTAACAAGCCCAGAATCTGACCTTTTGAAGGGTCAAGGAATACGCCTTCATAACCTTCTTCGGTATTGCCAAACTCTTCAGCTTGTCCAGTCGCAGAACCTTCCGGTTGACGACCTAACGGCTGAACTTGTTCAGTTGAGTCATTGTAAACTAAGTACTCACCATCAGAAATCAGGTTAAATGTACCAATACGAACCACTTCACGGTTTTCAGTTCCACCGTCCAGAAGGGTTACATCGGTATTAAATTTCACGACTTTGCCGGACTCGACCATTTCAGTCAGAAGCGCTTTCCAAAGCTCTTCAAGCTCTTCCAGAGTAGGAAGTTCTTTCGCTTCAGATAAGCTTTCCAGCACATCTTCACGACCTGGATATTGAGCACTTACGATTGACGTTGCGACGCGACCAATTGTTTCTGTCGCAGCACCACGTACAACACCGAACATTTCACCTAAGGTACCTTTGGCATTCTCAAGTTCCTGTTCTTTGTTCGCCAGGTCGACTTCGTTTTCAGAAAATTCTTCCTGTAAACGTTTGCCGCGAGCTTTCTCTTCTTCTAGTTCCTGCTGAGCCTGGTTAAGCAAAGCCTGCTTATCGGCACGGGCAGCTGTAAACTCACGCTCACGTTCAGCGTTGAGTTCACGAGAAGAAACACGGTTTCTTTCAACAAGCTGTAGCAGCTCATCAAGGTTCTTAGCTTCAGTTTCATCCTGAGCTTGTGCAGCGAGAGTCGTACCGGCAGAAAGGGTGACTGCTGCTGCAATCATTAACGATTTAACTAATTTATTCATTCTGCACTCTCCGCTGCGAATACTGGAAGTTTCACCAGATCGTAAGCTGTTTGCTTACGTGACATACGAATCGCTTGGGTCAGAGGACGGATAAACTCGTCTTCCAAAGCAGTCCACTCATCGGTCTCGTTGTTGTAAATCCAAGCATTTTTCATGTCTAATGACTGCGCTAGGAATGCAACACGACCCATGTGGAAATAATCAACAGCAACTTCCTTACCGTCAACTTCCAGGTTGCCCTGATAAGAAATCAAACCTGAACCGTAGTCCATTTCTGTTTGATAAGCTTCGATGATTTGGCGGAACTGCTCTGATGTAGAAACACTTGAGCTGTCCATAATGTCACGCAGACGCTCAACACGATCCATACGCTTTTCACGGTGAATTGGAATGTCCAATTTCACGAACTGTTCTAGCGAATCGATCATTTCATACATCAAAGGAACAACGCCCTGCTTAGTGCGCTCGATTCCATCAATTTGTTTCTGGAGAGACTCAAGCGTCGCGTTTTGGTCACTGACCAAACGTTGAACGTGATCGTTATAGACTTTTAAGTTCTCGTACTCAGAAACAACTGAGCGATACTCGATAAGAAGATCTTGGCTCTGTTCGAACAAAGAGTTGATTTTCTCTTGCGACTGTTCGTCAGCTTTCAAAATCTTCTTCTCTTCGTTTTGTAGCTTAGCTACATCTACTTGCTGTGCAGCGGCAACGCCGGTGCCAGCAAACGCCATCACACCCATCAGGGTTGCAGCGAGTTTGGTTCTTTTGATTACTTTGGTCATAGTTCCCAACCAATTTGACTTAACTTCCGCTTCAACGCCTAAGGCGCGAAACACCAGTTGTTTGAATGACGAAAAGATCTAGTTCTACACTTTATTTTTATTGCCTAAAATGCAGCAATACCAATGAATACTCCCACGATGACTATACGCTGTCAACCAAGTAAACTGAGTCAACCGCGCTATAGCTGTCGCTATATATCCAGTGTAGAACACGGATCTGGAGTCGCGTAATTTCCAGATTTTTTCTCGGACAACATCCTGTCGTCAACTCTTTTCATACCCTGAATTTAGGTGGTTATCTACCTAACTCGGGATATTACTCCTGCTAGAATAGTATCACTTTTTGATCAACGAACAACACTGACTTTTGAATTTCAACGTTTTTTAAACAACTAATTTGTCGACCTATATTCAATGACAGACCCAATTTAGTGACCTAAGTTCCAAATTCCTTTAAGATAAAGGCATGAGAGAGATATTAGATGTAACGTCAATACAACATATTGAACAGTTGCTCACTAATTTAAGTGAGCGAGCTGAGCAGATCGATGCAGAAAATCGACAGAAACAGAACGAACTGAGCGAAAAATGGTTCAGTCCATCACTTTTCAGCAAACGCTCTAATCTGGCAATTGATTACGTAACTGAAACTCAGGACACCTTTGCTCAGCTTCAAAGAACAGAAGGTCAGCAAGCTCAGTATTATCTCGCTGAGCGTCTGAGCCTACAACTGGAAGCTTTAACCACGGCATTGCGTATTAATAAACTTCCTAAACAAGAACAAGACAGCCGCATTGCGGCACAAAATAAAATTCAGCAATTGCATCAACAGCTTGTTACTTATAGAGACTATGAAAGACGGCTGAACGAAAACCTGGATAACGCAGTTTCTCAAAGCAATCCGGCGTTAATACAACGGGCTCAGCTACGGCTTAACCGCTGCCAAATGGCTATTGATACTCTGGAGAAAAAGATCAGTCGTTATGAAGAAGGTTGACGTCCCCTTTATTTATTCACCTTTATATAGTGAATTAGACTTACCTCCCCGGCATCGCTATCCAATAGAGAAATACCGTTTATTAAAGGACTGGGCGGTAAAGCACGGTGCCAAAGAGCACCAGTGGCATAAACCAAACGCTCTTAGTTGGCAGCAAATTGACCACACCCATTGTTCAAATTACATAGATCAACTTCGTACAAACAGCATGGATAAGGCACGCTGGCGTCGCATTGGTTTCCCCTGGTCGGAGCGCTTATTGCAGCGCACATTAACCTCAGCCGGAGGAACTCTGTTAACCACTGAGCTAGCATTAACTCATGGTGTCGCCATTCACTTCTCCGGTGGTTACCATCATGCCCATAAAGACTGGGGAAGTGGTTTTTGTTTAATCAATGATTTAGCAATTGCCTGTAATGAACTGCTGCTTAAGTACCCAAACCTAAAAATCGCGATATTAGATACCGACGTTCACCAGGGAGATGGAACGGCCACTCTATTTGCTAATGACGACAGAGTTTTTACATGTTCACTCCATGGCGAGCGCAACTTTCCTTTCTCTAAAGTTCAGTCTGACTTAGACAGACCCTTAGCCAAACATACATCCGATGAGCAATACCTGGATACTTTGCAGGAAACCCTGCAACTTATTAAACGAGATGTTAAGCCCGACCTTATTTTATACGACGCTGGTGTCGACATTTATCAACGCGATGAACTCGGTCACCTGAGTATTAGTCTGCCCGGAATTTTTCAACGAGACCTTTCTGTACTAGGCTTTGCAAAGCGCGAAGATATTCCCTTGGCTGCCGTTATCGGGGGCGGTTATCAACGTAACTTAGAGCGTTTAGTCCGAGCTCATGCTCAACTACTAAGAGCGAGTTATCATGTCTATACTGAAAGTCAGCTAACAGAAGGAAACACGTATGAAGTTTGATGATGATATCCATAATTACTATGAACGATTAGTTGCCGACCGGATAGAAGAGCTGGAACTAGAGAAGCAGCATAGCCAGGAGTTTCTGTCTGATCTTTGTTGTCTGGTACTTAATCAGTTACCGCCCCGCTACATTCGCCACGAAGTGGATATGGCATTCTTTTTGCCACCTTCAAAGCGACTGGACATGGAGATGCAAGTACATAAAGCAATAACGGAAGCGTTGGAGTTTTTAAAAGGAAGGAAACGCCCTGACGGCGATTAATAAAATTGGGTGGCGACTCTACCAGCCACACCTCGGCACACACATCCCTGACTACGGCTGCTCCCTTCCGGGCCTGACCGGGTTCACCAGTTAGCGTTGCGAGGGGACCCGCAGAGTCACCATAAACGCTTTATTCAAAGCGGGCTGCATTATGAACCAGTTATTCGACTGAAACAACCCGCAGCTTGCCTTTTGCTTACTTTTTCTGCAGCTTTGCCGCAATAGCCCGACGAGCTTCATCAGAACTTAATGCTTTAGCAAAAAACGTCGCTTCCCGACTGATACGATCAGCGACAGATTCAACTGGCTGTTTTAGTAACTGTTTAGAAATTCGCAGCGAATCTCTTGATTGCTTACGCAGCTTATCCAGAGTTTCATCGATGACAACGGGCAAACGTTCAACCGAAACAACATGATTAACAAAACCAGCTTCCTGAGCGGACTGAGCATCAAAGCTTTCACCCAGTAGTAACCACTCTGCTGCTTTTTGATAACCACAAATTTGAGGCAATAAGAGACTTGATGCGGCCTCCGGCAACAACCCTAACTGTACAAAAGGCAGGGCAAACACAGCCTCATCGCTGCTGTATACAATATCGCAATGCAATAGCAAAGTGGTTCCAATACCTATCGCTAACCCGTTAACTGCAGCAACAATAGGCACTTCGACACGCGCCAGCGTATGCAGAAATTGAAATGGTGGCGCCGATTCATCTAAATTCTCAACCGCTAAGAAGTCATTTAAATCGTTCCCGGCAGAGAAACTGTCACCACTGGATTCAAAAAGCACCGCATGGATTGAGTTGTCAGCGTCCGCTGCTTTCAACGCTTCGTTACACGCTGTGTACATATCCTGGGTAAAAGCATTTTTCTTTTCAGGTCGATTTAACCGTATACGAACAACGCCGTTATCTTGTGAAACCTGTACGAGTTCTTCAGTATTCAAAATCCGTCTCCTGTCACCGTTTACTGACCGCGGTTTTTCCACGCTTTTTTGGTCGCTTCATGCATTGGGACAATAAGTTCCAGCGCCGTTTTATCGCCGGCAGGTAACTCCATTTGGTTAGGTCGTTTCGGAGTGACTCTCTGCCCCCACTTAATTAAACCGGCTCCGCAAGTGAGTCCACCACCAAATACCGCCGACATAATACTGTCACCCGGCTTAATAATACCGTTATCAGCAGCTTCAGCAAACGCAATAGGTAAGGTTGCTGAAGAAGTGTTTCCGTAGTTCTGAATATTAATAACTGTTTTCTCACTCGGTACTTTGCACATTTTTCCGAGAAAGTCGATGAGTCGCTTGTTCGCCTGATGCGGAATAAGTGCATCGATATCGTCGGTTGTCATTCCCGTTTGCTGGAAGACATTCTCAACTGCCGCACTCATGCCTTTTACGGCACGTTTAAAGATTTCCTGACCAACAAAATCAAACTGCATAATTCCATCGAAGCCGAAACGGTCAAAGCTTAATCCGAAATCAAGGCTCAGAACATCCCGGGCATCAGCATCACAACTAATATGACTGGCCAGTAAGCCGACCTCTTCATCTGACGCTTCAAGCACCATAGCACCGGCCCCGTCACCAAATAGCACGGCGCTTTCGCGTTTAGTCCAGTCAAGAATACGGGTAAGCCGTTCTGCTCCAATGAGCAAAACCTTTTTATGAGCACCGGTTTTTATCGACTGAGTCGCCACATGCATAGCGTATAAAAAGCTGCTGCAGGCTGCATTTAAGTCAAACGCGGCAGCATCTTTGGCACCAATATTTCGCTGTACGGCCGAGGCAACGTTTGGGATGATTTCGTCCGCAGTGCAAGTACCAACAATAATGAGGTCAAGTTCGCTGGGGTCTAAGTCAGCTGCTGCCAGCGCGTTTCGCGCCGCTACAGTTGCCAACTCGGATGTCCCGACATGGCTCACTCTGCGTTCAGAAATTCCTGTTCGTGAAACAATCCATTCATCAGATGTTTCCAGAAAGGTCGCAAGGTCATCATTGGTCATTACAGCCGGTGGCAGACATTTTCCCCAACCGGTAATTTCAGCAAATTTAGTCACGGCAAAACCTTTTACTTCTGTCGGCTAGTATCATCATAATGATAGAGTGTTTTATGACGATACCGTTTCATCGTATCATAGCACGAATCGACGTCAGGTGAATGACCGCCAGGAAAAAGGATAAATCATATGTTTCGAACAATACTTGCAGCTGCATCTGCGCTTTTTATTAGTGCCTGCCAGAGTCAACCTGATCCATTAATCATCAGTGCTGATTCTGTTACAGATAGCCTCAACACCAAAGTAAATCAGTTAAAAGTTGAGGACAAGCGTTCTTATTCATACCTGTATCGTCATAAGAAAGAAGAGGACAAAGCAGAGTTCGCCCCCGCCCAAAGACCTTTAACCTCTATAGTTGAAGAAGCCCTGCAGCCAGTAACAGGCTCGAGCAGCAACACGGGCTTAACCTGGTATGTCACTATTGAAAAAGCGCTAGTTGATGCCACCCTGCACACCTTAAAGTACGAACTTGATCACAGTATGACCGTTCGTGTTGAAGCAACGAGAGCTAATCGCAGATACAGTAATTTTTACTCCGGAACCTACAGCTCAACAGGCGGTCTGAAACCAGCTCAGGCCACAATTGAACGACAATTTAAACAACTGTTGAACTCTGTGTTGTCTGACATTGCCAATGATCCTAAACTGCGTCTGCCAGAACAAGAGGACTTTTAACCATGAAATGGTCGAAGTATTTACTGGGTGTTGCTGCCACTTTCTTTCTCAGTTTCAGCCACGCTGAAATTCAGCCAGATAATCCTTTTCCGCGAGTGAAGATGGTGACCTCTATGGGCGATATTGTGGTTGAGTTAAACCGCGACGCTGCCCCATTAACGGTCAAAAACTTTTTTCGTTACGTTAAAAAGGCACAGTATAACGGCACCATATTCCACCGCTTAGTACCCGGTTTTGTCATTCAGGGCGGCGGTTACGACAAAGACTTTCAGGACAAACCCTCTTACGAAAAAATTGTAAATGAGTCAGGTAATGGTCTGAAAAACGAATACGGTACGATTGCCATGGCACGGGAGCGAGCTCCACATAGCGGTACCCGTCAGTTTTTCTTTAATTTAAACGACAACACCTCACTTAATCCCGATGATGGTGACTGGGGATACGCTGTCTTTGGCCGCATTGTTGAGGGAATTGAAGTGCTGGAAGCCATGGCTGAGTTAGAGTCACAGGCTTACAGTGATGACATAGGCTGGGCCGACGTACCCGTTGACCCGCCCATTCTGGAACGCATTGAGGTTGTACCGCAAAACTAATGGCTGTCACTAAACCGACGTTCTGGCAGGATCTACAAGTTTATCGTCAATCACGTGTATGGGTAATATTCGTTCTGGGTATTGCCAGCGGATTTCCATGGGTAATGATTGGCTCTGCTTTATCTGCCTGGTTACAGGAGGTAGGACTCACGCGCTCTGTCATCGGCTATTTTGGAGCGGTTTTTGGCGCCTATTCCATTAACTTTTTGTGGTCCCCGCTTATTGATAACCTCAAGCTTCCCCTTCTGACTCGTTGGTTAGGACAAAGGCGAAGCTGGATATTTCTCTGTCAGGCAGTCATTGCCGCAGGATGCTTTGCGCTGGCAAGTCTGGATATTACAAGTAACTTGCATTTAGCCGGATTTATTGCGCTCGGTATAGCAGTTAGCTCTGCCACTCAGGATATCGCCATTGACGCTTACCGCATTGAGTCCTTTGCTGAAACCGAGGGGCGTCTGCAAAGCGCCGGTGCAGCGATGACCACCGCAGGGTGGTGGACGGGTTACAGTGGCCTGGGTGCCCTACCTTTCTTTATTGTCGACGGCGTCAATTGGCACTGGCAGCATGCTTATTTTGGTTTGGGTTGCGTTATGCTCGCCCTGGCCGTTGTTGTACTCTTTGTACGTCGTACGACTTATCATAGCGATCCCACTATAAAAACAAAACTGACCAACTTTTGGCCAGCAATGAAAGAACGAATTTCTATCACTGTTGTTCAGCCAATAGCCGAATTCTTTTCCCGAAACGGTGTAAAACTGGCCTTGTCTATTCTTGCCTTTATATTTCTGTTCAAAATTGGTGAGGCCTTTCTTGGTCGTATGTCGATAGTCTTTTATAAAGAGGTTGGGTTCACAAACGCAGAAATTGGCACCTACTCCAAACTCGTTACCTGGTGGGTGACTATTGTATTTGCACTACTTGGTAGTGCGGTCAACCTACGTCTGGGCATTGTTAAAGGCTTAATGATTGGCGGTATTGCTATGGCGTCGTCTAACCTGATGTTTTCATGGATCGCGTTAGTCGGCCCCGATACTAACCTCTTTTTAAGCGCAGTATTGATCGATGGCTTTACCAGCGCCTGGTCTACCGTTGCCTTTGTTGCTTTTATCAGCCTGCTCTGTAACCGAACTTTCACCGCAACCCAATACGCATTGATGGCCTCACTGGGGACCCTGGGTAAAACAATGCTATCGTCATACAGCGGTGTTATTGTCGATTCTATGCAAGGTAACTGGGCGCTGTTTTTTGTCCTAACCGCGGTTATGGTCATACCCAGCCTGGTTTTCCTTTGGCTGATTCGTAAACCGTTAACGGCATTGGAGAAACAGCGTGATGCCAATTAAATACCACTGGATTACGCTAGGCCCCGGAGCCGTAAGTGGACTTATTGCCAGCGGGTTGTGCGATAAAGGCGAGTCTGTTTCTGTGTTATCACGCCATAACCGGGCGGCAACTATTGAATGGCAACTTGTTCACGCACAAGAACAAAAAAACTATAAAGCTCCTGCAACTCAATTACCAATACCGAAAAATAGTGCCTTCATTGTTGCGGTTAAAGCTTTTGATGTTATTAATGCCTTGCAGCACATAACAGAGCTTGAAGGCTTTGATAAAAACATGCCTATTGTTCTGAGCCATAACGGCATGGTTGAGCTGCCAAAAGCCTTAAGCCAGCTTAATTTGCATCCTCTGGTGACGACTCATGGAGCGGTTAAAAGCAAAAACGAAAACGGTATTATTTGTATTGAGCACAGAGGCACTGGCCGCAGTTGGCTCGAAGTCAGGCAAGAACAGTCAGAGCCATGGTCGACTCTTCAACAAGCGTTGCCGCCACTTGTACTTGAGCAAAATATTAGCCAGCGGCGCTGGTTAAAGTTAATAATTAACTGTGTAATAAACCCATTGACGGCCATTTATGACTGCGAAAACGGAAAGTTACTTGAAGATAAGTGGCAGCCGAAAGTCATAGCGTTGGTTAACGAAGCCGTTGCTGTCGCTGAAACTCAGAACGTATTTTTAGATACCAAGATGTGCCACCGGGAAGTATTGAGAGTTGCACAAGAAACGGCTTTAAACAGCTCATCGATGTTGCAGGACATCAAGCAGCAAAGACGCACTGAGATAAACGAGCTAACCGGTTATTTGATTAAGACAGGTGAGTCAGCAGGCGTTGCCACACCAACTCACCAACAGCTACTAAATGAATTCCACAAGCGTTACGGTTAGTCTTCATCTTCAATAAAGTCGACCACTTCAAGCCCAAAACCCGATAAAGCCGAATAACGTTTTGGTGAACTCATTAAATGCATCTTGTGAATATCAAGGTCAGCCAAAATCTGTGAACCTAAACCGACATTACGAGAAGCATTTGAAGCTGACGCAGTAGGTTTGTGCTCACCTTTGTCCTGTGCCTCAAACTCCTGAACCTGTGCAATGATATTGTCCGGTGTTTGTTGACGACCAATAATAACCAGTACACCGTCATGTTCAGCAATATAAGACATGGCCTTTTGAATTGGCCAGCTCCGCTTGGCTGCTCGTTCGGTTAAAAAGGTGTCATGGAAAGTGTCCTGTAAGTGAACACGCACATTCGTTACCTTATCCTGCGATAAGTCGCCATGAACCAGTGCATAATGCACCTGCTTGTCTATCGTGTCCTGATAAGTCACTAAATGAAACTTACCAAAAGCAGTAGGCAGGCTGCATTCTGCAACACGTTCAATGGTTTTTTCCTGTATTGAGCGATACTCAATAAGGTCTGCAATGGTTCCTACTTTAATGTCATGCTCTTTAGCAAAAGCTTCAAGGTCAGGGCGACGAGCCATGGTACCGTCTTCGTTTAACACTTCGACAATAACCGATGCAGGCTCAAAGCCAGCTAAGCGCGCTAAATCGCAACCGGCTTCGGTATGTCCGGCGCGGTTAAGCACACCACCAGATTTAGCTTTTAACGGAAAAATATGACCCGGCATAACCAAATCTTCGGGCTTAGCATCTTTTTTAACGGCGTCCAACACCGTCTTCGCTCTGTCGGCAGCAGAAATCCCCGTTGTTACTCCCTCAGCGGCTTCAATAGAAACCGTAAAGTTTGTTGCATAAGGCGCGTTGTTTTTATCGACCATTAGCGGAAGGTTAAGTTGCTTGCAGCGTTCCTCGGTTAACGTTAAGCAGATAAGCCCACGGCCGTAACGTGCCATAAAATTAATGGATTCAGGCGTTACGCACTCAGCGGCAATAATAATGTCGCCTTCGTTTTCGCGATCTTCATCATCCATCAGGATAACCATTTTTCCCTGACGAATGTCTTCAATAATCTCTTCTGTGCTATGCAGTGACATAACGCTTTACCCTTAATCTTTTGTTTGAGGTACTGCTACCAAGCGTTGATCCGGACCAACCTGTCTGCGATCAATAACTTTAAATCTTGGCGCTGAAGCTAATTCTAATGGTTCACCCATGTCGATAACCGAACGGCCTTGATGACCCAGTATTTGACCAGAACTGTATATCATCATTCGGTCACAGAGTTGCTGTTCAATAATCGCCCCTGCCAAACTCGCGCCGCACTCTGTCCACACCTGGTTAATTTCACGTTTAGCTAATTCAATCATCAGTGCTTTTAAGCACACTTTGCCGTCCCTGTCAGCTTCGATAATAAGCTCATGGCAATGAGGGTGACGACTGGCCTTGCCGGCCGTTGTACGTACCAGCCAAACAGGCGCCGGCGACTCAAACACCCGGGCATCATCATTCACCCGATGTTGGCTGTCGATAATAATACGTACTGGCTGTTTTAATGGTTCAGGTAGCGGCCGTGATGCCGGCCATTGATTAACCCGCACCGTAAGCTTCGGATTATCAGCTAAGACCGTTGTTGCTCCGGTCAAAATAGCATCTGCCTGAGCGCGATAAGTCTGGACGTCACTACGAGATTCCGCAGAGGTAATCCACTGGCTGCGACCGTCCGCCAAAGCGGTTTTCCCGTCAAGGGAAGTCGCCATTTTTAAGGTAACCCATGGGCGTTGTCGTGTCATGCGGGAAATAAACCCGGGGTTCAAACTCTCGGCTGCCGACTGCAACGTACCAACGTCAACACGTATGCCTGCATCTTCTAAACGCTTAATACCGTTACCACTGACGCGAGGATTAGGATCGCGCATAGCCACAACAACGCGGGCAATGTCAGCCTCAATAAGAGCGTCGGCACAAGGCGGAGTCCGTCCAATATGGCTGCAGGGTTCAAGAGTGACATAAGCAGTTGCGCCCTTTGCCTTTGTACCTGCAAGCCGCAAAGCATGAGCCTCGGCATGAGCTTCGCCTGCCTGATGATGCCAACCTTCTGCGATAACTTCTTCGCCGACAGTAATGACGCAACCCACAGCCGGGTTAGGCCGGGTTGTCATTAACCCACGCCGCGCCAGTTTTAACGCGCGGTGCATCATTTTATGGTCAAACTGCTGTTGTAATAAATTAGTCATTCAGGCGTGCGATTTCTTCACCAAACTCACGGATATCTTCGAAAGAGCGGTACACCGACGCAAAACGAACATAAGCGACTTTATCAATCTGCTTCAGGTTTTCCATAACCAAACTACCGATAAAGTTACTGCTAATTTCACGCTCACCGGTGGCGCGTATGCTCGACTTAATTTTGTTGATTGCCTGTTCCATCAGTTCAAGGCTCACAGGACGCTTCTCCAGCGCTCTTAATAAACCGTTGCGCAGCTTGTCTTCGTTAAACGGTTCACGCGAGCCATCGGTTTTGATGACTCGCGGCATAATCAGTTCCGCCGTTTCAAAGGTCGTAAAGCGCTCTTTGCAATGGTTGCATTCACGCCTGCGACGAACTGAGGCTCCATCCGCAACAAGTCGCGAATCGATAACCTTAGTATCTTGCGTGCCGCAAAATGGACAATGCATTGCCTGACTCCTTTAAGTGCGCTTTATAACTGCGATTTATTAACCGTAAACAGGAAACCTGGCGCATAACGCTTTTACTTGCTCGCGAACTTCGTTGATTTTGCTTTCGTCGGAAATGTCATCCAGAACATCGCAAATCCAGTTGGCGACTTGTTCAGCTTCGGCTTCTTTAAAACCACGACGGGTAATAGCCGGCGTACCTAGACGCAAACCTGAAGTGACAAAAGGTGAGCGCGGATCATTAGGCACGGCATTCTTGTTCACGGTAATAAAAGCATTACCTAAAGCTGCATCCGCATCTTTACCGGTAATGTCTTTGTCGATAAGGTCAACCAGGAACAAGTGGTTCTGAGTGCCATTCGATACAATTTTATAACCGCGCGCCTGCATGGTTTTTACCATGGCATTAGCGTTCACTAATACCTGCTTTTGATAGTCTTTAAATTCCGGCTGCAAGGCTTCCTGGAAAGCGACCGCTTTACCGGCAATAACATGGCAAAGTGGGCCACCCTGATTACCCGGGAATACCGCGCTGTTTAACTTCTTGTGTAATTTCTCATCGTCACTACCTGAAATGATCAAACCGCCACGTGGCCCGGCCAGCGTTTTGTGTGTAGTAGTCGTAACAACGTGAGCATAAGGTACCGGATTAGGATACTCACCTGCGGCAATTAAGCCTGCCACGTGAGCCATATCGACCATTAGATAGGCATCGACTTTATCGGCAATTTCACGGAATTTTTTCCAGTCAACAATACCAGAGTATGCTGAGAAGCCTGCAACAATTACTTTCGGCTTGTGCTCTTGCGCCAGCTTTTCAACTTCGGCGTAGTCAATTTCACCGGTGGACTCATCCAGACCATATGAAACCGCGTTGTAGAGCTTGCCTGAAAAGTTAACTCCCGAACCGTGAGTTAAGTGACCACCGTGAGCCAGACTCATACCAAGGAAAGTATCACCGGCTTCCATAAGGGCCATAAAAGCAGCAGTATTTGCCTGAGAACCTGAGTGCGGTTGCACGTTTGCGTACTTAGCGCCAAACAGTTGCTTTGCGCGCTCAATCGCTAAGTCTTCAACTTTATCGACAAACTCGCAACCGCCGTAATAGCGCTTATGCGGGTAGCCTTCTGCGTATTTGTTGGTTAGCTGCGAGCCCTGAGCCTGCATAACCCTCGGACTGGTATAGTTTTCTGATGCAATCAGTTCAATGTGTTGTTCCTGACGTTCAACTTCACCTTGCATCGCCTGCCATAAGTCCGCATCAAAGTCGGCAATGTTCATCTCAGATTTCAGCATTACAGCTCTCCAAATCATTAAATGGTCTTAATTTGCCCGGTATTTTACCTTAAAACACAAATGAGTGCCTAGTTCAGCGCAACAAAGTTTGGGGATGTTCGTAAATAACAGTAAACTATGCAGTAACTTTTTTGTTGATAGGAAGGATTTTACGTCGCTATGGCGCAATATATCTATTCAATGTCTCAGGTGAGCAAAGTTGTTCCACCTAAGAAAACCATCTTAAAAGATATTTCTTTGTCATTTTTTCCGGGGGCCAAAATTGGTGTTCTGGGTGTGAATGGTGCCGGTAAATCAACCTTATTACGCATTATGGCGGGTGTTGATAAAGAGTACGAAGGTGAAGCCCGTGCATTATCGGGAACTCAAATTGGCTACCTGCCTCAGGAACCACAACTGGATGAAAATAAAACGGTGAAAGAAACCGTCGAAGAAGCGGTGGCGGATGTTAAAGAGGCCTTCGCTAAACTCGATGAAATTTATGCGGCTTACGCCGACGAAAATGCTGACTTTGATGCGTTATCAAAGGAACAAGGCGAATTAGAAGCTTTGTTGCAGGCAAAAGACGGTCACAACATCGACAACATTCTTGAGCGTGCTGCAGATGCACTGCGCTTACCTGAGTGGGATGCCAAAATAGGCAACTTGTCGGGTGGTGAAAGACGTCGTGTCGCTATTTGCCGACTGCTGTTATCCAAGCCCGATATGCTGCTGTTAGACGAGCCTACCAACCACCTGGATGCAGAATCTGTGGCCTGGCTTGAACGCTTCCTGCACGATTACACCGGCACCGTAGTTGCTATTACCCACGACCGTTACTTCCTTGATAACGTTGCTGGTTGGATCCTTGAACTTGACCGTGGCTATGGTATTCCATGGGAAGGTAACTACTCTTCCTGGCTGGAACAGAAAGAGAAACGTCTGGAACAGGAAGAACGTTCGGAAAAAGCACGCCAGCGCACCATCAAACAAGAGCTGGAGTGGGTACGTACTAACCCGAAAGGCCGCCAGGCGAAAAGCAAAGCCCGCCTTAATCGCTTTGAAGAGCTGCAAAGTGGTGATTACCAAAAACGTAACGAAACCAATGAGCTGTTTATTCCACCGGGCCCTCGCCTGGGTGATAAAGTCATTGAGGTTAACGGTATTAGTAAGGCTTACGAAAAACGTCAGCTGATTGATAACTTAAGCTTTAGCGTACCGAAAGGCGCTATCGTCGGTATTATCGGTCCTAACGGTGCGGGTAAATCAACCTTGTTCCGCATGATCAGCGGCGAAGAAAAGCCAGACAGTGGTTCTATCGAATTGGGTGAAACCGTGCAACTGGCCAGTGTTGATCAGTTCCGCGACAACATGGATGACAAGAAAACCGTCTTTGAGGAAATTACTGACGGTAACGACATCCTGAAAATTGGTAACTTTGAAGTTAATGGTCGCGCTTATGTCGGTCGCTTTAATTTCCGCGGTACCGACCAGCAAAAACGCATTGGCGAATTGTCCGGCGGTGAACGTAACCGGGTGCATTTGGCTAAGCTGTTAAAAGCTGGCGGTAATGTTCTACTGCTCGATGAGCCAACCAACGACTTAGACGTTGAAACCTTACGGGCACTGGAAGAAGCTATCCTCGAGTTCCCGGGCTCTGTAATGGTTATCTCGCACGACCGTTGGTTCCTGGACCGTATCGCTACCCACATTCTGGATTACCGCGACGAAGGTGAAGTGGTCTTCTATGAAGGTAACTACAGCGATTACGAAGCTTACATGAAAGAGAAATTCGGTGAGCAGGCGATGGAACCACATCGTATTAAGTACAAACCTATTGGTTAATAGGCTGGATAAAAAAAGGGGAGCTTTATCGCTCCCTTTTTTCTGCAAACTACATCACATCCAGCGCTTGTTGAAGGTTCTTTACTCCAATCACTTCCATGCCTTTGGGCGAGGTTTTCGGCGTGTTTCCAATAGGCACAATGGCTTTTTTGAAACCGTGTTTCGCCGCTTCATTCAAACGCTCAAGGCCATTAGGTACCGGTCGTATCTCCCCGGCTAACCCGACCTCACCAAACACAATTAGTTCGCGCGGCAAAGGTTCTCCTTTAAAGCTGGAGACAATAGCAAGCAACAACGCTAAGTCAGCTGAAGTTTCGGAGACCTTAACTCCGCCAACGACATTCACAAAAACATCCTGATCAGACACTTGTAAGCCGCCGTGACGGTGCAAAACGGCCAGCAACAATGCTAACCGTGTTTGTTCCAGCCCCACAGCAACCCGGCGTGGATTTGCCAGAGCCGAATAATCAACCAGCGCCTGAATTTCAACCAATAGCGGCCGCGTACCTTCCCAAACCACCATAACAACCGAGCCATTCCCCTGGTCTTCCGCTCGTTGCAAGAAGATAGCCGATGGATTTGAAACCTCTTTCAGCCCACCGCCTGTCATTGCAAATACGCCAAGCTCATTCACTGCACCAAAGCGGTTTTTAGTACCACGCAGAGTACGATAACGGGAGTCTGATGAGCCATCGAGAAGTACGGAGCAGTCAATGCAATGCTCCAGAACTTTAGGTCCGGCCAAATGCCCTTCTTTGGTCACGTGTCCCACCATAATAATGGCAACGTTCTTTTGCTTCGCATAGCGCGTTAAAAAAGCTGCCGCCTCACGAACCTGCGAAACACTGCCCGGTGCTGACTGAATGTCCGCCATATGCATTACCTGAATGGAGTCAATGACCATAATGGCGGGTTTCTCTTTGTCCGCCAGCTGACAAATACTTTCTACCGAGGTTTCAGACAGCATGCGCAATTTGTCGGTTGGCAGATTAAGCCGCTGTGCGCGCATAGCCACCTGCTGTAAAGATTCCTCACCTGTCACGTAAAGCGCCGGCATACGCTCCGCCAACTTACATAAGGTTTGCAGTAATAAAGTACTCTTACCGGCACCGGGGGAACCGCCTATCAGTATTGCCGAACCGGGAACGACGCCACCACCTAATACTCGATCAAACTCCTGAAAACCCGAGCTAAAACGCGGTACTTCCTGCAAGTCGACCTCGTTAAGGGTCTGAACTCTGGCATCGGTGATACCACTAAAACCCCGGCGGTCCGATGAGTTAGAGGTTGTTTTAGACGTTAAACGAATTTCAGTCAGCGTATTCCAGGCCTTACATTCAGGACATTGACCAAGCCAGCGAGGGAAGTCTGCACCACAGTCATTACACACATACGCACTTTTTGCTTTTGCCATTCGTCTGCTTCTCGTTTTATGATGAGATACTATTCAAGAATAATTATAAAAATATTAGACCTAAATGCCGAACCATTATTTTGACCAACTCATCGAGCAGTTAAAACCCGTCGTTTACGATACCGACTTTGACACACTATTTCAGTCATTAACTGAAAATGAAGATGGTCCGACCCGCTTCAAACTAAAAATGGAGCTTAGACGTTTGGCGGCTCCTTGTCACCGTACCGTTGATTTACGCAATCAAGTAGACGGTGAATGTCACCCTTATGAGTACAACGGACGCAGGCATCAGCTTGACGACGTTGCCATTGAAATTTTTGAGCGCGGCCTGGAAACCTATAAAGGGGTTTTCACACAAGATACTTTCGAGCAAATTCTGGATGCTGACAACCATCTGCGCCAGGCTCGTGAAGAAGAAAGAGTTTTTGCCCAAAGTTTAGCTGACCATAACGCCGAGCCTTTAAATGGCCAATCTCCCTTCCCTAATGCTGATAACGAAGCCGAATCCTATCTATTGGAAACCTTTCACTTCGGCCAATACCCGTATCGTGCAGAAGAACGGATGAATTTTACCATCGAAGTTGGTCTTGAAGACAGTAAAGGAAAAACGTATACCGCGGTAACAACGGATATTTCGATTACCGGTATGCGCGTGCGCGTAGATGACGAGCATAGCTTCCAGTACGATGAACTGGTATCGCTTTACTTTACCGGGCTGGCAAAAGAATTCACAGTAGATCCCGATACGCGCATCCCATACCGCGTCGTTGGCGTACAGGAAGTTGACGGCAAGCAATACCTTAAATTAAACCGCGACCCAAACTACCACTCTGCCGAACTGGACAAGTTTTTTCATCGCTTTATCAACGGCTACAAGAAACGCTACCGGGTTAATGTCGATAATACTTACAACACCATCATCACTAAAGGTCATGAACAGCTTCTGTTGCCCAGAATGCAGCAGCTTCCGGTATTCTTTTCTGAATCTAACCGTCAACTTGTTGCCGATTATGTCCTAACCACGGATAACAATCGCTTCATCTTAAATAACTGGATAAACGAACTGAACCAAATCAGTTTCGGTTCAATCTTTAATGTTCGTCGTAGCCGCTGGTTACTGCAGGACTTACTCGATAAAAAAAGTTCGAGATTACTGGTTCTGACCTTTTCAATTACCGCGCGAGGAAAAATATACAACTACTCAGCAACGGTTGAAGAGCTTCAAAAAACTGGTTTATGGGAAACCTACGTTGCATTTGGAAGTCAGAAAGCCTCGTGGCGAGTTTACCAAATTGATTTGCGCCGCGTTGACCTGAATCAGGCCTGGCAGCCTCAAAGCGTTCCACAAAACATTAACGTCCCGTTCCGGTTAAACCCGCCGACCGCTCAGGTTAAAAGAGCAATTTCTCCATTACGGTACATGGGGGTCGTTAACGATATTACCGACAGTTTAAATGGCTTTTTCGATACCGAACTGGACAAAAACCAACTTTCATCTCTGAAGGCTTTTGCCCACCCCCCTGCGGTACCAATTCGGACCAAAGAAGCACGACTGGAGTTTATCAATTTACGCAGTGAGAAACGTTTTAGCTACCGCAGTCGTTGCCGCGTCAGGGTTGGGAAGTATGTCCGGGACGGCATGATCATTGACCTTTCCGTTAGTGGCTTACAGGTTCAGATTGATACCCCGGTTGCTGTTGAGAAAGGCGATAATGTCGAAATATCGATGACTGGCTTTAAAAAGCTTTATAAAAAAGCAAAGCTTGAGCACTTGCCTTATACCATTGCTTCAGTTGATGACGACCGTACAACATTACGATTAAAGATAGAAGGCGACCATGAACAGCATATGGGTTCTGAGTTCATCCGTTTTTTAATTCGGGAGCAAAGAGACTTATTAAAACTGCAGGTTGAGAACACCTCGATAAACGGCCTGGAACTTTGTCTTCGTAACTTGTATTGTGACGCACCCGGCTCGCTTCCCATTTTTTTCTATAGAAATAAAAAACGAAAAACATCAGTACGTCGTGCTGGTTTATCTAACTGGCCGTCTGACTGGGTCAGGCTGTTGTCTAAATTTCCGGGAAGCCAACAGAGTGCTCTAAACTTGCAACCGTTAATGCGGGGGTCTTCAGTAACGGAAAAGCTACTGCCAAAGCTTGAGGATATGGATCGCACATCGGAGCCGGTCACATTGTTACTGTTGTTACGCCTTTACCGCCAAAGTGGTGAAGATATTGTTCAAACTCAGTGGCTGGAAAGTAATGACAATCACGCCATTGAGTCTTTTATAGAGCAATGCCTACCTAATTCTATCTTCCGCGCGGTTACGGTTACGTTATCAAGAACCGGAAAACCTGATACTCAATTTATTCAGGCCGAGCTTAACTACATTAGCCGGTACGCGGCCTACCGAGCACAGGAAATAGAAGAAGATTTGTGGCAAGTCTATGCCATTGCCGATACCGTTGATGTTACTGAGAGCTTACTGGAGTTTGCCCTGCCTGATACCAATACTATTGAAGAGCAAAAAGAACGGCTAAACACTTGGCTCAATAAGTTTTGAGTGCTGCAGACAAGGAATGATCTCAAGTAAATCATTTGAGTTTATAGAGTAATCCGCAACAGCCTGCAAAGCAGGTTTTGCATTATAAGCGATACCAACTGCTGCAGTTTCAAGCATAAGGCCATCGTTAGCGCCATCACCGACGGCTACCGTTCTTTCACGTGGAATATTCCACTTGTCAGCAAGTATTTCCAGCTGTTGTGCTTTCATCTTTGCATCAACAATACTCCCCAGAACTTTCCCCGATAAACAACCATTAACGACTTCAAGCCGGTTCGCCAGTACAGCATCCAGTTTGAGTGCCTTTTGCACTTTATCAGCAAACCATGTGAAGCCACCGGAAACTAAGGCGGTTTTCCAGCCTCTATTTTGTAACAAAAGCAGTAATTCAGATGCGCCGGGGTTAAATGGTATTGGATTAAACAGGCTTTCTAAGTCACTTTCTTTAACTCCCGATAAACAAGCAACACGTAGCTTAAGGCTCTCACTAAAATCAATTTCACCCCGCATAGCGGCTTCCGTTATTGCTGAGACTTTAGTATAACGGTCATTTAATCGCGCAATTTCATCGATACACTCAATACCAATTAAGGTAGAATCCATGTCGAAGACGATTAAACCGGAACTGTGTTTCATTGAACGGAAAACTCCTGAGCTGGGCCCATGCAACTAACAGAATTTAAGCAATGGCACCGATTGAAAAGTACCTTGCTTAACAACAAAACCAAAGCGATTGCTCGTATTATGTTTAAGCGAGCGCTTCGTCTGGCTGCTGCTGGTGGCTTGTTGCTGATCATTATTAATGTTTGGAATATTGCCAGTGTCCAGTCTCAACAGCAACTGTTCTCTCAAACTCAGTCTGTTACTCAATTAATGATTGAGCAGGCTGAGCACGAAGCGCATTACTGGCTTGAGCACCAAAACACCGAACGTTTAACCGCATTAACCGATCATATCGCCAACAATCCGCAGGTAATGGCAGCCACAATCCGTAACCGTTTTGGTGAGTTATTAGTTCATAGTGGCGTCAGCGCATCGATGATTGACTGGCCGACAACCGATGATGCATCAGAGCCCTGGGTTCTCGTAGAGGAAATAAGCCTTGAAGAAAACGTAAGTGGTTACTTACAAGTGGTTTTCGATAAAAACCTTTTGCTTAAGAAAAGCCAGACGGCTCACAATGGGCTGATGCAACAAGGAAAACTACTTCTGCTGTTGGCTATGTTGGCAGGCGTATTTATTATGCTTGGTTTTAACCGGATACGTGACCGCTACTGGCTGACGGATCATCATTAAAAAGCGCGCAACTGTTTTGCCATAAAGATTCACTAAGTGACTCTTTACTCATGTCTCTAAGGTCGGCTAAAACATCCAGAACCTTTGCAATCCTGGCCGGCTCATTACGCTGGCCCTGATAACCACAAACGGGCATATCCGGCGAATCTGTTTCAAGCACTAACGCAGATTCAGGGACTTTTGCTATCGCTTCACGCGTTTTTTTCGCCCGAGTGTAAGTTATTACTCCGCCAACGCCCAGTTTATAACCGCAATCGACAAATTTCATTGCCTGCTCATAACTGCCACTAAAGGCGTGTATGACACCAGACTCCGGGCCGTGCTGCTTCACCAGCGGATGCGTTGTCTCCAGGGTTTTGCGGTGATGAATAATAGCTGGAAGACGGTACCGCCGGGCCAGCTTCAACTGTTCAATGAAAAGTTTACGCTGGAGTTCTGAGTTTTCACAGGTGGCATCCAGCCCTATTTCACCTACTGCCAGCAAGCGTTCTTTTGGCTTATCCAGCGCCTGTTCCAACTCATCAATTTGATTCAGACTATGCTTCTCTATAAACCAAGGGTGTAAGCCTAACGCAAAGCGCCAGCTAGAAAACTGCTCAGCCAACTGCTGCAACCGGGGCCACTGCTCAGCACTGACACCCGGCACCATGAAACGCTCTACATTTACCTCTTTAGCATTCTCCAGAACCTGCTCCCGGTCGTTATCAAATGCCTGAAAGTCGAGGTGACAATGCGTATCGTAAAGCTGACTCATAAACCTTAATGTTCACGTGTGTGAGTAAATTCAATATCGGGGTAACGCTCTTCCGCTAAGCTCAAGTTCACCATAGTGGGTGCAATGTAAGTCAGATTATCCCCACCGTCTAATGCCAGGTTAGACTCAGCTTTACGACGAAATTCGTCGAGCTTTTTCTCATCTTTACTGCTTACCCAGCGCGCTGTGGCAACATTGATGTTTTCATACATGGCATCCACTTTGTACTCTGTTCTCAAACGATGCACGACAACATCAAACTGCAGAACTCCAACAGCCCCGACTATCAAGTCATTGCTGATAAGTGGACGAAACACCTGCACCGCACCCTCTTCGGATAACTGCACCAAACCTTTCAGAAGCTGTTTCTGCTTTAGAGGATCTTTTAAGCGAATGCGCCGGAAAAGTTCAGGTGCAAAGTTAGGAATGCCACTAAATTTAAAATCTTCACCTGCAGTAAATGTATCGCCAATCTGGATGGTGCCATGGTTATGCAAGCCGATAATGTCACCTGGATAAGCCTCTTCCACATGCGAACGGTCACCGGCTAAGAAGGTTAAAGCATCGCTAATACGCACATCTTTACCCGTACGTACCTGCCTCATTTTCATCCCCTTCTCATATTTGCCTGAAACAATCCGTAAGAAAGCGACACGGTCCCGATGGCGCGGATCCATATTCGCCTGAATTTTAAAAATAAATCCGGAGAAGTCTTTGTTATCTGCACTGATAGTCTCTTGTTGATCAGTCTCCCGGGGCTGAGGTTTTGGAGCCCAGTCGACCAGACCGTCCAGCATATGATCAACACCGAAATTACCTAATGCCGTACCAAAGAATACCGGGGTCAACTCACCGGCAAGAAACAGTTCTTTATCAAAAGGATTAGAAGCGCCATTTACCAGTTCAATTTGCTCACGCAGCTCCTCCGCCCATGCACCTATTTTTTCATCCAGCTCAGGGTTATCCAGACCTTTTATAATAGTCTCTTCTTGTATTCTGTGTCCCTGGCCTGTTTTGTACAATATGGTTTCATCTTTAAGTAAATGATAAACACCTTTAAAGTTCTTACCGGAACCTATTGGCCAGGTAATTGGTGCGCACATAATTTTTAGTACGTCTTCAACTTCATCCAGCAACTCGAGAGGATCACGAATGTCACGGTCAAGCTTGTTCATGAAAGTAATAATTGGTGTGTCGCGTAAGCGAGTAACTTCCATCAACTTGATCGTCCGGTCCTCGACCCCTTTGGCACCATCAATAACCATGAGGCAGGAGTCAACCGCCGTTAGTGTACGGTAAGTATCTTCAGAAAAGTCCTCGTGTCCCGGCGTGTCGAGTAAGTTCACCAAAGCGTCGTTGTATGGAAACTGCATGACTGAGGTCGTTACCGATATGCCACGCTCCTGCTCCATCTGCATCCAGTCTGATTTTGCATGCTGACCCGATTTCTTCCCTTTAATTGTACCGGCCTTCTGAATCTGATGACCATGCAGCAACACCTTCTCAGTGATCGTTGTTTTACCAGCATCCGGGTGAGAGATAATGGCAAAGGTACGACGTTTCGCGACTTCATTCTGCAAGCTGGATTCCGACATCAATGACACTCTTTGTGGTTAAAATGGTTTATGCGGCTTATTTTCGCTGATCTAATGCCGATACACAAACCAAGGATGGTTATAAAATGGTAGCTATCGTATTTAGGCCAGAAGGATAGCCCTCTACAACTTTATAGCCTGCCCCTCTTCCATGGGCGGTAAATCAAATAAGTGGCACAGTGTCTGACCTAAGTCGGCAAAGCTTTGTCGTTGGCCCCTACTGCCTGCGGATACATGGTTACCAGACAACAACAGAGGAATGTACTCGCGAGTATGGTCTGTACCTTCCCATGTGGGATCACAACCATGATCAGCCGTTAACACCAGAATATCGTCAGGCTTCATCGCAGACTCAATTACTGGCAGCCATTTATCAAAGGCTTCAAGCTCATTTGCATACCCTTCAATGTTACGCCGATGACCGTACAAAGTATCAAAATCAACAAGATTCGTAAAAATGAGTGAGTTGTCCGGAGCCGTTTTCATAGCATCTAATGTTGCGGTTAACAGACCTTCCAGACCGGATGCCTTTATTGACTGAGTAACACCCTGCCCTGCGAAAATATCCGCTATTTTTCCAATAGCGACAACTTCTCCGCCGTTTTCCTGCAACTTATCCAGTACCGTCGGTTTAGGCGGTAAAACCGAGTAGTCTTTGCGATTTGCGGTCCGCTCAAAAGTATCGGCATTTTCACCGATAAAGGGCCGAGCAATAACCCGACCAATATTATAGGGCTCCAGGAGCTCTCGTACTTCTTCACAAACCTGATATAAACGCTTAAGACCAAAGTGCTCTTCGTGAGCCGCAATTTGAAAAACTGAATCGGCAGAAGTATAAAAAATTGGCCAGCCGGTACGAATGTGTTGCTCGCCTAACTGCTTAATAATTTCTGTACCGGACGCATGACAGTTGCCAAGTATGCCTTTTAGTTCACAAGCTTCAGTTATCTGAGCTAATAGTTCCGCCGGGAAGCTGTTTTCTTTACTCTCAAAGTAGCCCCAGTCGAAGTGCACAGGAACGCCCATCAATTCCCAGTGACCTGAGGGCGTATCTTTTCCCGATGAAATCTCTGCAGCACAGGCATAGGCACCGCTTAGAACTGAGGGCTCGAGGCCTTTGGCATAGGAGCCCGTAGCCTCTTTGTGCGCTTCAAATAGCCCCAGACGAGTTAGGTTCGGCAAGTGCATAGGCTTGCCCCGTTTGTACCTATACTCCGCGATATGACCAAAGGTATCAGCTCCGGCGTCGCCAAACTTGTCAGCATCCGGAGCGCAGCCAATACCAAAAGAGTCTAATACCACAACAATGGCTCTGCTCATGCTTAATTTCCCGCTATTCTTTGATAGATAACACCAGTAGTGGGTGGCTTTTGAGTACTAAAGGTTATCGCTTTTAATATCCGCTCAGCAGCCTCATTCCAGTCAGACTCACAACTTGCATGCAATGTTGCCAGCTCCGTATCTGAATCAACTTTTGAGCCAATACCAAGGATATCGGTAACACCAACACTTAAGTCCAGTATATCATCTGCTTTGCGGCGCCCTCCCCCCAAGCACACTACCGCCATTCCAAGCTCACGGGTATCAACTCCAACAATATAATGTCCGCTGTATTCAACGGGGGCGATAAGAGGCTTGACGATTTTTGCCTGCGGCAGGTATTCATGACTTTTTTCAAAAAAGTCACCGGGACCACCCAGTGACTTAACCATTTTCGCGAAGCTTTCAGCTGCACTGCCGTCGCTCAGTACTTTCTCTACCATAGCTTCCGCTTGTTCAGTATTGCCCGCCAACTTCCCTGAAACTAAAAGCTCAGCAGACAAGGCTTTGGTTACCTCGTGCAAACGTAAGTCTCGGCGCTTTCCACTTAAATAATCTACAGCTAACTGAACTTCAACGGCGTTACCGGCAGCTGAGCCTAAGGCTTCATTCATATCCGTTATTAGCGCGGTGGTCTCAACCCCTAACTCACAACCAACAGTAACCAGGCTATGCGCCAGTTCTTTTGACTTCTCAAAGCTCGGCATAAAAGCGCCGTTACCGGACTTAACGTCCATGACTAGACCGTCCACCCCTTCAGCAAGCTTTTTTGCCAGAATCGAGGCCGTTATCAGAGGAATTGACTCTACCGTCGCACTGATATCTCGCGTTGCGTAAAAACGACTGTCTGCAGGGGCTAAACGGCCCGTCTGACCGATAATTGCGACACCCGCATTTTTAACGGTATCCCGAAACAACTGGTTATCGGGAGCCGTCTGATATCCTGGGATAGAATCAAACTTATCGAGTGTACCGCCGGTGTGCCCCAACCCCCGGCCGGAGATCATCGGGACGTAACCACCGCAGGCAGCAACGATAGGGCCCAACATTAAGCTAACCACATCGCCCACACCACCCGTAGAATGTTTATCCAGTAAAGGGCCATTCAAATCCTGCTGTCGCCAGTCAAGAACGTCCCCTGAGTCACGCATCGCAACCGTCAGGGCTTTCTTTTCCTCTGCTGACATTCCCTGAAAGTAAACCGCCATAGCAAGAGCGGCTATTTGCCCTTCACTGACCGATTCGTCACAAATGCCATTAACAAATTCCTGAATATCAACCTCAGACAAGACGATACCGTCTCGCTTTTTGCGGATGACCTCCTGTGGCAAAAACATCAGTTAAGCCTTAACCAGAATCTTCTGAATGTCCTGCAGCAGGCTACTGGCACCAATACGGAAATGACTCGCAGTGACCCAGTCTTCGCCCATTAACTGCTCAGCCAATTCAATATACTGAACGGCGTCGTCGACTGTACGAATACCACCCGCAGCTTTAAACCCGCAGTCCGTTTGACTGGCTTTTATTACTCCTAACATAGCTTCAGCTGCTTTTAAGGTCGCATTCACTGAAACTTTGCCAGTTGAAGTTTTAATAAAGTCCGCGCCATTTGCAATTGCAAGCTCACTAGCAAGAACGATTTTATCGTGCTGCTCCAGTTCACCAGATTCGATAATGACTTTTAGTTGTACTGAGTCACCGCAAATATCCTTACATTCTCGTACCAGCTCGGCTGGCGTACTTTCATCACCATCTAATAACGCTTTGTAAGGCAGGACAACGTCCACTTCGTCGGCACCTGCAGCAATTGCGCGCTCCGTCTCAGCAGCTGCCCGCTCAACGTCACTGCTGCCATCAGGAAAATTTGTTACGGTAGCAACCTTAGTGCTAAGTCCCTGCTCTTCTAAAAGCTGTTTAGCTAAAGCAACCCACTCCGGAAAAACACAAACTGCAGCGACGCTTTTTTCATTGATAGATGCACGTGAGCATAAATCTTCAATGACCTTTCGGTTGTCGTCATTATTCAATGTTGTTAAGTCCATGAAGGACAAGGCTTGTAACGCCCGCACTTGTTGCGTTGATGGCATAATTACTCCGTTAGTCTTGTTGACGGCTCCAGCGCATAACTAAAGCATCTTCTCTGCCGCAATCCAATGGATAATAGTTTAACCTGCGACCTACCGTATCAAATCCGTTGTGTTCATATAAGCAAATAGCCGCTGAATTCGACGCACGAACCTCCAGAAGAACAACATATTGATGGTCATAGGCGTAGTCTAATAAGTCCTGCATGAGTTTGTTACCATAGCCCCGCCCCTGAAAAGCGGGATCGACCGCAATGTTGTGCAAAGTCAATTCATCTGCAACTTGCTGGCAGATAGTAAAGCCTATAACTTGTGAACCTTGCGTTAATCGCCTGCAACGATACTGCTCGCCAACACTTTGGCTGAATACCGTCCATGACCAGGGGTGGCTATGTGCTTTGTTTTCGACCTCAAACTCGGGTTTACCGGGTTCAAAATCTTCAATTCTAGTGCCCTCAGTACTCAAGTTCTTCATTTTGAAGCTGCAGCCAAAGCGTCTTTTTCTGCTCAGTAGAAAGGGGCTTAGCCAGCCAGTCGGTGTAATTAAAACACAGGCCTGGCGTTTGGACTGGTGCTTTTACGGCAACCGGACGTTGCTCAAAATACAAGCTAAGGTCGTTAATCCAGCCGGGAAGGGAAACTGGTAACTCAACAGCTCCCTGCAAGTAAAGCGGGCCCAGTCGGTAGTAAAATACAGGTGCTGTCGCACTTTTCGTTTGCCATACGGGAATACCCATAAATTGCAAAGCAGTACGTTGTTGGCAGGTCCATTCAGGAAGCATAACGATTACCGTTGAAAACAGATAAGTGCAGTTTACTCAAGCTTGGGAAGGATAGCCAGTCAGAAACTGGCAGGGGCGGAGGGATTCGAACCCCCAACCGTCGGTTTTGGAGACCGCTGTTCTACCAATTGGAACTACGCCCCTAACACTTGAGCGAAGAATTATACCGACACCGAGCATTCAAACAAGCGATATTTGCAAGTGTCCTTATCGTTTGCAGATTAATTAAACAATTCTGACTAAGCTTCTGCGTCAAAGAGCTCTTCATGAACAATCTGTAATATTTCTTCTACCTTAAACTCATCAATTTGAAAATGCTCCAGCACGCCATCCTGAACTTGCTCCCACTCTTCTTCTCCCGCCAGACTGCGAGTTCTCATATCCACCGCGTAACGTGCAATTTTAAGTATACCCAGAAGATCCAGCGTCAGGTTATCCAACTCACTGGAATGAGTAAAAATAGAACTGTCTTCAAACAAGTAGTAAATCACTTCGACAACGATTTTGGGCAACTTCCAATGCTGAGCCAACAAGGCGCCTATAGTGGTATGTGTTGTCTGAAATAACTCCTGTTCTTTTATCTGCACCTTGGGCCAGGGAGTGCTGGCTGAGGCGTTAAGCAAATCGGCATAATCATCAAATTCAGCCAACATTACCGGTATGCCGGAGCTTTGAAATAACCCAAGCATATACGCATGGTCTCTTAATTCGGGGCGTCCTATAGACTCTGCGACCAAAACACAGGCACTGGCAACCCACTCGTTATACCGCCAAAATTCGTTAAGATCGTAGTCGGACGTTAACGCTGACTTTAACGCAACAGCCCGAACAATAGGAAATACCCGACGGAACCCGAGCGTCATAACAGCCTGCTGAATAGAGTCGACCTCTTTAGCCCGACGATAAGCAGCAGAATTAACCACCTGCAAGACAGCTGCTGCTATACTCATATCGGCGGAAATGGATTCAGCAATAACACCAACATCGGGTTCATCTTTTTTGGCTTCACTACTGACAGTTAACAGAGTTTGAGGACGCGGAGGAATACTGACTCTTTGTAGCAATCGTTTCTCTGCTGTCGTAATTTCTATCGCCATAGTATCTCCAGGTTGAACCCTATGATTTACATAAAATCTTAAAGCATGCCATTATGTTGAAACGTTTTATCAGGTATAACACTTCAATGTCTTACTTTCGACGTATTCTCTTTGTTTGTGCGTTACTTTTCAGCACCTTTGCTCATGCTTCGGTAGAAGTTGAGGTTTCTGGTGTTGAAGGCGACGAGTACAACAACGTTATGGCACTGTTGCAAATAGCCCGTCTGGACGAAAATAAAAGTTACGCCGCTTATCGAGTCCGTTATCTGCACCGACAAGCACCTAAAGACATCAAAAAAGCACTGCGTCCCTACGGATATTATCAGGTTGAAGTGAATGCTCAACTAGAAACTGTCGATTACGGCTGGTCAGCATCGTACCAGGTAAACTTAAACGAACCGGTTCGAATCTCGAGAAACTCGTGGAAAGTACAAGGTGACGCAACAGAAGACAAAGTTTTTAAAAAAGTTATTGAAAGTAGCAACCTAAAGGAGCAACAGCGCTTTATTCACAGCGACTACGAAAGGATCAAATCGCGCCTTTTGTCCTTAGCCAGTCAACGCGGCTATCACGATGCCCGCTTTTTAGAGCACAACGTTGAAATAGATGTTGAAAAGAATACAGCTGAAATTGATGTCGTATTTGATTCCGGGAAACGTTACAGGTATGGGCAAATTACCTTTGAACAAGACATCCTGGATGACAAGTTGCTACAGCGCTACGTTCCCTTTGAGCAAGGGGAAGGCTACAACACTCAAGAGCTCAGTCAATTACAAATAGCTCTGGGTGATAGCGGATACTTCTCAACGGTGCAAGTCAGTCCACAGTGGAATAACTCTAAGCAACACATTGTGCCTATTACTGTAAGTTCTGAACCAAATTTTAGAAACCAATATCAATATGGTGTCGGCTACGGCACCGATACCGGAGCCCGTGTGAGAGCCAGTATTAACCGCCGATGGGTAAATACGGAAGGTCACCAACTGCGCGGGATGACGCAATTTTCTGAAGTCGAAAGCACTGTCGGCGCTAATTACATTATTCCCGGTAAGAAGCCACAGTCCGATTATTACCAAATACGAGCAGAAGCCTCTGATAAAGACAACGAAGGACAGAACAACCGACTCTATCGTCTGGGAGCTTCGAGTATCGTGGCGATGAATAAATGGCGCCGTGAATATGGACTGCACTGGCAGCGCGACGACTTCGAAATTGGTGAAAGCTCAGGAACCAGCCAGTTCCTTATTCCTCAGGCAAGCTGGAACTATATGACCGCTGATGGTCGCTTAAACATTGATAAAGGCTTTCGGTTTGATGTGTCTTTAAAAGCCGCCAATGAGGCTCTGTTATCCGATGCAGACCTGGTAAGTCTGGAACTTGGTTTTAAAGCTGTTGTCCCTTTAACTGACAGAGTACGCTTTCTTGCCCGGGCAGAGGCCGGAGCAACTTATATTGAAGACTTTGATCAGCTACCGCCTTCATTACGTTTCTTTGCTGGTGGTGACAATAGTGTACGTGGCTACGCCTATGAACAACTGGGGCCGGAAGATGATACGGGAACCATTATCGGTGGCCGTTACCTAGCAGTTGCCAGCGCAGAAATCGATTACCGATTCAAGGATAACTGGCGTGTTGCACTCTTCACCGATATAGGTAATGCCATGATTGAACCTAATGAAAAACTTAAACAAAGTGTCGGCTTCGGTGTTCGCTGGATATCGCCCATTGGCTCAGTCCGTCTTGACTTGGCACATGCGATAGATGAGCCAGGTAAGCCGTGGCGCTTGCACTTTACACTGGGCCCCGATCTATGAGGGTATATCGCTGGTTAGCAGGGATTACCCTGACTCTGGTTCCGCTCATTCCTATTGTAGCTCTTAGTCTGGTCGCCAGCGAAAGCGGCAGTCGATGGGTATTAACCCAGGCGCAGAAGTATGCCCCCGTTGAGTTCAGTTATAGCAAGTTTAACGGAAGCCTTTTAAATGAGTTTGAATTTAGCGACTTTAAATTAGAAGCCGGTACTTTTTCTTATGCACCAGAACGGCTCAAAGTAACCTGGGAACCTTTTGCTCTATTATCAGGTGTACTGAAAGTAAACAGCGTTAGAAGTAGCGGTGGTGAGATAAGACTAAGAGCAGCAGCACAGGAGCAGCCTGACGCCTCTGAAGCTTCTATTGAAGACGTTTCAATTGAACTCCCTATAGACCTGAATTTGCTCAAGTTATCCATTGAAAAAACACAATTTTTTATTTTAGACACTCCGGCGCAGGCGCTAGATATTAATGCGTCAGTTAGGCTCGATACAAAAGCTCTGCTAAACATTCGGGAGTTGCAGCTCAAGCATCAATACCTGACAACAAAACTTAGCGGCAAAACAAAGCTTTCTTACCCGTTTGATAGCAGCCTTAAGAACAGTACACACCTGCACTCGCCTGACTACCCTGTACTAAAAATCAAAAGTCGTATAGCCGGGAGCGTTCATGAGCTATCGACAATCAGCGAACTCTCAGAAGGCCTTACCGGCGAGATCTCGGCTGAGTTACAAGACCCAATTAATGACCTTAAGTGGCGACTTACGAGTCAATGGCAAGAAAATAACCTAACGCCGTGGTTGGCGAGTCTCGGCACAGATAAACTCGACCTGAGTTTCAACGGAACACTTCAGGGAAAAGGCGGTATGAAACATATCGAGCTGGAACCTGCGATTTCCGTCACGGTTAACAAACAACAAGCTGATATCGATGGCAATCTGGACTATAAGAACAACGTGCTCACGCTGAGCGCTCTTAATATTAACCCCCAAGGAGACATTGAAGGGGCATTGACTCTTCAGGGAGAGGTTTCATCACTTAAAGGTAATCCGGTAATAAATGCATCGGCAACCTGGGATGAGATTACTTATGAACCCAGTCAACTGACTAGCCGAAACGGTAAATTAAAAGCGCAGGGCACAATAGATGATTTGGCTATCCATTTGGATAGTGTGCTTTCGGGCTTACTAGAAAATGACTTAAATCTTACAACAGAAGCCGAGCTCACTCCCGAAAGTTTAAAGCTGACTCAGTGGCAAATCTCTCAAAACGACGAGCAAATCAATGGCAACGCGGTCATTGATTGGAAAGATAATCTTTCACTGAACGCTAACCTTGCAGGTAGTTTTCAACAGCAGACAGTAGACGCAAAAGTCAGGCTTCGCCTATTAGATCCCTATTTATTTGTCGACCGGCTAGAAGCCAAGTGGGGCCCACACTCGTTATTAGCCAATGGGGCACTCAGTCCTGGTAACGACTTAAACTGGAAACTAAGCTCCGAGGACTTAAGAACGCTATCCGGTATCAAAGGTAAAGTGGTAGCGGAAGGGAGTATCAATGGTCAATTAAATCAATCACGATTTGATTTTGATATTGCTGAGTTTAATCTGGAACTACCTGACTATAATGCGATTACTCTGAACCAGTCAGTAGCCGGCTCCTTTGATTATCAAGAAAAAACTTTTGACGTAACTCCGATTTGCCTAAGCTATAAAGGGCTACGTAATCCTCTATGTGCTCAACTAAAGCAACAAAAAGATTCAATAAACTTTACTGCAGATGCCAGCCAAGTGCCCTTGAGTTTGCTCCAGGCACTTGCCTTACCTGACACTCCTTACACCTTGAGTGGCGAGCTCTCTTTAGACATTAATGGTGCATTTAACAATCAGACTATGAAAATGGAAAGATTCGAGGGATTCGTCAACGCAGATAATTCTAAAGTACAAGCAGGTGAAGAAATAATAACATTAAATCGGCTGGCGCTAACGGCGGAAAACGGCGTTGATGAAGATATCGATATTTCATTGATTGCAGAAGCCAACGAATTGGACTTTGCTCTGTCTGGAGAACTGAATATTGAGCAGCTAAATGCCAATAGTCCAATATCGGGAAAAGTGTTACTGAACTCAAAAAGCCTGGGGTTGTTAAATCTATTTGCGCCACAGATCAATATAGGTGACGGAAGTACTAAAGCCGAACTGACTATAGCGGGTAAACTTAATGATCCAACCGCGTCAGGAAACATGAGTTTATCTGCAAACAGAATTGTTCTACTCACCAGCGGCACTTTGATAACGAATTTAGAAGCTGAGCTTACCGCCGATGCGGACGTTGGCCAGTTTACTGTCAGCGCTAAGGGAGCGGTAGGTCAAGGGGACGTTGATATTAAAGGTCAATTTAATGTCCTTAAACGAGTTGGCCTGCTAACGATAAAAGGCGAAGACTTATTAATTTTAGACACGCCGGATCTCTTACTCTCGGCATCGCCAGATGTCAGCATTGAGCTGCAAAAAGACCTTGTAACTCTTACTGGGGACTTAAACGTTCCTAAAGCACGTATTACCCCAGTCGAGTTAAACCAAGCCGTTACAGAGTCTGCTGACGTCAATATAAAGAACGAGAAGAAAGAAGAGTCTTTATTCAGAACTAAAGCAGATATCACTGTGAGTTTAGGTAAGAGTGTACGCGTTGAGGCTATGGGGTTCTCCGGGAACCTACAAGGACAGCTACGAATTACCCAACAACCAAACTCTGCCGCTACCGGAAATGGAACTATTGGCGTTGTTTCGGGAGATTACGAAATTTACGGACAAAAGCTGGCTATAGAACGCGGTGACCTCTTATTTAACGGCGGGCCTTTAGATACACCATCTTTAAACCTCCGGGTAACCCGCAATATAAAAGGTAACGGTACTTCACAGCGGCCTCCTGAAGCTATCGGAGCGCGAGTAACCGGGACTATAGAACAACCTGAGCTCAGCTTATTTTCAACGCCACCACTTCCCGATAGCACAATTCTTTCTTATCTATTATTCGGTAAGCCACCAGGAACTCAAGGGGATGTAAATAACCTTGAGTTACAAGCCGCGCTGTTAGTCGGGGGGCGTAGCACCGAATTTCTGACTGAAGGGCTTAAAAGTACTTTTGATTTAGATGAAGTGTCGTTGGACTCAGAAACCAGCGATGTAAATGATACGTCCTTGTATATTGGTAAATACTTATCACCTCAATTATATATCAAGTACGGAATAGGTTTGCTGGAGCCCACATCTACTTTTATATTGCGCTACACACTATCTGAACGTCTACTTTTCGAATCTACCTCTAGTACAGAAGGTCAGGGTGGTGACTTGATATATACTATAGAAAACTAAAGTTAAGTCTTGCGCTCAAAAGCAGGTTAAACAACCTTTATCCCCTGTCAGCCTTCACGGCTCCTTCCATTATAACCAGACAATTCATCCCCCTTTTAATAGCCTGATGCTATTGCATCCGGTGGGATAGTAAGCTCCTAATT